>NZ_CP015136.1:3055000-5455000 GCF_001618865.1 Luteitalea pratensis
GCGGCGTGTGGGGCGCACTGCTCGATGGGCCGCCAGGCGGACAGCCCGATCACGGCGTGCGCAGCCACAACGTGGTCCTGCTCGACTGCCGCAACGGCGTCGCGCCGGAACCACTGAAACTTTTCCTCGATACGCTGCGGAGCGGCGGCACGGAAGCAAGCGCAGCCCATGCATGACACCGGGCGCCACGCCTCGCCTTATCCGG
Organism: Luteitalea pratensis; assembly: GCF_001618865.1. Lineage (GTDB taxonomy): Bacteria > Acidobacteriota > Vicinamibacteria > Vicinamibacterales > Vicinamibacteraceae > Luteitalea > Luteitalea pratensis. The sequence continues at coordinate 3,055,206 of NZ_CP015136.1, forward strand.
GGTTGCGGCCGTTTGCGTCGCACGAAGCCGATCTCTTCTTCGGCCGCGAGACGCATACAGATCGTCTCCTCGAGATTCTCAAGCGGGAGCACTTCCTGGCCATCGTCGGCCCTTCAGGTTCGGGCAAGAGCAGTCTCATGCGCGCGGGCCTGTTGCCCGCCCTGGAGATGGGTAACCTCGGATCGGGCACCGACTGGCGTATCGCTGTGCTGCGTCCCGGCAGTGAGCCGATGCGCAGCCTGGCGAGCGCGCTGCTTCGACCTGGCGTGTTCGGCGCCTCACTCGGATCGACGCCCTCTTCCGCCCCTGGCAGGACGACCGACCTCACGGCGATGGTCGAAGCGGAGTTGCGGCGCGGTCCGCTGGGCCTGCTGCACGCAAGCGCCGAGGCCCTCGCGCCGACGAACGCGGACGGCCCGCGCGCGAACCTGCTGGTCGTCGTCGATCAGTTCGAGGAAATCTTCACGTACGCAGAGGCTGACGAGGAACACGCCGACGACTCCGACCTGTTCGTGAACCTGCTGCTCGAGGCGCGCGCGGTCAGCGACGCACACATCTACGTCGTACTGACGATGCGCACGGACTTCCTCGGCAACTGCGTGCGCTTCCCCCTGTTGCCAGATGCAATCAACCGCGCCCAGTACCTCACGCCGCGGCTGACGCGTGCCGAGATGGAACTGGCCATCGAAGGACCGGCGCAGGTGTTCGGCGGCTCGGTGGATGTGGCGCTCATGACCGAGTTGATCAACGCCACCCGCACGAACTCCGATCAGCTGCCGGTGCTCCAGCATGCGCTCTCACGCATGTGGGCGATTGCGGCCGGACGCAACCCGCAGGCGCCACACGTCGGATGGGATGAGGCGCACGAGGTGGGCGGGCTCTCTGGCGCGCTCGATCAGCACGCGGAAGCCGTGCTGCGCGACGTGCTGGGCGTCATCGGCGAGGAACGCATCGGACTGGTCGAATCGCTCTTCGCGGCGATCACCGAACGGCGCGGCGCGGCCGACGGCGGGCAGGACGTGCGTCGCCCGCAGCGACTCGCGCGCATCGCACATGCCTGCGGATTGGGGGCGGACTGGCAGCCGCTCGTGCCCATCGTCGGTGCCTTTTCCGCGCCAGGCGTGAGCCTGTTACAACATGGACCCGAGCTGAACAGCCACAGCGTCATCGATCTCGCGCACGAGGCGCTGATGCGGCAGTGGCACCGGCTCGCGCGCTGGGTGGATGCCGAGGCTCGCCGGCGCAACGATTATCTGCGCTGGCGTGACCGTGCGCTCGAGCACGAGCACGAGCGCGCCGGCCTGCTCGAGGGCGTGACGCTTGCGCGCGCCGTCGAATGGCTGAAGGGCGACCCGAAGCTGGGTGACCGCGGGTGGCGGCCCACGGCCGCATGGGCCTCTCGATATTCACCGGTGGCGCCGGAGACCGAGTTCCAGCGGACGACGTCGTTCATCGAGCTGAGCACCGAGGCGCAGCAGGCTCGCGAAGAGCAAATGCGTGTTGCCGCCGAACAACAGCGCCGCGCCGTGATCCAGCGCGCGACGGCTGCCGAGGACTCGGCACGGCGGGCACGGCGGCAGTTGCTGGCGATGACGGCGTTCGCACTGCTGGTCGTGGCGCTCGCCTTCACGGCCACCTACTTTGCAGTGCGGGCACGTCGTTCCGCCGACCAGGCCGCCCAGGCCGAGGCACGTGCGCAGCTCGCCCAGGCGCAGGCAGAAGAGTCGGCGCGGCGGCTCGACGAGCAGCTGGCGCGACGCGAGACCGCATCTCCTGTCACGCCGACCGCTGGCGGCGCGGCCCCCGCGGCCGCGGCCACACCCAGCGACCCTCGCCCGGTTCCGCCGCCGCCTCCGCCATCGCCCACCGCCTCAAGGCCGGTACTGGTGCCGGACGCGACGACGGCTGCCGCGGCTCCCACGCCCGTGCCGGGCGTCGAAGCGGAGCCGGCGGGAGCAGCACCGCCGGGCGCAGTGGCGACCGCGCCACCAGGGACCGCTCCTGCGACGGACGTGACCAAGCCGCCCGGTCCACGCGCGGGCAACGAGTCCGCGGTCGCGCGCCTGACGCTCGCGGATCTCGAGAAGATCATGCCCGCGAGCACGGTGGCCTCACGGAGCGCATTCCTGGCCCCGCTGAACGACGCCATGGTGGAGTTCGACATCAACACGCAACTTCGCGTCGGGCATTTCCTCGGGCAGGTGTCGTTCGAGAGCGGCGACCTGCGCTATCTGCAGGAGCAATGGGGACCGACGTCGGCACAGCGGCGTTACGAGCCGCCTGCCGCACTCGCCAGCAGCCTTGGCAACACCGAGCCGGGCGACGGCAAGAAGTATCTCGGGCGCGGCATCTTCCAGATCGTCGGCCGGCGCAATTACACGCAGCTTGGTCAGTTGCTGAAGCTGAACCTCGTGGACAACCCGGAGCTCGCGGCGCGGCCGGACGTCGCGGCGCGAACCGCCGCCGCGTTCTGGGTGCAGCGTGGTCTCAGCAAGCTCGCGGATGCCGACGACGTCACCGGCATCACGCGACGGATCTCGGGCGGGATGCTCGGCCTCGAGACGCGCAGGCGCGCCGTCGATCGCGCCAAGGCGGTGCTGTTGCCGGCAGCGCCATGAGGGGGCGTTGGTGCACGGCTGCTGAGCCCTCCGGTCGGCAAACGGCGTGCGTCCGTTGGCGTGCAGGCGGCCCCCCGGGCATGATCGTGGAATGAAGTCGAGGGTTCACCCGATGTACAAGACGCGGTATCGGGTGAGCAATTGGCGGGCTGATACACGCCCCGCTCAACATCCCTCCGCATTCACAGCCGCAATCAGCGCCTTGATGTACCCGAACGCGAAGGCGAAGCCCTGCACCTGTCCGGTGTCGCCTTCGACGTGCGGCACGTGGTCGGGCATCATCATGCCGTCGTAGCCGACCTCCTTGTACACGCGCATGGCCTCGAGCATGTTCACGTCGCCGTCGTCGATGAACGTCTCGCGGAAGTTCAGGAAACCTCCCGCGATGTTCCTGAAGTGGACGCTGAAGATCTTCTTGCGCGTTCCGAAGTAACGGATGACGTCGAAGATCTCTTCGCCAGGTTTCTCCAGCATCTCGGACACCGTGCCCTGGCAGAAGTTCAGGCCGTGATACGGGCTTTCCTTGATGGAGACGAAGCGCTTCAGACCGTCCACCGACCCGAGTACGGTTTCGACGCCGCGCCAGCCCTTTCCGCGTGGCATCCCCGGGTCCTGCGGATGACAACCGATTCGCACCTTGTATTGCTCGGCGACGGGAACCACACGCTCGAGGAAGTAGGTGATCCGCTCCCAATAGAGATCCGCATTGACCGATCCGGCAATCGTCAGCGGTGGGTCCTGCGTGCCCTCGGCGTACACGAACGTGCTGTAGGTCGACGGTCCCCGGCCTCTGGCCGGCGTGGTTCGCGGAATGCCGATGAACGTCAGGTTGTATTTCGCCTGCATGATGCCGGCCCGCGCGGCATTGCGGATCATCTGGCAGATGTCGTCGATTTGCCGATCCCGATCGGGACCACCCAGGAGAACCGCGGGGCTCTCGGAACGCGAGATCTCGTACGAGCTCAGCGGCAGGGGCACCATGTCGAGCGAAATACCGAACGACTCGACGCGCTCCTTGAGCCGGCTCAGCGAATCCACGGTCCAGGCGTTATCGAGTTTCGGCGATGGCAGGCTGCTGCAGATGTTGTTCACACCGAAGCCGGCACAGGCACGCAGAATCGCATCCGTGTGTCCATGCTGGGTGCCAGCTTTCATGAGCGCCTTGCCGACCGACGGCGGACCCGCCGGACGTGAAGACGTCGCGATTTGAGCGCAGACGGTGGCTTCTGTCAGCGCAGTGGTACCGGCAGCGGTGGCGGTCAGGCGGACGAAATCACGTCGGTTCATGGCTGAATGCCCCATACATGGCCCGGCCTTCGGAAAGCGGCGCGGTGGTAAGAAATGTGCGTGCGGCGACGCCTGCGTGCGCCGTGCCGGCGCACATCGGCTACGCCCAACCAGTCGGCGCAGTGGTGCGCGACGCTGTCATCATTGAGGAACGGGCGGCCGTACACAAGATGGTCGCGAACATGCCGCACGGGCCGCTCGTCTCCGCGTACATCCGGCCAAGCCGAAACGTCACCCCTTGCATTGATCCCGGCAAGTGAGCCCGCCGTCCCGGTTCCGAGCGTTCCGAGCGTTCCTGGCACGTCGATGGTTGTGAAGACGCCCGACGAGAGGAGATACAGGCGCGTCGTTCCGTTCGCCCCGACATAAGGCCCGACGATGTCGCCACGCTCGTTGATGTCGAACGCGGTGGAGCGGACCGCGCCTGGGACGTTGATCGCCACGAAACCCTGGCGATTCAGAAAGTAGCCATGCTGCGGGATGCCGGGCGTATCGTTATATTGACCCACGATCTCTCCGCGGGCATTGATCCCGTTGGCGAAATCCAGGACGGTCCCCGGCAAGGCGATGTCGGAGAACGTGCCGCGTCGCCACAAGAACCCTCGACCCGCGCCGGATGAGTCGACATAGAACCCGACAATCTCTCCCTGGGGATTGATCCTCAAGGCGTTCGTCCCGATGGCGCCGGGGACATCGAAGGTCTCCACAAGCATCAGGCCGTTCTTTTCGGCCCATCCCTTCAGACACGCTCGAGCCGCGTCACGTGTCATGGACTCAGGATAGCGGGTCAGAATCAGCTCATTGCGCCGTGAAGATCGACTTCGCGAGGATCGCGTGAATGCCCTTGGTGGCGTCCACCGCCTGCGTCACTCGCAGGCTGGTGGCCAGCGAGCACAGCATGTAGGCATCCTCGCGCGAGAGCTTCTTCTCCGACATCAGAAACTCGACCAACTCGCGCACGGCAAGGCGCGAGGCTTCGTCGAGATCCTCGACCAGTGGGTGCCCCTCTTCGACGCGTGCGACGCGTGGGAACGTCGGGACGTGTCGTCCGTTGCGGCGGCAGCGGACACGATGCGCCGCAATATCATGTCCGACCAACGCACCGCTTCATATCGGTACTACCGCTTGGGCCTGTTGTACCTCGATCTCGGGATGACTCGACGCGCAGAAGAGGTGTTTGGCGTTCCTACCACGACGGACCGTCACCAGTTCCTGGCCAGGGCCGCGGCGGCACGAAACGACTGGCCACTTGTCCGTGAGCGGTTGATCGCGTTCTCGAGACACTTCGACCGGGCCCACCCCGCCACCGGCTCGTTGCTGGTCGAAGCGAACCTCCTGCCACAAGCGGGTCGCTTGAAGGCCACCTGGGACCGCAACCAGTATTGGCCGGAGTACGTCATCGCGCCCTTTCAGGCGGCGCTCCATGTGGCACATGGCAGACCGCGCGATGCGCGGCGCGTGCTCGATGCGGCGCTGCCGCAGCTGGCGGGCTCACACTTCGCGCGGAACTGGCGGCGCTTTATCGTCAACAAGGCAAGGTCGATTCAGCCGCGGCCATCGAGGTTGACTTGACCGAACGTCTTGCACTGGCCGATCGCGATCACGCCGTGCTTACCGCGCTCACTTCCGCGACGAAACGGTAACACAGCCCGGATTATTCACCAGGGCACTGACCTTGGGCGCTGAGGTGGCGCGAAGCGTGTCTCCGACGCTGGCGGACCCGTGTGAGGCGCAGTGGCGGGTGTGTGGCTCGAGGTTGCTCAGCGCCCCGGAACGTGGCACCCCTTGTCCTATAATCTCGGCAATCCGGATGGCTCTCCTGGCTGGCACTCGCCTCGGAATTTCCTTCAGCGGGAGCTCAGATGGCTGAAGCGGTCGGAAAGTGTCGACACCACGGACGGCGGATCGTCGCCAGCATCCTCGTCTCACTGAGCTGGCCTGCGGCGTCGTGCGCGAGTTCCTCGTCGCACATCAACGCGGCTGCGTGCGCGCAGCCTGCGTCGAGACCGGTGGCGATCATCGAGCTCCCCGGGAATCCATTCCAGGCCGTTCCCACATCCGACGGATGTCACGTGTTCGTTTCATTGGCCGGTCCGACCGAACCAAGCGACCCCCGCAGGCCGCCTCGGCCCGGTGCTCCGGTGGGCGGGGTCGCGGTGGTCAGCCGGGTGGGTGGTGAGCCTTTGCTGACCCGAATGCTTCAACTCGAGGGCAGTCCGTGGGGCATGGCGCTGACGCGCGACGATGGACTGCTGATCGTCGCCAGCGACGATCGCGTCGCCTTCATCGATTCCGCTCGCCTGATCGCCGGTTCCGCCGACGCCATCCTCGGTTACCTGCATGACGCTCCGACGGCTGGTCGCTTCTATGCGAACGTCACTCCGGACGATCGGTGGCTCTTTCTGAGTGACGAGTCCGCGCAGGCTATCAGTGTTGTGGACCTGGCCAAGGCGCGCGCATCGGGTTTCGACAACAGTGCTGTCATTGGACAGATCCCGACGGGCCGAGCACCCATCGCGCTGACCTTCTCAATGGATCATCGACACATGTACACCACGAGCCAGGTCGCGCCTGCGGTCTATGGGTGGCCAGCAGTGTGCAGCGCGCCCGGGTCTGAGGCGGCGCGACAGACAGCCAAGTACGCCGAGGGCGCCATCCTGGTGGTCGACGTGTCGCGCGCGACGCACGATCCCGCCAACGCGGTGGTCAGTGCGGCGCCGGCCGGATGCAACCCGGTTCGACTGGCGACGTCTGCCAGTGGGGACGTCGCCTATGTGAGCGCACGCACTGACAACGCGCTGCTCGCGTTCGATACGCGACGATTGTTGATCGACCCGAGTCACGCATTGATCGGACGAGTGCCAGTTGGTGATGCGCCTGTCGGGGTGGCCGTGCTTGACGGCGGAGCGCGGATTGCCGTGACCAACTCGAACCGCTTTGGCGGCAGCAGCGCGACCCAGAATCTGACCATCATCGATGCGCGGAAGATCACGAGTGGGGCGGCTGCCGTCCTGGGCACGGTGCCTGCTGGAGTATTTCCACGAGAGCTGCGGTTGACCAACGACGGGAAGACCCTGCTTCTGACCAACTTCGGCTCGAAGAATCTGGCCATGATTGATATGGCGCGTCTTCCACTCGCGCGGCGTGAAGAGTGAGAAGTGGCAGGAGTTTAGGCGGCGTCACGAGACAGGTACGTCGTCGGCGTATGGCAGACCTCCATCAACGGACAAGCGTTGGCCGGTGGCGACGACAATCGACGGGCGCCGCAGCGGGCGGCGGGGATGTTGGTACACGGCTCCTGAGCCCTCCGCTCGGCAGGCCGTCGAAGGTACATCCGATCGACAAGACGTCACGCGCCAACGCTGCGCGCCGCGCACGCCTGCAGGCGAACCGATCAGCGTCGCGCGCGACCTACTCGCCCCTCACTCTGGGCGTCTGACCGACCACTGGCCGTCGTTCCACGACGTTGGAAGACTCCTGTTCTACTGGTTCGGCGCCGAGGCTTCCAGGCGGCTCAGAATTTCGTCGAGTGCCTTCCGGTCCAGCAACCTGCCGTTCAGCATGACCGCCTGGATCTTCTGGGTATTGCGAATATCGGCCAACGGATCGGCGTCGAGCAACACCAGGTCCGCAACCTTGCCTCGTTCGACCGTGCCGAAGTCCTTTTCCCGTCCGAGGAACTGGGCCGGTGCGAGCGTCGCCGCCCGCAGCGCCTGCGCGGGCGTGTATCCCGCCTCCACGAACAACCTCAGCTCCTCGTGCAAGCTGATGCCAGGAATCAGTGAGGGGAAGGGGCCGTTGGCGTCCGTCCCCACCATCAACTTCAGCCCCGCGCGCCGCATCGGGGCGACGATCTCGATCGCCGTCCGGAGGTCGTTGTTACCGTCGACCAGGTCCTGCGCGCTCGGATTGATGAACCCGGGCGCGTTCTTCCACTCGCCGGTGAAGCTCCGCGGCATGTAGCGCATCCAGCCGGGGTATGGCACTGTGCCGTCGGCCAGGTACTGCCATGCCAGGCCTTGCACGAGCGTGGGCACCAGCCAGGTATCGTTGGCGCGGAACTTCGCGAAGAGTGGTTGCGCCGTCTGCTCGTCGAACTTCGCCCTGGCTCGACGCCGCAGGTTCTGGATCATGAAGCCGACGCCCGGATCCGGCGTCGCCGCTCTGTTCGCCTTCCGCAACTCCGCCGCGTCGGGCGACGAGGACATGTGCACGCCGGTGTTGTGCTCGATGCTCCGCAACCCGGCGTCGGATGCCTCTTCGGGTGTGCCAGGCGCGTGGCCCACGAGCGGAAGATCCTGGCGCCTGGCTTCGTCGGCAATCGCGAGCAGCAGCTCTCGCGACAGGCCGCCGTGTACCTTGATGAAGTCCACACCCATCGACTTGCGCGCGACGACGGCAGCGCGGGCCTCGGCCGGCGTGGCGACGATGCATTGCGGAGGGAACCGCCCTTCCCCCACCGGCCCGGCAATCAGCGGCCCGGCGACGGCAATCAGCCGCGGCCCGATCAGCGTGCCTGCGGCCAGCCTCTGGCGGTGCGCCTCGATCTCCACCATCGGCACGGCGGTGTTCATGTCGCGGACTGCTGTCACTCCAGCGACGGCGTACAGCGGGAAGAACGCGTCGCGGCCGTGCCTGAAGATATGCGCGTGCATGTCCCACAGCCCCGGGATCATGTACTGGCGCGTGGCGTCGACCACTCGCGCACCCGGCGGGATGCGCACGTCGCCCGTACTGCCGATCTCGCTGATCCGATCGCCGGTCACGACGACGGTCGTGTCGCGTTGCGTGGCGGTCCCGCCGGGATCCACGACGGCCACATGCGTAAAGGCCACGACCTCCGGTGCGGGTTGGAGACGAGCGCCCAAGGTCGACGAGAACAGCGCGGTGGCGAGCAGCGAGATCCGGAACGGCTTGGTCATACGTGCTCCTGGTGTCGGCCGACTATTTCACGACCTCCGCGTCCTTCGGATACTCGCCGCGAAGAAACGTGTCCGCGGCCGCGACGAACTCGTCGGGCTTTTCCGCCCAGAATTCGTGGCCAGCGTCGGGGATCAAGAGGAGCCGTGCATGAGGAAGCGCGGAGACCCATTCGCGGGTGGAATTCAGCGGCACGTTCGTTTTCGCTCCTTCGAAGACGAGCGCGGGCATCGTCAGGCGCGTCAACAGCGGCCGGAAATCCCAATCACCGAGCGAGGCCATCCCTGCGCGAGCGACGTTCGGACGATTGCGAATCGCTGCCGGCGGCATCTGCTTGCAACGATCGGCGACTCGGGCAACGTGGCGCTGGTCCACGAGGTACGCGCTCATACCTATGCTGAGCTGTTCCCGGCACAGCGCGAGTACGTCGTCATCGCTGGCGGTCGGTATCCTCCTGGCGACTTCGTCCCGACGCACGATCATCGACCTTCCGAGGACGGCATCGATCTTCTCCCGGCGCTCTGGGCCGAACGGGAATCGGGCGACGGGCATGGGGCTGACCAGCAACAAGCGAGAGACTCTTGCCGGATGCTCCGCGGTGTACAGCGCCGCCAGGCCGGATCCCCATGAAATGCCCAGCAGCGACACCTGCTCCAGCCGAAAGTACTGGCGCAAGGCCTCGAGGTCGCGAACGTGATGATTCGCTGTGAGCAGTGTGGGATCCGACACCAGATCCGACCGGCCTCCGCCCCGTTGATCGTAGAAGATCAGCGTTCGCCCCTTCGCGAGTGGCGCCATCTCCTCACCGTTGTTCGTCGTGCCGCCAGGGCCGCCGTGAAGCATCACGACGACATCCTTGCCGGTGCCGAGCTTGCGGTAGAACAGGCGCACATCATCAGCGCCAGTGAAGTGCCCATCTTCCTGCGCGTCAGGGTAGCGCTGAGCTGCCAGTGGCCACGCTGCAAGTACAACGAGGAATGTCGTGAGCAGACGGTGCATGAGTCCTCCCGATCTGATCAGCGTCGGAGAAAATATCAGCCGCACCCACAATGGGGGACGCAGCCCAGGATTCCGCCGAACGCCGGCTTCTTGAACCGAGTGTAGCCCCAGATAGATAGGCGGAAGTCGATGGAAAACAGGGGCACTAGCCGTCCAGCGATGCGCCGCGTATGAGCGAGCCTACGCTGGTCGCCATCGGCCAGCGTCCGTCGCGTCGCGCACGCTATCGGAGGTGCACCCTGTTGGCTGTGATCAGTCGTGCCTCTTCTGACACCAGGTAGGTGATGACGCGCGCGACATCATCGGGAGTCGCGATGTGAAGCAAGTCCGGGCGTTCGCCGACGTGGCGGCGCACCGCATCGGTCACCCATCCCGTATCGGTCACGGGTGGATGGACGATGTTGGCCGTGATCCCCAGTGCCGCCAGTTCGAAGGCAGCAGACATGGTGTAGTTCTCCAGGGCGGCCTTCGCCGCTCCGTAGGAGACCTCGCCTGGAAAGCCAGTAGGCGCGCCGGAGGTCAGTCCGAGGATCCGGCCCCAGGTGGCCCCTCTCGCCACGTGTCGGCGAGCAAACTCGGCAATCAGCAGGGCCGCCGCACGTGTGTCCACGGCGAATTGTTGGTCGATTGTCGCGGCGGAGACCCTTTCATGTTCGTGACCGAACCTGCGCTCGCGCGTTGGTAGAAACGTATCGGCGATCCACCCGGTGGCATTGTTGATGAGGATGTCGACCTGGCCGAACGCAGTCTCAGCCGCATCGAACAGGGTCGTGGCCACGCCCGTGTCGGCCAGGTCGGCCTCAATCGCGATGGCTCGGCCGCCTTGGCGTTCGATGACGGACAATACTTCCGCCGCGCCCGTCGCGCGGTTGCGGCGATAGGTCTCCGGAACCTCCGGCTCGCCGCTATCGGGAATGCGCAAGTACGAGACGACCACGGCCGCGCCGCATGAGGCAAGAGCACGGGCTGTCGCCGCGCCGATGCCATGGTTCGCTCCCGTGACGAGTGCCACGTGTCCATGCAAGTCGAAGGGAAGTGGGTCCATCGCGTTTCCGCTTGCCTACATCTCCGGGCCGTTGTCAACGCGGCATGCGGCTGTCCCCATCATGCGCGGTTGTTTCCCAGCGTGCGTCTTCGCATCCCCTGGTACAGATGGGCTCGCTGTGGCTCATAGAAGTCAACGCTCTCCTATTGGCGCGCTCAGCTACAGCGGGACATCGGAGTGCGGCGGTAGGCCGCATTACCTGCTACCACCACCGAAAGCCCCGCGTCCGGCGGGGGGCGCCCGTCGTCGCCGCCACCGTGACGCTGCAGGGCAGGACGGTTGTCACCAGCGTCACCGTTTACTACGGCTTCGATTCCAACATGACCGCGGGTCTCTTCCAAGTCAAGGTGACGCACCCCAACTACGTCGACTACGAACGCACCGCCGAGGCCAACCGTGCTGTGCACAAGTACATTTCGTACATCGCAGCGCGAGTTGTCGTCACTCGACAGCACAGGTCTGACAGTGTGGGCGAAGAGGATGGGCCGCGGCAGAACACGGCGGACGGGGCACGGGTGCGGCTCCCCAGACACGGATGGGCGGGCAGATGTTAGTGTGGCGGCATGCGTCCTTCGCTCATGGCTATTTGCCTTTGCCTGGCTTCTGCGCCGGCGGTTGCGCAGCGACTGCCCAGCACGGTTACGCCCCTGCACTATTCCCTGTGGTTGGCGCCAGACCTCGAACGCGAGACGTTCCGCGGCCGCGAGTCGATTGACGTCACACTGGCCGCGCCCTCCACGTCGATCACACTCCATGCGGCCGAGATCACGTTTGGCGACGTCACGATCGAAGACGGCGGCGGATCGCAACCGGCGAGCGTGAGCCTCAACGCGACCGCCGAGACCGCCACGCTCACTGTGCCGCGCGCGATCGCCGGAGGGACCGCGACGATTCGTCTCACCTATACCGGCATCCTCAACGACAAGCTGCGAGGGTTCTATCTGAGCACGGCCAACGGCCGCAGGTACGCGGTAAGCCAGATGGAGGCCACCGACGCGCGCCGCGCGTTCCCTTCATTCGACGAGCCCGCCTACAAGGCAACCTTCGACATCTCGCTGATGATCGATGGCGCCGACACCGCGATCTCAAACGGCCGCCAGGTGTCGGACTCGCCGGGGCCCGAACCAGGCAAGCACACGATCGTGTTCGCGCCAACGCCGAAGATGTCCACCTACCTCGTCGCGCTGCTCGTGGGGGATTTCATCTGTCGTGCCGGGGCCGCGGGCGCCACGCCGATTCGCATCTGTGCCACGCCCGACAAGGAAGGCCTCACCGCCTTTGCGCTGTCGGCGGCCGAACAGCAAGTGGCGTTCTTCAACAGGTACTTCGGCATCCCATATCCCTACGCGAAGCTGGACATCATCGGTGTGCCAGACTTCGCGGCCGGCGCCATGGAGAACGCCGGCGCGATCACCTTCCGCGAGCAGTTGCTGCTGGCCGCCGAGGCGACGGCGTCAGTCGATGTGCGCAGGGCGGTGGCGTCGGTGATTTCGCACGAGATCGCGCATCAGTGGTTCGGGAATCTCGTGACGATGCAATGGTGGGACGACATCTGGCTGAACGAAGGGTTCGCGACGTGGGCGGCGAACAAGCCCCTGGCGGCGTGGAAGCCAGAGTGGCAGATGGATGTCAAGGCCGCCGCGGAAACGCAGATCGCGCTGAACCTGGATGCGCTCCGCACAACGCGCGCCATCCATACGCAGGTGGAGACTCCCGCGCAGATCAACGAGGTATTCGACCCCATCGCCTACGAGAAGACCGCTGGCGTGCTTGGCATGATCGAGGCCTACGTGGGGCCGGAGGCGTTCCGGAAGGGTGTGTCGTCATACCTCGCGAAGTATGCGCTCGGCAACGCCACTGGCGACCAGTTCTGGAGCGAGATGACGCGCGTCACAGGCAAGCCCGTCAACCGCATCATGAAGAGTTTCGTGGACCAGCCTGGCGCGCCGGTCCTGTCCGTGCAGGCACGCTGCGAAGGCCGTAACACGGAGGTCTTACTGAGACAGGAACGCTTAGTGGTCGAAGGCGGGGCGGCGGCCGCGCAGACGTGGACGTTGCCCGTCTGCGTCAAGACGGCGTCCGGATCCGCGACCTGCACGATGGTCACCGCACGCGAGCAGACCATTCGCGCTGCAGGGTGCGGCGCGGCTATGGTCAACGCCGATGCGCACGGCTACTACTACACCGAGTATGAGCCGGCAGTTGTAGCGGCGCTGGCCAGCCGCACACCGTCATTGACGGCTGCCGAACGTCTCAGCCTGCTGGGCGACGAGTGGCGGATGGTGCAGTCAGGGAGGCACGACGTCGGCACGTATCTCGATCTGGTCGCCGCGCTCGCGCGCGACGAGACATCGGCCGTGGTCGCCGAGATGGCGAACCGCCTCGGCGAAGTCGGCAGTGACATCGCCAGTGCGAGCCAGCGCGCCGCATGGCAAACCTGGGTACACGCCACCTTTCGCCCCACGCTCGACGCGATGGGATTGACCAACGGTCTTGGCGATAGCGACGACACCAACAGCCGCCGCGGCACGCTGCTGACGCTGTTGAGCAGCGACGCAGCAGTCCAGACGCGCGCTCGCGATCTGGCGCTCGCCTACATGGCTCGACCCGCGTCGCTCTCCCCGACGCTGGTGGCGCCGGTGCTGAAGGTCGCGGTGTCGGACGGAGACGCGGCGCTTTACGAGCAATTCGTCGCGCGCATGACCGCGTCGTCGGCGGCGCCGGAAGAGTACTACCGCTACTTCTACACCCTCGCGTCGTTCCGCGATCCGGCGCTGATCACGCGCACGCAGCAGTCCTCCATCTCGCCCGACGTGCGGTCGCAAGATGCGGGGATGCTCTTGCACCAACTTCTGAGTTTGTCCGCGACACAAGATTCGACGTGGGCCTTCGTGAAAGCGGAATGGCCGGCGATCACCGCCAAGCTCGGCACCTTCCAAGGCGTTCCCGCCATCGTCCACGGGCTCGGCGCGTTTTGTTCGGCGGAACGCGCCGCCGAGATCAAGGCGTTCTTCGATGCGCACCCGGTGCCCGAAGCCGCACGGCTGTTGCAGCAGTCGCTCGAGCGGATCGCGACCTGCACGGCGGTGAAGGCGCGGCAGGCGCCGGCGTTTGGGCGGTGGCTGCAAGATCGGTAAGCGACGTGCAATGTCTGTTCACCGGATCGATTGGGCGACGCTCCCCAGTCGGTGACGGGGGGCTGCGAGTCCAGGTGTGAGCCGCGCACCAACGCCGCTGCACGCGATGCAGCGTGTCACGTCGAGTCGTCAGATCCGCGCTCGCAGGTGGTCGGCCAGTCTGAGCGACAGGGCAACCAGCGTGAGGGACGGATTCGCGGCTGGGATGAAGGGCCAGACGGCGGGATCAGCGCAGTACAGATTGTCGTACGCTTCGAACTTGAGGTTCGTATCGACGACCCCGCTGGCGTTGCCGCTCATCCGCATCGTGCCGCCGGCGTGGTGCACGGTTCCTTCATTGCCGTAGCCCATTCCTTCGTTGGCGGTGAAGGGGATGCCGAGCGAGTCCAGGATCGTGTTGCGTGTCGCGCGGGCGGCGTCGAAGTGCGCGACTCCAGCCTGATTGCGCCGGACGTTCACGGACAGTTTCCTGCCGACACCTGGTGAAGATAGCCGGTTCGCGTTATCAAGCAAGCTCGCGAACGAGAACGTCATCTTGATCTTCGAGGGATCCGGCACGGGAACCAGATCGTCGTCCGAGTTGCGCACCTGCCACAGTTCGGGATTGACCACCAGTTCAACGTTGAACGGATGATCCTGGAAGGTCGCCGTCTTCTTGAACAGAAAGACTTTCGCATGTCGCTTCGAGCCGCCGAAGGGACTGCCATTCGGGATGGTGTACAGCGCCGAGAAGAACGCCGGGTGATCTGTCAGGCCAACACCCAGCAGGCCGTTGGGATTGCTCAGACTGCTGTTCAGGGCGATTCGGGCACTCTCCAACGAACCGGCGGCGAGCACGATAAACTTGCCGCGATATCGGCGCGTGGTGTTGCCGAGCAGATCCTCGCACACGACGTCGGTGGCCCTTGTGCCTTCCGTGGCGATGCGAGTCACCAGATGGCCGAGATTGATCGTCAGGTTGTTTCGCCCTGCCGCTTCCGCATACCCCATCGAACTGAGTAGCAAATCGGCGGTGGAAAACATGCCGGTCGAATCTTGAACGACGCTCTCAAGCTCCCCGGCTTCATTGAGGAACGGCTGGTGCCCTGAGCGAGGAAGATCCTCGACATGCCATTCTGGCAAATCGGCCTTCAGTTGGGCGACGACCTGATCCTGAAATGGCCCGAGACGCTTCGTCTTTCGCAGCAGCTGTTCCGCCGGCTCATAGCCGCCTTGTGTCAGGAAGTTCCGGACTGGGTCTGGCCAGAACGACAGTTCCCAATCGTGCATCCTGGGAATCAGCCCGGACCAGTAGACGGATCGTCCACCGAAACTCAGGTGAACGCCCGGAAGGAAATCGGAACCAGGTTCGTTCACGAAGTGGCCTACCCTGTGATGGTTGGCCGTCCGCGACCAGTCGCCGGGTAGGTTCGTCATGTGCGTCGGCAGAGTCAGGCCACCTGCTTCGAGCACCAGTGTCTTGATGCCGGCGTCGGACAGGGCGTCAGCCAGCGAGCCACCTCCCATGCCAGAGCCGATGATGATCACGTCGTAGAAGATGTCTTCGCGAGTGTTGCGGGGAACGCCGTCCTGAGCGAGCTTCGTACGGTCGATTTGGAAATTGTCGTAGCCGTGCTGGAACCGACTCGTTGCGGAGGGGAATTGGACCGTACTCTCGTCGAATGAATGATCGACGTTCGTGGCGACGTTCAGATCGGCGCCCTGCATCCAGTGCTCGCAATCGAGCATGAACTTGAAGGCCATCGCCGGCGGGAGGCTGGGAATTTCGAAGAAGAACTCCCACGCGCCGTCCCGGTACGCGCCGAACGTGTCGTTTGCCCAACCCTCGCTGCTGCTGCGAATTGTAACAACGTGGTTGGGAGCGTATCGCGAGGTCTCGAACCGAATCTTCCGCAGTGGCTGTGGGGCCGCTACGAAGGCACGAACAATGGGCCGCGCCAGGTCTGGCGCGGGCCGCGCACCTATAAACGTGTCGCCGCTACCACTGCGATAGTTGAAGTCGTAGTCCGGCATGGCGGGCTTCCTTCCGAGTCTACTGTGGTGGCGTTCTACGTGGACGAACACAATCGCGTGCTGCCGCATTCGGGCCGGCACGGAGCGCACGACCCAGCTCCGGCTCGCGCTCGCTCTGCTCCACAGTTCCGGGTTCAGGCTCGCACGAGAGCGCCTGCCGGGCGGTGGGGCCAAGTCGCGCATCCTGCGCGCGGTCGATCGGGCCCGCGAGTACATCCCATGGCGAGGCGTCCTGCGGTTCCTTCAGGTGTCGCCGAGTCGGCTTCAGGCCTGGCGGCGACGGACCGCCCTCGGCGTTTCGCGGACAGACGCCGGACGAGATGTACTGGCCTTCGAGGAGGACGGTCTGCCGGGAGTGCGTCGCCGTTGCCGACGGGGCAGGGAGCCCGGCTCGTCGTCATGAATTACCGTTTCGTCCGCCTCGTCACCCAGATATCTTGACCTCCTACGCCGCCGGGACGAGCCGAGCCGAAGTACAGCGTCTCCCGGTCTGATGCGATGTAGGGTTGGAAGTCCCCCGCGACAGAATTCACGATCGCTCCCAGGTTCGTCGGCGCTGACCAGGCATCGAGGATCGTGGCGCGCGTCGACGCCCACAGGTCGACGGCTCCAAATCCGCCAGGCCGATCCGAGAAGAAGAACATCTCCAGCCCGTCGAACCTGATCGATGGACCGGGGCGATCGCTCGAGAAGAACAGCCAGTGCTCATCGCGTGACAGCGCGGCGACAGCCTCGATGAACAGGGTATTCACGGTCGTCCCGATGTTGGCCGGTGGGCCCCACGGCTCATCCTCGCCAGCGCGTTGCGACACCCAAATGTCTGTCGAGCCCTGCCCGCCGGGGCGCTCGGAATGGAAGTACAGACTCAATCCCTCTTTGGATACTGCGGGACCGGCATCGGCAAAGGTCGAATTGACAGGAGCCCCGAGGTTGACCGGTGCGGTCCATGCCGAGTACTTGGGCGCGGCAGTCGGATATGACGATGCGATGGCGAGCAGCGCGGTCGCAGTCAGCGCAGTTCTGAGCAAAGCCATGAAGGGGACGATAGCACTGTCTGAAGATTTCCCTCACACCGCAGGTTCGATGGCTTCGAGTGTGACGTTTTAGCCAGGGCGCTCGAGCTCTGAACGCCTAGCCTTCAGCGCCGAGCAGCGCTTCTCCACCTGCGTTCACGAAGTCCGCGCGGGCTTGGAGGTGGCGATGTTCCGCATTCTCCAGAATGGCGTTGAAGTCCTGACGCTTGCGTAGTGGGTCGAGCCACGTGTGGCGCCTGAACGTTTCGTAGGGATAGAAACCCCGGCCCACGGCCTCCGCCAGGATTTCGACGGCGCGATCGAGGTCCCCGGCGTGCGCCAGCTTGATGGTTTGGTAGAACAGGCCTTCGGGATCGCGAAAGCCTGATGCGATCGGCGGCCGGCCGGAATGTTCGCGATAACTTCAACGAGCGAGCATTCCGGCCTCACAAGGGCGTTGGTGCACGGCTCTTGGCGCTCCGCTCGTCCGACAGCGTGTGTCCGGTGGCGTGCCGGCGGCCTCCGCGTCATGGTGATGGCGTGCCAGCCAAAGCTGACGAGCAAGGAGGCCCGACTTCGCCAAGCTACGTCGGTCGACCGCCCCTGCGTGATCGTCGCGCATACGGGGGCCGGGTGAACGGCCAAGTCTCGGAAGCGGCAGGTTCATTCGGGCGCGAAGGCCAGCAGCACGTTGCCGGCTATCCCGCCAAAACGCGGATAGCCGGAGGTCACCAGCACCATCCCGTTCACGACGATGGGCCCTGCACCATCGATGGCGCCGCCACTGCCTTTCACGCCGTTCACGGTTTGATAGTCGCGGACGGAATCGAAGTCCCAGAGCATCTTGCCGTCGATTGCCGAGTACGCCCGCAGGTGCCCGTCCAACGATCCAGCGAACACGGCACCGGGAATCGCCGTCACTGCCGCCGACTGCGCGGGGCTGCAGTTCGCGCGCCCGGCGCACGGCGGTGGCTCGGCGTGCCACTCGACGCTGCCATCGGAGATGCGCAGCGCGGTCACTCCGCCGCCGGCGCTCGGATCGAGCACGCGCGCCGTTGCAGTGCGCGTCACGGCGGCGTCCGACGTCGCCGCATACACGCGCGTGCCATCACTGGCCATGCCCCATTGCACGCCGCCGTTGATTCCGCCCTTGGCGACGCGCGACTGCCACACGACTGTCCCGCTGTTGTCCGGGTCGAACGCCCAGACGATTCCGGCTTTCTGTCCGGCCAGGAGCAGTTCGCGCCCACCGGTCGTCGTCACCAGGATCGCCGGCGAGCCGAAGTCGTAGTCCGGTCCGTTGCCTTCCGGACAGCCTGCGGCTTTGGGCGTCAGCGAGCACGCCGAGTTGTAGACGTCGTTCGGCAGCGCCTGCCGCGACCAGACGATGTTGCCGGTGTCGAGATCGAGCGCGACAATCGCGTCGCTCATCGCGGTGGCCGGCAGCGAATAGTTGTTCCCTGTCGTGACGTAGAGCCGTCGCCGCTTCAGGTCGAGCGTGACCGCGCCCCAGATGGCGACGCCGGATGGCCCGAACGTCTCCGCACCCGTGGGGGGCTTCCCGGTGTGCATCGCCGCGTCGGGAATCATGTAGCGTTTCCACGCCAGGCCGCCGTCGCGCAACCGCAGCGCGACGACGCTGCCGCGGAACGTGCAGCACGGGTAGTCTGCGTTCAACGCACGCGATTCTTCCCACGAGGCAACCGGCACGAAGATCAATCCTTCATGGAGGACCGGCGCAGCGCTGAGACGAACGGCTTCATGCGCTTCGGGCCGCACGCGCCAGACCTGTTGCCCGGTGGCGGCGTCGAGCGCGTAAAGCCACCCGGTGAGATCGCCGAACACCAGCAGGTGGCGTCCCTCGAACGGCGTGGCGACGATCGCCGAGCGGATCGGGCCGTTGGCCTGGAACGTCCACTGCAGGCATCCGGTGTCGGCGCGCATCGCGTGCACGACGCCGCTGGCGCTACCGATGAAGATCTGATTGCCGATCACCGTCGGCTCGGCAAACGCCGCGATGTCCCCTTCGAAACCGAACGCCCATTTCAGCTTCAGGCGCGAGACCTGCTCGATTGTCAGCCGGGCGCGAACGCCGGGAACGAAGCGCGTGTTGTCTCGCTCGGGACTCCATCCATTCCACGAGGGCACCGTCATGTCGCCGAGCGTCACGCGGCGATCGGCGCAGTACGCCTGCGGCCGCGGACCGGGCTCGCCGCCGGGCTTGCCGAGGTAGGCCGCAATGGCCTCGCGCTCGTCACGCCGCAGCGCGAAGGCAATCGTCATCATGGCGCCGAAGTCGAGCGTCCGCATGATGCGCGTCGAGGTCATCGCCCGCAGGGTGGCCTTCGAGGGCGTACGGCCGTCCGCGTTGTCGTGGCAGGCGGCGCAACGCGTCTTGTAGAGCGCTTCACCGGATGGCGGTCTCGATGCACTCTGCGCCGCTGCGGCAGAGGGAAGCATCGCGAGTGCGAGGACGCACGCCAGACGGCCTGCGCGCGATCGGCGGTCCATTGTTCCGTGCATCGTCACGTGAGGTCGTTGGTCCAGCGGGTCTTGATGCCACCCGTGTTCAGGGCAAGCACTGCGAGGCTGCCTGTCAGCTCACTGTCCAGCGTCGCGGGGGATGACAGCCCGGAGGACATCGCTCCGTAGCCGGCTGCGCGAAGACCGCTCGGGTCGATCGTGTAGATGGCGACGTTGGCAAGTGCGGCGTTGCGAATGACCTCGAGATATTCGTCGTACCCGTTGTGTGCGTCCCGCCTGAACTGAGACTGTCCATTGAGCGGGCGCTGCCCTCCGCTGATCAGCAACACCGAACGGCGCTCGGCGTCGGAACGGACGCCGCCGGCTACCTTCGCCAGGCATTCCATGGCCAGGCGGGCCTGCGTCTCGAACTCGCCCGGTACAAGAGCCGTCATCTGGTGCTGACCACGCGTGCTACGGACGAATGCCGGGGCCGCCTCCCGGTCTGTCGTGAAATCGCGCGCGTCGTTCGGGAAGCCCGTGGTCACGACGGCGAGCCGATCGTATGCGCCCAGCCGATCGATGAACCCGAGCGCGATGTCGATGGTTTGCGGTGTCCGGGTCGGATCGATGTGCAGGTTGTCGATCACCACCACGAAGTCGCGGCGCTGCGCGGGCCCGACCAGGAGACTGAGATGGACGTACTCTAACGCGATCAGGGGTTGCCTGACGCCGTTGTCCAGCACCGTGACCTCGTCGGCCCGCTGGTCACCGACGGGACGGCCGTCGCTCGTGACCACGGCTGACACTTCAACGAGCGTCGTCCCGGAACGGAACGTCGGTTGCGCGGGTGCGTGCGCCTGTCCGTGGCTTCCGACCTGAAGCTCGAGTACACCCATGAGCGTGGTGGCGACGGATACGCGCAACGCAGCCTCCTGACCATACGGGTTCGGTAGCCACAGCATCCCACACCCGGATCGATCCTCGAATTGGTCACGCCAGACTTTCACCTCAGACGTACGCGAGGCAGGTTGGCGGAAGGCCCATAATGCGACGTAGCCCCTGGGTGACCATGATGTTTGCCGATGCCCTCGACGATGGCTGGCGGCGCTCGTGTCTGGCGGGGATCCTGCTGGCGGTAGCGGGCGTGCGGGCCGGCGTACAGGATGCCCCTGGCCAGGATTTCGCGTGGGCTCGCGCGGTAGACGCCTACCTCGCGGGGGCAGAGAGCAGTGTGACCTCCGTAGTGCGCCTGTCGGCTGTCGAACTCCTCATCCGAGGCGTGGATGGCGTTCAGTGGGAGCCCCTGAGCGACCGCTGCCTCTCTCGCCTTCGCCAGGCCGACTGCTGAGACGTCAAAGCCCGACACATTCCAGCCACGCTGCGCGAGAAAGATCGCATTGCGCCCCTGACCCGAGTACGGTGAGTCACCTGCTCGTCATGCGGCCACTCTAGCCGAACATATCGACGCAGCGAATCGCTGGTGCGCCAGGCACTGGATGGCACCTGCTCGTGAGGCGGCGACGGCGTGGCCGTCCTGCTCGGGGCCAGTCAGCACGCCTCCGACCTGACGAGAACTCGCGCGGGAAAGTCCAGAATGTCCGTGGAAGTAGCCGGGCTGCGTCGACTTACGCCAGTGTCCCGAATAGCCAACCCACGCCGGCGGTAAGGCCCATCGCCAAGGCTCCCCAGAAGGCCACCCGCGCCGAAGCCCTGAGCACGTGTGCCCCGCCCGTCCGCGCCGATAGGGCGCCGAGCGCTGTCAGCCACAGCAGTGACGTTGCCGCCACGACAGGAACCACATATCGCGACGGAGTACCGAACGCGGTGACGAGAGGCAATGCGGCGCCCGCCAGGAATGTCGCTGCCGATGTGACGGCGGCCTGGACAGGGCGCGCGCCCACGGCCTCGGACAGGCCGAGCTCGTCCCGTGAGTGCGCGGCCAGTGCGTCATGTGCCATCAGTTGGACGGCGACTTGAGCGGCGAGCTCTGGTGTCAGCCCTCGTCCAACGTAGATCGCCGCGAGTTCCTGCATCTCGAATTCAGGCTGCGTGGCCAACTCCTCTCGCTCACGTCCGACGTCGGCTCGCTCGGTGTCGAGCTGCGAGCTGACCGACACGAATTCGCCTGCGGCCATCGACATGGCACCCGCCACCATGCCGGCGACGCCGGCGACAACAATCTCATCCCGACGGCCACTTGCCGCCGCCACGCCCACGATCAAGCTCGCGGTCGACACGATGCCGTCGTTCGCGCCGAGGACGGCGGCGCGCAGCCAGCCGATTCGTTCAGTGCGGTGCCGCTCTCCATGATCACTTCGTGTCATCGGTGCTGTCACGCATGTTCTCCCTTGAGCATCAGGTGTTCGCGCCCGACCACTGTCGCGTTATCGCGAACGTGTGACTGGCGTTCGCGGCGCGATGGCGTCTGGCACGCCGCCCTTTCGCAGGATTACCATCATCGGACACCATTCTGTAAAGCCGGACTGAAACAGGTTCACTCCCACGAACAGCGTGAACCACAGGAAGTTCGCGTTCACGTAGATGCCCAGCAACACACTGAGGGTCACGAAGGCCCCTGCGATCACACGAAGCGCACGTTCGACGGTCACGGCATACTCCTCTGGAAAATTGCATCAGTTGACGAGACGAACACGATCGGCCAGGCAGACGTGGTCAGCACCTGACAATCGCGCCCAGGCGCGTGTCGCTGTAAGCGCCCACACGGAGGCGTCATCGACGTCACTCCTGCCAGCAGCCTCGCGACCGCGATTCGACTCATGACAGCGCTCCCGCTGGCGATGGCACCGCGGACGCAGCCATGGCATGACGCTGCTGGTGACTCATGAAATACAGGACGGGGACGGCGACCCGCGAGAGCAGCAATGACGCGACTTCGCCCGCCATCAGGGAGATCGCCAGGCCCTGGAAGATCGGATCGAAGAGGATCACGGCCGCCCCGACGATCACCGCCGCCGCCGTCAACGCCATCGGGCGGAAGCGGACGGCGCCGGCGTCCACGACGGCTTCGGCAAGCGGCATGCCTTCACGCAGTCGCATCTCGATGAAGTCCACCAGGATGATCGAGTTCCGCACGACGATCCCGGCGCCGGCGATGAAGCCGATCATCGACGTGGCCGTGAAGAAGGCCCCCATCGCCGCATGTGCGGGCAGGATGCCGACGAGCGAGAACGGAATGGCCGCCATGATGGTCAGTGGCACATCGAACGCCTCGAACCACCACACGACCAGGATGTAGATGAGGACGAGGACGGCGGCAAACGCCAGTCCGAGGTCGCGAAAGACTTCGTACGTGATGTGCCATTCGCCGTCCCACTTCATGGCGTACTTCGTCGTGTCGAACGGCTGACGCGTGTTGTAGATGTCGAACGCGTATCCTTCCGGTAGCGTCATCTGCGCGATGACACTGTTCATGCGCAGGATCGCGTACACCGGGCTTTCGGAGGCGCCAGCAAGGTCGCCGGTCACGTACGTCACGGGCAGGAGGTTCTTGTGGTACAGGCTGTCGGCCTCCGTGCGCGTCTCTTCGCGCGTCAGCTCGCCGACGGCGACGAGATTCGGGCCCAGGCGCAGCTCGCGCACGGCGGCCAGCGATCCTTGAGTCGTGCGTGGCAGCCGCAGGACAATCGGCACCTCCTCGCGCGCATTGGCATCGTGCAGGAGGCCGACGGTTCGGCCGTCGGTCGCCATCTGGACGGCCGTCGACACGTGTGAAGCCATGACGCCGGCGGCGCTTGCGCGCATCTCATCGACGACGAGTGACGTCTTGGCCTGCGGCGCTGCGACGTACCAATCGACATCCACGACGCCTGGCGTCTGCTCGAGCACGGACTTCACCTGGGCGGCGAGTTCCAGGCGGCGCGACGCATCCGGACCGTAGATTTCCGCGACGAGCGTCTGCAACACCGGTGGCCCCGGCGGGACTTCTGATACCTGAATCGTGGCGTTGAACCGTCGTGCGATCGGCACGAGCCGATCGCGCACGCGCTTGGCGATCTCATGGCTCTGTTCGCCGCGCTCGTCCCTGGCGACGAGGTTGACCTGAAGGTCGGCGAGGTGCGGGCCGCGACGCAGAAAGTAGTGACGTACCAGGCCGTTGAAGTTGTAGGGAGACGACAGCCCTGCGTAACTCTGCACATTGACGACGTTCGCGTCCTTCAGGACTTCATGGGCGAGCTCCGAAGCGACGCGAGCCGTGTGCTCGAGAGACGTTCCCTCGGGCATGTCCACGATCACCTGGAACTCGCTCTTGTTGTCGAAGGGCAGCATCTTGACGGTGACCAGCTTGAGCGGCACGAGCGCCATCGACGCAAGGAGCAGGACGGAGAGGCCGGCCAGGAATGCCAGCCGCGTACGGCCGTTCCCGATGAGGCCGGTCATCCCGCGACGATACAGCCGGGTGGCCGCGCCCTCTGGCGCCGGACCGTGTGCGCTGTCGGCCCGAAGCAGGCGGGCTGCGGCCCACGGGGTGACCATGAACGCGGCCGCCAGCGAGAACAGCATCGCCGCCGACGCGCCCACCGGAATCGGGCGCATGTAGGGGCCCATCAGGCCGCCGACGAACGCCATCGGCAGAATCGCGGCGACGACCGTGAGGGTCGCAAGAATCGTCGGATTGCCGACCTCATCGACGGCGCGGACCGCAACGGTGACGAGACCCGCGCCGCCCTCGTGTCTCAGGCGGGCGTGCCGGACGATGTTCTCCACGACAACGATCGCATCGTCCACGAGGATGCCGATGGAGAAGATCAAGGCAAAGAGCGTGATCCGGTTCAGCGTGTATCCATAGGCCCAGAATGCGAACAGCGTGAGGGCGAGCGTGACCGGAATCGTGATCAGGACGACGATGGCCTCCCTGAGTCCGAGCGCCAGCGCGATGAGGAGCGAGACCGACACGACGGCAAGGAACATGTGGTAGAGAAGCTCGTTGGATTTCTCCGCGGCCGTCTCACCGTAGTTTCTCGTGACCGTGACGTTCAGATTGCCGGGCAGGAGCACCGGCCGTACCGCCGTCAGCTTGGCCTCGACCTGATGCGCGACGGTGATGGCGTTTGCGCCCTTGCGCTTCGCCACGGCCAGCGTGACCGCGGGATGCGCGCCGCCGTCGCGCGGGTAGAAGCGGACGTACGACGTCGGCGGGGCATCGGCATCGGTGACGCGCGCGACATCGCTCAACCGGATCGAACGATCGTTCTGCGCCGAGATGACAACGTCTCGCAAGGCGCTGACAGTGTCCAGGTGGTGACCGCTTTCCAGTCGGGTGACGTCACCGGCCGATAGGGGACCGGTACCGGTGGTTCGGGTGTTGGCAGCTTCGAGCGTCCGCGCCACCAGCACGGGATCGATCGTGGCGGCAGCCAGCCTCGCCGGGTCCAGTTCCACGCCGATCTCGCGCGGGCGTCCGCCAAGCAGCGTTACTTCCGACACGTCCGGCACCTCGGCGAGGGCCTCGCTCAACTGCGCGGCGAGGCTCCGAAGGTCATCGTCCTCGTAGCCGTGTCCCCACAGCGTCACTGCGGCAATCGGCACGTCATCAATCGAGCGTGGCTTCACCATCGGCGACGACGCGCCTGGGGGAATGCGATCGAAATTCGCCTGCAGTTTCTGGTTGAGACGTACGAGCGCCCGTTCCTCGTCCTCACCCACGAGGAAGCGGACGATGACGATGGACTGCCCGGGACTCGAAGTGGAGTAGAGGTACTCGACGCCGGGCACTTCCCACAGCAGCTTCTCCATGGGGCGCGTGACGCGCTGTTCCACTTCCGCCGGCGACGCGCCCGGCAACGCCACGAAGACGTCGACCATCGGGACGATGATCTGGGGCTCTTCTTCGCGTGGGAGCGCCGCGATCGCGAACGCGCCGAGCGCCACCGACCCGACAATCACCAGCGGCGTCAGTTTCGACGGAATGAACGTGGCTGCCAGGCGTCCGGCAAGACCGAGGTGCGCGGTCATGACGCACCCCCTGGCCGAGTCGGCAGCTTCCCGACCGTGACGGCGGCTCCGTCGACCAGGCGCGCCAGCGGCGAGACGACGATCGATTCACCGGCTTCGAGGCCGGCGAGCACTTCGACGCCTTCCGACGATGAAGGGCCGACGCGGATGAGGCGCAGCCTGGCCACGCCATCGTGCACCACATAGACCGACAACACCTGGCCGTGCCGCTGAATCGCGTGTGCCGGAACGAGCAGGGCCTGCCGGGGCGCGCCGCGGAACACGACGCGGGCAAAGCTGCCTGTCCGAGCCGTTACCGTTGGCGGAAGGCTGACCTTGACGGTAAAGGCCCGCTGGTCCGCACCAACGGCACGCGCCACCTCGGTGACGACAGCTTCGAGTCCGTATGCCTCCGCGGCATGTGCGGCGGCTGCATCGATCACGACGGTCACCTGGTCACCAGGGTGGACGTACGCCGCGCGGGCCTCATCGACGCGGACGACGACCTGCCGCGCCCCGTCGGACTCGAGTCTGAGAAGTGGGACGCCGGGCGCGGCCAGGTTGCCTGGATCGGTGAGGCGCTCGGTCACCAGACCGTCGAACGGGGCCCGCACGGTCGTGAAGGATTCGGTTGCCGTGGCGACGCCGACCGCGGCCCGTGCCGATGCGAGCTGCGCATCGGCGCCTTCGATGCCCGCCTCGGTCCCCGCGAGGCGCGCCGCTGCCACCGAGAGACGGGCATCCGCTTCGTCACGTTCTTGATCGGTGGCCGAATTGCGCGCATGCAGCATCGCGATGCGCTTCTGCCATGCCGCGGCGACGCGATGTTCGGCCTCGGCCGCACTCCGCTCCGCTCGCGCGTGCGTCAGTGCCTTGTCGGCGGCGACGGCGCTGGCCTGCGCCTGCCCCGTGTGTGCCGTGATATCCCGGGCATCCAGCGTGATCAATCCGGCACCGGTGCGAACCCGGTCTCCGGCATTGACGTGGATGGCGGCAATCGTCGCGACGAGTCGACTCGAGATTGCTGCGGATTGCGGTGCGGCCACAACGCCACCGGCTTCGAGCCGCTCGGCCGTGGCGATCGCCGCCACAGGAGTGACGGTGACCGGCATCGGCTCCCTTGCCTTTGCCCGGGGCCGGTCCTCGGCCCTGCCGCAGGCGGACACACCGGCCGCCAGAACACCGCACACGAGGATTCCAATCAGTCGATTCATGACCATCACGTCCATTGGCTCGGCGAACTTCGTTTCTAGATCCTCCCGAGAGCACGCTCGAGCGCCACGGTCTGCAGAATCACGTCCATGTCGGCGTTGGTGGCCCGCGACTCTGCCTCCAGCGCCGCCTCGGCGGCTCGCAGCACGTCGGTCACGGTGGCCAGCCCGCCCTCATATCGATCGCGGATGATGCGCTGCGACTCGCGAGCCTGCCTCAGCGCTGTGCGTCCGGCCTCTTCTCGGGCGCGTGCGGCAGCGAATTGGGTGAGCGCCCCGCGCACGCCCAGTTCGATTCGTCGCTCCACGCGTTCGCGCTCGGCAATCGCGCGCGCGTGCGCATGTTTTGCTTCGGTCGTGCGCGCCGAGTCGGCGAACCCGCGGAAGACGTTCACGCGCACCTCCGCGCCAAACACCCAGCTCGATTGCTGGGCGCCGAGCGTCGCACCGTTGAACTCCCAGCCACCTTGGAGGCTTACCGTGGGCAACAGCCCGGCGCGTGCAGTGCGCCGCGCGTTCTCGGCAAGTTGAAGCTGGATGCTGGACTGCAGGAGCTGCGGGTGCCTTGTGAGCGCCTCCTGGACGAGGGCATCGCCGTCGGCAGGCGCAGGCCGGGAAGCAGGACGAATCGGCACAATCGAGGCGGTCAGCGGCAGACCGACGGCTTCGGCGAGCTGGAGACGACCAACGTCGAGGTCCCCGGCCGCGGCAATGTGCCGCTGACGCATGTCCGCCAGTTGCACGTCGACGGCCAGGACATCTGCGTCGGTGACGAGGCCGACCTCGCGGCGAGCATGAGCCCGTTGGCGATCGCTCTCCGCCGCTGTCACCGCCGCGTCCGCAGCCCGAACGTTCGCCTCGAGTTGCAGCACCCGCACGAAGGCCTGCGCTGCCCGGAAGCCCAGGTCCTGCCGCGCCGTATCACGGGTCGCTGTGGCCAGGTCGCGCTCCAACGTCGCCGCCTGCACGCCGAGCCGCGTCAAGCCAGCGTTGTAGACCGGCTGCTCCAGTGAAACCACCGTGCGCGTATTCGTGATGGGGTCAGGATGATTGAGTTCGGGAATCGCGAAGTTGGCGGCGGTGAACCGCCGCTGCGAAAGCAGCGAACTGAAGACGTAGACCGGCTGGTTGCCGCGCTGGATCGTCTCGGCCAGGTCGACCCGCGGCCAGTACCCTGCCTGCGCCCGCTGGATACGGGCGTGCGCCTCCTCGATCGACGACGCCAACGCCCGGGCATCGCTAGTGTCGCCCTGGGCGCGCCTGATGGCGTCCTCGAGGGTCAAGGGGGTCTGTGCGAAGGCCGTACCCAGCCCCGCGCCTCCCATGCACAGCACAACCAGCCCGGCCCATGTGCGAAGGCGCCCACCCGTCACGATGTGATCTCCTCGTTCCACGTCCACGGCTGGTAAGAGCCCCAGGACGCACAAAGGGTTCAGACAGATGCATACCTGGTCCGGAGGACACGTGTGACGAGGGAGTCTCCCGTACAAACGGTTCTACAGGGAGGAGTTGCGGTCGGCTGTCATGTCACCGCATGACGAAGTGCGAGGGCGAGCAGAGAAGAGTCGTGTGAGAATTTCATCGATGGGTGCGGATATTCCGACGAGCTCTGCGGCCGGATCGCCGACCGATGACGCACTGTTGTCGGCCGCGCGCCAGGGCGACAGCGCGGCGCTCGAGACGTTGCTCGTGCGATACCAACCGCACCTGTACCGGTTTGGCCTGACGATGTGCGGCAATGTAGAAGATGCCGGCGATGTCGCACAGGAGAGCCTCATCTCGATGGCTCGCTCCGTCCATGACTTCCGTGGCGACTCCTCGGTCTCCACCTGGCTGTACACGATGGCGCGCCGGTTCTGCATCAAGAAGCGGCGCCGCAGCAAGTTCGCGCCTACGCGAGAAGAGTCGCTGGACGCCCCGGCAACCGACGTTGCCCAACACCTCGCCGATCCGGGGCCGACGCCGGAGCAAACAGCAACCAACCGGGAACTTGCGACCGCTCTCGCGCAAGCCATCGCCACACTGGATCCCTCTCAGCGCGAAGTGTTGGTGCTGCGAGACGTCGAAGGGGTATCGGCGCCAGAAGTGGCCAAGATC
Source organism: Luteitalea pratensis (assembly GCF_001618865.1). GTDB lineage: Bacteria > Acidobacteriota > Vicinamibacteria > Vicinamibacterales > Vicinamibacteraceae > Luteitalea > Luteitalea pratensis. The sequence continues at coordinate 3,083,964 of NZ_CP015136.1, forward strand.
CTGGGCGTCAGTGTCGCGGCCGTCAAGAGCCGACTGCATCGGGCGAGGCTCACCGTCCGTGGGGAGCTTGCGCCGGCGCTGGGGCGGCCATCCATCGCATCACCACGCGGAGTGCTGTGTCCTGATGTCCTGACCCTCTTTTCACAACATCTCGAAGGCGAGATCGAGCCGGGCGTGTGCGCGGCGATGGAGGCCCATCTCGTGCAATGCCATCACTGCCGCGAGGCCTGCGAGACGCTGAAGCGCACGCTGGCGATCTGCCGTCAGTTGCCGACGCCGAACGTGCCGGCATCCCTGGTCGCGTCCGTCAAGACCGCCATTCATGCGTTCCTCAACCAGCGCTGACAGACCAGACGCAATGTGGTACAGCCTCTCCGGTGCGACGTGGTCGGACCGTGTGTTCCCGAGCGTCGCGACCATCGTGCTGAGGTCGCTGCCCCTGCTCTGGGAGTCTCGCATTGGCGCCGACGTGTTCGCCCGCACGGCCGCGCCCGTCGTCGGCGGGCTGTGTTCGTGCATGGTGCTCAGGTGCTGGTTCTTCCCGCGGAGTACACCATGGCGACGCAGTCAGGTTCGTTCGTCGATGGCAGCGCCGTTGGTGCTGATAGTTCCGCAATCCGATTAGCGTCGGCGCTGACCGGTCACGATAGGCAGCAGGGGGGGCCGAGTCTTGGCGTCGAGGCACATCGCTGCTGCCTATACTGCCGACATGAAGGAGACCCGCAGCGCGGAGCCAGGTTCCGCGGACGACCGCTCGCGAATCGCCCAGGTGCTCGTCGAGAACCACCGGGCCTTCCTGCGGTTCCTAGAGCAGCGGGTTGGCGACCGGGCAGTCGCTGAAGACCTCTTGCAGGAGGCGTTCACGCGCAACCTGGACCGGCTGTCCGAGATGCCGGACGAAGGCCTGGTGCCGTGGTTCTATCGCGTGCTGCGGAATGCCGCGATCGACCGCCATCGTCGCAAGGGCGTCGAGGAGCGGGCCTTGGCCGCGTTCGCGCAGGAACTGGTCGACGTGACCCAGCCTCCTGACGACCTGCACCGCGAAATTTGCGCGTGCGTCGGGCGTCTGGCCAGGACCCTGAAACCGCAGTACGCCCAGGTGCTCCAGGCGGTTGATGTCGAGGACACCCCAGTCAAGGCATTCGCTGAATCGGCGGGTCTGACGCCGTCCAACGCCGGCGTTCGGCTTTTCCGGGCGCGAGTGGCGCTGCGGCGGCAGGTCGCGGCGTCCTGTGGCACGTGCGCTGAGCACGGCTGCGTCGACTGTTCGTGCGCAAAACATTAGGGAACGGCACGTGTAATGAAACGGCCGCGGCTGCGTGAAGGAGGGTAGAAGGAGGTCGCCCAATGAACGATCCGGTGTGCGGCATGCAGGTGGACCCCATCAGGGCTGCGGGGACGAGCCAGTACCAGGGGCAGACGTACCACTTCTGCAGCCAGAGTTGCCTCGACAAGTTCCAGGCATCGCCTGAGACATATCTGACCTCACGGGCCGTCGAGACGCAGACGCTCGTGCACGCGCACGAAGACTCCCGCGAGTACACGTGCCCTATGGATCCGGAGGTCCGACAGGTCGGCCCAGGGACGTGTCCCAAGTGCGGCATGGCGCTCGAGCCGGTGTCGGCCGCGCCGCTGACGAAGACCGAGTGGACCTGCCCGATGCACCCGGAGATCGTGCGGGAGGAGCCGGGGTCGTGCCCGATCTGCGGGATGGCCCTGGAACCGCGCGTCGTCTCCCTCGAAGAGCAGAACCCGGAGCTCGACGACATGTCGCGTCGGTTCCGGTGGTCCGTCGTCCTGACGACTCCGATGCTCGCGTTCATGGTGTCGGAGTTCCTGCCGGGGCAACCGCTCCAACATGCACTACCGCCGGCGGCGATGACATGCTCGCAGTTCCTGCTGGCGACACCCGTCGTCCTGTGGGGTGGCTGGCCGTTCTTCGCGCGCGGCTGGGCGTCTGTCGTTCACCGCCACCTGAACATGTTCACGCTCATCGCGCTGGGCGTCGGGGCCGCGTACGTCTTCAGCGTGGTCGCGACCCTCGCCCCTGGGCTGTTTCCCGCATCGTTGCGGACCCACGGCGATCAGGTCGGCGTCTACTTCGAGCCGGCCGCGGTCATCGTCGTCCTCGTCCTCCTCGGCCAGGTGCTGGAACTACGGGCTCGCAGCCGCACCAGTTCGGCCATCAGGAAGCTGTTGGGCCTGACACCGACGACCGCGAGACGCATCGACGCCGCCGGCGCCGAGCGGGACGTGGCGCTCGAGGACGTGCAGGTCGGCGATCGCCTTCGCGTGCGGCCAGGCGAGCGCGTGCCTGTCGATGGCGTGGTCATCGAAGGGACCACCACGGTCGACGAGTCCATGGTGACGGGCGAGCCGATTCCGGTCGAGAAGGCCAGCATGAGCAAAGTGACCGGCGGCACGGTCAACGGCACCGGCACGTTCGTGATGGAGGCGCAGCGCGTTGGCAACGACACGCTGCTTGCGCAGATCGTGCGGCTGGTGGGCGAGGCGCAACGGTCGCGCGCGCCGATCCAGCGGCTGGCGGACACCGTCTCCGGCTGGTTCGTGCCGATTGTCATCGTGGTGGCACTCGTCACGTTCGTCGTTTGGGCGGTGTGGGGACCCGAGCCTCGACTGGCCCACGCACTCGTCAACGCCGTTGCGGTGTTGATCATCGCCTGCCCGTGCGCGCTCGGCCTGGCCACGCCGATGTCGATCATGGTCGGCACGGGGCGAGGCGCAGAACTCGGCGTGCTGTTGCGCAATGCCGAGGCGCTCGAAGTGATGGAAAGGGTCGACACGGTCGTCGTGGACAAGACCGGTACCCTCACCGAGGGCAAGCCGGCCCTGACGACGCTGGTCCCAGAGTCGCCGTTTGACGAGCTCATGCTGTTGCGACTCGTCGCGAGTCTCGAAAAGGTGAGCGAGCACCCGCTCGCGGAAGCCATCGTTCGCGGGGCCGAGGAGCGCGGCGTTCGAACTGGACCTGTCACCGAGTTCCGGTCGGTGACAGGCAAAGGCGTGGTCGGCACCGTGGACGGCAGGACCGTCGCGATCGGCAACGTCGCGATGTTGTCCGAGGCAGGTGCGACAGTGGCATCGCCCGAACGCGCGGATGCGTTGCGGCGCAACGGTGAGACCGTGATGTTCGTGGCGGTGGACGGCGCGTATGCCGGCCTGATCGGCGTGGCCGATCGCATCAAGGCCACGACCGTCGAAGCCATCAAGGCCCTGCACGACGAGGGGCTGCGGATCGTGATGCTTACGGGCGACAGCCGCGTCACCGCCGAGGCCGTCGCCCGGTCTGTCGGCATTGACACAGTCGAAGCGGAGGTCCTGCCCAATCAGAAGGCTGATGTGGTCAAGCGACTCCAGGCCGAGGGCAGGCGGGTGGCCATGGCGGGGGATGGCATCAACGACGCTCCGGCACTCGCCCAGGCTGACGTCGGTATCGCGATGGGCACCGGCACCGATGTGGCCATGGAGAGCGCCGGCGTCACCCTCGTCCAGGGTGACCTGCGCGGGCTGGTGCGGGCCAGGCGCCTCAGTCGGGCCACGATGCGCAATATCCGGCAGAACCTGTTCTTCGCGTTCATCTACAACGTGCTCGGCGTGCCGGTGGCCGCCGGTGTGCTGTATCCCACCTTCGGCGTGTTGCTGAGCCCGATCATTGCCAGCGCGGCGATGACGTTCAGCTCGGTGTCGGTTATCGGCAACGCGCTCCGGCTCAGGCGCCAGGCGCTCTGACGTCCCGAGCATGAGCGATCCCGGTTCACCCGGCTGTTGCTGTACTGGATCGACAATGAGGTCCATCATCGGGGCCAGGCGTACGTATACCTGCGGGCGAATCGAGCCGCCGCCGTTTTACGACCGGAGCTGATCCATCGCTAGCAGAGCCGGTTCACGCCATCGATAGACATGCGCTGTGTCAATCAGTTGTCCCGAATCAAGCCGCGAGCACGTCGGCGACGGTCGCGGCGAGTTCGAATCCCAGGCTGGTGTTTCGTCGGCTGGCCGACGCCGACACGTTTCAGGACGCCTTTGGAGCGTGGCGGTCTTCAGGTTGCGCCGGGCATCTGTTTGCAATGGTGGCGAGTGTGCATCGCGCTATACCTCACGAGGTCTTCGACCGACACCGTACCGAAACCTGTGCTCACGAAGTGTTGGCCACTGGCGACCCGTCTACGACATTCCTGGTCGAACCTGGCGAACGCCCCTTCCAGGCGGACGCGCGCCTGAGCCGGCGTGGCCGGTCCGCTAGCAGGGTTCATCGCCTTGTGGGCCTTCCACCCAGTCGGAAACACGCCCTCCTTCAAGATCCGGTTGAAGTACAGTCTGAGCAGCGGGCGCAGGAAAGCGGGGGCATCGGGATCGACGACGGAGCCCCAGAAACGACGTTGGCCGCTTCTTCCAAGCCACGCGCCACATGCTCGACTACCTGGCTCGGCGACCACTTCCCCGGCGCACACGGCGTAGTCCAAGTCGTCGCTGATCTCTCCGCAGCCGCGACAAGGTCGATGACGGCGGCGCGATTGGCCGCAAGCACATCATTGACACCAGCCGTGGGACCTCCTGGGCGTGAACCGAAGGGCCGAACAGGGACCATGCGTGCTCTCGACGTCTCGGACAACGCCGCGTCGCCGCAGCCTTGCCGCGGAGGGGTTGCCAACCGAGCGCACCCGCACATGCTGGTGCCTCGGCACTGTTCCTGGCTGGTCTCAGAACAACAAAGGTGCCGACGTCGCTGTGTTACAGCCTTCCGTCACGCTGATCACCGTGCCATCGACGGGGTTGAGGTTCGTGATCGTGTTGGTTCCATCCCCGCTGAGATAGTAAGGCTCAACAAAATCAGGCGTGTCAGGATTGTCTCCCTGAATGAGGGTTGGATGGCTTGTCACTTCGGTGATTCTGACGTGCCGACCCAGATTGTCGAAACTGTGGGAACGGAAGAACACGAGAAACGTGTGACCTCCCGTGCGCTCCCATATGCCGTGCCCCGCGCTTCGCGAGGCGGCCGGCGGCGGAGCGGGCGGGCCGCCGCCTTCGATCAGGACGCCGCCGTGCATGTAGGTGGTCATGCTCTGGACGGTTGCGATGACCGCAAACGGCGCAGGCGAGCAGGTCACGATCTTGACCTGATTCAGCCAGGTGCCTTCGAGTGTTCCGCGGCCCTCTTCCTGCGTCGTTGCTCCGGAGCCCAGAACCGTGCTGCCTGCCAGCGTGAGCACGCCGACCAGCGTCATACCGGAGATCCGAGTGAACCGTGTGGCTGTCATGGCATGTCCTTTCGTGACGTCTTGTGTCGACGTCTCAACGCCCCGTCGGTGTTGGGCTCCAGTGGATCTGGAACGCAGCGCCGACGTGCGAACCATCTTCGGAGGCCGGACGGTCGTTTGACCATGGCGCGGTGCTGGAGAAAATCTGATGGTTTCCTGACTCGGAAAAGCGAAGATAGGGTGGAGGTTGCGGCCCTTTGAGGCTCTTGTACGAGACTCCGAGGCCACGCCCGGATGCTGACTTCCGATTCCCCGGACATTTATCGGTTTGGTGACTACGAACTGGACGTCGGCGCCTACGAGCTGCGTCGGCACGGACGTCCCGTGCGGATCGAGCGGCAACCGATGGACCTGCTGTTGCTGCTCGTCCAACGGCGAGGCCAGCTCGTGTTGCGGAGTGAGATCGTCGATCGGCTCTGGGGCAAGGACGTCTTTGTCGACGTCGAGACGGGGGTGCACTCGGCGATTCGCAAGGTCCGCCAGGCGCTGCGCGATTCGCCCGACGCGCCCAAGTTCGTGGAGACGGTGTCCGGCAAAGGCTACCGTTTCATCGCAACCGTAGAGGTCCATGGCGCGCCGGTCACGGCTGCCGGCCTGGCCAGGTCTCAGCCAGCGGCGGAGGCGACCGCATCCGATGCGGCTGTTGCGGGGCCCTCGCTTGTCGCGGCGAGCGCGCTCGCCGTCGGTGAGGCGCCGTTCGCGATCGCCACGGCGGCGGGTCTGCCGCGTCCTGTGGACGATGGCGACGCGATCGCGTCTGCCGCTGCGGCGGCCGTGGTCCATCCGGCCACCGAAGTCGAGCCTCCGGCGCCCCATCGCGCAGCGTTCCAGTACCGCGGCCTCGCATTCGGCCTGATGCTGGGCCTTCTGGTCGGCGTCCTCATCTGGGCGCGGACGCCACGCGACGCGGGTCCTCGTGCCTCGCCGCTGACGCTCGCCGTGCTGCCGTTCACCAACCTCAGTGGCGATCCCGCACGCGAGTACCTGGCCGAAGGCCTCGCTGAGGAGACGGCCACGTCCCTTGGGCAAATCGATCCAGAGCAGATGGGCGTGGTCGCCCGCAGCTCGACCAGGCGGTACAAGGGCACAACGAAGTCCGCAGCCGAGATCGGACGAGAACTCGCCGCCGACTACCTCGTCGAGAGCTCCCTTCAGGTCGAGGACAACCGGTTGCGCGTGACGTCCACGCTCGTGCGTGTGCGCGACCAGGTGCAGGTGTGGTCCCAGTCCTACGACCGCGAGCCGATGAGCCTGCTGAGCCTGCAGCACGAGTTGAGCACCGCCATCGCCGAGCAGATCCGTCTCCGGCTCTCCACCGGCCGCCTCGAGATACTGACGCGTCGACAGACCGTGAGCCCTGACGCGTATGACCTGTACCTGCGGGGGCGCAACTTCGAGAATCAGCGCACGCCGGTGACCAACCGCCGTGCAATCGAGTACTACACTCGAGCCACCGAACTCGACCCAGACTACGCGCTGGCCTGGTCAGCGATCGCGCGGGCGCTCGCGGCCAGCATCATCAACAGCGACGCGTCGCCTTCCGCCGTGCTTGCCAGAGCTCGCGACGCGGCGGCACGGGCAGTCGCGACGGGTCCTGCCACAGCCGAGGCGCAGTCGGCGCTCGCGTACCTGCAGTGGTGTTGCGAGTGGGAGTGGCCGGCGGCGGAAGCGAGCTTTCGACGTGCGCTGACACTCGACCCCGGAGCGGCGCACACACACCTGACTCTCGGACACGTGCTGTCGCAGATGGGCCGCCACGGCGAGGCGCAGCGCTCGACGCGCCGCGCACGCGAGCTCGATCCGCTCTCGGCGATCATGCCCGGGCTGTCGTCGCAGGTCGCGTTCCAGGCGCGCGACTATCGCGCGGCGCTCGACTACGCGCAGCAAGCCATCGTCCTCGACCCGGAACTCTGGATAGGCCACATGGCGCGAGGACAAGCGCTGGAGCAGCTGGGCGAGCACGCGTCGGCGCTGGAGGCGTTGACCACTGCGGCCAGGTTCTCTGGTGAGAACAGCAAGCCTCTCTCCCTGCGGGCGTACATCCTGGCGAAGACTGGCCGGGCTGACGAGGCGCGCGCGATGCTCCGGACGCTCGAAGCCGTCTCCAAGACCAGGTACGTACCTCCATACGCGATGGCCCTGATCAACGCAGGCCTCGCGCAGCGAGAATCCGCCTTTGTCTGGCTCGAGCGTGCCTACGATGCGCGCGATATGCACCTGATCTATCTGCCGGTGGACCCGAAATGGGATGCTTACCGCGCCGATCCTCGTTTCGAAGCGCTGATCGTGCGCTGTGGCTTCAGGCGAACCGCGAGCCCGACCCCTTCGCAGTAGAGAGCCGGGCAGACGGTGATGCCCGACTGGAGGCTGGCAAGGGCATGGATCGCGCGCGAGCTGCTGCGCGCCGACAAGGGTTGACCGACGGCACGACGCGCGCACGGTGACGATCTCGCGTGACCGACATCGCGCACACGAACACGGAGTCGAGGTGGTCGGGAGGCCGAGGCGAGCCCTGCGTGCGGCGTCCTGAATCGGATGACCGCGCTTGGCAGGCCCGAGTCGTTGGCGATTCAGTCGGTGACGAGGCCGCGAGTTGGGGGACCTGTGAGTCCGGTGCTGAGCCATGCACCAACGCCCCTCATCGACACGCTGCGGTTGTGCCAGGGCGTCCGGGGCTGGGAGACCAGAAGGTCACGCTGCACGGATGAGCCAGCTGCGGAAATCGTCCCTAACACCCAGCCAATCACCTCAAGGCGCTCCAAGCTATTCTTTCACAAGCATTTGGCGGGATCGATCCCTCGTGCTCCCTTCCGTGCCTGATCGGAGTCGAGACCGCAGGATCTGGCTGACATCCCACGATGTCAGTGGGTTGGCGCGACGAAGGCGAGTTCGAGTCCCAGGCTGGTCTCGCTGGCTCCTGGCTCGATCGCGTGGCGTGCCGGCGGCCACAGACATTGCTAAACTCTGTTATTGAGGATGCCATGAACGTGTCATTGACGGCTGAGCTGGAACAATTCGTCGACGCCAAGGTCGAGAGCGGTCTCTACAACAATGCCAGCGAGGTCGTGAGGGAGGGCCTTCGCCTGTTGAAGGAGCAGGACGAGGTCCGGCTCCGCTGGCGCGAGCAGATCGAACGAGGCTGGCTGGAGGCGCAGGCTGGGCGCCTGGTTGATGGCCCAGCCGCGTTGACGCGCATCAAACAGCGCCTGTCGACTCGTTCGAAGAAGCGCGCGTGAGCCAGGCGTACCGTCTTACGGCGCAGGCCGAGGCGGATGTCGCGGCCATCGCTGATTTCATTGCCGCTGACAGTATCGACGTGGCGCTGAAGGTCGTGCTCGCACTGGAGGACACGTTCGTCCTGGTGGCGACGCAGCCAGGCATTGGCCACGCCCGTGAGGATCTGACGAACCGTCCTCTCAAGTTCTGGAGCGTCTACTCCTACCTGGTCGTGTACGACCCCGCCAGTGAGCCGCTGACGGTTGTGGCCGTCCTGCACGGCGCACGCGACGTGGCGAACATCCTGAAGGACATCTGAGCGACGGACCGCCGCGTGGGCAACTCCACATCAGCAGGCGGTCTCGTGTCCGGTACTGGAATTCGGCGCGCCATGGGCGATGAAACCGACGAGATTCGGCCGAGCACTCGATGCCATGAATGCGGCATGGCGCGAGCGTCGCTTCACGGACCTAGCCGCGTGCTTCGACGAGCAGGTTGTCATGCGCGGACCTGGTCTGGTCGAACTCGCTCGCGGACGGGACGCCCTCGTCAAGAGCTACGCCGACTTCATGACGAGATCGGATATCACTGAGTACGTGGAATCGAGGCATGCCGTCGACCGACGGGGCGATACAGCGGTTGCGCGTTTCGACTGGTCGATGGTGTGGATCCAGAACGGCAAGAGCGATCGCGCGTCAGGCCAGGACCTGTACGTATTTCAGCAGCGAGACCCGGTGGGTCGTTCTCGAGCGGGTCATGCTCTACTGCGCGCTGGGTAGCGACGTGGAGCCACGGACGCGAACGGTCGGGCGTGCGAGGCCCCTTGTGGCCTGAAGATGGTTGTCCGAAAGACTTGCATACACATTTCGCACAACCTCACAACGGACCGGACTGGCAGATGACCGTTGGTCTATCAGTTGCGCGGGAGTATCGGTCACTATCGAACTCCTTCGAACCAAAATCGCGACAAGAGAGGATCATGCGCCGTTACCCGCATGTCTAAGCCGATCTGTCGAAGATCAGTGACGCGAACGCCTCTGTCCACGAGAGCAGTTCCACGACTACTTACGCAGCCGGATTCGCGCGAACGTGGGCGATCGATTGATGTTCGGTTCGGACGAGGCCGGACCAGGTGCCCTGGGACCGAGCATCGACGGCATCACATCGACCACGGTCCTCAGCGACGGACAGAAGCGAGCCATCTTGTGTGAGAACGCGGCGCGATTCTTCCGGCTGACGGCGCGACCTCGGAAGTGAACGCCGCGGAAGATGCGGCTTCTCGCGCCGCACGGATGAGTCCGATCACTGAACAACCCTCAATCGACGGTGATACCGCCGATTTGATCGAGGCGGTTCTAAGGGACCCGCCTCTACGCGGCTGTGACGGTGGCGACTGGGAACACCCCAACTGAATACCTACCGCACCGGCTTCATGAATTGGTGAACGGCGTACGCGGCGATCCTTCGTCCGTGGTGCACGCCTGTCTCGACTGCCTTTCGGAAGTGAATGCCGATGTAGATCCGAGACACCGCGTTCTCGTCCGCGGCCTGCGAAAAGCTCGAGTACGAGCGGATCACTGGCGTCGCGTCCGTGCACGTGCTGCCAGGACCCACCGTCGTGCTGCACGCCGTGAACGACACATCGTCGGTGCCGAAGACTTGTTTCAGGATCTCTGCTGCCACGCCGCCCTGCACCGCGTGCCCCGAATCATGATCGGGTATCGGGTAAGTCGGTTGCAGAGGTGTCCAGGTCGAGTCGCCCTGCGTCGCTGGATTGCCGTCATCATCGCCTTCGCGGATCGCCGTGATCGGGCGCCAGAAGCTGTAGTGATACTTGACTTCCCATGACGCGATGTACCCGTCCGCCATGGCCATATTCAACAACCCGAACAGTCGTGCGTTCTCCCACAGATCGAAACCTCGGTCGGCCGACACCGCGCGCGCGAGGCGATTCCACGCCAACGGCGAACTCTCGATCCAGAACACCCCGATTTCGGTCTGGTCCGCGCTTCGTGTACTCGGTGTGGTGATGTCGTCACCGCCAATCAGCTTGATCTCGTTGTAATCGTCCGCGTACTCCTGGCTGCGTAGTGGGTGCGGCGGCCCAGGCCAGAACTGCCCGCTGTGCGCCAGCACGAACGGCGTCACCTGGCCGTAGTTGGACGCGAACGCCAAGGGCGGACCGTCGGGCGTGAAGCGCCACGCACCGGGTTCAGTGCCCTGGGGATAGCCGAAATCGAGCCACGTCGTCGTCTCGGATCCATCGCCGGCTCGCAAGGTGACAATGGCCGCCGCCGCGGCTTGCCCCACGGCGAGGCCCGCTGTCTTGGCCGGTCCGCTGGGTATGGGCATGACCGCGGCCGCATACAGGGCGTTGGCCTCCACAATTCCGCTCGCCACACACGCCGGCGATTCGGGCAATTTCGCGATGACCGACACGAGCACGTCCCGTGCAGCCGCGGCCACGGCCGCATCCACCGACACGGGTCCCTTCACGTTCGCGTCGAAGGCGTAGGGGCGCGCGCGGCGATCGATGGCATTCAGCGCGTCGTGGACCGCGCCGTGCACCATCGCATACATGCGGGACTCGGCGAGGCCATTCCCGCTCACGTGTAGACACGCCGCGGTCGCGGCCTTCGCGGCGTTCTCATTCCACGTGACTACCGCATCGGCGGCGGCGGTCGTGCCCGGCGACAACCCGAGAAGCGATACGCCCAGTCCGATGTTCACGGCCAGTTGCTTCTTCATGATTCCCCCCACATACCCTCGCGGGTCTTGACACACGTCATTGCTTGGTCACATCGATTTGCGGCTTGATCGATTCGAGTACAGTGCGGAGGCTGCACGTCGCTGTGGTTCCGGCCAGTGCCAGCCCAACGCCTTGCCTCCCACAGAGGAGACGCTCGCGCCTCGACATGCGCCGGTCGCGAAGCGGCGCGAGTGGCGTCGAAACTGGACGCAGATCGCACGAGCTTGGACCGGCGCGCGGGAAGAGTGGCAGCACCCACTCTACGTGGCTGCCAACGGCCACGTCCTTTGCTGGCCCATAGCAATTCCTTAGCCGGCCCATAATTGACGCGGCGCGATCCATGCCTGGTCCCGTGAGCAGCGTTTACGCGTTCGGCCCGTTCCGCTTGGACGTCTCTCAGCGCACGCTGACGCACGAGAACCGCCCAGTGGCGCTTCAGCCGAAGACCTTCGACCTGTTGCACCTGCTGGTGAGCAACCCCGGCCGCGCCTTGTCGAAGCAGGAGCTGATGGCTGCGCTATGGTCCGAAGCCTTCGTGGAAGAAAGCAACCTCGCGTTCCAGATCTCGGCACTGCGGAAGGCCCTTCGAAGCGAACCGACCCAATGGATCGAAACGGTGTCCCGGTACGGCTACAGGTTCGCGGCTGATGTGGTGTCGAGCTTTCGCGCGCTTGCCAACTTCCACGTCCCGCTTTGACGAACGCCTTTGAGGACGTGCCGCCCGCCCGTCGAGCGCAGCGCACGGCGTTTCCGGTGCCGATCCCTCGCTCCGCGCTGATCGGACGCCATCACGACCCGGCCACCCTCAGGCAGTTGCTGCGCAGAGACGACGTGCGGCTGCTGACGTTGAGCGGGGCCGGTGGATGCGGGAAGACGAGGCTGGCGATAGAGGCTGCCCTGGACGCGACGGACGCCTTTCCGGGGGGCGTGTCGTTCGTGGGTCTCGCGGGAGTCAAGGACCACGCGGGTGTCGGCTCCACGCTGGCAGACGTTCTCGGTTTCGAGGGCACCGACGACCGGCCGATGGCAGATGTACTCTCCGCCCACGCACGACTGACCCTCCATCGGCGGACCCTGCTCGTTCTCGACAATCTGGAGCACCTGCTCAGCGCGGCGGACCTCATCGTGGCGCTCCTGGATTCGACGCCGCATCTGCATGTGCTCGCCACCAGCCGGACCGTTCTGCGGCTGTACGGCGAGCACGATTACCGCGTCTCGCCCCTGGCGCTTCCCGACCCTGCTCGTCCCAGCACGCTCGACGCCTTGCGCGACGTACCGGCGATTGCGCTCTTCCTCGTCCGCGCGAAGGCTGCAGACCACGACTTCTCGTTTACTGCCGCGAATGCGTCTGCCATCGCGGAAATCTGCTGTCGCCTCGATGGGCTTCCCCTCGGCATCGAACTGGCGGCCGCGCACATCACCACCCTTCCGCCGCTTGTCATGCTGGCGCGGTTGCGCAACCGGCTGGATCTCCCCCAGAGCGGCTATCGGGACGTGCCGTCGCGGCAGCAGACGCTGCGCAATGCCCTCGACTGGAGTTACGACCTGCTCGCTCCCGCCGAGCAGCGGTTGTTTCGCCGGATCTCGGTCTTCGCCGGTGGTTGCACGCTGGAGGGCGTCGAGGCCGTGTGCAATGCGGCGCACGACCTGGGAGTGGACGCCATGGTTGGCGTCTCGTCGCTGATCGCCCGGAGCCAGCTGCGCGAGCTGCGTCAACGCGGTGAGCCTCGGTTCACCTCGCTCGAGACAATCCGCGAGTACGGGCTCGAGCTGCTTGCCGGCAGCGGTGAGGAGGCTGTGGTGAGGCGCGCCCACGCCGCGTATTGCCTCGTCCTCGCCGAGGAAGGCCACGCCGCGATCACGGACGAGGAACGTAGCGGCTGGCTCGAGCTGTGCACCCTCGAGCGGGAGAACTTTCGTGCAGCCCTTGCGTTTCTCATCGCCGGGGACCATGCCGAGTGGGCGCAGCGGCTCGGCGTGGCGCTCCACGCGCTCTGGGACCGACCGGATCACCTCTCCGAGGGACGGGCGCAGTTGGCGGCGATCCTCCGGCTAGGCAACCCCCAAGCGCGTCAATCCCGGACCTGGGTGAACGCGGCGGTCTATGCCGCTGGGCTGGCTGCCGTGCAGGGCGACTTCGAGTCGACGCGAGCCCTGCACCATGCGGCGCTGGAAGTCTCTCGGGTACTGGACGACCCGAAGGGCGTGATCAACGGCCTCACTGGACTGGGGTTTGCCGAGCGTGGTCTGGGAAATCATGTCGCCGCGCGGTCATGGTTCGAGCAGGCTCTGGCCGCCAGCCGGCACATGGACGACGCGTGGCGGATCGCTGCGGCACTGAGCAATCTCGCGCGGGTGCTCGCCGATCTGGAGCAACGCTCCGCGGCCGCGGCAGTGCTGCATGAGGCGGCCCGGACTTTTGCCAGGATCGATGACTCGAACGGCGCGGGCTGGGCGTTCCACCAACTCGGCGAGATCGCCCACCATGCGGGCGATTTGGAGGAGGCAAAAGAAGCCTACGAGCGGGGTCTTGCGTTGTTTCAGCGGCTGGGCCACGAGTGGGGAATCGCGAGGTGCTGCCTCGACCTCGGATATCTCGCGTGCGAGCAGGCCGATCGCGCTGCCGCGTCGGCGGCCTTTGCCGAGGCACTGCGCCTTCTCCACGCGCTGCAGCATCGCCGAGGCATCATCCAGGCGCTCGAGGGATGTGCGCTGCTGAGCGTTCTCGAAGACGATCCGGTGCGGGCCGTGACGATGGCCGGGGCGACGGCAGCCATGCGCCGTGCCAGCAACCTGCCGTCCGTGAAGACGCGCATCAGCAAGCTGCGCGATGACGCCGTCTCGCGGGCGTGGACGCGGATCGACGAACGCGCGGCGAGATGCGCCTGGGACGCCGGCGCGCTGCTCTCTCTGGAGGCGCTGGTTGCGTTGGCCTTGGACGGGCGCCGGGTGCCAGGACCGCCACCTACTGAAAATTCGTCGGATCGAGCAGGCGTCTTACCGCCGTCACACGATCAGCCCGGAAGCCGCCACGTCGGGCGTGCTCCAGCACCAGTGACTCATCCGGTGCGTAGTAGATGCAGTAGATCTTGTCGTCGGTGACGTAACCCTGGATCCACTGTGTCTCCGGGCCCAACTCCCGTAGCACCTGCAACGACTTGAGCGAATCCTCGCGAATCTGGTCGTCCGATGGTACCTGGCCGGGCGACAGGTCGCGTTCGATGACGAATTTCGGCATGTTGTTCACTCTGTCTTGACTGAGATGTGGGCGCTCATGGCAGGACGCTGCCGGTGCAAAGGACTGGGGCCGCCAACGGCTTCATATATGAGTTTCCTCGCTCAGCGCAATGAGCACGTGCCGCGGTTCGGTAGTCGTTCGCGGCCGCGGACACCGACGACGGAAACATGTCCGGCACGTGCCCTCGCCATGGCTTGGAGTTTCACCGTGTGCTCCTATGGCCGACACCCGGACCGAATCTCAGAACGACACCGTCTGCCGACCGGGCCGCATGGCGATCTGCTTTCCGTTCCATGCAAAGACACCCTCGAGCCCCTGCGGGAGGGTCACCTCACCGCGCAGACCACCACCCGCGGTCCGGGCCAGCGTCACGGAGATTGTCCCAGCAGGATGGGGCACGCGTCCCTCGACGCGCTGCAGTGGGCCGAGGTGGGGCTCGATGCGCACTCTCTTGAATCCGGGCTCCGCCGGCCGTACACCGACGACAGTGGCCAGGAGGCCATAGTTGGGGTGCGCGCTCCATGCGTGCGAGTCGGAGCGCGTCGGTTCTGGCGTCTCGGGAACCGTGGTCAGGCCGAGGTCCAGCATCCCGCGCCAGGGCACGAGTTGCTCGACGTAACGGTCACCGAGTCCCGCCTTCCTGAGCGCCTCGAACTGGTAGTAGCTGAAGTAGTAGGTCGATTGCGTGAGCGTCGTGTCCGACAGCACGCGCTCCATGAGCGCGGCCTGGTCGCCAGCCGCCACGGCGTCAGTGAGCACGGCCATGACGTTCGCCTGCTGGCTGTACGTGGTGCCACCCGGCGTGTCCCGGAACAGCCCCTTGGCCTGATCCCACGATCGCTGGCGCACGGCGTCGCGGACCTTCCGAGCGAGGCTGCGGTAATGGTCGGCCAGCCCGGGCACGCCCAGCGCCTGCTCCAACTCGGCGGCGCGATCGAGGGCGTAGACGAATTGCAGCGAGATCACCGTCGAGTGCCCCTCCGAGCCACCGGGCGGAACACCGCGGCCCCACTCCTTGGCCCAATCGACGTAGGGCCACCAGGAGATCGGACCGAGCAGGCCCGTGTCGTCGACCTGTCGTTCGAACCAGGCAAGGACCGACCTCGTTCCCGGCAGGAATCCGCGCACGTAATCGGGCGCGTCGCGGTGCATCCAGAAGTCGTGCACCATCGCGACCCAGATCGGCGAGAACGTCGGAATGTACTGACCCAGATCGGAGGGGTAGCGGCTGGCGGTGATCCCCTCGGGAATCCGCGAGAAGTCGAAGTGCTCGATGGCCTGGCGCACGAGGCGGTCGTCGTTGCTCATGTAGAGCGTGATCAGCGCCTGGATGCGCGTGTCCCCGACGTACTGCAGTTGTTCGTAGTACGGCGTGTCGAAGTAGGTTTCCCAGGCGCAGAGCCGGGCGCCGCGCCAGTTGATCGCCCACATGTCGGCAAGCCAGGCGAGATCGCTGGAGAACTGGGCTGCCAGCTCGAACGGATAGCCCACGAAGATGCCGTGCAGGTCGTGGACACGGAGAGGCTCTTCCCCCGTTGTGATCTCGAGCTGCACATAGCGGTAGGTCCTGAACCACAGTGTCTGGAATCGACGACGATTCCCACCGTCGGGTCGGAACTCGTCACGAACGCCGGCGATCGTCTTGCCCTCGATCCCGTTTCGGTTCCCCTTGTTGCCTTTCGCGTCCTTGAGGGCCTCGGCGTACACGAGCGCGACGGTACTGCCGGCGCCGCCGCTCGTCTCGAGCACCGGGAACGCGTTGGTCAGGTGTCCCTGGTCCAGCAGGAGCACTGCCCGCGACCGTGACGGCACGATCAGTTCGCTCTTGCCCTGCAGGAAGCCGGCATTGGCCTGGACGCCCTCGGTTCGGCGCACGCTGGCGAACTGGACCGGGGACTCCTCCATCGGGGGAATCGAGCGTGGCACGAGTTGCCAGCCGCCTGCCTCGCCGAAGGGGTTCCCGGCTCGGAGTTGGGTGCGCCTGGCGCGCGCGCCTCTGCCGGCTTGCGCCGCCACCCAGTCATCCTGAGGGTAGTCGGGGTGTTCCCATCCCCACGGATAACGCCGTGCGTCGATGGCCTCGCCCGGCGGTGCCGCGTAGTAGCCGCCGATCGCAGGGCCTGGCACCGGGATCCACGTGTAACCCTCGTTGCGCAGGACCTTCCACTCGGGGCCTGAGTTCACGATGGCCTCGCGTGGGCTGTTCCCCTGCAACAGGAAAGCGGTCTGGCGACTGAACTGGGCGACAGGTTTCTCGTCGCCCCAGTTCCATACGACGGCGGCGAGGACATTGCGGCCCGCTCGAAGTCGTGGCGCCAGGTCCACGGTCTCGTAACGCCAGTGCATCAGGTCGGAACGTTGCGGTCCCGACGACACGGGTTCGCCGTTCACGAACAAGCGGTAGCGGTTGTCGGCAGACACGTGGACCACGAAGGTCGACGGCCTGGCGTCGAGTTCGAACACCCGGCGGAAGTGGAAGACGCCGAACTCGTTGCCGGCTGCGCCTGGCGGGAAGACCCAGAGTGCGGCCGGCGCCTTGTCGAAGACCTGGGGCGCCTGGAACTGGGCGGCGGCGGTGCCCACCCCCGTGACCAGCCAGCCGACCACGCAGACACAAGACAAGCGTCTCTTCATAGACCCTCGGGCGTGTTTGTCACGACAGGCGCGAAACACTGGACGGCCAGCGGCTGCTCGAACGCCGGCGTGCCGACTCTCCCAAGCGGCGCCCGGGCTCTTATTCGCTGCTTGACGGGAGCGACGGCCTGAAGCATGGGAACGTCGGCGTTGCGGGTAGAGTACGACCATTCGTGGACTGAGAAGGAAGTGACACCGTGTACGCCACGTACCGGAAGGCGCGGCCAGGCGAGTCGCCCACCGACCTCTACATCGCGATGTGGAGTAGTGAGCGCCGGCGTAGAGGCGCGACGCGGCTTTGATGCGCGGCTCTTGGCGCTCCGCTCGTCCCACGGCGTGTGTCCGGTGGCGTGCCGGCGGCCTCCGCGTCATGATCGTGCGATGAAGTCGCGGGTGCATCCCACCTACACGACGCGCTATCGAGTGGGATATTGGCGGGCGAGCGCGCGCCACGCGCACGTCGTGGTGCCGCCGACCAGGACGGCAAGGGTGTCGCGCTCAGCTAGGGACGGCAGCGCCGATCTAGGCGACTTGTACGACTCTTCTCAGGCAGTCGACCGAACGCAGCCAGCTGGTCACTTGGTTCCAACTGGCGCCGGTCCGCTCCGCCAGACTTCGCCGCAGCGCGCCGTAAGGAACCTGCGAGCGAGTCCCCGTTCGCCTGCGCCTGTCGCGGTCGTGTTGAAGGCTAAGCCGTGTGGACCGGCGAAGGCATGCATGCACTTCTCCAAGGGAAACGGGAACGAAGCGCCGGATTGGTTCGTGAGGGAGAATAGCGCATGCGAGCGAACCGTCCTTGGAGGTCGGCATGGTGAGCGTTGATCTTGGGCGCCGCGGGTTCGTCGAAGCGCTCGCCGGGTTTCCGCTCGCGGGGATGGCGCCAGTCGACCAGACGTCGAGTCCGCCCGTTGTGAAGGTGGCCGCCGGAGCCGGCCGGTTGGACGACATCATCACGCTGCCGGGCGGCGACAGGATTCACGTCAAGGTCGCGACCCAGGAGAGCGGTGGCGCGCTCTTCATGACCGAGCAGCCCATCGAGCGGCGTGGCTCCGGCCCACCAAGGCACTACCACGAAGAGCAGGACGAGTGGTTCTATTGCCTCGCCGGAGAATACGTCGTCGAGATCGGCGAGCAGCGGTTCCGGCTGGGGCCAGGCGATTCGATTCTCGGCCCGCGACGGGTTCCGCATGCGTTTGTCTATGACGGCGCGGGGCCGGGGCGGATCCTCATTGGATTCACACCCGCGGGGCGTATCGAGCAGTTCTTTCGTGAGCTCGAGAAGCGGGGCCAGTACTTCGGCAATGGCTCGCCGGAGGACAAGGAACTAGCGCACCGGCTGTATGGCATCGTGAATGTTGGACCGCCCTTGAAATTGTGAGTGGCGCGCGCTGTGCTTGTCAGCGATCCCATCGATCTTCGTCTCGTTCAGGGCGCTCCATGATCAGGCGCGCCGCGATCACCGACGTGGAAGCACTCGAACGGCGCCAGTGGAAGAAGGTCTCGGACTACCATCGGCAGGCCCGGTGGAGAACGCCTTCTTCCGCTACAAGACCATCATTGGCGACGGCCTTCGCGCCCGTAGCGCCGGTGGTCGAGACGTCGAGGCGAGCCTTGCGTGCCGGGTCCTGAATCGGATGACCGAGCTTGACAGGCCTGAGTCGTGTGCGATCAGTCGGTGACGAGTCGGTGGGTCGGGGGACTGCGGTCCACTCTCGAGCCATGCACCAACGCCGCGATTGACCGCGACGATCTCCCGGCGCAGAATGAACGCGCTCGGTCGGAGCATCCACGTCCGCGGAAAGGGCTGCGCCCACGACCACGATCGATTCGCACATCGCGATCCATCGTCCTCTTTCAGCCTGGTGCGGGCGCAGGCACGTGAAAGGGGATTCCACATGCCCGGCACGTCCGATCCGTACGCCTCCTTCCGGCTCAATCTGGAACAGCAACGTAAGCGCGCGAAGGATCTGCTCCGCGCGGTCCGCGCGGGCGATGCGGCGGCGCGCCGGCGTCTCGCTGACGCTGTCGCACTCCCGGGGCCAGATGCCGCGACGATCAAACTCGCGGATGCACAGTTTGCGATCGCGCGTGAGCTCGGGTTCAGGGCGTGGCGTGACCTCCGAACTCATGTGATGGCGCAGGCCGCTGCGCGTGAGGCGATCACTCAGCCTGGCCCCGCCGTTGACGCCGACATGCCGACGCTGCACGTTCGCTGCGGATCGGACATCAAAGGAGCGCTCGAGGCGGCGAGATTCAGCGGTGACTTCCTCGCCGTGTGGGACTCGTTCCCCGTCGGGCCCGTGACGGACGCACCAGACTGGATTGCACAGCGCGCGCGCTTTCACGCCGATACCGGTACTGTCCGCGATGTAGGTTACGACGCATTTCTCGCGGAGCTCACGGACGCAGACCGTCGGCTCGCGGCATCCGCCAAGAGCTATCCGCGCGTAGTCATCTGGACCGAGCATGACAGCCACGACCAACTCTCGCTCATCCGCTGCCTCGCACATTACGCGCGAACGGGGCCGCCGAGTGTCCTCGAGCTGATCGCAGTAAACCACTTTCCCGGCTCACAGCGTTTCATCGGACTCGGCCAACTCCCGCCCGAAGCGATGTGGCTGCTCTGGAATCGGCGCGAAGTCATCGATGCTGAACGGCTGTCAGTCGGCGCCGCAGCGTGGGCGGCGTTGACATCGGGGGATCCCCGCGCCCTTGCGGCCATCGCTCGCACGCGAACGCCGGCACTGCCGCATCTCGCACCGGCCGTGCATCGCCACCTGCAGGAGCTTCCGTCGTCGGTGAACGGCCTCAGCCTGACGCAATCCTTGCTCTTACAGATATTGGCCAGGGAGCCCGCCAGCGTTGGCGACCTGTGGCGAGTGTCCCAGGGGAAACTGGAGCCGATGCCTTTTCTCGGCGACACGATGTTTCTGCACATCCTCGACCAAATGGCACGTGGCCACCCGGCCGTCTACGAACGGTCGGTGATCGATCCGGCGGGTCCGTTCAGCGATCGCCTTGCCATTACCCAGACTGGCCGTGAGGTGCTCCAGGGCGTGACCGACTGGCTCTCCTTGCGACCTCCCCCACGGTGGCTCGGCGGCGTGCGGATCGATCCGTCAACGCCGAACTGGCGCTGGGACGAGGCTCGACAGGAAGTTACGATGGCGTGAGTAGCGCGACTGCCGGGGATGGACGGTCTTCGCACGTTCCACACGCGCCACCCCGAGTTCAAGCTGGTTGCGCGCACGATTCACGAGGACGATGGATCCGAACAGGAGTGAAGATCAGGCGACCTGGTGCTGTAGACACACGGCATAATGAGCGCGCCGTGACTCGCGCATATCTCATTGGTGCTGTGCTGCTAGCCTCGGCGCTCGCGTCGTTCGCTCAATCTCCAGCCGCGGCGCCGGTCGGCCTGCCCGCAATTGCCGCCTTCGATCGCCTGCCGCTCGTCGAAGACGACGCGCAGTTCCTGTACGCGTCGAGCTATGACCGCACCGGTGGCAACGACGACGGCTTCAAGGGCACGTACTCGGCGCTGGCGTTGGATGCCCGCGGTGAGCATGTGATCTTCGATGCGCGCGGACCGGGTTGCGTGTATACGCTCTGGTTCACAAGCCGCGTGGACGGCTGGGGCGGCCTCGACTGGGGCCGCCTCCGCCTGTACTTCGACGACGAGGAGAGCCCGCGGCTCGACATTGGAGCCGACGAACTATTTGCGGGCAGCCGTCAGCCGTTCGTCGCGCCCTTCGTCTACGGTCCCTTCACGTCGACGGGCGGGCACGTGCTGCAACTGCCGCTGCCTTTCGCCAGGCGGCTGCGCATCACGACCGAGCGCCGGGCCGGGTTCTACAACGTCGCGTACAAGCTGTATGCCGCGGATCGACCGGTCACCTCGTGGACGGGCCGCGAGGATGCGTCGGACGTGGCCAACATGTGGACGCGACCAGGCACGCGGCCCCGTACCTATCCATCGACCGTTCGCCGCGCTGGCGCCGTGCAACTCGCCGCACCGCTCACGCCAGACGGCGCAATGGTGCCGCAGCAGGCCACGCTCGCATCGATCGACGGGCCGGGCGTCATCACCGCACTCACGCTCCAGCCCCTGTTTCCGCTGACCGCGTACCAGCTCGATCATCTGCGTCTCCGCGCGTACTGGGACGGCGTCACCACGCCCGCGATCGACGCGCCGTTCGGCAGCTTCTTCGGCTCCGGACTCGGAGAGGCGGACGTGCGCGCTGTGCCGATCGGCATGAGCCCGTCGGGACGCTACTACTGCTACCTGCCGATGCCGTTCTGGACGTCGGCCCGGATCGAGATCGTCAACGAGGGCCCGGGGCCGTCACCCACGCTGCGCTGGGAGATCGACGCCACGCCGCCTGCCGACATGGGCTACACCCGCGACCATGCCGGAGTCTTCCACGCGCGGTATCAGCGCGAATGGCCGACGACGGACGGCCGCGATTACACGCTCCTCGAGACCAAAGGCCGCGGCAACTATGTCGGGCAGGTGATGACTGTCCAGCCGCTGCGGCCCGAGGTCAAGCGCTGGTGGGAAGGTGACCTGCGGATCTACATCGACGGCCGCCGTCATCCGGCCCTGCAGGGCACCGGTCATGAGGACGAGTACCTGGGCGGCTGGTCCAACGAGTGGCTGATGAACCCGTATTCGTTGCCGATGCACGGCGAGCCGAAGACGACCGGGCTGACGCAGGTGGACTTCCAGTGGAACGCCGCCACCACCGTCTATCGCTTCTTCCCCACGGGTATTCCGTATCAGTCGGAGCTGACGGTCGTGACCGAGCACGGCGTCGACAATGGTGTGCCGGCCATGTACTCGAGCGTCGCCTTCTACTACGAACGGCCGGAGCCGGCCACGATGGTGGACGCGTTCGACGTGGGCGAGCCGGCCGACGAGGCCGCCCATCGCTACACCGCGACGTCGGCCAGCGTCGTGCGCGCGCTGACGTCGCGCTTCGAGGCGCGGCACGGCAACCGTGAGGTCAGCGATCGCGGGCGTGACGTCATCGGGCGGTCACGCTTCACCATGACGGCTCCAGTGGGCCACGGCGCCCTGCGACTACGTCGGCTCCGCGATCAGGCGCGCCCCCAGGAGGCAGAGCTGTGGGTCGACGGCCGCCTGGCCGGGCGCTGGTCCTCGTTGGCGATCAACCCGGACAGGCGCTGGGCCGATGACGACTTCCTCCTCCCGTCGTCATTGACCGGGGGACGGACCTCGCTCGAGATTGAAGTTCGGGCCGTCGGTGGGCCGTGGTCCGAGTTCCGCTACGAGCTGTGGGCGACGCGCTGAGCGCCGCGTCGACGATCGGTGCGGCCGTGTGGCGCAGTGGGTGTGATCCGGTTTCGTAGACACCTTCTGAAGGGTGGATACGATGGCGCCCAGGCCCGCGCGCGGCGTTGGTGCATGGCTGCTGGGGCCGCGTCGATGGGCGCGCGGTGGCCCTGCGCTCGTCCAAGTCGCATAGTAGGATTGCGGCCTCCAACTTTGTGCTCAGATGGTGCCCTTTGGGAAAAGCGGTACATCATGCGTCGCAGAACTGTTCTTGCCAATCTGTCCATGCTGGGGATCGAGGTCGCACGTGGAAGGTTCGGCCAAGCACATTCCGCACAAGGTGACTCCCATCGAACGAAAAGCAAGCTTCGCAAGATCGCTACGGAAGAAGCGTGCACTTTTCCCGAAATCGCCAGTGCCCTTCGTGACGTAGCCCGTGCCGGCGGAACCAATCTCGATCTCCCGTTGCTGACAGCGATCGACAACGCACCGACAGGAACCCAACCGCGCTTCTTGCCAGAGTTGCTCGATCTCGAGACACAGCGACTCGAGGACATGGATCGCCATGGCGTTGATGTCCAGTTGCTGTCGCTGACTGCGCCGGGCGTACAGATGTTCGACGCCGATACCGGCTCGTCGCTCGCCATGGTCGCAAACGATCGACTGGCCGGGATACTTCCAGCGGAACTTCGCGATCACGACCAGCGGTGTTGACGATCCGCTGGCACTTCGATACTGCATCGACAGAATCGGGGCGGATAACATCATGTGGGCCATTGACTACCCGTTCCAGCCGACGGGTCCCGCAGTGGCGTTCATCGAGTCGGCACCAATGTCCGAGACTGACAGGGAAAAGATTGCGTACAAGAACGCTGAGCGCATCTTTCGTATTGCCGCCCTCGGCTGAGCCGAGGCTACGAACGGTGCGCGGTGGGTGAGTCGCAACTGTGACCTTGACGGTCTGGATTCCGGATGCGGCAATCGAGAACGCCTTCTTCCGCTACAAGCCCATCATTGGCGATGGCCTTCGGGCCCGTAGTGGTGGTGGCCGGTCAGTTGAGGCGAGCCTTGCGTGTGGCGCCCTGAATCGGATGACCGCGCTTGGCAGGCCCGAGTCGTCTGCGATCACTCGGCGACGAGCCGTGGGTTGGGGGAGTGCCTCTCCAGATCGAGCCATGCACCAACGCCGCGTTGCGGCGATGTCCGGTTCGCGGCGGTCTAGCGTTTGTAATCAGGAGGGGGGAACTGCATGGCTCGAAAAAGCGCATCCGACGCCAGGCCGAGGAGGCCAGCGCTGTCGAAAACCGGCGAGATCACGGCAGACGCCAGCCTCGTGCAGGCGCAGAAGAACGCGGAGTACTTCAAGAAACTGCTCACCGACATGCACGCGCACGGCGACATGGACTCGGTTCGTGAAGCCGACCACAAGGGCCACCACATCGTCATCACCACGACCTACAAGATCACGATCGACGGGAAGCCGTTCACGGCCGCGCTGGGCGTGACCAACGACGGGAGCGTGCACTACCACGGCATGCCGAACGTCGGGTTCGACTCCGCCATCGAGCTCATGAAGGCCGTCATCGACACGTTCGTCGACGACTTCAGTGGTGGCGGCGGTCACGGCGAGGATCACGGGCCTGGCGCTCACGAGCATGGCGGCGACCACGACCACGGCATGATCGCGGCGAGACCTCGCCCGCGGAAGAAGGCCGCACCGACGCGGACCAAGACGACGACAAGAAAGCCGCGGCGTTCGGCGACACGCGCGCGCCGGTAGGAGGGCGGACCATGGCCGTTCGAAAGAACATCGTTACCGACGCCGCCTCGCGCCAGAAGTACGTCCAGGGCACGCTGGCACTCAAGGCCCAGTTCACGGGCGTCACCACGTCGACGCTCGGCATTCCGGGCCCGAACCGCCAGGTCAGTACCTGGGATCGGTTCGTCGCCTGGCACAGTGCCGTCATGGGCGTCGCACACTCGAGGCCCATCTTCCTGCCCTGGCACCGGATGATGCTCCGTACGCTCGAGCAGTTGATGCAGCAGGCGCTCAACGATCCGAATTTCGGCCTGCCGTACTGGGATTGGGCCGCAGACGGCCAGCTGTCCAACGCCGCGCAACTCTCGGCTCCGGTCTGGAGTAACAACTGCATGGGCACCGCGTCGTCTGCGCCGGGCCCCTATACACTCGTCGCTTTTCCCATTCGACTCGCGTCGAACAACGCCGGCATGCTCGTCCAGGTCAACCGCCCGCTGCAGCGGACACGAGGTGCAGGGGTGCAAGGGATGCCGAACCCGTCACTGCCCAAGAAAGCCTCGACCGCGGCGGCGCTGGCAACGCTTCCCTACGACGCCGCGCCCTGGAACCGGAACTCCACGGGATTCCGCAACCGGGTCGAAGGCTGGAATCCCCCGAACGATCTGCACAACCTGGTACACATCTGGGTGGGCGGTGACATGCTGCCGGCCTCGTCACCGAACGATCCGGTCTTTTACCTGAATCACTGCAACGAGGATCGGATCTGGGAGGCCTGGATGGTCAGGAACGGGCGCAATTACCTGCCAACCAGCACGACGCCCGGCGGGCCCGCCGGCCAGCGGCTCAACGATCCGCTCGCGTCGCCATTCGGACCGTCGGTCACGTCGGCCCAGGTCCTGAATATCTCGAGCGCCTACACCTACGACACGTTGACCGTCTGACCGGCGCGCGACGCGTTGCCGTCTCGCGGCGTTGGGCATGGCTGCTGGGCCGGCCGTCGATGGGCCCGGTGTGGGACCAGTGGCGTGTGTCGGCCGCCCACGCCGCATGATCGTGGGATGAAGTCGCGCGTGCATCCCACGCACAAGACGCACTATCGGGTGGGGAATTGGCGGGCGTACGAGCGCGCTCTCGTCAGGAGGGGCGACGTGACACTGTGGCTGTCCCCAGACGCTCGGGTTGCCTCGGGAGTTCCGCCGTCCGGTCGAGCAGGCGGACAGCAGCGTTTCTCGAATCTGGCCATCGAGACGGGGCTGACCCTCCGACTCGTGTTTCGCTTGCCAATGCGCCAAACGGAGGGCTTCCTCCGGTCGATCCTGACCGTGATGCGCACCAATCTCGACGCCCCGGACCACACGACGCTCTCGCGGCGGGAGCAGTTGCTGAACGTGGCGGGGCACAAGACCCTCGCCACAGGACCGCTGCATCTGATCGTCGACAGCACGGGCCTCTCAGTGGTGGGTGAAGGGGAGTGGGCGGCGGCGAAACACGGCGGCCGTGGCACGCGAGGCTGGAAGAAGCTGCACTTGGGTGTCGACCGCTCCGGCATGATCGTCGCGCACGCGCTGACCGAGGCGACGGTCGATGAGGCAACCGTGGGCATTGACCTGATCGGCGCGGCGGCCGGTGGTATCGCCAGCGTCACGGCGGACGCGGCTTACGACACGGTGGCTTTTATGAGGCCGCGAGCGCGCGACACGCACAGGTGGTCGTGCCGCCGATCAGGACGGCAAAGGTGTCGCGCCACGGACCACGCTCGAGTGTGCACGATCGCACGATCACCGACGTGGAAACGCTCGGTCGGCGCGAATGGCAGAAGGCCTCGGGCTACAACCGGCAGGTCCGCGTCGAGAATGCCTTCTTCCGCTACAAGTCCATCATTAGCGATGGTCTTCGGGCCCGTAGTGGTGGTGGCCGAGAAGTCGAGGCGAGCCTGGCGTGCCGCGTCCTGAATCGGATGATCGCGCTTGGCAAGCTCGAGTCGTTTGCGATCACTCGGTGACGAACCGTGAGTTGGGGAAGTGCCTCTCTAGGTCGAGCCATGCACCAACGCCGCGAGCTACTGCAACACGGCGCGAGTCGTTCGAGCCGGCGATCAGGCTTGGCCGCGTTCGAGCTGCCGTGCGAACCGTGACAGGTGCAGGAAGCCCCACCGCATCGCGACGTCGGCGACGCCGGTCGAGTCCCAAGCCCGGCGGCAGTGTCACCGTCGGTGATATCGGCGGTCTCGGCTACCTCGCGATCCAGTACGCGACGGCCGCCGGTTTCCACGTTCACCGCAGGGACTCGCACTCAAACCAAGGGGGATCTCGCCCGGCAGCTCGGCGCCTGCTACCCTGAAAATGCGATTGTGATAGGACTGCCTTACGTGGGCTTCACGTCTCCAAGAATACGGACGCTTACCGGGTCCCGGGTCCAATCCGTCGTTCCCGACAGCGCAACAGAGTGGAGGCGACCGATGCCGACCGATAAGAGCGTGTTGATAATTGGATTCGATCCAAAACTACTGGATTTCTCGTCGCCCGAGCTTGCACCGACGAACTTGACCGCCGAGGCGGTCAACGCCGGCATTGCGGCGGAATTCGAACGCCTTCGAGGGCTTGGCTACGAGCCCGATGGATGCTTCGTGGATCTCGGCGAGACGGCAGAGACCGTAGTGGCGTCCCAGCTCCGCGCAAAGGACTACGGCTGCGTGATAATCGGCGCTGGAGTGCGTGCCAATCCAAAGTACTTCCTGCTCTTCGAGAAGCTCCTGAACGTCGTCCACGAGTTCGCGCCCAAGGCTCGGATCGGCTTCAACACGAAACCGACTGATACTGTCGACGCAGTTCGACGGTGGTTATAGGAGGCGCGCGTGGCCAAGGGTGGCGTTGGTGCACGGCTGCTGGGCCGCCGTCGATTGGCCGGCCGTTGAGCCCTTGGGGTGGTGACTGCCCACGCCGCATGATCGTGGGATGAAGTCGCGGGTGCATCCCACATACAAGACGCACTATCGGGTGGGGAACTGGCGGGTGTACGAGCGCGCCCTCGTCAGTCGGGGCGACCTGACCTGTGGTTCTCGCCAGCCGCCAGGGCCGCGTAGGGCGTGCCGCCGTCCCGGGCAGCAGTGGTTCTCGGATCTCGGATCGAGGCGAGCTTGACGTACCGTGTCCTCAACCGGATGACCGGGCTTGGCAGACCCGAGTCGTCTGCGATCAGTCGGTGACGATCCGTGATTTGGGTGGTACGAGTCCAGTGTGAGCCATGCGCCAACGCCGGAGATCGACGGCAATGCCTGAGTACCTGTCGCCAGGAGTCCACATCGACGAGATCGAACCGGGGCCGCGGCCGATCGAAGGCGTGCCCACGAGCACCGCAGGCTGTCTGGGAGAAACGGCGCGTGGCCCGCTGGAACCCCGTCTGATCACCGGGTTCGAGGAGTTCAAGCGGATCTACGGCGGCTATCTGTCGGTGGACATCTCGACGCTGCCGTTTGCCGTGGAGGGGTTCTTCATGAACGGCGGCCGGCGCATGCTGGTGGCCCGGATCGCGGCGGCCGATGCGGTCGCCGCGCTCGGCGATCACGACGGGACTCTCCGCCTGTCGGCCATCGGCCCGGGCGACTGGGGCAACCGCATCGCCGTCAAGATCGAGCCGGGCAGTCTCCAGATCGCGGGGCAGCCGGCCACGCACTTCAAGCTCACCGCGATGTGTTGGGACGTGGCGCCGCCAACCGATCCGCCGATCGATCCGACGGCGGCCGAACACGTCACCAATTCCGACCGTCGCGAGCCGACCCTGCTCGAAATCTACGACAACCTCGTGGCCGACCCGGACTCGGTCGACTTCTACGAAAGACGCCTCAACGGCAGCTCCAGCCTGCTGCGGGCCCAGCGTCTGGCGCCCGGCGTCCCGCAGCCACTGGCGCTGGTGATGCTGGCAAGTCTCGGCAATGCCGGCGCAAACGGATCGGCAGTGACGGTCCTCGACTATCGCGGCCGCGAGCTGCCGCCGCTCCCCGACAGCACGGCCTATAAGACCGGCCTGCAGGGCTTCGCACAGATCGACGAGATCGCCATCCTCATCGCGCCTGCTCATCACGTCATCCCCAACCTGACGACCGAGATCATCGCGCATTGCACGTTGCTGCGCGATCGGTTCGCCATCCTGCACTCCGCGCCGGGGACCGACACGCTGGCCAACATCACCGCGATCCGCCCGCCGCAAGACACCGCGTTCGCTGCGTTCTACTTCCCGTGGATCAATGTGTTCAACCCGTTGATCGATCAGGACTCGTTGGTACCGCCGTCGGGCCATATCGCGGGCATCTACGCAAAGACCGACGTCGAACGCGGCGTGTTCAAGGCCCCGGTCAACGAGATCGTGGTCGGCGCGCGGTCGCTCGAATTCCAGATCAACAATCAGCAGCAGGACATACTCAACGCGCACGGTGTCAACTGCGTGCGCCTGTTCCCGTCGCGCGGCATTCTCGTATGGGGCGCGAGAACCGCCTCGAGCAACAGTCAGTGGAGATACATCTCGGTGCGTCGTCTGCTCCTGTTCCTGGGTGAGTCGATCGACGAGGGCACGCAGTGGGTCGTGTTCGAGCCGAACGACGAGCGGCTATGGGCGCGTGTGAAACAGGCCATCACGCAGTTCCTGGGCAGCCAGTGGCGGAGCGGTGCTCTGATGGGCGCGACACAGCAGGAGGCCTTCTTCGTGACGATTGATCGCACGACGATGACTCAGGACGACATCGACAATGGCCGCTTGATTTGCCTCATCGGCGTCGCCCCGTTGAAGCCGAAGGAGTTCGTCATGTTCCGCCTCGCGCGGCTCAAGGACGGCTCCGAGATAACCGAGTTCTGACGCTCGGGCCGATGCGCCACGGCCGACCGCGGCATTGGTGCACAGCGCGGGCCGCCCGATAATAGCCCGAGGCCTTCTGCCATTGACGCGGCCCGAGCGTTTCCACGTCGTTGATCGTGCCTCGGGCCTGCCAAGCGCGGTCATCCGATCCAGCACACGACAGGCACGGCTCGCCTCGACGCTCCGGCCACGCCGATTCCGGGCGCGATGGATCAGTCGGTGACAAGGCTGTGGGTTGGGGAATGCCAGTCCAGTGTCGAGCCATGCACCAACGACTCACTTCGTCGGCACGAGGCGCTTCAGTTCATCGAACCAATGCTGCACGACGACTACGTTGTCAGGTGTGAGGGTCACCCCGTCGCCGCGGCTTTGCTTGAGCATCAGGAATCGCCCATCAGGGGCGACGTCGAACATGGTCGGTCCGCCGATGAATAGGTACGGACCTTCGAACAACTTCTCCGGTGTTCCCCAGTCGGCGGGCGTCGCGCCGCGCACGGCCACGGCCATCACCGCTTGCCCCTTGCGATAGAACAGCGTTTGGCTGTTTCTGCCCCACACCGGTTCCTCCCCGCCGCCCGTCGAGAGCGACCATCGCGCAGTCGAGACGGAAGATGCGGCGGCCGGCCAACATCTCGAAGAGCACGCAGCCGAACGCCCATACGTCGCTCCGCCTGTCAGCCTGGTGCTTCGCCTGCTCGGGGCTCATGTACGCAGCCGTGCCCAGAATGACGCCGATCCCCGTGATGGCTGGACTGGTGAGGGTCGGCGACTGAGAGGCGTCGATCACCCCACGCGCCGAATCGAGTGCCTTCGCTAATCCGAAATCCAGCACTTTCACGGTGCCATCGGGACGGAGTTTGATGTTGGCCGGCTTGAGGTCGCGATGAATGATGCCCAGGTCGTGAGCAGCTTCGAGGGCATCCGCGATCTGCCTCGCGATTGGCACCGCCTCGTCGACCGGGATGGGGCCTCTTGCTATGCGTTCCGCGAGGTCCTCACCCTCGACCAGTTCCATCACGAGCGCGGACACCCCCCCCACTTTCCTCCAGGCCGTAGATACCCGCGATGTTTGGATGATTCAGTGAGGCGAGGACTTCCGCTTCGCGTTGAAACGCGCGAGCCGGTCGGCATCCGCCGCAACGGAAGGCGGCAGGATCTTGATGGCGACCTGGCGCTTCAGCTTGGTGTCGGTGGCCCGATAGACCTGCCCCATCCCGCCCTCACCGAGCAGGGCGATGACTTCGTAGACGCCGAGACGGGTGCCGGGAGCGAGTGCCAAGAGTGACGCGATTATATGGGGGGACGGTCTTCGGTATGCGCCGTTTGGCAACAACGGCGTCCTCCGTGCAGCGTCCGTCACCCATCGCGTCCGTCTGACTACCGACAGCGGGCGAGGGCGGAGTTGAGCTACTGCTCATGTCCTTCTGATCACGAGCGTTCCGGACTCACGACTTGAGCGTGAAGGCCGAGTAGCCGGACCGCACCGTCGGCGAATGGAAGGACATGATCATGTCTGGCGCCGCCCGCCCCACAACCACCCATCCCGTGCCTGCTTGAGACGAAATCGACGTGATGCGTGCCGATGGTTCGGACGAGCGGGCGTTGACCGACGACGCGTTTGAAGAAGGGACGCCCGCGTGGCGACCGATGCGGAAATGGCCTCGCCGCGCATCAACCGTTACGCTGACGAACGATGAAGTTCCGTACGAGCTCCGCGACGACTTGCGGTTGCTGTAGCGGCATCATGTGCGTCGTGCCGGGGACGTAGGCCATCTCCGCGTGGGGGAGCAGACGCCTGGCCAGTTCCGTGACTTGTGCCGCGAGCGGGCCCAGCGTGTGGCTGTCGTCGCCTTCCAGGAGGAGCACCGGCTGTCTCACCTGCGCCGCGTCGTCCTCCGTGAAGGTGGAGGCGACGACTGACCGGACTTCGTCGCGAAAGAAGAAGGACGACTGCTGCACGGCCTCGTGCACGCCCGCCTCCCCCAAGCTCGCCTGCATCACCGGGCGGTGCTGATCCCCGCAGACGCCGCTCATGAACGTGTCGAACGCGAGTGCGATGTCGCCGGAGGCGAACGCCTGCATCGCCGGCCCGACGATGTGTTCGGCGAGATGGGCACTGGCAGGGACGGCGAAGCCGCCGACCGGGGCCGGCTCGAGCAGGACCAGGCTGGCGACCAAGTCGGGGCGCTGCAGCGCGAGTGCCAGGCCAATCTGGCAGCTGGACGAATGCCCGACGAAATGCAGTTTCGCGATACCGAGGCGGTCGGCCAGGCTGGCTAGATGGGCCGCGTGCGTCGCCATCGGCACATGCTCGGGCACGTGCTCGCCATAGCCCGCGCGACGGACGTTGATGACGCGGAATTGATCGAGGGCGGCTGACTGGCTCACCGGCAGGAACCAGCCGCTGAACACGCCCGCGTGCACGAGAAACACCGCCGCGCCCTGACCCGTGTCCGAGTAGCCCAGATCCGTACCGTCCACCGTAAAGGAGTGCATGCGCGGACTGTAGCCGCAAACGCGCCGTTCTCCCGCCTTCACACGGCTTGCATCTTCCTGCACGGCTAACCTACAGTCCGCCAGCGACTTGTACGACTGGCTGCCGTGCGGGCCGCCGGCGATCGCGGTGATTCTGAGGTGAGCGCATGGCACAGTGGCGTTTCGGTGTCTTCGAAGTCGACGCGGCTTCCGGCGAGCTCCGCAAGCGCGGCTCCCGCATGGCATTGCGCGACCAGCCCCTTCGGGTGCTGCTGACATTGCTCGAGCAGGCCGGCCGGGTCGTGTCTCGAGACCAGCTCCGCGTGCTGCTCTGGCCCGACCAGACATACGGCGACTTCGACGACGGCATCAACAAGGCGATCAGCGAGCTTCGCCGGACCCTCGGGGATTCGCTGGTCAGCCCGCGCTTTGTCGAGACGATCACGAAACGCGGCTATCGCTTCATCTGTCCCGTTCAGTGCGAGACCGGTGCCGGAGCCGCCGGGACGCTCGCGCCCGTACTTGCCGACGCTCGCCTGGCCTATGCCACTGGCCGTTACTTGTGGAATCGCCGGACGACGCCGGACCTGTACCAGAGCATTGGCTACTTCGAGCAGACCGTGGAACTCGACCCCGTATCGGGTCTGGGGGACGCGGGACTCGCGGACGCGCATGCCTTGCTCGGCATCTGGGGCATGCGTGACCCGCACACGGCATTCGCGGCCAGTCGGCAGGCGGCGCTGCGAGCGTTGAAGCTGGCACCGGACCTCGCCGAAGCACACACGGCGTATGCCGAGGTCCTGAAAGGCTACGAGTGGGACTGGACCAGCGCAGAACGACACTACAGGCGCGCGTTGGCCCTGCGTCCGGACTACGCCACCGCTCACCAGTGGTACGCACAGTTGCTGGCGAGCCTCGGTCGCCACGCCGACGCCATTCGGCACGTCGAGCGCGCGCGGCATGCCGATCCCGCGTCGCCCGCGATCACGGCCTTCGCCCCATACATCTACCTGGCGGCCCGGCAATACGAGCGGGCGGTGCAACATGCGCAACGGGCGGTCACGCTGGAGCCGCTCGCACCACTCACACATCTGTATCTGGGGCGGGCGTACCTGTGTGCCAACCGACACGCTGAAGCCGTCACCAGCCTGCGGCGTGCGCGAGCGCTCGGCGGTCCGGAGGGATTGTGGGAGGCCGCGCTCTGCTTTGCGGAAGCGCGTGCAGGCGACCTCTCTGCCGCGCGCGTGACGGTCTCAGGTCTCGTCGATCGGGCACGACACGCGTACGTGTCTCCATTCGACCTGGGCATCGCCTTCACCGGGATCGGCGATCATGACGCCGCGTTGTCCTACCTCGAACGTGCCGTGCAAGAGCGCGTCATGCGCGTCATCATGCTCGGCGATCCGGAGTTCGACCGCTTGCGGGCAGACGCACGGTACGTTCGCCTGCTGAAGACCGTGCAGCTACCACTGCCATGTCACTGACTGCGCCACCCCGGATTCGAACAGGCATTCAAGGACTCGCTGCGACCGAACCGGACCCACGCAGCGCTACATGCACCTGAGCCCGGCCGCATTGGTCGCGCGCCTGGATGGATGCGCCGAGGTATTCCCGGCTCTGATCGGCGCTGCTGCCGCGTGGCTGGGCTTGGCCGTCCGCTCCGCGTCCGGGTCGTTGCGCGATCCGCGGCGACAATGGCTCCTCCAGCGTGCAACGGCGGCCTTCATCCGATTACTCATCGCACTCCCCCGGTTGAACACCACTGACCGGGGCGCCCGCAGAGGGTGAGCCATGCACCAACGCCGCTATGCGCTGGCTTCCAGGACTACTTCTTCGGCCGGTAGACAATCAGGGTCGCGCTTCGGGTGGCCGGATAGAGACTACCGTCGAAGCCGATGCCGAGTTGGTGGGACCGGCCGGGGATGCGGCCCAGCATCTTGCCGGTCTTCATGTCGAAGTGCACGACTTGGAACTCCTCGTCGAGTGAAACGTCCTTCGGGTGTACCGCCGCCCACGTGATCCCGGCGTGGCGAGCAGTGTCGAGCTCGGGCGTTCGCCAACGCAGGCTCCCCGGGCATTCGTTAGTGTCTACAGCAGATACCTACCTGCTCAGGGGATTGGCCAGGCAGCTCACAGGTCACATCCTGAGAGTCACTCTTGTCCCGGCGCGCCCAAAGCGCGCCGACTCCGCAAGGCGCAGGCAAACCACGAGGGAGCGTCGCGTCCACGCACCCGGCGCTCGTCAGGAAGGCTCGGCACCGTTCGAGGAGCAAGTCATGAACCAACGAAACAACAGGACACGGCGGATCGCGCTGGCGGCGGCTCTCTTCACAGCGGCGTGGACGGTCGATGCGAGGAACCCGCAGGTCCAATGCCAGGGGCAGGCGAAAAGCATCGCCGCCGTGACGAAGCCTGCCGGACACGTGATTACCACGCCGTATTCCGACACGTTGACTCTACAGCCGCTGCTCTCGACCACCATCCACACCGAAGCAGACGGCTGTGTGATCGCGAGCCTCAGCGGGCAGGTCAGAATCACCGACAACTTCGTCGTGTTCCAGGTGCGTATCGACGGCGTGCCCCTGCAAGGTCAGTCGCCGCTGATCGGTTTCACCACACCGGTGGTGTTCGTCGCCATCGACGCCAGTACCGTCAACGATGACGAGCAGTTCATCGATCCCACCAAGGCGGTCGCGTTCAATTTCTTTGGGAGCCTTCCACGCGGCTCTCACCTCGTCGAAGTTCTGGGCGCAGGTGGCAGCGCCATCGCCGCGGAGAACCCGCCCACCGCGACACATCTCGTGCTGACCCTGGTGCATCGCTAGTGGGTGAGTGCCAGACCTCAGATGAGGAGGTCCCATGAAGAGACTGATGCAGTTGCTCGTCGCCTCAGCAGGAATACTGCTACTGGCGCTCACGCTGATCGCCAGCAACACGGGCCAGGTCATCGGCCAGTCCCTCAAGCCGCAACTGGTCGAGGTGATCAACAGCGAGGCGAGACCAGTACCGGTGGCCGCGGTCCCGGTCGCGGCCGACTACGTGACGCTCGAAAATGATTTCGGCGAACCCGGAGACTGCCCGTTCGGGACGTCGACCCAACGGATTCTTCCGGATGGTACGAGAGTGCCGTTTGCCGTGCCGCGCGGACGGGTGCTGGTGCTGACCGACATGCAGGGCGTCGTCAGCGCAAGCTTTCCCGCCGTCTGGAGCTCCTCGCACGTCGGCCTCATCGCCACCATGCGCGCTACGATTCAGGGCGTCGGACAGACGCAGTCGTTCGAAGCACGTGCGCAACTCAATGCCGCCGGCGCGTCGGCGCAGGCGCTGGCGTTGGAGAGCCACCTGCAATCGGGTGTCGTGGCCGGGCCCGGTGCGATCGTGTGTCTCGGCGCCTCTGTGGGCAAACCCAATAGCAGTTTCACAGCGAATGCACAGGCGCGGCTGCAAGGCTATTTGATGAACCAGTGATGCCGGCGCGGTGCCGCGATCGACCCTCAGCACGTAGGGGGCGGCGGAAGCGAGCTTTCGATGTGCGCTGACACTCGACCCCGGAGCGGCGCACACACACCTGACTCTCTGTTGGGCTGCGAGCCCAGCGGCCCTGTACCTCCCCGCAAGGGAGTCGATCTCACAAACGCTGAGGGTGTCCCCGCCGCAGGGTATCTGCGCCGGCCGGGCCAGCGATGAGACGCATCGTCCCGTGGCCGAGCGCAATCCAGAGCACGTAGGTGCCGCCAACCGCGAGCACCGGTGCCATGCCAGGAGAAAAGACAATCCAGTTCGGGAACTGCGCCGCGAACGCATAGTCACGCGGCGGCCCCACAATTGCCGCCAGGACGAGACAGACGGTGAGGCCAGCCGTCCCGAAACGTCACGCCACGGGCCACGTCACGAGATATACCGGTGCCGTCGAGATCGCGAGCCCGGCGAGAATCACGGCGCGGCCCGACACCGCTTGCACAACCGGGATGCGCCACCAATCATTCGCTTCAGCCACAGCACTCGCGACCAGACCCACGACCGCCGCTGAGACACCCCCGGCCAACGCCCCCATTACACGCCGCTGACCTGCCCGTGTGAGGTACACAACGAGGACGAGGCCCGCGGCGTACGCCCCCGTCACGACGAGCAGCTCCATCACTGTTGCCGAAGAGTTCGTCATCGAACCCACCTTGAACGAGAACAGATGTTGTCGACCGCGCGCGGCAGAGCTCCGGGGACGTGTGATCGCCTCGGCAGCGCATCAGCGCCGGGGCCCCATCCCCTGACGTGCTCGATGTCCGGACAGGTTCGTGATGCCTGGCGCAGTACGTCTCACCGCAGCTTCAGCCCGGGTGTGACCGACATGCCTGGACCGGTGCTATCGGACACATGATGTCGGGGTTTGGCGCTCAAGCCGGTTTCGTGGACAGCTCGGCAAATTGAACGATGCCCCTGCGCCCAAGCTTCCGGAGGAGACGCAGTAAGGATCGCGCGCACAGGCGAGTTCTACAAGTAGCCGCGGTCCTTCTCGTGCGGGATCACGGTACGTTGAGCGGCTGGACGCCCATGTATGGCCATGGACGCTTGTGGACCGCTGTGGACAATTGGTGGAAGGCGGCGGGAGTCGACCTGGTTGACCCCTCCACCGTG
The DNA here is from genome assembly GCF_001618865.1 of Luteitalea pratensis. Classification (GTDB taxonomy): domain Bacteria; phylum Acidobacteriota; class Vicinamibacteria; order Vicinamibacterales; family Vicinamibacteraceae; genus Luteitalea; species Luteitalea pratensis. The sequence goes on from NZ_CP015136.1 coordinate 3,120,090, forward strand.
CAAGTCATTGCGGGCACGCGACTTCTGGTGTTAACCCCTGCAATAGCCGCAGTTAGTCCCTTCGCCCCGAGTTCACTCCCGTGCACCGCAGTCCTCCTGAATCGACCCCCGTCGTGGAGGAATAGGGGAGGCGGCGGGAACCGTGTCCCGCGTCCCGTGTCGACATCGGTGCAGTCGTCCTCGCGGTGCCAGTGACGAGAACTCGCGCAAGAGAGTCCAGAATGTCCGTGGACGTCGGAGGGCTCCGGCTCACCTATCCATCGGGCTCGGTCGCCGCGAATTGGTGAAGATGCCCTAACATCTCGCGTGCCATGCCCATCGCTGCGTTACCTCGATCGGCCGCGACGTCGCCGGTCTCGCTTCGCCGCGCGGTCGGCCGCTGGGACCTCACGGCCATCGGCGTCAATCAGGTCATTGGCGGGGCGATTTTTCTGCTGCCCGCGTCCCTCGCCACGGAGATCGGAACGTGGAGTCCGATTGGCTTCGTTCTCGCCGGCTTCGCAATGCTGTTGATCGCCGCGTGCTACGCGGAAACCGCGAGTCGGTTCTCGGACACGGGCGGCGCCTACATTTACGCGCGCGCGGCATTCGGCAACCTGATTGGCTTCGAAATTGGCTGGATGCAGTGGTTCGTACGCGTGTCCAGCCAGGCCGCCATCGTCAGTGGCATCGCCAGCGCGCTGACGGCGGCCTGGCCGGCTGCGGCCGGGCGAGGTGGGCGCGCCCTAATCGTATCCGCGATCACTCTTCTCATCGGCTATTGGCACACGAAGGGCATTCGCCAGAGCGCCGGGGCGATCAACTTCTTCACCGTCAGCAAACTGATTCCGCTGCTTGTTCTGATTGCAGGCGGTCTGCTTCTGGCCGACTGGGGGGCGATGGCGCCGCTGCGTGCCGTCTCGCCGGAGCAGGCGATCACTGCCGGATTATTGTTGGTCTTTGCCTACGGAGGTTTTGAATCGGTGGCGGTCATCGCCGGCGAAGTCAGGCTTCCGCAGCGCGAGGTGCCGTTCGCCCTCGGCGCGACGGTGCTCAGCGCCACGCTCATCATGGCTGCGACGCAGGCCGTGTACGTGGCGACCGTTCCCGGCCAGGCGGATTCGGCGGCTCCGCTTGTCGCATCGGCCCGGGTACTCCTGGGATGGGCCGGAGCACTCATGATCGGCGCGGGATCGGTGATCTCGATGATCGGAAATAATGTCGGCGGTTCGCTGGCGGCGTCGCGGATGTTGTTTGCCTTCGCCGAGAACGGCGACGTACCACGCGGGTTCGCGCGGATTCATCCGCGCCACCGTACTCCCGTCGTCGCGATCTGGTTCTCGACCACAGTTGCCCTCGTCCTGGCGCTCACAGGATCGTTCGTCCTGCTGGCCGGCGTGAGCGCCCTCGCACGACTGGTCACCTATACAGGAGTGTCCGTAGCGACGCTGATCTTGCGCAAGCCGCGATTTCCCGCTGCGACATTCACGCTGCCCTTCGGCGCGACGATTCCCCTCGCGGCCACGGCGATCTCGCTGGCCATGTTCGCGGGAGCCACGCGTGAGCAAGTGACAACGGGAGCCGCAGCGCTGGCGGGAGGTGCGCTGCTGTATGCGTGCAACACGGGCTGGCGCCGGCGCAATGTTCGATAACTCGCTCGCGGGTCCACCAGGAACTGAAGCGTGTGAGGGCAAAGGACGATCAGGCCTCAAGGACGAGGTATTGTCCCTGACCCCAGGCCACGAGGCGCCGCAGGGGCGTGAGTGTCCACCGCACGTTGGCGTGGATGAACGTCGCTTGCGCCGCGACGAGAAACACGTACACCAGCAGCGCGGGCCGCGAGAACCCGAGCAGGAAGATGGGGACGTAGGTCAGGCCGCGCGTGAGGATCACGTCGACCAGGTGCAGCCGTGAGCCTGCCAGCCAGTCCATCTCCTCGACGGAGTGGTGAATCGCGTGGAAGGGCCACAGAAATCCCACCGTGTGAAACGTGCGGTGGACCCATACTGCGTCAGATCCGTCACCAGCACCACGGCGCACACCTGCGCAGGGAGATGAGCGCGCCCACCCGTTGTGAGACGGCCTCGACACGGGCCCAGTCCAACAGGATCAGTGCGGGCGTCAGCGTGAAGACCGTCGGCACCTCGACCGAGAGGGAGCGGCGGGATCTGGTCCCGCGTCCCCTGCTCGGCAAGAAGGCGAGCGCGTCGGCAAGCTGTGGCACGCATCGCCGGAAGAATCGTGATCGCCCGAGTGCTCGGCACGGGCGCCACTGACCGCAGCCTCTAACCCCTGCGCAAGACGCCGGCCGGATTGGTCCGTAGCGCATCGTAGACCGGCCCCAAGGCTGCGAGCGTCGCGGTCAACAGGACCGCGAGCGTCACAGCTGTGTAGGTCACCCAGTCAAAGGGTGTGAAGCCAAAGAGCAGCCCGCGAAGCGAGCTGACGGCGACCGATGACGCCGTCAGACCGCACGCCAGGCCGAGGCTGACACGCAGCGCCGCCGTGCTCGCCGCACGGCGCACGATGTCGCGGGATGGCGCACCGAGCGCGAGGCGAATTGCGAACTCGTGCCGCCGGTAGGCGATATCCAAGCTCACCACGCTCACCAGTCCCAGCAGGGCCAGGACGAACGCAGCGCCGCAGAACAGCGAAAAGACCCAGGCGGCGAAACGCCAGGGTGCCGTCGCTCGAGCGACGATCGCGTCGAGCGTTTGCACATCGTGGACGACCACTCCCGGCCGAGATGCCCGCACCGCCTCGACGATCATCGTTGCGCTATCCACGGCGGGCCCTTCAGTCCGGACGATGAGGTCACCAGCCGGTAACGCCGATTGCGCGGCAGGGTCGTACAGGTCGAGAGAGGGCTGGTCGAGGCCTCGGTAGCGCGCGTCAGCAACGACACCAATCACGCGTCGCCACACGCTGAACGGCGCGCCTTCACGCCGGTCGAATGATGAGGTGAGCAGGCGTTTGCCAATCGGGTTCTCGCCGGGTCAGAGCCGTGCGGCGGTGCCGGCGCTCACCAGGATGACGCGCTCTGACGAAGCGTCGTCGGCTGACGTGAAAGGCGGCCGCGCAACAACGGGATGCCCATCGCGTGAAAATAGTCCGGCGTTGCCGTCTGGTAGTTGAGCACCGGGTTCGCTGCGCTTTGCTCGGGCGTTTGTGGCTGGTGCTCGAGCAATACCCAGGTGCCCTGCCCAATCGGACCGAGCGCCATCGGCCGCAAGTACACGGCACCGGCCGCCAATACGCGAGGGCGCATCCGGATGGTCGCCAGCAGGTCTTCCATCCATCTCCGTCGTTCGTCACTGTTGTCGATGTTGGGTTGCCGGCGGCCCCGCGGCACTATCGTGGGATGAAGTCGAGGGTCCATCCGACGTACAAGACGCACTATCGGGTGGGAAATTGGCGGGTCTACGAACGCCGAGTATAGGTGCCAAGAGGGTTGTGAGGCGGCGCGATTCGCGTATCATCGCGCCCGCTGGGCCAAAGCCGAGCTGTTGGCGGTGGGGCGCGTCGATAGAATGTCCGAGTCCCGCGACGCACGACGGACCAGGAACCTGCCTGAGGAGGCACTTGTGAGCACATTGCCCGATCCCGATGCCGAGTTCGAAAGGCGAGCTTCCACCCTCCTTCTCGACGTCCTCATACGCGCCGCACTCGTCCTGGCCCTGGCGATGCTCTGCTATCAGGTGTTCTCTCCGTTCCTGAGCCTGATGACCTGGGCCGTGATTCTGGCCGTCACGCTCTACCCGCTGCATCAGTCGGTTGCCGCGAGGCTCGGCGGCCGCCAGGGATGGGCCGCAACGCTGCTCGTGTTGCTCGGAATCGTTGTCGTCATTGTCCCGACGGCGGCGTTGATGAGCTCGCTTGGTGACTCGGTGCAGCGACTGATCCACGACGTGCAGAACAACACGCTCAAGGTGCCGCCGCCAAGAGCAAGCGTGGCCCAGTGGCCGCTGGTCGGCGAACGGGTACTCGCATTCTGGACGAAGGCGCACGCCGATCTGCCCGCCCTGGTGCAGAGCATGCAGCCGAAGATCGGCAACCTGGCCTCCGCGGCACTCGGTTTCGTGGCCGGCATCGGCGGCGGGCTGTTGAAGTTCCTCGCCTCGCTCGCCATCGCCGGCATCATGATGGCGTTCGGCGACGGGGGAGCGCGCGCGATCCGCGCGATTTTCGAGAGAGTCCAGGGAAAGAGCGGAGCGGACCTCGTCGACCTGTCCACCGCGACCATCCGCGCGGTGGCCAAGGGTGTGCTCGGTGTCGCGTTCCTGCAGGCCATCATCGTCGGGATCTGCCTGCTCATCGCCGGCATACCCTGGGCAGGCGTGCTGGCGGTCATCGTCCTCGTGCTCGGCATCGCGCAGGTTCCGGCGCTGATCGCCACGCTGCCGGCCATTGCTTACCTCTGGGTGAGTGGCAACTACGGCACCGGCGCCGCGATCCTCTACACGGTCCTCCTTGTCGTGTCCGGCATGGCCGACAACGTCCTGAAGCCGTTGATGCTCGGCCGCGGTGTGGATGCACCGATGCCGGTCATCCTTCTCGGCGCACTCGGCGGTATGGCCGCGGCGGGCATCCTCGGCATGTTCGTCGGCGCCACGCTACTCGCGCTCGGCTACCAGCTCTTCACCGGATGGGTCGCGACCAGTCCCGAGGCGCCTCAGGTCCACACAGGACGCACCGAATGATGGTCCCTGCGAGCTGACGCCGAACATCAGGGGCTCTTCTTCACGAGCGCGCGCAAGGCGGCGCCCTTTCATGGCAGCGCGGTGATCGATGTTGAGGCGCGCTGCATCGACAGTCATGACGTTGTGTAAGCACCACGCTCTCATTCCGGGATGTTCCTGAGCTCGATCTCTATGGCGCTCCGCTCGCTGCGTCGATAGCCATCCGTCACAGAGACCTGCAGCGAGAACTTCTTCCTTCTTTCAAAATCGAGCGCGGCGCTATCGACCACCCTCAGCACACCCGTATCCGGGTCGATCTCGAAGAGCGTTGCTCCGTTACCGCCATCGATCTGCCATCCGGAGAGCATCTGATCGGTATCCGGGTCTGATGCTCTGACCGTGCCGACGACAGTCCCTTGTGGCGAGTGTTCGTCGATCTTGAATTTCTGCTTGGCCGGAATGAGAGGTTGAGTGTTCCCGACATACGCGACGAGCCATGTCAGCGCAGGGCGCTGTGCTCCATTCGCATACATCAGCCAGTCGCCGGATGCACGGCGCCAGTGCGTATTCTGATGGTAGCCCCAGAGCGTTATGCCCGCGACCGCGGGATGCTCCCAGAACACGGGGAAGATCCGCTGATAGTTCGCCAGCTGCACCGGATCGTCATTGCCGGGGATGTCCAACTCCGTGATGTGAATCGGTAGTCCCGTTGCAGCGAGCCGGTCGAGATTCGCGCGATGCGTCGGCATCGGGGCGGGTTCCGTCGTCGAGAACCCGTGTGCCTGGTCGCCGACGATGTCGATCAGATCGCGGTCCTGCAGCAGCTGAACGATCTCGAGATAGCGCGTCGTTGCGTTGCTGTCGTTGGTGATGCTGAAGTCATTGAGCATCAGTTTCGCTGCCGGGAAGTACTGGCGGGCCAGCGTGAAGGCATTGATGATCCAGTCCCAGCCCGTTGCCCCGGCGCCGCCAAGGGCGTTGCCGTAGTTGCCGTTGGAAGGACCGAACGGCGGATCATGTAGCGGCTCGTTCACGACCTCAACGAAATCGAGGTCGGGATACCGCGCCGCAATGGCAGCGAACCACTCATTGATTTCCTCGAGTTGCTCTTCAGGCGGTAGGTTTTCGATCCAGAGCGGTTGCTGGTTGCCCCAGACGAGCACATGCCAATGGAACGGCCAGCCGTTCGCCTTGGCCAGGTTGTAGGCCGTATCGGCGTCGGTCCAATTCATCACATCGCGTGTCGCCTCGACAGAGGCCCACTTGCCGGCATTCTCCGGCGTCACCTTGTTGAAGTATCGGTCGAACTGCAGGCTCGCTTGCCCCGGGCTCCAAGCGCTACCGACGAACTGGGCCTTTCCAGTCGCCATCGGTGGTCCTGGATGATCATAGGGCGGTGGCGGAGGTGGAGGCGGTGTACCCGTAGGCGCCGAGCCCGTATCCAGGTTGCCTACGGTGTAGAAGAAACCCTGATAGCCGAACGCGAACTTGTCCATGAGCAGACCGGTCTCACGGCCTGCGAACTGAAAGGTTTGTGTGAGATTGCCTGCGGGCACGACCCATGGATTCGGTCCGGCAAATCCGGTGACCTTGAACCATTTGAAGACCTGATTGCCGGCGCTGCCGGCGTTGCGCACTGTCTCGTTCGGGTTGGTGTACCCGCCCGCAAAGTTGTTGACGAGCGTCCAGGGTCCGGCCGTGGCAACCCTGTCGCCGAAGCCGTTGCCAGTGAAGAAGCTGTCGTCGCTGCCGCCGCCCGGGCCGACCAGCAGGCGCACGTACAGCTCGTAGTTCCCCGCGACAGGGAACGTCACGGTATATGTGAGTGCACCTTCCTGTGTCGCTGGCGGACCGAAGCTCGGCGAGTCATTGATGATCGTCACGTACCCGGCGCCGTTCTGCGTTCCCGTGGAGTACAATGAGCTGATCGATGCTGCCGATTCGGCCTCGAAGATAATCGGTTCATTCTGGGCATGTGCGCTGCGCGAAAACAGGAACATGAGCGCTGCCATCGACAACGACTGTCTCGAGTATTTCACAGCGTTCTCCCCTTCATGAGACGACAGGAAGTTCAGGGCCGTCTTGCGGTCAGCATGAGGCTCGTTCTCGGTCCCTGCTCAGTGGGGCTCGTGGTGCACTCCAGCGCCGACCCGACCAACGACTTCACCATCTCCGGGATCACCAGCGCGGACCTCGTCGGGACGCTGAACTTCGACAGCGCTAGGGACTTCGTGCCGAACGGGACGCTCGCGATGGAACTGGCCGACTGCTCGGCGGTGGCCGTTCCGTGAAGATGCCTGGCTGAGAGGTCGCACAACGGAAGGGCGACGTCGAGGGAGCGCCGCCCCGGGTTGTGGCTCCGGCTGTTGCTCGCGCTCGGCGAACTCAGAACGAGAACCGCGCAGCCAACTGCAACGCGCGTTGTGGTCCCGCCGTCGAGTTGATCCGGCCGGCGTTCGGGTTCAGGTTGCCCGGCACCCCCACGGTGGAATCCGGCAGTCCGAGGTTGACCTGGTTGAACACGTTCATCGATTCGATCCGCAGCTGGAGCACGTTGGTTGGACCGAAGTGCAGGTTCTTGAACAGCGAAGCATCGGTCTGCCAGAAGTGCGGCCCGCGCAGCGCGTTACGTTCGAGCGAACCGAACGTCCCCTTTGCTGGTCGGCCGAAGGCGCTGTCGGACGCGCCGATCGGCGCGGCGTTGAACCACTCCGAGCGCGTTTCCGGTCCGTCCGGGTCACCGATCAGATCTGGCCGACCGGGTCCGGTATCGCGGTCCTGTCCCGAGTCGTTGTAGCCGACGTTGAACGGCAGTCCGCTCAGGAACGTGCTGTTCATGTTGAACTGCCACCCGCCGAGGATGGCGTCCACGACGGGACTCGCCGTCGAGCCCCAACGTTTGTCGCGTCCATACGGTACTTCCGCCACCAGCGAGACGACGAGGTTGTGGGTGCGATTCCAGTCCTGCACGCCGCGATTCAACGAGCGGTCGAAGAAGAAATACTGGCCTCCCTCGCCGCGCGCGCTCTGCCAGGTGTAGCTCACCCTGTAACCGTAGCCATTGGAGAAGCGGCGTTCGAGCTTCGTCTGCAGCGAGTCGTACCAGTTGTTGGCGCAGTTGCAGAAGTAATCGATGCCCTGCGTCCAGCGGAACGGGCCGCCGAGGTTCTCGACGGGTGTCGTGAGGCCCAGGAAGAACGGGCGTCGCTGGTCTACAGGCACGCCCGCGAGGTACCCGTCGAGCGTGGCCTCGTTCGCGTTGACGGCAGGCCCGTCACCGGCGAACACCCGCTGGCCGCGATTGCCGACATAGGCCACTTCCGCCGACATGACGCTGGTGAGCTGTCGCTGAAGCGTGACGTTGAACGCATCGACCGCCGGCGGCCGCTGCTGCTCGGGTAATGCGCGGCTGAACACACCGTTGGGCAGCGCGAAGCGCCCACTTGCCGGCACCTCGGGAAAGACGGGGGCCGACGGTCCCTGCGCCAGCGAGAACACGGAGTCGAAGTTCGACGGAGCGTTGAGTTCCTGGACCGAGAGCACGGGCAGGTTCTGCGTCACGCTGTGGCCGAAGAGCGAGCCGAAGACACCGATGTCGTAGCTTCGCCCGTAACCGGCGCGCAGCACCGTCCGTTCGTCGACCTGGTACGCGGCGCCGAGTCGCGGCGCCCAGTTGAGGCGGTTGCGCACGTCGCCATTCAGGCCGATGCCGCCAACACCCCCAACGAGGATCTCGCCAGTGTCGAGGTCCAGCCAACCGCCATTCCCGGGTTCGTTCACCGTCTGCGGGTGGATGACATCGAGGCGCAGGCCGTAGTTCACGGTCAATTTCGGCCGCGGTCGCCACGTGTCCTGCGCGTAGTAGAACTGCCGCCACTGGCGTTCACGTGCATCCGTGCTCGGGCTGACGTAGCGGGTGAAGCGTGTGACGTCTCCCAGGAGGAAGGTCGCCAGACCGAGCCCGCCGCCGGTCGGACCTGAGGTGCGGTTGCCGCTGAAGGTCAGCTCGCCCGACCGGTGCCTGTCACTGGGCACGCGCAGGTTGTACGCGCGCCGGACATCAGCGCCGACCTTGAAGGTGTGCGAGCCGAGCATCTTGGTCACGTTGCCGACCAACTGCATCTGCTTCTCGTCCTGGTCGAGCGGGCAGTTACAGCGGTTCACACCGAGTCCCGAGCCGAAGTTGAACGCGCCACGTGAGCCCTCGACGAAGCCTGCGGGCAGTCCCGACGTGAAGGTCGAGTCGAGATTGAGGTTGGGGATGCCCGCGTCGGCGGCCGGAGTGGTGCCGTAGTCGAAGGGCAGCACGGCGACGTTGTAGCGGAAGAACCCGAAGCGGAAGTCTGCAAGCAGTGTGCTCGACGCCGCGTAATCGATGCCGTACGCGAGGCTGTGGTTGCGCACATCCGACACGCCGCCCAGACTGCCGATTTCCTGCCCGCCGCCCGTCCCGAACGCGGTAGGCCCGTCGCGGATGTAGTCACCGAGACTGTAGCGGCCGAACGTGTTGAGCGAGTCGGTCAGCCGGCCATCGACGCGGACATTGAAGGCGTGTCCGCGAAACGTCTCGGAGCCCGAACCGATGTAGTTGTCGCGTGTGCCGTTCTCGCGGCCTGGCGTGTTGGGCAGCGGAATGAGGTCGAGGATCTTCTGCGCCTGCGGCGACAACCTGGCTGCCGGAATCTGGGCGCCGGCAAACGGTTGCCGGCCGTCCACGGCACCCGGAGTGCCCGTTTGCGGGTCGAAGATCGCTGTCTCGTACGCGCTCAGGTCGCCTCGACGCGCGGCCTCGGTGGGCACCGTCAGCAACCGCGAGCCACCCTGGGTGTCGCGCTGTGCCTGGTAGTCGGTGAAGAAGAAGAACCGGTTCGTCTGGATCGGGCCGCCGATCGATCCGCCGTACTGGTGCTTGGTCGTGTCGGGGATGAACTTGCCGGTCACGGGGTCAGCCTGGAATTGCGTGAACGGGTTGCGGGACTGGAAGGCGTCGTCCTGGTAGAACTCGAAGGCGCTGCCGCGGAAGCTGTTGCTGCCCGACTTGGTCTGCATGGAGACGACACCTGCGGTCGCCTGCCCGAACTCGGCGTCGTAGTTCTGCGAGGTCACTTTCATCTCGCCAAGCGACTCGAGCGTCGGATTGATGACGATGATGCCGAGAATCGGGTCGCGGTTCTCCGTCCCGTCGAGTTGATAACCAGTGCCGCTGAAGTGCTGGCCGTTCACCTGAATCTGGACGGAGCCCTGCGGGTTCTCGCTCGCGGCGTGCTGCCACCCGAGCTGCTGCGTGCCCGGGGTCAGCAGCAGGAACTTCGTGGCGTTGCGATCGAGGACGGGCAGTTCGGTGAGCTGCCGCTGCTCGAAGCGCGTCGACACGTCCGCGCGATCGGTCTTGAGCAGCGGTGATCCGCCAGTCACGGTCACCTCTTCGGCGACCTGCCCCACCTCCATCGTGAAGTTCACCGGCGTCTGCGTGTCGACAGCGACCGTCACCTCGGGTACGACGGCAAGCTTGAAACCCTGGAGTTCGGCCCTCACCTCATACGCGCCGGGCAGCAACCGCTCTCGCGTGTACCGTCCGTTCTCGTCGGTGACGACGGTGTCGACCGTCTTGCGCTGGACACTCGTGATCGTGACCGCGACGCCGGGCAGCACGGCGCCGCTGTTGTCGGTGACGGTGCCCGCAATGCTGCCGTACACCGCCTGCCCGAGTGCGGGCGGCGACAGGAACGGCGCGCCGAGAGCGACAAGGAAGACAAGGAGAGCGGCACACGACGGAGCAGAAACGCCGCGGCCGGCCATCGCGAGACGACGCATGCGAGCCTCCAATAGCATCCGTGCCAACGCAATCCGCCATCCAAACGCAGGGCTGCGTGGCTGGCGTTTGTACTACCTGGGAGGTGATTGACGTCAGCCTAACACCTGTTGGTCACGTGTCAACGGGATTCAGCGGCGGCTGCGCGCGCCCGCAGGCAGCTGCGCGATCTCATGCATTCGGTTGGCTGGAAGAGCTTCCACGACCGTCACGTCTCCGCCCGGCCATCGCACTTCAACCCGGTCCGCCTGCGTGACCCCGCCGAGGCCGACGTGCACCGCGAGTTCGTCGTGCGAGTAGTAGCTCGACTGACTGAGGACGACTCGTGACTGCGTCCGTCCGCCAGCCGTCACGCGAATGGTGGAACCCAGGCCCCGCCGGTTGGCCGCCGTGCCTCTCAGCCGCACGCCAATCCACGCATGCTTCACGCGGGCTGTATTGATGAGCAGCGAGGGTGGCTCGTTCATGTTCATCACGAGCACGTCGATGTCTCCGTCGTTGTCAACGTCGCCGAAGGCCGCGCCGCGACTCGAGTGGGCCGCCGCGACACCCGGTCCCGAGAGCGCGCTGATGTGCTCGAAGCGCCCGTCGCCGCGATTACGGAAGACGACCCGCGGCGAGCGGTGCGGGTACTGCGGCAGCCGGGCTTCTACTTCCGGATACACGTTGCCTGTCACATACAGCAAGTCGGGCCAGCCGTCGTTGTCGAGATCGGGGAGTCCCACACCCCATTGCACGAATCGGTTCTCCACAGCGAGACCGGCAGGCAGCGCCACGTCCTCGAAGAGGCCCCTGCCGAGCGCCTGATATAGGGCCGGGATGTCATCGGCAAAGTGCGTCTTGACGAGATCGAGGCGCCCGTCCGCGTTGACATCCGCAACCCCCAGGCCCATGCCAGCCTGCGGCGCACCGAGAGCGTTGTACGCGGCGCCGCTCTCGAGCGCGACATCGGTAAAGGTGCGGTCGCCGTTGTTTCGGTAGAGGATGGCGGCCGTTGAATCGGCCGCCACGTAGATATCCACGTCGTCATCGCCATCGAGGTCGGCGGCGATCGCGCTCATCGAATATCGACCGCTTACGCGACTGACGCCTGAGCCATCGGAGACATCGACGAAGGACGAGCCGGTGTTGCGATACAGCAGGTTCGTCTCGGCGGGCAATCCCTTGGGACCGCAGTTGACCGATACGCCCCTCCAGGCGCAGTTCGGGCCCTCGCCGGGGTTTGGCGCGGTGTCGAGACTGAACGTGAGGTAGTTGGCGACGAACAGGTCGAGGCGGCCATCGGCGTCGTAGTCGATGAACGTACAGCCCGATCCCCAACGGTCCGCCTTGCCGCCGAGGCCGCGCGCGTCGGTGTGATCCTCGAAACGGCCGCCGCCCATGTTGCGGTACAACAGGTTGTGGCCGTAGTACGTCACGAACAGATCGAGGCGCCCGTCGTTGTCGTAGTCACCCGCACAGACACCGGACGCCCAGCCCACCTTGCGATCGAGACCCGAGCCGCGCGTCACATCTTCGAAGGTCCCGTCGCGCCGGTTGCGATAGAGCCGCGCCGTCGGCGCCTCGCCAGCAGGCCACGTGATCGCCGTGCGTGCGTCCTCACGCAGTCGCGTCCCGCTGAGCACCAACGCGTCGAGCCAGCCGTCGTCGTCGACATCGATGAGCGCGACGCCCGCACCGTTTGCCTCGAGGATGAATCGCTTGCGGTCGACACCGCCGTAGATGCTGGGACGTGTCAGCCCGGCGTCCGCGGCGCGATCGACAAGATGCACGGGCCACTCGTCGTCGGCCGCGACCGACGACCAGATCGAGAGAGAGGCCGCGAGGACGAGCCCAGCGAGCGACAGCGTGGCGAGTGGGACCATGTCAGCGCCGCCCCTGTTGCTGCAACTGTTCGGCCCGGGCGAACGCTTCCTTCGCCGCGGCAGACTGTCCGAGTTGCTGGAGGACCTGGCCGAGCAGGTAATGCGCGGTGCGGTTGTTGGGATCGAAGGCGATGGCGCGGCGCGCCATGCCCTCGGCGAGATCGGGATGCCCGGCGCGCAGGTGCCCGCGGCCGAGCAGGATGTAGGGCGCGCTGTAGTACGGGTTGAGCCAGATCGCGCGTTGCAGGACAGGCAGGGCCCCGTCCCACCGGTCCAGGCGTGCCAGCGCGTCGCCCAGCTGCACCAGCGCCATCGCATCGAGCGGGTTCAGCGCCAACTCGCGTTGGGTGAGCGTGACGGCTTCATCGAGGCGGCCACGGAAGAGAGCTTCCTGGCCGAGGAGGTAGTTGGCCTGCAGCACCGACGCGTTCCGGGCCAGGGCCGCACGCAGGGCCTGCTCCGCCATCTCGTGCATGTCCAGACGAGCCATCAGCTGCCCGGCTGCGACGAAAGCCTCGGCTCGATCTTCATCGAGACCAAACGCCAATGCGAGCGCCCGCCGTGCCGTGTCTGGCTGCCCGGCCTGCACGGCCGCCTGTGCGAGCACGTGGGCGACCTCGGGCGACCGACGGGCCCTGGTGGCGGCCTCGAGGTGGGGAAGTGCCTCCGTGGCGCGGTTGGCAAGCATCAGCGCCAGGCCGAGCACTTCGGTGGCGTGCAGGCGTTCGGCCTCATCCTCCAGTCCGGCCCGCGCGCGCTCCAGGAGGGCGATGGCGCGCGGCGCGTCGCCGAGGTGGTAGTACGCCAGCCCGCGTACGAGGTGACGACGCGCATCCTCGTCGGCGGTGCCGGGATCGCCGAGGAGGTCGAGAGCCGCTTGCGCGCGGCCGGCATCGACGAGGCGTCGCGCCTGCTCGACGCGGTCGTCGGGCGGGGGAGCCTGCGCGATCGCACCGGCGCCGAGCGCGAGGTACACGACCACCGCCCGTACCAGTGAAGCAGCCATCGCCCAGTGTGCGCCCACGGCATCAGCGCCGCGGCGCCGCACCAGAGCCTTCCCGTAGCGTGTGCAGCTGGTTGACGGGCAGGTCGTGCCACTGCTCCTCCATGCCGTTCGGCCAGCGCACGTCGATGCGGTCGACACGGGCGTGGCCTCCAAGCCCGAGATGTAGACGAAAGTCGTTCTGCGCGTAGTAGCTGCCTCCTCCTCGCACCTCGTCGACCCACCTGTCGCCACCGGCGCGCACCGTCACGCGCGCACCAATCGCGTCGGGGTTGGACGCAACGCCGCGCAGGTGAAGCAGCAGCCAGGTTCCAGCCGACGCCCTCGTCTCGAGACGGTACAAATCCGGTCTCGTGTGCATGTTGTTGACGACGACGTCGACGTCGCCGTCGTTGTCGAGGTCGCCGAAGGCCGCGCCACGCCCAGGACGTGCCACTGTCATGGGCGGCCCCAGCCGGTCGGTGACGTCCTCGAACCGGCCCGCGACATTGCGGTACACCACCTTGCGTTGCGCATACGCCGCCTCACCCGGCAACTGTGTGACTTCCGGATAGACATGGCCGTTGACGAGGAACAGGTCCGCCCAGCCATCCCGATCGAAGTCGGCTGCGCCGACGCCCCATCCGAGATACCGCGTGTTGATGCCGATACCGGCCGGGAACGTGCGGTCGTCGCAGAAGCCCTTGCCGTCGTTGAGATACAACGTCGAGGTGTCGCCCGCGAAGTTCGTCTTGAAGAGATCCATGGTCCCCGACCTGTCCAGGTCCGCCACGACCACGCCCATTCCCGCCTGCGGCTTGCCGTCCTTGCTGTAGGCGCACCCCGCCAGCACTGCGGCGTCGCTGAACGTGCCGTCCCGGTTGTTCACGAACAGCGCGCTCGGACTCGAATCACTCGCCACGTACACGTCGACCCACCCGTCGTCGTTGAAGTCGAGGGTGCTGACGCCCATGCCGTACGTGGAGGATGTCCGCGTCACGCCGGACTTCACCGAGATGTCGTCGAAGGTGCCACGCCCCGTGTTGCGATAGAGCACGTACTTGCCGCCCGTGAGGCCAGGTGGTCCGCAGGCGACTGGAATGCCCTTGTAGCGGCACAAGCCGCTGTCGGGTGTCGGCGTGCGACCGGGATCGAAGTCGATGTAGTTGGCCGCGAAGAGATCGAGATGGCCATCGCGATCGATGTCCAGGAATGCGCACCCGGCACCCCATCGCCGCGCCGTGACCAGGCCGGCGGCCTCCGTCACGTCCTCGAATCTTCCACCCGTGTTCCTGAACAGACGGTTCTGGCCCCAGTACGTGACATACAGGTCGTCGCGGCCGTCGCGGTCGTAATCGCCGACGCAGGCGGCCTGTCCCCAGCCGGTCTGACGCAGGCCCATGGCGTCGGTGACGTCCTCGAACCGTCCGTCACGACGATTCCGGTACAGGTGGGCAGTCGGTGTGTGCGCGCCGGTCGGCGGATCGAGCAACGTGCCATTGACGACGAAGATGTCGAGCCAGCCGTCGGCATCGACGTCGATCAGCGCGATCCCTGGCCCCGTGGTCTCGAGCAGGAAGCGGTTGCGATCCACACCCCCGAATACCGTGTCGTGCACGAGGCCCGCCTCCGCCGCCACTTCGCTGAAGGCGAAGGCCAGTGCGCCCTCGCCTGTGGGTGGCGCCGGTTCACGTGCCGCGACGACCGCCACCGAGACGCACGCTGCGGCAACCGTCAGACGGCGCAAGCTCACCGAGTGCGTTGGCATTAGCTTACATGTCCGGAGGCGGCTTGAGGTACGGGGCCAGCCGCGACGCTTCGTCGAAATGTCGCTGCGCGTCGCGGATCTCGCCGCGCGCGCGCAGGGCGAGCGCCAACTGGTAATGCGCCTGGGGGTTGTCGGCCGCGAGGCGTATGGCCTCGCGGAACTGCACGATGGCGCCGTCGAGATCGCTGGCGCGCAAGCGTTCGCGCCCCGCTCCGACGGCGAATGTCGAGGCCTGTGCATCGGCCTTGAGTTGTGAGAGCTGCGTGGCGGTGGCCACGGCCGCGGCGGCGGCGTCGTGATCGCCGTGCTGCTGGAGCGCGCGGGCCAGGCTCAAGTGGGCGTCGGCCGACGAGGGGCGCAAATTGATGGCCGCACGCAGTGCGTCGATGGCCGCCGGCAGGTCGCCACGCTCCTGCAGTACCAGGCCGCGCATATAGTGGGCGTCAGCGAAGGCCGGGTCGATCGTCAGCGCCTTGTCGAACCACTCGGCCGCTTGCGCGGCGCGGCCCGTCTGCCACAGCAGGACGCCGAGCGTGAACGGCGCCTCGCGCATGGTCACGTCCAGCGCGCACGCCTTGCGCAGCGCCCGCTCGGCCTCGTCGAAGTCGTCTTGCTGCTTCAACGCCATGCCCAGGTTGTAGAAGGCCTCGGCGCTGGTGGGGGTGTCCACGAGCATCGCCCGGTAGGTCGCCACGGCTGCGGTCAGGTCGCCCCTCTGCAACTGCGACATGCCGAGGTTGAGCCGCGCCGTGTCCCGCATCGCCGCGTCGCGAGCCAGCACGGACCACAAGTCCTCTGCCTCGCGCCAGTCGCCTTGCTGAACAAGCGCCAGCGCCAGGCTGTTGCTGATGTCCGGTTGGGCCGGATCGAGCGCGAGTGACCGCCTGTACGCCGTGATGGCACCTTCGACATCACCCAGCGACTGCCGTGCCACACCGAGCTGCGCATGCGCCGGCGCCAGCGTTGGACGCAATGCGGCAGCGCGCTCCAGATGCGTCAGTGCCTCGGCACCCCGACCCGACTGGCGTAACGCACGGCCGAGATAGTAGCGGGCCTCCGCATGATCCGGCTGCAGACGCACGGCCTCCGCGAGGGGTTCGACGGCACGCTGAGGCTGCTTGACCCACCAGCGGGTGGCTCCGAGGTGATACTGCGCGTCGAAGTTTCCCGGATCCGCCGCGATGGCACGTTCGAATGTGGCCAGCGCCTCTTCTGTCTGGCCACTGCGCCCAAGCGCGAAGCCCAGCCGGTCGAGGGCGGCTGCGTCGCGGGGGAGTCGGTCGACGGCTTCGCGGTAGTGCGCGATGGCGTCCGAGAGCCGTCCCTCCTGTTCGTCGACGGCTCCGAGAAGAAGGTGGGCATGCCCAGCTGCGGCCTGGCTCCTCGTCAGGGGCTCGAGCATGGCGCGCGCGGCCCCATACTGACCTGCCGCTGCCAGCTTACGAGCGTCCGCCAGGACCTCGCGATCGGACGCGGGCTGTGCGAGCGCGACTCCGCGTGCGCACAGCAGGAGTAGCACGCCAACCGTCGTTCCGTGGCCGCAGATCATCTGCCGCCATCGCGCCATGCCGGCATCTTAAACCGTGAGGCACCAACTGGGCGTGATCCGAGCGCGCGCGGACAGCTTGGTGAACATGAATAGACAGCGCGTCGCGCTCATTGAGGCCCGCGTGCGGGAGCAGATCGGAGCGCCGGCGAGCGCCGGTTCGCTGCCGAAGCGCAGCGGCGCGCTTGCAAGGGGGTACGCGTTCGAGCGAGCTCTACAAGGAACGCGCCCGTTCTCGTGCGCTGGATCGTAGGAACGACGGAACTGTCCGAACGATGGGTGCCGATACCCCCAGGTATCGATACCCCCAGCTCGAAGCGTACCCCCCAGAAATACTCCCACGCCTTCGTGGACGGCGGGCGGTTCGGGAGGCGAGTGGAGCGCGCCGCGCGCCGGTAGTGGGCCGATTTGCTCAGCGTGTTCCACGTTGAAGGGCTGGACGCCCATGGACTGCCATGGACGGCGATAGACCGCTGTGGATGAATAGTGGAGGCGGCGGGAGCCGAATGGCACACCGTAACTCGCGTGCTGATAGCGGCTTGAGCAACGTGGACAGCTTGGTTGCGACAAACGTGCTGGGCATTGCAGAGGCCTTCGTAGCGCCGAGCGCTTGCAAGTCGTGACGCTCAGGGACAGGGCTGTGATGGCATAGGCGACCGACCCGCGGCACGTGTCGGCCGCCTTGGAGTCGTGCGGGTGGCGCGCCTGAACGGATGCGCCGAGGTATTCCTGGCTTTGATCGGCGCTGCTGCCGCGTGGCTGGGCTGGACGGTCCGCTCCGCATCCGGGTCGTGGCGCGATCCGCGGCGACCATGGCTCCTCCAGCCAGAATGAGGCTAGAGTCCTGACGATGATCCCACCCTATGCCATCGGTGTGTGCAGTTGGTCGTTGCAAGTCACGAGCGTGCCTGAGCTACGCGGTTTCCTGAACGAGCTCGGCGTGAACGTGATCCAGATGGCCTGCGGAGATCCGCACCACGCGTCGTGGAACGAGGGCGACGACCTGCCGGCGGCGGCGCTCGCCGCCGGCTTCGACATCCACGCGGCGATGGTCGGGTTCCCGGGCGAGGATTACAGGACGCCGCAGACGATCAAGGAGACAGGCGGCTTCGGCGATCCGGCGACGCGTGCGGCGCGGCTCGAGACACTGAAGTGGGCGCTGGTGCGCACGACCGCGCTGGGTGTCGACCGCCTGACGATGCACGGCGGCTTCATCCCCGACCCCGACGACGATGGGCGGAAGGCCTTCCTTGACACGCTCGGCGAGGCCTCGGCGCTCGCGAAGGCGCACAGGGTCACCCTCGGCCTCGAGACTGGCCAGGAGACGGCTGGCCTGCTGCGTCGCACGCTTGACGACCTGAAGTGCGACAACGTGAAGGTCAACTTCGACCCCGCCAACATGCTGCTCTACGACATGGGCGATCCGATCAGTGCCGTCGAGATCCTCGGACCCGACATCGCGACCGTCCACTGCAAGGACGCCTTTCGCCCGACGACGCCAGGGGACTGGGGCCAGGAGGTGCCGCTCGGCGAGGGCGCCGTGAACATGGCGCTGTTCATCGAGACGCTGAAGAAGGTGGGCTACGTCGGGCCGCTCGTGATCGAGCGCGAGGTGGGCAACCAGCCGGAGCGGCTCGCCGACTGCGCGCACGGGATCCGCGTCCTGCGCGACATCCTCGAGGGGTAGGGCATGGCCCTCGACGAGGTCTTCGCTCGCATCCCCGAAGGCTGGTTTGAGATGGGCAGCGACGAGGGCCCCGCCGAGGAGCGACCGGTGCACCGGGTGTGGGTCGAGGCGTTCGACTTCGCGGTGTACCCGGTGACCTGCGTTGCCTACGCGCTGTTTCTGCGCGCCAGCGGCCACGCCCCCCCGCGCGACTGGACGCTCTTGTCCACGATTCCCGATCGTCCCGTGGTCGGCGTGAGCTGGTTCGACTGCCAGGCCTACTGCCGGTGGCGTGCGTCCGAAGGCTCGCCGGTGCGGCTGCCGTCCGAAGCGGAATGGGAGCGCGCCGCGCGGGGCGGGATCGATGGGCAGATGTATCCGTGGGGCAACGCGATCCCCGCGTGGATCCCGGAGGGCGGCCGCGGCCCGCTGGAGGCACCGTGGCCGGTCACGCTGGGAGAGCCGAATCCGTTCGGGCTGTTCGGCATCGCCGCGAACGTGCACGAGTGGTGCGCGGACTGGTACGCGTCCGATTACTATCGCGTCTCCGCCTCCGACCAGCCAGCCGGGCCGGAGGACGGTGTCCGCCGCGCATCGCGAGGCGGGTCATGGCGGCACGCGGTCACCATGAGCCGCTGCGCCGCGCGGAGCCGGCTCGATCCGTCCTACCGGTATACGGATTACGGCTTCCGTGTCGCTCGGCAGCGGTAGAGGGTCAGCCGAAGGTGTCGGCCCGGCTCCACGAAGGTGCCTAATGCGCTGCCCGATCGACACTGTTCACATCTCCGTTGCTTGTCGTCGTCGCTGGCGGCAGCACGGTCTCGCAGCGGTGAGCAGGCGCGACTGCCGTGCCCCCTTGCCAGGCACGCCCCACCCCTCCACGATCCAGCCCAGGCCGTAGTTGTGGTTGAAGCACTTCACGGTGGTGCAATGGGATCAGCGCGGCGCCGGCAGAACATTCGGAAAGAACCCGGATGCGCCGCAGACCATCACGGTCGCGCGCATGACGCAAGACGGTATCGAGCTCGCCGACTTGTTGCGCAAGCAACTGCCGAAGGACACGATCATTCTCGTCGGCCACTCGTGGGATCGATCCTTGGCGTCCACATGGCGAAGGCGCGGCCCGACCTCTTCGACCCGTTCGTTGGCACGGGCCAGGTGGCCGACCCGGCGACGAGCGACGCCGTGGCGTATGGGGAACTGTTGACGAAGGCGGAGATGCTCAAGGATGCGCGCGCCGGTCGGGAGCTGCGCGAGGTTGGCCCGCCCCCATATCCTGACGGCCGTGGGTATCGCGTGCAGCGCAAGTGGTCGAATTTGTTCGAGGGCGCGGACGGGTTCATCTTTTCCATGGTCGGCCTCGCCCTCGCTGCGCCGGGTTGCTGTCACCATTCGACCTCTGGCCGCCGGGGCAGTCGCGTGGAGGACCTCGATGTCCAGTGGTTCGAGCCGGCGCTTGCAGCTTGCGGTCGTCCTCGGTCTGTGCGCAACCGGCATGGCCTTGGCGCAGCGAACACCCAACGCGGGCATGTCCGCCGGGCTTCCCGCAGCCGGTAGCGTTCATCAAGGACTGCCCCGAATGCCCGGAAATGCTGGAGGTGCCAGTCGGGCAGTTCCTGATGGGCTCGCCGCCAGGAGAGCCCGATCGGGACGACGATGAGGGTCCGCAACACACGGTCACGATCGCCAGGCCATTTGCCGCCGGCAGGTACGAGGTCACGTTCGACGAGTGGGACGCGTGCGTGGCCGGAGGTGGCTGCGCCGGAGCGGCGGACGACGGCTGGGGACGCGGCCGGCGGCCCGTGATCCGCGTGAGCTACTTCTTCACGTCTTTTGCGACGTCCTTCGCTGCGTCCTTTGTCTTGTCGACGGCCTTGTCGACCTTCTCTCCAGCCTTCTCAGCTGGGCCCTTTTCCGGACACGCACTGGTAGCGACCGCGACCGCTGACAGAGCAAGGACGACGATGATGTTGCGGATGATCTTCATGGCGCTCATTTTGCGTTGCGGCCTCCTGGCGGCTCCGCGAGGGAGTCCGCCATCAGCACTACACGGGCGATTGTCAGAAGCCAGAACCTTCTTTGGCGAGCTTCGCCTCGCGCTCATATTCCGCTGCGTCGTCGGTGCTGGCAGGCAGGTCGCCAGAATCGGCGGGTAGCTGAATTGGCTGCCCCTCCGACTCCATGTTCTTCTCCTGGTCCCGCTGCGTGCCCTGGGGCTTGCTCGCAGGGCTCGTTGGGTCCGGACTGCACGCATCTGTGGGTTCAGCTGTCCCGGCATGACCTTCTCCGGCGGCGCTCAAGGGCTGGCCTTCGTCGTGTATTTCGGAGTTCGAGTCAATCATGCAAGTTCTCCTCGACTATTCGATTGCGGTACAGGTGTAGCGAATACCCACTCGCGGCCGTCTTCCGCGTTCTGTTCCATCTCTTTCAGCTCAGCGATCCCTTCCGAGCTCTCCGAGTCGTTCTCCTTGGACGCCATCTCGGTTGGGACGTCGCCCTCGGAACCACTCGGCAGCGACCTGGGAACAAAGTCGCCGGGCACCGGGTGTTCTGTGGGCAAATCATCGATGTCGTGAGTAGGCACGCGCTCGTTGCCGGTGGCGACGTGCCCCTTGTCCTCATCGCGCGCGTCGAACTTTCGAGCTGCGTCTTGCCGATCCATGGAGTGCCTCCGCCTTGGCCGGAGCACGTCTCGTGCCGACGCCCCATGCGGGAAGCCGCTGAGGCCGCCGCGACCGAGTCCTAGTCAAGGAGTCGTTCTTGCAGCCGGGCGGCGGAGCGCCACGGCAGTCGGCTGGAGTCGCTCGAGGCGGTCAACAGAGAGGCACGGATGGGACGACGGGATCGCCATCGACGCGGGAGCGCCCATGGCGCGGCGACCGCTGGGACGTGCGTGTTGAGCCGGGCGGTGCTGTCAGGGCCGACGCCGGCGTGCCTGTCAAATGGCTAGCCAGCGTGGGCGGACGGGCAGCAGCCCACTGGATCTTGGCCGGGTGCTCCGAGACGCCCTGATCGTCTCGATGTGGTGTGTGCTGGCGGCGTGCCATCGCCACGCCCGGATCGTGACGCTACACGACGGTGACCGTCGTCGACACTGACACGCCGTCGGGCCCGGTGGCCGTAATCGGCAGGGATGCAGGCACGGGCATCGGCAGCACCTGCGGAACCGGAAACTGCGTCGACCCGGTCAACAGCATCGGCGGGATCATCAGCTGCCTGACTCCCAGGCAGTCGACGACCGCGACGACGGGAGTGGTAAGCGGCCCCGCCAGACTGACCGTGACGGTGAGACTACCGCCTCGCATCACCGGGTCCGGCGCGGCCGTCACCGAGCCAAGGATACCGGTCACAGGACCACCGCCGCCGGGCCCGCCTGGGCTCGTGACGTCGGCGTGTTCCCAGGTGTCGCCTTTCACCGAGGTTGCCGCCCCCGTGCTCTCGGGCGGCACGGTGACGCCACCAAAGAGCACGACGCACCCGCGCCCACTATCGAACGCCATCGCGTGACCGAGTCGGGGCCCCACCCCCATATCCTGTCGCGCCGTCCAATGGGTGCCGTTCCATTCCCAGGTGAGGCCGAACAGCTCGCGGGGTGCCGAGCCCGCAGACGTGGTGATGCCACCGAACAGGGTCGATACCTTGCTTCGAAACACCATGGCGGCGCCGACGGCGCCGCGCGGTCCGACGTCTTCGACGTGACGCCATGAGGTCCCGTCCCATTCCCACGTGTCCGAGAACGCCGCACCGGTTCCTGCGCCGCCGAACAGCACCGTGCGGTGTCGAACCCGGTCGTAAGTCATAACGTGGCCACTCCGCGGTGGAGGACCGGAGTCTTCGACCTGCGACCAGTCCTCGCCGTCCCATTCCCACGTGTCTTCTAACGGCGCGCCACCACCTGACGGCTGACCGCCGAAGAGAACGACGCGGCCGCGAGCGGCATCGAACGCTGTTGCGTGGAAGGCGCGCGCAGCTGGACCGGCGTTCTGCATCTGGGTCCAGGCGCTGCCGTCCCACTCCCAGGTGTCGTTCAGGTCGGCGCCGCCTGAATTACCGCCGAAGAGCACGGTCCGATTGCGTATGGAGTCGTACGCCATCGAGTGGCCGCCGCGCGGTCCCGGCCCCAGGTCCTCGACCTGCGTCCAGTCCGATCCGTCCCAGTCCCAGGTGTCGTTGAACAGGTGACCGGCGAGCGAATCACCGCCAAACAACAGTACCCGCCGGCGGGCCGCATCGTAGGCCATGGCGTGCGCGTACCGCGGCCTCGGGCCGATATCCTGCTTCTGCGTCCACAACAGCTTGGCCATCACGACCTCAGAGGGCGAGCTCCAGAATCGGAGACGGCGATTCTACAGTCATGACGCCGCCGTGTGGCGTTCGTGCACGGCTCTGGGCGCCGTCGATGGGCCGGCTGTGACGCCGCTAGAGCGTCGCCTGACCACGCCGCATGATCGTGCGATGAAGTCGCAGGTTCACCCGAAGTACAAGACGCACTATCGGGTGGGCAATTGGCAGGTGTACGAGCGCGCCCTGGTCAGGCGGGGCGAAGTCAGTTGCTCGACGTCGCGACGCACAACCTCCCGGCCACAGGACCGCTGCATCTGATCGTCGACAGCACAGGACTTTCAGTGGTGGGCGAAGCGCGGGCCACGCGAAACATCGCGGCAGGCCAAGCTGGGAAAGGCCATGCGGGACTCTCGGTTGGTCCGGTCCGCGCCGCCGACGAGCGGCGCTCATCGTGCTGCCTGAGGTACTCTTCTGACCAGATGAGCGAGTGGACCCGGTGTCGCTGACATCAGGGCATCGACTAGGCCCGTACGAGATCCTGACGCCGCTGGGCGCGGGCGGGATGGGCGAGGTCTACCGCGGCCGCGACTCTCGCCTCGATCGAGAGGTGGCCATCAAGGTCCTGCCCGCGGATCGAATGGCCGACCCCGCTCGACGATGGGCGTTCGTACAGGAAGCCAAGGCCGCCTCCGCGCTCAACCACCCGCACATCGTCACCATCCACGAGATTGAGTCCGTGATCACGCGGCTCACGTCCGAGCACGACACCGGAGCCGGGAGCTTCTCGCCTGACGGCACGCAGATCGCGTACGCCTCGACGGGCGAGGACGGCACGAACTGGGATATCCGGACGAGAATCCTCGGTGCCCCGGAGGTTCGTCGTCTGACGACCGATCCGGCTAGCGAGCAGTTTCCCGCGTGGTCGCCCAGACGGCACACAGATCGCGTTTGTGCGTTACGAGCTGGGGGCGTCGTATGGGGGAGCCCTGGACGGTCCACCCCGCTACGGTGCACGTGATTTCAGCGCTCGGCGGAACGGCGCGCCGTGTGAGCGCGCTCCCTGCCAGGGCGCAGTTGTCATGGTCTCCCGACTCGGCGTGGCTGGCAGTCGCGACGGCCCCTGCTGTGGGTGACGCTCCCGGAGGTATCCATCTGATTTCCATGGCGACGGGTGAAGCTCGCGCCATCACGCGCCCCGACCCGCCCACGTTCCACCTGGCGCCCACGTTTTCAGCCGACGGACGAGCCGTGGCCTATGCATCGTGCCAGAGACTCGACCTCTGCGACGTCTACGTCGTGCAGCTCGACGCCGACCTGAAACCGAGCGCGACGACGGGCCTACTCGTTCGGCAGCCCGTGCCGATCACGGGAACCGCCTGGACACGCGATGGCCGCTGGATCGTCTACGCCAACTTTGCATGGTCGGAAGAGCTCAACACGTTGTGGCGGGTCCGGGTGACGGCACACGACGCACCAGAGGGCATCGAGTTCGGGGGACGTGCACAGTTCCAGTCGGTGGCCACAGGTGTCGATCGGCTGGCGTTCGTCCGCCACCACCAGGACGCCGACGTGTATCGACTCCTGCCAGGGAACGCCCCGAGCGCGATCGTGAAGTCGACGAGGGTGGAGTTTCATCCGCGCTATTCACCGGACGGCCTGCAGCTCGCTTTCGAGTCCGGGGGCCGGGTGGCGGTAGCGAAATCTGGCTCGCGGACGCCGATGGCTCGAGTCCTGTGCAACTGACGCGTGCCCCGGGGCGCGGCCAGGGGTCGCCGGCGTGGGCGCCAGACGCGCGCTCGATTGCGTTCGACGCGTTCTGCCCGACGACTCGGCCATCGTGTACGGGCTCTATCGCGCCCCGGGCGATCTCATGATGATCGACCACTTCCATTGAAGGCACGGCGCCGGCATCGACAAGGCTCAGTGGCGTTGGTGCATGGCTGCGGACCGTCAGGTAGTGGGTCTGCCGTTGGAGCGCTGGCATGTCGGCGGCCCGCGGCGGCATGATCGTGGGATGAAGTCGAGAGTCCATCTGGGTGTCGACGGCGCCGGCGTGATCGTCGCGTAAGCGCTGACCGAGGCGATAGTGGACGACGCGACCGTGGGCATCTGATTAGCTCGGCAGCTGGCGACATCGCCAGCGTCACGGCGGCCGCGGCCTACGACACCGTCGCCTTCTATGAGGCCGCGAGCGCGCGCCACGCGCGGGTCGTGGTGCCGCCGACCAAAACTGCAAAGGTGTCGCGGCGCGGGCCGCGCTCGCGTGCACGCGAGCGCGCGATCACCGACGTGGACGCACTCGGACGGCGCCAGTGGAAGAAGGTCTCGGGCTACCATCGGCAGGCCCGGCTAGAGAACGCCTTCTTCCGCTACAAGTCCATCATTGGCGATAGCCTTTGCGCTCGTAGTCGCCATGGCCGGGACGTCGAGGCGCGCCTTGCCTGTCGTATTCTGAATCGGATGACCGCGCTTGGCAGGCCGGAGCCGATTGCGATCAGTCGGTGACGACGCCGGGGCGGGCGAGTTGCGAGTCCAGTGTCGAGCCATGCACAACGCCAGTGGCGGTGGTCGATGATCCCGTCCGAAATCTGTATACATCTCGGACGGCCTCCGACGTGGCGTCCGCCTACACGCTGCGAACCGACGGATTGTGAATGAGTTTCGGCAGCGTGGCTCAGGCCGCCGTGATCAGGTAGTTGCAAATTCCGTCCCTGACACCCAGCCAGCTAGCGCAGCCCCGTCACCACGGCCACGGCAATTGCGAGCAGGCCCAGGACGAACAGCATCGCGCACGCTGGCGCCGCAAAACGAAACCAGCGATCGAAGCGGACGCCCGCCAGTGCAAGGACCGCCATCAGTGTGCCGTCGGTCGGGAGGATGTGGTTGATGACGCCAGCACCGAACTGATACGCGAGCACGGTCACCTGCCTCGAGACACCAAGAAGATCCGACATCGGCACAAGAATCGGCATGGTCAGCACCGCACGGCCGGATGTACTGGGGATGGCAATGGAGATCGCGGCCTGCACCACCGTCATCCCGAGCGCGAACACAACCGCCGGCAGGTCCGCGAGCGGTGTCACCATCCCATTGATGACCGTATCGACGATCTTGCCCTTGTCGAGCACCACGAAGATTGCGCGTGCGAAACCGATCAGCGTCGCGGCAAAGGCCATCGAGCGGAAGCCTTCGACGAATGCGCGAGCCGTGCCGTCGATACCGAGCCCGGCGAGCAAGCCGGCGACCACGCCCATTCCGAAGAACAGGGCTCCGAGCTCATTGAATCCCCAGTCGTAGCGCACCGCCCCGAACACGTAGACGGCGAACGTCGCCCCGACCATCAGCAGGATCGCCGCCTGGCGCCAGTCGAGCGGAACTGTCGTCTCCCGGAATGCGACCTCCGGCGCCGTCCGCATGCCTTTCGCATGCCGCATCGTCCACCACGTCCAGATCACGAGTCCCGCTACGAGGACCGCCATGCGGAACTCGAGGCCCGACAGCAGCGGCAGCTGCGCCACTTTCTGCGCGATGCCAACACTGAACGGATTGATCGGGCTGAACGCGACGCCGACGGCCGCCGCGCCGATGCTCATGGCCACGGCCGTAATCGGATCGTACCCGGCGCGACGGACCAGGAGCAGCAGCACCGGCACCAGCGGGACGATCTCTTCCCACATGCCTTCCACCGCTCCGCAGGCGGCGAACGTCACGCAGCAGATCGGGACGACTAGATCTGTGCGATCACCCAGCACCTTCACCAGCCAAACCACGCCCTGGTTGAATGCGCCGGTATGTTCGACGACGCTGAACGCGCCGCCGACGAGGAAGATGAGAAAGATCACTGCCGCCGCCTCGGTCATCCCCTGCGGCAAGGCCATCAACGCTGCGAACGGTCCAACCGGGCTTTGCGGAAGAGGGTGAAACGAGCCAGCAACGACGGCCCGCCGTCCTGTAGCCGGATCATCTCGTCGCTCGAACTCGCCGGCTCGCACGACATGCGTGAGCACAGCGGCGGCAAAGACGCAGGCGAGGAGCATAACGAGGGGATGCGGAATGCGGGAGAGCATCGGGGACATCTGCGCGCGATGCTACCCGATCCAACGCAGTGCGTCTCTTGCTGGAGTCCGGCGCGAACGTCAACGCGGCGTTGGTGCATGGCTGCGGACCGTCGAGGCTGGAAGAAACTCCATCTGGGTCGGCTTCTATGAGGCCGCGAGGGCGGGACACGTCCAAGTGGTCGTGCCGCCGATCATGACGGCACGGGTGTCGCGCCACGGACCACGCTCGCATGTGCGCGGTCGCACGATTGCCGACGTGGACGCGCTCGGGCGGCGCGAGTGGAATAAGGCCTCGGACTGCCATCAGCTGCGACAGGTGTCCGGCACTCACGGCGACGGTGTGAACACCACGACTCAATGCCCGCGTCGCTCGCTTTCGCCTAATGACGAGAACTCGCGCAGGAAAGTGCAGAATGTCTGGGCATGTAGCCCGGCGCGGTCCACCGCCTTCGATACGCCGCCGGCCACCGACATATGAGCGCAACGCGTACGCGAGCGCGCTACCGGACGGCCGCGGCGACGTCTTCGACGAGCTGCACTCGGCGATTCTTGGCGCGACCGTCTTCCGTCTTGTTGGACGCGACGGGACTCGCGAACGAGACGCCGAACGGTGTGAGCCGCTTGGGGTCCGCGGCGAACTTCGATGTCAAGGTCTGCACCACCGCCGCGGCACGACGCTGCGACAGATCCTTGTTGAAGTCGAATGCCCCCACGTTGTCGGTGTGACCGACGACGAGGAGGCGCAGCGCCGGGTCGCCCTTGAGGAGCTTGGCGATCTCTTCGAGCGTCGGCATCGATTCGGGCTTGACCGTCGCGCTGTTGAAGTCGAACAGGATGCCATAGAGAGCGACGCTGCCGGCCGTCGCGATGCCTTTCGCCATCTCACCAGCAGAGACCGTCACCATGTTGGTTTCCATCGGCTTCGCTTCGACGATGTCGAGCTGCGCGATGACCTGGCCGTCGGCCGCCGTCTTGCCCCTGCTCGGCGGATCGGCGTAAAGGAACTTGCCCCAGCCTTCTCCGATCGCCGCCGCATAGAGTGCAACGTGCACGTCACCCTCGGGGCGCGCCAGCTTGGCGGCAAGATAGCGGTCGTCCTGCGCCACGAGCATGTTGAAGTGGGTCCTGCTGACGGACGGCAGCTCGAGGTCTTGATAGCCGGCGACGGCGAAGGCCGAGTCGTACTTCCCCTCTCCGAGCGCAGCATGATCGCCGGCAAAGAGAGTGGTGAAGCCTGCCCGCTTCAGTTCCTGCTGGTAATTTCGAATCACCTCGAGTGCCGATCGGCCGACGGGAACGAGGTATGTCAACCGCGTGACGCGGCCTTCGAGTATCAGCACTTTCGGCAAATGCGCTTTGTCGCCTTGGCCGACGACGGCGCCGACCGGCAGTTTGTACTCGTCGAAATCTCTCTGCGAGTAACGCACGATCGTCGAACCTTCGTATCGCTTGATCAGCGGGTGATCCGCGCTCTTCGGCACGTCGCGCGACTCGACGTGAACGCTGGAGAGCGTCAGGGCCACCGCGACAGCCGACAGCGAGCGCACGCGAAGCCACATCGACGTCCTCCTTCGCTGGTGCCACACACAGACTACCGTCCCGACCGTGCCAATTCCGAGGGCTGGCCGCTGAGCTTGAACAACACTCCGGTCAGGAGAGTCGAGTGCAGTGGTCACAGCTTGGTCGCGATGAACAGCGCTGGCGTGACGACCCGCACAGCGTGCCCCGGGGTCTCTCGTCCACAGGGCAGGACGTCTACCCTGCTGCGCTCTGTAATCGCGATGCGAAGGGGAGGGTAGACGGCATTCACCCGGATGCACAGAGCATGACCATGCTCTCTTCTGGCGATGGATGGCTCAGGTGTTGCCGGGCGAGGTCACTCTCGGAAGAGCTCGAAGCGCCTTCTGTCTTCTGGTTGGCCGGTGTGCCGCACCCATTTCGTTCGCCACTTGCGTCGAGAAATAGGGGAGGACGGGGAACGGAACTGGGCTGTTTGTTCTGAGTGACTGGACGTCAGCGGTTACCGATCAAGCATCCAGATGTTGGCAGCTGACGCCGCAAGCGTGACATACAGATATCCGGCGGCCACATGATTGCTGGTTTGGGCGCCTGCCGCGAATGGAGCGCGCAGGCGCGCCTGGTGGAAATGCTGCACCGCCTGGGGACTGCCGACCGGCCGCTTCGTTCCAGGATCGAGCGGCTGACGCCACGCACAGAGCGCGCCATCTCTTGAGGAGAAGTAGTAAATCGCCGATCCGTCTGACGACCAGCTTGGCTGCACACCGAAATCGCGCACGATCGGTATCCACGCGTCGACGGGGGCGGGCTCCTCGGAGACTACCGGAACCGCATAAATCTGTCGAAGCGAGGGCGAATTCGTCGTGTGGAAGACCATCCACCGTCCGTCGGGCGAGAACCGGGGTTGAAGGAGGTTCCACGTGGGGTGCGCGGCCAGCTCGATTTCGCGCCCGGAACTGATGTCTCGTAACAGAAGGCGCGTCGGGGTACCCCGTTGAACCACCAGGCGTGCCCCGTCCGGCGACCAATCGCCGGGAGAGCAGTCGTCACAGAGTGTCGAGCCCGGGCCACCCTGAGAGGGAATCAGATCGATTCTGGGCCTGTCCGACACAGGCCTGGCGGCGGCCACCGTGGACCCCTCGCGGTTGATCCGCCCTGCTCGGGCGGTCGCAGACGTGAGCTGGCGCTCGCGTCCGGTGTCGATGTCTCTGACCCAGATCTGATCCTGCCCGGTCCGGGAGGAGAGGAACGCCATCGTCCCACCGTCATCGCTCATGTTTATCAGCCGGTCGCTCGCAGCGTTGTCAGTGACGCGTTCGATGGCGCCCTTCGCGAGACCTGTGTTGACGTCGAGGGGCAGCCGCCACACGTCGACGTTCTCGGCCACGCTGGTGAAGAATACGTGACCGGAGGCGTTGACGGTGGGGCTTCGTTCGATGGCCGTTCCGAACGTCAGCCTTGCAGGCTCTCCAGCGACACGACCCGTGTCGGGGGAAATCGGCACCTGCCACACGTTCGACGCCCCTTCGTCGTAGTTCGCGAAAATGACGGAACCGTCCCGGCTCCACCCCCCTGGAATCGGCACGCCTTTCAAGCCGCCCGTGCGAAGCACCTCGAGCGCCCCGGTTCGGATGGGTTCGCCTCCATTGACGCCAACGAGGTACCAATCGAGCGACGACTGGTTCGGATCGCGATCGCGCACCCCAAGGAAGAGGATCTTCTCGCCGTCAGGTGACCATGTTCCGAACCGCGCGTGCGGGAACTCCGGTGCAAGCGCGCGCGAGGGTCCGCCGCTGGCTGGAATGACAAAAAGACCCGTCGACCGCGTGACTGTCATCGCTCCAATCGACACCCACACCGGCGGGCCGGTCCAGTACGTCACCCATCGTCCGTCCGGAGAGAACCGTGGCGTGCGTGCCGACACCGCTGACACGAGCAGGCGAGGCTCCCCGCCCGCGACAGCAACGATGTAAAGGCCGGCCCCTTCTCCTCTGGAGAAGGCGATTGAGCTGCCGTCCGGCGAGAACGAGGGCTCGAGCTCATCACCCGACGTGCTCGTGACGCGGCTCGGTCGCTCCTCGCGTGTTGGCTGTACCCAGATGTCGAGGTCACCTGATCCGCCGCGGTCAGACGCGTACGCGAGCAGCGATCCGTCAGCCGAGAGCGCGGGGTCGATATTGACGCCCGAGGTCGACGTGAGCCTCAGGAGCGCCCGGCTGGGGTCTGCCGCGGGCTCCGAGCGTCGCGGCAGCCACGTCAGTGCGAGGAACGTCGCCGGAAGCACCACGAGGCTCGCCGCAATTCCGACCCACCATCGCCGCCTCCGATTGGCTGGCTCGGGTGCGAAGTCAGCAGACGGGACGCCGCTTGGAACTTCAGGAGCGGTCTCCTCGCTGCTGACCGTTTGCGGCTCGAGTTGCTGCCGCCGGCCTTGCCACCACGTGTCCAGTTCGGCAGGGTAGGCGTACACCGATCCGCGCTTGTCATGCTGATGACGATGCACGGGCATGCTCTCGCGCTTCTCCCACCGCTGGACGGTGCTCTCGTCCCGACTCAGATAACGCGCGATCTCCTTCCACGAGTCCAGGCGACCGCCTGGTTGGCTGGATGAGGGCGCGAGGGGATCGGTCAACGCTGGGCTCGGGTTCGGCGTGGTGACGCGCCTTGATTCTAGTCGCAAGGCAGCCGCAATAGGCCGCATCAGGCGGCAAGAGCCCGATCCCACGCCGGTGCCGCCTCTTGCAGGTTGTGAGTCTCAGCCCATACGGCCATTGTCGTCGCCA
This sequence comes from Luteitalea pratensis, assembly GCF_001618865.1. Classification (GTDB taxonomy): domain Bacteria; phylum Acidobacteriota; class Vicinamibacteria; order Vicinamibacterales; family Vicinamibacteraceae; genus Luteitalea; species Luteitalea pratensis. The sequence continues at coordinate 3,151,030 of NZ_CP015136.1, forward strand.
GGGACGCACCAATGACGGCAACGAGGGCTCGCCCTCCCCTGAGAGCGGAGAAGCACGATGAAACCGATTCGGTCACGAACCACACGCATCCTCGCGGTCGGCGCAGCCATGCTGGCGGTCGGCAGCGCAATCACCTACGCGGCCATCGTCGTCGTCAGGTACGACGGAGCCAGCGAACACATCGGCTTGCGTGGGGGGGCGGCCCAGGTCACGGCACGGGTGCTCAGAACGCCGGCCGGCGAAGTCACCGGCGCATGGCATTACCACCCGGGCTATGTCTACAACGTGGTCACGCAGGGCACGATCACGATCGAGGATGGCTGCGGCGCGACCAAGCAGTACTCCGCAGGAGAGGCCTTCGAGACGTCAGAAGGTCGTGTCCACCGCGCCTACAATCTGGGTGCCGAGGACGCGGTCGAGTACAACATGTTCGTCGGTCCGCCAGCCAGGCCGCTCGGCGTCAACATCCCCGACAACGAGCACCGGTGCGGCCCACCCAGCACCGTCGACGAATGCAGGAACGGCGGGTGGGGAACGTTCACGCATCCGGGCCCGTTCGCCAACCAGGGGGCCTGTGTAGCGTACGTCAATCAGCGCAGGCGGATCACACTCCTTGTGCCCGAGGATCCCATTCGATAGCTATCGGTGCACTCGCAGCGGCATGGCCGCGGCGTGCTCGTGTGGCAACGACGGCCCCGGGAACTCCCGACCAGTGCGGGCACGGCTTGGTCAATTGCGGCTTTGGTGCACGGCGGCAGAGTCGCCCGTGGAGAGGCCGGCTGTAGATCCTTCTGATGCTTCTCAGAGGACATGCGAGCAGCGGTGGCGCGACGCTGTGGGCAGCACGCAGTGTAGCACTCGGCATCACTGAGAAAGCGACGGCCTCATGATGTGGAACCTCTATTTCAGGCCGATTACCGCTGCATTCATCGCCTTCTCCACGGTAACGCGTGGTGACGAAGCATGCGGCACGGACTTGTGAGCCGGCCAGTGACGGCGGGTCCGCTTCTACCATGAGGACGGGACGTAGCGTCACTAAGGCCCGGATCGCGCTTGTAGCCGGACGTCTCTGTGCCGCCGCCGTGGTGATCCCCATGGCGGCCGAAAAACTCGAGCACCATCGCCTGCGCGGCGCCCGCGCCTCTCGACGTCGCTACCTTCATCGCGAACGCCGGCATCCACGAGCGAATGTCTGCGCGCTCGCTGCTCCACATGCGGGAACGCGCTTGTGCACAGCACGGTGGAAAGCAGGGCCTCAGACCCGGTGTGCCGGTCATTCACGACAACACACTTGCAGCCGTCAACGCGTCCTCTCCGATACTGCTCGTACCCGCCACAGCTGCCAAGACGGCGCCGCCGACGGGCGGCGTAGCGCTCGCTACGCGACGTGACCTGCCTTCCAATCTCGTTGCGCCGCATCTTCTCGAGCCCCAGCTGGCGAGGATGTGGAAGCGACATGAAGGACGTTTCCAATATCTTTCTCCATGACCTCGAGGCGTCCACGACGACGCTTGTCAGCCGCGGCGTGGACGGCGCCGCGAGCGATGGCGCAAGCACGCGGCCCGTGCTCTCGGGGAGCGGACACTTCGTGGCCTTCGAGTCCGTCGCGTCCAACTTGGTGTGCCGAAAGCGATGCCGCCCGCTAGACCTGGACATCAACCTCTTGACCGATGTGTTCGTCTTCGATCGAGATAAGCGGTCGATCGTACGCCTCAGTTCCGATTCGCACACCGGCTGGATGGAGGCGAGTGGGTCGCCAGCGCTCGACGCAAGCGGACGCGTTGCGGCGTTCTCATCGCGATCCTCCTTGCCAGGGACGTCGACAAATTCCCATGGAACTGGTCGCGCGACGGACGGTTTCTGCTTTTCGGCACGCAGTCGGCGGCAACGGGCAGCGACCTCTGGGTATTGCCGATGGCCGGCGACCGGAAGCCTTTTCCGTTCCTGGTGACGCCGTTCAATGAGACGCTGGCGCGGCTTCAAGACGCGCGCTGGATCGCGTATACGTCAGACGAAAGCGGGCTGTCGCAAGTGTACGTCGCGCCGTTTCCAGGGCCCGGCGACAGGTCGATGATCTCCGGAACCGGCGGCCACATGCCGCGGTGGAGCGGCGATGGAAAGCAGATGTTCTTTCTCGAATTGGACGGGACAGTCATGGCCGTCGGCGTGAACGGAGACGGCGCCGCCTTCGAGTTCCAGCCGCCACAACGGTTGTTCACCTCGAAGCCCAACTGGTCGTCGCAGTATCACTACGACGTCACGCCAGACGGGCAGCGGTTCCTCATGGCCACGCCCCCCGACGACGCCGGTCCTGCACGTCCGATCACGGTCGTGCTGAACTGGCAGCCGACGAGCGAGAAGTGACGGCGCGCCGCGCGCTACTACCCGACCGTCCATCCGCCGTTTTAGAGCACGAGCACGACCGAGAACTCGAGGCGTTGGTGCATGGCTGCGGACCGTCATGGTAGTGGGTCGGCCATTGAAGCCGCTGGCATGTCGGGGGCCCGCGGCGGCATGATCGTGCGATGAAGTCGCGGGTGCATCCCACGAAGCTGTCGGCAACTGTTAAGGAGGCCGTCGCCGATGCCACACTCAAAACGTCGTAAGAGATCACATGATCCTCGTTTTGGCGAGCGACTGTTGTCGGCTTCGCGAAAATGCAGGAGAATCGGCGGCTCAGGGCAAGCGAGGGACGTCCTCGCCAAGGGAGCTGGATTGACATGCGTAGCATCTTCAAATCCACACGCGACTTCGAGGCGTGGATGCGAAAGCGAACGGACGTCTCCGGGAGGCTGCTCAAGAAGAAGCACCGCGAAATGGGTAGTACGAAGGCGTTCCCGTTCCTGCGGGCGACTTTCTACCGTTGGGCTGAACAATGGCCACAGGTGTGTCCACGGCTTGCCGAGCGAGAGGAGGACGTGCTGCTTGCGGTGGGCGATCTGCACGTGGAGAACTTCGGTGTCTGGCGGGACTCGCGACAGCGGCTGGTTTGGGGGATTAACGACTTCGACGACGCCTGCGAGCTGCCGTTTACGAGCGATCTCGTGCGGCTTGCCGCCAGCGCCGCACTGGCAGCAGAGGCGGCCGAGGTGCACGTGTCGGCCAAATGGGTGTGCGCAGTGATCCTCGAAGGCTATCGGACCGGACTCCGTACCGAAGGGAAGCCGATCCTGCTCTCTGACCGGCGACACGCGGCACTGGTCAAGCTGACGAGGGACACGCAGGAAGACCCGAAGACGTTCTGGAAGAAGAAGCTCGACGCACACGACAACCCCAAGATCGACGCGGCCGAGCTTCCGAAAGGGCTCGAGGATATGTTCCGCGCCTCGTTTCCACCCGGCGCGGACTTGGCGTTCCGAGCGCAGAAGTCGCCGGGCGGCTTGGGCAGTCTCGGGCGGCGGCGCTTCACAGCCGTGGAGAATCCGAAGAACGGCGTGCGTAACGGACGCGAGGCCAAGGCGCTTGTGCCCTCCGCACTGTATTGGTGGACCGGGCAGGAGCACATGCCCTCGCAGACGGCGACACTGCTCCAACACGCGGTTCGAGATCCCGACCCACACTTTCAGGTGCATGACAGCTGGCTGGTCCGCCAGCTTGCGCCGGACATCGCGAAAATCGAAATGCCCAAGAGCGCGCGCGACAAGCGGCTCGTGCTGGCCCCGGCCCTGCTGCGGCTGATGGGCCGGGAGACGGCCAACATCCATCTCGGCAGCCGCAGTCGGGATGCGCTGGAGACGCTGCTGAAGGGACTCGATCGCGACGAGCAGTGGTTTGCCACGGCGACCGAAGGGATGGCCGCCTGCACTCGCAAAGACCACGCAGAGTGGGCAAGGCACTACAACGACTGATCCCGCAGAACGGCCCTACTCAGAGGTCCGTTCTTGGCGCGACTGAGATGGAGTGGACCCCGCAGATCAGCGATGTCAGCAACAGATGGAAACAGGGCGGCCACATCGCGCATGTCGCAATCGCAACAAGACCGTGCAATTCAGAATGTCATGAATTCAGCGATTCGCCACACACACGCTCATGCCCCTGAGACACGTCCCTGTGGACCCTCCCTCCTGGCTGACGAGACCTCGCGCCTGAAGGTTCAATGTCCTTGGAGATACCTCCACCGCGCAACGCCGAGTTCTGGGGTTTTAAGGTTTTAGAGCAGGTCTTTGCGCAGTTCGGTGAGCGTGGCGTGCAATGCGTCCATCTCCCGTTCCAACTCATCGCACGCCTCGCCAACGCCTCGCATGTCGCCGCTCTTCCCTAGCCGTTCTAGTCGACTCGCGGTTTCGTAGGCGCCGTGTTTACCGAACAGCCCGGCCGACCCCTTGAGGGCGTGGGCAGAGGAAGCCAATCTCTGGGCATTGCCTTGAGCCGTCGCCTGCCGAATGGCCCTCGTCAGCTGAGGGCCGTCGACGAGAAACATATCGATGACGTCGGCGAGCACCGTACGGTTCCCTCCGAACGCGCTGAGCAGCGTGAGAGGGTCGAGAAGAAGTCGGGCCGGGGGTACCGACGTGAATAAGCCGTCGACGACGGCGAGCAGTTCGTCCAGACGCACGGGTTTCGACACGTAGGCGTCCATGCCGGCGGCAAGACACTGCTCGCGATCACCGGCCATGGCGTGCGCCGTCATGGCCACGATGGGAATGTGGCCGCCGTGGGACCGCTCTCGCTCCCGGATGGCGGCGGTCGCCTCGAGGCCGCTCATCTCCGGCATCTGCACGTCCATCAGAATCACGTCGAACGACGTCTCTGCAGATTGCTGAACGGCCTCGCGACCGTTCGACGCGACCACGACCGTGTCCCCACGGTTCTCGAAGAGCGTGACGACAACCCTCTGATTGGTCGCGTTGTCCTCGGCGAGCAGCAGGCGAAGCGGACGCGTTCTCACGCGCGGAGGTGGCGCCTGATGCGCCGGCGACTCCCGTTGACCAAGGACCGTGCGCGGGGCGAACACCGCGACGATCGCGTCGAGCAGGTCGGATTGCTTGACGGGTTTACTCAGATACGCCGAGAAGCCGGCCTCGTGGACGCGGGAGTGACCGGGTGGCAGCCCCATCGAGCTGAGCATGATCAGCTTGGTGGCCGCGAACCGCGCGTTCGCGCGGATGGCGCGCGCGAGCGCAAAGCCGTCCACGTCGGGCATGAGGGCGTCGGAGAGCACGAGCCGAAACGGCTCACCGGCGTCGACGGCCTTCGCGAGAGCGTCGAGTGCGGCGCGAGCGCCGTCGACCGACGTCGGTCTCATTCGCCACGCCGTCAGCATCTCCTCGACGATCCGACGATTGGTGGCGTTGTCGTCAACGACCAGAACCCGCAGATGGCCGAGGTCCGAGGACTCTGGAGGCGCCGCGTGTGCCGTGGCCCCTTCCTCTACGCCGAAGTGGGCGACAAACGAGAACCGACTTCCCCGTCCGACCTCGCTTTCGACCCAGATCCGTCCGCCCATCAGCTCTACGAGCTGCATGGAAATCGCGAGTCCGAGGCCCGTGCCTCCGTAGCGGCGGGTGGTGGAGGCATCGACCTGTACGAACGGGCCGAAGATCTGCCACTGTTTCTCCTGCGGAATGCCGATGCCGGTGTCCGATACCACGATCCGCAGCCTCACCGTGGCATCCGCCCGCTCGTCGACCGCCACCTCGGCGATCACTTCGCCGCGGTCCGTGAACTTGATGGCGTTACCCACCAGATTGATCAACACCTGGCGCAGGCGTCCAGGGTCACCCACGAGCGCATCGGGAACGTCCGGAGCAATGCGGCAGGCGAGCTCGAGGCCCTTCGCATCCGCGCGCGACGCCAGCAGTCGAACCGCATCCTCCACGACGTCCCGGAACGCGAATGGGACCTCTTCGAGAGCCAGTTGCCGCGCCTCGACCTTCGAGAAATCGAGAATGTCGTTGACGAGCGCCAGCAGAGCCTCGCTCGAATCCTTGACCGTGTGCAGCAAGTCGCGCTGCTCCTCCGTGAGGGTCGTGCGGAGCGCCAGGTCGGTCATGCCGATGATGGCGTTCATCGGGGTCCTGATCTCATGGCTCATGTTGGCGAGAAACTCGCTCTTGGCAACCGTCGCCTCCTCCGCTCGCCGTCTTGCGCTCTCGAGCTCCCGCTCGGTCCGCTTCGCGTCTGTGACATCCCGCGCCACCGCATGAATCAAGCCGAGATCGCTGTGGGCGACGGCGTTCCACTGGAGCCACTTGTAGGTTCCGTCGGCACACCGATAACGATTCTCGAACACCGTCAACTCCGTGTCGTTCACGATCGTGGACCTGGCACCGATCGTGGCCTCGCGGTCATCGGGGTGGACGAAGTCCAGCCACGGCTTCGCCAGCAGTTCCTCTCGCGGCATCCCCAGCGTGCGCTCCCATGCTGGATTCAGACGGACGAAATACCCGTCGAAGTTGGCGATGCAGAGCAGGTCCCGCGAGAGCGCGAAGAACCGATCGAGTTCCTCCTCGGCCCGTTTCCGCTCGACGAACAGGCCAATCTGTCGGCCGACCGTCGTCAGCATCCCCAGCAGATCCTCGTCGGGCTCACGGATCTCGCGGCTGAAGAACTCCATGACCCCGAGGATCTCGGCGCGTCCCAGCACGGGGAAGCCGAAAGCGGCGTGCAGACCCGCCCGATCGGCAGCAGGCGCACGCGGGAAGTGTGGATCGTGGACGACGTCGGGAATCCACGCGGATTGGAGGCTCGACCACACCCGCCCCGGCAGGCCGTCGCCTGCGGCAAAGGCTGTCGCTCGGCTGACGGCGGCGAACTCGTCGAATGGCAGCGACGACGCGTGCCATGTCGCGGCCCAACGAAGACGGGCTGCGGGGCGGTCGACGGTCCAGAACGCGCCGTACTCCCACCCGAGCGCACCGCAGATGGCCTGCAGCATCCGCGGCGCCGCTTCGACGAGCGTCTCCGACTCCGCAAGGGCACAGGCCGTCTCGTAGACGACCTGCTGGTGCATGCGTGTGTGCGCGTGTGCCTGGTTCGGAGGCGGCGGCTCCATTCCCAACACCTCTTTCGAAGGAGCGACCAGTATTACACTACGCTTGGGTCTGCGATCGGCATCTGCCATTCCGTCTCGTCGTCGGGAGGCTCGTCATGACGTCTGGAGCGATCGCGAAGAGTCGCGTGTTGGTCATCGACGACGATCGCGGGTTTCGGCATGCGATTGGCTCGCTGCTTCAAGAGGCAGGCCATCTCGTCGTGCAGGCGGCGGACGGCCGCGCAGCGCTCAATGCCCTGGTGGGCGAGGCGTTCGACGTGGTGCTGCTCGACGTGGGGCTGCCCGATATGAGCGGGCTCGACGTCCTCGCAGAGGTGCAGAACCTGGCGACCCTTCCGCGCGTGGTCATGCTCACCGCCGACGACACGCCTGAAACGCTGCTCAAGGCCATCCGCGGTCAGGCGGATCGGTACGTCACGAAGCCGTTTGCACCGGGCGCCATTCTGCAGGTTGTCGACGAGGTACTCGGGGCGCCACCGGCGGCAGCCTTGCCAATAACGGTGGTGTCGGCACGACCCGAGTGGGTCGAACTCGTGGTGCCCTGTTCGCTGCACGTCGCCGATCGTGTCCACGCCTTCATGATGCGACTCCCGGCCGACTTGCCGGAGGCGGTACGTGAGTCGGTTGGAACGGCATTTCGCGAGCTGCTCTTGAACGCTGTCGAGTGGGGCGGCAAGCTCGATCCGACGCGGATGGTTCGCATCTCCTGTCTGCGCGCGCGCCGCATGCTGCTGTACCGCATCGCCGATCCCGGTCAGGGGTTCAGCCCTGACGGCCTCACGCACTCGGCGATCAACAACCCGGAAGACGATCCACTGCGGCACGCTTTGGTGCGCGAGGAGAAGGGACTGCGGCCAGGGGGGCTGGGGCTCGCGATCACGCGAGGGATCGTCGACGAGTTGATCTACAACGAGGCGCGCAACGAGGTCGTCTTCATCAAGTACCTCGACTAGAGTCGCACTGCCGGGACGCGGTGTTCGTGCACGGGTGCTGGGGCCGCCGTCGATAGGCCGGCTGTGCGGAACGTACCCCCAGATGTACCCGCACACTGGGCTTGACACCACGCATTTGCGGCAAAGCCCTGAGGAGCAACGACTTCCAAGGCAATCGATCGATGGGCACCTTGGCGCGGCTGAGGGCCAGAAGGCGCGCTCCCTATGTCGACTCATGAATCGGACCGCGGCTGGGCCAGCAACACGCTTGTGCAAGAACCACCTCTGACTCGGCGTCGTTCTCGCGGTAGTCGTCTGTTCCGCTTTGGCTGACGAATCGTTCGGTCAGCCCCCGATAGCCGGGCGCACCGCCGCCTCGCCGTCGAGTTCCGCTCTGCGTAGCTGGGCGCGACTCGCGATCTCCCGCAGGAGACCGCTGAACATCCATTCGTGCACAGCAAGGAGGACGTACCAGTACGCGCGCCGTCGTGCCGCCAATCTGCCTGATCGGCACAAAGACCTGCGAAGGGGGCGCGTCCACAACCATGGTCCGCGTGTCGACCTTCTGACGTGACCGAGCGCCGGCCTCGATCGCCGTCGCCAGCGCCACGCGTAACGGCGTCGGTTCGATCTGGAACGCGTCCAATGCCGCTGACGATCTGACCACCGTCGGGTTCTTCAATCCTTCCACCAGCGCGCGACCGACACGCGCCTGCGCCGGTGTCACCAGTGCGAGCCAGAGACCCGACAGGTCCGGCGTCAACAACGGCACGGGCAGCAGCCAGCGGCGCAGCCCGCGGAGCTGGGCGTACTCCCGCATGATGTCACCGTACGAGACCACGTCTGGACCACCGATCTCGAACACTTCACTGCCGTTGTCAGGGAGTTCCAGCGCCCCCGCCAGGTACGCCACCACGTCGTCAACCGCCATCGGCTGGGTCAACGTCGCGACCCATCGCGGGCACACCATGACGGGGAGGCGCTCCACCAGCGCCTCGATCATCTGGAACGACAGACTTCCGGCGCCAACCACGATTGATGCTCTGAATTCGATGACCGGAATGCCGCTGGCACGCAGGAGCGATCCGGTTTCGGCTCGACTCTGGAGATGGCTGGAGAGCGAACCCGCCTGATCTGCCAGGCCGCCGAGATAGATGATGCGCCGGACGCCAGCGCGAGCCGCCGCGCGGCCGAAGGTTGCGGCGGCATGGCGATCCACCTCCGCGAATCGGCGCCGACCGACAGGGAGTGCACCAGGTAATACGCCGAGTCCACGCCAGCGAGCGCGAGGTCCAGCGACTCCTCATCGAGGCAGTCCCCCTGCACGACCTCCGTCGTGATCGGCTTGCGCACACGCGTTCGGGATTGCGCGCAAGGCACCGCACCGGACGGCCGGCCCCTTCGAAATGTCGAAGAAGACGGCCGCCGATGTATCCCGTCGCTCCTGTGAGGAGAACTGATGCGTCCATGGTCCGGCCTATTCGTCCTTCGGGACGATGACGCTGTCGATCACGTGGATCACGCCGTTGGTCGCGGCGATGTCGGTCTTCACGACCTTCGCGTCGTCAACGGTCACGCCGCCATCGCGGGCTGCGATCCTCAGCGTGGCCCCACTGACCGCCTTCGCCGAGCTGGTTTGGCCACGTCGGCCGCCGTCACTCTCCCGGCGACGACATGAGATGTGAGGATGCGCTGCAGCTTCGGCTTGTTCTCGGGCTTCAGCAGCGTCTCGAGCGTGCCTGCAGGCAGCTTGGCACACGCCTCGTCGGTGGGCGCAAACACCGTGTAGGGCCCGGCTCCTTTCAGTGTCTCGACCAGGTCGGCCGCCTGGAGTGCCTTCACGAGCGTCGTGAAGGACCGGGCCGCGACCGCGGTATCCACGATGTCCTTGTCGGCGGTGGCAGCACCCATGTTGGCCACCGCGCCGGTGATGGCCATTGCGGCCACGAGTCCTGCAATCATCGTCTTCATCATTGCTTCTGCTCCGTGCTCGAGTTGCGTTGTGGACGAACGAATCAACGAGTGGCGATCACCGCGGGCTGCGCCCAGCGGTTCTGCACGCGCTTCCACGACACGGCCTGATACAGCCCGGCCACACCGACCAGTCCGTAGACGAGTGCACTGGCCGCCGAGACTTCACCGAACGGCATCCCGAACAGGGCGGCAACGAGGTCGAACCGCGCGACGGCCACAAGCCCCCAATTCAGTGCACCAACCACGACGAGGACCGCGGCGATGACATCGATCTGCTTCATGACTCTTCCTCCTGTGCTGCGTCTGGCCCCTTGCCGGCGCAGTTCAGGTATTGACTGTAGTGAACATTTATTTTCTTTAACTCAAATTGACGCTCGGCCGCAAAGTCGTGTGAATGCGGCGACAAGAACCGCGCGCAATGTGACTGTCACGACAAACGGGAGGCGGAATGCTGTCGACAACGCTCGAAGCAGGGCTCAGCGACTACGCGATCGGCGCAAAGATTCGCGCCTTACGACTGAAGAAGAAGATGGGGCTCGTCGAGCTGGGGCAGCACCCCGGGCTATCGCCCGCATTGCTCTCGAAGCTCGACCGGGGGCGCCTCTTTCCGACGCTGCCGACGCTGCTGCGGATCCCGCTCGTCTTCAGCGTCGGCCTCGACTACTTCTTCGCCGGCGCGCGCGAGAAGCCGCTCGTGGCGGTGGTCCGCAATGCAGAACGCGTGCAGCTGCCAGAGCGTCAGGATGGGAAGGACATGTCGTATCGCTTCGAGTCGCTGGACTATCCCGCGACCGAGCGGCGGTTCAACTCGTACTACGCCGAGTTCCTGCCCGTGGCGCGCGACGACGTTCATTTGCACACGCACGCCGGCGTGGAGTTCATCTACACGCTCAAGGGCAGGTTGCACGTCCACATCGACGGCCAGGAGCACGCGCTCGACTCCGGTGACTCGATGTACTTCGACTCCGGCCTTCCCCACGGGTACCGCCGTGGCGGCACCTCAACATGCTGCGCCATCGTGGTGACGACAGCCTGAGGTCTTCCTCGACGAACCTCCTCACGAGCTGTTGCTTCGGATGAAAAGTGGCGTTGGTGCACGGCTGCTGGGCCCCGGCGATAGGCGGCTGGGAGCCGCTGGCGTGTGGCGTTGGTGCATGGCTGCGGACCGTCATGTAGTGGGTCGGCCGTTGAAGCCGCTGGCATGTCGGCGGCCCGCGGCGGCATGATCTGGTTGGGGCGACAGCTGCAACGCTCGGCCGGCGCCAATGGCAGAAAACCTCGGGCTACCACCGGCAGGCCCGCGTGGAGAACGCCTTCTTCCGCTACAAATCCATCATTGGCGATGGCCTTCGCGCCCGCAGTGTAGGTGGCCGGGATGTCGAGGCGGGCCTTGCCTGCCGCGTCCTGAATCGGATGACCGCGCTCGGCAGGCCCGAGTCGTCTCCGAACACTCGGTGACGAGCCGTATGTGGGGGGCTGCGAGTCCAGTGTGAGCCATGCACCAACGCCACGCAGACCTGTGGCCTACGACCGATTGGCGACGTGGCTCGAGCCGAAGCGCTCCACGAGCAGGCCGTGACGCAGGCCGCGGTCGCCGACCGTCAGTTCGTGTTTGCCGAGCAACTCCATCACCGTGCGGACGATGCAGGCGCCGGCGAGGATGACGTCGGCGCGCTTGGGCTGCAGGCCAACGATCGCGGCGCGCTTGTCCAGCGGCGTCGTCCGGTATTGCTCGATCTGTCGATCGATTTCGTTGCGCGTGAGCACAGTGCCCTGGATCGTGCCGGGATCGTACTTCGCCATCGCGTAGCGCACCGCCGTCAGGTTGGTCACGGCGCCGCCCATGGCGACGAGTGTCTCCGGCGACAGGCGGTCGGCGATGCGCGACAGGTCCTCGGCGATCGCCTTCATGGCCTCGCGGAGCACTTCATTCGACACCGCGCCGTCCAAGCCGTAGCGCTCGGTGTAGCGCACCGCGCCGACGTTGACGCTGAAGCGTTCGGAGACGTGGTCGCCCTCGCCGAACGTGAACTGCGAGCTGCCGCCGCCGGTGTCGAACACCACGAGGTGGCCGGTGGCGGAGGGAAGCCCGGCTTGCACCGCCAGGTAGGCGAGGCGACTCTCTTCATCACCCGAAATGACCTCCACCTTGACCCCGGTTCTGGCGCGGATGATTTCCAGCACGTCGGCCGAGTTCGTGGCCATCCGCAGGCCGGCCGTACCAACGGCAGCGATGGCGATGCAACCGGCCGACTGTGCCTCGTCCACCATGCCCTTGATGGCTGCGGCGGTTCGCTCCGCCGCCTCCGTCGCGATGGCGCCGCCTTCCTTCACACCTTCGCCAAGCCGCGTGAGCTCCGCTCGATCGGTGACCGTCTTCCACGTGCCGTCAGCACCGGCCTCGGCGATATGGAACTTCACCGAGTTGGTGCCCACGTCGAGCACCGCGTATCGCGGCGGCGCGCCCGACAGCGTCGCGGCCAGCCCGCGCGAGTAGTTCGTGTTCACGTAGCCGGCAAGACCGAGTGAATCGACGGCGGCGACAACGGCTGCGGCGTCCTCCATTTCGACCGCGATCGTTCGCGTCCTCACGCTGTCCACCGTCACCTCGGACAGCTCCGACGTGCAGGCTCCCACGACGTAACGTACCCGATGCTTGTGCACCCTGGCGGCGCGCACCGCTGCCGTCGGCTCGATGAGCTCGGCGAGGAACTGGTCGAACGTGTAAGTGTCGCGCGTCAGATCGGGCGGGGTGACCCGCATGGCGTTGAAGACGCCTCGCACAACCGCGGCACTGGCGGGAAAGCCCTCCTTCATGACAGGGATCCACTGCTCCAGGCCCGCGTCGTTCACCTGCTGGAGCACCTTGATGTCGAGCAGGCCCGCACGGACCTTGACGTTGCTGCCCTTCTCGGTGAGCAGGTAGATCTCGTCGGTCTCCTGCACACCCTTCGTCTCCAGCGCGGCGAACACCGCTTCAGCGCGCGCGAAGCGCGTGCCGAACGTCCGCCACTCCCAGCGCGGCGTGATCTCGGACATCGTTACTGCCCGGCCTCAACCTTCTTCAGCAGCTCGGTGAAGTGCTTGAGCGCCCGGTTGGTCTTGGGCTGCTGCTCGGCGGTGAGGTCGAGCCCCTTCTTCTCCAGGAAATCGCGCGTTTCGGTGGCGATGTGGAACGCGTCGTCCGGCGTGGCTTTGGTCGAGAGCTCGAGGATGCGCGAGCCGTCCGGATACATCCACAGTTCGGCGACGAACTTCCGTTTCACGCCGTCCGGGGTGAACTCGAGCTTCAGGAGGTTGATCGGCCCCAGCACCGACAGCTGCGACAACTTCAGTCCCTCCGGTGCATTGGCCTTGTAGAAGGCGCGCTGCTCCTTCGTGAACAGGTCGCGGGTCTTCATCTTCTTCAGGATCACGGCCCGCACGTCGTCGGCGGTCGTCTTGCCCTTCATCGACGCGGAACAGACGAACCCCTTGGGCATGGTGTCGACTTCGACCTTCACCGAGGTCGACTGCCGGACTTCGGGCGACAGCGTTTCCGGATCGACGGGACGCAACTTGATCACGGTATCGCCGCCGCCGCCCTGGATGCGCCTCGCCCGCACCACGACGCCGGCCTTGCTCAGCGTCAGGTCCGGCGTGTCGAAGAACACGACCTGGCGAATCTCCGCCTTGAGCGGGTCCATGCCCAGAGCATCGGCCGTGGAGCGAATCGCCGAATCGACGACGGTCAACTTCAGCTCGACGCTGTCGGATTGCTTCATCAGCCCGAAGACTTGCTCGACCTGCTTGTCATTCAGCGTTCGCATCGTGTCCCTCGTGTACGCCCGGAGCGACAGAGCATACTCCCTCTGCTCCCCGGGCAGCGAACTACCTGACCGCCGCGCGTGTCACGTACGTCGAGAAGCGAGGCTTCCGATGATCTCTTCGTTGCTCCCTCCCCGCATCATCACGATTGGCGGCGTTGGTGCATGGCTGCTTGGGGGCGTCGTCGCTGGGCCTGCTGTGGGACCGGCGGCGCGTCGGCCGCCCACGCCGCATGATCGTGGGATGAAGTCGCGCGTGCATCCCACGTACAAGACGCGCTATCGGGTGGGGAATTGGCGGGCGTACGACTTGAATACAACGACTCGCCCATTATTGCTGCTGAGATCCGTACCCCCAGATATACCCCCACGCTGGGTTCGATACTGTTCGCCAGCGGGTACTCGCCGGGAATGGCCTGACGCGCAAGGACTTCCACGTGAACCGCTGGGCACCATGGCTAGCTGAGGGCCAGCAGCGCGTCGACTGCTTACTCGGACCGCGGCTGATCCCGCGCCATGCCTGTGGCAGAATCATGTTTGGATCGGCGACATGCTCGCGGTTGTCGACTCCGTCTTGCCTGGCGAGAGCTCGCCCGCGAGAGCTCCGAATGTCCGTAGAGACAGCCCGGGACGCGATTCCGGCCGAACTCGCGGCACGCGCGGACGCCGCGCCGCGCCCGCCTGCAAGCCAACCAATCAGTGACCTGCGAGACATGTTCGGCACTCATCGCGACGGTCTGAACTGCCGCGGGTCGCCGTTCTACGGTTAGGGCCTCGATGACGAGAACTCGCGCAGGAAAGTGCAGAATGTCCGTGCACGTAGCCCGGCTGGCAGCCTGAGTTCGAGTCCCGACACCGAGCCACAAGTTCCCAACCGGTTCCGCTGCAACGGGAACAGGCGATGTCGCGATTCTCGCGATCGACAAGGCGAACAATGGTGACGTGTACGCCGCCCCTGAAGTACCGCCCGATGAACGCGTTGCGTCGGTCTACCGCGCGCCCGGCCGCCGCACCGGCGCCCATCCCGGCGTGGCTTCTTCGAACTGGTTGTCGGTGAGCGCCCGCACGTCGGTGCCATCCGCACGCATCACGTACAGATCGCCCGAGGCCTGCGGGTTGCCGGGGTTTAGTGCCGCTTCGTCCTTGAAGCCGCCACGCACGCTCGAGAAGGCGATCCACTGCCCGTCGGGGGACCAAGTGGCGTGCGCGTCGTTCCCGGGCGAGTCCGTCAGCCGCACGATGCGCTTCGATTCCACCTCGATGGTGTAGAGCTCGTAATTGCCGTCCCGATCGCTGGTGAACTGGACCCGGTGGCCATCGGGTGACCACCCGGGGAAGTTCACGCGGCCGAAGTCGCGCAAGAGTGTCGTGACGTCGCGCGATTGCACGTCGATGATCCGCAGCGACGAGTTCGTATCGTTCCACTCGCGAAAGACAATGCGCCGGCCGTCGGGCGACCAGCTTGGGAAGCCGACGTTCTCCTTGCCGTCGGTGAGCACCTGCAGGGCGCCGCTCTTGATGTCGAGCACCGTCAGATCCGCCGCCCCGAAGCCCTGCACCATCGGAAAGAAGCGCCCGAGGCCGAATGCCAGCAACGACCCGTCCGGCGACCAGACCGGGGCGACGACGCTGCGGGCCGGATCGGAGAACAGCACCGAGCGCGACGCCCCGTCCGCGTCCATGATCAGCACCGAGTTCTTCGCCAGCCCAATGGGCGTGTCGGCCATGGTGACGCGCGCGCCGTCGGGGCTGAACTGTGGAAATATGCCGGCGCGGATCAGGCGAAAGCCGGTGTCGCGGCTGAATGCCGGCTGGAACGGAGGCCATGTGGTGCTGACGTCGCGTGAGAACACGACCCGCGAGCCGTCGGGGGTCCACGACGGCGCATGGAACGGTCCGGTCGCCCCGACGGCCTTGCCTGGCAGCCGCAGCATGCCATCACCGCGGCGGTCCAGATACGCTACGCCGGGGGCGCCGAGATAATGCGGGAACAGCTTCGCGCCGGGCCCGTCCGCGATCACGTGCAACTCCCCCGTCTCCACGTCCACTTCCACGATCCGGGTCGATCCGGCGGATGCCGCGCGCGCCGCCAGCGGCCCGCTCTCCTGCTGTGGCGCGGTGTAGCAGACGATGCGGCGGCCGTCCGGCACCAAGAGGGCGTGCCAGACGCCCCGCTGGCGTGCGTCAGCCGCCGGACACGGCCACCGCCGAGCTCGACCACGTAGACCTCAGTCGAGTGCCCCACGCCGAAAAAAAGGCGCGGGTGCGTGGAGTCGCGATCGCTCGAGAACGCCAAACGGCGGCCGTCCGGCGACCACGCGGGGCGGAAGTCACCGGCCGGATGGCTGGTGACGTTGCGCGTCTGCCGTGTCCGGAGATCGAGCAGCCAGATATCCGCGTTGCCGCTCCGCGACGACACAAACGCGAGCGTCGTGCCGTCGGGTGAGAGTGCTGCCTGATCGTCGAATGCCGGGGCGTCGGTCAGCCGCTCGAGGCCGCTGCCGTCGAGATGCGCGCGGTAGATGTCGGCCGACCCGCCCCGTTCCGATGTGAACAGGATCCAGCGTCCGTCTGGCGAAACCGACGGGTTGTAATCGAGACTCGGGTGCGGCAGAAACGGCACCGCGCCCGCCCCTTCGCGATCGGCGATGAAGATGTCCGAGTTCAGTGGCCCGAAGTGGGTAAAGGCAATGGAGTAGTCCTGCGCGCCGGCGGCCGCGGGCATGACGGCAGCCGCCACCACGATTGTCAGAAGACGGAGGCGCATCGGTTCAGATCCTCCTGGAGCATCACCACGCGAAACGAGCGTCTCTGTCGTTGGTCGGGCGCCGGACGAAGAGCAGCCGTCGTGTGCCTCTGAACGGGCCGATTACTTATACACCTTCCGGCTCGGATGTCCGGCGGAGTGACTGTGATGCCGATGCAGAGCCACGGCTCGACACGGGTCATCATCGCGCGCGAGCGCTTTGCCACGCTTGCATGTTGGCAGTGCCTTCGCCGCTGTTTTTGGACGCTGCACCAGCAGACGGTCAGAGCCTGACGGCATTTGTGAGCTCGACCGGCACGGTCTCCGGAGCGCCTTCACACCTGGTTGTCAGCCTCCGACTCAGAAACGGCTGACGCCACGAGGGGAGCCGCGACAAACAGCGGTGGTTGGCGCACTTCGGCAGGCAAAGGGTAGTGGGCACGATCGCGCCGTGCTGATGCGGCGGGAACTGGTCCCACCTCCCATGTCTACATCGGCGCAGTCGTCATTGCGGTGCCAGCGGCGAGAACTCGCGCAAGAAAGTCCAGAATGTCCGTGGACTTAGCCAGGCTGACATTCACGCGTACGACCGATGCGACGTGTGCGAAGGAGGTGGTCGTGCCGATGCTGAAAATCCGGCGAGCGCCACCCTCGGCACGCCAGTGGCTGTCGAGTTCACGACGCAGAACAGGAGATCGCGTTCGCGTGCGGAATGGACATGCTGCACGGCACCGTGACCGTGCAATAGGCAAACGTCGGCACCCATCGGACGCACGGACAGCGTGCCGACTTCCACGGCCGCCCGTCGCGCTGCTGCTCTATTGGCGCGCTCTTTCGACCATCTCAGACCGCGGCGGCACGCACGAGGAGGATCGGAATATGGCTTTTGTGCCTGACGGCAGTGATCGTGCTGCCGTGCAACAGATCGCCCAAGAAGCGGTGGCCGTGCGTGGTCATCGCGATCAAGTCGCACTGCTCCTGCTCGGCGGCCTTGAGAATCTCGGTTGGCGGGTTGCCCAGCGCCAGGTGAATCCGCACCTGCAATCCCTGCGCGCCGAGCGCCGCAGCCTGCTGGAGGAGATAGTCGCGGTCGGCCTTCATCTCGTCGGACTCCGCGAGCTTGAGATCATCGTAGTGACGCGCTACCCAGCCGTCCGCCACATGGATCAGCAGCAGCTCGGACGGGCACAGCGACGCCAGCCGGGCCACGTGCGGCACGAGGCTTCGATCGGCCGGGCCATTTTCGAGCGCGACGAGAATTCTCTTGTACATGATGCCGTCACCCGAGCAGCCCGATGATCCAGGCGGTGATGCCGAAGTAGTCCGACAGGTACTTCGTGTTCAAGCTCACGATGAGCCCGGCGGTCGTCCACGCCAGCACTTTGACCCAAACGGGATTGACGAAGGCTCCCATCTTGGTGCGACTGCTCGTGAAGGCGACGAGCGGCACGACTGCGAACGATAGTTGCAGACTGAGAATCACCTGGCTCAACACCAGGAGCGCGGCCGTGCCGTGCTCGCCGTAGAACGCGGTGACCAAGACCGCCGGGACGATGGCGATGAGCCGCGTGATCAGCCGCCGCAGCCAGGGACGGAGCCGAATTCTGAGGAAGCCTTCCATGACGATCTGCCCGGCCAGCGTGCCCGTGAGGGTGGAGTTCTGGCCAGAGGCCAGCAACGCGAGTGCGAAAAGTGTGCTGGCGATCGGCACGCCGAGCGTTGGCGAGAGCAGCCGATAGGCGTCCTGGATCTCTGCGACCTCCTGCCCCCGGCCGTAGAACGTCGCGGCCGACACGACGAGGATTGCGCCATTGATGAAGAGCGCGAACATCAGAGCGATCGTCGAATCGATGGTCGCGAACTTGATCGCCTCGGCCTTGCCACCCGCCGTGCGTTCGTACTTCCGCGTCTGCACAATCGACGAGTGCAGGTACAGGTTGTGCGGCATCACCGTCGCCCCGAGGATGCCGATCGCGATGTACAGCATCTCGGGACGCCGGACGATCTCGAACGTCGGCAAGAACCCGCCGGCGACGGCGACCATGTCCGGCCTCGAAAAAAGAATCTCTGCAAAGAAGCATCCGCCGATCGTCAGCATGAGCGTGATGACGAGCGCCTCGATGTACCGAAATCCCTTGTTCTGGAGGTAGAGCACGGCCAGCACGTCGATAGCTGTGACGCACACGCCCCAGATCAGCGGGAGGCCGAACAGCAGATTCAGCGCGACCGCCGATCCGATGACCTCAGCGAGGTCGCACGCGCAGATCGCAATCTCGCAGAGCACCCACAGCACAAATGACACGCGCCGGGAGTAGTGATCGCGGCAGGCCTGCGCCAGGTCGCGGCCGGTGACGATCCCGAGCCTCGCGCAGAGGGCTTGCAGCAGGATCGCCATGAGGTTGGAAAGCAGGATGACGCTGAGCAGCGTGTAGCCGAACTGGGAGCCGCCGGCGAGGTCCGTCGCCCAGTTCCCCGGGTCCATGTAGCCAACGGCCACCAGGTACCCCGGCCCCGAGAACGCGAGCAGCTTCCGCCAGAAGCCCAGTGTGTGCGGCACCAGAATCGTGTTGTGCGCCTCCGGCAGGCTGACGGCGGTCTGCGGCAGTCGCCAGGCCGCGCGCGGCGCGGGTTCCTGCGCTTGCGGACTGCCGGGGAGGAATGGAGGGCCTTCGGTCATGCCGTCCCGCGATCCTATGCTCGCGGGCCCCTCGATCACCAGGGGGACATGCCAATGGGCTGAGCCTGTGGCAGCCGCGCGGCCGATCCGTCTTTCGCGATCAACGGCCGGCCGTTGGTGGGACCCGCATGCGCCACCGTGTCGCAGGAGGGAGTGGTGCCGAAGATCCTGATCGCCGGCCAGGGCGGCAAGGATGGCGGTTCGCCGATGACCGGCAACGTCGTGGAGGCGCTGCTCACGCTCATGACGTCAGAGCGTCGAGGGGGAGACACCGGGGAATCTCGACGCCGTGGAATGCGTCGGCCCACGCCATTCGCACACCCGCGCGCCGATCGTGCTCCTTGGGGCCTGGTCAATCACGGCGTTGCCGGACCGTTAGTTTCGAGCCTCTGTGCCGTTCAGCGCTGCGCCAGGGCGGACGTGTTCAGTCAGCAGATCCTTGAAGACGCTGTATGCCGGCTTCGGGAGGTATGCATCGGTCATGATGCCGAACTGATGGAACATGTCCGGATTGCTGCTGTTGGCGTCACGAAGCGAGAACAGTTGGTAGGCGGCGATGTTCAAAGTTCGGGTGATGGCGCCGTACCGCTGGATGGCGTTGCGGACAAACTCCGCATATCCCTCGATGTCGCCGGATCTGGATGCCCGCCACAGCCCCAGGATAGACACCAAACAGAAAGCTCACGTCAGCAATCCTTTGAAGACTCGAGCGGCCAGGCAATGTCACGGCTGGTGATGCGACCGATAAAGGTGCTGAGCCACTGAATCTCTGCCTCCAGCACGGCCTTCCAGTAGGCCATCTCGATCATGTGCACCTCGATCCCGCCCGGATGGACCGCCGGAATGGCGTCACGCTCCGCCAGACGTGAGACCACGCGTCGTCGCAGTGCCGCCGCTGCCTTGGTGCGCGAGAGAATGCCGATGTACGCAAGTCCGAGCGTGAACCGGGCAGAGGCCGCCGGCGCTTCCTCAATGTGCGTGGTCACGCGCACGCGGAATTCCTTCATGCCAGCGTCCGTGACTTCGTAGGCCGTGCGCGCTGGACGATTGCCGACCCGTTTCGCACGCTGTGGACGGATCAGGCCGGCATCGACAAGAGACTTTGCGAGCGTCGTGACGGAGGAACGCTGCGTCGAGAGAAATCGATAGCGGTCGTTCAACCGCGTGGCGAGTTCGTAGGGGTGGGCGGGGCGTTCGACCAGTAGTCCCAGGAGGGGCAGCACGAGGCGATTGGCAAGAGCATCGAGAGGCACGCCTCCGATCCTGTGCGACCAGTACCGTATACTCATGCACACGCTTACAGCTGATATCAACTTGATCGCCCTGCCATATCACCGGCTTAGCATGCGAAAACGCTGTAAGCGCTTCACCGCCAATGCGGAGGAGCCATGCCTGAGATGACCCGGGGTGCACGCGCGACGCTGAACCGACGGCAACTGTTTCGCCTCTCCACAGCCGCAGGGCTGGGTGCAGCCGCGCCGCCCGTGATGTCCGCATCGGATCAACATGGGACGGGTGCCCGCGCGGCCGCATCGCGGCCCACGTGCAGCACCCCTCGCGCGTCGGTCGCCAGGACGCAGTACGGCAAGGTGCGCGGCTACGTCGAGGACGGCGTGCTGACGTTCAAGGGCATTCCTTATGGCGCCCCGACCGGCGGCGAGAACCGCTGGCTTCCGGCCAAGCCACCGGCACCCTGGGACGGTGAGTATCCCGCGCTGATCTACGGCGCCAATTGCCCGCAGCGCCTGCACGACTGGGTCGCAGAGCAGACCTTTCTGTACCAGTGGACTGATGGGTGGCAGAGCGAGGACATGCTGAAGGTGAACATCTGGACGCCGAGCCTGACCGGCTCGCGGCCGGTCATGTTTTACATCCACGGCGGCGGATTCTCGTTCGGCTCGGCCTACGAACTCGCGTCACAGGACGGCGCCCAGATGGCGCGACACCACGACGTGGTCTCGGTCACCGTCAACCATCGCCTGAACGTCCTGGGCTTCCTGGACCTGTCCGAGTTCGGCGGCCGCGCCTATGCCGATTCCGCCAACGTCGGCATGACCGACCTGGTCGCGGCGCTGCAATGGGTGCGCGACAACATCGCCAACTTCGGCGGCGACCCGGACCGCGTGATGATCTACGGCCAATCCGGCGGTGGGTCGAAGGTGACGACGTTGCTCGGCATGCCGCCGGCACAGGGACTGGTCCATCGCGCGTCGGCGCAGTCGGGCGGTGGGGGCAATCCGCCGCCCGCCGAGCAGTCACGCGAGCTCACGAAACGGCTGGTCGCCGAGCTCGGCATCAAGGACATCGCCGCCCTGCAGAAGATGGATTGGGCGCGCCTGAACGCCGCCGGCAACGCCGTAGTCGCCGCCATGAACCCGCCACCTGGACCCACGGCGGGGCCGATGCCGCCACCGGGGTCGACGCCGCGCGTCGGCTGGGGTCCGACCGTCGACGGCCGGTTAGTGCCGATGCGGTCGTTCTTCGAAGGGGCGCCGTCGATCTCGCGCGACGTGCCGATGCTCATCGGCTCGGTGAGCGAGGAAGGCAACCGCATGTCGTCCCGTCCTACCGAGGCTGAATGGGTCGGGGCGCTGACGCGGAGCTACGGCGATACCAAGGCCGCAGCGATCGTGACTGCGTTGAAGCGCGCATACCCGGACAAGAGCATCCGCACCCTCTCTTACATGTGCAGCGGTCCGGGCTTGAACAGCCTCGCCATTCGCAACAACGTCACCCGGATGGCAACGATGAAGCACGAACAGAAGGGCGCGCCGGTGTATACGTGGTATTTCACGTGGCAGTCGCCGATGCTCGAGGATGCGGGCGCCTGGCACACCGCCGAGCTCGCGTTCTGCTTCGACAACACCGCACGCTGCGCTCAGGGCACCGGCAACGGCCCCGAAGCACAGGCTCTGGCAAAAAGGATGGCGACCGCCTGGGCCAACTTCGCGCGCACCGGCAATCCCAGCCAGCCTGGCTTGCCGTGGCCGGCGTTCACGCCGGACCGCTGCCCGACGATGGTCTTCGACAACGCCTGCCGCATGGTCGACGACCCAGATGGAGACGCTCGCAAGCTTCTGCTCACCTGACCGGCATCGCATCGGCAGCCAGCGGATGACAGTCCATGACCTGCGCATCGCCACGCAGCACGGCGTTCCTCGATCGACGGCTCGTGGGTGGCTGGCCCTGGCCCAAACGGCGGTGGTCAGTCTCTATGTTGTCAATCTCACAGAGCCTGAACTTCGGCAGGAGGTGTTGGGGCTCCGTCGACGCGTCGGCAAGCGCGCGGTCCTGCCCCGGCTCACGCTCGCCCTGCTCCACGCCTCCCGTCCCGACGAAATGTGGCACATCGATACGACCGTCATCCGCCTGCTCGACGGGACTCGTGCCTATCTGCACGCTGTGATTGACAACGTCTCTCGACGGATTCTGGCATGGCACGTGGCCGACAGGTTCGCGCCGGTCAGCAGCGTCGCCGTTCTACTTGAGGCCGATCAGCACGCGACGCACGCCGGCAGTGTGCCCGTCGTGTTGGCAGACGCGGGCGTGGAGAACGTGAACGCGCAGGTCGACGCACTGATGATCGCCACGGCGTCCTGCACCGGTTGCTGGCGCTCACCGAGCTGAAGTTCTCGAACTCGATGATTGAAGCCTGGTGGCGTTCGCTGAAGCATCAGTGGCTCTTCCTGCACGGACTGGACAGCGTCGCGACTGTTCGCCGGTTGGTCACGTTCTACGTCGACGCACACAACCGCGTGCTGCCGCACTCGGCGTTTCGCGGACAGACGCCGGACGAGATGTACTTCGGCACAGCGGACGCGCTTCCGGCAGACGTGACGGCACGCGCGGCCGCCGCGCGCCTGGCACGCCGGCAGGCCAACCGAGCCGCGTCCTGCGTGACGTGCCCGTCACTCAACGTCGCCGTGTGACCATCGAGTGCTGACGACCTGCTTCCCACGAGCGTCTCGCGCGACGTGAGCGCCATCGACGCCGCAACCGGACCGCGCCGGCGCGCGAGTGGCGGGGCAGGACCGTGTTCGGCATCGCTGACACCGTCACGCAGCCGCGCCACTCCTGGATGACGAGAACTCGCCCGAGAGATCGTGGAATGTCTTTGGAGACAGCCCGGCGAGATGCACTGGGACCTGTCGCGGCCGCTGCTCGTGGCTCGTCTGAGCCGCTGAGTCCTCCGCCCCGGACGTCGTCCGCTAGACCACCCACGCGCCGAATGCGAGGCAAAGCAGCGCGTTGGTGGTGGCCATCGTGAAATCGTCGGTGCCGCGCGGCGAGTAGAGCTCGACGAGGCAGTTCGACAGCGCGATCACGAACGCCAGCCCGATCCACGGGCCAATCAGCAGGCCGTTGGCTGAGATCAGCGCCAGGTTCACCGCGAGCGCGCCGGCAAACCCGGCCACGACGCCGACGACGGACTTGCGGTTGACGTCCCCGACGCCCCACACCTTGATGCTCTGCTTGCCGAACAGCGATCCGAAGATCTCGGCGAAGGCGTCGGTGGCGATGTAAGACAGCCAGATCAGCCCGAAGACGACTGCGAACTGCTCGCGCGGGTAGACCGCCGCGAGCTGCAGGCTCATCGGCACCATGATGAACTTGAACGCGGTCCACAGCGTGGTGATCAGCAGGCAGTTGGCGCGTCCGAGGTAGCCGTCCATGACGCGCGTCTGCGGCCCGTAGAAGGTCGCGCCGATGAAGCCGTTCAGATAGAACACGCCGAGGAAGATCCAGCTGCCCAGCACGCCTTCGAACAGGTTGTTGGTAGCGAAGGCGACTGCGAAGTTGGGCTGGGGGTTGGCCAGCACCTGCGTGTACAGGCCGTAGAGCCCGGCGAAGGCCAGGAACGCGAAGCGGCCGCGGCGCCCGATCATGTCGGCGATGCGAATGCGGCGCTCCGAGTACTTGGCGGTCAGGGCGCCGACTTCGTAGGGCCGGTCCATCCGTGACGAGAAGGCGTCGCGGCGCTCGTCCTTGCTGAAGCCCACCCAGCGCAGCGCCAGCGACTTCAGGCCCCACCAGGCGAGGCCCCAGAGGACGTAGAAGAAGGCGATAACGCTCAGGACACTGCCGACGCTCTCGAGCGTGATCCGGTACTCGGAGAAGAAGAACCGGCTGTCGGTGGCCATCGAGACCAGCCAGAACAGCGTCAGGGCGGTGTTGAAGGCCAGGGCGCCGCGGAAGACACGGCGAGCCGTGACCACGCGCGGGTCATCGGTGGAGGGGACGGCCCTGGGCACGGCGGTGCCGGCGATACCGGCGATGGTCTGGTTCATGGCAGTCAGGCGTCCGAACGGCTCGAGTGTAACGACAATGTGTCAGACGCACGACGGCGCTTCAACGTTTCGTCGTAAGCGAAACGTAAGGGAGGGGTCCATTTCGACAGCGCGGCCCCAGGAGCCCGTTTCGGCGCCCCGGCGGCAGGGCTGTTCGCGGCGTTGGTGCATGGCTGTGGACCGTCCCTGAGGGAGGGGGCTGTCGAGCGTTGGGGTGGTGGGCGCCCCGCGCCGCATGATCTGGTGATGAAGTCGCGGGTGCATCCCACGTACAGGACGCACCATCGGGTCGGTAATTGGCGGGTGTACGAGCGCAACGCCAGGGCCGCGTGGGGCATGCCGGCGTCCGGCCGACCTGGCGGGCAGCAGCGCTTCTCGCTTGGCGTGCCACATCCTGAATCGGATGACCGCGCTTGGCAGGCGCGAGTCGCATGCGATCAATCGGTAACGAAATCGCGAGTTGGAAGACCTCCGAGCCTGGTGTTGGGCCATGCACCAACGCCCGTCCCCGTCGTCGCGCCGGATGCAGCCTATCTGAAATTGTCAACCAGAACGATGTCGCTGCCAGCGTGGTCCTGCTGCCCATACGCGAACCACCGGCCATCCGCCGAAACAGTCACAACGTTGTCGACCTGCCGTGGCGTCGAGCCGAATGTCCGCACCTGCCGAGTGGCGAGGTTGAGGAACTGAAAGGAATACCCGTGCTCAGTGCGCTGCATGAAGTAAATGCCGTCCGCGGCGGGCATGAAGTTCCGGTTGACGACGTTCTCGAGAACCTTGGATTCAGGCACCCCGCCAACAGGCACCTGCCACAGCGCTTCGTCGACTTCCTTCGTGAAAAAAAGCGTTTCACCTGTTTCGAATGCGGCCACTCCCCCATTCGTCGTCACCTGAAGGGGCTGCCCGCCGGCCGCGGGCATCTTCCAGATCTCGTTCCGTCCTGTGCGGCCCGACATGAAGTAGATCCACTTCCCATCGCCCGAGAAGCTCCCAATGGCATCCGTGGCAGCATCATCCGTCAGCCGCCTTGGCTGCCCTCCGTCAGCATTGATGGTGTAGATCTCGAACTGCGCCGCTTCCGCGTTTGAATCGAACACCAGCTGGCGACTGTCCGGCGACCAGCGGGGCGTGCAGGACTGCGCGGAGCCAAACGACGTCAGTTTCTCCTGACGCGAGCCATCGCTGCGAGCGACCCAGATCTCTTGGCTTCCGCTCTGGTCCGAACAGAAGGCGATTCGGCTGCCATCCGGCGAATACTGAGGCGCCGCGTCGTCGAGGGTCGAGGCAACGAGCCGTACGGCTTCTCCCATCCCGGACGTAGGGATCGCCCAAATGTTCGTGTCCGAAACCCGCCGCACATACGTCAGTCGGGAGCCCGCGGGCTCCTGGCATCATTTCCTGCCCCGACGATCCGGACCGGCGTTCCCCCGGCAACGCTTACCCTCCAAAGGCCACCCCTGCCGGCCCGACTCGAGTGAAACACCAGCTCCTTGCCGTCGCTCGTCCAGACCGGCGGACCCATCTGCAATCCACCGGTTTCCAGTCGTTTTGCCTCGCCGATCGCCCGGACGCTCGCATCGACATTCAACAGATAAGTGTTGCCCTGCGGACTCTGACTGTATCGGCGGAGGAATCCAACCTGCCGGCCATCCGGGGAAAACGAACCGCCGCGGTCGGACATCGGCGCGGGTGGAGTTGTCAGCCGCCGTTTCTCACCGGTATTGAAGTCGATCAGGAGCAGCCCGATCCTCTCGTCTTTTTCGGTAGTGCCCGAGACCAACAGCCACTTTCCATCCGGGGACCATCGTACGGTCCCGCCGATGACTCCGGCCGGGCCTGACTCAGCGATCTTCCGTTCCGTGCCGTCGATGGCCGGCATCACGAACAACGAGGCATTCAGTAGCTCGCCGCGGAGAAACGCGATCCACCGGCCGTCTGGAGACCAGGCCGGTGAGAACTCCCGCTCGGGCGTGTTCGTCAATGGCACCGGCTGACCGGCCCCGATGAGGCGCACATACATGTCGCTGTTAGCACCGTCTCGGTCCCAGACGAACACGACCTGGTTTCCATCGGGTGAGAACGCCGACTCCGTCTCGAAGCCCTCGTACGCGGTCAACTGCGACTCCCGCATTGTCTGGGCTGGCTGCTCGCGCGTCCGCATTGCAAGCCACAGGGCGAGAACGGCCGTCAGAATCAGAACGACCCCACCGCCGATCCACAGGCGAAGACTGCGCTTTGAAACCGGCCCCGACGATGGGGTGGCCGAGATTCCAGAGGCGGAGACCGGGTTGCCGATTTCTATTGCCGATTTGCTGGCAGGACCCGCCTCCTGCTCTGCTGCAGAGCTTCGTGTAATCGTCCGGACGTCCGCCGAGAACCGGTAGCCGTGCTTCGGAATCGTCTCGATCCAGCGTGCCTCTCCATTCAGCGCCTTGCGCAAGGTCGCTATCTGAAACGAGAGGTTCCCCTCCTCGACGAACGTGTCGGGCCAGAGCGCGGTCATTAGGGCGTGTTTCGAGAGCGCGCGGCCCTCACTCTGGACCAGTAGCAACAACAGGTCGAACGTCTTGGGGGCCAGCGGGACGATGCGGTCCGCGCGCAGGAGGACGTGTCGCTGGACGTCCAGCCTGTACGGTCCGAACTCGTACAAGTGAATCGTGCCGCTGGACATAGACGTTCCAACGAAGTCCTCTTGAAACTTCGAGAATGCCGCCCATCCCAAGGACTACCTCATGAGCTGGCACGCACTGTCGGCTCACGCCAAGCAGAGGTCCACATCGCCAGCCGGATCGAAGCCGGCCTCAGTTTACGGCTGTTCGGGAATAGGGGATTGGTCATCCTTTGGCAGCTCGCTACAACGTTGAGCGCCGCCCACGCCTACGGACAGCCCCACGAATGGGCCACACCGGGCCAGTTGCTGACTACCGACTCGAAGGCCTTCGTGCAGTGGCTCGAGACCGCCCGGCCCGCGCCATTGACAGCGCAGGCAAAGGCCCATGTCCTCACGGCGGCGCCGACGGAAGGTGGACCAGCGACGCTGCCCGAGCGCTTGCCGTAACTCGAGGCGCTGTGGGCGTGTTCCAGTTGTGTAGACGCCTCTGAAAGGTGGATGCGATGGCCCGCAGCGCCCACGAGCCGCCGCCGCGTCGCCGCCATGTAAGGAGTACGCGTTCGAGCGAGTTCTACAAGTAGGCGCGGTCCTTCTCGTGCTGGATCACGACGAGGCCGGGCGGGTGCTCATCGCGGGTGCCGATACCCCCAGGGCATCGATACACCCCAGCGAATGTCCAGGAGCACAGTGGGGTGAGAAGGAGAGCTTGCTCTACTTGAAGTCTTCAAACAGCAGGAGATCCGCTCCGACCGCGACCGTGCGGGCGAAGAGAATGGTTCGGCCATCCGCTGAGACGGTAAGGCCCATACAACAGCCCGCGGCCTTCACCGTGCCCAGCGCCTGTGTGTTCCCAGTAGCGAGGTCACGACGGTACAGCGAGACTCGATCCGTCCCACAGCCCAAATAGTACAGCCCGCTCGTGGTGACAGTGATGGCGCGGGGCCGAACACAGTCGACTATCTGACGCTCGACACCACCAATCGGCATCGCGAAGAGAGGCGAGCTCCGATCGGTCTTCGAGTAAAAGAGCGTCTTCCCGTCCGGCGAGATCACCGGATAGAGTGCACCGTCGCGCGTGATCCGCTCCGGGACACTCCCAGTGGCGGCGATACGCATGATGTCTCGTCCGTCGGAACGGTCCTGCCGGTAGTACAGCCACCGCCCGTCGCGCGACCACGTCATGGGGCCGTCGTGAAGCGGATCGTTCGTGAGCCTCTTGAGCGATCCTCCGTCGACGTCGACCGTCCAGAGATCCGGGTTGCCACCGTCACCCCTGCTGGCGAAGACGATCCGACTGCCGTCCGGCGACCAGACGGGGCTGCCGCGCCAACGCGGCTCGTCTCGCCAGTCCACGGGGCCGCCCGTCAGTTGGACCATGTTCGAGCCGTCGGGATCGGCGAGCCAGATCTCTTCGGCTTCGCCGGAGCGCGACGACTCGAAGGCGATGCGCCGCCCATCGGGGGAAAAGCTGGGACCGTAGTCGGCGCCCGACGAGGCCACGACGGGCGTCTCCCCATCGGGCGGCACGAACCGCAGGATATCGAAGTCCACCCGATCCTGCGCGAACACCACCCGATTACGGGCTGCCGAGCTCGCCGGCGCAAACGCTCCCATGCGCGATGACTCGATGCGCTCCGGTGGTCGGGTGCCGTCCCCCGACACGCGCCACAACTGCGAACCCATCCCCGATCCGAATAGATAAAACGGGGAGACGCCGTAGACCAGCGACTGCCCATCCGGCGTCCACGCGATGCCATGAATAGCGGCCCGGTGCCGCGTGAGTCGCAATGGCTGCCCGGACGGCCGCAGGTCGGTGTCAAGGTTCACGACGTGAACGTCGCACGGCGCCATTGTACGCTTCCCGCACGACGCGTAGGCCAGCCGCCGACCGTCCGCAGAGAATGCGGGTTGCATGTCGTAAGTCGCGTTGTCCGGCGTCGTCAAGGGGCGAGCGTGGCCGCCGTCGAGGGCGATCAGCTGGAGGCCCCCGGCTTCGGCCGACCCGTTGGCCGCGCGGCGACGCAGGCTGATCGCCGCGATGAACCGGCTGTCCGCGGACCACGACAGCTGCGATGGCTGCTCCGCGGCGACTCCCACCTTGCGCGGAACGCCACCGAGAGGGGACACGACGTAGACTCCGGCTTCCGCGGTCTCCGACCCTCCCAGCGGTTTCCGCAAGAATGCGATCTGACGACCGTCGGGCGACCAGCTCGGCACGACGTCATCGTCGGGCCCCGAGGTGAGCCGACGTATGTCCTGCCCACCGCCGATGATCTTGAGCCAGATGTCGCGATCGCCAACGTCCTGGCGCTCGCCATCCCACGAAAAAGCCACCTGTTCGCCATCGGGGGAGAGCGTGGGCGTGACCTCGGAACCGGCAGTCGTCGTGAGCGGAACGATGCGCGGCGCAAGCGGCGGAGACTCCTCGGAGCGCCTCGCCAGCAGTACCACGGCGACGATGGAGGGCAGCACGAGTGCCGCAGCCGCCAGCGGAAGCCAGGAGCGCCACGTCCGATGCTCGAGGGCAGGCGCTAGCGATCGGCTAATGGTGGGCTCAAGGCTGGGGTCGGGCGCGGCCGGTTGGGTTGAAGGCAGGGCGGACGCCCCAACTCCCTGCACCGGTGCGATGAATCGATAGCCCCGGCGCGGCAGCGTCTCGACGAACCGCGGCACATCCGCCGCGTCACCCAGCGCCTCGCGCAGGCGCCTCACGGCTGCGTTCAGTCCGGCCTCGAAGTCGACAAACGTGTCGCTTCCCCACAGTTCCTGTCGCAGCGTTTCACGCGTGACGAGCTGTCCGGGTGTCCGGATCAGCGCCTCGAGGACCTGGAGGGGACGTCCCTGCAACGCGATCCTGACGCCCCGCTTTCGCAGCTCACGCGAACGCAGGTCCACTTCGAAGTCACCGAAGCGCACCACGGAGAGTGAGGGGTCCTCAGTCACGCTGCCACTCGCTGCGCCATGGTCTTACAGGCAGCATACTCCGTACCCCGCCCCGCGGCTGCGCGTCGACGAACCACCGGCACGGCCACGCTGTGGCTGTGCCCTCGTCATGTGTCGCGATAAGCGTAGACACGACAAACAGTTATCCCGTTCTCTCCGCGTCTGGAAGGTTTCAGCTCCGCAACATTGAGATACCGCTCCGTCAGCCGCACTCTCGGTCGCATCCGCCCTCGCGGAGGTGCCCAATGCGATCGATCCCGACTGCCCAGCTGCTTCGTGTCTCAGTGGTGTTGACTGGCCTCATCGCGCAGCCGCCCGCCTCTCTTGCTCAAGAGCAAATGGGCACCGTCGGCAATGCCCCCGTCTTCCGGGTCTGGACGTACGTGACGGGCCCACTCGATCTGGCCGACCGTGATACGGCGGAACAGATCGCGCAGGACCTCCTTGGAACGGCCGGCATCACCGTTGACTGGCGCCATTGCGACCGGGCCGGCACTTGCTCGCTGGAGGACGTCGCGCCGCCCAGCGTGACGCTGATCCTCATGTCTGCCGTGCGCCCGACCTGTGGAACGGCTGCCCTCGCGCCCGCCGTCAAGGCCGCCACTGTACTCGTCTCGGTGCCGTGCGTCGAGGAAGTGGTCTTCAAGCTCCAACGGCGCGTGTCTACCCGCACCCATCCCCGCGTGTCCACGCTCAAACGGCGGCATCTTCTAGGGGCAGCGATTGCCCACGAACTCGGTCACGTTCTCGGCCTGCCGCACGCATCCACGGGCCTCATGCGCGCGCGCCTCGAGATTGGCGACATCGTGGCTCTGATGCAAGGCACGTTGACGTTCAGTGGGGCCGAGGTGGAGCGAATGCGCACCTCAGCGATGTGGGAAGCACCAGTACTGACCCCTACGGCCATTGTGGACGCCAGGGACAAAGCAATGACGGCAAGACCCTAGTCGAGGCGAAGGAGATCAAATGCGACGAAAGCTGATGTGGGTGCTGGTGGTCGGCGGCATGAGTGCGGGCGCGACCGGGTACATGGGGACGGTCATGGCGACTCCGGCGTCGGGGTTCACGTCGACGTCTCTCGCGGTCGGGCGGCTGGGGGAGTTCGATGTCATGCATAAGCTCGTGTGGGACGACCCTGACCCCACTACTTCGAAAAAGAACGTGTGGCACTCCACCCAGAAAACGAAGGGGGACTCCGATCTCTACGTGCAGAGCAATCTGTGGGTCCCCGGCGGTACTTCCGGGTGGCACACACACCCGGGCCACAGCTTGATTACCGTCACGGCGGGGACGGTGACCGCCTACGACGGGGCGGATCCGACCTGTACGCCCAAGGTCTACACCGTCGGGATGACGTTCGTCGACGAAGGGGGAGACCATGTGCACGTGATCCGGAACGAGGGTGCGGTCGATGCGCGGACGATTACCGTGCAGGTGCTGCCGGCCGGAGCGACGCGGCGCATTGATGCTCCGGCCAACCCGGCGTGCACCTTTTAGTCTTGGTCCTTCGAGGCCGTGGAGCCATCAGCCGCGTGACTCTGGACACGCAACGGCGAGCGGCCAAGTCCACCATTGGCGACGGTCTGCGGGCCCGAAGTGGTGGTAGCCGAGAAGTGGAGGCGAGCCTTGCGTGCCGCGTCCTGAACCGGATGACTGAGCTTGGCAGGCCCGAGTCCTCTGCGATCGCTCGGTGACGAGCCGTGGGTTGGGGTAGTGCACTTCCGGACCGAGCCATGCACCAAACGCCCCTCGTGTGGCGGCCCTCTGCGAAAGAATGCGTATACGATGCGCCATCGCAGCGCTGGGGTCGTGATGGTACTGACACCATCGCCGGTCCCGTGTTCAGGTAGGCCAGCTTACGCCCATGTCCCTCCGGAGCTAAATCGATCCCGCCTCGACCATGTAATTGTTCGCCGTGCACATCGCAGCGTCGTCGGAGGCGAGGAAGAGCGCCATTCGCGCGACGTAGACCGCTTCGATCGGATCAGGCAGGCACTGCGCCGCGAGCTGCGCCGCCAGGCCACTCGGCGTCACCCACAAGCGCTTCTGACGCTCGGTCATCGTCCAGCCCGGAACGAGCGTGTTGACCCTGATCCGGTGCGGCCCGAGGTCGCGGGCCATGCCGCGCGTGAGTCCATGCACCGCCGCTTTGGCCGTCGTGTACACGGGAAACCCGCCGCCGGCCCGCCACCACGAATCCGATCCCAGGTTGATGATCGATCCGCCGCCGGCCGCGATCATGCCCGGCGCGACCGCCTGTATCGCGAAGAACATGTGACGCAGGTTCGTCGCGATGCGCTCGTCGTAGAACTCGGGCGTGACGTCTTCCCAGGAATGACGGTCGTCACGGGCGGCATTGTTGACCAGCACGCGTGCCGGCCCGTGAGCCTCCGCGACCGCAGCGACCGCGCGCCGCAGTGCGTCGATGTCGCGGAGATCGCACGGCTCGAATTGGACACGCCCGCCGCCGTCCTGGAGCTCCGCCGCGAGCAGACGCCCACCGTCGACGTCGAAGTCGAGGAATGCGACGCGCGAGCCCTGGCCGGCAAATGCACGGACGATCTCCATGCCGATACCGGACGCTCCGCCGGTCACGATGACGCTGGCATCCTGCAGACTGGGATAGTTCGCAAACGAGTGCGCTGAGGACGCTGCCATGCTTATCCCTCCCTTACTCCCGACTATGGACGAACTTCGACGCCGCGCCAGAAGGCGACGCGTCCGGCAATCTCGGCTGCGGCCGCCTTTGGTGACGGGGAGTACCAGGCGGCGTCGCGGTTCGCCTTGCCACCTGCTTGGACGTGATAATACGAGGCCTCGCCCTTCCACGGGCAGGTAGTCGTGTGCGAGCTCGGGGTGAAGAACTCGCGCTGCAGCGAGTCCGCCGGGAAGTAGTGATTGCCTTCCACGATGACGGTATCGTCGGACTCGGTGATCACCGTGTTGTTCCACACAGCCTTCATGCGCTGACATCTCCTGGGCGGACGGTGCCGCCGTTCCTTCTTGTCCGACGTCCGGTCGACCTGGCAGGCAGCAGCGGTTCTCGGATCTGGCGATCCAGACCGCCATGACACTCCGACTCGTCTTCCACTTGCCGTTGCGCCAGACGGTCGATGACGCGACCGTGGGCATTGCCCTGGTAGGCGCGGCGGCCGGTGACATCGCCAGCGTCACGGCGGACGCGGCCTCCGACACGGCCGCCTTCTATGAGGCCGCGAGCGCGCGACACGCGCAGGTGGTCGTGCCGCCGACCAGGACGGCACGGGTATCGCGCCGCGGGCCACGATCGAAGGCTCGCGATCGCGTGATCAGCGAGGTGGAAACACTCGGGCGACGCGGCAGCAAACGGGAGGGCGAGGTAGCGAAAGGTGTTCCCCCGGTCACCGCTGCCAGTGAGCTGTATGTCCAGGGGCCTCGACTGACCGGTGTGGACCTCGACGACCGATTGCTGGCGGTTGTCGCGCCGTACGGCAGCGTCTCCCTCGACGGGAGCATGGACGAGCCTCCGTACCTTCTTTTGCAGGGGCGGCGACTTCACGACGTTTGCGCAGGCAGGGGTACCGACGGCGTCCTTTTTCAGCGGCATCCACGGCGACTACACCAGCCGACCGATTCGGCCGACAAGATCGATTATCAGAAGGTGCGAAGTGTCGCCCACGACGCGGCGCTAGTCGCCTGGCATCTGGCAGACGCCGAGCAGCGACCCAAGGCGAAGCCGCTCCCGCCCGAGTTGACCGTGCCCTGATGCACCATCGGTCATGCACGGCAGCATGGACCCGGTCGGACTGCCTCCGGCAGGCGGCCACGCCGTCCGTTCCGTCCACACCATTCACCTTGTTCCTGTGATGACCTTCTTGCTACATACGGGGTGTGGAGTCCGGAACCGGGAACATGAGCATCGCCCTCGATCGCGGGCCGTCGATCGACGGCCCGCGGGTGGCTCGCCGCAGCGCTGGCAGTCGTGGTCAGTGCAAACGAGGCTCGAATCTCACGGCGCTCGAACTTGCGTGGAGAGGCCTACGAGTCCAGGGTCGTGCCATGCACCAACGCCGTAAGTTCGCGCCGTACGCGACTCGTTGCCACCGGCACCATACCGCCAAGCGACTTGAGAACTTGTGGACCGGCTTGTCGGAACCAGGTGCACCTCATAACCGAATGACTTTGTAGCCCTACACCGGTTCTCTGCGTTCAGTGCTTCGGTTTGCCGTTTCAGACAGGACATAGAACCTCGCGCGCCAATCCGTGAAGAGTCCGCATCGCACCTGTCCTGCAAGATAAGCTGAGCCGCCCTTCTGCCATACTCATTGGCACAGGAGACTCGCCACGATGAAGGTCTTTGCACTTGTCGCTGCGCTGACGTTGGCGGCTGTTCCCGCGTTGGGGCAGACCACTGAGATCAGAAATCACATTCCCAATGCCGCGCCCCCCAAGGCTGTCGCCACCGGCCCGGAGACCAAGCCCGAGTGGGACTACGTGCGCCGCGTCGAGATGGTACCGATGCGCGACGGGACGAAGCTCTACACGGTCATCCTGATTCCGAAGGTCGCGAAGAACGTGCCGATGATTCTGACGCGCACGTGCTACAACGCAGAGGCTCGCGCTGCCGCTCGTCGCGTACCGAACGCCACCGGCAACGCCACGGCCCCGGCCGGCGGCGGCCGAGGAGCGGGCCCGCGCGCCGAACCTGTCGATTCGCCTCGACTGATCAACCAGCTCGGCCTGCCCGACGAAGTGTTCGTCAACGCCGGATGGATTCGCATCTATCAGGACGTCCGCGGCAAATACCACAGTGAAGGCGCGTATCTGATGACGCCGCCGCCGGTGGGCCCGTTCAATGCGACCGGCGCGGACGACACCACCGACGGCTACGACACGATCGACTGGCTGGTGAAGAACGTGCCCGAGTCGAATGGGCGCGTCGGCATGCTCGGCTCCAGCTATGAGGGCTACACCGTGCAGATGGCCCTGCTCCACCCGCATCCCGCGCTGAAAGTTGCGTTGCCCGAAAGCCCGATGACCGATGGCTGGATGGGCGACGACTGGTTCCACTACGGCGCGTTCCGCCAGACCAACCTCGATTACTTCCTGCGACAGACGACCGCCCGCGGCGCCGAGACGAACGTCACCCATGGCGCGGCCGACGACTACACCGCATTTCTCCGGCGTGGTTCGACAGGAGACGTGGCGCGTTTTCTCGGCGCCGACAAACTGCCGTACTGGAAGACCGTCGAGTCGCATCCCGCCTACGATGCCTTCTGGCAGTCGCAGGCGCTCGACCAACTGCCGGGCCACACGCCTCTCAGCGTGCCGACGATGTGGCTGCAGGGATTGTGGGACCAGGAGGACATGTGGGGCGCGATTCACAGCTTCCGCGCCGCCGAACCGAGGGACCAGACCAACACCATGAACTACCTGGTGATGGGGCCGTGGTTCCACTCCCAGGTGAATCGTGAAGGCCGTGCCCTGGGCCCATTCGTGTGGGACGGCGACACGACACACTACTTTCGCCGCGAAGTCATGATGCCGTTCTTCGCGCAGTACCTCGTGGACGGCGCGCCGAGAGCGACGACGCCGCCGGTTCTGATCTACAACACCAGCGGCAATC
Source organism: Luteitalea pratensis (assembly GCF_001618865.1). GTDB lineage: Bacteria > Acidobacteriota > Vicinamibacteria > Vicinamibacterales > Vicinamibacteraceae > Luteitalea > Luteitalea pratensis. The sequence goes on from NZ_CP015136.1 coordinate 3,186,606, forward strand.
ACTGGGACCGCTTCGACAGGTGGCCGCTCAGTTGTGCGAAGGGTTGCGCCGGCACGTCGCAGCCGCTGTATCTCACCGCGGGCAACGCGCTCAGCTGGGACGCTCCCCGATCTGGCGCCGAGTTCACGAGCTACGTCTCAGACCCGGCCAAGCCGGTGCCGTATCTCCCGCGTCCGGTGACCCGCGACAACTGGCGGACGTGGCTGGTGACCGATCAGCGTTTTGTCGACGGGCGTCCCGACGTGATCACGTTCGTGACCGATGCGCTGGATCAACCACTGCGCATGAGCGGCACGCCGGTCGTCAATGTCATGGCGTCGACGTCGGGCACCGACGCAGACTTCGTCGTGAAGATCATCGATGTGTTTCCGGAAAGCGCCGAGGACGGATGGAAGGGCTACGAGTTGCCACTGGGCATCGACATCTTCCGCGGCCGCTATCGCAAGAGTTTCGAGAAGCCCGAAGCGTTCACGCCGGGCCAGCCGGAGCTCGTGAAGTTCGACCTGCCGCAGGTCAACCACACGTTCCTGCCGGGGCACCGCGTCATGGTGATGGTGCAGAGCTCGCTTTTCCCGCTCTACGATCGCAATCCGCAGACCTTCGTGCCGAACATCTTCAACGCGAAGCCCGAGGACTACAAAGCGGCTGAGCAGAGGATCTGGCACGCGAGCGGAAAGGCGAGCTTCATCGAGATGCCGGTGGTGAAGTAGCGGCCTGCGACGCGCACCCTGAAAGACGTCCGGTCGCGTTTTCGCGGGAGTCATTGCCAGGAGCGGGGCGCGTCAGGCTCATCGCCGGCCCGCTTTCGCTAAAGCTCCGGCGCGGCAACCTTCGCCAAGAAGGCGCGAAGGTTGGAGGTATTTTGGAGGCGGCGGGACACCGTGCCCGATCTGGTGGTTTACGGGAGGGTTCCACCAAAGTGGAGGAATGCTTCACCCACCGCGCGTACGAGACAGTCAGCAAGACTTCCCGCTGCCGCGTGCCGGGGGCCATCGTAGCTATCCACTAACCGTCACGGTCGGTGCCGCGGCTGCCGCGCACGGCCGCAGCCCCTGAGGCCGCCACCAGTGGCCTTCCGCTCGACGCTGTGGAGCACTATGCAGTCGACCGGCCTGCAGTGCCGTAAGCCGCGCACTGCCTGACGTATTCGGTAGACACCACGGCGAGGTGGGATGCGTCCATGAGGACACGCTTGCCAACCACCGGGCGCTTGGTCTTGCCTGACAGTCCTCGCGGAAGGCATGGAACGGATGAGGTGTGGCTATACTTCGCACGGTTGCCCCGAGCAAAGTCCGGCCTGAAGGTGCGGTCTGACCCGAGTGCCAGCGTGTCAGCAGAGGAGAGACGATGACTGAGGGTCTGCTTTCTCGGGCCGCCTCCGTCCCTCGGCCACCAGCGTGGGCGCCCCGGTGGGACGCCGCTGGTTCCACACGGCGGCAGCTGTGATGCTCACCCTCACCATCGTTGGTTTCCATCGATACAACCTGCGCGGCGTCGGTATGGGCGAGTGCACGATCGACCCGGCCGTGATGACGCGCCACTGGTCGTTCCTGCGCGACGCGCTGTCCAGCAGCTTGGTCATGCTCGTCACCCTGTGTCAGGCGGGCCTCCTCGAGGCGCAAGGGCTGCAGCCCTGCACCCTCGTCGGAACAGTCCAGGACGCCAGCGGGGCCGCGCTTGCCGAGGCGGAAATAGAGGTGACGAGTTCCAGCTTGATTGGAGGCCCGCGTCTGACGCGGACGGATGCTCTCGGTCGGTATCGCGTGTTGAGTCTGCTGCCGGGACCGTACAGCATTCGCGTTCAGTTCCCAGGGCTGGCCGACGCCATCCGCGAGAACGTCGAAGTCTCGGCTGGTTCGACGCTGACCATCGACGTCACGATGACGGCGGTCGCCGCTGCGGAGCGGGTCGATGTGTCGGGTCCCCTCGTGGATGTCACGACCGCGTCGTTCGTCACCACGATCGACTCGAACTTCCTGAACGATCTGCCGACCAACCGTTCGTTCGCCGAATTAATCAACCTGGCCCCGGGTGTCACGCGCAGCGCTGGATTCGGCGGGACGATTCTGAGCAACGCGCTGTACGTGGAGGGCGTCTCGGTCACCGAGCCGCGGCGGCAGCAGGCATGGGTGGCCTTCCCGTATCAGTGGCTGCAGGAGTTGACAATATCGGTCCTCGGTGCCGACGTCGCGCACGGAGAATCGACGGGTGTGAGCGCCAATGCGGTGCTTCGGGCCGGCGGCAATCAGTTCCATGGCGGCGTGGACGCCTGGTTGGTGCGGCCGAACTGGGCCGAGTCGAGCGAGGATGTCGTTCCCAGGCGCATCCTCTCCTGGTGGCAGCTCGACGCGCAGCACGGCGGGCCGATTCGTCGCGATCGGCTGTGGTACTTCGGTGGACTCGACTATCACTGGCTGAACGATCGGCCGTCAGGCTTCGCAGGACCGGGAGAGCGGTCGGATCGCACCGCGCGGGCACTCGGCCGGCTGACGGCCGCCCCGCGCGACAACCTGCGGCTCGAAGGGTTCGTCGCTCGCAACAACGCCGAGCAGGAAGCGTTCAACGTCGGCCCGGCTTTCCCGATCGAGGTATCGTCAGACGTTCGTCAAAGGGATTGGACCTGGAGCGCGAAATCCACCTGGACCGAGGGCCCGCGGACACTGATCGAAGCGAGCATTGGAGGTTACGACTCCTTCCGTGCGGTGGATCCACACCCGCCCAACAGTCGTGTCGCGCCACCGCCGAGGCTCGATTTCCGTCTGGGCTTGACGGGCAACGCGCGCAGCTACTCGGACGAGGAGCCACGGGATGTCCGCGCGCGGATCGTAATGACGCGCGTCCTCGAATCGCGAGCGGGAACGCATCAGGTCAAGGCTGGCGTCGAGCACGCTGCCAGCCGTTCCGGGGCGCGCACGGGCATTCCCGGCGACATCGAGTACCGGTCATTGGATGGCACGCCAACCGGCGCGTACGAATGGCACGGCAATGAAACGACGGCCACCGGGCGCCGTACGGCCCTTTGGATCCAGGATCAGTGGCAGATCGGGCGGCGACTGTCGTTGACTGCTGGCCTGCGGGCCGATCATCATCGCGCCTCGGTCCCCGGCCTGGGCCAGGTCTTCGAGACGACGCCGGTGGCGCCGCGCGTCGGGCTCGCGTGGGACGTGGACCAACGCCACGCCACCGTATTCAAGGCTCATTACGGGCGCTACGCGGACTCACTTCTACTCAATCGGGTGGCCTTCGTCGACACGACGCGGGTCAGCCCGGAGATCTTCCTTCAGGCGTTGCCGGACGGGACCTACGTCGAAACGCTCCGCGTGACACCGTCCACCGACAACAGGGCCATCGATCCGAGCATCTCGCATTCGTTCGTCGACCAGGTCGTCGTCGGGCTGGAGCAGACCTTCGCGCGCCGCTTCCTCCTGCAGGCGCTCTACGTCGGTCGACAATTCGACAACTTCATGTCCCTGGTCGATACGCGATCCGAATGGCTACCCACCGCACGCCTGGATCCCGGTCCGGACGGACGCGCTGGTACCGCGGACGATGTCGGACTGCTGCAAGTGTTCAAGCAGACAATGCAGGGCAACGAGTTCTACTTCTATACCAATCCCGATGGCGCGTTTCGTCGGTACGACGGTGTCCAGCTCGTCGTGCGAAAAACCTACGGCGACGGCTGGCAGGCGCAGGCCTCGGTGACCAGGGCGAGGACGGACGGAACCATTGGCAATACGGACTTCACCAACGCTGGCGAGAACGACACAGGCCAGCAGGTGGGCACGACCAATCCTGGCGTGTTCTTGAACCCGAACGCACAGATCAACGCCGAGGGGCGAGCCCCGTTCGACTTCAGTGAGGTGAAACTTCTCGGATCGTGGCGAGCGCCATGGTGGGGCGGATTCCTCGTCTCCGGTGTTTTCCGTGCGCACAGCGGAACACGATGGGAACGGCAAGTGAGCTTTCCCTCCGCCGACCTCGCGCTTAGTCCTCTGACTGTCCGTGTCGAGCCGCGCGGTTCGCGGACGCTCCCTTCGGTCCGCAATCTCGACCTGAGAATTGAGAAGACGATGCGAGTGCCCGCCATCGGCGGGACGTTCGGCCTCTATGCCGACGTACTGAATGTGACCAACCAGTCCACGCCGCGTTCGGTCTTTGGCTCCTCGGGCTCGCAATTCGGGTTGCTGCTTAACTACACCGACCCCAGACTTCTTCGCGTCGCCGCGCGCCTCAGTTTCTAGCCAACGGCAGTTCGTGCTCGAATCCCTGCACGGCCCAGACTTCCAGGGTTTCGTGGCCGGCCGTGAACGCGAGACGGTCGGCCATCGGGATTGGGCCGCACTTCCCGCATGCCCGGCACAACCAGCCCCATCGAGCGAGGCGGACCCCCCGCGACCGGGACTTTCCAGAGCTCCTCGCGGCGCTTCCGCCATTCGACGTCGCTGGCCCAGCGGGTGTAGAGGAGATCCTGTCCGTCCGGTGTCCATGACTGAACGAATGCGATGACAGGTTTCGCTTCGCGGAGCAACTCGCGCGGTGGCCCGCCGGCGACAGAGGCCAACCTGATCGACCACGAGCCGTCCGAGTTGCTGGTCGAATAGCCGATGCCAGTCCCGTCCGGCGACACGGCAAGGGCCTGCACGGCTCCTTCATCTGGGCTCACCAAATCTGCCACCTGCTCAGTGGCCAGATCGATGCTGGAGATACCCGCGTCGCGCGCCACGATCAATGTGTGGCCGTCCGTGCCCCACCCGAGGTCGCCGAGCGCGTCCTCGACGAAACGCGAGGTCGTTGGCGGCCTGAGCGTCCGCACCAGGCCTCCCTGGGCTGCGTCGAACAGATGAATACCCCAGACGCCGTCCACCGCGCCGCGCATTGCCAGTGTCCGCCCGTCAGGCGACCATCGCAGCCGGGCGCTTGCGAAGCGCAGCTCTCGGACGAACTCTTGCAGCGTGTTCCGGCGCATGTCCTTGATCGCAATGCGGGTAGCTCCAGGGTCGCCCGAGAAGGGCCCACGGGCCGAGACGTAGGCGAGCGATGCGCCGTCGCGCGACCATTCCGGCGACACGTGGTCCTCGGCAAAAGGCGAATCGAGTCGCACCGGCGCCGACGCCACGCCAGACGCCGGATCGACGTCCGCGGTGAGCACATCGAAGGGACTCGTGCGTGTCTGATAGAAGAGGGTGCCATCCTGGGCCACCCTGATCGGCGCGAGGTGCCGACGACCCAGGTCTCTGATGAGCGCGGGCTCGCTGACCGGCTCGCCGTCGCGCACGGCGACCGCCCACAAGCCCATCGGCCCGGCGCGATCGCTGCTGAACAGCAGATGGGCACCGTCGGGCATCCAGATCGGTGCCACGTCGTTCGCTGGGTGTGCGATGGCGCGATGCACACGGGCTGTGTCGAGATCCAGTAAGCGGATGTCCCGCTCCGGTGCCTGCGGATTCTGGAGCGCGTCGTACGCAAGCCATCGCCCGTCTTCGGAAACCGTCGCGAATTGAGGAGCGCTGTCGAGTGTGGCGATGGAGCGGATCCCGTCGTGGGACGCCACGACCACGCGAACCGACCGTAGCCGGCGAGACTGCACGCCAACTACGGCGTTCCCGCGGGACCAGCCGAAGAGTCGAACGAAGTCGTCCGCAGTCACACCGTCGAGCGCCACGCTGGCGTTCGTGAGGCCGGTCCGTGCGTCCAGTTGCAGCAGTCGATGCTCCGGTCCGCTTCTTTGATGTACAACGAGCGTTTGGCTGCCCGGGCGCCATCCAAACAACGCGAGCGCCTGACCAGCGCCAGCCCGCTGCACCACACGCTCGGCCCCGCCCCCGCTCGGTGAAATCCGGATCTCCTCCGGCGCGTTGGGCAGAATCCATCGATAGGCCAGGTGCGCACCGTCTGGCGAAATAGCTGGGTCGACACCGCCTTCGCGGCGCTCGCGCGAACCCGTAGAGGTGACACGCGTGACATGCCCGGTCGCAAGATCAACCGTGGCAATGTTCCGGGAGACGACCTCCACACAGGCAGCGAAGCGGCCCTCCGGTGACACAGGTCCGAAGCAATCAGGATCCTTCGTGATCAAGCGATGGACGGTCGAGCCCCAGCCGACGCGCGGCAGGGTACTCCGCAGGGCTGGAATGTATTCCCGCAGACTGAACGTCGTGATCGCAAGCGCCAGCGCGATGCTCGCGGCGGCGACCGTCCGGGGCCGCTGCCACCACGACGCGACGGGCATGCTCGGGCGTGCCGGTGCGTCGAGCCATTGTGAAAGCGTGACGCCGGCGGCTGCGGCACTGCCGTACGTCCGGTCCGGTCCGGCGTCCAGCAGGTGGTCCACGATCTCAACGAAGCTCGGGTCGAGATCGGGCCGCCGACTGACAAGCAGGGTACGGCGGCCTGCGCGATGCGAGTCACGTACCTCACGAACGGATCGCCCCTCGACAGGGAACTCGCCTGTCGCGAGGTGATAGAGCAGCACGCCGAGACTGTAGAGATCGCTCGCCACCGACGCCGGCGTGCCGTCGAGGACGTCGGGTGCGATATAGAGTGGCGTACCCGCAACCCTCACGCTCGCCGGCGCATCGTCGCTGGCGAGCTCGATGCCGGTGCCGAAATCGCCGAGCACCACTCGTCCTGATCGATCCCGCATGACGTTCTGCGCTTTCACGTCGCGATGCAGGAGTCCGGCGTCGTGCACGGCCGCCAACGCGCTGCACAAGGCGACACCGATCCGTGCGACGTCGACCGCGTCGAACGGGCCGCGCTCCTCGAGCTCTGCTGCCAACGTCTGGCCGTGGATGAACTCCATCCAGATGCCGACGCGACCGTCGATGCGCTCGGCTCCGTGGACGATGACCACGTTCGGGTGGCGGACGCGGGCGAGGAGCCGGCCTTCGTCGATGACCGCGCGACCCAGCTCGCCCTCGACGGCTGCGCGGTGACGCAGGAGCTTGAGCGCGACCTCGCGATCGAGGCGCGTGTCCCAGGCGCGATAGACGTCGCCGTAGGAGCCGTACCCGACCTTCTCGATGACGGTCAGCGGACCCCAGACGACACCGGGGTCGTCATCGGCTTCACGCGTGCGTCCCTCAGGGTGCAACAGCGAATCGTGTTCGCGCCGCTCGTAGAGGCCTTCGACCGGCGACATCGCAGCCTCGTGAGCGCGCGCGACGGCTTCGAGCAACTGAAGCCCGTCGATCAGGGCCGCCGCCGGCTCCGGCGTCGACAAAGCGAGATTGGACCAATCGACCGCGGCGCCATCGGCGATGGCAAGCGCGGCATCGAGGAGGCGCCGCTCGTCCGGATTCTCGTGCAAGGGCATGACGGAGCGGCCTGATCAAACCCCCAGGGCACCGGAACCGAACGCGCTCAAGACTCCACCGCGCCGGCGCGCAGGTGCGCGGCCAGCTTCATGAGGGCCCGGCCGACCGCCATGCGGGCCGCATCCGCCGAGGGGCGGCCCGTGACCTCCGCAAGCTCCTGGTAGCTCAGCCCAAGTTCGACGCGCGATACGACGGCCTCGCGCTCGGAGGGCTCGAGTCGCGCGAGCGCGCCGTCGTAGCGGTCGAGACGCTCGCGGCCGATCGCCTCTTCGAGCGGTGACTGTTGATCCGCGGCGGCATTCGAATCGAGACCGCCGATGGCCGGTCGACGCGCGGCGTTGCGCAGTTCGTTCCGGATGCGGTTCGCGAGGGCCTGGCGCACGTACGCGTGGAACGCGCCTGGCCCACGTGGCTCGAAGCCATCGACGTGACGGAGCGTGTGGAGCACGGTCTCCTGAACGAGGTCGTCGGTATCGATGCAGTCGCGCGCCCACTGCGGCAGGCGCCCGCTCGCCCATCGTCGGAGACGTGGCACATAGCGGTCGAGCACCCGCTCGAGCGCGTCGCGGTCGCCACCCCGAGCCCGCTCCAGCAGCAGGCCGGTTTCGGTGGCCTTCCCCTCGTCCGGCATGAAGGTGCCCATGATAGCCCCGAACGTCTTGTCGGACGAGTCGCGTTCGGTCTTGCGGGCTTTGGTGTTTCAGGGCCTACAAGGGGGAGCGTATGACTCGACACCGACCGCTTCACATCGTTTCGATCGTCCTGGCCATGGCGACTGTGTTCCTCGTGCACGAACCGGGTTCTGCGAAGCCGCCATCGTCGTCCAGCGGCACAGCAGAATTCCACGACAACCTGGGCGACACGATCCGGAGCGATGACGATGACGATGGCGACGTCATCCCACCACTACCGTACGTCGGCAGCTTCGACGACGCAGGCAACTTCTCGTTCAATACGGGAACGCAGCGCCAGATCAACTTCTTCTTCGGCACCTGGCTGGACCTGTTCGGAGGGCAAACGGCGCCAGCACAGGTAACACTGACCACAACCCCGAAGCACAACGTGACGTTCAGCGTGCTGACGCCCACGGGCGGCGGCAGCCTGCTGACGATCGAGCCAGGAACCCCGGAAGTCCGGTCAGTCCGCTTCGTATGGCCCAACAACGATGGAACGGGCGTCAGCGACTACGGCCTCCACTTCCGTGGCAACGCGCTGCTCGACGACGACGGAGATGGTGTGGCCAATGAGCCATTCCCCGAAGACGGGACCGAAATGTCGAAGATGTTGACGACGTGCGTGTCAACGGGTTTGGGAGGCTGCGTCGAGTGGACGATGACCCCGTGCGCTGACGATTGCAGCGATCCCAATGGGAATCCCGATCCTAACGGGAATCCCGATGGCTCGACGGTGCCCATTGGACAGCTCTATGGCACGTTCCCGAAGAGGACGGGCAATCGTCCGATCGCGCGCTTCGAGATGCAGTGGGGCCTCACGATTTGCCGCATCGCGACGGGCCATACGTGTCCCCCTGATAACTAACGGTCAGAGCCGATTCTCACGAACCGACCGCGTGCGTGACGCACCGGGTGGGGAGCGGTCCCGACCCGGTCGCGCTGGTCTACTTGAAGCCCCGATGTTATTCAGAGCGGCGTGATGCAGGGCTGCGGACCGTCCCGTGTGTCAACGTAACGGGTTCACCCACGTCCAAGACGGACTATCTGGTGAGCATTGGTGGGTGCACGAACGCGCACTCGTCAGTCGGGCGACGTTACTGGCCCCAGACGCAGGGCTGCTTGGACAATCTTGCGTCGGGTCGACCGGGGGCAGCAGCAGTTTTCGAATCTGGCAATCGAGACCCGTGTTTACATCGGCCCAGTCGTCCTTGCGGCGCCAGTGACGAGAACTCGCGCACGAAAGTCCAGAATATCCGTGGACGTAGCAGCGCCTTGCGTGCGGTGTTCTGAATCAGATGACCGAGCTTAGCAGGCCCAAGTCGTCGTGCACGCAGCCCGTCAGCGTCTCGCGGAACTTCGCCCGCCCGGCCGATTCAGACGGCGGGTGGGGCTGGCGGGCGTACACCTGCCAGGTCGAGCGTGCGCCTGAGGGCAGCAAGCTCCTCGCACCCGATCTCGTCCAGCGTGCGCGTGGGATGGCGGACGCGCGTCGTCGCGACGATGCCCCACTCGCACAGGTTCTGCTTCATCGCCGACACTCCGAGCCCCGGCTGCAGTTCGTAGCGAATGAGCGGCAGGTGCCGCGCGAACTCCGCGCGGGCCTCGTCGTGCCGACCTGCCTGCCACGAGTGCCACAACCGTGCGAACACCGCCGTCAAATCGCTGCCCGGCATCGTTCCGCGCGCGCCGCGGCCCAGCTCCTCGAACAGGAACTGCCCGTTGAGGCCTCCGAACAGGACGAGGTCGTCGCCGGCGGCCCGCCGGACCTCGGTGATCTTCGGGGCGGTAGGCGGTGCCTCGATCTTGGCGTAGCGCAGATGTTCGAGTTCGCGGGCCATGCGGGCGAGGAGCGCCGGCCCGATCGCCACCTGGGTCATGAGCGGCGCGTCCTGCACCATGATCGGGATGCCGACCGCCTGGTCGATGGCGCGGAAGTACTCGAAGACGCCGTCGGCGTCCGGTTTGAGGAAGTACGGCGGCAGGATCATCAGCGCGTCGGCGCCTTCGGCCTCCGCCTGCCGGCTCAACGCCACGGCGACATCCGTGCCCGTGTGCCCCGTGCTGACGATGACCGGCACACGCCCGTCGACCTCTTTCAGGATCAGCCGCATCAACTGCAGCCGCTCGTCGCTGGAGAGCGTGTAGCCCTCGCTCGCGGTGCCGAACAGCCCGAGGCCGTGGGCGCCGGAGTCCAGCAGGAAGCGCACCAGTCGCGTCTGGCTCTCCAGATCGAGACTGCCGTCGTCGCGGAACGTCGTGTTGACAATCGGAAAGATGCCCGCGAAGTTCGTCATGCCGATCTGATCCTCAGCGACGCCATCTGGTCGCAACGGGCCGGTTCCAAACGATCTGGCGTCAACGGCTGGCGGTGGCCACCGCCGTGCCGACCGCAACCCGGCGGACGGCGTCCTCGTCGATCCGGACGCCCAACCCCGGCTCGCGGCCCACAGGCACTCCGGCCACGCTCCACTCCAACGCGTCGTGGGCCAGCCTGGCCGACAGTTCGAACACGCCGGGGTTGCATTCGAGCAGGAGGAGATTGGGGGTAGCCGCCGCGAAATGTATGGCAGCGGCGATCTGCGGTCCGAGCCCGATGCTCACATGCGGCGCGACCGGCACCTGGTGCGTGTCGGCGAGCACCGCCAGCTTGCGCGCTTCGGTGATCCCGGAGCGTCCCAGATCAGGTTGCAGCACGCCGATAGCGCCCCGTTCAAAATAGGGCAGCACCTCGAAGCGCGTGCGATAGCTCTCGCCGAGTGCGAGTCGCACCGGGGATCGGCGGGCGAGCCGGGCATGGCCCCGGACGTCCTCCGGTGCCAACGGCGCCTCGAGCCAGAGCACGTCGAACGCGGCCAGGGCGTGCGCGAAACGCAGCGCCCGCGTCTCGTCCAGCCTCCAGAGCGCATCGACGGCCAGGCCCACGTCAGAGCCGAGTGCCTCGCGGAGCGCGCGCACCGTGTCGAGACATTCGCGCTCGCCGTGACTGAGAAACAGCTTGAACGCGCCGGCGCCTCCCGCCCGCAGGTGTTGGGCCTCTTCGACACGAGCCTCGACGGAGTCGCCGTGGAGCCCCGAAACGTAGCAGGGTACGGGATCGTGGCAGGGGCCGCCGAGCAGACGCGCCACCGGCTGTCCCGATGTCTTGCCGCAGATGTCCCAGACGGCGATGTCGATCGCGGCGATCGCATCGAGCAGGAAACCGCCGGTATGACCGCGGACGCGCATCGCCGAATAGAGTCGGCTCCACAGACGCTCGGGTGCGAGCGCGTCTTCGCCGATGGCGAGCGGCCCGAGCAGCACCTCGATGATCGTGCGGGGGATCTCCGGTCCCACCGGCGCCTGCGCTTCACCCCACCCGACGACGCCGTCGGACGTCTCGACGCGGACGAGCATCGTCTCGAGGTCGTCCGAATACACGGTGGGGTACGTCGCGGCGCGGCGATAGCGCGTCCGCGACGAGGGATCGAGCGTGACAGGCGAGCCCGCGGTACCGGAGGCCCGGGACGAGTCGCGTGGCAGGCGGATGGCAAATGCCTCGACTCGCGCGATCGACGTGCCGTTCATGCCGCGCCCACTCCCGCCTCGCGGACGTCGTCCACGAGCGCGGCTCCAGCGCGCCGGATGTGGCGATCGAGCGCAGCGACGAGCGCCGTCGCATCGCGCGCATCGAGCGCCTCGAGAATGGCGCGGTGCTCGCGGCGCTCCTGATCGAGTCGCGATTGCTCTGGTGACCGGCGCGAGTGGACGCGCGCGACGACCAGGTGGGCATTGAGACTCCGATAGAGGTCGGTCAGGCGCCGGTTGCCGGTGGTCTCGACGAGCAATGTATGCAGCTCGACGTTCTTCTGCTCGTGCTGCGCCCGCTCGCGGTCGGTCGACACCGGGCGCTCCAGCGCGTCGACGATCGCCGTGAATCGTGACAACAGGTCGGGCGTCAGCCGGCCGATCACGTGCTCGGCCGCGAGGCATTCGAGGGCGCGGCGGATCTCGAACGTCTCGGCGACGGCGTCGGCGGCCAGTTCCGCGACGAAGGTGCCGCTGCGGGGACGGATCTCCACCAACCCTTCCGCCGCCAGCCGGGTCACCGCGTCCTTGACCGGGGTGGCGCTCACGCCGAGCTGGTCGGCGAGCGCGCGGACGTCGAGACGGTCGCCCGGGCGGAACCCGCGCCCCAGGATGTTCTCCCGCAAAATGTCGAACACCGAATCGCTGGCTCGAGAGCGGGGCAGTCGCGGCAGGCGCTTCATCATCGGGCTGGTGGCAGCGGGGGCGCGGACGCCCTACGGCGCCGGCATGACAGGACCGCTGGGTTCCCCGAACCGGGTGACAGGATGCCACGGCGCAACTGGATTGTAAAATGAGAAATCTGAAATTTTCTACTTTACATTCCTCTGCGGGCTGCGAGACAGTGCATCACATCCCTCAACGTCAGGCGGCAGGAGACACGCGATGCGCTGGCTCGTTCTCATGGCTCGATCCGTCCATTCGGCTCACCGACCGGCTGTCATTCGCGCCGACGCCCGCCACCTTGCGGGCACCGGCCTCGTGGCACTTGCCGTCTTGCTCCTGCCGCTGCCAGCAGCCGGGCAGCAGGGACGTGGAAGCATCAGCGGCACCGTGACCGACAGTAGCGGCGGCGCGGTCAACGACGCCACCGTGACGATCACCAACGTCGGCACCCAGGCCGCGGTGACCGCACGGACCAGCGACACCGGCGTCTACACCGCACCCAGCCTGGCGGTCGGCGAATACACCGTCGTCGCCGAGAAGGCCGGCTTCAAGACTGCGGTCGCGACCGGCATCACGCTGCAGGTCGACGAGGGCGCCCGTGTCGACCTGCGGGTCGAACCTGGCGAGATCAGCGAGCGCATCGAGGTGCGAGCCGCGACGCCGCTGGTGAACACGAGCAGCGCCACGGTCGGCAAAGTGGTCGAGAACCGGCGCGTCACCGAGCTGCCACTCAACGGCCGCAATGCGCTCGCCCTGATGGCCCTCGTGCCGAGCGTCAAGTCCAACTCGGGGCCGACCCAGAGCGGCTTCTCGGATCGTGGTGTCGCCCTCTCGGCGATCAGCATCAACGGCGGCCCGGGCGGCATCAACCAGTACGTCCTCGATGGCGCCACGAACAACCAGAGCTACCTGGCCGACATCAACGTCAACCCGGCGGTCGACGCGGTCGAGGAGTTCAAGGTCCAGACCAGCACGATGTCGTCCGAGTTCGGTTTCACCGCCGGCGGCGTCGTCAACATCGTCACCAAATCCGGGACCAATCAGTTCAAGGGCAGCCTGTACGACTTCGTACGCAACAGTCGCTTCGACGCCAAGAATGCCTTCGCGACCGACAAGCCGCAGTTCGAGTACAACCAGGGAGGCGGAGCCATCGGCGGTCCGATCAAGCTGCCCAGCCTCTACAACGGCACCAACCGCTCGTTCTTCTTCTTCAACTTCGAAGCCTGGAACTTCTCGCGCGAGCAGCCGACGACCCAGACGGTGCCGACCGATGCAATGCGGCGCGGCGATTTCTCCAACCTGCGCGACGCCAGCGGGCGGTTGATCGTCCTGTACGATCCGGCAACGACGCGGGCCAATCCCAATGGCGCGGGATTCATCCGCGATCCGTTCCCGAACAACATCATCCCGGCCAACCGGCTCGATCCGGTCGCGCAGAATATTCTCCCCTTCTATCCGCTGGCGAATCGCGATCCCGACAACCCGTTCACCAACGCGAACAACTGGCGCGACAACCTCGACGAGACGCGCGACATGCGGCAGTGGACGACCAAGGTCGACCACCGGCTGTCGTCGCAGAACAGCCTCTCGGCGCGCTACAACTACTACCGCCACTATGCCGACGGTGGCTTCTCGCAGTCGCCCTGGCCCGATCCGATCGTCAGGAAGAGATACGACACGCTGACCACCCACAACTTCGTCGTCTCCGACACGCACAGCTTCGGCACTGGCCTGCTTCACGAAGTGCGATTGAGCAACGCCCGTCAGGGCTTTCCGTTCGTCGTTGCCAGCTTCGGCGGCGACTGGCCGGCGCAGCTCGGTCTTCCTTCGAGCGTGCCCGGCGACACCTTTCCGAACATCAGCAACGGGCTCCAGCCCTTCAACACCGGCACCGCCGGTCAGCGCGATTCGAGCACGTGGCAATTCTTCGACATGCTGACCTGGGTGAAGGGCTCGCACACGCTGAAGCTGGGCACCGACCTCCGGCATCAGCAGGCGCTCAACCTGCAGCGCCAGCAGCCGTCCGGCAACTTCAACTTCCCGGCTGGTCTCACCGGCAATCCGCAAAGCCAGGCCGGCACCGGGTCCGCCTTCGCCACGTTCCTGCTCGGAGCGGTGGGTTTTTCACCCAACTTGAACGCGGCCGCGTTGGCCACGACCCACTTGCCCGAGGACCACACGGCCTGGTCGGCAACCGGCTTCGTGCAGGACGACTGGAAGGCGAGTCGCCGGCTCACGGTGAACCTTGGCTTGCGCTACGACTATCAGGCGCCGCCGAAGGAACGCAGCTGCGCCACGTCGAACTTCAACCCGTTCGCGACCAATCCCGAGAATGGCCTGCTCGGGCGCATGGAGTACGCCTGCGTCGACTACGGCGGCACGTTCCTTGAGCCAGACACCAACGACTTCGCGCCGCGCGTCGGCTTTGCCTACGACCTGCTCGGCACCGGCCGCACCGTCGTCCGCGGCGGCTACGGCCTGTTCTACGCGACGAACTTCCATCGCGACTACTTCGGCGCGACCAACGGCTTCGCCAATACGTCGACTCAATACAACCCGCCGGGCGGAAACGCGAACCTGGCGGCCTTCCGCCTCCAGGACGGCTTCCCGACGCCGGTCATCGAGCCACTCGGCGCCGCGCTCGGACCGAGCGCCTTCCTCGGCGGCGGCGTCAGCTACGACGAGCCCAACGGCAAGAACATCGCGTCACATCAGTGGACGCTGTCGTTTCAGCAGCAGGTGTTCGGCAACTGGTTGCTCGAGGCGGCGTACAGCGCCAACCGGGCGACCCATCTGATCTCGGGCGGCTATGACCTGAACCAGCTCGATCCGCAGTACTACTCGCTTGGCCTCGCGCTCCAGGACCAGGTGCCCAACCCATACGCCGGCCGCGTGCCCGGTGGCTTCGGTGCGCCCACCATCAGCCGCTTGCAGTCGCTGCGCCCGTATCCCTACTACGCCAACATCAACGTCCGGAACCCGCACCAGGGATTCTCTGAGTATCACGCGCTTCTGCTCAGCGCGGAGAAGCGGCTCTCGGACGGCTTCGTGTTGCTTACCTCTTACACCTTTGGCAAGCTGATGAGCGACAGCGTCGTCATCCCGATCAACTTCGGGCCTGTCGAGCAGGTTACAACCGTCGGCTATCAGAACGGCAAGTTCGACCGGCGCGCGGAGCGATCACTCGATCCGACCGACGTGCGTCATCGTCTCGTGATCAGCGGCGTCTATGAGCTGCCCTTCGGCCCAGACAAGCCGTGGCTCACGAGTGGCGTCGCCTCGCACATTCTCGGGGGCTGGCAGATCAACTCGGTCACCACCATCCAGGGCGGCCTGCCGCTCGTCATACGCGGCGCGAACAACCAGCGCGCCGACCGGCCCGATTATCTTGGCGGGGCTGAACTCGATGATCCGACAGCCGCGCGCTGGTTCAACACCGACGCGTTCGTGAACCCACCGAACTTCGAACTCGGAGACGTCAGCCGGACCCTGCCGGACGCGCGCACACCGGGCGTCTTCAACATCGACCTCTCGCTCCTGAAACAGGTCTCGATTCGCGGGCGGGTGAAGCTCCAGCTCAGAGCCGAAGCCTTCAACGTCACCAATACCGTCAACCTGGGCTTTCCGAACACATCGTTCCAGGCAGGTCCCGACGGGCGCAACGTCAACTCGAGCTTCGGCCTAATCAGCTCCTCCCGGGATGCCCGCATCCTGCAGTTCGGCGCCCGGCTGGTGTTCTGATCGTGGCCCTGGTCTTCAGCCTGCGGGCCGCGGCTCGGCGCCTTTGGCGGACCCTGTCTGGTGCAGCGGCACTGGCAGTGCTGCTGACCGAGGCTCACGCGCAGGGCCACGTTGCGCCCTGGACGACGCCGATCGTCGTCGAAGCGCCGACCTTCCGCGTCCGGATCGATCCCGCCGGATTCCGCTACGGCATCGAGCGCCGCGATGGCACCGTCCTCGCCGCGCCACACGCCGAGTCCGGGTTGCAGATCCGCACCGAAAGCGGTGGCGGCGCCGTGGTGTCGACGAGCAACGCTGCAGTGAGCCCACGCGGGCTGGACGCGACAGTCCGCACGGCCGATGGCATCGAAGCGCGAGTGGCGATGACCATCGAGCCCTCGGGCTTCCGTCTCTCGGTGAAGCCGGCCGCCGATGGGCGCTACACGATCGTGGCCCGCACGAGCGGCGTCGGCCCCGCCTTCGGCCTGGCCGACCACGCCGCCTTCAAGCGCACGACGACCGAGCTCACGGGCTTCGAGCTCGAGCGGTTCCGCGCGGGCAGTGCTGGCTCCGGTGCCGTTCGCCTCGTCAGCAACTTCATCATCGCCCCTCGCCAGGGCGTCGCGCACGTGAACGTCCACCCCGGCCTGAAGGTCGTCAGGGTCACCGCCGCCGAGCAGGCGCAGGGGAGCCGCGACGTCCGCGAGCTGACGGCGCTGCACTACTTCGTCGGCACGCCGCAGGAGATCTACCAGCGGTTCCTGGACGTCCGCAATGCGAGCGGCTACAAGGTGTACAAGCCGAAGTACGAGTGGTTCGGCGTCGGGTGGGAGGCGTGGGGGGCACTCGCCTGGGACACCAACCAGCGCACGGTGACCGAGAACGTCACGCGCTATCTCGATGCGGGCTTCCCGCTGCGGTGGATGGTCATCGGCTCGGGATTCTGGCCTCGTCACGATCCGCGCTTCCACGCGACCACGAGCTTCGGGCTGTGGGATCCGTCTCTCTATCCCGATCCGAAGGGCCTCATCGACACGTTCCATCGCCGAGGCCTGAAGGTCACCCTCGGGCTGCGCATCGCGTTCATTCCGGACGGACCCTTCGCCGCCGAGGGCGTGCAGCGCGGGTTCTTCCTGACCGACAACGACAAGCCGGCGCTGTTCACCATCGGCTTCCCGCGGGTGCCCGTGCACCTGCTCGACGCGTTCAAGCCTGGCGCGGTCGACTGGTACCTGGCCCTGTGCCAGAAGTGGCTCGACTACGGCATCGACGGGTTCAAGGAAGATCTGTACGGCTTTGGCAAGTACGACCTGCGCGACGACAAGATCGACCCGGTGAACGCGGCGCTGATGGACCGCGGCGCCTATGTCATGGGGCGCAACGCGTATCTTGGTTCGCCAGCCGATCTCCATCGGTACAACGACTTCAACTATTGGGAAACCCAGGATCGCGGGCCCATCAACGGGCTGGCGCTGGCCTACAGCGGTTTCCCCTACGTCTACCCGGACATCGTCGGCGGCACGATAGCGGCCACCGAGACCCAGGGGAAGCGGACGATCCCGGACGCGGCGCTGAAGCAATACCTGATGCGCAACGCGCGCTACGCGTCCGTGCATCCCTCGATGGCCGTCGGCTACGGCCCCTGGAACCTCGAGGACGATCAGGTGAGCCGGATCATGCTCGAGTCGACATTGCTGCATGCGCGGCTGCATCCCTACATCTACAGCGCGGCCGTGCAGACCCATCGCACCGGGTTTCCCTTCACCATGACGCCGCTGCCGCTGGCCTTTCCTGACGATCCAGCCGTGTACGCGCTCGAGAACACCACGCGCCGCGGGTACCAGTGGCTGATTGGCGACGCGCTGATGGCGATTCCGCTCTACGGCGACGACTACGCCACCGCGAACACGCGCGACGTGTACCTGCCGCGGGGACGATGGATCGACTACGACACCGGCACTGCCTATGAGGGCCCGACGACGCTGTCGGCGCACGCAATTCCCGTGACCCGCAACCCGCTGCTCGTGGGCGGCACCGGAGTGGTCGTCGAGGAGCGTGATGGGCGGCTTGTCGCACGCATCTACCCCGTAACGTCGAAGGCGTCGACGACCTTTCACCATCGCGACGGGCGCGACACGTCGGTACGCATCGAGGTGGAGTCCTGGCGCCAACCGGCGGTGGTCACTGGCGGTGGTGTGTCAGTAGAGGCGGTGCACGACGGCGTTGCGCTGACCTTCCCTATCGAGCCGGGCGCGAGCTACGTCGTGCGATCAGCGGCGGCGCGGCCGTAAGATGCGCCGCGGAGGTTGTCCAGACATGCCAAGCCCCCTCATTCCACGTGCGGTCACGCCAGCCGTCACCGGGCATCGCCGGCCGCGGACGCGCCTGGTGGTGTTCGCGGCGCTGCTGCTCGCGACGGTGGTCGACGTGCCAGGGCTCGGCGCGCAATCGGCGCGCGCGCCGCAACCTGCGCCGTCAACCGCCGCGGCCCAGACGCCAACCCCGCGTCCGCAGATCGGCGGCATCTTTCCGCATCTGTCGGTCGTATCGGAGCATGAGCCGCGGTCCGAAGCCGGCATTGGCGCGCTCGTCCCCTGGGCCGATCGTCTCTGGTTTGTCGGCTACGTGGCTCACATCGCCGGCGCCGGCCTCGGGCTATACGAGGTGGACGCGACCATGGAGATGCGCCGCCATCCGGCCAGCGTCACCGGAACGTTCGCCAACCGGTTGATTCACAATCCGTCGAACCAGGCGATCATCGGGCCCCACATCATCGACACCAAGGGCGTGGTCCGCACCTTCCCGGAGATGGCGAAACATCGTCTCGCCGCGACGATGGAGCACCTGACCGATCCGGCCCAGCTGGTCTACTTCCTGACGATGGAAGGACTGCTGTTCGAGGCGAACGTGAAGACGCTCGAGGCCAGGCAGCTGTTCGATCTCGTGAAGGTGCTGGAGCTGCCGGCGGGAACGCGTCCACATTTCAAGAGCGCCTACACCGATGCCGGTCGCGTCGTTGTCGCCAACAACACCTATGACGAGCGCGACTTCAAGCGCGAGCTCGCCGGCGGGCGACTGGCCGAGTGGGATGGCAAGACGTGGACGATTCTCGAGCGCAAGCCGTTCGTCGAGGTGATGGGGAAGGCCTGGGCGCCCGACACCTTCGGCCGGCCCATCTACGCCACCGGCTGGGATCGAGCGTCGGCCATCCTCAAGGTGTTCCGCAATGGGGCCTGGAGCACGTACCGTCTGCCCAAGGGCGGGCAGACGTTCGATCACGCCTGGAACACCGAGTGGATGCGCATCCGCGAGGTGCAGACCGAGCGATTCCTGATGGACCTTCACGGCCTCTTCTACGAGCTGCCGTCGCTCTCGTACGACGGTCGCGTGTGGGGGATTCTGCCTGTCGCGCGACACCTCAGGATGGTTCCGGACTTCTGCTCGTGGCGCGGCCTGCTCGTGCTCGGTGGCGACCAGACCGATCGCAGCGTCGGCCAGCCGCAGTCGGGGCTCTGGTTCGGTCACCAGGACGAACTGTGGGGGTGGGGGAAGCCGCAGGGCTGGGGCGGGCCCTGGTGGGAGGATCGCGTCGAAGCAAACGCGCTGTCCGACCCGTTCCTGATGACCGGCTTCGACAAGAAGGTGCTGCACCTGTCGCAGCAGGGCGCGCCGAGCGTGAAGGTCACCGTCGAAGTCGACTTCATGGGCAACGGTCGCTGGCACACGTACGCGGAACTGAGTGTGCCCGACGGCGGCTACGTGCACCACGAGTTCCCGGCCGGCTTCTCCGCGCACTGGGTTCGCCTGAAGGTGAGCCAGGCGGCCACGATGACCGCGCAGTTCGTCTACTCGTGAGGGCGACGTGAACACGAGCCGACTGTGGGTCGCGACCGGAGCACTGCTGGCAGCGTCGGCGCTGGCGACGCGTGCCGCTCCATTCCTCGCCACGCACGCTCGATCTGCCACGTCCCTGTCCGCGGCACAGCCGACTGCATCGGCACGTACGGCCGTGAGCCTCAACGGCGAATGGCACTTTGCCGTCGACCCCGCCGGCGAGGGAGAGCGCGATCGCTGGTTTGCGCCGGACCTCGACCAACGCCGGTGGGATCGCGTCGACGTGCCGCATTGCTGGCCAGTCGATCCCCGCTACCAGTACACGGGCCGTGCGTGGTACCGACGGTCGTTCACACCGCCGGAGCCCATCGGCAGCCGGCACGCGCGCATCGAGTTCGACGCCGTGTTCGCCCGCGCCCGCGTGTGGCTCAATGGGACGCTGGTCGGCGCGCACGAGGGCGGTTACACGCCATTCGGATTCGACGTCACAGACCTGCTGAAGAGCGGCCAGCCGAACGTCGTGGCCGTCGAGGCCGACAACAGCTGGAGCACCAGGACGATGCCGGGCGCGCGCCCGGGAACCGACCCGTCGGTGCGCGTCTATCCCTGGTGGGACTACGGCGGTATCGTCCGTCCGGTCGCCCTGGTCGTGTCGCCGCCGGTGTACATCCAGAAGCAGCGGATCACGACGACGCCTGATCTTGCGAGCGGTGCCGCCGCGATCGAAGTAGCGGTCTGGGTGCGCAACACGACAGCCCAGCGCGCGTCGTCGCGCCTCCGGATGACCATCGTCCGGCTCGATGGCGATCGCGAGTTCGCACTCGACACACCCGCCGCCCGCTGGGAAGCTTCGGCCGAGACGCTGGCCGGCGAGACCAAGGCCGTGACGGTGCGCACCACGCTACCCAAGGGCGCGGTCCAGCTGTGGGGCCTCGACACGCCGACGTTGTACAAGCTGCGCGCCGAGCTGATCACCGAGTCGGCCCCGGCCACGGCCGATCTGCACGACGCGACGTTCGGGATTCGCCGGTTCGAAGTGCGCGGCGAAGAACTGCACTTGAACGGCCGGGCGGTGCGCCTCGGCGGCGCCAATCGCCCGAGCGACGATCCGGTGTTCGGCCTGATCGAGCCGGCTGCCGTCGTCGAGCGCGACGTCAGGCTGATGAAGGCGGCGGGCATGGAACTGCAGCGCATCAATCACCATGCACCACCGCCCGCGTTGCTCGACCTCGCAGATCGCCTGGGAATGTTGATCGTGCCCGAGGCCGCCAACTGGCAGTTGCAGCCCTCGCAGATGGACGATCCGGCGATGCGCGCCGACTTCGAGCGTCAGATGCGCGAACTCGTCGAACGCGACTGGAACCACCCGTCGGTGGTCGCGTGGAGCGTCGGCAACGAGTATCCGTCCGACACGCCGTCCGGCGTGCGATGGACCAGGGACATGGCGGCGTTCGTCCGTACCATCGATCGGTCGCGGCCGATCACGTTTGCGAGCTATCGCGCTTTCAGAGCCGATCTCGCCAGGCCCGAAGACGAGGGGTCGCACTACGTGGACTTTGTCAGCATCAACAGCTACGCCCCGGCGGAGCGCCTCGGCGCGGTGCTCGATCTCGTACACCAGCGCTATCCAGGCAAACCGATCGTCATCAGCGAGTTCGGTGTGCGCGAGGACAAGGTCGCCAGCCGGGACGAGAGACGACGCTACTTCAGTCAGGCGGCCGCGGTCCTGCGTCAGCGTCCATTCGTCGCCGGCGCGTCGGTATGGACCTTCCAGGACTATCGCAGCCGATTCCCCGACACGGCGCCAAACGGGTACCGGCCCTGGGGCCTGGTCGGTCCCGACCGGGCGCCGCGCGACGCGTACCACGTCGTCGCGACCGAGTTCGCGACGGTGCGCATCGCGGCGGCGCCCATGTCCTTGGCCGGCGGACGTCTCATCGCTCGCGTCGAAGTGCAGGCGCGCCCGGATTTCCCCTCGCGTCGCATCAGCGGCCTGACGCTCCGGATCGTTGCAAAAGACAGCGCCAATCCGCGTGTCGAGACCGCGCTGCCGGACCTCGCGCCCGGCGAACGGATCCAACGCGTCCTCGCGGTCGCGGCCCCCACGTCGGCGGCCGAACTGTCGCTCGAGATCGTCAGGCGTGACGGCAGCGTGATGCATCGCCTGGCCGCGATCGATCGCCTGACGCCGCGCCAGCAGGTGTCTCAATGAGGCTGGCCGGTCAGGTCGCAATCGTGACCGGGGCCGGGTCTGGCATCGGCCGTGCCTCGGCCCTCCGGTTCGCTCGCGAGGGCGCTTGTGTGACCGTCGTCGACCTCGACGCCTCGGCCGCCGACGCCGTCGCCGCTGAGATTGTCGGTGAGGGCGGCGCAGCGTTCGGCGTCGCCGGCGACGCATCGCGAGAAGACGACGTCGCGACGATGGTGGAGCGCACGGTGCAGGCGTACGGCTCGCCAACCGTGCTCGTGAACAGCGCCGCGACGACGTCGTTCGGCACACTGGCGGAGTCGGCGGTGCAGGAACTCGATCGCGTCATGCGCGTCAACGTCGGCAGTGCCTGGATCTGCGCGCGTGCCGTCATTCCGCTGATGCGGGCGGCGGGCGGCGGCGCCATCGTCAACCTGTCGTCGATCACCGGGATCGTCGGCGCGCCTGGCATGGCCGCCTATTCGACGTCGAAAGGCGCCATCATCACGTTGACGAGGACGCTCGCGCTCGAACTGGCGGAAGAGGGCATTCGCGTGAATTGCATCTGTCCGGCATCGATCGACACCCCGATGCTTCAGGCGTCTTTCGATCGGCAGGCCGATCCGCAGGCCGCGCGCGCCCGAAACGTGAAGCGGCATCCGCTGGGGCGGCTGGGCACGGCGGAGGATGTTGCGAACCTGGCGTTGTTCCTGGCGTCGGACGAAGCCGCGTTCATCACCGGCGGCACGTACGTCGTCGACGGCGGTGCGCTGCTCGCGCGCCGGTGGCAGGAGTAGGCGGATGAGACGCGGACGTGTCGGGCTGGCGGTCGGCCTCGCGGTCGCTCTGACCAGCGGTGGGTCGGTCTGGGGCGCGAGGGCTGCGGCAGACGCGGAGCTGCGCATCGAGAACGCGCGCTATCGTATCGTCGTCGAGCAGAGACGCGGTGCGCCCGCCGCACTGGTCGTGAGCCGCCTCGATCAACCGGGCGTGTCCCGGCGTCTGACGCCGGACGTGCGCGTGTTGATGACGAGGACCGACCCGGGCTACCGGGCGATGAGTCTCGGCGAGGAGGTCGTGCTCACGGCCGGATGGAAGCCCGCGGCGCCGCCTCCTCACGAGACCGAGCTGTTTGCGGGCGTGCCGGGGCAGAAACCGGCGCCGGTTAGCAACGAGAGCGATCTGTTCGCCGTCGCCTCGCCGCGGCAGCATCGGGCGACCGGCGTCACGGTGAAGGATGCGCAGACGCTGACCTTCTCGTTCAAGGCCGACCCGTCCTACGACGTCGCGCTCGCGATAGCGCTCGAGCCTGGGACTGCCGCGCCGATCATCGACACGTCGGTGACGCCTCGGGTCGCAGGCTTCTATTCCGCTGCGTTCGGCGGCGTGGGGGGCCGCGAATCGGCCACGCTCGACTTCGTCTACCAGCCACTGGTCTGGTCCTGGCGGCGCTTTCCCGCCAAGTCATACCTCACGCCGGAGTCGATGGCGACAACCGCAGCGACGTTTGTGACGGCGGGGGGCCTGACGGAGGGCGTGGCGGCCGATCCGGCGGAGATCCCGTATCGCTTCGCCACGTTCCAGAACTCGCGCTTCGGGCTGACCCTACGCGACGTCGACGGCCGGGCGCGACCGATGCTGTTTGCGCCGGTGCTCGGCGGCGAAGGGTCGCAGCGCGCGGCGGGCGAGCGGTTCGCGTTCAAAACGCGGTACGTGCTCGCGGCCGGCGACTGGTACGCCGGTCTCCAGCACGTCCTGCGCGACGTCTTCGCCTATCGCGCCGAACGGCAGAACGCGGCGATCTCGCTGAACGACACGCTCGACAACATGATCGCGTTTGCGATGGACGACGCGTATTCGGGCTGGGTGCCTGAGCTCAAGGGCTTCGACTACAAGTGGGACGTGCCGGGGACGGTGAAGGTGGTCTCGGCGCTGCACGCGTTGGGTGTGGCGCTGGTGACCGGCGATCGCGAGATCTATAACAGGCGGGCGCTGCCGCTCATCGAGTACGTGATGTCGCGCGAGAAGTACCTCTACGCGACCGACGAGGCGATCACCTACCAGAACCCGTCGCATTTCCTGCGGGGCCCGTGCGTCGAGATCGGCGAGCTGGCCGGCCTGTTCGCCATGACCGGCGGCAAGTCAGTGGGCTTCAAGCGTGAAGCGGAGCGTCTCTTCGGCAAGCCGCGACGCCTCAACCTGCTGACCGACACCGGCGGCGGTACCTGGCAGGACGCGCTGGCCATGTACCGCATCACCGGGGAGCAATCCTGGCTGCAGAAGGCTCGCAGCGGCGCGGACGCGCATGTCAAGGCGGAGATCGACACGCTGCCAGGTGACTTCACGACCAACTCGGCGCTCGTCGACAAGCAGGCAGCCTTCTATATCGATTACGGGCCGCGTTGGTTCGATCTGTACGAGATATACGAGGCCACCGGTGAGCGGCGCTACCTCGATGCTGCGATTACCTCGGCACGAGCCATGCTGCTGATGCTGCGTTCACAGCCGTTCGCGCCGGCGACGACCATGCTCGTCAACCAGGGAGGACGAGTCCCGGGCGTCGTCAACTGGCAGCGTGTGCCGAACCCGAAGAGCGGCCCGAACGAGCCCACCTGGATTCGTGTCCCTCGCGATACGACGACTGCCGTGCCGGAGCAGCGCCTGCCAGCCTGGCGCACGTCGCTCGTCGGCTTACCGCCCGAGCAAGGGCGCACGTATGGTCTGGGGCCGATCATGCTGACCCATCACGCGGCCTGGTTGATGCGTCTGGCCCACCATGCAAACGACCCGCTGCTTCGCGAGGCGGCCGAGAACGCCGTCCTTGGACGCTACGCCAACTTCCCCGGCTATTACTTCACGTCGTTCGAGACCAACGTCTATCAGCGGGCCGACTACCCGCTGCATTCGTACCAGGATCTGAAGTACAACGCGATCTTCTACAACCATGTCTGGCCGCACATCGCGCTCCTCGTCGACTACCTGGTGAGCGACGCCTTCGCCCGGTCGGGCGGCCGCGTCGATTTCCCGTCGGCCTACGCGCCCGGCTATGCCTTCCTCACGAGCAAGGTCTACGGGCACCGGCTGGGGCGCATCAACGATGACAAGGACGTGGCCCTCTGGCTGCCGCGGCGGGCGGCGAGCTTCTCGACACCGGCGGTGAACCACCTGTTTGGCGTTGGCTCGGCCGACCTGCATCTGGTCCTGATGAACACGTCGACGGACGCCCAGGACGTGACCGTGAGGCTCGATCCCGACGTCGTCCCCTGGGATGCCGGCGTCCGCTACGACGTGGCGCTGACTGGAAGTGCGTCGGGTAACACGACGTCGATCGATGGCGTGCTGCGCGTGCCCGTGGCCGGCAGGGGCTTCACGGTGGCGACGATTCGCAAGCTGGCGGTCGACCCGGCCTTCCAGCGGCGCGTCGTGACGGCGCTGCCTCAGCCGCCTTCAGATCGCGGGTTCTCGCGGGTCGAGACGGGCGTGCCGGCGATCGGAACGCTTACCGGCATGCTGCTCAGCGTCGTCCCTGAGTTTGCCGACGCCTTCGTCTACATGGATGCCACCGAGAAGGATGCGCGCGACGTCGAGTTCCGATATCGCCAGGGCGATGACGAGTGGACCGTCGTTCGCGACACGGCGTACCCCTTCGAACTGAGTGTGCACGTCGGCGATCCCTCGCGGGCGCTCGAGGTGAGGGTCACGGCGACCGATCATCGTGGCACCACGCACACCGGTCCGGCGCTCGTGCTGGCGCGCTAAGAAGACGGCGCCACCGATGAGCGCGACCAGTTACTTCCATCCAGATCGTCCGGATGCACTGCTTCGGACAGTCGCGGCGTGCACGATGCGCTGGCCGTTTCGTCTCTGGGCCTTTGGCGAGGCGGTGGCACTCCGCGGTCTGCTCGCGTCCAGTCGGGCCACCGGCGCCGAGGAGCCGCTCGGCTTCGTGCGCGCGCTGCTGCGCACCTATGTCGGGCGGGGCGTCGGCCGGAGCGCCGAGGAGCATGTGGCACCGGGCGCCGAGCTGCTGGCGCTTCACGCGCTGGATGGTGAGTCCACCTGGCTCGACGCCGCGCGGGCGCTCTCCCGGCTACACATGGCCACGCCACCCGGACCAGCCGGTGTGCGATACCTGCGCCCCGACCTGCCCGGCTGGCGCCGTCAGATCTGGGTCGATTCGATGGACGGGGGGCCGCCGTTTCTGGCCCGTCTCGCGCAGGTGACCGGCGATGACACGTACGCGCACGAGGCCACGACGACACTGCTCGCGTACGCCCGGCTCCTGCAGGACGAGCGAAGCGGGTTGTTCGTGCACGGCTTCGAGGAGCACTGCGGCAGGAACGGACAACTCTGGGCGCGAGGGAACGGGTGGGCGGCGATGGGCCTGGTCGAGACACTCGCGTGGGTGCCGGGCGAGGCGCGACTGGCGGCCGAACTGCGGCAACGACTCGCCGCGCTTCTCGACGGACTTGCGGTGCTGCAGCAGTCGTCTGGGCTGTGGCCGACGGTGCTCGACCGACCTGAGTCGCCGCCCGAGACGACCCTGGCGGTGATGACCACGACCGCGATCGATCGTGCGCGCCAGGCCGGTGTGTTGCCGGGGAACTCGCACGAGTCGATGCGCGCCCGAGCGCAGGCCGCCGTGCTCGAGCAGGTATCGGCCTCGGGCGCACTCGGGCTCGTGTCTGACGCGACACCGATCGGCGAACTGCGGATGTATGTCACGCGACCGTTCGGTGTCTTCCCATGGGGGCAGGGCCCGCTGCTGCTCATGCTGGCAGGACCCCCCTCCACTTCGGAGCCTGGGAAGAGGCCATGAAGATCACCCGCATCGAGACCTTTGCCGTGCAGGCGCCGCCGTCGGATGCGCGGCCGTACTGGGGGAGCCGCGCATGGGGACGCCCCAGCACCGCCGCCGCGCCCGAGATCTCGGCCGAGTACCCGACGCCGATCCGCCGGCGCTACCTCTACTCGGCGACGATCGACACCGTGATCGTCCGGTTGACGACCGACACCGGGCTCGTCGGTCATGGCGAGGCCAAGGCGCCGGTGGCGCCGCAGGCGACCAAGGCGATCATCGATCTGCTTCTGGCCGATCTCGTGCGCGGCGCCGACCCGCGCGACGTCACCGTGCTGTGGGAGCGGATGTACGCCGGCATGCGGGTGCGCGGCCACCGCGCCGGCTTCTATCTCGAGGCGATGAGCGGCATCGACATCGCGCTCTGGGATCTGGCGGCGCAGGCGGCGGGTGTGCCCATCGCGTCGCTCCTGGGCGGCGTGTTCCGCGATCCCATCCGCGTCTACGCGTCGGGTCTGCCGGCGCTCGATCTCGATGCCGACGACGAGGCGCTCGAGGCGCTCGTCCAGGAGGCGCTCCGGCTGCGTGCCCAGGGCTACACAGGCCTCAAGATGGCCCTCGGCAAGGGGATCGCCGGCGATCTGCGCAGCGTGCGCGCCGTGCGCGAACGCCTGGGTGCGGACTTCCTCATCTACACGGATGCCGCCGGGGTGTACGACAGAGCGCAGGCGCTCAGGTTGGGGCGGCAACTCGAGGAGCTTGGCGCTGCCTGGCTCGAGATGCCCATTCCACCAGAGGACGTCGAGGGCTACGGCGTCCTGGCCCAGGCCCTGACGCTGCCGATTGCGCTCGACTCACTGTCGTCGCGCTATGAGGTCGCCGCGTTCGTGCAATGCCGCGGTCTCGACGTGGTGCAGCCAGACGTCTGTCGCGCTGGCGGCATCACCGAGTGCCGGCGGATTGCGGAGCTTGCCGACGCCTTCGGCCTCGCGTTTGCGCCGCACGTCAGCATCGGATCGGCCGTGCACATCGCGGCGACCATGCACCTGGCGGCGGCGATGCCCAATACCATGACCAGCGAGTACTGGATTGGCGACAACCCGATTGGCAACGCCTGGCTGACCGAGCCGATCCAGGTCGAGGCGGGCTACGTGTCGCTGCCCCGCCGCCCGGGGCTCGGCCTCGCCTTTGCCCCCGACGCGCTGGATCGCTGGGCGGACCCGCGATGACACCTTCCGCGTCGCACGCCGGCCCCTCACCGGGGCTCCGAAGCATCCCCAACCTGCGCTGGTGGATCGTCGGGATCCTCTTCCTGTCGACGGTCATCAATTACGTCGATCGCCAGACGCTGTCGGTGCTCGCGCGCACCATCCAGGACGATCTCGGCATCTCCGACAGCGGCTACGCCCGCATTGTCCAGGCGTTCCTGCTGGCGTACACGATCTCCTATCTCGTATCCGGACGGATCACCGACTGGCTCGGCACGCGCGTCAGCATGGCGGCGTTCATCGTCTGGTGGTCGCTGGCGAACATCGGGACGGCCTTCGCTTCCTCGATCTTCACGCTGGGACTCTGGCGACTGCTCCTAGGTGTCGGAGAGCCGGGCAACTGGACGGTGGGTCCCAAGGCGCTGTCCGAGTGGTTCCCAGCTCGCGAGCGCGGCCTTGCCTACGGCATCTTCACCATGGGGGCGACGATTGGCGCGACCGTCGCGCCACCGCTGATCGCCTGGCTCGCACTCTCGTATGGATGGCGGGGCGCCTTCGTCGTCACCGGGGTGCTCGGGCTGCTGTGGGTGATTCCCTGGCTCTGGCTGTACCGGCCACCGCACGAGCACCCTCGACTGACCGACGCGGAGCGCGTTCTCGTGCCGCCTGCGCCGACATCGACAACTGGCGGCGCCGAGTGGACGCTGTGGCGCACGCTGCTCACCCAGCGGGACACGTGGCTGCTGCTCGGCACACGCGTACTGACCGATCCGGTCTGGTACTTCTACCTGTTCTGGTTTCCGAAGTACCTCACGGACACTCGCGGGCTGTCGCTGATCGAAGTCGGGCGCGTCGCATGGGTCGTGTATCTGGCGGCTGATCTCGGGGCGCTCGGCGGCGGCTGGCTCTCGGGCCGCCTGATCGACCGTGGCTACGCGCCCGTGGCGGCGCGCAAGCTGGTGCTGCGGATTGCCGCGACGACGATCCTCGTCGGTCCCCTGGTCGCATGGGCCCCGTCGATACCGCTGGTCCTGTTGTGCGCCGCCGTCGTCGCCTGCTCACAGCTCGCGTGGCAGGTCACGATCGGAGCGCTCATCGTCGATCGGTATCCGCCTGCGTCGGTGGCGACGGCGTTCGGGATTGTCGCTGCCGGCAGCGGGTTCGGCGGCATGGTCTCGACCGGCGTTGTTGGATATCTGGTCAGCAACTACTCGTACGTGCCCGTGTTTGTCACGATGGCGCTGCTGCACCCGCTGGCGCTGGCGCTCGTCTGGTTCCTGCGCGGTGACCGTACGGCCGAGGGTGCGGCACCATGAACCCGTATCAGGCCTGTACGCACGAGCGCAATTTCGGCAGTCGCCTGCGCGAGATCGTCTGGCGCGGCCACCGCTGCGTGATCCTGGAGAACGAGCGGCTCCGCGTGCTCGTCGTCGCCGACAAGGGCGCCGACGTGCTCGAGTTCCTTTACAAGCCGCTCGACGTCGAACTGCTATGGCACTCGTACCACGGCCTGCGCCGGGCCGGACCAGAGCGGGCTTCGTCGCCGCTTCCCGAGGGGCCGTTCCGCGATCAGTTCGCCGGCGGCTGGTACGAGATGCTGCCCAACGGTCCCGAACCGAGCGTGCATCGCGGCGCGTCCTTTGGCTTCCACGGCGAGGCGACCTTTCTGCCGTGGGACTATCGCATCGTCACCGACGAGCCTGAGAGGGTTGTCGTCACGTTCTCGGTGCGCCTTGTGCGTCTGCCGATCTACGTCGAGAAGACACTGACGCTCGCACAGGGCGCGTCGACGCTGGTCATCGATGAACGGCTCGTCAGCGAGGCGGGGCACACGATCGAAGTGCTGTGGGGACAGCATCCGACGTTCGGCTGGCCATTTCTCGAAGCCGGATGTCGCGTGTTCCTGCCGCCGTGCCGCGCGCGGGTTGGGGCGGCGCCACCGTCGGGTCACCGGCTGCGTCCGGATCAGGAGGCGCCCTGGCCGCATCTGGCTGGCGTCGACGGGTCGGTCGTCGATCTGTCGATCGTTCCCGGTCCGGACGCGCGTTCGCACGACTTCGTGCGACTGGACGACCTGAGCGACGGGTGGTACGCGATCGTCAATCCGCACCGCGGCCTCGGCTTCGCCTTGCGGTGGGATCCCGCATTGTTTCCGACGCTCGGACTCTGGCAGCTCCTGCGCGGCGGCGTCGACTATCCCTGGTACGGCCAGCCGTACCTCATGGCGCTGGAGCCCGCCTGCGACCTGCCGTCGCTGGCCGGCGCGGCGGCGCGCGGCGCGGCGATCCGCCTGGAGCCGGGCGCGCCGGTGACGACGCGGTTCGAGGCGACGGTGTTCAC
Source organism: Luteitalea pratensis (assembly GCF_001618865.1). Classification (GTDB taxonomy): domain Bacteria; phylum Acidobacteriota; class Vicinamibacteria; order Vicinamibacterales; family Vicinamibacteraceae; genus Luteitalea; species Luteitalea pratensis. Next base: position 3,216,914 of record NZ_CP015136.1, read on the forward strand.
CGGCCTCGCCGAAGTCCTGTCGGTCGGGAAGGATGGAAACGTTCGCTGACGTCGGGGTCCGAGCACCCGCGGTGCTGTGCGCCAGGACATTCGGCACGCCGCCGCGCGAGTTGTCGCCAGGCTGCCAGAGGTCGCGTGTACCTTGGGCATTGAGCGGGCGGCGATGATCAGTCATGCCCACTGCACTCCGCCGACAGCAGCGCTATGACCATCGGCTCCGGGAACTCGTCCGACGCACGGGCGAGCTCCGCATCGCCACGAATCGCGGTGTCCCGCTATCGAGCGGCGCGGGCGTGGCTTTGCGCTTCACCGAATCAGGTCGTGGGTCTACGGGGAACGGACTCACGGACTCAGAACTTCGCCAGGATCCGGTCGCTCGACGGCGCCCGAGCCTATTTGCATGCCGTGACTGACAACTTTTCGCGCCGGATTCTGGCGTGGCACGTGGCCGGTGCGTTCGTACCGGGCAACAGCGTCGCCGTACTCCTGTCAACGCCAGTCAACGCGCTACGCCCTCAGAACATGTGCCAATCGTGCTGGCGGACGCAGGTGTGGCGAACGTGAACGCGCAGATCGACGCACTGCTCGCCACGGGCGTGCTGCGGCGTCTGCTGGCCATGACGGAGCTGAAATTCTCGAACTCGATGATCGAAGCTGGTGGCGTTCCCTCAAGCATCACTGGCTTTTCCTGCACGCGCTCGACAGCGTCGCGACGGTGCGCCGGTTGGTGGCGTTCTGCGTCGACGAACACAATCGCGTGCTGCCGCAGTCGGCATTTCGCGGCCAAACGCCGGACGAGATGTATTGCGGGATAGGGGACACGATCCCGGCGGAACTCGCGTCACGCGGGGACGCCGCGCGCCGAGCACGCCTGCAGGCCAACCGATCTGCCAGCTGTGAGACGTGTCGGGCCCTCCATACGGCGGTGTGAACATCCGACACGGTCGCGGCAACCGAACCTCAGCGCTCGTGCCGGTCAAGCGCGACGCCACCGGACTGGTCGCGCCGCCGCGCGGGGACCGCAGAAGGCAGAGCGATGTCAGGGATTCAGGTCACATGCCGCAGCCGCCCGTTCTCGGCATCGACGACGAGAACTCGCGCAGGAAAGTGCAGAATGTCCGTGCAGTCAGCCGGCTGACGAGCACTGCGCGCGAGAATTCGGAATGTCCCCTGGAGACAGCCCCGCGGTTTCTTCGATGCCGCCTAGCAGCAGCTTGCGGCCGATGCCAAATGGCTGCATAATCATGCCACATGGCAATCGAGGGAGTCCTAAGACGCCGTCGCTCCGCTTCGAGTGAGAGCCAAGAGCAGGGTGCTGATCTAACGGAGGAACTCCGTCGCTTCCGAAACTTGCTAATGCACGGCCATCTTGGCCCGCACGACTATGCTGGTCTCCTCGGCTTTTCGAGTGTGGATCTGTTCAAACTCCTCGCCGAAGTCGATCGTGGAATCCCCTATCGCGCCTTCGAACGACTACGGCGAAATACGTCGTGGGAAGTTGAGATGCTTGCGTTCTTGCTCGCTATCCCTCAGCGCACTCTCGCGCGACGCAAGCAAGAGGGACGCTTTCATCCGGACGAATCTGATCGTCTCTTGCGCGCGTCCCGCATCTTTGGTCGGGCGTTGCAGCTATTCGAAGGAAATTCGAAGGAGGCATCGGCTTGGCTGGAGCGGCCGTTGCCGGCGCTCGGGAACTTGCGGCCGATCGACCTTGCGAGGACTGAAGTTGGCGCACTTGAAGTGGAGCGTGTGATTCTCGCCCTCGAACATGGTGTCTTCCTCTGACAATGATCGCCGCTTGGCGAATCATCAAGGCCCGACACGTCTCATCGGCCTTCAGCGGTGAAGGAGCGCGACTGGCAGGTGGGCGCTGGAATTCGAAAGGGATCGCGGTCGCTTACACCGCAGGGAGCCAGTCGCTCGCAACTCTCGAAATGCTCGTACATCTCGGTGCAGGTGCGGCGCTTCAGTCATACGTGCTGATTCGCAGCGATTTCGATGAGGCGCTTGTCACCGAGGTTGACGCGACGGCCCTTCCTTCATCGTGGCGATCGTTTCCTGCTCCAGCGGCGTTAGCGGCCATCGGCGATGCGTGGGTAAGTAGTGTCACCTCGGCCGTTCTGAGAGTTCCTAGCGTGATTGTACCGTCGGAAGCCAACTATCTCTTCAACCCGCAGCATTCCCAGTTCAACGCGATTCAAGTTGGAACCCCGACTACTTTCTCCTTCGACCCACGTTTCGTTCTGCCCTGAAGCGAAGTCACGGTCGCAGCGTTGGTGGGCGTTGGTGCATGGCTGCGGGCCGCCCGGTCAGTGGGTCGGCGGTTGGAGCCGCTGGCGTGTCGACCGCCCACGTCGCATGATCGTGCGATGAAGTCGCGCGTGTATCCGGCGTACAAGACGCACTATCGGGTGGGGAATTGGCGGGTGTACGAGCGCGCCCTTGTCGGGTAGGGGCGACGTGACGCTGTGGTTCTCGCCTGACGCCAAGGCGGCGTGGGGCGTGACGCCGTCCGGCCGACCTGGCGGGCAGCAGCGGTTTTCGGATCTGCCGATCCAGACCGCCCTGACACTCCGCTGTCAGCGGTGGGTGAAGGGGAGTGGGCCGCCGTGAAACATGGCGGCAATGGCACGCGAGGCTGGAAGAAACTCCATCTGGGTGTCGACCGCTTCGGCGTGGTCCCCATATCGCGGCGCACGAAGATCGCGAGGCCAAGGGCGCTCAGCACCGCCGAGAGTGCTGCGAGCACGAGCATGGCACGAGGGCTGGCGCCGTAGCTCGGGACGAGCGGCTTGCTCAGCTCGAAGTAATGCACAGGGGAGAGCTGGCCGATCCAAGCGCCGCCCGGCACGGTGCGGCCCGCGCTCGTCATCACCACCGAGAGCCCGAGGAGCGCCCCCGTGATTCCGGCCGCGGTTCGGCGCGCGCGTGTGAACTGGGACGCCAGCAGCGCCATCGAGCCGAACACCCCCGCCAGCAGCGACGCGTTGAGACCGAACAGGAGTGCCGCTCTCAGTGGCAGGCCGGTGTTCGCGACCTGCCCGCCTGCGAATGCCATGAGTGCGATCAGCGCCCCATCAACAGGAGCGCGGTCGCCATGGCGGCGAGCTTCTCCGTGGCGACCCGCAGCCTTGACCGAGGAACTGAGAGCAGCACATCGAGAGCACCGGACTCCTCCTCGCCGCGAAGCGTTTGGCTGACCGCGAGCAACGCCCAGATGCCCAGCAGCGGCAGCACGAGCGACAGGCGCCAGGTTGCATAGCCGCCAGGGCTGAGCACGTCCACGGGCTCGGCAAACAGGCGCATCGCCGGATGCCGCACCAGCGCGAGCACTTCCGCCCGGGCTCCCATGTCAGCCAGCAGCGGGGGGACGACAACGAAGACGAGCGGCGTCAGCACGCCGATCCCCAGTCCCCAACTGACGATGGCGACGCGGCAGTCGCGCAGCGTTTTGAGGAAGATGCTACGAAACCACACGGTTCGTGTCCTGTCCGGCCGCCATGTGCTCGTCCCGGTAGTAGCGCAGGAAAATGTCCTCCAAACTCGGCTCGCGGCTGACGAGGTTGACCAGCCGATACGGTGCGGCGGCCTTGACCACGGCATCCACTTCGCCCTGGACGGTGAGGCGCAGCGTGCGTCCGTCGGGCAGCGCCTCCACGCGCTCCAGCCCCACCAGCCCCTGGAACGCGTCGACCGGCGGCGCGCCGGCGAACGTCAGCTCCAGTTCGTGGTGCTTGATGTCCTTCAGTTCAGCGACGCCACCGACCCGCACCAGCCGCCCCTCGCGGACGATCGCCACTCGGTCGCACATCGACTCCACTTCCGTGAGGATGTGCGACGAGAGGAAGACTGTGCGCCCTTCGGCGCGGGCTTCAGCGACGATCTGTTGGAACTCCTGCTGGTTGAGCGGGTCGAGACCGCTCGTCGGCTCGTCGAGGATCAGCACGCGCGGGCGGTGCATGCACGCCTGGATCAACCCCACCTTCTGCTTGTTGCCATGTGAGTAATGCCGGAACTGGCGACTGGTGTCGAGGTCCAACCGCGCGACGAGCCGTTCGAGATGTGTCTGATCCACGCCGCCGCGGAGGTTGGCGAAATAGGCGAGGATCTGCCCGCCCGTCAGGTCGGGATCGAGGGCGAGCTCGCCAGGCAAGTAGCCCACCAGCCGCTTGACTTCGACTGACTGTCGCCAGCAGTCCAGTCCGGCGATGCGGGCGCCGCCGCCACTCGCAAAGGGCAACCCCATGAGCAGACGAATGGTGGTCGTCTTGCCGGCGCCATTCGGCCCCAGGAAACCGAAGGTCTCGCCCTCCGTCACCTGGAAGGACACGTCGATAACGCCACGCTTGCCCCCATAGTGCTTGGTCAGCCCAGACACCTCGATGATGGCCGTCATAGCTCATCGCCTCCGTGCTGCGGCCTTGGACGGTCGGGCCTGTCGTAGTCGTACGCGAGATCGTTTTGGATCGATCTCGCGAAGGTCAGCCGGCCTCACCGTCCCGACGCTGCTGGCAAGCCTGCATCCACTGGCACGGACGGTAACGCGCACCGCTCCGCTCAGCACCGGGACAAACCGCCGTACCGGCCGCACTTCCATGGCGACGCTCCTGAGGACTCGTTGAGCGTAGCGGTCCGATAGTACTCTTCTGAAGCAGGAAACTCTGGCACGTCTGACCTTCCAGGCGGTACGCAGGAACTGATTCACAGCTCGATCGGAGACATCGTGAATCGAGTCGGCAAAACCGGCGAGGCCAACCAGAAGCGCGCGGCGAACGCCGGCCACCCGTTCGCCCGTGTTGGACGACAAGACGAAGGGTAAGTCGACGGGCCTCCGAGTGGTGGCAAAAGACCCCGCGCAGGGGAATGTCTGCGCCACACGGAGGCGTTGCGGACTCAACATCACGGGTGGTCTAGGCTATCGCTACCGACCAACGCGCCACAGGGACGCCGTGACGATGTTCCGCGCCGGCGCCATCACAGCATCTTTTACTTCGTCACCGTGGGCGACGATCACGAAGGCGGTCTCGACGGGAGACGGAGCCCCCGGAAAGTAGATGAGCGACGTGCCGGAGCAATTGGCGTGGACTTCGTACGTGCTGTATGCCTGCACGTTCTGCCGAAATCCCGTAATCTCACCGTGACCGTTGTCTATTTGGGTGAATTGACCATCGCCGTCATACGTGCGGAGGGCGGTGCCGACGAATGACTCAGTGACTCCGGGGTCGAGTCCGCGGCTGCCGGAGACGAGGATGCCGTAGTCGCCTTGGAGTGTACGGTTGGTGCACTCTGGAGGGCCGTCCTTGTTCGCCGCCGTCGCCGTGTCCGAGAGGCTCAGGCCAACGATGACCGCAAGGCCGGTCGCCATCGCGACGGCTCCCGCTCGGCGTATGGACGGTGCTCTCGGGCTGACGCGATTACTCTCCGCAAAGGCCGTCTCGTGAAGTCGCATGATGATTCTCCTTGTTCGGGATCTCCGCTTCGGAATCCTCGCCGAACCGGCTCTTGCCGGTTCCTACTCTTGGAGGCGAGAACGACGGCGAAAAAGGTCAAGACCTTCCAAAGGGGCCGAGAAGCACGGGCCCTTTTCAACCTGGGCCATTCGGGCAGGTGTAGACTGGGCGCATTTCCAGTCACGGGCACGACCCCACCGCTCTGCTGCAGGCATGGGGCCGAGGGGAGATGGCGGCGCTCGACCGGTTGCTGCCCCTCGTCCACGGCGAGCTGCGCCGCTTGGCCGGGCGCCATATGCGTCACGAGCGTGTCGGCCACACGCTCCAGGCGTCCGCGCTGGTCAACGAGGCATATCTCCGGCTGATCGAAGTCAAGCAGGTCCCTTGGCAGAATCGTGTCCATTTCTTTGCGATGGCTTCGCGCCTCATGCGGCGAATTCTGGTGGATGCCGCGCGCGCAAAGGGCTATCAGAAGCGCGATGGGGGACTGAAGGTGTCACTTGACGAGGCCGTCGCCGTCGCGGACACGCCCTCCCAGAATTTCGTGGCACTCGACGACGCCTTGAACGCGTTGGAGGCGATCGATCCCCGGAAGTGTCAGGTGGTCGAGATGCGCTTCTTCGCCGGAATGAGCCTGGAGGAGACGGCAGAGGCGCTTCACCTCTCGGTTGGCACCATCAAGCGCGACTGGCGGCTGGCAAAAGCTTGGTTGGCGCGCGAATTGGACGATTCTCCACGTGACAACCCCTGAGCGCTGGGCGCGGGTCGAGCGGCTGTATCACGAGGCCCTCGCGCGCGGCGCGCACGAACGTGAGGCGTTGCTGGCAGACGCGTGCGCGGGCGATGACGCATTGCGCCGAGAGATCGAGTCCCTGCTGGCGCATGACGGTGGCGCCGCGTTCCTGAGTACCCCGGCCGTGGCGAATGGAATCGGCGGGGGGATCCGGATCGGCCAGGCGCTAGGGCCGTATGTGATCTCCGCGCAGATTGGCGAAGGCGGCATGGGGGAGGTCTACCGAGCCCGTGATGCGACGCTCGATCGCGAGGTGGCGATCAAGGTCCTGCCGGAGGCATTCGCTGCCGATGCGGACCGCGTTGCACGGTTTCAGCGCGAAGCCCGCACCCTGGCCTCGTTGGACCATCCAAACATCGCGATCATTCACGGACTCGAGCAGGCGGGCGATGTCCACGCGCTCGTCATGGAGTTGGTGCCCGGCGACGATCTGTCGCAGCGAATCGTGCGTGGCGCCATTCCGATCAACGAAGCGCTGCCGATCGCGAAACAGATCGCCGAGGCGCTCGAAGCCGCGCACGAGCGTGGGATTATCCATCGCGACCTCAAGCCCGCGAACATCAAGGTCCGAGCCGATGGCACAGTGAAGGTGCTCGACTTCGGGCTGGCGAAAGTGATGGAACGATTAGGCGCTGAGTCCGACGGGCCGCAGCCACCGCCTCTGACCGTACCGGGAATGACGCAAGCGGGAATGATCCTGGGCACCGCAGCCTACATGAGCCCCGAGCAGGCGCGCGGTTGGCCCGTCGACAAGCGCACCGACATCTGGGCCTTCGGATGCGTCTTATACGAAATCCTGACTGGCCGTGCAGTGTTTACCGGCGACACGCTGTCGGACACCATCACCGCGATTCTCGACCGCGAGCCACACTGGAAGGCGCTGCCGGAGCACACCCCATCGAGCGTACGCCGGTTGCTGCGGCGCTGCCTCGAGAAAGATCCGAAGCGCCGGCTGCCCGACATCGCCGACGCCCGACTCGAGATCGACGAAGCGGAGACCACTCGGTCCGACGCCCGCGACTCCGGCCAGACGGTGTCGTCCCGCATCGCCCGTATCGCGACACGTGAGCGCGTCGGATGGATCATCGCGGCCGCGTGCCTAACAGGACTCGTCGCGATGTTGGCCTTCAATCGCGCCGGGCCCGGTGATCGGGCGCCAGCCGACACCCCCAGCTACAGCACGTCGATCGTGCTTCCTGCCGGTGTGAACTTGTGGTCGGGCAATCCGCCGGGGCGCTTTGTGCTCTCCCCCGATGGCCGGCGGCTCGCGATGGTCGCCTCGGATTCGACTGGCCGTTCCATGCTGTGGGTACGGCCTCTCGATAGTCGCGTCGCGCAAGCGCTTGGCGGCACCGAAGGCGCCACCTACCCGTTCTGGTCCGCGGACTCCCGCTTCATCGCCTTTCTGGCCCAGAACAAACTGAAGACGATCGGCATCGCCGGCGGCGAAGTCGTCACGTTGTGCGACGCATCGTTCGAGTCGACCGGGGCCTGGAACCGCGACGACGTCATTCTCTTCACTCCGAGGGGGAACTCGCCACTCTTTCGGGTGTCAGCATCGGGCGGCACGACGACGCCGGTCACGACCCTCGAGACGGCGAGCGGTGACGTTCAGCACTCGTTCCCGTTCTTTCTCCCGGACGGCCGCCACTTTCTCTATTTCGTGGTGGGGAGCCAGGCCAGCCGCACGGTCCCGCGCGGAGTGTATGTCGGCGCACTCGATTCGACGGCGCCGGGCAAACTGATCGAGCCGGGCGGGTCGAACGCCAAATATGCGAACGGCTATCTGCTCTTCCTGCGGAACGGCGCGTTGCTGGCGCAGCCCTTCGATGTCGGTCGTCTCGAACTCCAAGGCACACCCGCGTCTCTCGTCGATCACGTCCAGACGACCGGGTCCTCCGCCTCAGATATGGCTGGAGTGTTTACCGTCTCCGAGACCGGGCTGCTCGCGTATCAGGCTGGTTCTGTGGTCCGTTCCCAGCTCACGTGGTTTGATCGCGCGGGCACCCGCCTCGCCACACTCGGCGATCCAGCGGACTACGTTGACGTGGCGCTGTCGCCTGACAACACGCGCGTGGCGGTCAGCCTCCTGGACCTGGAGATCGGCACTCGGGATCTCTGGATCTTTGATGTCGCGCGCCGGCTGGGCGAGCGTTTTACGTACGAGTCCGGCGACGACTTCGGGCCGAACTGGTCCCGCCCTGGTGGCGAGCGTATCTTCTTTAGCTCGCTGCGAAAAGGAAGGATCGACCTGTACGAGAAACCGTCGAGCGGTTCGGGCAGCGAAACGCTTCTGCTCAAGGACGACCTCGGGAAGTTCAACGCGAGCGCGTCCCCGGACGGTCGATTCCTGGTGTACGTGGGCGGTGGCGGCGTCATTCAACAAAGCGATATCTGGGTGCTGCCTCTGTCTGGCGAGAAGAAGCCTGCGCCGTTCCAGGAATCGAGGTTCCGCGAGTCGCAGGGTCAGTTCTCTCCCGATGGACGATGGATCGCTTTCATGTCAACCAAGTCCGGAACACCGCAGGTCTACGTGGCAGCCTTTCCCGGGCGCGACTCCGAGCGGCAGGTGTCAACCGCTGGCGGAGGCTGGCCGCGCTGGAACCGCAATGGCAAAGAACTGTTCTACCTGGCGCTCGACAACACGTTGATGGTCACGCCAGTGAATGGGCAGACGTCACGCTTCGATGTCGGCACCGGCCGGCCACTATTCGTCATCCATCCACGTCCGGCACGGGTCGATGCCTATCCGTACGACGTCACAGCGGACGGTCATCGGGTACTCGTCAATACGTTCGTCGAAGAAGTCACGCCGCCGATCACGCTCATCGTCAACTGGGAACACAAGCGCTGACACGTGTCATCCCAGCGGGCAAGGCCCTCTCGGATTTGCGCGGTTGCGTGTGTAACTTGGCCGACATCGATTCAGGACGCGGCAGGCAAGCCTCGCCTCGGCCTCCCGACCTCCCGTTTCGGCAGGTCTGGAGCGCCGCGGCGGCCCTGCGCTGGCGGCTCGATGCGGAGCAACAGCCCCAGCGTTAGTTCCCCGTACCACTCCGGCGATAGCTGTGACCCGAGGTCACACGGCGTGCTGCGTTCGACGACATTCTGCTCTCTCCCGCGCAACGTCCGCGGCATGCTCGCGGTACTCGACCTTCCCGTCGTGGCTGGCGAGAACTCGCACGCGACAGTTCGAAATGTCTGTGAAGACGGCCCGGCGGCGGGCACGGTGTGCCGCGTCCCAAAGGCGATGGTGCGCGTGCCCCGCCGTCATGTCCGCGAATGCCAAGCGCCGGCGAAGGCCTGACGACGGATGCGAGTTCAGAATGGAACTCACCTTGGACCGCGGCTGATTCAAACCTCTCTCAGACTAGCGGAAGCCGTCAGCGACCATGATGTCGCTCTCCCAGTGGTCCGTCGCGTTCGCTAGCGCCGAACGGCTATCGCGACGGCCCACGAGGCCACTCAGACCAGCGATTCGAGAAACCTGAAACGCCAACCGCCCGAGCCGATGCACGGGGTGGTCGTCAAATGAATAGAAGTCGATCGCGTCCGCATCTCGGTCGATGGTCAGAAAGGCCACGGCGGGGGAGGGCAGTCGTGCCGCGCACGGCTGGCGGGCGATGTTCGGAGCGATTTCGTTACTGAAAAGACTGGACGCCCAGGCAGCGCCATGGACGCGTAAGGACCGCTGTGGACGATTAGTTAGGCGGCCTTCAGCACCGCTCCATGCCAAACGACCGTCCGTCTTCGGAAGTCTTCCCGAGGCCGCAGTGTTTCGCAGTCGAGCCAGCCTATTGCGTTCAGGCGCGATCCCACACCGTGTGCTGCGTGAACGGTCTCAACTGCGAGTCGAATCCCTTCGTCGTCGCGGTCATCGTCTGTCCGTCCTCTGCCACGGCATAGGTGCCTTCGCCGGCCAGCGAGCCGTCCTCTCGCTTGGCTTCGGCGCGGATCGTGTTTCCGTTCGGGCGCGTCGTGACCGACGCCAGTCCTGGAAAGCCGTCGACGGGGTAGGCGACGCCGTCCGGGCGCAAGCGCTGCGCTTGCTCCTCGCAACGTTTGCCCGTCGCGCCGACGCCCGCGGCGAGCAGCACGTACGTGCCGTCCGCCTCCTGCTCCCACGTCATGGTGGCCTCCGAGGGCGTGTGGTTGGCGTCGAATGCGGACCGTCTCGGGTTGAGGGTCCACGTCCCCACGAATGGATCGCTCATGGCAACCTCCTGTCGAACAGGTATACGCGGGGCCGTGTGCCGGCGTCCCGAAGGATCGCCTAAGATTCGGTTAAACCGTGGCTGGTAGTCCTGAGGTGTACGAGTGCGGTCCGTATGCGCTCGATGGGCACGAGCGGAGGCTGTGCAACGCCGGGCAGGTGGTGGCGCTCAGGCCAAAGGCGCACGATGTGCTCGTGGCGCTCGTCCGCCGTGCTGGCACGCTGGTGACCAAGCGCGAGCTGCTCGATCTGATCTGGCGCGATGTCTCCGTGGAGGAAGGTGTCCTCGCCGTGGACGTCTCCTCGCTTCGCAAGAGCCTTGGTGAGTGCGGGGTGGCGGGCACCTACATCGAGACCGTGCCGCGGGCTGGTTATCGGTTTTCCGAGGCAGTCAGGCGGACGAGGGTTCCCGCCGAACCGCTGTCGATGAAGTGGCCGATCGGGGTGCTGCCAGCTCGACCCGAGGTGTCTTAACTGATCGGACGTGGCCGCGCCTGCCTCATGACCGCCTCGCGCTCGGACATCCCGCGCGCCGTGGAGGCATTCCGGTCCGCGATCGCGCTCGATCCCGATTACGCAGCCGCCCACGCGGGGTTGGCCGTCGCTCATTGCGCGGAGGCTGAGCTGCGCCTGGCGGCACCGCAGGTCGCGTACCCGTCGGCTCGCGCCGCGGCCCTTCGCGCGCTCGCCATGGAAGCGTCCAACGCCGACGCGCAGGTCGCGTTGGGCACCGTCCTGTTCCTCAGCGACTGGAACTGGAACGGCGCGCGGCGGAGCCTCGAACGCGCGCTCGAGCTCAATGAGGGCGATCTCGACCGGCACATGGCGGAGTCGCTCACGCACGCACGAGCCGCGCGGGCGCCGCTGGACCTGCTCGAAGACCTGCGGCGCACGTACGACACTCGGGGCCGCGCTGGCATCGTCGAGTTCGCGCTGCGCGCCAATGCGAACGGCCCACCCATGCAGCTCGCGCTGCTCCATGGCGAAGCCGGCAACCTGGATGAGGCGTTTGCGCATCTCGACGCCGCGATCGCGAGCCGCGATCCGGCGCTCGTGCACGTCGCTGTCGCACCGCAATGGGATTGCCTGCGCGGCGATGCGCGTTTTCACGAGCGCCTCAGCGATGTGGGACTCGATGCCGCCGCGGATCGTTGTCGGCGTTACCTCCAGCAGCATGCCCAGGGCCCGTGAGCATCCGCCGGCGCGTGTGTAAGGAGTTCGCGTTCGAGAAAGTTCTACAAGTACCGCCCAATTCTCGTGCGCTGGATCGTGGGAAGGACGGGGACGTGCGAAGGATCGATATCCCAGATCGGAACGTACCCCAGAGAAATACCCGTGCTGTGCCCATCGACATTCGGTTCGTTTCCGCGCGAGTTGTCGTCGCGACCGACGACGCCTGTAGGGCCTTTGCGGCGGTAATCGGCAGGGTACCGGATGATGCTCCGCATGCCGATCGACGCGCCGCCCGCAGCAACGCTATGACCATCGGCTCCGGGATCTGGTCCAACGTACCGTGACTTGCGCATCGCCACGCAGCGCGGCGTCCCTCGATCGACGGCTCGTGGGTGGCTGGCCCTGGCGCCGACGGTGGTGGTCAGTGTCAATGTTGTCGGCGTTGGTGCATGGCTGCTGCGGACCCTCCCGTCCGTGGGTCGGCGGTTGGAGGCGGTGGCGTGTCGACCCCGCTCGCCGCATGATCGTGCGATGAAGTCGCGCGTGCATCCCACGTACAAGACGCACTATCGGGTGGGGAATTGGCGGGTGTACGAACGCGCCCTCGTCAGTCGGGGCGACGTGACGCTGTGGCTTTCCCCAGACGCCAGAGCGGCGTGGGCAGTTTCGCCGTGCGGTCGCCCAGGCGGGCAGCAGCGCTTTTCGGATCTGGCGATCGAGACCGCCATGACGCTCAGAGTCGTCTTCCGCTTGCCACTGTGTCAGACGGAGGGCTTCGTCCGATCGATCCTGACCGTGATGCGTGCCGGTCTCACTGCGCCGGACCACACGACGCTCTCACGACGAGGGCAGTTGCTGGAGGTCGCGCTGCACAACATCCCGGCCACGGGACCACTGCATCTGATCTGGTTGGGGCGACCGCTGGCGACGTCGCCAGCGTCACGGCGGACGCCGCCTACGACACCGTCGCCTTCTATGAGGCCGCGAGTGCGCGACACGCGCAGGTGGTCGTGCCGCCGACCCGGACGGCAAGGGTGTCGCGCCGCGGTCCACGCTCGGAGGCTCGCGATTGCACGATCAGCGACGTGGAAACGCTCGGGCGGCAGCAATGGGAGAAGGCCTCGGGCTACCACCGGCAGGCCCGCGTGGAGAACGCCTTCTTCCGCTACAAGTCCATAATTGGCGATAGTCTTCGCGCTCGGAGTCGAGGTGGTCGGGAGGCCGAGGCGGGCCTTGCCTGCCGCGTCCTCAACCGGATGACCGCGCTTGGCAGGCCCGAGTCGTCTGGGATCAGTCGGTGAAGCCGTGTTTGGGGGGCCGCGAGTCCCGTGTGAGCCATGCACCAACGCCCCTGCACGCCGTCAAGGGTGCGCGCACGTCATCCCGCCGCGAGGAATCCTGCGTTTCTGCATCTGTCACCGAACCGGTTCTACGCCTGGCGACGCCGGCAGCATCTGCGGCGACATGCGGTAGGATGACGTCGTCGCTTTCGCTTTTCTTAGACTGTTCGACGCCGTCGCTCGATGCCTTTGACTGCCGGTTCGCGGATCGGCCCGTATGAGGTGGTGGTTCCGGTGGGCGCCGGAGCGATGGGGGAGGTCTACCGCGCGCGCGATACCCGGCTTTCGCGCATGGTCGCCATCAAGATCTTGAAGGCGACCGACCCACTGGCGATCGCGCGTCTCGAGCGCGAAGCGCAGGCGCTCTCTCGGGTCGGTCATCCGCACATCTGTGCGCTATACGACATTGGACACGAGGACGGCTTCGCGTACCTCGTGATGGAGTACCTCGAGGGCGAAACGCTTGCGCGGCGGTTCGAAGCAGGGGCCATTCGGCTCGATCAGGCGCTCTCCATCGCGATCCAGATCTGTGAGGCTCTCGACGCCGCCCACACGGCTGGCGTCATCCACCGCGACCTCAAGCCCGGCAACGTGGTCCTGACGTCCGGCGGCGTCAAGCTGCTCGATTTCGGTCTGGCGAAGTTGCGCGAGGTCGGGGCGGACCCAAACGTGCCGGTCTCCACGCAAAGCGGACTTCGCACCGACGACGGTGCCGTGGTCGGAACCTATCCATACATGGCGCCAGAGCAGGTCGCGGGTGGCCACGTGGACGCGCGCGCGGATATTTTTGCGCTCGGCGTCGTGATGTACGAGATGGTGTCGGGAGCACGTCCATTCGTCGCGCCGACGCGCGCCGCACTGGCTGCGGCAATCCTCACCTGCGCTCCACCCAGCCTCTCGAGTCTCGGTTCCGGAGTGCCGCCTGCGCTCGATCGCGCAGTCGAACGGTCCCTGGCGAAGGATCCTGAAGCGCGCTGGCAGACGGCCCGTGACCTGGCGTCTGAGCTGCGATGGATCGCCGAGAATGGGCACGGTCGCGGTCGGGACACACCGGCGACTCCGCACCGGCTTCCGGCAGGGGACCGACGCCTCGCCTGGGCAGGCATCGGCAGCGTCGCTGGACTGCTTGTGGGCGCGATCGCAGTGTGGGGCCTGATCGCGAGCGGCGTCCTCGGCGGCAACGCTCCGAATCCGCAGTTCACGCAGCTGACGTTTCGCGCCGGGACGGTCACCTCTGCCCGATTCGCACCGGACGGAACCACGATCATCTACAGTGCCGCTTGGAACGGGCAGCCCTATCAGCTATTCATGTCGCGCCTGGGCAGCGCAGAGTCGCGCGCTCTTGGGATCGCGGATGCGAAGCTGCTCGGAGTGTCGGCTTCGGGCGAACTGGCATTCCTGCATGGCACCTACAGGTCGCTCAAGTTCTTCAGTCCCAGCGGCGGCACGTTGGCAAGTGTGTCGCTCGCGGGTGGGGGCCCTCGCGACGTACTTGATCAGGTCCTCGCCGCGGACTGGATACCCGGCACCGACAAACTCGTCGTGGCGCGAACCGATGGGCAGGTCGAGTTTCCGATAGGTACGAAGTTCTACAAGTCGCCATTCGGCGGAATCCGTGCGGTGCGCGTGGCACCGGATGGCGCACGAGTGGCGTTGATACAACCCGGACCGACGGGTGTCGAGGTCCTCGTCCTCGACCGCTCGCGACGGACGATCGCGTCGAGTAATTGGACCGATGTGGGAAACGTGGTGTGGTCGCCGGATGGACGTGAAGTCTGGATCAGCGCGACTCGACGTTTTGCCTCACCAGTGCTCTGGGCGATGTCGATGGCCGGGACGACGAGCGTCCTCACAACGATCGACCCGGAGATGCACGTCATTCAGGACGTCTTCCGCGACGGCCGCGTGCTCGTTGCGACGCACGCGCGTCGCGTTGGCTTCTGCTGTGTTGGACCGGGAGCGGGAGCTCCGCGCGAGCTGGGGTGGTTCGACATGTCCGCGCCGGAAGCGCTCTCCGCCGACGGCACGACCGTTGTCCTGGGGGACAGACCCGCGGGCGCTCCGGGCACGGCGTACCTGCGCAAGACCGACGGGAGCGATGCGATCCGCCTCGGAGAGGGCTTCCCGGAGGATCTGTCGCCTGACGGGAGCACGGTGCTCGTCGGTGTCAGGGCAGCCGAGCCACACTTTGCTCTCCTGCCCACCGGAGCTGGCTCATCCAGATCGCTGCCGCCGGGTCCATTGCAAGGGATCGGCGAGGCCAATTTCTTCCCCGACGGCAGACAGATCGCTTTCGGGGGGCGTGAGCGCGACCGCCGCTCTCGCATCTACGTCCAGCGGGTTGACGACGGATCTCTGCCGCGCCCCATATCACCGGAAGGGATTGCGACCGATGGGCTGGCGACACCCGATGGACGATCCGTCCTGGGCCGGTCGCCTGCCACCGGCCACGTTCTTTATCCGGTTGATGAAGGAAGTCCACGGCCCATGTCCTTTCTGTCCCGGATGGATGTCCCATTGCAATGGAGCCCGGATGGCCGATATCTGTACGTGCGCCACGACGGCTGGCCGCCGGAGATCCATCGCATCGATGCCGCGACTGGCATGCGAACCGAGTCGAAGACGGTGTTCCCGGCAGATCCTGTCGGGGTCGATAACATCGAGCGCATTCTGATCACTCCGGACGGAACGTCCCACTGCTTCGACTA
Organism: Luteitalea pratensis; assembly: GCF_001618865.1. Taxonomy (GTDB): domain Bacteria; phylum Acidobacteriota; class Vicinamibacteria; order Vicinamibacterales; family Vicinamibacteraceae; genus Luteitalea; species Luteitalea pratensis. The sequence goes on from NZ_CP015136.1 coordinate 3,232,591, forward strand.
CGCACGCCTCTTGACGACCCTGTATGTCGTCGACCGGTTTAGATGATCGCTTCAACGGAATTCAATGCTGACGTGAGGGAACAGATGGACACCGTTCCGAAACTTTTCCGTGACTTCGACGAAGAACGAACGGCCATCCGTGAGCGTGCCGGAGGCCACCAACGTTTCGTTTCCACCGCGCTGGCCGCGAATGTCGTTGCGGATTGATTCGAGGAAGAAGGATGCGGAACCTACGGTGAGCGAGGGCAAGGCGGCCAACTCGCCGATCGTCAGCACGTCATCGGCGACCGCGCCCTGCAGCTCGGGCCATCGGACGAACCATACGGGAACAGCGCCCGTCCCACGAAAGAGTGAGCTGGCGGGATACGGATCGGCGAGGCTAACCCAGGTGGTCCGGCCCGCGATGTGGAGCTGGCACAGGGACGGGTTGCCCGAGAAGTCCAGGAAGTCCAGAAGGTTGAATTCTTCTGGAATGCACTCCGGCGATCGATAGAAGACGATGGCGGCCCACTCGTCGGTGTGTGGCTGGAACCCGCGATCCAGATCGGCATAGATGGGAGGTTCAATGTCGCCGGGGATGAGCACATGAATTTGCGCCCGAGCGGGAGCGGAGATTGCGAGAACGGTCAGCGTCGCTGCGGCCATGAGTAAGGTTCCTGTTCGCATGATGGTCTCCTCGCGCCCAATTCGCAGCCACTGAAAGCCTGTGCCTTCAGTAGCGCCATGGCGTAACGAGAGGGTATGTGGTGCACGGCCGCAAGTCGCAGGAGCGAGGTCGCAGTTCTTCAGGATTAGTTCAGGAGTTGGGGGCCGACCTGATGCGCGTTGCTTTCGATCAGTTCGTGCTCGACACGGGGACTCGGGAGCTCCGCCGCATCGGTCGGCCTGTGAATCTCACGCCGAAGGCCTTCGAGCTCCTCTCGATTCTGATCGCGAATCGACCACGAGTGGTCACAAAGACTGAGCTGCAGGAGCGTTTGTGGCCCGACAGATTCGTCGTCGACAAGAATCTGGCGAACCTCATCTCAGAGATACGGGACGCGCTCGGCGACGATCCGTCCAATCCGCGCTTCGTCCGGACCGCGCACCGAATCGGCTATGCCTTCCGGCACCGCGGCGGGACCGACGATCCTTTGAAAAGAGCGCCCGCCGCCGACCGCATCTATCGACTGATCGTCGATGGCCAATCCCTCACGTTGCAGGAGGGCGAGTATGTGGTTGGACGGGATCCGGACGCTGACGTGTACCTGGATTCACCAAGCGTGTCGCGGCGCCACGCCGTGATCAGCATTGCGGGACCGCGCGCGACGGTCGAGGACCTTGGCAGCAGGAACGGTACGTTCATCGGAGAGACACGGATCGACAAAGTCTCGAGCCTCGACCACGGAGATGCGATCCGAGTGGGCGCCGTCATGTTGATTTTCCACTCGGTGAGCGCGCCAGCGTCGACGAAGTCAGTCCGCTGATCTCCTGCCGGCGGTCAACTCAGCGATCGCGTAAAACGGCCAACAGCACGCGTGGGGCTCGCACCACCGCGGAAAGGTCTGCGTTGTCCACGGTCTCGCGATTCCATTTTCGAACGTCTCGTTCGAGAACACTTACCGTGCTGTGCGCCAGGACATTCCGCCCGCCGCAGCGCGAGTTGTCGCCAGGCTGCCGGGGACTCCGTGTGCCTTTGCCATCGGATAGCGATGATGACGGCATGACCACCTCAATCCGCCGGCAGCAGCGCTATGACCATCGACTACGGGAACTGGGTTCGGCGCACGGGCGAGCTCCGCCTTGCCACAGATCGCGGCGTCCCACCATCAACGGCGCGTGGGTGGCTCGGCGCTTCGGCTAATGCCGTCGTGAGTGTGCACGGACAGCAGCACTCCCGCGCGTGCCAGAGTCGGCGGAGATCTGGGCGCCGCGTTTCTATCCGTACGGCAGGCTTTTAGCGGCCGACTTCCTGCCATTGGTTCGACTTGGCCGACGCCAGCACCGCATCGCACACGCGGGTGGTTTCCAGGGCTTCGCGGAAGGTGGGGCTGGTCGACTTGTTGCCCGCCAGGTTGGCGAGGAAATCGGCAACGTGGTGGACGAACGAATGCTCGTACCCGATCTGCAATCCGGGCACCCACCAGTTCTTCATGTACGGCTGATCGCCATCCGTGATGTGGATGGACTTCCAGCCGCGCAGCTTGCTCTCGTCGCGATGATCGAACCAGTCCAGGCGATGCAGGTCGTGCAGATCCCATTTGATGGAAGCATGCTCGCCGTTGATCTCGAAGGTGTACAGGGCCTTGTGCCCGCGCGCGTAACGCGTGGACTCGAAGAGGCCGAGCGAACCGTTCTGGAAGCGGGCCAGGAAGGCGCAGGCGTCATCGATATTGACCTTCTCGACTTTGCCGGTCACGGTGTGCCTGCGTTCCTTGATGAAGGTCTCGGTCATGCCCGAAACGCCGTTCAGGGAGCCGTTGAGCCAGATGGCGGTATCAATGCAATGCGCCAACAGGTCGCCGGTCACGCCGGAACCCGCCGCCGCCGCGTCCAGGCGCCAGAGGCCCGCGCCGCCCTGAGGCAGATCGGCCGAGATGGTCCAATCCTGCAGGAAGTTGGCGCGGTAATGGAAAATGCGGCCGAGACGGCCTTCGTCGATGAGCTGCTTGGCCATGGTGACCGCCGGGATGCGGCGGTAGTTGTACCAGACGGTGTTGAGCACCTTGGCGCCTTCGACGGCCGCGACCATCTTCTCACCTTGGGCGGTGTCAAGGGCGAGCGGCTTCTCGCACATGATCATCTTGCCGGCCTGGGCGGCCGCGATGGCGATCTCCATGTGGCTGTCGTTGGGCGTGCAGATGTCGATGACGTCGATATCCTTGCGCTCGACGAGCTTGGGCCAATCGGTCTCGATGGATTCGTAGCCCCACGTGTCTGCGAAGGCGCGGGTGTTGGCCTCGCTGCGGCCGCAGATGGCCTTGAGGACGGGCTGATGTTCGTTCTCGAAGAAGTTCGAGACCTTGCGGAACGCATTGCTATGGGTGCGGCCCATGAAGCCGTACCCGACCATGCCTACGTTGAGGTTCTTCTTGAACATGTGCTTTACCTCAGTTCCAGCCGTGCTTTTCCCGGACCGCATTCATCGCGCCCAGGATCTTGTTCCAGGTCTCCGGCTGTTCCATCGCCGAGTTGGGGAACATGCAGCCGTCCCAGCACATGTGCTTGATGTCGATGTGCTGCTTGTTGTTGTCGCGCAGCCAGAAACCCGCATGGTAGGGGATGTCCAGCTTGCCGTTCTTATCATCCACGGGGCAGTGGCGCCCGGTCTTGTCGTGGGAACCGGAACCGAACGCGGTCGCGTCGTTCTGCGCCACGTGGAAATCCTTGACCCAGGGGCGCAGTTTGTCGGTGAGGGCCTTGTAGCCCTTGTCGAACGCGTCCTTCTCCCAGTTGAATCCCTTGGGTACCAGCGCGTCCTCTTCGGCGTTGTAGCCGAGCATGAACAGCAGGGTATGCGCCATGTCCGCCTGGATGCCGACAGTCTGGGGATGGCCCACGCCTTCGAGCAGCTCCAGCAGCGACTTCCAGCCATGCATGCCGCCCCAGCAGATCTCGCCTTCGATGGCGAGCTTCTCGCCGAAGCTCTCGGCGATGCGGGCCGCTTCCTTGATGGTCGCGATGTTGCGCTTCTGGTTCTCGATCGGATCCTTGGCGAAGTTGGCAGGGCTGTTGGCGGTATCAATGCGAATGATCCCGTACTTGCGGATGCCGATATCGTTCAGCTTCTTGCCAATGGCGCAGGACTTGGTGAGCGCGGACAGGTAGTTCTTGCGATCCTCTTCGGTGCCGAAGGCGCCACCGCCGCCCCAGATGGGCGCGACCAGCGAACCGATCACGAGGCCTTTGGAACCGACCTTCTCGGCCAGCTTCTTGAGATCGTCGTCGGTGCTGTCCAAGTCGGTGTGCGGGAGGGAGAGAAACAGATCGATGCCGTCGAACGTGACGCCGTCCACGGAGGCGTTGGCCGTCAGCTCGATCATGCGATCCTGGGAAATGACCGGGTCCGCGCCGGGCTCTGTGCCGCCCTTTCCGACCATTCCCGGCCAGGCCGCGTTGTGTAGTTTTGGAAATGCATTTGCCATGATGACCTCCACGCTGTTCATGGGTGCGAATCTCGGGTAGCACGACTGTTTGCCCGTGGCAAAGGAACCGAGCTGCCTGCACGGACATTGTGGAGTCTGACGCGCGAGTTCTCGTCATCCTGTCGACCAAGGCGACCGCGGGAAGCAACCGTGCTGTGCGCCAGGACATTCGGCACGCCGCCGCGAGAGTTGTCGCCAGGCTGCCAGAGGTCGCGTGTACCTTGGGCATTGAGCGGGCGGCGATGATCAGGTATGCCCACCCCCTTCCGCCGACAGCAGCGCTATGACCATCGACTCCGGGAACTCGTCCGACGCACGGGCCAGCTCCGCATCGCCACGAATCGCGCTGTCCCGCGATCGACGGCGCGTGCGTGGCTCTGCGCTTCGCCGCATCAGGTGGTGGGTCTACGGGGAACAGACCTCACGGACTCAGAACTTCGCCAGGAGATCCTGACGCTGCAGCGACGTGTCGAGAAGCTGGCGGCCCTGCTCCGGCTCGCGCTTCTCGTGCGACCACGCGGCGAGCGATGGCTCACCGGCGAGCGTCTGCCGGACGGACCTGCCAAGGCGCGGATGCCGCGCGGCCGATCGCGCCCGCACGTGCATGCCGCTGCGAGGGAGCCTGCGGTTCCTGCAACTGTCGCCGAGCCGGTTTCACGCCTGGCGCCGCCGGCAGCGCGCGTGTGTGCTCGATGATCAGGCATCATGTCCCCGTTCCTCACCGCAGCGACTCACGCGGCGAGATCGAGGCGATGGTGACCTCGGCGGCCTACCGTCACGTGCCGACGCGGACGCGTGCGGTCCTCGCGCAGCGACTCGGCACCGTCTGCGCCTCGCCCTCGACGTGGTATCGGCTCGTGCGGAGGCACGGATGGCGACGCCCGCGGCTGCGCGTGCATCCGAGGAAGCCGAAGATGGGTGTGCGGACGACACGCCCCGACGAGATGTGGCACATCGACGCCACGGTGATCCGTCTCCTCGACGGCACCCGCGCCTACGTGCACGCCGTCATCGACAACTTCTCGCGACGGATTTCTGGCGTGGCATGTGGCCGGTGCGTTCGCCCCAGGCAACAGCGTCGCGTCCTCCTCGCGGCGTCGCAGCGCGTCACCGTCTCACAAGGGGTCCCAGTAGTGTTGGCCGACGCCGGTGTAGAGAACGTCAACGCCCAGATCGCCGCACTGCTGGCCACGGGCGTGCTGCGGCGTCTGCTCGCCATGACGGAGCTGAAGGTCTCCAACTCGATGATCGAAGCCTGGTGGAGCAGGCCCGGCCTCCGACGCCGTCCTGCACCCGCCCGAACCTTCGATGGCGAGAACTCGCGCGCGAGATGGTTGAATGTCCTTGGAAACAGCAGGGTCAACGGCGAGGACACCCTAACGGCGCTCGCTCCACCTTCGCGAAGGTGTCCACGAGATCAAACCGCCGAAATGTCATCTGGACGCGTTGGTGATCGCGAGACCGAGGAGGCTCGGGCCTCGCCACCTCACGAACGACGCCCGCGCGAGTTGGGCCTGCTCACGCGCCCGTTCGAGGAGTTGCTGGACGTCTCCTCTGGGGCGAATCGGGTCGAGCCATCGATCGCGCTCGAATGCGTGGTGGCACCAGAAGCCGCCCTCGACGACGCGCTGCAGTTCGCGCGCGGCACGGTCGCCCTCGCCAAGACGCGCGAACGTGCGGGCCAGGTAGTACAGGGCCTCGGCATCAATCTGCAACGCCGAGGCGCTTTCCAGAGCGGCGAGGCTTTTGTCGCGATCGTTCTCGAGCAGCGCGCGCAGGGAGGCCAGATAGGGGCGAATGCGGCTTTCGGTGGTCTCGCCTTCGCGCCGGCGCAGCGCTGCCACTGCCTCTCGTTCGCGGCCGAGCGAGGCCAGCGCGAGGCCCTGCATGTAGCCGATGTCGCCATAGGTCTCGGCGAGCGCCCGCCTGTACTCCCCTTTCATCCACCAGGTGTGGTGAATGCTCGTGGGCACGGTCGGATCCAGCGAGCGAGTGCGAGCGTGGGCAGCCACCGACTCGTCGAGCAGGCCGCAAAACCGCAGCGCGGGCACAAGCCCAGCGTACAGGTCGGGATCGTTCGGCCGGATTACCAACCGTTCGAGGAGCAGCCGCATGGCGTCGTCGGCGCGGCCGACATCGATCAGGAGCTCTGCATGGAAGCTGTGGCCGACCGCCAGATCCGGATTCAGCGCCAGCGCTCGCTCGAACGCCTCCCGGGCACTGGCTAGGCAGGCCTTGGACTCGTCGGCAGACGCGGAGAACTTCCCGATCAGGCGTTCGCACCGCGCGAGGCGTGCCCAGGCTGGGGCGTACAGCGGGTCGGCGTCGAGACACGCACGGTAGAGGTCGCGTGCCTCGTGCCAATGGCTGACCTCGTAGGCCAGCTGGTTCGCACGGAGATAAAACGCGTACCCGCCGGCACTGTTCGGCACATCACGCCGGAGCTGCGCTCCGACATGCGTTGCCACGACGCTGCCTGGTAGCGTGAGCGCGACGTGGGCCGCCACTGCGTCCTGCAGCTCGAACATCTCCTGCAACGTAGCGACGCGCGCGTCCGACCACATCACGGTTCCGGCCGGTATCGCCAGCAGCTGCAGTCGGACAGCAATGCGACCCTCGACACACGCCAGCGTGCCGGTCAGGGCAAACTGCGCGGCCATCGCGTCGGCAAGTGTCACGAGGTCGGCGTCGGCCCCGCCATGCCGCTGGACGGCCAGCGGCGCCCGCACGGCAATAGTGTGCCGATCGGCCAGTGACGCGGCAATTGCGTCTGGCAGGCTGAATGCGAGGAAGTCGGCGTCGGGATGGCTTCGCAGGATTCTGAGTGGCATGACGACAATCGCATCGCACCCGGGAATCGGCGACGTTGCCCTAGTGACTTCCATCGGGTGCTCCCGCACCGCGAGGAGATCGCGGTGCATGTCGCGGGTCGTGTCGTACCGTCTGGATGGCTCCTTCTCCATGCACCGCTGGATGGCTATGCAAAGCGTCGGCGGCATCTGCGGACACACGCGGCCGAGCGCGTCAGGCTGATCGTTGATCACGGCCGCGGCAGTTTCGATGAGCGAGCGGCGCGCGAAGGCGGGGCGTCCGGTCGCCAGTTCGTACAGCAACGCACCGAAGGAGAACTGATCGGATCGGAAGTCGACCTGCTCGGCGCGTGCCTGTTCTGGCGACATGTATTGCGGGGTGCCCATGATGAGGCCCTGCCTGGTCCGCCACTGCACTGCGTCATCGTGATCGTGCTGGCCGGCCAACTTGGCGAGTCCGAAATCGAGCACCTTCACGTAGCCATCGGGCCGGATCATGACGTTCTCCGGCTTGATGTCGCGATGCAGCACACCGCTAAGGTGCGCGGCCATCAGCGCGGACGAGATCTGCACCGCCACGTCGATCAGGTCGCGCATCGGCAGCGCGCCGGCGCCCATTAGGCGCTGACGCAGAGTCAGCCCCTCGACGTATTCGGTGACGATGAACGGGCGGCCGTCGTGGTCGCCGATGTCGTGCACGACGAGGATGTGAGGGTGGTTCAGCGATGAAAGCGCGAGGGCTTCGACGCGGAATCGTCGCAGTCGTTCCGTGTCGTGTGCAAGGTTGATCGCCAGCAACTTCAATGCGACCGGCCGGTTCAACTTTGCGTCGTGGGCCTTGTAGACCTCGCCCATGCCACCCCTGCCGAGGAGCTCCTCGATCCGATAGATCGAGACGATCTGCCCGACGAGGGCGTCGGGCGGCACATCGATCATCGTGAGCGCCGGCGGCACGACGGATGTCGGGGCGCGGTCGTGCGCGGCAAGCAATCGCTCCACCTGCTGACACACCTCCGCATCGTGCGCGCAGGCGTCGGCCACGTACGTACTCCGAGCCGCACCTTCGAGCTCCATTGCCCTCTGGAGCACCGCCTTTACGCGCGTCCTGTCCTCGGGGTGAGCGTCCATGACCCGCGACGAACCTTTCTAGCCGGTCAGTGCCTTGTGAAGCCAGCTTTCGCAAATGGCCCAAACGCGCTTGACAGTCCTGGGCGAAATGTCTAGAACGTCCGCAGTTTCCTCGACGGCTATGCCGCCGAAGAAGCGCAGCCCTACGACGCGGGCCTGCTGCTCGTCCAGCCGCACGAGTTGCTCCGGCGCGACGTCCATGGCCACGATGTCCACCGTGTCTTGCGAAACGACAACGTCATCGTGAAGCGATGTCACCGGGACGCCACCTCCGCACTGGTCTCGCATGTACGCACGGGCGTGGTCGACCAGAAGCCGGCGCATCATGGTCGCCGCCATCGCGACGAAGTGGCCGCGTTCGCGGACCTGCATCCGATCGACAGCCGCGAGTCCCGGTACGCCTCATGGACCAGCGCCGCCGTCTGCAGCGTGTGGCCGGCACGCTCGCTGCGCATGTAGTGATGGGCTAGCCGTCGGAACTCGCCGTAGCGCGCCAAGACCACCGCATCGATCGCGCGCTCCATCGCTGATACTACTGGGACATCATCCTGCGCATCACGCTATGAAGAGTCGACGTGCCTCGTGACGGGCCGCCGGTTCTGCCAAGACAGGCAGACGTCGAGAACGCCTGTCGCTCATGGTGTCGCCCAGCCTCGACCACCTCGTGCTCGGCGATGCGGTCGGCGTGTGTTGTCGGTCGGTGCGGGGCGATGATACCGCAGAGTGGCCGATTCGGGGCCAGAGGGGGCGCGTATCTCGTGAGTGACCTCTGGAGGAACATCATGACCATAGCCATTTCGACGCCCGGTATCCACCACCTCGCACTGCGGTCAACGAATCTCCTGCGGTCGCGACGCTTCTACGGCGACACCCTGGGCTTTCCTGTTGTGCACGAGAGCACGACGTTGTTCCTGTTCCTGGCCGGCAGCACGGCAGTCGCGGTTCGCGGCCCGGAAGAGGGGACGCCCGCCAACGACGTGTTTAACCCCTTCCGCGCAGGGCTTGATCACGTCGCGCTGGGATGCACCGACGAGAAGGAACTCGAGCGCGTGGCGAAAGCGCTTGCCGACGCTGCCGTCGAGAACACGGGAGTGAGGCTGGACCCGCTTTTCGACCGGCGATATGTCGCCTTCAAGGATCCGGACCGGATCGCGTGGGAGCTGTACATGGCGCCGAACCCGCGCCTGGCCGCCGTCGATGCCTATTTCGAGGGATTGCGGCGCGGAAACGTCGACCAGGTGCCCTTCTCGCCCTCGGTTCGGTTCCAAGGGCCGCTCGGACCGCGAATCGACGGTGCAGAAGACGTGCGACAGTTCCTCCGGGGGGTCTTCCCCATCATCAAGGACGTTCGCATCCAGCAGATGATGAGCGAGGGCGAATGCGTCGCTACGCGGTTTGAGCTCGACACCGTCCACGGCACCATCCCCGCGTTCGACTGGTTCCGCGTGGTGGATGGCCTGATCGTCGAGGCGCGCCCTTACTATGACCCGCGGCCGATTACGTCGGCAATGGAGGCGGCAGCACTTGAGCTTAACGATAGCTAATGCGTTGTCGCGTCGCTGCAACGCCAGGCACCTCGAGTCGTCAGGCAGAGCTGGACGTCCATGGACCGCCATGGACGCCTGTGGACTGCTGTGGACGATTGGTGGAGGCGGCGGGAGTCGAACGACAATAGTCTAAGCAACTGGCATTCATCGACTTATGTATTGTTGCTGCTGAGATCCGTACCCCCAGATGTCCCCCCACACTGGGATTGATACTTTTTGTCAGCGCGCACTCGCCGGCAATGCCTTGAGGCGCAAGGACGTCCACGTCAATCGCTGGCACCTTGGCTGAGCTGCGGGCCAGCCAGGCGCGCTCCCCATGTCGACACTTGATTCCACTCGCGGCTGATCCCGCGACACGCCTGCGGCAGAACCATGTCTGGGATCGGCGGCATTCTCGAGGTGGTCGCCGCTCGCATCCTCGCGGACGAGAATTCACGCGCGAAGTTCGAAGCGTCCTCGGACAGCCCTGCTGTATCTGACGGTGCGGGCTTGTGCGATCAGGCCAATGGCCTCGCCACGGCGAATGTGGTTCGATCAGACTGCCGAATAGAGTGGCGACGATCCGCCAATGTTTTGCCAACACGGCTCGGAGTACCTTGCGCGACATGTACAAACGACGACATGCTGCACTGTTCATGTTCCTTGCCCTCTTCGTGAGCGGTATCGCGGACGCGCGTCAGGCGAGGTCCGACGCTGAGGAGCGCGCTCTTTCATCGATCGTCGAGCGTTGGACGGCAGCCCGCAATGCCAATGATGCCGAGGCGATGCGGCCACTATTCGCCGAAGCGGTCGACCGTGTCAGCCTGCCGGACGGCATGGTGCAGTCCACCACGCGCGACGAGCTGCTCAAGTTCTTCGCAGACGGCTTCAAGGGCAGTGCAAAGGGCACATATGCGAAGACAATGAAGGTCCGACCGATCCTCTTCTCCGATGCCACCGGCATAGTCGACCACACCTACACCATGTACAACCCGGATGGATCGGAGATCGGCGTCGGCCACTCGACGTTCGTTGCGCTGAAGGTCGGCGCCGAATGGAAGGTCGTTGCGGTGCGCTTTGTGTCGGCGTGGGGCACACGACGCTAGACTAGCGTCGTGCGGCCGAAATCTTAGCGGTTGTCTTGTGCCGATCGCGCCCGCGCGACCTTCGCGAGGATGCCCTTCGCCGACGCGGTCCAGATGAAAGCTTGAGCTGGTCATTGTGCTGACCGACGTAGTCGCCGATGGCCATGATCAGTTCCTCGACATCGCGAAATACGCCACGCCGCAAACGTCGCTGCGTGAGGTCGCGGAAGAAGCGTTCGACCATGTTGAGCCAGGAGCTGCTGGCCGGCGTGAAGTACACGTGGAATCGCGGCGTTGTTGGGCGTTGGTGCATGGTGTGGACCGTCCCTGAGGGAGGCGGCTGTCGAGCGTTGGGGTGGTGGGCGGCCCACGCCGCATGATCTGGTGATGAAGTCGCGGGTGCATCCCACGTACAAGACGCACTATCGGGTCGGCAATTGGCGGGTGTACGAGCGCGCCCTCGTCAGTCGGGGCGACGTGACCCTGGCTCGATGCGGCAGCCGCAGCAGGTCGCCCCATACCTGAACCGAAAGGCCGGCGCCTGCTGTACGCCTAGGCAGCCACCGGAACTGGGCGCGTCAAGAGTCCGCTTCGCCGCTGCGCGCCCTTGACCCGCCCCGGCGCGCTCTCGGGGATCGCAATTACCGGAGCGACGGGGTACAGGACGACTTTTGTGTCGGCTAACGCCTGCGACAACCGGCGCCTACGGAACGTGGAAGATGAAAGACCCGCTGATTTGCGCGTCCGGTCCATCGCATTGCAAGGTCGCGCCCGCGTTAAATATTGATCGTGAGTTCCATTCGTGTCGCTCGAACGTCTACCTCTATTTCGCTCCCGACCACCGGCGGCTGCGCGTGATACCACTGCACACCAATCCGCGCCGCCTCGCCCAGCTTCGGCAGTATCAAGCTCGCCATGAGGGGGTGCATGTCGTACACGGTATAAAGCTGTGTGCCCGTCACATCGCCCCATCTGAGCCCGAGGAGTCGCAGCCGGCCCTCGAGCTCCTCTAACACGAAGGCCGTCTTCTGGCGCAGCCCTTCGAGGGACGTATCTCCAGCGGCCACGACCTCTGGCCGGGAGGCGAGGTTGCGCACCTCGGCCACCGCGGCCACCACGAAGGTCGGTGACGGCTTCGGCTCGGTACGTGACAGCGGCACGGTGTAGGAGAAGGCGTAGATCTGATGCTCGCCCATGCCCGCCATCGCCACGTTGGTGCGTGTCATGGGCACGCTGTGGCCGACTAGGAGCCCGGCCATGCGCATACGCTCAATGTAAGCGCTGTTGAACGCGGCGAACTCGGCGCGAGTGGTCTGGTGCCCAGATCGGAGTTCTAGCCCGCACAAGGCGTGCAGGGGCCGTCCCACCTCCGGCAGGTATTTCTCGATAGCGGTCAACCCTTCAGAGAGCGGGCGAGGGCGGCGCAAGGTGGCTCGCACTATTTCAAAACCGTCGGAGGGGAGCGCCGCGAGGCTAAGGAACGGTACCCCGGGCAAGAACCTGTAGCCGCCGCGCGTATTAGGAATCAATCTATCGCTCTGGGCCAGGACAGCAAGGGCCGGCGCGGGGGCAAATGCCGGAGCACTCATGGCAAATGCCCCAGACCCGATCAACCACTCTCGACGTGATGACTTCATAGTGTTCCTAGTTCCTAACGTGCTCGGGCAGCAGACTAGCGGGTTTGCTCGACTTCGCGTACGAAGCGAGCGCGGTGACGGTACAGATGGAGTGCTGGCAGCGCGCCTGCCAATGCGATCAGCGTGAGACCAGTCGGCATGATCCCATTCGCGTGAAACACCACGCGTCGACGCAGTCCCCGTTCCCGGGGGCTCATCGGGCAGGCTGCCCGACGCCCGAGGTCTGCATGTAGTGCAGCACCACGTTGACGAGCGCCTTGACTCCGGTCTTCAGGTATTGCTCGTCCACCGCAAACAACGGCGAGTGGTTTGGCGCACCCGCTCGGTCGGCGTACGGTGACGCGTTCAGAAACCAGTAGAAGCCCGGCGCCGCGGCAGCAAAGGCGGCGAAATCATCCGCGGCAAGCCCCGGTGGCATCTCCAGGACCCGGCCCGCACCGGCCGCACGCTCGAGCGCGGGGAGCATGCGCAAGGTCAAGTCGGGGTTGTTGTAGAGGACCGCTGTGGTGCGGTTGATCTTCACGTCCGCAGTGAGGCCAGACGCTTCAGACACCTTTTGCGCCATGCGCGTCACAGCCTCGTGCACTTGCGTGCGCGTCACTTCATTGAGCGTCCGGATGGTGCCTGAAAACGTGGCCTCTTCGGGAATGATGTTGATGCGGTTGCCGGCGTTGATCTGCCCGACCGAGATCACCGCCACGCCTTCGGACAAGTTGGCCTGTCGGCTGACGATGGACTGCAAGTTGGTGATGATCTGCGCCGCAGTGACGATGGGGTCCTTGGTCAACCAGGGGCTGTGACCCGCGCCGCCGACGCCCTTCACCGTAATGTAGAAGAACGCGGAGATACCGTTGTCTGACGTGCCCCGATAAACGATGCTCCTCTTAGGCCTCGGCAATCGCAGACACCGCGATCTTCATGCCCTTCACCGGGATCGGGAGAACCGAACCCTCGCGAGCGGGCTTCTGTCATCGTTCACGAAAAACAGCCGCTGCCCCGACCAGCCGCTCGGACGCGGCGACCACTCGTCCTCGGACACGCGCGGCCTGGGCGCTGGCTGCGCTCGCGCTTCGTCTCCCTACGCGCCACCCACTCCGACAACAATGGATTGATCGTCGGGAGCTCGCCTTACGCGATCTGCGAGATCGTGGACAACCCAGACGGCGAGGGATTGCGGCGGATCACCGCGGACCGCGAGCGGAGGCCCAGGCGTGTACGCCGCCTCGATCTTGCCGGGGATCGCGCCCAAGAGACTGCTGAGCGGCGATGGGCGGGTGTACGAACGCGCCCTTGTCAGTCGGGGCGACGTGACGCTGTGGCTGTCGCCTGAGGCCAGGGCTGCCTGGATCGTTCCGCCATCCGGTCGACCGGGCGGGCAGCAGCGGTTCTCGGATCTGGCGATGGAGACCGCCCTGACGCTCCGGGTAGGTTGCCACCGACCGTTAGCGAGGTCCACTGCTCGCAGTACGAAGCCGCGTCGTCGATTGACTCGCCGGTCGCCATCATGCAGCAACCGCTGCCAGCGGTGCTCAGTTCTTGGCCACGCGCGCTTTCAACTCTTCAACCCAGCTCAGAACAACCACGAGACTGCCCCGGGTCGCGTTGTCAGGCAGGCTACGGTCCGCCCCAGGCGCGTCCTTTATGAACAAGAACCGCTGGCGGTCGGGCCACACATCGTAGCTGCGTCCCTGACTGGCGGAGAAGTATTGCTTCGTGGAGAACAGCTCCGCCGATGACACCACGCCGGGCTCGGGTGATGTGCGAATGGTCACACTGGTCAGCATTCCCGAAGCAGCGATGTAAAAGAGCTCGCGTCCGTTCTGTGCCCACACCGGTTGCGTGCCCAGTGACACGAGCCGGCGCTTGCTGCCCACATCTGGAAACGGGCTGATGTAGATCTCCCTGCGGCCGGCCCCGTCCGACTGCTGGTAGGCGAGCCATCGTCCGTCAGGTGAGAGGTCCGCCGGGCCCTCGGTGAACGCTGTGGTGAGCAGCGGCCTAGTCTCTTTCTTTCCGTCGAGCGTCAGCACGCTCACGTCGTTGTTTCCCGGGTATGAAGAGTCCGACACGTGGGTGTTGGATTTTCGCCGGCGTTCCCGCCGCGCCGCATGACCTGTGCGCCGACTTCGGAGGCGATCGATTGATCCGAGGCGACCATGCCTCCACGCGCGCGCTGGGGCATGCCGACCTGGGCCGTCACAGGCGCCATGAGACCGACCAGACTCACAACGATCAGGTTAGGAAGGACCAGCAGCCAACCGGGCGGGATCAAGCGCATGTCAGAGCTCCATCGAAACAGACAGGGCCGGGGACTGGTGGTCTTCCAGCCGCGCAGCGCTTCACCAACGACGCAGCCTGCCCTGACGGTCGGCGTCGAGCACGGCGCGCGCGACGGTCCGTCCGAGGGCCAGCCCAATGTCGTTGTCGAACCGATAGTGGACGCCGGCATACAGGCGCGACTCCGCGCCTTCGGCCGCCATCCTCGACGCTTCGGCCGCGTCCTCCGGCAACAGCGCGCCGATGGCCGTCTCGGCCGCGCCGGCGCCACATGCGTGGCCGGACGGATACGACGGGTGGTTCGGCAACCCCATGCCTTCTGGAAACGACGCCGCCGGATTTCGCTGGGACGGACGCATGAACCAGTAGTGGTACTTCGCCTCCCAGCAGGCCAGTGACGCGTCGATCAACGCGATATTCAAGATCGCCAGGATGCGTGACGCATCGCCGCTGCTGACACGACGCCGGTCGATCGCGTCCGTTGTGAAGGCATTCCAGCGCACGAAGCCCGGCGTGACCCACTTCCGCGCAACGTCGGCCTGCTCCGGCGTCCGCTGGCGGCCAATCGCCACGACTTCGTCGAGCGCGTCGCGGAACTGCGCCGACTCGTACGCCGGTGGGGGAGGGGGCCGGAACTGATCGATTCGCATCATCACCCAGGGTCGGGCCTTCGGCCAGGCGGCTCCAATGGGCTCGACGCCCGGCGCACTCTGCCACATGCCGGGTTCGGTCGGCGTCGTGCCGTGCCACTCGGCGTCGAGGCCATCACTCGCGATCCACGCCAGCAGCCTCGCTGCCGCCTCTCGTCCAATTCGTTGTCCGACATCGATGGCGCCAGTGGCTTCGTGCCGCGTGCACGCCTCCACGTCGGCGGCGAGCGCCGCATCGATGGCGCGTCTCGCGTCAGCGTCTGGCATCAGGGCCGCCAGGACCCCTGCCGAGGCCGTCGCGACGGCTGTGTCGAGTGAGGCGCCCGGGGCGGCGCCCACCGCCATTGTGGCTTCGTACTGCGACGCGCTCAGCGTCACGTACAGACGCATCGTCATGGCCATCCGTGCGGACACGGACGCGGTCGCGCGCCGCCGGGTGTCGTACTCGCCGCTCAGCCGTGCCGCCAGCCGGTTCCAGCGGACGGAGGTCGTACTCTCGGCGCCGACGCCAGATTCCGGTTGCTGAGCGCCAACCGCTCCCACCGGCTGCGTCGTCTGTGCCGGTGTGGGCCCCATGGTCGCAAGCATGACCGCCATCGCCAGAGTAGCTGCCCGGGAGCGTGGGGAGCGGCACGTGTGTCCGCGCGTGCCTCCGGTGTGTGTGCGCAGAACGAGCCGTGTGTGCAGTTGCACGAGCGCCTCCTCGAGGCGTTCGCTCAATCGCGTCGGTCCGCCTCATAAACGGATCACGTGCAATCTGCCGTCAAACAGGGCCACGAACTGGCCCGGCCGCGCGCGTCTGTCACTCCAGGGGAATGCGAAACAGGTTACGGTGCGACACCAGCTTGGCGTACACGTACGTGTCGAGGTCGGCTCCGAAACTGACAGCGCCTCGAATGACGCGGACGCCCGGCGTTGCGGCGACCTCCGCTTCTTCGACGAGCCGACCCTGCCGAAAGAGCGGCGGCAACAACTCGCCCGCGGGGATGGGGACCAGATACGTCGAACGGTGCTCGGCGTCGGAGAAACCTGAGAAGATGACACTCAGGTACCGCCCGTCCCCGACCCACTTCACGAAGCACGCGCCGCAGAGCGGCGCTCTCGACGTCACGCTGCCTCCACGCGGATACAGGACGATCGGAGCGCGAACCTTACCGACCGCGGTGTCATCGGTCACCACGAGCCACCGGCCGTCTGGAGACACCGCGACGAGCGAGACGACAGGCTTGGAGAGTGCCTTGCGTGCGGGTGTGCCCTCCCGCCGACCGACGAACACGTACGTGTTGGCGCCTTCGTATGCGAGAAACAAGACGCCGTCGTCAGTGACAGCGAGGCTCTTCCCGACGTCATCGGCCATCTGTCGAGGTGCAGAGCGTCCGTCCAGGGCCGCCCGCCAGAGCGTCGCCTTCAGCGTGTCGCCGACCGTCACGAAGTACACCTCGTTCGAATCGGCATCGACCGCGTACCTCAGGATCGCATCCGACAACGCCAGCCGCCGCCGCACGCCGTTGTCCGCGTTCACCGCCCATAACTCGCCGCGCGTCGCCTGAGATGCGCCAGGGCGCTGGTTCGCGAGGTAGTAGACCGTTCGTCCATCGCGTGAGAACGTCGGAAGGAAACTGTGCCCCTGCTCGGACAGCGGACGTTCGCCACGTCGGTCCTTCATCCAGATGGTGCTGGTGCCAGTCCCGACCGACGTAATCAGCGAGCGGCCGTCCGGCGCCATCGCGATGCCCTCCTCTTCGGCGGGGCCGGCCGTAATTTGTTCCGGCGTGCCATCGGGAAACGCCTGCCGCCAGAGATGGAAGGCGCCGCCCGCATTGGCGCTGAGGTACATCCACCGGCCGTCGGGCGACCAGGCCGCCGACGTGCAGCTGGCGCGCGGGGGGCCGACAGCGCGTCCCCGGGAACGGCCGTCGAAGGGGACCAGGCGGCAGGGCAGCCAGACCGATGCCTCCATCTCCGCCACGAGGACCCAGCGCCGGTCGGGCGACAGGTACGCGCGATGCGCCATGCCCGTTCGCGGCGGGAGGTACACGCTGCGCGGTGAGCGACGCTGGTCGTCGCTGGTCACGATCGACATGTGAATGCCTCTTCCTATCTCCGAGAAGAGCAGCGCGTCCCGTGAGATCCAGCTCAGGCCCGAGGCGTTCAGAACGAACGGTCCCGCCGTGCCGCCGGAGAGCGGAACCCGCCACGTGTCCCACCCCCACGCGGCATCGATGCGGGTGTACGCAATCTCCTGCGTATCCGGAGAGAAGACGGGCGACATCTTCATCCGATTGTCATCGGTCAGCGCGCGCGGTTCCCCATCCGGAAGGCGCATGACGTACACCTGCCCCAGAGTCGAAAACGTCCGGGGCCCACGGAGGAACGTCAACAACTGACCGTCGGCGGACAGCGCGGGTTCCGTGGCGGAGTCCGAGAAGTTGGTGACCTGCACCCACTCGGGTGCGAGCGACGGGGACCTGCGCTCGCGTGAGGTCACCAGGGAGGCCGCGGCGACAACGGCCAGACCGAGCAGTGCGGCGGTGGCGTAGAACGGCCGCCGTGCGCGTGCGGCCGAAACTCGGTCCAAGTCGTTGAGGAGTTCACCAGCGGTTTGATGCCGGTCTGCCGGGGTGTGCGCCAGGGCTTTGCGCAGCACGCGGCGGACCGCACGCGGCAAACCGCGAGCCTGCGTCCGCGAGGCGACGGGATCCGCCAGGCAATCCTGCGGCGGTCCGAGAGCGCGTTCGACGGACGGCGCTTTGCCGGTGACCATCTCGAGCAGGACGAGGCCCACCGAAAAGAGGTCGCTCCTCGCATCCAAACCCAGCCCGCGCGCCTGCTCCGGCGACATGTAACCGGGCGTACCCGCGATCGACCCTGGCCTGGTCAGCGGGTCGATCGGCGTCGCCGGTCCAGCGTCGTCCAACGCGTCGTCAGACGGTGCCGCGCTGGTTGTTGCCAGGCCAAAGTCGAGAATCTTGGCCTGACCCGTGGACGTCACGAAGATATTCGCGGGCTTGATATCCCGATGGACAATGCCCGCCGCGTGAGCGGCTTGCAGTCCGCGCACGATCTGTCGACCCAGATCGAGGACGCGATTGACGGTCAGCGGTCCCCGGGCAATCAATGCGTCGAGCGTCTGCCCATCCAGCAATTCCATGACGAGATACGGCTCGCCGTGATACGCACCGATGTCGTAGACCGTGCAGATGTTCGGATGATTCAACGCCGACGCGGCGCGCGCCTCACGCATGAAGCGATGAATGCGCGAGGGTTCCAGCGCCACCGGCGAGAGCAGCTTGAGCGCGACCAGCCGATTCAGCCGCGTATCGGCCGCCTTGTACACCTGACCCATGCCGCCCGCGCCGAGAAGGTCTAGAACGCGGTACGGCCCGACGCCGTCGCCCGCCTTCAGGCTGACCGCGGATTGCCCTGACGAACCGGCTGTTCGAGGCACATTCTGGCGGACGCTATCAGCGCTCTCGGGCAAGTCGACGCCGCTATTTCGCGCCCGTTCGACCAACACCTCGCGCAACAGACGACTGCGTTCCTGTCCCAGCCACTCGGCAACGTCGAGCTCCGAATTCAGCAACCCGGGCCCGCAGGCGTCACGAGCGAGCAGCGACTCGACTTCGATCCGCACCTCGGGGTCATTCGCGCACGCCTCATCGAGAAAATCCGCGCGCGCGCCCGGCGCGTACTCAGCGGCCTCGTGGAAGAGACTCTTCACCCGCTGCCATCGAGCCGGGCTCATGTCGCCCCCTCGGTTTCGAGCGCGCGCTGCAGCCATGCCTTGGCCATGCGCCAGTCACGCTTGACCGTCCGAGGAGAGATGCCGAGGGCATCTGCGGTCTCCTCGACCGTCAGCCCGCCGAAGAAGCGCAACTCAACGATGTGACTCTGCTGCGGATCAACCTGCTCCAGTGCCTCCAACGCCCGGTCCATCGCTACAAGCGCGATGTCTCTGGGCGGCGAGGCGGCCATCTCTGGATGGAGTGCCACTCTGATCGCACCACCCCCACGCTTGTCCGCGGAACGTCGCCGTGCATGCGCCACCAGGATGCGACGGATGAGGTGGGAGGCGATCGCGAAGAAATGCGTGCGGCTCTGCCATCGCACGTACCGCTGATCCACCAGCTGCAGGTAGGCGTCGTGGACGATCGCGGTGGTTTGGAGCGTATGCCCCGGCCGTTCGTGGCGTAGGTGATGGTGCGCGAGACGACGCAGGTCGTCATAGACCGCGTCGAGCAGCTCGTCTCGCGCGTGCTGGTCACCCTCTCCCCACGCCACGAGCAAACGGGTGATGTGTGAGGACATGACAAGAAGCCAAGCCGCTTGTTTGTAGCAGGTCGATTCTAACGCCATCCCGCCGGATAGCGGCCGGATCGAGTTCCGGGCGAAGACCGACCTCCTCACACTCGCCAATGACAGTGGCCGTCTGCAGCCCGCCTGCCGGTCCCCGGCTCGCCATGGACGCGCCGAGCGGTGAATGGGCATATTGGGCGGCCAACGCAGTCGCCCCGGTAAAAGCTGATCGGCAGCGTTGGTCCGACGGTATCGTGGCCCCCTTTGGCGTCGATTTGCACGTTAGAGACGTGAGAGGGCGATCGCGAAACCGCGCTCGAGAGCCGCAAGGCCGCTGAGGTCAGACAGGCCCCATCCCGAGGAGAGGTGCAATGAGCAACAACGTGGTGTGCCGGATTGCCTTTGGAGTCCTCGTCGGCTCGATGATCCCGGGAACTGCGCACGCGCAGGTGGCCCCGAGGTGGGAGGTCGCGGCTGCGCCATCGGGCGCCCATGACGAGTTCCGCACATTCGAGGTATGCCCAGGCTGCCTCACCGGGACCGGTGGCATCAACGACCGTGGCTTCATTGGTGCAGCGCTCATCGCCGCCGACGGGTCCGCGCTGCAAGGCTACGTCTACGACTCGAACGCAGATATTGCAATCGCGATACCGGGCTCGCTCGCGGCGACGGTCCCATCGACGAACGGCAGAACGCCGGGTTGGGGGTTCGGGCCAGGCGGGCTTGTGCCGGTGATCGGAGAGCGCGATGGGAGCGCGACCGTACTCGCCGGTTTCCCGGGCGCCGCTATCACCGCGATTCTGCAGTTCAATCGGGACGGTGCCAGCGTCGGCTGGTCGAGCCAGGATTTCGTCGTTTTGTACTCCTTCGTCCGGTCCGCGGATGGCGTGTACATTAAGCTGGAGTATCCCGGCCCAGTGGGCCACCTCACATTCGGGACAGTCCTCCTGGGCTGGAACCAGGCGGGGACGATGATCGGCTATCTGAGCGATCCGACCTTGACGGAATTTGCGGGGCTGATCCGACATCCCGACGGCACCTGGGAGGTGTGGAACGTACCCGGATCGACTTCGACCATCGTGTTTGCCATCACCGAGTCAGGAACACTCGCCGGCACTTACAAGGACGCGTCCGGATGGCACGGGTTCGTGTGGACCCGCGGCGTGCTGCAGACCGTCGACGCTCCGGGAGCCACGCACACCGCCATCAGCGGCATCAACAATCAGGGTGACCTCGTGGGAAATACGTTTACCGGCGAATCGCCGGTGCTGTCGCTGCCGACGACTGCCTTCGTTGCGACTCGGCAGGGCGGGCGCTGAAGTGGCCCCCCGACGCTCCGTGAGGAGGAGCATGCGACGAACTCTCGCCAGTTGTCTGTGCGGCGTTGTCTTCACAGCTCACACGCGAGCCGCTCATGATGATCGCCCGGCCATCATGGGTCAGCTTGCTGTCGCCCAACAGACCATTACGGTGTTCGGTCAGCAGGTCGCGTACTACGAAGCAGGGCAAGCAGGGCAAGGTCGAGCAGTCGTGCTCCTGTCGAATTTGGGTTGGGACTCTCACGCCTGGTCGCAGGACATGCTGGCTCTGGCGGCTCACTATCGCCTCCTGGCCATCGATATATTGGGAACCGGCAGATCATCCAAGCCCCTGCTCGACTACAAGATGGACACGTGGACCGATGCCATCGTCGAGTTGCTTCGTCTCAAGGGCATTCAAAAGGCGACCATCGTTGGGGCGGTGATGGGCGGTGCTCTTGCGGTGCAGTTCACGCTCGATCATCCGGAGATGTCGGAAGGATTCGTTTGCGCCGCGTCCAAGAGTGGGCCGGGCGAGCGCGCAGGTGGCATCGCAGTGCTGTCCTGGACGAGCCTCGCTGGCACGAAGCGCGGCCTGATGGCTGCCTTCTACAACAAATCGTTGATCATGGATGACGTCGTGCGTGCGCGATTCGCGTAACCATCAGGATGGTCGCCGCACGATCGAGGTGTTCGACCGACTGGTGCTCGGCGACGGCGTGCGTCATGCACCTGACCGTTAGTACTAAAAGCTTATAGATATTTTGGAGCGGCTGGTCTCCTCAGCGGGGTGCGCGAGCTGCACGAGGGCGCGCAGCGACGCCGTGGCCGGCAGATGCACGAGGTAGTAGCGGTCGCGGTCGCCGCCGCCGAGTTCCCGCTCGCACAGCAACCAGACCTCGGGTGCGAGCCGTCGGGATTCGCGCCAGTCGTGGCCCGCGTGACGCGGACCGCGTAGAAGCGCGCGCGCCACGCGGGGTTCGTGCCGTTGCGCCACGAGACCAGGCGCCATGCGGGACGTGCCCGATACTCGATGCGACGCTGTAGACACCCGACACGGAGCCGGCCACCGGCGTCACGGCGCGTCCCGCGCAAGCGCCACGGCCGACGGACTCGTCGCGTTCGCACAATGACGGCAGAACCATGCCCGGCAGTTCCGTCACATGCCACGCTCCGTCTCACGCATGGATGACGAGAACTCGCGCAGGAAAGTACTGAATGTCCGTGCACGCAGCCGGGCGTTGGTGCACGGCTGCTGCGGACCCTCCCGTCCGTGGGTCGACGGTTGGAGCCGGTGCCGTCGACCGGCACGCCCGCATGATCGTGCGATGAAGTCGCGCGTGCATCCCACGTACAAGACGCACTATCGGGTGGGAAATTGGCGGGTCTACGAACGTGCCCTCGTCAGTCGAGGTTAGGCGGTCGCACCCGTGGACGACCAAACCTTGCTAGGCTCCGCGCCGGCGGCGGGAGTCGTTCTTCCGGGACCAGAGTGACGAGAACTCGCGCGAGAGTGCAGAATGTCCGTGGACGTAGCTGGGCAACTCGCGCGGGAACGGATGAGAACAGCTCCGATGAACCTACGGCTGCTCCCAATCGAATGCGTATAGCGCTGTCGAACTGCGGTCCGCGACCACCAGTGGATTGTTGTCGGCGTCCAGTCCCATCCACGGCGCCCCCACCCACGCCAACAGGGCGAACGGAGGTGCCTCCAGCAGCGTGGAGACGTGCCCGGAGTCAACGGACAGGCAGTCTAGTCGCCCGGTCGCGATGTCGACGCCGCAGATCGACTCGCCGTCTCGAGTCCAGTTCGGATATGCGAGCTTCATGGGGCCGAGGTCTTCCCACTGCGTGCGATCACGCCGAAGCAGCATGTACCGAAACCCCGACGGGTGTTCTGCCGCAGCCAGCAGGTCACCCTGGCGCGAGCACTTGGGCCAACGCAGCGTCTCGGCACCCGGCATCCCCGTGACACGCCCCGTTTTCGGATCGAGCTGCAAGATGCCGGGCGGGGGGCGCGAGAGCGCAAGGCTAAAGACGAGCGTCCCATCGCGCCGCCAGCATGGATCCCAGAAATTGTCCGCGGGCTTCGGAGAGCGAACGAGCAGTTCGTTGGCCGATCCATCAGCCGCGACGCGATAGATCCCCAGCTGCGGCTCGTCGGGCGTCCGCCCGGCGAAGACGATCGTTTGCCCATCTGGCGACCACCGCGGAAGATGTGCCTCCAGCGGCTTCGACGTCAACGGCTGGCGCTGGCTGCCATCGGCCCGGCCCTTCCACAGCGTACCTTCCGGGTAGCGCACCCAGACCAGCCACTCGCCGTCTGGTGAGGGCTCGACATAGATCGCCGACTCACCGCCCAGCGCCGGGACTAACGCCTTGGTCTTCGGATCGAGCCGCATCATTTCTCCCCGCCCGAGGCGACCGAACGCGAACAGTTGCCGGCCATCGCGGCTGACACCTGGCGCCCAGAAACTCATTGGGCCGACGGTAAGCCGCTCGGGAGTCTTTGTGCGGAAGTCGAGCCAGTTCCGCTCACGTTGCGCGAACAGATCCAGCCGAAAGGCACCGGGGTCTTCGCGGTCATAGACGAAGTAGCGTCCGTCGGGCGTCCAATCC
The DNA here is from genome assembly GCF_001618865.1 of Luteitalea pratensis. Lineage (GTDB taxonomy): Bacteria > Acidobacteriota > Vicinamibacteria > Vicinamibacterales > Vicinamibacteraceae > Luteitalea > Luteitalea pratensis. Next base: position 3,256,041 of record NZ_CP015136.1, read on the forward strand.
CCGCGTGAACCCGGCCAGAGAGCGCGAGGCGCACCACGTCCAAGGCCTCTCTCCCATATCGAATCTCCAAAGGCATTGCGCGAAGCACCTCGGCGGAAGAACCGGAGGCGCGATCCATCCGGTGCCCAGCGCGGACGGATGACGTCGGCCGGCACAGTACCGAGATCCCTACTAGTCGATCCGTCGAGCTGCGCGAGGAACAGGCGAGAACGACCCTCCTGGTAATGCCGAAGAAACGCCAGCGTCTTGCCATCTGCTGCAACGTCCCCCCAGTTTCCGAGGAGGTTCGGTATTCGTCGGGGCGCGGCGCCGGCGGTCGAGACCAGCCAGAGGGGCAGCTCACTCGGGGTGATCTGAATGGGTCGCGGCTCTGACGCGCCCGTGACTAGCAATGCTGATTGCTCGGGGACGTAGTCAAGGATACGAACCTCGTAGGGAAAGCGCAGGGGGATTTCCACGGGCTCGCCTCCGGCGATGGGCACCGCATGGAGCGCATAAGAGTCTGTGGCACCCTGCCCGAGCGGTCGCGGCATCGCAAAGTACACGCGCTCGTGATCGCTTGCCCATGACCAGTTCGCGTAGGGATTGTCGCAAGCCTCACCGGTTCGAAGCCGTCCACCGAACCGCTCCAGGTCGGCCACCAACGGCCGCACCGACAGAATTCTCGCAGAGGCCACCGGCCAAGGGAGCAGAGTGGCCAGACCCGCGAGGGTCACGAGTGCGAGCAGAGAGACGAGCCAGGGCCTGTGACTCAACCGAGCCACAAACCCTCGTCTTTCCCGGTGCACACGCGCATCCAGTGCTCGTTCGGCCGAGATCGATTCTGCCGGCGCAGAAAAGATCGGCCCGGACTCCAGCTCGAGCGTCTCTCCTCGTAGAGGAACCGCGTCCTCGGAATGGCGTAGCGCGTCGCGCTGGTTGCGCCACAAGTCGAGCTCATGAGTGAGCGCGTAGACCGATCCGCCTTTGGCATGGACCAGACGATGCACTGGGAGTCCCTCTTCCTGCTCCCAACGCTGCACGCTCGTGACGCTTCGATTGAGGTAAGCGGCGATCTCTTTCCAGGATTCGAGTCGGACTGACTCATGGTCGGGCCGCGCCGATGGATCGGTCGAACCGTTGGCAGGCATATCGCTCCCGGACGTCACCCATCGTAGCGATGAGGGTCGGCGTGGTCAACGGCATTGACCAAGGCTTCAGTGCGGCGGGCGTGGGCGGGGCCACGGCGTGGAGTGCGGTGACGTCGATCGAAACCCCAAAACACACCGAATCTCACCAAACAGCACCACGGCGTCCCGCGTGGCGTTTCGTGGCTTGCAGCGTGTGCGGAACTGGCCCGTCATGAGGCGAATCGGCGGCCTCCTCGGTGCGTCTCGTGGCCGTCGGAAAAGAGGCTTCTCATGAACGGAATGCTCCGGCTGCAGCTCGCCGTTAGTGCGACGCTTCATCTGGCAACGCCCGTTGCGCTTCCAGGGACCGGTCAGTCGAGCGAGAAATATCCTTCGCTGGTACTGAGCGATGTCGAGTTCGCCCAGGACCCCGGGCGTGGCAATTCCAGCATCAACGTGATCAGCGTGGCGGCACCCGCGCGCGGGCTGTCAGTACGTGCGACGTTGCCTTTAGATGTGGTATTCGCGCAACAGCGCCTGTACGAGCCGCCTGTAACATTGAACTTCGCCGTAGTCACGCCATTCGATGCCGACAATCGCGAAGCGGGTGTGGAGCTGCGCTGCAACTCACGGGCCGTCGCCTCCAGCATCTGGACGCTCGACGAGAGATCCAACACCGTGCGTGAGTTTCATTGGAAGCTTACTGACGAGAACTGCCTGTACGAACTGGTGGCGATCCTAACGAGAGCGAAGGACTACTTGTACCTGTACCAGATGGTGCCCAGCAGGGCCTTGCTATCGCACAGAATGCCTGCGCGCCAGTTTGGACGCCGAAGCCGTTTGAACTGAGCTGTCCGTTGCTGCGACGGTCTTCCCGCGCGCCGGCGTTGGTGCACGGCTGCGGGGCCTCTCATCGGTGGTCCGGAGCCGCTGGCGCATCGGCGCCCACGCGGCATGATCGTCTGATGATTCCAATGCTGATGCCCTTGTCAGTCGGGGCGTCGTGACGCTGTGGCTGTCCGCAGAGGCCAGGGCTGCGTGGGGAAGTTCCGCCGTCCCGTCGACCGGGCGCGCAGCCGCGGTTTTCGAATCTGGCGATCGAGTGTCAACGCTATAACGCTCCGACTCGTCTTCCGCTTGCCCCTCCACTCGGAGGGCTTCGTCGGTCGATCCTCACCGTGATGCGCGCCGGTCTGGAGGCCCCGGACCACGCGACGCTGTCGCGACGGGGGGGGCAGTTGCTGGACGTCGCGGCACACAACATCCTCGCCACAAGACCCGCTGCATCTGATCGTCGACAGCACAGGCCTCTCAGTGATGGGCGAAGGGGAGTGGGCGGCCGAAACACGGCTACCGTGGCACGCGAGGCTGGAGGAAGAAGCTCCATCTGGGTGTCGACTGCTCCGGCGTCATCGTCGAGCACCCGCTGACCGAGGCGACGGTCGACGACGCGACTGTGGGTATCCATCTGATTGGGGCGACAGCTGGCGACGTGACCAGCGTCACGGCTGACGCGGCCTCGGACACGGTCGCGTTCTACGAGGCCGCCGGCGCGCGCGACGCGCAGGTGGTGGTGCCGTCGACCAGGACGGCGAAGGTATCGCGGACCTCGCTCGAGTGCGCGCGATCGCACGATCACCGACGTGGAAAGGCTCGGCCGGCGCCACTGGAAGAAGGCCTCTGGCTACCATCGGCAGACCCGCGTCGAGAACGCCTTCTTCCGCTACAAGTCCATCATCGGCGATCGCCTTCGTGCCCGGAGTCGTGGTGGCCGGGCGGTCGAGGCGTGCCTGGCGTGCCGTGTCCTCAACCGGATGACCGAGCTTGGCAGACCCGAGTCGTCTGCGATCAGTCGGTGACGTGCCGGGGTTGGGCGAAGAGCGCGCCCAGTGTGAGCCATGCACCAACGCCCTTCGACGAAATGACGGGCACGCAGGCTCGACCCTACCGTGAGTTCCAACACTCTGACGGAATTGTGTTGGCTGTCGGCTGGCCCGATCTGGTTGACACCTTCGGACAGGTGGAGACGATGGCCCGCTTGGCCGCGGTCTTTCCGCAGTGGGCGCGCTTGTAAGAAGTACCCGTTCGAGGGAGTTCCACAAGTACGAGTCGTTCTCGTACGCTTGATCGTGAGGAAGGACGGGACCGTACGGACGACGGGCACCGATACCCCCAGGGTATCGATACCCCCAGATTGGAACGTACCCCCAGAAATACCCCCACGCATTCATCAATGGGGGCGCGGGGCAGGCGAGTGGAGTAGCGCCGCGCACGGCTGACAGGAGGAGTTGGCGAGTGTTTCGGCGCGAATCGGCTGGACGCCCATGGATGACCATGGACGCCTGTGGACCACTGTGGACGATTAGTGGAGGCGGCGGGAGTCGAACGGCAATACCGTAAACAATTGACATCGAAAGACTTACGTAGTTTTGCTGCTGAGATCCGTACCGCCAGATGTACCCCCACACTGGGCTCGATACCTTTTGTCAGCGCGCACTTGCCGGCAATGCCTTGACGCGCAAGGAAATTTCCACGTCAATCGATGGGCACCTTGGCTGGGCTGCGGGCCAGCAGGCGCGCTCCCCATGTCGACTCTTGATTCCGCTCGCGGCTGATCCCGCGCCACGGAATGCTCGCGATAGTCCTCCCTCCGGTCTTGGCTGACGAGACCTCGCGCGCGAGAGGTCGGAATGTCCGTGGACACAGCCCGCCATGCACCAACGCCCCGCGGAGACATAGGAGTTCAGCAACCCCATGGTCTCCACGAACTTTCCGGGCACGGAGAAGTCGTGTCCGTACCCGTGAACGACCTGCCATTCAGCCAGCATCCCCCGATGTACGCGATCTCCCGGCCGCCGCTGGTCCACCGAGGCGAGATTCCGCCGCTGGTGGATACCCGGGTCTTGAGGCGCTGAGGTCCGCAGCGTGGCGGCCCGCATGTGTGATCGCCAGATAGGAGAACTGGATGCCTTTCAGGCTGCGCGGCGGCGCCGGCATCGGCCGCTCCCAGTAAGTCGGACGGATGAAAGGCTTCGGCCGGCGTTGTGCGAGTGCATGCGTCAGCTCGTGCCTCACATATCTCGACCGCTTGGCCGCGTGTGACCAGCACAGCTGGAAGACGTCAGCCCGCTCGATCAACTCCAGGAGGGCTGGACCCCACGGTTCGCCCGCCCTGAGCGTCCGCACGTCGCGCAAGTAGACGTCACCTAGCGCCTCGGCGGCGGCCTCGAGTGCCTCGACGATCTGGGCGTCGTCGTGCGAGTACGAGACGAAGATCTTCCGGTACGGAGTTGCCGTGACAGATGTTGCTGCCGCGGTTGCGGCGTCTCCCGAGACTGGCACGAGGTGCGCCTGGATCTCCATCTCGCCGACCAGCACCGGCCCGACGTAGAAGGCCACGCGACCATTCACCGCGCCGTTCTTGCGCGGTAGCTCGGGATCCGCCTGCACGTCGAATTCTACGCGGTGCCAGTCCTTGAGCCACAGGAAAGTGGCGCGCGGCGGATTGAAGCGGCATCCCGTCAGTTCCGGAACGACGGCAATCGCGGCTCCGCGCCGGATTACAGAGGTCGCCTTGGCATGTGCAGGCGCATGTAACGCGGTGTCGGCACCGAACCGGAGGTTTCGGTCCCTCTCGACCGCCTCGGCCGCGCTCGGCACGTGTGCGTAGACGAGGACGCTCGACCATGACGTAACGGGGATCTCCTTCGGGTGGTAGGCCGTGAAGTGGACGTCAGTCGGTGCTTCGCCGCCAAGCAGCAAGGGCTCGTCGGCGGCAGGTTGCGCGCGCGCACGCCGCGTCGCCGCGAAGGATGCGCGAAAGATAATCGATTCCTCTCGAGGTCCCGGGACGGGGTTCGGGCGCAATGTGCCGAAACCGGCCATGGTCACCGTATCGCCTGCACGAAGTGCGCTGGCGATGATGCCCGTGCGGGCACCGAACAGTGCGGCGACGATCCGACGCGCCCGCTGCTTGGTGATCCCGCACCGTGCCGCGAGACGATCCACCAGTTCCGACCTGTTCACCGCCCACGCTCGCTAGCTTGGGCCGGTAACACACCCTCCAGACGCAGGCTGATCGAATACGACCAGGCGCCGGTGAAGACGTCGCCGAGCGTCTCCTCTCCGGTCAGAAATCTTGACAGCAATGTGGGAATGGGCCTCGCGTCGATCGGCCCAGGAGGCGCGATGACGTTGGCGGCGACCCGACTCGCCAGAAGGATTTCGCCGACGCCCGCCGTTGCGCCGTTCACAGTTCCCGTGTCGCACGAGAACAGGACGAAAGCGCGCGGAGGAGCACCCGGCCGCTGGATCTCCGCCAGCTCCTTAGGGGTGATCCACTCTCCGCCCGGCAGCCGGATGTTGCCGTCCTGCGAGTGCGCGACTAGGACGATCGTGTCATTGCTGCCGTTTTGCAGCTCTTCGAGAATGGCGGACTTCTCGGCGACGTCCAAGGGCCGTTGCGCCGCCGTCTCGACATCGTGAATCTGCTGAGCGAGTTGCCGGAAGGCTGGCTCCTGATCGAGACGCAGGCCGAGCGCGACGATCTGATCGACGAGCGAACGCTCTGAATCGATGCGGGGCAGTCCGTTGAAGATGCGCGTTCTCTCCGGGTCGTAGCGATGTTCCAACGCTCTTGCGGCAGCGACGTGCTCCTTGAGTGTGCGCTTCGGCGAGCGTTCGCTGATGTAGACGTCAGACACACCACGCCGCTTGACGGCATGTTGCCAGTCGGACGGCAGCCGGTCGCCGCGCCTGACTAGAGTGTCTTTCGCCTGCAGCAACGCCTCGAGCTGGTCGCTCGAGTTGAGGCGCACGACGTCTGTCCGTGTTGGCTCGAGAGGGCCGGGTGCCCAGCCCGCGACAGGTGCACGCCAGGCGAGTACTTCTGGAGCCGCGCCGTTCATCCGCACGTCGATAAAGAGCGTGCGGTCCAATGCCACTGCGTCGTCATTCAGCAGGACCGGCTTGGTGCCCTTTTCAAGAAGCTTCAGCGCTTGCTCCGCCGTGCCGTTCACGGCGCCCGGGAACCGGAAATTCTGCCCGAACGTCGGGGGCACCTCGCCCGCGGCCGCCGCCAGGGCGTCCTCGGTCATCATTCCGATCTCGCCGTTCGGATCGAGCCCCTTCTTCCTCTGAAACTCCTTGATCTTCTTGACTGTCTCCGGCCCGCGCCGGCCGTCGACGACGAGGCTGGCGCGGAGGACCGTGTTAAGGGAGCGCTGCAGCCAGCGGTTGTAGGTCGCCGGATCCGGCCCGAAGGTTGAAAGCGGCACCACAATCGGCGGGAGCCGCTCGTCAGTCCGAGCCCGGTCAAACGGAGTGGCGGTTCGTGGTGGGCGAGAGGCCGCCTTGGGCGATCCGCGCCCATTAAGCTTCCCTTGGGCCTCTTCTGTCGCCTTATCAGCTTTCCGGTCCGTTTTCGGGCCGCTGCGTTTCCGAGGCTCCTTCGAGCGCTCCACGGCCACTCGGCCCTGAGCGGTAATCGGCGGTGGTAAGACGCTGGCGACGATAGAAACGGTGAGAATGCACGCAGCGACGCTCACGCTCAAAGCTCCTCCTTCACGCCGGTGCCGTGTCGTCCATCCTCGAGGGAGATGCGCCACGATGCGCGGCAGATCGGCGGGTCCCTCAAGGCGGAATCATTTCACCGGCCGGTCCTCGTTTCAAGTGGGCGAACCACCACTCCGCGTCGGCGCCGTCCGGCCGACCTGGCGGGCAGCCGCGGTTCTCGGAGACGTTGGTGCATGGCTTCCGCCCTGCTCAGGGCGGCCACAGTTTGAGTCGGTGGCATGTCGACCGCCCCACGGCGCATGATGGTTCGATGAAGTCGCGCGTGCATCCGACGTACAAGACGCACTATCAGGTGAGAAATTGGCGGGTGTACGAGCGCGCTCTCGTCAGTCGGGGCGACGTGACGCTGTGGCTGTCCCCAGACGCTCGGGTTGCCTGGGGAGTTCCGCCGTCCGGTCGACCAGGCGGACAGCAGCGCTTCTCGAATCTGGCCATCGAGGCGGCCCTGACCCTCCGACTCGTGTTTCGGTTGCCCTTGCGGCAGACGGGGGGTTTCCTCCGGTCGATCCTGACCGTGATGCGCGCCAATCTCGACGCCCCCGACCACACGACGCTCTCGAGGCGGGGGCAGGTGCTGAACGTGGCGGTACACAAGATCCTCGCTGGAGGATCGCTGCATCTGATCGTGGACAGCACGGGTCTCTCAGTGGTGGGTGAAGGGGAGTGGGCGGCGGCAAAACACGGCGGACGTGGTACGCGAGGCTGGAAGAAGCTCCATCTGGGGGTCGATCGATCCGGCGTGATCGTTGCGCACGCGCTCACCGAGGCGACGGCTGATGACGCCATCGTGGGTATTGATCTGATCGGTGCGGCGGCCGGCCGCGTCGCCAGCGTCACGGCAGACGCGGCCTACGACACGGTCGCCTTCTATGAGGCCGCGGGCGCGCGACACGCGAGGGTGGTGGTGCCGCCGACCAGGACGGCGAAGGTGTCGCGCCGCGGCCCGCGCTCAAGGGCGCGCGATCGCACGATCAGCGACGTGGAAGCGCTCGGGCGGCGCGCATGGCAGAAGGCCTCGGGCTACCATCGGCAGGCCCGCGTCGAGAATGCCTTCTTCCGCTACAAGTCCATCATTGGCGGTGGCCTTCGGGCCCGTAGTGGTGGTGGCCGGAAAGTCGAGGCGAGCCTTGCCTGTGGTGTCCTGAATCGGATGATCGAGCTTGGCAGGCCCGAATCGTCTGCGATCACTCGGTGACGAGCCGTGGGTTGGAGAAGTGCCTCTCCAGATCGAGCGATGCACCAACGCCCCAGAACAGCGTCAGGGCGGTGTTGAAGGCCAGGGCGCCCCGGAAGACGCGGCGAGCCGTGACCACGCGCGGGTCATCGGCGGAGGGGACGGCCCTCGGCACGGCGGTGCCGGCGATACCGGCCGGCGATGGTCTGGTTCATGGCAGTCAGGCGTCCGAACGGCTCGAGTGTAACGACAATGTGTCACGCGCACGCCGGCGCTTCAACGTTTGGTCGTAAGCGAAACGTAAAGGAGGGTCCATTTCGACAGCGCGGCCCCAGGAGTCGTGCTGTGCGCCAGGGAATTGGCACGCCGCAGCGCGAGTTGTCGCCAAGTTGGCAGAGGCCCCCCGTCCCTTGCGCATTGAGCGCGCAGCGATGATCGGGTGGCAATGAGGCGCGTGCCCGGGTCACAGGTACGAGCCGGATGAGCGCGAGGCTCCCCGTCAACTTAGGCAGCAGCACGCCTGGCACAACTGTTCAGCAGGGCCAGCACGCACCTATTGAGCCGCTCGCGTGCCAGTGGACGCGCGTCGTCCGGACTCTCAAGGCGAAACGGACAGCCGACGGCGCTACCTTCATCGCTCGGACGCGCTTCATCGAGACCGGAGATGAGAGTCGAACCAACGAATCATCTCGGCAGTGAAATCAATGTTTTCTGGATTCGGTGCCATTCTATGTCCGGCTCCCGGGACACGAACCAGCTTGGTCGCAACGCTCGCCGCCTTGAGCGCGACCTCCATCTTCTCCGAGTGCTCAAGCGGCACCGTTGTGTCCTTGTCCCCATGTATCAACAGAACTGGCGCATCATCGGCGGTGACGCTGTTGACAGGCGAAGCGTCCCGATATAACCGCCACTCCGGACTCTTGGGATCTGGCAGTCTCGCGTTGCCGATATACGCCGCTGTCGCTGAGAGACCGAACTCGTCAAATGGGCCGGTCAAGTCTGTTGGGGGACAGAACGCCACAACCGCCTGAACTCGCGCCTCGTCGCGATTCGCCTCGTCCGGGTCCGCGGCATCTCCGGTTCCGGCTCGCACGCCGAGCATCGCCGCGAGATACCCACCCGATGAGGCGCCGACCGCGCCAATCCGCAGCGCCGCGATCCCAAATCGTGCCGCGTTGTGGCGCACGAATCGGACAGCCCGCTCTGCATCCTGGAGTGCGGCGGGATGGCGGAAGATTGGCATCCCCCGGTGGTTGATCACGAACACGGTGTAGCCCGAGGCCACGAGGGGCTGAACAAAAATGCCCAGCTGGGCCGGATGATCCTTCATCGGCGGCGAGTTGTAGGCGGTGCCCGCGTGAAACCCCGTGCCGACTATGGCGACAATTCCGATCCCGTTGGGCCGGGCCGGTCGGTGAACGTCCATCAGCAGGGCCAGACCGCTGAACATCCCGTACACGACATTGCGTTCGACGGACGGACTCGGAGCTTGCGCGCCGAGGCTGAGAGTCCGGGCGGCGACCATGATCAGCATCACCGCGACACCTATCGTAAGTCGGAATCGTCCGCCCGAAATCATAGCCTCGCGCCTTCGGTCCTCGTGCCAGCCATCTGAGACCTCCTGAACGTGTGAGCCAGGATGGTAGTCGATCGAAAGCGGCGGTCAGTTGCGGTCGTCGAGGTGAGGAGACAATACATCGGCATCCCCGATGCGCCAGTTCTGGGCGATGTCGGTGAGTTCGCCACTGCCGGTGATAGCCTCAAGCGCATGTAGGGGGCGCTCGCACGAACTAGGGTGGAGGTCCAATCAGTCCGGCGCTTTGGTTGCACTGGCCGCGGCTTGGCTAAAGCCGCCCCGCCCCCACGCCTGAGCGGCTCCGCGCGTGGCCTGGCCGGCCAATGCCCGCTTGCACTCGATGAGCGCGATAAGCCCTCTTCCCGTCTGTTTAGCTGCAGGTACGGGCTGAGCAGTGCAGTGTCCGCAGGCACCCCTCGGCGAAATGCGCTGACGCTGGACTCGTGGAGAGCCGGATGCTGCCGTTCGCAACAGCACCCGCAGCCCAGTACGACGTCCGCTAACGAATCTTGGCTAGCGAGTTTGTCCCCGCTGCCCACACCACGCCGTTGGTGTTCGAGTACATGGCCCGTTCGACGACGATCTGCGCGGGCAAGGGGCCGACGCTGTCCACGATCATGCCGATCCGCTTGCCCGCGGCTTCGGGGAAATCCACCAATGCGTTGACGTTGGTGCGGCTCCTGGCCGGCAAAGTGAAGCTGCGCGTCACCGGCGCTGTTCCGGGCTCGAAGATTGCGGTGACACGCGCGGTACCCTCCAAGGAGGACGTGTTCGGGATGAGCACGTGGGTCTCGGTCGCGGCCGATCCCCCGACCTCGCCCTCCGCAACCGCCCACTTTGTGCCCGTCGTCGTCTCGCCAGGGCTATTGTGCGCTTCCGTCCACGTGGCGGAGGTCGGTCGGGGCCACCACATCGCCCGTTCGACGACGAGCGGCAGGCCGTTGGTCGAAGTGATGGTGGTCGACACCGCGGTGTTCGCGAGCTCGGGCGCTGCCAGGTCGACCCAGACATTGAACCGGCTGTTGGCGGCGACCACGTGTCCAGGCCGACGATGTCACCTGAGGGCAGCAGGTAGTCGGCGCGCGGACGGTGGCATGCGTACCGGTCGCATTCGCGATCAGGATGAACATGTCGAAGAAGTCGCCCGTCGCGCCTTCGGCCAGGGGTGAGCCATGCACCAACGCCCCTCTGAGTGAAGAGAACCTTGGAACGATTCTTCAAAGAGGACGGAGGGTGGCAGCGGGCAGGCGAAGCTGGCGGGCAAGTGCGACGAACCGGGGTTCGCGCCGGAGGTCGTCGAACTCAGGGTCACCCAGGCTGATGATCCTCATGACTCGATCGCGGTACGCGTGCTCCAGGTACCTCAATGCGGCATCCGTGTGGCCCAACCCGGCATAAATCACCGCGAAGTCGTAAGGCGACACGTACGAGGTTCGTGCACGCTCCGACAGCTCTGCCAGGATAGCCTGCGCGCCCGCCGTATCCCCGGCGCGCGCACGGGCGAAGCCCAGTACCGCCAGGAACATCGGCATCCTGCCCCCGACGGCGACCGTGGCGTTCAGCATGTCCAGGGCGCGCGGCTCATTGCCGGCGAACAGGCACGCACGCCCCAACTGCCAGTGCGCGGCCGGTGAGTGTGGATCCAACTGTACGGCGGCTTCCCCCTCGCTCACGGCACGTGCGTACTGGCGCGCTGCCAGGAAAATGTATGGCACATACGCGTTGATGGCAGGAGAGAGCGGGTCGACGCTGCGCGCCGCTTCCATCGATGCAATCGCTTCATCGTGCCGGCCCAGGCTGGTGAGCAACTGCGCCAGAAAGTGATGAGCCGTCGAGTAGCTCGGGTTCAACGTCAGGGCGTGCCGGTAGGCGAGCTCGGCGCGTTCCCATTCGTAATCGTAGTCTTTCAGCACTTCGCCTATGCACGTATGTGCCTCGGCAAGGCCGTCGTTCAATGCCAGTGCCCGCTCGGCCGCGTGCCGGGCCATCCGGAACGCCGTGTGCGAGGGCAGAAGTCCCCAGATGCCGAGGAGGATGTTCGCGGCGGCTACTCCCGTGTGGCCCAGCGCGAAGTCCGGCTCGAGCGCGAGCGCTCGCCGAAATTCCTCCAGGCTGGCGAGCAAGTCCGATTCTGACCTGCGATTCCACAGGTAGCGCCCCTTGAGGTAGGCGAGTTGAGCTGCCGTCGTGGCCGCCCCATTCAGCCGGCGGCCTCCCGGCGCGCCGTCGTCCGAACCTTGCAGCTTTGCGCCGACGTCGGCAACGATGCGCTCGCAGAGGGTGAACACCTGATCCTTGCCAGATTCATACTTGCGCTGCCAGAGGATCCGCTCGGAGACGGTGTCCACGATTCGCACCGTCAGGCACGTTCCGGCATCGAGCTGCACCACGGCCCCTTCGATAGCCAGGCTCACCAGCAGCTCCCTCCCGACGGCCGCAATTCCCTTGTCGGCAGCGGCGCACGCGCGTGCCGACGTCCGTGCGATGACGCGCAGCGCCCCGGCTTCTCCAAGGGCCGTGGTGATCAGGTCGGTCACCCCCTCGGCCACGAAGCTCCAGGTCGCGTCGCCGGTCAGGTTCTCGAAAGGCAGGACGACGACGCCTGACGTTCGTGGCGTCGAGGGCTCGACATGAACGGGTGCGACGAACCGGTAACCCCGCTTGGGCAGGGTCTCGATGAAGCGCGATGCCGCTCCCGTGTCACCGAGCAGCGAGCGTACCTGGCTGACGCACTTGTTGATGCCCGTCTCGAATTCGACGAAGGTACGGTCGGGCCAGACTCGGAGCTGCAACTCGCCACGCGAGACGACCTCTCCGGGACGTTCCACCAACGCGTGCAGGACGCGGAACGCCTGCTGCGGCAGATTGACCTTCACCCCGCGCTTCCGCAACTCGCCCGACGTGGTGTCGAGCTCGAACGCTCCAAAGCGGATGGGGCCACCGCCGACGTGCGACGCCATGAGGGCGCCACGATACCACGGCCCGTGTAGGGATCACCGAGGGTAAGGCCCCATGCTAAGTCCCTACCGATGTTGAGTTTACAAAGTAAGACGGACCGGAGATACTCGCAAGCCTCTGGCGGCGGCATCTCTCGGTATAGTGCGGTTGTCGAACAGAACGGAGGGGGCGAACAATGAACATCTCCACGTCCACCGGCGGGGCATCGGCAACAACGCTCAATCTCCACGCGCGTCCGCAGTGCCTCGCGCTGGATCTTCGCAGGACAGCGGTGCTCGTCATCGACATGCAGAACGACTACGGTACGGAGGGGGGCCTGTTCCACCGCGCCGGCATCGACCTGACATCGATTCGTGCGACGGTCGCCCCGACGGCTCGCGTCCTGCAGACCGCTCGTTCGGTCGGCGTTCCCATTGTGTACATCAAGGCGGGAATTCGCCCGGACCTGTCAGACCTCGGTGCGCCAGGCACGCCTCATGGTGATCGCTGGCGGTGGTATGGCGTGGGCGAGAGGGTGACGGCTCCCGACGGCTCGGAGAGCAGGATTCTCATCAGAGACACTTGGAACACGGAGATCATCCCCGAACTCTTGCCTCGCGCTGGCGACCGAGTCGTTTACAAGCACCTATACAGCGCCTTCCACAACACCGAACTGGATGCCGTGCTGAAGGAACTGGGAGCGTCGCACCTGATCGTGACAGGGTGCACGACCAGCGTGTGCGTGGAATCGACGATCCGTGACGCCTACTCGCGGGACTATTCGTGCGTTCTGCTGGAGGATTGCACCGCGGAACCTCTCGGCGAGGGTGCGGGCGGGTACACAGGGGTCCCCGGGGCGACGCCGGGGCGGGGTGGCACGAACTACGATGCCAGCCTCGTTCTGATCCAGACGCTGTTCGGATGGATTTCGACGTCCGAAGCTTTCGCTGAGGCTGTCGCACGCCACGAGCAGCAGGTCAGCGCCATGGAAGCCTGATCTCTGTAGTGCTCGCCATACAGTCGGCACGAGAGCCATGTCGCGTGTTCGATTCTCCACCTCGGCTTGCCTTCCGGCCTATCGTCACGAAGCAGGCGGTAGTACTCAAATATCTCCGGCTTTCAATCAACTGACTGCACAGTGCGGCCCCTCACGGAACTCTCCGGGCCATAAGGAGGAAGTCGTACATGGCGCGCACCTCGACAGTGTCATCGACCGGCCACGTCCGGACGGGCCGCTCACCGTCGCAAGATTGGACGCGGCTGTTCTACGTTGGAGCCGCATGCGTCATGCTGATCCTGGTCCTGATTGGATTTCGGCACTTCTTCCTTCACGGCAGCGCGCATCCAGGTCGGGAACTCACGCCGAACATACGCACATTGATTATCGTGCATGGCATCTCCATGACGGGATGGGTACTGGCATTTCTCATCCAGTCGCTGTTGATTGCGACCAGGAGACGCCGCGTCCATATGAAGCTGGGCCCGGTGGCGGTCGTACTTGCAGCGTTCATCCTCGTTTCAGGTCTCTGGTTCAATGTGGCATCTTTCCGCCTGGTGCCGCCGGACTTCATTCTATGGACCCTGACCATGAAACAGTTCATGGTCCTGGGCTTCTACACCCTTTTCATGTTTGCGGTGTTTGTCGCTGTGGGTATCTGGTACCGAAGACAACCGGAGATCCATCGCCCGATGATGCTGCTCGCTACTTTGAGCACAATGGCGCCGGCCATAGCTCGCATTGATGTCCTGAACGCGCTGTATCAGGGAACGGTGATGGAAAGGCTGTTCGGCCCATCCCTGGGCATGCTGATCCTCGGGGCGGCCTTTCTTGTCGTGAAGTGGTACGTCACCAGAACCATCGATGGATGGTATGCGATTGGCTATGGTGTCCTTGCTTCCACCCAACTCTTGACGATCCAGTTTGCCCGTACGAGAGTGTGGGACGAAATTGCGAGGGTCCTGCTCCGTTGAGATCGCGATCTGATGGACGCCGATCCCGGATCAGTGGATCGGTCCGCGCCAGAGAAGCGCCGCTCAACGGGCCGTGCAGCACGGGCCCAGGCATGCTCGAGGCATGCGAGAGCGCGGCTTCTTCCCTGTTGAGCCCCTAGGGACGGGCCGCTGTATTGAGTGAGCCGTATCGACCAGGAGGTACGATGTTGGAGAGGCGCATGTCTTCCATGGTGCTGGATGTCGCTCGCCGAATCCGAGTGTGCATCCTGATGTCCGCGGTCAGCACTTGCCTGGTGGTGGTCCCCTCGCGAGTCTCTGCGCAGGACACGCCGGTCTCTGCACCGGACACTAAGGCACCCGCGCGTGCCAACGCGGTCTACTTCGAACTGCTCGGCAATGGTGGGCTGTTCTCAGTCAACTATGAACGCGCGCTGACGCCGGCCCTGCGTGTGCGGATTGGCGCGGCGTCGTGGACAGCCGAAGATCTCTTTGGGGGCACGGCGACCCACATCTCCACATTCCCGATGATGTTGCATGTTGTTCCGGGCGATGGCGCGCATCACGTCGAGGCGGGACTGGGCGTGCTGCCTGGGCAGCGCGGTCCGGATCGGTCTGCCGGCGGATCAGGTGCGTTCGTGAGCCTGATCGGTGTGGTCGGCTATCGCTACGAGCCGCGAGGCAGCCGGTTTCTCTTCCGAGCAGGGGTGACCCCGTTCTATGGGTTCGGCGACGCGTCGATTGCCTACCCGGACGAAGGATTCATGCCGTCCGTAGGTGTAAGCTTTGGCGCACGCTTTTGACAAGGCGATTCGCCCCAGGCAGTCGTGCCGGTGCCAGCCGTGGGCGAACAGGTTCCCGCACCTTGTGGAGGTTCATGATGAACGCAATGGCTCATTGGCGGTCATGGCTGACATCGGTCATCGTCGTCGCGGTCGTGATCCTCTCGACCATGAGCGCGCAGGCGCAGCCTGTCGGGCCGCTGACCGATGTGGGAACGCAGGTTGAGGTCGGCGAGAAGGTGCGGGTCCTTCGCCTCGACGGCAGCGAGGTCCGAGGGGAACTCAGCGCGGTCGAGCCGACGTCCCTCGATGTCGAGGTGGACGGGCGTGTGGTGCGCATCGACGCAGCGGATGTGCGCGAAGTCGGGGTGAAGGACGGCGTGTACAACGGCATTCTGATCGGCATGGGTGCAGGGTTAGCCGGCGGACTCGTGGCCGGACAGCTCGCCACGAGCCCGGATGACGGCAACCTCCGCGGCCTTGTCGTCATGGTCACCGGCGCGGCTGGCCTTGGCGTGGGGATCGGCCTCGGTGCGGCTCTCGACGCGGCGGCGGGACACTTCAAACTGGTGTACCGCGCCGCTGCGACGGTACGCGTCGCGCCCTTTGCCGCAACTGGCGGGTACGGAGCGGTCGTCGCCGTGGCCTGGTGAAACGGCGAGGAGAGCGTCCCGCAGCTCCGCCGCCAACGGTGCGACCGACGACGGGCAGACGGTTGCTATCGGCGCTCCACCGGCGGGTGCGTGTACGCGGCGGTGGTCACGTGTGCGAGGCAGGCAGCGGCCCGGGCCGACGCCGGCATAGGGGAGCATTGTGCAAGACATGGATCGCGGTTCACGCAGCGGCACCCTTGCCCAGACGGCCAGGCACTCGAGTGGTCGATTGGAGTGCCTATGGCGCACCTGCTGATTGCTGTCGTTGCGGTGGGCCTATTGGCCATCCCGCAACATCTGGAGGCGCAGACCACCACGAAGGTGAGCATCGCGACGGGTGGCACGCCGGGTCAGGGTGACGTGGTCGGGTACAAGCCGGCGGTGAGTGCCGACGGCCGCGTGGTCGCGTTCGCGTCGTATGCGGCCAACCTGGTCGCCGGCGACACCAACAACACGATCGACGTGTTCGTGCACGACCGGCAATCCGGCGTGACGACGCGTGTGAGCGTCGGCAGCGATGGCGCACAGGGCAACGACATCTCTGAAGCGCCCGCGTTGAGTGCGGACGGCAGGTACGTCGCGTTCGAGTCTGCCGCGTCCACGCTCGTCTCCGGTGATACAAATGGGGCGATCGACGTGTTCGTGCACGACCGGGTGACGGGCACGACGTCGCGTGAGAGCGTCGCCACCAATGGCGCGCAGGCGATTGGTTTTAGCAGCAGAGCTAATCCCTCGCTCAGTGCGGACGGCCGTCTCGTGGCGTTCTCGTCGTTGTCAAACACGCTGGTCGTAGGTGACACGAACAACACGACTGACATCTTTGTCCGCGACCGCGGCACGGGCGTCACCACACGCGTCAGTGCCACGCCCGAGGGCTCCGAAGCATCATCGCCCAGCAGCGGCGCGCTCCTCAGTGCTAACGGCCGGCTGGTGCTGTACCAGTCCTCGGGCACAGGCGTCTTCCTGCACGACAGGCAATCGGGCACCACGACGCGCGTGATTGACACGAACGGACCACTCGCGTTCAGTGCCGATGGCCGGTATGCCGCGATCAGCTCCTATGCGGCGGACGTGGTCGCTGGTGACACGAACGGGACCAGCGATGTGTTCCTGCTGGACCTGGCGCGCGGGACGCGCACGCGCGTGAGTGTCGGCATGGGCGGGGCCGAAGCCAACAGCTACAGCGAGGCGCCGTCGCTCAGTGCCGATGGCCGTTTCATCGGGTTCGAGTCGAACGCCTCCAATCTGGTCGCTGGCGATACGAACGCCAACACCGACGCGTTCGTCCTCGATCGCCACACCGGCGTGACGACGCGTGTCAGTGTCGCGGCGACTGTGCCCGAGGCACCTGGCGGCAGCCGGGCCGCCGCGCTCAGCGGAGACGGGAGAGTGATTGCATTCTTCTCTGGTGTCGCCAATCTCGTGGCGGGTGCCACGTCTTCAGGGCTCGGCGCCTTTGTGCGGGATTACGACGTCGATGGCGACGGGCTTGTGGCGCCGTGGGAATCGGCCTTTGGGTTGAACCCGCTGGAGGCTGTCGGCGCCGATGGGGCGCTCGGCGACCCCGACGGCGATGGCCGCTCGAATGTGCAGGAGTATGCCGACGGGACACACCCCGCCGGATCATTCACGCGCTATCTTGCCGAAGGCGCGACGTCGGCGTTCTTCGATACACGATTGGCGTTGCTCAGTCCGGATGGGGCAAACACGGTCCTGCTGCGCTTCCTGCTGGGAAACGGCGCGAGCGTGTCGCGCATCGTGACTTTCGATGGCCGCGGACGCGCCACCGTCGACGCGAAGTCCGTTGCGGGGCTGGCGGGGGCGGAGTTCTCCACCATCGTCGAATCGTCCGCGCTCGTGGTGGTGGACCGCCAGATGCGATGGGATGCCTCCGGGTACGGGTCGCACGCCGAAACAGCGCAAGCTGGGCCCAGTCCCACGTGGTATCTGGCCGAGGGCGCCACCCACAACAACTTCAGCCTGTTCTACCTGGTACAGAACCCGCATGAGGCCAGCGTGCCCGTGACGGTGACCTATCTCCGCCCCGCGCCGGCGACGCCGATGATCAAGGTCTACACCGTTCCCAGCCGCAGTCGTTTCAACATCTGGGTGAACGCCGAAGCCGCGTCCGATCCCGCACTTGCCGGGTTGGCCGCCACCGATGTGTCGGCTGTGCTGACGGCGCCGCAGCCCATTCTCGTCGAGCGCGCGATGTACCTGACGCAAGCTGGACCTGACGGTCAGTTTGCCACCGCGGACGACGTCGTCTTCGGCGCGGGACACGAGAGTGCGGGCGTGACCGTACCAGCGCTGCAGTGGTTCCTCGCCGAAGGTGCGACCGGGCCGTACTTCGACCTGTTCTTCCTGCTCGCCAATCCAACTGACACTGCAGCGGACGTGGAGGTGCGCTACCTCCTCGTGGACGGCACCGTGCTGACCAAAGCGTATGCCGTGCCCCCCGTCAGTCGCTCCAACATCTGGGTGAACGAAGGCGCGCCGCGCTTACGGTGATCTTGCCCGCAAGAGAGGTCCTTTCGAGTCGAGTGGTCCGATTCGGCTTGTGGACTGATGAACGACATGGTCTACAGCCGAGACCCGGCCATATGCGACTTGAAGGATTTCGTCTGCGCACGTGGCACGAGCGCAAGGCCGTCGTCAGCCGCGACGCTGCAGACGTGGCTCGCGGCGACATGTGCCGCGAGCCGGACTGGTGGGTCGTTCCGCTGGACAGCAGTCCACCATTCAACACACGTGCTTCGTCCGGTCGATCCTGACCGTGATGGGCACGGGTCTCGACCCACCGGACCACACGACACTCTCGCGACGGAGTCAAAACGCTAGACGTCGCGGCGCGCAGCCTTTCGGCGACGGGGCCTCTGCATGTGATCGTCGACAGCACCCCGCTTTCGGTGATGGGCGACGGCGAGTGGGCCGCCGCGAAACAGGCGGACGCGGTACGCGGGGGAGTGGAAAAGCTGCATCTGGGTGTCGACCGCTCCGTCGTGATCGTCGCGCAGGTGCTGACCGAGGCGACGGTCGACGACGCGCCAGGCGGTATCGACCCGCGTGGAGAACGCCTTCTTCCCCTAGAAGTCCCTCATTGGCGATGACCTTCGTGCTCGGAGTCGAGGTGGTCGGGAGGCCGAGGCGAGTTTGCCTGCCGCATGCTGAACCAGATGCCGCGTTTGGCAGGCCCGAGTCGCACGCGATCAGTCTTGACCAGTCCGCGCGTGTGAAGGACCTGCGAGCCCGGTGTGAGCCATGCGCCACGCCTTGTTCGCGCTCTCGATGACATACGTGATTCGACCGCCCACTCGCCGGCCAGCGAGTTCAGAAATCGGGATCGTTCGGTTGCGCAGGCGGCGAGAGTGCGGGTCTCGCGGCCGTATCGACGGTCTCGGCAACGCACGCGAAGTTCTTTTCGTCGTCGGTGCTTCCCGAACCGTTCCAGCGCGCCACCTGACCGAACGGGCACAAGGGACGCGTCCGATCGACTTTTCCGTCGGTGACGTGCGACACGACAATGCGGGTAGGTTTACGGCCGTGTTCGACCCATCGCACGATATCCGCCATTCGATCGAAGCGATCGGGGCCAGGTCCGCCGCCGGCACAGTGATACACGCCCGGCATCATGAAGAGGGCGATTGCATTCTCGGCACTCCGGCCGAGGGTCTTCAGCACGCTGGTGAAGTAGATCGTGCTGGTCTGCGGCGTCACCGACGGATCGGCCCATCCGTGGAACATCAGCAGCTTGCCGCCGCGCTTGAAGAACGGTGTGAGGTCGGCGTTGCTCGCGTCGAGCAGCTCGCCGTCCGCCCGGTCGGCGCGTTCGATATCGGCGGCCGTGAACGTGCGTGGATCCCATTGTGCGTCGCCGCCGTTCAGGAGATTCTTCATGGCGGTGACGGCGTTGGGGAACGGCCGCGGTCCGCCGAGCACATCCCATCGCAGCTCTGAGCCTGGCCAGAGATGTCCCTCCCACGCAGCGGCGCCGCTTCGAGCGTCGGTGACGGGCGACATCATGACGCGTGCCGATTCAATCTGGTCCGCGGTCAGGCATGCGCGAGTCTCCTCGCCGCCGCAGGCGAGCGTCTCGAAGTCCACGCGGCACTTCGTCGGGTTTTCGATGACCCCGTCCTCGACGCCGTCGAGCGCGTCGCACGCATTCAGCACGGCTTGGTGAACGATCGGGTACGTCTCCGCCGGAATGGCACTGCCCGCGGATCGGTTCATGACGTTGTTGAACACCAGCCGCATGCCATGGTTTCGCATTGCGTACGCCGCGCTGGCCACGGCCACGAGGCCGTCGAAGTCCTGCGGGTAGCGCTGGGCGCTCGTGAGCGCCTGCCGTCCGCCCGTCGAACAGCCCCTGAAGTACGAGAACGTCGGCGCGCGGCCGTAGTGCGCGGTGAGTAGCGCTTTGGCGGCGACCGTCGTTTCGTGAATCGCGCGGTACGCGAAGTCCACCAGCTTCTCCGGATGTCCGGGGACGAAGTCCGCGTTGTTTCCGACGTGTCCCGTGTCGGTACCGGCAGTCGCGTAGCCGGCGGCCAGGGCGCTCGCCATCCCTCCATAGGGCAGCACTCCCGCCCAGTCGCCGTTGCCGGCGACCTGCAGCTTGCCGTTCCAGTTGGCGACCGGCAGCCAGACTTCGGTCTTGATGTCGGAGTCGGCCGAGGGCCTGAGCGTGAGGCTGACACGACAGAACGCCGGCAGCGTCGGGAACAACTCCGCCAACAAGGGCGGTGTTCCAGCCGGTACGGGCAACGCGCCTGCCGCAACGACCTGTGCGCTTGTAATGCTGGCCGATGGCATCGCCAAGCGCGCGACCTCGTCGCACGGCTCGGCGGCGGCGTTCGTGCCAGTGAGGAAGGCCGCCACCAGGAGAATGCCGGGTGCGCAACGTTGCATGACGTGTTTCAGGTTATCGCACTACACTCCGTCGCCGCCTGCGCCTGAATCGCCGCGATGGGCTCGCATTGACCCTCGCGCACGCGACGCGTGGGGTGCTTCGAAGTTCTTGCTGTCGACACTCACGGGCACCGAGGCGGCGGGCGGTCCTTCGGCGGAGGCGGCGGGACCCGCGCCCGCGTCCGGCCTAGCGCGAGCATAAAAAGCTCAGAAAAACGTCAATGCCAAACGACCAGGCGGCACGATCTTGCCGCCGCGGTGGAGTATTGGCGGAGGGCGGCGGGAATCGGCGTTCTTCAGTCTTGGTAAGTCATTGTGAGTCAATGACTTAGAGTGGTGGAGGCGGCGGGAGTCGAACGGTCAATTGTAAGTCATTGGCCAACACTTGCTTACGCGGTTGTAATGTTGAGATTCATACCCGCAGATATACCCCCATGCTCCGCTCGATGCTTTTCCAAACTCGCGCTCGCCAGTAAAGCTCGAAGCGCAAAGACTTCGAATTTCAATGGCCGACACCTTGGCTGGTCAAGGGCGTGCCGACGCATGAATCGTTGCTTGGCTGCGCGCCACGCCCGTGGCAGAACGATGGCGGGATCGGCGGCAAGCTCGTCGGGAGTCGTCCCTCGACGTGTGGCTGACGAGAACTCACGCGCGAGAATTCGGAATGTCCGTGGAGACAGCCCCTGTGAGTGCGGCGGTGGGCCGCCGTTTACCAGCCGAGGCGCCGTCGCCATTCCTCGCAGGGGATCGGCTGTTCACGCCGGGGGAACGGGCGCACGTCGTCCAGCTCCTTGGGACGGCCGAATCCGAACAGCTCGGACACGTCCGTGAAGCACGACAGGGGAGCGCTCGGCATCAGCCTCAGCTCGTAGCCCTCCACCCGGCCCTGCTGCGCCGGCACCAGTCCCATGGTGTTCATGGCGTCGAACACCTGAGAGAAGCGAAGGGGACCCGCGTCCCACGGATTCAAGCCAAGGTCGAAGATGAGCTGCGCCACTGCCTCCCGAGCGCGAGGGTCGTTGCCGGCGATCAGGACGGTGGGCGGCGTGCCGACCAGCAGCGGGTCCACGAAGAACGTCATCAAGGGCAAATTGACCCTCACGACACGTGCGGTCGGGTGCCGAGACTGGATTCGCTCGCTGCCCGTCGGCCCTGGGACGAGTTCCAGATAGCCGTCCGTCGCGACCCTCTTCAGTCCACCACTCACGTCCACGACGATCTTGCCGTCCAACTCGCCCAGGTTGTCGGTGACGTCATCCAGCACCGTCCTTGGGACGGCTAGCACGACGATCTGAGCGCCCGCAGTCGCCTCGCGCTGACTAGCGGCCGCGGCTTTCGAGCCCGTCCTCGCCACGAGCGCGCGCACCGATTCGCGGGCCGGCTCCCGGCTGCCATAGACCACGCGATACCCAGCGCGGGTGATTGCCGGGCCGAACGTGCCGGCTAGAGTGCCTGTGCCGATCATGGCCACGACCGGCTTGTCCTGGGCCGACACAGGCGCAAGAAGACCAGCCAGCCCAACGAACACAAACAGGAGCACTGTCTTCGTCATGCACTCACCTCTGCGTGAAGTCATCTCCAGTACGCGTGGGGGCGCAACGGGCGACGCTCCCACGCACACTGCCACAACGTTGAGCATCGCGCCACTGGCGTCGTGAGCCTACGCCCTCGGCAGCCGGACGCGGGCGACGCATCCTGCGCCGTCGCGGCGATCCTCCAGCGCGACGTGTCCGCCATGCGCGTCGGCGACTTGGCGACAGAGGGCGAGACCGAAGCCGACACCGCCTTTTTTCGTAAAGAACGGGCCGAACACGTCGGCCCCGCGGCGCCATGCCAAGGCCCTCGTCGGTACAACCCAGGCGTCGATCGATGCGCGGCTGGTGCGCGAGTTGGCCACCGGGCGCTTCATCAGCCAGGCGGAAAACGTGCTGATCTTCGGCCCGCCGGGTGTCGGCAAGACGCACTTGGCCATCGGCTTCGGACGGACGGTCGTGGAAGCGGGCCACTCGGTGTTGTTCACGAGCGCGATTGAAGACTAAGTGCAACTGCGTTGTCCGGCGGCTGAGTCCGAGCCACGCCTGCGGTAGAACCATCGTCACGAGCTTTACGCCCCCGACGGGACACCCGGGCTCGCCCGTCAAGACGGGCGCCACCGAGTCGGGCGGAACTGTTTCCGAGGGTCACAGGGAGACATTGACGCCGACTCGCGTGGACCGTCATTTTCGGGGAGCAGGGCCCGCCAGTCGACGATCAGTTGTATAGGTGGCACTCGTGGATCGTTCATTCGAACAGCGGCAAGAAAGCGACGCGGACCAGCAGCGGAGACGTAGGAGTTGGCCGATGGTGTCAGCAACCCGGTGGTCTCCACGAACGTTCCGGCCGGGAAGAGTGGTCGCGGGCTCCCGAGCGTGACCGTGGTGTCCGTTCCCGTGAACGACCTGACAGTCAGCCAGCGTCCCTCGCTGATGTACGCGATCTCTTTTCCTCCGCTGGTCCACTGTGGCGAGACTCCGCCTCTGGTCGAGACCTGCTTTCTGACGCGGCCGGAAGGAAAGCTCGCCACCCAGACTTCGTCGCGGCCGGATGCATCGGTCACGTAGGCGAGCCAGCGGTCGTCTGGCGACAGCACGCCCTGGTAGTCGTTGCCCGCGGTGTTGACGGGCAGCCGCTCCCCAGCGCCAGTGCGCAGGTGCTCGACGTAGAGGTCGTCGCGTGTGGCGGGATCGATACGGACGCTCACGACGCGCTCGCCGTCGCGGCACCAACTGGACGCGAACGTTGCGAGCGGGGAGGCGGTGATCTCGGCGTCAGCGCCCGCCTGGCTCAGATCCTTCACGAACAGCCTGGGCAGTGCCGGAGGTTAGGTTGCAGTGAACGCAAGACGACGCCCATCCGGAGACCACCGCGGGGCGAACGCGAAGCCGTGAAACGTCAACCGCGTCTCCGCCGATGTGCGGAGATCGCGTACCCACACGTCCGCCCCGCCATCGACGTTGCGCCTGGAGAAGGCGAGGCGCCGGCCGTCAGGCGCCAGGTCGAACCCGACATACCTCGCGGGCCCCTCGATGGCCGGCTCGGTGCGGCCATCCTCGATCAACCATTGCAGCGTCGCGGGCGTCCCTCCGGCGTAGCGCCAGAATGCCAGTGGTCCGGCCGCTGAAATCGAGAAAGGCATGCGGCCGAGCTGCGTGATTGGAATGCCCGTCAGCAGCTCGATGGGCTCCCCGGAGACCTCGAGCGTGCGCTCGTCGAAGGCCCGCGCAAAGAGGCTCGCGTCCTGGCCGAAGAAGATGTACCCGTGCGTGTAGCCCAACGATGAGATCCTGAGGGGCACCTTCATCAGCAGGCGTGATGGTTCGCCACTGACTGAACCGAGCCGAATTCCGTTCGTGCGGGCAGCCGCGTAAAGAAAGCGCCTGCCGTCGCCGATGAACTGCGGCCAGAAGTGACTGCCGTCGCCCGTGGTCGCCGCCGACATCGGGCCGCCATCTGCCGAGACTCGCGACAATCCCCCGGGCCCGGTTGGGAACAGGATGACTCCGTCTGCGCCCCATGTGGCGCCGGCCATCGACGCGGCGTGAGTGGCGACGATCTGAACGCGCGCATTCGACACGCGCACTTTGAGCAGCCGTTGTCGGCTGAAGAAACCCACCCACGCCCCGTCGGGCGACCAGAAGGGCGTGTTGGCGTCTTCGGCGCCCGCGATCTGCTGCGCCCGTTCACTCGCGCCATCGAAACGGCGAAGCCACAAGCGCCTGACGCCATCGGCGCCGACCGCCACGTAGGCCAGGCTGCGCCCGTCGGGCGCCAGCGCGAACGGCACGTCGAAGCTCGCGGCGAACGCCGTGTCGGCTTCCGGCCACACATCGAAGCGGAGGTCCGGTGCGTTCGGCGTCGCGCGGTCCGACCCGAGGCGCGATGCCGTGAACATCAGCGGCAGCAACACCGCCGCGGCCACCGCTGCGAGCCACCATGCGCGCTCGCGCCACGGTGATTTCGGCGCTGCTCGCATCGCGACGCCTCCGTCCAGCGAGTTGTCGGCGGCGAGCGACCGCAACTCGAACAGGAGGTCGCTCGCAGTCTGCCAACGCTCGTCAGGGGCCTTCGCGAGGCACCGCGCCAGCGTTCGCGCCACGGCGTTCGGAACCGCCGGCGCCAGCTCGCGTATCGGAGACGGCTCCTCTTGCAGGACGCTGCGGATCACCACCGATCGCGTCTCACCCTCGAACGCAGCGCGACCAGTCACCATCTCGTACGCGGTGGCGCCGAACGAGAAGATGTCCGTACGGGCATCGACGCCTTTGCCTTCGAGCTGCTCGGGCGACGCGTACCGCGGCGTCGCCATTGCCGGCTCCTGCGCGATCGCACCATGCGAAGTCGGATCTGGCGCGTCACCGAGGCGCGCAGTCGGTGCCGTCATGCGTGTGGCGATCCCGAAGTCGAGCAGCTTGATGCCGGCCGCGGTGATCATCACGTTGCCCGGCTTGAGATCGCGGTGCACGACACCGCGGCGATGCGCCTTGTCGAGCGCGTCGACGATCTGCACGGAATACTCGAGCGCGCGCGCCAGCGGGAGCGAGCCCCTCGCCAGACACTGTTGCATCGTCTCGCCTTCGATGTACTCCATGACGATGTAGTCGACGCCGTCGTGGACACCGATGTCGTGAACAGTGCAGATGTGAGGATGGTTCAGGTTGGAGACGATCTCCGCTTCACGTCTGAAGCGCAGCTGCCGCTCGGGATCGCACCAGGGCTGCTGCGGCAGGACCTTCACCGCGACCGTGCGGTTCAGGCGCGTATCGACGGCACGATAGACGTCGCCCATACCGCCAGATGCCAGCCACGTGACGATGGTGTAGGGACCGAAGGTCTGTCCGACGTACTGACCGGGCGCCGATACGCGGTGGTCGAGGCGCGAGGCGATCGCCGCGCGGAGCTCGTCGGCAGGCGGCGACGCCAGGAAGTCGGATGCGGCAAGGCCGTGGGCGAGCAACGACTCCACTTCGGCGCGCAATGCCTCGTCACCCTCACACGCGCTCGCCAGGAAGCGATCGCGCTGGTCCAGGCCGCACTCCAGGGCGGCGTGATAGAGCCGCTCTACCGCGTCCCACCGTTCAGGTGTCATGTCGGCGCAGTTCGCGCGCGAGCCAGGCTTTTGCGAGGCTCCAGTCGCGCATGATCGTAATCGGCGACACATGCAAGACGGCGGCAGTCTCTTCCACGCTCAGGCCGCCGAAGTATCGGAGTTCTACCATACGGCTCTTGCGTTCATCGAACGCCGCGAGCGCGGACAAGGCATCGTCCAACTCCATCAGCTCGGCGCTGCGTGCTTCGGAGATGTCCGGCGCATCGTCGAGCGATATCCAGACGGCGTCGCCCCCGCGCTTCAACGTCTTGCGGGCCCGAGCCGAGTCGACCAGGATCCGCCGCATCAGCCGCGCTGACACGGCAAAGAAGTGTGCACGGTTCTGCCACTGGATCCGGCTGCCGTCGATCAAACGGACGTACGCCTCGTTCACCAGTGCCGTCGTCTGCAGGGCGTGCGCCTTGGACTCTTCTGACATGTGGCGATGGGCCAGCCTGTGGAGCTCACTCTGCACGAGCGGGATCAGGCGATCGAGGGCCTCCTGATCGCCGTTGCTCCAGGCGAGCAACAGACCCGTCACGTCCGGCGCTTCATCCGTGCTCGGCATGTGCAGGTGGCGATTCTGCCACAGCGACGGCGACACCTCAGGTTCGGTGGGCGTCGAGGGCCTCGGACCCCAGACAGGCGAGGGCAATGATAGTTGGCGCCCGCGAATCACGCTGAATGTCAGTAAGGGTCGCCTGGCCATGCCGGCCTGCGGGGCCACGGGCAAGGGGAGGCGCTGCTCATGAAATGGATTCTCGTCGCCCAGATGTTGTTTCTTGCCGCCGGGGCGAGTGCGGATGCGCAACCCGCCCAGGCAGACGAAGAAGTGGCGATCAGACGAGTGCTCGCGACGTTCTACGAGGGATGGAACGCGCACGCTCCCGACACGATGATCTCCACGTTTGCCGACGACGCCGATCACCTCAACGTCTTCGGCGAGTGGCGCAAGGGCAAGGCGTCGCTTCGCGAAGACATCGTCTTCATCCACACCGGCCCGCTGCGGACCAGCCAGAAGACGCACGTGGTCGAGAAGATCCGCCTCGTGACGCCTGAGGTTGCCGTGGTGCAGGTGTCGTCAATGAGCAAGAACGGCCCCAACCTGGGCACCTACGTGATGCAGAAGCAGGGCGGCAGGTGGCTGACCGTCAGCTTCACGAACGTCGCGCCGCAGGCGGTGCCCTGGGAGGAGGAACGAGCGAAGTGGAGGCAACAGCGCAAGCAGGGTCAAGAGCAGCCGTAGGCCGGCGCAGCATCGAAGCTAGCTGGGTGCGCTCGTTTGCAGCGGCAGCCGCAACAGCGCCAGCAGCCGACGATAGCGCTCGTCCGGGGCGAGTTCGGAGAAGAACGGATCGCCGATGACCACGGTGCGCACGGCGCGAGCGCGGTAGGCCTCCTCGAGCGCCCTGACTGCGGCGTCCGTGTTCCCGAGTCCCAGTTCGACCTGCGCGAGATCCACGGGCGACACGTACTGACTGCGCTGACGCTCGCGCAGTTCCCTGAGGATCACCTGCGCTCGGGCATGTTCGCCGCTCCGTGCATAGACGAATCCGAGCGCTGCTTGCACGGCAGGGAACCATCCGGCGAGACGTGCGGCGGTTTCGAGCGCGGCCACCGCCCGCCCTGATTCGCCCAGCTTCGCATAGGCGCGCCCGAGCATGTAGTGCGTCAGGGGCGCGTAACCATCGAGCTCGAGCGCTTCGTGTGCCGCCGCGACGGCGACCTCGTAGCGGCGCGCTTCGCATGCCGCGTACGAACGGAACGCGGAGATGACCGGCGAGAGCGGATCGCAACGATGCGCCGTCTCGATCTCGCGCCGTGCTTCGTCATGGCGCGCCTGGATCGGCAGAAGCTGGGCGTACCAGTGATGTGCGACAGGGTAGCCGGGGTCGAGCTCGATGGCCTTCAGGAACGAGCGCTCCGAGGCGGCCCAGTCCCATTCGTACAGCTTGTGAATTTCCGCCAGAGCGGTGTGCGCCGCCGCGAGCGAGCCGTCGAGTGCCAGCGCGCGCGACGCTGCGGCGCGAGCATCGGGCAGGACATCGTCGGGTTGCTGAAGTCCGAAGATGCCGATGATCAAGTATGCGTGGGCCAGTCCCGCCCACGTCGGCGCGTAGTCCGGATCGGCCTCGACGGCCCTGCGGAAGTACTGGACGCTGCGTTGCAGATCGTCAGGAGTACGTTTGCCCCAGAAATATCGGCCTTTGACGAAGGCCTGCCGTGCGTCGCCCTCGATCGATGGTGACGCAGGAGCGCTCGTCACATAGTCGCGGGTGCATCGCACGTACAAGACGCACTATCGGGTGGGGAATTGGCGGGCATACGAGCGCGCCCTCTTCTGTCGGGGCGACGTGACGTTGTCCCGAATCTGGAGAAGCCCCATGATTTCAACCAGGCGGTTCTGGGGTTTCTGCAGGGACTCAACAAGCAATGATGCCGCCCCAGCCGCGACAACGCTGAGCGATGCTCGTTCACCCTGGCGCGGCGTGGTGGAGAGCGCTCGGGACCAGTGCCGTGGTCTGCGCCAACACATTCCGCACGCCGCAGTGCGACTTGTCGTCAGGTTGCCGGCGGCTCCGTCTGCCTATGCCCGTGAGCGGATCGTGTTGATGGCGGCATGACCACCGCCTCGATACGAGAACTCGCGCAAAAACGTGCAGAATGCACCGGCGCCGGTGCGCTTGCCTCGTGGCTGCGAGGCGATCGCCCTGACTCCGGTACTGAGAGGGTGAGTGCCTTGCGTGTTACGACTGCCAGGCCTTGAACGTGCGCCCCCCGGCTTAGAATGTTGCGGGACGTCCACTCGAGGCAGTGCACGCCGCTGCAGCCGCGCGGCGGCGCAAGCGGCTTCAACCCGAGACTACCTGGAGACAATCCGACGCAGCATCTCAGTCGAGCTCGCCGAACGTGACCGGTCATCGGACGAGGTCCACGACCATCAGGTTGCTGTTCAGGCTTTGCACCACCGAGTACATGAACCATTGCTGGTCGGGACTGAGCGCTGCGCCATACCACCAGTGGCGGCCGCCGAGACCCGCAAGCCTGGTGCGGATCAGCGAGCTCAGGTCTAGATACTCCACGGCCGTGTCGTAGGGCGACTCGCCCCTCGACACAAAGTAGATGCCGCGGTCGCCCACCGCGAAGTTGATGGCGTGACTGAGCCCCTCGACGACAAGCGTTTCAGGTCCTCCCGCCACGGGCATGCGCCAGATGCTCGTCGGCGACGCGCCCGTCGCTTTCGCGTAGTACAGGAACCCATCGACGGCCTCGCTCGCGGCGGTGCCGCCGTTCCTGGTCCACTGGACGGCCGCACCGCCGACTGACGGCAGCCGCCACACCTCCCTGCGGCCCGTCCTCGCCGCCCCGACATAGATCCACTTGCCGTCTCGCGACCACCGGGCCTCGCCGTACGCATGCTCCTCGCTCGTAAGTTGCTGCGTTGTAAGTGTTCCAAGATCCAGCATATACACGGCACTCCGTCCCTCACGTCGTGCCTGGAACAAGATTCGGTCGTCGTCGATGGGAGACCACTGCGGGTTCGTACACATCGGACCGCCCATGAAGGTCACCTGGCGCAGGTTCGTGCCATCAGTGTTCGAGACCCACAGTTCCTGGTCCCCGGTCCTCGTCGATATGAATGCGATGTGGCTGCCGTCGCGCGAATAGGCGGGCGTGGCTTCGTCGTAGGTCGACGGGCCCACCACGGACGCGAGAGGACTGCTTGCGCCCGCCGGCACGTGCATGCGCTCGAGGGCGGTGTCCCTGAAATTGACTTCATAGACCAGCCGCCCGCCCGGGCTCAAGCTCAGCGTCGTGGCCTGTTCACCAAACGGCAGCACGGACGAGGGACCCGAAGCGGCCAATCGATCCGTCCGCAAGGGGAGACGTTGCAATCGTGACTGTCCAAAAATTGCCCCGGAGGAGAATACCAGCGCCGTATCGTCGCCTGCCCACGCGAGCCCGAGGTGAACTTCCACCGGCGTCGTGACCCGTACAGGGCTGCCGATCGGCTCGAACGCTGGCGACAGGGCAAGGATGTGGATCGCGTTCGCGCCGACCCCTGCACCCCCAATGAACGCCATGTGACGCCCATCGGACGAAAACGCGGGGTTGGAGTCACCGTTGAACTCGTCGCGCGGCGTGGTGGTCAGGCGGCGCCTCTCGCGTCCGTCCTTTGACAGCAACCAGATGCCGCGACTCTCGGCGGGCTCATCGACACCGATGGCTATCCAGCGACCATCCGGCGTCCAGCTGAGTCGAGCCGGCGTCCAGCCGAGGCTGGAAGGCGGCACTGCAACGGTGCCGACGTGTCGCTCCGCCGCCTGTCCAAGCGCCGGAACAATCAGGACCTCAACCTTCGTGTCGCTGTGCGCCAACGACCGCAGGAACGCGATCTCCTGGCCATCCGGCGACCAGGCGGGGGCATCGTCCGCCGCCCGGTTGGTGGTGAGGCGAATGGGCTCGCCCGGCCCCACGAGCTTGATGTAGATGTCGTGATTGTCCTGCGATGCCCCGTTCCACGAGAATGCCACCTGGCTGCCATCTGGCGACAGGCTCGGTGTCCGTTCGAAGCCCGCATACGCGGTCAGTCGCCTGGCCTGACGTGGTCCGTCGCGCGGCTCACTCGGGTCGGGGGAGGGCCGGCCGGTGATCGCGTACGCCAAGGCTGCCAGCCCGCATGCGCCGAGCGCACCAGCGGCCCACCATCGGCGGGGGTTCGTTGCTCGACCGCGCGACGACGGGTCGACCGGTGCCTGATCGGTGGGTGCAACGGGCGGTGCGACCAGAGGGGCGCTGGCCTGGACGTCGGCCGCGAAACGATAGCCATGCTTGGGAACGGTCTCGATCCAGTGCCCTGCGCCATCGCCCAGCGCCTTGCGCAACGTGGACACCTGGAACGACAGGTTCGCTTCTTCGACGAACGTGTCCGGCCAGAGCGCCGTCATCAACTCCTGTCGCGAGAAGGCGTGTCTGGGCCGTCGTACGAGCAGCACGAGAAGGTCGAAGCCCTTCGGCGACAGCGCGATCGCCTCACCCGCGCGCAGCACTACGCGCTGGTCGACGTCCACGCGATACTCTCCGAAGTGGTACGACTCACTCGTCGACAAGGATGCCTGCCTCGCGACAACGACTGGTATTTCGTGGGTGGATTGCAAGCGTAGCAGTGTGCCCACGAGAACGCCAAGGGCCCCAGGCGACACCGGCGCTTACCCGGATTGCTGCTCCGCGCAACCCTGCTGCGGTACCGCGAGTCGTCGGGGCTGGTGCTTCACGGCAAGAACCGGAGCCTGACGCAGAACCAGGTGCCTGCGGCCGGTCGCCAAGAAGGCGGGCGTCCGGCACGGGTTCACATTCTTCGCCATACCTTCTGCTCGCACCTCGCGATGAAGGGCGTGAGTCCCCGGGATCATTCAGGGCGTCGCCGGTCACGAGAACCTGACCACTACCGAGCGGTACATGCACTTCGCGCCCGGACACGCGGCGCAGGCGTTCGCCCTGCTGGACTCGCCCTCGGTGGCACCGTCGGAGTCGAGCAACAGGCGTGCAACAGCTTCGGCTTGACGGCCGTAAGCTGTTGATGTACAAAGGGTTTGGGTGGTGGAGGCGGCGGGAGTCGAAGCGCTGACGGTAACTCGCTCGCTAACCAGCTTGAACGCTTAACTGCACGAGCTCCATACCCCCGTTTGTACCCCCACGCCCGGTTCGATGAAATCGCGCGTCGCTGGCGTCCTGCAGCGGCGAGCGTGCCATCCCTCAGGCCACGTCGACGAGCGCCCTTGGATTCTTCGCTGCGATGATGAGCAGCGTCCGGGCGCCGCCCGACCGGCGCGCGTCGTCCCTGCCCCTTTCGTGCAGCGTCCGGACCGACGGCCCCAGCAGCGCCGAGAACTGAGAGTGCGAAAGGCCAGTTCGCTGCACCATCTTACCAATCGCCGGCAGCGTCGTCTTGAGATGTTCCCCCAGCTTCGGTTCGGCGAGCCCATCTAGAATCGGTGGGACGGAGGCGACTTGCGATTGCTGCAAGGCGGCGTACTCACCGCACGCGTCCTGAACGAGCATGGCATTCGCCCACTCGGCCGACGTGTCGGCGGGCGAGGATGTCGAGACGTCGTCGTGCCCATCGGCTTCGGAAATCGCGGTCAGGGCAGCCTGCCGGCTGCCTGGACGGATCGGGAGACGTGCCGGATCTACACAGCGCCGTCCGTCCCCGGTCTGCTCACGGGTTGAAGCTGGGTCTGACCAGGCAGGCTGCACGGCTTCCGCAGGAGCGCATGCCGGCGCGACCTCAGGTCCCTCGGTAGGCCAGGCAGGTGAAGAGACTTGATTGCGCAGTTTCGGCCCGGAATGCTTCCGTCCGGACTTGGCTCTCACCAAGATCTCACCTATTGCTGATGCACTCCTCACGACAGTGGCCGAACGGCGAACTGTGACCCTGCGTCCGAGTTGGTCTATGGAACTGCAGATCCGAAACGTCTCGAAAACGTACCCTGGAGGCATCCACGCGCTGAAGGACGTCAGCTTGACCATTCCGGCGGGCATGTATGGGCTGCTCGGGCCCAACGGCGCCGGCAAGTCGACGCTGATGCGGATCCTGGCCACATTGCAGGACGCGGACGCAGGCAGCATTTGCTTCGGCGAACTCGACGTCCTTCTGCACAAAGGCGCCCTGCGTCAGACGCTTGGCTATCTGCCCCAGGACTTCGGGCTGTACCCGGGAAGCAGCGCCGAAGATCTGCTCGACCACTTCGCGCTTCTGAAGGGCATTAGCGAGCGGAAGGCACGGAAAGAAGTCGTCCAAGCGCTGCTCCAGCAAACCAACCTCTGGCATGTCCGCAGGCAGAAGCTCGGTGGCTACTCTGGCGGCATGCGCCAGCGCTTCGGCATCGCCGTCGCCCTCATCGGCAATCCAACGCTGCTGATCGTCGATGAACCCACCGCCGGGCTGGACCCGGCCGAACGCGTCCGCTTCCTCAATCTGCTTAGCGAGGTCGGTGAAAGCAGCGTGGTCATTCTCTCCACGCACATCGTCGACGACGTCTCGGAGCTCTGCAGCCGGATGGCCATTATCGACCGAGGCGAGATCTTGCTTGAGGCAGAACCGCTCAGCGCCATGAAGGAGGTAGAGGGTCGCATCTGGCGGCGCGTGATCGACACGCGTTCACGGGCCAGCGTTACACGCGAGCACGACGTCATCTCGACGAAACTGCTTGCTGGACGGACGCTCGTGCGCGTCTATAGCGACACGCAACCCGGACCAGGCTTCGAGGCCGCTGAACCCAACCTGGAGGACGTGTACTTCAGAACGATGTCCGGCCGGCGCGAGGGCGGGGAGGCGAGCCTGTGAAGCTCCTCGCAATTTTCCTCTTCGAGTGCAGCTACCAGCTTCGCCGACCCTGGCTCCTGTTGATCTTCACGGCTCTCCTGGGCGTCACGGTGCTGTTCGTCAGGACGAACTATGTGGCCGATCAGCTCTATGAAGACTATTTCGCGAACGCACCATTCCTGATCGCGAGCGCCACGGTATTTGGCGGGCTACTGTGGCTAGTGGCAGGGGGTGTCGTCGCAGGTGACGCCGGAGCCAGAGACGTCAGCACCGGTATGTATCCACTGACGTATACGATGCCGGTCAGCAAGACGGCATATCTAAGCGGACGATTCCTGGCTGCGCTCACGATGAACGCGCTGCTGCTCACAGCGGTGCAGATCGGCATCATCAGTGCCGTCTACATGCCGGGCGGCATCACCGTGTACCGCGCCCCGTTCCGACTCGCCGCGTACCTGACGGCGTACCTCTTCATCTCGCTGGTGAACGCCCTGGTCGCCACGGCCATCCAGTTCGCGCTGGCCGTGCGATCGGGACGCCCGATGGCCGCGTACTTCGGCAGCTTTCTCCTGTTCTTTACCGGCTTCTTCATCTCGGCGGCCCTGCTCTTCTGGCACACATGGGGCGCCCTGCTGGACCCGATCGGCATCCGCTTCATTGTCGAAGACCTGGGACGGCAGTGGACACCCGTCGAGAAGAATGTTCGTCTGCTGTCCCTGGAAGGCGTCGTGCTCCAGAACCGGCTGCTCTGGGCTGCCGTCGCACTGATGACCCTTGTTCTGACGCACTTCCGATTCCGCTTCGCGCATCGGACCGGCAATGGCCTCTATGCCCGGCTTCGCGTCCTGCGCGCTCGCAGGAACAACCTGCTGGCGTCAAGGGATGCGGACGTGTACGCGACTGCGGGTGAATTGATCTCCACGCTATCTGTCCCCCGGACATTCGGTGTTCGCGTCCAGACGAAGCAGGCGCTCGCCATCGCGTGGGCATCGTTCCGCTACATTGCCGCGAGTTGGGCGGGACTGGTGTTCTTCGTCGTCATTCCGCTGTTATCGGTGCCGGTCGTTGTTGACCAGATGGAATCGGGCGGCGCGCGGCTCATCCCTGTGACTGCGTTGGTCATCGCTGAGCTGACCGGCTCGCTCTCTGACGAACTGAGCCGCTGGTTGATTGTCCCATTGCTGACCATCTACTTTGCCGGAGAACTGGTGTGGCGCGAGCGAGACGCCCGTCTGAGTGACATCACCGATGCCCTGCCCGGCTCGGACTGGACACCGCTGGTCGGTAAGTATCTGGGACTTGCACTGGCACTCACCGCGTTCAACACGCTGCTGATGCTCTCGGGCATCGTGGCGCAGACGATGCTGGGGTATCGACATCATGAGATCGCGCTGTATCTGAAGACCCTGCTCGGGCTGCAGCTTGCCGAGTATCTGCTGTTCGCCGGCCTTGCACTTGTCGTGCACTCAGTTGTCCTCCAGAAGTATGGCGCCCACCTGGTATTGGTCGGCGCGTACGTGTTCATCGCGATGCCGGCGTTGTTCGGTGTCGAGCACCGTCTGCTGATCTACGGCGCGGGACCGACGTGGTCCTACACGGAGATGCGCGGCTTCGGACCCTCGCTGGTCCCGTGGCTTGCGTTCAAGCTGTACTGGGCGTCGTGGCTGATACTGCTAGCCGTGGCGGCGCGGCTGCTCTGGGTGCGTGGCCGAGAGACACGATGGACGCCGCGGCTTCGAGCGGTGCGCCAGCGCTTCACGGGCGCTACGACAACCGCGACCGCTGCCGGGATCGTGCTGGTCCTCACTCTGGGCGGATTCACCTTCTACAACACGAATGTGCTCAACACATACGTCAGCGTGTCGGCCGGCGCCACACGTCAGGCGGAGTACGAGCGCCGCTACGCCCGGTACGCACGCATCCCTCAGCCGCAGATCGTCGGCACTGAACTGCGCGTCGAGATTCATCCCGAACGGGGAGCGGCAGAGATCCGCGGCACCTACCGTGTGCTCAATGACACCCACGCCGCAATCGAGGCGATTCACATTGCTCCGGCGCCGGCCGTCGAGACTGCGGCCATCACGTTGAACCGTGCAGCCGTGATGACGCTGGCGGACGAGGAACTATTTCACCGCATCTTCGTGCTCGAGCGCCCGCTTGAGCCAGGAGACTCGTTGCAGCTCTCGTTCGACGTCCGCGTCGAGCGACGAGGCTTTCGGCACGACGGCATCAGTGACGCCGTCGTCCAGAACGGCACGCACCTCACGAACACGTGGTTGCCGACGATCGGGTATCAGCCGACTCGCGAGTTGATCAGCGCAAGCGACCGCCACGAGTACGGCCTGCCCTCGCGGCCACTGATCGCGCCGCTGGGCGACAAGGAGGCGCCAGGTGACCGCGGCAGTGGAACGACGTTGGACGTGCTGGTGGGCACCAGCGCAGACCAGCTGGCTGTTGCGCCCGGCGCGCTGCGGCGCACGTGGGTGGACAACGGACGTCGTTACTTCCACTACGTGACCGATGCGCCTATCACCAACGAGTACGGAATCTTCTCGGCCCGCTACGCAGTGCACGAAGCGACCTGGCAGAGCACATCCGACGAACGGGCCGTGACTGTCCGCGTTGTCCATCATCCCGGGCATTCGGCCAGCCGGGAGAGCATCATGCAGGGGATTCAGGCCTCGCTCGACTACCACACCACGAACGTCGGCCCCTACGGATATGGTCACCTGACGTTCGTCGAGCGCGCCGGCAACGCCACCGGCATGCACGCCGATTCGAGCATGGTCACCTTCAACGAAGGCAGCGCGCTCTGGCAGGCGCCTGACGACGCGGGTGCTCTCGAGTTCCCATTCGCTATCGTCGCGCATGAGATGGCTCATCAGTGGACGGTGCCCTACGCGGCGGTGGAAGGGGCCCCTGTGATGTCTGAGGGCGTCGCCTGGTACTACGCCATGAAGACGGTCGAGCAGGCGAAGGGACGTGCGCAGCTCGATCAACTGCTGCAATTCATGCGTCAACCGCATCCGTTCCCGCCGGTTCGGCGGGGCGAGCCGCTGCTGCGCGGTGTCGACGGGTACGCGTCGTATCGCCGCGGTCCGTTTGCACTCCATGCGCTCAGCGAATACGGCGGCACCGATGCAGTCAACGGTGCGCTGCGGCGACTGCGCGAAGCACACCGACTGCCGGGGGCACCGCTGGCGACGATGCATGACCTCTATCGGCAATTGCAGACGGCGCTGCCCGCGTCACTGCACTCCCTGTTGCGAGACCTGTTCGAAGTCAACGCGTATTGGGACCTCAAGACGGAAGGGGTGTCGACGCACCAGACCTCAGGAGGCGCGTGGGAGGTGAGGCTTGACATCGACGCACGCAAGGTTGTCTACGACCTGGCGGGCGCTGAACTGGAGGTGCCGATGGACGACCTCGTGCAGGTCGGCGTGTTCGCTGGGAGCGACGAGCTCTACATGCAGACGCATCGCATTCCGGCAGGGAAGCAGACGATCACCGTGGTCGTGCCTCGCGAGCCAGATCGTGCTGGTGTGGATCCGAACCATCTACTGCTCGACGTGCAAAGAGGCGACAACGTCAGAGTGCTGGCTTCGCGAGACACTCGAGGAGCGCCTCGCAACGAATGACAGCTGCAGAATCAGCAGGAACGCTCAAGTCCCTCGCCGAGCTGAGAGCGCAAGGGGGTGCAGGTGCAAAGTGCCCTGGGCTTGCGGACACTGGATCATTGGGGAGCGGCGCGCGCTCGCGCGACCTCGTGAGCGCCCCGGCCCTATCGAGGCGTTGGTGCATGGCTGCGGACGGTCAAGTATGGGTCGGCCGTTGGAGCCGCTGGCCCGTCGCCCGCCCGCGGCGGCATGGTCGTGGGATGAAGTCGCGGGTTCATTCCACGCACAAGACGCGCTATCGGGTGGGAAATTGGCGGGCGTACGAACGCGCCCTCGTCAGTCGGGGCGACGGCTCTGGTTCTCGCCAGACGCCTGGGTCGCGTGGGGCGTGCCGCCCTCCGGTCGCCCTGGCGGGCAGCAACGTTTTTGGATGTGGCGATCGAGACCGCCCTGACACTCCGGCTCGTCTTCCACTTGCCCCTGCGCCAGATGGAGGGCTTCGTCCGGTCGATCCTGACCATGATGCACGCCCGTCTCGATGCCCCGGACCACACGGACGCTTTCGCGCCGGACTCGGAGGCTCGACGTGGTGGTGCACAACCTCCCAGTGAAGGGACCGCTGCATCTGATCGTCGACAGCACGGGACTGTCAGTGGTCGGGAAGGGAGGGGGCGGCCGCGAAACACGGCGGGCGTGGTGCACGAGGCTGGAAGAAGCTTCATTTGGGTGTCAACCGCGCCGGCGTGATCGTCGCGCATGCCCTCACCGAAGCGACGGCCAACGACGGGACGGTGGGTATCGACCTGATTGGAGCGACAGCTGGCGAGGTCGCCAGCGTCACGGCGGACGCGGCCTACGACACGGTCGCCTTCTATGAGGCCGCGAGCGCGCGACACGCGCGGGTGATCGTGGCGCCGACCGTGACGGCCAGGATCTCGCGACGTGGGCCTCGCTCCAGGGCGTGCGATCGCACGATCACCGACGTGGAAACGCTCGGGCGACGCCAGTGAAAGAAGGCCGCGGGCTACCATCGGCAGGCCCGTGTGGAGAACGCCTTCTTCCGCTACAAGTCCATCATTGGCGACGGACTTCGCGCCCGCAGTGTAGGTGGCCGGCAGGTCGAGGCGAGCCTCGCGTGCCGCGTCCTGAACCGGATGACAGAGCTTGGCAGGCCTCAGTCTTCGGCGACGAGTCGGTGACGAGTCCGCGCTTGGGGACAACTGCGAGCCGGGTGTCGAGCCATGCACCAACGCCTCCTTGAGCCGTGAAGGCGCCGGGGTGCACTGCCTGTGGCGTTCTACGCCGACGGACACGACCTCGTGCTGCCGTACACACGGATTTCGCGGCCAGACACCAAGACGAGATGTACTTCGAGAACTGCGACGCGATCCGGCCGAACTCGCGATACGCGGCCGCCGCGCGCCGAGCCCGCCTGCAAGCCAACCCTTCAGTGACCTGCGGGACGTGTTCGGCACACAACGCAAGGGTGTGAACACCGGACGGAATGCCACGGGTCGCGGTCTAGGGCGCAGATGACGAGAACTCGCGCAGGAAAGTGCAGAATGTCCGGGCACGTAGCCCGCGAAGTGCCGCTGGTCAAACACAGGGGCCTTGGTGCACGGGTGCCGCGCCGGTCACGCCGCCGCCGACCAGCCCGCGTCGCAGACCTAGACGCCCAGCTGGCCAGACTCGAAGTCCGTCGGCGCAGTCGTCCTGCCGCCGCGTGAATGACGAGAACTCGCGCAGAAAAAGTCCGATGGTCCGGGCACGCAGCCGGGCTCGAAGGCCAAGGTCGAGGAGCGCACGCGCCAGCTACTCCGTTCACGGGCATGGCCAGACGCCGGCAGTTGCTTGGCGTTCAGCGAGGCAGTCGATGGAGGGCGTGTCTCCGGTCAGCAGGTGACCGACGCAAAAGGCGCCCTTGCGCTTGTCGCGAACTGATGACCTGAGGATTGACTAGCCCGGGATCGCCGCTCACGCGACACGGGGGGCGATGTTGGGGTTCAGATGAAACAGGTTCGTCGGGTCGTATTTTGTCTTGACCTCGATCAGCCGATCCAGGTTGTCGCCATAGGCCGACCGCGCCTTGACGTTGCT
Source organism: Luteitalea pratensis (assembly GCF_001618865.1). Classification (GTDB taxonomy): domain Bacteria; phylum Acidobacteriota; class Vicinamibacteria; order Vicinamibacterales; family Vicinamibacteraceae; genus Luteitalea; species Luteitalea pratensis. Next base: position 3,294,873 of record NZ_CP015136.1, read on the forward strand.
ATCAGTGGCATTGAGGTTCGCGTACAGTCCGACCGAATAGGGCTCGAACCCTTTCCACGTCCGCTTTTGCCACGCCGTGCGCGCGGCCGCGTCCTTGGGATGCTCCCACGACGCGCGCACCACGAAGTTGTGGCTCGCGTCGCGCGAAGCGTAGGCCGTGGATGCGGCCGGACGACGCGCACTCGCTCCTCCCTGCTGCGTGAGGGAGATCTTGCCTAGCTCGGCGCCAGGTAGTGTGATGCTTTCGACTGCGTGGTCGAGCATGATGGGAACGAGTCTCGCAATCCGTCCACCCGACATGTAGTAACCATTGCCATGAGGTGAATCGCGATCGAACTCCGACTGCACCGCGGTCCACGGTTTTCGGGCGACGCTGTCGCGCACCGACTTGCCGAACTTTCGTATGGCGGCGACGTCTTTGCCGGCGCTCGCGTCATCGCCGCAGTGACAGAGAGTGAAATTGAGCTGCCGATGACCCGCGCCATCGCATTCGAGCACGGGGTCCATCCAGAGTTCGTCGCTGGCGGAATCGCAGTAGTCGGCGAATGCGTCGAGCACGCGGCGTGCCTGGTCGATTGGAAAGACGATGCCACCGGCGACTGCAGTGCGGCCGAACTCGCACGCGCGGAATTCGAACGAAGTCACTACGCCGAAGTTGCCGCCGCCGCCCTGGAGTGCCCAGAGCAGATCGGGATTCTCATCACTGCCGGCCCGCACCAATCGGCCGTCCGCAGTAACCAGGTCCGCGCCGACCATGCAGTCGACGGTCAGGCCAAACTTTCGCTGCAGCCGACCGACGCCACCACCGAGCGTGAGGCCCGCGACGCCGGTATGCGAGACGGTGCCTGCGGGCACTACGAGCCCGAAGGCCTGGGTTTCACGGTCCAGCGCACCTAGCAAGACACCAGGTTCGGCGCGAACGACGCGTGTCTGCGGATCGACCCGAACGCCTTGCATGGGGGCGAGGTCGATCATGATCCCGCCTTCACACACCGAGTAGCCGGGGAGGCTGTGGCCTCCACCCCGCACCGCGACCAGCAGGTCGTGGCGCGCGGCAAACTGCACCGCACCGATCACATCTGCGGCACCGGTGCAGCGCGCGATCACCGCCGGGTGACGATCGAATGCGCCGTTCCAGACGCGCCGCACAACGTCGTAACTGTCGCTGTCGCGGGTGAGCACGGGTCCGCGCTGCTGGGCCTGGAACGCGACGATGTCTGCTGCCCTGAGAATGACTGCACCGCCCGTCCGCGAGACGGCTGGCACGTCGGCGGATTGCGCCGCGCGTGCAAAACGCGAATGCGCAAGGCCGGATGCAACCATGAGCGCTACAGAACTGGAAAGGAAGTCTCGCCTTCTCATATCGCTCTCCATCGGTCACCGTCGATGCTGCGTAGTCCGCGCGTCGAAACGGTAAGAAACGATCCACAGCATTAGCGGTGCGGAGGGACAGGAGGGGCGTAACCAGCGCTTCCCGGGCACCCGGCATTGACAAGGGGCAGATTGATTAGAACCCACCGCAGCGAGGATGAAAACAAGAAAAGCTCTTCGAGAGCAGCGCGACACGCCGATACACGCTCAAGGCGCAGGCACACCTCAGGCGCTTGCGCGCGAGCGATGACGGTTCGCAGACGGCGCACGGGGCGCGTCGGTGCCGGCACGATGAACGTTCGATCCGGCGTTGACACGCCCGCCCCGAGGATCCCGGAACTCGGCGTAGATCCGATTGCGAGGGCACTTTAACGAAGACGCTGTATCGGTGATCGTCTTAAGCGGTGTTCCGGACGGGTACGGCGAGCGAGATGGCAGAGGGAGGCGGCGTGAACGGTCCCGTGCCCGGGTCGCCGGAGCACAGAAGACGCCGGAATCTTGCAAACGGGACTCCGCGCGTGGGCTGGAATTGGCCCACTCGGGGGAGAAACAGGGGAGGGGACGCGGGAACGGAGCTGGGCTGTATCAGCTAACTCACTGACAGTAAATAACTTAGAATGGTGGAGGCGGCGGGAGTCGAACCGGTTGACCCTCCATCGTGCAACTCATTGCAGGCGCGCGACTTCTGGTGTTAACCCCTGCAATTGCCGCAGTTAAGCCATTCTCCCCGAGTTCACTGCCGTCCCCTGGAATCCTCTGGAAGCCTCCCCAGTCGTGGAGTATTGGCGGAGGCGGTGGGCACAGTGTCCCGCGTCCAGAATCCCTGGGACAGTTCGGCCGGCGTTGACAACTGAACCCCGGGTTGCCTGGATGGAGTCTTTGTCACGCTTGGCAACCGGCCGGGGGCGTCCAGGCAATCCCGCGACGAAGCGCCGGTGCCTAGGGCCGAATCACCTTCCCGACGAAGCACTCCGCCCGGAAGCGGAAGCCATCGTGACCGGCAAAACGTCCGAGGACGAAGGATCCTACCGGCCAGTGAGTGCGCCGCCCCCGACCGATCGTCCGTTCGTAGGGATTTACGAGCCGTTACGCCAAACAGGCCCCACTTACGAGCGGCGTGCTTCTTGACAGGCCGCTGTAGCGTCCACCTGCGGCGCGCCGGATTCTAGCAGTGCCGCAGCTGCGCTGGCGATTTCGTCAACACCGGCATTTACTCTCCCGTTAGACCGATGGAGAATATCGGAAATCAAAAGCTCTGGTCCTACTTCGACGACGCTGCGAGGCGCGTCCTGCAGCCAATCTTGCGATCCGAAGCGCGGCCGGGCACTGCGTCACGACGTACTTCGAGCTTGCCAAGAAGGTCGATTACCGAACAACGAAGGGGAACGGCCTTCTCAAGGCGAGCGCATTCAGACTTGCGAAGGAAAATTGCCGACGGGAGGATTCTTGAGCGCAGGTTCCAGGTTCTCAAGCTTGCCGGACCGAGTAACCTGTGCGCGGCTTTCTGTCTGTTCACTTCATGAGCGACGACGTCACACCTGAGACCCGCGTCTGCATCGCTTGTGGCCGGCCGCTGCGACTGGACGCTCCGGAGGGGTTGTGCCCGGTCTGTTTGCTCAGCCTCGGCAGTGGCAGTGTCGGCGATCCCTCAATTCCGACCCTCGCGCCAGGTCCGTCGTCGGACGAAACTGACGAGACGTCCACGCGACTCCATCCAGGAGACATCTGGGGCGACTACCGCATCGGGCGGCTGCTCGGCCGTGGCGGCATGGGCGAGGTGTACGAGGCCGAACAGTTGCAGACGGGCAGACGTCTGGCGCTGAAGGTTTTACGCAGCCGGTTGCACCGGCCCGACGATCGCGCGCGCTTTCTCCGTGAGGGTCAGCTCGCCGCATCCGTCAGCCATCCACACACGGTGTACATCTTTGGGAGCGAGGAGATTGCCGGCACGCCGGTCATCACCATGGAGCTCCTCACCGGGGGGACGCTGAAGGATAAGGTCGCCGTGGAGGGCCCGCTGGCCCCTGCGGACGCCGCCGCGGCGGTGCTCGATGTTGTTGGCGGGCTGGACGCCGCACACGCCGCGGGCATTCTGCATCGCGACGTGAAGCCTTCGAACTGCTTCATCGACCACGAGGGCCTGGTCAAGATCGGCGACTTCGGGCTCTCGATCTCAACACTGAGTCGAGACGTGCGTTTCGAGCTGGAGGGAGGTGGATTTCAAGGCACGCCTCAATTCGCCGCACCGGAGCAGCTGCGCGGCGAGCCACTCGATCTGCGGGCCGACATCTACGCGGTCGGCGCCACGCTCTACTATCTCCTGACGGGGCGACCGCCCTTCGAAGCCACCGACCTGCGCGATCTGATCAGCCGCGTCGTCCAGGAACCGGCCCCGTCGCCGCGTGATGTCCGCCCGGAGATTCCGCCCGGCCTCGCCGGACTCGTCCTGCAATGCTTGAGCAAGTGGCCATCGGCTCGCCCGCAGTCGTACGCGGTGCTGGCCGAGGCGCTCCGTCCGTACGCGTGTTCCAGCGCTGTGGCACCACGCCTCGGCGCCCGCGCATTGGCTGGTGTGGTCGACACCCTGATCATTGGCTTCCCGCTTGGGGTCATTAGCCTCGGGCTCCGGGGTCTGGGCGCGCTTGATGCCGCAGAGGTCGTTCGCCCTCCTTCGTTGCTGGCCCTGGCCCCAATGGCCAGCCTTGTCTACTATCTGATGCTCGAGGGCACGGCGGGGGCCTCGCTGGGCAAGCGCTTGTTTGGCCTGCGGGTTGTCTCCGCGTCCGGTCCGCCGTCGTTTCGTCGCGTGTTGATGCGGACGCTGGTCTTCGTGCTGCCGGGCTTGACGCTGACCGCCGTTATCCTATGGCGAGGGACACCGCCCAACATCCCACCCAACCTCGTGCGACCCGCCAGCGCGCTACTGTTTGCGGCGCTCTTGTTCATCCCGGCCCGGCGCAAAAATGCATGGCGCGCGTTCCACGAACTCGCCAGTGGCACGCGAGTCGTGTCACGGCCGCGGCCGGATCGTCGGCGTGTGCGGGCGCCGCAACTCGCTGCGGCACTTCGCGAGCCTGAACGCCGCGCGCACCTTGGTCCATTCGTCGTCCTCGCCGATGTGGGCGCGACGGATCGTGGCACCCTGATGCTCGCGGTCGATCCGATCCTGCGTCGCAACGTCTGGATTCATCAGCGGCCACTCGGCGACCCGCCGACGAGCGCGAGGCGGCGCGATGTCTCGCGGATCGGGCGGCTGCACTGGCTCGCTGCGCAACCCAGCCCCACTGACCACTGGGATGCTTTCGAAGCGCCGCCAGGACGACCGCTGGTCGCCGCTCGCGAGCCCGCCGACTGGCCGACGCTGAGAGGGTGGCTGATGGATCTGGCCAACGAGCTCGTCGCTGCGGAAGGCGACGGGACGCTACCGGAGGTCAGCCTCGCGCAAATCTGGCTGCGGGACGACGGCCATGTTGTGCTGCTCGATTTTCATCATCCTATGGTCCGCCACGCCGAGCACCACACCGGAACGATCGCGCCTGGGCCGGCCAGTCTCCTGGCCGCTCTCTCCGTCCACGCGATGTCGCTGACGCCAGGTGTCGGGGGGTTCCCGCTGTCCCTGCGAACCCTGACCGACGAGTGGCGGCACAGCACCGCGGCGGGCGCGGAAAAGGCGCGCGAGCAACTGGTCGCCCTCTCGGGCACGTTGGACCGCGTCACGCGCGCCCGTCGTGCACTGCCAATGGCCTTGTTCTTGGTGCCCCTCCTGGCCATGATGGGTGCCTGCGTGGTCGCCGTGCCGGCGATACACCGCATGCGGACGGCGGAACACGCGAATATGTTGCAGTGGTTGGACATGCTCATCACCCCGACGCCCGACAGCCGGCTGGTTGATCCGGACCTTTACCAAGAGGCCGAACACTACGTCGCCGACCGCTTCCGTTCGAGCTTGAGCGACGAAACGTTCTGGCGCACCTTCACGCCTCAACGGGAACGTCAGGCCCTTCGGCATGATGCCGCGCGGCGCCTCCTGGCGCGATACCCCGCCGACGCCAGCCACGTCATCGCGCGCTCGGCACGACTGGCGCCGGAGATCGAACGAGCAGACCAGGCCAGCCGGCAGATCGCGGACGGGGCCGAGGGGTTCGTGTCGTTGGTGGTCAGTACTCTGGTGGCGCTTATCACGGCACTGGTAATGATCTTTCACATCGTCTCGTCGCTGGTGATCCCAGGCGGTGTCGTCACCCGATTCAACGGGTTGGCCGTCGTCACGGCCGATGGTCGTGGGGTGAGTCGGGCGCGCTCGCTGGCTCGCGCGCTCCTGGCGTGGTCGCCCGCCGCGCTCTGGTTTATCGGGCTGGCCGCGTCGCAGAGAAGCCCGGACAGCATCCCCCTCCCGTCCTCGCCGATGGTCGGCCTCGTGTTGACGTATCTGCTCCTGGCCGCCGGCGCCATCGCCACCCTCGTGCACCCTCAGCAAGGACCCCACGATCGGCTGGCCAGGACCTGGGTCATTCCGCGGTAAGTCGACGTGGTGAGGTCCTTCCAGACCACGCGGTGGAGTCTCGTCCTCGCGGCGGGCGGCGACACGTCGCCGGCGGCGCGGGCCGCCCTCGCGAGCTTGTGTGAACTCTACTGGTATCCGCTGTATGCCTATGTCCGCCGGCGCGGCCGCAGTCCCGACGACGCCAGCGACGTGACCCAAGCGTTCTTTACCGCACTCCTAGAGCGGCACGACTTCGACCAGTTGAGCCCCGAGCGGGGGCGCTTTCGCGCGTTCCTGCTCGCGTCTCTCAAGCATTTCCTCGCGAACGATTTCGCCCGTCGTCGGGCGCAGAAGCGGGGCGGCGGCGCCGCGCCGGTCTCGTTGCCGCTTGATCATGCAGAAGAGCGCTATGCGCGAGAGCCGGCCGACGCGACGACGCCAGAGATGCTGTATGAGCGCCGCTGGGCGCTCATCGTGATCGAGCGAGTGCTGTCCACGCTTCGCCACGAATGGCGGCGGCAGCAGCGGGAACAGGAATTCGAGGCGCTCCGCAGTTGTCTGCTCGGCACGGCGCCGCCCGGTGGGTACGCCGCGACAGCCGCGGCACTGGCCATGTCGGAGGGGGCGGTGAAAACGGCGGTCCATCGGTTGCGGCGTCGGTTCCGGACGCAGCTGCGACAGAACATCGCGGAGACCGTCTCGGAACCCAGCGAGGTTGAGGAAGAGATCCGCTATCTCATTCGGACGCTGGCCCTGTAACCTTTTTTGTCATTTCCGTCTGATCGGTGCATGAGCCACACCCAAGGCACCTTTCCCCCGCCATGGCAGCCCCTTTGTCAACGCAGGAGGAAGACCCCAGGGGCAGTCGCATTCATCGCCTTCTCCACGGTAACGCGGACGGGGACGAAGCAGGCGTTACGAACTTGTGAGCCGGCCAGTGACGGCGGGTCCGCTTCTGCCGCGAGGACAGGACGTAGCGCCACTACGGTCAAGGCCCGTATCGCGCTTGTAGCCGGACGTCTCTGTGCCGCCGCTGTGGTGATTCCCATGGCGGTTGAAGGCTCGAGCACCATCGCCTGCGCGGCGCCCGCGCCTCTCGCGGTCGCTACCTTCATCGCGAACGCCGGCATCCACGAGCGAATGCCTGCGCGCTCGCTGCTCTACATCCGGGAACGCGCTTGTGCACAGCACGGTGGAAAGCAGGACCTCAGACCCGGTGTGCCGGTCATTCACGACAACACACTTGCGGCCGTCAACCCGTCCTCTCCGATCCTGCTCGTACCCGCCACAGATGCCAAGACGGCGCCGCCGTCGGGCGGCGTAGCGCTCGCTACGGGACGTGACCTGCCTTCCAATCTCGTTGCGCCGCACACTCTCGAGCCCCAGCTGGCGAGGATGTGGAAGCAATCGCGCACGTTCCGGCGACAGTGCGCCCGCATCAATGCCGCACCGGGCCTCGTGGTTCGGGTCCTCACTGCTGCCGCGGTGAGCCAGTCCGGCGACCGAGCGGCGACGCACCTCCAGCGTAGTGCCACCGGGCTCGAAGCCGTCGTGAACATCACTGGCCGTGCGGCGGCGAGCGACTTCATCGAAATCATCGCCCACGAGTTCGAGCACATCGTCGAACAACTGGATGGGGTGGATCTGGCTCGATTCGCTCGCCTGGCGCCCGGTACCGTCTGGGCGACCGGTACCCAGCAGTTCGAGACGGAACGTGCCACTCACACCGGCCGGTTGGTCGCGGCGGAGGTTGAAGGCCGCGCGCGTTAGGGGATTTCTATGCGCACTTCCTGGACTCGCATGTTGGCAGGGGCCGCCTCCGGTCTGCTCCTCGCAGCTCCGGAGACGCAGGGAGCAGACTCGTGCCCACTCACCGCGATTCCGCAAGGTTCCAGTGCCTCCGAGTTCGGCCCTCCCAGCATCAGCGCCGACGGACGCTTTTTGGCCTTCGCGTCGCGCACTCGCCTGGTCACGTTGGCGACGGGTACCGGAAGCGAGATCTACGTGCTCGATCTGATGACGCAGACGCTGACCGTAGAGAGCCCTCTGCCTAGCGATTCTCTTTTGAGCAGCGACAGCCGCGCTCCTAGCATCAGCAGCGATGGCCGGTTCCTCGTGTTCGAATGGGTCGGAACGTCTCGTGGCGGAAGCGCTCCACCTGAGCATAAGCAAATCATGCTGCGCGATCGTCGAGTCGGGACGATACGAATGCTCAGCGTGAACGGCAGCGCGGTGCCCGGCGACCAGTCCAGTAGTAATGCTGTCCTCAGCGCTGACGGGCGTGTCGTCGCCTTCGAATCGCTCGCGACGAATCTGGTGCCAGGCACCGACGTGAACGGGGCCGATCGCGACATCTACATTGCTGTTCTTGCCACGGGCGCGATCACACGCGCGAGTCTCGATACCAGCGGTCTTCAGCGGGAGGGGCCGAGCTTCGCGCCGGCCGTCAGTGCTGACGGTCGGTACGTGGCGTTCACGTCCGATGCGAGGCTGGACGAGGCTTCTGCGCTGGGAGACGCGCGGACGGACCGGCCACACACCGGCAGGCATCACGTGTTCGTGCGCGATCTGGCGCGTGGGATCACGCGGCGAGTGAGTCGCCGACCGGATGGGAGCGAACCCAACGGAGCAAGCTTCCTCCCCTCGATCAACAGCGATGGCCGCTGGCTGGCATTCGTATCGAACGCGACCGATCTCGCCGCTGGCGATACGAAAGACGTTTCGAATATCTTTCTCCATGACCTCGAGGCGTCCACGACGACGCTTGTCAGCCGCGGCGTCGACGGCGCCGCGAGCGATGGCGCAAGCACGCGGCCCGTGCTCTCGGGGAGCGGACACTTGGTGGCCTTCGAGTCCGTCGCGTCCAACTTGGTATGCGGAAAGCGATGCCGCCCGCTCGACCTGGACATCAACCTCTTGACCGATGTGTTCGTCTTCGATCGAGATGAGCGGTCGATCGTACGCCTCAGTTCCGACTCGCACAGCGGCTGGATGGAGGCGAGTGGGTCGCCAGCGCTCGACGCAAGCGGACGCGTTGCGGCGTTCTCATCGCGTCATCCGATAGCCGATCACGATACCCGCAACGACTTCGACTTGTTCGTCGTGACGCCTTGTGGTGACGGCACGACAGTCCAACGGTGACGTTTGTCATGACAAGCGGAGGGCGATCCGGAAGCGCCACTCTCCCGAACACGGTTGAACCTTGGATCGACAGCGGCGTTGGTGCATCGCGAGCCGTCTGCACGGGCGTTCAGAGCGGCGTTGGTGCATGGTTGCTGCGGCCCTCCCGTCAGTGGGTCGGCGAGTTGGAGCCGGTGGCGTGCCGACCGCCTACACCGCATGATCGTGCGATGAAGTCGCGCGTGCATCCCACGTACAAGACAACACTATCGTGTGGCGAACTGGCGGTTGTATGAACGCGCCCTCGTCATTCGAGGCGACGTGACGTTGTGGCTCTCCCCGGAGGCTATGGCCGCGTGGGGAGTTCCGCCGTGCGGTCGACCGGGCGGGCAGCGGCGGTTCTCAGATGTGGCGATTGAGACCGCCATGACCCTCCGGCTCGTGTTCCGTTTGCCACTGCGCAGACCGAGGGCTTCGTCCGGTCGATCCTGACGTGATGCGCGCGAGTCTCGATGCGCCGGACCACTCGGCGCTCTCGCGACGGGGTCAGTTGCTGGATGTCGCGCTGCACGACATCCCGACCACTGGACCACTGTATCTCATCGTCGACAGTACGGGACACTCTGTTGTTGGCGAAGGGGAGTGGGCGGCCGCGACAAACGGCGGACGTGGCACGCGAGGCTGGAAGAAACTCCATCTGGGTGTCGATCGCTTCGGCGCGATCGTCGGCCATGCACTGACGGACGCGACGGTCGATGACGCGACCGTGGGCATTGGCCTGATCGTAGCGGCTTCTGGTCACGTCGTCAGTGTCACGGCGGACTCGGCCTACGACACCGTCGCCTTCTATGAGGCCGTCGAGTGCGCGACGCGCGCGGTGCCGCCAACTAGGACGGCGAAAGTGTCGCGCCGCGGACCGCGCTCGAATGCGCGCGATCGCGTGATCACCGACGTGGAAAGGCTCGGACGGCGCGAGTGGAAGAAGGCCTCTGGCTACGATCGGCAGGCCCGTGTGGAGAATGCCTTCTTCCGCTACATGTCCGTCATTAGCGATGGCGTTCGCGCCCGCAGTGTACGTGGCCGGGAGGTCGAGGCGAGGCTTGCGTGCCGCGTCCTGAACCGGATGACGGCGCTTGGCAGGCCGGGGAGTCGGCTGCGAGCAGTAGGTGACGAGCCCGCGCGTTGGGAGAACTGCGAGTCCGGTGTCGAGCCATGCACCAACGCCGAACATCGCGGAGACCGTCTCGGAACCCAGCGAGGTTGAGGAAGAGATCCGCTATCTCATTCGGACGCTGGCCCTGTAACCTTTCTTGTCATTTCCGTCTGATCGGTGCATGAGCCACACCCAAGGCACCTTTCCCACCCATGCGCATGGCAGCCCCTTTTGTCGACGCGGGAGGAAGACCCCAGGGGCAGTGGAATGGGGAGCGGGCGACTCGTGGCTATGTGCCCCTAGTCAATGAATCAGTTGTTGCGGCCTTTCGGTCGTGAGGTCGGAGGTTTCATAGGCGACGCGCGCTCACGAAGACCGCCAACAGTGGCGACTTCTTCGAAGGTTTGTTGCGTCCCCTGGAGGTTTCGATGGAAAAGCGATTGCTGTTCTTCGCGTACCCGGTGTTGCTGATCGCGGCGTGCACGACCAGTACGACGCCCACTGCACCGACATCGGCGCCAAATGCCGGAAGCGGAGCGCTCGCGCATGTGGGGCATGGCGGGACCGCCGCGGGCACGGCCAGCGCCGATGACCCCAATTCGGCCGCTCACGACGACAAGGGGTACATTGACGGCTGGTTCAATGGCGAGGACGTGCGGCTTTACTATACGAAGTCTTTTTTCTGTGACCCGCTGTCGGCGACCACGACCGTCCCATGCGAGCTTGGGGGGCCGCCGGACACGGCGCCCCGCCCAGGGCCGATCCCGACAATCTACGCCATCGCTGCCGCACCGACGATCGCGAATCTGGTCGATCCGACAACTCTCGCCTGCCGCGCCGGCACACCGTGTCTCAATCACCCGTTGATGATCGATCTGTCGCGTATCGGCGGCAGTTCAACCGCGGGACCCGCGGCACACAATCACATCCTGACCTCGCGCGGGGGTGGCTGGTTCCATACGGTGAACATCCGCGTGTTCTCGCTTGCCGCCTGGAACGAGATCGCAGCGGCCAAGACATTGGCCAAAGTCCGTGAGCTGCAGGGTCATCCCAGCGTAGGCACGCCCGGGGTGATCAGCGCCGATACGCCGACCAACATCTTCTTCTTCATTGCCGGGCTGCGGCCTGAGGGGGAGTAAGGGGCGCGTCCGTAAATATGGCCCCGTCACGGCGACCTACCTCCTGGACGAGCCCGTGCAGTCTGGGCGTCTGCGTCGTTATCAAGAGTGACTCGTTCTCTCGTACCGCCGTCGAACGCCGGCTCAACGCCTGTCCGCCCGTGTGGGCTGCTGGGGATCGTGCGTGCTCCTCCACGGGCCGCGTGCGACGCGCACAGACAGGAGCATCCCCGTGGTCAACAGCCAAGGGCCCGATCCTGACCGCTTGTGCGAAAGCGGCGCGATGTTTCGACGCGCGGCGGTCACCTGCGTGCGCGTAACGGCACATGGTACCGGCATTCTCGCCACGTGCCTGTGCGCCCTCCTGGCGGCGAACTGCGACCGTTCACCGACCGCTCCGGATGGCTCCGGAGCCCAGGTCCGCGGTATCGTGATGGACAGAGTCGGCCGCCCGCTCGGGGGCGCGCTCATCGCCGCCCTCGACGGTCCTCAAGCTGGGACGACACATCTCACGGACGAGACGGGCAAATTCGAGCTGACAGGAGGACCTGCAGGCTCGGTGACTGTTCGCGTGAGCCGAGACGGTTTCACCGCCCGCACGCAGGTCATATCGTGGGAGCCGACCAACAGCAGCCAGCGCTCGTACATTCCCGTATGGCTGGATAGCCTCGAGTCACCTAAGGGGCTAGAGCCGGGCGAATACACACTCACCCTCACCATCGACCTTGCGGCGGCACGCGGCTTCAACTCGAAGGCCCCCTGCGCGGGGTTCCCCGAAGAGTTCGCATCGCGGAGCTATGCCGTGACCATTACGCCGACCCCATACTCCGCCGCGTACAACTGGTTGGTGCGTTCTGATTACCACGCGCTCCTGGGGCACGACCTATTCGTGTTCGCGGTGGCGGGCCAGTTCGTCGGGTTGGGTTTCGAAGAGCCATTCACGGAGGAGCTGCCAGGCCTCCGCCACGTCAGGATTGGCGGGTCGGATCGAGGGACAGTGGCGGCCGCGACCACCATCGGCTCGACGGTGTCGGTCTCCTATGAAGGGAGCTTCGAGTACTGCCAGACCAAGTCGTACGGCAGCCGCAACTGCTGGCACGAACCGGCAGACCAGGTAGTGGCCTACCACGCATGCTGGTCGGACCGCGCCACGATGACATTTAAGAAGCGATGATGCTTGCAGTTGACCTAGGCGGCGCCGGCTGCCGCACGACGCCAAGCTGTGCCCATCGACATTCTGTACGTTTCCGCGCGAGTTGTCGTCGCGACCGGAGACGCCCATAGGTGTATGCGCGGCAATCGGCAGGGTAGCGGATGATGCGTCGCATGCCGACGAGGCGCTGCCCACAGCAACGCGGCGTTGGTGCATGGCTGCGGACCCTCCCGTAGTGGGGCGGCTGTTGGAACCGCTGGCAGGCCGGCGCTCCGCGGCGGCATGATCGTGCGATGAAGTCGCGCGTCCATCCCACGTACAAGACGCAAGATCGGGTGGGGCATTGGCGGTTGTACGAACGCGCCCTGGTCAGTCGGGGCGACGTGACGCACGTAGCCGGGTTCACGAACATCGACATCCGTCGGAAGGAGGCGATTTTGATCCTCACACGTAGGCGACTCCTCACGCTCGCCGGCGGCATACCGACCAGCCAAGGGCTATCGGCGTTTGTTCCCACGGCGAGCGCTCGTCAGACCGTGAGCCCCGTGCCGCAAGACGATCCGTCGACCCTGCGGCGTATCGCTCGTGTCATCCAGGAGTATGACGACCAAGGTGATCACCGCACCGGCACCGACACCGATTACCGTTCGGCCCAGTGGCTCGCGAAGCACGCGGCACTCGCGGGTCATCGCGCCACGCTCGAGTCATTCCGCCTTATGCGAGTGGACCCGGGACCGTCCTATGTCCAGGCCGGCGAGCGACGCGTCGACGGCTTGCCGATGTTCGACGGCGCATTCACGAGCGAGCGCGGCGTCGTGGGGCGCCTCGGCGTTGCCGGTGGTGCGACGGAGATTGGGCTGTTCGTGGCGAACCTCATGGCCATCGCGGCCGAAGCGGCGCCGATCGAAGAACTCCGCCGGTCCAACAGGCACAAAGCGCTGATTGTCGTAACCAGGGCAGCACGGCCCGGGCTCTGCCCCATCAACGCGCGGTATTTTTCCCAACCCTTCGGGCCCCCCGTGTTGCAGGTCGGCAGCGAAGAAGAGGAGTGGTTGACCCAAGCCGCCAGCCGACAACAGGAGATCACACTGGTCGTGCAGGCGACCCGCACCGCGGCAGAAGCGTCGAACGTCGTGGCGCAAGTCAAAGGAACCGAGGCGGACCTGCCGCCGCTCGTCGTCTTCACCCCTCGGAGCAGTTGGTGGAACAGCGCAGCAGAGCGCGGAGGCGGGCTCGCGTGCTGGCTCGAAGCGATGCGAGCCGTCAGAGTGGGCGGACAGACTCGCAGCGTACTCTTTCTGGCGACCAGTGGACACGAGTTGGGCCACCTCGGCTTGGAACAGTTCCTCGCCCGGAGGGCACGTATCGGGAAGCAGGCGTTTGCATGGATGCTGTTCGGCGCGAACATCGGTGCGGCGCACGGCGCCCAACGGATGTCGCGGCTGCAGGCGTCGGATGATGAACTTGAGCGGCTGGCCGACGAAGCGATGACGCGTGCGGGTACCAAGGTCGACGGGAAGCTCCCGCGAGGCGCGGTGCCCAACGGCGAGGTGCGCAACATTCACGAACGGGGTGGACGCTATCTTTCCCTGGGTGGAACGAATCCCTACTTCCATAACCCAGGCGACCGTTGGCCGTTGACAGTGGACATCAAGGCGGTCGAGCGATACTCAAAGGCATTCGCCGATCTCATCACGGTGCTCGCGCAGCGGAAGCAACCATCGGCGGGTGCCGTTTGACGCTTGGCCGGAATCCTCGAGGCGGCTCACAAGACGCAGTATCGGGTGGGGAATTGGCGGGTGTACGAGCGCGCGCTCGTCGGTCGGGACGACGTGACCCTGTGGCTCTCGCCACCCGCCAGGGCCGCGGGGGGCGTGCCGCCGTCAATGGCCTTCGCGCCCGCAGTCGAGGTGGTCGGGACGTCGAGGCGACCCTCGCCTGTCGTGTTCTGAATCGGATGACCGCGCTTGGGAGGCCCGAGTCGTCGGTGATCACTCGTGACGAAATCCGGGAATTGGGCGAACTGCGAGTCCAGTGTTGAGCCACGCAACAACGCCGACCATGACGTCGCCGACCGGGGATGCCAGCGGACAGCGGGCAGCGCGTGCGCTGACGGGCGCGCTATGCGACGACCGGCGGACGAAGAGGTGGCCGATGTATAGCCGACGTAATCTACTCCGTCTGACTGGTGGCGTCATCGTCGGCGCTGCAATGAAGCCGACGACCGTCGTGAACGCTCAGCAAACACCCACCGGTCAGGGACTCGTCATTGGACAGCCGGAAGCTGCACGGGTTGGGCAGGACGTGCTCGACGCTGGAGGCAATGCCGTGGATGCCGCCGTCGCGGCAGGGCTTGCGGCTGGCGTCGCCGCGATTGGCGCCTGCGGCATTGGCGGGTATGGCGGTCACGTGGTCATCGCGCTGGGCGGGAAAGTGACCGCCATCGACTTCGATACCGCGGCGCCGCACGCAGCTCGCCCCGACATGTTCCCACTTGATGAAAACGGCGCGGTTCGCGACGGCCGAAATGTGCGCGGATGGCTGTCGGCAGGCGTGCCGGGAACGCTGGCGGGATTGTACCTGGCCGCGGATCGTTACGCGACGCTACCGTTCAGCACGCTGCTAGAACCCCTGCTGAGATCCGTACCCCCAGTTGTCCGCCTGCAGGCCCACCGATCGGTGAGCTGCGACAGGTGTCCGGCACTCACGGCGACGGTGTGAACACCACGACTCGATGCCCGCGTCGCCGCTGTCGCCTGAATGACGAGAACTCGCGCGCAGAATGTCTGGGCACGTAGCCCCGTGGTGCGCCGGCGCGGGCCATTCAAGAGTTGGTGGGTCACCAGGACCTGTCGACCACCCAGCGCTACATGCACCTGAGCCCGGCGGCGCTCGACGCCGCCATCCGGCTCCTCGACGGCCCGGGGGGCGTCACTGGAGGGCCGGCCGTGTCCGCCATTCGAGTGTTGGCGGAGGCGGCGGAAAAAAGAAGGCTGAATTTGAGAAAAACCTAAGCAAAAGTGGTGGAGGCGGCGGGCGTCGAACCGGTTCACCCGCCATTCCGCAAGTCATTGTAGGCGCGCGACTTCTGGTGTTAACCCCTGCGTAGACAGCATTTAGGCCCGTGCTCTCCCGTACACCCCAGTCCTCCGATTTCCGCCTGACTACTCCCGAGTCGTGGAGGAATACAAGAGGTGGCGCGACCGGGCTCCCGCCGCCGGTCGGCGGTCGTTCTTCTGCGGCGCTCCACGCTCGCACCGTCCAGTCCGGCAACGCACTCTTTGTCCAGTTCGGTGTGGAGAACGACAGGCCCCTCTCGGCCTGCTGACCCGTTGAGACACAGGCGTACACGAAACGGTTCGGCGGCATGGTCGCGGTAGTCGTTCCCGTGGATCTTCCCGTGCTGGTTGACGAGAACTCGCGCGAGTGCGGAATGTCCGTGGACACAGCCCTGCAGATTGTCCGTGCACGCAGCCAGGTCCGGAGTCCAACAGCCCCAACGGTATCATTCCGGTAGGATCAACCTTCGAATGAGGACGTGATGCAGACACACTCAGTGGTCGCGCTCCTGGTGGTCGTCGTATTCTCGAAGGCCGCGGCACTTGCCACTTCAGTCCCCCATGTCGTCGCTAGTTCCATCCAGGCGGCCGCCGCCAAAGTGAAGGAAGACTTCTCGACTCCGCGCGCCGCTGTCGAGACGTTCTTCGCGGCAGCAGCTGCCCGCGATGTCGACTTGCTCAGCCGATGCTTCACCGACGGTCCGAAGGAGTTCGAGCCGCTGCGCAAGAAGCAGGTCCCCGAGCGCGAGCTCGAGGGCTTCTCCCAGGAGTTCGGCGTCGGCAAGGTCGTCAGCGTGGAGCAAGGCGAGCAGGCGGCGTACGTCATGGTGAAACTCAAGAGCCGCGACGAGAAGATCGAGATGAGGAAGGTGGGGAACGCCTGGAAGATCTCCGATTTCTGACGAGCCAGTCCCGATCGAGGCACGAGCACCCCCACCGCTACATCCACAGCGCGCACTAGGGCAACGACGTCGCGTTCGACCCGGCGAAGATCCACTGAGCGTCAGTCTCCAGTAACGATCGGTCCGAAAGTCGCCAAGCAGGTCAAGGAACCTGGAGGGTGCGATGAGCAAGAAGAACATACCCTGCCGCGTATTGATCATTGTCGCGGTTTTGTTCATCTCCGCCCCGGCAACCGGCGCCGGTGTTCCCGCGAAGGGCACCGAAATTCTCTGGGACCACTACGGCATCCCGCACATCTTCGCGCCAGACCATCCCAGCCTCTTCTACGCCTATGGCTACGCCCAAATGGAAGCGCACTCCGAGTTGTTGTTGCGCCTGTACGCGCAGGCTCGCGGCCGCAGCGCGGAGTTCTATGGCGACCAACGGCCCCGCAACACTCGCGCCGGAGAATCGTTTCTCGAATCCGACCGCTGGGTGCGCACGAATGGCATACCCGAACGAGCCAAAATATGGGCGTCCGAGCAGAGCCCGGAGTTTGCGCCGCTTCTGCGCGCGTTCGTGGCGGGATTGAATGCCTGGGCGAGTGAGCATCCCGATCTCCGGCCATGCGGGCCATCGTATCCACCTTTGCGAAGGTGTCCACGCGATCGGATCAAGCCCAGGCGCCATCGCGGGAGTGGCGGCGCAGGAGCTTGTCCGGAACCGCCGACGCCGTCCTATACCCGCGAACCTTGGATGGCGAGAACTCGCGCGCGAGATGGTGGAATGTCGTTGGAGACAGCAGCGCTTCGTAGCAGTGCTCCGATCGACGGCCGTCCTGCGCCTACACGAATGCGCGTCAGTTGACCATGCCTACCGCAGCCGCGAGGCGATGGCGCCCGGAGTGGAGGTGGCCGGGAGGGCGAGCGAACCTTGCGTGTCGCGTCCTGAACCGGATGGCGGATCGTGGCGGGCCCGAGTCGCGTGCGATCAACACGGTGACGAGGCCCCGAGTCGGGAGAATACGAATACAGTGTCGGGGATGATCCGAAGGCGCCGGACGGTTGGCAGAAAGCGATCGCGTTTTCTGAAGGCATGTTCGGGAAATGATCTTCTGGGACAGCCATGGTGAGGTATGGATGGTACGCAAGCTGATCCTGCGTGTTGCCGTCACGTCAAGCGTCTGCGCGCTGGCGGCCACCGGCGCGATGACCCAGACGACGACGGACACAGTCGGACTTGTCGGAGTAAACGTCGTCGACGTCGAGTCCGGTGGTGTACGGCGCAATCAGACCATTGTCGTTTCAGCGGCCACCGGTCGAATCGTTGAGATTGCCGCCGGCGCGGTGCCGAAGGTTCAACCCTCTCGGACCGTCGACGCCACCGGAAGGTTTGTCATTCCCGGCCTGTGGGACATGCACGTTCACACGCTCGAACCGAATCGCGAGAACTATCTGGCGAAGTTCATCGCCAATGGCGTTACGGGCGTGCGCGATATGGGCACACAACTGTCGAACCTGGCTCTCGCGAACGCGTGGCGGCGGGAAGCTGGCGAACGCAAACGTCTGGGACCACGCATCTACGCCAGCGGTCCCGCCCTTGGCACCCCAAGGCGGGAGAGAGCCTTGCCGGTTGGTTCCTCGGCCGAGGCTCGCGCTGCGGTCGTGACGTTGAAGAGTCACGGTGCCGATTTCGTAAAGGTGTATTCGCTGCTGTCGCGTCCGGCATTCCTCAGCGTCGTCGATGAAGCGAAGAAGCAGGGGCTGGACGTGGTCGGCCATGTGCCGGTGTGGGTGACGGCGGCGGAAGCCTCCGATGCTGGTCAAAAGAGCATGGAGCACTTGTACGGACTCCTGGAATCCTGCTCCACGCGTGAAAGCGACGTTCGAAAGGAAGTTGAACGCGCGGCTGCGAATCCAGACACGTCGGAAGCGTGGGGTGCCGTCGTTCGCACCACCGATCGGCTGTATGGCACACAGGCACAGGACCAGACGTACAGCGCTGAGAAATGCCGAGCCTTGTTTGCCCGCTTCGTCCGAAATCGCACGTGGCACTGCCCGACGCTTGTGCTGCGCCGTGCCTTCGCTCTCCGAGACGATGCTGTCTTCACCGACGATCCACGAATGAAGTCGCTGCCGCCATCGGTGATAGAGGCTTGGCGGAACCCGCAGGCGGACGCGCGCAATCGCGGGCTCACCGCCGACGAACTGCGCGATCGACGTACTCGATTGGCCAAGGAGTCGGAATTGACCGGGTCGATGCATCGTGCTGGCGTCGGCATTCTCGCCGGGACTGACTTGGGAAATCCTTACCTCTATCCAGGTTCGAGCTTGCACGACGAACTGGTCCTGCTGGTCCGTGCTGGGCTCAGCACGCGTGACGCGCTGCGGACCGCAACGTTGAACCCGGCGCGATTCCTTGCGCTTTCCGATAGTTTTGGAACCGTGGTACAGGGAAAAGTCGCTGATCTCGTTGTGCTCGATGGCAATCCACTTGATGACATCGCGAATACGCAACGGATTGTTGGCGTGGTCGCGAACGGTCGCTACCTGGCGCGTACGGAGTTGGATACCCTGCAGTTACCGGTCCGGTAATCGAAGCGTGCCGCCAAGGGGGAAGCGAAGCATGACGTTCGTGTTCACTGTCGACACGTGGCTTCCGGCGACGTCGCAATCGTCAGGATGAACCGGCGATGAGCCGCGTGCTCGCGGTAGACCTCGGCGGTACGAGCGGACGCGTCCGGCGTGGAAAGTGCAGAATGTCCCGGGCACGTAGCCCGGCTGATAACGACGCGTGGAATGCGCACCAATGCCGCGTTCCGCTCTTCCTCGCGCTGTCCCACAGCGAAGAGCCTTGCTGCAGAGCGGTGGATCGGCCGTCAAGACGCTGCGCACGCGCGTCGCGAGGGCCCCGGCCGGCCGCGATCGCTTGGGCCCCGCTCCGCGCGCGTCGAGCGGGGGTAGCTGCAGGCCCGCGCTGAGCCGTTTGAGTTAGGCCTTCAGAAGCCCTCGGACGACTTGACCTGCTCGATGAATCCGAGAGCGAACGCCGTATCGATCCGGTAGTGCTGCGCGACAGTCGAGACGGTGTTCATCAATCCGCCGACGGGGCCCACCACGATGGCTACCGCAGTCTCGCTGCCGCTGGCAGGGTCTACCCAGAAGATGGGACCGCCTGAATCGCCGAAATAGGCGCCCGAACTTCCGGACGGGCCGTGCTGCTGAGCCATCACGAACTTCTCCCCGAGGTTGACAGGACGCGGGTACGCGACCTCCCGAACCCCGAAGATGCGTACGCGTGTGTGTGGTGTCGGCTCCGTGATGTCGTCGCCGAAGCCGACGACCCGGAACTCCGACCCGCGAAAGCCACTGGCGCCGAGCGCGTCAAGCAAGCCCTGGTGAGGTAGCGTGATCGGATCCGGCAGATCCGCGGCATCGCCGGCGTGCAGGACGACAACCCCGATGTCGTCGAAACCGGGGAGGGCGCCGAGGGCAGTCGTAGGAAGCTGCCCGAGCTGCCAGTGGAGCGCACCCATGTCGACGGGGATGGCGATGCCAGGATCCTGGTGCAGGTTGCTGCTGAACGAGACGACCGCCACAGGGTTGAGGCCCTCAGCGCCAAGGGCCGCGACCAGATTCATGAGCGGCTCGATACAGTGACCCGCGGTGAGGAAGAGCGCCCGGTTGCCGCTCTTCGCGATGACGCTGCCGGAACAGACTGGGAACACACCAGCAGGCACGGCCGGGCCAAGGGAGAACACCGGGTCGAACTTGACAAACAGCGCGCCGACGTTGGGATGGTTGTTTCCGTCAGGGACGCCCCAGACGATCGCGTGAGACACCCCGACCCACAACGAGACGCAGACAGGAACGACGAGACGAACAACGGCAGTTTTCTTGATTCCCATGATCGGCTTTCCGTGGCTTCGGCACCACTATTGGTTACCTAGCTTGGCTAAGCTAGGGCTCGCCCGAGAAGACCGGCAGTAACGTGATGACCCGGCGGACTGCCCGTCGGAGACGCAAGACCGCAGACATCTCGAGGAATCCGACCATGACCATCACGACCATCACCCGACCCGCGTGGCAGGTCGATGTGCTCCGGGTGCTCCTGGTACAGGCGATCACTCGCGGGTCTGGCGTGCGTCGAGAGGCCCTGCGCCGCGAGTCACGAACCTCGACGCTGATTCGCCCGGCACTCGTGCTGCGCTGAACAACGTCCTGTTCGTCTCATCGATCCTGCACACACCAGACTGGAACGGCTGAGGTGCAGGAATTCAAATGCGCCACCCACGGGTGTATCTCGGCCGGGTCAAGGCGATACAGAGTTGGGGGCGACTCGGAATCGTGTATGAGGCTCGGGAACCATGTATCCGTCAACGCGACCGTCGTTCCGGCGGCCATGAGGCCTGGGTCGAGGTCGGTAGTCCAAGCCGCGCAATTCGCCGGCCTGGTGCCAAAAACAAATGGCGTGCTCCCACCCCCCGTGCGAATCCAACCGCGCTGGCCCGCGGGAGGTCCCTCGCCAGAATCTGGGAGCGTCCGGCCGAGCTGGGTGTCGTATTTCAGGGTGGTGACATCGAAGATCTCCCACAGGCTCGCCATGTGAAATCCGGCTGTGCACGCATTCAGTGCGTGTTCACCCCGAAACGCATCCTGGGTGACATAGAAGCGGCGCGGTTGTACTTCGTTGCGAACTTGGGCGACCTCTGCGCGCAGCTGTTGCAGCAACTCGATCGCTCCTTGCGATTGGGCCAGGGTTGGCTCGGGCAGACCGACGATCGCAACGATCAGCAACGCACGCCACGAGAGTTCCTTCGCCATTGCAGCCTCCTGCAGAGGGACCGACTCCTGTCCTGTGCCTTCTCACTTCGGGAAAACACCATTCACGAAGAAACAGGACCATCGACAGGACCAGATGGTCCTTTCTGGTCGTACCCTGTAGCGACTACGTACGATCGACCACTTCAGGTCGACGTGCGGATTGAACGAATGGCGCGCAGCGTCTTGCGCCCGACTCATCAGTCGTTGACGCGCCGCACAATGGAGGTCGAGATCGGGGATGGAGCCATGAGCGACGACCGTTCCCGCACCGAGGTCACTCGCCTGCTGGCGGCGGTCCGCGCCGGCGACCGCTTGGCGCTCGACGAGTTGTATGCGCTCGTCTACCAGGAACTACGCCTGCTGGCGCACCGGCAACGGAAGCGTTGGGAGCAGACAGGCACGCTCAACACGACGGCGCTCGTGCACGAGGCGTACCTCAAACTGGTGCATCAGCCGCGCCTCGCCGTGTCGACGCCTGAACATTTCCTTGCGCTTGCCGCGACCGCGATTCGACACATCATCAGCAACCATGCGCGCGACCGCCGGACCCGGAAGCGTGGCGGCGACGTATGCACCGTCGCGCTGACCACGCTTCGCGCAGAGCCTCGCGGCTTGCTGCCCGTTTCGGACGGTTCACTCGACCTCCTGATCGCGATTGACGACGCGCTCGACCGCCTGGACCGCATCAGTCCTCGTCAGCGGGGTATCGTCGAGTGCCGGTTCTACGGCGGCATGACGACCGAGGAGACAGCAGCGGCACTGGGCATTTCAGCGACAACCGTGAAGCGCGACTGGGTGCTGGCGCAGACATGGCTGTACCGTGAACTCCGGGATCGTGTGTGAGTCGCGATGGATCAGGCCGATGCGGAGCGTCTCGCCGAGTTGTTCGGGCATGCGATAACCTTGCCCGAGGCCGATCGCCGACGGTATGCCGCGGAGGTGTGCCGCGACGACCCGGACGTCTGTGCCGAGCTGGTGTCGCTGCTGTCGGCGTACGAACACGCTCCTGACGACTATCTCGAGCACCTTGCACAAGCATTGCGGCTTGGTGATCCGTTGGATCTCGAACCGGGAACCCTGCTCGGCCCGTACCGCATCGAGTCGCTGATTGGCGCCGGCGGTATGGGGCGCGTCTACAGCGCGACGGACATCCGGCTGGGTCGCTCGGTAGCGGTCAAGGTCCTGTCCACGACGCTCGCCGACAATGCGCACTTTCATGCGCGCTTCTATCGCGAGGCGCAGACCATCGCCTCGCTGACCCATCCCAACATCTGCATCTTGCACGACATCGGTCAGCACGCCGGTCTGGATTTTCTCGTGATGGAGCGCCTGGAAGGCCCCACTCTCGCCACGCGACTCGAGAGTGGCTCGTTACCTCTCGGGCAGGCTCTTGCCATCGCCATCGAAATCGCAGACGCCCTCACCGCTGCACATCGCCTCCGGATCGTGCATCGAGATCTGAAGCCGGCCAACATCATGCTCACCAGGACCGGCTCGAAATTGCTCGACTTCGGCCTCGCCAAGGCCGCAGCACCGCGACTCGGAGCAACGACGCCGACCGAGGTGTCGAGTCTCACGACCGAAGGCGCCATCGTGGGGACCTTCCAGTACATGGCGCCCGAACAATTGGAAGGAAACGAAGCCGACCCGCGAACGGACATCTTTGCCCTTGGCGCGGTCCTCTACGAGATGCTGACCGGCAAGAAGACCTTCGAGGGGCAGAGTCACGCGAGCCTAATTGCCGCTATTCTCCATAGCGAACCCGCGGCGGTCTCTGCAAGTCAACCACTTGCGCCGCCGGCGTTGGACCGCATCGTTTCGCGGTGCCTTGCCAAGACTCCTGACAATCGGTGGCAGGACGCACGGGACCTCGTCCTCGAGCTGCAATGGATTGCCGATGCCCGATCCGCGCTCGTGCCGCCAGTTCCAGGGCGACCGGACGAGAGACTGTCGAGCCGTGTTGGGTCCCCACCGCGGGCACTGCTCGTTCTCGCGCTGTGTGCCGTGACAGGCATACTTGCCTTCCTGATTGGCTTGCGGCAGACGACGTTGCTCTCGCCGCATGTTACGCGGTTGACCTTCGACCGCGGCACGGTTCGCGAGGCGCGTTTCACGCCTGACGGAAAGACTGTGCTGTATGGCGCGGCATGGCGTGGCGAACCCATCCGGATCTTCCAGACGCGCATCGGCAGTATCGAATCCAGCACGCTTCAGGTCCCCGACGCCGAGGTGCTGGCGGTTTCATCCACCGGTGAGTTGGCGATCTCGATCGGGCACCGCTTTCGCAGTTGGATCGGTGAGGGCACGCTTGCCCGTGCACCACTCGTGGGTGGTACGTTTCGTGAGTTGGCCGAACACGTGAGGGCCGCCGACTGGTCTCCTGATGGCGCCGAACTGGCTATCGTGCGGAGAGTGAACGGCAGGGATCGGCTGGAGTATCCGATCGGCAACGCGCTTCACGAGACCACGGGGTACATCAGCCACCTGCGCGTGTCACCGTCAGGCGATGCCGTGGCCTACCACGACCACCAGGTGTTCGGCGACAATCGCGGCCGCATCAGCATCGTGACGCGACGCGGCGAACGTCGGCACTTGACGCAGGAGTGGGCGGCGGAGGACGGCCTGGCGTGGTCGCGTGACGGTCGCGAGGTGTGGTTTGCTGCCAGCGACGCCGGACGGAACGTCCTGTTTGCAGTGACCCTCGACGGCCGCTTGCGGCGGACGTGGGCCGCTCCTGCCGACCTGACGATTCTCGACATCGGACCGGAAGGTCAGGTGCTCGCGACAGCGAACACGATTCGGACCGACATCAACTGGTGGGGTACGGCTCGAGACGAGGAGCGGGACATCTCCTGGTACGCCTGGTCGTACGCGAAAGACGTGACACCGGACGGCCGGATGATCCTGCTCACGCGGTTCGGCGAAGAGTCCGGCCACGATTACAAGATTGGAATCCGCCGTATCGACACGCCGACTGCCGTGCTGCTCGGCAATGGGACCGGGAGTCTCTTCTCCCCTGATGCCAGGTGGGTCATCGGCATGACGCAGAGCGAGCCGAGCCTGTTCCTATTGCCCACCGGGGCGGGGGAGCGGCGGACGCTGACGGCTGCGGGATTCAGCTACATTACCGCCGGTTGGTTCCCTGACGGAAGACGTGTGATCTTTGCGGCCCGCCACAACGATTCGGCGCCCTCTGCGTACCTGCAGGACATCGACGGAAGTGCGCCGGTACGGCTGCCACAGCCGATTCCACAGTTGCGGAGCGATTGGGCCATCCGCGTGTCACCCGACGGGTCGAAGTTCTTCGGAGCACAAACCTCGGGCCCGCCCGTCATTATCCCGACTGGCGCTGGCGGCCAGCCCCGCGTTCTGCACGAAGTGTCGGCTGAAGACCTGCCGGTGTCCTGGACGGCCGATGGCCGCGGCATTCTGCTGGTGAGGCAATCCACGGACCCGATGACCGCCGTGATCGCACGATTCGATCTCGCGTCCGGTGTGATCGAGAACCTGAGGGAGACAAGGATTGCTGATCGGAGTGGCGGCCGGAGTCTCAGTTGCATCGCAACACCCACGGCTGCGAACGTTGTCTGCAATGTCGGTCGGTATCTGACAGACCTGTACCTTGTCGAGCACCTGAAGTGACGCCGTGCGGCGACGCGACAGTCGACGACCCGGCTTGGCCATCGATCTGGTCGGGTGCGGCGGCCGGCGACGTCGCCAGCGTCACCGGGGATGAGGCCTCTGACACGGTGGCGTTCTATGAGGCCGCGAGGGCGTGTGACGCGAGGGTGGTGGGGCGTTGGTGCATGGCTATGGACCGTCAGGTGTGGGTCCTTGGAGCCGCCGGCATGTCGGCGGCCCACGGCGGCATGATCGTGCGATGAGGTCACGCGTGCATCCCATGTACAAGACGCACTATCGGGTGGGGAATTGGCGGGTGTACGAGGGCGCCCTCGTCCGGCGGGGCGACGTGACGCTGTGGTTTTCCCCAAACGCCAGGGCCGCGTGGGGCGTTCGGCCCTCCGGCCGACCGGGCGGGCAGCAGCGGTTCTCGGATCTGGCGATCGAGACGGCCCTGACGCTCCGCGTGTTCCACTTCCCCTGCGTCAGACGGAGGGCTTTGTCCGGTCGATCCTGACCGTGATACACGCCAGTCTCGACGTCCCGGACCACACGACGCTCTCCCGCCGGAGTCGATGGCTGGACGTCGCGGTGCACAACCTCTCGGCGAAGGAACCCCTGCACCTCATCGTCGACAGTACCGGGCTTTCAGTGTTTGGCGAAGGGGAGTGGGCGGCTGCGAAACACGGCGGACGTGGCACGCGGGGCGTAACCGTTCGACCAACACCGCCTTGACGACAGCCGCGGTCGGGCGCTTGACCCGATCGCGTGGACACCTTCGCAAAGGCGGATACGGTGGTCCGCATGGCCCGAGCCTCCGCCAACAGCTGTCGCGTCCTTGTAAGGAGTACGCGTTCGAGCGAGTTCTACAAGTAGCCGCGGTCCTTCTCTTGCTGGATCAGGGTGAGGGCTTGGGTCGTGCTGATCGCGGGAGCCGATACCCCCAGGGCGTCGATACCCCCAAATCGGACCGTACCCCCAGAAATACCCCCACGTTGTCGCAGATGACGGGAGGTCGACAGGGAAGGGAGGCCAGCGGAGCGCCGATCTGCTGGCGTTTGAGACAGAAGGCCCTGACGTCCATGGAGAACCATGGACGCCTATGGACAACTCTGGACGAATGGTGGAGGCGGCGGGAGTCGAACGGAGCAATTGTAAACAACTGACGCACAACGACTTACACACCATTGCTGCCGAGATCCGTACGCCCAGATGTACCCCCACACTCGACTTGATGCTTCCCGCCAGCATGCGGGCAGCGACAACGCCCTGAGTCGCAAAGACTTCCACGACACCCGTTAGTTGATATGGGCGGGCTGAGTGCCAACGAACCCGCAACTGTTTCGCCACTTCGGGATCCCGCAGCGACGGAAATCCGAGGCGATGTCATCGGGTGTTCGCAGACCACCGCTCGTAATAGTCGCTCTATGAATTGGCGCCGGTCGCCACCATTCAGTGGCTCTGAAAGATCTCTTGATAGGCGGCGACCCGCTTTCTGATCGCATCGAGTTCTTCGGGCGTGGGGTGCTCGATGTCTGCCGCGGCCGGAAGCGCCCCCAACTTCATGATGGCAGCTGTCAGAAGCAGACGCGCCTTGGTCGCGGTCAGGTTGTTGCCCTCGATGAATACGTTGCCTGGGTTCACTCGCACCAATCCGGTCGCGTTCCCTCGCGCCGCTTTCACGACGGGCACGCCGCGGTATACGGCTCGAAGGAGCTCCTGCTCCTGCGACGCCGACAGCGCCGCGTAAGGTGCGAGGCCTTCGGCCACGATGCCGGCGAGTGGGTACTTCGCCTGCAGTATGTCGACGCTGGCCGCAATGCCTCGTTCCGCCGAACGATCCGGCTGTCCACCATCGTCGTACCAGTGATCCCCTTTCACGAAGATCACTCTGGGAATGGCAGCAGCCACCAACTCTCCATCGGCCGTCTTCACGCGGACCGGGACGAGCGTGACGACAGCATCGCGCCGCAGAAGACCCTCGACGATCATGGGCATCGCGGTCACCCGCACATCCGAACTCCACGTATGTTTGCGCGTCGGCACATTCGTGATGAATGGACCCGCCGTCATCGATCCGAGGATGCCGCCATAGCCGCCGGTCGCGAGATATCCACCAGGATGTGCATCGCCTTTCTGCACCTCCCGTCCCGAGAACACGACTTCATCCTGCACCATCACGCTACCGAGCCGATCCCGGCCGCGATCATCGGCCCAGACCTTCGATAAGATGAAGTCGATCGCGTCGATGATGTTCCCGTCCCCATCCGCGCTGACCGTGCCACGATCCCGATGTGCGGCGCAGGCAACGATCGGCAGGGTGGTGTCCACCATCAGACTCAGCCAGTAGGCCGTGTCTTCGATCGTCGGGCTGCCTTCCAGCCACAGCGCGCCGGCGTAGTGGCCTGTCACCAGTGCTCGCTGCACCATGTTTGCGGCACGCGCCAGCTCCGGTCGGCCCGCGCGGGCGCTGTAGGGGCCGCTCCCGTACGCGAAGAAGTGGACGCCCATCTGCTCCGCGGGGATGTCGCCATCTCCGACGTCGGTCCGCTCCGCCTTCGCCAGACCCTTTGTATAGCCGCCGGCCGGCACCGCGCGATAGAAGTCGTAGTCTGCCTTGACGCGAATCTCCCCGCCGTTGCGTTCGATTTCCTCGAAGATGCGGGATGCGTCGGGGACGAATGTCTGGCGTGATTGGTCGACGCGAGCGCCCGCGCGTGTCGGACTTTCCCACGCCGCGCCATTCGCCCGACGTCCCATATACGGCAATGCGTAGAGACCGTCCTCCGGCCTCAACGTGACCACGTAGACGGGCTTGTCGTTCACATGCCTTCGCACCTGCGAGAACATTCCCTGCGTATCGACGTAGCCATCGGGTGGCGCGTAGAGGTCCCGCGCATCACTTTCGAGCGGGTGCGCCGTGAACATCTCGACATAGATGGTCACCGGCGCGGCGAGCCGCTGGTAGCGAGGCCAGTCGACGAGCGGCTGGCCGGACGCATCCCTTCGCAAGGGGAGCCCGTACTGTTCCCGAGCCTTGTTGCTGGTGACCAGCGGCTTGTTGTTCTGGATGGTGGCGTTGGGTCCAGAAAACACGGCGATTCTGGGTCTCGTCGATTGAGCCTGGGCCGTCACCAGCGCACCGCTGACTGCCGCAGCGCACGTCATCAGCACCGCCCGAGCGCTTGCACTCATCGCCTCCCTCCTCGGCCGTAGGGCGGCAAGACAGTTCCTGTCCCGTTCTCGAACTTGGGTGTCGCCATCGGTTCGACGACGTCGGGCGTCTCCAGATTCCCGCCACACGAGAAGTTCGCGGCGTCGGTGACGCTGCCCGCACCCTTGTAGATTGCGGTATGCGGGTACGCGCACGCCGGCCTGGTCGCTATCACGGCTAGGCCGGCGCCTGTTGGAGGCGGCCCCGGCGCACGCGAACCACCGGCATGCTGCGTCGCCAGGATCTGTGTCGGTGCGACACCGTGCTCGACCCACTGGACGAGCGCATCGAACAGCGGGCCATAGTTCGGATGCCCCGGCCACGGCCCATCGCCCCCTCCGCAGTGCGCCACGCCCGGGTAGAGGAACACGCGGTACCACGACTGCAGGGTGGGGTCGCTGACGCTGGTGCCGAAGTAGGCAGCCGTTCGTTGATAGAACGCGATCGTGTTTCGCGACGGGATGTTCCGGTCTGCGGTGCCCGTCCACATCAGGAGCTTCGTGCCAGCCGCGCGGGCCCAGCCCAGGGCTTCAGGCGTTGAAGCGTCGATGAGATCGCTCACGCGTTGGCTGGCTAGTGTCGCCAGGTCTTCGTAGGTGATGCCGAGCCGGTCGTTAGCGGCAAGGAGATGGGCGTCATCCATGTAGAGATGCGTGGCCGGGTCGAAGTCGGGGTCTGCGAGTGTCCACTGCATCATCTGCTTCGTGTAGAACGCATCGATGTTGATCGGCAACCTGGAATCGGGCTCGAAGGGGAACGCGATGAGCTCGCCCTTGCGATTACGGGGACCGCGGCGGATCAGATCGTAGGCGTCAGCCTGGTCGGTATCGAGGCACTGGTCAGCCGACGCACCGGGGCTGCCGCAGACGGCGGCCTTCGCGCTCCACTTGCAGGCGCGCGGATCGGCGAGGACGCCATCCCTGATTCCGTCCTGCATGTCGCAGGCGTCGATGGCGGCGTCGGTCGTCGCCGCGATGTGGGCGGCGGTCAGGGTCTTGCCGATGGGTGCGAGCACGTCCTTGATGACCAGCCCCGCCCACGCATGCGCGAGA
Organism: Luteitalea pratensis; assembly: GCF_001618865.1. Taxonomy (GTDB): domain Bacteria; phylum Acidobacteriota; class Vicinamibacteria; order Vicinamibacterales; family Vicinamibacteraceae; genus Luteitalea; species Luteitalea pratensis. Next base: position 3,323,922 of record NZ_CP015136.1, read on the forward strand.
CTGAACCGCATCCACCACAGACCGGCGCCCCCGCCCAGCACCCCGTCGTACTCGTGCGGAATCGTCTGGGCAATGATGTGCGCCTCGCGCCCGCCCTGCGAGCATCCGGACCAGTAGGTGCGCTTCGCTGCCCTCCCGTAGTAGGTCCGCGTGAGCTGCTTGGACCACCACGTCTGCCACAGCAAATGCTCCGCAGAGAAATCGCGGATCAGGCCGATGTTGAGGGCGCCTGTCGACTCGTTCATGCCGAACGCGCAGTCGAAGCGATTGCCCGCGGGGGAGGCTGCCTGGTGCCCGCCGTCGCTCACCGCGCCCGCGTAGCCGGCATTGGTCGCGGCGGTCACGGGCCCCAGGTGCCCCATGCAGCCGCTGCTCCCCAGGTTGTGGATCTTCCCATTCCACACGCCGGCGCCCCCGTCGTCAGCTCGCAACGGGAGTCCAACTCGGATACCAATGGCCTGTCTTTGACCCTCGTCATATCCATCGGCCGGCCCCGACTTACCGGAGTTGAAGACGAACTCGACGCGACAGTACGCGACCTCCGTCGCGATTTGCGCTTGAGAACGGACACCCATCCCTGGCTGATACGCCAAGCCCGCCGACACCGGGACTGGCGTCGCCGTCAGTCTGGTGACCGCCGGATTGCCGGCCAGCCCATACGATGGCTTCGACGCAAGCTCAGCGCATCTCGGCAGCGCCAACGCAGGCGTGGGTGTCGTGAGAGCGAGTGCGCTGGCGTAGAGAATCGCTCGGCAGGCTGTGGTGGCGTTCATCGAAGCTCCTCCAACGGAAGATGCGCCATCGGCGGAGCAAACGGTGAATGGCCCTGCTCTCGGGGAGCCGGTAGAATGCGTCCTGTGACAGGGTCGGCCTCCATCACGCAGTTGCTGCGGGAGTGGAGCGATGGCGACGACGCCGCGCTGGCTGCACTCGTGCCGCTGGTGGAATCCGAGTTGCGCCGACTGGCTGCCGCCTACATGGGGCGGGAACGCCCCGGACACACGCTTCAGCCAACCGCGCTGGTCAACGAGACCTTCATTCGGCTGCTGGACGCGCAGAGGGTGCCCTGGCAGGATCGTGGGCATTTCCTCGGCGTTGCCGCGCGCCTCATGCGTCGCGTTCTCGTCGATCACGCACGCACGCGTGGCAGGCAGAAGCGCGGCGGCGACCACGAGGTCATCCCACTCAACGATGCGATGATTGCTGCGCCGCGCCTCGACTTCAACCTTCTCGCACTGGATCGCGCATTAGAGGCATTGGCAGCGGTGGACGAGCGAAAGGCGCGCATCATCGAGATGCGCTTCTTCGGCGGCTTGACGGTGGATGAAACAGCCAGCGCGCTCAGCGTGTCCGCGGACACCGTGAAGCGCGACTGGCGACTGGCGAAGATGTGGCTGTTGAGGCAGTTGGACGGAGACCGCGGTGAGTGACCGCAACCGCTGGCGCCGGGTCGAACAAATCTGTCAGACCGTCCTGGACCTGCCGGTCGGCGACCGCGACGAATTCCTGCGCGACGCCTGCGGCGATGACGCTGACATCCGCGACGAAATTCGCTTGCTCCTCGCCAAGGATCCTGCGGTTGACTCCTTCCTGATCACGCCACTGGCAGCGGTCGCCGCACACGTCATGCCGCCGACGCGTGCTTCGCTCACTGGTCGACGATTAGGGGTTCTCGCGATCGGTCCGTGCGTGGGACGGGGCGGCATGGGTGAGGTGTATCGGGCGCGTGATACGCGGCTCGAGCGAGATGTGGCGCTGAAGGTGCTGCCCGACGCATTCGCACTCGATCCGGATCGGCTGGGTCGCTTCAGACGCGAGGCACAGATTCTCGCCTCGCTCAACCATCCCAACATTGCGGCCATCTACGGTGTCGAGGAATGCGAGGACGTGTACGCGATCGTTCTCGAACTCGTGGACGGTCCGACCCTGGCCGAGCGGCTGGCGCGGGGCGCCATCCCGATGGCGGAGGCGCTGACAATCGCCAGGCAGGTGGCCGAGGGAATCGAGGCCGCGCATGAGCGTGGCGTCGTACATCGCGATCTCAAACCCGCCAACATCAAGCTTCGTCCAGACGGCGCGGTCAAGGTGCTCGACTTCGGCATCGCTCGCGCACTCGACGCGCATGCCGACTCCGAAGAGATCGGTTCGTCGCCCGCGAGCCCCGGCAATGTCACGAACACGAAGGTCGGCTCGCTCCTGGGTACTGCCGACTATATGAGCCCGGAGCAGCGCAAGGGTTGCAGGGCGGACAAGCGCAGTGACATCTGGGCGTTCGGCGCGGTGTTGTTCGAAATGCTCACCGGGCAGCACGTGAAGGTCGGGGAGACGTCGGAAGGCGCGGTTGCCCTTCCCGCAGTTGACGGGGCTGCGCTTCCGCCCGCAACGCCGGCCGCCGTACGGCGTCTGATCGCGCGGTGTCTCGAGCCGGATGCTCGACGACGGTTACGAGATATCGGCGAAGCCCGGATTGTCCTCGAGGACCCCCTCGCGACTTCGTCCGACGAAGCGCGCCTCACTACCGGCCCAGCCACCCGTATGCACCCATGGCGACGCGTAATCGCCGTCGCAATCGCCGCGGCAGCGTTCACTGCGGCGGCACTGGCCGGCTGGTACCTGAAACCATCTCCGGTACTCGCGGTCACGAGATTCGCTATCACGTTGCCGGAGGCGCGGGACGAGCTGAGCGTCCGTGGCCCTAGCCGAGCGTCGATCGCTCTGTCACGTGACGGGGCCCAGCTCGTCTACGCGTCGAACGAGCGGCTGTACCTGCGAGCGATGTCGGAGTCCGTGGCGCAGCCGATTCGAGGCAGCGAGTCCCATCAGGCGGTATTGGCGCCGGCATTTTCTCCCGACGGTCGCTTCGTCGTCTTCTGGGCGCTCTCCGATCGAACCCTCAAGCGGATAGCGATTGCCGGTGGCGCGGCCGAGACGATTTGTGCGGCGGAAAATCCTGTCGGTGTCGAGTGGACGTCGGACCATATTCTCTTCGGCCAGTTAGGAAAGGGGATCATGCGCGTCGCGCCAGACGGAGGCGCACCGACGCTAATTGCCGCGACCACGGATGGCGAGCAGGCAGACAGCCCGCAACTGCTGCCCGGTGGAAGACACGTGCTGTTCACGCTCGCCACCGGTACTGCCCGCGACCGCTGGGACCACGCACGCATCGTCGCGCAGTCCCTGGCGACAGGCCAACGCAAGACGCTCGTCATCGGCGGCAGCGCAGGCCGCTACGTCGCGACGGGTCACCTCGTGTACGCCGTTGGCGGCACCCTCTTCGCACGCGCGTTCGACGCAGCGCGTCTCGAGATGAAGGGCACGGCCATCCCTGTGGTTGTTGGCGTCGGCCGATCGGTTGGCGGGGCGACGGGCGTCGCTCAGTTCAGCGTGTCGGAGGAGGGCACGCTCGCGTACGTCGTCGGACCGGCGTCGCCAACGTACAGCGCGGGCCACCTTGCACTGGTCGATCGTCAAGGGCAAGTTGATTATCTCAACCTCCCGCCGGGTCTTTATGAATCGCCGCGGGCGTCACCCGATGGCTCGCGGATTGCTTTCGGCACCGATGACGGCAAAGAGGCAATCGTGTGGACCTTCGAGCTCGCCGGTGGTCGTGCCATGCAGCGGCTGACATCAGGCGGGAGCAATCGGTTCCCAATCTGGACATCCGACAGCAAGCGGATAGTGTTTCAGTCGGATCGGGACGGCGATCGCGCACTGTTCTGGCAGCGTGCGGATGGGGCGGCCGCAGCAGAACGCTTGACCACTCCGGACAAGGGCGAGGCGCACGTGCCGGAATCGTGGTCGCCGAACTCGGACGTTCTCCTGTTCAGCGTCGCCTCGAACGCGGGCTTCGCTGTCAGGATCCTGTCACTCGGGCGAAAGACCGTCACCAGCTACGGTGCGGTCCAGTCGGTCGATCCACCGGGCGCAGTCTTCTCTCCGGATGGCCGCTGGGTCGCCTACACGAGTAGTGCGAAACGTGGCAAGACGACCGTCCATGTGCAACCGTTTCCTGCGACCGGGGCCAAGTTCACGCTGACTGCCCGAGGGTTCGACACTCCTCATGCGGTCACGTGGTCGGCGGACGGCAAGGAACTCTTCTACGATCCGCGGCCCGGCGGCTTCGAATCGGTCAGCGTCACGACCAATCCGTCGTTCGCGTTCGGCGATCCCGTGACCACGTCGAGGTCGTTCCTCTCCAGCCCGCCGGAGGCGCGGCGGAGATACGACGTCACTCCTAGCGGCCAGTTCCTCGTGGTTACCAGCACGGGATTGCCCGGGTCCGGGGGGCCGCCAACCCCGCAAGTGCAGGTTGTTCTCAACTGGTTTCAAGAGCTGCGACAGCGCATGTTGATGGGAAGGTAGAGACCGGTCCGGTGGGTGGTGATTCGCGAGGGGAGTGGAGCAGCGCCGAGCGCCCGTGGTGGGCCGATTTGCTCAGCGTGTTCCACGCTGAAGGGCTGTACGCCCACGGACCGCCATGATGCGCAAAAACTCCACGACACCCGTTAGGCTGCTTAGCCGGGCTGGAGGGCCAGCAGGCGCGCTCCCAATGTCGACTCGCGACTCGGCTCGCGGCTGATCCCGCGCCAAGCATGCGGCAGGACCATGTCTGGGATCGGCGGCATGCTCGCGGCGGTCGCCCTCCCGCCCTGGCTGACGAGAACTCGCGCGCGAGATCGCGGAATGTCTTTGGAGACACCCCCGCGAGAATCACGGCGCCTCTTCAAGACGCGTCGGTATGCGTGTGGTTCGGAGCATCCGTCGCGCCGCCGCCGTTGAAATGGAGATTGAGCAGCACCGCCGCGATCGACGTAAGCAGGATGCCGGACTCGAGCAGCGGACGCACCGCATGCGCCATCTGCTGCGTCCAGCGCGGCGCCTCCTGCGGGATCATCCCGACGCCCACCGCAATCGCGACGATGTAGAGATTGCGGCGGTTGCCCTGGAAGTCGACGTTGGACAGGATGCGGATCCCGCTGGCGACCACCATGCCGAACATCACGAGCCCGGCCCCGCCCAGCACGAACAACGGTACCGACTCGACAAGGGCGGCCAGCTTGGGCAGCAGCCCTAGCACCACCATGATCGCGCCGCCGGCCACGCATACCCAGCGGCTCTTGACACCAGTCACGCTCACCAGCCCGACGTTCTGCGAGAAGCTCGTATACGGGAAGGTGTTGAAGACGCCACCGATCACCGTCCCGAGGCCGTCCACCCGCAGGCCGGCCGTCAGTGACCGTCGCGTCAGGGGGCGTCCGGTGATGTCGGCCAGCGCGAGGAACATTCCCGTGGACTCGATCATCACCACGATCATCACCAGCGTCATGGTGCCGATCAGGACTGGATCGAAGGTGGGCGTCCCGAACGCGAACGGGCGGACCAGTCCGAACCACGGCGCATTGGCGACCTTCTCGAAGGTCATCTCGCCGGTGACGACGGCCACGGCGCAGCCGGTGATCGCACCGAGCAGCACGGCGATGTTTGCGAGGAAGCCGCGAAGGTAGCGGATGATCAGGAGGATGACCACCAGCACGAGGAGCGCGACTGCCAGATGGTCCAGCGCCGCGTAGCCGGGGTTGTCGATCATCGGCACCCGCAACGGGCCCGCCGGCACACCAACTCCAGGTGATGCCAGCATCGACCGCAGCACAGCGACGTCGGGAGTCTGCGCCGCTGATGCCGGGCCTCCCATCGCCCAGCCAATCCCCACGCGCATGAGGTTGACGCCGATCATGACGATGATCGTGCCGGTCACGACAGGCGGGAAGAACCGCAGCAGTCGACCCATGACCGGTGCGAGGGCCATCGAAACGATCCCCGCGCCGATCAGCGCCCCGAAAATCGCCCGCGCGCCGTCCGTTCCACCATTGACGTTGGCCACGGCAACCATCGGACCCACGGCGGCAAAGGTGACGCCCATCATGACCGGCAGCCGCACGCCGAAATACGGCGAGACGCCCAGAGACTGGATCAGCGTCACCAAGCCGCAGCAGAACAGATCGGCCGAGATGAGCAGCGCGACCTCCGCCGGCGTGAGGCCGAGGGCTCGCCCAACGATCAGCGGCACCGCCACCGCCCCGCCGTACATGACCAGCACGTGTTGCAACCCGAGCGCTGCCAGCCGCGGAAGCGGGAGCCGTTCGTCGATGGGGTGCAGGACCGTGGGCGGGGCGGCACGGCGGGCCGGGGACGCGAGCATCTCCCCATTGTCGTATGCGGCGCAGTTGACGCGACGGCGAGCGGCGTTGGTGCGCGCGATTCCGGCGACAATGGCTGCCAACACGAAAGGCGGTGACGGTGGGTCGCGTGCCGGTGAGACCGGGAATTGCCGGATGCTGAAGCAGCAATTGTGGGCGACGGCGGTCTTCGCCGCGACCGTGCTCATGGCGGTCGCGAGTCCTGGCGGCGCGACCGAACCGAACATCAGCGTCATCCTTGCCGACGACCTCGGGCCTGGCGATGTCGGGGTGTACGGCGGCACTTTCGTGCCGACGCCTCGGCTCGACGCGTTGGCAGCCGAAGGGACGCGGTTCACGCAGTACTATTCGGCGTCGCCGATCTGCTCACCGTCGCGCGCCGCTCTGATTACCGGACAGCACCCGGCGCGCTGGCGTATCACCAGCTTCCTGCAGACGAGGCAGGGGAACGCCGGCGCCGAGATGGCCGACTTCCTCGACCCCCGCGCGCCGTCGCTGCCGCGAGCCTTGAAGGCGGCGGGGTAAGCCGCATGGACACCGAACTGGGCGAGGTCTACGACGCTGCGCGAGCGGTTCTCGGACCGGACACGTTCTTTCTGTTTTCGGCCGACCACGGCGCGCAGTGGCCGTTCGCCAAGTGGACGCTGTACGACGCCGGCATCCGCACGCCGATGATCGCCGTATGGCCGGGCAAGGTCGCCGCCGCGGCGCGTTCGGACGCGATGGTGAGTTGGGTCGACCTGTTGCCGACCCTGATCGAGGTCGGCGGGGGACAGGCGCCACCGCGTCTCGATGGCCGTTCGTTCGCGGGCGTGCTGCTCGGGAGGACCACCACGCATCGCGATCGCATCTTCACGACGCACACCAGCGACCCGCCGATGAACGTGTACCCGATGCGGAGTGTCCGGACCACTGACTGGAAGTACATCCGCAACCTGCAACCGAGTCGAACCTTCACGACGCACATCGATCGCGGCAAGCCGGTGGACGGCGCGGGCTACTTCGCGAGCTGGCGCGACAAGGCGGCGACCGACCCGGCCGCCGCCGCAGTTGTCGCGCGGTACCACCAGCGTCCGGCCGAGGAACTGTACGACCTGCGGGCCGATCCCGAGGAACTGCAGAACCTCGCCAGCGACCCGCGTCATGCCGGGCAGCTGCGGACGCTGCGCGCCGAACTGGATGCCTGGATGACGGCCAACGGCGACCAGGGCCGCGTCCCGGGCGAACCCTGACGCAGGCGCCGCCTTGGCTCACGAGAACTCGCGCGCGCGAGAGTGCGGAATGTCCGTGGAAACAGCTCGGGTGACCACACCGACGCTTCATTCTTTCCCGGCCTCCAAATCGTCTAAGCTCAGCGCGTCTGGATCAATCAGCGAGACAGCCGAATGCCGAATGGACCAGCCGCATGTTGAACGTCCGCGCCCAGCCCCGCATTCTTGCTCCCTTGCTCGCCGCCCTTATGTTGAGCAGTGGGCGAACCCCGCTCTTCACTCAGAGCCCCACGGGATCGACTGTGGAGCTCGTCAACGGGTGGTGGTTTACAGGCCAAGGTTTCGAGAGGCGCACAGGCTTTAGCGTCAAGGGCCGATTCACCTTCAAGGCACCTCCTCAAGTGGATCGAACGGTCGACCTTGCAGGCTCTTTCGTTGTGCCCCCGTTCGGTGAGGTGCACAATCACAATCTGGGGAGCGGTGCTGAGGAGAAGGAGAGGACGGCGGTCGGCCGTTATCTGGCCGATGGAGTGTTCTACGTCAAGATTCAGGGGAGTCCTCCGGTAAGCGATGCCGTGAGACGACGACTTTCGGCAGGCGAGCCGGACAGTGTCGACGCGGTGTTTGCGCAGGGATCGATCACGGCTTCAGGTGGCCACCCGATTCCGCTCCTTGAGGACGTGCTCCTGCCTCGAGGAGCGTTTCCGGGCTACACGAAGGAGTCCACGTCGAGCCATGCACCAACGCCACCGCGACGGCACGGTGCGTGCAGCACCGTCAGCAATGCCCGACCCTACTGCGCCGCTTAACGTTGACTCCACGACACCCGTCACGCACGGGGCCCTGGCGCCGAAAGCGTTTGGCATCACAGACAAAGGCCGCGTGCGTCCTACGAACGAAGACCAGTTCCTCGTGGCCGAACTCAGCAAGGCGATGCGGATTCGGCAAACCAGCCTGGTCGAGCCAAAGCTGCATGTCGGCGAGGAAAGGGGCCACTTGTATCTCGTCGCCGACGGCATGGGTGGCCACCGCGCCGGCGAAACGGCGAGTGCGCTCACCGTCACCGCGATCGAGCAGTTCATGCTCAATTCCTTCAAGTGGTTTTTCGCGCCTGATGAGAGCGGGGTGCAGAAGGTGCTCGCTGAGTTTCAGGCTGCGATCGGTCATGCCGATGCGCACGTCATGGCGGAGGCTGCCGAGCATCCCGAGCTCAGCGGCATGGGCACCACGGTCACACTGGCGTTTCACCTCGGATCGCAGGTATGCCTCGTCCACGTCGGCGACAGCCGCGGGTACTTCTATCGGGGTCGCGAGCTGCAACAGGTAACGCACGACCACACCCTCGTGGCCGATTTGTTGCGCAGCGGTGCGATTCAACCAGAAGAAGCGGCGAGGCATCGGTACCGACACATCATCACGAATGTCGTGGGCGGTGAGCAGGTCGGCGTCAAGGTCGAAGCGCACGCCTTCGAGGTCAAAGCCGGCGATCGGCTGCTGCTCTGTTCGGATGGATTGACCGAGATGCTGACTAACGAGGCGATTGCGCACGTGCTCGGAACGACGCCGGATCCGCAAGAGGCCGCGACGGCACTCGTGGCACAAGCCAATGCCGCTGGTGGCCGCGACAATGTGACGGTGTTGATCGTTCGCTTCGATGAAGCCGGTTCTACCTAACCGACCATCTTCTGACCGTGTGTTGGAGACCGATTGATCGAGGTTCTCGACGCGGATCGGCTGGGACGCCGATGACCGCCATTGGACGCCTATGGGCCGCTGTGGACGATTGGGGGCGGCGGGAGTCGAATAGTCGTCCCTCCGGTCTTGGCTGACGAGAACTCGCGCGCGAGAGTTCGGAATGTCCGTGGACACAGCCCGCATATAAACGTTGGGGTTCATTCGACGCATGAGCACGGCCGGAGTTACTCGCCGGAGTGCGGCGACCTCCCGGACGCGGCGGCCTTCGGCCTGCCCGACCGAGCTTGGCAGGCCTTCGGCCAGTGGCGGCGTACATCTGGCGCTAGCGGCCAAGCATCCAGATGTTTGCCGCGGAAGACGTGAGGGTCACATACAGATAGCCGTCGGCTCTATGATTGCTCGCCATGGCTCCTGTGGCGGCGCGCAGCCGCGCCTGGTGAAAATGCTGGACGGCCACTGGGTTGTCGATCGGTCGCTTCGTCACGCGGTCGACTGGCTGCAGCCAGACACAGAACGCGCCGTCCCTCAGCGAGAAGTAATAGACGCCCGAACCGTCTCGCGCCCAGCTCGGTTGCACGCCGAAATCGGTAACGATGGGTATCCACGCCTGGACGGGGATAGGGCTGCGGGAGAACGCCGGAATAGCGTAAATCTGCCTGGTCGTCGGGGTGCCCGACGTGTGAAAGACAATCCATTCCCCGTCGTCCGAGAAGCGGGGCTGAAGAAGGTACCACGCGCCGTGCGCAGCCAGTTCCCTCTCGCGGCTGGAGGTGACGTCTCGCAGAACCAGGCGCGATAGGCCGTTCTTCTGAACGACCAGTCGCGCGCCGTCTGGTGACCAGTCGCCGGCAAAGCAGTCGTCGCAGAGGCCCGACCGCCGGCCGTCGGCAAGCGACAGAAGATCAACGCCGGCGGTGTTGGAACGACCCCTTGGCACTGCAAGCGTGGCGCCGTCTCGACTGATACGGGCCAGTCCCGCTGTGTCATTCGTGACCTGGCGATCGCTCCGTCCCTGCACATCCCTCACCCACACCCCCTCCTGCCCGGTGCGGGATGACATGAACACCATGGTCCGGCCGTCGTCACTGAGGTTGGTCAATCGATCGTCGGCGGCGTCGTCGGTCACGCGCTCGAGAGCTCCGCTCCCTAGACCTGTCGTCGGGTCGAGCGGCAGTCGCCACACATCGATGTTCTCGGTCACGTTGGCGAACGCGACCTGGCCGGAGGCGCTGACCGCAGGGCCGCGCTCATTGGCGGTGCCGAACGTAAGCGCCGTAGGTTCGCCGGCCACACGCCCTGTGGCGGGCGACACGGTCACCTTCCACACGTTCGATGTTGCCGGACCGTAGGTCGTAAACACGACGGAGCCATCCTCGCCAGTCCAGGCTCCGGGAATCGGCAGACCCTCAATCCCCGCCTTGCGGAGCACCGCGACCGCACCCGTGCGAAACGGCTCACCGCCGCGTGCGTCAACGATGTACCAGTCGAGCGTGGACTGACTCGGGTCGCGTTCGCGCTCGCCAACGAAGAGAACACTGGTGCCGTCAGGTGACCATGTCCCGAGTCGGGCCTGAGCAAAGTCCGACGCGAGCGACCGCGGCGACCCTCCGCTGGCGGGAACGACAAACAGCGCAGCCGTCCCTCTGGGCGCCACCGGGACCGGAACTCCCGTCCAATACGTCACCCATCGCCCATCCGGAGAGAACCGAGGTGTTCGCGTTTGCGCCGCGTCAACGAGCAATCTGGGAGTGCCGCCAGCGATGTCCACGATGTGAACGCCGTTGGCGTTGTTCCTGGCATACACGACCGAGGCGCCGGTCGGGGAAAACGAGGGCTCGCGCTCGTCACCGGGCTCGCTGGTGATTCGCCTCGGCTGCTCCCGGCCCCCTCCGACAGGCTGGACCCAGATGTCTAGCTCGCCGGTCCCGTCGCGGTCGGAAGCGAACGCGAGCAACGATCCGTCAGCGGAGAGCGCCGGGTCGATGTTGAGTCCGGACGTCGAGGTGAGCCGCACGAGCGTCGCCCCGAAGGGTGACGGGGACGTCGCGCCGTAGGGGACCCAGCTCAACACCAAAGCGCCCGTCGCTATCACCAGCAGGACAACGACGACGCCCGCGCTCCACCGAGGCCACCGATCACGCGCCCTTGGTCCGTCGTCCGCGATCGGAAGATCGCGGGCGGCCTCGGGCGGGATGCCGGCGCCGTTCCCTTGATCTGCCTCCAATCGCTGACGGCGGCCCTGCCACCATGCATCCAGTTCGGCATGGTAGGCGTACACCGACCCGCGCTTCTCATGCACGTGCCGGTGCACCGGCATGTTCTCGCGCTTCTCCCATCGCTGGACGGTGCTCTCGTCGCGATTGAGGTACCGAGCGATGGCTTTCCAGGAATCCAGCAGTCCGTCTGTCGTATCCGGAGGGGGCGAGAGGTGGTCGATGGGCATCGATGCCCCGTAGTGGGGTGCGCCTGCGCCCGGATTCTACTCCCGCCAGCCGGTAAGACGCCGCACGACGCCGCAATAGGCCGCGCGCCGGGTCATGCGGGTTCTTGCCGATTGCGAGTCGTGCTGGCCACGGCCAGGCTAGGCGCAGCACCCACGACCTCGCCACACCACCCTGGAGATGCCATGTTGAAGCGTTCACGCTGGACCACGCTCGGGCTGTTCTGCGCGCTCTCGATACCTGCGCCGGCAGCCGCCGCCACCGACCCTGTCACCGAGTGGAACCTCATTGCCGTATCTGAGACGCTGAGCGCTTCGCCTACGCAGGCGCCCGCGGTGCAGACGCGAACGATGGCGATCGTCCAGGTGTCAGTGCATGACGCCGTGAACGCCATCACCCAGCAATATCTGTCCTACAGTTCGCCGGGGCACGGACCGTCGGGCGCCGGTGCGGAGGCGGCAGCGATCGGGGCCGCCCATCACGCCCTGGTCTCTCTGTTCCCTGCGCGCGAGGGTGCCCTCAACGACCTGCTGGCGTCATCCCTCGCGACACACGGCGTGTCCGAGTTCGACCCGGGTCTCGCGTTCGGCCAGTCGGTGGCGGCAACCATCCTGGCGCGTCGCGCGACAGACAACGCTGCCGCCGCGCAGTTCGACTACACCGCTCCGGGCGCAGGCGCCGCCGGAGTCTGGACAGCCCTGGGGAACACGCCCGCGTTGCTCCCGGGCTGGGGCAACGTCACGCCGTGGGTACTCCGCAGCGGATCGCAGTTCCGCCCGGATGGCCCACCGGCCCTGAGTAGCGAGACGTATGCGCGCGATTACGACGAAGTGAAGCTCATTGGGTCCTTTGACAGCAGTCAGCGCACGCAAGAGCAGACCGACATCGCGCACTTCTGGCGTGCATCGCCCACCGCCATCTGGAACGGTGCGATGACCCAGGTCCTCGAGGGCGGCAACCTCGACCTGTCGTCGAAGGCGCGTGCGTTCGCGTTGTTGTATCTCGCTGCCGCCGACGCCAGCATCGCCTGCTGGGACGCGAAGTACACCTACAACTTCTGGCGGCCGTTACCTGCCATCGCCAATGGCGAGGCGGACGGAAACGCTGCCACTGCCGGCGACCTGTTGTGGCAGCCGCTGCTCCTGACCCACCCGCATCCGGAATACCCGTCGGGCCACACCACCAACAGCGGCGCGATGAACACCGTCATCCGGCTGCTGTTCGGCAATGCGCCCGGCGTGCCGATTCAACTCACCTTCACGGGGATTACCCGCGAATGGCTGACACTCAGCGAGGGTTTGCAGGAAGTTGTCGATGCGCGGGTGTACTCGGGGATCCACTTCCGAACGTCCGACGAGGTCGGCGCCAGGCAGGGTCGCCAGGTGGCGCGTTTCGTGCTCGCTCACGCGCTTCGCCCGACAACGGGGGAGTGGAAGTAGAGCGCTGACGACGGCACGCGAGAGCAGGAACCCCATCGGCCGGTGCGGGGCCGGGACCGGACACGCCACGGGCCGGGGCTCACTTGCCGTGACGATCACTGACCGCCGGAGCGGCCTTCGCCAGGGCTCCGGCGCTCAGGCCGTCCGGCGGTGAGACAAGCAGCGGCGGCCGCGGCGAGGTCGCTGTACTTTGTGGAAGACGGCGGTTGACAAACGCCCCACCCACTACGCAGGGCGTTGGTGCACGGCTCCTCTCTTGGCCCTTCGCGCGGCGTTGGCGTGTCGGTTGCCCCCGCGGCATGATCGAGGGATGAAGTCGAGGGTACACCCGACGTACAAGACTCGCTATCGGGTGGGGAACTGGCGCGCCTGTGAGCGCGCACGCGTTCGGCGCGGCGACGTGACGCTGTGGCTCTCGCCGGATGCCCTGGCCGCGTGGGGCGTGCCGGCGTCCGGCCGACCTGGCGGGCAGCAGCGGTTCTCGGATCTGGCCATCGAAACCGCCTTGACGCTTCGACTGGTCTTCGGCTTGGCCTTACGCCAGACGGAGGGCTTCGTCCGGTCGATCCTGACCGTGATGCGCGCGGGTCTCGATGCCCCGGACCAGAAGACGCTCTCGCGACGGAGTCAGTGGCTGGACGTCGCAGTGCGTAACCTCCCGGCGAAGGGACCGCTGCATCTGATCGTCGACAGCACGGTCTTTCAGTGAGGGGGGGAAGGCGAGTGGGCCGCAGCGAAACATGGCGGACGTGGCACGCGAGGCTGGAAGAAGCTGCATCTGGGTGTCGACCGCTCCGGAGTGATCATCGCGCACGCGCTGACCGAGTCGACGGCCGATGACGCGACCGTGGGCATTGACCTGATTGGCGCGGCGGCCGGTGGGATCGCCAGCGTCACGGCGGACGCGGCCCACGACACGGTCGCCTTCTATGAGACCGCGAGCGCGCGCCACGCGCGGGTGGTCGTGCCGCCGACCAGGACGGCGAAGGTGTCGCGCCGCGGACCGCGCTCGAGCGCGCGCGATCGCACGATCAGCGACGTGGAAACGCTCGGGCGGCGGCAATGGCAGAAGGCCTCCGGCTACCACCGGCAGGCCCGCGTGGAGAACGCTGTCTTCCGCTACAAGTCCATCATTGGCGACGGTCTTCGGGCCCGCAGTGGTAGGGGCCGAGAATTCGATTCGAGCTTGGCCTGCCGCGTCCTGAATCGGATGACCGCGCTTGGCAGGCCAGCGTCGGCCGCAATCACTCGTGACGAGCTCTGGGTTGGGGGAGTGCATCTCCAGATCGAGCCATGCACCAACGCCGCGCGAGCTCGCCGGTGGCACGGGCCCGCTGTACCCACTGCAGCAACGTCGTGACACTGATCGCAAAGCGCTGCGCGACGACCTGATACGTGTCAGTGCTGTCCGCACCGCGCGCTCACGGAGGGCCACCGGATACGGATGCGGCATGCCCCACTAGATCACAGGACGATATCGGACTCAAGTGAACTCTGGGGTTAATTCAACGGCGGCAGCCCGATCCGCCGCAGGAGATCGGCGAATCGCGGGTCGTCGCGCACGTTGTCGAAGCGCACGTCGGCCCTGATGGCTGCGACTGATTGGGCGCGCATGGCGTATGCCTGCTCGAGATACCGGAACGACTCCTCTGTCTCGCCGAGGCGCGCGTACAGGGCGGCGATGTCCACGATGTTCCGGTGGTTCTCCAGCGTGACGGCCTTCAACTGCTCGATGCGCACGCGGAACACCCCGTCGATGCCGTCACGTGCGAACGCTGACCTGAGGTCGCCGACCTGCGTCGGTGTCAGAACACCCGCGTTCCGCTCGAGGATGCATTCGGCGGTCTCCTTGTACATCCCCTTGCCGTAATAGGCCTCGCAGAGATCCCACGGGACCGCATCCGGGTTGAGTTGACGGAGTTTGACGCTCCATGCGATGGCGTCGTCGTACTGACGGACCCAGGCAAGGTGCCCGACGAAATGCATCATGGGGTCCTCCGAGACCGGGTCGAGCGCCAGATACGCCTGAGCTTCCCTGAGTGATTCGTCGATACGCCCGAGTTCGAGCAGCAGGTGTGCGTACAGGTGATGCGCTTCTTCGTTGTTGGGATCCAGATCGAGCGCTCGCGTCAGCGCCTTGTCGGCACCGGAAAAGTCCCAATCCCGGAACAGCACCCTCCCGAGCGACAGGTGGGCTTCAGACAGTTCCGGGTCCAGGGCCAGTGCCTTCATCGCAGCTGCGCGGCCGCGGCGCGCCGCTTCCTGCCTCGGCAGGCCGGCTCCGGTTTCGGTCAGATATGTATATGCGAGGCCGGCATACGCCTGCGCATACTCGGGGTCACGCTTGATCGCCTCCTCGAAGTAGGTCACGGCTTGCTTCGCACTCCGCAAGAATGGTTCTAAGAATGGCCCGGCGGTATGCGATTTCTTCAACGCATAGCGTCCCTTCAGGTACAACTCGTGCGCTTCGGCGTCGTCTGTGTACGTGCGCGCCAGTTGCCGTTTCGATGCGGCACTCAACGTCAGGCGAAGGTGCTCGACGAGGTCGACGGGGATCGCTTGCTCCAGCGTAGCGACCTCACGCAGGTCGACCTCGTAGCGGTGGCCCCAGAGATGGCGGGCGTCGCGCGCATCGAGCAGTTCCAGCGCGAGGGCCAGCCTGGTGTCGCGCTTGACGAGCCGGCCGGTGAGCACTGATCCGACACCCAAGGCTTGCGCGATTGCCTGCGGGTCGTCCCCCCGCTTCTTTGCGTACAGCACGGCGGCCTGCGAGATGACCTTCAGGCCGGCCACCCGCGAGAGTCGCTGCATCACGCTGGCCGTGATGCCATCGGAGATGTAGTCGATGGCGGGATCGCCCGTTCCGTTGTCAAAGGGGAGGACCGCGAGCGACGTCACCGCCTGCGGGGCGGCATCACGACTGTGGCCGCTCGACACGAACCACGACGTGATGATGAGCGCCGCAGCGCACGTGACGGCGGCGACGACTCTCCTGTGTCGCCTCAGGGGGGCGGCCGTGGCGGGAGCCGTCGAGGTGCAGGCGCGAGCGCTGACGGCAGCCGGACGCGCGGCCGTGTTGTCACCATCTGGAGTCGTCGACGCCGTTTGTGACGCACCGGCCCCGGCAGCGACGTACTCGACCTCCCCGATTAGCCGATAGCCGCGCTTGGCAATCGTCTCAAGCAGGTGCGGATGGTCGGCGTCATCACCGAGCGCGTGCCGCAGTTCGGTCACGGTGCGCGTGAGGGCCGACTCGCTGACCGACTGCGAGCCCCACACGTCGTTCAGCAGGTCGTCCTTCGACACGACCTGCCCGTGCCGCGAGGCCAGGTACGCGAGCAGGTCCATGACCTTGGCGCGCACCTGCACAGTCCGGCCGTCCTTCGACAGCCGGCATTGGGCTGGTTGCGCCAGCCAGTCACCCAGGCGGAAGTCACCTCCCGAACCCACGTGCAGCATCGATGCCCTGTACCCGCAGTATGCCCGATCTCGGCCGTAAACCCTTCCGCATCTCGTGAAGTGACCTGTCCGCGATGACTCACACGAATTCAGGGACGACCGAGGCGAAATTCAGGATGCCCGTCAAGACGCCCCACGCGCGGGAGCCGAGCGTGGACGCATGCGTCCACATCGCGGGTTCCGGTACCTCGCTTGTCCCACCATTCCGGCGATTCTCGTCATGCTCATGGTCGCGAGAGGCGCTCACGGGCAGGAGCCGGTCCCCGTCGTCGGGCCACAGGCCCCGGCGTCTGTCGTTACCGATGCCATTCCGGCTCCTGCACCGGCCGCGGTGTCGCCGTTCAAGGTCCTCATCAGCGAGGTCCGCCTGAAGCGCTCGGCTGAGTTGGCCCTTGGGTTCGCATCGGCGCGAGTGGCGGCAAATGGTTGCGGAGGCCTGCTCTCCGAGTTCGTCGATGAGCAAGGGCAACCGCTTGCGGCGCGGCTGGAGACACTCCGAATGTCGCTCCAGGACTACCTGCACACCGTGTATTTCCTCGACGGAAGCGATCTTCGCTCCTGCCGGGGACCAATGGCCGTCACTACACCAGGGAGTCGTGTGGTCTACGTGTGCGGTGGCCTGGTGCGACAAAGCCACGGCGACGCTTGGGTCACCATCATCCACGAGGTCCTGCACTCGTTGGGGCTTGCCGAGAACCCACCGTCACCGGCATTCATCTCCAACCGCGTGCGCAAGCTCTGTCACTGACAACGGTCGCCAAGCACCGTGCGCGGGACGCCGCCGAAGTACCGGAACGCCGCGGCGAGCCCCTCGCGCCACTCGTCCTGCCGCTCGTGCAGGAACGCTTTGACGAACAGCCGCCGCGAGTAGCTGAGCACCGCCACCAGCAGATGCACGCGGACCGCCCGGCCCGCGATCTCGACCCGCTTCTGGCCGAAGTCGATCTGCAGCTGCTCACCGGAGGAACCGTCGCGACCTCGGCGACACGGCGGGCGCGTCGCAGATCGGCGACCGCGCGCTCGATCGTGCGCACGCTGACCGTGACGGCCTGCCCGGCCAACAGCCGCTCCACGACGACCGCGTTTCCCTCGGCCACGCGCTCGTAGAGCGTGCGCGCCAGCGCCGCCCTTCGGTCGACAGCTTGCGCGCCTGCGGCCGCTCCTGCTCGCCGGCCGCGACCGACGTCCGCAGGTACCGCTTCACCGTGTTACGCGCCTCGCCCAGCGTCGCGGCAATCCGCTTGCTCCCGACCCCACGCGCCGCCAGCGCACGGATCGAGGCCACCATCTCCCCCTCGAGCACCAGGACCTCCCCGCAGTTGGTTCGTCGTCGACGAGATCAGCTACCTGCGACGTCAGCCCTTACGCACGGACCGCCTCAATCACGGCGAGACCGGAAGTAAGAGGAAGCACACGACGCGTGTCAAACCTTCCGGCGCCCAGCAGTTCGCGGTACTCCGATTCCGTTCGGTTCCTGCCCCCCGTCCGGGCCAACATCTGAATATCAGAGAGCTTGGCTTGGCACGGAATGTTCGGACCGCACACAATGTCTTCAATGACCAGCAACTTCGCGTTGGAAGACATCGCGCGGTGGCAGCTTGACAGAATGTTACGGGCACGAGTCTCTTCCCAATCGTGGAGGATGTATTTCAAGATGTAGACGTCACCGCCTTCAGGCACCGCCTTGAAGAAGTCACCTCCGACATATTGGATACGAGGCGCAAGGGCTGCAGCGACTACGGGTTTCGCAGCCTCTACCACATGCGGTAAGTCGAACAGAATGCCCCTGGGCGCCGTATGTCTCCGGAGAACTTCACTAAGCAGCGTTCCGTTCCCTCCTCCAACGTCCACCACAACCATGGCGCGGGAAAAATCGTAAGCGGTGACGACATCAGCGGCAGATCGTGACGTGTTGTTGGCTTGGAATTCGTCAAACAACCGAGCTGCTTCTGGATTCTCGGCAAACCAATCGAACGTGTTCTTGCCGTACACCACATCGAACCCCGTCTTACCGGTCTTGACGCTTTCGCGTAATGCTCCCCATGCCCGCCACGTCCAGTCTTCGCCGCGCGACTCTGCTGACGCTCGCAATGAACCTGGCACCCCGCTGCGAAGTATTTCAGCAGCTGGTGTGAGCCGAAAACGGCGTCCATCTTCTTCGCGGAATACTCCAAGACCGGCCAACGTCCTCAGAATCCGGTAGAGAGATTCCTCATGACTGTTTGTGACAGCGGCGAGATCGGTTATTGCGCGCGGGCCTTGGGCCAGCTGATCAGCGATCTTGAGCTTCGCTGCGATGTAAATGAGCTGCGTTAGTTGAAAGCCGTTCATCAAGCGCCGAACCAGTTCGTCAGGCTTCTCGGTGGTGACGGTGGACCGGTCCTGCCCAACGTCCAGCGCTGGTGACGCAAACGGGGCAACCTCGTGGCTCTCAAAAGCTGGGGTGAACACGGCTCCGGCCAGCGCTCCATGGGTGACAAATCGACGACGGTTCAGACGCGGCATATCGACTCCATTTCCGATTGCGCGGGCTCGGCCACACCTATCCGGCGTGGTCAGGTTGGGAAGTACCGGCATATTTACGCGAATGGGGCCGCGCGTCAACATCGTGAGGCGACTCAGCTCAGGCCAAGCATGCGCGTGAGCGAAGCGGCCTGTGTGCTTGACGCCGCTTGCTACTCGTACTCCGTCTCCGCGCGCGACGCGGGCCACGACTGCCGGCCTTGCTGCCCGGCGTTGGTGCACGGCTGGGGGGCCTCCTACACCGCCCGCGGCATCGATGAGCGTCGGCTGTTCGAGCCATGCACTCGATTGGGCGGCGTCGGTGACAGCGAGGCCGGTCGCCATGACGTCGTAATTGGTCGTGAGTCGCTCGATCTGTTCGCGGCCAACGCGAAACGCGCCGTTGGTGCATGGCTCCCGACGTCCCGTCAGTGCGTCGGCGGTTGGAGTCTCTGGCATGTCGGCGGCCCGCGGCGGCATGATCGTGCGATGAAGTCGCGGGTGCATCCTACGTACAAGACGCGCTATCGGGTCGGGAATTGGCGGCTGTACGAACGCGCCCTGGTCAGTCGGGGCGACGTGACGCTGTGGCTGTCGCCCGACGCCAGGGCTGCCTGGATCGTCCCGCCGTCCGGTCGGCCGGGCGGGCAGCAGCGGTTCTCGAATCTGGCGATCGAGACCGCCCTGACGCTTCGATTGGTGTTTCGCTTGCCCTTGCGCCAGACGGAGGGCTTCGTGCGGTCGATCCTGACCGTGATGCGCACCAGTCTCGACGCCCCGGACCACACGACGCTGTCGCGGCGGGGGCAGGTGCTGAAGGTCGCGGTGCACCACATCCTCGCCACAGAACCGCTCCATCTGATCGTCGACAGCTCAGGACTCTCGGTGGTGGGTGAAGGGAGTGGGTGGCGGCGAAACACGGCGGACGTGGCACGCGAGGCTGGAAGAAGCTGCATCTGAGCGTCGACCGCGCGGGCATGATTGTGGCGCATGCGCTGACGGAGGCGACGGTCGATGACGCGTCCGTGGGCGCCGACCTGATCGGAGCGGCGCCCGGCCCCGTGGCCAGCGTCACGGGGGACGCGGCCTACGACACGGTCGCCTTCTACGAGGCCGCCACCGCGCGACACGCCCAGGTCGTCGTACCGCCGATCATGACGGCACGGGTGTCGCGCCACGGACCACGCTCGGGTGTGCGCGATCGCGCGATCACCGACGTGGAAGCGCTCGGGCGGCGCCAATGGAAGAAGGCCTCGGGCTACCACCAACAGGCACGCGTGGAAAACGCCTTCTTCCGCTACAAGTCCATCATCGGGGCTGGCCTTCGAGCGCGTAGCCGAGGCGGCCGCAAGGTCGAGGCGAGCCTTGCGTGCGGTGTTCTGAATCACATCACCGAGCTTGGCAGGCCCGAGTCGTCAGCAATCAGACGGTGACGAGGCCTTGGGTTGAGAAGACTACGAGTCCAGAGTGAGCCATGCACCAACGCCGCCGGACCTCGTGACCGGCACCGTGCATCGGGATCTCAAGCCCGCCAACATCATGCTCCGCGAGGACGGCACGGTGAAGGTCCTCGATTTCGGGCTGGCCAAGGCCTGGCTGGACGACCTCGCATCGCCCCTTCCGCCGGTCACCGCACTTGGCGACACCCCCGCCATGACGACGCCGCCGATCGCCACCGAGGTCGGCGTCCTGGTCGGCACGGCCGCCTACATGTCGCCGGAGCAGGCCCGCGGCGGTGTAGTCGACAAGGGCAGTGACATCTGGGCGTTCGGCTGCGTCCTGTACGAGATGCTCACTGGCATGCGCGCTTTTGGCGGTGAGACGACCTCCGACGTGCTCGCGAAGGTGATCGAGCGCGAGCCGGACTGGTCAGTGCTCCCTGCCTCGACACCTCCCCGCATGCGTGAACTGCTGCGTCGATGTCTCAAGAAGGATCCGAAGATGCGACTCCAGGCGATCGGAGACGCGCGCATTCAGATTGAAGAACTAATCAGCGGCGGGACGGAGGAAATCGCTACGGGGGTAGAAGCGCCCACCGCCTACAGACGCTGGCGCGTTCACGCGGCGTGGGCGTCAGTGCTGCTCGCCGCCGTCGTCACCGCAATCTGGCTTTCTGCGCGGACAGTTGCTGAGAATCTTCCCGCCCCAAACGCCGTCCCGGTGATCGTGTTGATGGATTCGCCACTGCCCGGGCGCGTGTACGATCTGCGCACGCTTGCTGAAGGCGGCACGAACGCGGACGACGTGACCGACGTGCTGCGGGACTTGCGGGTCGCCATCCGCAAGGAAAACACGAGCGCCGCGTGGCATCGCGAGGAGCAGGTCGTGAAAGAGAACCCTGACTTGATCGTCGCCCATCTGTCCTGCCTCCTCGATGCACGCGTAGGAGACGGCCAGCCGGCCATCTCGGAACCTGTTCGAATCTGGCCGAAAACCGGTTCATCGTCTTTCTCGCCTATGTGGCGGCGCGCAAGCCGCGCACTCGATTTATCGTGTATTCACGTTCAGTGTTCCAGACGCATGGCGGCGAAGAACAGTGGGTCGCGACGCAGGTCGCGCGGCTGCCGGTGCTCAAAGATCGCCTGCACGCCTTCATGGTGCCGGGCGGTCCGGAGAAAGCGACGTTTCGTGATCCCCAGATTGCGCAACTGCTCCGCGCGCGAGTCGCACAAGTTCTTGGTCGGGGGCCGAAGGGAGCGTCGAACTGAAGGCTCCACCATTCGAGCTCGCCGCCACGCTGCGCCGGTCGTGCTCGTAGGGTGGCAGGGCGACGACGGGATGGTTTACCGCTTAAGTGATCAGAGCGGCCTTCCCGCGTCGGAAGCCCTTGCTTTGGGGCCGCCTCGGGGCGTGAAGCCACCTCCGCGTCGATAGCGTGCATGCAGGGTGCGCCATCGGGCTCACGCCTGATCACCGTCGAGCGCATCATCGACGACGTCAACGAAGTGGGCATGCGGTCAGCCGGTCCCTTGCGCAGGGCACGATGACGCCACTGGCCCTCGTGCTGCTTATCGACGACTACGCTGACACGCGCGATCTGTACGGCACGTACCTGCGCATGCACGGGTACCGGATCGAGGAAGCTGAAACGCACTCGACAGCGTCCCGACAATGCGCCACATGGTGACCTTCTACGTCGACGAGCCATCACGGCGTGCTGCCGCATGCGGCATTGTGATGCCGTGATTCGGCCTCCACGGTCCGAACGCCGGGTACAGGAGGCCGCCCGTCGGCCACTAGCCACTATTCCGCGCCTAGAGGGTCGCTGGCGTCCGTATAGTCAAGGCGGTGGAGGACGGAACCAGATGCTGTCAAGCGTCGCATACCTCAGACGGTGCGGGTCCTGGACAACGCGAGCGGGAGCGCCCACATAAAGCACAGGCCACTCCCGCAGCGTTGTTGGCGCCCAGGACAGACCCACATTCGGCTTCCCGGTCTTGGCGAAGGAGGCGAAGGCGTCCGTCATGAGACGGACCACCGATTGGTCCGCGTCTGACCACTCAATCCCAGGCACCGATGCAAGCGTGCCCATGGCGTACTCGATTTCTTCACCATGTGACGCGCCGGGCGCCGCCGCGTATACCGCGGCACCTGGCGGCCTCGGGCGCGCATGATCAAACACGTAGCGGTACACAGGCTGGCCCGACGTGCGGACGTGCAGGTCGGCCAGCTTCCACATGGGGAACCCCATGAACCGGTCGGTCGCCAGATCGCGTGCGGCCAGGCGGGTCTCCTCAGCCGTCCCGGCGTGGTAGAGTCCCCGTATCGTCTCCGCATGTGACGGAAACAGCCGCAGGACGGCACGCTCGAACGCCTCGGGCGTTGCCGGGTCACGTCCGAGCACGGCGCGCTCATCCTGCTCCCGTGAATTCCACCCAAGCAGCAGCGGCACCTTCGCCTGCAGACCACGTGCGAACGCGTCCTCAGGAGCATGCGGGAAGACGTGCCCGTCCAGCACCAAAGGGAAGCGCGCGCGACGCGTGACCGTGAACGCCGTACTCAACTCGAGCAACGCGGCTGCCGGCATTCTCCGCAGCGCCTTGAGATCGCTGTTCGCTGCCGAGAGGAACTCCGCGCCGAAGCCTTCAGACGCCGCGAGCGGACGTGGCACCGTGTTGGCCGGAGTGACCAGCGCGCCGCTTGACAGAATAGCGCCGGACAGCAGCCGCGAGGCCAGGGGCGAGGCGAGCAGTCCACTAACCGATTCGCTGCCGGCCGAGGGCCCAGCGACGGTCACCCGCGTCGGGTCCCCGCCGAACCCAGCGATGTTGTCACGGACCCACTGGAGCGCCGCGATCTGATCGAGCAGCCCGTAATTTCCAGAACCACCGTACTTCGACTCACGTGACAGTTCCGGATGTGCCAGAAAGCCGAACACCCCGAGCCGGTAGTTCACCGTAACGACGACGAGACCTTGGCGAGCCAACGCCGCGCCGTCATGGCGCGGCTCTGAGCCATCGCCTGCGCTGAAGCCACCGCCATGTATGTAGACGAGCACTGGCAGATGGCCTGTACGGGGGACTGGCGTCCACACGTTGACAAACAGGCAGTCTTCGCTGGCGCTCGGCGAGCGCAACTGAAGATCGGGGCTCTCTGGCTGTATGCAACGGTCTCCGAATGCCCTTGCGGGTCGGACTCCACGCCAGGAGGCGACCAGCGCAGGAGGCAGCCATCGTCGCGCACCAACCGGCGGGGCAGCGTAAGGGATGCCAGTGAAGCGATGGACTCCACCTTCGAGCCTCGTTCCACGGAGCGTGCCGCTCCTGGTCGCCACCTTTGGCCCCGCATCAACAGCCTGTGCATCCAGTCGACCTGAGGAGCCGGGGTGTAGACACGCAAGCAGCGAACAAAGAAGCAGTACCGCAGCACGCGGCTGTGTCATGGCGCGATTATAGCGGCGCGCCAAGCCCGCTATGTCTTTGCGCAGTTGATCAAACGCTGCAGCGTCTCTAGGGTACTCGGCTGACTGGAAGTTAGTGTAGCCAACGGCGCCGTGGCTACTAGCGCGAAGAGTCGTACGGCTGCTGTTGCGCGCGCAACGGCCACCGCGTGCGCGAGCACCGAAACCCACGCGAGCAGTGTGAGATGTCGCGCTTGCCCACGCCGCCGGGCTCGTGTGACGCGCCTGGTGAACTCGATTGGCTGCGCGGCTATGGTCGTCGTGACCGTCGCTCAAGATCCGCATGCGCGGCCGCGGTGTTCCCGGCGGCCGCTCAAAGACGTGTGACGGCGACTATGTCTCTTCGGCGCCGAACATGGGCGGAGTTGCTCACGGCAGCGACGGCGCTGCGAGCTGGTCATGGACAATGCGTCCGCGGACCACCGTCAGCAGGCTCTTGGTATCGGCAAGTGCTGATGGAACCACAGAAAAGATGTCCTGCGACAATACGGCCACGTCAGCCAACTTCCCGGATTCGAGCGTCCCTTTGTCATGCTCGCGTAGTTCTGCCGCCGCCGAGCCTGACGTGTACGCCAGGAGGGCCTGACGGACCGTCAACGGCCTGCGACGGATTTGTCGGGTTCGTGGTCGCAAACATGATGTTCAGAAACGGGTTGAAGGGACCATCGGAGCCGAAGGCGAGCGGTATCCCCGCCTCGAGGATCATGCGGACCTGCTGGTAGTGCTGCACGCGCGACGCGCCCAGACGTTCCTTCCAACCAGTTGCCAGACTGAAATGCGACGGGTTTTGCACAACGATGATCCCCATTCGACGCGCCCGTTCGACGTGCTCGACGCCGAAGCCGTCGGCGTGCTCGATGCGGGGCCGCAGCGGAGCCCAACGCGTCCCGCCTGTCGCTTCGAGCGCGTCCAGCGCCGCGTCGACCGCGGCATCGCCTGAGGCGTGAATCATCGGTGGTTCGCCGGCCGCCATCGCCCGTCGAAGGATGTCTTGCAACGCGTGTGGCGTGAAGTTCAAGTGGCCGCTGGTCGTCGGACGGTCGGCGTAGGGCTGGCGGAGTCGTGACCACCGCTCGATCGGCGCTCCATCGAGGATGATCTTCAGCCCGGAGAACGACACTGTCTCGGACGCAGGGCGCGTCACGCGATCAGGAGTCCATTGTGTGACGTTCAGCGGCATGTCGATGATCCGAATGCGTACGGCCAGCGCCGGGTTGGCGACCAGTTCACGCACAACGCGTGGTTGCAAGTCCGGCATGAGCTGTACGGTCGTCACGCGATGTTCGACCGCAGACGTGGCAAACTCCGCGAGCCACCTCGCGTGACCGGCGATGGGCGTCTCTGCGAACAATCCCTGGACAAGTCGCGTACACGCATACTCGTACGCGAGGCCGCTGAGTTGTGAGCCGTTCTCGCCTCTGCTGAACACGCCGCCTGCGGGATCGGCCTCCGATTCGCTTATCTGCAATCGGCGAAGAGCCTTGCTATTGAGCAGTGCGACGTGGCCGGACCAGGAGAGTAGAAAGACAGGGTGTGTGGCGGCCACCGCGTCCAGCGTCGCACTCGTGGCTCGTTCATCGTCCACCACCGCTGTACCGATGACGCCGAAGATCCATCCGTCCTTCGGCGCATTAGCCGCTGCCGCCGCAGCCGCGTCAAAAGTTCGTCAAGCGACGGTTCATGCTCGGGAGGCGTCGGTCCCTTGAGCCAAGTACCGGCAGGCCACTTGCCTGGATATACGTGCGCATCATTAAAACCCGGCACAACCAAGCGTCCGCCCGCGTCGATAACGCGCGTACCGCTGTCCGTGCGCGCCCGAAGGATTGCAGACGTCCCGACGGCACTGATGCGATCGCCGGTGATGGCAATGGCCTCTGCCCACGGCTGGCTGTCCACCCCCGTGAACACTCGGGCGTTGACGAGGACGAGATTCGGCGCTGGGGAGGCCTGTGCAAAGACGAGCGCCGCCGCGACGGCACTGCTCATCATGCGCCTCACGGCGTCAATATATATGCGGCAGCCTGGTCTTCACGCGGTGCCGCCCCCTGGTGACGCGCCGTTTCGAGTAGAGGTCAGCCAGACGCCGGTCACGCAGCGTGACGGCGCAGCAGGTCCGGCAGTGGGCGGCGGCACCCTCGCGCTCAGCGGCCGAGAAGCTGTCGAAGGATCGGGTGCGGCGACTGGTCGCCTCGAACTAGACCGACAGGTCGCCTAGTTCACCGTCCCGATGTGGCCGGAAGGCGGCAGGAGCGCCTTCGGGTGGCCTGCCGGCGCTGGTGGGGGCCTCAGCTACGACGCGGGCGCGCCGCGGGCCTCCAGGCGAAGACCTGCGGCAACACGCAGCGACATTGGCCTTGATGGCCAGCTTTGATGAGCGGCAGAAAGCGGCGAAGGTGTCGGCATCGACGGGCCGACCGGAAGCGCGGCTGATGCGCGAGATCAGTCGCAAGGCAGCAGTAGTGCCGCAAGGCACATCACGCTTCAGATTGGGTTTGATCCGATGATGGCGTAGACACCTCGCAGAGGTGGATACGGTGGTCCGCATGGCCCGAGCCTCCGCCGCGTCGCGTCCTTGTAAGGAGTACGCCTTCGAGCGAGTTCTACAAGTAGCCGCGGTCCTTCTCATGCTGGATCAGCGTGAGGGCTTGGGTCGCGCGGATCGCGGGAGCCGATGCCCCCAGGGCATCGATACCCCCAAATCGGACCGTACCCCCGGAAATACCCCCACGTTGTTGCAGATGACGGGAGGTCGACATGGAAGGGAGGCCAGCGAAGCGCCGATTTGCTAGCGTTTGAGACGGAAAGCCCTGACGTCCATGGACTGCCATGGACGCCGGTGGACAACTCTGGACTAATGGTGGAGGCGGCGGGAGTCGAATGGCCACTTCCTAACTAAGCCTCTCATCGACATTGACTTACGACTCGTTGCTGCTGAGATACGTACCCCCAAAAGTACCCCCACACGGAGCTTGATACTTTTGCCCGCGCGTACTCGGCGGCAATAGCCTGAGGCGCAAGGACTTCCGCGGCAATCGCTGGGCTCTTGGCTGGGCCGAGGGCAGCGTGCTCCCTATGTCGACTCG
This sequence comes from Luteitalea pratensis, assembly GCF_001618865.1. Lineage (GTDB taxonomy): Bacteria > Acidobacteriota > Vicinamibacteria > Vicinamibacterales > Vicinamibacteraceae > Luteitalea > Luteitalea pratensis. The sequence goes on from NZ_CP015136.1 coordinate 3,350,849, forward strand.
TGACTCGCCCGGGGTAAGCCCGTGCCACGGCTGTGGCAGAACCATGTCTGGATCGGCTGAATGCTCGCGGTCGTTGACTCTTCCGTCTTGGCGGGCGAGAACTCCCGCGCCGGACTTCGAAATGTCCGCGTAGACCGTCCGGCTCTGTCGGATGCAGACAGACGCACCCCGAACTCGTGTCCTTTGACGTCGTTATGTGGATGCCGACAATCGCCGAAAGAGCCAGGCTTTCGCCAACGCCCACTCGCGCTCCACTGTAGATGGCGATATGCCGAGCGCTGTAGCCGCTTCGTCGATCGTGAGCCCCGTGAAGAATCGCAGTTCCACGACCCGGCACTGCCGGACATCGATCGCGGACAACGCATCGAGCGCCTCGTCGAGTGCCAGCACGTCCACGCTCGATGTCCACGCGGCGGGCAACGCTTCGTCCAGAGTGAGCACCGTCACACGGCCTCCGCGCTTGTCGGCGCGTTGCCGGCGAGCATGATCGACGAGGATCTGGCGCATCAACGTGGCCGCCACGCCGAAGAAGTGCGCCCGGTTCGTCAGTGCCATGCGATCGACATCGACCAGTCGAAGGTAAACCTCGTGAACGAGTGCTGTCGCCTGAAAGGCGTGCCCCGGAGACTCGCCGCGAAGATGGCGGCGCGCCACCCGGCGCAATTCGTCGTAGACGAGCGGGACCAGGCGGTCGAGCGCCGCCGCGTCTCCCTGGCGCCAGGACAGGAGCAGGTCCGTTACATCGTGCACGCGGAGGGCTCGATCATCAGCTCGTGAGGGAAAGCGGTGCTGGTTTGCGCTTCATAGCTTACAGGGCCGACTCAGGTTCCTGTCAAATGGAGTGGCCCATGAGAAACGCGTTTATCTGCCTGTGCATCTTCACCGCGGCATGCAGCGGCCAAACCTCTTCGCCAACCTCGCCCTCGGGCGTCGCTGGTGGGGCCGCCGCGCAGACGAAGGCCAGCGGCGGGACCCACGTCGAAGTCACCTTCACAAAGTGGATCACTGGCTTTCCGGCGATGGCAGGAGTCACGGGCGGCAGCGTCCCTGGCACATTTGTAGGCACAGTGCTGAGTCGCGACCCGTTCGAGAACGGCACCATCGTTCAGCTCGAAGCTCGGTATGAGGTCACCGGCGCGGACTCGGCGCACTCGTTCGTCGCGCATATCACGGGGAAAACGAACAATCCGACACAGAAGGCGGTGCTCAACGGCACGGTGATCGGGGGATGGCTGGCCGGGGCCCAGATACAAGTGACCTTCGACGTCATCGTACCGCCGACGGGTACTTCGTGCGTGCCCCAGGCGCCGGTGAACCGCACCTGCTTCCAGGGCACGATTCGCGTGTTGCCCGGCGCTGCGAGCTGAGGCGAAACACGGGCCAACGAGGATCAGTGCAGGGGTACGCGAAAGAGATTGCGCTGCGAATCTGCCTTGGTGAAGACGTAGGTTGAGGGGTCTGATCCTGGCGAGATCAGACCTTCCTCGATCGTCCGGACGCCGGGGAGGGCCACCGCGCGTTTGAGATCAGCGATTCCCCCAGCAGAAAAATCCGGTAACGCCTGGCCAGCTGGCACTGGAATCGCGAAGGTTCTTCGCGCGAAGGACGGGGAGGCGTTCAGGCGCCCGACGTAGAAGAAGGTCCCGTCCCGAGACCACCCTGCTGTGCAGATGTCCGCGTCGCCGCGGCAGACTGTTCTCGGAACTCCGCCACGAATCGGTACGGCCAGTGTTTCGAGTACGGGGTGATCGCTGGTCGCGGGCGAGTGGATGATCACCCACTCACCGTCGGATGACACATCGCCCTTGTCGAGGAACGATCCTGTCGGTATTCGTTCGAGACCCGTGCCGTCGGTCTTGATCCGTGCCAACGCGTTGCCCTCCGCCAGCGAGCGGAAGATCAGCTCTCCGGGCGCGGCGAAGGATACCTGATCGGCACTCTCGACGATCAAGCGGGGTGGGGTGCGCCGGTCGAGCGGCGCCAGCCAAATCTGCGATTGTCCATCAGCGTTCGTCGTCGTGAAGGCCACCTCCTTCTCGTCGCGCGAAATCGCGTACGCAGTGACAGACTGTCCCGACAGCAGAGTGTCGCTCTTTCCCGTCGCCAGATCGACCGATCGCAGGTCGGCAGCGGCGGTCGTCCAACCCACCACTCCCGACAACCACCAGTCCCGAACAAAAAGATAGAACACCCGGGTGCCATCTCGGGAAAGGCGAGGCGCGGAGGCATACCCGTCCGAGACGATTGCGCGCTCGCCGGCCCGGTCGTGAATCCAGACCGCGCTCCGACGCATGCCGATCGACGTCACGAGCGACCGGCCGTCAGGCGCCACGGCACCACCTTCTTCCTCGAGCGGGCCGAAGGTGATCTGTTCCGGCGCACCGTCAGGAAACCGCTGGCGCCAGAGATGCGAGGTGCCTCCCACGACCGCGGCGAGGTACATCCAGCGTCCGTCTGGGGACCAGGCCGCTGACAGGCAGGTGCCATGAGGTCCAACCGGACGGCCAGCAGAATGTCCGTCGAACGGCACCAATCGGCACGGCTGGGTGAACGCGTGGACGCCGGTCATTTCGACCACGAGCACCGATCGACGGTCGGGCGACAGATAAGAGTAGTGCGCCATCGCGTGCTCGTCCGGCTGGATGTAAATCTCGCGCCTCGCCGCCCGGCTGTCGGTCGCAGTCACGATCCCCATGTGGAGACCAGCCTTGATTTCGGAAAACAGCACCAAGTGGTCGGCAATCCAGGTGAGTCCGGAGGCGTTGGGTAGGAGCCGCACCGGCTGGCCGCCGAGCACCGGCACAGTCCAGGTATCCCACTCCCCCGACACCTTGTTCGTATACGCGACTCGTGTGCCGTCCGGAGTAAATACTGGTCCGTACTTTTGGCCTGGAGACGTCGTCAGCTGTACCGACTCGCCATTCGGGAGCCGCTTGACGAAGATCTGGCCGGGCCCTAGGAACGAGTCGCCTCCGCGTTTGAACGTGACCATCCGGCCATCGGGCGACAGGCTGGGCGCAGTGGCCGAGTCGCTGAAGTTGGTGAGCTGAATGTATTCCGCGGGCGTGGTGACGGCGACCGTGGGTTTAACCCAATAGACGCTCGCCGCGCCACCCGCGATCAGCACCGACGTGACGAGAGCTGCCGAAAATGCACGGCGAGTGCGGCTCGATTGGCGTCGCCTCGTCGTGGCGTCGCCCCTGAGGTCGTCGATATCGAAATGTACGTCACCCAGATCGCCCAGGCGCCGGTTCGCATCCTTGTCAAGGCATCGCTGCAGCAGCAGACGGACGCTGGGGGGTGTCTCCTGCGGCAGGGCGTCCCACTCCGGCTCGCTCTCAAGGACAGCCGCGATGGTGTCCGATACCGAGCCGCCCTTGAAAGGGGCGCAGCCGGTAAGCATTTCATAGAGAACGCATCCGAATGCCCAGACGTCGGTCCGTTTGTCGACGACCTGCCCCCGTGCCTGTTCGGGGCTCATGTAGCCGGGCGTGCCCATAACCGCGCCTGCGCCAGTGTGGTTCGCAGGCATCGTCTGCGACTGCGCCAGGTCAGGTGTCGAGGCAACGTCTGTGCTCTTCGCCAAGCCAAAGTCGAGGACCTTCGCCACTCCCTCCGGTGTGATCGTGATATTGGCGGGCTTCAGATCGCGATGAATGATTCCCTTCTCGTGAGCGACATCGAGAGCCACGGCGATTTGCCCCGCAATGCTCAACGCGTCGCGAATCGGCAGGCCGCGACCAGCGTGTTGGTGAGAGACATCCGCAAGCGTGTCCGCGAGCGTCTGGCCGTCCACGAGCTCGAGAACCAGAAAGCGAAGGCCGTCAGCTTCCTCGAAGCCGTAGATCGCGCCGATGTTCGGATGGTTCAGCGCAGCGAGCATTCGCGCTTCGCCCTCGAAGCGTGAGAGGCGCTCGGGATCGCTCGTGAACGCATGCGGCAGGAGCTTGAGGGCAACGTTCCGTTGGAGCCTCGTGTCGCGCGCGCGATACACCTCCCCCATACCGCCCGCGCCGAGCAGCGCCTGCACCTGATACGCACCAAGCCGCCGGCCTTCGATCATGGACTGTGCGGGGTGAGGAGTGCCGTCGCCCCGGACCACCGCGGGCGACTCGAGGAAGCTCTTCGCGCGCTGGTCCGACGCCAGGAGCGACTCCACTTCCTGGCGCAGCACCTCGTCGCCCGCACAGGCTGCGGCGAGGTAGGCCTGACGGTCGGACACCGGCATCGCCCGCGCGCTGGCGAACAGCTCTTTCATGCGCCGCCAGTCTTCCGGGGCGAGAGTCACGTGCGGTGGATTCTACTCGGACTGGCGGTGCAAGTCCCGTTCACCTGAAGTTCCGCTGCTATCTTGCGCGAGGCTCGCCACGGGCGTGCTGCGGCGTCTACTGGCAATGACGGAGTTGAACTTTCAACTCGATGATCGAAGCGGTTGTGGCGGTCCCTGAAGCATCAATGGCTCGTCTACACTCGCTTGACAGCGTCGCGACAGTTCGCCGGCTGCTGGCGTTCAGGCGAGCCTTGCGTGCCGCATCCTGAACCAGATGACCGCGCTTGGCAGGCCTGAGTCGCACGCGTCCAGTCGTTAACGAGACCACGACGTGAAGGACCTGCGAGCCGGGTGCATGCACTAATGCTTTGGCGCGCACCGTCTACGAGGGCTTCGCCGAAGGAAACGCGGTCGTCGTGCAGCGGCTGCTGGCCAAGCAGGTCGTCACGGTCAGCGCTGGCGCGCGAAAATCGTGAGCTGAAGCGGACCAACGAGATTCTCAAGACGGCGTCCGCGTGTTTCGCCCAGGCGGCACTCGACCGCCGGAGGAAATAGCCGCGATGGTGTCCTACATCAACGCCCATCGGGAGGGCGGCCGTACCGTGTGGTGATGGAACTACAGCGATCGGTCCTGGCGTGAGTCCTTCCGGGTTAACCTTAGAACGCGCTGTGGCGAAGCTGCCGTCGAGGGGTGCGAGAGGCGGCAGCGGCGGTATTTGCGCTGCCGCGTCTCGCGACCTTCATAAAATCGTGTGTTAGCGCTTCAGTGGTCGGGCTGCACGATAGGCTATTTAGTGTGGTGCAGCACCGTTCCACTGCTGCTCTTGAAGCTAGCGTCACCCACATACGTGGCCGTGAGCGAGTAGGTCCCCTTCTTGAACTCCACCGTCCCGCTCGCTACACCGTTCACGAGCGGGGCGGATCCGACGGGCACGCCGTTGACACGGAGTTCGACCAAGCCAGTTGGGGCACCGCCGTCAGGCGCTCGGCCCGATACTGTCGCCGTCAGAGTCACGTCCTGATTCGGCTTCGATGGATTTGGTGACGACGATAACGAGAGCGACGTATCCACCTTCCCGTGTACCGAGTAGCTGACCGACGACTGGGTCGTGTTGCCCGCGTGATCGACCGCCGTCACGACGAACGAGAACGTTCCGAGCATCGACGTATCCAGGTGCCCGGCCTGGCTGGCGGTGCAGGTCGCGACCCCGGACGTGACATCGCTGCAGCTGAAGTCGATCGCCACGACCTGTCCTTGCATGTAGCTCAGGGCCTGCGGCTGCGCGATGCCGATCGACGGCCGCGTCGCGTCCCGCCTCAGCACGACCTGTTCGGTGGACCCGCCACCGCCGCTGCTCGCAGAGCAATCGAAGACACGCGACGTGACGTCGGCGGTGAGCGTGCCACTGGCGCATGGCTCTCCGACGAGCTCGGAGTCCGTCTCGACGACGCTCCACTGCACCGCGACATCGGAGGTGTACCAGCCATTGGAGCCAAGCGACCCTGTGACGGTGGCCGTGATGACAGGAGGGGTCTCATCGTAGTAGTAGAACCACACCTCGTCGAGGCTTGCCGCGCCGTCCGCATTGGTGACGACCACCCTGACGCTGGTGGCATAGTGCGGCGGTGAGACGCCGTAGAGCGTGGTCCCATCTTCCCCTGTGACGATGTCGGTCGCGGGAATCCCATCGAATGTCACGATCGCCCCAGCCTGGAAGCTGGAGCCGGAGATCTGGAACGGTGTGCCGCCGGTCGTGGCACCCCAGTCGGGGCTGAGCCAACCCACGATGGGTCGCACGCGCTGCTCGAAGCTGAGCACTTCGGATCCGAGCCACAGCTGGTAGGTCGTCGACTCACCCCAGTAGTTGAAAGGGATCTCGACATCCAGCGTGCCTGGACCGATGCCGCTGTAGGTCGAGTACGTGATGTAGTCGCTGCTCGTGCCGGTGACCAGCATCGCTTTCCAGAAGGTGCCGGCCGGCACGACCACTTCAACCGGCACGGAGCCGCCTTCCATCGGTACCTCGGCTTCGCTCGAGGTGATCGAGACTGTCGTGGCCACGAACACGCCGCCAATGGGACTGCCTTCCTGAAGGATGTGCGTGCCGCCGTTGAACGCGATCGCGCTCCCATCCGCGCTCATCGACGCGCCGCTGGCGGTGTCGTCGAGTGAGCCATCAGTGCCCACGGCGATGTCGAATGAGGCGTGGAGATCGCGGTCGATGGCAAAGACGTTCCATCGCTCGATCCCGGCCCCGTCGTTCTCGTAGCCCGTGAACGCGACGAAGCGGCCATCCGCGCTCAGCGCCGTGCCGTATGCGTCGGTGAAGGCGGCGCTCCTGTGGGTGAGCTGCAGCCGCGCATGGGTCGCCGTCGCAATGTTGTAGACGAATACGTCGGCGAAGGCATCGGCGTCATCGGCAACGAGGTGCGGCGCGGTGCTGGTGTAGGCGAGCTGTGCGTTGTCGCTGAAATCTGGCGCGAGGCTGCGGGCGATCCCGTCGCCCATGCCCGGCAGGGGGCGATCAACGCGCACGGAGGTTCCCAGCGCGCGGTCATAGAGGTACATGCGGACGCCGAGCGAGGCGTAGTTCTCGTCGACCGCGCTGGCCGAGAACGCGGCATACCTCGCATCGTTCGAGATCGCGACGGCGTCGATCCATGCCAGGTGATCGCCGTCGATGCTGCTCGCATCGATTCCCGTCGTCGTGACGCTGCCGGGCTCGTCGAACACGCCGTTCTGGTCTGCATCCCGATCGCGTAGCCACAGCAGCGATCCGCCGCCTCCATGGAAGTCGGCCGAGAACAGCACGAAGCGACCATCACCACTCAGGCGTGCCACTGGTAGCGGCGCGCAGTTACAGGTCAGGCGCTCGCCGGACGGTCCGACGGTGACCAGCGACGTCACTCCACTGTCGAGATCGCGGATATACAGATCGTCGACGCCGTTCGTGTCGGTTGGGTCCAGATTGGAGGCCAGCGACTGGAATACGACATGACGCCCGTCGGCCGATATCGACGGGGATGTGCTGTGCGAGTTGCCCTCGGCACCATCGGTCGCGACGCTCACGCGCTGCAGCGCGCCGGTCTGTCGATCGCGGACGAAGACGTCGTAGGCGCCGTTGCTGTCATCGGCGACGAGGGTCCGGCCCGATTCGATGACCAGGAACCGACCATCGGCGCTCATGCCGCGGGGCCGCACGACGCTGTAGCCCGGGAGTGCGCCGGCGGCCTGCTCGGCATCGTCCCGAATCACTCCAGTCCATGGCGATGTCGTCTGTGCACGTGCCGCAGGTGAATGGAACAGAAACAGTAACAGCGCGCACGCACGTGCGCTTGCCGCGCGGCGGTCTCTCAATGACATGTAGGTCTTTCGGAGTTGACGGTGGGTGGGATGGGCAAAACGGTAGTATCGGCACATGGCCGACGATCATGAATCGCACGGTCAGGACGTTCCTCGGCACCGACGCCAGGCGTTGCTGCACGGCTGCTGCGTCGCCCGACGGTGGGTCGGCTACGGAGACGCCGCCCAGCTCTCTTCGCGCTGATGGCGGAGCTCAAGGCGCACACTGCGACGCTGCCTCGTGACGATGGCGCCGCACCCGCGTGGGCGTGATCCAGTTCGTGCACACTTTCGGAGAGGTGGGCACGATCGCGCGAACTGGCCTCACTACACGTCCGTGATCATGCCGATGCCCAGGGCTGCGTCGGCGCACCGGCCGCAGCTAATGACAACTTCACCCCCAGGCCGTCCGCCTTGTGTGCGACGACGGCAAGAGACGTGGGGGCGGTCGCCCCGATCTCAACTTGACCGAGTCCGCCCCCGGCGTTAGGTGGACTGACTGCCTGACGAGTTCTGGAGCAGTGGAAGTGTCAACACCTGCGCCACTAAACCTTCAGACGGTCTTCCGCAATTGGGGAGCAGACCGTAAGAACCTCGGTGAACACCCAAAGCCGGCCAGTTAGCGACACCCCAAAACCGGCCATTTCCTGAGGCCGGCGTCGAGACGTGAACCGCGCCAGGACGCCCTGTGCGTCTGTGGCCGCCATGGGGAACGTCTTGGACGCAAGCAAGCAGCAGCAAGTGGTGGCGCTGGGGCGCCTGGGCTGGTCGTTGCGGCGCATCGAGCACGCGACCGGCGTGCGCCGCGAGACCATTGGCGACTACCTGCGCGCCGCCGGCGTGCCGGTGCGCGGCCGCGGCCGCCCGCGCAGCGGCGTGATGGCCACGGTGGAGGCCGCGGCGGGCGCCGCGACCAGCGAAACGACGGCAAAGCCGGCCATTTCCTCGACCGGGGTGTCCACCGACTCACCGCCGGCGCGGGCGCCGAGCGCGAGTGCCTGTGTCGCGTACCGCGACCTGATCACCGAGGCGCTCGGGCGCGGCCGCAATGCGCGCGCCATCTGGCAGGACCTGGTCGACGATCACGGCTTCGCGGCCGGCTACGCCAGCGTGCGTCGCTTCGTGCGGCAGGTGCGCGGTGCGTCGACGCCCGCGGCGCGCGTCGTGATCGTCACGGCGCCGGGCGAGGAAGCGCAGGTCGACTACGGCGAGGGACCGATGGTGCGCCCGCCCGGCGGCGGTAAGTACCGGCGCACGCGCCTGTTTGTGCTGACGCTCGGCTACTCGCGCAAGACGGTGTACCTGCTCACGTGGCAGTCGAACGCGCAAATCTGGGCCACGCTCCACGAGCAGGCGTTTCGTCGCCTGGGCGGGGCGCCGCGCGTGCTCGTGCTCGACAACCTGCGCGAAGGCGTCCTCACGCCCGACGTCTACGACCCGACGATCAACCCGCTGTATCGCGATGTGCTGACGCACTACGGCGTGACGGCGCTGCCGTGCCGCGTTCGCGATCCCGATCGCAAGGGCAAGGTCGAGCGCAGTGTCGGGCACGCCAAGCAGACGCCGCTCAAGGGGCAGCGCTTCGAGTCGCTCGAAGCCGCCCAGGCGTATCTCGATCGGTGGACGGCGCACTGGGCCGACACGCGCATCCATGGCACCACGAAGCGGCAGGTCGCTGTCATGTTTGCCGAGGAGCAGCCCGTACTGCAGGCGCTCCCCGTCACGCCGTTTCGCTATTACCGGTACGGCACGCGCACCGTCCATCTCGATGGCTGCGTCGAGGTGGAGGCCGCCTACTACTCGGCCCCGCCAGGCTGGATCGGCCAGCGCGTGCAGGTGCACTGGACCGACGGGATCGTGCGGCTGCTCACGCTCGACGGGCAGCTGCTCCGTGAGCATGTCCGCGGGCCGCGCGGGCATCACCGCATCGCCCAGGCCGATCGGCCCGCGAAGACGCCGGCCTCCACGCTGGCCCTGCTGGCGCGGGCGCGACGCATCGGCGTCGCGCTGCACACGATCTGCATGCACATCCACACGCACGAGGGGGCGGCCGGCACGCGACGCATCCTCGGCGCCCTCGCGCTCGCGAAGCGGTACGGGCCGGTCGTGCTCGACGACGCCGCCAAGGCGGCGCTCGAGCTGCGCGTGCCCACGTATCGCTTCCTCCGTCGCTATCTCGAACGGCATCCGCCGCTGACGCTCCGGCAAGTCGATCCCCTCATCCGCCAACTCACCGTGTATCGCGATCTCATCGATCGCACGACAGGAGACCCGACATGACGCTCCCCGAACTCGACGCCGCTCTCCGCAAGCTGCGCCTCTCCGGCATGGCCGATGTCCTCGAGGCGCGGCTGCGCCAGGCGCAACAGGAGCGCCAGGCTCCCATCGATCTGCTCTCGGCGCTGGTCGGCGACGAGCTGCTGCGCCGCCAGGATCGCTTGCTCGCGCGCCGGCTCCAGCAGGCCCGCTTCCGCGACGCCGATCGCACGCTCGACACCTTTGACTTTGGCTTCAACCGGAAGATGCCGCAGGCGCTGATCCACGACCTCGCCACCGCGCGCTTCGTCGCGCAGCGCGAGGACGCGCTCTTGCTCGGCCCGCCGGGCACCGGCAAGAGCCACCTCGCGCAAGCGCTCGGCCGCGCCGCCATCCTGCAGGGCTATCGCGTGATCTATCGCGAGGCGCACATCCTCCTCGAGGAGATCACCGAGGCGAGCGTGGAGGGCACCCGCAAGGCTCTGATGCTGGAGCTGACGACCGTCCCACTCCTGATCATCGACGACCTCGGCATGCGCAAGCTGCCGCACACGGCCGCCGAGGACCTGCTGGAGGTGATCATGCGGCGCTACGAACGTGCCTCGACACTGCTGACGTCCAATCGCCCCGTCGACGACTGGGGCAAGCTGCTGGGCGACACGGCGGCCGTCACCGCGCTGCTCGATCGGCTTCTGCACCATGCCCATGTGCTCAAGTGCGGGCCCCGCAGCTGGCGGACCAAGGTGCACACCGACTTGCGTCCGGAGGCGCTGCCGCAGTAGAACTCAGGTCGTCTCGACACCCGCCAGCAATGGCCGGTTTTGCCTGTCGATGAAATGGCCGGTTTTGACCCGTCCACCGAGGACTACCGGTGGGAATCTCCTCAGATCGCGCGGCTTGCGGATGCGGTGAGCTCTAGGCTGAACGATCCAGATCCAAAGGTGCGAGCCGCGGCCGTCGGCGTGCTGCATGGACGAGAGCTGATGCCCGAACAGAGGCGTGCCACTTGTGTCGGTGGTGCGCAGCGCGCGATGCGTGTTGAGGGCGGACAGGCGTACCTCTCGGATACCACGGTGCAGCGGCTCAGCGCTCTGGTACGCGACCCCGACCGCGAGGTCCGTAGCTCGGTGCGGCTGGCCCTGTTCAGCGGCGCGACCGTGGACGATGCCTATGTCGATCTGCTGTCCGAGGCCGGCGAGGACACGGAGCTGGACGTCCGCACCGGCTGGTACGTCGGGATGCAGCGGATCGGTGCGGATGTGGAGCGCGCCGTCGCCGTAGCCGAACGGCTGACGACGGCTCCCGTGCCGACACGAAGGGAAGGCTGCCAGGCCATAGCGCTATGGGAGGCTGAAGCGCAACTCTTCGACAGTCTCCAGTCGTGGGAAGCGCAGGAAACGGACCCAGCAACCAAGGCCTGTCTGGGCGAGGTCGTCACGCGGCATGCACAGCGACTGACCTATCTGAAGGCGAACGCGCCTGCGCTCGCCCGCGTGCGTGCCCTCGAGTTGCTGGTCGAGGGGGTGACGGACATGGCACAGGCAGTGCCGCAAGTGCGCGAAGCCCTGCGCGACGCGGACGCGCTCGTTCGCGTCGCGGGACTACGGCTCGTCGTGGATTGGACGATCGGGCAGCTGGAGTTCGATGTGGACGAAACGGACTCGTTCGGCGGTCTTGGTGTTCCTGCGCTTCGGACGGTGACGCTGGACGACTTCAGTACCCAGATTGCGGCCCTCATGAACGACACCGAGCCAGGTATCCAGGGCGTTGCGATGGAGTTGTTCTCCAAAGCCGACCTGATGCGCCAGCTTGGCCCAAGGTTGCAAAGCGCCGAGCTGGGGCCTTCGGTCGACATGCCAACGTTGTCGCCGCCCGTCGTGGCGCGCTTGTCCAGCGTGCCGGCCACGGCCGATGCCTTCGTGCGACAGGTGGCGGCGCGCACGCTGCTGCGCTACGCGCCGGTCGATGCGGCACACATCACCAGAGTGATCGAGGGATTGACGTCCGCTCAGGCGGAGATCGCTGAGGAAGCCGCCAGCAGCATCCAGCGCCTCGGGTCCCACCAGCGGCTGTTGACATCATTCATGAGCCGCATCGGACGCCTCGCGCCGTCCGCGAGACATCAGGCCGTGCAAGGCGTGGCGACTCTTCTGCTGATAGACGACGGTCGCGATCGTCTCGAAGCGTGGGCCAAGGACGAGGGCACGTCGCCTCTTGCCCGTGATCTGCGTGCCTTGCTCGACGAGTTGCCCGGGGGGCGGTGAGACCCGAGGCCAGCCTGGCCGCGATGAGACTGTTGATCAGCGTCACTGCGTCCATGTAGCGGCGCACAAACTCGTCGAGCACCACTATCGCGGCAATGATCGTACGCAGGCGAGGGCGCGTCGCGTGCGATGCATCAGCTCAATCGTAGCGCCCCCAGGCCCAACAGCCGCGCCCGACGGCGATGCTCAGGATCCGGCATGCAACCGCTTCAGCAGTTCTTGCTGTAAGGCGAGTCATGCTCACGGCGCCCAGTAGCAGACTCAAGTGCGACGACATCGGGCCGATTGACAGTCGATGAGCGTCGCTGCATACCTGGTCGGCTTCCTCCTCATGGGCGCCATCGGGGCCATGGAGCTTCTTGGCGTGGTCGACCGCCCGGTGGACTCCGTTACATGCAGTGGCCTCGGTTCGTTGCGTCTCGGGATGACCGAGCCCGAGGTGCTCAGCGTGATCGGTCACCCGGTTCATGAGCATCCCACGGATCCCGGTGCCGACTGGAACCTTCCAAGAGCGCAATGGCCGCCGGAGGTGACCTGGGAATACACGGAACGAAGGTTCAGCGCCGGCAAAGTGCCACTCGACCTCAACTTCTCCCAAGGGCGGCTTGTCCGCGTCCACGTTTGGTTGAAGACGTTTTGGTTCCACCAGGAGGGCTACACGATCATGAGCCTACGCGAGGACGGTTGGCGCAGCGGCGACCTGTTCGAGCAATATGTGTGTCGGGACGGCCGCCGGGTTGGTCGGCCGTATGTGCGACAAGGGCTAGCAGGCGCTTGCTTACTGGTTCCGATCGCGTTGATCCTACGCCGCCGCAGGCAAGCGGCGGCCGAGCACGTAAGAGGCCTCTGACGCTTGGTTGCGATTGGTCTCCACGGACCGAACATCACTGCTCCAAGCCTTCCGCGCCACGGACGGACTGCCCGTCGTGGCCGTGCCTGCTTCGGGGCGACCCGCCCACGAAGCGGTGCGATGGCCAGTGTGGGAAGCCGTGAACGCATCGGCGGAACTTCTGGTGCCGTCGCTATGGAGTACTCGCTCGACGAGCTGCGCACGAACAACGCATGTCGCAGTGTCCGGAACCTAGTGAAGGAAGCCACGCTGAGCGATGCATGAGGCGCGCGCGAGGGCAGGCAATCCTGTCAAAGGCTTGGAGCAAGTGCTGAAGTGGAGATGCACTCCAGGGGTCGCGACGCTCGTTGCAGTCGTGTGCGTCGGCGCAGGCTGCAGCGAGCGGCTTGTCCGGAACTATTCGTGCGAGCAGCTACGCCAGATCCATGTGGGCGACGCGCCGGAAGAGGTCCTGGTACATCTAGGTCAGCCGACTGCTAAACAAGAAGACTATTTTGACAATCCTGACGGTTCCGTGCGCAAGGGAAAGGCCTGGTACTACCACGTCACGAACGATGCGGTGTTCGTGGCGTATCGCGACTCGCTCCGCGTAGATTTCGTAGACTCCAAAGTCAGGGCGGTCGTAGCTCACCGCCGCGTGGCGCCGAACGTCTTCGGCAGCCAAGGGGCGGCATCGTTGCTGCGGGTGTCTGCCGCGCCGAAAGGCGGAGGAGAGTTGCGGCGAGAAGGCGAGCTGTTTACCGTGGTGTTTCCGTGTCGCAAGGCATCCTGACAAAGAGAATCGGTGCACGAGCCTGTAGTGGGGGCCGGTCGTCGAACCCTCCACCCTTGGACGAGTGCCTCGCCGCGGTCCCAGGGGCTCTTTACGCTGCGGCCGGATGGGCAAGTGGAGCCGTTCCCGCGGCCACAGTATCCCGCGCCCAGTCAGCGAACGACCCTGACACTCGCAACGATCGATCACATCGCGATGGCTCTGGGCTAGCGACCGTTCGACGTCACTGAGCGCTGAGCGGAGGCCTCGGAACTCACGTTGTCCTGTTGAGGCTCACACCGGGCGCAATCCGTCACCGTCGCGGCGGCAGCAGGTGAGGAGGGCAAGGTGGACGAGGAAGAGGTGTGTGTGAGCGCGGAGACTGCGAAAGGTCCTGGACTCAGGAATCGTGGGGACCTCGCGGCTCGTGCTCCGTACGCCAGTCGTCGCCGCGCGGTGTCTATCCATGTTGTGCCCCGCTGGGTGGCTGCCGCTCTCGTGCTGCTGATCGCGTGCGGACCAGCCTGTGCTCGGCGTTCGCCGCGCGTACGGCCCGAGCGAGCGCCGCTTACTCAACCGATCGAACTCGTCGCCGGCGCCGAGTGGGCACCCATCATCGACGCGTGCGGCGGAATGGGCACCCGGATATTGGAAGGGCGCTTCGACGGCGATCGGCTGCAGGTGATCGACCGTTCGGATCGCCGCGACGTCTCCGTGCCGCCTGATGCCGTCCGTGCCGTCGTCAAGGACGAACGGCCGGAGCGAGTGCATTGGGTGCCGCGGGCCGAAGGCCGCGGCTACCTCGTGCTCGTCAGTCACGGCGACTTCGGGGACTGGCTGCACCTCGTCGCCACCGATGGTCGGGTGGAGGACACGCGACAGAACCTGCATGCCTCGTATCTGGCGTCGCCGGAGACGGGGCGTCTCGGTTCGTGCTGCTCCTTGGCGTCAGGAACGACGACGCGCAGTTGACGCTCGTGCAGGAACACCCGATCGGACAGCTGCGCGTCTCCGCCACGGTGGCGCTCGCTGGCTGGCCCATGGCCCTGACCCCAAGTCGCGGTGCCCCCGGCGTGTGGGTCCTGACAGCGAGCGGCGTGTTCCTGATGGAAGCGAATGGCGAGGTCACAATCGCGCATCTCTTTGACCATCGCCTGTGGGGTCCGACCACGCTGACCTCGAACGCCGACGGTACGCGCCTGGCCGTCGGTACTCCGTTTCGGCTGATCACGTTGCGCGTGGAGAGCGGTCGCATTCAGGGTGAAGCATGGTGGCATCCTGCGAGTTGCCGCGTGCTGGACGACGCCTGCCGGTGCCACCGGTGAATGCTACGTGCCGAACAGCCGCCAGGGGCGCCGAACTTCGCTCTGCAGATTCCTGCGATGCAGAGGGGGTTGCCGCGCTGGTCGGCGTTGGTCGCAGCAGCCGCAGCCAGCGGTGTCAAGCGGTACTTCCAGTCGAGAAGTCGACCATGGCGAAAGAACGCACTCAGGTGTCCTCAATGTCCGCGTGCTTCGCGCTGATGCTCCTGGCATTGCTTCAGGCGTGCGGCACCCAGGACCAGAGCGGGTCTAGTAGCGTTCCACGTTATGTGCCGGGCACTGAGCCAATAGCAGAAGTGGCACGACAGGCTCGTGAGCGGGGCGAATTAGACATTGCAAAGGAGATCGTGTTCGAGACGACCATGAGCCCTCAGATGGCCGCAACGGTCACCGTCGCCGTGGTGACCGGTGTCAACGCGACGCCAGTGTCGACGTTGGAACAACGGACGATTGGTACATGGTACGAGGTCGGTGTCGACCGTGTGCTGCGTCGGGGCGGGTCCGAGGATGTTGGGGTATGTCAGGAACTGCGCGTACCCGAGGGCATTCGAGCCGGGCAGGACAGGTGGGCGCTGTGGCTGCCGGGTGGAACCATCGTTGTTGACGGCGTCCGCATCGCGCATCGGTTCGCAGGCGAGCAGGGGCACCTTCAGCCAGGGCAGAAGTACCTGGTGTTGGGGCGCGACTGCGGCAGCACGTTCGAACCGTTGTATGGCCGCGAAGGCGTGTACCACGTCGATGGCGACATGCGCCTTCGGAGATTCCGCATCACCGAAACGACCTTGACCGAATTCATCGAGGCGCTTGGCAACGTTGACGGCGTCCACCGGTGGCTCGAGCATCGCGCGCGCCTCCGGTAACAGCTGATCGAAGACGAAGGCCACGAAGGTTGGCGTGTCGTCTGCAGGGTCCGGTGTGACGACGTTCATCTTGGGCGCGCGTCCCTCGGCCGTCGCTGCGCCATGCGCCGTGCTGGACGGCGGCGGCTGGCAGCGAGTGACTGGCCTCCCGGTCCGAAAGCCGCCATGATCGTTTGCCGCGATCCGTCCTCACTGAGTTCGAAGCTGTCGGTGTCAGGGAGCGCATCGGCACGCCCTTGCCGTCTCAGACGACGACGTCGACGAGAATCGTCGTCGTGGCAGTCCGCAGCGCGGGTTGCTAAGCGCGGACGCCAGTTCGGGAGGCCGATGCACAGGCAAACGACGAGGAGCGCACGTGTCGCCGCGTCATCCTCCTCAGGGGCTTGGGCGTCGTTCGCACAGCGCCGGACCTATTGCTGAGGTCTCGTCGTGGGCGAGGGGGCTCCCGCCGCGGACAGGGCGGCCTTGCAGTGACAAGGCGAATGCATTACCTTGAATAGGTCGTCTAGGAGGTCCAATGGCACCCATCATCGAGGCCGAGTCGACGTTGACCGACCGGTACCAGACCACGGTCCCTGAACCCGTGCGGCGCGCGCTCAAGCTCAGCAAGCGCGATCGCCTGCACTACACGGTGCGGTCGACGGGCGAGGTCGTCCTGGCGCGTGCTGGCACCCCCGAGGACGCTGACCCGGCGCTGGCGCCCTTTCTGGAGTTGTTGGCGCGCGACCTTGCGGCGCACCCAGAACGCGTCCAGGGGCTGGACGCGGCATTCGTGCATCGCCTCAAGGGCCTCGTGGCCGACGTTGACGTCGATCTCGACGCACCGCTGCCCGATGCGGAGGCGTGAGTGCCGCGGCCGTGCCGACCGTGGTCAACGGCTGGACGCTGTTTGCACACCCGCTCTTCCTGAGCCAGGTCGACGCACTGGCCACGGAGGTGGAGGAGCTGCAGCGCAAGGATCCGGACGGGTTCGGCCGGCGGAACGCGACGAAACGCCTGGCCGCGATTACGCGCCTTGCCTTCGAGGTGATCCCAGCGGACCCCTCGCGTCCAGAGTACCGGCAAGGGCACACGCTTGGCATTGCACATGCGCACTGGTGCCGCGCGAAGTTCTTCCAGCAGTACCGTCTGTTCTTTCGCTATCACGCGCCGAGTCGCGTGATCGTGTTTGCCTGGGTCAATGACGAAGACTCGCGGCGTGCGTACGAGAGTCAGCACGACGCCTATCGCACCTTCCGGAAAATGCTCGACCGAGGCCACCCACCCGACGACTGGGACGCACTGCTGGCCGAGTCGCGTGCCTTCAAGACGCCGCGCGGGAGATAAGGCACACACCATCAGGGCGCACGATGTCGAGTCTCAAGGACGCCATCGATCCGCGCAGTAAGGGTATGTCCATCGCCTCGGCATCTCGTCCTGCACACCGGAGGGCTTTGATCCAGTTTCGTAGACACCTTTTGAAAGGTGGATACGATGGCCCGCATGGCCCCCGAGACCCCGCAGCGTCGCCCGCGACGTAGCTTCGATGACGACTTCAAAGCCCAGGCCATCCGCCTGGTCCTGGACGAAGGCAAGTCCGTGGGCGCGGTGGCCCGCGACCTGGATCTCACCGAGTCGGCCCTGCGCCAGTGGGTGGAGCGCGCCCGGGCCGATCGCAGCGGCGGCCGCACCGGCTTGACGACAGCGGAGCGCGAGGAGTTGGCCAAGCTGCGCAAGGAGAATCGCGAGCTGCGGATGGAGCGCGACATCCTAAAAAAAGCCGCGGCCTTCTTCGCGAAGCACCAAGCGTAAGGTTCGCTTGGATCGCCACGGAGAAGGCCACGTCCCCGTTATCGGCCCTCTGCCGGGTCCTGCGTGTCACGCGCGGCGGGTTCTACGCGTGGCAGCGTCGACCGGCCCCGCCGCACGCGAGACGCGACGCGGAGCTCGACGTGCACATCCGCGCGCTGTTCACGCGGGCGCGCCAACGATACGGCAGTCCTCGCATCCATGAGGACCTGCGGGAGGCGGGCCACCGGGTCAGCCGCAAGCGCGTGGTGCGGCTAATGCGCACGGCCGGCCTGCGGGCACGCCTGCGGAAGCGCTATCGCGGTACGACCATGAGCGAGCACGATCAGCCGGTCGCGCCCAATCACCTCGCGCAAGCGTTTGTCGCCGACGCCCCAATCAGCGGTGGGTCGGCGACACGATGGAGTTCGTCATCGCCAACAACGGCAAGCTGTATCTCGCCGCGATCCTCGACTTGTACTCGCGCTTCGTCGTGGGCTGGGCCGTGAGTGCGGTCAACGACCGCCATCTGACGCTGCGGGCCCTCGACGTGGCGCTCAACCGGCGCGGGCTCCTCCCTGGCTTGCTGCATCACTCGGATCAGGGCTGTACCTATGCCAGCCACGACTACCAGCGCGTCCTCGACGCGCGGGGCATCGTCTGCAGCATGAGTCGTCGCGGCAATTGCTACGACAATGCCGTGATGAAAAGCTTCTTCGCCACGGTGAAGAGCGAGCTCGCCGAGCGCTTCGACAGCTTCGGCGAAGCCAAGATGGACTTGTTCGATTACCTTGAGGTGTTCTACAACCAGCAGCGCCGTCACTCGACGCTCGGGCAGATCAGCCCGGCCGCGTTCGAGCGTCGGTTCTCCGCGCAGGCGGCGTAGTGAACCTGTCTACCGAAGTGGATCAAGCCCAATGCGATTGACACCCCCTGGCTTCAGGGGGTGGTTCTGCAGGTAGCGTCCTTACGGGTCATAGCTGTTGCGCTCTGGCTCGTGTTGATATGCAGCGCATGTTCCTCGCGCTTCGAGGGTCCGCACAATGACGTGGGGTTTCTTGAGTTAAGCGGCGCGGACCGCCTTGTGGTGACGGCCACGCGCACCGGAGCAATTCTGCTCGACACGCGGGATGAAAACAAAGTGTCGGCGGCAGTCGCGTTTGCGCAGCGGCATCATGATGGCTGGCGTGAATTCTGGCCTGGGCCGCTTGCGCCGGAGATCGTGTTGGATTTCTACAAGGATAAGCATGGTGTCGGCACCTTCGGTGCGGCCGAGACATACCTGACTCTGAGTGGCTGGTCGCGACCAACGGACGCGCGTGAGATTGAGGCGCTCCTGAAGGTATTAGACGTGCCGTGGTAGCCCTTGTCCGAATCGGGGTTCCACCAGCCCGTGTTGTCGGCGATTCACGTCGCGATCGCCCAGGCCGATTACGACTCAATGCGCTGGACACCGCTGATCGTCGCTCCTTCAGTGCCCGACACCTGTTCGTAGCTGCGCTTGATAACGGCGAGCACTCACAGGCGACCGCTTCTAGCCGCTGTCGGTCTTCGAGCAACACATGTCCGCGCTCTGGAGTAAAAGCTCAAGCTCATGCGGCGTTCCCGACAGTCTTACAGCAGTGAAGCACGTTCTTCTTGTATAAGGGAGGACCACAGAACAGATCATCATCGGCGGACATTGCTCCTGACCGGATCAGGCCGCCTTTCGTGTCGAGAGAAATAGAGATGGCCCGACTCTTGTGGCTGACCTTCGCTGTTTCCGCCTATCTATCGTACCTTCCCGCAAGTGGACATCCCCAGCCGGCTCACACGGCAGACCCTGTCGCGGATTGGCTGCGAGCCCGGATCAGGACGTTGGCACCAGGCGGTAGCGGGGATGCGTCCGCGCTGGAGCCGCTGAGGGACGTACTTCAAGGTGCGCAAGTGGTCGGGCTCGGAGAGTCTACCCACGGTACGCGCGAGTTCTTCCAGTTCAAGGAACGGCTTGTACGGTTCCTCGTCACCGAGCTCGGGTTCAACGTGGTGGCCATCGAGGCCGGACTTGCCGATATGGAGCCATTGAATGAGTACATCGTCGAAGGAACGGGCACGCTCTCGGCGGCCCTCGCGACGCAGGGCTATATCGCTTACAACAATGAGGACTTCGTTAGGTTGATGGCGTGGCTCCGTGCCCACAACCGACGCCTGCCTGTTGAGCGTCGCGTGCAAGTGGTCGGCCTCGATATCATGACAAACACGCGCGGTCGAGCCCGTGTCCTCGACTATCTCCGTGCCCACGACCCTCGCCGCGTCCAGGAGGTCGAGTCCGTGTTCCGGACGCTTGCCGAGGAGCAGGCGAAGACGCCTTTGAGTTTTAGTCGGGAGCGCCTCAACTCGGTGCTGCCGCAGTTAAATGCGTTGCACGAGTTCCTTAAGGCAGAACGAACTCGACTCGCGAGCACCAACAATGTTGCGCAGCTCGAGACGCTCATCAGATACACCAAACAGATGGTCTGGTGGTCGGGTGGCACGGCGGACGACGGTACTCCAGTTGGTCGGTCACGAGCCATGGGGTTCAATGTTCTGGAAATACTGTCACACAGGCCGGGTGCAAAGGTGATTGCATGGGCCTTCAACAGCCATGTCGCACGAAGATCGAGCGGCGCGACCTCTATCGGAACGGAGGTGAGCAAAGTCGTTGGTGACCGCTACTACGGGATGGCGTTCGAGTTCGGGCAGGGAGTGGCGCAGGTGCGGCCTCCCGACACCCAGGGTCAGTTGGGGCCGCTCCAACAGATGCAGGTGCCAGCAGCGCCGTTTGGATCACTGCCTTGGTTATTATCGGAAGTGACCGCCGAGGACTTCTTTGTGGACCTTCGCTCTGGCCACACGACTGACGTAAAGCGTTGGCTAGAGCAGCCCATTCCGGCTCATTGGGTAGCGTGGAACCAGCAACCAGGTAAGCCCACCGTAGCCAACGACACAGTCGGTGACTATGATGGCCTGTTCTTCGTACACCGCGCCTCAGCCGCTCGCCCGACAAAGGCTGCCAAACAACAGGCCGCGAGCGGTGGCGGCATTTGAAGCTGACGCGAGTCTCGCACCATCGGCGGCGACGGTCGTGCTGTGCTCACGTACATCCCGTAGTGTGTCTGCAAGAGTTGTCATCAGGCTGCGCGCCCCGGCGCTTCGCTGAATCTGACCAATACCATACTGCTGCAACTACGTCCTCCCCGTAGGGCAGGTGTATGCAGCAGGAGTCGCCGGCAGAAGGAACACGGTTGCCACGACGCGCAGGACACGAGCTGCGGTCCATTGCGTCCAGCGCCGCAGCATCGTAGACTCGCGCTCATTTATTTATGAGGGAAGGGTTTGCGTCCGAAGGTGCGACGCTCACGAACCTCGTCCTTCGTCCACCGAAAGGAGCCTCTATGATGACGCGGTTGCTGCTAGCGATGATCGTGATGTCTCTGTTCTCCCAGGTCGGCTCGGCGCAGTCCGCGCCCGTTACCGAACGCCCCGCCGCACTCAATCGCCTCAACTTCCTGGAAGGGCGATGGCGGATGAAAGGGTGGGGGCCCGGTGAAAAGGGGCGGGAGAACTTCGAGTTCACGACTCGCTGTGAGTGGGTGTCACGCTTCTTGATGTGTCGCGAGGACGCACCAAAGCCAGGGGAATGGCCGGGGTTCGCGGTCTATTCGTACAACGATCGCAAGGGCCGCTATGAAGGGCTGTTCGCGGACGAGCGCGGCCAGACCGCCGCTCACCCGGTGCGATGGGAAGGAGAGAAGATGATCTCCGAATACGAGTACCACGTCGAAGGTGCCTACCACCTGGTTCGCCGTACGATGGTGGCCAAGGGTGAGGGTGCCTATCAGTGGACGGTAGAAGACCTTGCCGATGACAAGGTCACTGTGGTGATCGACATCACCGGGACACGACTGGACAAATGATGTTGCTCCGGGCAGTCCTGACCCTGCTGCCGCTCGTCACTTGGGCCAGCCACGCGATGGCGGCGCCTCAGTCCTGCGAGCACCTGACGCAGCTCCGATTGCCGGACACCACCATTACCCTGGCGGTCAGCACCGCCGGCACCTTCACGCCGCCGGCGGGTAACCCGCTCGAGGGCCTGCCCGCGTTCTGCAGGGTCGTAGGCGTCATTCGGCCGACGAGCGATTCGCACATCGAGTTCGAGGTGTGGATGCCTGCGGCGGGCTGGAACGGTAGGTTCTACGGCCTCGGCAATCCCGGTGCTGGCGGCGAGATCCAATATGTGCAGATCGCGCAGGCCGTGCGCCGCGGATATGCCGTCGCATCCACCGACACGGGCCACAAAGGCGGCATCACCGACGTGAGTTGGACCCTAGCAGCCCGTGGTGAAAGTGCTGCCTGAGCTGGGCGATGGGATCGACACCATCGAACCCGCTCGATAGACTGCGACGCATGGCGATGGGCACGCGGCAGGACGAGCAGGCACCGCTCTGGATCGCGACGTCGGAGCTGCCCACCGGTCCTGGCCATCCGTTCTACACGCGGCTCACTTCGGTGCTCGACGCGGCGGGCTTCGATCGCTACGTCGAGGACGCCTGCCGCGGCTTCTACGCGCCGCGCATGGGCCGTCCCGGGCTGGCCCCGGGCCGCTACTTCCGCCTGCTGCTGGTTGGCTACTTCGAAGGCCTGGACTCCGAGCGCGGCATCGCGTGGCGGGCGGCCGACTCGTTGGCGATCCGTCGATTCCTGCACGTCGGGCTCGAGGACGGCACGCCGGATCACTCGACGATCTCGCGCACGCGTCGCCTGATCGATGTGGAGACCCACCGGGCCGTCTTCACGTGGGTCCAGGCACAGTTGGTGACGCACGGGCTGCTCACTGGCAAGACGATCGCGGTGGACGCGACGACGCTGGAAGCCAATGCGGCCATGCGCAGCATCGTGCGGCGCGACACCGGCGAGACGTACCAGGCCTACCTCACGCAGTTGGCCGCGGCCTCGGGGATCGAGACGCCCACACGCGAGGCGCTCGCGCGCTTCGATCGACGCCGCAAGAAGAAGGGATCCAACGACGACTGGACGCATCCGGACGATCCCGACGCGAAGATCACCAAGATGAAGGACGGGCGCACGCACCTAGCACACAAGGCCGAGCACGCGGTCGATGCCGACAGCGGCGCGATTGTCGCGGTCACAGTCCAGGGCGCCGATGTCGGCGACACGAGCAGCGTGGTCGAGACCGTCGTCGAGGCGGCCGAGCAATTGGAGCGGGTCGGCGCGCCGGCACAGCTCGACGAACTGATCGCGGACAAGGGCTACCACGCCAACCGCACCCTCATCGATCTGCACGCGCTCGGCATCCGCGCCTACGTCTCGGAACCGGACCGCGGTCGCCGTCGGTGGGACCAGGCCCCCGATGCGCAAGCGCTCGTCTACGCGAATCGCCGACGCATCCGCGGCCGCCGCGGTCTCGCGCTCTTGCGCTGCCGTGCCGAACGCGTCGAGCGCTCGTTTGCGCATCTGTACGAAACCGGCGCAATGCGACGGACGCACCTGCGCGGGCATCAGAACATCCTCAAGCGGCTGCTGGTGCACGCCGGCGGCTTCAATCTGGGGCTCGTCATGCGCCAGCTGGTCGGCGCAGGCACGCCGCGGGGCCTGCAGGCGCGTCTCGGTCCCCTTGTCGCCCTGCTGGTCATGCTCACGGACGCCCTGGCGGCGCGGTGGCCGATCCTGACAACCACGACCGACACACCAGTCGCCGACCTGGTTTATCTGCGCAACTCGCTCGCCGAGGCAGCGCGACCCTGACTCAGTGACTTCCACCACGGGCTGCTAACAGAGCCGCGACCGGCGTAACGAGTCCGTCGCTTATCGTCACCGCTTGACCGCCAAGGGCTGCCTACCTGCGTGCCCGCGTGCTTCCGGTCACGCGCGACCGCAGCGCGACGGCCGACACAACCCCACGCACCGTCGCGCGAGTGATGGAGCTAGACATTCTCCGGAACGCCGACGTCTCGCACTCTCACCACGTCTGGATGACGGGAACTCGCGCGAGAGATCGCAAGATGTTGTTGGCGACGGCAGGGCTCTCACCTCGACGTCAAGGTGAAGCCAGAAAGGCACAATCATCATCGTGCAACGGCGGCTCGCGATGACCGCTACCACACTTCCCGCGTATTGCGCTTATCTGCAGCCGCTCGCCAGCACGCCTTCTATCGCGGTGAGAAGATCGACGTCATTGACAGGGAAGCCGCCCGGATTGGCCGGCGGCAGGACACCATCCGAGCGCCACTCCATCAGCGTCGCGAAGTTGTCTGCCAGAATCTCCTCCGGGTGGATGATGTACGAGGAATTGCGCAGCATCAGCGGGATCCAGTTCGTGTTGCCGAAGTTGTACTTGATGAGATCGCCATTGTCGGCGCGGAGAGCTTCGCCGGTGCCGGCATCAACCGACACGAGAACGATGTCCAGCGCGTCGAAGATACTCGGCAGCTGAATGACCTCGTCCAACGGCAACAGAGATTGAATCACCGGCACGACTTCGGCGCTCCCCGACCCGGATTGAACAGTCAATGTGTGCAGGTACTCGAACGCGTCCGGGTTGCTCAGGCGACGATCCTCGAGCTCGGCTGGGTATTCGAACCCGTCCACGGTCTTGAATCCAAGAAGCGCATAGAGGTCATCCCGCAGAAGAGAATCCGTTCTCGATAGGACGTGAAACACCTCGTGCGCCAGCAGAAAGTAGGCGCGCCGTGCATCGGTCGTCGGCAGCGCGGTCATCGACTCAGGAAACATGATCGCGTGTCTCCGGGTGTAGGCCGAGTCGAATTCTTCCTGGCCGCTCGTCTTGACGAGGTCGATGTTCGGCACGTGGAGCTTCAAGCCGTTCATCGCGTCGCTCAACTTGTCGACCAACGCTTGCCAATTGGTCTTCTCGACCGCCGTCCAATCCAGGCCCGCGCCAGCGGCAAAGTCGAGGAACGCCTTCAGTGTGGTGGGCGCTGCCGTCCTTTGGCGCGCGCCCATGTCAAAGGCACTGAGTTGCCTGGCCCACCGGTCCTTGTGTCCCAGTGTGTTCTCCGCGCCATGAAGGTCCGCGAATTCCACCCGTTTCGACAGGGTGGGACCTTCGGCGCACGAAGACGCCTCTGCCGCAGCCTCCTGCGCCTGTGCGGCGGCCGCAGGGATCAGCAACACGACCGCGATGGCAGTAGCTGGAAGCAAACCGAGGCGCGCCTGCGGCGCGCGAAATTGTCCCAGTCTCATGATGTCTCCTTTCGATCCGAGGATCACGCCGAGTGGTGACGGGAATCGGCTCTGGAGGAGGAAGACGAAACGTGACGAGAAGGTTCCCGGCCTCGCGCCGCACGTCACCAGGTCGGCGGCTCGCGGCCCCACCCTTGAAACGGCAAGAAGGTAATGCGATAGCCGCTAGCCGACGTGGCGTCCGGAGCAATGCGAACGTTCGTCAACGACCGGAACTTGTCGAGAAGCGCATCACGCGACCAGGTATGCGGCGGTTGTCCCTCGGGCATCGGCCAGATCCGCACCGTGCCGTCCACGCTCGTCGAGGCGACGAGGCGTCCGGTTGGATCGATTCGAACCCCCCAGATGGGCCCTTGATGGCCGATCAGGAGGTGCGGCTCGTCGCCGGTGGCAGGACCGACCCGCACGATCCCATCCCGGCTGCCAGTCACCAGGCGCTTGCCTGAGGGATCCCACGCCATCAAGGTTACCTGGTCTCCGTGTGACGACAGCGGCCAGCCGCGCCGTTCGTGCAGGTCATACACAGATGCCGTACCCACAGGCTCTTGGACGTTGTCGCCGGTGTCGAGCAGGAGGACGTGTCGGCCATCGGGACCGAGGAATGCCCCGCCCGGCTGCGCCAGTAGAAGTTCGAAAGACCCTGTTTCCAAATCGAGGCGACGCAGTCCTCCAAAGCCCGCGATGAGCAGGCGGCCATCCGGCAAGAACGCGACGGTATTGATATCGTTTCCGTCGCCGGGATCGTAGCGCTTCACGGCGCCCGTCTGCAGGTCAAAAACGCGAATAACGTGGCGTTGTCCGCCATTCTCCGGGCCATCTGCAGCGATTCGGCTTCCCGTCGCATCGAAAGCCACCGCGTCCACCCACCCTTGGAAGCCGGGCAACTCCCTGAAGCCTGACCCTGCGACCGGCAGGATCAGCACGCTTCCAGACCGTGTGCCCGTGGCGAGAAACTGGCCATCCGGCGAAACGGCCAATTGGGACACGTCCGCAGCGATACGTCGGCGCGGGAAGCTGTTACCAGTCGAAGGCCAAATCTCAACGCCACCCACCCCGGCCGACGCAGCGATCCACTTCCCCTTCGGATCGAAGGCCACATCTCTCGGCGCGCCAGCGGAGACTCTCATGACTGAGGGCCAACGCCGTGTAAGGGGCCAGAATGTCACGCCATTCAGATCTTCAGCGGTCAGCCATCGCCCGGTTGGCTCGAACACGGCGCCGATCGTCGTGACGGGTCCGCGGCCGAGCGCCATCGTTTCGGCGTCCGGCGGACCAATCAGATCCCACATTCGTAATCCTTGCCCCGTGAGGGCCGCGACGATCCATCGGCCAGTGGAATCGAAGACGACGCTGCTGATCCGCTCCTCCGGTTTCAGTGATGAACCGGTCAGGTGCCGAGGCTCGCGCGCGTGTACCAGCGAGCCGAGCCGCAGCGCACCCGTGTCGTCCCGCAAAGCGATCTGTTCGCCGTTGCTGTCAAGCCAGAAGCTCGACACTGGCGCACTCGTCCGGAGCACGATGTGCTGTCCCGCTGCCCCGGCTTTGGACGTCGACGCGAGCACCTGCCGGTGACCGGGATACGAGACGAAGTAGCGATCACCTGACGCGTCGAACTGCAGTCGCAGCGCTCCACCGGAGAGGAAGCCCAGCCTGCGGGCATCTCCCGCGATGAGCGATCGCAGAACGATGTCTGCGCCAGAGCCGTTCGGCGCTCGCGTGATGAGCTTGTCGCCGCGCACGGCCAGGAGACCTTCGCCGGGGGTCTCGATCCGTTTCAGCAGCGTCAGCTCCGGGAGACCGATGACATCGACTCCCGCTGTCCCAGAACGCCGTCGCCCAAAGATCACGAGCCTGCGCCCGTCACTCGCGAACTGTGCGGTCACGTTGCGCAGGAACGAACTGCCCACATCGAATGGCCCCGACCCATCGCGCCGCCACACGCGCGCATCAGTTCCCGAGTCGACGAGCCATTCGCCATCGGTGCTGAACGCGAGGCTCGAATCGCCGCCGTTGCTTCCCTCGCTCCGCACGAACGCCAGCGGCCCTTTCCAGAGTTGGCGCAAGGCGAAGCGCCGAATCTCCGCCGTATCGGCGCGCTCCAAGGCGGCTATCGCGTGCGCGAACGCCAGCGTCGGGTTCCGGTCTTCCTCGAGCTGTCCGAGCGCAAGGAGCTGTTGTGCCTCGGTGCGGAGCGTCTGCTGCACCGCCCGCTGCTCCGCCGCGCGACTCCGAATCCATAGTTGGCTCACGACTACGAGTACGACCAGGAGCGCCGCAAAGGCAGTGCCGATCGCCATACCCATCTGGCGTCGTCGTCGGCCGGCCTGGGTTTCCATGGCTTTGCCGAACGCCTGCTCGAGCGCAGTCAGTCGACCGGCATAGCGCGATCTCCAGGCGACGTAGTCTGCGAAAGACGGTCCCGTCCACAAGAGACCGCCCGGTCGCCCTCGCTCGTCCCAAAGGCGTGCAGCCTGCCGGAGCTGGTCGCGCAGACGCGCCCCTTCGCTGTCCTGGTCGCGCCAGCGCGCGAGCCGGGGCCAGGACGCGAGCAACGACTCGTGAATGATCTCCACCTGACGGTGTCCGGTCGTGCCCGCGTCCTCGGGTGCCGCTTCGAAGGACGTCAGCAGACGCGCCTCGATGAGCCTGCCAAGGACCTCCTCCGCCTCGCGACGGTCGGCAAAGGCGGAGAGGAGTTCTTCCCATCCCTGGAGCGCCCGCGTTCCTTCGGCCGTGACGAGGTTGCGCAGGATCTCCCGCACGATCTGAACGCGCGCGGCACCGATCGTCTCGAGCGTCGCCTCGGCGTGCTGGGCAAGCGCGCCAGCCACGCCGCCGATGTCCTCGTAGCCACGGCGCGTGAGCAGGCCGCGCTCCCGATCGCGGTGCTCCCACAGGCGCGCCAATGCGAAGGCGAGCAGCGGCAGCGTCCCTCGTTCCTGGGCCACGTCGCGCAGCATGTCCTCCACGAGCCGCTCGTCTTCGAACCGATAACCGCAGACGAGTGCCGGCTGCACCAGTGCACGGCGCAGCGCGGCGCCGGCTGGCGGCGCGAGAGGGGTCAGGTCGGAGAACGCGGGGCGCAGGTCCTCGAAGGACTGGCACTGCAGCAGGAAATCATCTCGGATGGAGAGGAGGACGTGCACGTCGGCGTCGAGCACGAGTCGTCCCAGGAGCTCCGAGAAGCGATGCTGCACCTCGATCGGGTTCAGCGTGAACAATTCCTCGGCCTGATCGACGACAAGGAGCGCGTGATCATGCCGCTGGCGCCATCGTCGCGCCAGGAAAACAGACGCGGCGAAATCTTCGAGGTGGGGCAACAGGTGCCCGACTTCCGGATCGCCAGCCAGCTTCGGAGCCAGGGCCTGGGCCAGAGCGGCGAACGGCCTGTCCGCTGGTGCGCACACGATTGCCGACCAGCCAGCGGGGAGGGCCGGCACCAGCCCAGCCCGCACGAACGAGCTCTTGCCGGCGCCGGAAGGCCCGATTACGGCTCGCAGGCGAGGGCGTCGCAACTGACGAAGCAGCGACTCCACTTCGAGCTCGCGGCCGAAGAAGAAGCGCGTGTCCTCTGGTGTGAAGTGCAGAAGACCCGGATATGGACTCTGCTCGGCGCGACTCGTCTCCCGCTGCTCGACTTCCAGGGCGCGCGCCAGCGCACCCGCGGAGGAATAACGGGCCCCAGGTGAACGGCTCAGTGCCCGGCGGAGCACTGCACTCCAAGGTCCGGCCGAAACCTGAGGCGGGTCTCGACGCAACTCCGCCCACAGCCTGAGTCTGTCATTCGCTGATCCGCCCGTTCCGGTCGTCCTCGGCGAGACCATCTCCGCGAGAATCACGGCGGCCGAGAACACATCGGCGCGCGCGTCCACCAGAAGGCCGTCGGCCTGCTCCGGAGACATGTACCCCGGGGTCCCGACGATGGTCTCAGCCTGGGTATCGGTCAGGCTTCGGGCAATCCCGAAGTCCATGACCACAACCCGCTTCGACAGGGTCAGCATGACGTTCTCGGGTTTGAGATCGCGATGCACGAACCCGGCGGCATGGATCGCTTCCAGGCCAGCCAGCAGCTGTCCGGCGATCTCTCCCCCCCGGCCGAAGTCCAACGGCCCCTTCTCCGCAAGAAGTTCGGCGAGCGTGGTGCCGTCCACGAACTCCATCGACACCATCTCATGGCCGTCCTCGACTACAAGGTCGAACACCCGGCACACGTTGGCCGAGACGACCTGGCGCGCGCTACGCACCTCACTTCGTAGCAGATCCCGGGCGTGATCGTCCCGAATCAGGTCAGCCCGAAGCGCCTTCAGCGCCACTTCCATTCGGAGCTTCACATCGAAGGCATGCCACACCTCTCCCTGACCACCGCGACCGAGCACGCGCAGAAGCCGGTAGCGGCCACCAAGAATCAGGGCGGGCCGAAAGCCACTGGAGGTGGTAGGGAGGGCGGGCATGCCTCCGGAGTTCTGAGACACGGCTCCCTGGCTCTCGTCCACCGCGAGGTCCAGCAGGCACCTGGGGCACCGGCCTTCGAGCGCACCCCTGTCAATCAACGGCGCGCCACAGTCGTGACAGCTCGGCGAAGTCGACATCACTCCTCAGAGATCAGAAAGACGGAGGGGAGAAGAAAGGTTACCCCGCCGGACGCTCCCACGGCTTGATTGCCGACAGCAGATGATGAAGTTCGGAGTCGACGTCTCCAGGGTCGGCCACCGTGGCCCCGATCTCTTCCCGGAGCAGATGCCCGTAGCGTCGACGCAGCCGGTGGACCATCTTCTTGACGGCGCCTTCGGTCGTCCCGAGGCGCTCGGCCACCTCGTGGTAGTGCACCCGCGGCTCACTGCCCGTCAGATAGCCTTCAAGCTGCTCGAACTCGACGCCGCGACCTGCGTGCTTCAGTTCCTGACCGAGACGTGCCATCGCCCGCTCGAGGAGGGTGAAGGCCCACCGCCGCTCGAAGAGCGTCTCGGGATCGAGAGTGTCGAGCGGATCGTCAGGGTGCCGCGCCTCCGCTTCCCGGACGTCGATCGCCACCGGCACCCGGCCGCCGCCTCTCTTCAGCGCCCGCGCGCGGTCGCGTTCCTTGGACAGAAAGTGCTTGAACGACGTCAGGAGGAACGCGCGGAATCGGCCTTCCCGCAACCGCACGTCACCGAGGTAGTCCTTCTCGATGAGCAGCGCAAAGTATCCCTGCGTGAGGTCATGGGCGTCCTCAGCCGTATAACCGACCCCGCGGGCGAAGCTGTACAGGGGACGCCAGTAGGCCGCACACAGAAAGGCAAGCGCCTCTCGCGCCTCGGGCTCGCCGCCACTGCGGGCTCGCGAAACGGCTGTCCAGGCGGTGCTGGGAAACGTGCTCATGGCTCACGGTCCATGGGCCAGCTCCGGTGGCGCACACTCGCCGCTGCGCAACGGGTGAGGACCGAACTCGCCCTCGTGCATCTCAACCGGCGCATGAGGGAACCGTGTTCAGAAGCAAGCGGGGAGGTCGAGCGGAACGCCCGATTGGCCAGCACCACCGCGCGAACGACGGACGGGCCGCTGACGGAGACGGGCGCCATCGGCAGTGATTATAGTGAGCTGGTGCTGCGCGCCGGCCTGGTTAGCTCGAAGGACGGTTGTGCTACCCGTGGCGGGTCGCTCGTCGCTCAGAGTCTGGCTTGATCCGGTCTCGTAGACATCTTCCGAAGGTGCATACGCTGCTTATTCCCCAAGCTTCCGAAAACGGAGTAAGGATCACGGCTAACTGGCGAGAGCTAGATGTGGCCGCCCCAGTTCGCGTGAGATCGTCGCGATCGTGGTCGAGGCCAAGGCCGTGAGACCCAGGGGTGCCGATACCCCCAGGGCATCGATACCCCCAAATCGGGGCGTACCCCCAGAAATACCCCCACGCATTCATCGATGTGGGGCGCGCGGCAGGCAAGTGGAGCAGCGCGGCGCACAGCTGGCGGGAGAAGTTGGCGAGTGTTTCGACGCGGATCGGCTGGACGCCCATGGAACGCCATGGACGCCTACGGACAACTCTGGACGAATGGTGGAGGCGGCGGGAGTCGAACGGCGATTAGTTAAGCCACTGGCATACAGCTACTTACGTGTTGTTGCTGCTGAGGTCCGTACCACCACATGTACCCCCATGCTCGGTCTGATACCTTCCAGCAGGGATGACTCTCGGCAAAGGCCTCTGCCGTAAGGACTTCCATCATTGTTGGCTGACTAGTGGGGCTGAATCTGGCAGCGCGGCGCGAACCACACGTCGTTCGCGGAGGCGCAGCCAAAGACTTCCGATGAGCAGCCGCCCGCTTCTGCCTCTACCAAAGGAAGGCCGAGGATCTCGCGACCGAGTTCCAGCACGAGGACACGCTTCTTGGAGCCGCAGAAGGTCCCTGGGCTGATCGAAGCGATCGTCCTGGTGCCGGACGGGGCAGTCCGGGTCGAGCTGAGCAGGAACAGGCCGGTTTGGCTGCCCCCCGAAAAGCAAACGATCGCCAAACACGGGCGACTTTCTTGCGCCGATTCAGTGGCCTTGCCGGGGCCGCGCGACCGCCGCTACTTGCAGTTGTGAACCGGGCGGCGTAAGTCCGCCACAGGCCGAAATTTCAGACGCTATACTGCGTCAGATCGTCTCGCTGGACGTGATTGATGCCCAAACCCCTTCCGCTTCCGCCGGTCGGATTCGACGAGCTCTCGGTTGACGAAAAGATCGACTACCTGCAGTCGCTCTGGGACCGAATTGCGGCCACTCCTGAGACGATTCCCGTTCCTGACTGGCACCGCCAAATCCTCGACGTGCGCCTGAAGGACCTCGACGCCGATCCGGCCGCCGGTGATGGCTGGGAGGTGGTTGAGGAACGTCTCCGGAAGAAATTCGACACCAACCACTGACGAATGACTCGCCGGTTCATCGTTCGTCCACTCGCCGAGGGCGATCTCGAAGATGCCGCGCGGTGGTACGACGATGAGCGTTCCGGCCTCACCTATCGATTCCTCAACGACGTGGATCGGATGTTCGCGCGCATCCGTGAACGGCCATTGCAGTTCCCCAGCGTGTTGGGCGATGTCCGTCGAGCGCTGCTGCATACTTTCCCGTACGCCGTGTATTTTCTCGCGTCCGAAGAGATGGTCGTCGTCCTCGCGGTGTTGCACCTGCGACGGAACCCGCAGGTGTGGCGTCGACGCGCACGATAGCGGTGAGGCATTTGTGACGGAACGTCGCGGCGTCGTGCCTGCACGCCGTCGCCGTGATTGATGGTACCGGAGGAGTTGCCGGCGGGGGAGCGCCCACCGCGGCGGGTGTCGATAGGGTCGCGCCCGTTCGCCCGCTGGTCCTCGGCGACCGCCCGCTCCTGGCGGCCTTCGGCCGGTTCTCGTCGCTAGTATCCGCGTTCGCGGTCCTCTGCTTCCGGACTTTATCGAGAGCCAGCCGAAGGTGGCATTCATAAGCCGCGACGGCACGGTGCGTGCAACACCGACAGTAATGCCCGACCCTGCTGCGCCGCGCAACGTCGAGTCCGCGACACCCGTCGCGCACGGGGCCCTGACGCCGAAGGCGTTTGGCATCACAGACAAAGGCCGCGTGCGTCCTACGAACGAAGACCAGTTTCTCGTGGCCGAACTCAGCAAGGCGATGCGGATTCGGCAAACCAGCCTGGTCGAGCCAAGGTTGCATGTCGGTGAGGAAAGCGGCCACTTATATCTCGTCGCCGACGGCATGGGTGGCCACCGCGCCGGCGAAACGGCGAGTGCGCTCACCGTCACCGCGATCGAGCAGTTCATGCTCAATTCCTTCAAGTGGTTTTTCGCGCCTGATGAGAGCGGGGGGCAGAATGTGCTCGCCGAGTTTCAGGCTGCGATCGGTCAGGCCGATGCGCACGTCATGGCGGAAGCTGCCGAGCATCCCGAGCTCAGCGGCATGGGCACCACGGTCACGCTGGCGTTTCACCTCGGATCGCAGGTATGCCTCGTCCACGTCGGCGACAGCCGCGGGTACCTCTATCGGGATCGCGAGCTGCAACAGGTAACGCACGACCACACCCTCGTGGCCGATCTGTTGCGCAGCGGTGCGATTCGACCAGAAGAAGCGGCGAGGTATCGGTACCGACACATCATCACGAACGTCGTGGGCGGTCAGCAGGTCGGCGTCAAGGTCGAAGCACACGCCTTCGAGGTCAAGGCCCGCGATTGCCTGCTGCTCTGTTCGGATGGATTGACCGAGATGCTGACTAATGAGGCGATCGCGCACGTGCTCGGAACGACGCCGGATCCGCAAGAGGCGGCGACCGCACTCGTGGCGCAAGCCAATGACGCTGGTGGCCGCGACAACGTGACGGTGTTGATCGTTCGATTCGATGAAGCCGGTTCCACCTAAGCGACGATCTTCTGACCCGGTTCGGCTACCGACCGGTGATCAGAATGTCCGGAACAGATGTGATCAGAATTCTCGGAACCCGCAGAACCTCACGGAACCGGAACCGCGGCAGGAGATCCTGGCGCTGCGCCGACGCGTAAACAAGCTCGCGGCCATCGCTTCGGCTCGCGCTCGCGCTGCGCCAGACCGCCGGGTTCGGGCTCACTTCGGCGACGATTTGCCCCACGGACGCGCCAAGGAGCGTAGCCTCCCCGCGGTGGAACAGGCCCACCAGTCGATTGGGCAGGACACCGTCACGTCACGGTCTCACACCCGACAAGAGCCAGATGCTGCCCTTCACGCTCTGCATGGGCAGCGCGAGCCTGCCACTGGCCACGTCGATCTCGGCACTGCCCATATTGGGATCGATACGCCTCTCGGGCGAGTTGAAATGCGTGACTTGAAACGGCTTCCCGCGCTGGGCGCCACGCGCCGGATCGATGGGCACGCCCCAGAGGTTGACATAGCCGTCAGCTCCCCGCGAAAGGAAGTACAGCGTCCGCCCATCCGGTGACCACCGAGGCTTGTCTGGCCAGACGTGATCGTCCAGTATCCGCGTCCACGTCGTCGCGCGATTGCTGTCCGCAGCCACGATCCCGATCTCGACGGTTCCGTGATTCCTCATGCGCTGGGCGACGAAACTGACCCATCGATCGTCGGGAGAGTAGCGAGCCTGCCAGAAGAACACGCCGCTCGCCTCGAGGAGTACTCGCTCGGGCCGCGTGGCCATCATGGGACCGACGGGCCAGATCGCCAACACGTTTTGGTTCATCTGGCCCTGTTCGACCCAGGATCCGAGAACGGCCTCGTCGTGCGGTGCCCAATCCCAAGGAAGCAGTCCACCTCGCCACCTGCTCACCAGACGTTCCCCGCCGTCGAGGTCGCGAACGGCCAGAGCCGATTCACGGCCGGTGGAGGGAGTTTCTCCCGTGGAACTCGATCCGGTGCGCGTCAGTAAATAGGCGATCGTGCGCGCGGTTCGGGAAATTGCGCCACCCCACGATTCCGCGAGGAACGTCGTCCGGCCGGAAGTCAGATCGATGTGAAACAGGCGGAAGTTGTTCCTCCCTGGCTCGAGCGCACCATAGCAGAGAGCCGAGCCGTCAGCCGCGAGACGGAGCGAGACGATTGAGAGCTCGTCGTCGGTCAGCGCCCTGCCATCGCCCGTGAGCCGGGCGCGGTTGGCATCGAACGGGAACAGCCAGGCGCGGGTCGACGCCGGCGCGCTCGTGAATGCCACGCGCGTCCCGTCCGGCGACACGGCGGCGGCCTGTGCGCTCGCCGGTGCCGTGGTCAGGCGCTCCGGCGTGCGCCAACGCAGGCTCACTGGTTCCACCGCCACACGCCACAGCGTCGGCACGCCGTCACTGTGCGCTTCGACGATCAACGCCGTGCCGGCGGAGTTCCAACTGATGCTTTGGATGGCCTCGGGGTCGAGCAACCCGAGCGGCGCTGCTGCACTCGTATCGACGGCATTCAGCGTGCGGTTGGTTCGATCGGCGACAAAGAAGCCGGTCGCCAGCTTGGGCGCGAAGACGGAGAGCCGACCCTCGGGATGGACCGCGGGCGCGATGTAGGTAGCGCGACTCAGCTCGGTTTCGAGAATTCGGCGCGGCGCCGCGCCGCCGTCCGCTGTCACGATGAACGCCGCTCGGGGCATGTCGCTATCCACGAACATGACCTCGCGGCCATTCGGCATCCACGCCGGGCGCCGTCCGTCCGGCGCGATTCGGCGGAGGGGACCACCCTTGACGTCGACCGCGAAGAGACCACCGCCGTCGACTTCGGAACGAAGGGCGAGACGTTGGCCATCGGGAGACCAGGCAGGCTGCGTCTCGTCAGCTGGCGAACTCGTCACCCGCGTTGGCTGGCCAGCATCGACGTCCTGCACCCAGATGTCGAAATTCCCGTCCCTGTTCCACGCGTACGCGACCCGCTTGCCGTCGGGTGACCAGCTCACGTCGGTCTGTAGACCCGCGCCGTAGGTCAGCCGCGTCAGGTTGCGCAGGGGCGACGAGGAGGTACCCGAGATGACCGGTGCCGAGCGACCAAACGCAACGTAGAGCCTTGTACCCACGAGCGACAGCACAATGGCCGCTGCCACGCCCGCGTAGATGACCGTCCGTCGCGCGAAGCGCTCGGGCGCGACAAGCCGCAGCGTGGACTGCCCATCCCCAGCTGATCCCTCATCGCGCGCAGAGGGCTCGTCGCCAATTGCGCGGACCTCCGCAACGAAGCGATAGCCTCGCCGGGCGACCGTCGCGATGAACCGCTGCTCGCCCGGCGCCTCACCCAGGGCTTTCCGCACCTCGAAGATGTTCTGAGTGAGGTTCCCCTCCTCGACGGCGGTATCGGGCCACAGCCCGTTCATCAACTCCTCCTTCTCGAGGAGCCGGCCGGCGTGCTGGACCAGCAGCACCAGCGTGTCGAGCGCCTTGGCCTTGATGCCGATGGGCCCGCCGTCCCGCATCAGCAGGTGGCGTTTCGTGTCGATGCGGAACCGGTCGAACTCGTAGAAGCGAACCGGGTTAGACGCAGGCTCAGGTCCGCTGAGAAACGCTGAGGGTTTCTGAGCCTCCCGCTGAGGACTTCCGTGGTTGGTCACGCCTAGCTTCCCCCACACGGCAATCGGGTTCGCGCGCTCGGCGAGCGGGCACTGCGAATTCTAACGCGCCGACGTAAGCCAGGAGGGACCACATGCTCGGTTTCATCTCTGCAATATTGATGGCGGGTTCGACGCCGATGATGAACGAGGCGGATCCGGAATTGGCCGCAGTACGAGTGCGGGCCTACGCCGACAGACACGTCGACGCCGCCACGGCACGACCCGCGTTGGAGGTGGCGAAGCACCTGCTGGCGTCGGCCGGACTCGTCGTGGCATGGCGTGTGTGTGATACGACGCAATCGTGCCCGGTCGAGGACACGCCGGTGCCGGAGATCGTTGTCATCCTTTCGTCCCGTGATCGGCAGCACGGCCGCGAGAACTGCGGTGTGGCCGCTCACGGTGCACGCGCCTCGTCAGGAACCGTGATGGTCTCGGTCCCTTGCGTGGCCGGCGTCGCCTTCCGACTGACGCGACGGGCCGGAACCGGCACGAACCCACTGCTCGCAATGCCGAGGCACGACGACCTCGTCGGAGCAGTCGTGGCGCACGAGATCGGTCACCTGCTCGGCCTTAGGCATGCGCCGTCAGGTCTGTTGCGTGCAACGCTGGACGCCGACGACCTGATCGCGCTCAGAAGGGGGACGCTGCGCTTCAGCCCAGCGGAAGAGAGCCGGATGCGGCGCGCAGTCTTGCTGGCTGGGGACGCCAGCCTACACTCGTCGGTCGCCGGAACCCGTCACGGTCCGTCGCGGCAGTGATGCGTGGTGTTGGTGCACGGCTGCTGGGGCGCGGCGACAATAGGAGGAGATCTGCCTGGCGTGTTGACGCCGCGCAGTGGTAAGCCAGAGCGAGAGCCGCGGCATCGCCACGGCCATCGAGTTTCGGACCGACGCCGTAGAGGAGTGATCCACAAGGGTCCAGCGGTGCGTCGACATGTCTTTGCAAAATGATTCAGCGGACGTGAATGGATGCTGAAGACCTGACCGGCACGGCTCTCAACCGGTTCTTGGTGCAGCAGGCCAGACCGCGGTCATGTCGTCTGCGGCTGCAGCGCACAAACTATAAGGACCGACAATTGGGCGGGGTTGGCCTCCATCGGCCCGTAGCCTGCGAGCGTGCGTGAGCCACGCGGTCGGCCAGGTCGGAGCGCTTCTGTGCTCCCACCTAGCCGCGCTGCAGTCTCAGTGTGGGCCCGCGGTACGCACTGTGCCCGTGAAGGTTCCCCTCGTCGTGCCTGCGGCGGTGTCGTACAGCCGGCTGACGCTGAACGATCCGCTTGCATTGGCGAACCGGCCAGTGCCGCCGGTGATCGTGGCCTGTTCCTCGATGACGAAGATGGGCGTCGAGGTGTCAGCGTTGCCCGTGAAGGAGGCGATGAGCCGATCACCATTCGCGGCCGTGAACGTGTAGGTACCCGACCCTGCGGCGATCGACAGGTCGACGTCGTGGGGAACCTCCACGGTGAACCGACCGAGGTGCGTGGACACACCGGAGGCTGAGATGACGACGTGGGCGAGCGCAGGTCCCACGATGGCGAAGTCGACCGTCCCTTCGAGGGTGCCTTTGAATGGTGTCTCGGCGGTGCTCGCGGTGCCCGGTGCGCTCCCGGCGCCGATCGACGCGGTGAGCGCCGGTGCTCCCCGTTCGAGTGCCGTGGGTGACGTCGGCGACATCGGCTCGCTGCATCCGGTGGACAGGACGACAACGACAAGACCAAGGGCGGTGTGACAGGCGCGCATCGGGCATCTCCTCGAGTGGTGGCGTGATGTTGTTGGCCCACGCCGTTGTGGGGTATGCCACACTCTCTCGCATTCCACAGCGTCGCGCCATTGACGCCGCCTTGCCAGATTCCTGAACTTTCCTTGCGGCGCAAGTCACAGGGGTACAGTCACTTATGGCTACCAAGGGGTCCAGCTCATGACCGCCGCTGCGCCTGCCTCGGTCTTTCAATTCGGAGAATTCGAGCTCGACCCGGTGGCCTACGAGTTGCGCCGGCGCGGGCGGCGCCTGCGGTTAGCGCGGCAGCCGATGGACCTGCTCCTGCTCATGGTGGGACGACGCAACGAACTGGTCTCGCGCGACGACATCGCAGCCAGGCTGTGGCCGCCAGACGTCTTCCTGGACAGGGATGCGGGAATCCACACGGCCGTCTTGAGGATCCGGCAGGTGCTGCGGGACTCGCACATCAATCCGCGGTTCCTGGAGAACGTATCCGGCAAGGGCTATCGCTTCATCGCGCCCGTGGAAATCGTGCCAAGGGCGCTCTCGGTTGCACCACCCGAGTCGTCCGGCGTGCCAATCGACGTACCACCAGCACGCCGCCACAACCTGCCCGACGAGCTCACAAGCTTTGTCGGCAGACAGGAGGCGATCGCAGAACTGCGGCGGCTCCTCGGGGCCAACAGGCTGGTCTCGCTCACGGGCGCGGGCGGCGTCGGCAAGACCAGGCTCGCACTGCGGATTGCGTCAGACATCCTGCACGCGTGTCACGACGGTGTGTGGATGGTTGACCTCGGGCCGATCACCGCGGCCGACCTCGTCCCGCAGACGGTCGCGTCCGTCTTGGGCGTGCACGAGAGCGGACAGCGAGGCGTGCGTGACGCGCTCACTGCCAGCCTGCGCCATCGACAGCTGCTCATTGTGCTGGACACCTGCGAGCACGTGCTGGACGCCTGTGCCGACCTGGTCGAAGCGCTATTGCGCGATGCCCCGGGCGTGCGGATTCTGGCGACGACTCGCGAGCCGCTCGGCGTGCGCGGTGAGGCCGTCTTCCGCGTGCCGTCACTGACCCTGCCCGTGGGGAGCGCGGAGATCGACGGCCAGGCGCCCGAGTCGGAGGCTGTGCAACTGTTCGTCGAGCGGGCCATGACCCTCGACGCGACCTTCAATGCCAGCGAGGCAGACGCCGGAGCCATCGGGCGCATCTGTCAGAGGCTCGACGGCATGCCGCTGGCGATCGAGCTCGCGGCGGCTCGCGTGACCCTGCTGTCGCCCGCACAGATCGAGACACGCCTGCAGGATCGCTTCAAGCTGCTGACCGGAGGTGCGCGTACGGCGGTGGCCCGTCAACGAACACTCGAGGCCGCTGTTGAGTGGAGTTGTCAGCTGCTGTCCGACTCCGAGCGCCATCTGCTCGGCCGCCTGTCGGTCTTTCCTGCGTCCTGGACGATCGAGGCGGCTGAGTCGATCTGCAGTGGCGACGGCCTGGATCCATGCGACGTACTCGAGTTGTCGTCACGGCTGGTGGCCAAGTCGCTCGTGGGTCTCCAGCGTGATCAGGAGGGGGTGGCGCGGTTCCGCCTGCTCGAAACCGTCCGGCAGTATGCGCGGGAGCGAGTCGTGCCACCCGACGCGGGCGAGCGACTGCGGACGCGTCATGCTGGCTTCTTCGCCAACCAGTTTCGTGACGCGCTGAGCGTCCTTCGCGGCGCGGGGCAGCTTCCGTATCTCGCACAACTGCAGGCCGAGCAGGAGAACGTGCGGACGGCCCTGGAGTGGGCGCTCGCGTCGTCCGCGCTGGCCGCGCAGGGCGTCGCTTTGACCGGCAGCCTGTTCTGGTTCTGGACCAAGCGAGGCCTGTTCGAAGAGGGTAAGCAGTGGTTAGAACGTGCCCTCACCCTGGAGCCGACTGGCCTGACGCGAGCCAGGGTGTTGATCGGCCTGGCTCATATGCACTACTTCCAGGGAAGGCACGTAGCGGCGGCCGAGGCGGCCAGCGAGGCGCACGCTCTCGGTGAAACGTTGCACCACGGCTGGACGGTGTCCTTTGCGCTGTTCATGCTGGCGCTCACGTCGTTTGAACTCGGCCAGTGCGAGTGCGCTGCCGCGACTGCCATGGCGGCGCGGGCGGCAGCCGACGCCGGTGGCGATCCGATTCAGCATGGGGGGCCGCTGATGATTCTGGCCAACGTCGCGCTGCGGGCAGGCGATCGCGATCGAGCGCAGGCGTACTACGAGGAATCCATCGACGTGCATCGCCGCGAGGGGGACATCTGGGGACTCTGCATCCTACTGTCCATCGCCGCAGGTCTGCATATCCTGCAGAGGGATATGGACCGCGCGCGCGTGTACGCGACCGAAGCGATGACGCTATCGGAGGCGATGGAGGACCGGCGTGGTCTGGCCTGGGGACTCGCAGTCTGTGCTGGGCTGATGGCCGACGAGGGCCATGCCGAACTGGCCGCGCAGCTGTGGGGCGCGTCCGACGGGCTGATGGAAGCGGTGGGCGGTGCCCTTGCGCCGACCATCAGCTGGATCAGGGACAAGTATGTCGACCTCGTATGCCAGGCACTTGGCGACGCCGGCTTTGCGCGGGCGTCCGGAGTCGGCAGAGCGATGTCCGCCGCGCAGGCCCTCGAGCTTGTCCGGCAGCACGTTCTGCGGTCAGGTGCGGACCCTTCCACGCCACACATCCTCACGAGCCGGCACGCCTTATCGAGGATAGGACGGCTGGTCGTTGGAAACGAGCCGGCCCGGATGCCGCACTAAGGTTAGAGCCGAATCAGATCGGAGCGCCGGCCACCCGGTTCGCTCGCCGCGGCGCAGCGGCGCGCCTGTAAAGGAGTACGCGTTCGAGCGAGTTCTACAAGTCGCGCGTCGTTCTCGTGCGCTGGATGGTGTCAACGCCGGGCGCCGATACCCCCGGGGGCATCGATACCCCCAAATCGGAAGGTACCCCCAGAAATACCCCCACGCGTTTGTGGAAGGAAGGCGGTTCGGGAAAGGAGTGGAGCAGTGCCGCGCGCCCGTGGTGGGCTGGTTTGCTAGGCGCGCTGCACGCTGAAATGCTGGACGCCCATGAACAGCCATGGACGCCTGTGTACCGCTGTGGACGAATGGTGGAGGCGGCGGGAGTCGAAGCGCTGGCGGTAACTAGCTCGTTGACAGCAACTTGAGCGCACTGCGCACGAGTTCCGTACCCCCGTTTGTACCCCCACGCTCGGTTCGAATAAATTGGCCAAGCAGTTTGGCGGTCGTTCACATCGACGACGAGACTTTGCCCGCGAAACTGCAGGATGTCCGTGCACAGTCGCCCGGCGCATGCCATTGGTCCGAGGCTCGTGCGGTTCCATCGGGCCGCGTCGGAGTCGTCGTGCGGTCGCACTTGGAACGGCAGCACCATGTCCAGGTTTCTCGTCGATGCCGCGGTCGCCTCTTCTCGAGTGCTGGGCGACGAGAACTCGCGCAGGAATGTGCAGAATGTCCGTGCACACAGCGCGGCATTGCTCAACGCCACCCACCGTGATGCAACGCATCACAACTGCCAAGCTCGGGTTCGCTTCGAAGAGTGGGTGGGCTTTCAGTGCTAGTGCCGTAAGGGTGGTGTGAGGCCCGTCATTCATCATCGTCCCGACGCCGCAACACGTCGTCGCACCTCGTCGAAGAAGTTCAGCATTAGCGTTACCTGCTGCCGCGCCGGTTGCGGCGCCTCGGCCGAGAGCACCGCGGCGAAGCGCTTGCCGTCGGGCGCCAGATCGAACGTCCCGATGAGCCCGAGATTGTGCAGGCGCCGATCGGACCACACGCGTGGCCGCCCCGCGACGAATGTGTCGTTCGTTGCGGTGTACGGGACGACCATCAGGCGGAGATCCTCCGCGCGGTAGAACAGTTCGGTCGCGGTGCGCGACCACACGGGAAATATGCCACCAGCCGTCGAAATCGACCACTGCCTGCCCGTGTCGGGAAAGGCGCGCATGTGGACTTCGTGCCGACCCGAGTCGGTCGACATGTACGCCATCCAGCGCCCATCCGGCGAGAAGGCCGGACTGGAGTTGTTCGATGTCGCCTGCTGGTAGGGCACGGCCTCAGTGATCCGCAGTCTGCCGGCGTCGACGTCGACCGCCGCGGTCTGAATGAGAAGGCCACGATCGGGCGAGACCTCGAAGAAGGCGAGCCGCTTGCCGTCCGGAGTGAACGACGTGGGGATTTGAATCGGCTTCTGGCTCGCCCACAGGGGCAGGGAGGGGCTCGCCCCGTCGGCGCGCGCCCAGAACAAGCGACCCGAGGATTGGAAGACCACGTGTTGTCCATCTGGACTCCAGACAGGATTTCTCTTGAACCCCGAGCCCGCCGTCAGTTTCGTGCGGGTCCCCCGCTGCCAGTCGTACACCCAGATGTCGGAGGTTGTTCCCTCGTTCAACTCGAAGGCGACACGGCTGCCGTCAGGCGACACGCGAGGGTACTGGTAGAACGCCGGCGCCAGGCCCATCGATTCGGTTCGTCCCGTGGCGTCCAGCCATTCGAGGACCCGGAGTCCGCTCGTCGTACCGCTCCGGTAGACCATCGTGCCGCCGCGAGACACGTCGATCTGTGCGGCTCCGAACTCGGGGTCGGCAGCGATTCCCTCGAGCACGGGAATGGCATCACCGCGCACTTCGCGTCGCTCGAGATCGAACGGCACCACGTATAGCGTGCCCTTCGACACGTACGCCAGGTGCCCGGTGCGCAGGTAGCGAGGCGCCATGCCTGCGTTCGGGAGCACGACCTTCTGGACGTTGCGCTCGAAGTCCATGACGGCGATGTCGGCCGAATCGAAGTTGCCTGCCGTCCGGAAGATGGTGAACAGGGCCGCGGTGCCCCCCGGCAGGAAGTGTGGCCAGCGATGTGTCCGTTCTCCGGGCGCGAGCTTCGTGGCCGGCGTGACCCTTCCTCCGTCAATCGGCACCAGCGACAACACGATGCGGCCGGGTGCATCCAGTGCCGCCACGATCGTCCCGTTCTCGCCCCAACTCCCGCCCCGGCCCGCCGGCGCGTCGCACAGCGTGACCGGCTCACCGCCAGCGATGCGAAGCTTCTTCAGCTTGCCGTCTGCAAAGAAGCCCACCCACTCGCCGTCAGGCGAGAAGAACGGTGCATACGCAGCGGCGGTGCCGGGCAACGGAGTCGCGTCCAGTTGATCGAGGCGGCGCGTCGAGAGGCCCTGGACGCCGGCACGGTTCGTCGAGACGAACACGATGCGCTTGCCGTCTGGGTCAAGGATGAACGTGGCGCCGATGGTTGCGGCACCGGTCATGAAATCGGAGCCCAGGTCGAGCGCCATGCTGTCCGACGCGCGCAGGGGGGGCTCGGGGGGCGCACCCACACGGAACCATGCCAGGGCGGCGATCGTCGCCGCAACCATCGCCACGGCGATGGCCGCATTCGGCCACCGGAGCAGGCGACGCCGCACCGGAAGCGGGTTCGAGCCTTCGGCTGGAGAGTCCGTGCGGCTTTCGGCAACCCATCGCAACTCGCCGCGGACATCGCCCATGTTCTGCCAGCGCTCGTCCGGAGCCTTCGCGAGACACCGCGCCACGACGTGGTCCAGCAGGCGAGGGGCCAGTGGCTGGTACAACGAGATCGGTCGCGGCTGATCTCGCAGGATCGCCCCGATGATCGCCGCGGCCGAGGGACCGTCGAATGGACGATGACCGGTCGCCATCTCGTAGACCACCGCGCCGAAGGCCCAGATGTCGCTCCGCGCGTCGGCCTCTCGGCCCTCGACCTGCTCGGGCGCCATGTAGTGCAGCGTCCCGACGAGGGTGCCCGCCGTCGTGACCGCCGGCTCGGGCGCGAGTTGCGTGACGGCTCGCCCTGCGTCCACTGTCGACGGCGCCAGCGCCTTCGCCAGGCCGAAGTCCAGCAGCTTCGCCCCGGTGCTCGTCAGCATGATGTTGGCCGGCTTGAGATCGCGATGTGTGATGTGGGCGCGATGCGTGCGCTCCATCGCGCCCGCGACC
Source organism: Luteitalea pratensis (assembly GCF_001618865.1). Classification (GTDB taxonomy): domain Bacteria; phylum Acidobacteriota; class Vicinamibacteria; order Vicinamibacterales; family Vicinamibacteraceae; genus Luteitalea; species Luteitalea pratensis. Next base: position 3,394,498 of record NZ_CP015136.1, read on the forward strand.
TCCTGGCCGATGCGCAGCACGTCGTCGAGCGGCAGCGGACGCGTGGTCGCGAGCCGCGCCGCCAGGGTTTGTCCCTCGAGACACGGCATCACCAGGTACAGCAGGCCGTCGTGCTCGCCGACATCGTAGACGCTGCAGATGTGCGGATCGTCGAGGGCGGCGATGGCGCGCGCCTCACGTTCGAAGCGCGCACGCAGATCGGCGTCGGCGCTGCCAGCGATGTGCGGCGCGACGACCTTGAGAGCGACAGTGCGACCGAGGCGCACGTCGCGCGCGCGGTACACCTCGCCCATGCCCCCGGATCCGAGGTGGCTGAGGATTTCGTACGAGCCCACTCGCTCACCAAATGCGAGACGTATGCCGTTGGCCATGGTCGGCGCGCGGCCGCGGGCCTCGAGCCCGGCCTGCCTCACGTGCGCTGTAATGCCTACGCAATGGCCCTGATGGTACCGCAGACAGCGTGCACGCTCGCTCGATCGGCAAGCACTCGATCCGCCATCTGTGGTGCCATCCCGAGGCAGCGGTTAGATTGATGAGGTACTCGAGGAGCGCCGGGTCCAGCCGACTGGATAGGTCGGCCATGGCGGTCAGCGCGTTTCCCGTCGGGCAGGTTCTTCAACCGGTGCGAGTGCAGCAAGCCCTCGAGCACATCTTGCCGTCGTGGGTGAGAGCTGACACCCACGCGCTCGTTTGTTGCTTGCCGATCGACCGCCAGCAGGCGCGACCCGTCGCTACGGTTTGCCACGAATGGCGGCCGAGTAGACACCGTGCTCACAGATCGTCTCCAGCCTGTAGCGCTTCACCAACGACGTAGCCTGCCCTGACGGTCGGCGTCGAGCACGGCGCGTGCGACGGTGCGTCCGAGGGCGCGTCCGATGTCGTTGTCGAACCGATAATGGGCGCCGGCATACAGGCGCGACTCCGCACCTTCAGTCGCCTGCCTCGACGCTTCGGCCGCGTCCTGCGGTAGTAATGCGCCGATGGCCGTCTCCGCCGCCCCGACCAGACACCCGTGGCCGGACGGATAGCAGCCCGTGGTGAAAGTATCGCCTGAGTCGATCGGAGGGATCGACACGATCGATCGCGCTCGATAGACTGGCTGCGCATGGCCATGGGCACCCGTCAGGATGAACAACCGCCGCTGTGGATCGCGACCTCGGACCTGCCGACCGCGCCTGGACATCCGTTCTACGCGCAGTTGAATACGGTGCTCGACGCGGCCGGCTTCGACGCCTTCGTCGAGGCCGAATGCCGCCGGTTCTACGCGGCGGTGATGGGACGCCCCGGGCTGGCGCCGGGTCGGTACTTCCGCCTGCTTCTCCTCGGGTACTTCGAGGGCCTCGGCTCCGAGCGCGGCATTGCGTGGCGGGCCGCCGATTCGCTGGCGATCCGCCGCTTCCTACATCTGGGGCTCGAGGACGGCACGCCGGATCATTCGACCATCTCCCGCACGCGGCGGCTGATCGACGTCGAGACCCATCGGGCGGTCTTCACGTGGGTCCAGACGCAATTGGTGGCGCACGGCCTGCGGCGCGGCGAGACCGTGGCGGTCGATGCGACCACGCTGGAAGCCAACGCGGCGATGCGCAGCATCGTGCGGCGTGACACGGGCGAGACGTATCAGGCCTACCTCACGCAGCTTGCCGCGGCGTCCGGCATCACGACGCCGACGCGCGAGGCGCTGGCGCGCTTCGATCGTCGGCGCAAGAAGCGGAGTTCCAACCAGGACTGGACGCATCCCCACGATCCCGACGCGAAGATCACCAAGATGAAGGACGGGCGGACGCACCTCGCGCACAAGGCCGAGCACGCCGTCGATGTCGACAGCGGGGCGGTCGTCTCGGTGCGCCTGGACGGGGCCGACGTCGGCGACGCCACCACGGTGATCGACACGGTCGTGGACGCGACGACCCAACTGGAACGGGCCGGTGCGCCGCATCACCTCGATGACCTGATCGGCGACAAGGGCTACCACAGCAATCGGGCGCTCATCGACCTGGACGCGCTCAGCGTGCGTGCCTACATCGCCGAACCGGATCGGGGCCGTCGCTGCTGGCGGGCGCTGCCGGACGCGCAAGCGCTGGTCTACGCGAATCGGCGGCGTCTCCGCGGGGCGCGGGGCGGACGCCTGCGCCGGCAGCGCGCCGAGTACGTCGAGCGCTCCTTCGCGCACCTCTATGAGACCGGCGCGATGCGGCGCACGCACCTCCGTGGCCATCAGAACATCCTCAAGCGGCTCCTGGTGCATGCGGGCGCCTTCAATCTCGGGCTGATCATGCGACAGCGGATCGGCCACGGCACCCCGCGGGGCTTCCAGGGCCGTCTCGGGGTGCTGGCCGGCGTCCTCACGGCCCTCGCCGGCCTACTCGCCGACCGCTGGGTCGTCCTGCCGGGCACCGAGCCCGTGTCGATGCCCCTGCCGCCCGACACCATCGACGACCTCGCCGCTGCGATGCCGGCGTGAGTCAGTGACTTGCGCCACGGGCTGCTAGGCTTGTCGCCGGGCAGTATACTACCCGGTGCCGCCGGGAGTCGGAGCCCTGGACGGGACCGCTTGAGGGGTTGGCGAAACGTGCCAGGCGACATTACGCAACTGCTCGAGGCGTGGAGATCGGGCGATGCTGAAGCAGGTGAGCAGCTCGTGGCCCTGACATATGGCGAGCTGCGCCGAATGGCTCGCGCCCGTCTTCGGCGCGAGCGGCCCGGCCATGCCTGGCAGACAACGGCGCTCCTCCATGAGGCCTACCTGCGACTGCTGCGGCACGGTCCCGGTTTGGTCGACAATCGCGACACCTTCTTTCGGCTGATGGCCGCCGAAATGCGACGCCGCCTGGTCGACCACGGCCGTCGGCGCCTGGCTGAAAAGCGCGGTGGCGGCGCTATCCATGAACCACTGCAGACATCGGCGACGCGTGCGGTGGCCCAGGCTCCCGAGGACATCGAGGCGATGCTGGAGCGCCTGGATCGGGCACTTGAAGAGTTGAGCAATCGTCTTCCCCGCGCTGCCCGCGTCGTTCGACTGCGGTTCCTTGACGGTCTGACGATGGAAAGCACCGCAACGGAATTGGGCCTCTCAACGGGCACCGTCAAGCGCGAGTGGACCTTCGCGCGGGCGTGGCTCGCTGCCGCCATCGAATCCGATCCGATGGCCAGCACGGAAGGATAGTTCTCCTTCAGGCGTCGGGCACCCCGCCGACGCGCACCTCCCCGCCCCGCCAAACGCCGGAAGGTGGCGCGCTACTCGCGCGCGGGCGTTCGATGATCCATTTTCCGATTGTTTGCGCCATTGGAGGTAGAGCGCGTTCCCCGCCAACCAACGACGTCGTCAGGCATGGGAGCGCGCGCCGCGTCTCGAAGGCCATCCGACGGGCGGCGCAAGCTGTGTCCGTGAAGAGGGAGTGTTATGCGACAGCATCGTCAGCGAACAAGCCATTGGGTCCACAACGGGGTCGCTTTCGCCCTGACAGCACTGCTGGGCGGCCTGCTGACTGCCTCATCCGTCGCTGCGATTGATCAGCCTCATCGTGGTTGCGGCGGCGGCTTCGAACTTGGCAGCCTGACATTCGCTGCGAGCATCCAGCTCCCGCGCATCCAGGCTGCCTTGCAGGAGGGCATCTACGATACGGCGGAATTCGCTTCCCTCTTTGACGTAATCGATCAGAACGGCGATGGGCTTGTGTGCTTCCAGGATGTGGGCGCATTGAACGACGGTGCGGGCAAGTGGCAGTTCTTCTACAACGCGGTCGACAACAATTCCGCGCACGAGGACTGGTAATTTCAACTCGGATTTGCGGCGCTCGCAGCCAGGGAGCGTCGCACTCGCATCGCTGATACGGGTTGTGAGGAGTTGGTGCGTCCGGGTGTCTACGCTTCACTCGCGACGCCTTCGGCGAAGCGTCTGCGGGAGACTCGCCGCGAGGCGTGCCATGGGTCGCGGCGGCTCTAACGCGCCACATCCCACGAATGCGTTCGGGATACGGGAGGCCTGATGCTGTTGCCGCGTCGTGCCCCGCGCCGCGCGCTGACTGCCCGCGTCGCGCCAGTGGGTCGGGGCACCGAGCGCCTCGCGGCGGCCGCGGCCACGGTCATCGTGATCGTCACCGATGCCGAACAGCCGGTGGGCCTGGACGATGGCGCGCTCTCGCAGTTGTTCGGGTTGACGCCCGCGGAGTCGCGCCTGGCGCGGTTGCTCGCGGAAGGGCGGGACGTCACGGAAGCCGCGACCATGCTCGGCCTGACGATCGGCACCGTTCGCACCCGGCTCAAGACGGTGCTGCACAAGACCGGCACACGCCGGCAGTCGGCGCTCGTGCAGGTGTTGCGGGCGGCGAGTAACGCTGGCTGATTGCTTCACTCCCAAATGGGACTCGCCGCGCCGTGGCCATCTTTTCCATAGTCACGGCGCACTACCAGTGATGGTGTACCTGCTCTGGCTGTGTAGATGCGGCCGGTGAGGCGTTCATCCGATGGCCAAGCGCCTCGGAACAGGGAAGGACCCCGCATGTATCGGATCACGAGAGACGCCGCACCGCTGTTGGCGTATGTCACGAAGCTGCTGCTCACCGCCGGTCTCGTTCTGGGACCTGCCGTCGCCGCAAACGCAGACGACATCTATTGGTCCACCAGCGCCGACCGGTCTGGCAGCGTCCTGCTGAACGGCGCGACCGTGCAGGGCAACGTCTACGTGGTATTCGCGCCGAGCACCTTGTCGGTGAGTCAGATCGAGGACGTGGAGTTCTTCGTCGACGGCACCCAGGTGGGTAAGGACGTGCGTACTCCCTACGACCTCGCCGGCGGCTCGGTCAGCGCAGCCAAACCGTACGATACCGTCAGAGAACTCGTCGATGGCCAGCACTCGATCCAGGCGGTCGTGACGCTCAGCGATCGCACGACCCGAACCTTTGCAGCATCCTTTCACGTCAACAATGCCTCCGCGCCCGTCGCCTGGGGACGCCCTGCGCATCCTCAGCGTGACCGTCGACGCCTCGACACGGACACTCACGCTGCTCGGCTACAACTTCAACAGGGGGGGCGACGCGATTGTCTCGCTGGACCTGCAGCCGCTGCCCGTGACCGGTGGGGCAGACGACTGGTTGACGGCGACGCTGCCGCGCAGATGCGCGGATGGCGATCACACCGTCAATGTCAGCACGGACGGCACCTTTGCGCCCGGCCTCTCCGACGACGACCATGCCGAACTGCTCGTCACGTTCGGTGCTGTGGGACCGCAGGGGCCTGCCGGTCCGGAGGGGCCGCCGGGCCCGACCGATCTGGTCGCGCTCGACGCGCGCTACTCACCAATGGGTCATGGTCATGCGGTGAACCAAGTGGCGGGAGCCGCGACGCTCGGCGCGAACTCCTTCAACGGCAACCAGAACATCAACGGTCTGCTGACCGCGACGTTCGGACAGTTCTCTGGGGTGTTCTCATCGGTGAATACGCCCGGCAGCACGGCGCTTCGGGGCTCTTCCACTGTCACCGTCGGCCAGGGTTTCGGGGTGGCGGGGGTAACCTCGGCCAGTGTCAACCTGAGCGCAGGTGTCTACGGCGCCGCGCTGCACCCTACCGCCTTCACCCATGGGGTCTTCGGCGAAAGTCTGGGCAGCGGCCCCGCGATCCGTGGAATTGGTCGCAATGCCGTGAGTGGAGTGGGCATCGACGGTACGTCAGAAGGCACTGCGGGCGTGGGTGTCATAGGGCAGGTCATCGCGTCGACGGGCACGGGCACAGGTGTGCTCGGATCCGTTAACAGCCCGAACGCGACGGCCGCGGTGTTCCAGAACAACGGCGGCGGTACGCTGATCATCGGCAGGGCCGGTGGCGACAAGTTCCGCGTCGACGGCTCGGGGACGGTCTTCGCCAACGACTACCGCGATCTTGCAGGCAACCCCATCGTCACCAACACCGGCGACATCACCGGTGTCTCGGCTGGCGCCGGCTTGTCCGGAGGCGGCGCGTCCGGAGCTGTCACTCTGTGGCTCGACACCACCTTCACCAACGCGCTCTACGCCCCGCTCTCCCACGGTCATTCCGTTGCGGCGATTAGCGGCGCTGCGACACTCGCCACCAACACGTTCTCCGGGACGCAGACGATCGGCGGCAATCTCGAGCTCGGCACGTCGAGCTCCACGAGTGGCAACATCACCAAGAACGGCTCGACGTTCCTCCACGCGCCTGGGGCCTCGAACGTCTTTCTCGGCAGTGGCGCCGGCAATGCCGGTGTGTCGGGCGGGCTCAATTCGGGCATCGGCGCCGAGGCACTTGCGGCCATCGGCTCCGGACACAGCAACGCCGCCGTCGGATACCGCGCCCTGCAGTTCACGAGCTCTGGGCTGGCCAATGCGGCGCTCGGGTCTGAAGCGCTCCGCGCCAACACCACGGGCAGCTCGAACGCCGCCGTGGGGCAGGGCTCCCTGCGGCAGAACACGATAGGTGGGCAGAACGTGGCGGTCGGTTCCAATACCCTCAGCACGAACGGCGTTGGACGCGAGAATACCGCCTTGGGCCAAGGGGCATTGTTCGCGAACTCGTCGGGCGTCGCCAATACGGCGGTCGGACAGTCCGCCGGCTCCAACGCCACGATCGGGTCGAACAACATCTATCTTGGTGCGGGCGTGCTCGGCGCGGCCGGTGAGTCGAACACGATGTACCTCGGCTTGCAGGGAACGCAGACGCGGGCGTTCGTCGCCGGGGTCCGCGGCGTGACGACACTCAACGCCGATGCCATTCCCGTGATGGTGGACTCGGCAGGTCAATTCGGCACGGTGTCGTCGTCGCGGCGGGCGAAGGAAGACATCCACGACATGGGCGACCGAAGCCGACGCGTCCTCGCTCTTCGTCCGGTCACGTTCCGCTATACACAGGCTTACCGCGACGGCGCGAAGCCTCTTCAGTTCGGGCTCATCGCCGAGGAAGTCGCCGACGTCTTTCCAGATCTGGCGGTGCGCAATTCCGCCGGCGACATCGAGACCGTGCACTACGAGACGCCCAACGTGCTCCTGTTGAACGAGGTACAGCGGCAGCAACAGGAACTCGCCGAGCAGCGTAACCGGATCGAGCAACTGGAGAAGCGACTCGAAGCAGTGCTGTCGGCGCGGATTCCGAGTCGGCGCTGAGGATCGCCGACCGCGGGCCGTCTCCCCTCACAGGCTCGCGCGGTGGCCAGGCCACGCCCGCCGTGCGTGGGCGTGATCCGATTCGGTGGACGGGTTGACCACGCCGCTTGAGCGGAGAGCCGGCGCTCGAATGCTGCGCGTGAATAGTCCCGTCGTCACGTCGGTCCGGTGAGTCAGAGGCCCGTGGGCGCCCCGGGCCTCGAGCGCCCCGTAAGATTCCTGCACGCGAGCGAGTTCTAGGAGTAGGCAGCGATAAGCGTAGCGGGCTCCTGCGGCGAAGGCGAGGGTGCGATGGTAGCGATTGGGCTACGGGGGCGCGGCGATACCCCCAGGGCATCGATACCCCCAAATCGCCACGTACTCCCAAAAGTCCCCCCGCCGCGCACGGGTGCGAGGCGGACTCTGGCAGCCACCTGCGCTACCAACCGACCAAAAGGTCGTGAATTGTTAGGAAAGTGTTGAGGCAGAGCCGGACGTCCATGGATTGCCATGGACGCCTACGGACAACTCTGGACAAATGGTGGAGGCGGCGGGAGTCGAATGGCCACTTTGTAAATCAATGACCAACAGCTACTTAACTGTTGCTGCTGCTGAGATCCATACCCCCAGATATACCCCCACAGTAAGCTCGATACTCTTTTGTCCAGCGCGCTCTCGCCGGTAATGGCCTGAGACGCAGCGACTTCGAGTCAATCGCGGAGCAGTACCGGGTGGTGCCCAGCCCGACCCTCCTTAGTTCGGCACGTAAAAAGTACCGCGGCTGAGCCGGCGCCATGCCTGCAGCAGAATCATGTCTGTATTCGGCGGCATGCTCGCGGTACTCGTCCTGTGGACTTTCCCGTCCTGGCTGACGAGAACTCCCGCGCGGAAGTGCGGAATGTCCGTGGACACAGCCGTGCACCAACGCCACCAGCAGACAGCGCATCACTCGTGTGGCGAGCAGTGCGTCGATCTGAGCGCTTGCGTTCTCCACTCCGCGTCCGCCAGCACGACTGGGACACGTGTTGACGCCGTTGCGCCCTGACTGGCGGTGAGGAGTACGGCCACGCTGTGGCCCGGTGCGAACGCAGCGGCCACGTGTAATCCCAGAATCCGCCGCGAGAAGTTGTCGATCGCAGGGTGGCTTCCCGCGCTCGTCTTTCGCCGACACGATGGCGACAATGCGCGGGTCAGACTGCAAAATGTCCGTGCAGAGAGCTGGGTGGGCAGTCGGGGTTAGCGCGGCGGATGGGGGGCGAGCCGCTCAAGCTCCTGGAACCAATTGAGGATGATGCGCAACTCGATCGGCCCTTCCATTGCCCTTGGTGAGAGCATCAGAAAGCGACGTCCGTCAGGCAAAGGCATGATCCTGTGCTGAGCATCACGTCGTTCGTTCAGAGGTCGCGTGTAACCCACGCGCAGGCCCGGGTGGGTCTGGACATCGGCGACCATCATTCGACCTGCACTTAGAAACAGGAGCTGCCCGCCGGTGATCCATGCAGGCCTGTCCCCTTCCTCCGCAGAGATAGCGGTCCGAGGGCCGGGCCCGGGAAACGGCTGCACGTAGACGTGGCTGACACCGCCGTCGTCGGCCTCGAAGGCGATGAATCGGCCATCAAGAGAAAACCTCGCCTCCCGCTCGTTGGACGGACTGGAGAGGAGTGGCATCGCCTTGCCATCCGAGTAAATCCAGACGTCCGTATCGCCGCGATTCGTGTACTCGCTGAACAGAAGCGATTGGCCATCCGGAGACCAGTCCTCGAGCATCAGCGACGATCGGCCACGCATCAGCAACTCCGCGGAGCCAGTCCCATCCGCACGCTTCCGATAAACCGAGCTGTCGCCGGGCGTCGACCAGTAGGTGATGAATCTACCGTCCCGGCTCCAGATCGGCTGAAAGCTGTCGCCCTCGGGGACGAGCAGGCGCTTTGCACCGCGCTCCAGATCGAGCACCCACACCTGCACCTTCGTTCCTTCCACGAGATCACCCGCTACCTCCAGGCCATCCGGCGAGAGGGCAGCGGTATAAAATGGCACTCGCCCGCCGGGCACGGGAGTGGCGTTCCCGTCGCGGTCCAGCCAGCGGAGTCCTGCCTCCTGGACACGGTTGGCGGCTATGTAGATAACGGTGCCGTTATCGGACAGCGCCACGTTCGAGTGCCGACCGTCGTGATCGATGCCATGCAGGACGGGAGTGGGATCACCAACGGGCTCGAATCGCTGGTTCACTGGCACGGCCCGTAGCGCGTCGCCGTCCGAGAACACGAGATGGCCCGTCCCGGTGTAGCGCGCCACGACGTTGCTGCCACCGCGCAGCAATCGTCGCCTCTTTCCCGTCTCACGCGACAGCACATCGAGCCAAGTTCCGCCGTCGCCAGCGCTTGCGACGAGAAGATCATTGCTACCCGGTACTCGCCCTCGCAGTGAAATCAATTCGCCGTCGGAGCGATCCCGCACGGCGATCGCTGTGGGCGTGCCGCCGCTCGCGGGGATCGACCAGAGTTCACCCAGTTGATTGCCACCTTCGATCACGATCTCGTCGTTGGAGGTCCAGAGCGCAACGATCGGAACGAGCGTCTGAGCAATTGCGATCGGAGGACCGCCCGCGAGCGACACTTTGCGGAGGGTGCGATCTTCCGCTCGCCAGAAGCCGATCCACTGGCCGTCTGGTGAGAAGAACGGCGTGGTCGCTTGCTCGGTACCAGGAATGGGCCGGGTGTCGAACCCAGACAGCTCGCGCAGAAAGAGTTGGGATCGTCCGTTGCCGCGGGCGCGGAAGACGAGCCGCGTGCCGTCGGGCGAGAGGGCGAACGGCGTGAAGAACCTGTCCACCGGAAGTCGAAGATTCTCGGCCGTGTCACCCTCGATCTTCAGGGACAGCCGGGCGACGGCGCTCGCCCTGTGCGCGGTTGGCCAATATCCTCCGAACCAGGAAGCCAATCGCGTGGCGATTGCAAGAAGTGCCGCCGCACCCAGGAGGAGGGCAGCAGCAGTCTTCCAAGTGAGCCGCTCCCGACGGTGGGCCGACGGTTCCGCGGCTCCATCGGCCGCGAATCTCGTCGATGCGATCGGCTTGCTGGCGTCCTCGAGCTCGATCAGCGCGTCGGCGATGTCGTGCAACCGCTTGTGTGGATCCTTTCGCAGGCAGCGCTCGAGCAACCTTCGGACCGGCGGGGGTGTCTGCCCAGCGGGCAGCGCAGCCCAATCGGGCTCGTGTTCCAGAATGCGGACGAACGTGTCCGACATCGTCTCGCCGCCAAATGGCGGGTGGCCTGCCAGCATTTCGTAAAGGACGCAACCGAACGACCAGACGTCCGTGCGCTTGTCCACCACCTGGCCGCGCGCCTGCTCGGGGCTCATGTAGGCCGGCGTTCCGAGGATGCGCCCGTCCGCTGTGTCGTCACCCCAGTCCGAGGGAGGGTGAGTCAGGTCACGGTCCCGCCGGAGTGTCATCGTCTTGCCGAGGCCAAAGTCGAGCACCTTCGCGCGCGTATCGCTCGATAGAGGCCCAGATGCGGTCGTGGCACCCTGCAGCACGATGTTCCGCGGCTTCAGGTCCCGGTGGACGACGCCGTTCTCGTGTGCCGCGTCGAGCGCTTCGGCAAGCTGGCGCCCAACCGCGATTGCATCGGGGATGGGCAGCGGTCCGCGCGCGAGACGATCGGCAAGGGTAGGGCCCTCGACCAACTCGAGGATCAAGGCCGCGACCCCATCGATGTCCTCGAGACCGTAGATCGCGCCAATGTGGGGATGATTGAGAGTGGCGAGGAGGCGGGCTTCGCGCGCGAAGCGGGAGCGACGCTCGGGGTCTCCGGTGAAGTGTGACGGCAGGATCTTGATCGCGACGTCGCGTCCGAGCTTGCTGTCGTGCGCCCGATAGACCTCGCCCATCCCGCCGGCGCCGAGGAGCGCGACGATCGTATATGGCCCGAGTTGACGGCCCATCATCTGAGTTCTGTCACGCGTTCGCGCAAGGCCCCCTGCCGCAACCGCCGCGGGTGTTTCTAGGAAACGGGCCGCATCGAACTCGTACCGGAGCAGCGACTCCACTTCCTCGCGAAGCGCGTGATCTCCTTTGCATGCGTGCTCCAGGAACCCGCGGCGCTCCTCGGGCGCACACTCCAGCGCCCGATCGTGCAGATCAGCAATGCGGTCTCGGGACCCGGGATCCATAGGCCTGCCTCCCGGTCAGGGGGTCCAACCCGAAAAGACGCGAAGAACCGCCCCACCACCTGTGATGCGTCAGCGGCCAGTGCTGTTGCGCGAAAGCTCTCGCAGTAGCCAGTTCTTCGCGAACTTCCAGTCCCTCATCACAGTCTCAGGAGAAACCTTCAACACCTCGGCCGTTTCCTCGACGCCCATCCCACCGAAGAACCGAAGCTCGACGACTTGGCTCTTTCGCTCGTACTGCGCCGCAAGCGCTCGAAGCGCATCGTCGATGTCTATCAGATCATCGGGCGTGTCGCTCGTGACGGCCAGGTTCTCATCGAACGTCAGGCGACGGAGTGCACCACCGCGCTTCTGGTTCTGTTGGGCCCTGGCGTAATCCACGAGCACGCGCCGCATGAGCCGCGCAGCCATCGCAAAGAAGTGCGCGCGATCCTGCCACTGCACCCGCCGAATATCCACCAGCCTGAGGTAGACCTCGTTGACCAGCGCGGTGGCCTGGAGAACGTGGTCCGGACGTTCCCCCGCCATGTGGCGCTTCGCGAGGCGCCGCAACTCGCCGTGCACGAGCGGGAGCAACCGTTCCACGGCTCCCGGGGCGCCGCCCCTCCATTCCATCAGAAGGGCTGTCACGTCGTGGGTTCTGTCATCAGACACGGGCCCGCCCATTCTACCTGCCATCACATGACAGGTGTTCGTGTCGATTTGCGCCTCTCTTCCCGACGGGGGCGTTGGGTTCCCGGGGAACGGCGCCAAGCCTCGGGAACAAGCGTCTTCCAGCGGCGATAACGTTGACGAGACGCGGTCCATGAACGGTGGGCCCCAGATCCCAGCCGGCGGCGGTCCGGTCAGTGTGTAGTGTTTGTCACAGCTCGGCGGTCCCGGCAATGCCCAGATGATGATGATGATGATGCGGGTCGGCGAATTCTTCTGATCCGACCCAGTCGCAAAGGTACGCCGCGAGATCGCGAGCGTAGTTTATGTCACTAGCTGGACGTGCTGGCCCTTTGGTCAGACTCCAGAGTTCGCGTGGGGATTGTGGCGACGAGGCATTTCGCGCTCGCTCTTAGGAGAGGAATGTCAATGGCACAGGTAAGAGGAGATTCGTCGGTTGCAGGTCAAGTCGCAGTATTCGGTGGAAGCGTTGTCGCTCGCGGGGTTGAGGGCCATAGCACTAACGATCATGGCGTCGTTGGAGTGACCTTTGGTCCTGGCACCGGGGTGTTCGGCGTCGGTACCAAAGGCCGCGGAGTCGAGGGCGAGAGTACCGAGAATCACGCCATTGTTGGCACCAGCAAGGGGATAGGCACTGGGGTCTTTGGCGTTGGTACCAAGGGTCGGGGGGTTGAGGGCCAGAGCACCGAGAACCATGCCATTGTCGGCACCAGCAAGGGGACGGGCGCCGGGGTATTTGGCATTGCTGAGAAGGGCAACGGCGTCGAAGGCCACAGCACCAATCAGATCGGTGTGTTTGGAAAGGGCGGGCGCCTGGCTGGCAAGTTCGAAGGCGACGTCGAGGTGACCGGCGATATCCGGCTGGCCAATGCCGACTGCGCCGAGGACTTCACCGTTCATGGCGCGCAGGACGTCGAGCCAGGCACGGTGATGGTCCTCGAGAATGGCGGCACCGTGAGACCCAGCGATCAGGCATTCGACACGCGAGTGGCCGGCGTTGTGTCCGGCGCAGGCACGTACAAGCCGGCACTCGTTCTCGACAGGCGTGCCGACAGTGCACACCGGCAGCCGATTGCCCTGATGGGCAAGGTGTTCTGCAAGGTAGATGCAACCTTCGGCGCGATTGGCGTCGGTGACCTGCTGACCTCATCGCCGACGCCCGGGCATGCCATGAGGGCGGCTGATGCGAGCAGGTCGTTCGGCGCCGTCCTCGGCAAGGCGCTTCATCCGCTCGCGAGTGGACAAGGGCTGATCCCGATCCTCGTCACCCTGCACTGAGCGGTTCATTGGTGCGCCTCACGACGGCAGTCGCTGTCCTGGGTGCTCGTCCTACGGAGTCACGATCATGCCTGCAATGCATTGCCGTTCGGTGTTCGGTCACGCCGCCGCGTCCTTCGAGGATGTGCGGGCGTCGGTGGGCGTGCCGCGTACCGCGTCGGTCCGACAGATGGCTGACCTGTACGTGCGCGAAGTGGTGTTTGACGAGCCAATCGTGACCTCGGACGGCGTCGCGCTCGGCGGACATCACCGCGTGACCATCCAACGCGATGGCAGGTACCGCTATCAGGGCCACTTCCGCGCTACGGGGTTTCCGTCCTTCGACGTCGCGATCCTGACGACTGTCGGGTACACCATTCCGATCCCGGGTGTGCCGACGCCGGCCGCTGCCCAAGTGGCCTTCGCGGCGCAAGGACGTGTTCACGGCACCAACGAGGCTGGCGACCGTGAGCACACGTGGGACACGGAGGGAGTGGCGCCGCTGCTCGCCGCCGAGTGGCAGGGCGTGCGGCGCGGACAACTGAACCGGCATCTCGAGTTCGACACGGATTGGTTCGGACCGGCAGGGGACGTCGTCGGGTTTCTCGCGCAAGTGGTCGCGTTGGGCGCCACCTTCGGCGCCGCCGGTGTCGCCATCGTCATCGTTGGTGAGGCCGCCGATTTGCTGGACGTCGAACAGATTGTGCTGCCCGGGATCGTGGGTGTGGTCTTTGCGGGAGGGGCAGCATATGTGCTCGGCCCGAGCGCACTGATTCCAGGCTTCATCGTCGGGGCCGCCGTGACCGCGGCGCTGATCACCCAACGGCCCATCTTCCCGCACGAGGAGGCGTTCGCCATCGAGGTCTTCGGGCCCACGCTGCCGTTCGACCGCATCCGGCTCACCAATCTCGTCGGGTTCGGCGACCGTCCGTTCACCGCACCAGGACCGGGCGGCGTCATCCTGGTGAACCTCGGCAAGGGGTTCGACAACCCGACGACGTACAGCGGCAAAGGTGGTGACGAAGAGGGCCTCAGCGCGCCCGGTCAGCTGTTCATTCACGAGCTCACCCACGCGTGGCAGATCGCCAACGAGTCGTTCACCCCCGAGTACTACTGCCGCGCCGTGGCCACATCGACCGGCACACTCGGCGGCGACATGTCGACCTACGGCTATGGCCCTGCCGGACCATCGTGGGGTTCGTTCGGCACCGAGCAGCAGGGCAGCATCGTGGATCAGTGGTTCGCCGGGAGTACCGATCCTGACGAAAGAAGTCAGCAGCAGCGCCCCTACCGGGCCAAGGACGACGACGAGCAGGGCGCGGCGCAGAATCCGTACTACAGGTACATCCGGGACAACATCCGCGCTCGCGTCGCCTGACGCGTCCGCGTCTCCGGGACGACGGGGCGAGCGCGGCGCGCAAGGTCCGATGCAACACGACGCACGCGAAGTGGGCAGCGCGTAGAGGCGCGCAGCAATGGCGATCACGTTTCGTATCCACCCGGCAATCGGCATCGCACGCGTCGGTGACAGCCCCGATGAGTTCTTCGTCGGGCCAGAATCGCCCGGTGAGGGCCCCGCACTGAACTCCCCGGATGGCGCCTCCTCGAGTCCAGGGACCTACAAGGACGCCCAGCACAGGATCAAGCGCCAGGGGGCGCGCTTTCGCATCTACGCCTGTACCGAGGACGCTTCGGGTCTGCTGACGGCCGCCCGGGAGGTCACCGCCAGCGAAGCCAGCATCGAGTGGGAAGTCCATCTCGTCAACGGCAAGGCGGCGGGGCCGAGATTGAACGGCAAGGGCCGTCGCAATGCGGATCAGCCCGAATCTGCCCTGGTGATCGACGCGGGCCCGAACCGCATCACCGGCGTGAATCGCCCGTCGGCGGCCATGCACGGGACGTTCCAGACGACCTTCGACGTCCAGCTTGGCGACCTGCTCACGGACAGCGCCGGGCGCTTGATCGTGCTTGGCGGACACGGCCGATCACAATCGCTGCCTGGGAGGCCGCTCCCCGACTTCGCCGACAACGACGGCTGGTGTGACGATACCGCCGACGGTCCGGTGCGGGCCATGGTGCATCTGCACGGCGCTGCATCCGCAGTGGCTGCGACGCCGGCCTGGGTGGTCGTGGCACCGCCGGACTTCGCGCCGCCTCTCGGCAACGTCGTCACGTTGTACGACGCCGTGTTCGACGTGATGGCGCGACGCGATCCGGCACTTGCGGTCAGCGACGCGGCGACCGTCTCGTTCACGCGGCACATCTACCCGGTCCTGCGCTGCGTCTCGCAGCTGCATCACGTCAGCGAGCTCGCGGCGCGTCGTCATGGTCCCGGAGGGTCGCAGCACTTCCTCTCTCGCCTGACGGAGTTGTCGAGCGCGCTGAGCCAGCACGAAGATGCGAGGCGCGAGATCTTCGAGGCGCTGAGATCGCCGAGAACCGGCATCGGCCGCATGCCGAAGGTGCCCAGCCTGGCGCTCCAGAAGGCGCCGGGCACGACACTCACCGAAGTGCAGTACGCCCGCATGGAGCGCTGGGCGAGCGGCCGGTTCGAGCCGGATTGGCCTGGCCGGGAACCCGCACCGCTCGCGCTCGAGGAGCTGCCTGAGACCGAGCGTCCGCACGCTCTCGATCGCGCGGCGCTGGACGCGTGTGTCGGCGGCCCCTTCTTCCCGGGCATCGAAGTCAGCCGGCTCGTGCTGGACGACCGCATCTACGACGCTGCCAACGCCTTCCGGATCGATCCGCAGCTGGCCCCCGGTACGCTGACAGCTCCGATGGCCGTGCCCTGGCAGGCCGACTTCAACGACTGCAATGTCGACGGCGCCGACTGGTGGCCCGCGCAGCGTCCGAACCAGATTCAGCGCGGCGGGGAACGCCATGCGGATTGGGTGCCGCCGGAATGGAGCGGCCCAGGGACTGAGCGGCACCGCGCCATGGTCGAGAAGTGGGCAGAGCTGGGCTTCGTCGTCGCGCGGACGGTGGACGGCGCTGTCCAATACGTCGAGGAGGAACGTTTCATCACACCATGAGCGTCACGCCACCCTATTGCGACGTCGTCGTGCTGGGAGGGGGGCCCGCTGGTGCCGCCACGGCGCTGACCCTTGCCCGGGCGGGACGGTCGGTGGTCGTGGTGGAGAAGTCGCGCTACGAGGCCGCCAACGTGGGCGAGATCTTGCCGCCCAGGGCGCGTCCCTGGCTCGAGCAACTGGGCGTGTGGCGTCAGTTCGTGGCCGATGGCCATCGGCCGTCGCCCGCGGTGCTCTCGGCGTGGGGAGACGCCGAACTGAGGGCGACACAGCACGTGTTCAGCCCGTATGGGTCCGGGTGGCACCTGGACCGCCGCCGCTTCGATGCGATGCTGGGCGAGGCCGCTCGCCGCGCCGGAGCGTACGTGCGCTGCGGCGTGACGGCGCGAACAGGCCAGTCGCTTGGCCCTGACGAGTGGCGGCTGGAACTGACGCCGGCGCTCCGACACGGCAGCCGCGAGCACCTGCACGCGTCGTACGTCGTCGATGCCACGGGACGGGTCGCGGCATGGGCGCGCACCCAGGGTGCAAGGCGGATCAACGCGGATCGCCTCGTGGCCATGGCCGGCGTGCTGGTGCACGGCGTCGAGCCACACGGCCGATCCCGCCGCGATTCAGCCTCGGGTGCTGACGATGGGTGCACGCTCGTAGAGGCGTCGGCGGACGGTTGGTGGTACACCGCGGGCCTGCCTACAGGCCGTACCATCGCTTCTTACGTCACCGACGTCGATCTGCTGCCGCCGCACCGCCGCGCTTGGCGCGCGTTTTGGCACGGCCGTCTTCGAGACACGCGGCACACGTACGCGCGCCTCCGGTCACTCCAACTCACGGCGGCCCTGCGTGTCGTCGCCGCGAACAGTTCTCGTCTCGATCATGCGAGCGGTCCCGGCTGGCTGGCCGTCGGCGACGCCGCGATCGCTTTCGACCCGCTGTCGTCGCGCGGGCTGACGCAGGCCCTGGCGTCAGCGGTGTCGGCCGGCGATCGGCTGCATCGTCATCTGGACGGTCAGTCCGACGCGATCGGCGACTGGGAACACGCAGGGCAAGCCGCACACGAGCGATACCTGCGACATCGTACGAACAACTACGCGCTCGAGCAGCGCTGGCCTGACTCGGTGTTCTGGCGGCGCCGCCACGCTGCGCGCCTGCCGGCAGGCGCGCATGCGCGTCGGACCGGCACGACAGGAGACGATTGACATGAAGAAAATCACCAGTCACGGACGTCGAGAGTTCCTGCAGGGCGGCGCCGCCATGCTCGCCGTCGCCACCTGGATGCCAGACGGTGTAACGCTTCAGCGCCAGGATCGAACGGCGGTACACGGGATGCTGCTCGTGGGCGAGGAAACGGCCTTCCTGTCGCACCTTCCGATGTTCTCTGCGCCGCACGACTTCCAGGCGATCCTGGAGGCACGATTCACCAAGGCCGGTAGCAATCCACAAGCCGACTACTTCGCCGATCGCAAACGTACCGGCATAAGAATTTACTCGCTCGAGCCGGCGCGGTTTGTGCTGCCGCAACTCGTCGCCGCCGAGCCACTCCGCTCGTTCAAGGGCAATCTGTATCGTGGCCATTTCGAGCGGTTTTCGAGCCAGGCCGCCAAGGATGCCGCGCGCATCGCGCAGGATGTCGACGTGACGGTGACCGGCGTCGTCACGTTCCGGCAGTTCGTGCCGGAGGCGAGCAGGACTGCGCAGCTGGAGTACCTGGTCTTCGGCAAGGGGCGCGAGCGCTTCCTGGCGCACGGGATCAGCGCCGCGCCAGATTTCGATCAGGTCCTGCGAGTGGCGCTTGATCCCGAGTTGACCGATCGCGAGATCGTCAAGGGCGTGCGCATCCAGATCCCGGACAGGGCGAATGCGTCGAAGGACCGGATCCGCGGTACCGATGCAGTGTCAGCCCGGCTGGTGTCGGACGGAATAGCGTCGCGGACGTTGCAGCTCAGGCCGGGCGACGAACTCTACTTCGAAGAGAACGAACTCGCCTGACGTGATCGCCGCTGCGATCCGATCCCTTCTATCGTCCCGTCTCTGTACGTTCGGGAGCCGCAAGCGCTCTATCGGTGCAGGCAGTCACACGGACAAGGGCGGGGCTGCACGGCAATGACCGGAGGCGAGGTCGGGTGTGTTCGTGCGTTGCCGGCTCATGTGAGACTGATTGTGCAACTCGAGCGAGCCCGTCGCATTGCTACAGTGGTCGATGGGCGTCTCTCATCTCGAGCGGTATGAGGTGGCCCCGAAGCGCGGCGTTGGTGCATGGCTTGGACCGTTGAGGCCGTCGAAGCCGCTGGCATGTCGGCGGCCCGCCGCGGCATGATCGTGCGATGAAGTCGCGGGTGCATCCCACGTACAAGACGCACTATCGGGTGGGGAATTGGCGGGCGTACGAGTGCGCCCTCGTCAGTCGGGGCGACGTGACGCTGTGGCTGTCGCCCGAGGCCAGGGCTGCCTGGATCGTCCCGCCGTCCGGTCAGCCGGGCGGGCAGCAGCGGTTTTCAGACGTGGCCATCGAAACCGTGCTCACGCTCCGGCTGCTGTTCCGCATGCCATTGCGCCAGACGGAGGGTTTCGTCCGGTCAATCCTGACCGTGATGCGCGCCGGTCTCGACGCTCCTGACCACACGACGCTCTCCCGCCGGAGTCAGCTGTTGGACGTGGTGCACAACATCCCAGCCACAGGGCCGCTGCATGTAATCGTCGATCGCACAGGACTCTCAGTGGTGGGCGAAGGGGAGTGGGCCGCCACGAAACATGGCGGACGGGGCAGACGAGGCTGGAAGAAGCTGCATCTGGGTGTCGGCCGCTCCGGTGTGACCGTCGCGCACGTGCTGACCGAAGCGACGGTCGATGATGCGATCGATCTGATCGGGGCCGCCGTTGGCGATATTGCCAGCGTCACGGCGGACGCCGCCTACGACACAGTCGCCTTCTATGAGGCCGCGAGTGGGCGACACGCGCAGGTCGTCGTCCCGCCCATCACGACGGCAAGGGGCGTTGGTGCATGGCTGACACCGTCCCGTAGTGGGTCGGGTGTTGGAGCCGCTGGCATGTCGGCGGCCTGCGGCGGCATGATCGTGGGATGAAGTCGCGCGTGCATCCCACGTACAAGACGCACTATCGGGTGGGGAACTGGCGGGTGTACGAGCGCGCCCTCGTCAGTCGGGGCGACGTGACGCTGTGGCTGTCGCCCGGCGCCAGGGCTGCCTGGATCGTCCCGCCGTCCGGTCGACCGGGCGGGCAGCAGCGCTTCTCGAATCTGGCGATCGAGACTGCCCTGACCCTCCGACTCGTGTTTCGCTTGCCCTTGCGCCAGACGGAGGGCTTCGTCCGGTCGATCTTGACCGTGATGCGCGCCGGTCTCGACGCCCCGGACCACACGACACTCTCCCGACGGAGTCAACGGCTGGACGTCACGGTGGGCAACCTTCCGGCGAAGGGACCGCTGCATCTGATTGTCGACAGCACAGGGCTGTCAGCGGTGGGTGAAGAGGAGTGGGCCGCCGTGAAACATGGCGGCAATGGCACGCGAGGCTGGAAGAAGCTCCATCTGGGTGTCGACCGCTCCGGCGTGATCGTCGCGCATCTGCTGACCGAGGCGACGGTCGACGACGCGACTGTGGGTATCCATCTGATTGGGGCGACAGCTGGCGACGTGACCAGCGTCACGGCGGACGCGGCCTACGACACGGTCGCGTTCTACGAGGCCGCCGGCGCGCGCGACGCGCAGGTGGTGGTGCCGCCGACCAGGACGGCGAAGGTATCGCGCCGCGGACCTCGCTCGAGTGCGCGCGATCGCACGATCACCGACGTGGAAAGGCTCGGCCGGCGCCACTGGAAGAAGGCCTCTGGCTACCATCGGCAGGCCCGCGTCGAGAACGCCTTCTTCCGCTACAAGTCCATCATCGGCGATCGCCTTCGTGCTCGGAGTCGAGGTGGTCGGGAGGCCGAGGCGAGCCTTGCCTGCCGCGTCCTGAATCGAATGACCGCGCTTGGAAGGCCCGAGTCGTCCGCGATCAATCGGTGACCAGCCGTGGTTTGGGCGGCTGCGCGTCCAGATTGAGCCATGCACCAACGCCGCGGTGCGAGGCTCAGCCGCTTGGTGTCCGCGGACCTTCGTGCAAATGACGGGCAAGAGCATCGACCACGAGAACTCGCGCAGGAGTGTGCGGAATGTCCGTGTACGCAGCCTGGCGCCGCGCACGGCTGGCGGGAGGAGTCGGCGCGGATCGGCTGGACGCCCATGGATGTCCATGGACGCCTGTGGACCGCTGTGGACAATTGGTGGAGGCGGCGGGAGTCGAACGGAGAATTTCTAAGACGCTTATCGACAACAACTTACGCTTGTTGCTGTTGAGATCCGTACCCCCAGATGTACCCCCACGCTCGGTCCGATACTTTGCCCCAGCAGGCACGGGCCGGCAAAGGCTTGAGCCGTCAAGACTTCCACGTCAATTGCTGGCACTGGGCCGGGGCTGAGGTCAGCAAACGCGCGCCCTATGGGGGCTCGTGAATCGGACCGCGGCTGAGCCGGCGCCACGCCTGTGGCAGAACGATTTCTACGACCGGCTGCATGCTCGCGGTCGTCGTCCCTCGACGTGTGGCTAACGAGAACTCGCGCGAGAGTTCGGACTGTGCGTCGAGACAGCTCGGACGCGCAACTGAATTGCGAGTGTCTGAACGGCCGTGATCCCTATTTACTCCGTTTGGGACGTTGGTAAGTGGCGGGCGAGTCACATGGCAGTGCCCGTCGGTGTTCTTCCACCACTAGTGCCAAACGGAGACGATCATGCTTGCCCGACCCTACCGGCTCATCGCTGTCGTCCTTTCGCTCGTGCTGCTGAGCACACTTGGCATGCGGGCGACCGAGGTGCAACCCGTCTTCGACCTCAGCGGGCCTCGGAGTGGACCCTTCCCCAGTGATCTCTTTACGGTGGCCGACGCCACACAGTTGACCGGGCTCAGAGTCAATCTGCCCAAGCCCGATTGCCAGGAGCGTCCTTCGGACTGCGAGGACCTCGACGTGATCAACACGCTCGACGGATTCAACGTGCAGCCGCGACTCTCGATTCCGTTCACTGGCGAAATCGACCCGCGGTCGGTGACCAGCGAGACCGTGTTCCTGCTCGAACTCGCGTGCCCGCGCGACCCCAGTGGCGGCGACGCGTGCGACGAAGGCCCAGCGCCGCGACGAGTCGGCGTGGACCAAGTGGTGTGGGATCCCGCGACGCACTCGTTGCACGTGGAATCCGACGCCCTCCTGAAGCAGCACACGCGCTATGCGCTGATTGTGACACGCGGCGTGCGCTCCGCTGCGGGCGGCCCGGTCACCGCCGCGCCCGAGTTCCGGGGGTTCCGCCAGACCGTTGCGGGAGCCTACAAGGACAGCCTGCTCGACGCCGTCCGCGCCGCGCGGAAGTCGGGCGTGACTGCAGACGACATCGCCGTCGCGAGTGTGTTCACGACCCAGAGCGTTACCGCCGTCCTCGAGAAGATCCGCGACCAGATCAAGGTATCCACGCCGGATCCGGTGGACTTCAACCTTGTACCGGGTGGCGGTCGCGCCGTCTTCCCGCTGCACGAGGTGGCAGCGGTTATCTTGACGCAGCAGACGCGAACGGCTCCGGCGTTCACCACGGCCAGCTTCGGTTTGGCCGATCTCCGAGCCCGCCCAGGTGCCGTGGGTAGCGTCGCGTTCGGGAAGTTCGCCGCCCGTGACTACCGGGTGCACCCCGGTGACTACATCGCGCCGATCGGCACGCGCACCGGTACGCCAAGCATCACCGGGGTGAACGAGATTTACTTTACTCTGATCGTGCCCGCCGGCACTCCGCCGCCAGATGGGTGGCCGGTCGTGATTGCGGGACATGGTGGGGGCGGCAACAAGGAAGGCTTCACGTTGGGTGTCGCAAGTCCGCTGGCGGCACACCTGGCGCAGCGTGGCATGGCGACCATCGCCATCAACGCACCGGGCCACGGCTTTGGTGGGCTCGGGACTCTCACGGTCAACCGCAGCGACGGTACGTCCGTGACGTTCTCCGCAGGTGGGCGGGGGATCGACCAGAACGGCGACGGGCTCATCGAGGGAAGGGAAGGCATCCGCGCCGCGCAGCCGCGCACGATCATCGACGACGCGGATGGCTTCCGGCAGACGGTTGCCGACCTGATGCAGCTGGTTCGTCAGATCGAAACGGGCGTCGACCTGGATGGCGATTCATTGTCCGACCTGAGTCGCTCGCGGATCTACTACGTGGCGCAGTCGCTGGGCGGCGTGTATGGAGCGGTCTTCATGGCCGTCGAGCCGAATGTCAGCGCCGGTGTCCTCAACGCCGCCGGAGGCCCACGCACGATGCGAACGCTCACGACGCGTGGCGACCGCGCCGTCGTCGGATCGTTCCTCGGGGCGCGTGCGCCTTCCCTGATCAACGTGCCCGGTGTCACACACATCGAACAGGTTGCCGTGCCACTCCCCCCGCACTACCACGAGAATCTGCCGCTTCGCGACGCGGAAGCGTACAGTGTTCACCTGGCGGACGGAGCGATTGAGACGATCCAGTCGCCAGTCACGAATGCTTCGCCTGGTGCGCTGGATATTCAGGAACAATTGGATCGCACTGAATGGGTCATGCAATCGGCCAGCCCCGTTGCCTATGCGCCGTACCTCCGCGGCGCGCCACTCGCAGGCATGCAGCCCAAGCGCCTGATCGTGCAGTTCGCCAAGGGCGACCAGACGATGCCGAATCCGGCCACGACGGCGCTGCTGCGCGCCGGGGAATTGAGAGATCGCGCCACGCTCTACCGGCACGACCTGGCGTTTGCCGAGAATCCGGCCTTGCCGCGGGACCCACACGGGTTCATGCCGGTGATTGGCCTGTTCGGGGCGATTGCGCGCGGCGCGCAGGAACAGATCGCCGTGTTCTTCGAGTCGGACGGTCAGCTGACGATCCACCCTGAGCCCGCCCGCCTCTTCGAAGTGGAGCTCACAGGGCGGTTGCCGGAGGGACTGCACTTCGTGAGGTGACGGAGGCTCGAGCGATTTGGGGCAGAAGGAGGTGGGGCATCCATATGGGTGCCCTGCCCCTACCGCCGGCGATCATGGCGGCAGTCCAGCGCGTCGCAGGAGCGCCTGGAACCGTGGATGCGAATGCACCCGATCGAACGTCGGATTGACCGTGAGAAACCAGGCCCCGCCGCTGGTGAACCCTCGTTCGAGCCATTCCAGTGCCTGATCCTCGTCGCCGAGACTGAGCGACATGACGGCCATCGCGTAAGGCGGAGCAAATCCCTTCTTCAGGTCGCTGGCGAGCTGCCGGGACTCGGCAATCGCCTCCTCTCGCCGGCCGGCCAGCGCATAGGCGCGGACCAGGCCGACCCGCGGCATCGCGCCACCCGTCGCCCCGGCCTTCCGGAACTCGTCGATGGCCTTGGCGTACGCGCCTGTCTCCACCAGCGCCGTCCCCAGGTGCAGGTGCGCGAGCGCGAAGGTCGGGTCCATGTCCAGCACCTTCCTGTACTGCGCGATCGCCGCATCGTACTGGCGAGCGAAGTACAGGAGTCGTCCGACCTCGGTGTTGACGATCAGCGAAAGGGGATCGAGCGCCTGCGCGCGGCGGATGGCCGTCATCGCCTCGTCGAGCCGGCCGACGTTGGCCAGGTACATGGCCTGCCAGTGATGCGCGGTCGCGTAGTTTGGGTTCAAAGCGATGGCCCGCGTGAAGGCGGCGTCGGCCGCCTGCCACTCGAACCGTTGCGTGCGGAGTTGACCGAGCGACGTGTGCGCTTCGGCGAGGCGCTCGTCGAGCTTCAGTGCCTGCTTCGCCGCGGCCTCCGCCTGCGGCAGTGTCTGCTCTGGTGACCGCACGCCGTAGGCGCGAAGGATCAAGTAGGCGTCGGCCAGCCCGGCGTGCGCGAGCGCGAAGGTGGGATCTGCGTCGATGGCGCTCTGGAAGTGCCCAATCGACCGAGTGACCGCCTCCGCCGTGCGCTTGTTCCAGAAATACCGACCCTCCAGATAGTGCCGGTAGGCCACCGCGTTCGTCGTGTGCGTCCGTGCAAGGCTGTACTGCTGGTCTCCCGTCAGCCGGACGTGCAGTTCACGGGACACGGCCTGCGCCAGGTCGCTTGGCAACGCGAAAAGCTCGGCACGTGGCCTGCTGTACTCACCTCCCCACAGCCGTGAACCGTCCTGGACGTTCACCAGCTCGAGGCGAACGACCATCCTGTCCGCCTCCTGCACGACCTGCCCCGTCACGACACCCGCCACCTGCAGCGCGCGCCCGACATCACGCGGGTCGACAGTGGACCCCCGGTACGTGGCCATGGTGCTGCGGGCCATCACGCGCAACTGCGGCAACTGCGACAGACGACCGGTCACACTCTCGCCGATACCCTCCGCGAGGACCTCGAGTTCCGCAGGCCTACTGTCATGGGTGAAAGGAAGCACGGCGATTGAGTCGATGGCAACCGCATCACCCGTCAGCGGGCGCCATCCATTGAAGGCTGCAACGAGGAGAACCACGGTCATGACAGCCAGGACGAGTGCGCCCAAGCCTCTCCAGTGAACCCAGGAGTGGCGTCGCCGAGCCCCGGAGGACCCGCTTGGGGCTTCCGGTGCAGGGACGAGAGGTGCCGTCACCGACACGTGCCCCAATGCGAGTAGTACTTCGTCGAACGACTGATAGCGGTGTGCGGCGTCCTTGGCGAGCGCGCGATCGAGGATGTCTGCCAGTGCAGCGGGGATCAGCGGATTGACGCTCTGGGCAGGTGGGTGAGGTTCGTTGATGACCGCATACATGGTCTCGGCCGTGGAGCGCCGTTCGAATGGCACCTGTCCGGTAGCCATCTCGTACAATACCGTGCCGAACGAGAAGATGTCACTCCGCGCATCGACGGGCTCGCCGCGCGCCTGCTCGGGTGCCATGTACGAGGGCGTGCCAAACAACGCACCGTGCCCGGTCAGCGTCGGCGCACCTGCCTCGTTGCCCGAGTTCAACAATCTGGAAATGCCGAAGTCGAGGACCTTCGCCTGACCCGCCGGCGTCACCATGATGTTGGCCGGCTTGATGTCGCGGTGAACGATGCCGGCTGCATGCGCGGCCCGGAGTGCGTCCGCCATTTGTGCGGCGATCGCGAGCAACGGCTGCTCGCTGAGCGCGCCGTGCGTCAGGACGTGTTGTAGCGTCTCGCCCGAAACGTATTGCATGCTGATATAGGGCGTGCCCTCGATCTCCCCGACGCCATAGATCGTGCAGATGTTCGGATGGTCCAGGACCGCCGCCATCCGAGCCTCGCGCACGAAGCGCGCCCGGGACGTGGCGTCGTTCATCAGAGCAGGCGCAACGAACTTGATCGCGACGTTGCGGCCCAGGCTGGTGTCCTCCGCGAGATAGACATCACTCATCCCACCACGGCCAAGCAACGCCAGGATGCGGTAGGCATCGACGGTCGTTCCCACCCGCGCCGCGCGCGGTTCTTCGCCGGGTAGCGTTGATGCACGCAAGCTCAGTGGCGCTTCGAGGAAATCGGCTGCTTGTGCGTCAGAGCCCAGCAGTGCGTCCACGTCTGCGAGAAGCGAGCGATCTGCTGCGCAGGCTTGCTCCAGGAAGGCCGCCCGTCGGCCCTCTTCACAGTGCAGGGCCGCGTCGAACACCTCCTTCACGACCTGCCAACGCTCGGGAGTCATTGCGGCCAGCCTCGCGCAATTTCCTTGTAAAGCCAAGCCCTGGCCGATCTCCATTCGCGTTTGACTGTGCCTGCCGAGATGCCGAGGACTTCGCCGGTTTCCTCGACGGACAGGCCGCCGAAAAATCGCAGTTCCACGATGCGGCCCTGGCGCGGATCCATGGCGGCGAGCTTCACCATCGCGGCGTCCAGGGCGACGAGTTCCGCCGACCGTTCGTCGGACAACACGGTCGCGTCGTCGATGGCCACGTGCAGGGCCCCGCCGCCGCGCTTGCCGGCGCGGATGTGGCGGGCCCTCTGCAGAACAATGCGACGCATCAGACAGGCCGCGATGCCGAAGAAGTGGGCGCGGTTCTGCCAATCGACCACACGTTGGTCGACCAGCTTGACGAACGCCTCGTGCACCAGTGCCGTGGGCTGCAATGTGGCACGGCGCTCGCGCGAGAGCTGACCACGGGCGAGACGCTTCAGCTCCGCGTAGACCAGCGGGAGCAACTGCTCGAGGGCTTCTCGATCGCCGCCGTTCCAGGCGACGAGAAGCTGCGTGACCGTCGGCGAATACCTGCCATTCATGTCAGGCCGATGGGTGAGATTTCGAGTATAGATCGGCATGCCGCACCGGGGCCTCACAGCCTCGGACAGCGAATCGACACTCGATCGGCAGGCGGGCAGTCAGTTGGTGAGCCCAGCTCGTGTATGGGCGCGCGCGGGTTAGCGAGCGTCCGAGCGCTGGGGGATACATCGCGGACGGGTGATGGTCCGGCGCGGCGTTGGTGCACGGCTGCTGGGCCCGCCGATAGGCCGGATGTCGAGCGGCTGTCGTGTCGACTGCCGCGCCGGATGATCGTGCGATGACGTCGCGGGTGATCCCACGTAAAGGACTCGCGGGCCCGATCCACCGCGCGCCACTGGCTGTTCCGCACGCGCTCGACTGCGTCGCGACGGTGCGTTGCCTGGTGGCGTTCTAGTCGACGAGCACAACCGCGTGCGGCAGCACGCGGCCACATGCCAGACGAGATGTACGTCGGGGCAGGGGACGCGATCCCGGCCGAACTCGCGGCACGCTCGGACGCCGCGCGGCGAGCACGCCTGCAGGCCAACCGTTCGCGCGTTCTCTGGCCTGGATGACGAGAACTCGCGCAGGAAAGTTGGGAATGTCCGTGCACTCAGCCCGGCAGAAGGTCTCGGGCTACCACCGCAGGCCCGCGTCGAGAACGCCTTCTTCCGCTACAAGTCTCCATCATTGGCGATGACCTTCGCGCCCGGAGTGTCAGTGGCCGGGATGTCGAGGCGAGCCTTGCGTGCCGCATCCTGAACCAAATGACCGCGCTTGGGAGG
Source organism: Luteitalea pratensis (assembly GCF_001618865.1). Lineage (GTDB taxonomy): Bacteria > Acidobacteriota > Vicinamibacteria > Vicinamibacterales > Vicinamibacteraceae > Luteitalea > Luteitalea pratensis. The sequence continues at coordinate 3,421,733 of NZ_CP015136.1, forward strand.
CCCGAGTCGCACGCGATCAGTCGTGGACGAGACCGCGACTTGAAGGACCTGCGACCCAGTGTGAGCCATGCACCGACGCCGCGCCATGCTCTCAAGGGCGCGGTAATTGTGATAGGCCTGAAGTTTGGGATTAAGCGTCTGGTGGCTGCTGGTCGTGACTGCGCCGGTCGTTCCTCAGGCGCATGTGCAGGAGAGGATATGGCCGCCCCGTGTCGTCCAACTCCGACCTCCCGTCGACTACGAATCCGCAGCCCTCGTAGAATCGCCGGGCGGCGTGATTCTGCTCATTGACATCGGTCGTGAGCTCACCACGAAGGTTCCGGGCGTGTTGAACGAGTTGGCGACCGGCACCGCGCCCTTGAAATTCCGGCGCGAGAAACAGTGCCTCCATCTTGCTCCCGGAGAGGCCCATGAAACCCATCACCGCGCCATCGCCGGAGCACACGACCCAGAATTCGGGTTCGCTCGACGCCAGGTAGTCCTTGACCAACGGGATGAACGACTGCATATCTTCCATCGACACGAAATCGTGCGTGGCGCGTACCGACCGCAGCCAGATATCGAAGAGCACATCGCGATCGGCCGGCACTGCCCTGCGAGTGTTCATCGCCACGTCATCCCAGGCAGCGCCAATCGCTGTTCGCCGAGTTCACGCTGAGCGGAGGCTGTCGTCGACCCGAGTGCTCGGGCTGTGGTGAGCGCCCGCTTGATGAACCGGCGACGGTTGTCGGGGAGTGACACACTGGCGGGACTCACGACACCAAAAGCCCGGAAGCTGTGACCGCCAGGGCCCGTGAACGTTACGCGATACCGTTTGCTGCCGAGCGCCCCATTTGTGAGTTCGCTCTGATCGAGGCCGTCAATATCACCCTCTCCCTCTTCGCCAACGTTTCCAACGAACAGGATGTCAGCATCTGTCGGAATCCTCGCCGCATTCATCGCTCGCACGAGCGTCAGCAGCAACGCCAAGGCGCGGCTGTTGTCTCCGACGCCAAGCGCGAAGAGCTTTGTGCCCTGATCATGGCGAGAACTCGCGCGAGAAGGTACGCAATGTTGTTGGAACGAGCCTCGCAGAGCGTGGCCGCGGGCAGGCCACAACACGCCGCGCACCGCCTCCACCTGCAACCCACGGTGCACCCTCCGCTGATACGATTGGCACATAAAGAAGCCCAGACATCGGCTGTGCGAAAGGTGCTTCGCACGCGCTGCGCGTGTTCCATCTGCGTTCGTGAACAGGGGATCCCAAGCGGAGTGAGTCATGTGGAAGATGCTGACCGTGGCCGTGGTCGTTGGTTGGCTGGGCGGTGCGGGTGCGCAGTCGCTCCTGGCGCAGAGCGCCGACGTGCGGGAACTGCTCGTAGTGGGGGAGAAGAGCGGTGCGCTGCTGGCCATCATCGACCCCGCTACCCTGGAGATCGTAACGCGGGTCGGGGCGAACCCGGATCCGCACGAAGTCGCTACCGACGGCCGGCACGCGTACGTCTCCAACTCCGGAGCGCGGGCAATCACGGTGATCGACCTCGTGACTCGAGAGCAGGTGAAGGAGATCGACCTCGGACCGTTGGGGGCGGTGCACGGTCTCTGTTTCGCGGCTGGGAAGCTGTACTTCGCCAACGAGGGCACGCGCATCATCGGTCGATACGACCCGGCCTCGCGCCAGATCGAGTGGGTGCTCGGGACGGGCAGGCCGCAGTCCCACATGATTGTGACCTCGCGGGACGGGAGCCGGATCTTCACCACTGAAACGGGCCCGGGGACGGCCACCCTCTTCCAGCGGGACGTGCGCCCCGGCGCTGAGGGTGCCGCTGCGACAGGCGGCGACTGGGTGATGCGGGTGATTCCGACAGGTTCGGGTGCCGAAGGGCTGGATCTATCGCCTGACGAGCGGGAGTTGTGGGTGGCCAACGTGCGCGACCGGACCCTCTCCGTGATCGATGTGGCCTCCGCCGAAGTGGTTCACACGATTCAGTTGCCGACCACGTATGCCAACCGCCTCAAGTTCACTCCCGATGGCCGCCACGTGCTGGTGGCGGATCTCCGCGGTCGCGAGGTGATCGTCTACGACGCGGTGGCCCGGCGGGAGGTACGGCGGATCGACGTCGGCGGCGGCAGCGAGGGGATGCAGATGACCCCGGATGGGCGGAGCGCATTCGTGGCGGTCAGCGCCATGAACAAAGTGGCGGTGGTTGACCTGGCGAGCTTTTCCGTCATTGCGGAGATCAGCGGACTGAACAACCCGGATGGAATGAGCTGGGTGCGACCGGGTGCGGCCCGGTAGCCGTGTTGTGCGCCAGGACATTTCCGCACGCCGCAGCGCGAGTTGTGCCAAGTTGTGGCGTTGGTGCATGGTTGCGGCCACCCCGGTCAGTCGGCCGGCGGTTGGACCGGGTGCGGTGGCGACCCGTCACGCCGCATGATCGTGCGATGAAGTCGGGCGTGCATCCGACGTACAAGACACACTATCGGGTGGGGAATTGGCGGGTGTACGAACGCGCCCTCGTCAGTCGTGGCGACGTGACGCTGTGGCTGTCGCCAGCCGCCAGACTGATGGGCACGCCCGCGTCCCGGCTGGCTGACCAGAACCCGCGCGTGAAAGTGCCGAATGTCCGTGGACACAGCCCGGGTGCGAGGCGGACGCTGGCAGCCACCTGCGCTACCAACCGACCAAAAGGTCGTGAATTGTTAGGAAAGTGTTGAGGCAGAGCCGGACGTCCATGGATTGCCATGGACGCCGACGGACAACTCTGGACGAATGGTGGAGGCGGCGGGAGTCGAATGGTTAAAGTCTAACCCACTGACATACAGCGACTTACATCATGTTGCTGCTGAGATCCGTACCCCCAGATGTACCCCCACACTGGGCTTGATACGTTTCGCCAGCACGTACTCGCCGGTAATGGCCTGACGCGCAAGGACTTCCACGTGAACCGCTGGGCACAGGACTCCGAGTCTGCGTCCGAGCGTCGGTCCATCGCCTGCCACGCTGCGCCGTGTGTCAAAACAGGAACTTTACGCCGAACTGCATCTGGCGCGGCGTGCTCACGGTCGACCTGATCGTGCCGAAGTCGGTGCTTCCCAACTCTGCGTTCGGCAGATCGAAGGACGGATGGTTCGTGAGATTGAAAACCTCCCAGCGAATCTGCAGCCGGCGAGTGCCTCCCAAGCGAATGTCTTTCGTCAGAGCGGCGTCGAGATTGAAGTACCCGGGACCGAGCAGCGTATTTCGCCCCAGGTCACCGTAGCGGTACGTACCGTCGGCGCTGCGCGGTATGGCGAACGCCGCGGGACTCAGCCACGCGTCAGCCGTCGGATGTGCCACGGTTGGATCACCCACCAGATCGGGCCGCCAGACGCTGCTGCCAACCGTGACTCCGAGGCGATTGGTGGGGTCGAGCACCGTGACGTCGAAGTGGGCCCCTGACTGCGCCGAGACGATCGCTGACAACTGCCAGTCGCCGAGCAGGACGCCCAGAGGACCTTCGCGCTGCAACCAGCGGCGACCGGCACCGAACGGGAGATCGACGGCTGCGTGTGCAACCAGCCGGTGCCGCCGATCGAAGGCTGAATTCCCTCGATCGCCCTGAAGGTTGCGCCAGTCCTGGATCACCATGAAGGAGGAGTTCCCTTCACCCCCGGCGAGTTCAAGCACGTCGTCAATCGAGTGGCTCCAGGTGTAGGACAAGGAGCCTTGCCAACCGTGGCTCAGGCGCTTGTCCATCGTGGTCTGCAGGCCGTGGTAGCTGGCGCTCCCCAACGAGTCAGCCATCGTGATCGCACCCAGCGAGGGAATCATCCTTCGGTCGCGTTCGGTGAGGCTGTCGCCGGGTCCCGCGGCGTTCATGTTGTAAGAGCGTTGCAGGTGACGCGACGATGAGCCGACGTATGCGGTCGTCACAACCCACGATGGCCCGAGCTGCCGCTGTACGTTCAGATTCCACTGCGAGATCGTGGGCGTGGTGAAGTCTGGGCTCCAGACGTTCCACGAAAGATTCGCGGGCATCTGTGTTGCGCTTCCGAGCAGGCTTGCATCGATCCCGTCCGTCAGCTGGCCGGCCGACGCTGTTGGGCTCGAGGGCACGGTCACCTCGCGTGACTGAGGCCAGTTGTTGAGCAGATGCACAACCGGGGCGTAACCTTTCGGCGATCCGTAGAACAGTCCCCACGCGGCCCGCGCCGTCCAGACCTGTGCGGGCTGGTAAGCCAGGCCGATCCGCGGCGCCCAGTTGTTGGTATCGGTGCGAACGAGCGCCCTATCCGACCACGACCGGCCGAACTGCCCGGCCCGGATCACCCGCACCTCGGGAAACACCAAGGAATCGAGTGCACTCATCCGATCGAGGGCGTCGAACCTGGGACTCGCCAGTTCATATCGCAGCCCCAGATTGAGCGTCAGCTGCCGGGCGATGCGCCAGTCATCCTGCGCGTAGAACATGTAGTCGCGCTCACGCAGGTTTCCGAATTGGACCGTGCTGAACTGACGGCCGCTGGTCATACCCAGCAAGAAGTCACCGAAACTCGAGCCTGTGAATTTGCCGTTGAAGTTGAAGATGCCGCGGGCGTGCTGGGCGCCGACGCTGTCGGACCTGACCCACCGCAGATCCGCGCCTGTCTTGATGGTGTGCGCGCCCCTGGCGATCGAGAGATTGTCGAGCACCTGGAATGTTCCGGCCGTCTTGTCGTTCGGGTTGAACTGAAACTCACCAAGCGGCGCGTACGAGAGGTCTCCCCCCAGGTTGATGCGAGACAGCCCTTCGATCCCAGGCACGCTCTCGACGTGTAATCCGTAGTCGTCATTCGGATAGCCGCGGCCAAGCGGTTGCTTGTTGGTCCTGAGGCTGTTGACGCCCAGGCGTATTTCGTGGACGACGGATGACCCGAAGACATGCGTTTCCGAGAGCGCGACGTTATACGCCGTGTTGTCATCGCGGGAGAAGTCGTTGTTGCTGCCGCCGATGCCGGGCACCGGAAACGACCCGAGCCGCTCGCCGCTGAAGGCCATCCAGCTGCCGCGGACAAACATGCGGTCTCGAGAAGAGAGCATGTGGTCCAGGCGCATGTCGTACTGGCCGCGCAGCCGCTTGTGTGCCGGGTTGGACGAGTGATTGGCACGCGTCGTCCCCTCGAAGTTCGGTGCGGGCCAGAGATCCAGCAACCGCGCTGCAACCGGATCCCATCGGTCGCGCGGGATGCTGTTTCCCGGAAAAGGAGCGCGCGTCGCCGGATCGAGGACAACGACGACTCCCGGATCGAAGGTCCCGTCCCGTTCAGCGAGCGCCGGCACCGTCAGGAGGCGGTTTTCGGCGGTGTTCACGCTGCTGATTTCAAGGCTGGCGAAATAGAAGGTGCGACTCCTGAGAATGGGCCCGCCGAACGTGAATCCGAACTGGTGCTGTTGCAGCGCGTCCGGGTCCGCCTTGCCATCGCCCGAGCGATCGAAGTAGTCGAAGGCGTCGCGGGCGTCGAAGATGTCATGGCGGAAGAATTCGTGCGCCGTGCCGTGGATGTCTTTGGTTCCCGATTTGATGCTGACGTTGACCACGGCTCCGGCGCCGCGCCCGAACTCGGCGGTGTAGTTGCTCGTTTGAACCTGGAACTCCTGGACCGCGTCGATATTCGGCACCAGTACCTGCGCCTTCCGGTCCTGGAAGCCCATCACCTGCGAGTTGTTTGTCGACGCCGTCGAGCAGGAAGTTGTTCTGGACCGCCCATTGCCCATTACTGTTGAAACCGGACTCCCGTTGAACGTGGCCGAACGCGGGCAGCACTCCTGCGGCGAGCGTCGCCAGCTGCGAAAAGTTCCGGCCGTTCAGCGGCAGCTGACCGATCTGCGAAGCGCCGATCGTATGCGACAGGGAGGACGTGTCGGTCTGGAGAAGCGGCGCCGGGCTGCGAACCGAAATCGTATCGTTGACGGCTCCCAGTTCGAGCTGAACGTCCAGCCGCGCGCGGGTGTTCGCGTGAACCTGGATCGGGTCGCTGACCGCCCGCTTGAATCCGGGGACTTCGATTGAGACCCGATACAGCCCGATGACGAGCGGGGCCAGCACGTAGTGGCCGTCGGCGTTCGTCCTGGTCTGGATGGTCACCCCGGTCTCGGCCGTGGCCGTGATGGTGACGGCAGGGACGAGCGCGTCGGTCGGGTCCGTGACCCGGCCCGCGATCATCCCCTGGTCCTGCTGCGCGGAAGCCGGCGCGACCGCCAGGGCCAGCAACGAGAGGCCGATAGTAACCCGCGTCAGCGTCCCACCCGGCTTAAGATGGCCTGGAATGCCGGTTCCGACGCGATCGTCTTGAACGGCGGATATTGGTTGAACTGTCCCAGTTCCATCGCGTGATCTTCGAATGCGCGCTGCACGGCAGCCAGGGCAGGCGCTCTTTCGCCGAGCGCGTCGTGAATCAAGCCGATGCCGAACCAGGAGACGTACTGATCCTGCTTGTGGGCCTCGAGCTCCTTCAGCACCTGGCGAGCGTCCTCCGCACGCCCGGCCACAGCGTAGGCATAGCCCAGGTAGGCCTCGACCCGTGAATTGTGTCCCTGCGCCGGCCGTGCGGCGACTTCGAGCTCCGGGATCGCGTCGGTGGGACGGCCCATCGCCACCAGGGTGACCCCAATTTGAAAGCGGACACGACGGTTCGCAGGGCTCACCTCCAGCGCACGGCGCAATTCCCTGATGGCACGGTCGTATTCGCCCGCGGCCCGACACGCGGTGCCGACGCTCACCTGTGCGCCCACCGAGAGTGGATCGAGCGCGCGTCCGCGCTCCGCCGCGGCAATAGCCTCCTGGAAGCGTCCACGGCGGATCAGTGAGTTGCTGATCGCTTCAGGAGCGTCATCGAGACCGCTCAGGATTGTGGCCCGCTCCAACGCCTTGTCGCCCTCCTCCCAACGCCAGTGATACAGGTGGAGGACCAGGCCCAGCGCCCGGTGCGCCCTGGCAAGGTTGTCGTCGAGCTGCAGCGCCTTGCGCGCGGCCGCTTCCGCCTTCGGAACGACCTGGTGCGGCGAGTAGGGACCGCCGTAGAGGAATTGCACCTGCACCAGCGCGAGCTCGGCCCACGCTGCAGCAAAGTCGGGCTGGATGGCGACCGCTTCCTCGAGATACCCGACGGCCCTGCGGAAACTTTCGTGTCGCTGCAGACCTGTCGCCCTGAGGCCGAGGAGGTATGCCTCGTACGCCTTCGGATTGATGGTCTGTGCGCGCGATGCAGCCGGCCGCCGCCGCCCGGCCGCGACGGCCACGTCCGACGCGATCTGTTGCTGCAGGGCGAATACCCTGCTTATGTCGCCTTCGTATACATGCGCCCAGAGATCGCGATCGGTCGCCGCACGAATCAGTTTCACCGTGATCCGAATGGCGTCGCCGGATCTCTGCACGGTGCCCTCCACGACGCCCTCGACATTGTCGAGCTCCGTCCGGATCTGCGGAAGTCGCTTGACCGTCTGTTTGTATTGCCGCGCCGACGTTCGTGAGATCACGTCGACGCCTTCGACCTGGGCGAGATGCGCCGTGACCGCATCGGTCACGCTGTCGGCGAAGACGTCCTCCGCACGGTCTCCCGTCAGGTTCTCGAACGGGAGCACCACGAGGGACCGGATCGGTACTTCGGCCGTGGCGGCGTCCCGAGGCCTGAGCAGCCCGCCGCGGTAGGCAACTGCCGCCATCCCGAATAGCAGGACGAACAGGAGCGCAGCCGCACGCCAGGGACGCGCGCGCGACGGCGGGTTGATCCGCGCAGGCACGGGCAGAGGCTCGGCCGGCGAGACGGGTGTCACGTCAACGGCCAGCACCGGCAGCAGCGCGACCGGACGTTCCCGCGGATCCGCCGGCGGCGCCGAACCCCCGACGGGCGCCACGAAGCGGTAGCCGTGCCGCGGCACCGTCTCGACGAACCGCGGATTGTCCGCCGAGTCGTCCAGCGCCTCTCGTAGCTTCCGCACCGCGCTGTTCAGGCCGACATCGAAGTCGACAAACGTATCCGCGGTCCACAGCAACTGGCGGAGCTCGTCGCGCGTGACCAATTCACCGGGGCGCAGCAGGAGCGCTCGCAGTATCTGGAAGGACTGGTCGGGAAGACGGATCTTGAGGCCGTGCCGACGAAGCTCTCCCGATCGGACGTCGAGTTCGAATACTCCGAAGCGAAACACGCGCGCGTCCGGCGTCGGGGAATGCATGGCCCCCTTCTGAGCGAATGGAGCGCAGTGTACCCCGTCCTTCGCCAAATACCAATCAGGCGCGGATCTAAATCCTTGTTTCGCAGCGACTTGCGAAGTGACATCGAAAACAGCCGCCAGCCATTGTCGCGGCGCTGCAGACCGAGGCATGGTTGGCGCGCCGAACGTGATGGCTTCGGATTCCCTCAGCGAAGCTGCTCTGCTGCTGTGGCGTGAGTAGCGTGATCGGGGCGCCAGCCGCTGTCCCGTTGACAAGGAGAACAACGATGTTTGACTCAGCTCACGCGAACGGTCGATGGTCATCCGCAGTACGCATCGCCACAACGGCCTTGATCACGGCGCTTCTGGTCGCGACCACCACGATGGCGAGTGCTCAAGGCACAAATGCTGGCGGCACGAACCACAAGGCGTTGGTCGGCAGCTGGCTGGAAACGGTGACGTTCCCGCCAGAGACTGGCCGCCCGCCGCTGAAATCCCTTGGCAGCTTTCACGAAGACCACACCATGGTCTGTAGCGATCAGGGCGCGGTCACGACGGAGCCACCTTCCGTGTTCACCTCGTGTCATGGAGCCTGGTCGCACCTGGAGGAGCGCAAGTTCGCATATACGTCGTTCGAGCTGATCTCGGACCTGGCAGGAAGCCTCCTCGGGTACCTCAAGGTGCGAGGCATCTACACGGTGTCTCAGTCCGGGAATGACTACACCGGCACCTCGCTGGCGCAGATCCTCGACGTTGACGGCAACGTCGTCTTCTCCGCCGAAGTGACGAACGCAGGGAAGCGAATCCTGGTCGAACTGCCCTGAGGTTGTGCAGTCGACGATTGCCACGGCCCGGCGATGCTAGCGTCGTCTCCGGTAGAACGCGGGGAGGCATCATGTTCAAGTTGGATCTCATGACCACAACACGGCACGCGGCAACGCCTCTGATGAGCATGTTCATGCTCATCGCGGCCCTCAGTGCGGGCGCATGTGGAGGAGGCGGTTCGTCGCCGACGGCACCCTCGGCGCCCACGGCAACCGCCGCCCCCAACCCAACCCCGCCAGCCTCGCCGACCATGCTCGCAGTGTTCAAGGATCCTGCGTCGTCGTTTTCAACGTCGGACGTGCGGGATGCTCAGGGGCGGGTTGTGCGATTCGACATCCCGACCAATTCGCTCGTGTGGACCGCTGATGGACGCATGTTCACAGGCTATCCGGTCCTCGACACCTACTACATCCGCCAGGATAAGTTCTTCCAGGTTCGCTTCGGCACCAACAATGGGGAGCAGCGCGCCTATTTCACCGAAGCCGGCCGCGGAACACTCTGCGACATCCAGGCGGTAGGAGCGGGCGTGGTCATCACTGCGACGGACCTGCCGGTGCCGAAATCGTAGCGTTCGCGCGGCCTTCAACTCGAGGAAACCCCGATGGCCAACTGCCTCCGGCTTCTGATCGCATGCGCTCTCGTCGGGATCCCCTCCGCGGCGCACGGCGACGTCATCACCGACTGGAACACTGCAGCACTGAACGCAATCAGGGTGAACCGGACGTCGCCGCCGGTTGCGTCGCGCGCGCTCGCGATCCTTCACGCGTCGATGTACGACGCGGTGAACGGTATCAGCCGGAGCCATGAGCCCTACTTGGTCCAGAGCGCTGTTCCGTCCAGTGCGTCCAAAGAAGCGGCCGCCGCGGCTGCAGGACGGCGCGTGCTGATGACGCTGTTTTCCCGAGAGCCGCACCGATTCGACCAGCTTTACCTCGTAACGCTCGCCGGCATACCGGACGGCCCGCATAAACGCGCCGGTATTGCGTGGGGTGAATATGTGGCCGCCCAGATTCTCGCAGCGCGAGACAACGATGGGTCCGCCGCGATAGTTCCTGTGCCTGAAGGCGGTGCTCCTGGCGCGTGGGTGGCAATGCCGCTCCCATACCTTCTCCCCCAGTGGGCATTCGTGCGGCCGTTTACGATGCCGGCGAGTGACTCTTTTCGGCCGGGTGGGCCGCCAGCGCTGGACAGTGCGCGGTACGTGGCTGATTTCAACGAAGTGAAGACGCTTGGCGCCGCCGTGGGCTCTACTCGCACCGTTGACCAGACTTTGATCGCCCTGTTCTGGGCGGACGGTGCCGGAACCGAGACACCTCCCGGACACTGGAACAGCATCGCGCAAGTGGCTGCGGGGATGTCGGGCAATACCTTGGAACAAGACGCCCGGTTGTTTGCGTTGCTGAACATGGCCATGGCGGACGCGGCAATTTGCGCGTGGGACGCCAAGTATCAGTACATGTTTTGGCGTCCGATCACCGCCGTTCGAAACGCAGACGACGATGGCAACCCTGCGACCGCTTCAGACGCAGCGTGGCAGTCGTTGATCGCCACGCCGCCGTTTCCAGAGTATGTGTCCGGGCACAGCGCGTTCAGTGGTGCTGCCGCCACCATCCTGACCAGGTTTTTCGCTTCCGATGAGGTCACCTTCTCCACGCGGTCGGATTTTCTGCCTGGCGTTGTGTGGCAGTTCACCAGTTTCTCCGCTGCCGCGCGTCAAGCCGCGGAGAGTCGCGTGTACGGAGGGATTCATTTCAGGAGCGCGAGCGAGGACGGGTTAGCCGGAGGAATTGGGATCGGCAACTGGGTGGCCGACTTCTTCCTGCAGCCGAAAGGAAACCGTTCGCGGAAGTAGGTTGGCGCGCCTGACCCTGTGTGAATCGCAGTCGCCTGCTGCGCCGGAAGCGGCAGCAGCAACTCATGCGCGATGACCTGTGAATGACGGCGAGGTCGGCCAGCGACACGGTTGTCACGTGAACTGCCTGCGTCGGCGGCCGATCGACCGGACGTTCCCGTGGATCCGCCGGCGGTGCCGAACCCCCGACGGGCGCCACGGAGCAGTAGCCGTGCCGCGGCACCGTCTCGACGAACTGCGGATTGTCCGCAGAGTCGTCCAGCGCCCCTCGTAGCTTCCGCCACGCTGTTCAGGCCGACATCGAAGTCGACAAGCGTATCCGCGGTCCACAGCAACTGGCGAAGCTCGTCGCGCGTGACCAATTCACCGGGGCGCAGGAGGGGCGCTTGCAGGATCTGGAAGGCCGGGTCGGGAAGACGGATCTTGAGGCCTTTCCGACGAAGCTCTCCCGACCTTCGCAGAATACCAATCAGGCGCCAATCTAAATCCTTGTTTCGCAGCTACTTGCCAAGTGACATCGAAAACAGCCGCCAGCCATTGTCGCGGCGCTGCGGACCGAGGCATGGTTGGCGCGCCGAACGTGATGGCCAGCGGGGCACACCCCATTGCGTCGCTTACGGTCCCCAGTGCCCAACGGAAGGAACTCATGAAGAACGCGCGTCTCCTGGTCTTTGTCGCCTTGCCACTTCTGTTCATCGCGCCGGGTCTGCCCGGGTCGCGGCTTTCGGCGGACTACGATCAAACCACCGAGGCCATCGCTGGTGAACAGAGCGCTGCGGTCGTGTCAACGATTGCGTTCACCAGCACGCGCGACAACCACGGCCAACCTTGGGCGGTTCCGCCGATCGTCGGAGGAGAGATCTACTTCATCGACTACATGACGGATGGCAGCTTCTCCGTGCCCCGGCGGGTGACGTCGAATACCTACACCGACATCTTCCCGGCGTTGTCGCCCGACGGCCGGGGAAAGATCGTCTTTGACAGCAATCGGTTCAGTGCCCCTTCAGAGCCGGTCAACACCTCAGACCTGTTCGTGATGAACCACGACGGGACCGAGCCGTTGTTCTTGACACGGGGCGGATCGCCGACCTGGTCGCCAGGCGGTGCGGATGGTCAGCCGGCGCGAATGATCGCATTCCACGCGTCGGCGCCGGGTGTCGGACTGCCGATCAACCGCTTCCCAGGATCGGCCACCGTGGACAGCGACATCTTCGTGGTGAACGTCGACGACGTGCTCGAACACGGTGCCGTGCCGCAGAATCTCACCATCGACCGGGCGGCGACGGTGGACGATGATCCGAACTGGTCACCCGATGGCCGACGAATCATCTTCACCAGTTACGTCCCCGACCCATCCACCAACGTGACGTCGGCCGAAATCTACATCATGAACGCCGACGGGACCGGCGAGCCGCAGCAACTCACCGGGTTGGGTAATCCAATCGTGGGTGGCGTGGCAATCATGGGTGGCGAATTTGGTGACGCTGAGAAGATCGAGAAGCGCGGTCCCGCCTGGTCTCCTGATGGCACGCGCATTCTGTTTGCGTGCAGGCCGCTAGCACTCCTCCCCATTCCCGTCGAGCGATGGGTGCCCACGACGCCTTTCGAGATCTGCGTGATGGACGCGGTCGCCAATAGTCCGATAACGCAACTCACCCTGAACAACATCGACGAGTTGACGCCGACTTGGTCGCCGGACGGCCGGCAGATCGTCTTCCACCGGGCCCCGTCCAACCAGCTCTGGGTCATGCGAGCCGACGGCACGAACCTGGTGCCGCTCGCCGAAGCGGCGTCCTCGGGGTTCAACCTCCTGGCGACGAGCTGGGGCGTCGTCAAGGTGGACAATCGCGCGCGGTAGCACGACTGGATGTTCGACTTGGTGAACGTGGTGTAGCGGTCACCATACATATCGCGATCACGAGATCGCGGGCGCCAACGACAACCGTCGGATTCATCACAAGGAGATCACGCCATGTCTGTCCTCGTCATCACCTCGAGGTTCGCGCTTGCCGTTGTTGCTGCGACAGCGGTCTCGGCCTGCTCCGGCGAGTCGCCAGTCGCGCCGACGTCCGCCGTTGTTGGGGCGGCCGCCGAGCACAACGCGAGGCCCGGTCAGGGTGTCCCTGGTACGTATGAGCTCACGTTCACCACCTACCGCATCAACACCTTGACCGAGGTGTCGAGTCTGGTTGTGAGCAGCGAGGAACTGACCCTCAAGGCGTACGTCACGGACAGCGCCGGCCAGCCCGCGACGGCGGGCAGCGTGACCTTCGAGTACTGCTCATACAAGAAGGGGCCCGCCAACGACATCAGCCGACCGGACGAGGCACCGCTCGAAGCCTGCGCGGAAGGCACCGGAAGTTGGGCGCGGCTAGCCTCGATCTCGGTGACTGAGCAGCGCTGTCCGCGTCTAGGTATCGGCTACGCCTGCTACAACTTCGGCATCGTACGGATCCCCAGAGAGGTCGGCTTCCGCATGCGCTACGACCCGAAGAACAGCGGCATCGCGAGCGGGGGAACCTTGCCGAAGAACTTCGTGTGGGTCGCGGCCTCCTGAGCGGTCGCGCAAATCAGGACCGCAACGAATAGCAACTGGCGAAGCTCGTCGCGCGTGACCAATTCACCGGCGCGCAGCAGGAGCGCTCGCAGGATCTGGAAGGACTGGTCGGGAAGACGGATCTTGAGGCCGTGCCGAGGAAGCTCTCCCGATCGGACGTCGAGCTTGAATACCCCGGAGCGAAACACGCGCGGTGTCGGGGAACGGCTCGCTTCTGAGCGTAGGGAGCGCAGTGTACCCCGTCCTTCGCTGAATCCCAATCAGGCGCGGATCTAAATCCTTGTTTCGCAGCTACTTGCCAAGTGACATCAAGAACAGCCGCCAGCCATTGTCGCGGCGCTGCGGACCAAGGCATGGTTGTCGCGCCGAACGTGATGGCCAACAGGTAACCGCGTCGTTTCAGCCACAGGAGTAATCATGAAGACCACCGGACACGAACACCCTCGCCTGCTCGTTTCGACCCTCGCCGTTCTCTCGGTGGCCTGGCTTGCCGCGCCGCTTGCGGGCCAGGAAGACGCCAACGACGGCTTCATCCTGTTCACCACCGACCGCGACAATCCCTCTGACGCGGGCATGTGCCGCAACTGCGAAGACATCTACGTGATGTCGCCCGATGGAACGAACCCGACCCGCCTCACGCATGGTGGCGGAGCCCCAACCGATGCGGCTGCCTACAACAGCGGTGGCGCCGACTGGTCCCACAGCAAGAAGCTGGTCGCGTTCCAGAGCAATCGAGTGAATCGTGTTCCGCAGATTTACCTGATGAACCTCGACGGCAGTGAACAGCAGGTTCTGGTCAGCCTTCCAGGTGGCGCGGCATTCCCGAGCTTCTCGCAAACTGGCAACGAGCTCTGTTTCCAAAGCCAGGCGAGCCCGAAGGACATCTACATCGTGAACGTCCATGGCACCGGTCTGACCAACCTCACTGAGCCCTACCGAAAGCCCGGGCCGCTCGGAGAACCGCCCCCGTTGACCGGCGACAGCAGCCGCTGCGACTGGTCACCAAAGCGGAATGCGATCGCATTCATGAATGGTGATGATGGCGCCCAGGAGATCTTCGCGCTCGACGCGGATGGAACCGGCCTCCGCAGATTGACGACCGCCAGCGGCAGCGACGCCAACCCGGCATTCTCGCCTCAGGGTGACCTGATCGCGTTCGAGAGCAATCGCGATGGCACACCCGAGATTTACCTGATGAACGCCGACGGCACTGGAATCCCGCAGCGACTGACCGACTTCAGCGCCGAGCCGACGCCGAGCAACGTCAACGTCAGCAAGCCGACCTGGTCACCTATGGGAGATCGGATCGCGTTCCACCGCCGTGTCGGCGCACAGGGTGTGCGCGGGCACCTCGAGGTCTACACGATGAACGCTGACGGCACCAACGTCTCGCAGATCACGTTCACGACGCCGTCGCCAGGCTTCAGCGGCTTTCCGAGCTGGGGCAAGTGGTCGGCGGACAGCATCCCGCAGTAGCTCGCACCCGAACGTTCCTGGAGGAGTCATGAAGAAACTGGGTGTCATCTCGGTTGTTCTCGGTGTGGGAGCCTTCGGCGGATACTTCTCAAGAAGAATTCTGGGATGGCACGTGATCGCCGCGGTGCTGCTTGCGACCCACATCGGCAGTTCTTATGCAGCGGCCCAGGTGCCGGTGGGCACGATCGCCTTTGAAGCCTGTTTCTTTCAATGGGATCTCAACGAATTCTATTGTGTGACGTACCTTGGCACCGGCCACTCATTCATCGACTACGCCAAAAACCCGACGTGGTCCCCTGACGGATCCCGGATCGCGTTCGCCAGTCCGACGGGCATTTCCATCGTCAACGTTCGCGACTGGTCGACCGTAAGGCTGTCTGTGGCTGGTGAATCCCCAGCCTGGTCACCCGATGGCTCAAAGCTCGCGTTTTCGGCAGGCGAATTGTACGTGATGAACAGTGACGGATCGAACGTGGTCCAACTGACACACGGCGTCGGCTTCCTCGGTGAGTCGGCCTGGTCGCCCGATGGGCAGACAATCGCTTTCGACTGCGAGATCGAGACGGCGAATCGGGACATCTGTGTCATCCATGCGGACGGTACGGGCCTGACGCGGTTGACCACGGACGTGAACTACGATGCCGCGCCCGCGTTTTCGCCGGACGGCCTGAAGATCGCGTTCGCCGTCGCCGATCCAGATTATTGGCCCTCGAGCCCTTCGAGGTCGCCGACCGTCTTCGCCATGAACGCGGATGGCACCGGCAGGATGCCGATAGGTCCCGGTGACCACCCCGCCTGGTCGCCCGACGGAGCGCGGATCGCGGTCGCGCTCGGTACCGTTGGCTGCCCCGAGGAGATGTTCCGCTGCATGATTATCGCCACCATGAACGCGGATGGCACTGCAGTCGCAACCGTGGGCGGTTTTGGAGATCGTCCTGCGTGGGGAGTCGCCTCAGGCCCGATCGCCTGGATGATCGCTAACTGTCGTCTCTCCCCGTGCACGTTCGACGCGTCCGGCTCGTTTGGCGGCGATCGCGGCTTCGCGGGCTATACCTGGGACTTCGGCGATGGGACGAACGGATCCGGACAGGCCGTGAGCCATGAGTACGCCGCGTATGGAACGTACTCGGTGAAGCTCACGGTGACCGATACGGCAGGAGTCACGGCCACTCACGCTGTCACGGTCGTTCACGCGAACGTACCTCCCACTCCGTCGTTCGCGGTGGCCTGCAGTGGTCTGACATGCGCGGTCGACGCGAGCGCGTCGTTCGACGGGAACGGCTCGCTCACGGGTTATTTGTGGACCTTTGGGGATGGCACCGGCGGAACCGGCGTAACGGCGAGCCACACCTACACCTCCAGTGGTTCCTACCCTGTGCGTCTGTCCGTGACTGACAACGATGGCGCGTCGACAGCGTTGACCCGATTCATCACCGTATCCGCACCGGTGCCGCCCCCGCCCCTGCCGCCCCCGCCGGCGCCATTGCACGTCGGCAATCTGCACGGCGCGAGTACCAGCTTCCGGAATGCGTGGACGGCCACCGCGACGGCCACCATCCACGACGGCGGCCATGCCAATCAGGCCAACGTGGTGGTGAGCGGTGCGTGGAGCGATGGCGGCACAAGGTCGTGCACGACAAATCAGGACGGCCGCTGCATCGTGACGCGGACCGACATCGGCAAGAGGACGAGCAGCATCAGTTTCACCGTCACGGGCGTGGCGAGACCGATGTATGTCTACGATTCCCAGCAGAATCACGACCCTGATGGGAACAGCAACGGCACCAGGATCACGCTGGTCAAACCCTGAGGGACACACGCGAACGATGCGACGCGCAAGACGCGCGTCTATTGGTCGCCCTTACCTCGCCGCATATGCGCGCCGTGCCAGCTCTGCTCGACGGCATTGCGTCTCTGCACGACCGACTCGAGTGACCAGTGTGTGTTCGCAAAGTTGGGTATACCGCGCAAGGCGACCACAGTGACCTTGACCGTGACAATTCATGGCGCGGCCGTTTGGGGAGTCGGACCTTTTCCGGATTGCGTATGCCTTCGAACAGGGGGCGCGGCTGATGGTAAGCGCGTCTACACGTCGGCCAGTAATCACTATCCTGAGGTGATAGCACCAAATCGCGAATCACGATCCGTCGACAGTAGGTCGCGTGTAGTCCGGAGGCCGTGCTCATTCAAGCACGCTGTGGCGTGGAGACTTCCATGAAGAGTAAGCAGAGGCATGCGGCATTCTCTTGTGCGGCGGTTCTGGCGGTGATGACGACGACTGCCGACCAATCGGTCGTCGCAACATCGTCGGGCGCGATCCTTTTGGAGGGAACCGTCGTCACGATGAATGCCGCACGCGAGGTCATTCCCAACGGCCGCGTGCTGGTGCGCGATGGCCGCATCGTCGCGGTGTGGCGAGGATCAGCGCCGCCACAGGGAGTCGATGTGGCCGACGCCGTACGCGCGCCTCTTGGCGAGCATGCATACATTTATCCGGGGTTGATCAATCTGCACGACCATCCGTTCTTTGGCGTGCTACCGCTGTGGCAGCCACCCCGTTCTCATGTACAGCCGGCGATGGGCAGACCACTCGGCACGGAGCCCTACGGCAATCGTTATCAGTGGAACCAAGTGGCCCTGACACAACCCGAGGAGGCAGCCCGCTTGGTCTCGAACCCCTCGACGATGCTCACAGACGGCGCGGCTCTCGCCAGCTTGGTTGACGTGATCAAGTTCGCCAAGGCGCGCATGATTCTCGGCGGCACCACGACGACGCAAGGTGCGGGATCGAATGCCGCCTACGACTCGCTTCTCGCCCGGACCGTCGAAAGCGCCAATTTCGGTCGACGACGGATCTTCAGTCGTGTCGGCTCAATCGGGTCGCTGAGCTCGAGTGATCAGGCGCTGCTGCAAGGCGGGATGGCTGCTGGACTCGTCGATGCATGGTTGATCCACCTCGCGGAAGGCGTTCGAGATGCCGATCGTCGCGCCGGCGATGTCACGTCATCGCGTGCGGAATTCACGGAGCTCAAGGCACGGCAGCTCCTGAGCGATGCGACCGTCGTCCTTCACGGCGTAGGCCTCGAGCCACAGGATTTTGTCGAGATGGCGCATGCTCGCCCAGCGCGCGCCGATGGCGCTGGTGACGGACGTGGGGCGAAGCTGGTGTGGTCGCCGCTCTCGAACCTGCTGCTCTATGGAACGACGACGGCAATCTATGATGCGCTTGCGGCCGGCGTCCTCGTCTCGCTGGGGACCGATTGGGCTCCGAGTGGATCGGCAAACCTGCTGACCGAGCTGAAAGTTGCCGACCGCACGCTGCGAGACGTGTTGCTGCTGGGCGGCCGCCGCGACATTGTCCCGTGGTTGGCGGTGTCGGGCGCGAAAGACGCCGGCGCGAAGGAGCGCGCGTTGGATCAACTGCTCGTTGAGATGGTAACGATCAACCCGGCGTTGGCGGTACGCTGGGATGATCAGGTCGGCTCGATCGAAGCTGGAAAGGTCGCCGACATTCTGGTTATCGATACCAAGCCACTGCCCGAGATTCCACGGGGTATACCCGCGTCGCCGTATCGACGACTGATCGATGCGACCGAGCGTAATGTGTCGCTGGTGATGGTCGGAGGAGCCGCGCAGGCAGGCGATGTCGCCGTGATGTCAGCCCTCAAGCCTGGGGACTTCGATGTTGTCGCCGGTGGTGCCGGTTGTTTTGAAAAGGCCATCGATGTCACTGCGCCAGCACTGCCTGGAGGTAGTGACAGCTTCGACCAGGTGGTGGCCGGCATTACCGAGGCCTTGCGTGCGCTCGGTGGCGATCACCCGCCCGCCGGGGGTGGGCCCTCGTCGCCGTTTGCGAATACGTGGAGTTACCTCAAGGCGCGAATTCCTGGCGCAAGTGATTTGCCGGATCTGACGTTCAATCTCGGTCTCGCCTTTTATTTCGGGAGCACGGCGGATGGACGAGTCAACCTGGAAGCGATCAGGCCGCCAGCGCTTTTTACGGTCGATGACCATTGGTGGTTCGCGACGCTCGCGTCGGTGCGTGATTCGGTTAGTGATTTGACGGCCGATACGGACCCGCCGTACGCACTCTATCTCTCGAACTCGAATCAGGAGACGGCATTTGGAAGTCCGTTCGCGGCTGACCTGCTTCACAACCGTTGGTACGAGGTGCCATGCGGTGTTCACTAATCTAGTCCCACCGACGGCGCCCTGGCCGGCAGCAACCGTTCTCGGATGTGGAAGCGCTCGGGCGGCATCAACGGAAGAAGGTCGCGGGCAGGCGCGCGTCGAGAACGCCTTCCTCCGCTCAAGTCAATCATTGGCGATGGGCTTGGTGCCCGCAGTGTCGGTGGCCGGGATGTCGAGGCGAGCCTGGCGTGCCGCATCCTGAACCAGATGACCACGCTTGGCAGGCCCGAGTCGCACGCGATCAGTGGTTGACCAGAGGGCGACTTGAAGGACCCGCGATCCAGTGTGAGCCATGCACCAACGGCCCTGCGTAGGCGCACCCGCCGCAGATCCCGTGACAACTTCAACGCCCGAGCCGTCCGCCTGGTGTTCGACGGCAAGACGTTGGCGGCCGTCGCCCGCGAACTCGACTCGAGTCGGCCACCGGCGGTGGGGAGACTGACTTGCCTGGCGAGTTCTGGACCAGTGAAAGTCCAAGGACGCTGTGCCGGGCGCGCCCAAGCGGGAGCTGACTGTAAGAATTGGCCTGAGACGCGAGTTCTAGTGGGTAAGGGAGCGCTATTGAGGCCAGTGGCGGGGTACTGGGGAGCAGGGCAGGCGGTTTGTCGATACCCCCGGGGCATCGATACCCCCAATTAGCCGGGTACCCCCAGCAGTACCCCCGGGCGCACACGGGTAGGAGCCAGAAGCTGGGGGCCGCGTGAGCCGCCGGCCGACCGGAAGCGGCGAATTGTTGAAGATTTTGTGAGGCAGAACCGGACGTCATGGACAACCATGGACGCCTGCGGACAACTCTGGACAAATGGTGGAGCGGCGGGAGTCCAACGACGCCATTCTAAGCCACTGACGCACAATGATCTACATGTCATGGCTGCTGGGCTTAGTCCCCCCAGATGTACCCCCACACTCGGCTTGATGGTTCCGCCAGTGGGTGGGACGCCGACAACGCCTTCAGTCCCAAAGACTTTCACGACACTCGTTGATGCCGACTGGATCAACGCCTGGGTGACCGCATCCGAGCAAGGCGAATCCCTGGCACCAAGCCAGACTTCGCTCACGCTTCGCGCGAGCTTCGGCAATGCCGACCAGACCAGCTTCGATCCCTTGTTGGGCCGCTCGTGGCCGCGGCGATTCAGTTCTTCTTGCGCGCCGCCTCGAGCTTCGTCCATGACTCCGGGGAGAAGGTCGTGTTGAAGAACGTGATCTTGCCATTCTGAATGACGGCGTCCTGCTTGACTTCGAGCGGTGAGACACCAAGCTTCTGCCAGTCATCTCGATAGACCTGGCCAGACCAAACCAGCTTATTGCCCTGTGCCTGCCGCGTGGCTGCCTCCTCACGCTGCTGCCTGTCGATTTGATCGGCGATCCACCCGCGAACCTGCTCCTTGCCGACAAGCACCCGACCGCTCGACGTGCCCACCACGGCATCGTCGGCGAACAGCGCCATCACCGCATCCGCGTCACGTGCTGCAAGAGCCGCTTCACGAGCCTTCAGTATCGACTCGCCGTCTCCACCCTGCGCGTAAGCAAGCAATCCAAGACCGACCGTGACGGCTAGGCACGCCCACAGCGTGTGACATCGTCGTGCCATTGCAAGCCTCCGTCGAACTGTGCCCCCGGGCCACAATGAGCGAAGAATGTCTCTTATGCAGCCCGGCTCGATCGATTGGTAAAAAATCCATCCACCATTTGTGGCCCCATCACGAGGTAGTTGGTAGCGTTGGCGGTTTGCCTGGTGAATACCGTGTTCGGACCAGCGGATACTTCGCTCCAGTGGACGATCGTTCGCTATGAGGTGTTCGTGGTCGGCGCGTAACGTTGACCCGCCCGGACGTGCACGCCATCGCGCGCCACCTTGACCTTGATCGCGCGCGTTTCGGGGTGCTTCCTGCCGGGTCGCGGATCCGTCTGCGCGTACGCGATGCGGCAGTACCGACGGCTGTCCTCGATCATCTGCGACAGGCCGACCGTGAGGTCGTTCGTCCAGCGGGTCTGGATGCCCCCTGTGTTCAGGGCGAGCACCGCGAGGCTGCCCGTGAGGTCGTCGTCCAGTACGGCGGCCGGTGCCAGCCCGGGAGTGATCGCTGCATTGCCAGCAGCACGAAGACCTCGCGGGTCGATCGTGTAAATGGCGACGTTGGCCAGCGCGGCCTTGCGAATGACCTCGAGGTATTCGTCATACCCGTTGTGTGCGTCGCGCCTGAACTGGGGCTCGCGGTTGAGGGGACGAGGTCCTTCGCTGATCAGCAACACTGAACGACGCTCGGCGTCGGAGCGCATGCTTCCGGCCACCCTCGCCAGACATTCCATGGCCAGGCGGGTCCGCATCTCGAGCTCGCCAGGCACGAGTGACGCCATCTGTTGCTGACCACGCGTGCCACTGACGAACACACGCGCGGCCTCACGGTCCGTCGTGAAATCGAGGGAGGCGTTCGGGAGGCCCGTGGTCACGACGGCGACCCGATCGTAGTCGCCGAGGCGATCGATGAAGGCCAGCGCGGTGTCGATGGTCTGCGG
This sequence comes from Luteitalea pratensis, assembly GCF_001618865.1. Taxonomy (GTDB): domain Bacteria; phylum Acidobacteriota; class Vicinamibacteria; order Vicinamibacterales; family Vicinamibacteraceae; genus Luteitalea; species Luteitalea pratensis. The sequence goes on from NZ_CP015136.1 coordinate 3,443,303, forward strand.
TGTCCGTGTCGGATCGATGTGCAGGTTGTCGATGACCACCGCGAAATCACGCCGCTGCGCGGGCCCGTTCACGAGACCGAGGTCGACGTATTCGAACGCGACCAGGGGTTGCCTGACACCGTTATCGAGCACCGTGACCTCGTCGGCCCGCAGGTCGGCGACGGGGTGGCCGTCGCGCGTCACCACGGCCGACACTTCGACGAGCGTCGTTCTGGATCGGAACGACGGTTGCGCGCGCCCGGGCGCCTGTCCGTGGCTCCCGACCTGAAGGGCGAGCACACCCATGAGCGCGGCGGCGGACACGCGCAAGGCAGCCTCCTGGCGATGCTGGTTAGTAGCCGACAGGATGGCACATTTGCGCCTCTCTTTTTGAACTGTTCAGTCCAAATCTCCCTACACCGGTCGGTGACCGGCCGTGGGTTGACGCAAGACCCATAATGCACACTACGCCCGGGGATGACCATGAAGTGTGCACTTGCCTTCGATAGTGGCTGGCGCGCGTGCCTGTCGGTGGTCCTGATGGCGGTACTGGTGTGCGGGTTGGCGCCCAGGATGCCTCAGCGCAGAGTTCCGCGTGGGCTCGCGCGGTAGATGCCTACCTCGCGGGTGCACAGAGCAGTGTGAGCGCTGTGTTGCACCTGTCCGCCGACGCAGTCACGACCCAGTCGCGCGAGTCGCTCGACGCGTGGATGGCGCAGGCCCGCGCTGCCGAAGTCGGCGTAAACGCGCACGAGGAGCGGCGCCTTGCCGTTCGCCGGGTACAGGCGGCGGCACTGCTCCCACTCGAGATTCTGTCCTTGCTCTCGACGCGCATGCGACTGCTCCCACCCATGAGGGCGTACGAGACCGCCTCGATGGACGCGTACCTCATCAGCTGCAGGCGAACTCGCGTGCCTTCAGCCTGAGTGCTTGACCTGACGCGCGTGACGAGTTCTGGACCAGTGGACGTCTAGAGACGCCGCGCCGGCGTCTTGACTCTGCTCGCAAGTCGGAGCGCGGTCGTAAGAATTCGCCGAAGGCGCGAGTTCTGATAGGTAAGGAGGGACTTGCGGCGAGTAGCACAGTAGTGACGCGAAGGCCGGCGGGTTGTCGATACCCCCAGGGCATCGAATACCCCCAAATCGCCGCGTACCCCCTGTCAACGCCGGCCGAAAATCTGACAGATCCGCCGATTGAAAATCTGACAGATCGACGAGGGGACGAGCCTCAGGACGTCGCGACCTCCTGCCGGGGGCGCCGGCGGCGAGCCGCCGGCGCGTCGTCGTGCGTGGCGTGCAGGGTCTGCCAGAGCTCGGTGTGCTGCCGCATGCGGTAGCTGTTGCCGCGAATCGTGACCAGATGACAGTGGTGGACGAGGCGATCGATCAGCGCCGCGGCCATGACCTCATCACCGAAGACCTCGCCCCATTCTTCAAAGCCCTTGTTGGAGGTCAGCACCGTCGAGGCGTGCTCGTAGCGGCGGGTCATCAGCTGGAAGAAGAGCATCGCGCCGGTGCGGCTAATCGGCAGGTAGCCGATCTCGTCGACGACGAGCACCGCCGGATGCGTGAGGATCTTGAGGCGACTCTGGAGACGGCCCGCCGCCTGCGCTTCTTCGAGCGACGTGATGAGGTCCGCGAGGGTCCCGTAGTAGACGCGTCGGCCGCTTTGCGCCGCCGCGATCGCGAGGCTGATCGCGAGGTGCGTCTTGCCGACGCCCGGTGGGCCGAGGAAGATGACATTTTCCCGGCGCTCGACAAAGCCGAGCTCGTGCAGGCTCTCGATCTGGTCCCGCCGCAGCGACGGCTGAAACGTGAAGTCGAAGTCGTGGAGCTGCTTGACGGCCGGCAGTCGACTGGAGCGCATCGCCGCCTGCAGCCGTCGGTTGTTGCGCAGCTGAATCTGCGCGGTCAGTAGCTGCTCAATCGCATCGGGCGCCGTCAGCGCACCGCCGTCGATATCCCGCAGGATCGTGTCGAGCGCTTCCAAAGCGCCGGGCATGCGCAGGTCGGCCAGGATGTGCCGGAGGCGATCACGGCGCGAGAGGGGAAGGGTCTTCATGCGAGACCTCCCGTGAGCTGGGCGTAGGCCGCCAGCGGGCGCTTCTCGACCGGCACCACCGGCGGCACGCGTCGTACGGCCGCCGACGTCACCGCCGGCGCATCGAGCACCAGCGACGTGTAGCGGCGTGCGGGCAGCGGCAGGAGCAACCGTCGCTCGTCGCGCTCGAAGCGCTCGCGTGGTGCCTCCTGCGTGGTGGCATGGCGCCGCGCATTGGCGACGCGCTCCAGCCAATCGGCGCACTGCTGCGCCAAGTCGGCGTCATTGAGGAACGTGCGGCCGTACACGAGATTCTCTCGGACGTAGCGCACCGGACGCTCCACCTTGCCCTTGGTCTGGGCGCGATAGGGCCGACACGCGCGCGGCGTGAAGCCCCAATGGTGCGCAAAGCGGAGGAACTCGAGATTGCGCACCAGGGCCCCACCCTGGAGACGCAAGTCGCGCGTGATCACCGTTTTCATCTGATCAAACAGGAGCTCCTGCGGCACGCCGCCCATCGCCAGAAACGCGTCCTCGAGTCCAGTGACCAACGTGTGCATGTCTTGGCGCGCACCGAAGCGACACCACAGCAGCCGCGAGTAGCCGAGGACCACCAGCAAGGCGTAGCGCTTGCCCCACGGGAACTGGAACTCCGCGAAGTCCACCTGCGCTTGGCGACCGGCCGGTGTCTCGAAGCGCACCACCGGCGCTGGCGGCGGGACGGGCCGCAGCTGCCGCACCAGCGCGGTGAGCTGGGAATACCCGCCGGTGTACCCGGCGGCGCGGATCTCCTCGGGCAGTCGCACGGCCGACAGCGCGGGATACGCCGCGAGGCGGACCTCGATGATCGATCGGTACCGATCCAGCTTGGTCCGGATTGGCCGGCGCGGACCGTACGGCACCGGGGTGTCGTCCAGCTCACGATCGAGATCGCCGTCACGAATCCAGCGGTGGATCGTGTCGCGACTGACGCCCAGCTCGCGCGCCAGGGCGCTCTTGCTCTTGCCGTGCTCGAGATAATGCCGGAGCAGCATCCGGGTCTCCCGTCCGAACATCGCGCCTCCGCTGGTGGGAGACGCATGGTGAAGGAATCACCGGCCGGGAGCCACGCTCGCAGCCGGCAGCCAGGTCGCGCTGCCGACTGTCAGATTTTCACCCGCCACAACTGTCAGATTTACCACCGGCGCCAACACCCCCAGAAGTACTCCCGCCGAGCACGTGTAGGAGGTCGACGCTAGCAGCTGGCCGCGGCGCCGACGGGCGAGAAAGTGGTGAATTGTTCGGGATTCGTGAGGCAGAGCCAGACGTCCATGGATCACCATGGACGCCTTCGGACAACTCTGGACGAATAGTGGAGGCGGCGGGAGTCGAACCCGTTCTGGCGCTTCACCGTAACTTATTGATGGTGTTGGACTTGTGGCACAACTCTAACGGCGTCAACGGGTTACCTGTTGTCCTCCATTCCACCCTTGTCAACTGGTTTCCACACGATTCGACCTGAGTCGTGCAACAGGCGAGCAACAGGCGAGCAACAGAAATCGCCTGCCGCCAAGGAGAACAAGGGTGATGTACACGTTCAACGATCAACTCACGACGGACCAGAAACTCGCGCTGCTTGATGAATGGATCGCGGGCACCATGAAGGCTGTGGCCGACTCGGCACCGGACGGAGACCATCCGGACGCGGAGAAGCACGGCGAGGCGTGCGAGCGACAGCGGATGCTGGGCCAATGGGTGAACCTGGTGCAGGTGGAGAGGGAGTTGGCTGCCTCCCAGGCGGATCTCGATGATCCGGATCCCGACGGCGACGCGATGCAGGAGGCATGGTGCCGCCGGACGCGGCTGATGCTCAAGGTCGCGGGCATCGAGGTGCAGCTCCGCGCCGAGAGGCGGAAGCAGTCGCCCGATGCCGACCGCATCGCTCGCCTCCGTGCCCGGAGCAAGGGGCTTTACAGGAAGCTGTCCACCGCCCATGAGCAGGCCCAGGGCTTCGCCCTCGCCGAAACGGCCCGCGCGTTCGCCGGGTTGGAATGCGAGGGAGAGGGCTGCACCGAGGCGCAGCCTTGCGCCCCGTGCGCGTGCAGGCAGGCATTGGTGGCGGCAAGGGAGTAGGCCGATCGATCGAAGGGGGGATACGGGGGGGATTGGCACCCCCTCCGCGCCCCTCCTCGGGCGCTTCCACAACTAGGTGCGAAGGGAGGCCGCGGTGATTGCGACTTTCCTCCGATGCCCCCCTAGCTTAGCTAGGCGTCGCCCCTTGTGCAGCGCGTGCCCGCCAACGCACGCAGGCCCCCCGCACCATCTACTCATAGGCAATCCAATGCGAGCAGCCCTCTACGCCCGTGTGTCCACCCTCGATCAAGAACCCGAGAACCAGCTCCTCGAGTTGCGTGCCTACGCCGCCCTTCGCGGATGGCAGGTGCGCGAGTACGTTGACCATGGCGTCAGCGGCGCTCGTGAGTCCCGCCCCGCGCTCGACGCCCTCGTGCGCGATGCGAAGCGCAGGAGGTTCGATGTCCTTGTCGTCTGGCGGCTCGACCGGCTAGGCCGCAACCTCCGCCACCTGGTCCTGCTGCTCGACGAACTGCAAGCGACTGGCGTGGACTTCGTCACGCTGGGGGAGGGCATCGACACCTCGACGCCAGCGGGCAGACTGCAACTCCATATCCTATCGGCGATGGCTGAGTTCGAGCGGGCGCGGATTCCCGTGTTGACAGATGTGTCCGTCACGCAGACGATTGCGCCCAAAAACATCAGAGGCGGCAGAGTAGGGCCGCGTAGGCATCGCAGATGGAAACCAAGGCCATCACCCTCTCGGCATCCGAGGTCGCACAGCTACGGCGTGCCGCCCTGATGCTGCACCGCCGCGCCGTGGACGTGCAACTGGGCGCGAACGCGGAGGTGGTGGCCAGCCGCCTCGCCGAAGTCGCAGATACGGTCCGCTACCTCCTCGACCGCGGCGAAGAGCGTGGGAAGGTGCATTGACGTGAGGACCATGTCGGACAAGCCGCTCCCCGGCGACTGGCTGATAGAGGAAGTACCGGCCACCCGTGAGCCAGACAAACCACGCACACTCCTGTTCCGATTGTGGCTGATGGGGCGAGAGGCCACCATCGACGACGAACATGCCTTCGCATCGCGCCAGGACGCGGAGTGGGCGGTGATTCAGCGGGCGCAACGCGATCATGCCGACGCGTGGCGAGTCCATTCAGATGAAGCCACGCTCCTGGAACGGTTCCGCACCCCCTTTGAAGACGACGATCCATCGAGGAGCACCATGGCTAAGAAGAGCGTGAAGAAGGCGACCAAGAAGACTGCGAAGCGATCCACCACCAAGCGTGAGTTGATCGACACCGGCGTGGACAAGCGGTACGCGAAGCGAGCCGCCGATGGCACCTGGACCGACATGGACGGTGTGGGGCGCTCCCTGCGTGCCGATCGCGCACGCACCGCGAAGACTGCGGTGAAGCCAGGCCATGGCGACCAGGGCGATCGAAAACGCGCCACGAAGAAGGCTGCGAAGAAGAGGTAAGGAGGTGGGCAGAATGACACCGCCCGACGACAGCAAGATGGACGCGGAGCGTAAAGCCGTCGCCCTGTTTCTCAACCGTATCCGTTCGCTCGCCGGGTACAAGGATGCCATCCAGTGCGCGGAGGAGCGCCCGCCGAAAGGCCAGCCGGGCCGCGCGATCCGCAGTCGGTTCGATGGCTTCCTGCACTCGTTCGTCATTCCCGAGGGCGCGGGCCTCGATGAAGCGATCGAGTACGCCCGCTTGTTCGAGTGCTTCGTGCGGGAAGGCGCGGTCAGGAAGGACACGGTGGCGTTCCTGCGGGGGCGGATTCAGCGGAGTATGGCGGCCCTGGAACAGCGCGGTGGTAGTCAGGGCTAGGTGCGTAGTCGGAAGTAGGTTTGCGACTGTCGCGCTCGGATGGCGGCGACGATGGCGGGCACGCGACACCGAGGTACTGGCATCGCGCCCGTCCACGCCGTCCGTTCAGTCCACCCCAATTCACCCTGTTCCCCCAATGACCTTGCTTTCTCACCTGGGAGTGAGGAGACCGGACGGACTGGACGTTCTGGACGGCCGTGGTAGTCAGCCTCCATTGCGATTCTTCCGCCTCAGTCCACTCGTTGACTGCCAGCCTCGACCCACCAGAGGCCATCGGCTTGCCTGTCCAGCCGTTCAGGAAGCGCCTGGAGTGGGGCTGCATCACAGCACCCGAGTCCTCCTGCTGCCGTAGGCGCTCTCACGTTCGCGCACGTACTCGCTGACGCCTAGCACGGTTCCTGGCCACTCTTCGTCCAGCAACTCGCGCCCCTAACAATGGTAAGTCGTGCTGCCCCCATGTCCGAGCGTGTTGGGTATTGGCGCCTCGCGGCTCGAACAGATGAGCTTATGATGCGTCACGGCGCAGGCTGGGAGAACCAGTCGCAGGCCGGACAACTCTGGGACGGCGATTCCCTTCGGCTCGACTGGTACGACGGACTGGTAGAGCCCAAACAGGGTTGCCCTCCAGAGAATCTGGAAGTTGGGCCTCGGTGGACGGGTCAAAACCGGCCATTTCATCGACAGGCAAAACCGGCCATTGCTGGCGGGTGTCGAGACGACCTGAGTTCTACTGCGGCAGCGCCTCCGGACGCAAGTCGGTGTGCACCTTGGTCCGCCAGCTGCGGGGCCCGCACTTGAGCACATGGGCATGGTGCAGAAGCCGATCGAGCAGCGCGGTGACGGCCGCCGTGTCGCCCACCACGATGGGCTACACCCACGTCACGCCCGGGGCGCTGCACGACACGATCAACCTGCTCAACCCTCCCCCAGCCGCATAAGGCGGGGCCGTGCAACAGGCGTGCAACAGCCTCGGCTTGACGGCCGTAAACTGTTGCAATACAATGGGTTTGGGTGGTGGAGGCGGCGGGAGTCGAACCCGCGTCCGAGGGCGCATCGCCGCAGGACTCTACGTGCGTGTCCGCTCTTGAAATCTCACTGTCAGGCTCGAAGAGCGACGAGAAAAACCTGACAGCCAGTCCCGGTATGTCTCGCCCCCACACGCCGAGACGCCACGTGGGGGCCAGCCCTCTGAATGGCGCGTCATCCCCGGTCGAGGGCGCTCTGGGGTGACGCGTCGCCGTTATTTAAGCGGCGAGTGCAAGCTGCGGTTCCGCAGTTACATTTGGTTTCCAAAGGATTTACGAGGGATTTGGAGTCCTCGGCACGCATCCCACGGTTCCACACCTCCGTCGAAGCCGTGACGCCCCCCTTGGAGATGCCGCCGCGGGCCGTGACCCGCGACTGCCCGTCCTCACCCCACCGCCCTGCCATGGCTTTCCTTGCCATTTCAAGTCTGACGACGTGACGACGATAGTGACAGTGTACGCGGGGGAGGGACTCCCTCGCAAGCGGGATGTCGAGCAATTTCCGGCAGTTTCCACGCCTTGACCGGGTGGCATGGGCCTCGCATCATCCCGCATGGCCGGCCACTTTGTGTGGGATCAGACGCCCGCCCCCAGGACGAACATGTCGCTCGAGACCCGTATCACCGAGGCCGCAACCGAGGCGGTCTTCCGCCTGCACGACGACCTCCGCGCCCGGCTCACCGCGCTGTCCGACGAGCTCCGCGCCGCCGCGGCCGCCGCCGGTCACGAGGCCGAGATTGCTCACGCAGAGGCGACCACCGTCCTGCAGGATGAGATCGCCCGGCTCCGCGCCGAGGTGGCCGACCGCGACCGTCAGCTGGCCGACCTCGACCAGCAGGCGAACACGGCCCGGGACACGCACGCCGTCACGCTCGCCCGCTTCCGCCAGCACGCCGACGCCACGCTCGCGGATGCCGAGAAGGCCCTGGTCGAGGCCGTGCGGCAGGCGCAGCTTCACGAGGCACAGAGCAAGGCCGCGGACCGGCTCGAACCCCCACAGGTCGCGAGCCACGACGGATCCGCTCGCGTCCAGGCTCTCGCCCTTGCCGTCACTGGCATGGACGACGCCACGACGCTGAGCGAAGTGCTGGATGCCCTCAGCGACGGGCTCAAGGCGCAGGCGCCGCGCAGCGCCGTGCTGGTGTTCCAGGACGACCGCGCGCGCATCTGGCGCCGCAGCGGCTTCCCGCAGGAGACGCCAGGTATTGGCGCCGAACTCCACCTGCCCGACCACGCGGACCTGATGGCGATCCTCGACAGCGCCGCCCCGGCCATCGTCGAAGGCTCCGATGAGCAGGGCGCCGTGCTTGGCCTGGCGCCGCTTCCCGTGGGCCAGCAGGGTCTCGCCGTCCCCGTCGCGATCGGTGGCCAAGCGGCCGCGCTCGTCTACGCCGACGGTGCCAGCACCGGCAAGCCGGCACTGGCTCCCGGCTGGACCGACGCCGTGGAGGTGCTCGCACGTCATGCAGCCCGATGCCTCGAAACCCTCACGGCGATGCGGGCAGCAGGCTATGCGCGGACCCAGCGTCCTGCCGTTGTCGTCCCCATGCCGCCGCATCTGCGGATCGTGCAGCGCCCGACGCTCGAGACCTCCATGGGCGACGCGATCGAGCAGGCTCGTCGCGTGGCTCGGCTGCTCGTCTCGGAGATTCGTCTGAACAGGGAAGCCGACGTGATGGAGGGACGCGCCCAGGGCGATCTCGGCACGCGACTCGGTGAGGACATCGAACGCGCACGTCGTCAGTACGTCCAGCGGGTTCCGGAAGCGCTTCCCGGACGCGAGACCTTGTTCGACGAGGAAGTAGTGCGTACGCTGGCCAACGGCGACGCGACGTTGTTGCGCACAGGTTCTTAACGCTTAACGCTTAACGCTTAACGCCTAACGCTTAACGCCTAACGCGGAACGGTCGGCTGGCGGCCAGTCGCTGGATGCTGGCCTTGCGCTCTCGTACCCTGTAGCCTGTAGTCAGTCGAATTCGCCCGACCCCTATCGCTCACGACCCGCCTCATGCCAAGCCCCTCGTCACCTGCGTCGCGTCATCCCCACTGGCGAGGCGTGTGGCTCGTCACGGCCGGGATTGCGGCATGCGTTGCCGCGGGACTGGTGACCGGCAGGTGGTGGCCTCGCGTGTCGTACTCGTCGCGTGCGGCCGCGCAACTGGCGCCCACGGCCCATCCGCCCCTCCCTTCGCGCATCGAGGATGCCTGGCTGGTCCCGTCGGACAAGGAGCGTCAGCGGATCGCAGCACGCCCCGGCGTGAAGACGCTGCGCGCTGCTGCCACTGCCATCCGTTCGGGTCGGTTCGACGAAGGTGCTGCCGCACTTGACGGCACGCGCCTCGATGGCACACCGCTCGAACCCTACGTCGAGTACTACCGCGCCCTCGTGGATCTCCGGCTTCGGCGTCCCGCACCGGCGCGGACGCGTTTGTCCGCGTTGCGTCGCTCGCTGAGTGCCGGTCGGCTGCGGCAACTGGCGTTGTCGGCCGAGGCGGAAGCCGCCCTGAGCCTCGATGACGCCGCTGGAGCGGCAGCGCTGCTCGAAGAGCTGTATCCCTTGCTGACGAAGAATCGCGACGTCGTCCTCGACCAGTGGGCGACCGCGGCGCGGGCGGCCGGACGCCCGCAGGACGCTACGCGTCTCTGGCTGCGGCTGTACTACGAATTTCCGACCAGCGATCTCGCCCCGGGTGCCCTTCGCCAGGCCGAAACGACCATGCAGGGCGCCGCGGTGGGAACGCCGGATGCCTTTCCGCACGACCTGACGCGCGCCGAGGCGCTGCTTGCCGCCGGGCGCGCGGCCGATGCCGAGGCCGCCCTGAAGCAACTGGAAGCACTGCTGCCGGCGAGTGCTGATGCTGCTGATGCGCAGGCGCGACGCGACCGTATCCAGCTCCGCCTCGCCCAGGCGGCCTGCGCGCAGCGGCGCTGCGGTTTCGCACTCACGGCCCTGACCGATCTCGCCTCGCGGGGTGTAGGAGCGGGCGAGGCGCAATACCTGCTGGCCTCAGCCCTGCGCGACGAGGGACAGGCGGGACCGTACCGCGAGGCCATCGAGTCGCTGGCCGCTATCGCACCCGGCAGCCCCGCCGATCCGTGGGTGGAACGGGCCCTCAACGAGTACGGCACCTACCTGGTGAAGATGGATGCCGACGCCGACGCGGCGGCGATTTTCCGTCGCCTGTTCGATCGGCATCCGTCCGGCCGCTATGCGGAACGCGCCGCGTGGAAGTACGGCTGGTCGAGCTATCGCGGCCGGCAGTTCGACGAAGCGATACGCGTCTTCGAACTCGCCGCGTCGACCATCCCACGCGCCAATACCCGGCCTGCCTGGCTCTACTGGGCCGGCCGATCGCGCGAACAGCGCAAGGACGTCGACGGCGCCACGCGGGTGCTGACGCTCGCCGCGCTGGACTACTTCCACTCGTACTACGGACGCATTGCGTCCGAGGCGTTGACGCGCCTCGGAGCGCCCGTCCCGAGCGACCGCGCCGCCGTTGTTCCCGGGATCGTCCTCGCCGCGGTGGATGGCGGGGACCGCGACGCGTCTCCCGACGACGTGCAGGAGACCCGTGCCGACGATGCGACGATGGTGGCCACCGAGCCACCACCGAGCGCGGACCTGATCACGTGGCTCGTGTCCGCGGGCATGTTCGACGAGGCCATCGAGGAGATGCAGCACGCGCAGCGCGCGCATGGCCGCACCCCGAAGCTCGACGCGACCCTCGCCTGGGTGTACCGCCAGCAGGGGGAGATCCGTCCGGCCATCAACACGATGCGCCGGGCCTACCCGCAGTACCTGTCGGTCGAGGGCGACGCCCTGCCGCGCGAAATCCAGGAAGTGATCTTCCCGCTCGAATACATCCAGGTGATCAAGCGGTACGCGGCCCAGCACGGTCTCGACCCCTTCGTCGTCGCCGCCCTGATCGGGCAGGAGTCGTCATACGTCGCTGACGTCCGATCGCCGGCCAATGCGTGGGGACTGATGCAAATCCTGCCGTCAACGGGGCGGCAACTGGCCCGTGCCGAGGGCGTGCGGCGCTTCCGTACGCAGATGCTGACCGATCCGGAGACCAACGTGCGGCTCGGAACCCGACACTTCGCGGGGCTGGTCCGCAACCTCGGCGGGGTGCCGTACGCGCTCGCTGGCTACAATGCCGGCAGCGCCCGCGTCATTCGCTGGAAGGCCGAGCGGGGCCCCCTCGAGCAGGCCGAGTTCATCGACGACATCCCGTTTCCGGAAACACAGATCTACGTGAAGAAGATCCTCGGCACCGCCGTCGACTACCGCCGCCTCTACGGAAACGTGCTCGCGGAATAGCGCGCGCACCGCGCCAATGCCGCGATGCTGCAATGCCGGAATGTCGAGTGCAAGTGCTTTCGACATTCCAGCCTTTGAGCATTCCAGCATTATCCGAGAAACGCCCTGAACAGGCGTTCTTCCGCGGCGGCGAGCGTTTCCTCCTTCTTGCAGAAGCAGAAGCGCAGGCACTCGCGGCCGCCACTGCCGGCCCGGTAGAAGCTGCTGCCGGGCACCGCAGCGACCCCGACCTCGGTCGCCAGCCACCTCGCGGCACTCACGTCATCCCCGGCAGCCGGGCCCTTGCCTTGACGTCGTGCCCGGGCCAGAGGTTCGCGAATGTCGGTCATCACGTAGTAGGCGCCGGCCGGAGAACGCGGCGCGAAGCCGCAGCGCTCCAGCACCGACAAACATCGCTGCCGGCGCAGGTCGTAGTGGGACGCGAGCGAGCCGAAGTAGGTGTCGGGCATGTTGAGCGCGAACGCGGCCGCTTCCTGCAGCGGTGCCGGTGCGCCAACCGTGAGGAAGTCGTGCACCTTCCTGATCGCTCCAGCCAGATGCGGCGGGGCAATCGCCCAGCCCACCCGCCAGCCGGTCACGCTGAACGACTTCGACAGGCTGCTGATGGTGACCGTCCGATCCGCCATGCCGGGCAGCGTGCAGAGCGGCACGTGCCGGGCCTCACCGTAGACGATGAACTCGTAGATCTCGTCGGTGATCGCAAGCAGGTCGTGCTCCTGGCAGAGGGCAGCGACAAGCTCGAGTTCCTCCCGCGTGAACACCTTGCCAGTGGGGTTGTGGGGCGAGTTGAGGACCATCGCCCGCGTCTTGGACGTCACCGCGGCGCGCAGTTCGTTGGCGTCGATTGACCAGCCGGGCTCGTGCAGTCGTACGTAGCGCGGTGTCGCGCCCGACAGGATCGCGTCGGGTCCGTAGTTCTCGTAGTACGGCTCGAAGACGATGACTTCGTCGCCCGGATTCACCGTCGCCAGGAGCGTGGCGATCATCGCTTCGGTCGACCCGCAACACACCGTGACCTGCCGGTCCACATCGACTGCCACATCGTAGTGGCGCTGCATGTGCGCCCCGATCGCCGCACGCAGGGACGGTGCGCCCCACGTGACCGCGTACTGGTTGACGTCGTCTTCGACCGCGCGGATCGCGGCCGCCTTGACCTGGTCGGGCGCCGGGAAGTCGGGGAAGCCCTGCGAGAGGTTGACGGCGCCGTGCGCGAGCGCGACGCGCGTCATCTCGCGGATGACCGATTCGGTGAAGCGGGACGCCTTGTCTGAGGGCTTCAGCATGTCCTGGTAGGGACCGCTCTCCGAGCGGTCCATCTCCGCGAGTGTCGTGAACGCGAACGAAGGGGCGAGGTCAAGAGCGCGATGGCGATCATGGACGCCTCGGAGAGGTATCCCTAGCACCAATCCTGTAGATCCGTCGACGTCTATCGGTTGCGATCAAGCGTACGCCATCGGCTCTCTGCAACACCGCGACCGCATCGGGCACTTTCGCGACGTCGACGACGATGTGGGTCACACCGGCGTGGCGGAGGGCATCGAGTGATGCCGGATCGGGGAAGGTCCTGAACGCCAGGTAGTGCTGCACGTAGCTCGAAGGCGTGTAGCCCGAATAGCCGTTGAGCAGCCGTCCCCAATGGCGCGTCGAGGCATGAACCGCCGCGGCGTTGGCCGCGACGCGCTCGGGTTCGGGAAAAGGCAACTCGGCGACGACGGCGGCGTCTTCGAGGGCGAGTGCGGCATACACCGCAGGGATCCCCTCGAAGCGGACGAATGCCATCGGGGCACGCGCGTTCTCGACGTTGACGCCGACCACAGCCACCAGGCCGGCCACATGGGCGAGGCGGACACGACCGCCTGCGGCAAGACGGACACGGATCGCGGCCAGGCTGAATGCCGCCAGCACACCCACCGCGAGCAGTGGCAGGAGCGCGAACCTCGCCACGGCACGGATGCCCTGCAGAATGGGAATGAGGTCGTACAGCAGCGAATACCCGGGCAGGGCAGGGCCGAAGCTCAACGCGGCACCGACGATGCCGATGGCCAGCCACATGCGCGCACGTGCGTCGCGCCAGGCCAGACCCGTGCCGATGGCGACGAGGGCGAGCACCCACGGCAGCACGCCGGGGAACGCCGCGGAGTTGGCCTCGCGGTACCACGGGGCATTCCAGGTCTCGAAGTGCAGCCGGGCGCCGGTCGCGATGAAGTTCTGCCAGACGCCGGAGTAGAGCCGCACTTCGTCGACCGATCGCGTCAGTCCCTGGTCGTGCTGGACGCGGTAGTACTGGACGAGGAACGGCGCGCAGATGGCAACGGCCAACGCCGCCGCAGTGAGAAGCAGCGGCAGGCGGGACCGCAGGCGGACGCCCGTCCACTCGCCAGGTCGCGCGATGGCACCGACGACGAGTGCGATCGCCGTCATCACCAGAAGATAACCGGAGCAGAGCATCTGCAGCGCCGTCCAGCCACCGAGGCGCAGCGCATCACGACGCTCGCCACGCTGCAGCACGTCATCGAGGGCGAGCAGGGCGAGCGGCAGGAACTGGAGGTGCATGGCCTGGATATGTGCCATGCGGGTGAGGGTGTCGGTATTGAAGGCCGCGAGGCTTCCCGCCAGGACCGCGGCGTACCAATCGCCGGTCCACTGGTGCAGCACCAGCGCCGTCGTCCAACCCGTCAACGCCAGGCCGATCCACAGCGTGACGTTGTAGGCGAGCACGGGGGAGCCACCCATCCAGAAGATCGGCGCCGAGAACAGTGCCGGTACCGCGAGGTGCTCGGAGAAGGCGAGCGTGCGCGGCTCGGGGAAGAAGATGTTGGCGTCGAACAACGACAATGGGTGCGTGGCCAGCGCGTGTGCCACCCAGCCGAGGATCCACTGGTTGAGGAGACCATCGGCGCTATCGGTTCGCGAGAGGGTCGCGGGCGCCGTGACCAGCGGCCACGTGTGCGCCAGCGCCAGCAGCACGAAGAGCCCTAGCGCGGCGCTCCGACGATCTCGTAGAGCCACACGTCGCCTTCGCCGATGATCGGCCGCACGTAGTCCTTGTATTGCTCGAGCCGCTCACGCAGTCGCAGCCGGCTGCGGCTGTCGTAGTAGCGCGTGTGAAAGATCGCGTACTTCGCCTGATGCCGATCGACGACGATGTGCAGTGACTCGGCGGTAGGGAAGCTGCTGATCCGGATCACCTCGTCGCGGAACCATTGCGGGATGTGATCGCTGTAGCCGTTCACGAGCGGATGCCAGTGATACGTGGATAACAGCAGGTATCGGGAATGTCGCGGGAAGTCGGTGCGCACGTACCAGAACGGCAACTCGACGACCGCGCCCGGCGGCAGCGTGGCAAGCCGGCGATGCGCTTCTGGTGCGGGTGCGGCGTCCTCGAGGCGAATCGGCGCGGTGGCGTCCTCGGCGGCAAACAACACGGCCAGCACCGAGCCGACCAGCCACGGCGATCGCCCAGGACGTCGTTCGAGCCAGGCCTGCACGGCAACGAGTGCGAGCACGCCCAGCGCCAGGACTACCAGGATGCCGAAGCGGCCAGGTGCCCGCAGGAACGTGAACACCGGGATCGTCTTGTAGAGGACCGTGTAGAGCCCCGCCTTTGGCCCGAAGCTGGCCCAGAACGCAATCAGCCCCACCAGGCCGTAGAACACCGCGGTTTCACGCCGCCTCGCCTCGCCTAGCGGCGTGCCCTCGGTCATCGGCCTTCCACCTTCGCCAAGGCTTCGGCGGACAAGTCGGCCATCGGCCTTCGGGGCTCCGGACACGAGACTCGGGAGTCGGGAGTCGGGCGTCGCGTGATCTGGCAGGGTCGGCTCTCCCTTGGGCGCCGAAGCCTTGGCGGAGGCGGCGAGCCCGGCCATCTGTCGGACACGTCCGGCAACTCCAACTGCGGGGTCGGCCGGGATGTCGCGATCGCCCGACGCCTCGTGACGCGTAGGCGCCGGACGTGTCCGGCGCAACCCCACCACAAGACCGGTGAGGCCGAGCGCCGTCAGTAGGAATCCCGGGAACAGGACTTCGTTCCAGTGTCCCAGCCGCGGCAGCATCCAGCGATGTGCCCAGGCCGACGATGCGAGCCAGGCCTGCCAGTCGGCCGAGTACATCGCGGCATCGTCGAGGAGGCGCGTGAACCCGAGTTCCTTCTGGACGCGGACGTAGGGCAGGAAGAACGGCGCCACCAGGCTGACGCTCGCGACAGCACCGAGGCCGATCGCGATCCAATAGCCGCGCTCGCGCCACAGGCCGCGTGTGTAGCCGTAGTACAACGTACCGAGACCGACCGTGAGCCCGGCGAAGATGCCGAAGTATGCGCACGCAAGGGCCTGGATGGCGAGCGATGCCCCGAGCCACACGCCCCGTCCCCACGTCGGGCGCTCCACGACGCGATGGAACGCCTGCATTGCGAGCGGCAGGCCGAACGTCATCATCAACTGGATGTGGGCCGTGCGTGCGAAGAGATATGGGCAGTAGGTGAAGGCCACCGCGAACGCCGCCGCGGTGCCCGATGACGCCCCGAGCGTCTCGGCACAACCCCAGGCGAACACGAACGCGAGCACCAGTGCCGTGAGAATGGCGCCGTTGTGCGTCGCATACGGATTGCCACCGCTCGCGAGGTGGAAAGGAACGCCGAGCGCACCGGTGACGACGTTGGCTTCCGAGTACGCCAGCGTGTCGCGATCGGGGTGGAAGATGTTGGCCTGGAAGAGCGACGCTGGCGTCGTGGTGAGGGCGTGGGCGACCCACGTCACGGTCCACACGCTGAATTCACCGTCACCGAAGTTGAGGCGCGCAGAGCGGTTGAACTTGCTCGCCATCGGCCAGGTCATGGCCACAGCGAGAAGAAGCCCCAACACCAGGCGGCCGCTCCATGTCGCGGCGCGTCCGGACGGCATGGGGGCGTATGGTAGCATGCCGCCCGATGGCCGTACTGGTGCCGCTCGTCACCGTTGCGGCGCTCGCCATCGCGGGCTGGCTCGCGTCGGGCATCGTCACCGTCCAGTCCCTCGCGGCGCCGTCACGCATCGGCCTGCTCTCCCCGCCACAGACCATCATCGTTGTCCTGCTGCCACTGCTGGCGCTGGCGGCCCTCGTGTCGCGTCGCGACCGCCGGACAAGTCCGGCGGCCACGCATGGGGAACCGGCGGCTACACATCAGGGACCGGCGGCTACACGGTTGGCCACGCTCGCGGTGCTGCTTGCACCCATCGTGCTGCCGTGGTTGCCGCTGCCGTTACCGGCGGCGCTGTTGGTCTGGACGGGTCCGCTGGCGCTCGCCTGGTGGTTCGCGTCGGTTGCGTACACATACGCTGACGCGTTTCGAGCGACGTGGGCCGCGCTCCGCCTTCGCCCCGGCTTCGGCGGACAGGTCGGAGAGCGGGCCCTACCACGTCTGATCTGGTCGCCATCACGTGCGCCCCTCGCGGCGGCGGCCATCACGGGCATGGCACTCGTCGCGGCGGCGTGGCGCATGGGACCACAGCATCCGAAGGGTGACGAGCCGGACTACCTGATCATCACGCAGAGCCTGCTGCTCGACCACGACCTGCAGATCGAGAACAACCACGCGCGTGCGGACTATGCGATCTACCACCGTGCGCCGCTGCCGCCGAGTTATCTCGCACGGGGCACGGACGGCGCGATCTATTCCGTGCACGCGCCAGGCCTGCCGGCGCTGCTGGTACCCGGGTTTGCGGTGGCCGGCTACCGAGGTGCCGTCGCCACACTGATCCTCATCGCGATGGCAGGGGCCTGGCTCGCCTGGTGGACGGCCTGGCAACTGACGCAGGACGTCGTCGCCAGTTGGGTCGGCACGCTCGCGACCGTCGGCTCGGCGCCATTTTTCCTGCACGGTGCGGCGATATTTCCCGATGCGCCTGCGTCTGTGTTCGCGTCATTGGCCGTCGCGGTGCTCGTGGCGGCGCAAGGCCGACCGGATCGCGGCGCGCGCTTGCCTATCGTGTCCACCTGCGCGGCGTCCCTGGCGCTGGGCCTGCTGCCGTGGCTGCACACGCGCTACGCGATCCTGTCGATCGGCTTCGGTGCGGCCATGTGCCTGCAGATCGCGGCACGGCGGGATTGGCGCGCACTGACAGCGTTCATGACGCCAGCGTCGCTGCTTGCCGCCTCGTGGTTCGGCTTCTTTTTCGTCGTCTACGGGACGGCCAATCCCTCCGCGCCATACGGGGCCTACACCCAGATGGCTCTGGCGCACCTGTTGCCGGGACTGCCAGGCCTGCTGTTCGATCAACAGTTCGGTCTTCTGGCGAGTGCGCCGGTCCTGATGGTGGTGCTCGTCGCGATGCGACGCACCCTGCGCGAGACTACGCCGGGCACGTGGTGGGTGGCACTGCTCGTCGTCTCACTTGCCCTGCTGTACACCTGCGTGGTCGGCGCGTACCGCATGTGGTGGGGTGGATTGTCGGCGCCGGCGCGCTTCCTGGTGCCGCTGATCCTTCCGCTCGCGCCTTTCATTGCGCTGGGTTGGCACTCGCTGCAGACGCGGGCATCACGGCACATGGTCGTGGCGATGCTCGTCACGTCGCTGGCGCTGACGGCGCTCCTCGTGTATGTGGATCACGGCGCACTGGCCTACAACATGCGCGACGGGCGCGCGCGTTGGGCCCGCTGGGTGAGCCCGCTCATCGATCTGTCCGGAGCATTGCCGGCCGCGCACCGCGACGCGCCGCCAATCGTGTTGCGCGACGCACTGATCTGGCTCATCGGCTTCGCCGTGGCATGGGTGCTGTGGCGAACGCTCGAACGTCGCGGACGCCTGACGCCACTTGTCCCGCTCGTGACGCTTGCTGCGCTCCTGCCCGCCGCGTCGGCGATGGTCTGGCTGTGCCACGGCGTGGGCGGCCTGGCCCCGGCCAGGTCGCAGGTCCTGTACCTCGCGCGCCGCGCATCGGCACCCGCGGACGTGCTCATCGCCATCACACGCCCCCATGTCGAGCGGACCCGCACCGGGTTCATCGTCGAACTCGATTCGCGCCGAGCGCCAAGCGCCTCCGATTACACCGTGCTGCGTCTCGACACGCTGCCGGCCGGCCGCTATCGACTCCTGACCGACGTCCGCGCCCCTGGTGCTCGCTTCGGTGTGACACTCGGGGATGCGCGCACCACGCGATTCATCGCCGACCTTGACGCGTCGGCGGGGCACGCATCACTTGCGTTCGACCTGGCACTCCCCGTCGAAAATGTCGTCGTCAAGGGATCGCGAGAAGCCGCAGAGGGCACAGGCCGCACCTGGGTGCTGGCCGACGAGGTCAGCCCGCCGCCGGCAGTCCCTCCCGCCACGCGGGCTCACCCCATGGGCGGCAGTGTGTGGTTGCTGCCGGAGGCGGATGTCTACGCGGAGCCAGGCGGCGTCTGGCTTGGCGGGGATGCCGACATCACGCTCGGGCTGCCATCGTCACTGCCGATGGAGGTGAATCTTCGTGCCGGCGCCGCCGACGTTGCGGTGGCGTGGTCTGCGACAGACAACGGTGAGGCGCGATTGTCTGCCGGTGAGACACGAACGGTGACGATGGTGCCGCGGCACGGACGGCTGCGTTTGCTGACCCGCGGCGGCTTCAGGCCGTCGCAGGTCTCGCCGGGCAACAAGGACCAGCGGTACCTCGGCGCGTGGATCTCGGCGCCGCGATAGCCACACCTTCCAACGGTTGGACTCAGAAGCGGGCCACGCCCATCACGTAGAAGCCCTTCATCTGGAAGTCGCCGAAGTCGTTCTCGGCCTGGTATCCGAGCGTGAGGCGGCGATAGCCACCGGTCACACCGAAGTTGTTGCTGAAATTCAGCGTGCTGTAGATGTCGAAGTCGTAGTACCGGCCGCCGTAATCGCGATCCTCGTTGTCAGGCAGCCTGAAGGCCGTGAATTCGCCGGTGACGGCAAGGTTCGGCATCAGGTAGCCGCGTCCTACCAGTCCGATGGCAGGGATGGGCGCCTTGGCTTCCGAGAACTCGTTGATGCCCACGGCACTGAGTTCGGCAGAGACGTGGGTGTACTTGGCCTCGGCGATGACCCCGAGGAAGCCGCGGTCGCGGTAGATGAAATCGTACTCGTAGCCGAAGCGCCAGGCGTCCCACTTGAACTCGCCCTGGACCGGCAGCCCGACCGAGTAGACGATGCCGTTGAAGACGACCGATCGGGTGAGGAGGCTGTCGATGTCGTACTTGATCGGGATGTACTCGACCCGGAACTTGTGCTTGCGCGCCGGGCGCAGCACCAGGCGGAAATCGCGGAACGTCTTCTGCAGCACATCGAGGTCGTTCGAGAGGCTGATTTCACTGCCGGTAATCCCGAACTGCTCGCTCGAGAACACGATCTCCGGCGTCGGATTCCAGAGGCCGAAGGCCACTTCCACGTTGTACTTCTCGCCCGTGGCCGGGTCGGACTGGTTGGGCGGGTACTGGGCGGCGGCCGGGGCGGACATGAGCAGCAGAAGGGCGCTCGCCGCGCCAGCACTTTCGAGAATGCGTCGAACCTTCATACCCACCCCTATCGGACAATCCGGCGTCGGACAACAGGGGTCGAGTCCCTATAATTGACGGGTGCTCGCCGCCCTGCGCCGGTTGCTGCCGTACCTCGGCCGATCCCGGCGCCCCATGCTCCTCGGACTGTGCTGCGCCATTGTCGCCAACCTGTTCGCCCTGTTGACTCCATGGGTGCTGAAATACGCCGTCGATGACCTGACGGCTGCCGTCACCCGCGCGAAGCTCGGCCGGTATGCGCTGGCGCTGCTCGCCATCTCGGCCGGCGGCGGCATCTTCCGGTATTTCATGCGCCGGCTCATCATCGGCGTGTCGCGTCGCGTCGAGTACGACCTGCGCAGCGACTTCTTCTCGCAGCTGCAACGCTTTCCCCGCGAATACTTCGACAAGGCGCGCACCGGAGACCTGATGTCGCGGGCGTCGGCCGACCTCGGCGCCGTGCGCATGATGGCCGGTCCGGCCGCCATGTACGCGGTATCCACCGGGGTCCTCGCCATCGCCGCGGTCGGCATGATGTTGTGGATCGACACCCGCCTGACGCTGCTCATCGTCACCTTCACGCCGCTGGTGTCGTTGATGGTGAAGTACTTCGGGCAGGCCATCCACACCCGTTTCGAGCGGATCCAGGCTCAATTGGCCGAGATCAGCGCCATCACCCAGGAGGCGCTCGCGGGTGTCCGCGTGGTCCGTGCCTATGGACAGGAAGCGGCCGAGCGGGCAAAGTTCTTGGCCGCCAGCGACGAGTACGTTGCCCGCAATCGCAAGCTGATCCTGCTGCAGGCCAGCTTTTTTCCGAGCATGACGTTCGGCTTCGGCCTCGCCATCGTCGCCTTCCTGTATCTCGGCGGCCGTGAGGTCATTCGCGGTTCGCTCACGCTCGGCGAGTTCGTGGCCTTCAACGGCTACCTCGGGCAACTGGCGTGGCCACTGATTGCGTTTGGCTGGGTCACCAACATGTTCCAGCGGGGGCTCGCGTCCTGGCAGCGCATGCTGGAGGTGTTCGACACCGCTCCGTCGATTGTCGACGGCCCCACCGCGCAGCGGCTGCCGGAGCCGGTGCGGGGCCGCCTTCGCGTGCGGCACCTCACCTTCGCCTACGGCACCGGTCCGGTCGTGCTCCACGACATCGATCTGCACGTGCCGGCCGGGTCCACCCTTGCGATCGTGGGCGCTACCGGCAGCGGCAAGTCATCGCTGGTGCACCTGCTCGTCCGCATGTACGACCCGCCGCCGGGCACCGTGTTCATCGACGGACACGACGTCCGCGACGTGCGCCTGGAGGACTTGAGGCGGGCGATCGCCTTCGTGCCGCAGGAGACGTTCCTCTTCAGCACGACGCTGGAGGACAACATCGCCTTCGGTGCCCACGCGATGCCTGACGCCCAACGCCGTGAACGAGTGGAGGAGGCTGCCGCGATCGCGCGGCTGGACAAGGACGTCGTGCAGTTTGCCGAGGGTTACCAGACCCGCGTCGGCGAACGCGGCCTGACCCTTTCAGGCGGCCAGAAGCAGCGCACGGCGATTGCCCGGGCCCTGATGACCGCCGCCCCCGTCCTCGTCTTCGACGACGCGCTGTCCGCGGTGGACACGTACACGGAGGAAGAAATCCTGTCCCGCCTGCGCACCGTCACAGCCGATCGGACCACCATCATCGTCGCGCACCGCATTTCCGCCGTCCGTCACGCCGACCAGATCATCGTCCTCGACGAGGGCCGGATCATCGAACGAGGCACCCACGACTCCCTGGCATTTGCGGGTGGCCCCTACAGCGAGCTCGTGCGCCAGCAGCAGCTCGAGGCGGAACTCGCCGTTTCCTGATGTCCGCACACGACGACGAGATCCTGGGCAAGGCGTACGACAGCCGGCTGATGCGTCGGCTGATGGGGTACCTGCGCCCATACAAGGTCCGTGCGGCGTTCGCGCTGGTGGCAATCGTCGCGGGAGTGGCGTTCTCGCTTGCGCAGCCGGTGCTGGTGAAGCGGGCCATCGACCAGTACATCGCGTCGGGCGATCTCGCCGGTGTCGGCACCGTGGCGCTGCTCTATCTCGGCACGCTCGTCGGCGCGTTCGTCGCCGAGTTCGTGCAGACCACGACGCTGCAGATGCTCGGGCAGCGAATCATGTACGACATGCGGCGGCAGGTCTTCGACCACCTCCAGCGGCTGGACCTGGCCTACTACGACCGTAACCCGGTCGGGCGACTGATGACGCGCGTGACGAGCGATGTCGACGCCATCAACGACCTGTTCACGTCCGGTGTCGTCTCGGTGTTCGGCGACGTCCTGTCGCTGCTCGGCATCATCGTCGTGCTGGTGTCGCTCGACTGGCGCCTGGCCCTGCTGACCTTCTGCGTCCTGCCCCTGATCCTGATGGTCACGCAGTGGTTCCGCCGCAACGTCCGCGAGTCGTACCGGGAGGTGCGCACGTGGGTGGCGCGCCTCAACGCGTTCCTGCAGGAAAACCTCACGGGCATGTCGACGGTGCAACTGTTCCGGCGTGAGGAGCGGGCGTTTGCCGACTTCGACCACGTGAACAGCGAACACCGCGACGCGAACCTGCGATCGATCTACTACTACGCCGTCTTCTATCCGGCGATCGAATTGATCGGCGCGCTCTCGACGGCCCTGATCGTCTGGTTCGGCGGCGGCTGGGTGCTGACCGGGACGCTCACCATCGGCACACTGGTGGCCTTCATCCAGTATGCGCAGCGATTCTTCCGCCCCATCTCGGACATGTCCGAGAAGTTCAACCTGCTGCAGGCCGCGATGGCGTCCTCGGAGCGGCTGTTCGGGCTGCTGGATACGCCGGTGATAATAACCGACCCCTCGCTGGCGCTCGGGGCTGAACCGGCCTTGGGCCCTGGGCCTTCGGCCTTCGAAAAACCGCGCGGCGCCGATTCGACGGCCGATGGCCGACGGCCGATGGCCGACAACGCGAAGCGATCGCGAGGCGCGGGGCGATTGGTCGTGGAGGACGTGTCGTTTGCCTACACGCCTGGCGTGGAGGTCCTGAAGCACGTGTCGTTCACCGTCGAACCCGGCCAGCGCATCGGCATCGTCGGTGCGACGGGCTCGGGCAAGAGCACGCTGATCAACTTGCTGCTGCGCTTCTATGACGTCGGCAGCGGGCGCATCCTGCTCGATGGTCGCGACATTCGCGAGTTGCCGCTGGCCCAACTGCGTTCGCATTTCGCCCTGGTGCTGCAGGACGTGTACCTCTTCTCGGGCACGATTGCGGGCAACATCCGGCTGGGCCGCCCGGACATCGACGACTCGCGCGTCCATGAGGCCGCCGAGGCCGTGCACGCCGCCGCGTTCATCCGCGACCTCCCGCATGGCTACGACACGCCGGTCGCCGAGCGCGGCGCGACGCTGTCGGTCGGGCAGAAGCAGCTGTTGTCGTTTGCGCGGGCGCTCGCCTTCGACCCGCAGATCCTCGTCCTGGACGAAGCGACGTCGAGCGTGGACACCGAGACCGAGATGTTGATCCGCGATGCGCTCCATGTGCTGATGGAGGGGCGGACCACGATCGCGATCGCGCACCGGTTGTCGACGATCCAGGACATGGACCAGATCCTCGTACTGCACCGCGGCGAACTGCGCGAGGCTGGCACCCACCAGGAACTGCTCGCCCTGCGCGGAATCTACCATCGGCTCTACCAACTGCAGTACCAGTCGCACGCACCCGCGGCGACGTTGCAGCATTCCCACGGAGATGCCTGAGTTGATCGACCTCGAACGCGCACGGGTGCTCGTGACCGGCGGCGCCGGCTTCATCGGATCGGCACTGGTCTGGGGCCTCAACAGCCGCGGCGCCTCGCGCGTGGTCATCGCCGACCGGCTTGGCACCAGCACCAAGTGGCGCAACCTGCGGGCGCTGCGGTTCGAGGACTATGTCGAGGCCGACGTTCTGCGGGAACGTCTCGACACCGGACGCCTCGGCGACTTCGATCTGGTGCTGCACATGGGCGCGTGTTCGGCGACGACCGAGCAGGACGCCTCGTACCTGGCGCGGAACAATTACGAGTTCAGCAAGGACCTGTGCCAGTGGGCGCTGTCGCACGGCGCCGCTTTCCTGTACGCGTCCTCGGCCGCCACCTACGGCGACGGAAGCGCGAGCATGGACGACGATGCCGCCGGCATCGAGCGGCTGCGGCCGCTCAACATGTACGGGTATTCGAAGCTGCTGTTCGATCGCTGGGCGCGCGATCAAGCACTGCTCTCACGCGTGGCGGGACTGCGCTTCTTCAACGTGTTCGGCCCGAACGAGGACCACAAGGGCGACATGCGGTCGGTGGTGCACAAGGCCTGCGCCCAGGTCAGGGAGGAAGGGCGCGTCCAGCTCTTTCGCAGTCACCATCCGGAGTACCGGGACGGCGAGCAGCGGCGCGACTTCGTCTACGTGAAGGACGTCGTGGACATGACGCTGCACGTTGCCGCGCGCGGTGCGACTGGACTCTTCAACATCGGGTCAGGGCACGCGCAGACATGGCTGGACCTGGTGCGGCCGATCTTCGGGGCGTTGCAGGTACCGGAGCAGATCGACTTCGTGGACATGCCCGCGGCCCTGCGCGGCACGTATCAGTACCACACGCAGGCCGACATCTCGCGCCTGCGCGCGACGGGATACGCCGCGCCGCCGACGCCGCTATCGGCGGCCGTCGCGGAGTACGTCGCGGACTACCTGGTGCCAGGCCGACAACTGGGCGATTGACGCCGAACGCCGAACGCCGAACGCAGACGCGTCGCCGCCGGACTCCAACGATATTCGCGCCTACGGCCTACGGCCTGCAGCCTACCTGGACCGGATATCGTGAGTACCAGTGGCGCAGGCGCCATGGATCACTTGTCCGGCGGTCGCCACGTCACTGAGCGTCGGACAAAGTCCGACGCCTGCATAGCCGGTTGAAGGGCGAGCGTCGCCCGAGCCGCGAATCCCGAATCGCGAGTCCCAAGTCCCGACGGCGGAGCCGTTAGCGCTTCTGCGCGAGGGCGAGGAGAGAACTGCCGATCGGCATGTCGAGGCGGCGCAGCAGCGCGGCTTCGCATTTCAGCAAGCCCGTCAACGTGTCGTTCACCACCGCCGACGGGACGGTGAAGTCGTCGTGGGCATCCTCGATCGCCTTGAGGCCGCGAAGGCGCTGCCACCAGCGCGCGCCGAGCATGATCGGGAACAGGGATGCATTGGTGAACGTCAGCCGCGCGACGTGGAAACCCGTGGCCTCGAGCATCGCGTGCAGTTCGCCGCGTTCGTACCGATGCGCTTCCTCGGCCAGGACGGCATGGTCGCCGCGCAGCGACTCCAGCGCCGCGACGTTCATCACCAGGTGACCACCTGGTGCCAGGATCCGGTGGAACTCGGCGAGCACCTGTGCTGCGATGTATGGCGGGAAGCATTGGAGGACGTCGAAGCAGGTGACCACGTCGAAGCTGTCGTCGCGAAACGGCACATGCAGGACGCTGGCTTGCGTGAGCCGATGCGTCCCGTGATCCTTGGCAAACTTCAGTCCGGTCCACGTGAGGTCGAAACCGTACGCGCTGCCGTACTGCGCGAGCATCGGCAGGTTCACGCCGGTGCCGCAGCCGCAGTCGAGCAGGCGCCGCGGTGGGTGGGCAGCGACGGCGGACGCCACGAGCGGCGCGACGAAGGCGCGAAAGCCCTTGAACCAGAAGTGTTCTTGTTCGGCGCGGCGGGTGGCTTCGAGCAGGAGATCCATCAGGGCTCTGGCGTGGGCGGCGGGATCCCGGGCGCGGGTGCCGATTGCGGTGGTGGAGTCGTGGCCGGAGGCCGGGCCGGTGCGTCGGCTGTCATCTCGGCCTCCCGGCGACGGAACTCGGTGCCGACGCGCTCGGGGGTGCTGGTTCGCGGGTTCCAGCCGAGGCGCATGACCTGCAGCCGGGTCGTCCGCCGCCCGAACGCCAGTGCCTCGTTGCAACTCCACATGTAGACGTCGATCTGCCGGCCCTTCACCCGCGGCCCGGTGTCGAGGATCGTGTAAATGCCGTTGTAGCGCGAGCCCAGGCCTTCGGCGCGGATGACCGAGCCGACAGGCAGCAGATCGGGATCAGCCGCGGCGATGCCGGTCTGGATGCCGGCCCCGGAGGCCGTCGTCGTGCCCTTGCAGTAGGCCGTCGCGCGGAACCGGACGGTGAGGCCCGGCGCCGGTGCCGCGACGTCCTCGGGATCGGGCGGGCCGGGCTGCATCACCGGGGTCTCCGACCGTGCAACGCGGCGGAAAGCGCGCGGCATGTACTCGGAGTCGAAGATGGGACTCTCGTACAGCAGCACGAACCCGAGGGCCGCGCCTACGGCCACGACGATACGCCGGCGGAGGGATCGGGTCAGCAGCATCACGCACCGGCCTCGGGGATACGACCTCCGGCGACGCTGTCGACCGACGAAAAATGCTCGAACCCTCCCGGCAGCGGCGACTCACGTCCGTCGGCTTGCACGATCAGGCAATCGGCTTCCCTGGTGCACATTCCAATCCGCGTCACCGGCGGCAGGCCCTTGCGGCCGCTCGCGTGCAGGAAGCGTCGGCGCGCCCGCCGCGGCACCGCGAACAACAACTCATAGTCCTCGCCCCCCGACCATGCGAGCGCATCGCGGTCCTCGTTCGTGCGCAGGGCCAACTCGGTTACCGCAGGGTCCACCGGCACGGCAGCGGCGTCGACGCGCACGCCGACGCCGCTGGCCCCGGCAAGCTGGCGCAAGGCGTCGGCCAGGCCGTCGCTGGTGTCGATGCAGGCCGACGCCGCCTTGTTCCGGCCAACCTGAAGACCGAGAGACACGCGTGCCTCCGGTCGTCGATAGCGGGTGAGGGCCGCCTCGATTGCCGATGGCAGGGCCCGTTCTCCGAACCGGCCGTCTCCGGGTTCAGCAGCGTCCGTCTCAGCGCCTTGTGGCGATGGCCGGCTCGGAGAGCCGGCCCTACCAATCGCGGATTGCAACCAGGCAAGGCCGGCGGCAGCCGCGCCGACGGTGCCGCTCACGTAGAGTTCGTCGCCCGGACGCGCGCCACTGCGACGAAGCAGGTGGCGCGGCTTCGCAGCGCCACTGACCGTGACGTCGACAAACAGCATCGGCGCCCGAGAGATGTTGCCCCCCACCAGTTGCACGCGCGCGGCCCGCGCCGCCGTTACGAGCCCGGTCACGAGGTCGGCCACCCATCGCGCTTCGAGATCGGCCGGCAGGCCGAGCGAGAGCAGGGCGACGCGCGGTTGGGCGCCCATCGCGGCCACATCGCTCAGGTTGACGTGCAGCGCGCGATGGCCCACGTCGGCGGCGCCACAGAATGCGCGCGTGAAGTGCACGCCATCGACCTGCACGTCTGTCGTCAAGACGTCCACGTGGTTGCGCCGCGGCACGACCACCGCCGCATCGTCGCCGATGCCGAGCAGCACGTCGGCCGACGACGCGCTGCCGACAGCGCTGGCGATCCAGCGGATCAGCGCGTGCTCGCCAACCTGCGCGCACGTGGCCGAGACGTCGTGGTCCCACCCCGGAAGGCCTGCCGCCATCATCGTCAGCGTGCGATCTCCACGGCGCGGGTTTCCCGGATGACCGTCACCTTGATCTGGCCGGGATACTCGAGCTCGTTCTCGATGCGGCGCGCGATGTCCTTGGACAGCCACACGGCATCTTCGTCCGACACCTGCTCGCTCTGCACGAGGATGCGGATCTCGCGACCCGCCTGCAGCGCGAACGACTTCGCCACGCCCTTGAAACTGCACGCGATGTCTTCGAGCTTCTCGAGACGCTTGACGTAGGACTCGAGGATGTCGCGGCGTGCGCCAGGACGGGCTGCCGAGATCGCATCGGCCGCCTGCACGATCATGGCCTCGAGCGACGGCCAGTCGATGTCCATGTGGTGTGCGGCCACCGCATCGAGGACGGGCTGCCGCTCGCCGTGCTTGCGGAGCGCGTCGAGGCCAATCGCGAGGTGCGTGCCTTCCATCTCCCTGTCGATGGCCTTGCCGATGTCGTGCAGGAAGGCCGCGCGCACCGCGACCTGGGCATCGAGGCCGAGCTCGCGGGCCATGATACCCGCGAGCCACGCGACTTCCTTGCTGTGGCTGAGGACGTTCTGCCCGTAGCTGGTGCGGAATCGCAGACGTCCCATCAGGCGCAGCAGCTCCGGATGCACGTCGTGGAGCCCGAGTTCGAAGGCGGCGGCCTCCCCGTCGCGACGAACCGATTCTTCGAGATCGGCCTTCACCTTCTCGACGACTTCCTCGATGCGGGCCGGATGGATACGCCCGTCGGCGATCAATCGCTCGATCACCTCGCGGGCGACCTCGCGGCGAAACGGATCGAAACTCGAGAGGATGATCGCGCCGGGGGTGTCGTCGACGATGAGCTCGACACCCGTGGCCTGCTCCAGCGCACGGATGTTGCGTCCTTCACGGCCGATGATCCGGCCCTTCATGTCGTCGCTCGGAAGGTCGACCACCGACACGGTGGTCTCGATGGCGTGCTCGGCGGCACTGCGCTGGATGGCTTCGGTGATCAGTTGCCGCGCCTTGCCTGCGGCCTGTTCGCGGGCTTCGGCTTCGAGGCGCTTGACCAGGTGTGCTGCATCACGCCGCGCGTCCTGCTCGATCTGGCGAACCAACTCGGCGCGGGCTTCGTCACTGGTCAGGCTGCCGACGCGTTGCAGTTCGGCCAGTACGCCGACGTTCCTGGCATCGGCCTGCGCGAGCTGCTCGCGTGCCTGTGCGTCGATGGCCACGACGGCGGCCTGCCGCTCCAGGAGGTCTTCTTGCCGCCTGGCGAGGTCCTGCTCGCGTTGCAGCAGGGCCGCGGTGCGCTCACTCGCGGCGCGGAGTTGCTCGGCGGCATTTCGCGAGGTCGACCTGGCAGCATCCTGGATTTCGCGCCCGGCGCGCTCGGCCTCGACCAGCAGCGCATGCGCGTGCTCCTTGCCGGCCAGTTCGGCTTCCTTGACTCGAGCGAGCGCCTCGCGATCGGCGCTGGCGATGATCTGGGCGGCCTGTTCCCGTGCGTGTGCCGTGTCGGCGGCGAGGCGCTTGCGGGCCCACACGACCCACAACACGAGCGCGAGGGCGGCAATGCCGTCCAGCGCGAGGCCGATCACTTCGAGGGAGGTCCACTGGCCCATGGGTCGACTCGACTGTGGCCCGAACTGCAGGCAAAGGCAAGCTCCCGCGTCAGATGGCGGAGACGATGCGCAACACTGCGAGTCGAACGGCGGCCGGTCCGCCTGATCTGCCTACCAAAAGGGGGCAGGGCTGGACGCTGGGGAGTGGCCGCGCACGCCGCCGCCGCTTCGGGCGAAGGCGATTCATCAGTACCCGCATTGCCGTGTGGGGAGGTCGTTGAACCTGCAGAAGCAGGTGGAACCACTGTAAAAGCCGCGCTTCAGGCTTCCTCTCTGCGGAGGCATGCACACCACGCAGCCGTCGTGATTCGCTTGGGGTAAAACATCGGCTCAAGCGAGCCTCTACCCATCACGCACAACGCAGGCCTCCCGATAGTAGCACGACCCTGCGCCCAATCGGCTGCGGTACAGTTCAGGCGTCTGCGATGCAACGACGCCGATTTCTCGCCGTCACGCTGGGCTGCTGCGCGGCCCTGCCGCGAATCGCCGCCGCACGGCAATCGGCGCCGGGCCAGACGCTGCGTGTCGCGCTGATCGGGCACAGCGGCCAGGGCGACTACGGCCACGGCGTCGACCGGGTGTGGGCGCAGATTCGCGGCGCGCGCGTCGTGGCGATCGCGGACGCGGACCCGGCAGGTCTGGCCGCCGCGGGCCAGCGGACGGGCGGCGTTCGTGGCTTTGCCGACTATCGCGCCATGCTCGCGGAGGTCAAGCCCGATGTCGTGGCCGTCTGCCCGCGCCATGCCCACGAACACCGCGACATGATCGTCGGCGCGCTCGATGGAGGCGCGCGTGGCGTGTACGTCGAGAAGCCGTTCGTGCGGACTTGCGCGGAGGCCGATCAGGTCGTCGCGCTGGCGCGCCGGACGGGGACGAGCCTGGCAGTGGCACACCGCAATCGTTACCACCCGGCCTTGCCGGTGTTGCAGAAGTATCTCGCCGACGGCACGCTCGGACGCATTCTCGAGATTCGGGCACGCGGCAAGGAAGATCAGCGTGGCGGCGGGCAGGATCTCTGGGTGCTCGGCGGGCACCTCTTCAACGTCGCGACCCTGTTCACCGGCGCGCCCACTGCGTGCAGCGCGACGATCCAACAGCAGGGGCACCCCGCGACGCGCAGCGACGTGCACGAGGGCGATGAAGGCGTCGGCCTCATCGCCGGCGACGAGGTGCACGCGCGCTTCGACACGCAGCGTGGCATCCCGATCTTCTACGACTCGAAGAAGGCCCTCGGCTCGGCGGCCGCCGGCTTCGGCCTGCAGATTTTCTGCGAGCGCGGTGTCGTGGATCTCCGCATGGACATCGAACCGCTCGTGCACGTGCGGGAGGGACACCCGTTCATACCCGACACGACGCCGCGTGCGTGGATCCCGTTGACGTCGGCAGGGCCTGGCGTGCCGGAAACGGTGCCGGGGCTTTCCAAGCGCATCCTCGACCACGTCGCGGCGGTCGAGGACCTGCTGGCTTGCCTCGGCAGCGGCCGCGAACCGCTCTGCGGGCCTACGCCCGCAAGCGAAACCGTCGAGATGACCCAGGCCGTCTTCGCATCGTTCGCCGCCGGAGGCCCCGTGACGATGCCGCTGACGACCCGCACGTGGCCACTCACGCGAGAGCCTATCGTCTAGGCGTCGGGCGTGCTCGACGCATCGGCGCGATGTTCGACTCCGTGCGCTTTCCGCCGACCTGAAGGTCGGCGGCTACGACGGAATGTCCCGTCGACCAAGGTCGACGGCTACACTTCGCGATGTCCGTCGACCTGAACGTCGGCGGCTACGACCGGTCGACGATTCCCGGTGCCCGATTCCCGGTGCCCGGTGCCCGGACTACGTCGAGTGTTTGTTCAGGACGGCGTCGATCAGGCGTTCGAGCTCGCCGGCCTTCTCGACGAGTTCGGCCGCAATCCGCGACTCGTCGTCGCGGCCGCGGAAGCACTCATCGGCGATGTTCAGCGCTGCGAGCACGGCCAGCTTGGTCGACTCGCCGATCGGGACGGCCGTCGACGCCGCATCCATCGTGACGTCGACGTAGCGGGCGAGCTTGTGGACGTACGACGGATCGAGAGCGCTGCGCACCGGGTAACGCAGCCCCTGGATATCCACCATCACCACGTGGTTGGGCGGATCCTGATCGCCGAGCGGCGTCTCGTCGTCCACGATAGGGGTGACGTTCACCTTCACATCACATCTGGAGGGCGTCGAGCTGGGCGAGCATGTCGGCCACGCGCGTGCGCACCTGGTCGCGTTCCTCGCGCATCGCCTGCAGTTCGGTCGACACGCCAGCGGCATCCGACAGCTGTGCCTGCAGCGCGTCCACTTCCTTGCCGAGCCGGTCGTTGTCGGTACGGAGCTTGGTAGCCTCCGCGCGACTCTTCTCGACGAGCGTGATCAGTTGACGGATCTTCTCGTCGAGGCGCTCGACGACCGCAAGGTCGGCAGCGGTGGCGGTGGCGGTGTTGCTCATGTGCAGGCTCCCTGACCAGCCCAGCGGCCGGTCGATATGTTCAGCGCAAGGTGGCGCCATGGTCGGCGGCCAGCGCGGCGAGGATGGCGTCGGTGGCGTGCTGCACTTCGGCGTCCGTCAGCGTGCGCTCGGCCGCCCGGAAGGTCAGTC
Organism: Luteitalea pratensis; assembly: GCF_001618865.1. Taxonomy (GTDB): domain Bacteria; phylum Acidobacteriota; class Vicinamibacteria; order Vicinamibacterales; family Vicinamibacteraceae; genus Luteitalea; species Luteitalea pratensis. Next base: position 3,474,785 of record NZ_CP015136.1, read on the forward strand.
TCAACGACAGACTCACCTTGCCGTCCGGCAGCGACTTGCCCTGGTAGCGATCGAACTCGCGCACCGACACCAGCGTGGGCGGTGCAGACGCGTGAATCGTGCCACGAACCCTCACCGCCGGCAAGTCAGCCGGAAGCACGATCGAGAGGTCACGCACCACGGAAGGGTGGCGTGGTAGCGCTTGCATCACCGGTTGGCGATCGGGATCGTAGTCGGGCGCCGCAAGGTCCAGGTCGAGTTCGGCCACCAACACCGCATCAGCTGCGGGTAGTCCGCGTGCCTCTCCAAGGGAGGGGGAGAGCTGGCCGACCCAGCCGACATCGACGCGCGTGTTGCCGTGCATCGCGACGAGCCGCGCGGCCCGTCCCGTCAGCAACGCTGGATGATCGTCCGCTTCGACGTCGACCCGCACCCGCAGCGTCTCGGCGACCCGCTGCAGCACGCCCAGCACGTCGTAGAGATCGACCATCCTGCCGCTGCCACTCCAATGCTCCGCCGCCGCCGCACCCGTCCATGCGATGGCCACGCTCCGCGTCTCGCCGTGGGTGCGCGTGAAGCGCGTGCCCACTTCGAACAGGCGGATGTCATGCTGCTCGCGACGCCGGTTGTGCGAGAGGCTGTCGACGACGCCGGGCACCACAGAGGGCCGGAGTACCGCGAACAACTCCGAGAGCGGGTTCGCGATCGCGATCGGTGCCGCGTCGAACGGCACCGCCGCGGCTCGCTCGATGAACGTGAAAGTGACGGCTTCCGCGAAGCCGGCGCCCACGAGGACGTCACGGACGCGCGCGTCGCGGACCAGCCGCGGCGCGGTCTTCGCCGGTGGCGCAGCGAGGGCGGGGAAGGTCACCGGCAGGCGCTCGTATCCCGCGCAGCGTGCGATTTCCTCGATCAGATCTTCCTCGCGCGTGACGTCGCCCCGCCACCCTGGCACGGTGACATTCCATTCTGGAGAGGGATGGTCATGGGCCGGGCTCGCCGCCTCCGCCAAGGCTTCGGCGCCCAAGGGCGAGCCGGTCCTGCCGTCGGAGGACGCCTTCCGCCGAAGCCCGCCATCTTCGATCGGGCGAAAGTGAAAACCGAGTAACGTGAGAATCTGCTCCACCTCGGCCGGAGCCACGTCCATCCCGAGCACGCGCCAGATACGCGACCAGCGCAGGCGAACACTGCGCGCGGTGGAGGAGGGCGTTCCGACGATGACCTCGCCGTCGCGCGGCGTGCCCGCGCCAATCTCCACGATCAACTCGACGGCACGTCGCAGTGCGCGTGCAGGCATGCCCGGATCGACGCCGCGCTCGAATCGATAGGAGGCCTCGGTGGACAGGTTCAGGCGACGCCGCGTCCGGCGCACCTGCGTCGGCTCGAAGTACGCGCTTTCGAGGGCGATCGTCCTGGTGGTCGGGCCGATTTCGGTCGCGCCACCGCCCATCACGCCGGCCACCGCCTGCGCCGTTCCCGCATCGGCGATCACGAGCATGTCGTCGGCAAGCGTCCGTGTCACACCGTCGAGCGTCGTCAGCGTCTCACCGGCCCGAGCTGTACGCACCACCAGGTGGCGGTCGCCAATGGTGTCGAAGTCGAACGCGTGCAGCGGCTGGTTCAGTTCCAGCAGCACGTAGTTGGTGACGTCGACGATGTTGTTGATCGAGCGGACGCCGCTGAGGGTCAGCCGCTCGGCCAGCCAGGCCGGCGACGGCCCGATCGACACGTCCACCAGGGCCGCGCAGTACAGCGGGCACAGGTCGGGCCGCTCCACCGTCACCCGGATCGCGTCGGGGCTTGCCGCGCCGAAGCCTGCGGCGAAGGCGGGTGCCGGGTTCCGGGTGCCGGGTACCCGTGCATCGAAGGCCGAAGACCCAATGCTGAAGGCCGAGACCGGCGAGCGAAGTGCCAGCCCGTACTTCACGGCAACTTCGCGAGCCATGCCCAGAACGCTGAGGCAGTCGGGTCGATTGGCCGTCACCTCGAAGTCGATCACGGCATCGTCGGGATCGCCGTTGACCGGTTCCACCGAGGCGACCTCGAAGCCGCGCATCGTGAGGTCTTTCGCAAGCTGGTCGATCGGGACGGGGACGTCGACGTACTCCTTCAACCACGAGACGAGGATCTTCACGAGGCGAACTGCTCCAGGAAGCGGAGGTCGTTTTCGTAGAACGCGCGGATGTCGTCGACACGATGCGCGAGGAGCGCCAGGCGCTCGATACCCATGCCGAAGGCGAAGCCCGTATAACGCTCGGGGTCGATGCCCACCGCTTCGAAGACCGAGGGGTGGACCATGCCGCTGCCACCAATCTCGATCCAGCCGGTGCGCTTGCACATCGAGCAGCCGGACCCGAAGCACGACTGGCAGCCGACGAAGACCTCGGCGCTCGGCTCGGTGTACGGGAAGAAGCTCGGCTTGAACATGATCGGCGTCTTCGGATCGAAGAACTCCCGCGCGAAGCCGAGTAGCGTGCCCTTCAGGTCGGCCATCGTGACCTGCTCGCCGACGACTAGGGCTTCGACCTGCTGGAACATCGGCGTATGCGTGAGATCGAGGTTGTCGCGGCGGTACACGCGGCCAGGGGCGATGATGCGCACCGGCGGCGCATGCCGCTCCATGTAGCGGATCTGCATCGCGGACGTGTGCGTGCGCAGCAGCGTGGCAGGCCGCAGCGTGACGCCGGCGCCTGGCGCACCGGTCGCGCGGGTGCCCTGGACAAACGGCGCTTCGAGGTAGAGCGTGTCCTGGGCGTCGCGGGCAGGATGATCGGCTGGCATGTTCAGCGCCTCGAAGTTGTGCCAGTCGTCCTCGGCCTCGGGCCCATCGAGGATCTCGTAGCCCATGCGCACGAAGATGCGCTCGATCCGTTCCCGCATCGCATTCAACGGGTGGCGCGAGCCCACCGGCAGCGGGCGCGGCGCGAGAGTGAGGTCGAGCCCGGGCGTACGGATGGCGGCGCGTCCGAGTACTGCCTTGCGCGCCTCCAGTCCCGCCTCCACCGCCTGCTTGAGCTCGTTGGCCAACCGCCCGATCTCGCGCTTCTGGTCGGCCGGGGCGTTGCCGATTTCGGCGTACAGCGCCGTGACGAGGCCCTGCTTGCGGCCGAGGAAGCGATCGCGCACGGCCTGCAGATCGGCAGCCGACGTGACCGCGCCCAGTGCCGTGTCGAACTCGGCGCGCAATGCGGAGACGGAGGTGGAGAGGTCAGGCATCGTCAATTTCAGGGTTTCAGAAGTTCAGAATTTCGTTACCGCCATTGCTGCTTCGAAGGTTGGCGGTGGTGATGAAATTCCGAAATTGTGCAATTCAGCTGTGTACACGAAAAACGGGGGCGCGCCCGCGAAGGCGGCCCCCGTCAATTTCAGAATTTCACAATCTCAAAATTTCCTCACCACCGTCATGCCTCGAAGGTTGGCGGGTGATGATGAAATTTTGCAATTCCTGAAATTCTGCAATTCCTAAGCGTTCTGCTGCTTGAGGGCATCCTTGGCGCGCGAGGTGAGCGCCGCAAATGCCGACGGCTCGCTCACCGCGAGTTCGGCGAGCATCTTGCGATCGACGGTGACGCCGGCGCGGCTCAGGCCGGCGATGAACTGCGAGTAGCTGATGCCCTGCTGGCGCGCCGCGGCGTTGATGCGGACGATCCACAGGCGACGGAAATCGCGCTTCTTGCGGCGACGACCGACGAACGCGCTCTTGAGGGCGCGGTCGACCGCTTCCTTCGCGAACCGGTACAGCTTGCTCTTGTTGGCGTAGTACCCCTTGGCAAGGGTCAGCAACTTTTCGCGCTTTGCACGGCGCACCGTGCCACGCTTGACTCTCGGCATTCTCTTCTCCGCAGCCTCGGGGCGGCTCTCCAGCCGACTTGGGGACCCGGACTACTCATGGGACGGTGATATACCGACCCTGTTCAGTGAAATCGTGAAATTCGGAATTCTGAAATTGCAGAATTGCAGAAGTTCACCGTCACTTGTACGGCAGCATCAACTCCAGTTTTCCCTGATCCTGGGCTGAGACGAGCACCGTGCCGCGCAAGCCGCGCTTGCGCTTGGTGGTCTTGCTCGTCAGGATGTGCCGCTTGAACGCGCTGCCGCGCAGGAACTTGCCAGAGGCGGTGCGCTTGAACCGCTTCGAGGCGCCCTTGTGGGTCTTGAGTTTCGGCATGATCTGACTCTGTTTCTCTCTCGTTCACTGTCGGGGACGTCCCGGAGGCCGTCCCTGCCTGCGATGTGGTCGGGCCGCTCGTGAAGCAGCCTTCTCCTCCGGGATGCAGCCATCGCATCCCGTCGTCCGGCGACGCCATCGGTGGCGTCGCGGTGCTATTCGGCCGGGCGCTCGGCCGGTGTCTCGACCACCGGCGCGGTGCCTGCTGCGTCCTCATCGGCCACCGCCTGGGCGGCTGCCGCGAGTTCTTCCGCCGTCATTTCGGTGTCGTCTTCCTCGACCTCAGGCCGTGGCTCGCGCTCCGGCTTGGACGGCTTCTCGACCTTCTTGATGCCCGGGCGACCCGACAGGATGGTGTGCATGGTGTTGCCCTCCATCCGCGGCAGGTTCTCGGCGACCGCGATCTCGGTCAGCTCGGCGATGAGCCGTTCCAGAATCCGGCGGCCGATCTCCGGGTGGGCGATCTCGCGCCCGCGGAAGAACACCACCGCCTTGACCTTGTCGCCCTCGTGCAGGAAGCGCGAGATGTTGCGCTTCTTGAAGTCGTAATCGTGCAGGTCGACCTTCGGGCGGAACTTGACTTCCTTCACCTCGATGGTCTTCTGGTGCTTGCGGGCCTGCCGCTGCTTCTTCTGCTCGTTGTACTGGTACTTGCCGTAATCGGTGATACGGCAGACCGGCGGCACGGCGGTGGCAGCAACCTCGACGAGGTCCAGGCCCTTGGACTTTGCCAGTGCAACGGCCTGCGCCGGCGCCATGATGCCCAACTGCTGTCCTGCCTCGTCGATGACCCGGACCTCGCGCACGCGAATGCGCTCGTTGATCCGGACCCTGTCGTCCCGTCGGGGACCCCGCATGCGATTGTCGAACGCGATAACGACCTCCTTGAACGCGCCCCGCCCGCCGGTCCCATGACCGGCAACGCGAAACGCTTCTACACCCCTACTGGCTGGCCAGCTTGGCCCTTGCTCTCGATCTCGGCCTGCGCGTCGGTGACGAACTCGCGCACTGGCCGACTTCCCAAATCCCCGCCCTGGCGGCTGCGGACCGACACCGTGCCCTCGGCGACTTCCTTGTCGCCGACGACCAGCATGTACGGCACCTTCTGCAACTGCGCTTCGCGGATCTTGTACCCGATCTTCTCCTGCCGGTCGTCCAACCCGACCCGCAGGCCGCCCGCCTTCAACTCGACCTGCACCTGCGCCGCATACGCGGCGTGCCGGTCGGCAATCGGCAGCACCACGGCCTGCAGCGGCGCCAGCCAGAGCGGGAACGCCCCGGCGAAGTGCTCGATCAGCAAGGCGATGAACCGCTCGAAGCTGCCGAAGATCGCCCGATGGATCACCACCGGCCGGTGCTCGGCGTTGTCGGCCCCGACGTACTTCAGGTCGAATCGCTCCGGTATCTGGTAGTCCAACTGGATCGTCGCACACTGCCACTTGCGCCCGATCGCGTCGGTCACATCGAAGTCGACCTTCGGGCCGTAGAACGCCCCGTCGCCCTCGTTAAGTGTGTACGCCTGCCCGGCGCCCTCGAGCGCCAGCTTCAGCTGCGACTCGGCGTGATCCCAGGTCTCTCGCTGCCCGAGGTACTGCTCCGGGCGGGTCGAGAGCTTCACCTCGAAGGTCAAACCGAGATCGCCATAGACCTGCTGCACCAAGGCCAGCAGCCGCTGGACCTCGTCGCCAATCTGCTCCTGCATCACGAAGCAGTGCGCGTCGTCCTGCGAGAACTGGCGCACGCGCGTCAGCCCGCCGAGCACGCCCGACGCCTCGTTGCGGTGCAGCGCGGTCTGCTCGTGGAACCGGATCGGCAGGTCCTTGTAGCTGCGCACCTGGCTCGCGAAGACCAGCATGTGCCCAGGGCAGTTCATGGCCTTGAGCGCCATGGCCTCGCCCTCGTCGCCCTCGAGCACGAACATGTTCTCGCGGTAGTGGTGCCAGTGCCCCGATGTCTCCCACAACGCCTTGTTGAAGATGATCGGGGTCTTCACCTCTTCGTACCCGGCCGGGTAGAGCACCTTGCGCATGTACTCGGCCAGGCCGTTGTACAGCACGGTGCCCTTGTGCAGCCAGAACGCCGCGCCGGGGGCCCACGGGTGGAACATGAACAGTCCGAGTTCCTTGCCCACCTTGCGGTGGTCCCGCTTCTTGGCTTCCTCGAGCCGCGCCAGGTGCGCCTGGAGGTCCTTGTCGCTGAAGAACGCCGTGCCGTACACCCGCTGCATCGGCTGGTTCTTCGCGTCGCCCTTCCAGTACGCGCTCGACGTCGTCGTCAGCTTGAAGGCCTTGAGCTTGCCCGTCGACGGCACGTGCGGCCCGCGACAGAAGTCAACGAACGTCTCGCGGTCCTTGATCGTGTAGACCGAGACTTCGGACTGGCCCTGCGTGTTTTCTTCGATCAGCTGCACCTTCAGCGGTTCGCCACGCCCGCCGAAGAACGCCATCGCCTCGTCGCGCGGCCACATCTGCCGCTCGAAGATCTCGTCAGCCTGCGCCAGACGGCGCATTTCCGCCTCGATCTTCTCGAGATCCTCGGGCACGAACGGACGTTGGACCACGAAGTCGTAGTAGAAGCCGGGCGGTTCCTCGATCACCGGCCCGATGCCGCACTGGGTGCCGGGGAACAGCTTCGTGACGGCTGCCGCGAGCAGATGCGCCGTGCTGTGCCGATACACCTTGAGGGCGTCGGGGCCGTCGGCGGTCAGGATCTGGACCCGGGCGTCCTGCGTGAGAGGGTAGGAGAGGTCGACCACCTGGTCGTCCACCCTCGCCGCCAATGCGGCCTTCGCGAGGCGTGGAGACACGTCGGCCGCCACGTCCCGAACGGGCGTGCCGGCAGCCACGGATCGCGTGGATCCGTCGGGAAGAGTGAGTACGACGGGCGTCATGCCGCGAACACTGGTCTCCACAGCCGAGGCCGGCTGGAGCAACAACCGGTGGGCGGGTGGCTGGAAATGGTAGGCACGGGCGGAATCGAACCGCCGACCTCCTGCGTGTCAAGCAGGCGCTCTAACCCCTGAGCTACGCGCCTACAGCCGTTCGCACGAGCCTTGGTGCGAACAGGCATCTTACCGTGGAGCCGTCGAGTGGCGCAAGGCGCTAGGCCGCGGCCTTCGCCGGTGCCTTCGCGGCCACCGATTCGAGTGCCTTGTCGAGGATGGGGTCTTCGGCTGTGGCTGGCGCGCCGAACTCACGGTCGGGCTCGGCCACTGGAACGGTCGGGACAAGCCCCGTGCCGTGGATTGCGGTGCCCTTGGGCGTCAGCCAGCGGGCGTAGGTCAGCCAGAGGCCGCTGCCGTCGGGCAGTTTGACCAGCTTCTGTGAGCCGGCCCGGCCCAGGGTGCGCTCGCCGACACTCTTGGCGCGGTCGTTGTCGAGCAAGGCGGCAGTGAAGACCTCGGCCGCCTGCGACGTGCCGTTGGTCGTCAGGACCGTGATGGGGAGCGTCAGGCTGCCGTCGCCCGCCCTGGCTTCGGTCTTCTGCTGCCCCTGGCCACGCGCTTCACGGATCCCCAGGGTTCCGGCCTTGACGAACAACCGTGCCGTCTCGGCGCCGAGTGCGGGATCCCCCTCCGCCGTGTGCCGCAGGTCGATGAGCACCTGCGTGGCCCCCTTACTGGTGAGTTCGCCCACGGCCCGTTTCAGTTGGGTGGGCGTCTGGTCGCTGAACGCGGTGATGCGCACGAGGCCGACGCCAGGTGCCGCGATCCGCTGCGTCACGTCGGCTGGCAGGGCGGCGACACGGCTGAGGGGCACCTCGTGAGTGTCGGTCTGGCTGCCGCGGAGCACGGTCAGCGTGACCTTGGACCCGGCGGGGCCGCGCAGGAGCCGTTCGCCCTCGTGCAGCGACATGTGCCGCGTCGACTTGCCGTCGATGGCGCGAATGTAGTCGCCGGTGTGGAGCCCGGCCTGTGCCGCCGGCGACCCGTCGCGTGAGGCGACGACGCGCAGGTAGTACTGCCGCGTCAGTGAAAGGCCCGTCGACCCGGTCTCTGCCGTCCTGACACCCTCGAGTAGCGCGACCTGGGCAGCGTCGAGGTAGGAACTGTCGGGGTCGAGTCCCTCGGCCAGCCCCAGCATCGCGCCATCCAACACTGTTCCGGGATTGGGTTCCTCGACGTAGCTGCCGAAGATCAGCGACACCACGTCGTCGAACACGCGCAGGTGCGGATAGGCCCCGGGGGCCGTGCGCTGCTGGCCCAGCAAGCCCCCGACCAGCGTGAACACGACAAGCGGTGTCGTGAGGGCGAGAACGAGGAAGCGGGTGCGGGTAGTCATTGAAAGAATGCCGCGATGCCGGAATGCCGGGAATGCCGAGAATTCTTGAGTTCCAAGGTCCAGGTCCGAAGGCCCAAGCCCGAGGGCGCACAGGTCGCCGAGTCGATCACGCGCCGGCTACCGTTGTTGCAACCATAGTACGGGATCGACCGGACGACCGTCGACGCGCACCTCGAGATAGAGGGCCGCCTTGCCGTCAGGCGCGTCCCCGACCTCGCCGACGATGGCGCCGCCTTCGACCGCGGCGCCCCGTTGGACGCGCAACCCCGACAGGTAGCCGTACAGGGAGTAGGACTGCTGGCCGTGATCGACGATCACGAGTTGTCCGAACCCCGTGAAGGCGCCGGCGAAGACGACGCTGCCGGGGTGGAGCGCGCGAACGGCGCTGCCGATTGTCGACGCGATCGTCACGCCGTTGCTCACGGTGCTCGTGCCGAACCGAGCATCGCGCTGTCGGCCGAATCGCCCGGTGATGTTGCCTTCCACGGGCCAGGGCAGTGCCCGGCGGCGAGTGGTGAAGGGCACGCGGAGCACCTGGGTCGGCGCCGGCACAGGCGCCCGCCCGGTCATCGAGGCGTCGAGCCGCGCGCGGGCGGCCACTAGTTCGGCGAGCCACCGCTCACGCTGCTCCGATTCGTTTTCGAGCGAGGCCAGTAGCTCCCGCTTCTTGACGTAGGCGGCTTCGGCCGCCGCGCGCCGTACACGTGCCTCCGCCTCGAGCGACCTGGCCTCTTCGCGGCGCTGGGTCAACCGGGCCTCGGTCTCGCCGAGTTCGCCCGCGGTTCGCGCATACGCCTGGAGCCGCCGGCCATCGTCCTTCGCGAGATAGTTCATCAAGCGGGCGGCGCGACCGACGTCACGGGCGCTCGTCGCATTCCACGCGATTCTCGCGTAGCCCACGCGCCCGAGGCGCTGAAGGCGCCGGAGCCGCGCGGCGATCGCGGGGCGTTCGCCTTCCAGGGTCGAGCGCAGGGTCGCCTGTCGACTCGTGAGCGATGCGAGGTCGGCTTCGAGCACCGACAGCGCCTGGCGGGCCTGCACCTCGCGCGCGCGCTCCAGGTCACGCTCGACGTCGAGCCGGCGCACTTGGTCGAGCATCGACACGCTCTGCCGCTTGAGCACGTCGGCCTCGCGGGTGAGCGCCGCAATGCGTTCCTTCGTGGCCTGCTGCGCCTTGGCGGCCTCTGCCGCCTGCACCAGTTCGGCTGGCGCTGACGTGCCCGCGGCGGGCGCGGTGGGGCTCGGCTGCTGCAAGGTGGGCAGCTGTGCCGCGAGCAGGGCGAGCAGGAGGGGGACGCGCACCTCTCCAATATCGGTGACGTAGCCGTCGACCTTCAGGTCGACGGGAATTGGGAAGTGCGTCTTTTGACATTCCCGGCGCCGCAGCGACGCGTGGAGCTAGCTCGACGCCTACGCACGATCGATCGCTCCACGTTCTGATCGCTTTGGTCGTGGTCCGGCCCGCTGGGACAGCGGGCCGCTACCGATCCTGCGTTCGGCGTTCCGCGTTCTGCGTTCGTCGTCGCCCGCACTGAAGGCCGGGCTCGGAGAGCCGGCCCTACCTTCGGGACGTATTACCCTGTGTCGGTGCGCGTGCTGGCCTTCGATCTCGGAGCCCGACGAACCGGTGTCGCCATCAGCGATGCATCCGGGACGCTGGCGCGACCGCTCGAGGTCGTGCAAGGTCCGTCGCTCAAGGCACAGTGGGCGGCGCTGCTCGGTGTGATCAGCCGCGTCCAAGCCGAAGACCCGGCGCTGGCGGCGATTGTCGTCGGCGTCCCGCACCGGCTCGACGGCACCGCCACCGACTTCACCCCCAAGGCCCTCGATTTCATCGAACGCTTGTCGCGCCGGGTGCCCGTGCCAGTCGTGCCGCTCGACGAGCGACTGACCAGCGTCGAGGCCGAGGCGCTTCTGGCCGAACACGAATCCGACTGGCGACGCCGTAAGGCGCGGCTCGATGCGGCCGCGGCGGCAGTGTTGTTGCAGGAATATCTCGACTCCCGCACAAGGGCCCCGCTCGCGTGAAGCGTCTCGGACTGCTCCTGCTCATCGTCGTCGTGTTGGTCGCGGCCGGTACGGCCCTGTGGGTCGCTCGCCGCGTCTCCACGCCCTTCGGCAGCGTCTCCGGCGAGCAGTTCGTCGAGATCCCGCCCGGAGAGAGCACCCCCGGCATCGGCCGTCGGCTGGTGGCGGCGGGTGTGATCCGCGACGAACTGACGTTCCGGCTCGCAATGCGGTGGCACGGTCGCGGCCGTTCCCTCAAGGCCGGGGAGTACCGCTTTGCCGAGGCCGCAACCCCGGCCGAGATCATCGACAGGCTGGCGAAGGGCGACGTCTACCTGTTGCCGCTCACGTTTCCCGAGGGACTGACCGCCGACGAGATGTCGCAGCTGTTTGCACAGAGCGGCCTCGGCACCGCCCCGGATTTCATCGCAGCCGCGCGCGATCCCGCGCCCATCAAGGCCATCGATCCGGCGGCCGACACGCTCGAGGGCTACCTGTTCCCGGACACGTACAGCCTGCCTCGCCACATCGACGGAGAGGCCATGGTGGCGCGCATGGTCAGCCGCTTCACCACGGTATTCGACGAGGACCTGCGCCGTCGCGCCACAGCGACCGGCCTGAGCGTTCGGCAGATCATGGCAATCGCGGCGCTGGTGGAGAAGGAGACCGCCCGTGCCGACGAGCGGCCGCTGGTCGCGGCCGTGTACCGCAATCGCTTGAAGATCGGGATGCCGATGCAGGCCGATCCAACAGTGATCTACGCACTCAAGCGGGCCGGACGCTGGAACGGCAACATTCGGCGGGCGGACCTGGACTTCGACTCGCCGTACAACACCTACCGCTACCCGGGGCTCCCGCCCGGTCCGATCGCCTCGCCGGGCAGGGCCGCCATCGAGGCAACCATCGCGCCCGCGAAGGTGGACTACCTCTACTTCGTGAGCCGCAACGACGGCTCGCACGCCTTCGCCGCGACGCTTCCGGAACACAATCGCAACGTCCAGAAGTGGCAGGTGGAGTACTTCCGAGGGCGCAAATAATTTCAGAATCTCACGAATTTCAGAATTTCATTCCCACCGTCAGCAGCTCGAACAATGGCGGTGGCAATGAAATTGTGAACTTCTGAAATTGTGAAATCGCTGGGCCAAACGCGTTAGCGTTCGGCCCAGCGCAGCTTCTGGCGCAGCACCTGGAAGTACCCGTGTGAACTCGGCTTGAGCAGGCGCAGGGCGTACGGTGCGCGGTGGATCGAGACGGTCTCCCCGGGACCCAGGATGTCGCCGACCTGGCCGTCGAAGGTCACGTAGGTCTCTTCCCGCGACGATCGGGCGATTTCACCGGCGACGACGATGTCGAGCGAGGTCGACGCGGGCAACACCACCGGACGGTTGGTGAGCGTGTGCGGGGCGATCGGCGTCAGCACCAGCGCGTCGACGCCAGGGTGCACGATGGGGCCGCCGGCAGACAGGTTGTAGGCCGTCGAGCCCGTGGGCGAGGCGACGATGAGGCCATCGGCCTTGAACCGGGCAATCAATTGCCCGTCGGCCGACGCGACCAGATCGATCATGCGCGACAGCGCTCCCTTGGTGATCACCACGTCGTTCAGCGAGATGTGACTCAGTTGGGTCCCGTCGGCGCGGCAGACGTGCGACTCGAGCATCATCCGGCGCTCTTCGTGCGCGGTTCCGGCCAGCACCTGCGACAGCGCTTCGTAGACCTCGGTGACCCTCACTTCGGTGAGGAAGCCGAGGCTGCCGAAGTTCACCGCCACGACCGGCACGTCGAAGCCCGAGGTAGCCAACCGGCCTGCCGTGCCGAGCAGCGTGCCGTCGCCGCCGAGCACGATGATCAACTGCTCGTGGCGTCCGATCTGCTCCGGCTCGCAGATGCCACCGGGGAGGGGCGTGCTCGAGAGCGAGGCCGTGTCGGTTTCGTAGCACGGCTCGATGCCCCGCGACACGAGCCAGGCGCCGATCTCCCCGAGCAGGTCGGCGGCCTCGGTGAGCCCGGGCTTGGCCACCAGGCCGACCCGATGGATGGGCGACGTCATGCACGACTCCTGAAGTGGGCGAGCCACTCGAGATTGCCTTCCATGCCCTCGATGGGCGACGCGGTGTGGCCCTGGGCCTCGAGGCCCAGGGCGCCTGCCGCGTCGATGACCTCGGCAAGGACGCGAGCTCGCACTGCCTCGTCGCGGACCACGCCATGCTTGCCGACTTCCTCACGCCCGGCTTCGAATTGCGGCTTGACCAGCGTGATGACGTCGGCCCCCGGCCGCAAGAGCGGTGGCACGACTGGGAGAATGTACCGCAGCGAGATGAACGAGACGTCGGCGGTGACGATGTCGAACAGTCGATGGTCGGCGGGGAGGTCGCCGGCCGTGAGATGCCGCGCGTTGATGCGTTCGAGGCAGCTGACGCGTAGATTGGACCGCAACCGCCAGTCCATCTGGTTGTGCCCGACGTCGACGGCGACCACGTGCGCCGCGCCCCGCTGCAGCAGGACGTCGGTGAATCCGCCCGTGGAGGCACCGATGTCGAGGGCGACTCGTCCCTCCACCGGGATGGCGAAGCTGTCCAGGGCATGTACGAGCTTGAGGGCGCCGCGGCCCACGTAGGGATGGTCGGCCTGCCGGACCTGGACGTCGGCGTCTTCGCGCACCAGATGCCCGGGTTTCGGAGGCGCGGACGCGCCCGGAAGACTGACGTGGCCGGCGAGGATGAGCGCACGCGCCCGTTCCCGGGACGAGGCCAGTCCGCGCTGCACGAGCAGCGCATCGAGCCTGACGCGGGACGCGCGGGTGTCCGTCACTGGGTGCGGGTCAGTGTCCAGTCGAGGATGGCCGGCAGGTGGCCGGACAGGCCCGCGGCTTCGAGCGCGGCATGGCCGCGGTCGGCGCAATCGCGTGCGCGCTGGCGGCTTCCGGCAACGCCAAAAAGAGCCGGATAGGTCAGCTTGCCTGCCGCTTCGTCCTTGCCTGCATGCTTGCCGAGCGATGCCGCATCGCCCTCGACGTCGAGGACGTCATCGATGATCTGGAAACACAACCCGAGTTCGATCGCGTAGGCGTCCACGGTGGCGACCTGGCCCGGTGTGCCGCCAGCCATGATGGCGCCGGCGCCCGTTGCGGCGCGAATCAGGGCGCCGGTCTTGCGGGCGTGTACGTCCTGCAACCGCAGCAGGTCGTCATCGGGGTGCTCCTGCCGCGCCGCGCCCTCCCATTGCAGGTCCAGCGCCTGGCCGCCGACCATGCCCCCCACGCCAGCCGAGCGCGCGATGAGTTCCAGTGTCTGCAACTTGCGCTGGGCGATCGCCGTGCCTTCGAGTACGGGCTCGCGGGCAAGCAGTGCGAACGCTTCGGTGAGGAGTCCGTCGCCGGAGAGGATGGCCAACGCGTCCCCGTACACGACATGCGCCGTCGGACGCCCGCGCCGCAGCGTGTCGTTGTCCATCGCCGGCAGGTCATCGTGCACCAGCGAGTACGTGTGGATCATCTCGAGCGCGCACGCGGCCGGCAGGGCGAGGGTGCGGGCATCGGGATGCCCGAGTCCGATGGCGTCGGCGGCGGCGAAAACGAGCACCGGACGCATCCGCTTGCCGCCAGCGAGTAGGCTGTACTGCATCGCTTCGTGCAGCCGCGGGGGAGATACGGGAGGGCCGGGCAACCAGACCGTCAACGCGCGATCCAGATCGCGGCGGCAGCCCGCCGCGAAGTCCTCGAACGTGGTGGCCGTCATCCGCGGTCGGACTGCCTCGGCGACAGGTCCTTCTCGAACGCGGCCGTCTCGTCGCGCAGTCCGCCACTCTGCGTCAGCACCTGGATGCGTTTCTCCGCATCGGTCAGCTTCTCGTGGCAGAAGCGCGACAGCGTGACACCACGCTCGAACAGCGCGAGCGACTGCTCGAGGGGCTGGTCGCCCTGTTCCAGGGAGCGCACGATGGCGTCGAGTTCGGTGAGGGCCTGTTCGAAGTCGGTCGGGTCGGTCATGGGCGTGAAGTGGGGTCGGCGGCATCCACCGCCTGGACCGCGCAGTGCAGCGAGCCGTCTGGCAACTGCACGTCGACGCGGTCGCCAGCGGCGACTGCGGTGACGCTGCGCACCACGGCGGTGCGATCGGTGTTCCAGCAGATGGCGTAGCCGCGGCCCAGTGTCGCCAACGGGCTGAGGGCATGCAACTGCCCGGCCAGCGTGGTCAATTGGCGATCGGTCCGATGCCAGCGGCCCTCGACGGCCTGGCGCGCGCGCACCAGTTGCGCGTCGACCCTTCGGCACGACTGGGCCACCGATGCGTCGAGGCCCACCCTGGCGAGCCGGTCCCGATGCACCTGCAGGTGGTTGCGCGCGTCGGCCTGGCGGGTGCGCATCGCGGCCGCGAGCCGATCGTCGATCTGGGCAAGCCGGCGCAACCGTGACGTCAGTTGCCGTTGCGGATGTTGTTCGTCGAGGCGCGCCGCGACGTCGCGGAGGACACGCCGGCCGTCCTGCACGCGCGTGCGTAATGCCGCCGTCAGGCGTTCGTGCAGGTCGGCGCGCTCGCGATCCCGATCGAGCAAGCGATCGCGGTAGCGGGCGAAGGCCGGCCGCTGCTCGACGCGCATCAGTCCGGTGCGCTGGCGATCCAGGCGGCTGCGCAGCAGCAAGGCCATCTGCCGGCGGGCATTGGCGATGCGATCACGGAACTCGCTGGCCTGGCGCACCACGATTTCGGCGCCCTGCGACGGTGTGGCGGCACGCACGTCGGCGACGTGGTCGGCGATGGTCGTGTCCGTCTCGTGACCGATGGCTGCAATCACTGGCACGGGGCAGGCGGCAATCGCGCGGGCCACTACTTCCTCGTTGAAGGCCCAGAGGTCCTCGAGCGATCCACCACCTCTGCCGACGATGATCACGTCGACGTTGGGTACGCGGGCGAGACGAGCGATGGCGCGGGCGATCTCGGCCGCTGCGCCCTCGCCCTGGACGCGCGTCGGGCTGATGACGATCTCGGACGGCGCCCGCCGCGTGCGCAGGACCCGCACGATGTCCTTGATTGCGGCGCCCTCGAGCGACGTGACGATGCCGATGCGTCGCGGCAGCATCGGCAAGGGCCGCTTGCGCCCCGGGGCAAAGAGGCCCTCGGCCTGCAGACGGCGCCGCAGTTGCTCGTAGGCGAGCTGCAAGGCTCCGGCGCCGCGCGGCTCGATGCTCTCGGCATACAGCTGGTACTTGCCGCTCGGCACGTACACCGAGAGCCGGCCCTTCACGATCACCTGCAGCCCCGTCGTCAGCTTGAAGCGCAGGCGCAGTGCGTCGGTGCGCCAGAGCACCGCCGAGAGACGCGCGCCCTGGTCCTTCAGCGTGAAGTAGACATGTCCGCCCTTGTCGGAGCAGTCGGCGACTTCGCCCTCGACCCAGATGGTCCTGAACTCCTGCTCGATCGCGTTGCGCACGGCGTTTGTGAGCTCGCTGACCGAGTACACGCGGGGCCGTTGCCGTTCGGCCCGCGACGGGGGGGCGGGCGAGGCCACGGACCGTGCCTCCGCAGGCGGGGCAGTGGGCGAAGTCATTGGGTACGTAGGCGTCGAGCTTGCTCGACGCTGACCGTCGACCTGAAGGTCGACGGCTACGTCCGGCGTCGTGTCGCCGGGCTGTCCGCCCTCGCCAAGGCTTCGGCGCCCCGGGGACAGCCCGAAGCTACCTTGTGCCACGACCGGCTCGGCGCGACCGTCGTCGGGCGCGTCGAGGGGCTGCAGGACCTCGGGGTCGAGGGGCTCGTCCTCGAACGGGAGATCGAACAGCGAACTCACCGCAGGTCCTCGATGTCGGTGGGCGTGAGGCTCAATCGCTCGATGTCTGTCGCATGGCCTGTCGCCGCATCGGCGGTGACAATCACGCCGTGCAGGCGCGGCATGCCCGAGGCCGTGTCGAACTTGGTGGGCAGGCCAGTCAGGAAGCGGCCGATGATCGGGCCGCGCTCGACGCCGATCACCCCGTCGTGCGGCCCCGTCATGCCGACATCGGTGCAATAGGCGGTGCCACCCGGCAGGATCTGCGCGTCGGCCGTCTGCACGTGGGTGTGCGTGCCGACGACGACCGAGGCCACGCCGTCGAGATGCCAGCCGAGGGCGATCTTTTCGGACGTCGCCTCGGCATGGAAGTCCACGAAAACCACGTCGGCATGCTCGCGCAGCCGTTCCGCCTCGGCCCGGCCCAGCGCGAACGGATCATCGATGGCGGTCATGAAGACGCGACCCATCAGGTTCAGGACGCCGACTCTCGTGCCGTCGGCGATGGTCACGATCGTCGAGCCGCGCCCCGGCGTGCCGGCAGGGTAGTTGAAGGGCCGGAGCAGGCGCGGTTCCTCGTCGATGAAGGCGAGGATTTCCCGTTTGTCCCAGACATGGTTGCCCGATGTCATGACGGCAATGCCGGTGTCGAAGAGTTCCTTCGAAATCTCCCGCGTGATCCCGAACCCGCCGGCGCTGTTCTCCCCGTTCGCGATCACGAGATCGAGGCCGCGGGCGGCGACCAGCGCCGGCACGGCGCGCTTGACGAGGTCGCGACCGACCTTGGCGAATATGTCGCCGATGAAGAGGATGCGCATCCGCGCTAGACGACTTTCTCGATCGGAATCACGAACTCCTGCCCGCTGTTCAGGCGCGGTAACCGCACCCGCAACTCACCTTCGGTCATCGTCGCCCGCGCACGCGAGAGATCCAGCGTGGCGGTGATGCGGACCGCCCGGGCGAACCGCCCGAAGCTGCGTTCGACGAGATGGAACGCCGTCGCGCCCACGACGGCGCCCGCCGCCGGCCACTTGCATCCCGCGATGACCAGGGTGTTGTTCTTGAAGAGGACACGGACGTCTTCGGGCGAGACACCGGCCAGGTCGAGCACGACTTCGACGAACTCCTCGCGCTCGACGACGTCAATCGGCGGGGCATGGAGGCCGCCGGGGGCGGCGTCGTGGGCCTGCTGCAGGTCGTCGAAGAGCCGACGCACCTCGTCGGCGAGTTCGGCCGCCTCTGGAAACGACAGCATGGACGTGATGATCGCACTTTTCTCACGGGTCGTGCCATGCCTGGACCTGAACCGTTGAACTTGGGCGCAGGGCTGACCCTATTTTAGTGTTGTTGACTAAGATTAAATGCTTGACATGAACTCATGTCGGTCGTAAGCTGCCTTTGTCGTCGGGCGGGATAGCGCCGGCGAGCCGCCCTGGTCGGGTATGCCGACAGGGCGGAGGACATCAGGGCAAGGACGCGAGGTGGCCTGGATAGCCGCCCGCACAGTTCTCAGGAGGACGACATGACATTGGTGCGATTCGACCCGTTCCGCGAACTCTCCACGCTGCAGGACCGCCTCAACCGGATCTTCGCTGATGCTTACCCGCGCCGGTACGACGACGACCTGACGCAGCGGGGCGAGTGGTTCCCGCCGGTGGACATCTACGAGAACGGCAGCGACGAGATCGTGCTGAAGGCGGAACTGCCCGGGCTGCGGCGTGAGGACATCGACCTGCGGGTCGAGAACAACACGCTGACGCTGCGCGGCGAGCGCAAGCGCGATACCGAAATCAAGCAGGAGCAGTACCACCGCGTCGAGCGGTCCTACGGGGCGTTCAGCCGGTCCTTCACGCTGCCGTCGCGCATCGACACCGAAAACGTGCGTGCCGAGTTCAAGGAAGGCGTGCTCTCGATCAAGCTGCCGGTGAAGGCCGAGGCCAAGCCGCGCCAGATCGAGGTCGCGATCAGCTAAGGGACAGGGGCCCGGGTTCAGCACGCCGGGCCCCACCCAAGTTCAAAATTTCAAAATTTCAAAATTCACGAATTCAATTCGCGGTCTTCCGGAAGCGGAAGACCGCGAGTCCAATGATGGCGAAGGTGTAGAACGCCAGCCAGGAGACGGGCTCCCACAGCTCGTCGAGTCCCGCCCCCCGCAGGACGATCCCCCTCACCACCTCGATGAAGTACCGCGCTGGAATCACGCGCGAGAGCATCTGGAACACCAGCGGCATGCCGTCGATCGGGAAGACGTACCCGGACAGGAACACGAACGGCAACAGGAACATCATCGAGAGTTGCTGCGCCTGCCGCTGCGTCTGCGCGATCGTCGAGAGCAGCATGCCGAGTCCCAGCACCGCGGCAATGAACAGGAACCCCACCGCATAGAGCAGCAGCACGCTGCCCATGATCGGGATGTCGAAGAGGAAGCGCATCAGCAGCACCGTCACGGTCAGCTGCACGTAGCCGATGACGATGAACGGCACGAGCTTGCCGAGAATCAGCTGCGTGCGTGTGACCGGCGTCACCTGCAACTGCTCCAGCGTGCCGAGTTCCCGCTCGCGCACGATCGCCCCCGCGGTGAACTGGATCAGCGTGAAGGTCAGGATGATGGCCAGCAGGCCGGGAATGACGAAGGTGGCCGTCCGGAGGTCCGGGTTGTACCAGGGCCTGAGGCGCAGGTCGACCGGGAGCGCCGTCTCGCGCCACCCGGCGCGTCGCGCCAACGTCTGGATGGACAGCTGCGTTGCGACCCCGTTGGCAATCGACATCGCCTGAGTCGCCGTCGTCGTGTCCGACGCGTTGACGACGATGAACGCCTCGGCCGGCTTGCCGCGATGCCGGTTGGCGCCGTAGTCCCGATCGATCACGAGCCCGACCGACGCCGTCGCCGAATCGAGCGCCGTCTGCAACTCGCGCAGGCTGTCGACCCGCCCGACCACGTCGAAGTACTGGCTGGCCGTGAGTCGCGCGACGAGTTCGCGACTGTCGTAGGAGCGGCTCTCGTCGAGCACCACGGTCTTCAGGTGCTTGACGTCGTAGTTGATGGCATACCCGAAGACGAGGGTCTGCATCAACGGCACCAGGATGATCATGCGCAGCGTCAGGCGGTCGCGCTTGAGCTGCATGAACTCCTTCCAGGTCAGGGCGAGCAGGCGTCTCATGCAGCCTCCCCGGAGCTCGTCGAGCGCTTGCGGGCCAGCGAGACGAAGACATCCTCGAGGGACGGCTCGGCGGATTCGGGCCGGCCGATGGCGGCAAGCGGTGCAAGCGCCGCGTCCCTGGCCTCCGCGCGCAGCACCGCGCGGAGGTGACGTCCGGCCAGGTACACATCCTCGAACTGCTGTTGCGATCGCAACGTCTCGAGTGCACCGAACGCGTCGTGCTCGACGACCACCTCGAAGAGCCGCCCCGCCAGGTGCGACTTCAGATCCAGCGGGGAGCCGTCGGCGATGAGTTCGCCGTCGAGGATGAAGGCGAGGCGATCGCACTGCTCGGCCTCGTCCATGTAGTGCGTGGTGACCAGCACGGTCATGCCACGATCCGCGGCGAGCTCGTAGATGAGATCCCAGAACATGCGCCGCCCGACCGGGTCGACTCCGCCTGTCGGCTCGTCGAGGAAGAGCAGTTCCGGTTCGTGCAGCAGCGCGGCGGCGAGTGCCACGCGCTGCCGCAACCCGGTTGACAGGCCTTCGGTGAGCACGCGCCGCACCTCCTGGAACCGTAGCCGATCGGCGAGCGCGTCGATGCGGTCCAGCAGGGAGGCGCCACGCAGGCCGTAGACCGACCCGAAGAAGCGCAGGTTCTCCTCGACGGTGAGATCGAGGTACAGCGAGAACTTCTGGCTCATGTAGCCGAGCCGCCGCTTCCAGGCATCGGTGTTGGTCGCGAGCTGGATGCCGCCAAAGCCCGTAATCGTTCCAGAGGACGGTGCGAGCAGGCCGGCCAGCATGCGGATCGTCGTGGACTTGCCCGAGCCGTTGGGGCCAAGGAAGCCGAACACGCGCCCGCGGGGAATGTCGACGTCGACGTTGCGCACCGCAACGAAACTGCCGAAGCGGCGCGTGAGCTGGCGAGCCGAGACGAGCACGTCTTGAGCCTGGGCCGTCATGCCACTGCCTCCGCTTCGCGTGCGTGCTGCTCGCTGTGCCAGACGAAGACGTCCTCGAGTGACGGCGCAAGCACGCGCACGTCGCCGGCGCCGACGGCGTCGCCCAGCGCCTGGCGGACTTCTGCGAGCAGTGCCGGCCCTTCGCCGGTGCGACCGCGGACGTGCAGGCGCGTGCCGAACAGTGAGACGTCGTCCACGCCGGGCAGCGCCGCGAGGCGTCGACGCAGTTGCATGCGGTCGTGGCTGCGCACCTCGACGAGCGCTCGCGGATAGTCCCCGACAATCGCCTCGCGGGTACCGATGGCAGTGATTTGCCCGCGATCGAGGAACGCCAATCGTGACGCGTACTCGGCTTCGTCCATGTACGGCGTCGAGACGAGCAGTGTCAGCCCTTCGTGATGCAGCTGGTTCAGCAGGATCCAGAACTCGCGCCGGGACACGGGATCGACGCCGGTCGTCGGCTCGTCGAGCAGCAGCAGTTCCGGTTGCGTCATGAGGGCGCTGACGAGGGCGAGCTTCTGTTTCATGCCCCCGGACAGCGCCCCGGCGAGCCGCGTGCGAAAGCGGTCGAGCCCGACCCGCGCGAGCAGGTCGGCCGTTCGCGTCTTCGCAAGCGCATCGGGCACGTCGTAGAGGCGCGCCCGCAGGTGCAGGTTCTCGTCGATGGTCAGATCTTCGTAGAGCGAGAACCGCTGCGGCACGAGGCCAAAGGTGCGAACACCGTTCACCTCTACGCGCCCGCTCGACGGTGTCACCAGCCCCGCCACCAGCCGGAAGAACGTCGTCTTGCCGGCGCCGTCTGGGCCGAGCAGGGCGAACAGTTCGCCGCGCTGGATGGAGATCGTCAATCCGCGCAGCGCCTCGACGGCACCGAAGCGCATGGTGAGATCGGTGGCTTCGATCATCGCGCTCACGGCGTGCCTCCCGGAGTGGCGGGTGCCGGGACGATCACCTCGGCCGGCTGACCCGGCACGAGCGGCACTTTCCACCCGCCGTCGAGATCGACCTTCGCGGCGTACACCAGGTTCACCCGCTCGGCACGGGTTTCCACGGCCTTCGGCGTGAATTCGGCGTTCGGCGAGATCTCGGTGACCCGCGCCGCAAACGTCTGGCCCGGATGCGCATCCACCTGCACCTGCACCGCCTGTCCCTGTCGGACCTGGCCGAGTCGCGCCTCGGGAATGAACGTGCGCACGTACAGACGCGACTCCAGTCCCAGCGTCACCGCGGATTGGCCCGGACCGAGCAATGCTCCCGGCTCCACGAGCCGATGCAGGACGACGGCATCGCTCGGCGCGCGCAATTCGGCCTCCCGGACGACGATGTCGGACTGGGCCTTGACGCGCTGCGCACGTCCGAGTTCGGCCTCGGCCTGTTTTGTCTGCCACTGCCGGAATCCCTGCTGCACGAGCCGCAGTCGCTGCGTCGCCGCCTCGAGTGCCGCTTTCGCGCGTTCGACGTCGGACGCGGCCCTCTCGAGATCGCGCTGGGTCCCGACCCGCTTCTCGCGGAGGACCTGCTGCCGCGCGAGTTCCTCACGGGCCAGCGACAGCGCCGCGACACGATCGACACGCTCGGCGTCCGCGGTGGCGATCTCGGCACTCCGACTGCCCGATGAGAGATCGCGGACACGCGCCTCGGCTGCCGTCACCGACTGGGCGTCGCGATCGGGCGCGAGCGCAACCTCGGCGAGATCGAGCCGTACCAGCAGGTCGCCGGCCTTGACGCGATCCCCCTCCCGGACGAGGACTTCGACGACGCGGCCCTGGATCCGGGGCGCAATGTCGACCAGTGGCGCCTCGATGCGGCCATTGAGGTGCACGCGTTCATCGGCGGGCCCGCGTCGGCAGCCGCCGAGTGTGACGACCGTCGCGACGACGGTGAGCGCGGCAAGCGGGGCGAAGCAGTGGCGCGTCATCGTGCGGTTCCTTTCGGGGCAACTGGCCATGCGCCCTGGGCAATCGTTCGATCCGTCGTCGAGGCGAGCGCGGCCGGCTTCGCGTGCGAGAGATCGGGCATGTCGCGTGCGGTTGGTCCTCCGGGTGGCGTGCCTGCCGGCGCCGGCGCATCCAGCGTGATGCCACGCCGTTCGAGCAGGCGACCCGTCGCACGGAGCAGTTCCGTCGAGGCCCGGGCGACTTCGATGCGCGCGGCTGTGAGCGACAACGCCGCCTGCGCCAACTCGGTCTGGCGTGTCAGTACGAAGAAGTTGCTGCTCTGGCCGGTCTCGAAACGCGCCTGCTCGGCAACGAGCAGGTCGTTGGACGCCGACTCCAGGGCGATCGCGGCGTCGAGCCGCTCGCGGGCCGCGCCGAGCACGGCGGCTGCGGTGCGGACTTCGGTGGCGATGCGCTGCGCCACCTGGTCGCGAAGCAGCGCGGTCCGTCGTTCGACGAGTGTCGCGACGACGACGTCGGCCTTTGCCGCGCGCCGCCCGATGGGCAGGGCCATGCTGACGCCGACGTAGACGTCCGAGAAGCGATGCGTGAACAGATTCTGCAGCGAGTCGTCGTAGCCGCCGAGGAGTCCGTCCGGCACCGTCACGGTGCCGCCGGGGAAGGGCACGAAGAGATCGGGATTCTCGCTTCCAGCCAGGCCGCGGAGGTTGTAAGCGGCCACGAGATCGAGTTGCGTACGATCGCGCTCACGAGCCAGCGCGGTGTCGAGTTCCGCGATCTGCCGGGCCGCATCGACGTCGGTGAGTTCCGGGCGTCGCGACAGCGCCTCCTTCACGAGGGCATCGACAGCTTCCATCGCCACCGCGGCGGGCGGTTCGTCGACGAGGTCGAAGGCCATCGTCCAGGCGGGGGAGTCGGCGGTGCCTGCCACCAACTGCCGCAGCGCGATGTCGGCGCGCCCGGCCTCGTCGTGCGCGCGCACCAGATCGGCGCGGCGCCGCGCGATCTCGGCCTGCGGCGCCGCCAGTTCCGCCTCGGCGGCGATCCCGGCCTGGATTCGCACCGCTGTGTCGTCGCGCTGCGCCTCGGCCAGCGCCAGCGACCGCTCGCGGATGCGCACGTCCTCGCTCGTCGCCTGCACCGCCCAATAGGCGCGCTCGACGGCCGCCACCGTTTCGGCGACGAGATGCTGGAGGGCGGCACGACTACGCGACACGTCCAGTGCCGAGACCTTCAGCGCGCGCCGCTGCGGATCGATTCGGCGGCCCGCCATCAACGGTTGCCGCAGTTCCACGCCGACCGCCGTGAAGTAGGCGGGCGTGAGGAGGAAGAAGAGGCCATTGGTCTTCTCGAGTGACGTCGATGCCGTGCCGGTGACAGTCGCGCCGCTCTCGAAGAGGCGACTCCACGCGACGCTGCCCTGGAGGCTGTTGGTCCGAGGGGCGAGTGCGCCTTCGGGCGCGCCGACAAACAGCGTGTTGGTCGGGTCGGTTCGCGTTCGGACCCGGCTGTCGATGCGCAGGACGGAATCGTAGGCGGCCTCAGCGCGCGTCTCGCCCTGGGCGGCGATGGTGACGGCATCGCGCTGGATGGCAACTTCGGGCAGGCGCTCGATGGCCCGGGCGGTCGCGTCGGCCAGCGTCAGCGGAACCGGCTGTGCGAGCGCCGCCGCGGGCAGGAGCGCGACCAGCCCCCACAGGGCCATTCGTCGCGAGGCGCGCGTCATCGCGTCACCCCCAGGCGCTGGAGCCGGGGATCGAGCGCTCCGGCAAACCGATCCAGGGCTTCCGGCGGCAGTTCGAGAAGCGCGCGGCGCTCGGTAGGCGTCACCTCCAGCGCCGCCTCGGTGGTGAGTGCGTCGAGCGCTTCGGCGCGCGCCTGTTTGTACCGCGCCCTCCAGTGCTCGTCGGTCGCGAGTCGACCGATCACTTGTTCCACGTGTGCCTGGCTCATGGCTGATTCCTTCCCAGCCAGCGTAGGGAGCAAGCGGCACGCCAATGGCCACGGACTCGCGTGGAATCCACGTATCTGTCTGTGAGGGCGACCTTTATTTAGAAAAGCGTTGCCTGCACAGGCTAGATAAACGGCCAAGCAGAGCGTTCCCTTATGAGCAAGATGTCGATAAATGCGCAGTGTGTAGAGTTCGACTGGGTCCCTGCGCCGGCGCGAGGCGTTTTATATCGCGAGGCCGTGGCGTTTGAGGCGGACGTAGAACTGGGCGCGCGTCAGGCCCAGTGCCCTCGCTGCCTCGGACTTGTTGTATCGCGCTCCAACCAGGGCGTTTTCGACCATCTCGCGCTCGACATCCGGGAGTGTCTGGCGGCGTTCAGTCCCGGCCGGCAACCCGATCCGGCGCGGGGCCGTGGCCGGGTCCGACGCGCCGGACGACTGCGGGGGCGCCGGCGCCGGGAGAGCGAGATGCTCGGAGGTGATCAGTCCGCCGCCGGCGAGGATCGCGGCACGCTCGAGCACGTTACGGAGTTCGCGCACGTTGCCAGGCCATGGGTAAGCCAGCAGTCGGGGGGCTGCCTCGCGCGACAGCCCGGCGCCACGCCGTCCCAACTGCCGCCCGATGTCCTCGAGCAGCACTTCGGCCAGGGGCAGCACGTCATCGGGACGCTCACGCAGAGGCGGCAGGGCGATGACGAAGATATGCAGCCGATAGAACAGGTCCTCGCGGAACGTGCCGCGGTCGACCATCGTGCGCAGGTGACGATGCGTCGCGGCGATCACGCGCACGTCTGCGCGCAGCACCCGCGACGCGCCGACGCGCTGGAACTCTCGCTCCTGGAGCACCCGCAGCAGCTTGGCCTGCGCGCCGGGCGACAGTTCGCCGACCTCGTCGAGCAGCAGCACGCCGCCGGCCGCGCGCTCGATGAGGCCGGCCCTCGTCTGCGTGGCGCCCGTGAAGGCGCCCTTTTCATGCCCGAACAGTTCCGACTCGATCAGCGACTCGGGCAGGGCGGCACAGTTGATCGCCAGGAACGGTCCGGCGGCCCGCGGGGACGCGCCATGGATGAAGCGCGCAAGCACTTCCTTGCCCGTGCCGGACTCTCCCGTGAGGAGTACGGTCGTGTCGGTCGCCGCGACCTGGGCGGCTTCGCCTACCGCCTGCCGCCACGCTGCCGACACACCCACCATCCGTCGTGGCGAGCCATGCCCGAGGACCGACAACTGGTCGGTCAGCGAACGCACACGTTGCTCGAGCGCCGTCGCGCGCTCGCGCACCTCCGCGGCGCGTGCCGCCTCGTCGGCGAGATCCTTGTGTGCCAGCGCGAGCGCCACGTACGCCGCCACCCGGATTGCCACCGGCGCGTCCTGCGCCGTGAAGCCACCCTGGGCCCTCGACATGAAGTTGAGCCCGCCGAAGACCTGTCCGTTCCGACGCAGCGGAACGCGCAGCGACCCGTGCAGGCCGGCAACCACGGCCGGGATCTGCCGCATGACCGGGTCGGTCGCCATGTCGTCGCACAGGAGGTAGTCCCACGGCACCTCGAACAGGTGCCGGGCTTCCTGCGGCACCTGGATGCGATCGGGGCGTTGAAAGTCGACTTCGGTCGTCAGGGCGTGGACAAACAGCGATTCCCGGTCGGGCGCGAGCAGCGCGAGCGCCAGCGCGTCGTGCGGCAGCACCCGGCAGGTGACCCGAGACAAATGCGGGAACACCTCACGGATGTCCAACGCCCCCGAGAGCAGGGGCAGCAACTCGGCCAGCGCGTCGAGCCGCGCGAGCAGGTCCGCGTCGGGGGGCACGGCTAGACGATAGCGCACGTCCGGCCGAACCCCGGGTGCATCCCACTCGTCAAACTCCGGCAAGAGGAGAGCCGATGACGACGCTGTTCGTGATGGGATTCGCGATGGTGGCGATGCTGGTGGTGACGGGGCTGGCCTTGGCGTGGGCGGCGCTGCGCGCGGTGCTGTGGGTCGTCTTCCTGCCGCTGATGTTGCTCAAGGCGCTGTTCGGTCTCGTCTTCGGGCTGTTCGGCCTCGTCTTCGGATTGGTGTTCGGGACGCTCGGCCTGGTGGTCGGCCTGCTCGTGGCCCTCGTGGTCGGTGGCGTGGGTCTGGTGGCGCTCCTGGCCGTCGTCGCCATACCGCTCGTGCCGTTCCTGCTCGTTGCCGGGCTGGTGTGGGTCGCCGTGAAGGGCACGACGGCCCTGGCCGCGGTGTAAGGCCTCTTAGGCCCGGCTGAAACGTTCGCGCGACCGCTGCCGCAACTTCTCGGCCTCGACGCCGCGGTCCTTCGGGGTCGCGCTCGTCGACAACGACGCGATCAACACCCGCGCCGCGTCGGTCACGTCCTGCACCGCCTTGTCGAAGGCCTCGGCGTTGGCCTGCGACGGCTTGGTGAACCCACTCAGCTTGCGGACAAACTGCAGCGCCGACGCACGAACCTCGTCGTCGGTCGCCGGCGGATCGAAATTGAACAGCGTCTTGATGTTGCGGCACATGGGCGTGGTCCTCCCCAGGTGGATGGATCAGCGCGGCGTGGGGAACGCGCCGCGTGCGTCTTCGTAGGCCGCCGCGCCACGCAGCAGCGTCGTCTCGTCGAAAGCGGGCGCCGTCATCTGCAAGCCGACCGGGAGGCCCTGGCCATCGATGCCGCAGGGCACGCTGATCGCCGGCAGTCCCGACAGGTTGGCGCTGACCGTGAAGACGTCGGCCAGGTACATCTGCAACGGGTCCTCCACTTTCTCGCCAAGCCGGAACGCGGTGGTCGGCGCCGTCGGCATGACGACGACATCCACCGACGCGAAGGCGCGTTCGTAGTCGCGGGTGATGAGCGTGCGGACCTGCTGGGCCTTGCGGTAGTAGGCGTCGTAATAGCCGGCGCTGAGCACGTAGGTGCCGAGCAGGATGCGGCGCATGACTTCGGCGCCAAATCCGGTGCTGCGTGAAGCCGCGTACATCGAAGCGAGGTCGGTGTAATCGCTGGCCGGCGCGCGGTAGCCGAAACGGACACCGTCGTAACGCGCAAGGTTGGCGCTCGCTTCCGCCGTGGCCACGAGGTAGTAGGTCGGGATGGCGTGGGCCGCATGCGGCAGTTCGATGTCGTGCAGCGTCGCGCCCCCACCCACCATCACGGCGAGGGCGCGCTCCACCGCCGTCCGCACGTCGTCGTCCACCCCGTCGGCGAGCAGGGCGCGTGGCACGCCGATGCGCAGCCCCTGCAGCGATGCGTCGGTGGACGGCACCTCGAACGGCGGCATGGTCACGGTGGTCGCGTCGCGCGGGTCTGGTCCAGCCAGTGCGGCGAGGACGTGCCCGGCCTGGCGCACGGTGCGTGTCAGCGGTCCGATCTGATCGAGCGAGGATCCGTACGCCACGAGGCCGTAGCGCGAGACGCGACCGTACGTGGGCTTCATGCCGACGATGCCGCAGAACGAGGCAGGCTGCCTGATGGAGCCGCCGGTGTCCGATCCGAGCGCCACCGGTACCGCGCCGGCCGCCACGAGCGCCGCGGATCCCCCGCTCGAGCCCCCGGGCGTGCGGGTCTCGTCCCAGGGGTTGAGGACCGCACCGTAGGCGGAGTTCTCGTTCGACGACCCCATCGCGAACTCGTCGCAGTTGGTCTTGGCGACGATCACCGCGCCAGCCGCGTCGAGTCGCTCGACGACGGTTGCGTCATATGGCGCGATGAAGCGATCGAGGATGCGCGAGCCGGCGGTGGTGCGCGTGCCGCGCGCGCAGATGTTGTCCTTGATCGCCACGGGCACGCCAGCCAGCGGGAGCCTCGCGCGTTCCTGGTCATCGAGGGCGTCCACGGCCGCGGCGCGCTCGCGCGCACGCTCCGTGGTGACGGTCAGGACGGCATTCAGCCGCCCGGCCTCGGCGAGCGCCGTGATGGCGGCCTCGCAAGCGCGCGCAGCGGCGGCCGTGCCGGTCGGAAGCAGGTCGACGACGCTCATGCGCCGATCACCCGTGGCACGCGGAACAAGCCGGCCTTCTCGTTGGCGTCGGTGGCGTTGGCGAGCGCGTCGCGGACGTCGAGCGAGGGCCGTGGCTCGTCGGCACGCAGGTCTCCGGCGCCTTCCACGATGTGGGCGGTGAGGGGGACCCCGTCGGTCGGCACGGCCTGCAGCCGATCGACGTAATCCAGGATCTGTTCCAGATCGGCGCCAAGGCGGGTCCTGGCCTCGTCGGTGAGCCGGAGCTGGGCGAGCGCGGCGATACGGTCGATCTCCTCGGGACTGAAGCGAGCCATCGTCGTCATCTTAGCGAATCGGGGCGGACAGGGATTCGGGTGCCGGGGAACGGGGAACGGGGAACGGGAAACGGGAAACGGGAACCGGGTGTCGGGAGTGGGCCGTCGGCTGAGCAAACTCGTACAATGCCGTCGTGCTGAACCGACGCGGTGTCCGGCTGTCGCTCGCCGTGCTTCCTCTTGCGCTGCTCCTCGCTCCCGTCGAGAGCCAGGCGTGGGGCTTCGAAGCGCACAAGTTCATCGCCGATCAGGTGATCGCGTTGCTGCCGCCTGGCCTGCGCGAACTGTTCGAGCGACAGCGGAGTGCGTTCATCGAGCACGCGATCGATCCGGACCTGTGGCGCAACGTCGGCGCAGACGATGAGCCGCCGCGCCATTTCCTCGACCTCGATGCGTACGGGGCAGCGCCCTTCGACGCGCTCCCGCGGGCCTACGACGAGGCCGTGACCAAGTTCGGTCCGGAGAAGGTCAACCAGGAAGGCACACTGCCGTGGCGCGTCGCCGAGATGCACGGCCGGCTGCGACGCACGTTCGAGCAACTGGCTCGCCCCGATGGGCCGGGCTATGCGGTCGACAACGTGGTGTTCTTCGCGTCGGTGATGAGCCACTACATCGGCGATTCCTACGTGCCGTTCCACGCGGTCGTCAACTACGACGGACAGGTCACCGGGCAGCTCGGGATTCACAGCCGCTTCGAATCGGAGTTGTTCTCGCAGCTCAAGCCGACGCTCAAGATCGCCCCGCCGTCGATGGCACCCGTGACCGACGCGCGGCAGGCGGCGTTTGCCTCGCTGATCGAAGGCGCGGCGTTGGCAACGAAGGTCCTCGAGGCCGATCGCCAGGCGATCGGCACCGGCGATCTCTACGATGCAGGGTACTTCACGCGCTTTGCCGAAGGCGGCGCCGGCCCGATCCTGGAGCAGCGTGTCAACGCCGCGATCGCCTCGGTGGCGGCACACATCATCGGCGCGTGGGAAACGGCGGGGAAGCCGGATCTCTCCAAGCCGCGCCCGCCGCGGGGCCCGCAGCGCAAGCGTGCACCGCGCCCGGCAACGGCGACACCTTAGAGCAACGCCGAATGCTGAGGCTTTCGGCAGCCCGTCGACCTGAAGGTCGACGGCTACGATGACTGAACCGAACGCTGAACGCCGCAGCTGGACTATGCGGCCCGCCCGGCACCCGGAACCCGGAACCCGGAACCCGGAACCCGGCACCCGACCCTAAAACGTCCGCACGTACGTGAGGTTGGCCTTCACGTCGACGTCCGCAATGCGGACAGGTGCGGCACCGCCCTCGACCACCAGGTCGTACGTGCCGGCCGGGGCGACGACGAGCTGGTAGCCCTCACCGTCCACCCCCCGGGCGACCTCGGTGCCGTCCTTGCGCAGGAGGCGTGTCCGCCATCCGACCTGTCCCGACTGATGCGGACCCTGAGCGCGTACCTCGAGCGCACCCCACTCCTTCTCGAAATTGAGGACCTCGAGGTGGTGTCCCCCTTCACCCGGGTAGTCCACCAGGAGGCGGAGTGTTGTCCATACGATGCCGCTGACCTTGCCGTCCTGCTGCTGCACGAGCTGCAGGTCGTACTGGCCCGCGGCCAGCGGCAGCCGTCGCTCGCCGCCGTCCGCGACCGGTGCCGGCTGGCCGTTGGTTCGCGCGCCGGCCGGGTACACGGTCACGGTCGTCTCCCGGGTGACCTCCGCCTGCCCGCGGAACACGCGAATGTGGAGCGACAGCGGCAGGGCCGTCTGCACGACCCCGCTTGTCACCATCGCCAACCAGAGCAGGAATGTTGCCGTCATGCCGATAGGGTAAACGGAAGGGACACGCTCGAGGTATCCACGGGCACGACGGGCCGGACTGAACCAGATCCCGGGTGCTATCGTAGGACAGGTACGGATCAATGTTCGACGTCTACCTCATTCCCATCGGCGGGGGCCGCCTCGAGCCCTATTGCGAGCCCGCCGAGGACGCGGCGGCGGTCCCTTCACATGAGGATCGCGGGTTGTTTCGCCGGTTGCTGGACATGTTCCGCCAGATGCTGGCCGATGCCGAAGAGGACCGACGCAAGCGGGCGCGCGGCGAGGAGACGCCGGTGGCGGCGACCCGACTCGGACGGTTGCAGCAGCGGGTCCTGCGGACCATCGCGGAGCACATCAACGAGCAGCGCCTGCTCTGGCACCTGCGCAAGCACGCCCACGCGACCTTGCATCATCCCGACGACGTGACCGCCGAGCAGGCCCTGCAGGTGATGCGGGCGTCGTTGCGCAAGGATGGCGACCGGCACGTCATCTGGCTGGTCATCACCACCGTTCTCTTCATTGCGTCTGGCGCCCTTGCCATCGTTCCCGGCCCGAACGTGCTCGCCTACTTCCTCGGCTTCTTCGTCGTCGCTCGCTACCTCTCGTGGCGCGGTGCTCGGCACGGGTTGGGCACCATGATCTGGCACATGACCGCCAGCCCGCCCCTGTCGGAACTGCGCGGCGCACTGCAGCTGTCGGGTGAGGCACGCGAGCCCCTGGTGCTCGACATCGCGATGCGGCTCCGGCTCGAGGACCTGCCGCTGTTTGTCGCACGGATGGTGCCTGACCCTCTCGCGACGCCGTAGCACCATGCACCTGTGTCGCGACGCCGTAGCACCACGCACCTGTGTCGCGACGCCGTAGCGCCACGCACCTGTGCGCCGAAGCGCGAAGCGCGAAGGCGCATGGTACACTCCGCCTGCCTTGACGCTGCGTGAACTTGCCGATCTCCTCGGCTGCCGTCTCGAGGGCGACGGTGACCTGCAGATTACCCGCGTTGCGTCGCTCGAATCCGCGGCCCCCGGCGACGTCGCCTTCTTCAACAATCCCAGGTACGCCAAGGCGCTCGCGGCGACGCGGGCGTCCGCGGTGATTGCCGCCGACGATGTCGCCGTGCCGGTGGCGGCGCTGCGGACCATGGAACCGTACGTCGCGTTTGCGCGCGCCCTGGCGCTGCTCCATCCACAGGCTCTGCCACCCGTTGGCGTCCATGTGACGGCCGTGGTCGAGGCCTCGGCGGTGCTCGGCCCTGACGTGTCCATCGGTCCTTACGCATGCGTCGGCGCCGGCGTGGTGATCGGCGCGCGCACGGTGGTGCGGGCGCACGTCACGATCGGCGACGGGGCGGTGATCGGCGATGATTGCCTGCTGCACCCGCACGTCAGCGTGCGGGAGCGCGTCACGCTCGGCCACCGCGTGGTCGTGCAGGATCACGCCGTCATCGGCAGCGACGGCTTCGGGTTCGCGGCGGACTCGACCGGGCAGATGGTCAAGATCCCGCAGGTCGGGACGGTGGTCGTCGGCAATGACGTGGAAATCGGCGTGTCGACGGCGATCGACCGGCCGCCGATCGGGTCGACCGTGATCGGGGCCGGGACGAAGATCGACAACCTGGTGCAGATCGGCCACGGCGTCCAACTCGGCGAGCGTGTGATCCTGGTATCGCAGGTCGGTATCGCCGGCAGCACCACCGTCGGCGCGGGCACGATCCTGGCGGGGCAGGTTGGCGTGGCCGGTCACCTCACGCTGGGCAAGGGCGTCCGTGTCACGGCGCAGACCGGCATCCACAACTCGCTGCCGGACAAGGCGTTTGTCTCCGGATCTCCGGCCTTCGACAACCGGGACTGGCTCAAGGCATCGGCCGTCTTTCGGTACCTGCCCGCACTTCGCAGGCAGGTCCACGAGTTGCAGCGGCGGCTCGCGGCACTCGAGGCAGCGTCGCCCGGGCCCGACGCACCGGACGAGCCTGCCGGCGAGGCCCTGCCCTGAGCCCTCGCCCCATTTCGTTGGAGGCAGGGGCACGGCCTGCCATAATCACTGCAATGACACGCATGCTCGCCCGGCCTGTTGCGGCCGCCGCGCTGGCCGTCGGCATCGTGGCGGGAGCCTTCGAGGCACCTACCGCTGCCACATCCGTCAGGCCAACGGCGTTCAAGTTCGACGACTACACGCTGCCCAACGGGCTGCGGGTCATCCTGCTCGAGGATCACTCGACGCCGATCGTCCACGTGACGCTCTGGTACCACGTGGGATCGAAGGACGAGAAGACCGGTCGCACCGGTTTCGCGCACCTGTTCGAGCACATGATGTTCAAGGGCAGCAAGAATGTGCAGCCCGAGGCGCACACCTCGTACATCGCGTCGGTCGGTGGGCAGAGCAACGCCTACACCACCGAGGACACGACGGTCTTCTGGCAAACCGTTCCGGAGCAGTACCTGCCACTCACCCTGTGGCTCGAGGCGGATCGGATGGCGTCGCTCCGCATCGAGGACGCGACGTTCAAGACCGAGCGGCAAGTGGTCAAGGAGGAACGCCGGCAGCGGGTGGAGAACCAGCCGTACGGTCGCCTCTCCGAGATCATCTACGACAGCGCGTTCACGACGCACCCTTACAAGCACCCTATCATCGGCAGCATGGCCGACCTCGAGGCCGCGAGCATCGAGGACGTGCGAGAGTTCCACCGCAACTATTACCGGCCGGACAACGCGACGCTGGTGATCGCGGGCGACTTCGACCCGGCCGTCGCCAGGGGCCTCGTCGACCGCGAGTTCAGCAAGGTTCCCAAGCCGGCCGGCGTCGTGCCGCGCAACATCCCGCAGGAGCCGGCGCGGACCAGGGAGTTACGCGTCACGATCGAGGAGGACTGGCCGCTGCCGGCGGTGGTCGTCGCCTACCCGATCACCTACGACGGCAACCCCGACTCCTACCCGCTGCACATCGCCGCGAAGGTGCTCTCCGATGGCACCAGTTCGCGCATCTACCAGCGGCTGGTCTACAAGGAGCGACTGGCACTCTCGGCATTCGGGCAGGCGAACCTGATCGAGAACCCGAACCTGTTCTACACCGTGGCCATCGTCGCACCGGGGCACACGCCCGAGCAGGTGACCAAGGCGCTGATCGAGGAAATGGACAGGCTCGTGACCGAGCCGATCACCGCGCGCGAGCTCGAACGCAGCAAGAATCAGTTCGCGCGTGATTACGTGCTCGGACGTCAAACCGTACAGAACAAGGCCACCATCCTCGCGCACGCCGTCGTCCTCCACAAGGGCGATATCGGCACCGCGGACGGGGAGTTCGACATCTTCCAGAACATGACGGCCGCCGAGGTGCAGCGCGTGGCGAAGACCTATTTCACGCCGCAGAGCCGGATGGTGCTCACGGTGATGCCACGCGGGCAGCGCCCCGCCGGGGGGCAGTAGTGATCGTGCGATCGATGCAGACCCTGTGGCTGGCCGCGGTGGCGATCCTGGTCGCGGTGACCTCGCCGCTGTGCGCGCAGGAGCGGCCGCCACGGCCCCTCGAGGCGCACGACGTCAAGATTCCGCCCTACGAAATCCGGACCCTCCCCAACGGGCTGCGCGTGGTCGTGGTCTCGCAGCACGAGCAGCCGGCGGTGAGCCTGCGCATGCTCGTCAAGGCCGGGTCGGCGCAGGATCCAGCCGGCAAGCCCGGTGTGGCGGCGATGGTCGGCGGTCTCCTGGATCAGGGCACTGCCAGGCAGTCGTCCGAGCAGATCTCCGACATCATCGACTACGTGGGCGGGGCGCTCGGATCCGGGGCCGGCACCGACCTTTCGTACGCGAACATCCTCGTCCTGAAGGACCGCTTCGACTTCGCGCTGGACCTCATGGCCGACGTGGTGCGCACACCATCGTTCCCGCAGGAGGAACTCGACCGCGTGCGCACGCAGGCGCTCTCGGCGATGTCGGTCAACATGCAGGATCCCGAGTTCGTCGCCGATGCCGTGATCGATCGCCTGGTGTACGGGTTCCATCCGTACGGATTGCCGGGCAACGGCACGCCGGAATCGCTCACGAGCGTCACGCGCAATGACCTCGTGCAGTTCCACAAGGCGTGGTTCTCGCCCAACAACGCCCTGCTGGCAGTGGTCGGCGACGTCAACGTCGAAGAGGCGTTCGCCGGCGTGACACGTGCCTTTGGCGATTGGCAGCCACACGATCCTCCGGCGATGCCACCCGCCGAAGTGCCCGAGCCGACGCGACGGGTCGTGCTCGTCGACCGGCCGAACTCGATCCAGACGGAGATCCGCGCCGGGCACGTCGCGATCCAGCGGAATCACCCCGATTACATGGCGCTGAACCTGGCGACGAAGATCCTCGGCGGCGAGGGTGCCAATCGCCTGCAGAACGTCTTGCGCTCGGAGAAGGGCCTGACCTACGGCGCGTCGGCCGACATGGACGCCTACAAGCTCACCGGCTCGATCATCGCCGAGACCGATACGCAGACGTCCACGACCGGCGAAGCGCTGCGGCTCACCGTCGACGAATTCTGGCGGCTGGTCCGTGAGCCTGTCGGCGACCGCGAGTTGATGGGGGCGCAGGCGTACCTGGCCGGCAGCTTCCCGCTCAGCATCGAGACTGCCGACGACATCGCGCTGCAGGTGCTGAACCTCCTGTTCTTCGACCTCGACGTGAAGGAGCTCGCGACCTATCGCGACCGCATCAACGCGGTGACCAGCGCCGACATCCAGCGCGTGGCGAAGCAGTTCGTGAAGCCGGGCCGGCTGTCGATCGTGCTGGTCGGCGACGCCCGGCAGGTGCTGCCGCAGCTCAAGGCGGTGGGTGTGGACAACGTCGAAGTGCTGCCGCTGGCGGATCTCGACCTGACCAGCCCGTCCCTGCGCCGCAAGGTCGCCGTGCCGTCCCAGGCTCCCGGGCGCTGACCCGCGGATGGCGGGCGTGATGATCTCGTGCGGGGAGCCGTCAGGTGACCTGTACGCAGGTGCGCTGGCGACGGCTCTCCGCCGCCAGCAGCCGGACGTCGACGTCTTCGGTTTCGGCGGCCCCCGCCTCGCCGGCGCGGGCGGGCGGCTCCTCGGCTCGTACGAGGGCCTGGCCGTGACCGGCCTCTTCGAGGTGTTGCGCACGCTGCCGCGCACCTGGCGCATGTACCGGCACCTGGTTGCGGAAGCGGAGCGCCAGCGCCCGGACGTCTTCGTCGCCATCGACTTCGCCGACTTCAATTTCCGGCTCGGGCAGGCGCTCCACGCACGCGGCATTCCCGTCGTGTATTACATCGGGCCGCAACTCTGGGCCTGGCGGCCAGGACGCATGCAGGTCATCAAGCGCTTCGCGGATCGCGTGCTGGTGATCTTTCCCTTCGAGCAGTCCCTGTACGAGCGGGCAGGCGTTCCGGCCGAGTTCGTCGGCCATCCCCTCATCGACATGATCGACCGGCACGCGCCGCGCGCCACCATCCTGACCCGTCACGGCCTGTCGCAGGCGGCACCGACGGTGGCACTCCTGCCCGGCAGCCGCCACAACGAAGTCGCGAGCACGCTCCCGACGATGCTCGAGGCGTGTGTACGCATGCGTTCCGAGGAACCCGACCTGCAGTTCCTCATCGCACGTGCGCCGGGGTTGCACGCTCACCACTTCGAGGCAGTGCTGCGCAGTCACCTGCCGATCGGCGTGCACGAAGGCGACACCGACGCCGTGCTCGCCGCCAGCGATCTCGTGATCACCGCCTCGGGCACCGCCACGGTGCAGACGGCGCTGCACGGCAAGCCGATGGTGATCGTCTACCGGCTGTCGCCACTCACGTACCGATTGGGCCGGCCGTTCGTCAAGGTCGATACGTTCGGCATGGTCAATCTCATCGCCGGCCGGCGCATCGTGCCGGAATTGATCCAGGCCGATTTCACGGCACAGCGCGTCAGCGAGGAAGCGCTGCGATTCCTGCGCGACCACGCGTACGCCGACCGCGTCCGTGCCGAGTTGGCCCGGGTCGTGCAGGCACTTGGGGGACCAGGCGCCTCTGACCGTGCCGCGACGGCCGTGCTCGCACTCGCCGCCGCGCACGCCTCCACACCGAACGCCCGGGACTAGGAAATTCGTGCCTCTGATGTGTTTCACCCGTCACCGTTTCGTTTCGATTGCCGTCCTGCTGCTGATGCTGTGCGCGAGCCGTCGTCCTGTGTCGGCCTCGGTCGTCGTGCCGCTCTCCCTCGCGCAGTTGACCGAGGCGGCAGACCTCGTTGCCGACGTCACCGTCATCGACATCAGGACGATGCCAGGTCCGGACGGCGTCGAGCGTGTCGTGCAATTGCAGGTCATGTCGACCTGGAAGGGCGGCGCGGAGCGCACCGTGTTCGTGCGCCTCGCGGGCGGACGACTGGGGCCGACTGAAACCCGCGTGGCCGGCGTGCCGGTGGTGCATGACGGCGATCGGCTGGTGATGTTCCTCGTGACCCACCCGCGTGGCGGCTACAGCGTGCTCGGGTTGCACCAGGGTGCCCTCGCCGCCGTGACGGGCGCCGATGGCACCGCGCGCGTGCTGGCGCCGGCGCGTATGCAAGGTGCGCGCGGCGACGTCACGCGGGCCCCGCGGCGGATCGCGGAACTCGAAGGCGATGTCCGATCGATCGCGGGCACGGAAGGCGCACGATGATTCGTCGTGCGCGCATCGTTCCCATCGTCGCGCTGCTCGCGCTGCTGTCGGCCGTACCGACGTCGGCCTACCTGAAGTTCGGGTACACGATCGCGGGGCAGTCGGTCGTACTCAAGTGGCCCGACGGCCGCCCGGTGCCCTATTTCGTCGGCACGCGCGGCGGCGGCGGTGTGTCGGCGGGCGAGTTCCGAGACGCAATCGTTCGCGCTTTCGGAACCTGGGAAGCGGTGCCGACATCGGCGGTGCGTTTCACCAACGCCGGCGTGACCGATCGACCGCCATCCGACAACGACGGCGTCACGTTGCTCGCATTCGCCGAGCGCCCGGAACTCGATCGCACGCTTGGGGCTACCAGCTACACCATCGACGTCGCCAGCGGCACGCTGCTCGAGGCCGACGTCTTCTTCAACGCCGCGT
This sequence comes from Luteitalea pratensis, assembly GCF_001618865.1. Lineage (GTDB taxonomy): Bacteria > Acidobacteriota > Vicinamibacteria > Vicinamibacterales > Vicinamibacteraceae > Luteitalea > Luteitalea pratensis. Next base: position 3,512,042 of record NZ_CP015136.1, read on the forward strand.
TCCCGTGGTCGGTTGCGTCGGCGGGACAGGCGGGCCGCTTCGACCTCGAGACGATTGCCACGCACGAAATCGGCCACCTGCTCGGCCTCGGCCATTCCGCTCTCGGTGAGACCGAAGTGGTGGGCAGTGGCCGTCGCGTGTTGTCGTCCGGGGCGGTGATGTTCCCGATCGCGTTCTCGCCGGGCAACATCGACGGTCGTCGCCTGCAGCCCGACGACATCGCGGGTGCGTCCGACATCTACCCTGACGGCTCGTTCCGCGAGTCCACCGGCAGTGTGTCCGGCCGGGTCACCAAGAACGGCCTTGGCGTGTTCGGCGCGCACGTGGTGGCGATGCACCTGCGCAGCGGCGCGCTCGTCGGCACCTTCACGCTCGACGACTCGGGCGCGTTCGTCCTTGCCGGCCTGGAGCCGGGCCCCGTGGTCCTGCGCGTCGAGCCGCTCGACGATGGCGACGTCTCGACTTTCATCGAGAGCAATCAGGTCGACCTGAACTTCCGCGTCGCCTTCTCGGCCCGGGCGGTCTTCGTGCCGCGTGGCGGGAACATTCCCGACGTGGATGTCCAGGTGGTGGCCAAGTGACATGGCAGGCGAGCCGGCTACGGTGCTGTATCGGGTGCGCCTTCGTAGCCCTCGCGTGCGTGACACCTGCGTGGGCCCAGGACCCGCAGGCACCGGTGAGCGAGCCAGGCGCTGCATCGTCTCCGTCCGACAACGCGATCTCGGAGGTGCGTCCCGGCTGGCTCGAGGTGAGCGTGCTCGGTGGCCTGTTCGGCGGCGGCGACCTTGGCGACGGCAAGGCCGAGATGCTCACCAACCAGATACCCACCAGTGGCATGACGGCGCTGTTCACGACCAGCGCACGTATCGAAGCCGCACCGCTGATTGAAGCGCGCGTCGGTGTGAGGCTCGGGCGCAACGTGTGGGGCGAAGGCGGGGGGAGCTACGCGCGGCCGGACTTCACGGTGGACATCGCCTCGGACATCGAAGGGGCGCCAGACGTCACGGCAATCTCGAAGCTCACGCAGGTGACCGTGGACGGCTCGCTGCAATACCGCTGGACACGGAGCGGCCGGCGGCTGGCGCCGTTCGTGATGGCGGGTGCCGGCTACCTCCGACAGCTCGACGACACGCGGGCAACCGCGGAGACAGGGTGGCTCGCGCAGGGCGGCGGCGGCGTCCTGATGCGTCTGTCGACTGGATCCGGCTTCATGCGGCGCCTCGCCATTCGTGGCGACGTGCGAGCCATCTGGCTGCGCGACGGTATCGTGCTGAACGCGCAGCGCGGTGCCACGTTCATGGCGTCAGCCGGAATGACGCTACACCTCGGCGGCGGCATCTACCCGGTGCCCTAGGCCGACGACGGACCGGGTGCCGGGTGCCGGGTACCGGGTGCCGGTACCGCAGGACGCCCGGTTCGTAGCCGTCGACCTTGGTCGACGGTCAGTGTGATGGCGAGACAGTGCACGAACGGCGCAAACGCAGCGTCGAGCAAGCTCGACGCCTGCGCATGGCAGATTCGCTGCGCTCGCCGTTTGTTTTCGTGTGGCCGTCGACCTTCCACCTTCGCCAAGGCTACGGTGGACAAGTCAGGTCGACGGGAGGGGCTTTCAGGAGGGTTGACGAACACGGACCGCCGCCCGGCGGTCCGTGCACGACGACGGAAACTATCTGACGCCGAGGAGGATTTCGGTCGTCAGCTGATCGAGCTGCTCGTAGGCCAGTCCCGGCGCCGCGATGGCCTTGCGATCGAACTCGCGGTTGGCAAGTGCGCGGGCGCTATCGGCGCTGAACGGCCCGAGGTTGGCACCGTCGCCATGGGCGGCCTTGACGATCGCCTGGATCTCGGCGTCGGCATTCCAGCGCGCGGCCTTCTCCTTGAGGATCAGGTAGGTGCGCATGCAGCCGCGGGCGAAGGCCTTGACCCCCTCGTAGTCCTCGGTGCGGTACGCATGCGCATCGAAATGACGCGGCCCGGCGTAGCCGACGTCCTCGAGGAATTTCACCAGGAAGAAGGCGGCCCGCGGGTTGGCGGCGCCGAAGCGGAAGTCCTGGTCGTAGCGGCCGGGATTCTGATCGTTCAGGTCGATGTGGAACAGCTTGCCCGCGTCCCACGCCTGGCCGACGGCGTGCGTGAAGTTCAGGCCGGCCATCGTCTCGTGCGCGACCTCAGGGTTGACGCCCACCATGTCCGGATGGTCGAGCGTGGGGATGAAGCCGAGGTAGCTGCCCGTGGTGGACATGTAGATGTCCCCGCGCGGCTCGTTGGGCTTGGCCTCCATCGCAAACCGGTACTGGTAGCCCTGGGCGATGTTGTACTCGCACAGGTAGTTCACCGCTTCCCGCAAGCGCTTCACGGCGTCGTCCGGGCGCCGGCAGGCGTCGGTTTCGGTGCCCTCGCGGCCCCCCCACAGGACGAAGATCGTGGCGCCGAGTTCGGCGCCGAGGTCCATCGCACCCATCGTCTTCTGCACGGCGTAGGCCCGCACCTGCGGGTCGTTGGCGGTGAAGGCGCCGTCCTTGAAGATCGGGTCGGTGAACAGGCTGACCGTGGCCATCGGGCACACCACGCCGTGCTGCTGCATCGCGGCCTTGAACTCGCGGACAATCCGGTCGCGTTCCGCGGCGGTCGCGTCGATGGGGACGAGGTCGTTGTCGTGCAGGTTGACGCCCCAGGCGCCCACGTCGCCGAGCATCGCGACGGCGTCGTTCGGGGGCAACGGGTCGCGGACGGGCTCGCCGAAGGGATCCCGACCGCGGTTGCTGATGGTCCAGAGGCCGAACGTGAATTTGTGGGCAGGTTGAGGTTGGTAGGCGTCTGACACGCGGCAGGTCTCCGGAAAGAGAGTTAGGGGCTGCAGTGTAGATCACTGGAGCCCCTTCGTCTCATTACGGGCCAAATTTAAACCGGCTCAGGGCTCAGGTCTCAAGCTTGAGGCTTGAGGCTGGAGGCTGGAGGCTGGAGGCTGGAGGCTTGAGGCTTGAGGCATCAGGAGTGCCTGTACCTGCTTCAGCGCCGGGTACAGGGCGCGGTAAGCGAGGTACTGACGGGCCAGCACGGCCGCCCCTTCGCCTGGCGTCACTTCGCTGGTGACGCGCACGACGCGGTCGCAGGCCGTGTCGACGTCCGGCCACAAACCGACGCCGACACCGGCAAGGAGACCGGCGCCGCAGGCTGCACCTTCCTCGGCAGCCACCGTTTGCACCGACTGGCCGTAGACGTCGGCCTGCACCTGCCGCCACAGGGCTGATCGCGCGCCACCGCCACCGAGGCGGATTGCCTCCACGGGCACCTGCATCTCCCGGAGGATGGTGAAGCTGTCCTGCAAGCTGAAGGCGACGCCTTCGAGGATGGCCCGGATGACGTGCCCGCGTGTGTGCGAGGCCGCCAGGCCGATCAGCGCCGCACGCGCCGAGGCATCGAGGTGCGGCGTCCGTTCGCCCATCAGGTACGGCGCCCACAGCACGCCGTCGGCGCCCGGCGGCACCGCCAACGCCTCGTCGGTCAGTCGTTCGTACGGGTCGCGGCCATCGCTGCCGCCCGAGCCGAAGCGATCCCTGAACCAGCGCAGCGACAACCCCGCCGCCTGGGTGACGCCCATCACGTGCCATCGTCCCGGGACGGCATGGCAGAAGGTGTGGACGCGTCCACTCGGATCCAGTGCCGGCCGGTCCGTCGCGGCGAACACGACGCCGGAGGTGCCGATCGTGGCGCAGACGGCGCCGGCGCGGACGATGCCCATGCCGACGGCGCCGGCAGCCTGGTCGCCGCCACCGGCGACGACGGGTGTCCCGGCGAGCAACCCGACAGCGGCCGCGCCTTCGGCGGTCAGTGAGCCGGTCACCTGGGGACCTTCGAACGCTTCCGGCAACAGCGAGGCCGGCAAGCTCGTGGCCGCGAGCATCTCGCTGGACCAGGTTCGTCGCGCTACGTCGAAGAGCAGCGTGCCCGATGCGTCGGCGACGTCGGTGGCCATCCGCCCGGTCAGGCGGAATCGAATGTAGTCCTTGGGCAGGAGCACGTGGCGGACGCGGGCCCAGGCGTCAGGCTCGGTTCGTCGGACCCACAGCAGCTTCGGCAGCGTGAAGCCCGTCAGCGCCGGGTTACTCGTCAACTCGATCAGGCGCGCCGCGCCGATCCGCTCGGTGAGTTGGTCGCACTCTGCCTGCGTACGCTGGTCGCACCAGATCAGGGCAGGCCGGACGACCGCGCCCGCAGTGTCGAGCAGGGTAGCGCCGTGCATCTGCCCACTCAGCCCGATGGCGACGATATCGGATGCCTGAAGGCCGGCCTGCTCGAGCGCGCGAGGCACCGCCTGCCGACAGGCGCGCCACCAGTCGTCGGGATCCTGTTCCGCCCAGCCTGTGTGCGGTGACGCGAATGGCGCGTGGTCAGAGGTCGCAGACGCGATCACGGTGCCCGACTCGTCCAGGATGAGGGCGCGCGTGCCGCCGGTACCGACGTCGATGCCAAGGAGGTAGGTCATAGGAGATCACGATCGGGTACCGGGTACCGGGTACCGGGTACCGGGTGCCGGGTACCGGAACCGGATGCCCGAACCGGCTGCATGCTATAACACGCACCACTCCGAACGCCTGCCGCGCCGAAGCCCAGAGGCGGAGCCGGGCTGAACGTTGAACGCTGAACGCTTGATCCTGATACGCAACGTCGAACGCTGAACCTCCGTCCCCGATTCCTCCACGCCGCCATGCACCACCGCTTGCCTGCTGCTGTCCTCATCGCGCTCGCCATGTCCACGCCTGCCGCCGCGCAACTACCCGCCACGGGCACCGAGTTGCCGCTGTGGTCCGGTCCCGTGCCCCTGGCCAACGGGACCGGCGTCGAAGACACGCCGGCACTGACGGTGTACCAGCCGGCACCGGGGACGGCGACCGGAGCCGCGTTCGTCGTGTTGCCGGGCGGTGGCTATCGCGGGCGGGCGGCGCATGAAGGGGAGCCGGTGGCGAGGTGGCTCGCCTCCGTCGGCGTGACCGCATTCGTGGCGCGGTATCGCGTGTCCCCATATCGGCATCCGGCGCCGCTGTTCGATGCGTTGCGCGCGATCCGATACGTGCGGGCGCACCGCAAGGACTGGGGCCTGGACGGTCGCGTCGGCATCCTGGGCTTCTCGGCCGGCGGGCATCTCGCCAGCAGCGCGGCGACACAGTTCACCGAGGGTGATCCGAGCGCCACCGACGTGATCGAGCGGGTGAGCAGTCGGCCCGACCTGGCCATCCTGATCTATCCCGTCATCACGTTCACCGACGAAGCGGTGGTCCACAAGGGATCCCGCACGAACCTGCTCGGCGCCGACGCGACGCCCGAGCAGATGGCGGCGATGTCGTCCGAGCTCCGCGTGACGAGTCGGACGCCGCCAGTGTTCATGGTCCACACGACCGCCGACACCGGGGTGCCCCCGGAGAACAGCCTGCTGTTCGTGCAGGCCCTCCGCAAGGCCGGTGTCGACCTCGAGTTGCACCTCTACGAAGGGGGGCGCCACGGCTTCGGTCTCGGCGAAAAGGAAGGGCCCATCGGCACCTGGCCGGTGATGGGCAGCCTGTGGCTCCACAAGCACGGGTTCGCGAAGGAGACGACACTGTCGATCAGGTAGGGACGCCTCTCCGAGGCGTCCATCTCCGCAACTCCGGACGCCTCTCCGAGGCGTCCATCTCCGCAGCTCCAGGCGCCTGGGGCCTCCACGGCACCGGTCGAGGTGCGTCCCGAGGTTCTGGACCGCTCGGAGAGCGAGGTTCTAGACCGCTCGGAGAGCGAGGGTCTGGACCGCTCGGAGAGCGGTCCCTACCAATCTCATGAGACACACACTTCTCGGCACGCTCGCCATTCTCGTCACTTCGTCGGCCGCCATCGCGCAGCCCGCCCCCAACACGTTCGACGTCGTGGTCTACGGCGGCACTGCCGGCGGCGTCGTCATGGCCATCGCCGCGGCGCGCGAGGGTGCCTCGGTGGCGTTGCTCGAGCCGCGCGATCACCTCGGCGGGATGGTCTCGGGCGGCCTGGGCTGGACCGACTTCGGCAAGAAGGAGGTCATCGGCGGGTACGCGCTCGAGTTCTACGAGCGCGCCGGCAAGAAATACGGCGTGCCGATCCAGTGGTATCTCGAGCCGCATGTCGCCGAGAACATCTTCCACGAGTGGGTCGCCGAGGCGGGCGTGCGCGTGTTCTTCCGGCATCGGCTGGTCGAGAAGACGGGGGTCACCAAGGACGGGCTGCGCGTCGTGGCCATCCACATGGAGAACGGCGCGACCTTCCGTGCCAGGGTCTTTGCCGACGCGACCTACGAAGGGGACCTGATGGCACAGGCCGGCGTGTCCTATACGTTCGGACGCGAGGGAAGCGACAGGTATGGCGAGTCGCTGGCCGGCGTCCGCGATCGGACGCCGCTGCACCAGTTCCAGGTGAACATCCCGGCGCGCGACGCGTCCGGCGCATTGCTGCCGGAGGTGTCAGGCGAGCAGCGGTCGTCGGCAGGCACCGCCGACACCAAGCTGCAGGCCTACAACTTCCGCGTGTGCATGACGCAACGCGAGGACAACCGCGTGCCGTTCCCGATGCCGAACGGCTACAGCCCTGGTCGATTTGCGGTGCTGGCGAAGATGCTGGCGGCCATGGACGCGATCAAGAAGGCCGCCGCCTCCGATCCGGCCGGCGCGGAACGCCGCGGCGACCCGAAGAGCCGGCTGACCCAGCCGTGGACGTTGTGGGATGTGATGAAGCCGGATCCGATTCCGAACGGCAAGACCGACACCAACAACAACGGCGCGTTCTCGACCGATTACATCGGCGGTAACTATGCCTACGCGGAGGGTGATTACGCGACCCGCGCACGCATCTGGCAGGCGCACGTCGATTACGTCCAGGGCTTCCTGTATTTCCTGCAGCACGATCCGCTCGTGCCCGCGGCGCTGCAGGCGGCGATGACGCCGTGGGGCCTCTGCAAGGACGAGTTCGTCGACACGGAGCACTGGCCCCACCAGCTCTACGTGCGTGAAGCGCGTCGCATGGTCGGGGAGTTCGTCGTCTCACAGAAGGACATCCAGACCGAACTCACCAAGCGCGACGCGATCGGCATGGGCTCGTACAACAGCGACTCCCACAACATCCAGCGCATCGTCAACGCCGAGGGATTTGCCGAGAACGAAGGCGACATGCAGGTATCGGTGACGCCCTACCAGATTCCGTATCGCGTAATGCTGCCGCGCCGTACCGAGGCCACCAACCTGCTGGTGCCGGTGGCATTCTCGGCCTCGCACGTCGCCTACTCGACGCTGCGCATGGAGCCGCAGTACATGATCATCGGCCACGCCGCCGGGGTGGCCGCGAAGATGGCGATCGATGCCGACATCCCGGTCCAGGCCGTGCCGCCAGCGGCGCTGAGAGCCAGGCTGTCGAGCCAGCGCGCTGTCTTCGAGTGGACCAGGTAGGGACCGCTCTCCGAGCGGTCCAACTCCTCCACCGCACGACCCTGCGTGGCGATGGACGCCTCGGAGAGGCGTCCCTACCCGCCCGCTCCTCTCTGCCGGGTTGTACGCGCCCGGCGCGTGTCATATGCTCGCGTCATTTGAGTGCGATCGAGCAGCGGAGCCATCGGTGACGATGCGCGTGGGATTCACCGGCGGCGGCAACATCACCGACACACACATCCGGGCCGTGCAGGGCGTGCCCGGTCTCCAGCCCGTCGGCGTGTGTGGCCCGAATGCGACGAAGGTGGGCGCCCTCGCCGCTCGTGACGGCCTCATCAGTGCGGCGTCGCTCGAGTCGCTCCTCGGCCAGACCCCCCTCGACATCGTTTGCATCGGCACGCCCTCGGGTGTGCATGCCGACGAGATTGCGCTTGCCGCCTCGCGCGGCTGCCATGTGCTGTGCGAGAAGCCGCTCGACGTGACGCTCGAGCGCGTGGACACGGCCATCGCCGCCGCCGAACGCGCGGGCGTGTCGCTCGGTATCTTCTTCCAGGATCGATGCACGCCGGCATTTCAGGAGGCGCGCGAGGCCATCGCGTCAGGGCGACTCGGTCGTGTGCTCCTCGTGGACGCCCGCGTGAAGTGGTACCGGGCGCCGGAGTACTACAAGACGGCGGCCTGGCGGGGCACGCCGTCGCTCGACGGTGGTGGCGCGCTGATGAACCAGGGGATTCACACCGTCGACCTGCTGCTCTACCTGCTCGGTGACGTGACCGAGGTCCAGGCACGTGCCGCGACCGTGCTGCATGCGATCGACGTGGAGGACACGCTGGTCGCGTCGATGGTCTTTGCATCCGGCGCCGTCGGCACGCTCCAGGCGACAACGGCCGCGTGGCCCGGTTACCCGCGCCGTGTCGAAATCACCGGCAGCGAGGGCACCCTGGTGATCGAGCACGACCGGATCGCGAGCTGGGACCTGAAGAGTGGGCACCAGGACGGCACCACGCTGACCAGCGCCACGAAGAGCGCGTCGACGGCCGTGGTCGCCGACGCGACGCCGCATCGTCGCGTGGTGGAGGATTTCGTCGATGCCCTGCAGCACAAGCGACGGCCCGCCTGCGATGGGCGCGAAGGTCGGCGCAGCATCGCCCTGGCCGAGGCGCTGTACGAATCTGCCAGGAGCGGGGCCCTGACCACCGTCGCCCACGACTAGCAGGCGAAGGGCATGGAGATCGAGATGAACGAGATCAACGAAACCGCGACCGCAGCCGGGATGAGCCGCCGCTCGATGCTCAAGGCGATCGGCACCAGCGCCGGAACCCTGGCGCTCCTGCCATTGATCTCGGAGGAGGGCGCGCTGGCCTTCGAGGCAATTCAGCGGGCCAAAGCCGCGCCCAAGCTGAAAGCGCTGACGGCGGCGCAGTACGCCACCGTCGACGCGTTCACCGAGGCCATCATCCCGACCGACGCGCATTCGCCGGGCGCGAAGGCGGCGCGGGTAGCGGACTACATCGACCTGCTGCTCTCCGAATCCGATGCCGCCTTGCGCAACACCTGGACGCAAGGGCTCGTCGCGCTCGACGAAGCGGCCGTCGCGAAGTTCAAGGCCCCCTTCGTGAAGCTCGGCGCGGCACAGGTCAACGAGTTCCTGACCGAGATCAGCGCCAACGAAATGCAGCCGAAGACGCCTGTCGAACTGTTCTTCCGCACCACCAAGGACGCGACGATTCGCGGCTACTACACGTCGGAAATCGGCATTCAGCAGGACCTGCAGTACAAGGGCAACCAGTACCTCCCCGAGTTTGTCGGCTGCCTCACCGAGGACGGCAAGGATTGTCCCCACTGCGGCCAGAAGGCCCAGCCAATGGCCGAGTGATGCACGCCCAACCTGTCGCCCCTCTCACTCCCGGGCGCGAGCCCTACGACGCCATCGTCGTCGGCTCCGGTGCTGCCGGCGGCATGGCCGCGTTCCAGTTGGCGATGTCGGGCATCAAGGTGCTCCTGGTCGAGGCGGGGCGCATGCTCGACCCGCAGAAGGAGTACAAGACGATGGAGTGGCCGTACAAGGACGTGCGGCGCCAGCGTCTGCCGGTGGACGAGTTCGCGCTCTCGGCGGCCGAGTACCGCACGCTTGACCGACCCTACGGGCTCACGCCCGAGATGCAGAAGTACAAGAAGGTGATGTCCTACTCGGGCAATCACTTCACGCGCGAGTGGATGGCCGACGAGAAGCAGAACCCGATCACCGGGACGCCGTATGCGTGGGTCCGTGCCCGCGTACTTGGCGGCAAGACCAATCTCTGGGGGCGCGTGTCGTTGCGCTTCTCGGAGCTGGATCTGAAGGCGAAGAGCCACGACGGGTTCGGCGAGGACTGGCCGATCGGCTATGCCGACATCTCGCCCTACTACGACAAGGTGGACACGCTGCTCGGCATCTCGGGCACGAAGGAGAACATTCCGCACCTGCCCGACGGCATCTTCCAGCGGCCGCTGAAGCTCAATTGCGGGGAAGTGCAAGTGCAGCGGGCGATCGCGAAGATGGGGCGCAGGCTGATTCCGGGTCGCGCCGGCGTGACCACGGACGGCGTGCTGAGCAGCAAGTACCGGTCGCGGTGCATGGGCCGCGGCCGCTGTGGCCGGGGCTGCGACCTGAACGCGGCGTTCCATTCGCCGGCCGCGCTGATCTTCCCGGCCCGTGACACCGGCAACCTGACGGTGCGGCCCGACTCGGTCGTGTCCGAGATCCTGATCGACGACAGCACCAACAAGGCCACGGGCGTCCGGGTCATCGACCGAAATACGAAGGAGACGATGGACTTCAAGGGACGCCTCGTGATCGTGGCGGCGTCCTGCCTCGAGTCGACGCGGTTGCTGCTTAACAGCAAGTCGGCGAGCCGTTCGAACGGAGCGGCGAATTCCTCGGGCGTGGTCGGCCACTATTTCTGCGAGCACGTGATGGGTCCGGGTGCGAGCGGCACGCTGCCGTCGCGCGTCGGCACCATGCCGACCAACGACGACGGGCGGCCGCAGAGCACGTACATCGTGCGGTTCCGCAACGTCACCGACAAGCATCCCGACTTCATTCGCGGCTACGGATTCCAGGGCGCGAGCGGCGCCGCGGAGTACCCGGCCAATGCCGCCGAGACCGCCGGATTCGGCGCGTCGTTCAAGAAGAGCGTCCGGGACACCTATCCGGCGCTGGTCAACTACGGCGGCTTCGGCGAGGTGCTCGCCCGCAAGGAGAACCGTGTCTTCCTCGACCCCGAGGTGAAGGACGCGTGGGGCATCCCGGCGCTGCGCTTCGACTACACGTTCGGCGACAACGAGAAGAAGATGGCCGCCGACATGGCGGACACGGCCGAGGAGATGCTCCGCGCCGCCGGCGCCACCGACATCACGGTACGGCGCGACATCCTCACCGAAGGCTGGTCGATCCACGAGATGGGCACCGCGCGCATGGGCAACGACCCGAAGAGCTCGGTGACCAATTCGTTCGGCCAGACGCACGACATCAAGAACCTGTTCGTCGTCGATGGCAGTATCTTCGTGTCGGCCAGTTGCCAGAATCCGACGTGGATGATCATGGCGCTCTGCTGGCGCGCCATGGACTACGTGAAGGACGAGATGAAGCGCGGCAATCTGTAGGGAATGCCGCGATGCTGCGATGCCGCGATGCCAGGAATGGCGCGGCTCGCGGCGAGCTCTAGTCCGCCTTCACAGCATGCGGCATTCGCGGCATTCCGGCATTTCGGTATTCCACCCATGCAGCCCTCCCGCCCTCCCGCACGTCCGCAGTCCGACGCTTCGCTGGACATCGATCTGGCGGCCGTGCTCGCCGAGTCACAGGCGATGTCGAAGAGGGTCACGCCTGGATCCGGCCCCTGGGACGTGATCATCGTCGGCTCCGGTGCGGCAGGCGGCATGGCGGCTTTCCAACTCGCCACGGCCGGCATCAAGGTCCTGGTCCTCGAGGCCGGCCGGATGCTGGACGGGCAGAAGGAATACCGGACCATGGAGTGGCCGTATCAGTCGCTCCGTCGCCAGCGTATGCCGCCGGACATGCGCAGCCTGAACGTCGCCGAGTACAACTTCGTCGACCGGCCCTACAGCAATCATCCCGAGTTCGAGAAGTACAAGAAGCTCACGAGCTACGCCGCCAACACGTTCACGCGCAACTGGGTCGTGAACGAGAAGGAGAATCCGACGACGGGGACCCCGTACGCCTGGGTCCGGGCGCGCATTCTCGGCGGCAAGACGAATTTCTGGGGGCGCGGGGCGCTGCGCTACGGCCCGTACGAGTTCAAGGCCGCGAGTCACGACGGTTACGACGTCGACTGGCCGATCGGCTACGACGACGTGAAGGGCTATTACGACAAGGTCGACACGCTGCTCGGCTGCTCGGGCAGCAAGGAAGGACTCGACCAGGTGCCCGACGGCATCTTCCAGACGCCGTCGAAGCTGAATTGCACCGAGACGGTCTTTCGCAACGGCATCGCCACGCTCGGACGCAAGCTGATTCCCGGTCGTGCGGGCATCACGACCGACGGCGTGTTGAACAACAAGTACCGGCAGCGTTGCATGCGCCGCGGGCGTTGTGGCCGCGGCTGCGACCTCAACGCGTCGTTCCACTCGCCTGCAGCGCTCATCGCGCCCGCGCGCGACACCGGCAACATGACGCTCCGGCCGTATTCGGTGGTGCGCGAGGTGCTGCTCGACGAGGACACCAACAAGGCCCGGGGCGTGCGGGTGATCGATGCGCAGACCAGGGAAGTCATGGACTTCACGGCGCGTGTCGTGGTGCTCGGCGCCGGCACGCTCGATACCACGCGCATCCTGCTGAACTCGAAGTCGTCGCGGTATCCGAACGGGCTCGGCAACACCAACGACGTGCTCGGCCGGTACCTGAGCGAACACATCATGGGCGTGCGCGGCAGCGGCTTCATCCCGCAGCGTATCGGCAAGACGCCGACCGTGGACGACGCCCGCGGCGTCGGCCCCTACATCCCGCGATTCCGCAACATCGGCACCGACAAGCGCACCGACTTCATCCGCGGTTACCACTTCCAGGGCGGCGGCGGCGCCGCGGAGTATCCCAGTCACGCACACGGCGTGAAGGGATTCGGGGCCTCGTTCAAGAGTTCGGTGCGCACGTACTATCCGGCGCCGATCGCGTTTGGCGGCTTCGGCGAGGTCTTGCCGCGCTGGGAGAACCGTGTCCTGCTCGACACGCAGGTCGTCGACGCGTGGGGGATCCCGGTGCTCCGGTTCGACTACCGGTTCGGCGACAACGAGAAGAAGATGCTGGCCGACATGGCCGGCTCGATCGAGGAGATGTTCAGGGCCGCCGGCGCCGAGGACATCGAGATCGGCCGCGAGGCGTTGCCGGAAGGCTGGTCGATCCACGAAATCGGCACGGCGCGGATGGGCACCGATCCGAAGACCTCCTACGCCGATGCCTGGTGCCGCCCGCACGGCGTCGCCAACGTGTTCCTCGCCGACGCGAGTCCCTACGTGTCGGGAGGGACGCAGAACACCACCTGGACCATCCTCGCGATGTGCTGGCGGACGATGGACTTCGTGAAGGAACAGATGCGGACAGGAAGCCTGTAGGCAATTTCAAAATTGCAGAATTCCAGAATTTCAATAGCATTGTCCGGGGCTTCGACCTGCCGACGTGGCCGGTGAAATTCTGAAATTGTGAAATTCTGCACTTTCGTGAGGAGTTCCTTGTGAAGCGAATCGGGATGGGTCTGGTCGGGGCGGGTTTCATCGGTCCTCATCACCTGGAGGCGGTGCGTCGGCTCGGGTTCGTGGACGTCGTCGCCATCGCCGACTTCAACGACGAACTGGCTCGGCAGAAGGCCGAGGCCCTCGGCGTGCCGAAGTGGTACGGCAACTACCAGGCGCTGCTGGACGATCCCGACGTGCACGTGGTGCACAACGCGACGCCCAACTACATGCACCACCCGGTGAGCATGGCGGCGATCGCGGCCGGCAAGCACATCGTCTCGGACAAGCCGCTGGCGATGACGTCGGCGCAGGCCCGGGAACTGCTCGACGCGGCCACGGCGAGGGGTGTCGTGCACGCGGTGACGTTCAACTACCGCGGCAACCCCCTCGTGCAGCAGGCGCGGACGATGATCGCCAAGGGCGAGATCGGACCGCCGCGCTTCATCCACGGCCAGTACCTGCAGGACTGGCTGCTGTTCGACACCGACTACAGCTGGCGCCTCGAGCCCGACAAGGGCGGCGAATCCTCGGCGATGGGCGACATCGGATCGCATTGGTGCGACCTGGCGCAGCACGTGTCGGGGCTGCGCATCACCCACGTGCTCTCGGATCTCACGACCGTCATTCCGGTGCGCAAGAAGCCATCGGGCGCACGGTTGGCGTTCCAGAAGGCGAGTGCCGAGGACGCCTACGAGTCGGTGGAGATCAAGGTCGAGGACCTGTGCTCGGTATTGGTCCGCTTCGAGAACGGCGCGAAGGGCACGTTCTCGGTCGGGCAGGTGTGCGCGGGGCACAAGAACGACCTGTGGCTGGAGGTCAACGGTGGTGAAGCGTCGCTGCGGTGGCACCAGGAAACGCAGAACGAGCTGTGGATCGGCCACCGTGCCAAGGGCAACATGATCCTGCAGAAGGATCCCTCGCTGATGGATCCGGACGTCGCGGGCCTTGCCAAGCTTCCGGGCGGGCACCAGGAAGCCTGGCCGGATGCCTTCCGCAACGTCCTTCGTGCCGTCTACGAGCACATCGCGGAGGGACGGCCGATGAGCGAGCGCCCGCCGTATTTCTCGTCGTTCGAAGATGGGTGGCGGGCCAACGCCGTGATCGACGCCGTGCTGGCCAGCCATCGGAACGGCAACGTGTGGACGGCCGTCGCCACACTGTAACTACGCGAAAACGCTGAACGCTGAATGCTGAACGCCGATTGACGCTCTTCTGCAGCGTTCTGCGTTCGACCCTCGGCGTTCGTCAGCATCATCTACAAGCCAGTGGAGGTTGCTCGCTGGCCATAACGAGGAGCCTTTCCATGAAGCTAGGCGTGTTCACGGCCCTGTTTGCGGGGCTCACGCTGGACCAGGTGATCGAGAAGGTGACGGCGGCCGGACTCGATGCCGTCGAGATCGGCACCGGGGCCTACCCGGGTGCGGCGCACATCGACGTCGAGGACCTGCTCTCGAGCAAGGCCAAGGCAAAGGCGTACAAGAGGAAGCTCGCCGACGCGGGCCTGACGATTTCGGCGCTGTCCTGCCACGGCAATCCGCTGCATCCCGACAAGGCATTCGCAAAGGACCACGACGAGGTATTCCGCAAGACGGTGCGTGTCGCCGAACTGCTGGGCGTCGGCGTGGTGAACACCTTCTCCGGATGCCCCGGCGACAGCGAGGGCAGCAAGGTGCCCAACTGGATCACCTGCGCGTGGCCGCCCGACTTCCTGAAGGCGCTCGACTGGCAGTGGGAGAAGAAGGTCATCCCGTACTGGACGCGGGCCGGCAAGTTCGCCAAGGATCACGGCGTCCGCGTGGCCCTCGAGTCGCACCCGGGGTTTGCGGTCTACAACGTCGAGACCGCGCTGAAGTTGCGCCGCGCCGTGGGCAAGCAGATTGGCGTCAACTTCGATCCGAGCCACCTGTTCTGGCAGGGCGTGGACGTGCCGGCGGCGATTCACGCGCTTGGTGACGCGATCTTCCACTTCCACGCCAAGGACGTGGCGCTCGACCGCAACAACGCGCGCCTCAACGGCGTGATCGATGCCAAGTCCTACACGCGGATGACGGAACGCTCCTGGCTGTTCCGCACCGTGGGCTGGGGGCATGGCGCTGGCGACTGGGCCGAGATCATGAGCGCCCTCCGCCTCGTCGGATACGACCACGTGGTCAGCATCGAGCACGAGGACGCCCTGGCCTCGGTCGATGAAGGCCTGGCCAATGCCGTGAAATTCCTCCGGCCGCTGATCCTGAAGGAACAACCCGCCGAAGCTTGGTGGGTCTGAGACTTCACGGCCACCACCTGCCTCGTGCGATGAGAAATGGCCTCAGGGGAGCATCTCCCCTGGGGCCATTCGTCGTTCACGGGTTCCTTCGTAATCTTGGTGTTTGTTTCCGAACTTTCGGATCGCGCAAAATTGGTCATACCAATGTAAGGCCTGTAACAAGGTCGCAATGTCCGTCCCTCATGCGCCCGTTGGCGAAGGCACCCAGGCGGGGTGTCCCACCTTTGCGTCACGGAGCAATTGACACGGTCCAGCACCGGTGATAGCGTCGCTGGCAAAGAAACAGTACGTGTCATCCGGGCTACTGGTATGACCAGACACAAGTCAGAGTCCTCCAAGAAACCGTTCGAAGGGGTCGCCGCAGAGCTCGTCGTCGGCCACGTGCGTGAGCTGATCGAGCGCGGTGACCTGCGTCCGGGCGCGCGCCTGCCCGCCGAGCGCGAACTGGCGCTGCGCGTGGGCGTGAGTCGTCCGAGCGTGCGTGCCGGGCTGCGGGCCCTTGCCGCGATGGGTGTGGTGCAGTCGCGTCACGGCGCCGGCACGTTCATCCGCGGCGGCCCGCCCATGCTCGGCAGCGAGCCGCTCAGCTTCCTGGCGGCGCTGCACGGGTTCACACGTGACGAGATGTTCGAGGCCCGGCGGGTCCTGGAGGTCGGGGTCGCGGGGCTGGCCGCCGAGCGTGCGACTGGCGATCAACTGGCGTCGATCTCCGAGGAGATCACGGGCATGTACGCGTCGATGGACGACCCGCAGGCGTTCCTCGTGCACGACATCCGCTTCCACCGCGCCGTTGCCGCCGCGGCGGGCAATCCCATCCTCGCCTCGCTGGTGGAGATGGTCTCCGAAATTTTCTACGAGCACCGCCGGAAGACGGCGGCCCAAGGCAAGGACCTCAAGGAAGCCGCCGACCTGCATCGCGCGATTTACCACGCGCTGCGGACCCACGACGGCGAGCGTGCCCGCCGCACGATGGAGGCGCACCTCTCGCTGGCGCGCGATCGCCAGGCCACCGAAGCCGGTTTCAACAGCGATGAGGCACTCGCCCCCGCCAGCACGCCCGTCGCCGCGGTCAGCTAGGCACCACGTGTCGAGGTCCACGCGCCAGCCGACCGGCCACGCGCTCGTCCCACCGCAGGCGTCGCCGTGGC
Source organism: Luteitalea pratensis (assembly GCF_001618865.1). Classification (GTDB taxonomy): domain Bacteria; phylum Acidobacteriota; class Vicinamibacteria; order Vicinamibacterales; family Vicinamibacteraceae; genus Luteitalea; species Luteitalea pratensis. Next base: position 3,528,607 of record NZ_CP015136.1, read on the forward strand.
CGTCGCTCCGACGAGTTCTCCGCGAGATTGACCTCCTTCGCCCTGCCTGATAGAACTTGCACGCCCATCTCACGCTCAGCCGCCGACCGGTCGCACCTCTTGCGGCGTCATCCGGCAGAGTCTGAAAGAGCGACGGACTCATTCATGTTCCAGGGATTCGATCTGAGCGGCCGTGTGGCCGTGGTCATCGGCGGCACGTCGGGCATCGGGCGCGCGATCGCGCGTGGCCTCGCCGAGGCCCGGGCCGACGTCGTCGCCACCGGCCGCAGGCAGGCGTTGGTGGACGAAGCCGGAACGGAGATCGAGGGCATGGGGCGTCGCACCGCTCGCCCTGGCGGTCGACGTCGGCGATCGCGCCTCGCTGGTGGCGCTCCGCGATGGCGTCACCGCCCAGCTCGGTCCGTGCGACATCCTCGTCAACTGCGCGGGACGCACGAAGCGATCGCCGACGCTCGACGTCGACGAGGCGGAGTGGGCAGCCATCCTCGAGACCAACCTGACCGGCACGCTGCGTGCGTGCCAGGTCTTTGCGCCGGCGATGATCGAGCGCAAGTGGGGCCGCATCATCAACATCGCGTCCCTGTCGTCGTCCGTGGCCCTGTACGAGGTGGCGGCCTACGCCGCGAGCAAGGCGGCCGTCGCCTCGCTCACCAAGTCGGTGGCCATCGAGTGGGCGCAAACGGCGTCACGGTCAACGCGATTGCACCGGGGGTCTTCCGGACCGACCTGAACACGCAGTTGCTCGATGGCACCGGGCGCGGCAAGGAGTTCCTGACGCGCACGCCCATGAAGCGCTTCGGCAGCATTCCGGAACTTGCCGGCGCGGGCGTGTTCCTCGCATCGCCGGCCGCCAGCTTCGTGACCGGCGAAGTCCTCGTGGTCGATGGCGGTTTCTCGCCAGCGGCGTGAACCAATAGCTGCATCACGCACGGAGACGCCCATGGCCCTTGCCTCTGCCGCACCCCCTCGAGGCACCACTCTGCCTGCGTCGTCGGACAAACCGACGAGCATCCGCTGGGTCGTCTGTGCGCTGCTGTTCTTCGCCGCGACGATCAACTACATCGACCGCAACGTGCTGGCGGTCCTGAAGGCGCCGCTCACCACCGAGTTCGGGTGGACCAACACCGACTTCGGCTACATCAACTTCTTCTTCCAGGTCGCCTACATGGTCGGCATGCTGGCGTCCGGCTGGCTGATCGACACGATCGGCACGCGGCGCGGCCTGGCAATCGCCATCTGTTTGTGGAGCGTCGCGGCGATGCTGCACGCCGAGGCGCCGATCATCGGCAATGCGGTGCAAGGCGCGTTCGGGGCACTCGGCCTGACCATGGCGGCCTCGGTGGCGGGCTTCGCGTTCTGCCGTGTCCTGCTCGGGCTCGGCGAGGCGGCCATCTTCCCAGGTTCGGTCCGCAGCATCGCCGAATGGTTTCCGCAGCGCGAGCGTGCGTTTGCCACCGGCCTGTTCAACGCCGGCACCAACATCGGCGCACTCGCGACCCCGATCATCGTCCCGATCATCACGCTCCGCTACGGCTGGTACTGGGCCTTCTTCGGCACCGGCACGGTGGGTTTCCTCTGGCTCGCCGTCTGGCTGTGGCAGTACCGCACGCCCCGTACGCATCCTGGCGTCAACCCGGCCGAACTCGCGCTGATCGAGAGCGACCCGCCCGATGGCGCGGTATTCAAGGTCCCCGGCCTGGCCATGGCTGGCATCGTCGCGGCGGTGTGCTTCGTGAGCGGCTTGGTGGCGGCGACGTTCTTCGGTTCGCGCGTGGTCGCCGTCGCCCTGTTCAGCACTGGCCTCATCACCGCTATCGTTCTCAACCCGCGCCGGCAGGTGTGGGCCTACGCGGTCGGCAAGTTCATGACCGACCCGGTGTGGTGGCTGTACCTCACCTGGCTGCCCGACTTCCTGGTCAAGGCCCACCATGTCGACATCCGCAGTGCCATGCTGCCGCTGGCGACGATCTACCTGGTGGCCGACATCGGCAGCGTGCTCGGTGGCTACGTCAGTTCGAAGTTGATCCAGCGTGGCTTCAGCGTCAACGTGGCGCGCAAGCTGACGATGCTGTGCTTTGCCGTCAGCGTGACGCCGATTGTCTTTGCCGCGCAGGTCGACAGCCTGTGGGGCGCCGTGGCGCTCGTCAGCATCGCGGCCTCCGGCCACCAGGCGTGGAGCGCCAACCTCTACACGCTGGTGAGCGACATGTTCCCGCGGCGCGCCGTCGGTAGCGTCATCGGCTTCGGCGCCATGATGGGTGCCTGTGGCGGCGCGATGATGCAGATCGCAGTCGGCGTGTGGCTCGACGCGTCCAACAACAACTACGTGCCGATCTTCATCGCGGCCGGCACGCTGTACCTGATCGCGCTCGTGGTCATCCACCTGTTGGTGCCGAGGATGACACCGGCGAATCTGGAGGTGCCGTTGGCACCGGGAGGAATGGCATGAGTCGGACCGACGTGGTCCGGGCCATCGAGCAGAGCGGCGTCGTCGCCGTGATCCGCCTGAAGGATGCCGGCAAGCTGCGCTCGGTGGTGGACGCGCTGATCGAGGGCGGCGTCACGGCGATGGAAGTCACGATGACGGTGCCCGGTGCGGTGGGGCTGATCGAGCAACTCGCCAAGGACCTGCCGAGCGGGTTCCAGTTGGGCGCCGGTACGGTGCTCGACCCGGAAACGGCACGCCAGGTGATTCTCGCGGGCGCGACCTACCTCGTGTCCCCGGTGCTGAACCTGCCGACGATCGAACTCGCGCACCGCTACGACGTGGCGGTGATGCCGGGCTGTTTCACGCCGACCGAGATCCTCACCGCCTGGCAAGCCGGCGCCGACGTCGTCAAGGTGTTCCCGGCGACGACGCTGGGCCCGGGGTACATCAAGGACGTGAAGGCGCCGCTGCCACAGATCAAGCTGATGCCGACCGGTGGCGTGACGCTTACCAATGCCGGCGAGTGGATCGCGGCTGGGGCGTGCGCGGTGGGCGTCGGCAGCAACCTGGTGGATGCCAGGGCGCTCGCGGCCAACGATTTTGCCGCCATCGCCAACAATGCCCGCACGGTGGTGGCAAGCGTCGCGGCCGCGCGCGCAAAGGCGTGAATGAGGTAGGGCCCGTTCTCCGAACGCGGCCCTCAGACGGCCGGGCTCGGAGAGCCGGCCCTACCAGTTGTGAGGGTGTAGTTCATGCAGGCCGCAGGCCGTAGCCTGCAGCCCGAGAGATTGCAATGAAGACTGTTTGCTTCGGCGAAATCATGCTGCGCCTCAGCCCCCCGGGGTTCGAGCGCTTCCTCCAGAGTCCGCAGTTTGTGGCCACCTTCGGCGGCGGCGAGGCCAACGTCGCGGTCAGCCTCGCCACGTTCGGGTGCGAGAGTCATTACGTGACCCGGTTGCCCGCCAATGCGATCGGCGACTCGGCCGTGAAGTCGCTTCGCGCCGAGGGTGTGCGCACCGAGCACATCGTGCGGGGCGGTGATCGCATCGGCGTCTATTACGCCGAGTCGTCCGCGAGCCAGCGGGCGTCGCAGGTGATCTACGACCGCGCCCGATCGGCTATCGCGGAGATGACGCCCGGGACGGTCGACTGGGCCACGGTGCTGTCGGGCGCGAAGTGGTTCCATTGCACTGGCATCACCCCGGCGCTGGGCGACAACGGCGCGGCGTGCGCGAAGGAAGCCCTCGAGGCGGCCAAGGCCGCGGGTGCGACCGTGAGCATGGACCTGAACTTCCGCAAGAAGCTCTGGACCGAGAAGAAAGCGCAATCGGTGATGCGTCCGCTGATGGCGTCCGTGGACGTTGTCATCGCCAATGAAGAGGACATCCAGTCCGTGCTCGGCTTCGAGGTGCACGGCACCGACGTCACGACCGGTGCGCTCAATCTTGCGGCGTACAAGGCGACCGCCGCCGAAGTCGCGCGTACATTCGACTGCGCGCTCATTGCCATCACGCTGCGGGAGAGTCACTCGGCCAGCGACAACGGCTGGAGCGCGGTGATCTACGACAAAGCCACCGGTGAGTTCCAACGGAGCCAGCACTACGACGTGCGCCTGGTCGATCGTATCGGCGGCGGCGACAGCTTCGCCGGCGGCCTGATCTACGGCCTCGTCTCCGGCAAGTCGCCCATCGACGCCCTCCGCTTCGCCGTCGCCGCCAGCGCCCTCAAGCAGACCATCCCCGGCGACTTCAACCGCGTCACCGTCGACGAGGTCGAACGGCTCGTGAAGGGCGACGGCAGCGGAAGGGTGCAACGGTGACAGGACGGAGGACGGAGGAGGGAGGACGGAGGAGGTAGGACGGAGGTAGGACGGAGCTCGCGCCATCCTTTTCACCTCGGTCCTCTTCTCCTACCTCGATCCTCCGTCCTCGCTCCTCCGTCCTCGCTCCTCCGTCCTTTTTGGGGTTTTCATGAAAATCGTCGACGCACGCGTGATCGTGACGTGCCCTGGGCGCAACTTCGTCACGTTGAAGATCGTGACCGAGGACGGGGTGTACGGCCTGGGGGACGCGACATTGAACGGGCGCGAGTTGGCCGTGGCGAGCTACCTCACCGACCATGTCGTGCCCCTCCTCATCGGGCGCGACGCGCGGGCCATCGAGGACACCTGGCAGTACCTGTACAAGGGCGCCTACTGGCGCCGCGGTCCGGTCACGATGAGCGCCATCGCGGCCGTGGACACGGCGCTGTGGGACATCAAGGGCAAGGCCGCGAACCTGCCGGTCTACCAGTTGCTCGGCGGCGCCTCCCGCGAGAGCGTGCGGGTGTACGCGCATGCCAACGGGCTCGATGTCGATCAGGCCGTCAAGGCGGTCGCCGTCCAGCTCGACCTTGGGTATACGGCGATCCGTGTGCAGTCGGGCATCCCCGGCTTGAGCAGCACCTACGGCGTGGCCCGTGCCGGCCGGCCGTACGAACCGGCGGAGAAGGGTGGCGTCACCGAGCATCGCTGGAGCACCGAGCCCTACCTGAATTTCGTGCCCCGTTTGTTCGAGCGGATGCGCAGCGAGTTCGGCGACGAGGTCGACCTGCTGCACGACGTGCACCATCGGCTGACCCCGATCGAGGCGGCCCGCGCCGGCAAGCTGCTCGAGCCGTACCACCTCTTCTGGATGGAGGACCCCACGCCCGCCGAGCACCAGGACGCGTTCCGCCTGATTCGCCAGCACACGACGACGCCGATCGCCGTCGGCGAGGTGTTCAACAGCGTCTTCGACTGCCAGCACCTGATCCAGGCCCAGCTGATCGACTACATCCGGGCCACGGTGGTCCACGCCGGCGGGATCTCGCACCTGCGAAAGATTGCGGCGCTGGCCGAACTCCACCAGGTGCGCACCGGGAGTCACGGCGCCACCGATCTCAGCCCGATCTGCATGGCCGCCGCGCTGCACTTCGACCTCAGCGTGCACAACTTCGGGATCCAGGAACACATGCCGCACACGGCCGAGACCGACGCGGTGTTCCCGCACGAGTACGCGTTCGCGTCCGGTGTCATGCATCCCGGTGACGCCCCCGGACTCGGCGTCGAGATCGACGAAGCCCTCGCCGCCCGCTACCCCTACGATCCGGCCTACTTGCCCGTGAACCGCAGGATGGACGGGACGATGCACGACTGGTAACAATTCAGGCAGGCTTCGCTGACATTCAGAATTCAGAATTGAGCGCAGGCCGACCAGCGCCAGGCTCCGCGCAGGGTTCCGGGACGTCGCTGAACCGTGAATGCTGATCGCCAGCAAGACCGAGGAAATGTTCCTGGAGAGTGCACCGGAGCTGGCCCCGCGCTGCATTTGTGAATTCTGAATGTCGGCACAGCGTGCCTGAATTGTTCCTGTCCGGGCCGTCGAGAGTACACTTCCCCCTCAAGGAGACTGTTGCCCATGTCCGACGTCACTCGTCGTGAACTTCTCGGCGCTGCCGCAGTGACGGCCGCCGCCGCCGCGATGCCGGCGCCTGCCGCCGCCCTGGCCCCATCGACGGGCCGCGTCAAGCAGTCGGTCTGCCGCTGGTGCTACAACAAGATTCCGCTGCCCGAGTTCTTCAAGGCGTGCGCCGAGATGGGCCTGGGCGCCGTGGACCTCCTCACAGAGGAGGAGTGGATCATCGGCAAGCGAGACTTCGGACTCGCCTGCTCGACCGGATTCCCGGCGGTGCGCTCGATCCCCGACGGCCTCAACAACACCAAGTTCCACGACGGTATCGTCGCGTCGCTGACCGAGATGATCCCGAAGGCCGCCAAGGCGGGCATCCCCAATGTCATCACCTTCTTCGGTAACCGTCGCGGTCAGGACATCGAGGAAGCGAAGGTCAACAGCGTCGCCTGCCTCAACCGCATCAAGCCGGTTGCCGAAGCCGAAGGCGTGACCGTCATCGTCGAACTGCTCAACAGCAAGGTGAACCACAAGGACTACATCGGCGACAACACGCCGTATGGCGTGGACATCTGCAAGCGTGTCGGCTCGCCGCGGGTGAAGTTGCTCTACGACATCTACCACATGCAGATCATGGAGGGCGACATCCTCCGGACGATGGGCGACAACTGGGACTACATCGCCCACCTGCACACCGGTGGCGTGCCCGGACGCAACGAGCTCGACGAGACGCAGGAACTGCAGTGGAAGACGATCGCCAAGTGGGTGGCCGACAAGGGCTACCAGGGATACTTCGCGCACGAGTTCGTCCCGAAGCGAGACCCGCTCACGTCACTGCGTGAGGCCGTGCAGCTCTGCATCGTGTAGGAAGGTAGGGACGCCTCTCCGAGGCGTCCATCTCCGCCCCTCGACCACGCGATCGATAGGAAGGTAGGGACCGCTCTCCGAGCGGTCCATCTCCTCGAACTCGCGGCTCGAGGCGCGGACATGGACCGCGAGGCACGGACGTGGACCGCTCTCCGATCGGTGCATCTCCGCCCTTCGACCACGCGATCGAGGCGATGGACGCCTCGGAGAGGCGTCCCTACCTTGCCCATGGAGTGCCCCCCATGAACATCCGCTCTCTCCGGCTCGCAGCGACGCTCGCCGTCGCTCATGCCGCACCCTTGATGGCTCAGACACCATTGCCGCCAGTCGCGGCGCAGAAGCCCCACGTCGTGACGTCACCACACGGCGACCGGCAGGACCCGTACTACTGGCTACGCGACGACACGCGCACGTCGCCGGAACTGCTGGAGCATCTGAAGGCGGAGAACGCCTACACCGAGGCCGTCCTCGCGCCCGTGAAGGGGTTGCGGGAGCAACTCTTCGAGGAACTCAAGGGGCGCATCAAGCCTGACGACGAGGCGCCCCCCTGGCGGATGCGCGACTACCTGTACTCGACACGGTTTCTCGCGGGCAAGGACTACGCGGTCAACGTCCGGCGCCCCGCAGCCGGCGGCGCCGAGCAGGTCATGGTCGACCAGAACGCGCTTGCGGCCGGGCACAGCTATTTCTCCCTGGGCCAGTGGGACGTCTCGCTCGACAACGCCCGGCTGGCGTACTCGACCGACACGGTCGGACGCCGCCAGTACGTCATCGAGTTCAAGGACATCGCGACCGGCAAGCTCTATCCGGAGAAGCTGACCGGCACGTCGGGCAACGTCGCGTGGGCTGCCGACAACAAGACGGTCTTCTACGTCGAGATCGACCCGAAGACGCTGCTCACCAAGCGCGTCAAGCGTCATGTCGTCGGGACCGATCCGGCCACGGACGTCCTCGTGTACGAAGAGCCCGACGAGAGCTTCTACATGGGCGTCTCGCGGACGAAGGACGAGGCGTTCCTCTGCATTGGCGTGAGCAGCACGGTGTCGAGCGAGACACGGTGCATCCCTGCCGCGTCGCCCGCCGACCCCTTCAAGGTGCTCGTCGCTCGTGAGCGCGACTTCGAGTACGACGCCGATCACGTCGCCGGCCGCTGGGTGATTCGCACCAACTGGCAGGCCAAGAACTTCCGCGTCGTCCAGGCCACGGAGGCGGCGGTCGGGGACCGCGCGCAGTGGCAGGACGTCGTGCCGCATCGCGCCGACGTGTTCGTGTCCGCCGTCGAGCCGTTCGACAGTTACCTCGTTGTCGGCGAGCGGCGCGACGGGCTGCAGCGGCTGCGGATCCTCGACCAGGCAGGGCAGTCGCGTGACGTCGCCTCGGAAGAAGCTGCCTACGTCATGGGCATCGGGGTCAATCGCGAGGCCGGCACCACCACGCTTCGCTACTCCTACACGTCGCTGACGACGCCGTCGACGATCTACGACCTCGACATGGTGACCGGGGCGCGGACGCTCGTGAAGGAGACGCCGGTGCTCGGCGGCTTCGACAAGACGAAGTACGCCACCGAACGCATCTGGGTCACCGCGCGCGACGGCGCCAGGGTGCCGGTCTCGATCGTCTATCGCACCGACACGAAACGCGACGGCACGGCGCCGCTGTACCAGTTCGCGTACGGGTCCTACGGCATCTCGACCGACCCCAGCTTCAACAGTGCGTGGGTGAGCCTGCTCGACCGCGGCTTCGTGATGGCCATCGCGCACATTCGCGGCGGCCAGGAAATGGGCCGTGCCTGGTACGAGGACGGCAAGCTGCTCAAGAAGATGAACACGTTTGCCGACTTCGTGGACGTCACGAAGGCGCTCGTCGCGCTGAAGTACGGCGCCGCCGACAAGGTGTTCGCCATGGGCGGCAGTGCCGGTGGGCTGCTGATGGGCGCGATCGCGAACCTGGCGCCGGAACTGTATCGCGGCCTGGTCTCGCACGTGCCCTTCGTCGACGTCGTGACGACGATGCTCGACGAGTCGATTCCGCTGACGACCAACGAGTTCGACGAGTGGGGCAATCCCAAGCAGAAGCCGTACTACGACTACATGCTGGCGTATTCGCCTTACGACCAGCTGCACAAGGCGTCCTATCCGGCGATGCTCGTGACGACGGGGCTGTGGGATTCGCAGGTGCAGTACTGGGAGCCGGCCAAGTACGTCGCACGGTTGCGGACGCTCGACTCATCGCCATCACCAGTCTTGCTGCGCGTGAACATGGAAGCCGGTCACGGCGGCCGATCGGGCCGGTTCACCCGCCTCGAGCAAGTGGCGCTGGAGTACGCCTTCATCCTGCAGCAGCTGGGGAAGACGTCGGCCGCCGCGACTTCGTCAGCTTCTGCAAGGTAGGGACGCCTCTCCGAGGCGTCCATCTCTGAGATCGCAGACTCGGGCCCGCGGATGGAGATCGAAACCATGGAGAGCATCGCAGTCATGGACCGCTCGGAGAGCGGTCCCTACCTGACCATGGGTGAACGTTACTCGTCGAGGCTCCCGTGAACATTCGCACGATCCTGCCAGCCATCGTCCTGATGGCGGCTTCTACCGCGCTCGCGCAACCGCCGGAGGGCGACGACATCAACAGGAAATCCACGTATCAGTACACGCCGGCGAAGGAGAACCTCGAGGCGCGCGAGTGGTTCCAGGATGCCCGCTTCGGCCTGTTCATCCACTGGGGCGTCTACAGCGTGCTCGGCGACGGCGAGTGGGTGATGCAGAACCAGGGCATCCCCGCGAAGACGTACGAGAAGCTGCCGGGGTTCTTCAACCCGGTCCGCTACGACGCGGCCGAGTGGGTGCGCATCGCCAGGGCGGCCGGAATGCGCTACATCACCATCACGAGCAAGCACCACGACGGCTTCGCGATGTACGACTCGAAGGCCTCCGACTACGACATCGTCGACCGCACGCCGTACGGCCGCGACGTGATCAAGGCGCTCGTCGAGGAGGCGCGCAAGGAAGGGATCAAGGTCTTCTTCTACCACTCGCAGCTCGACTGGCATCACCCCGACTACTATCCCCGCGGCCGTACCGGTCGTGCATCGGAGCGGCCCGAGTCCGGCGACTTCGACGCCTACCTGCGGTACATGGACACGCAACTCACCGAGTTGCTGACCAACTACGGTCCGATCGGCGGCATCTGGTTCGATGGGCAGTGGGACAAGGCCGACGAGAACTGGCAGCTCGCACGCACGTACCAGTTGATCCACCGCCTGCAACCGGCGGCGCTCGTCGGCAGCAACCATCACCAGTCGCCGTTCCCTGGTGAGGACTTCCAGATGTTCGAGAAGGACCTGCCGGGCGCCAACACCACGGGGTTCAACACGACCGCCATCGGCGCACTGCCGCGCGAGACGTGCGAGACGATCAACGGCGCGTGGGGCTTCAACCTTCAGGACCGGCGTCACAAGAGCACGAAGGAGCTCGTGCAATACCTGGCGCGTGCGGCCGGCGCCGACGCCAACTTCCTGCTCAACGTCGGACCGATGCCCGACGGGCGCATCCAGCCGGAGCACGTCGAGCGGCTCCAGCAGGTGGGGCAGTGGCTGCAGGTGAACGGCGCGTCGATCTACGGCACGCGGCAGGGGCCGATCGCGCCGCGATCGTGGGGCGTGACCACGAAGAAGGGGAGCACCGTTTACGTGCACGTGCTCGACTGGCAGGATGCCGAGATTGCGATCCCGTCGCTTGGCGGCACGCCGCGGCGGGCGACATACCTGAAGGGTGGAGGTGCGGCCCGCTTCACCGTCCAGCCGGACGGCACGGTGCTGATCGCGCTCGATCCGAAGGCGCGCGACGACTACGACACGGTCATTGCGTTTGAAATGTGAGGAGTGAGGTAGGGACGCCTCTCCGAGGCGTCCATCTCTGCCACCGCTGCGCAGCAATCGATGCTTGGGAGCCGCAGTCATGGACCGCTCGGAGAGCGGTCCCTACCCAACCTGTGGAGGATGGATCTACTTGAGTTTCGGATCGAAGCTGCGGACCTTGCGAGCCAGCGCGGCGATCTCGCCTTCGCTGAACTGCGTCTTGAACGGCATCATGGCGGTGCCCTGGATGCCGTTCGAGATGGTGTTGACCACGTCCTTGACCGTCGAACCGTGCAGCCACGCGCCGTCGGCGAAGTTCATGTTCGGGATCGGCGAGTTGCCTTCGAGGGTGTGGCAGACGGCGCACTTGGTCTTGTAGATCTCCTCGGCCGATGCCACCTCCTCGGCTGTCGGCGCCGGACCGCCGGCGGCCTTGGGCGCGGCCTTCTTCTTGGCTGCCTGCGCCATCACCAGCGACCTGCCGGTTCCCGCGATCATCACCAGCGCCACGCACACAGCGCCAACCGTCCGTGCATTCAACATCGTTGTCACTGTCCTCGGATATTAGCCTAGAGCCTACGGCCTACGGCCTACAGCCTACGGCCTACAGGCTACAGGCTACGGGATGCAACTGCCTGCATCGGTTCCGGCACCCGGAACCCGTTACCCGGAACCCGGTTACGTCTTCCCTACGGATTCGACGATGTGGACCCGCCGCTGGTTGACGCCCATGCGGCCGCGTATTTCTGCATGTCGGCGGCCGAGGGATTGCCGTCGATGAACAGGATGCGGTAGCGGAACGTGGCCGGACGGCCTTCGGCGATGGCGAAGTTCAACGTGTCCTTGTTGTTGCTGAGCGCCGCCTGACCGAGCGGATTGGCCGCAAACAGCCCATAGCCGCGCGCGTGCCAATAGGTCGGATAGCCCGGGTTGCCTGGGGCGTCGAGGATGGCGATCGTCACCGGCTTGCCGCCGACCGTCCCACTCAGCTTGGTCCATGCGCCGCGCGTGCCCCACACTTCCTTGCCGACCTTGCCTTCGCTGGTCAGGTACTGGCCGGTGACGCCGCTCATGTCCATGTCGCCCATCTTGGTGACGCGTCCGGCGGCATCCTTGAACTCGCCGCCCTTCTCGGCCGGATCCTCGAGGGCGCGGATCACCCGCAAGCCGAGGGCGCCTTCCTTGTTGTCGGGCAGCTTCACCGTCCCGGTGCCCTTCGCAGCGGCGAGCGTCGTGACCCGGTCGATCATCCGCACGCCGCCGGCCGCCGCCCTGAACGTGAAGGTGGTCGTCTCGTTCAGGCGCGTCTTGCCGTCACCCGAGATCCAGTCGGCCTTCACTTCGAGCACCGCATGATCGCCCTTGCTCTCGGCCTTGACCACCTCACGGTGCTTGACCGATCCCATCTTCGGCTTCTGATCCGGCTTGATCGCGTCGGAGTTGTTCCAGAAGTCGAAGCCGTCCACGTCGCCGTAGTTGAACCACAGGCCGACGTGGTGCGGGTGGTCCTGCCGCTCGTTGGCGAGGGGTGGGAAGCCGCGCGTGACGACGATGCCGCTCGCGGTGGTGATCGGGTACAGGACTGGCTTCTCGAGCGTGTCCGGCCACATGTAGGTCGTGAACGCCTTGCCGTCCACGGTGACCTCGACCTTCTTCTCGGCCGGGACACTTTTGATCGCGACCTTGGGAGACTGCGCGTTCATGCTCGCGGTGGTTGCCATGATCAGGCTGGCCGAGCAAAGCGAGGCCATCGCGCCGAAGCGCGCAGCGCGAAGGCGGATGTGACTAGCGTCGTGCACTGGGAACCCCTTGTCCACCGATCACCACGTCCTGGGTGGCGTCGTCGAATGTGACGCGCTGGCCGGTCTGGATGGCGGCGATGGTCATGCACAGCGCCACCGAGTGACTGTAGCCGGCCTCGACGCTCGCGTTCGGCGGCTTGCGGCTCCGCACGCACTCCATCCAGTTGCGCACGTTGGCCGACGTCGAGTCGTCAGCGCCCGTGTCGGCGGCCGTCGTCGTGGCTGAAGCCTCCGCGATCGACATCGATGGCAGGAGGTTGGCCTTCATGCCCATGGCCTTCGCGTGGTTCTCCTTCATCCCGCCGGTGTCGGTCACGGTGTTCTTGTCCAGATCGAGCATGCCGCCGTTGGAGTAGTAGTACTCCTTCACGTCACCCGCGGCGTTGGTCATGCGCGAGCTGTAGATGACCTGGAAGCCCTTGGTCGTGTCGTCCAGCGGGCCGTAGTCGTAGACGCCGGTGAAGGTGTCCCAATTGCGACGGCCGTCCTTCCACAGGTAGATGCCGCCGTTGGCGACGACACTGCGCGGTCGCGGGTAACCGGTGAACCAGTGCACGGTATCGATCTGGTGGACGAGCCACTGATCGGGAATGCCCGAGGAGTACGGCCAGAACAAGCGGAATTCCAGGTACTTGCGCGGGTCGAACGCTTCCTTCGGACGATTCAGCTGCCACCGCGTCCAGTCGGTGTCCTCCTGCCGCAGCTTGTCGATCAGGCCTGGCCGTCGCCAGCGTCCGGGCTGGTTGACGTTCCACGTCATCTCGACGGCGACGATGTCGCCGAACTTGCCCGACTTCAAATACTCGTAGGCTTGCTGGTAGCTCTTCGTGCTCCGGCGCTGCGTGCCGATCTGCACGATCTTGCCGGTGTCCTTCACCGCCTTGCGGAGGGCGCGAGCGTCCTCCATGGTGTTGGCCATGGGCTTCTCGACGTACGCGTCGCGTCCGGCGCGCACCGCTTCGACCCCGTGCTGCGCGTGCTGGAAGTCGGCCGTCGCGACGATGACCGCGTCCACGTCCTTGCGGGCGTAGAGTTCGTCATTGTTCCGACAGGTGATGGGGGCAGTATTTCCGAGCTTCTGCAATTGCTGGCTGCCGGCCTCGCGGCGCAGGCTCCAGATGTCGGAGACGGCGACCAGTTCGAAGTTGAGCCCGGCGGCGTGCTGCTGGAACGCCGGGATCAGGCTGCCGCGGCACCGGTCGGAGAAGCCGACAATGCCGACGCGGACACGATCGTTGGCGCCAAGGATACGGGCGTAGCTGCGGGCGGGAAGGCTCGCCGCGGCGGCGGTCATGCCGGCTGCGTGCAGGAATTGTCGTCGGTCTGGCATCGGGGACCTCCATCAGGAGCACAAGAGCACAGGAGCACAGGGAATGCGGGAGTCGGGAGTCGGGGTGAACGATTACTAGGGTCGGGCCGGCTCTCCGACCTGTCCGCCGAAGCCTTGGCGGCGGCGGAGCCGGCCATCTCCGCACGTACCTACGCCGCGCGTCCGCACGTGCCTGCGCCGCAGCCGCCCAGGATGACTGGTCGAACCACTCCGGCGTTGTTACACATCTCTTTGCGCTGTGAGAAGTACTACATAGACGTGATTGTGCGCAAGCGGGGATGCAAGAGGTCAACCCACTTGTCCTCGACGGGGTGCCGGAGGGCGCAAGGTGGTTCTTGACCGCACAGAGTGGCTGTGTTAAACCCTTTGAGGTTCTCCTCTCTCCATGCTCTTGCGTCCACGCCGGTTGACGGCTTCGAGCGCGCTGCTGCGCGCCGCCTGGTGCACCGCCCGAGCGATGCAGCGTCGGCGTAGCCATGCAGGTGAGTGGCGAGACAACTAGCGATAGCTAGTACGGACCAGGTAGGGCAGGTTTTCTTTCTGCGACGCGCGGTGGTTGCCCGACGTGCGAAGCAGTTGTGGCCGTCCCAGGCACGGCGCCGCTGGGGCGCAGGGACGGCTGTAGGTGCCAGGCGGGCAGGCTGGGACGCATGTCCCGGCATACGACAAGGAAGGAACGGATTTATGGGGAAGCTCCACGTGAGGAGGAGCCTGCAACGCCTGATGGCGTGTGCAGTGCTGCTGCTCGCCGGTTCGCCGGCGTTCGCGCAGTTCGAACGCAGCCGCGTCGCCGGCACCATCAACGACCAGCAGGGCGGCGTCATGCCGGGCGTGACCGTCACGGCCACTAACCAGGCGACCAACCAGACCGAAGTCAGCGTCACCGACGAATCCGGCTTCTACATCTTCCCGAGCCTTGCGCCGGGGCAATACACGATCAGCGCCGAACTGCAAGGGTTCAAGAAGGCGACGCGCACGGCCGTACAGCTCGACGCGGCCGGTTCCATCACGATGGACCTCACGCTCGAGACCGGTGCCTTGACCGAAGAGGTCACGGTGACGGCCGATGCGGCGTTGCTGCAGACCGACGTGGCGATGCGCAAGACCGTTGAATCCAAGGACATCGAGCAGATGGCGCTCGCCGGGCGCAACCCGATTGGCGTGGCGGGCCTCAAGGCGGGCGTCGCCGGCGGGTCCTTCAACAACTATGGCTTTGACAACCTCGGCAACGGCGGCTTCAACATCAACGGCAGCCGTGACGATGAGAACAACATCACGATCGATGGCGCCACCGCCATTCGCACCCGCGCCTCGGGCAACATCATCGGCATCCAGAACGTGGACGCCGTGCAGGAAGTGCAGGTGCTGACGGCCAACTACATGCCGGAGTACGGGCGTGCCTCGGGCGGCCAGATCCGCTTCGTGACCAAGAGCGGCAGCAATCGCTTCAGCGGCAGCGGGACGTATTCCTACCGCGACGAGTCGCTCCAGGCCAACAGCTGGACGCGCAATCGGAGTACCAACCTCACGGAGAGCAGTGGTCCCGCGCCGTTCGACTTCAAGCAGTACGGATACTCCGGCGGCGGCCCGGTGCTGAAGAACAAGCTGTTCTTCTTCGGTGGCCAGGAGTGGGTGGACTTCTTCCAGGTCTCGACGCGAACCGATACCGTGCCGACGCTGAAGATGCGCCAGGGTGACTTCAGCGAGCTGCTCGATCCGAACAACGGCTACCGCGCCGCGATCGCGATCATCGATCCGCAGACCGGCCAGCCGTTCCCGGGCAACATCATCCCGGCCAACCGGTTGTCACAAGAGGGGCTGGCGTTCCTGAACACGTACCCGACGCCGACCCCCGATTTCCGGCAGGGGGCGAACAACCTGATCCAGACCAGCCCGAACCCGCGCGAACAACGCAAGGACAACATCCGCTTCGACTGGCGGCCGAACGCGAGCAACCAGTTCAACTACCGCTACTCGGGCTACAGCTGGAAGGCCGTGGACGCGTACCGCGGGTCGTTCCCGTTCGTCCGGACCGACTGGGATCGTCCCAACTACACGAACACCGCGAGTTGGACCAGCACCATCAAGAGCAACTGGGTGAACGAGCTCACGTACACGTATTCGCGCGACTACGTCTACATCAACGTGTTCGAAGGTGGCGACTACCTGCGAAGCACACGGGGCATCGACTATCCGTACGTGTTTCCCGATAACAAGGAGATCAACGACAAGCTGCCGACGATCAGCGTGAGCAACTTTGCGGAGATCGACGGCGGCCCCTACCCGGCGTTCTCGACCGGTCCGATCCACACCGTCCAGAACGTGAGCACGATCCTGCGTGGCCGTCACACGTTCAAGGCCGGCATCTCCTTCGAGTACTCCGGTCAGAACGACTTCGACCAGATCAACGTCAGCGCCGTGCCTGGCAGCACGAACAACCAGAACGGCCGCTTCGAGTTCCTCGATGGCCGCGCCGGTGGCACGGGCGTCGGCGTCGCGAACATGGCCCTCGGCCTGTTCTCCAACTACGCCGAACTCGGCGAGCGCAACCTCACCGAATGGCGCTCGCTCGCCACGGATGCCTTCGTCCAGGACTCGTGGCGGCCGAACAGCAAGCTGACGGTCGAAGGCGGATTCCGGTACGTCTACTGGCCGCCCTGGTACTCGAATACCAACAACATCGCGACGTTTGCCGACAAAGCGTACATCGCGGCCAATGCGCCGACCGTGAACCGTGCCACCGGCACGCTGTCGGGTGGCGTGCGCTACAACGGCCTGATGCTCCCCGGCGATGGCTTCGAGGGCGCGGGGAACGACTCGGTGATTGCCAACGATCCGGCCGTGCTGGCGCTCTTCACGGGCCAGCCGCGCGGGTTCTCGGAGACGCACGCCAACGTGTTCGAACCGCGCGGCGGCATCAGCTATCAGCTGAACGAAAAGACCGTCGTGCGCACCAGCGTCGGCATGTTCCACAACCGCGTGACGCTCAACGACTCGACGCTGCTCGGCGGCAACGTGCCGTTCCAGCCGCAGGCGACGATCTCGAATGGCGTCGCGGACAACCCGGCCGGCGTGGGGGTCAACCCGGGCAACCTGCCGATCGGCGCTACTGCGCAGGACCTCGTGTTCAAACACCCGACTTCCTACATGTGGTCGGCGAGCGTGCAGCGCGAAATCCCGATGGGCTTCATCCTCGATGTCAGTTACGTGGGACGTCGAGGCCTGTACCTGCCGCGCGAACGCAACATCAACCAGTTGGCGCCCGGAACCTTGCAGTCCAATCCCGGGGTGAACATCGCCGCGCTGCGCCCGTATGCGGGCTACGGCGCGATCCGTCTTTCCGAGAATGCAGGCCGATCGATTTACAACTCGCTGCAGATCTCCGCGGATCGTCGCTACACGAATGGGTTCAAGTTCGGCTTCGCATACACGCTGGGCAAGTCGGAAGACAATGGCTCCTCCAAGCGCAACGTGCTGTTCAACAGCTACGACGACACGACGTACTGGGGGCCGTCCCAGTTCGATCGGCGCCACGTACTGGCGTTCTACTACATCTACGACCTGCCGTTCTTCCGTGAGCAGGACACGCTCATCAAGAATCTGCTCGGCGGGTGGCAGGTCTCTGGCGCGACGTTCATGCGCAGCGGCATCCCGTTCTCTGTGTACCAGAGAAACCGCGACACGGCGGGCGTTGGCGATCAGGGCTTCGGCCAGCCCTGGAACCTCGTCGGCGATCCGGGCGACATGAACTACCAGCTGTACACGGTGCCGGGGACCGAGGCGTTCAACACGGCCGCCTTCGCTGAGCCGGCCGCCGGCACGTTCGGCAACGCCCCGAGGAACGCGTGGTACAACCCCGGCGAGCAGCAGTGGGATATCGCGCTGTTCAAGAACTTCACGCTTGGCGGCACGCGACGCATCCAGTTGCGCGCAGAGGCCTTCAACTTCATCAACCACCCGAACCTCGGCAACATCGACAACGGGGACCTTCAAGGTCAGAGGCAGGCCGATCCGCTGAGCGGCAACTTCGGCCGCATCACCAGCAAGAACGGTCAGCGCGACCTCCAGCTGAGCGTCCGCTTCCAGTTTTAAGCAGAAGGGAGTCGAGGCGGACGACCGTCCGCCTCGACTCCCTCACGCAGCCTGCAGGCTGCAGGCTGCAGGCTACCTGAGGGGCGGGGCGACGATCGTCGCCTCGCCCTTTTTCCGTTCTCCCGGTCACCGGTTGGCGATACACTCCGGCACAACCATGGTTCCTCCACGTCATCGCTCTCGGCCGCAGAGCGGGGTCCTGCCGGACAAGTGGTCCATGGCGGTCGGGGCACCGGCAGTCTCGATATGCGATCAGGCAGCCGGCAGCCCGCAGGCATTAGGCCGTAGGCTGCGAATATCGTTGGAGTCCGGCAGTTACCTCACCGTCGTGAGTCTTCTGTCGCTCGGCGCCGCCGTGCTCGCGGCGCAGCCGGCGCCCAAGGCCGTTCCTGCGGCTGCCTACACAGAGACCATTCCTGGTAGCAAGGTTTCCTTCGACATGGTCGCCGTCCCCGGCGGCACCTTCACGATGGGGAGTCCCGCGAGTGAGGCGGGCCGCGACGCGGACGAAGGCCCGCAGGTCGAGGTCACGCTGAAGCCGTTCTGGATCGGCAAGACCGAGGTCACCTGGGACGAGTTCGATCAGTTCGCATTCGTCGGCAACACGGGCGCACGCACTGGCGACGGTGGAGCGGGCGACAGTGACGCCGTCAGCAAGCCATCACGAGCCTATGGCGACGAGGCGAAGGGCTACGGCAAGGGCAAGATGCCGGCGCTGGCGATGACGCAGCACGCGGCGATGGAGTACTGCCGATGGCTGTCGCAGGTCACCGGCAAGGCCTATCGCCTGCCGACCGAGGCTGAATGGGAGTACGCCGCCCGTGCTGGCGATACGACGGCGCGTCCTGCCACCCTCGAGGAGCAGGCGTGGCACGCCGGGAACGCGAAGGAGACACCGCACATCGTCGGCACGAAAAAGCCCAACGCGTTCGGCCTGTACGACATGCTCGGCAACGTCGCGGAGTGGACCTTCGATCTCTACGCCGAGAATCGCTACGCGCAATGGGCCCCGAAGGCGACGCAGCCCGTGGCGCTGCCGACCGACAAGCGGTATCCGCACCCGACCCGGGGCGGGTCGTTCATCGAGGCGGCCGACAAGCTCCGTTTCGCGAACCGGCAGGCATCGCACGAGGACTGGAGCCAGCGCGATCCGCAGGTGCCCCAGAGCATCTACTGGCACACCGACGCCGATCACGTCGGCTTCCGTGTGGCCCGTGCGCTCGACGAGCAGGCGAACCTCAAGGGGTTCAAGAGCAAGGTGATCAAGGAGAGTGCGGACAGGTAGTCCGCAAATTGCAGAATTTCATTATTTCAGAATTTCACAGCCACCGGAGCGCTCCGAGGGCTGTCAATGGTAAGGAAATTGTGAAATCTTGAAATTGTGAAATTCCCAGGGTGAGGTGAGGGCATGTCCGAACAATCTGGATCGACACGGCGAGACTTCCTCAAGACGACAACGGCGGCTGCCGTGGGCAGCGGCCTCGCGGGGTGGAGCGTCATCCCGGGGGCTCACGCGCAGGGCAGCGACGAAATCCGCATCGGCCTGATCGGTGCGGGTGGGCGCGGCAGCGGCGCCGTCGCCGACGTGTTCAAGGGGCATGAGACCGGGGTCCGCCTGGTCGCCGTTGGCGACATGTTCAGCGACCGCACGGAGCAGGCGGTCAAGCGGCTGTCGGAGCAGTACGGCGCGCGTGCGGCAGTGAAGCCCGAGCACGTGTTCACGGGCTTCGACGCGTACCAGAAGGTGCTCGCCGTGCCGGACGTGAACTACGTGATCCTCGCGACGCCGCCGGGTTTCCGGCCGACGCATCTCGAGGCCGCGATCGGCGCCGGCAAGAACACCTTCACCGAGAAACCGCTGGCTGTCGATGGCCCCGGCATCCGCAAGGTGATGGCGCTGGCCAAGGAGGCTGACGCCAAGGGCATCAGCATCGTCGGCGGCACGCAGCGCCGGCACCAGCACGGCTACATCGAGACGATGAAGCGCGTGCACGGCGGCGCCATCGGCGACGTCGTCGGCATGCGGGCGTACTGGAACCAGGGGTTCCTCTGGAAGCGCGATCGCCAGCCGGCCTGGAGCGACATGGAGTGGCAGCTGCGCAACTGGCTGTACTTCACGTGGCTTTCGGGCGACCACATCGTCGAGCAGCACATCCACAACATCGACGTGATCAACTGGGTCAAGAAGGGGCCACCGGTGAAGGCCACCGGCATGGGTGGGCGGCAGGTGCGCACCGACAAGGCCTACGGCCACATCTTCGACCACTTCGCGATCGACTACGAGTACCCGGACGGCTCGCACTCGTTGAGCATGTGCCGCCAGATCGACAACTGCGCCAACAGCGTCTCGGAGGCCATCGTCGGCACCAAGGGCAGCGCGCAGCTGGACAAGTACGAGATTACGGGTTCGGCAGCGTGGAAGGGCGAGAAGGATCCGATCAGCCCGTACGTGCAGGAGCACATCGACCTGATCCGCATCATCCGCGCCGGGCAGAAGATCAACGAGTTGCAGACGGTCGCCGAGTCGACGCTGACGGCGATCATGGGCCGGATGTCGGCCTACAGCGGCAAGGCGGTGACGTGGGACGAGGCGCTGAATTCCGCGGAGGCGATCGTGCCCGCAAGCCTGCAGCTCGGACCGATCCCGACGCCGCCCGTGCCGATGCCCGGTCAGGGCACCATCTGAGAAGGACGAGCAATTGGAAATTCCCGATTTCAAATTGCCAGGCACTTCTACCTCCCGGGTCGCGACGCGGACCTCGCGTGCGGCCCGGGCCTGCCTCTTTGTCGCCCTCTCGGCCCTTGCCGTGCCGGCCT
The DNA here is from genome assembly GCF_001618865.1 of Luteitalea pratensis. GTDB lineage: Bacteria > Acidobacteriota > Vicinamibacteria > Vicinamibacterales > Vicinamibacteraceae > Luteitalea > Luteitalea pratensis. Next base: position 3,549,221 of record NZ_CP015136.1, read on the forward strand.
GCCAGCACTTCGAGGGCGAGGGCAGCGCCTCGCGCGAGACGGCCCAGGCCCTCGAACGCCGGCCTGCTCCCGCCGCGGTGACGGCGGATGCCCGGCCGCCGCGCGTCGAGCTGAAGCTCGACGCCTACAGTTGATCTCCCGCTGGAGAAAGCCTTCAGTCGGATCACGAGCACCCGGCAGTGGCGACTCGGGGCGCTCTGCGCCGGCTCCGCCGACGACTGTAGCCGTCGACCTTCCACCTCCGCCAAGGCTACGGCGGACAAGTCAGGTCGACGGCATGCCCGAACCTGCGGAATGCTCGACGCCTGCCGTCGATCTGGCGCTGGAGAATGCCTCTATACTGCAGCGCTGACCACGCTGGGGCGCTGTGCACCCCGCCGATCTCCCAGGAGTTCTCTCGATGACGCGGATTGCATCTCTGGCGCCTATCGCCATTCTGGGCCTGAACGTCGCGGCGTTCGCGCAACCGGCCGCGGCCACGAAGGACGCGGGCTGGACGGCGTTGTTCGACGGCAAGTCGTTGGCCGGCTGGCGCGCCTTCAAGAGCGAGACGCCGCCACCCGGATGGATGGTCAAGGACGGTGTCCTCGTGCACAGCGGCACGGGCGGCGACCTGATGACCGTCCGCGAGTTCGGGAGTTTCGAACTCGAACTCGACTACAAGATCGCGATCGGCGGCAACAGCGGCATCATGTACCGCGTCGTCACCGAGGGCGATGCGCCCTACTGGAGCGGCCCCGAGTACCAGATCCTCGACAACGAGCGTCACCCCGACGCCAAGAACGGCCCGGACCGGCTCTCCGGCGCCAACTACGACCTGATCGCGCCGTCTGCCGCCGTGAGCAAGCCCGCAGGCGAGTGGAACACCGCGAAGATCGTCGTCCAGGGCAACCACGTGGAGCACTGGCTGAACGGCACCAGGGTGGTCGAGTACGAGTTCGGCAGTCCGGCCTGGACGACGCTGGTGGCCGAAAACAAGTTCAAGGCATGGCCGATCTACGGCAAGGCCGCCAGGGGACACATCGTGCTCCAGGATCACGGCAACGTCGTCGAGTTCCGCAACATCCGGATCAAGGACCTGAACTGATGCCGATCGCCGTCCGCCTCAAGCTCTCCCTCCTCATGTTCCTCCAGTACTTCATCTGGGGGACGTGGTACGTGACGATGGGGCCGTACCTGAACGAGACGCTCAAGTTCAGTGGCCCGCAGCAGGGGCTGGCCTATGGCGCCACCGCGCTGGCAGCCATCGTCTCGCCGTTCTTCGTGGGCATGGTCGCCGACCGGTTCTTCGCCACCGAGAAGATTCTGGCGGTGCTGCACCTGGTGGGAGGGCTGCTGCTGTTCTACGTCTCGACCCTCGACAGCTTTAGCACCTTCTATCCGGTGCTGCTGATCTACACCTTGTGCTACATGCCGACGCTGGCCCTGGCCAACTCGCTGTCGTTCCGGCAGATGAAGGATCCCGGCAAGGAGTTCCCCGGCATCCGGGTGCTCGGCACGATCGGCTGGATTGTCGCGGGTTATGCGATTGCGGTGCTCGGGTTCGGCACCAGTGCTGGCATGTTCCAGGCGGCCGCGGCCGCCTCGATCGCGCTCGGCCTCTACAGCTTTGCGCTCCCGCACACGCCCCCGACCAGCGTCGGCCACGCCGTCACCATGCGCGACATTCTCGGCCTCGACGCACTCGCGCTGATGAAGGAACGCTCGTTCCTGATCTTCGTGCTCGGCTCATTCCTGATCTGCATCCCGCTGCAGTTCTACTACGGGCTCGCGGGCACGTTCCTCAGCGAGATCGGCGTGGCGAATGTATCGAGCAAGATGACGCTCGGTCAGTGGTCCGAGATCGGCTTCATGCTCCTGATGCCGTTCTTCTTCGTCCGGCTCGGCGTGAAGTGGATGCTGATCGTCGGCATGATCGCGTGGACGGTGCGCTACACGTTGTTCGCCCTCGGGGATGCAGGCGCGGGGATGTGGATGCTTTACGTTGGCATCCTGCTGCACGGCATCTGCTACGACTTCTTCTTCGTCACCGGCCAGATCTACGTCGACAAGAAGGCGCCGGCGCATCTGCGCGGTGCGGCACAGGGCTTCATCGCGTTCGTCACGCTGGGCGTCGGCATGTTCATCGGCTCGCTCGTGTTCGGACCGGTCGTCGACGCCTACAAGCTGGTCGACGCCTCGGGCGTCGTCAGCCACACCTGGTCCGCCATCTGGGTCTTTCCGGCTGCCGCCGCATTGCTGGTGCTCGTCCTCTTCGCCGCGATGTTCAACGACCGCGTGGCGACCGAAGCAAAGTAGGACACGCGCCATTTCACAATTTCAGAAGTTCAGAATTCCACTACCGCCGCCACGCGTAGGACTGTCCCGGTGGTGGTGAAATTCTGAAATTCCTGCAATTCTGCAATTCCTGATGTCGTCCCTCCGCACCGTCCACGTCACACGCTACGTGACGCCGCTTCGCGAGGGTGGGTCCCTCCCGGCGATCATCGAAGCCGATGACGATGGACTCTACGTGCTCAAGTTTCGGGGCGCGGGGCAGGGGCCCCGCGCGCTGATTGCCGAACTGGTGTCAGGCGAACTGGCGCGGGCGCTCGGCCTGCCGGTGCCGGAAGTGGTGTTTGTCGACCTGGATGCCGATCTGGCGCGGACCGAGCCAGATCCGGAGATCCAGGAACTGATCCGGGCCAGCGCAGGCCTCAATCTCGCGCTCGACTATCTCCCCGGATCGGTCGCCTTCGACCCGGTCGCGGATCGGGTCGATTCCACGCTGGCGTCCGAAGTGGTCTGGTTCGACGCGTTCACGGCCAACGTCGATCGCACCGCGCGCAACACCAACCTCCTGATGTGGCATCGCCGTCTGTGGTTGATCGACCATGGCGCGAGCCTGTATTTCCATCACGGGACACCGGCGGCGGAGTTCGTCCTCCGCGCCGACGATGCCTTCCCCCGCATCAGCGAGCACGTGCTGCTCGGGCGTGCATCCGCGATCGGCGAGGCCGACATGCGGCTGACACCACGGCTCTCGGACGAGGTGATCGACGGCGTGACCGGGCACATTCCCGACGCCTGGCTTGGCGAGGGCGCGGAGGCGCAGCGCACTGCATACGCAGACTACCTGCGCGCGCGTGTTCGCGGCGCGCGATCGTTCATGGAGGAGGCGACCCGTGCGCGACTGTCACGCGTATGACTACGCCGTGCTCCGGGTCGTGCCGCACGTCGAGCGCGAGGAGTTCGTCAACGTCGGCGTGATTCTCTCGTGCCCCGAGCGCCGCTTCCTCGGCACGCGGGTGCACCTGGATGCCACGCGACTGAAGGCGTTCGCGCCGACCCTGGATGAGGATATCGTCCGCAGCCACCTGGCATCGTTCGAGGCGGTGTGCCGGGGCGGGGCAGACGCGGGCCCCATTGGCGCGCTCCCGGCGCGGCAGCGGTTCCACTGGCTCGTGGCGCCCCGCAGTACCGTGATCCAGACGTCGCCGGCGCACACCGGCTGGTGCCGCGACCCGGAGGACACGCTCGAGAGATTGTTGCGGCAGTACGTCATCACTGACGCCTCTAACGCCTAGTGTAGTGTCCAACAAATAGATGGACAACGTATACGGGACGGCGTAGGGTCAGAGGCATGCCCGCTGCTGTTCCCCCGATCAGCCTCAGTGCTACCGACCGGGACGAAATCGACCGGTGGTTGGACGCCCAGAACACCCCGCAGCAAGTCGCGTTGCGCAGTCGCATCGTGCTGGCAGCGGCGGCCGGGCACTCCGACTCCGGCATCGCCGCCGACCTCGGGATCAATCGGAAGACCGTGATGTTGTGGCGTGCCCGATTCGCGGCAGGCGGCCTCACGAGTCTCTGGGAGATCGCGCCGGGGCGGGGGCGGAAGGCGACCTATGACGGCGCCAAGATCAAAGCGATCGTCGACACCACCCTGCAGACGCGGCCGGAGGGGACGACCCACTGGAGTTGCCGCCTGATGGCCGCACGTCAGGGCGTCAGTAAGTCCACCGTCAGCACCATCTGGCGCAGCCATCATCTCCAGCCGCATCGGGTCACGCGGTTCAAGTTGTCGCGGGACCCGCACTTCTTGGCGAAGCTCACCGATGTCGTGGGGCTCTACCTGAATCCGCCGCAGCAGGCCCTGGTGCTGTGTGTCGATGAAAAGAGCCAGATTCAGGCGCTCGATCGTACGCAGCCGGGCCTCCCGTTGAAGAAGGGCCGCTGCGGCACGATGACGCATGACTACAAGCGCAATGGCACGACGACCCTGTTTGCCGCCCTGGAGATCTTGGAAGGACGGGTCGTCGGCCAGTGTTACGAACGCCACCGACACCAAGAGTTCGTCAAGTTTCTGCGCACGCTGGACCACGAGTTTCCTGGCCCGGTGCCATTGCACTTGGTGTTAGATAACTACGGCACGCACACCCATCCCACGGTCCGCGCCTGGCTCGCACGGCATCCGCGCTTTCTCCTGCATTTTGTCCCGACCAGTTCCAGTTGGCTCAATCTTATTGAACGGTGGTTTGGGGAACTCACCGGGAAACGTGTCCGCCGCGGATCGTTCGCCAACGTGGAAGAATTGCAGCAAGCCATTCAGGAGTTTCTGGCCGCGTGGAACGCACACCCGAAGCCATTCGTGTGGACGGCGACCGTGCAACGGATCGAAGAGAAGCTCGCACGCTGCCGCCAAACGCTCGAGCAAATTCAGCCCGGCTCCACGCAGCCGCGCCGCCGACGGCGGTCCAAGGCGTTGTCCAGTTAATTCTCGGACACTACACTAGCGCCTACAGCCGACCGCCTACGGCCGACCGCCTACGGCCTACGGGTTTGCGGCTGCAGGCTGCAGGCCGCAGCCTACTGCGTACCACGCACGGTTGTAGGCGCCGACCTTCAGGCCGGCGCTGCCACGCGCCTGGTGTCGCCATCTTTCAGGAAGATCACTGACCGTCGACCTGACTTGTCCGCCGTAGCCTTGGCGAAGATGGAGGGTCGACAGCACGCTTGCCGGAAGGTCGACGGCAACGTGATAACGCCAAACGCCAGACGTCGAACGCCAACAGCAAGGACCTGAGCCCTGAACCCTGCGACCTGAGGCTCTACCGACTTGGGTCCTGAGGCCTGAGACCTGAGACCTGAGCCCTGCGGCCTGAGCGAAGAGCCCTTGAGACCTGTGACCTGAGACCTGAGACCTGAAGCCGCAGGCTGCAGGCTGCAGGCCGTAGGCCGGACGTGCAACGTTGGCGCGCGACGTGCAGTAGTCCCTCTCGTCAGCGTGCGCGCCGCCACGGCGATCACGACGCTGCGGCCTCGCGGCCGCGGCTGGCGTGGTCCCTTCGTGTGGCGTGCGTGCGACCAGAATCGTCAGTGAGCGCTCAGACCTGTAAGGAGACGTACATGAACGTGAGGGGATGGTCCGTGATCTGGGCGCCGATGGCCCTGGTCCTCGCCTGTGGGCTTTCCGGCTGCTCGTCGTCGGCGCCCGCGGCGGAGGTGTCGGCAGCCGCGGCGGTCAACGGACCCGCGGCGCCCAAGGCCCTGGAGGACGCCACGGCGACCGTCTTCGAAGACGAGGAAGCGCACGCCGATCGGCCGCCGCACGGCGGCGTCGTGGTGGCGCTCGGACCGCATGCTGCGCATGCCGAGGTGGTGGCCGTGCCCGACAACGGCGAACTGTCGCTCTACGTGCTGGATGCCGAAGGGCAACCGGGGCAGCGCATCGCCCAGCCGAAGGTGGTCGTGGACGTCGAGACGAGCGGGCGCCTCGTGCGACTGGAGATGGTGGCCGCCCCGGACGAGGGCCTCGGGGAGCGTGTCGGGGATGCGTCGCATTTCGTCGTCAAATCGGACGAACTGCTGCGCATGGCCGCCGCGAAGGTCACGGTGAAGTGGCTCGGCGTCAACGGGCAGGTTTACAGCGACGTGGTCGTCGACTGGGCAGCGGCGGCACCCTGACACGTCTCCCTTAACGGATTCCAGCGCGATTGGGTAGGGACGGCTGTCCCAGCCGTCCATGTCCTCTGTTGACACCGATTCGCGCAGCAGATGGCCGGCTGGGACAGCCGGCCCTACCGTCGACGAGGTCAGCTGTTTGCGCACCGCTGGCGCGGTGTAGCACAATCCGGGCAGATCCGCAGTGGACCGCGGAGAGCCCACGCCGTGCCCATCTACCTCGACTATCACGCGACGACCCCGGTGGATCCCAGGGTGTTCGCCGCCATGACTCCGTACTTCATGGAGATCTTCGGCAACCCCGCGAGTACCAGTCATCGCGTCGGGTTGCAGGCGCGGGCCGTCGTCGAGCAGGCCCGCCAGCGGATCGCGACGGCCCTCAATGCGTCGTCTCCGCGCGAGATCGTCTTCACGTCCGGTTCCACCGAATCCAACAACCTCGCCATCAAGGGCGTGGTGCGCATGTACGAATCGCGCGGCCGTCACGTCCTGACGGCTGTCACGGAGCACAAGTGCGTCCTCAACGCCTGCAAGGCGCTGCGTGACGACGGCTACGAGGTCACCTTCCTGCCGGTGGCCAGCGATGGTTCGCTGTCGGTTGCCGATGTCGAAGGCGCCCTCCGTCCAGACACCGTGCTGGTGTCGCTGATGCACGCCAACAACGAGATCGGCGTGATCCACGACATCGCCGCGATCGGCGCGGTGTGCCGGGCCCGGGGCGTGCTGGTGCACACCGATGCCACGCAATCGTTCGGCAAGGTGCCCGTGGACGTGCAGGCTTTGCACGTGGACCTGCTGTCCATGAGTGGTCACAAGATGTACGGCCCGAAGGGCGTCGGCGCGCTCTACGTGCGCACGCCCTGCACGCTCGCGCCCCAGCTCGATGGCGGCGGCCACGAATTCGGCCTTCGCAGCGGCACCCTGAACGTGCCCGGCATCGTTGGTCTTGCCGATGCGGTCGTGCTCGCCGGCGCAGACCTCCAGACCGACCGTCACACGCAGCGCGCGATGCGCGATCGACTCTGGCTGGCGCTGCAGGACGCCTTTCCGTCGGTGCTGCTGAACGGGCCCGATCCGATCGCAAGTCCTGACCGGCGACTGCCCAACAACCTCAACGTGAGCGTGCCCGGCGCCGCCGGTGACGCCCTGCTCGCGGCCCTCGGTGACGACATCTGCGTCTCCACGAGCTCGGCATGCACGAGCGCATCCGGTGAGTCCTCGCATGTCCTCAGCGCGATCGGCCGCGAGGAAGGCCTCACCAACCTGCGCATCAGCGTCGGGCGCCCGACCACTCTCACCGAGATCGACCAGGTGGTCGCGTGCATCAGCAGGGCCACATTAACGCCTAACGCCTAACGTTTAACGGGAACGCTTGACGCTTGCTAACGTTTGGCGCCTTACGGCTTGCGGCTCATGTCTTGTTGGCCTGAGGCCTGAGGCCTGAGACCTGAGACCTGAGACCTGAGACCTGAGACGTGAGACGTGAGCCTTGAGCCGTGCGTCCCCCTGGAGCCCGCAGGCTGCAGGCCGGAGGCTGGTGATACCAAATGCCTGATGTTCGAAGGCCCACGGCCGACCGACTAAGGCCGACAAGGAGTCCGTCACTGATGTCCATTTCTCGTCGTGCGTTGTTGGGCGCCGCTGGCACAGCCGCAGCTGCCGCGGCCCTGCAGGTCGTCCCGTCCTCGTCTGCGTTCGCGCAGCGTACCGGGCCCACTCCGGCATCGCTCGGCAAGGGGCCGGGCCGCATCAAACTTGGCGTGTCGTCCTACTCGTACTGGCACTTCCGGCCGGAGAACGACCCGTATCCGATCGAGAAGGTCATCGAGCATGCCGCGTCGGTCGGCGTCGAGGGCGTGGACATCCTGCACCGCCAGATGAAGGGCGAGGACAACGCGTACCTGCAGCGCCTCAAGAAGCACGCGTTCGTCAACGGCATCGACCTGATCGCGTTGTCCATTCACCAGGGCTTCGTGTTCCCGGATGCCGCCGAGCGGCAGAAGAACATCGACCACACGGTGCACTGCATGGAACTGGCCTACGCGATGGGCATCCCGTGCCTGCGCCTGAACACCGGCCGCTGGAACACCACCAAGTCGTTCGACGACCTGATGGCCAACAAGGGCATCGAGCCAGTGCTGCCCGGTGCGACCGAAGCCCAGGGCTTCGAATGGTGCATCTCGTCGATCGAGAAGTTGTTGCCGACCGCCGAGAAGCTCGGTGTGGTGTTGGCCCTCGAGAACCACTGGGGCCTGGCACGCACCGCCGACGGGCTGATGCGGATCGTCGACGCCGTCAACTCGCCATGGCTCGGCGTGCTCGCCGACACGGGCAACTTCCTCGACGATCAGTACGCGCAGTTCGAGAAGATCGCACCAAAGACGGTCTTCGTGCAGGCCAAGACGTACGAGGGCGGCGGCGAGTGGTACTCGCTCGACATCGACTACGCCCGCATCGCGAAGATCCTCGCCGCGCAGCAGTATCGCGGCTATGTCTCGCTGGAGTTCGAAGGCAAGGCGCCCGCCCAGGAGGCGGTGCCGAAGGCCGTCGCACAACTGCGGGCGGCGTTCAAGGGGTAGGGGAGGACTTACGTCTCAAGGCTCAGGTCTCAAGCAAGACATGCGACCTAAGACCTGAGACCTGAGACTTGTAGCCTGCGGCCTGCAGCCTACCGCCCGGCCTGCAGGCTGTAGGCTACAGGCTGCAGCCTGTCAGTGTTTCGCAAACACGCTCGTCTTGCCGCCTTCGGTGAAGGCGAGCGTGTCGTACTTCTGCGGGTTCGCGCCTTCCATGCCCGGCGAGCCGACCGGCATGCCGCGCACGGCGATGCCCTTGATGGCGGGTTTCTCCGCGAGCAGCTTCTTGACGTCGGCCGCGGGCACGTGGCCCTCGACGACGTACGGTCCCACCAGTGCCGTGTGGCACGACGTGGCGGTGGGCGGTACCTTCTGCTGCTGCCGGATGCTCGTCAGGTCGTCACGATGCTGCGTTTCAACCGTGAAGCCGGCCGCCTTGAGGTGCTCCACCCACTTGGTGCAACAGCCGCAGGTGGGCGTCTTGTACACGACCACGGTCGGAAGTTTGGCTTGCGCCGCGGCGATCACGCCGGCGAGTGTCAGGGTCATCACCAGCGCGCCACTGAAACGCGCCACGAAGGTCTGGGTCACCGAATCTCTCCTCGCCTCACACCTTACCATCGTCATTGGTGGGACGGCTCTCCGAGCCGTCCATCGCCTACCCCGCCGAACAGGGGACCATTCGGCGTCGGCCATGGACCGCTCGGAGAAAGCGAGGGTCATGGACCGCTCGGAGAGCGGTCCCTACCTTGGTAACGGTGTCTCCATCTCGGCGGCCATCCACGTGACGACGGCGATCGCCGCGGCCGCCTTGGCCATCTCCTTGGGGTCGATTCGCTCGACCGTATCCGCGGGCGTGTGGTGAATCTGGAAATACCTCGCCGCATCACCCGCGAGTGCCATCGTCGGCACCTGGCCGGCCTGCGCGATCGGGCCGATGTCGGCGCCGCCACCGCCCGGCCCGAGAGGTGGGAAGCCGAGCGGCTGCAGCAGGTCGACAACGTCGGCCATCATCTGGCGCGCGCGCTCGTTGCCGGAAAAACCGAGACGCATCGGTTCGAACACGCCGATGTCTGACTCGAGCGCCATGACGTGCTTCGACGCCGAGGCCACGTACCCGTCACGGTACGCCGTGGCGCCGCGCAGGCCGTTCTCCTCGTTCGTGAACAGCACCACGCGCACGGTCCGGCGCGGGTGCAGCCCGAGCTTCTTCATGAGACGCGCGGCCTCCCACGTGACGATGCACCCGACGCCATCGTCGGAGGCACCGACTGCGGCATCCCAGGAATCGAAGTGCCCGCCGACCACCACGATCTCGTCGGCCCGCTCCCGCCCGGTGACCTCGCCGATCACGTTGGCGCTCTCGACGTCTGGAAGCGTCGCCGCCGCCATCCGAAGCGTCACGGTGACCGGCACGCCGCGTGCGGCGAGACGGGCGAGGCGCTGCGAGTCCTCCACAGGCAGGGCCGCGGCAGGAATCTGCGGCGTACCCTGCAGGTAGCTCACGGCGCCCGTATGGGGCGTCCGCAGGCCGATCGGGCCAACAGAGCGCACGAGCACGGCGACGGCGCCATGACGGGCGGCGTTGATCGCGCCGTTGGCGCGATACGCGACCGTCTGGCCGTAGCTCGTGAACGGCACGTCGTACAGGACGACGCGCCCCGGCACATCGGAGGCGCGCTTGTTCAACTCGTCGAAACTGCGAACCACGATCAGCGGGGCAGTGATACCGCCGGCTGGCGTGCCCACACTGCCGCCGAGCCCCAGCATGACCAGTGGCGACCGGACAGGTGTCTCGATCGCGAGCGATTCCTCGCCGCGCACCCAATGCGGCGCCATCGTCTTCTCGAGCCGGACGTTCTCGAGTCCGTCACCGCGCATCGTCTCGGCTGCCCACTCGCACGCGAGCTGCAGGTTGCGCGTGCCAGTCAACCGGCCGCCGAAGGTGTCGCACAGCTCGGCGAGACGGTCCCATGCCGCGGTGGAGCCGACACTGGCGTCGACGAGTCGCTGCACGTCGCGTTGGTAGGGCGTGAGCCACGCGGCGACGGCACTGCCGGCCGATGTCTGCGCCTGCAGGTCTGAACGGGACACCTGCGCGGCAGCGAGGACGGCGGGCACTGTGGTGAGGAAGCGGCGACGGGTCGGCATCGGGGCGATTATCCGGGAAGTGCAGGATTTCAGGCGCCCAGAAATTTGACTGCCGCCACCGGGGTCATGAGGGTCCAGGTGGCCACCCGGCCGCTCCCCAATAGACTCTACGGAACAAAGCCTGCTACGCGTCCCGCGCATGTCCCCCAGCTCGTGCCCGTCGGGGCCGTCGGCTCCAACCCGTTGTCAACCGGACAAACAACGACTCGGTATACTCGAACTGAGGCGAAATGGATTTCGAGTGGGATCCAGTCAAAGATGCCGACAACCACTCGAAGCACGGCGTCACGTTCAAGGACGCATCAACCGTATTTGGCGACCCGCTGGCGGTGACAATCGCGGATCCGGATCATTCGAGCGACGAACAGCGATTCTTGACCGTCGGGGCGACGGCTCAGCAGCGACTGCTGATCGTCGCCCATACTGACCGAGACGATCGGATTCGCATCATCAGTGCACGGCCCGTGACGAGTGCCGAGCGCCGAACATACGAACATGACGGACAAGAAACCGACCGATGGAATGAGACCGGAGTACGACCTCACCGGTGGCGTGCGAGGGAAGTACTACGAGCGGTATCAGCAAGGCACGAACATCGTGCTACTCGAGCCTGATCTCGCCAGGGTGTTTCGAGACTCTGGTTCAGTCAACAAGGCGCTGCGCGTGTATCTTGCCGAGCACGGTGAGCCACCTCCGTCGAAAGCGCGAAAGGCCGGCTAAGATCTGGAAGGCGGGTTTCTATGCCGCCATGCGCGGCCGGTACTTGGATGCGATCACGCGGTTGCTCTGGCCATGCCAAAGACCTAGGTCGCCCTGACGCTCGACCCTGAACTGCTCGACCGCGTGGACCACCTCGTGGCCCGGCAGCGCTTCCGCAATCGTAGCCAGGCGATTGAGGCAGCGCTCGCGGTAAAGCTGTCTCGATTGGCCCGCACTCGCGTGGCCGAGGAGTGCGCCAGGCTCGACCCGACGGAGGACCGTCTGCTGGCCGACGAGGGCCTGGGGGCTGCGAATGAATCATGGCCCGAATACTGAGGGGCGAGATCGGCGGCTGATCTCATGCTCGCGGTCCACTACGAGGCCGCTCACGCGCTGCTGTACGCCGTCGGGCCAGGTCACGGTGGCAGTGATCGGACCGGCACTGGCACCCAGGCCGACGTACAGCCGATCGTCAGAGGACGAGAGGTAGCTGCCGCCGGAATGGACGCGGCGCACGATCGGCGGCTGGCCTGGAACGTCGATCCGCACCGAGGCACCGACGGCGCGCCTGTTCGTCTTCGGCTGCGTCAATCTCAGTCGCAGCCAGTGACCGGCACCGCTGGTGACGTTGTGCAGCAGGCGGACCGGGCCGCCGTTGTTGGTGACGACGACATCGACGCGGCCATCGAGGTCGAGATCGCCGAGTGCCGCGCCCCGACCGACCCCGAGCAACTCCAGGCCCGGCCCGGCCTCGGCGGTGACGTCCCGCAGACGCACGGTCGCGTTCGGCGATGTAGACGGCCGGCTTGCGGTGAGGGGGACGGGTGGCGGGTGGTTCTGAGATGGACGGCTCAGAGAGCCGTCCCTACCATCAATGGGCGGCGGGTTCCCGGCACCCGTCACCCGTAACCCGATTCCCGGTCCTGTGGTGAACAGCTGATTGCGCTGGCGGAAGGGGTTGGGTGTCGCGCGCAGGCTCGGAATCAGGTTGACGGCGCCGTTGGCAACGAACAACTCGAGCCAGCCGTCGTTGTCGGCATCGAACCAGTCAGCGCCGAATCCGGTCATCATCGCGGTCGGCGCTGCCAGTCCCACCGCCGCGCGACGGTCCTCGAAACCCCCTTTGCCATCGTTCTCGTAGAGCACGAACGTTTCGCCGACGATGTTGGTGACGACGAGGTCTTCGTCGCCGTCGCGATCGTAGTCGCCCGAGGCGATGCCCATGCTGCCTTCCGGACGTCCCGCGGCGTTGTACGCGGTGCCGGCGAGCAGGCCCATGTCCTCAAAGGTGCCGTCGTGCTGGTTCATCCACAGCTGGTTCGGCGTCGCGTCGTTGGCCACGTAGATGTCGGGCCAGCCGTCGGCGTCGTAGTCACCGATGGCCACGCCAAGCCCGTTGCCATCTGCGCGCGTGATGCCGGCCTTCTCGCTCGCGTCCTCGAACGTGCCATCGCCGCGATTGCGCAAGAGACGATCGGGCACGGGACGATAGGCCAGCGGCGCGCAGTAATCACGCTGCCCGGCGGGCTCGGCGCACGGCTTGTTGCCGGCTGGCGTGAAGTCCACGTAATTGGCGACATACAGGTCGAGGAAGCCGTCGCGGTCGTAGTCGAAGAACGCAGCGCTGCTGCTCCAGCGTGGGTCGTTGGCGTTGGCCGCGGCGGTCACGTCCACGAAGCGTCCGTCGGCCTCGTTGCGAAACAGCACGTTGTCGCCGAACGTGGTGACGTAGAGATCGAGATCGCCGTCGTTGTCGACGTCGCCGACGGCCGTGCCCATGCCCTGTGCAACAAGCCCGACACCAGCCTGCGTGGTGACATCGGTGAACCGCAGCGTGCCGCCAGGCTTGTCGAGGTCGTTGCGAAACAACCTGGAGGTCGGAGGTTCGGGGGGCGGAGATGGACGGCTCCCGCCTTCGCCAAGGCTGCGGCGCGCAGGCAGAGAGCCGTCCCTACCTGCCGCCGCCCGGTGCCCGGTGCCCGGCGGGTTCGCGTCAGTTCCCGGAGCACCCTGCACGAGGAAGACGTCGAGATCGCCGTCGTTGTCGTAGTCGAACACGGCCACGCCCGCGCCCATGATCTCCGGCAGCCAGTAGTCGCCGCGGGCGCCGTTGTCGTGCACGAAGCGTAGTCCGGTTTTGTCGGCGATGTCCTCGAAACGAGGTCTGCCAGGCTGCTGGGCGTGTAGCATCAGCCCGCTGACCATGAGAAGCATGGCGATGCAGACGTGATGGCCGGCTCGGAGAGCCGGCCCTACCCTGTGAGTACCCGGCACGTCGTGCGGGCAGGCTGCAGGCTGCAGGCTGTAGGCCATGGCTATTTGAGTTTCTCCAAATCCCTCTCGATGGCTGCCGCGACGTCGGCGAGGCCGTAGCGCCGCGCCCTGGCCAATGCCTCTTCGCTCAAGCGACGGCCGGTCGCGATGTCGCCCTTGCGCACGTGCAGGGCAGCGGCGGCGTGCATGTACCGCACGCTCTCCGCATCGTCGGGAAGGGCCAGTAGCGAAAGTTGCGCGAGTGCGTCGTCGAGACGCCCTTGCGCGACCAGGATGCGGGCGAGGTTGAAGCGCAGGCCGCGCACGCGAGGATTGGCCGCGACCGCCCGACGGTACGACCCTTCCGCGACGGCGAGCCGGCCACTGCTTTCCTGGATCAGGCCGAGCGCGTTGAGCGCCTCGGCATCCTGCGGGTTGGCCTCGACGGCAAGACGCAGGATGGGCTCGGCGCGCGCGGGCTCCTTCACCGCCAGCAAGGCGAGCCCGAAAGCACGGTGCGCCTCGGCCAGTTGCAGGCCGCGTGCGGTCACCGCACGGTAGTGCTCCTCGGCCTTCGCCATGTTGCCGGTCCGCGCGTACAGCGTGATCAGGTTGACGTGCGCCTGCAGCAGCGCCGGGTCCCGCACCAGCGCGTCCTCATGAAGGGCGATCGCCTTCGCATCTTCGGCACGCCCGGCGAGACCCAGGCCGCGCTGCAGCAGCGCCCTGGCGTCGTCGCGGACGGCAGCGAGGCGGGATGCGTACGGGTCGGCCGGCATCGGCCAGCAGTTGAGACACTGCTGCTGCCTGGCGATGGAGGCGCGGGCGGCTGCCAGGTCGCCGGCCTTGCGATGGACCTGGGCAAGGGCGTAGTGCGCAGCGCCGAAGGTCGGCACAAGCGCGACGGCGCGCTCGAACTGCGTGCGGGCCGTGGTCATGTCGCCGTCGACGATCGCAAGCCGGCCGAGTCCGTACCGCGCGGCAGGCTCGGCGTCGGGCATGGTGACGGCGAGGTCATACGCCGCGCGCGCCTCGGCCAGTCGTCCGGCATCGAGCAGCGCGTCGGCATGACGCAACGCCAGCAGCGGTGACGGCGCCAGCGCAGTGGCCTTGCCGAAATACTCGGCGGCGTCGTCGTGGCGACCCATCCGGGTCGCCAGCGTGCCCGAGAGGGCCCACCAGTCGACGGCTGTGGGCGCAAGTCGCCGGGCCTCGGCATAGACCGTGACGGCAAGCTCGTATTGCTCCCACGCGTGCAGCACGAGACCGAGTTGTCCGACTGCCTCCGCGTCGTTCGGACGGCGCGTGGCGGTTTCACTCGCGGCGCCAATCTGGGCGCGGGCGTCACTTGGATAGCTGTCGACAGGAATGGTTCGCCAGTCGGCCGCCGGCTGCAGCATCAGGGCCGACGCCAGCATCAGGGCGGCGAGGCGCACGAAGAGCACACGGGCATTACAGCACGGTTGGTAGGGCCCGCTCTCCGAGCGGGCCGTCTCCGCGGCGACACGATCGATGTACGGCCGATGACGTCCACGGTCGGACATGGACGGCTCTCGCCTTCGCCAAGGCTCCGGCGCGCAGGCGGAGAGCCGTCTGGACGGCTCGGAGAGCCGTCCCTACCAACAAAAAGCCCCGGCAGCCTGTGGGCTACCGGGGCGAAGGTCACCCCACGAGGGGAGACGTCAGAGTTGGGTAGGGCCGGGCTCGGAGAGCCGGCCCTACCTGGATTCACTAGAACGCGAAGCGCAGGCCGAGCTGGATACGCCGCGGCGTTCGGGCCAGCGTACGAAGACGCATGAAGTTCAGCGACGTGATGGCGCGATCGGCGGTGGCCGGGCTGGCCCACTGCGTATGGTTCAGCACGTTGCTCGACTCCGCACGGAACTCCATGCGGTAGCGGCCAACCGGGATCGCCTTGAACAGCGAGAAGTCAAGGTTCCAGTTCGACGGCCCACGGAACGAGTTGCGCCCGCTGTTGCCCCAGGCGTTGCCTGGCTGGCTGAACTGGCTCGGGTCGTACCACGGGCCATTGGGCCCTGCCTCGTTGAAGTTGCCTTCGAGTTCGCCGCTTACATTGCCGGTCTGGAGGCCACCCTGCTGGTTCAGAAGGGCGTTGTCACCGGTGACGGAAAACGGCGTGCCCGACACCCACGACCCGATGCCGTTGATCTGCCATGCCTTCAGGAGCATCGCGAGAACGCCCGAGTCCTCCCTGAACCACGGCAGTTCGTACACGAAGCCCATCTGGAGCATGTGCGGGCGGTCATACCCCGCGCGCGCGTAGTTGCGTCCGATCTGTGACGGCTGGTTCCAGCTCAGGCCCACCCATCCATCGTCATCGGCCTCGTTGAGCGCCTTCGAGAAGGTGTAGGCGCCCTTGAGGAGGAGGCCATTCCTGAACGGACGGTTCACGGCCATCTGGAGCGAGTGGTAGCGCGCCTTGGTGCGCGCGCCCCACAGCAGGATGTCGGCGGTGCCTGCCTGCGCGGAAAACTGCCGATTGGCGTTGCCACCGCTTTCCGCGTAGTTCAGGTTGAGGTCCGCGTAGCCGTTGTTGGTCGCGGTACCCACGTATCCCGTGCTCAGTGAGATTTCGCCGGGAAGGCGGCGCTCGACGAACACGTTCCACGAGTCGATCGTGCCGCGCTGCACGTTGCCGACCTCTGGCGTGCGCATGGTGACACCGCGCGGCAGGGGAGTGACGCCGGTCGAGAGGTCGGGGTTCGCCGCCGGAGGAATGCCCAGCCCGATATCGCCGTACGGGATGGCCGCGACGGGCCCCGTGGCGCCATAGGCGATCGTGGACGGGTAGAACCCGCGAAGCGGCCGCGACCACGGGAGTGGGTTGAACGTACGACCGTAACCGGCACGGAACACCGTGTCGTCGTTGATGCGGTAGGCCGCACCGACGCGGGGCGCAAACAGGTTCTTCTGCGACTCGTAGCCCAGGTCGCTGCTCTTTTCGCTGAAGAGCACGTTGAACGTCGCCAGGTCGAGCTGCTCGAAGCTGCGGTCGTCACGCTGCATGAGCGGGTAGTACTCCCAGCGGAGACCGGCATTGAGCGTCAGCTTGTCGCTCACCTGCCAGCGGTCGTTGATGTACAGGCCGTACTGGTCCTCGTTCGTGGTCATCTCCTCGAACTGGACGCTCTTGCCATACTCGCTCATCTGGCCAAGAAGGAACGCACCGTAGTTGTTCCAGATAGTGGCCGAGTACCCCGGAATGCCCGTGATCGCGCCGTTGAAGCTGAACGTGCCACGGGGGTTGTTGAATTCGGGCTGCCAGTGGTCGAGACCGAGCTTGACGAGGTCGAAGCCGGAACGAATCTCGTGCCTGCCGGCGACCTTCGTGACGTTGGTCGAGAACGTGTAGTTGAACTCGCGGCGCTGGACCGGTGTCCACCCGTCGTTGTTGCCGATTACGCCCAGTCCCGTGTTGATCTGCGGCATGCCCGAATACAGGAGCGGGTCAGCCGAGCCGGGGCCGGTCGTGCCGGCGCTGTTGGTGCCGGGGATCTTGAACAGGTCGAGCCCGTAGTTGGTGCCGTAGTCAGGACCCCGCGACGCGTGCTCCATCACGTTGGACCCGAACGTGGCGTCCCAGATCAACGTCGGGTTGATCGTGTAGGTCTGTCCGATGCTCCACAGATCCACCGTGGTGTCGCCGCCGCCGGGCTCGTCGAAGGGCAGCTTGAAGAGTGACTGCACCGACGCGTCCATCATCGAGTACTTGGCCCAGATCTGGTTGGCGGAGGTGCGGTTCCAGTTCACCTTGAAGTCGACGTTGTCTCGCTTCGCCTCTGGGAAGCGTGCGACTTCATAGTTGTTCTGCAGGCCGCTGTTCGTGCCGGCTGCGTTCGGCGCCGGGTACTGCGACTGGATGGTCTGCGAGATCGAGCTTATCCGGCTGGCCGGAATCACCGCACCGGGGAACTCGGCCCGACCGGCGCCGGTCGACTGGTTGCCGGTCGCGGGGTCGTACAGCTTGAAATTGGGGTTGACGGCGAGCACTTCGCTGAAGTCGCCCTGGCGCATCCTCGCCGTCGGCACGGTGAACTGCTCGACGAAGCTGTTCTTCTCGAGGTTGCGCTCCCAGCCGCCGAAGAAGAACAGGTTGTTCTTCTTGATCGGACCGCCGACGGTGCCGCCAAGGATGTCGACGCTCGACTCCGGATTTTCCAGGGTAGTCAAATACCCCTGGCGCGCGTTGAAATTGTCCTGGTTACGGAACCAGAACGCCGAACCCCTGAACTGGTTCGTGCCCGACTTGGTCGCGACCGACACCGCGGCGCCGCCGGTCATGCCCTGCGACGCGTCGAAGCTGTTGGTCGAGATGTTGACCGTCTCGATCGTCTCGACTGGCGCGATGTAGCCCGCGTGGTGCGGAAGCCACACGTTGATCGAGGCCGCGCCGTCGATACGCGTCACGTTGTTGTTGTTGTTGGTGCCGTTGACGTTGGTCGCCAGCGCGCGGGCCGGCGTGTCGACCTGATTGTTCTGCGTCACAGTCGGCGTGGCACCGGGTACCAGGTTCATCAGGCCCTGATAGTTCCGGTACTGGTTCAGCGGCAGGTTGACGACATCGGCAGGCTTGAGGTTGACCGAGACGTCAGCCTTGTCGGTCTTGAGCAGGGCGGAATCGGTCGTGACCGTGACCGATTCGGTCAGGGCGCCGACCTCGAGCTTCCCGTCCACGCGGGAGACGTCGTTCTGAGCCACCGGCACGCCGGTCTGGATGTACTCCTTGAAGCCCTGCAGGGAGGCCTTCACCGTCCAGGTGCCGGGCTGCAGGTTGCGGATGGCGTAGGCGCCCGTCTCGTCGGTCACACCGCTGACCTGGAGGCCGGTACCCTCGTTCACCACGGTCACGGTCGCGCCAGGAATGGCCGCGCCAGAATCATCAGTCACCGTACCGGCAATCGTGCCGTACAGCGCTTGTGCCGACGCATTGGCTGGCAGCAGCGCCACGGCTGCTGCGAGGGCAATGGCCAGGCCTCTTGCTAGAAGAGTTCGAACAAGGATCACTAACACCTCCGGAGGGGGTTTGAACGGACAGCACTTGGACACAGGTGCAACCTTTACGCCACTCCGTTGCGGACACCGGACCCTGCCCACGGTTAGTCTGTTAACTCTTTTAACAGTAGAGGGTTGCCTCTGATCCCACGACTAGTAGAAAAGCATGAGGTGGGAAGCCGCTACACCTCACCCGCGCAAACTCCAGAGATTTGGACGCGGGTTCTCCGGATTTTTGGAAGAGGCCTCGGATGGCCATGATTCGCACCGTGGGGGGACAAACAAACGCCCCGGCAACCTGCTGGCCACCGGGGCGAAAGGTCACCCCTTGAGGGGAGACTCAGGACTCAGAGTTGGGTGAGGGCCGGGCTCGGAGAGCCGGCCCTACCTGACTGCTAGAAGGCGAAGCGCAGGCCGAGCTGCACGCGCCGCGGCTGGCGGGCGAGCGTCCGGATGGTCATGAAGTTCGCGTTGGTCATGTCGGTAACCGGGTTCGCCCACTGGGTGTGATTGAACACGTTGGTCGACTCCGCGCGGAACTCCACGCGTCGCTTGCCGATCGGGAACGCCTTGAACAGGGACAGGTCCAGGTTCCAGTTGGCGGGTCCGCGGAACGCGTTGCGTCCCGAGTCGCCCCACGCGTTGCCGGGGTTGTACGTGAACTGGCTCGGGGCGTACCACGGCTCGTCCGGGCCGGCCGTACCGAAGCCACCCGTCAGCGCGCCCGAGACGTTGGCGGTCTGGGTGCCACCGACCTGCTGGAGCAGGCTGTTGTCGCCGCCCACCGTGAACGGCGCCCCCGACACCCAGGAACCGATGCCGTTGACCTGCCAGGCCTTGAGCAGCATCGGAACGATACCCGACGCATCGCGGAACCAGGGCCGTTCGTAGACAAAGCGCATCTGGAGCATGTGCGGACGGTCGTAGCCGGCGCGCGCGTAGTCGCGGTCGATCTGCGACGGCTGGTTCCACGTCAGGCCCACCCAGCCATCGTCGTCGGCCTCGTTGAGCGCCTTCGAGAACGTGTAGGCGCCCTTGAGGAGCAGGCCGTTCTTGAACGGACGGTTCAGCGCCATCTGCAGCGAGTGGTAGCGGGCCTTCGTGCGGGCGCCCCACAAGAGGATGTCCGCGGTCCCCGCCTGCCCGAAGAACTGGCGGTTGACGTTGCCGCCGGTCTCCGCGTAGTTCAGGTTCAGGTCGGCGTAGCCGTCATTGGTCGCCGTGCCGACGTAGCCCGTGCTCAGCGAGATGTCGCCCGGCAGTCGCCGCTCCGCGAACACGTTCCACGGATCGATGGTGCCGCGCTCCGAGTCGTTGGCGTCGGCCCAGCGCATGTCCACGCCACTCGGCAGCGGCACGTTGCCGCTGGCGATGTCCGGATTGGGCGCGCCGGGGATGCCGGCCGAGAGCGGGCCGTAGGAAATGAACCCGTTCGGCCCCGCATCGGAATAGGCGATCGTCAACGGGTAGAAGCCGCGCATCGGGCGCGACCACGGCAGCGGATTGAACGTGCGGCCGTAACCGGCACGGACCACCGTGTCGTCGTTGATGCGGTAAGCGGCACCGAGGCGCGGCGCGAACAGGCCCTTCGACACCTTGATGCCGAGATCGTCCGCGTTACCGCCGACTCCGCCGAGTGCGACGTTGAACGTCTGGAGGTTCAACTGCTCAAGACCGCGGTCCTCACGGCTCATGAGCGGGTAGTACTCCCAGCGCAGGCCGGCATTGACGGTCAGCTTGTCGTTGACCTGCCAGCGATCGTTGACGTAGATGTCCATCTGGTTCTCGCGCGCCGTCATCACTTCGAACTGCACGCTCTTGCCAAAGCCGCTCGTCTGGCCGAGCAGGAACGCGCCGTAGCTGTTCCAGGCATTGCTCGAGTACCCCGGCACGCCGGTGATGTCGCCGGAGAAGTCGAAGTTGCCGCGCGGGTTGTTGATCTCGGGCTGCCAGGGATCGAGGCTGAGGTGCACGTAATCGAAGCCGCTACGGATTTCATGCCTGCCCGCGACCTGGGTCACGTTGGTCGAGAACGTGTAGTTCTTCTCGAGGCGCGTCACCGGCGTCCAGCCGGCGTCGTTGCCGAGCACCGCGAGGCCGGTGTTGATCGCCGGCATGCCGGAGTAGAAGTCCGCATACTGGCCCTGCGATCCGAGGCCGGTCGTGCCGGCATTGTTGCTGCCCGGGATCCCGAACACGTCGAGGCCGTAGTTGGTGCCGAAGTCGGGACCCTGCGAGGCGTGGTCCATGACGTTGGAGCCGAACGTCGCGTCCCAGATCAGGGTCGGCGAGATCGTGTAGGTCTGTCCGAGCGACCAGAGCTTCACCGTCGTGTCACCGCCACCGGCCTCGGTGAACGGCACGTAGAAGAGGTCCTGCACCGAGGCGTCCATCATCGAATACTTGCCCCAGATCTGGTTGGACGAGGTGCGGTTCCAGTTGACCTTGAAATCGTAGTTGTCGCGCGTGGCTTCGGGAAAGCGGGCGATTTCGTAGTTGTTCTGGGTGCCGTTGTTGGTGCCCGCGACATTGGGAAGCGGGTACTGGTTCTGGATCGTCTGCGAGATCGAGCTGATGCGGTTGGCGGGAATCAGCGCCCCGCCGAACTCCGCACGACCGGCCCCGGTCGACTGGTTGCCGGTCGCGGGGTCGTACAGCCGGAATGCCGGGTTGTCCGCGAGCACTTCGCTGAAGTCCCCTGTGCGCATCTTCGTGGTGGGCACCGTGAAGGTCTCGATACGGCTGTTCTTCTCGAGGTTGCGCTCCCAGCCGCCGAAGAAGGAAGAGGTGGTTCTTCCTGATCGGGCCACCCACCGTGCCGCCGAGGATGTCCACCGACGACGGCGGGTTGTCGGCCGCCGAAAAATACTGCTGGCGAGCGTTGAACTCGTCCTGGTTTGCGGAAGAAGAAGGCCGAGCCACGGACTTCGTTGGTGCCCGACTTGGTCGCCACCGACACCGCGGCGCCACCGGTCATGCCCTGCGAGGCATCGAAGGAGTTGGTCGAGATGTTGACCGTCTCGATCGTTTCTACAGGCGCCACGTAGCCAACGTGATGCGGCAGCCACACGTTGATCGAGGCCGCGCCGTCGATACGCCTCACGTTGTTGTTACGGTTGGTGCCGTTGACGTTGGTCGTCAGCGCGCGGCCCGGGGTATCGGTCTGCGCGTTCTGGAGGGCCGTCGGCGTTGCGCCGGGCACCAGGTTCATGAGCCCCTGGTAGTTCCGGTACTGGTTGAGCGGGAGGTTGACGACGTCGGCAGGCTTGAAGTTGACCGAGACGTCCGCCTTGTCGGTCTTGAGCAACGCGGTTTCGGTCGTCACCGTGACCGACTCGGTCATGGCGCCCACCGACAGCTTGCTGTCGATGCGCACGACGTCGTTCTGGGCAACGGGGATGCCTGTGTGCACGTATTCCTTGAAGCCCTGGAGGGAGGCCTTCAAGGTGTAGGTGCCAGGCTGGAGGTTGCGGATGGCGTATGCACCCGTGTCGTCGGAGACCGCCGACACCTCGAGCCCGGTGCCCTGGTTGGTCACCGTGACGGTCGCGCCTGGAATGAACGCACCCGAGTCGTCCACCACAGTGCCGGCAATGGTGCCGTAGAGCGCCTGCGCCGCGGCCGGGGCCGGGAGCAGGGCGATCACCGCGGCCAGCACGCATGCCAGTCCGCCGGTGAGAAGGGTTCGAACAGACTTCACTCACACCTCCGACTTTGCGGGGTGTGGGGACCGACAACGCCTTCGCCCAAGGCAACCTTCGGGCCACCGCGGCCGAAAAGCATGCACGGTACGAGCGTGTGTCCCTAAGGTCTTGCAGCGGCACTCTTTATCGCCATGCTGCGACTAGCGCAAACGGGTGAGGACAATCGGCAGGGTCGGGGACTCGCGCGATCTCCGGAAGGTTGGACCCTCAATCTCCGGATTATTGGAGAGGCAGCCGCCCTTTGGTAGGGCCGGCGCGACGCCTCCAGCCTCCAGCCTCCAGCCTCAAGCGTCAGGACTCGCGCGTAGGCGCGCCGTTCTGCATTACGCTCGCGCATGCCCAACCTACGGGTCGTGCTGGCACTGGCCGGTCTGACGGCCGGCGCGTCGTTGCTCGCGCAGCCGACGACTCCCTCGTCGACGCTGCCGCGGTTGGTGATCGAGGCCGGCGAGACGGCACGCACGCACACGCTGATCACGGTGCAACTGCCGGCGACGGTACGCGGCGCCGATCTGCAACTGCGCCACGAGCAGACCGGCGAGACCGTGACGCTGCAGATCGGGCCCTATCGCGAGGCCTGGGCCGTGGTGCCGTCGATTCCGGCGGACAAGGCCGTGCGCTACCGGATCGAGCCCTCGCTGAAGGGCGCCGCGCCGGACCGGGTGACGGCGACGCGCGAGGTCTCGCGCGTGCGGGTCGCCGTGGACGGCAAGCCCGCCTTCACCTACGTCGGTGAGCCGCTGCGCCTGCCGTCGGGCATCGAGGACGTCTACGAGCGCGGCGGCTACATCCACCCGGTGCTGACGCCGTCAGGGCGACGGGTGACCGAGGACTATCCGCCCAATCACAAGCATCACCATGGCATCTGGGCGGCCTGGACGAGCACCAGATTCGCGGGCCGCACGCCGGACTTCTGGAACATGGGCGACCGGAAGGGCAAGGTCGAATTCGAACGCCTCGCGCGAGCGTGGTCGGGCCCTGTTACCGCCGGCTTCGAGGCCCGCCATCGCTACATGGACCTGCTCGCGCCCACTCCGATGACGGTCCTGCTCGAGGACTGGCAGGTGATTGCCTACGCGCCGGTTGCCGCGGCTCGTCCGGCGTACGTGTTCGACCTCGCGATCACCCAGGCACTGACGGGCACGAGCCCGCTGGAGTTGCCGACCTATCGCTATGGTGGTGTCGGCATGCGCGGCCGAATCGAGTGGGACGGCAAGGACAAGACGTTCTTCCTCACGTCCACTGGCCGTGGCCGCCTGTCGGGCCACGGCACACGGGCCACGTGGGTGCACATGAGCGGTGACGTCGATGGACAGCGGGCCGGCATCGCGATGCTTTCGCACCCCGACAACGTGCAGTCGCCCCAACCCATGCGCATCCATCCCACCGAGCCCTTCTTCAATTTCGCGCCGCAGCAGGCAGGCCCGTTGACGATCCGGCCAGGTGAGGTGTTCCGGATGCGCTATCGCTTCGTGGTGATGGATGGCCCGCCGGATGCGACCCTGCTCGACGCGATGTGGCAGGACTACGCGTTGCCCGTGCGCGCAAGGGTCGAATAGCGGTCACCGCGCTTTCACGAAGGTAGGGACGCCTCTCCGAGGCGTCCATCTCCGAAGCGTCCATCTCCGAGGCGTCTATCTCCGACATGTCGCAACCGGAATCGTTGGCCGAGCCGATGGACCGCTCGGAGAGCGGTCCCTACCTTCCCAGCGGTCCCTACCTTACCCATGCGCATGCCTTACCCATGCGCATGCTTGCGGACGATGGCCTGATACGCGTCGCGCTGGCGTTCGATCGACGCCATCAGCGCCATCTGCGCGCGGGCGCGATCCAGGTTGTGGCCGGGGTGATGAATCCGGTAGTACGTATCGCCCTGCACGTGATCGCCGAGGAAGCGAATCGCCTGTTCGAAGGCGAGCAGTTGCCCCGAAAACGCGAGCCAGTCGATCTCGGCCGGCTGCAGGAAGGTACCGGCGGCCGAGAGGTAGCCGCGCACGAGCGCCTCGAACATCTCCGGACGCGACGCGACCTTCGAGACATCGCGCTCGTCCTCTGCCGCGGCATTGGTCGCGGTGCGGACCATGTCGCCGAAATCGATCGGCGCCAGCCCCGCCATCGTCGTGTCGAGATCGACGACGCACAGCGCCTCGCCCGTCGCGACGTCCATCATCACGTTGTTGATCTTCGTGTCGTTGTGGGTCACGCGTTCGGGGACGGCGCCAGCCTCTGCAGCCGCAATGAGCCGATCGGCGTCAGCTTCGTGCGCGAACGCGAGGGCGATCAGATCCCGGCATGCGTGTGCGCGATTGCACGGGTCCGCATCGACCGCTGCAGCAAACGCGTCGAACCGCCTGCGGGTGTGATGGAAGTCCGGGATCGTGTCGTGCAGCCGATCGCCCGGCAGGTCGGCCAGCAGTGCCTGGAACTGGCCAAAGGCGCGTGCGGCCGCTTCCGCCTGCGCCGGCGTCTCGACGATGTCGTAGGTGCGCGTGTGCTCGATGAAGAGGTAGGTTCGCCAGACGGCGCCCTCGTCATCGATCACGTAGGGCCGGCCGTCGCGGGCGGGAACGAGCGTGAGGGCACGGCGCGAGGCGTCGGGGAGGCCCGCGAGGCGAGTCGCGGCGTGCGAGAGCACACGCGACACGTTGTCCATCAGGCGCAACGGCTCACGGAACACGTGCCCGTTGATCCGCTGGTGCACGTAGCGGACACGCGTGCCGGCCTGGTCGTACGTCGCGGCGTACGTCTCGTTGATGTGCCCGCTGCCGTGCGGCGCGGCCTCGACCAGGGTGCCGTGCACCTGGAAGCAGGCACCAAGGGACCGCAGATCGCGGGCACGTCCGTCGTTCATCGGTCTCAGCCGAACAGCGGCGCGGGATAAGCGCCGCCTGCAGCGAGATCGGCCATCGCCCTGGTCACGCCCGGCTTGTCCTCGCGATAGGTGACGCCGAACCATCGGCTCGAAGTCGGCAGCACGTCGACGACGCACTCGCCGCGCGCGATCAGGCGATCGATCGTGAGCGGGATGTAGCACTCGGACGTGAGGTCGTGGCCCTGGCCCTCAAGGAACTCGGCAAAGGCCTGCTCGATTTGCGGCATCAGCGCGGGCGTGAACCCCCACATGTTCATCGAGACCGGTTCCTCGCCGGTGAACCGCTCCGGCGGCACGGTGCCGTCCTGGTTCTCCACGTGGTCGTCGACGGGGAGAATCTTCGTCAGTTCGCGAATGGACTGGAGGTGACCCTGCGCATCGGTGACGCAGACGCCACGTGCGACGGTGCCATGTGGCGAGAGCGTGGCGCGAAGCCGGAAGCCGACCATGGCGTAGCTGTGAGGATCGGCCTGCCGTGCCGGGTCGGCGAGGAAGTCGTGCAGGACCTGGTAGGAGTGCTGGCCGTAGAAGTCGTCGGCATTGATGGCCGCGAACGGCTCATGCATGACGTCACGCGCGGCGAGGATGGCGTGCGTCGTCCCCCATGGCTTGGTCCGCTCGGGCGGCCGCTGGAAGCCCCCGGGCAGGTCATCCATGTCCTGGAAGCAGTAACTGGCGTCGATGCGCCCCTCGTAGCGCGACAGTACCTGCTGCTTGAACGGCTCCTCGAAGTCCCGGCGGATGACGAACACGACACGGCCGAAGCCGGCGCGCAGGGCATCGAAGATGGCGTAGTCCATGACGGTCTCGCCATGCGGTCCCATCGGGTCGAGTTGCTTGAGGCCGCCATAGCGGCTACCCATGCCGGCGGCCAGGACGAGAAGAGCTGGGGTCATGTATGCAGGGTTCCGGGAGTCGGGAGTCAGGAGTCGGAGTCAGGAGTCGGAGTCAGGAGTCGGGAGTCGGGAGTCGGGAGTGCGGAATCGGGCTCCGGAGCGCTCAGCCGCGTCGGTATGGTCGTCGTAAGGGCATCGCGACAACGACGGTCCCGGGCTTGCGCGCCAATGGTTCAGCGCGAATAATCCCGGGACCACCTCGCATGCCCCCCGTGTTGTACACACTTTCGGCCCATCTGGGCAACGTCGGGCCAGCCTGCCTCCGTTACCGTCTCGCACGCACTTGGTCGCCAGGGACGGGCACAACATCGGCGCGACCGACGTCGTGCTCGCCCTGCGGGCCCGGGGCTGGGACGACATGAGGGTCGTCGGCGCGATCACGCAGCGCAGCTTTGCGCGCTTCGTCGCCTTCGACCTTGCCGTAGCGGCGCGGCGTATGGGCTGGGCCGTGCACTGGATCGATTTCGACGCACTCACGCAGGAACTCGCCGGCTCGCCTCGAGACGCGTGGATCGCGACCCTCGCGCGAGTGACCGATGAGGTGCGTGCATTCGCACCTGACGTGGTCTTCAGTTACGGCGTGGAGGCCATCCTGCCGCCGTTTCCCGACGTGTTGCCGGAGGAGCCATGGCGGCTCGCCGACGCGGCCCGCGCACCGGTGGCCTGCTTCTTCTACGACTTCGGTGCACCGTTGGACCGCCCGGTCGACGCCACCACGGCTCCATACGTCGAACGGTTGCAGCGCCAGGACATCCGTGTCTTCTGCTGGGATCGGCATGCCGTGGCCGACCTCGTCCGATTCGGCGTGGCGGTCGAATACCTGCCGATGGCGGTCAACGACGCGATGTGCCATCCGCCGCCTGCCGCGGCGACCCGCGACCTGCCGATCGTGTTCTCCGGCGGACCGAATGCCGAGCGCGTCACAACCTTGCGCAGCCTCGCGCCAGCGGGGCTGTCCGTGTACGGCTACGACGAACCGGGCTGGACGGCCGACCCGGTGCTCGCCGCCTGCTATCGCGGCTTCGTGCCCGAGCGTGACCGTTTGCGTGCGATCTACCAGCGCGCGCAGACTACCCTGAACGTGACCCGGGCACATGGCCGCGCCAGCCTCAACATGCGCGTCTTCGAGGCCATGGCATGCGGGTGCCTCGTGGTGACCGATCAAGCGGAGGAAGCGGCGGCGCTGTTTTCGCCTGGCGAGGACCTCGTGACCGTGCCACCTGGCACGGCTCCTGACGCCGTCGTGACGCACTACCTTGCTGACACCGCCGCCCGGACGCGCATCGCCGCGCGCGGCGCGCGGGTTGTGCGAGAGGCACACACGTACGTCCACAGGCTCGAGTCGATCACGCCGTGCCTCGAGGCCTTCACCACGGAGACGCGGGCATGGACGTTCTGGGAACAGTTCATCATCGCCGACCCGGGCAAGGCGCTGCGCTTCGTCGCGGCGCTGCGTGCCGATCGCGCCTTGCTGCGCGAGGACCTGTGGCACGTGGCGGACACGACGGCACACATCCGTCTCGGACGATGGGGCGCTGCGCGACGATCACTGGACGAAGCGCGCCGGTGCAATCCGGGCCTCCGCCGATTACAGGGGCTCGAAGCAGAGTTGACGAGCCAGGAAAGGACGGAGGAGTGAGGACGGAGGAGGGAGGGAGGAGGGAGGACGGAGGACGGAGGACGGAGGACGGAGGTAGGAACGAAGACGGAGGTAGGAACGAGGACGGAGGAGTGAGGACGGAGGACGGAGGAGGGAAAGAGGAGGGAGGAGAGAGGAAGGAGGAGAGAGGAAAGAGGTAGGCGAGAGCCCGGAGCCCGGTGCCCGGAGCACGGTGGTGGGCCCACCGTGGCGCCTATCCAATGTGGAATCGCGTTCGGGTGTGCGAGTGTGGTAAAACTCGCGGACCGCGGGAGAACCTGGGTACCGGTGCTCGACTGGCAAGAAGTTGCTGTCGGTTGACCCCAACCCCTGTTGGAATGTCCGTCTCCTTGCACGCTGATTGCCGTGCCCGGGCGCTCTCGCGGCCTGCCTGTTCATTCGACGCCACGCATGTTGTGCAGATGTTGCAGCGGCGCTGCGCAACTGTGTCCGCGCAGTCGGTCTGCCGCGGCGATGACCTACAGTGCCTCAGGAGCAATCGGCGAACTTGTATCCGACGCCCCAGGCAGTGAGGATCAACTCCGGCTTCCTCGGATCGCGTTCGAGCTTCTTGCGCAACCGGCTGACCACCGTATCGACCGTACGTTCGGTGTCGGTGTCGTTGGTCCAGGCCGTTTCCAGCAGGCGGGTGCGGCTGAAGACAATGCCGCGGTGGCTGGCGAGGTGGTGCAACAGGTCGAATTCCTGGCGGGTCAGTTCGACCGGCTCTCCCTGGATGCGCACTTCGCGTTGCGCCAGGTCCATCGTCACGCCCGGCGCCAGCACCGCGGGTCCCTCGTCAGGAGGGGCGATAGTCTCGCCGCGTCCGTGGCGGCGCGTCACCGCGAGCACCCGGGCCTGCAACTCGCGGACGCCGAATGGCTTCGTGAGGTAGTCGTCGGCGCCGCTCTCGAGGCCGATGACGGTATCGGCCTCGCTGTCGCGCGCAGTGAGCATCAGGATCGGCGTCTCGATGTTCGCGCCCGCGATGCGCAGCGCCCGGCAGACCGACACACCGTCGAGCCCGGGCAGCATCACGTCGAGCACGAGCAGGTCGAAGCGGGTCCGGCGCGCAAGCTCCAGGGCGGAGCGGCCGTTGGCTTCTTCCTCGACGTCGAAGCCCGCAAGGCCGAGGTGCAACTGCAGCAATTCGCGAATGGCGACATCGTCTTCCACCACCAGCGCACGTCGAGCGTCGACCTCCGTCACGTCACTTGGTACGGCCTGACGGCCGTGAATGTTTACGCCGAGTCACACTTCTTCCACATATTCGTGATGAGCTTAGCGTGATGGTCCAGCAGCCGGCGGGGATCGCGTGGTGGCGCAGTCTGTATCTGCGCATCGGCGTCAGCTTCGTGCTGCTCGTGATCGCCATCGCCCTCATCCAGGGGCTGCTCTTCACCGCCAGGATGCAGCGCGACGCACGCGATCCGCGCCGCTCGCCGCATGCCGTGGCCATGGAGGCCGCACTGGCCGCCGCCGCGGCCATGGAGCGAAGTGAACCCTTCGACCTGCGCCGCATGCAGCAGGCCCGGTTCCCCGACTGGGCGCTGATGGACATCGTGATGAGTGACGGGACCGTGCAGTCGACCTCCTCCGGTTCGCCGCTGCCGCCGGCGGTGCTCGACTACGCGCGCCAGATGCTGTCGCCCACACCGCCCGAGGAACGTGTCGCAACGGCCGTCGACCGGCCGTTGGTGACCGCACCCATCCAGGTCGACGGACAGTTGAAGGGCGTGGTGCTGTTGCGGTTCCCCAGGCGCAGCCTGATCAGCGAGGTGGCGCGCTTCCTCTCGATCAGCGGCCTGCTGGTGCTCGCCGCGAGCACCGCCCTTGCCTCGTGGATCATCTTCACCCCGGCTCGGCGCAAGCTGTCGGCGCTCGAGGCCGCGGCGGAACGGATGCGGGAGGGCGATCTCAAGGCGCGGGCGCCCGAAGACGGCGGCGACGAAATCGCGCTGGTCGCTCGTGCCTTCAACCGCATGGGTGACCAACTCGTGGAGCGCGACGAGACGCTGCGCACCGTGGATCTCATGCGCCGGCAGATGCTCGCCGACGTCTCGCACGAGCTCAAGACGCCACTCACCGCCATGCGTGGCTTCATCGAGACGCTGCAGATGCCTCAGATCGCGGCCGACGAGGAGCGTCGCACCCGGTACTTCGCGACACTCGAGCGCGAGACACGCCGTCTGGAGCGTATCGTGGCCGACCTGCTCGACGTCGCACGGCTCGAGAACAACGCCGCCGACTTCGAGCTGCGCGTGTTCTCGACGCGCCGCCTGTTCGAGCAGGTGGCGCGCCGTAACGAGCGCGTCGCCGTGGACAACGGTGTGGCGTTCGACATCCAGGTTGCAGACGAAGCTGACCAGGTGTACGCCGATCCCCATCGCCTCGAGCAGGCCGTCGACAACCTGGTGGCCAATGCGCTCCGCTACACCCCAAGCGGCGGCCGCGTGTCGATGCGGGCGGACATGGCTGGCGAGACGGTCGCGCTGAAGGTCGTCGACACCGGTCCCGGCATCCCGGCCGAACACATCGGGCATGTATTCGATCGGTTCTACAAGGCGGATCCGTCGCGTGCCGCCACCCGCGAGGGCAGTGGCCTGGGCCTCTCGATCGTGCGTGCCATTGTCGAACGCCACGGCGGCACGGTAGGAGTGACCAGCGAGCCGGGCAACACCGAGTTCACGCTGCTGCTGCCAGCAGAGGGCACGACGGAGGCCTGAGACCATCCCTCCTGCGTTCGCTCGCTCGTGCCAAGGCGGCCGCCACGCTCGCGCTCACGGGCTACCGGCTGCAGGCTGCGGGCTACGTGAACCTTGCGTCGGTTCCTGTGCTCCTGTTTTCCTGTGGTCCTGCCGCCGTCGGGTGTGGCCGGGCTCCACCTCCGCCAAGGCTACGGTGGGACAAGTCGGAGAGCCAGCCCTACCGTCGCGGCGGATGCGGCCGTCTTGCCGCGCGCGATCTGGACGCGTCGCCCCCGTGCGTGAAGGGGCTGACGACGTTGCCGGACAGGAGCAGGGCGATGAGCGCCGTCCAGCCGGTCTGGTGACTCGCCCCCAGGCCCTTGCCGGTATCCGCGTGGAAGTACTCGTGCAACGGCACGTGCGCATGCCACTCCGGCACGCGGTCGAAGCGATCCTCCCCACCGAAGACCGGCCGGCGGCCATCCTCGCCCTCGAGGAACAGCCGTGCCAGGCGCCGTGCGATCTCGTCGGCGACCTCCGCCAGCGTCATCAAGTCGCCGGAGCCGGTCGGACACTCGACGCGGAAGTCCTCCCCGAAGTAGTGATCCAGTGTCCGCAATGATTCGATCAGCAGGTAGTTGACCGGGAACCAGACCGGGCCACGCCAGTTCGAGTTGCCGCCGAACAGCGGCGTGGTGGATTCGCCCGGCTCGTAGTCGACACGGTGCTCGATGCCGTCGACCAACACCGAGTAGGGATGACGCTCGTGATACCGCGATAGGGCCCGGATGCCGAACGGCGCCAGGAACTCGCCCTCGTCGAGCATGTACGCGAGCACGCGGCGGAGGCGGTCGCGCGACACGAGCGAGAGCAGGCCGCGCTCGCCCTGCCCGGGCACCTGCATCCGCGCGACGCTGGCCGAGAACTCCGGCCGATGCTCGAGGAACCACTGCCTGCGGCGCTGGAACGCCGGCAGGTCCTGCATCTGCGTCGCCTCGAACGTCGCCGCGGCGAACAGCGGGATGAGGCCGACCATCGAGCGGATGCGAACGCGCTCGTAACGACCCTGGCCGAGGCGGAGGATGTCGTAGAAGAAACCGTCTTCCTCGTCCCACAGGTTGACGTCCTTGCCCTGCTCCGAGTGGGCCATCGCGTGACTGATGAAGAGGAAGTGCTCCCAGAACTTGTTGGCGACATCCTCGTACGCGGCGTCGTGGCGCGCCAGTTCGAGCGCGATGGTGAGCAGGTTCAGGCAGTACATCGCCATCCAGCTCGTGCCGTCGGACTGTTCCAGGTAGACGCCGCCGGGCAATGGCTGCGATCGATCGAAGACGCCGATGTTATCGAGGCCGAGGAAGCCGCCCTCGAACACGTTGTTGCCGCCTTCGTCCTTCCGGTTCACCCACCACGTGAAATTCAGCAACAGCTTGTGGAAGACCCGCTGCAGGAAATCGAGGTCGCCCACACCCGTGCGGGTGCGCTCGATCTCGTACACGCGCCAGGCCGCCCACGCGTGCACCGGTGGATTGACGTCGCTGAAGTTCCACTCGTAGGCCGGCAGCTGGCCGTTCGGGTGCATGTACCACTCGCGCAGCATCAGCAACAGCTGGTGCTTGGCGAAGTCGACGTCGAGGATTGCCAGCGGAACACAGTGGAACGCGAGATCCCACGCCGCGTACCACGGGTACTCCCACGTGTCGGGCATCGAAATCACGTCGTCGTTGAACAGGTGCGACCACTCGGCGTTACGCGCGTCGCGCGCGCCCCCTTTTGGTGGCGGTGGCTGCGCTGGGTCGCCTTCCTGCCAGGTCTTGACGTCGTAGTGATAAAACTGCTTGCTCCACAGCAGGCCGGCCAGGCTCTGTCGCATGACGGCGGCTTCGTCGGCGGAGAGATGCGCCGGGATGATCGTGGCGTAGAACTCGTCGGCTTCCGCCTTGCGCGTGGCGAGCACGTCCGCGAAGTCGGCAAACGCGCTCGTGCTCGGCTCGGTGGGGGAGAACCGGACACGGATCACGTGCTCACCACCGGCGGGCACGTCGATCGCGTAGTGCGCTGCCGCCTTGGTGCCGACGCCCGCGGCGTTGATGACCGCCGTCGCGCCCTGCACCAGGAAATCGTTGATCGCGTCCTTGGGGCAAGCCGGGCCGTCGGGGTCGGCGTACAGGCGGCGGGTGTTGGTCTCGTTCTCGGTGAACAGCAGCGGCGGCCGGCCCTCGAAGCACGCGTACAGCATGCCGTAGCGCTGCGTCTCGGCCTGCAGCGCAGAGACCGCGCCGATCGGCGGTCGAGCCTGCAGTTCAGGCTTCGTGGCGCCCAACGACCACGACCACGTGTTGCGAAACCACACCGTCGGGAGCACGTGCAGCGGCGCGGTGTCGGGGCCGCGGTTGACTACGGTGATCTGCATCAGCAGGTCGTCCTCGTCGGCCTTGGCGTATTCGACCGTGACGTCGAAGTAGCGGTGGTCGTCGAAGATGCCGGTGTCGATCAGCTCGTACTCGGCTTCGTCGCGCGTGCGGGTGCGATTGCGCGCGACCAGTTCGTCGTACGGGAAGGCCCGCTGCGGGTACTTGTACAGCATCCGCATGTAGGAGTGGGTCGGCGTCGAGTCGAGGTAGAAGTAGTACTCCTTGACGTCCTCGCCGTGGTTGCCCTCGGGCCCGGTGAGGCCGAAGAAGCGCTCCTTCAGGATCGGGTCCTGCCCGTTCCACAGCGTCAGTGCGAGGCAGATCTCCTGCTTGCGATCGGAGATGCC
This sequence comes from Luteitalea pratensis, assembly GCF_001618865.1. Classification (GTDB taxonomy): domain Bacteria; phylum Acidobacteriota; class Vicinamibacteria; order Vicinamibacterales; family Vicinamibacteraceae; genus Luteitalea; species Luteitalea pratensis. The sequence continues at coordinate 3,582,412 of NZ_CP015136.1, forward strand.
GGCGATGCCATCCTCGTTCCAGCGATAGGCACGCGATCGGGCATGGTCGTGCGGGAAGTATTCCCACGCCCGGCCATCCTTGCTGTAGTCCTCGCGCACGGTGCCCCATGCGCGATCGCTGACGTAGGGTCCCCACCGGCGCCAGTGGCTCCCGGGACGGCTGGCGGCCTGCAGCCGCAGGTGTTCTGGAGTGCCCGGCTGGCTCATGCGGCCTGACCCTCGTGACCGACGGTGATGGCAGTATTCATGGATTTACAGGCGGAGTCCGGATGTGGCATGACACGCGGTCAACACGATACGTCACGACGCGAGCTACCTCGAGGAGGCATCGCCGCCGGTCGTGAACGGGCTGAGCATGTTGCCAGCCAGCAGGCAGGCGATGAGGCTGGTCCATCCGGTCTGGTGACTGGCTCCGAGACCCTTGCCGGTGTCGGCGTGAAAGTACTCGTGGAACGGAATGTGCGCGCTCCAGAGGGGATCGCGATCGAAACGGTCGTCGCGGCCCCAGACCGGGCGACGTCCGTCCCGGCCGACGAGGAAGAGGCGCGCCAGCCTCCGCGCGATCTCGTCGGCCACCTCCGCCAACGTCATCCACTCGCCTGACCCCGTCGGGCACTCCACGCGGTAGTCGTCGCCGAAGTACTGGTGCAGCGTGCGGAGCGACTCGATGAGCAGGTAGTTGACCGGGAACCAGATCGGCCCACGCCAGTTCGAGTTGCCGCCGAAGAGCGACGTGCCCGACTCGCCGGGCTCGTAGTCCACGCGGTGGTTGGCGTCCTGCCAGGTGACCACGAACGGCTCCCGCTCGTGGTGGCGTGACAACGCTCGGATGCCGAACGGAGACAGGAACTCCCGCTCGTCGAGCATGTATCCGAGCACTTGTCTCAAACGCTCCGGCCCGACAATCGAGAAGAGGCCACGCTCGCCCTGGCCCGGCACGCGGACACGGGCGATGCTGGCCGCGAACTCGGGCCGGTGCTCGAGGAACCAGAACATCCGGCGCATGAACGCCGGCAGCGAATCCAGCTGCGCGGAGTCGAGCGTCGCCACCGCGAACAGCGGGATGAGGCCGACCATCGATCGAATCTTCACGCGCACCTGTTGCCCGTTGCCCAGTCGCAGCACGTCGTAGAAGAAGCCGTCGGCCTCATCCCAGAGGTTGATGTCGCGGTCGGCGCCCTGATGGCCCATGGCATAGCTGATGTACAGGAAGTGTTCCCAGAATTTGGTGGCGACGTCCTCGAACGCCGGATCGTGGCGTGCGAGTTCGAGGGCGATGGTGAGCAGGTTCAGCGAGTACATCGCCATCCAGCTCGACCCGTCGGACTGTTCGAGGTGTCCGTCGGTGGAGAGGGGCTGCGACCGATCGAACACGCCGATGTTGTCGAGGCCGAGGAAGCCGCCCTCGAAGACGTTGTTACCGCCTTCATCCTTGCGGTTGACCCACCACGTGAAGTTCAGCATCAGTTTGTGGAAGACGCGCTTCAGGAACGTGATGTCGGGCGTGCCGGTCCGATCGCGGTCGATCTCGTAGACCCGCCAGGCTGCCCAGGCGTGCACGGGCGGGTTCACGTCGGCGAAATTCCACTCGTACGAGGGCAGCTGCCCGTTGGGATGCATGTACCACTCGCGCAGAATCAACAGCAGCTGACGCTTGGCAAACTCCGTGTCGACGAGGGCGAGCGGCACGCAGTGGAAGGCGAGGTCCCAGGCCGCGTACCACGGATACTCCCACTTGTCCGGCATCGAGATGATGTCGTCGTTGTACAGGTGCCGCCAGTCTGCGTTGCGGCCCGCGCGGCGCTCGGCAGGGGGACGCGGATGCCCGGGGTCGCCGTCCAGCCAGGTCTTGACGTCGAAGTGGTAGAACTGCTGGTTCCACAACAGGCCGGCGAACGCCTGGCGCATCACCTGTGCGGCGTCGGCGGAGAGGTCCGCCGGGATGACGGTGCCGTAGAAGGCGTCCGCCTCGTTGCGGCGCGCGGCACACACGGCGTCGAAGTCCGCGAAGGGTACCGACCGGGCAGGCGCGTCGGTGGTGAAGCGCACGCGCACCACGGCCTCGCCGCCGGCAGGCACGTCGAGGACGTAGTGGCCGGAGGCCTTCGTGCCACGAGCCTCGGGATTGGTGGCGGCCCGGTTGCCGTCGACGACATGGTCGTTGATGCCGTCCTTGGCGTAGGCCGGTCCGTCGATGCCGAACAGCTTCCGCGTGTTGGTGTCGTTCTCGGTGAACAGCAGCGGCGGCGTCCCCTCGAAGTAGACGTAGCGCGTGCCGTAGCTCGACGTGTCGGCCTGGAGCACGGAGGCGGCGCCCACGGGTGGGCGCGCGTGCAGGCACGGGCGCTCCTCGTCGACCGACCAGGACCAGATGTTGCGGAACCACGCTGTCGGCAGCACGTGCAGCGAGGCAGCCTCGGGTCCGCGATTGACCACGGTGATCCGCATCAGCACGTCGTCGGTGCCGGCCTTGGCGTACTCGACGAACACGTCGAAGTAGCGGTGATCGTCGAAGACGCCGGTGTCGATCAGCTCGTACTCGGGTTCCTGCCTGGTGCGTCGGCGGTTGGTGGCGACCAGATCGGCATAGGGATAGGCCCGCTGCGGATACTTGTAGAGCAGCCGCAGGTACGAGTGCGTCGGCGTGGCGTCCTCGTGGAAGTAGTACTCCTTGAGGTCCTCGCCATGGTTCCCCTCGGTGCCCGAGAGGCCGAAGAAGCGCTCCTTCAGGATCGGGTCTTGCCCGTTCCACAGCGTCAGTGCGAAGCAGATCTCCTGCTTGCGATCGGAGATGCCGGCGATGCCGTCCTCGTTCCAGCGATAGGCACGCGATCGGGCATGGTCGTGCGGGAAGTATTCCCACGCCCGGCCGTCCGTGCTGTAGTCCTCGCGCACGGTGCCCCATGCGCGATCGCTGACGTAGGGTCCCCAGCGTCGCCAGTGGCTGTTGGGGACGCGGGCCTCGGCGAGGCGTTGGTGCTCGGCGGTCGGCGGCTGGCTCATGCGCGGGCGAACCTCGCAAGCAACGTGTCGTCTGTTGTCAGGGGACCGCAGAGGAGGTCTCGTGGCATCCGGTGGAGACTCGCTCAACAATACGCCACCCCATGGCGCGGCGCGATCGCGCCACCGAAGTCGGAGGCGGCGCCCTGACGGCCGCTGGGTTGGCCGTGCCGGGTATGACGCGGGGTCGCCTTGCCGCCCCTCTGGCGCCTTCCCATACTCCAGGCATGCGCCGGTGCGCGTTCACCGGTCCGTGCCGAGGCTGTCTCCAGGTGCCGCCACGGGTTGGGGCGTCGTTCGGGTAGGCTTGCCCGACCGTTTCTACCTCTGACCCCGACCGATCGTGGCGGTCGGGCCCTCCGTACCGTACGGCCAAACCCGCGCCACCGAGCGCCGAGGACCGATGTCATGAGCCAGTACCGCTTCGAGACGCTGCAGGTGCACGCCGGTCAGCAACCCGCCCCCGGGACCAACGCCCGCGCCGTGCCGATCTACCAGACCACGTCGTACACCTTCAACGACTCGGACCATGGCGCCCGGCTGTTCGCGTTGCAGGAGTTCGGCAACATCTACACACGGATCATGAATCCGACCACGGATGTGTTCGAGCAGCGGATCGCGGCGCTCGAGGGCGGCGTGGCCGCGTTGGCGACGGGCAGTGGGCAGGCGGCGCAATTCCTGGCCATCTCGGCCCTCGCGCAGTCCGGCGACAACATCGTGTCGACCAGCTACCTCTACGGCGGCACCTACAACCAGTTCAAGGTCACGCTGCCGCGCTTCGGCATCGGCGTGAAGTTCGTCGACGGCGACAGCGTCGAAGGCTTTGCGAAACTGATCGACGCCAACACCAAGGCGCTCTACGTCGAGTCGATCGGCAACCCCCGGTACAACGTGCCCGACCTGGCCGGGCTCGCGAAGCTGGCCCACGACAACGGCATTCCGCTCGTCGTCGACAACACCTTCGGCTGCGCCGGCTACATCTGCCGCCCGATCGACCACGGCGCCGACATCATCGTCGCCTCGGCCACCAAGTGGATTGGGGGGCATGGCACCTCCATCGGCGGCGTCATCGTCGATGCCGGCAAGTTCGACTGGGCCTCGGGCAAGTTCCCGCTCTTCACCGAGCCGGCGCCGGGGTATCACGGGCTGGTCTTCACGGAGCCGTTCGGCGTCAACGGGCCCTTCGGCAACATCGCGTTCATCATCCGGGCGCGCGTCGAGGGCCTGCGCGACATCGGGGCGGCCCTGAGCCCGTTCAACTCGTTCCTGTTCCTGCAGGGCCTCGAGACGTTGTCGCTGCGGGTGCAGCGGCACGCCGACAACGGGATGGCGCTGGCGACGTGGCTGAAGCAGCAGCCACAGGTCACGTGGGTGAACTACCCGGGCCTCGCCGAGCATCCAAGCCACGCCCTCGCGAAGCAGTACCTGACCAACGGGTACGGCTCGATGGTGTCGTTCGGCATCGAAGGCGGCCGCGAGGCAGGCCGCAAGTTCATCGACTCAGTGAAACTTGCCAGCCACCTGGCCAATGTCGGCGATGCCAAGACGCTGGTGATCCATCCGGCCACGACCACGCACCAGCAGTTGTCGGAGGCCGAGCAGACAGCGTCCGGCGTGTCGCCCGATCTGGTTCGCGTGTCGGTGGGTATCGAACACATCGAGGACATCAAGGAGGACTTCGCCCAGGCCTTCGCGCAGGTCGCGGGGGCATCGGCGGCCTGAAGTGAACGTCCCCGTGATCACCGGGCGCCTGCAGCACGTGCTGCACGCGCCCTTCACCGTGGAGTCCGGCGCGGTGCTGCCGCGCGTGACCGTCACGTACCAGACGTGGGGTGAGCTCGCCCCGGCGGGCGACAACGCGGTGCTCGTCTGCCACGCGCTCACCGGGTCGGCGGACGTGGCCGACTGGTGGGGCGCGCTGATCGGGCCCGCGGGTGCGCTCGACCCCGCCCGGGACTTCATCATCTGCAGCAACACGCTCGGAAGCTGCTACGGCACCACGGGGCCGGGCAGCCCCGAATGGGACGCCGTCTTCGGGGCGCAGCCGGAAGCGCCCGCCGTGACCGTCCGCGACGTGGTCCACGTGCAGCGCGCGCTGCTCGAGGCGCTGGGCGTCCGTCGACTCAGGCTCGTCATCGGTGGCTCGATGGGCGGCATGCAGGCCCTCGAGTGGGCGTTGCTGTATCCCGACCTCGTCGAGGCGATCGCAGTGCTGGCCGCACCAGCGGTTCACGCGCCGTGGGCGGTCGCGCTCGCCGAGGTGCAGCGGCAAGCCATCTTTGCCGACCCAGAGTGGCCACTTGGCCGTGCCGCCCGTGGACTCGCGACGGCACGCATGATGGGGATGATCTCGTACCGGAGCGCCCAGGCCTTCGAGACGCGATTCGCGGCTGGACGACTCGATCCGGCGCAGCCGTACGTGACCCGCTGGTTGCATCGTCACGGCGCGCGCCTCGTCAACAGGTTCGACGCGCGCGCGTACGTGACGCTGACGCATGTCCTGGACTCGCATGACGTCGGCCGCGGCCGCGGCGGCGTCCCGGCGGCGCTCGCGCAGCTGCAACAGCCGGCGCTGGTCGTCGCCATCGACACCGACGTGCTGTACCTGCCGCACGAGATGCGGGCGCTTGCCGCCGCCCTGCCCAGGGGCGAACTGTGCTGGCTGACCTCGCCCCATGGTCACGATGCTTTCCTGATCGAGCAGGAGATCGTGCTCCGCGCCGTGCGCGAGTTCCGCGCATCAATCAGGTAGGGACGCCTCTCCGAGGCGTCCATAACCTCACAATCTCCACGCCTGCCCCACAGACATCCACGCCGACTCGCAAACGCGTCCATGCGTCCACGGGCATGGGCAATCGGAGATGGACTGCTCGGGCGAAGATGCGGAGATGGACCGATCGGAGAGAAGGTGCGGAGATGGACCGCTCGGAGAGCGGTCCCTACCTGGCGAGCGTGTCCCTGACCATCGTTCCATCTAGAATTCCCTCATGAACATCCCCGCTGGCGTGGTCGGCCTCGCGTTGGCCCTGTCACTGGTGTCGGTCTCGGCGCAGGTTCGGGCTCCTTACAGCGAAGGCGCCGCGGGACTGATTCAGAAGCTCCAGCGCCTGAGCACCACCGCCAGCGCGATGCACACCGGCGCCCATCCAGACGATGAGGACAGCGCGTTGCTGGCTCGACTGGCGCGGGGAGATCATGCGCGCGTCGCGTACCTCTCGCTCAATCGCGGCGAGGGTGGGCAGAACGTGCTCGGCCCGGAGTTCTACGAAGCGCTGGGTGTGATTCGCACCGAGGAATTGCTGCAGGCGCGTTCGCTCGACGGAGGCGACCAGTTCTTCACCCGTGTCGTCGACTTCGGGTACACGGTCAACATGCCGGAGACGGAGCGCAAATGGGGCGGGCGCGACGTGCCGGTGGCCGACATGGTGCGCGTCATCCGGATGTATCGTCCGCTGGTCGTCGATTCCCGCTTCAGCGGCACTGCCGCCGACGGCCACGGCAATCACCAACTCGCGGGTGCCTTGACGCCGCTCGCGGTCAAGGCGGCCGCCGACCCGACGCGGTTCCCCGAGCAACTGAAGGAGGGGCTGCGACCGTGGCAGGTCAAGAAATTGTACGTGGGCATGCGGTTCGGTCCGAACCAGCCCGACCCGCCGACGCTCACGCTGCCTACCGGTCTTCTGGATCCCGCGCTCGGCCGATCGTACGCGCAGATCGCGGCCGAGGGCCGCTCGCAGCACAAGACGCAGGAGATGGGCGGCGCGCTGCTGCATGGCCCGCAGTCGACTGGACTGCGCCTGGTCGAGAGCGTCGTGCCGCGCGTCGAGAAGGAGCAGTCGGTGTTTGACGGGATCGACACGTCGATTCCCGGCCTGGCCGCGCTCGCGGGCCTGCCCGCCGGCAGCCTTGCCGCGCCGCTGGCGGCAATGGACGCCGCGGCCCGGGAGGCGCTCGACGACGTCGACGTTCGCGCGCCCGCAGGGGTCCTGCCGAGACTCGCCCGGGGCCTGAAGGCGGCGCGTGACGCACGTACGGCCGTTGCCGCGGTGGCTGCGTCGGCCGATGCCAGGGCCGACGCCACGTTCCTGCTCGATCAGGAGATCCGGCAATACGAGGAGGCCATGCTGCACGCCTCGGGCGTGCACGTCGAGGCGCTGGCGACCACCGAGACCATCGTGCCCGGAGGACAGGCGAACGTGAGCGTGCGCGCCTTCGTGCCCGAGGGCGTGACCGTCACCGTCGGCGCACCCACGCTCGACCTGCCGCAGGGCTGGTCGCAGACGCCCCTCGCCGAGGCGCCACAGTTCGGCGGCCGCGGCTTCATGGCGCGGTTCCTGCGCGAGCAGCCCACGCAGCAGGCGTCGTTTACCGTGACGGCTGCCGCCGATGCGCCAGTGACGCAGCCGTACTGGCTCGAGCGTGCGCATGGTGGGCGGCCACCGACACCGGCGGAGGAGCGAGGCGACGTGTACGCGTGGAAGGCGGCCGGTCCCGCGCACGTGCCATTCGCGCCGCCGATCGCGACCGGCCATGCGCAATTGAGTCTCGCCGGCACCGAGCTGGCGATCACGGTCCCCGTGCAGTTCCGCATCATCGATCCTGTCCGGGGGGAACTGCGCCGCGCGTTCGAGGTCGTCCCGGCGTTGTCGGTGCACGTCACACCGGGCATGGATGTCGTTTCGCTCGATCGCGCCGGCGAGGCAAGGAATGTCAGCGTCCGCATCGAGAGTCTGGCGCCATCCGCGCAGTCGGGGTCGGTGGCGCTGCAACTGCCTGACGGCTGGACGGCCGAACCGCAGGGGGTGTCGTTCTCGGTCGAGCAGGCCGGGCAGAGTGCGACCGTCGGCTTCACGCTGAAAGCGCCAGCCGGCGTGCGTGCCGGCACTTACCTGTTCACTGCGCTTGCGACGGTCGAAGGCAAGCACCCGTACGCGTCTGCGCTCCGCACGATTGCGTATCCGCACATCCAGACGCATCGCCTCTACGAGCCGGCGCGGTTCGACCTGCGCCTGGTGGACGTGCAGGTGGCACCGGTGACGCTCGGCTACATCATGGGCACCGGCGACGAGGTGCCTGAGGGCCTGAAGCGGCTGGGTGTGCCGGTCACGCTGCTCACACCCAACGACGTCGCCTCGGGTGATCTCGGCCGTTTCGACACGATCATGGTGGGCGTCCGCGCGTCGGAGGTCCGGCCGGATTTCGTGGCCAATCACAGCCGGCTGCTCGACTACGTGCGCAATGGCGGCACGCTGATCGTGCAGGAGCAGCACGAGGTCTACTCGCAGAAGAACCTGCCGCCGTTCCCGGCCGAGATCGGCTCGCGCGTCACCGACGAGGAGGCGCCGGTGACGATTCTCGTACCGACGCACCAGGTGTTCACGACCCCGAACCGGATCACGCTCGAGGACTTCAAGCACTGGCGCCAGGAACGCAATGCGTACGGCTTCGCGAAATTCGACGCGCAGTACACGCCGCTGCTCGAGAGTCACGACCCGTGGGACACGGAGCAGAAGGGCGGTCTCGTGTACGCGCGGATCGGCAAGGGGCACTACGTCTACTCCGCGTACTCGTGGTTCCGCGAACTCCCTGATGGCGTGCCCGGTGCCTACCGCCTCGTCGCGAACCTGGTGAGTCTTGGGGCGAAGAAGTAGAGAGCAGAAGCAATTTAGGCCTCCTTGGCTGACATTTAGCATTCACAATGCAGCGCGCAGCCGGCAACGCCATGCCGCGGTGCATGATCAATCCAGAGTGTCGGGGTTTGCAGTGCCGCGGCTCGCCAAGCCGAAGATCGGCGGCTACACGTTCACGTTGCTCGGCCACCCGCCGGACCGTCCGAGTCCGGAGGCGTCGACCCTCCACCTTGGCCAAGGCTATGCCGGACACGTCAGGTCGAGGCGAATCGACGGCTACTCGAGGACTGGCAGCGGCTCGGAGATGGCAATGCCCCGCCCCGCGCTGCATTGTGAATTGTGAATGAGGCGACTGAGTCCTGAATTGCTTTTACAGGGCCTTGTCGATCGGGATCGGCTGGCCGCTGAAGGCGCGCCTGGCCGTCCAGTCGCGCGGCGCATCGGTCCAGAACGGATCGGTCGCGGGCAGGCCGAGCGGCAGGAATGCCGCGGAGCACAGGTACAGGCTGCCGGTGGAGATGTAGGTCTCGGCGACGCCTGGCTGGTGGCCGCACAGGCCCAGGGTGAGCCAACCCGCGCTGTCGTACGTACCTGGCGCGTCGAGCGTGCGTGCGATCACGGCGCTGAGCGCGGCACGCGCCTGTCCTGGCGTCACGTCCGCCGGCAGGTCGTGACGCAGCGCCGCGTGCGCCAACCCCTGAAACGCGCCGCAGCGGTAGGCGAGGGACCGGCCGACCGGTGGGTACGATCCGTCTGGCGCGATCAGTCGCTCCTGGATGGCCGCGTACCGCCTCGCACGCGTCAGCACCGGCTCACGCATCGCCTGCCACGCCGGTCGGTCGTCGGCGCACGCGTCGAGCACGTCGACCAGCATCGGCTGGATGACAAACGCGTTGTAATAGTCGAAGTGGAACTGCGGGCCGTCGCCGTAGATGCCGTCGCCCTTGTACCACTGCTCGTGCTGACGCAGCGCGTAGTCGATGCGCATGCGATCCCACGTCGTATCGCCGGCCTTCTTGAGCAACGCCTCGACCGTCGCGGCAAAGAGCAGCCAGTTGTTGAAGCCGGGCAGGATGACGCGAGCCGATCGAAACGCGTCGAGCAGGCGCGTGCGGGTCGCGTCGCCGAGCGATTGCCAGAGTGACGGCGCGCGCAGGAAAGCCTGGGCCAGGAACGCGGCGTCCACCAGCGGCTGCGAGCCCTGGTTGAAGTTGAGTCGATCGGCACCATCCGGCCGGACGGCCTGGTCGAGGCCCTCTCGGACCAGGACCACGAATGCGGCACGCTGTTGGCCCTCGGTATCGGACGATGCCGGCAGGGCTAGCCACGGCGCCAGCCCCATCAGGGTCCGGCCGACCGCCTCCAGATGGGTGACCGCGTCGCGCCCGGTTGCGCCAGGTACGGTTTCAACCGGCATCGACACCCGTAGTTGGCCCGCGGCGAGGGCTCGCAACACGGGACCGAACGTGCGCTCCATCCGCGCCAGCCACGATGCCCGGTCTGGAGCCGATGTGCCTGAGCCAGGCGCCTGTGCGGCCGCCCCCGGCGACAGCCCCGCCAGCGCGGCGCCGCCCACGCTCGCCGCGGCCCTCACGAAGTGCCGACGTTTCATCCGACCGGGATCGCTTCGTCGATGAGCATGACGGGAATGTCCTCGCGCACCGGGTAGAGGTACTTGCCGTCGGCACGCACCAGCCCCTCGGTGACCGGCTCGGCGACGGCAGCGCCGCCGCGCGTCTTGACGTCGCCGGCGGCAATGCGCGCGTTCAACGCCGCCAACGTCTCCGCACTCGCAAGGGTGACCGGTGTCTTGTCTTCCGGGCACACGAGAATTTCGAGCAATTCGGCATCCACCATGGGGGAGAGTTTACAGGGACTGCGGAACGCAGGAGCTCAGGAACGCAGGGAATCGGGAGTCGGGAGTCGGCCTGGGTAGCGTCGGGACGCTTGACGAACGCCTGGCGCGCCGGAGCCCAGAGGCGAAGGCGGGCCGAACGGTGAACACGGTCAGCGTCGAGCAAGCTCGACGCCTACATCCGACTGAAGAGTCCTGTGAGGTTGTTCGACATTCCCGGCATTCGCGGCATTCCGGCATTACCTGACTCTTGCCGTTCTGTTAGGATGCGGACCTCTACAACTCAGAGGAGATCTGGCCATGCGCACGTTCGCGTGGACCTCGGCGGCTGCCGCGGTCCTGCTCGCAAGTGTGTCGTTCGTGGTACCGGCGCACGCACAGGATCAATCGAAGCTGAAGCCCAAGGACATCCCGCGGCTCATGGAGGAAGCCGACAAGTTCATTGCCGCCAACGATATTGCAAAGGCCCAGGCCTACCTGAAGGCGGTGATCGGACTCGATCCGAAGCAGTCGCAGGCGGCGTTCAAGCTCGGGAAGCTGTGCGAGGCCCAGAAGGACTGGGAGTGCACACTGACCAACTACCAGCTCGCGCTCGGGGCCTTGACCGGCGCCGACAAGGCGCAGGCCGACATGGGGCTTGCCACCGGGCACCTCCAGGCTGGCCGCTACGCCGATGCCGCCGAGCACGCCGGCGCCGCGCTCGCACTCGATCCGTCACGCGCGCAGGCGCACGTGATTCGTGCCGAATCGCTCGTCAAGCTGAAGAGCCCCGAAGCGCTCGCGGCCTGCGAGGCCGCGGTCAAGGCCGTGCCCGACAGCGCCGTCGCGCACGCGGCGCTCGGCGAGGCCCTTGTCGCTGCGGGACGAATGGCCGACGCGGAGGCGCCGCTCAAGAAGACCCTCGAACTGGACCCGAAACAACCGGCCGCGAGTGCGCAACTCGCGCAGGTGTTGGCGGCAAAGAAGGACCACCCGGGGACCATTGCCGCGGCGAGCCAGGCCCTGTCGGCCGATCCGGCACGCAAGGACCTCTACGCGTTGCGCGGTCGTGCCTACCTTGCGACTGGCGACGAGGCCAAGGCAGTCCAGGACCTGCACACGGCAGCTGCCGCCAATCCCAATGACAAGGCGCTGCTCCTGGCGCTGGCGACGCTGCAGCACAAGCAAGGGCGACTCGACGCGGCGGCGCAGCAGTACCGCGCGGTGATTGCCATCGACCCGAAGCTTGGTGAGGCGCAACTGGGGCTTGCCGACGTGCTCGTCACGAACAACGATCTGGCCAACGCGAAAACGCCCGCGACAGCCGCGGCCGCCCTGCTCGCCGACAACGCCCGGGCGCAGTACCTGCTCGGTCGCGTGCTCGAATACGACAAGCAGTACGACCAGGCGCTTGCGGCGTACGGCAATGCCGTCAAGCTCGATCCCTCCATCGCTGGCGCGCACTACGGACAGGGACGCATCCTGCGTGAGCAGAAGAAGGACGTGCCCGGCGCGCTCGCGGCGATGGAGAAGGCGGTCGCCCTCGATGCCGCCGACCCCGGCATCCTCACCGAACTTGGAGCGGTGCTGTACGAATCCAAGCAGGTCGATCGCACCATTCAGACACTGGAGAAAGCCGTCAGTACTCCCGACTATGCCAACCCGATGGGATTGGCCGTACTCGGCCTGGCGCTCAAGGACAAGAAGGAATACGGCAAGGCGATTCCGCATCTCGAGAAAGCCGCGGAACTTGCACCGAAATGGTGGATGCCGCGCTGGGGAGCCGCCTGGTCGTACTTCGGCAGCTTCAAGACGGGTTGCCCATGCGGGCCTGAGGATCAGGCCCGCGTGCAGAAGATGCAGGCGCACTACGACCAGATGGTCACGCTCGGCGGCAAAGACCCGGCCCTCGCCGAGCGTGTGAAGATGCTCGCCTCCGGGCTGAAGATCAAGTAGCGGGAAGGGAGCGCACGGGCCGTCGATGCCGAGCGCTCCCTTCCGTCACCTACTTCTTCTGCGCCGTCGCAACCGTGGGCTCCGGCGCTTTCACGGTCCAGAACGGGTCGGCAGCGGACCATTCCTTGGGCAGCGTGCTCATCGACGGTCGAAGCCGGAAGATGTAGGACCTCGAGGTCTCGACGGCCTCACGATGGACCTCACGCGACTGCTCGCGTCCGCTCTCCCCGACCGCCGCGCGGAATGCATCAGCCGTGTGCATCGGCCCGGAGGCATCGCCGGCAGCCAGCGTCGCTGACGGATACATGAAGTAGAACGTCAGGTCCTCGGTGCCAGCCTCGGACTCGTACACCGCCCAGTGCTCGTCCATCTTGGCCTTCGTGTGTGCCTCGACCATCGCCCGCCAGAAGGCGCGGAACTCGCGATCGTGGCCCGCCTTCACCCGCACCACGTCGACCTGCATGAACCGCATCGCGGGCAGGCTGACATTGGCCTGGTAGCTCAGGGCTGGCCGGTACCCCGCCACGATCGACGTCGTACGCTCGAGGATGTCGGCTTCCTGCGACGAGAACCTGTCGGCGATGGCCTGCATCGACGGCGAACCTTCTACGGCATCCTCGGCCTTCTGGAAGTCGGCGTACGAGGCATATCCCGAGAAGAACCAAGCCTCGGTCGGTCCGGCCATCGAGGTCATGGCGAGCCAGTGCTGCGGCACGCCCGCTTTCGCAAATCCCTGCGCCCACGCGCTCTCGTTTGCCGCATGCGCGGCGCCGCGGCCCGGCTTGACCTCCTCGCGATAGATCACCAGTAACGGCGACGGAGTGCCGGGAGCCGCGGTCTCCTGGGCTTCGGCGGGCACGACGGGCAGGCTCGCAAAGAGGCCTGCACACACGCAAGTTCGGACGACGGACTTCACCAACGGCATCTCCTTCGGACGGTCCGCGCAAGCGGACGCGATTGCCCGATGCCGGCGGCATGCCGGCTCCGGGCTCTCACCACACTGGCGACACGCTCAGGCATGCCAGCAGTTGCAATGGATGAGTCAGAGGTTACCCCGACTGCGGCGCGATGACAACGGCATGGACTTCGGGGCCGCCGCCGGGTGGCTCGACGTCACGCGTGCGACAGGAACACCGCGACGTGACCGGCTTCGTTGACGCGCGCGGGCCAACCCGCGTGCGTCAGCACCCGCGCTGCATCCGCAGCCAGCAATTCGTCGAGCCGATGTGACACCGCCGACGCGTTGGCCCACATCACTTCCGGTGCCGCTGACGAATCGGGGTCGTCGTAGTACCCATCGGCGCGCCGCGCGCCGAGGCCGAACTCCAGCCGCAGGGCATCGGCGCAGGTCCGCAGCCTGGCTTCGAACGAGACCTCGCTGCGCAGGACGGCACCCATCTTCGACGTCATGGTCACCTCCGCATCATCGGCGTGCAGCGTGTACCACGGCACGACCCCGAGCGCAGACAGGTTGTCCATGCTGAAGGCGAACTCATCTGGCACCAGCAGGCCGTCGCGTTTGGCGTAGGTGAAGTAGCGGCACTCCATCGTCTCGGTCCAGTCCGTGCCGCACACCAGCAGGCCGCCCTCGAGCAGGAGCGCACCGAGGTGTTCGAGGGCCGTCTGCCTGAAGGCCGCATCGAAGTACAGAAGCATGTTGAAGCAGCGCACGACGTTGGCCGGCTCGCCATCGAACCCGGCAAGGTCTGACCGCACGAACCGCAGGCCCGGACGTTCCGAGGCCAGGGCCGGGTCCACGGTCAGTGCGGCATGCGGGTGGCCGCCGTGTCCGCCTTCGTGACGCAATGCATGCAGCAATCCTTCGAAGCGAGCCTTCGACCCGCCCCAGTCCGAGAGCAGGGCGTTCCACGCGTCGGTTGTCGGCACCAGTGGCTGGAAGTACTCCGCCTCGCCAGCCCCGTTGAACACGCAGTAGTTGTCCAGGCCGTCGTGCACGACGAATGCCGGCAGCGAGCGATCGACACCCACGATGTCCCAGCCGGGAAGGGCCGCGGCGCTGTCGAACGTGGTCAGCGGTGGAAATCCGCAGGCCACGTCGATGAGGCGCGAGGGCTGCGGAAACCGATGGGCGATGAGTGCGTCGATCTTGCGATGTCGACCCGCCAGGGTAATCGGTGGAACCCGGCCCTCCCACCGTTCCGGCAACAGCCGCGCTACGAGTGACGCCAGCATGCCTGCCTGGAACGGCGATACGTCGTGGGCCGGATAGCGCCCGGCGTGCATGAAGCGGAACTGCCGCTCGACAAACACACGCACGTCCTCACGGTCGATGGGCATCTCGCAGAGCCGGTCGACGACATCGGTCGACAGCCTGCCATCGAAATACGTGCGGTTCAGGCCTTCTGCGAAGGCACGGATGGACATCTTGCTACCGCCCCGGGGTGATCAGCACCTGTGGCTGGATCGGAAACTCGCATGCTGACTCAGCAGTATCAGCGTGTCAAGCAACACCGGCGACGTTGAATTGCCATGCGGGTGCGCGTCGACGACGCGTGGCCTGCGATATCGTTCAGCTCGCGATGTCCTTGCTCGACCTCTACGACCTTTCGCTGCAAGGTCGGCGTGACACGCCGGCGCTGGACGTCCGGGGGCCGTCGGGACAGTGGCACACCTTCTCGTTCGGCGACCTCGACATCCGCAGCAACCGCCTCGCGCAGGTCCTCGCGTCGCGCGGTGTCAGGGCCGGCGACCGCGTCGCGTTCTGCCTGCCCAACCGCGTCACGGTCGTCGACCTGTGGCTCGCGGTGGTCAAGCTAGGCGCGATCGCAGTGCCCATCAACGTGCTCTATCGGGGGCGCGAAATCGCGCACATCCTCGGCGACGCCACACCATCCGCCGTGGTCACCACAACCGATCGCGCGCCCGACTTCGAGGCCTCGTGTGCCTGCTGGACCGTCGACGCGCTCGAGGCCGACGCCTCCACGGCGGCCGCCATCCGGCCATCCGGCCGTGCCGATGCCGCCACGCCTGTCGCACTCATCTACACGTCGGGGACCACCGGCGTCGCCAAGGGCGCGGTGCTGACCCACGGCAACTTCGCGGCCAATGCGCTATCGCTGCTCACCGCCTGGGGCATCAGCAGCGCCGACCGCTATTTCGCTGCCTTGCCGCTCTTCCACGTCCACGGCCTGGGTAACGGCATCCAGTGCTGGCTGGCCAGCGGCTGTCACATGCGCCTCGTCGAGCGGTTCGAGCACGAGCAGGCCTGCGACTGGTTCGAGGACTACCGGCCGACGCTGTTCTTCGGCGTGCCGACGATGTACGTGCGCTTGCTCGACACCGCGCCGGCGCGCGCCCGCGCCATCGGCGAGCGCATGCGATTGTTCGTCTCCGGCTCGGCGCCGTTGCCGGCGCAGGTGCACGAGGACTTTGCCGCCCTGTTCGGGCACGTCATCCTGGAACGCTACGGCATGACCGAGACGTTGATGAACGTGAGCAATCCGCTCGTCGGCGAGCGGCGTCCCGGCACCGTGGGGCTGCCGATGCCGCTGGTTGCCGTGCGCATCCTCGACGAGGCGGGCGAACCGGTCACCGACGGCAAGACTGGCGAGCTCTGGGTGAAGGGCCCCAATGTGTGCGATCGCTACTGGAACCGCCCCGACGCAACAGCGTCCGCCTTTGTCGACGGCTGGTTCCGGACCGGAGACCTCGGCACCCGCAGCGCCGATGGTTACATCACGCTCCAGGGCCGGCGTAGCGACCTGATCATCTCCGGCGGCTTCAACATCTACCCGCGCGAGATCGAAGAGGTGCTGACCAGCCTGCCGGGAATCCGTGAAGCCGCGGTCGTGGGTGTCGCCGATGCGGTCCGTGGTGAGGTGCCGGTGGCGTACGTGGTAGCCGACACCGATCTCGATGTCTCGGCAGTGGAGAAGAGCCTGCGCGCCGAGATCGCGTCGTTCAAGGTACCGCGCGGGTTCGTCCGCGTCGACGCGCTGCCGCGCACAGCGCTCGGCAAGATCCAGAAGCACCTGTTGCCGGCCTGGACGCGATGAATCCGGCGTACCTGTCCGTCATTGCGCTCCTGCTCGTGATGGCCGCCAGTTTCGGCACGCGCCTGAACGTCGGGGTGCTTGCTGTGGCGCTTGCGTGGCTGGTGGCGGTGTTCGGCGCGGGATGGAAGGCCGATGCCGTGATGGCGGTCTTCCCCTCGTCGCTCTTCGTCACGCTGCTCGGCGTGACGCTGCTGTTCGGCGTGATGCAGGCCAACGGGACGATGGGGGCACTCACGCAGCGTGCGATCCACGCCTGCGGCGGTCGTACGGGCTGGCTCCCGCTGCTGCTCTTCGCACTGGCCTGCACGGTGAGCACGATGGGGCCGGGCGCCATCGCCACCATTGCATTGCTCGCGCCGGTGGGCATGGCGGCCGGTGCGCGAGCGGGACTGCCGCCGTTGCTGACCGCCCTGATGCTGGGCAACGGCGCCAACGCGGGCAACCTCTCACCGTTCAGTGCGGTCGGCGTGATCGTTTCGGCGGGCATGACCAGGGCCGGTGTCGGCGGTCACGAGTGGCAGGCGTGGGCGGCCAATTTCGTGGCGCACGCCCTGGCTGCGGCACTCGCATGGGTGCTGTTCGGCGGCCGGCGATTGCGGCGCCAAACGAATGACGTGGACGCGGGCCCGCTCACGCCACTCGACAGGCATCACTGGACGACATTGGCGGTCGGCGCAGGGTGGGTAGCCGCCGTCGTGTTCCTGAAGGTCAACCTTGGCTTCGCCGCGTTCGCCGCCGCTGCCGTCCTCGTGCTGATTCGCGCCGGTGACGACACGGCGATGCTCAGGCATGTCCCCTGGGCCGTCATCGTGATGGTGTGCGGTGTGAGCCTGCTCATCGGCGTGCTCGAGGGCACCGGCGGCCTCGACCTGTTCAGCACGTTTCTGGCACGCATCGCAACGCCGGCGACGGTCAATGGCGTGATCGCCTTCGTGACCGGCGCGATCTCGACCTACAGCTCGACGTCGGGTGTGGTCTACCCGACGTTCCTGCCGACCGTGCCGGCACTCGTGCAGAAACTCGGCGGCGGCGATCCGTTGCAGATCGCCCTCAGCATCAACGTCGGCGCCGCCCTGGTCGACGTGTCGCCGCTCTCGACGATTGGCGCGCTCTGCATTGCGGCGCTCCCCGAAGGGCAGGACGCGACACATCTCTTCCGCCGCCTCCTGGCGTGGGGGATCTCGATGACCCTCGCCGGGGCGCTGTTCTGCCAGTTCGCGATCCGATGGTTCGCGACCTAGGCATCAAGCATCAGGCATCAGATGGTGGCGATTTTCTCGACCACGAAGATGTTGTTCTCCGTCTCCTGGATGAGGACTTCGACGGTGTATGCGACGCCATGACCCGGGAACTTGTCGCGGATGTGGTCGACCACCTTGTCCCAGATGTAGAGGGCGACGTTCTCCACACTCGGGCCCTTGCCCTTCAGCATCACCACGCCCTCGGGCTCGAACAAATCCGAGTCGAGGAACGTCGCGTCCTGCTCGGTGACCAGCATCTTGTGATCGAGCAAGCGCATCACGGCCTTGAGGTCGCCGAAGTCGAGCGCCATGTCGAGGTGATCGCGCGGGAAGGCCTCGCACGACACCGTCACGGTGCCGCGCCACGTGTGTCCGTGCACGAACTTGCACTTGCCGGGGTAACCGAGCTGCCGGTGCCCGGTGTGGAAATGTGAATGGACGATGATCTTTTCCATCTCGGTCCATTCTAACGGCCGGCGGTCCAGCGCGCGGCGTGCACGGTGACGGTCCGGGAGTCTCCCGGCCTGGCGTTGACGGTGTCCATCACCAGCAGGAGTGCATGGATGCGGTCGAGCGGCACGCGGCCGGTCGCCGGGCGGATCGGCCGGAATTCGTTCATGGGCAGGGCCACCACGCGCCGCGTGCCATCCACGTAACAGGAGTGCCGCCATCGCAGGCCCTCGCCCGACCGCGGTTCCCTCCACTGCACCGAGAGGCGCATCGCGGCCGACGCAGACAGCTCCAGCTCGAGGCCGGTCGCCCCAGCGGGCGGTGGCGCAAGAACGCCAACCAACGCCGAGAACTGGCTGACGCGTTCACCACCAGCCAGGCGCAGCGTCGCCTCCCCGCGAGTCCCTGGCGAGGCAGGCCTCAACATTCCGCTCGATCGCGGGTCGTGTTCGACGTGCCAGCCACGAATGTCGACATCGTCGGCCGAGGCGTTGGTCGTTGTGGCACCCGGCGCCAGGTGTCCGGTACCCGGTACCCGGTACCCGGCACCCGTTTCCGTCACGTCAGGCAGGTTGTGCCCGCGTGCGGCACTGATGGCCACGGGTAGCGCCGGCCAGCCTCGCCGTGCGGGCAACCACAGTTCGGCGCGATAGACGGACCCTGGTTCGTCGGCGGGTAGCGGCGCCGACAACGCGGACGCTTGCGCCTCCCGGTACACATGACCGTTGCGTAGCACACGGATGCTCGCGCCAGCCGGGCCGTTGCTCTTGACCACGACGGTCGCCTCGCCATCAGCGTCGCGGCCAGGCCTCGCCATCGTCGCGGGCCCGATCAGATCGAACGACAGCCACACAGGATCGGCCATGCTGAACACGGCACTCCACGTGACGCGGTGTCGAATCGCAGCCAGCACCGCGACCGCGTCGCGGCGGGCGTCGCCAGAGGGCGTCCCGTCCAACCACGGCACGACGACGCCGAAGGTGCCGAAACTCGCGCGATATGACGGGAACTCGGACAGCGTCCTTCCGCCGTCGATGGGGTCGGCGCTTCGCTGCCATCCGATGCGTGCGTGCGCGTCCACGGCCGCCAGGGCCAGCTGCGGTCCGCGTGCCGGCTGGTCGCGTTCGGCGAAGAGCGCGGCTGGATACCTGGCGAGCCCCGCCAGCGTTCCTGCCCGATTCAACGGATAGGCCAGCAGCTTGACGAGCAGTTGCGCGGTACTGGCGGTGCGCCATGTCGAGTCGCCGTTGATCCATTCGAACCCGTCGGCAGCCACTGACGGGTCATGCCAGGCGAGCGATGATCGCAACGAGTCCGGGTGGGCGATGAGGCCCATGCCGCCGAGGCGCCTGACGTCCTCCGCGACGGCTCGACCCTCCCCGGCCAGCGGGTAGGGCACGGGCGGCAGGTCGAGTGCGACGTAGTGCCCGTCGTCGGTGCTGATTTCCACCGCGTCGATCAGCAGCACGCCATTGATGATGCGTGGCCCTGCCGGTGTACGCGTCCCGTCCCCGTGATCGGTGAGGATGACGAAGTCCAGACTGGCGCCGGCGGCAGCCGCCGCGATCGCTTCCGGCGTCCCACTGCCGTCTGACTGCGTGCTGTGCACGTGATAAGCGCCACGCCACAAGGGCGGCTGGCGCGCCACAGGAGGGAGGAGGCGTGGTCGCGGTGGTCGAACGACCAGCACCAGCGCAGCGGCGACGGCCGCGACCACTCCCAGCCATCGCCACGCCCTGCGTCGCACCACGCGGGGGAGGATAACGCCTAACGCCTGACGTTTAACGCCTCACCACTTCTTCCCAATCCCGAATCCGCAGTCCCGCAGGCCCAAGGCCCAAGCCTCTAACGACTCTTCGCGCGGGCGCGCTTTGCCGGCGCCGCAGTCGGCTTGGTCGCTGCGGCGGGCGCCGACGTCTTCGCGCTGGTGGTCTTCGGGACTGGCTCGATCTTGTCGAGCTTCTTGAGCACGTCGGTCAAGGTCTCCAGCGCCGTGTCGCCGGTGTGGCCGCGATTGCTGAGCCACACGTCCGGCGCTTCCTGCGCGAGGATCTCGCGGAACGAGCCGGCGCTCTTGACGCTGTTGGGCGCGAACTCGGTGATGTCGACGTCACCGGCCCATTCGTCCTTGTGCTTGATCAGCAACCAGGAGCGGCCATCGTCTTTCGCGCCGGCGCGCCCACCCCAGCCGCGTGTGCGGACCAACACCCAGGATCCCTTCAGCTTGTAACCGTCGAGGCGCATCTTGAGATCGCCCTTCTCGAGCGACGCGTCGATGTCGTCGGTCTCCGGTTCCCACGTGCCCACGTCCCAGAGCATCACCACGCCGGCGCCGTAGCCCTCGGGAATCACACCCTCGAACTCCCCGTATTCGATCGGGTGATCCTCGACGTGCATCGCGAGACGCTTCGTTCCGGGATCGAGCGAGGGCCCCTTGGGCACGGCCCACGAAAGCAGCACGCCGTTGTGCTCGATGCGGAAGTCGTAGTGCAATGCCGTGGCCAGGTGCTTCTGCACGCAGAAGAAGCGTGTCGGCGCCTTCCGCGTCATTGCCTTCGTGTCACCAGCGGGCTCCGGCGTCTTCGTGAAGTCTCGCTTGCGTCGGTACTCTTCGAGGGCCATCGCGTGCTCCTGGGGGCTGGCGGGCGTCAGGCTACAGGCTACACTTGTCGCCGTGACTGCCTCACCCATTTCCGTGCAGCCCGGCTCGCTGGCCGAGGCGATTGCCCGCACCCTCGCGCAGTGGACTGCCGAGCGACGCGTGGCGCGGCTCTGGACCAAGGATGCCTCGCTCTGGACGAGCAGCGGCGAGGAGAAGTGGCTGGGGTGGCTCGACGTGATCGAAGCCCAGCGCCGTGAACTCGGCGCGCGCACCGCCCTGGCCGATGCGATTCGCACCGAGGGCATCACTGACGTGCTGCTGCTCGGAATGGGCGGCTCCAGCCTCGGCCCCGAGGTCGTCTTCCGCGTCATCGGTGGCGCGACCGGTGCACCGCGTCTGCACGTGCTGGACTCGACCGACCCGGCGCAAGTGAAACGCTTCGATGACGCCGTCGACCTGCGTTCCACGCTCGTGCTCGTCGCGAGCAAGTCGGGCAGCACGCTCGAGCCCAACGTCTTTCTTGCGTACTTCTTCGACCGGCTCAAGCAGGTGGTCGGGGAGGCCGAGGCGGGACGTCACGTCGTGGCGATCACCGACCCGGGATCGCAGATGCAGAAGGTGGCCGAACGGGATGGCTTCCGCGCCATTGCCTTCGGTGAGCCGACGGTCGGGGGCCGGTTCTCGGTCTTGTCGGCATTCGGCACGGTGCCGGCCGCGCTGAGCGGCGTCGATGTTGCCTGCCTGCTCGACGAGGCCGCCCAGATGGCCGATGCATGTCGCAGCGAAGACGCGGCCACAAACCCGGGCGTCGCACTCGGCGTGGTGATCGGCGAGGCCGCCAAGGCGGGTCGCGACAAGCTCACGATCCTCGCGTCACCAGGCATCGCGCCGCTCGGCGCGTGGCTCGAGCAATTGGTGGCCGAGTCCACGGGCAAGAACGGCACGGCCGTCATTCCGGTCGATCTGGAGCCGCGTGGTGACGCGAGCACGTACGGCAGCGATCGCCTCTTCGTCTACTTGCGGCTCGCGGCCGATGCCGACGCCGATCAGGACGCGTTTGTCGAGCAGTTGAATCACGCCGGGCAACCGGTGGTGAAGATCGACGTGCGCGATACCTATGCGCTCGGCCAGGAATTCTTCCGCTGGGAGATCGCCACGGCGGTAGCTGGAGCGGTGCTCGGCATCAACCCCTTCGATCAGCCGGACGTCGAGGCGAGCAAGATCAAGACGCGCGCCCTGACCGATGCGTTCGAGCAGGAAGGCGCCCTCCCGGCCGAGGCGCCCGTGGTGCTCGACACCGAGATGGCGATTTTCACCGACGAAGCCAACGTCCGCGCCCTGGGTCCGGTGGCAACGCCCGTGGAGGCCATCGCCGCACACCTGCGGCGCGTCGTTGCCGGCGACTACGTGGCGCTGCTCGCCTACATCGACATGACCACCGACAACATCGCGGCGCTGCAGGAGATTCGCGCCGTGATTCGCGCCCAGGCCGGGACGGCCACCTGCCTCGGCTTCGGTCCCCGCTTCCTGCATTCGACCGGGCAGGCATACAAGGGCGGGCCCGACAGCGGCGTCTTCCTGCAGATCACCTGCGACGATGCGGTCGATGTGCAGGTGCCGGGACGTGCGTTCACCTTCGGCGTCGTGAAGGCGGCGCAGGCTCGCGGCGACTTCGGCGTGCTCGAGGAGCGGGGGCGCCGGGCGCTGCGCGTCCACCTCGGCGCTGACGTGGCTGCAGGTCTGCAGGCCTTGCGCTCGGCCGTCGAGGGTACCTACCAGTGAGCACGGCGAACGGCTCGTTGCGGCCGCTCCCGATCGCCCCGGCGGATCCGGCCGTGTTTGTCGGCTTCGGCGCGTCGGGCGACCTGACGCGCCGCAAGCTCGTGCCGGCCCTCGTCAACCTGCGCCGAACGGGCGCCTTGCCCGCAGCATTTGCCTTCATCGCCGTGATCCGCCAGGCCGACGTGGGCAAGTCACTGGCCGATGACGTGTTGAAGGCCGCCGACGAGCACCTCGACTCGCCGCTCACCCAGGAGGAGCGCGACTGGTTCCTCGGTCGCATCGGCGTCGTCGTCGGCGACGTCGAGCAGCCGATCCTCTATGCCGACATCGCCGCACGCCTGACCGAACTGCAGGCTTCGCACGGCACCGGCACCAACGCCCTCTTCTACCTGGCGACGCCGCCGCAACTGTTCGCGCCGATCGCGGCCGGTCTCGGCAAGGCCGGCCTGCTCGACGAAGCCGCGGCCCATGGCTGGCGCCGCGTTGTCGTGGAGAAGCCGTTCGGCCACGACCTCGAGTCGGCGATCGCTCTGAACCGCGCGTTGTCTGGGGTGATGGAAGAACGGCAGATCTACCGGATCGACCATTACCTCGGCAAGGAGACCGTGCAGAACCTGATGATCTTCAGGTTCGCCAACAGCATCTTCGAGCCGATCTGGAATCGGCGGTACGTGGACCACGTCCAGATCACCGTCGCGGAGTCCGACGGAATCGGAACGCGGGGCGGATACTACGACGAGGCGGGCGCGCTGCGCGACATGGTGCAGAACCACCTGTTCATGCTGCTGGCATTGACGGCGATGGAGCCTCCCATCTCGTTCGATGCCGATGCGGTGCGCGACGAGCGCCTGAAGGTGCTGCAGGCGATCACGCCGTTCACGCGGGCGATGGTCGAACGCGATGTGGTGCGGGCCCAGTACGCAGCCGGCCGGATCAAGGATGCCGACGTGCGTGGCTACCTCGAAGAGGACAAGGTCGCGCCCGGATCCTCCACGGAAACCTTCGTGGCGCTGCGCCTGCAGGTGGAGAACTGGCGCTGGGCGGGCGTGCCGTTCTACCTGCGAACCGGCAAGCGCCTCGCCAAGCGCGTCTCCGAGATCGCCGTGCATTTCCGGCAGCCGCCATTCATGATGTTTCGCGACACGGCGGTGCGGAGCCTCAACTGCAACGTGCTCGTGATTCGCGTGCAGCCCGAGGAGGGCATCACCCTGGAAGTGGATGCCAAGGTACCGGGCCAGGCGCTCGATCTGAAGACCGTGGCGATGGACTTCAAGTACGACGAGGTCTTTGCGCAGACGCCGTCGACCGGTTACGAAACGCTGCTGTACGACGCGCTGACCGGCGACCAGACGCTGTTCCACCGGGCCGACAGCACCGAGGTGAGCTGGCGCGCCGTCATGCCGATCCTCGAGGCGTGGCCCTCGCAATCGCGACCCGTCTGCTACGCCGCCGGTTCGTGGGGACCTGAGGAGGCCCACGAACTGCTCGAACGCGACGGTCGCGCGTGGCGACGTCCGTGACCGAGCCGCGCATGGCGCGCGGCGCGCTGATCCGCCTGGCATCGACGCCGGAGTCGGTCGCGGCCGCCGCGGCCAGCGAAGTCCTGGCGGTGCTCGAAGCGGCCATGGCCTGGCGTGGCGAGGCTCATCTCGCTCTTTCGGGCGGACGTACCCCAGCGGCACTGCACCGCGTGCTCGCCTCGCTACCGTTCGACGGCTGGTCGCATGTCCACGTGTGGTTCGGCGACGAACGCATGGTTGCACCAGCGCATGCCGACAGCAACTACCGCATGGCCCGGGAGACGTTGCTCTCCGCGGTCCCGGTTCCGGAGCCACAGGTCCATCGTTGGGAGACCGAGTTGGGGCCAGGTGAGGCCGCGTCGCGCTACGACGCGGCGCTGCGCGACCTTGCAACCCGGCAGGAGCGATCGGCGCCGGCCTTCGACCTGTTGCTGCTCGGGATGGGTGCCGACGCGCATACCGCCTCTCTGTTTCCAGGCAGCCCTCTTCTGGCTGATGCGGCAGACGGTGTGGATCGCGCCGCGCCGTTTGCCACCGCTGTCGAAGTGCCGACGTTGAACACCTGGCGTCTCACCGTCACGCCGGCGACGATCCGCGCGGCCCGCACCGTGTTCGTGCTGGTCGTCGGCGGCGACAAGCACGCCGCACTTCGACGCGTCCTCGGTGCCTCGCCCGATCCCCTCGAGGCTCCGGCGACGCTCCTGCACGACGTCCCGGGGGATCTCGCCTGGTATGTGGATCGCGCCGCGCTGTTCGGCAAACCGGGGTAGAAATTCTCTGGACGATGCGCAAATGCCGGGAATGCCACACGCAGGGAATGCTGGGAATGCCGGAATGCTGGAATGTCGAGAGCTCGCGCCCGGGGGACCGCTCAATCGATTTCGATGATCTCGACATCGGCGACGCCAGCCTCCAGTGTCAGGCGGGCCACGCTCGGGACGACGTCGAAGCGACGCGGCCCAGCCGCTCCGGGATTGACCACGAGCTTCCGGCCTGCACGATGCACGAGCGCGCGATGGGTATGGCCGAACACCAGGATGCTCGCGTCCGCGTAGCGGTAGAGAAGGCCTTCCGGAGTGGGGCGGCCCAGCTCGTGCCCGTGGCTCACGTGAATCTGCCACCCTTCGAGCGAGAGCCAGCGGTGCGCTTCGAGTTCAGGGGTATCGATATCGTCCACGTTGCCGTGCACGGCCAGGACCGGTGCCAGCGCCTTGAGCTCGACGAGGACGTCGCGATTGCCGACATCGCCGGCGTGCAGAATCAACTCGACGCCTTCGAGAGCCTGCATCGCGGACGCCCTGAGTTGCCCGTGGGTATCGGAAATCAGCCCGACGACGATCGGCATGGCTCTTGTATTCTAGCGGGCGATTGCCATGACTACCGAGCCTCGCGAACATGCCATCGTCACGCCGGTTCATGGGCGCTATCTGGTGCGCGTGGCGGAGTCGCCGACCCGCGGTCCCGCGCGCAACGCCCCGATGGCGGTCGGGTTCCACGGCTACGGAGAGTCTGCCGACGAGCAATTGGCGCGCCTCGAAGCGATTCCCGAGCTAGCCGATTGGACGCTGGTCAGTATCCAGGGGCTGCATCGGTTCTACGGTCGCGGGCAGGCCGTGGTGGCGAGTTGGATGACGTCGCAGGATCGCGAGGGCGCGATTGAAGACAACCTGCGCTACGTGCGCAGTGTAATCACCGAGGCGGTCCACCAGACCGGTGAGCCGCAGGCGCTCGTGTACGTGGGGTACTCGCAGGGCGTCGCCATGGCTTGGCGAGCCGCGATTCTCGGGGCCCGGCGGATCGATGGCCTCGCGGTCTTCGGCGGCGACGTGCCACCAGAACTTGTGGTGCGGCCGATGACGCAGTGCCCGCCCGTGCTGATCGGCCGCGGCCGCGACGACACACAGTACACGGCCGCGCATTTCCGTACCGATCTCGACATGCTGGCGACGCGCTTCGTGGCGGTGGAGCCGTACGAGGTGGTCGGCGGCCACGGGTGGACCCCCGCCGTGGGGCGTGAGATCGGCGGCTTCGTCACCCGGTTGATCCACCCGACGTCGGCCGCAGCGCGTTTGCCCGACGTGTTCCCCTGAGGCGTCCGCGCGTCATCCAGAATTCCTCAGCCCTGCCGTGATACCGGCAATGGTCCGGACGAGCGGCCGCGCGGCATCGCTGTCGCCGGCGCGATGGGCGCGCAGCAGCGCCACCTGCATGGCGTTGATCGGATTCACGTAAGGATTTCGCAGTCGAATCGTGCGCTGCACGACCGGGTGCCGATCGAGCAGGCGATCGGCCTCGACGATGCGCAGCACGACATCGGTCGTGCGCGCGTGCTCGTCCGCGATGCGCGCGAAGTGGCCGTCCGGATCGGCGCTCGCCGGCACGAGATCGAGATAGGACCGCGCGATGTCCAGACTCGACTTCGCGAGCGTCATCTCCAGGTTCTCGACGATCGACCGGAAGAACGGCCAGTCGCGGTACAGGCGCCGCAACTGATCGAGCCCTTCGGGTGTCTCGACGATCGGGGCGAGGCCGCTGCCGCACCCGAACCACGCGGGCAGGAGGGAGCGGTTCTGGGTCCACGAGAACACCCACGGAATCGCCCGGAGCGATTGCAGGTACTCGGCGTCCGCGGAGGGACGCCGCGCAGGCCGTGATCCGATTTCGAGCAGTGCCAGCTCGTCGACCGGCGTGAACAATCGGAAGAACGGCACGAACCGCGGGTTGTGCCACACGAAATCGCGGAACGCGGTCTCCGATCGACGCGCGGCTTCGGTCATCAACTCGCGCCCGAAGCCCGGCGCGCTCGAGCCGACGACGTTGGGGAACACCGACAGCAGCGTCGCCGACAGCGCGGCTTCGAGGTTGCGGTACGCAAGTCCCGGCAGGCCGTACTTGAACGAGATCGTCTCGCCCTGTTCGGTGAGCTTGATGCGGCCGCGGGCATGGCCGCCTGGCTGGGCGAGGATCGCGGCATGCGTCGGGCCGCCGCCGCGTCCTGTACTGCCGCCGCGGCCGTGGAAAATGGTGAGTTCGATGCGGTGCCGCGCCGCGACCGCCGAGAGGTTCTCCTGGGCGCGATAGATCTCCCACTGCGCCGCGAGGTAACCACCGTCCTTGGCCGAGTCCGAGTAGCCGACCATCACCTCCATGCGACGACGGCGGGCGTCGAGCACCGCGCAGAACTCCGGCGACGTGGCCAGCGCCTCGACGATCTCGCCCGCGCGCTGGAGGTCGTCGATCGATTCGAACAGCGGCACGACCGATAGCGTCAGGCCTGCCTCGCGCGCCATGCCGACTGCCGTCAGGACGGGCTCGGGCCCGGTAGTGCCGGACAGGATCAGGGTGTCGCACGCGGCGGGGCCGTGCTGCCGATGCAGGTCCGCGACGACATTCAGCGTGTCGCGGACGCGGTCGGCCTGCCCGGTGAGGTCCCGCGCGTGCACGCGGACGTCGAGCTTGGCGATATGGAAGCCGAACAACTCGACGCGCCGACGCAGCGCCGCGAGTCGGCCGTTCGCGATCCGCTCCCCGCGATGTGCGCGCAACGACGCGTCGATGACCTCGAGGTCTGCCACGAACTCGTGCACGTGGCCGTACCCGCCTGGCTGGCTCTCGGCCGTCTGCAACAGCCGCTGGTACATCAACCACAGCTTGCGGCGGTAGGGCTCGTCGTCTGCCGAGGCAGTGATTTCGGCTGGCATCAGGCCGGCGAGCCGCTGCTCGTCGGCCGCAATCGACGTCTGCAGCGCCTCGTTGACGTCCACCAGCGCGCGGGATACGCCCATCGTCCGCGCCATGTCGCGGACTTCGTCGGCGTATCGGCGCAGCACCAGTTCACGCGCGCGTTGTGCCGCCGCGCGCAGCGTGCTCGGACCAGCGTTCGGGTTGCCGTCCTGGTCGCCGCCGATCCAACTGCCGAACCGCAACGGCAGCGGTGCACCGGGGATGCGCCGCCGGTAGTCGCCGACGAGCGCCGGTCCGACGTCGAAGAGACTCTGTTCGAAGAACCACAGGCCGTGCCGGATCTCGTCGACCACGCGGGGCCGCTTGGTGCGCGTTTCGTCGGTCTGCCAGAGCGTCGTGATCTGCTCGGCGAGCGCGTCCTCGATGTCGCGCTTGCCCGGGTCGGACAACTGCGGGTCGTCGAGCCTGTGCAACAAGTCGCTGATCAGCAACTGGGCGGTCAGCACCGTCCGGCGCGTCGCCTCGGTCGGATGCGCCGTGAGCACCAGTTCGAGCGACACCCGCCGCGCGGCGTCGCGCAACTGCCCGTTCGAGACTCCAGCCGCCTCGAGGGCCTGGAAGGCCGAGTCGAGCGACTCCGCGGCCACCCGTCGTTCCACGGCGTACTGCCGCCGCCTGCGAATCCGGTGATGTTGTTCGGCGAGGTTCGCCAGCTGGAAGTACAGCGAGAATGCGCGCACGAGCCGGCCTTGTTCGTCGACCGGCAGGGCCGCGACGATGGACTGGACGGCCTCGAAATCGCCGGCGCGTGAGGTTTGCCGCACGCGTTCCTCGGCGTCGTAGAGTGATTGCCCTTCCTGTTCCCGGATGACGTGCCCGAGCAGCGCGCCAAGGAGGCGGACGTCGCGGCGAAGGGGGCCCTGAGAATCGGGAGCAGGCGGGAGCGCCACGGCCATCTGCCCATTCTAGGCCGCGCCGCGCGGCCACCTGTGCTATTTCTGTCGCCTATGTCGCGCAGACGAGCGGGCCTCCCGAGACGCCAGCGGGTTGCGACGGAGGAGTCCGCATGAGCGGAAACACGCGTTCGGGCCCGACCGAGGCGCCGATTCCGGCCTTCGGCGAAATGCTGGGGCATCCACGGCCGTTGTGGATGCTCTTCATGACGGAGTTCTGGGAGCGATTTGCCTTCTACGGCATCCGCTGGGCCCTGGTTCTCTACATCGTCGCGCAGTTCCACGCGGGCAGCGCGTCCGGCGAGGAACCGGCGAGCCGTACCTACGGCGCCTACCTCGCGCTCGTGTATGCCGCCGCGATCTTTGGCGGCTACGTTGCCGACAAGATCCTCGGCTACCAGCGATCGATCCTGCTCGGGGCCGTGATCATGGCGTCCGGGCTGTTCATGATCGCGATTCCGGATGAACGCATCTTCACCTTCGGACTCGCGACCGTCATCGTCGGCAACGGCCTCTTCAAGCCGAACATCTCGACGATGGTCGGCAAGCTCTACACGCAGGGCGACCCGCGGCGCGACTCGGGCTTCACGATCTTCTACATGGGCATCAATGCCGGCGCGCTGATCGCGCCCGTGCTGACCGGCTGGCTGGCCGAGCAGGTGTTCGGCAGCAGTGGCATGCCCGCGTACAAGTACGTGTTCATCGCCTCCGGCTTCGGCATGCTCGTCAGCCTCGTGTGGTTCTGGTTCGGCCGCAAGCAACTGGAAAGCATCGGGCTGCCGATTGCGGGGCGTGAAGGGATGCAGATCGTCGCGTACACCGCGATCGGCTGCCTGCTGGCGATTCCGGTCACCTGGTTCCTGATCGCGCAACTCGGCGCCACGGCGCTGCAGTACGTGCTCACCGCGATGTTCGTCGGCTTGTGCATCCTGCTGCTGACCGAAGGCTTCCAGAACGGCCCCGTCGCGCGCGACAAGGCGATCGCGATGCTGATCATCTTTGCGTTCAACGTCACGTTCTGGATGTTCTTCGAACAGGCCGGCAGTTCGTTCACGTTCCTGGCCGACAAGATCGTCAATCGCGACTTCGGCAGCTTCACGTTCCCGGTGGCCTGGTTCCAGACGGTGAACTCGATCGCGATCATCACGCTGGCGCCGATCGTCGCGTGGGTATGGGTCAAGCTGGGACGCTACAACCCGTCGATTCCGCAGAAGTTCGGCCTCGGCCTCGTGTTCAACGGCCTGGCGTTTCTGCTGCTGATGTTCGCGCTCTCGAGCCTCGTCAACGTCGCCGGCAAGATCCCGTTCTGGACGCTGGTCGCGGTGTACGTCATCCAGTCGGTCGGCGAACTGTGCCTCTCGCCGATTGGCCTCTCGATGGTGACCAAGCTCGCGCCAGTGCGCCTCGTCGGCTTCGGCATGGGCGGCTGGTTCCTGTCGACGGGCATCGGCAACAACCTGTCGGGCATCTTCGCCGGCTACGTGAGCGGCGAGAGCGGCATGACGACGGCGTCAGCGCTCGGCGGCTATACGTTCGGCTTCTGGGCCCTGCTGATCGCCGGCGGCATCCTGTTGCTGGTCGCGCCGCTGCTGAACAGGCTCATGCATGGAGTGAAGTGACGCGTCATTGGTCATGCGTCAGTGGTCATTGGTCATTGGTCATTGGTCATTAGTCATGGGTCATTAAGGTTAAGAGTCAGGCGTCACTCGGACGTCGAGCACAGCGCACCGTCGAAGACGCGCGCGATGCGGGGCGCTCTCGCCAACGTCATCTGCGGGGAGCAGTACGACTGGTTGATTGGCTGGCCGTGCGGCAGATGGCCGACACCACCTGCCCAATCGAGGTCGCTTCCGTGATGAGTGGCTCGAGGTCTTCTCCCTCGAGCAATTTAGCGCTGTGGGCGAGTCGCAACCAGAACTGCGCTTCGCGCGACTCCTTACGAGCGATCGCTACTTTCGCGACGAAGTCTGGTCGCGATTGTGCGCCTCTCGCTTCGGCCAGGTTCGCGCCTATCGAGGTCGCACTGGCAACCGGTTGTCGAATCACGACATCTCTTGCGATGCGTCGGAACTCGACGTCCTTGCGGAACGTGCACACCCGGACCGCAAAGTGAAATGCGCGGGCATGGATGTCAGGATCCATGCCTGTCTCGAAGCACACTTCGCGCCAGCGCTCGAGCCTCCACTACCGCCCTCGCGCCGTAGTGCAGGCCGCGCAGGTGGTGAATTCTGCAACCTACTGCATCAGCAGCGTGTTCAACTCACGCAACGGAGCGTCGTGCGTGCTGCAGACTGCCCCTGCCCAAGCCTGACCGGCAATGCTGACTGACCAATGACCCATGACCCATGACCAATGACTCATGACCAATGACTAATGACTCCCGTCGATCCACTCAGGCTCCGGCTGAATCTGAGGATCTGGCGTGCCGCCGGGATCAGGGCGGCCGGATCCCGCGAGACGGCTGATCGCACGGACGGTCATGTCGTGGTCACAGACGATCTGGCAGGAGAGGCGGACGCCGGTCAGGCCCTTCGCTTCGAGCCGTTCCTTTTCGGCCCGTGTCATCCTGGCGGGCTCGCCCTCGATGAACTCCACGCGGCAGGTCGTGCAGCGGGCATTGCCACCGCACGCGTGCAGGATGTCGACTCCCTGCTGCTCGATGGCGAGCACCAGGCGCTGGCCTTCGGACACGTCGAACACACCCACTTCGTCTATCGTCAGTTTCGGCACTTTGTCTCCATGAGAACGGGGATGGTCAGAAGAACTTCTTCAGCAGGCCAATCGCGCCCTGCTTCCACGGCACCCGATGCGAGATGCCGGATGACTCGGTGAACTGCTCCTTGTGCGCGATGTACCACTCGAAGTTGCGGAGCAGCGCGTCGCGGTTGGAGTACTTCGGCGCGAATCCCAGCTGCCGTTCGGCCTTCTCGATCGACACGAACGAATCCTTGGACGCCGTCTCGTAGACCCACTTGTACAGCGGCGACACGCCGAGCGCCTCGAGGAAGCGCAGCCCCCAGATTGCCGGCGCAGCGGGGAAGCCGACGATGTGACGTCCATGCCCGGCGCGATCGAGGACGGCCTGGTAGTCCTCGCGCATCGTCAGGTACTCCTTCGCCCCGATGTTGAACGTGTCGTTGACGGCGTCCACCGGCAGCGTGAGGCAGCCGACGATGACCTCGCAGAGATCCTCGACGTCGAGCAACTGGTACCGATTGCCGCCGTTGCCGATCATCGGGAAGTTGCGCTTGTCGAGCGCCCAGTCGTAGAGCAGGGCGAAGACGCCCAGGCGCTCCGGGCCGACGAACGACTTGGGCCGCAGCACGGGGACGATGAGGCCGGCGGCGCGGAACCGCGCGGCCTCCGCCTCCGCCGCCACCTTCGCGACCCCGTACGGGCCGACGCCGTCCAGCCGGTCGTCTTCCTTCAGTGGATGGTGATCGGGAATGCCGTAGACGGCCGTCGACGAGATGTGGACGGCGCGCTCGATACGGTGATCGCGCGAGGCCTCGAGCACGATCCGGGTACCGATGACGTCGGTCGTGTGGATGTCCTCGGGCGGATAGAGCGGCAGCGCCGCGGCACAGTGCACCACGTACCGGCAACCCTCCAGTGCGGTGTCCATGTCCCGGCGAATCCGGATGTCGCCCTGCACCACCCGTACGTGCGGCTCCATGTCCGGGTAGCCGAACGGCGCGATGTCGAGGGAGGTCGTCGCGTAACCGCGTCCGTGCAGGTAGCGGAGGAGGTTGATGCCGAGGAAGCCGGCGCCACCGGTGACGAGCACACGCGTCGGCCCGGCGGGCACACTGTTGAGGGTCGAGTCGGTCGCCAAACCCCACAAGTGTAATGCCTGATGCCTCATGCCTGATGCCTGATGCCTGAGGGTGCTAATCCCGATGGACGCGTGTGCTCTCGATCCACGCCTTGGTACACTCGCCGGGATGGTCGTGATTCTGTCCACGTACGAGCTGGGGCGTCCGGCATTCGGCCCGGCCCTCGCGGCAGCGTGGACGCGAGACGCGGGCCTCGAGGTCCGCCTCATCGACCTGTCGCGCGAGCCACTCCCGCCAGGCCTCGTCGCGGCCGCATCGTCGTTCGCGGTGCACGTGCCCATGCATGCGGCGACGCGCCTGGCCGGGCCGGTCCTGTCGCGTCTGCGTGACGAGCGCCCCGAGACCACCCGCATCGCCTTCGGGCTGTACGCGCCGCTGAACGCCGACTGGTTGCGGCGACACGGTGCGACGCATGTGCTGGGCGTCGAAGCCGAGGCGACACTGGCGACCCTGGCGGCGGGTAAGGGTGGTGACGAGCGCGATTTGCGCGGCACGCAAGTACCCCGGCTCGCGTTCCCCGTGCCGGACCGCTCGACGCAGCCACCGCTTTCGGCCTACGCACGGCTCAACATCGGCGGTGAACGTCGCCTCGCGGGTTACACCGAGGCCTCGCGCGGCTGCCTGCATACCTGCACGCACTGCCCGATCGTGCCGATCTACCAGGGCAGCATGCGGGTCGTGCCGGTCGAGACCGTGCTCGCCGACGTTGCGCAGCAGGTCGCGGCGGGCGCCCAGCACATCACCTTCGGCGATCCGGACTTCTTCAACGGCCCGACACATGCGCGCCGCGTGATCGAGGGCCTCACGTCGAGGCATCCCGACGTCAGCTACGACGTGACCATCAAGGTCGAACATCTGCTCGCGCATCGCGATCTCCTCAATCGGCTCGCGGGCACGCGCTGCGCCTTCGTCACGTCCGCCGTCGAGGCGTTCGACGACGAGGTGCTCGCACATCTCCAGAAGGGTCACACGGCCGATGACGCGCGCCGTGCCGTTGCGGCCTGCCGGGACCGTGGCCTCGCGCTGGTGCCGACGTTTGTCGCGTTCACGCCGTGGACGACGGTCACGGGCCACGTGGCATTTCTCGAAGCGATTCGCGCGCTCGATCTCGTGGACGTCGTTGCGCCGGTCCAGTTGGCGTTGCGGCTGCTGCTGCCATCCGGATCGGCGCTGCTGGCCGACCCGGACGTGCAGCGTGTGGCCTTTGTCTTCGACCGGGACGCCCTCGCGTATCCATGGACACACGCAGATCCGGCGGTCGATCGCCTGCAGGAGCAGTCGATGGCGTGGCTCGGTCAGCAGGGCCGCCGGGCGTCACGAGCCACGGCGTATGCCGGGTTGCGCCGCATGGCCGATGAGGCCGCCGGCACGGCCTTCGATGCGTTCACACCTGGTGACGCGTTGGTGCGGGCTGCCGTGCCCTATCTCGACGAGCCCTGGTACTGTTGAGCGGAGCCCCTCGGAGAGCCGGGAGCTCTCGTGTAGATGTCCACCGTCCTGCTGTGCACGACCACCCTCGGCTACCAGGCCCGGGCGTTCGACGCCGCGGCGCGTCGCGCCGGCGTGACCTTGCGGATCGTGTCCGACCGCTGCGACCACCTGGACGACCCCTGGGGCGACAGCGCGATTCCGGCGCGGTTTGACAGGAATGCCGCGCACGTGACGCCAGTGCTGGCGGCGCTCGAGGGAATGCCGGTGGACGGCGTCCTCGCCGTCGGCGATCGACCCGCCTGGCTGGCGGCGCACATCGCGCAGGCGCGTGGCCTGCCGTGGCATGCGCCCGAGGCGGTCGCCGTCGCCACGAACAAGCTGATGGCCCGTGGCCGCATGCTGGCCGCCGGCCTCCCGGTGCCGTGGTTCGTGAGTCTGCCGGTCCATGGCGACGAGGACCTCGATCGCCTGACGCGCGTGCGATTTCCGTGCGTGGTCAAGCCGATCGGCTTGTCGGCGAGTCGTGGCGTGATGCGCGTCGACTCGCTGGCGGGGTTGCTCGCCGCACGTGAGCGCCTGGCGGCCCTGCTTGCGCGTGTCGACGTCCGCGCCAGCGCTTCAGCCGACGATGACGTCCTGATCGTGGAGGGCTTCGTGCCGGGGCAGGAGTTCGCCCTCGACGGCGTGCTCGAGCAGGGGGCGCTTCGTGTATTCGCACTGTTCGAGAAACCCGATCCCCTCGACGGGCCGTTCTTCGAGGAGACCATCTACGTGACGCCGGCCCGGCTCGCGCCGGCGCGTCAGCACCTGGTTGCCGGCCACATCGCGCGGGCCGCGCTGGCCCTCGGCCTGCACCATGGCCCGATTCACGCCGAGTGCCGGGTCGACGGCGACGACATCGTGGTGCTCGAAGTCGCGCCGCGCCCGATTGGCGGCCTCTGCGCGCGATCGATCCCGGTGGTGGCGCCCGACGGCACACGCTGCGGCCTCGAAGATGCGCTGCTGGCGCACGCCCTCGGTCAGTCCCTCGACCGATACGGCCACCAGGCCCTCGCGAGCGGGGTGCTGATGGTGCCGGTGCCCGAGACCGGACGCCTGCGGTCAGTCGAAGGCGTGGATGCCGTGCGCGAGATGCCGTCGGTGACCGGCGTGGAGATCACCGCGAAATCCGGGTCGATGCTCGAGACGCTTCCCGAGGGAGGCACCTATCCCGGCTTCGTCTTCGCGGAGGGGGCGCAACCGGGCGACGTGATCGACGCGCTGCGCGAAGCGTCGCGGCGGTTGCGGCTGGTGATGGACCGGACGCTGCCTATTTCGCGGGGGTAGGTGTGTAGCCGGGCGGCAGGGCCGCGCTCTCGCCGAAGAAGAAGTCCTCCATGTGCTTCGCCACGATATCCTGGGCTTCCTTCTGCCAGGGCATGAGGCGGTACTCGTTGAGGATCATCTTCATCCGCTCTTCCCACATCGCCCAGGCTTCCTGGGACACGCTATCGTAGATACGCTGGCCAAGTGGTCCCGGCCACGGCGCTTCTTCGAGTCCCGGCAGTTCCTGCCCCAGCTTCACGCAATGCACCGTCCGCATGGGGCCGATCGTACCAGAGCCTTCGATGTCCTTCTTCGACCGTTTTCGATCCTCGCCTCGCCTGTTGGTGACCCTCGGCATCCTCGGCGGCAGCTTTCTCGCCGCCATGGAAGCCACCATCGTCGCGACCGCCATGCCGACCGTCGTCGACCAGTTCGGCGGATTGGCACACTACAGCTGGGTGTTCTCCGGCTACATGCTGACGTCGACGGTCACGACGCCGGTGTGGGGCCGCATCGCCGACGTCCACGGGCGGCGTCGACCCTACCTCGTGGCCATCGGGTTGTTCCTGCTGGGGTCGATGTTGTGCGGCGTTGCCACGTCGATGACGCAGCTCATCGCCTTTCGCGCCCTGCAGGGTGTCGGGGCGGGCGGCATGCTGCCGCTTGGCATGGTCATCATGGGCGACATGTTCTCGCTCACGGAGCGAGCCCGCGCGCAGGCGCTCTTTGCCGGCGTCTGGGGGATCTCCTCCATCGCCGGCCCCCTCATCGGCGCGGTGCTCACCGAGAACGCGTCGTGGCGGTGGATCTTCTTCATGAACCTGCCGTTCGGCCTGGCGGCGGCGTTCCTGGTGGCCCGGTTCCTGGTCGACCGCCTGGGTCACGATCGCGGTGACGTCGACTACATCGGCGCCGGCGTGCTCATGAGCGCGGTCACCGCGCTGATGCTCGCGCTGAACCAGACCGGCGTGCCCGACGCGTCGCTTTCGCCGACGGTGGTGCGGATGCTCTATGTCTCGGCGGTCGCGCTCGGCGCGCTGTTCGTGCTCCTCGAACGCCGCACGGCGCATCCGACGCTCCCGCTGTCGCTGCTGGCCAACCGCATGGTGGCGACCACGACCGCGAGCGGCGCGCTGCTGGGGATCGCCATCTTCGGAGCGCTGGCCTTCGTTCCCCTGTACGTGCAGGCGGCGCTCGGTCGAACCGCGCGCGAAGCGGGCAGCGTGCTGACGCCCCTGCTGCTTGGCTGGGTGTCGATGTCGATCGTCACGGGCCGCTTGCTGCCGCGCGTGGGGTTCCGGCCGTTCATCCTCGGCGGACTCAGTTTCGTGTCGGTGGGCTTCCTCGGCCTGGCCACCGTGCGGCCGGACGGACCGATGTGGAAGCTGCATGTGGACCTCGGCCTGATGGGGATCGGGATGGGGATGACCATGCTGTCGCTGCTGCTGGCGGTGCAGGCGACGGTCGCGCGCGAGCAACTCGGTGTGGCCACCTCGCTCGGGCAGTTCACGCGCAGCATCGGCGGGGCGATCGGCGTCGCCGTGATGGGGGCGATGGTGGCCGCGTCGCTGCCGTCGAGCGGTCCGACACCAGCCGCCCTGGCACTGGGGCTCCATCGCGCCTTCGTCACGGGGGCGGTGGTGTCGCTGGTGGCGCTCTGCTCTGCATTGCTGGTCCCGGGGGGCTTGCCCGAGCAAAAGAAAACGGTCGGGTAAGTTTTACTGTTGGGTTTCAGGACACGGATGAGTCTGTCTCTCGATGGGCCAAAAACTACCTTCAGTTAGCAGGCTTGGTGATGCGATGGTTGAGTTGGGACAAAGCGCCTCAGGCTGGCACGGTTGTTGTAGAGGTGAGGGTGACTTTCGACGGCGTTCGCAGGGCACTTCCGCGAGCGGCCGGTCGTAGAGGGAGGCTTCACCGTGAGTAATGACAACACCCCCGAGCAGGGCGAGACGCGCCGCAAGGAGCGGCGCGGATTCGCGTCCATGTCCCCAGAGAAGCAGCGCGAGATTGCCAGCAAGGGCGGTCGCGCGGCGCACATGAAAGGGACCGCGCACGAATGGACGTCCGAAGAGGCCCGCGCTGCGGGTCGCAAGGGCGGACGCGCCAGCCGCGGCGGTCGCGGCCGGCTGCCGGAGGGCGGCGCTGCCGAGTAGGCGGCCCACCGACCTCATCTCCACGAACCCGGGGGACGTCCAACAACGGACGTCCCTCTTTTCATTTCCGCTGAACGTTCTGCGGCTCACGTTGTCGTGCAGCGGCAACGCAGGCAACATGGATCCCGTGACGGTACGAGGACTCGGACGGTGCCTGCTCTGCGCCTGTCTCGCGTGGGCATCCGCAGGCGGAGCCGCTACCGCCCAGGAGGGGACGGGCGCACCCGACGCACGCCGGTTGAAAGTGCGTAGTCTCGATATACAGGGTGTGTCAGGTCTGGACGTGAGTCAGCTGACAGGGGTCCTCGCCACCCGTGAAAGCGGCGGCCTGTTGCCCTTCCTCGGCAAGGATCGCTACTACAACCCACGGCAACTGCAAGCCGACCTCTATCGCATCATCGCGTTCCTCTCCGACCATGGGTGGCCGAGGGCGCGGGTGACGTCGGTGGACCTCGATCGGGACGAGGAGGCCAAGGCCGTCGACGTGACCGTCCACGTGGACCAGGGCCCGCCGGTCATCATCGACAAGGTCGAGACCTTCGGGTTCGACGTCCTCGAGCCGCGTGACCAGGAGGCGGTGCAGCAGCGGATCTCGGTGGTCGCGGGCCGGCGGCGTGTGCAGGGTGACGTCCGCAACACGCGTACCGCGACGCTGGCCGTGTTGCAGGAACGTGGCTACGCGTACTCCACGGTCAACGTCCTCGAGGGCGAGGGCACGGCGCCCGGCCACGTGTCGCTGTACGTCATCGCGGAGCCAGGACCGCAGGCGTTGTTCGGCACCATCACCGTCCGTGGCAACCACGGTGTCAGCGACGGCCGCGTGAAGTCGCTGCTGTCGATGAAGGAAGGGCAGGAGTTCCGCATCAGCCGCGTCGTCGACACCCAGCGGCGCCTGTACAACCGCGAAATCTTCCAGTTCGTGTCGGTCAACGCCGAGCCCACCAGCACCGTTGGCGCGCCGGTGCCCGTCAACGTCGTGCTCACGCAGGCCAAGCCGATGCGGCTCTCGATCACGCCCGGCTACGGCAGCGAGGAAAAGGCCCGCATCACCACCACCTTGCGGCACCTGAATTTCTTCGGCGGCGCGCGTACCGCGCTGGCGACCGTGCGCTGGTCCTCGCTGGATCGCGGCGTCCGGCTGAACGTCGAAGAACCATCCTTGTTCCGGCGCGGCGTTTCGATGAGCGTCGGCGCCCAGTACTGGTACGCGGACGAACCGGCCTACCGGTCGACGACCAAGGGCGGGCGCGTGACCTTTGCCAAGCAGCGCGAGCGGAGCGATCCGGTGCGTCGGAGGCAGTCGCTGACGACGTTGTCGGTGACCGTGGTCGACGAATACGAGGACTACACGGTCTCCGAAGAGGCCCTCAACGACCCGGACTTCTACGACGACCTGATCGCCCTCGGGCTGAACCCGAACACGGGGCGAGGCAAGGGCCAGTTGCTGGCGCTCGCCGTCGACCTGCAGCGCAACACCACGCCGAACCTCATTGACGCCAAGGGTGGATACCTCGTCTCCGCGCACGTGGAGCAGGCCGGCAACTGGATGCCTGGCGCCTACAACTACACCGAGTACACGGCCGAGATGCGCAAGTACCACACGTTTGGCAACATCGTCGTTGCCGGCAAGGCCCGGGCCGGCACCATCGACGCCCCTGGCCTCCTGGCCGCCGACGTGCCGTTTTTCAAGCGTTACTTCCTCGGCGGCTCGTCGGGCATGCGCGGGTGGGGCCGATTCGAGGTCTCGCCCCTGACGTTGTCCGGCAACCCCATCGGCGGGCATTCGATGTTCGAGGGTTCGGCCGAGGTGCGCGTCCCGGCCTTCGCCAAGTTCGCCATCGTCGGCTTCGTCGATGCCGGCAATGTCTGGTACGAGACCCTGGACTTCCACTTCGACGAACTGCGGGTCGACGTCGGCCCCGGTCTCCGTTACCTGACGCCCATTGGCCCGGTCCGTGTGGACTTCGGCTACCAGCTCACGCGCATAGAAGGCTTGCTGGTCAATGGCGAGCTCGAGCCGCGCCGCTGGCGGATCCACTTCAGCGTCGGGCAGGCGTTCTGATCATGGCGCGCGGACGGCGGGCCTTGAGAGCCCTCGCGATCGTGGCGGTGCTGCTGGTGGGTCTGCTGATCGTGGCGGCGGTCCTCACGCAGACGGCGTGGTTCCGGGAACGGCTGCGGCGTCTCGCCGTGCGCCAGGCCGAGGCGGCGATCGAGGGAAGACTCGAGATCGGATCCATCGAAGGTGATCTCCTTCACGGCGTGACGCTGCGTGAGGTGGCCGTCGTGCAGGGTGACGTCCGCGTCGTCCGGGTTGGCCGCGTCCAACTGACCTATGGCGTTGGCGACCTTGCGTCTACCGGCCGCACTGTCCGCCAGATCACGATCGACCAGCCCGTGATCGAGGCCATCCGGACGCCGCAGGGTTGGAATGTCGCGCGACTGCTGAAGCCGCGCCCGCCTGCTGATCCGAACAAGCCGCGCGCCACGTTCACCTTGCCCGAGATTCTGGTGACCAACGCGGTCGTGACGGTGCGTGAGATCGGTGTCGCGCAGACGCAGGCCATTCCGCGACGGATGGAGGGGCTGACGTTCGAGGGCGGCATCGCGAGCAGCCCGCGCGAGTTCAGCGCCGACATCCGTCGGCTCACTTTTCGGGCTGGGCAGCCCGACCTCGATCTGCGATCGCTGGCGGGACGGATCGTCAGCGTGCCCAACGGCTGGCGCTTCCAGACCGTGACGGCTCGGACCGCCGAGTCCACACTGACAGTGGATGGCACCCTGACGCGTTCGCCGGCGACGTCACCCTGGGCCTTCGACCTCGACGTCACCGGGCAGCCGGTGTCGTTGCCCGAGATCTCGCGGTTCATCCCAGCGACAGCCTTCGAGCTCCATCCTCGTCTCGCCGTCGGCGTGACCGGCACGGTCGACGCGCTGAAACTGGACGTCGACGTCACGCAGTCGGAAGCCGGCCGGGCCAAGGGCAGCCTCTCGATCGATACGACGGCGCCGATCCGCGGGCTCGCGGGCCACCTCACGGTCGCCGACGTCAACCTTGCCCCGATCGTGAAGGATCCGGTTGCGGCCGGCCGCATCACGGGCGATGCCACGTTCGACCTGCGGTTCCCCTCGGCAACCGCCGGGTTTCCCGTCGACGGCACCTACACTTTCACGGGGCCGCGTGCCAGTGGGTACGGCTACGAGGCGACCAACGTCAAGGCGACCGGCTCGCTCGACGGGCGCAACATCAGGCTCGATGCGTCAGCGAACGCCTACGGAGGCAGTGCGTCGACCAAAGGGACCATCGCTCGTGCCGGCCAGGGGCAGCGCGAGCTGACACTCGATCTTGCCGGACGGGTCGCCGGCGTCGACCTGCGGAACCTGCCCGCCGCGTTGCGGATTCCGACGCTGGAGGCCGACCTGACGGGCACCTATACCGTCCGCGGCGCACTGTCATCGGTGAAGGCCGACGCCGTGCTCGACCCCTCGACCGTCGAAGGCGCGACGCTCGTGGATGGGACAGTAGGCTCCTTCCAGCGCACGTCGCGCGGCTTCACCTTCGGCGCAGCCGGGACGGTGGCTGGACTGGACCTGCAGCGACTCGGTCGGCGCCTGAAAGTCCCCGCGATGACCGATCCGAGGCTGTCCGGCGTGGTCAACGGGACCTTCGATGTCGCGGGAGAACAGCGCGGGCGCGAGGGCGTGCGCGTCGAGGCGAGCGGTACGCTCACCGACACCCGCGTGTACGAGGGCTACGTGCCGCAGATGGGCTTCACCGCGACGCTCGACGGTAACCGCCTCGACGTGGCCGCGAAAGGCCGGGCGGAGGACTTCGAGCTGGAGACGGTCTCGGAAACCCCCGCGGCGACCGGGGTGCTGCGTGGCGACGTCGATGTCCGCGTCGCTCTCCCCGACGTCCGCGCCGTCTCGCTCGACACGGTAGGCGTCGAGGGAACGGTGACGCTCGACACGCCGACGCTGTTCGATGTGCCCTTCACCACCGTCGGCGCCGACCTCACACTCGCCGGCGGCTTGCTCACGGTGCGACGACTCGACGGCCGCGGCGATGGCTTCACGCTGACCGGCAATGGCGCCGTCGGCCTTGGCCCCGACGATGTGTCCGATTTCCGGTATCGCATCGAGGCCGACTCGTTGGTGAACCCGACCAAGGTCGCTGATCTTCCGATCACCGGATCGGCCACCACCGAAGGCCGGATCACCGGCACCCGTGCGGACTTCCTCGTCACCGGGACGATGGCCGGCGACCAGGTGGCCTACAGCGACACCGTGGCGGCCGGCACGGTCACGGCGCAGTACGCCGTCCGCGTGCCCGATTTCGATCCGGAGCGCGTCGACGTGCAGACGTCCATCGACGGGCAGCAGGTCCAGGTGGCGGGACAGGTGCTGTCGACGGTTACCGGCACCATCGGGTATACCACCGACCTCGTGCGCT
Organism: Luteitalea pratensis; assembly: GCF_001618865.1. Classification (GTDB taxonomy): domain Bacteria; phylum Acidobacteriota; class Vicinamibacteria; order Vicinamibacterales; family Vicinamibacteraceae; genus Luteitalea; species Luteitalea pratensis. Next base: position 3,624,261 of record NZ_CP015136.1, read on the forward strand.
TCGACGCCTCCGGCACGGACGCCTTGCGTGCACTCGCCGCGCGCGGGACGTTGCGGCTCGAGGACGGCGGGCAGCGGCTCACGCTCGAACAGGCGCAGGTCTCGCGCGAGGGCGTGCAGTGGGGGCTGGCGCCCGGCACCATGGCGCGGGTCACGATCACGCCACGGCAGGCCACGGTCGGCGAACTGCACCTGGCCAGTGGCGCGCAGCGCCTCGATCTGGAGGGCACCGTCGGCCTCGCGACCGATGCCGAGTCGTCCCTGCGCGTCGGGGCCAACGGCGTCGACATCGGTGACGTGCTCATGCTGGCTGATCAGAAGATCGAGGCCGATGGCGTACTGACGGCGTCGGCGACACTCGGCGGCACGCGCGAACGGCCTCTCGCCGACGGCAATCTCGAGATCACGAAGGGGAGCATCCGCAAGATCGACGTCCAGCGCCTCGGCGGCCGTGTCACCTTCGATGGCACGCTCGCGCTCATCGACCTCGAACTCGTGAAGGACCAGTACGCGCGGCTGACCGCGAGGGGGGTGTTGCCGCGCACGCTGCTCGAGGGCAAATCCGACGAGCATGTGGCGGCCACTGTTGCCGATCGCCTCGACGTCGCCATCGTCTCGACGCCGATCGACCTTGCGATGGCCGAAGGGGTCAGCGAGTACGTCACCAAACTGGGCGGGCAGGCACAGATGGACGTGCGCGTGACCGGGTCCGGCCGCGACCCGCACGTGGAAGGGGCGGTGTTCCTGACCGACGGCACCTTCGTTGTCCCGATGACGGGCGTGACTTACAAGAACATCGACGCGGTGTTGACCTTCGAGGAGGAGCGCGTCCTCATCTCGGAACTCGGCGTCGAGACCGACAACGGGGACCTGTTGACGGTGCAGGGCGAGTTGGGCCTGAGCCGGCAGCAGGCGCGCACCGTGAGCATGAAGATGAAGGGCAGGGACTTCCGCGTGCTGGACAACCACTACGGGGTCCTCGACCTGGACGCGGACGTGACGATCTCGGGGACGCTGCTGGCGCCGGTCATCGAAGGCAGCCTCGATGTGTCCGACGGCCGTCTCGAACTGGACGAGATCGTCCCGGAGGTCGCCAACACCAACTACGCGACCCGGGCGGAGTACCAGGGCATCCCGACGGCGCGCCTGCGTGGCGCGATTGTGCCGGATCTGCTGGGCGCGCAGGACCGCGCGCCCGAACTCGTGGCCGGCACGAACACCTTCAACCTCGGTACGGCACCGGTCGGCAGCGCCGTGCCTCCATCCGGCGATGGTCCGAACGCGCCGCCGCCGTCGCCGCTGGGAGATCCGTCCACGGGAGCGAAGGCGCCTGCTGCTGGTGCACCCGCGGCAAACGCCGCCCCCCCGGCCGCTGGTGGCGGCAACAGTCCGGCGGCGGCCACACCGACCTCTGAGGAGGGTGTCTTCGCGCAAACCGCACTCAACGTCCAGGTGCAGATCCCGGACAACCTGATCGTCCGTGGGACGAGCATCGAGGCCGCGCGCGCGTCGGTCGGCGACCTGAACGCGACGCTCGGCGGCGATTTCCGCGTCGCCAAGACGGCCGGCAAGCCAGTCGTCCTGCTCGGCACCGTCAACACCGTCCGGGGCGTGTACTCGTACCAGGGCCGCCGCTTCGACCTGGTGCGTGACGGACAGATCCACTTTCGCGGCGCGGAGGAGATCGATCCGCGGCTGGACATCACCGCGCAGCGCATCATCCAGGGCGTCGAGGCACGCGTGCGCATTCAGGGGACCGCCCGCAATCCGTCGCTGTCGTTGTCCTCGAACCCGCCCCTCGACGAGGGCGACATCCTTGCACTTATCGTCTTCAACCAGCCAATCAACCAGCTGGCGACAGGGCAGCAGAGTTCCCTTGCCGAGAAGGCCGGAGGCATTGCCGCGGGGTTTGTCGTCTCGCCGCTGGCCGAGGCTCTCGGGAGCACGCTGGACCTCGACCAGTTCGAAGTGGAGACCACCGATCCCAGCGGCCGCGTCAACCCGGCGGTGGTCATCGGGCAGCAGGTCACCCAAGACTTGTTCCTGCGGTTCCGCCAGCAGTTCGGCAACCAGCAGGTCTCGCAATTCCTGCTCGAATACCGCCTCGCCGATTTCCTCAGGCTGCAGGGCAACGTCGCGGAGGGTGACGGACTCACGGCGGGCAACAGGTCGCTCACCCAGCGCATCGAGCGCTACGGCATGGACCTGGTCTTCTACTTCTCGTTCTGAACGCGGGCTCCGGCGGCCGGACGCAGGCCGGCCATTCCCGAGTCCCGATTCCCGATTCCCGATCAGTCGACTGTCGACCAAGGTCGACAGCTACACCACTGTTGGATGTCGACAGCTACACCATTGTTGGATGTAGGCGTCGAGCTTGCTCGACGCTGATCAGGATCGACGTTTGTCCAGGCGTCTGCTGGGTACCCGGCACCCGGTGCCCGGTGCCCGGTGTACGTGTTTGTCGATTCCCGCGAGGCCCGTTCGTCTTGAGGCAACGGCACGCGGCGCGGGTATGGGCTCGTATCCTTGCTGCCGAGGGAGATCGACGAATGGCCAAGTACCTGCTGCTGTTGCGCGACACCGGCACCTATCCCGACATGAGCCCCGAGGCGATGCAGGCCGTGCTCCAGCGCTACATCGACTGGACGACCGGTCTCGCGACCCGCGGCGTGCTCGTGGACGCAAGCAAGCTGTACGACGGCGCTGGCCGCATCGTCCGCGGCGGACGGCCGCAGCCGGTCGTCACCGACGGGCCGTACGTGGAGGGCAAGGAGGTCATCGGCGGCTACTACGTCGTCCAGGCCGCGTCGTATGAGGACACCGTGGCCTTGTCCTCCGATTGTCCGCACCTGGATTTCGGCTCGATCGAGATCCGCGAACTCGAGGCCATGGGTGGCGAGCAGTCCTGAGCGGCTCGTTGACCACCTGTTCAGGGAGGAGGCGGGCCGGATGGTCACCCGCCTCACCCACGTGCTCGGGGCGAAGCACCTGGGCGTGGCCGAGGACGCGGTCCAGGACGCGCTGCTGCGCGCGCTGCAGGCCTGGCCTGTGGGCGGCGTGCCAGCGCAACCTGCGGCCTGGCTGTTCACGGTCGCGAGGCATCGGGCCCTCGATCGCCTGCGTCGAGATACGTGGTTTCGCGACCGCGAGGGGATCATCACGGCGGCAGTCCTGGCACTGGGCGAGCAGGGGTGCGACGAGGGACGACTGCCGTTCGGCGACCCCGACCTGTGCGTGATGTTCCTGACGTGCCACCCGGCGCTCTCGCGGGACGCGCGTGTGGCCTTGACGCTCAAGACGGTGTGCGGCTTCGGCGTCGACGAGATCGCGCGCGCCTACCTGCAGCCGGCGACGACAGTGGCGCAGCGACTCGTCCGGGCGAAGCGGACGTTGCGTGACACCGATGCGGTGGCCGATATGCCCGCGCGCGACGAGCTCGTCCAGCGTCGGGCCGCGGTCCTCGAGGCGTTGTACCTGATGTTCAACGAGGGCTACGCGGCGCACGACGGCGAGCACCTGACACGGCCCGACGTGTGTGAGGAAGCGGTCCGGCTGACGCGACTGCTCGCGGTCGCTCCCGCAACCGCGTGTCCGGCCGCGTCGGCGCTCCTGGCGCTGATGCTGCTGCATTCGGCACGGTTGGCCGCCCGTACGTCGAGTGAGGGCGACGTGTTGCTGCTCGACGCGCAGGACCGCAGACAGTGGGATCGGGCGCGACTGGCCGAGGGGCTCGCCTGGTTCGAGCGCAGCGCGTCGGGCGACGATCTCTCGCCGTACCACGTGCAGGCTGCGATCGCCGCGACGCATGCCGCGGCTCCCGACATGGCCCGCACCGACTGGGCGCGCATCGTCGCCCTCTACGACCAGTTGCACCGGCTGGCGCCGTCACCGGTCGTGCAGTTGAATCGCGCGGTCGCCATTGCGCAGTGGCAGGGGGCTGCTGCCGGCCTTGCGGTACTCGACACCGACCGCCTGCTCTCGCGCCTCGACGGCTACTACCTGGCACATGCGGTGCGCGGCACCCTGCTCCTGCAGGTGCGGCGTCCCGCCGACGCGATCCAGGCATTCGATCGCGCGCTGCGATGTGGATGCTCCGCGCCAGAACGCCGGCTCGTCGAGCGTCGGCGCACCGCGGCGCAGCGTGCGCTACTCGCGGACGATGGCGTCGATCGGGGAGAGGCGAGCGGCGCGAATCGCCGGATACGTGCCGAAGACCAGGCCGACGATGAGGGCAGCGAGCGCGCTGATGATCAACGTGCTCGGACTGACTGACGCGTGGATGAGGGCTTCGGTCCGTGATCGGATGATGGCGGTGGTCGCATACGCGCCAGCGAGGCCCACGATCACGCCAATCACGCTGCCGGTTGCGGAGATCGCCACCGACTCGGTCAGGAACTGGGTGAGGATGTCACGCCGCCTGGCACCGACGGCCTTGCGGATCCCGATCTCGCGCGTGCGCTCAGCCACCGACGCCAACAGCACGTTCATGATCCCGATCCCGCCGACGAGCAGCGAGATGGACGTGAACGCGCCGAGCAGCAACTTCATCACGAGGATGCCCTGGGTGACCTGCGCCAGCCGCTCGGGGCCGTGCGCGACGACGCGGACCTGATCGCGCCAGTCGGCCCGGCCGTTCGCGAGGCGCTCGAGGCGACTTCTGGTTTCAGGTGCCGCCTCGACCTGGCTGACGGTCACGCTGAGGGATCGAGCTCGGGGCAGCGGTACCGTGACGAGCGCGTCCTCTGCCGTGTCGAGCGGCACGACGGCCGACAGGGTCCGGGCACCAGGCGGATCCGCCACGAGGCCGATCACCCGGTAGGACGCGCGGCCCAGCGTGATCACCCTGCCGACCGCTGCCGCCCCGCCATTGCCTTGCAGCAACGTCGCCGCGGTCTTCGGCGTCAGGATGGCGACCCTGGCGGCGGTGCGAAGTTCGTCGGCGCTGAACCAGCGCCCAGCCGCCATGTCGGTCGGCGGGACGACGCCGGCCAGCCAGAGCCCCCGCAACCGGACGGCGTGCAACGCGGTCCCGGGTGAGGAAGGGAACTCGACGCAACTCGTGCCGGACGCGCACCCGGTCAGGGCCGTGCCCGTGACCTCGAGGCGAACCTCCGTGCCGGGCAGGACAGCGGCCACGCGCTGGGCATCGGCGGCGGTGAAGATGGGGTAGCGGCTGCGAGGCACGCGGTGACCGTCGAACAGATCGTCGGTCCGGGCCTCCAGGGTGATGCGTTGCAGGCCCTCGAACGCGATCCGTTCGCGTGCAAAGGACTCGGCCCCGTCGCCAAGCGACAAGACCGCCGCGAGCGACGCCGCACCCATCACCACGCCAATGGTCGAGAGCAGGGTCCTGAGCGGATTGGCGCGGAGCGCATCGAGTCCGGTAAAGACAGCGGCATGCACGGGCAAAGAGACGTCCGGAGGGACGGCTGGGTTCCGAATCATGGTAATGCCGCGATGCCGCGATGCCGGAATGTCGAAGGCCGACGGCCGACGGCCGAGGGCCGAGGGCCGAGCGCGGATCAGAGCCACCAATCGGGGTGTCTCAGGCCTCCGGGCTCAGGCTTGTCGACTCCCGACTCCCGACTCCCGTTCTACTCGTAGTGGAGCGCCTTGACCGGGTCGAGTCGCGCCGCCTTGCGGGCCGGGTAGACGCCGAAGAGCAGTCCCACGGTGACCGAGACGGTGAAGGCCAGCACCACAGAGAACGGCGTGATGACGGTCGTCCACCCGGCGAAGAACGCGACCAGGCGAGAGATCAATACGCCGACGACCACACCCAGCAGCCCGCCCAGGCCGGAGATGATCGTGGCTTCGATCAGGAACTGACGTACGACCTCGGCCTGCGTTGCCCCCACCGCACGGCGGACACCGATCTCCCGCGTCCGCTCGAGGACGCTGGCGAGCATGATGTTCATGATGCCAATGCCGCCCACGAGCAACGAAATCGAGGCAATGGCGACCATCACCATCTGGAAGATGCGCTGGGTGCGCCGCTGCTCGGCCAGCAGTTCGGCCGGCACGACCAAGCTGTAGTCCGGAGAGCGGCGATGCGTTTCATCGAGCAACCCGCGGATGGCCTGGGCTGCGCTCGGCGACGCCTCGGACGACGTGACCTGGACGAACAGCCCGTCGATCTCGTCCTTGAAGCCGCTGGTGTTGTCCTCGAGCCGCAGGATGGCCGTCCACACCGGCACGTAGATCAGGTTGTTCCTGTCGTCGGCGGGCAGGCCGGACGTACCGCGTGGCGCCGCCATCTGCGGCCGCGTCACGCCGATGACACGGAGCCACTGTTCGTTGACCTTGACGTGCTTGCCCAGGGCTGCCGCGCCGGGAAACAGGGCGTCGGCGATGCCGTCGCCCAGGACCGCCACCGGCGCTGCGCTGCGCGACTCGTTGGCGTCGAAGAAGCGGCCTTCGGAGATGACCAGGCCGGCGATCGACTGGTACTCGGTCGCGACGCCGAACACGACCGGGATGTCCCGGCCAGGCCGGGGCAGCAACGCCGTGGGCGTGAACCGCTTCCGGGGAGAGATGGCCGAGATCGCCGGGACGTTTGCCTGGACGAGGCGCATGTCGTTGAACGTCAACCCTGGCGAAATCGCGCGCATCTTGTTCAGCGTCTGCCAGTCGGTGGCCTCACGCGCCTCGACGATCAGGTTGCGGACGCCGAGGTTCTCGATGAACGCCATGACCTGCTGTTGTGCGCCGGCGCCAATCGACAGCATGGCGACGACCGCCGCGACGCCGCAGATCATCCCCAGCATCGTCAGGAGCGACCGCAGCTTGTGCGCGAGCAGGTTCTCGAGGCCCATGCGGACATCGGGCCCGAGCCGCGACGTCCAGATATGCGTGCGGCGAGGCCGCGAGGCTGGCGCGTTCATCGCGCACCTCCTGCGGCCGGCGGCGCTGCTGCCGCCGGTGCATCGTCATCGATCACGGCGGGATCGCGGAGCGCGACAAGGGCGCCTTCCGCCAGTCCATCGACGACCACGCGCGACTGTGTCCGCGCCACCACCTTGACCTTGGTCGGCACGTAGCGCCCGTCCTGCTGGAGGAACACCGTCGGCGTACCGTCCCGATCGAACACGGCCTGCCGCGGCAGGGACAGGGCGTTGCGGAGCGGTGTGCCCTCGATGCGGATGCGCGCAGTGCGGCCGGCCTCGATGCCTTCGGGCAGTGCCGGCATCGCAAAGGTCACGTCGAACTCGCGCTGGGTGCTGGCCCGCCAGAACGGACCGCGATCGGCCATGCCGGACACGGCGAGTACGGTCGCGGGCATCGGGGCCCGTGCGCTGCCGTCGATCAGGACTTCCGCCTTCTGATTGGCCTTCACGGTGGTGGCGAGCGACTCGGCCACCCTGGCCCGCACCTGAATCGCCGTGGGATCCAGCACCTGCAGCACGGGACGTCCGGGCTGCACGCTGTCTCCCTCGCGATAGTCGGGGAGGGACATGCCGGGGTACCCGAAGCCTCCGGACGCATCCATGTTCTGCCGCACCGCGACGACGCCGGCAAAGGGCGCACGGATGGTCATCTGTTCGATGGCATGGCGGGCGCGATCGCGCGCAAGGATCGCCTTCTGCCGCTTTTCGTCGGCGACAGCCCGCGCGGCCTCGCTCGTCCTGGCGCGTGAGCGGACGTCCTCTTCGATCTGCGCCAGCTTGCGACGGGATTCGTCGAGCGTCAGCTCGTTCTTGCGCGCGTCGACCTCGGCCAGCAATTCGTTCGTCGTGACGTCGAGTTCAGCCTTGCGCACGTCGAACCGCGCCTTCAGCAGGTTGACCTCGTCCTGCGCGGCCTGCACGGCGCGATCGGCGTCGAGCTTCTGGAGTTCGAGCCCGGCCTCTTCGACCTCGCTCTCGCTCGTCTCGAGTGCGAATTCCTGCTCGGCCGTGTCGAACCGCATCACCACTTCGTCGGCGGTGACTCGGGTTCCGGTCGGCGACAGCTGCACGAGGCGGAGGTTGCCGCCGACGGCCGGGGCCGTGATCAGTTGCGAGCGCGTCGCGACGAACTCGCCTGCGGTGTGGACGTCGGAGCTCACGTCGCTTCGTTCGACCTTCGTGGTGGGCATCTCCTCACGTCCGGAGGCGGTGCCGCACCCGCAGGCCGCGACGGCGGCGGCGAGAACGATCAGCGCGTCGCGCGCGAACGTGGTCATTCCGTGCCGCCCCCGATGGCAGCGAGCAACTGGTCGGCGTCGGGCGGCGCGGTGACCGCGACCCGTTCGCCGGGCGCGAGTCCCGAGGCCACGGCCGTCACGTCGTCGTTACGGTAGGCCACGCTGACGTATCGCGGTTCGATGCCCCGCGGCGTGACGACGTAGGCGATGGGGCGGCCGCCATGGGCGAACAAGCCCCGCGAGGGCACCAGGATCTGGTTGTCGTGACGCCCCACGCCGACGCGGGCCACGGCACTCATGCCTGGCCGCAGGCGCGCCTCGGCACGCGTGAGGTCGAGCACCAGTTCGAAGCCTCGCTTGGGCGGCCAGCCGCCAGAGAAGTCCAGCTTCGCAATCGTGCCGATCGAGACGATGCGCGCGGTCAGTTCCGAGTCGCTCAGGGCGTCCACGCGCACGGTGGCTTCCTGGCCGACTGACAGGCGGCTGCGATCCACTTCGTCGACCATCGCGGTCATGCGCGCGGAGGCAAGATCAGGCAGTTCGGCAATCTGCGCGCCCGCCCAGGCGGCGTCGCCGACCTGGAACGGCCGGTTGCCCTGGCCGAACTGGCCCGCTCGCCAGTTTTCGAGCACGACCATGACGCCATCAGTGGGCGCGCGGATCACGAGCGCCTGCAGACCACGCGACGTCCGTCCGACTTCCGCCTGGGCACGTTCGAGCTTGCCCTCGAGGCTGCCGACCGTGGCCTTGGTGACTTCCCGGCCGCTCGACAGCACGGTGTCGGTCTCGCGCAGCTTCTGCTCCTTATCCGAGAGACCGAGGCGTGCCTTCTGCTCGTCGAAGCGCGACTGGAGTTCGCCGACCTTGACATCGAGCTTGGCGCGCTCGACGTCGAATTCCGCAGTCACACGGCCCGTCGTGACCTCCTCGAGCTTCAGGCGTCCTTCGGCGTCGGCCTTGCTGATCTCCGCATGCGAGGCGCGCAGGTCCGACTGCTTCTCGTCGAACCGCTGTTTCAGCGCCGTGGCGTCGAAGGCGATGACGAGATCGCCCTTCTTGACGCTGGAGCCGTTGGCCGCCATTTCCAGGATGCGCAGGTCGCCGGCATCGGACGGCGCGGTCAACGACTGGGAGCGCAGGGCTTTGATCTCGCCCCGGATGGTGGCTCGATCCAGGAACGTGCCTCGCGTGACCTCGACGGTCTCCGTGTCGAGCGCGGTCGCGCCGCCGCCGAGCGCCTGCCAGCCACCGACGGCGACGGCCGCCAGCACGATGGTCGCCACGGCGATCCGACGGTGCCCCTTGCGAATGGTCATGACCGTGCGCCTCCCGGGAGATCGACCCGATCACCGGCCGCGACGCCCTTTTCGATCACCGCCTCGCGTTCGGTGAGCGCCGTCACTGTCACCGCCCGCCACTGCCCGTTGACCGAGACGCCGGCCACGCCGTCGCGCCAGCTGATGGCTTGCCGCGGCACCGTGAGCGCCTTGGACCAGGCCCCCAGGCGTACGTCCACGGCGGCAGACAGGTCGGGCGTCAGGGTCGCATCGGCGTTCTGTACCGAGAACACTGCGAGGAGCGTCCGGACCTTGTCCGACATGCCTGGCGTGGCGACGGGCGCGAGTCCGTCGAGCCGACCGCTGTAGCGTTGCTTGGGGTAGGCATCGAGCGTGATGTCGGCAGGCAGGCCGACGGTCATGCCCGGCAGATCTGACTGGTTCAACTTGACGCGGACCCGCATCGCACCCTCGGCGACCACGTCGAGCAGTCCGAGGCCGGTGCGCACTTCCTCGCCCTCCTGTGGCTCTCCCAGCCGTCCGCTCTTCCAGATTGTGCGCAGGACCGCGAGACCTTCGATGGGCGCCCGAATCAGCAGACGTTCGGCGTTGGCTTCGGCGTGCTCCCAGGCGCGGCGTGCGCGGTCACGACGGACCTCGAGGGTCCGTACTTCGGCCCGGGCCGCCGTGAGCTTCAAGTCGTAGGTCTTCCGCAGCTGCGCCAGTTCGGCCTCGGCGGCCTCCCGGAGCAACAGGTTCTTCTCGGCCTCGATCTTGGGCAGGAGCTCGTTCTTGTCGACTTCCAGCCGGGCCAGCTTGAGGGCGTTCTCGGCTGTCATCAGCGCGGTTTCGTCCTTCGCGCGCTGTTCGGCCTGCTCGGCCTGCTTCTTCCGGACCTGCTCGGTGAGGTCCCTGAACTCGGCCTTCTTCTCCAGCGCCAGGTTCACCTGGGCCTGGCGGTCGAACTCCACCAGGAGATCTCCGACTCTCACGCGCGTGCCGTTGGTGACAATCCGCGTCACCACCAGGGCGTTCGGGCTCTGCCCCGTGTTCAGGCCGCCTTGTCCCATGATGCGCGGGACGACGACGGCAGCGGCGTTCTGGGCCTCGACCGACCCGTGCAGGCGCAGCACGTGGGTGACGTCGCGACGCTCCACGACGGCGGTGGAGGACGGCGCCGACGCCGTGGAGTCTGCCACCGGGGCCGACGCACTGCCGGACGCGCAGCCCACCGCCGCGAGTAGCAGGCCCAGGGAGATGAGGCGCGAGATGGAATGCACGTGTTTGCCGCGTTAGACGAAAGTATCAGGGGAAAGGTTGGATATCTCAGCCAGTACGTTTCCAGCACGTCGCGAGGTGGTCGTCCACGAGCCCTGCCGCCTGCATGAACGCGTAACAGATGGTCGGACCAACGAACGTGGCCCCCATTTTTCGCAACGCGGCGCTCATCGCGTGCGCCTCTGGCGCTGCGGTAGGCACCTCTCCCATTGACGTCCAGCGGTTGATACGTGTGCGACCGCCGACGAAGTTCCACACGAACGCATCGAGGGAACCGTCACGGACCTGAATCTCCTGCACCGCCTTCGCGGTCCGAATCGCACCCCGTACCTTCAGCCGATTGCGGACGATGCCCGGATCGGCGAGCAGTCTCGCCACATCTTCGTCGCCATACGCCGCCACCCGATCGATGTCGAAGCCGTCGAACGCCTGGCGATAGGCCTCGCGCTTACGCAGCACCGTTATCCAGCTCAGCCCGGCCTGCGCGCCTTCGAGAATCAGCAGTTCGAACAGTCGCCGGTCGTCATGTACGGGGACACCCCATTCCTCGTCGTGATAGGCGACGTACAGCGGATCGGTTCCACACCAGGGACAGCGCATCGTCGAAACACTCTAATGCCTGATGCTCAGATCTCAGGTCTCAGGTCTCAGGTCTCAGGTCTCAGGTCTCAGGACGGAGGCCGGGCGTCAAGCGTTAACGGACGTGGCAAGAGCCCTGTAATGCCGCGATGCCGCGAATGCCGCCAATGCTGGGAATGGCAAGCGCCGACCGCAGCCCCGCGGCGATGCGGATGTAGCCGTCGACCTTCAGGTCCACGGACGGTGTCGTTCTGCGGTGTAGCCGTCGACCTCGGTCGACCGACGACGGCGGGGAGACCGGCGTCGCTACCCTACGCTCGCGGCGCGCGTAGGGTCTTGACGAACTGCGTGAGCAGGTCCTGGTCGAAGTGCGAGGCGAGGTGGGTGGACATCAGGTGCAGCGCATCCACCGGCTTCATCGCGCGCTGGTAGCTGCGATCGCTGGTCATCGCGTCGTACACGTCCGCGATGGCCGCGACGCGCCCGAACAGGTGGATGTGTTGCGGTTCGAGCGCACGCGGATAGCCGTGGCCGCTGAGGCGTTCGTGGTGCTGCGAGACGGCCACCATGCCGAGCGATCCCATGCGTCCATCGGCCTGGAGGATGTGCTCGCCGCGGACCACGTGCGTGCGCATCAAGGCCATCTCCTCCTCGGTATATGCGCCGGGCTTCACGATCAACTCGCGGGGTAGTTCGCTCTTGCCGATGTCGTGCAGCAGGCCACCGAGCGCGAGGTCGCGGAGATCGCTCGCGTTGCGAACGCCGGCGGCATGCGCAAGACCGGTGGCGAAGATGCTGACGTTCATCGAGTGCCGGACGGTGTCGTAGTCGCGCGCCATCAGCGCCGCCATGTGGCCGAGCGCTTCCTTCTCCTTGACGATGAGCGCGACGGTCTGCTGCGCGACGCGCCTCGTGCGCGGCACGGCCTCGGTGTGACGCGGGTCGATCATCACGGCCTCGAGCGTCGTCTGCGCGGCCGACTGCAGTAACTCGACCTTCCGAGGAGTGGCGATCTGCGGGTTCGCGAGCAGGGTCTCGAGGTGGCGCTCCACATAGTGCTCGTAGCGCCGGCGCTCGTCGCCCTTCAGCCAGAGCGTCTGGACGTTGTTGGCGAGCAACCGGGCGTGGTGAGCGGTCGTGAACTCCAGGTCCGGACCGCGGAACAGGACGAAGTGCCCCGGCGATGTCTGGAGGTGCAGGTGGAAATCGACGACCGAGTCTATGACCAGGCCATCGAGATGCACGGGGATGTAGATCGGACGCACGTGACCGAACGCCGCCCGGACCGACCCCTCGGGCGTCTCGGGCACTGACAGCACGGCGCGTGCGGGGCTCGCCACGGCGGGGAGAGTGCAAGACGCGGGCCGATACGGTCGAGTTGCGTTGCGGGCCAAACGCGTGATCACGTAGAACTCCCTCAACACCACCGTCCCGGCGTCGGACAGAAACGTAACTGCCGTGCCAGCAGACCGTCACGTGGTCGTCGTCCCGGCGTCGTCACCGGATCACCGCCCGCGGCTAGGGTGGCCGCAGGTGTGCGGATCCGGCGCAACTGCCGGACGACAGGCACGCCTTTCGAGGACATTGCGACATGAGACGACTCCTCCTCGCCCTTGCGCTGCTGCTCGCGTGCCGCACGGGTGCCTTCGCGCAATTCGAGACCGGTGCGATCACCGGTACTGTTCGCGACGAGAGTGGCGGCGTGCTGCCCGGGGTCACGGTGACGCTGACCAACATCGACACGGGCGTCGTGCAGACGGCGGCCACCAACGATGCCGGGGTATACGAGTTCTTCACCCTGCGCCTCGGCCGCTATGACGTCCGGGCGGAGTTGCAGGGCTTCACGTCGTCACGCGTCTCCGAGGTGGCGGTTGGCATCGGCGCCAGGCAGCGCGTGGACATCGCGCTCGGCGTGGGCCAGTTGAGCGAGTCGGTGGACGTCTCGGCGTCCAGGCTGGGGCTGGAACGCGACTCCAGCCAGCGTGGCCAGGTCGTGACCAGCGAGCAGGCGGTGGCCTTGCCGCTGAACGGTCGCGAGTACTCGGCGCTGGTCCTGCTCACCACGGGTGTCCGGGCCTCGGCGCTCAACACCGGCGGCCTGACACCCCGCGAAGGCGCCTTCAACGTCAACGGCCTGCGGAGCACGTTCAACAATTTCCTGCTCGATGGCGTGGACAACAACGCGTACGGCACGAGCAACCAGGGCTTTTCGAACCAGGTCATGCAGCCGCCGCCCGATGCGCTCGACGAGTTCAAGGTCGTGACCAACAACATGAGCGCCGAGTACGGCCGTAGTGGCGGCGCCACGATCAACGTCGCCTACAAGAGCGGCACCAACCGGTTCTCTGGATCGGCCTGGGAGTTCTTCCGCGACGACAGCCTGAATGCGGTCGGCTTCTTTCGCCCGCCCGTGGGCACCGAGCCGCAGTTGCAGCGCAACCAGTTCGGCCTGGTTGCCGGCGGTCCGATCGTCCGCAACCGCGCCTTCTTCTTCACCGACTATGAGGCCTTCCGCCAGGACCAGCGCTTCGTCTCGTTCGCGAGCATCCCGACGCTCGAGGATCGACAGGGCGTGCTTCCCGTGGACGTGCGCGACCCGCGCACCGGCATTGTCTATCCGGCCGGCGCGACGCTGCCGATGACGACGTTTGCCCGCACCGTGCTTGGTCAGTTGCCGGAGCCGACCGGACCCGGACGCTCGAACAACTACCGCCGGCTGCGGACCTTCGAAAGCGACATCGACAAGTTCAACGTCAAGCTGGACTCGCGGCTCGGCACCGCGCTGAACGTGTTCGGACGCTACGGCTACCGCGACTCCGACGTCTTCGACGAGCCCGTGCTGCCGCTGCCGGTCGGCGGCGACAGCAACGGCAACCTGTACACCACCAACAAACAGCTCGCGATCGGCGCGACATGGATGCAGTCGCCGACGCGCCTGCTCGAGGCGCGCTTCGGCTGGTCGTCCACGAGCGGCGGCAAGGACCCGGTCAACCTCGGCACCCCCGACGCGTTCGAGGCATACGGGATCACTGGCTTGCCGACCGATCCACGCGTCGCCGGGGGCCTGCCCACGCAGATGATCAACGGTTTCACGAACCTCGGCCGGCAGGCCACCAACCCGCAGTGGCAATACCCCGACGTCTGGAACCCGAAGATCAACTACTCGTGGGTCGTGGACCGGCACTCCCTGAAGTTCGGGTACGAGTTCCAGCACATCCAGACCGAAGTGCAGGACGTCAACCCTCTCTACGGCCGCGACGCCTACGCCGGGCAATTCACGCGGCCGTCGACCTCGGCAGCCAGCACGTTGTACAACCTCTCCGACTTCATGTTCGGCTACCGCAGCCAGTACGCCCTCAGCAACATCCTCGTCGCCAACCTGCGCCAGAACATGCAGTTTGCCTACGTGCAGGACGACTGGCGCGTCAACGATACGCTGACGCTGAACCTCGGCCTCCGCTATGAATACGCCACGCCGCATTGGGAGCGCGACAACATCCTCTCGAACTTCGATCCGATGACGCGGACGATGGTGCTCGCGCAGGACGGGTCTCTGGAAGATCGGTCGACGATCCAGCCTGATCGCAACAATCTCGGACCGCGACTCGGGTTTGCGTACACGGTTACCCCGAAGACGGTCTCGCGTGGCGGCTACGGCGTCTCCTTCATCCATTTCCACCGCGCCGGCGGGGCGAACCTGCTGCCGATCAACGGGCCGCAGGTCATCAACGCCGTCGAGAACCAGGTCGACCCGGCGTCGGCCGGCTTCCGGCCGACGGAACTCGGATACCCCGCGGACCTGACCGACCCCTCGCGGTTCAATCCGCTGCGCGCCAACATCACCTACATGCCACGCGACTACGAGTCGAGCCGCGTGCAGAGCTGGTATGTGTCGGTACAGCGAGAGCTGTGGCGCAACACGATCCTCGACGTCGCTTATGTCGGCAACCGGGCGGACGGGCAGTTGCTGTTTGCCAACCTCAATCAGGCGGTGCCCAACGCACCTGGTGAGTCCCTGCCGCTGCAGGCGCGCCGGCCCATCGCCGAGTACGGCGACATCACCTATTCGTGGAACGGTGGCTTCTCGCGCTACCACAGCGCGCAGATCCGGTTCGAGTCACGGCTGCGAGGCCTGATGCTGCTCAACTCGCTCACCCTGTCTCGTGCGCGCGACAACGGGGCCGGCTCGCTCGAGAGCCCCAATGGCAACTTTCCGGCGCCGCAGGACTTCTACAACATGGCCGCCGAGGAGGCACTCTCGGGGTACAACCAGCCGTATAACAACACCACGAGCGTCGTGTGGGATGTGCCCGTGGGCCGTGACCGCAAGTGGCTCGCCGATGTCTCGCCGTGGCTGGATTTGCTGATCGGCGGCTGGCAGGTGGCCGGTATCAGCACCCTTGCGGCCGGCGAGGCCGTCACGTTCATCTACACGCCGACGGCGCAGGTGCAGGTGTCGGGTATCCAGCAGGACTTCCGCGGTGCCAACAACTACCGTCCCAACATCGTCGGCGACCCGTACGGCGACCGCGATTCGACGACCAGCTATTTCAATAGCGACATGGTGCAGATTCCGACCGGGAACAACCCGTTTGGCAACGCGTCGCGCAACAACGTGCGCGGACCCGATTTCTGGCAGGTCGATCTCGCGCTCTCGAAGAACGTGCGATTGCCGATCGGCAGCAACACGCAACTGCAGGTGCGTGTGGAGGCCTTCAACCTGCTCAATCACACGAACTTCCGCGCGCCCGTGGGCAATCGCAGCGCCAACAACTTCGGCAGCATCACCAGTACGTACGATCCGCGGCAGCTGCAACTCGGCGTGAAGGTGAGCTTCTAGCGACACGACGCCTGGGGCGCCCGAACCGGGGCGCCCCACCTGGCTGGATAGTGTGCGCAGCGCCGTTACCCAGGAATTTGGTAGGGTGGGCCATATGGTCGATGGCCCCGCCTCCACCGCGACACTCGAGCCGAACCGTCACGGCGAGCTCCTTGCCCACCTGCCCGAGCCCGATTACACGCGTCCGTTGCTGACGCTGTCCGCCGAGCATCGTCAGCGCATCGTCGACCTGCTCGGGCTGATGTACGGGCCCCCAGAGGCGGAGCGCATCTTCCCCGAACTCGAGCGGCTGTTGCGCGTGTACTACGCGCACAAGCCGCAGGCCCTCGTCGAGGCGGATGCCGCGTTCACGCCAGCAGAGCGCTTCTCGGAACGCGACGTCGTCCTGATCACGTACGGCGACCTGCTGACGACGCCAGGGCGGCCGCCGCTGCAGGTCCTCGCGAGTTTCCTGCGGCGCTTCATGCACGGCGCCATCAACACCGTGCACATGCTGCCGTTCTTTCCGTATTCGTCCGATCGTGGCTTCTCCATCGTGGACTACGAGGAGGTCGACCCGAGGCTCGGCTCATGGGACGACATCGCCGTGCTCGCGGCGGAATTCCGGCTGATGTTCGATGGTGTGTTCAACCATGCCTCGAGCCGCAGCCGTTGGTTCCAGCAGTTCCTCAACGGGCACCCGGGGTACCACGATTTCTTCGTGGCGTTCACCACCAAGGACGCGATCGACCCGGACTACCTGCGGCTGATCCTGCGGCCGCGCACATCCGATCTGCTGACGCCGTTCCACACCATCAACGGCACGCGGTTCGTGTGGACCACCTTCAGTCCCGACCAGGTCGACCTGAACTTCCGCAGCCCACGCGTGCTGCTGCGTGTCGTCGAGATTCTCCTCGCCTACGTGCAGCGTGGTGCCGACGTGGTGCGCCTCGACGCGGTGACCTACATCTGGCGGGAACTCGGCACGAGTTGCGCGCACCTGCGCGAGACGCATGCGCTGGTGCAGCTGTTTCGCGCGATTCTCGACGTCGCCGCACCGCGCGTGGCGTTGATCACCGAGACCAACGTGCCGCATGTCGACAACATCAGCTACTTCGGCAACGGTGTCGACGAGGCGCAACTGGTCTACAACTTCGCCCTGCCTCCGCTCGTCCTCCACACCTTCCATACCGGTTCGTGCGAGACCCTGGCGCGCTGGGCGGCCTCGCTCACGCCGATTTCCGAGACTGCGAACTACTTCAACTTCCTCTCGTCGCACGACGGGGTGGGCCTGCTCGGCGCGCGTGGCATCCTGACCGACGAGGAGGTGGCGGGGTTGGTGGATCGGACCATCGCGCACGGTGGGTTCGTGTCGTATCGATCCATCGGCGATGGCACGCAGAGTCCCTACGAACTCAACATCACGTGGTACAGCGCCCTCAACCGCGAGGGCAGTGGCGAGTCGCAGGAACTGCAGGTGGCGCGATTCCTCGCCGCCCGCGCCATCGCCCTCGCGTTGCGCGGCGTGCCTGGCATCTATTTGCCGACGCTGTTCGGCGCGAAGAACGACACCGAGGCCGTGCTCGCCGGGGCCGAGAAGCGCTCCATCAATCGCCGCACGTACGACGAGGCGTCCCTGATGCGACTACTCGACGACAGGGAGTGCTGGGTCGGGCAGGTGGCGCGGGGCATGCGCCGCCTGATCCGGCGCCGGATCGAGCAGCCGGCCTTCCATCCCAATGCCGGCCAGGAGGTGCTCGAGCTGGGCCCCGAAGTATTCGCGCTGCTGCGCGATCGCCCTGGTGTCCAGCGCCTGCTTGCGCTCACCAACGTCACCGCCACGCAGGTGCGCGTGCAGATTCCCGTCGAGCGCCTGGGCGGCGCGCGGCTGTGGCGCGATGTGCTGTCGCGAGCGCGGTACCAGGCCGACGAAGGTGTGCTGTCCATCGCCCTGCGCCCGTATGGCGTGGTCTGGATCACCATGGTGTAATCACAGCATGACGCGCGCGATCCTGACACTGTTGGTGCTCACGGCGTCGGCGGCCGCTGGCCAGGCCCAGCCGAAGATGCCGACGTTCCTGTCGGCCGCCGCGCTCGAGCCGACGCTGGTCACGCCCCATCTCGACGCGCGGGCGGTCAGCACGGTCCGCGTCGGCGTCGACGGCACGGCGACGCTCGTCGTCCTGGTGACGCCAAAGCCCAGGATGCACGTCTACGCGGCCGACGTCGACGGCTACGTGCCCTTCACGCTCACCACGCACCCGCAGCCGGGCATGCGCGTGGGCAAGGTGGCGTATCCGTCATCGGAGCTCTACGTGTTTCCGCCGACCGGTGAGTCCTCTCGTGCGTACATGAAGCCGTTCAAGGTCACGGTGCCGCTGACGTTCGCGGCCGAGGCACGCGCCGGGGCCCAGGGCAGCACCTCCCGCGTGCCGGGCGTGGTCTCGCTGCGATATCAGGCATGCGACGACGCGGTTTGCTACCGGCCGACGACGGGCAGCTTCGTGTTCGAGATCATCCGGTAGGCCGCTCGCCGAGCAGGTCTTCTCAGGATGTAGGCGTCGAGCTTGCTCGACGCTCAGACGCTGTGTCGGCCATCCGTCGACCAAGGTCGACGGCTACACCGACTCTCCATCGTCGGTCGACCCTCAAGGTCGACGGCTACACGCCGCCGCCACGGGAAACGTAGGCGTCGACCTTCAGGTCGACGCGTCGCTCAGTGCACTTCGTCCGGGCGGGCCGGCACGAACAGGCTCACGTCGGCGATACCGAATGCGGCGCCGACGATCTTCGCGACTTCGACGCGCGCGTCGTTGAAGCAGGCGCCACCCGAATGGCGCTCGAGCGTCGCTGGCGCGAGGGCATTCGCCGTTTCGCCATTGAACGTGCTCTGCCGCCACAGCCCCTTGGGCAGGCTCAGCACGCCGCGAGCGATGTCGGACGTGACGTGCGCCAGGCAGTGCACGTCCCCGATCGCGTTGAAGACGCGCACCGTGTCGCCCTCGGTGATGCCACGCAGTTCGGCGTCATCGGGATGGATCTGGAGCCGCGCGACGTTGCGCCGCAGCTGGCCGAACGTCGAACTGACGGTCTTCTCGCTGGCCGGCGAGATGAGCGCCAGCGGGTACAGCGCTGACGCCGGGTCGGCCTCGTAGCTGTAGAGCAGTCCTGCCTTGGCGAGCGACTCGGGGTAGAGATGGATCTTCGCGTCTGACGTCCGCGGCAGGACGTCGACCATCTGCACCGGGCGGACACCGCAAGGCGGCGGCACGGCCCGCTGTTCCATCACGCCGGCGGCCATCGGCTCGGACAACCCGGCGGCCACGCGCAGGAGCGTGTCGGTTTCGTCTTCTTCCGTACCGACGCCGAGGCGCGCCGCCAGTTCGCCGAAGACGACGACGTTTGGGCGCGCTTCGCCGACCGGTTCGATGACCGGCTTGACCAGCTGCAACGCGTAGTTGCCGTAGCCGCGCGCGATGTCGTAGTGCTCGAGGAACGTCGTCGCCGGCAGGATCACGTCCGCATAGCGGGTCGTATCGGTGCGGACCTGGTCGAAGACCACGGTGAAGAGGTCCTCGCGCTCGAGGCCCTTCTGGATGCGGTTCTGATCGGGCGACGTGACCAGGGCGTTGTTGTTGTAGACAAACAGCACCTTCACCGGCGGTGTCATCGTTCCAGCGAGCACCTCGCCCAGCCGGTTCATGTTGACGATGCGCGTCGCGGTTTCCGGTTCACGCCGCCAGCGTTCGCCGTCGATGCCCCAAGCGGCGCTGTTGCTCATCGTGTAACCGCCGCCCGGCACCCCGAACGCATTCACCAGCGCAGGTAGCGCCAGCACCGCCATCACCGCTTCCGTACCGTTCCGGTTTCGCTCGAGTCCCCATCCGCAGCGCACCACCGACGGCCGCATCGTTGCGTACAGGTCCACGAGCTTCGCGATCGCGGCAGGTGGCAGGGCGGTGATCGCGCCGGCCCGGTCGAGCGTCCACGGCTCGGTGCGCGCGCGGAATTGCTCCGCGCCGGACGCGTGCGCCGCGAGAAACGTGTGGTCCACGGCGTCCCGCACGAAGAGCTCTCGCGCCATGGCCAATGCGAGCACCAGGTCGGTGCCGGGCCGGACCGGCAGGTGGAGGTCGGCCTGCCGCGCGAGCGGGGTGGCGCGCGGATCGATCACGACGAGGGTCGCACCGGCCTCGCGCGCCTGCTTCAGGAACGGCACGATATGGATGCCCGAGGCGGAGGGATTCGCGCCCCACACGACGATCAGCCGGGCGTTGGCGTAGTCCTCGTAGGCGACGCCAGGCATCTTGCCGTACATCGCCTGCGCGGCAGTTCCGGTTGGCGCGGCGCACACGGTGCGCGCCAGCCGCGAGGTTCCCAGTGCACGCCACAAGTCGGCGTCGGTGCTGAGATGCGTGATCAGCCCGTTGGACCCGCCATACGAGTAGGGGAGGATCGACTCACCGCCGAACTCATCGCGGGCGGCCTGCATGCGCTCGGCGATGAGCGCCATGGCTTCCTCCCACGTGGCGCGCCGGAACCTGCCCAGCCCCTTGGCGCCATCGCGGATCTCGGGGTACAGCAACCGGTGCTCGCCGTAGAGGTGATCCGTGAAGCGACGGACCTTGCCGCAGATGAACATGCCGGTGGAGGGGCTGGCCGGCCCGGCATCGACCTTGACCACACGCCCTTCTTCGACACTGACTGCGAGACTGCACCCATCGGGGCAGTCCAGAGGGCACGCCGTCTCCACTACGGTAGCGCTTCGTCGTCGAGGATTGGCAGGCACTCCCGGTATTCTGGCACAGCATGCCGCAGCGTTTCCGCGCGAGCGCGTGGGGTAGATCGACGGCCTTCGTTCGGGCGGGAGGGTGGTGCGTGGCGCTCAGGTAGGCGCGTGGCAGTACCCTGAAGGGGTGGAGGCCGTTGAGGTGCTGCGAAGTGGTGACGCGGACGTCGCCGTCAAGACCACGCCTGGCCGTCGTCGCGTGGTCATCATCGGTGGTGGCTTCGGTGGGCTGCAGGCGGCCAAGGCGTTGCGCTGGGCCGACGTCGACGTCGTCCTCGTCGACCGTCGCAATCACCATGTGTTCCAGCCATTGCTGTATCAGGTCGCGACGGCAGGGCTGTCGCCAGGCGACATCGCGTCGCCGATCCGCTGGATCCTGCGTCGTCAGCAGAATGTCCAGGTACTGCTCGGCGACGCTCTGCATATCGACACTGACGCCCACGTCCTGCACCTCGACATCGGTCAGTTGCGCTACGACGCGCTGATCGTGGCAACCGGCGCCACGCATGCGTACTTCGGGCACGACGACTGGCAGGCGCAAGCGCCAGGCCTCAAGACGCTCGAAGATGCCGGGCTGATTCGCCGGCACCTGCTGCTCGCCTTCGAGCACGCCGAACGCACGACCGATCAGGCCGAACGCACGCGCCAACTCACGTTCGTGATCGTCGGCGGCGGACCGACGGGCGTGGAACTCGCCGGGGCGCTGGCCGAACTGGCCAACTTCTCGCTCGCGCGCGACTTCCGCAGCATCGACCCGAGCTGTGCCCAGGTGATCATCGTCGAGGCCGGCCCGCGCATCCTGGCGGCGTTCCCCGAGGATCTACAGCAGCGGGCGGAAGACTCGCTCCAGCGCCTGGGCGTCAAGGTGCGGAAGAATTCGCCGGTCACCGGAATCGACGACATGGGCGTCACCCTTGCCAACGGCAACCGAATCGAGGCGTCGACGGTGTTGTGGGCGGCCGGCGTTGCGGCCTCACCACTCGGGCGGTCCCTCGGTGCCGAGGTCGATCGGGTCGGACGGGTCCTCGTGCGCCCCGATCTCACGGTGCCCGGCTCCGACGACGTCTACGTGATCGGCGACCTCGCGCATGTCGAGCAGGACGGCACGCTGCTGCCGGGGGTGGCGCAGGTCGCGATGCAGCAGGGCGAACATGCGGTCGAGAACATCCTGCGCCGATTCGGCAATCAGCCGCTGCGCGCCTTCCGCTATCACGATCTCGGCAACCTCGCGACCATCGGTCGCAACGCCGCCATTGCCGATTTCGGCGGTCGCTGGCGCTTCTCCGGTGTATTCGCCTGGTGGCTGTGGCTGTTCATCCACGTCCTCAAGTTGACCGGCTTTCGCAACCGCATCGCGGTTCTCATCCAGTGGGCATGGGCCTACATCACCCACCAGCGGGGCATCCGGCTCATCACGGGACACGATCCCGTCGAGCTGCCCGCTTCGGGATCCTCGCCCTCGGCGCGTTAGCCATCACCGTCCCCCTGCCGCTGCCCGCGCTGGGCGCATGGCGACAGGGATACGCGTGGCTGCAGCCCGTGATCACGCGGCTGACCGGACGCCTGCCCGTGGCGGCCCTGGATCTGTTGATTGTGAGCGTGGCAGTCGCCGCGCTCGGGCTGCTGTGGTGGCGCCGCGCGAACGTGCGCCTGTTGTCGGCAGCCCTGACGATCGCGGTCCTGGCCGCGCTGCTGTGGCTGTCGTTCCTCGCGCTCTGGGGGTGGCACTACCAGGTGCCGACGCTCGAAACGCGGCTGTCTCTGCGGCCTGCCGATGTCGGTGCCGCGCGCGGTGAGGCGTTCGCGCGAGCGACCGTGACGCAACTCAATGGCTGGTACCCGGCCGCGCACGCGACTGCCTGGCCGTCGCGTGCAGACCTGCCGGCCATCCTGGCGCCGCGATTGGCCGCGGTCCTGCCGCATCTTGGCGTGGCCACGATGCCCGCATTGCCGGCGCCACGACCGACCATGCTGGACTGGTACTTTCGTGCGGGCGGGATCGACGGGATGACCAACCCGTTCGGCCTGGAGGTCCTGCTGAACTCGCGCGTGTTGCCCCTGGAACTACCCGCGCTGGCAGCGCACGAGTACGCGCACCTGGCTGGCTTTGCCGACGAGGCAGACGCCAGCGTGGTCGCGTGGCTGGCCTGCCAGAGCGGCTCGCCTGCGCTCCGCTACAGCAGCGCGCTGGCCGTGCTGCCGCACTTGCTGACAGGACTCCCGCGCGAGACCCAGCGGGCGGTGATTGGGGAGCTCGGGGCCGGGCCGCTCGCGGACCTGCGGGCGATCGCCGCCCGCCTTGCGGACCAGAAGCCGTGGGTCCACGCGTTCGCGTGGCAGTTCTACGATCGGTTCCTGCGGGCCAACCGGGTGAGCGAGGGCGTCGCGCGCTACGACGCCGTGGCCCGCGTGCTCATCGGCGCGGCCGATCCGACTACTGGGACCCTGCGTCGGTGGCCACAGCCGTGGCCGCCTTCGCGTTGACCGACACGCCGCCGTTGACGGTTTCGACGCGCAGCGTCGGGCCGCCGCCGTTCAACTTGCCCTCGTAGTGGCGCCGCTTGCGCTCAGCCCCGGTGACGTTGACGAAGCCGTCGACGGTGATGCCGCCATTGACGGTCCGGACCGACACGTTGGCTGGCGCCGCCGACGGCATGTTCACCGCCACGCTGCCATTGACCGTCTCTATCTGCGCACCCTCCGAGGGCAGGCTGCCGAGCCCCAGGCGGATGCTTCCGTTCACCGTCTCGGCCTTCCGGAGGCCAGTCAGGCCCTGGGCCTCGATGCCGCCGTTCACGGTCTCGAGGGCCACGGCGCCGGTCACGCCGTCGAGTTCCACCTTGCCATTCACGGTGGTGAGGTTCACCGCAATCGTTGCCGGCACCAGCACCTCATACCGCACCTCGAGTTGCTGGCCACGCGAGAAGCCCTGGTTGTGAGGGGTGGCGAGCCTCACGAATTCGGCCGACGCTCGTTGCTCGAGGTTGGTTCGCGCGAGGAGCTCGCGCGCGCCCTGCTCGCTCATCGCCTTGGCGGTTCGCTGGGCCTTGACGATGATGGTGGGCGCCGCATGCGTGCGCACGTCGATCGCCCCGTTGGTGTTCTCGATCTCGAGCGTGGCTGACGGCCCGACCGCGTATGTCTTTTCCCACTGATCGGAGGCCTGGGCGCGCGGTCCGGCCATCATCAGTTCGCAGCCACCCGAGAGAAGGCCGAGAGGAAGCAGCAGGGCACCGGCCTGGGCGGCGCGTATGGCTAGTCTCATGAGAACACTCCTGAAGACCCGTACGACAGCGCGAACTTCTGGTTCCCGTGCGCGCCGGCGGTCCTGACCAAAGGCAGGTTCGCGTGCGCGCTGGCGTGCGGTTCCGGCGCCTGCCACCTGTGGTGTGGTCGGTCCAATCCGTAAGGTCGCCCACAGTTCTGTAATTCCGGCCCCCGTTGAAATCGCTGAGTGGCGTCGGAAAACCGACGAAACAGGCCTGATTCCGCCGGACCTGGCCCGCCGTCGTGAGGCACAGCCGTTGCCCTTGAGCGGGCATGATTTGCCCCGGCCTCCCCGGCCAGTTTCGTCGTGCGTGGCTGACGCTCTGCCTGCTCCTCCTGGTGCAGGCCGGGCCGGCGCTCGCCGGCAGCGTTCGCCTCTACTGGGACCCGAATACCGAGCCTGATCTCGCAGGATATGTGCTGGTGTACGGCAATGCGTCCGGGGTCTACACGACCTCGGTGACGCTGCCGGCCTCGGCCGTGACCCACGAGTTCATCGATCTCCCGGACGGGACCTACTACTTCGCGGTCCGCGCGTTCAACGCCGCCAACGCACAGAGCGGGTACTCGAACGAGGTACGCGTCGTGATTTCGACACCTGACGAGGACTCCTCGCCAACGATCACGAGCCTGACGCCCTCCAGCGGCCCCACGACGGGTGGCACGACGATCACCATCAGCGGGTCCGACTTCCGCGCCGGGGCGACGGTCTTCGTTGGAGGCACCCCGGCCACCGTGACGGCCGCGACCGATACGTGGGCGACCGTGGTTGCCCCGGCCAGCAGCGCCGGCCTTGTCGCCGTGACCCTGACCAACCCGGACGGCGGCACGTACACGTTCCCGTCGTCGTTCACGTACGTGACCGCCGGAGCACCGGTATCCGACCCGGTCATCACGAGTGTGACGCCCGCGAGCGGACCGACGACGGGCGGCAGTGCGGTCACGCTCAGCGGCGTTGGTTTCCAGGCGGGCGCCACGGTGCTCTTCGGCGGATCGCCGGGTACGGTGACGTCCGTCACGACGACCTCGATCAAGGTGACCAACCCGGTCGGGCCCGCAGGCCCGGTGACGATCACGGTCGTCAACCCGGATGGCGGCTCGATGACGATGGCCGCCGCGTTCACGTACGTCCAGCCCGCGGTCACAGCCCCGACGATCTCCACGATCTCGCCTGCCAGCGGCCCGACGACCGGCAACACGCTCGTGACCATGACCGGCACGGGTTTCAAGGCGGGGGTGATCGTCAAGTTCGGCGACGTCGCGGGCTCCGTGACGTCGGTGGCCACGACGACGCTCTCGGTGTTGACACCGGCAGCGGTCGCAGGTCCCGTGGCAGTTACCGTGACCAACACCGATGGCGGGGCTGCGTCGCGAGGCGCCGGCTTCACGTACGTCGCGACGTCGACCGCGGGTTCGCCGACGGTGACCAGTTTCTCGCCATCGTTCGGCTCGATCGCTGGCGGCACCAACGTGACCATCACGGGCACCAACTTCAAGAGCGGCGTGGTCGTTCGCCTGGGCGCGCTGTCGGGCACGGTGATGAGCGTGACCGCGACCAGCATCGTCGTACGCACGCCGGCGCAGACCGAGGGCATCGTCTCGCTGACGGTGCTGAACAGCGATGGCAACGGCGTCCTGTTGCCACAAGCTTTCACGTACCGTGCCCCCGCGCCGGTGGTGACGTCGCTGTCTCCGGTCAAGGGCCCGGCCATGGGCAACACCGACGTCACCATCAACGGATCGAACTTCAGGGCCGGCGTGAGCGTGTCGGTGGACACCCTGCAGGCGACGATCGTCTCGGTCACCGCCACCCGCATCGTCGCCCGCATGCCGGCGCACGCGCCGACGCTCGTGGGCCTCACCGTCACCAACCCGGACTCGCAGCTGGTCTGGAAGCCGAGTGCTTACACGTACGTCAGCGGAGGGCCGGCGATCACGCAGGTGCTGCCGGGGTCGGGTCCGATGTCCGGTGCCAACACGATCGCGATCCTCGGCAGCGGCTTCTCCAACGCCACGGTGGCCATCGGCGGCGTGAACGCGACGGTGCTGACCCGTACCGCCGACATGCTGACGGTGCGGGTTCCCGCTCATGGCGCTGGTGTGGTCGCGCTGCTCGTGCGCAACAGCGACGGCCTGAGCGTGACCGCGCCCAACGCATACGCCTACGAGGATCCCAATGCGCCATTCACGCGGCTTTTCGCCGAGGGCGCGTCGGGCAGCTTCTTCCAGACCCGCTTTGCCCTGGCCAATCCGCATGACGAGGCCGTCCCGGTGACGGTGACCTTCACCGACACGGCGGGGACGCCGACGACGATGGAGATGACGATCGCGGCTGGGTCGCGGGCGACGATCGACGAGAGCAACCGGCCACCGCTTGCGAGCGAGGCGTTCGCGACGAAGTTCGAGGCGCCCCGCGTCCTCGGTATCGAGCGCACGATGACCTGGGCCGCGGGAGGGCCGATCTACGGCGCGCACAGCGATACGGGGGTGGCTGCTCCGCGGACGTCGTGGCTGCTGGCCGAAGGAGCGACGATCGGCGGCTTCAACACCTTCTACCTGTTGCAGAACCCGACGACGACCGCGGCCGAGGTCAAGGTGCAGTACCTGTTGTCGACAGGGCAACGCATCGAGCGAATCCACCCAGTCGCGCCACTGTCGCGCACCAACATCTGGGTCAACAAGGACGCGCCCGAACTGGCGGCGGCGGAGATGTCGGCGACGATCACGTCGCTGAACAACGTCCCGGTGGTGGTGGAGCGGTCCATGTACCGCAACAATGGCAACGAACTGTTCAGCGCCGGCCACAACAGCGCCGCGGTGGACGTGCCGGCATTGCGGTGGTTCCTGGCCGAGGGTGCGACCGGCGGCACGTTCGACGAGTTCGTCCTCATCGCCAATCCCAATGGTGCGCCGGCCAACCTGAAGGTCAGCTACCTGCGGGCCGGCAAGTCGCCGTTGGTCAAGAACTACACCGCGGCGCCGCAGAGCCGCCTGACCATCTGGGTGGACAAGGAGGCGCCGGAACTCGCGTCGGCGGAAGTCTCGATCATCGTCGAAAGCCTGACCGCGACGCCGGTGGTGGTGGAACGGTCGATGTGGTGGCGCGCGACGCCGGCGGGCGAGTGGATCGAGGCGCACAACAACCGCGCCGTGACGACGACCACGTCGCGCTGGCTGGTGGCCGACGGCGAATCCGGCGGCCCGGGTGACGCGACCACCTACGTGCTCGTGGCCAACACCGCGGCGGCCGCCGCCCAGGTACGGTTCACGCTGCTGACCGAGTCCGGCGTGGCGCGCACCGTGCAGGACACGGTCACCGCCAACGGTCGCTATTCGATGGACGTGGCCGGGACGTTCCCCGAGGCCCGCGGCAAGCGTTTCAGCGTCCTGGTCGAGGGCGTGAGCAGTTCGGCAGCGCTCGTGGTCGAGCGGGCCTCGTATTCCAGCACGCCGACGACCACGTGGGCGGCCGGAACCAACAGCCTTGCCATGCCGCTGCCTTAGTGGTTCCTGCTACTGTGGCGCTGTGCCCAGCTTTACCGTGCGCGTCGGCGTGCTGCTCGTGATTTTCGGGGTCACCAGCTACGTCATCACCGGCGGCGTCAGCATCACCGCCCTCATCCCCGCGGTGATTGGCGCACTCCTGGCGATCTGTGGGCTGGTCGCCGTCCGGCAGGAGCGGCTGCGTCCGCATGCGATGCACCTGGCCGCGCTGCTGGCCCTGGTGGGTGTGCTCGGCACCGCGTCGGCGCTATTCCAGTTGCCGTCACTCATCGCCGGAATGGGCGTGCCGCGGCGGCCCGCGGTGGTCGCCCGGATCGGGATGGCGCTGATCCTGCTCGTGTACCTGGGCTTCAGCGTGAAATCGTTCGTCGACGCGCGGGTCAGGCCGAGGGCGTGACCGCGGCCTCGAGCCGCGCGTAGTGCGAGGACACGTAGTCCTCGACGAGCCCCTGGAATTGCAGCGCGAGTTCCTCGTACGTGCCTCGCATCGTCAGGGCATGACGCCCATCGATGAAGACGGGGCAGTTCGGGGCCTCACCGGTGCCGGGCAGCGAGATGCCGATGTTGGCGGCCTTCGACTCGCCCGGGCCATTGACCACGCAGCCCATCACCGCGAGCGTCATCGTCTCGACGCCTTCGTACTCACGTTTCCAGGCCGGCATCCGTTCCCGGATGTAACCCTGGATGCGTTGGGCGAGTTCCTGGAAGGTGCTGCTGGTGGTGCGGCCGCAGCCAGGACACGCGGTGACACTCGGGCTGAACGCCCGCAAGCCAAGCGCTTGCAACAGCTCGCACGCCGCATACACCTCTTCGCAGCGGTCGCCGCCGGGCCGAGGTGTGAGCGAGACGCGAATCGTGTCGCCGATGCCCTCATGCAGCAACAGGCCCATGGCCGAGGACGACCAGACGAGGCCCTTGATGCCCATGCCGGCTTCGGTCAGCCCGAGGTGGAGGGGTTGCCGCGTGGCGCGTGAGAGCTTCCGGTAGACGTCAATCAGGTGCAAGGGCCGCGACACCTTGCACGAGATGATGATCTGATCGTCGCGCAGCCCGGCTTCGAGCGCGAGCCCGGTCGAGGTGATCGCCGATTCGACCATGCAGTCGTTGATGATGTCGTCGGACGAGCGACCCAGCTGCCGGTCGGTGTTCTCCTGCATCCGGTGCATCACCAGTTCCTGGTTCAGCGAGCCGCCGTTGACGCCGATACGCACCGGCTTGTCGTGCTCGCGGGCGACGGCGCAGATCATCGCGAACTGCTCGTCGCGCCGCACGCCCGTGCCCACGTTCCCCGGGTTGATGCGGTACTTGTCGAGGGCTGCCGCGCAGTCGGGATAGCGCGTCAGCAGCAGGTGGCCGTTGTAGTGGAAGTCGCCGACGATGGGGACGGTGCAACCCTCGCCAAGGAGCCGGCGCTTGATCTCCGGGACGGCGGCTGCCGCCTCCGGGACGTTGACCGTGACGCGCACGATCTCCGAGCCTGCCGTTGCCAACGCCGCGATCTGTGCCGCCGTGCCGGCGATATCGGCCGTGTCGGTGCTGGTCATGGACTGGACCACCACCGGTGCGCCGCCGCCCACCTGGACGTGCCCGACCTTGACGCCGATGGTGCGATGAAGACGAGTGATGTTCATGGGGCGTCTTGCGGACGGCGCGCGCGCCGGCCATCGATCTCCGCGAGCATCGTCGCGATTCGTGCTGCATGCTCCGGCCCGACGAGGTCGAAGGCGACTCCCGTGAGGCAGACGGGAGGCTCGCCGGAACGTTGCGCCAACAGCATGCGGCTGTGCGCGACGTGGCCCCGCATGGGACCGATACCCTCGGACCCGGCGGCGCCGAGGACGAAATTCACGGCGTCCCCGAGCGTGAGGGGACGGGCCGACTCAATCACGATACCGCCGGGCCCCATTTCGCGCACGCGCATCGGCTCGGTTACCCCCTCGACCCATACCAGGTAGTGGTAGGGCAGCAGGCGACGATCCGAGCGTCGGCGATCGGGCGCCCAGCTGTCAGTCATTGGTCATTGGTCATTGGTCATTAGTCATTCAATCATCAGTTCTGACCCATGACGCATGACCCATGACGCATGACTCAGCGCCGCCCGTTCTCGAGTCGCGTACGGGCGCTGCGATGCAGGTCCAGCACGTGCGGACCGAGCTGCTTGCTCAGGAACACCTTCGACTCGAGATTGGAGATGGGGTTGTCGGCGAACTTGACGACGTTGAAATGCAGGTTCGCCAGCGTGCCGCGCATCTCGTAGTGACGGTTCTTGGTCTTCACGACCACTTCGTCGAACCCGCTGGCCACGGCCCAGGCTTCCTGTTCCTCGGTCAGTGCCCGGAACTGGCCCTGGCCTCGCCAGTCGATGCGCGTACCGCCGATCCAGCTGTAGAGCACGCGCCGGTCGTCGAATTCGACGACGTCCTCGATCTGGGCCGCGAGGTCGGCCAGCCGCGGGTCCGACTCCGACTTGAACAGTTCGTGGCAGACCTTGAAGCCCACCGGGATGAGCGATCCGGGGTCGTCGGGGAGCGCGGCCACGGCCATGACGATCAGGTGTTCACGGTCGGCGAGGCGCGCGGTGATCTCGACAGCGGTCTTCCTTCGGGCGAATTCGCCGAAGAATTCCTCGATGTACTCGATCTCGAGGGCGCCCTGTTCGAGCCCGTAATGGCGAATCAGATACTCCACGTGCGGTATGCGCCTCGCTGCGGAAGGCCCGGGCGCGTCGGCGCGGCTGGGCAATCCTGCCATTCTAATATCGACCGATGGCGAGGCGCACGCAGCTATGAGCCGGCCCCTGGTGGTGCTGGTGCTCGGAGTGACCGCCCTGATGGCCCTCTCGTGGGCGGTCGGGCGGGTGATTTTCTGGCTGCGAGCCACGTTCCCGCCGAATCGCCGGCGCGGGCGGCGTCGGTAATGCCTAACGCTTGACGCTTGACGCTTGGCCCGCGTGGGTTCGGCATTCCCGGCATTCCGGGCATTGACCGCGAGGCCGAGGCGCGTCAGCGGCGAGGCCGAGGGAACAAATCCGGGTTGTCGGTGAACAGGCCGTCGACGCCATAGGTTTCGGTGAACCGTCGCATGTCGGTCGTGGCAGTGGCGGCCTCCGCGGCCGCTCCGCGGCGGGCACGGAACGTCCATGGCACGACGGTGAGGCCCGCGGCGTGCGCCTCGGCGACCATGGCGGGCCTGGCCTCGAGGATCGGCCGCGCGGGGCCGATGCCGGTCACGAAGGCACGCATCTCGCGCAGGCCGGCCGGCGTCAGCCACCGTTGCGCGGCGTCCGGCGTGCCGATGAGGAAGGTACGCGGGATGCGCGGCAGTCGTCGTGCCAGCGTCCGCAGGCTCTGCTCCTCGAACGACTGCAGCCAGACGGCGGGCCGTCCATTGATGGTCGCGTCGGTCAGTCCGTTACGCTCGAGCGCACTGACGACAGCATCCTCGAGGCTGAGGCCCTTGGCCCGCAGGCGTTCCGGGCCCTTCAGTTCCGGGAAGATCCCGGCCCGGCCCTTGACGAGGTCGATGGCGTCCTGGAACGTCATCACCTTTGCACCCTTGAATGCGGCGTCGAACCAGCTGCCCGCATCGAGCCGGCGAACCTCCTCGAGGGTGAAGTCGTCCACGTACCAGCGCCGCACGTCCTTGTCGCCCACGCGTTCGACGGTGGCGCGATCGGGGAAGACCTCCTCGACATTCGTCGTCCGCTCGAGACTCAGATCGTGCAGGCAGACGAGGACCCGGTCACGCGTCAGGCCGAGATCCTGTTCCACGTAGTCGGCACCCTGCGACAGTGCCAGTGCATACGCATCGCGGGTGTGCTCGGGCGCGTAGGCCGACGCGCCGCGATGGGCGATGACGAAGGGGCTGGGTGCCAGGGCGGTGAGTGCAGCCACCACGGCGACGAAGACCACGATCAAGCGAACGAAGACGCGCACGTGTGTATCCTGGGCCCGGAATGTCACATGGGCATGACGGACCATGCGAGAGTCGGCCTTGGGCCTTGGGCCTTGGAAGCCTGAGACCCGAGACCTGGAAGCCCTGAGCCCTGAGACCTGAAGCCTGAGACCTGAGGACGCCCGCGGCCTACAGCCTACAGGCTGGAGGCTGGAGGCTGGAGGCTGGAGGCTGGAGGCTGCAGCCCTACTAGGGCTCGCCGCTCTCGTCGCTGCCGTTGCCGGTGGCCTCGGGGGGCGAGCCGTCGCCCTCGACTGTCTCGTCGGACTTCGGACCGCTGCGACGTCGACGCCGCCGGCGGCGCTTCCGGGCCGCGTCGCCGGTCCCGTCCTCGGCCGGCGTGTCAGCGGCTGTGTCGGTCGTCTCACTCTCCTGCGGAGACGACGTGGCCTCTGACGCCACGTCCGCGACCGCGGGTGTCGCAGCCGGTTCCGACGCGCGCGGGCGTCGCGTGCGCGGGCGCCGCGGGCGCTCAGCGGCGACGCTCGCCGTCTCGACTGGCGGCAGGGCACCGTCGATCGCTTCGCCGGCTTCGACGAGTTCAGCGTGGGCGTCCTCGAACAGCACCAGGCCGAACGCGTCAGCGATTTCTTCCATGTCGTGCCGCTCGTCCGGCGACACGAGCGTGATCGCGGTCCCCGTGGACCCGGCGCGCCCGGCCCGGCCGACGCGGTGCACGTACCCCTCGCGATTGAACGGCACCTCGAAGTTCACCACCGTCTCGATCGCGTCGATATCGAGGCCGCGGGCGGCGATGTCCGTGGCGACGAGGACGCGATGGGTGCCCGACTTGAAGCCCTCGACCGCCCGAAGGCGATCGGCCTGGGTGCGATCGGCATGCAGGGCCGCCGCGCGGATGCCCTGCGACTGCAGGTCGCGTGCGAGCCGGTCGGCGCCGCGCTTGGTCGACGAGAACACCAGGGTCGGCCCGGGCGCGCGCCGCAGGAAGCGCGAGAGCCACGCCGTCTTCTCATGCCGCCCGAGCAACTCCGCCTTGTGCGTGATGGTCGTCGCGGGTGCGTTGCGGATGCCGAGTTGCACCAGCCTCGGCGACTGCATGATCTCCAGCGCGAACCCCATGACCTCTTCGGGCATCGTCGCGGAGAAGAGCAGCGTCTGGCGCGGGCGGCCAGGCGGCAACTGCGACACGATGAACTTGACGTCCGGCCAGAAGCCCATGTCCAGCATCCGGTCGGCTTCGTCGAGCACGAGCACGTCGAGCCCGGTGAAGGCTGCGATGCCGGCGCGCAGGTGATCCATCAGCCGACCGGGCGTGGCCACGACCACGTCGACGCCGGCCTTGAGCGCCTGTTCCTGGCCATCCATGCCGACGCCGCCGAACACCGCCGCGCAGCGCATGGACGTGTGGTACCCGAAGCCCTGGACGTCGTCCTCGATCTGGACGGCGAGTTCGCGCGTGGGGGCCAGCACCAGGATGCGGGCCGAGCCTTCGCGCTCGGCGTTGGCCCGCAGCAGCCGCTGCATGAGCGGGAGCAGGAACGCCGCGGTCTTGCCGGTGCCGGTTTCGGCACAGGCAACGAGGTCGTGGCCGGCGGCCACGGTGTCAAACACCGCACTCTGAACAGGGGTCGTCTGCTCGAAGCGCCGATCATCGACGCCCATGAGCAATTCCGGGACCGTGATCAGATCCGTGAAGCGGCGAGGCTCGATGTTGGGGGTGAGGGTCTCGAACTTCGCCAGCAGCTCGGCGTTGCGGGCTGTGGCCTGGGGACGGGCGGGAGGGCGCCGCGGCCCGGACCGGCTTCGGCCGGTCCGGGCGCTTCGTTCAGGGCGTGGACTCACTCGTCGTCGTCCGTGTGGTCGTCCTGGACGGCGTCAGGGCCGTCGACGTCCAGCGTGTCGGTATCGGCAAGGTCGGTGTCGCCCTTGCTTGCCGCCGGGTCATCGAACTCCACGGAGGCTTCGAGATCCTCTTCGTCGTCGTACAGGCGGCTGACTGGCCGCTGCTTGATCGGCCCGCGCGGCTTGTCGTACGTCTGCTTGCGCACCGGCCCCTTGGCCGGCCCACGAGCGCGTCGCGTTTCGGGACCGGTCGGGGGCATGCCCCCGGGATCCCGCGGCACGAATGGCCTGGGCGCGCCACCGGGACGCGGGCCGCCGAAGCCGCCGCCAGAGGGCGGGCCGCCAAAGCCACCCGAGGGGCGCGGAGGCCCACCGCCGAAACCTCCACCGCCGTAGCCGCCCCCAGGTCCGCCGGGGCGCGGGGAACCATAGCCGCCGGGACGCGGCCCGGCAGGACGATCCTCACGTGCCCGCGCCTCGCTTACCGCGAGGGGGCGGCCGTTGAACGGATGGCCGTTGTAGCGGTTGATCACCTGCTCGGCATGGTCGCGCTCGGCGAAGTCCACGAAGGCGAACCCTCGAGGACGGCCGGTTTCCCGGTCGGTCGGCAGCACCACTTGCGCTGGCTCGGCGACTTCGGAAAACAGGGTACGCAGGTCGGCTTCGGTGGCGCTGTAGGGCAGGTTTCCAATGAATAAGCGAACGCTCACGACGTCCTCACGGGCTGGCCAGGCCTCCGTCTGGCTAAGGTCAGGTGAACGACGCATCGATCGATGCGCAACACCTTGGGGTACTCGAATATAGGAGGAACGGGGAAAAGGTTGGGCTCTATGCGGTACTCGACTGGAAGGGCGGCGCGTCAGAATTGCATACTTTTCCTGCTGCGCGCAACCGGTAGACTGTGATTGCGGTTTTTTCGCCCACTATTCCCATGCCCCGCCAGCCCTTCGATCGCCTGCCCGACTCGGCCCGACTCTGGGTGTTTGCCGCCTCCCGTCCTCTCGAGGTCGCGGAGCGGGACGCACTGCTCGGTGCCGTCGACGCCTTCCTCGACCAGTGGAACGCACACCGCGTGGCGCTCGATTGCGCGCGGGACCTGCGCTACGACCAGTTCCTGATCGTCGGTGTGGATCAGGAAGCGGCCGGCGTCTCGGGATGCTCGGTGGACGCCCTCGTCCGGACCATGAAGGGGCTCGGGCAGCAACTCGGCGTCGATCTCGTCGACCACGCCTCGGTGTTCTTCAGGGAGGGCGGGTCGATCCGGCGCGCCACGCGCGACGACTTCGGGCAGGCCGCAACCAGCGGCGCCGTCACCCCGGAGACGTGCGTGTTCGACAACACCGTTCAGACTGTCGGGGCGCTGCGGGCCGGCGCCTGGGAAGCGCCCGCAGCACGCACCTGGCACGGCCGCGCCTTCTTCTAGCGTGATCGCGGCGCCGGAACTGCCCAACGGCGCCAATGGCTTGACGCGTACGTCGGCGGGGCAACGCCTTGCCGTGATCAGCGTCGGCGCCAACAGCCTGCTCGCGGCGCTGAACATCGGGATCGGTTCACGCGGCGGGTCGCTCACCGTCGTCGCGTCGGGGATCGAATTTGCCGCGGACGTCGCAGCGTCGCTCGCGGTGCTCTTCGGTTTCTGGTATGCGTCGCGGCCAGCCGATTCCAATCATCCATATGGGCATGGTCGAGCCGAGACGCTCATCGGATTTCTGATCGGGCTGGCGCTGTTCCTCATTGGCGGGTCCATTGCTGCCCACGCCGTTCGCGACATCGACGCCTTGCACGCGTCGCCGGCCGCGTACACGCTCTGGCCGCTCGCACTGGCGCTGGCAGTCAAGTCGGTGATGATGGTGTCGAAGATGCGTGTCAGCCGTCGCATGGGCAGCCAGGCATTGCTGGCTGACGCCTGGAACGACAGCGTCGACGTGTTGTCCGCCCTGGCCGCCATCATCGCGCTCGGCCTCACGCTCTACGATCCCCTGCGGTTTCGCGCGGCCGATCACGTCGGCGCGCTGCTGGTTGGTGTCTTCGTGATCATCGCCGGTCTTGGCGTGGTGCGCTCGACCTCGCTCGATCTGATCGACACCATGCCCCCCGACTCACTGCTCGAAGAGGTGCGGCAGTCGGCGTGCACGGTGGACGGCGTGCGCGGCGTTGAAAAGCTCTTCGCGCGTCGAACCGGCCTGCAATACCACGTGGATCTGCACCTGGAGGTCGACGGGTGGATCTCGGTGGGCGACGGTCACGCCATTGCGACCGCGGTCCGCGAGCGGATCCGCACCGACGTCGCGGCCGTCAGCGACGTGCTCGTGCACGTCGAGCCGGCCGGGCTCGGCCAGCCACTTGCCGCTCAGGGCTGAAGCAACGCGGTCGCCGGTGGGAACACGCTGGCGAAGAACGCCTGCAGGGCTTGCGTGTACCGCGCCTGATCGCGCCGGTTCAGGTGCACGTGTCCGCCCGTGAGTTCGACGAGACGACGAGGCTCCCGCGCCCCGGCCAACAGCATCCGGGCATGTGACACCGGCACCACGGTGTCGTCTGTCGCGTGCAGCAGAAGCAGGGGACTACCCAGGCGCGCAATACGTTCGCGGGACGCGAAGCGGTTCCGCACCATCAGGCGGATCGGCAACCAGGGGTACAACTCGCTGGCCCGATCGTCGACGCCCGAGAAGGCGCCTTCGAGGACGACCCCACGCTCGTCGACGTCGCTCGCCAGGTCGGTGGCGACGCCGGACCCCAGCGACCAGCCGTAGATCGCGATCGAGGAGGGAGGCACACCCTGCTCGCGAAGCCATGCCCACGCGTCACGCGCCGCCGCATCGAGTACCGCCTCCGACGGCGTGCCGTTCACCTCGCCGAATCCGGGGTATTCAGGCGCGACGACCTGCAGTCCCAGACGCCCCAGGGCCTCGTACCGCTCGACGTTCTCCGGCGTGGCGAGGTTGGCGCCATTGCCGTGGAGGTACACCACCCACGGCGCGTCGGCGTGTGCGGGCTGGCGCATCACCCACAAGAGGCCCGATGCCGGGCCGTGCGGCGTCCGGGGGATGCGTTCGATACGAGCCGCGACGTCCGTGGGGACCGGATACGCCTTTCGATTGGGGACGAAGACGAGTTGCACCTCGTTGGCCATCAGGTAGCCGATGACCGTCAGGTAGGCGAGCACGGCGGCCGTCACCACGCCGACGACGCTCCAGCGCAGGAAGCGTCGCAGCGTCGGTGGAGCCGTGCGCTCGTCAGTGGGGCACACGGAGCGTGGCGACCTCGCCCGCCGTCACGTCGACTTTCAGCGCTGCCGTTCCGACCAGCACATCGTGTCGGCCCGGCGGGATCTTGCCGAGTGTCAGCGGCGTGATCCCCCGCGGCCGGCCCCCCATGGTCACGGGCAGGCCGGGCGGTGTGCTTTCGATCGTCACCGCACCGGTGGTCTCCGACACCAGGTCCGCGTTGGCCGCCGGTGAGGCTTGTTCAGGCGCGACGCCGGGATCAGTTGGGGCCGCTGCGCCGGCGTTCGTCACGCCGCCAGCACCCCTGGTCTCCTCGCGCGCGGGCGCGAGCAGCACCACGGTGCGCCCGACGCCGATGCTGACGCGATCGGCACGGACCACACGTCCCTTGTCGATCAGTTCGACGTCGTAATCGCCCGCATCGAGGTTGTGCTCGACGGGAGCGAATCCGATCGACTTGCCGGCGATACGCACTTCGGCGCCGTCGGGTCCGTCGACGCGGATGCGGCTCGGGGAGGCCACTGGCCCAGCCGTCTGCAGGTACCAGATGTATCCGGCCTGCCCCAGGGTCGCGAGCGCAAGCGCGACGGTGAGCAGCCACCCCCACCTGGACGCGCGCGGGGATTCATCCGGCAAGGTACGCAGCCGGAGTTCGCTCCAGTCGGGCTTGCTGAAATCTGCGGCCGGGGCGTCGACCGGAGCCGCTTCCCGTGCCGCCACAGGTTCCGGCGAGGGCGTACTGGAGGCAACCTCGAGGTCCGCGGCTGCCTTGACCGGAGACGCGTGCGGGACATCGACCACGTCGTAGCGGTCGAGCTCTCGATCAGGCGGCGGCCACGTGATCGTGAGCGGCCCGCCCGAAGGGACCGGGGGCTGCTGGGCTCGAAGCGCGTGCGTACGCTTAAGGAGGGCCTCGAGGCGCGCACTGATTTCCTCGGGAGTCGGGCTCGAGGCCGTCGACGCGGCCGGGCCTGCTGGTTCAGTCACCGTCGGTTTGTATCCTACGTATTTCCCAGCGTCAACCAGCCGTGCCGTTTCAGCGGTTGTCTGCGGTGACCTCCGCCGAGAGCAGGGATTGGGCAGAACGGACGAGTTGTCTCCCGGACGCTAACAGCCCGGCCTTGGGAGTGCGTCAGGCGGTCACGAGTGTTCGCAATTGCTGCCACGTTGCCGTGGCAGCGAGTTTGCACCGGTGCCCGGCATGGCGATGATTCGCAGGCTTTCGCAGCGGTCGGCCAAGGTGGTGCTGACGATCGCGATCGGATCAGGCAGCGTCGCGGCATTCCAGCTCGTCTCCGTCAAGGACGAGATCGCCATCGGTCAGCAGGCGCAGCAGGAACTCCGGCGCGAGACCCCACAGGTGGGTGACGCGCGGGTTCGGCAGTACGTCAGCGACCTCGGCATCCAGCTGGCGCAGCACGCGTCAGGCGCGCACTACCCGTACAGCTTCTCGACCGCCGACTACGCCGAACTGAACGCGTTCGCACTCCCCGGCGGCCCGGTCTGGGTCCATCGGGGCATCCTCTCCGCGGCCGACAACGAATCACAGGTCGCCGGTGTCATCGCGCACGAGATCGCGCACATTGCCGAGCGCCACGCGGCGCGTCAGATCACCAAGGGCACCGTCGCCAACGGCCTGCTGGGCCTGCTGGGTGCCATGCTGGGCAACGACGGCGCGGGCGCGGCCGCGGCGCAGATGGCCGCCGGCCTCACCGCCAACAGCGTCATGCTGAAATTCTCGAGAGACGACGAGCGCGCGGCCGATCGCGTCGGCGTCGACATCCTGGCGCGGGCCGGGTACGACACGCACGGTCTCGTCGAGTTCATGCGCGTCCTCGGTGCGCAGCAGGGCCGCTCGCCGGGTTCGGTGGAGCAGTTCCTCTCGACCCATCCGGCCCCGGTAAGCCGCGTCCGTGACCTCGAACAACTGGTAGCCGCCAATCCTGGCGGCGGGCGACGCACCAGCGCGCAGTTCGCCGACGTCAAGCGCCGCCTCGCGCAGCTGCCCCGGGCGCACGCGATGCCGCGGAGTTAGCGCGCGGTGGTCAAAGACGCGGCGCGCGCGTCGGTAATGCCGCAATGCCGCGAATGCCGGGAATTGTCGAAAAAAGGCGCCGACGAATCACGATTCCCGACTCCCGATCCGCGCCATCGGACGGCTACAATCAGGAGACGTAGGCGTCGAGCTTGCTCGACGCGTGGCCACGCCCTCGGGCGACGCTGCCCGCCCTCGGCGACTCCCGACTCCCGTCTGCCGACTCCCGACTCCCGACCGCGCCCTCTACCGATACACGTTCAGGAACGCGGTGATCACCACGTTGTTGACCACGTCGATGAAGAACGCGCCCACCATCGGCACCACGAGGAAGGCACGCGGCGCAACGCCGTATCGCTCGGTCAGGGCCTCCATGTTGGCCATCGCGTTGGCAGTCGTGCCGAGCATGAAGCCGATGAAGCCGCTCGCCATCACCGCGGCATCGTAGTCGCGGCCCATGAGCCGGAAGATCACCGGCGGCGCGATCACGGCGACGAATACGATCTGCACGACGAGCAGTGCGGCGAGAGGCAGCGCCAGGCCCGCGAGTTGCCACAGCTTCAGCGTCATCAGCGCGATGACGATGAAGAAGGCAAGCGCGACCGTGCCGAGGTCGTCGATGACGGCCTGCGAGATCCCGAGCCAGCCGGTGAGTTCGTCGATGTTGCGGAGCACGATCGCGGCGAGCATTGCGCCGATGTAGCGGGGGAGGACGACGCCCTGGGCGGTGAGCCAGTCGCTGATGCCCGCGCCCACCCACATCGCAAGCAGCAACAGGGCCGTCGCCTTCATCAGCGCGTACGCTTCGCGATCCTCACCGCGGGGCGGCGTCGCCGTCCCCGGCAATTCCGACTCCACGACATGCTGGGCGACGGTGGCCGATGCGTGGGTCGTCGTGGCCGCCGTGCCGCGATGCACGCGCCGCTCGATGAGCCAGGTACCCACCGGACCGCCGATCAGTCCACCCGAGACGATGCCGGCCATCGCCGCGGCCACGGCGATCGTCTCGGCACCGGTGACCCCGGCCTGCTCGAAGAACGGTGCGAACGCGAGGCCGGTGGCTGGCCCTCCCGCGAGGGTGACCGATCCCGCGAGCACACCGAACAGCGGTGGCTGCCCGAGCAACCGCGCGACGATCACGCCGAGCACGTTCTGCAGCACGGTGAACACCGAGGAGGCGGCCAGGAACAGCACCACGAGTGGTCCGCCACGGCGCAGCAGCCCGAGGCTGGCGCCGAATCCGACACTCGTGAAGAACGCGATCATCAAGGGATCGCGCCACGTCGTGTCGAACGCGAACGGCACCCGGCCGCGCACGTGACCGATGGTCATCACCAGCGACACGATCAGGCCGCCGATTACGGGTGCGGGGATGTTCAAGCGTGCGAGCCAACCCAGGCGTTGCCGGATCGCGTAACCGGCAAAGAGCACGACGCCGGCGAAAGCCAGCGTATGGATGGCGTTGATTGCGAACACGCGGCGATGATACACAACCGTTCGAAGCGCTCCGATGTCACAGCCACTCGCCTCACCACCGTCGCGGCCACGCAGCCGGCCTCACGCGTTCCGTCAGCGCCAGGTTCCACGTCGGTGGCGCAAGATGCAGCGCCAGCGCCGCCCTCGCGGCGCTCCGTGGCTCAGCACGCGCATCCGTCTTCTGGTATGGCTCTGGCAGCCGTGGGCCCTGCTCGGTGGGTGGTTCCTCGTCGCCGACCGCTACTACTGGGCGGCCGGGATGCTGGCGATGACTTTCGTGGCGTACGTGTTGCGGCCCGCCGAACGGCCACCGCAACTCGGGCTCGATCACACCGACCCCGCCGGCTCGCCGCCGTTCCTCGACACGATGGCCGGGCTGACCGGCGCCGGCTTCCTGCCGGGTAACGCCGTCGACATCCTCAGCAACGGCGAGCAATTCTACCCGTCGATGCTCGCGGCGATCGGCGCCGCGCGCGAGTCGATCTGCATCGAGCAGTACATCTTCTGGGCGGGCCGGACCGGCGACGAGTTCTGTGACGCGCTCTGCGAGCGCGCGCGGGCCGGCGTACCCGTCAAGATCCTGCTCGATTCCGTTGGTTCGGCGAGCATCGGCGAGTCGATCTACACGCGGTTGACCGATGCCGGATGCGAGGTGGCGTGGTATGCGCCGATCCGCTGGTACACGGTCGGCCGCTTCAACAACCGCACGCACCGCAAGACACTGGTCGTCGATGGCGTCGTCGGCTTCACCGGCGGCGCCGGCATCGCCGATCACTGGCGCGGCAATGCGACGCCGCCCGACGAGTGGCGCGACGTGATGTTCCGCATCCGCGGCCCCGCGGTCGCGCCGCTGCTGTCCGGCTTTGCGCAGAACTGGCTGCGCACGACCGGGGAGATTATCCAGGGCGCGGAGTTCTTCCCGTCGATCGAGGCATCAGGACCCCTGGCGCTCCAGGTGATCCACAGTTCGCCCGACGCCGGTTCGTCATCGGCGCGGTTGATGTACTACCTGGCGATCGTGTCCGCGCGCCGGAAGATCGACATCGTCAATCCCTAC
This sequence comes from Luteitalea pratensis, assembly GCF_001618865.1. Taxonomy (GTDB): domain Bacteria; phylum Acidobacteriota; class Vicinamibacteria; order Vicinamibacterales; family Vicinamibacteraceae; genus Luteitalea; species Luteitalea pratensis. The sequence continues at coordinate 3,665,450 of NZ_CP015136.1, forward strand.
TTCGTGCCTGACGAGACGGCGATCGACACCCTCGTCGAGGCGGTGGCGCGTGGAGTCCACGTGCGCGTGCTGATCACCGGACGGCGTACTGACAACTGGCTGGCGCGCCAGAACAGCCGCCGCCTGTATGGCGTGTTACTGGACGGCGGCGTGAAGCTGTACGAGTATCACCACTCGATGCTTCACGAGAAGGCAATGCTGGTCGATGGCTGCTGGTGTACCGTGGGCACCAGCAACTTCGACAACCGATCCTTTGCGCACAACGAAGAAACCAGCCTCTGCCTATGCGACACCAGGTTCGCAGCCGCGATGACGGCGTTGTTCGAGGAGGATCTCGCGGCCAGCCAGCCCGTGCTCCGCGAGGACTGGCAGCAGCGCGGATGGCTGACGCGCGGCCAGGAGCTCGTCGCCTCCCTGCTGAAGGAGCAGGTGTGACGCGGATCGCGCAGCTGTCGCTGCCCTGGCGCGAATGCGGCGATGTCGCGCCTGACACGAGCCAACCCCCGGTGCCGCCGCCAGCTGCGCCGGGAACGCTCTTCGTGCGCAACGGCCGCGCCCGGCGGTACATCCTGCGCGTGCTGCCCGATGCCACCGTGCGGGTGACGATCCCGCGGCACGGATCGCGCCGTGAGGCGGAGGCGTTCGTCCGGACACGCACGCGATGGATTGCCGAGCGCCGCCAGGAACTGGAAGTCCGACGCCGTGACACGCGGTGGCGGGCCGGACAACACGTCTGGTGGCGCGGTGCGCTATGCCGCGTCGAGGTGCTCGCCTCGTCCGGATCGCAGGTGACGGTCCGCTGCGGCGATCTCGCGGCCACGTGTGGCCTGCGGGAGGACTACCGCGGCGTGCTCGAACCGCTGATGCGCGCATGTTCGGCGAGGGAGTTGCCGCCACGCCTGCTCGCGCTTGCGGCGGGCCATGGCCTCGCGGTCACGCGCGTCACGGTACGAAGCCAGCGTTCGCGTTGGGGATCGTGCTCGCGTGAGGGCAATATCGCGCTGAACTGGCGCTTGTTGCAGATGCCTCACACGGTCTCCGACTACGTGCTGCTGCACGAGTTGATGCACCTGCGTCAGCCGAATCACTCACCGAGGTTCTGGGCGGAGGTCGAGGCCGTGTGTCCCGATTACGCGAGTGCGCGGGCCTGGCTACGTGCCGAAGGCCCGGCGCTCTGCTGATGGTGTCGCGACCGCCCGACGAACCGCCGTTCATCGACAGCACGGCCGCGCTGGCCTCGCTGTACCAGGCGCCGTTTACGGAGTTCATCGTGCGCCGCTCGACGCTGGCGTCGCAGTTGAAACGCAGCGGCCACAAGGATGTCGCGGCTCGCATTGCCGCGGCTACCAAGCCCTCACGCGCAGCCTACCTCGTCAACCAGGTGTTCTGGCGGGCGCAACCGGTTTACGACGCCGTACTCGACGCGGGCACCGCGGCTCGGGCCGCACAACAGGCGCGACTGCTCGGCGATGCCGCCACCGACGTCGGCGAGACGTTGCGCGTGCGTGACGATGCGGTGGCCCGGGCGGTGGAGCAGGCCGAACGCGTCGCCGACGACGAGGGACAGCACGGCAGCGATGCCATCCTCGCGCAGGTGCGTGCCACGTTCGAGGCCCTGGCCGCGCACGGCCGCGAGGCGCGACTTTCACACGGGCAGCTCACCACCGACGTCGAACTTCCCGGCCTGGCAGCGTTTGCGGGCTTGATCCTGCCGACGTCGTCAGCGGCGCCAGTCCGCCGCTTCGAGGTGGTCGCCCGCCGCCCGGAAGCCACAAGCGATCCAGAACCCCCTCCGGCGGCGCCCGACCCTCGCGTCGTCGAAGCCGCAGCGCTCCTGGAGGCGCTAGGAGAGCGCCATGCGGCAGCTGCCAATCGCGTCGAGGAGTTGCGACAGACGACGGCGGCGGCCGAGGAGGTAGCCAGCGAAGCGGAGCGTGCCGCAGCGGAAGCGACGCGGTCGGCAACCGACGCACGCAAGGCCGCAGAACGTGCCGCGGTGAGCCGGCTCTCGGCCGAACAGGATCTCGCGCGTCTCGGTGAGGAACGAGCGGCGGCCGAGGCTCGCCTCCGCGAGTTGGAAGGCGACGCGCCGTCAGCACCGACGCCGACGCCGGCACCGGGCAAGGGCCACGGCCGGGCCACCGGGCGCCACCCCCGCCGCTGACGCGTACGGCGGCGTTCGGCCCGGCTCGGCAGTCCGCCGGCGGTGTTCAGCGTTCGGCGTTCAGCGTTCGGCGTTCCCTTGACGGCCGTCACGTCCCTTCGGGGCGCCAGTCACAGCCGTCGAGTACCCGCGCCGCGCCGGCGACCAACTGGAGAAGGCGAGAGGCGTCCTCGTCGACCTCGTGCGCGCTGCAGGCGCGGGCCCACACATCGCGATCCAGCAGGTGCAAGACGATCCAGTCCGCCGCGCGGATCGCTGAGGTCAATCGCCCCAAGGTGACGGTCGACGAGCCGTCTACCGCCGTCGCCTGCAGCGCGAGTGCCGTCAGGACATAGGCATATACGAGAGAGGCCGCGACCGATCGCAGCCCCGTGCCCTGGTAGGCCACCCAGGAACCGACCAGGCGGGTTGCGAGGTAACGGCCCAGCGCAGCATCCGCCTGCCTTCTGCTGATCGACTCTCCCGCCATCGAGGCGTCGGTGAGCCCCGCCGGCCATGCGGAGGGGCGCCATTCGCCCGGTACGCCTGACAACAGGGGCAACAACACTCGAGACCGCAACGCGTCAGGTGCCGCGCTGATTCGCAGCGCGCGGTTCGGATCGGGATGTCGCCACGGGCGGCTGACGAGAACGTCGAGGGAGCCCTCCGACTGCCGCCAAATGCGAAGCACGTCGGTCCAGCACAGTGCGCTTGCCAGCATCGTCGAGAGCGAAGCCATTCCCGCGCAGGCTGGGCCCAGGAAGTCCGTCAGTCCCCGTGCCTCCCATGCTGTGTAGGCGCCGTGGCCGGCCAGCACACCCGGACGGAGCAGCGGTGGCCAGGCCTCGCGAGCGTCGAGCGCCTCGAGATGGACCCGCCGGTCTGCACATATATGGTCGAACGATAGAAAAACGTCGGGACCGTCGTTCTGCCCAGGTGGTGAATCCTGGACGATCATCCGCGCAGCTGTGCCACACCACGCCGACAAGGACATGTGCCAGCCGCGAGCGTCGACGAGCAACAACCTGGGAAATTGTCGGCAACTGTATGGCAGTGCGTCACTTCCGAGTGTCGTTTCGATAGCGCAACCGCCGCAGGCGGCCCGCGGCGCGTGGAAGACGCACTCCCTTGAGGGTGTGTGGCCTAAAACACTCTCCCGGATCCACGGCGTTGTCCCCGCCAAGTGCAACGCGCCATCTGCCTCTGCCCGTCTAAGTAGCTCGAGCGGTGCGTTCTCGACGGGAATAGGCCATCCAGCCCGGCAGCAACTGCCGGTGTGGCCACAGGCATAGGACGACAGCCCTCGCAGTGTGCGAATGCGTGCGCCGGCGGGAGGAGCAGTGGGCAGCGACATGGACCCTATCGGCCTCGGCTCGCGTCCAAAAAGTACTGGTTAACTAGCGGGGGGTGCGCCTGCACGCCCCTGCATCCTGTCACGTTCTCGGCGTCCGTGCGTCCGCGCAATGGAGGCCGCCTGGACCTTCCCGGGTCGGCGCCCGGAGGAGTTGGTTCGATGAAATGCTCGCTCGTCCGTAGTGTGTCCCAGAGGACCGCGTTGGTCGCTGTCTTGTGCCTCATCGGCGGGACGGGCGGCGCCGAGGCTGGGTTCATCACGTTCGAGGCGGCGGGGCCCGACCCTGCCTCCATCACTCCTGCCCGCGATGCCTTCCGCGCCGCCGTCGGCGGCGGCAGCCTCGCGGGCGCAAATGGATCGTTTGGGGGCCTGCGTCGCGAGATCAACTGGGATGGCGTGCCGGCGATGTTCTCGGACCCGAGCGGCCTTCCCGGGGACTTCTTCAACGTCAACTCGCCGCGCGGCGCCGTGTTCAGCACGCCAGGAACGGCTTTCATGGTCAGCGCCAATGCCGGTGGCGCAGCTCCGACGCTCTTCGGTTTCCCGGACGACTTCGAGGCCTTCAGCGCGCAGAAGATCTTCACCGCAGTCAACAGTCCGATCACTGACGTGCTGTTCTTCGTGCCCGGCACCACCAACGCAGCGACGACCAACGCCTTCGGGGTGGTCTTTGTCGACGTCGAGGCTGCCAACGTCACGAAGCTGGAGTTCTTCGATGTGTCGAACAACCTGATCTACACGCGCAATGCGCTGGTATCAGGCAATCAGGGTCTGACATTCCTCGGCGCCGCCGCGACCGCCGGTGAACGCATCGGCCGGGTGCGAATCACAGCCGGCGCCAACACCTTCGTCTCCAACGGCGTGCTCGGCAACCTGGACGACGAGATCGTCGTGATGGACGACTTCCTGTATGGGGAGCCGGTGGGACGGGCGGCGGTGCCGGAGCCAGGACTCACGAGCCTCGTGGTGCTCGGTGGCATCGGCGCGCTGAGGCGCTGGCGGCGCAGCCGTCAGGGGGCCTGACGAGGAAAATCAGGAAGCTGGTGCCCGCTCTCGGACTCGAACCGAGATGCCCGTGAGGGCGGGGGATTTTGAGTCCCCTGCGTCTGCCATTTCGCCAAGCGGGCGCCGGCGCAGTCTACCAAATCGGGCCGGACCGCGGTGCCGCGGTCCGCACCCTCACTGCTTTGGCGAATTGGCGCCAACGGTCCACAGGTACAGCGTCCGGCTGGTCCCATTGCCGTCGGTGAATGTTTCGACCTTGTCGGGCGGCCAGTCGCCCATCCCGAACTGATGCGAGACGATGCGGGCCCCGGGCTTGAGCTGCGAGAGCAGCCGCGGGCGCAGTTTGACGTTCGAGGACGACAGCAGGTACAGGGTCACCACGGTCGCCTGCGAGATGTCCGCCTGCAGTGCGTCCTGCTGACGGAACTCGACCAGGGATTCGACGCCGGCCTGCTTCGCGTTGGCGCGTCCCTCCGCGATTCGGGCCGGATCGATGTCGACCCCGATACCGCGCGCCCCGAACTGCTTGGCGGCGGTCACGACCATGCGCCCGTCGCCCGACCCGAGATCGATGACGACATCGTTCTTGCCGACACCAGCGAGACCGAGCATGCGCTCGACGACGTCCTGCGGGGTCGGCACGTAGGGCGCCAGGCTCGCCTGTGGCGCGGTGGCGACATTGGCCGGCCCGGCCGCCTGGGAAACGGCCGATCCCACCAACAGCACAGCTGTCATCAGGCCGACCGGCCCGACAATCCGCCAGAGTCCTTGCTTCATCCCGGTAGCTCCCTTGCGGGCAGGGGTGAAACATCCCTGCCGATGACTTTTCGACGACTTTTGCCAGGACGCGGTTTGCCAGCGTCGGGATCTCCCGGGTGTCCGGCAAAGTGCGGTATACTGACACGGTTTCTAAGACCTAATCGCTGGAAAGCGCTACCTGTGCAACCATCCGGAGAGAGGGGTGCCCGTGACATTTCAGGTCGGTGACAAGGTCATCTACCCGAATCATGGACTCGGTGTCGTTGAACGTATCGAGACCAAGACGATTCTGGGAACTGTGTGCGATTTCTATCAATTGCGCATGGTGGCAAACGAGACGACGGTGCTAGTGCCCGTCAACAATGTCGACAGCGTCGGCCTGCGCCGCGCGGTGTGTGACGAAGAAATCAAGCGACTGTACGGGCTGCTCTCCGATGGCAACATCGATAGCCACCAGAATTGGAAAGGGCGCTTCAAGGACAACTCGGACCGGATGCGCACGGGCTCCATCTACGACGTCGTCGAGGTCCTCAAGAGCCTCTGTTACCTCAGCAAGTCGAAGAACCTCTCCTTCCGCGAGAAGCGCATGCTCGACCGCGCCCGCTTCCTCGTAATTTCCGAAATTTCTGAAGTGACGCACCAGCCCATGGCTGGAGTGGAAGTGATGGTCGACGAAGCGCTTTGCAAGTGCTTCAAGACCAAGGACGACAGTGTGCCCGCGCGTCGCCCCGTGGTTGCCGCCATCGCTGCCAGCGTGACGGCCCCCAAGGTCACCACCGCGACCAGGGCCACGGCGCGTCGCGCCTTGACCAGCAATTAGGGTTCGCTGCCAGCAGCGTCGAAGAAACCGCTGAAGAGCCCGGCGACCGAGAGGTTGCCGGGCTCTTTCGCGTATAGTGCCCTGCGTCGCTCGGCTGGCGAGCGCCCGTCCTGTGTCCACGCTGATCACCGCCGTTCGAAGCCTGGTGGCGTATGTGTTCGTGATTGCCTACCTGGTGATCATCGGCGCACCGGCCCTCCTGATCGGAATCGCCACCAACACGCACAGGCACCTCATCGTGCTCGCCGTCGCCTGCATCCGCATCGCCCTGGGCATTCTCGGGATACGGGTCATGGTGGCGGGGGGTGAGCACATCCAGCGCGGGCGCGCGGCCCTCTACGCGGTCAACCACGCCAGCAACGTCGAACCGCCGATCATCTTCGCGGTCCTGCGGGAACTCACCCCACGGCTCAAGGTGGTCTACAAGGCCGTGCTTCGGAAGCTGCCGATTCTCGGGCGCGGCTTCGACGCCGTCGGCTTCGTACCCATCGAACGCGAGAACCGGGAACGCGCGACCCAGGCGATCGACCAGGCCGCACGCAGCGTGCAGTCCGGCAACTCGCTCCTGATGTTCCCCGAAGGCACGCGCAGCCGGACCGGCGAACTGCTCCCGTTCAAGAAAGGGGCGTTCGTCCTCGCCATCAAGGTCCAGGCGCCGGTCGTGCCGACTGCGATCTTCGGCGCGGCCAGGGCGATGCGCCCGGGCAGCCCGCTCATCTGGCCGACGACGGTGCGCGTGCATTTTGGCGCGCCAGTCGAGACGGCGGGTCTCGAACTCGCCGACCGCGACACTCTCGCCCAGCGGGTTCGAGGTGAAGTAGCGCATTTGCTCGACGACGCGGCGCGCGCCGACGGCGGGACTTCAGGTAGCCTGTAGCCTGGAGGTGTCGCCACGCTGGCGGCCGACGCACTGACTATGGACCTTCTCCTGACGCTCGGGCGGACGCTCGGCTTCTCCATGGCTGCCGGCGTCAATCTCTACGCCACGGTCGGCATCCTGGGGCTCGCCTCGCGCTACGGATGGGTGTCCCTGCCCGAACAGTTCAAGGTCTTCGATCACGACGTCGTGATTTATTCCGCGCTGGCGTTGTTTGTCATCGAGTTCGTGGCCGACAAGATCCCGTGGATCGACACCCTCTGGGATGGCGTGCACACCGCCATTCGCCCCCTCGGCGGGGCGCTCATCGCCGTCAGCACGCTCGGTGAGGCATCGCCGGCGCTGCAGGGCCTCGTCGCCCTGCTCGGCGGCGGCCTTGCCGCGTCGAGTCACCTCACCAAGGCCGGCACACGTGTCACCGTCAACGCCAGCCCCGAGCCCTTCTCGAACTGGATGCTGAGCCTGTTCGAAGATGCCTTCGTGTTCGCGCTGGCAGGACTCGCGCTCAAGTTCCCGCTCATCGCGCTGGCCGTCGTGATCGTGGCGTTCGTGGTCTGCATCGCCGTCCTTACCTACGTCGTTCGCACGCTGCGCCGCGTGTTCGCGCGGCGCCGGCAGTCCCTGTTCGGCGAGCAGCCCGCCTGAGCCGTCGGCGGGCGGTCAGCCACCGACGGTGAAGCGCAACTCGAAGGGCGCGAGGGGCTGGCTGTCGAAGGCCGTGATGCCTGGCGCCAGCCTGATGATCACGGTGCGGAACCGCTCGAACGGCGCCGAGAACTTCAACTCCAGCGTTCGTCGGCCCTGGTCGTAGTTGGCGACGAAGGGCGGTGTACTAGCCGGCGGGATGCCACGTTCCGCCGCCTCGCGCGCGTCGTAGGCCGCCATCACGTTGCCCTTGAAGGACTGCGGCGTCATGTCGCGCGAGAACTGCAGGCGGACGCGGGCATCAGCCGTGACGTCCACCTCTCCGGCTGTTGGCGTGGAGAAGATGACCTGTGGTGGCGGTGCAGGGGGCGCCACTTCCGTGGTCTCGACGGGTGTGGTGTCCGACACCGGCTGCGTGGTGCGGATGGCGATGGCCTCGATCCAGACGAGGCCCTTGCTGGTGTGGACGTCACCCTGGACCTCGAGCCATCGTCCCGTGTCGACGCGCGCGTCGACGTTCAGATCGAAGCCCTGCCCCTTCGGTCGTCGGCCCACGACCCAGAGACTCGCGTCGGCCAGCTGGATCACGAAGTCGAACTTGCTGCGCGCTGGGCTCGCCGGCTGATCCCCGAAGAGGTTGCGGCCCCGGAATCGACCACTGACGGTCACCGACTGTCCGTCGAACCGCAGCGGGTCGAGCGCGAGGCCGCGCACCGATGGTGCGGTGAATGGCTCGGCCTTCCTGACCTCGTTCACGACGATCACCAGCAACTCGCCCTGCGCCGGCCATTCACGCTGAAGGACCTTCTGGGACAAGGCTGCGAGGCCGTACGTCGAGACCCGCTGGTCGTCGTGGGTGAGGCGGCCGACGTCGATGAACGTTCCCGCTACCTCGACGTCGCCCGTCACCTGGGCAGTCGCGGCATCGCCAACGGCGAGCAGGCGTGTCTCCCCACTGAGCAGGGCGGTGCCCACCTGGTCGGTGACCAGCTTGGCACGGACCCTGACCGCCTGGAGGTGGTAGAACCCGGCGTACGCCGTCAGGGCACCGAGGGTGGTCGCCTTGCGCCCTGAGGCGCCCTCGGCGCGTATCTGCGACGAGGCGGGCGACACGCCCGACAGCAGGGCGAGGACGAGGAGTATCAGGCTACGGACCAACATATGTGAGTAACGACGCCTCCCGAGGCCCCTCAGTTGACGCGCCGGCGTCCGACCCGGGCCAGGATCACCCCCAGCATCAGGAAGACGGCCAGCCCGATGACGTGCCCGGCGACGCCCTCGTGCAGCGCCGGAATGCGGCCGAGGCTCTCCTGGGCATCCTCGACCCGCAGGCTCGCTGGCATGTATTCCCGCGAGCCGTACAGGACCGCGTACGCGATGCCGGCGATCGACCCGCCGGCGATAAGCCCGGAACTGAAGAGCGTGCCGGCACTCACTTCGGATTGCTCATGGTGCCCGGTCGCGCGCTCGACCAGCCAGCGCACGACCCCGCCCACGAAGATCGGGGCAGTCGTGGCGATCGGAAGATACGCCCCGACGGCGAACGACAACGATCGCACGCCGCACAGTTCCATCGTCACGGCGATGAAGACGCCGGTGAGCACCAATCCCCAGGGCAGATTCTGACTGAGGAGGCCACGGATGATGGTCGACATCAGTGTCGCCTGCGGCGCGGGCAGGGCGTTGGAGCCGATCACCATCACCTTGTGCAGGTACAGCGTCGTCAGTCCGATGATGAGAGCCGAGACGAGCACGCCGACCAGGAGGCCGACCTGCTGGTGCCGCGGCGTGGCGCCGACGATGAAGCCGGTCTTGAGATCCTGCGAGGTCGCACCGGCGTTGGCGGCCGCGATGCAGACCACGGCGCCGACGGTCAGGGCGATCGGCGCGTAGACGTCGCCGGTCCAGCCGATGGCCACGAAGATCGTGCACGTCAGGATGAGGGTGGCGATGGTCATGCCCGACACCGGGCTGGAGGAACTGCCGATCAGGCCGACGATGCGCGAGGCGACCGTCACGAAGAAGAACCCGAAGACGACGACGAGCAGGGCGGCGAGCGGATTGCCCTGTGTCGGCATGCCGGGGGCGACCGCCAGGAACACGCCCAGCAACAGGGTGCCACCCAGGACGATGCCGATGGGGAGGTCGCGCTCGGTGCGCAGTGGCGCGTGTCCGGCGCTCTCGGCGCGGAAGTCCTTCAGGCTGTCGCGGAACGATCCGACGATTGTCGGGATCGTCCGGGCCAGCGTGATCAGGCCCGCCGCGAGCACCGCGCCAGCGCCGATGTACCGGATGTACTGACTCCAGATCTGCCCGGGCGCCATGTCGATGATGCGCAAGCCATCGGGTGGCGCCGGCGGAAAGGGCGTCGGCATGTACGCACCGACGATGGTCAGCAGGGGCAGCAACACCAGCCACGACAGCACGCCGCCTGCGACCATCTCGCCGGCGATACGTGGCCCGATCACGTACCCCACGCCCATGTACTCGGGCGAGATGTCGACGTTGAGCGTGGCGTTGGGAAACGCACTGGTCTTCGGCGTGGTGTAGCCCACCTCGGTGCGCACGATCTGGAAGATCCACGGCAGCGCCTTGAAGAGCGCGCCGATGCCGAGCCCCTGGAAAACCAGCGTCGCCAGTTGTCCACCCCGTTCGCCGGCGATCAGCACGTCGGCGCACGCAGCGCCTTCCGGATACGGCAGGACGCCGTGTTCCTTGACGATGAGGGCCCGCCGGAGTGGCACCATCAGCAGCACGCCGAGGATGCCACCGGCAAACGCGAGGACCGTGATCTGGAAGTAGTTGAAGTACGCCGGGCCGTGGGGCGTGAGGAAGATGAGGGCCGGGATCGTGAACACCACGCCCGCGGCGACCGACTCTCCCGCCGAACCGATGGTCTGGACGATGTTGTTCTCGAGGATCGTTGAGCCGCCGAAACGCTTCAGCACGGAGATCGCGAGCACCGCGATCGGGATCGATGCACTGACCGTCAGTCCGGCGCGCAGCCCCAGGTACACGGTGGACGCCCCGAACAGGAGTCCGAACAGCGCCCCGAGCAGGACCGCCCGGGCGGTGAACTCGGGCGGCGCCTGGTCCGGAGGCACGAACGGCGTGAACGAAGGCTGAGCCATTGGGGAGCTATAGCAGATCGAGGGACAGGGGAATAGGAAGAAGTCGGTTTCCCTTGTCCCTTGGACTGTGTTCTCATCGTCCGCGTGGCCGAGCCTGAGCGCGACCGGACTGGCGGAGACCAGGTGTCGGAGCTCACGACGGCCAGGCTGTCGGTGTACCTGCGGTGTCTCGAGTCGCTGGACGCAAGCGGCGTCAACACCGTCTCGTCGCAGGGCCTGGCCACCCAGTTTCAGCTCAATGCGGCGCAAATCCGCAAGGATCTCGCGCACTTCGGCGAGTTCGGGATCCGCGGCGTGGGGTACTACGTCAAGGACCTCAAGCGTCACCTGCGGCAGATCCTCGGGCTCGACCGCAGCATCAAGGTGGTCATCATCGGTGCCGGCAACCTCGGCGTCGCACTCGCCGACTATGCGGGCTTCCGCCTGGACGGATTCGACGTGGTCGCCCTGCTCGACACGGCACGCGAGAAGGTCGGACAGTACTCGCGCAGTGGCGTGCCGATTCGCCATGCGCGTGAACTGGAACGACTGGTCGAGCGCGAGAAGATCGACATCGCCGTCGTGACCGTGCCGCCCGACGCCGCGCAGGAAACGGTGGACGGCGTAGTCGCAGCGGGCATTCGTGCCATCCTGAACTTCTCGCCGGTCAGCCCGCGGGTGCCGCCGCACGTGAAGCTGAAGAACATGGACCTCACCATCACGTTCGAAAGCCTGTCGTTCTTCCTCGCCAATGGCCACGTCGACCCGTAAGCGGCCGCGCTCGTCCGGCCTCACGCACGCCGACGCGCAGGGGCGTGTGCGGATGGTCGACGTGTCCGACAAGGCCGTGACCTCGCGCATGGCAGTGGCGACCGGATTCGTCCGCGTGTCGGCCGCCGCGCGTCGTCTCGTGCGCGCCGGCGCGGTGAAGAAGGGCGATCCGCTTCAGGCCGCGCGGCTGGCCGGAATCATGGCCGCCAAGGGGACGGCGACGCTGATCCCCTTGTGCCACCCGTTGTCGCTGACCGGGGTGCTGGTGGACGTCGAACTGGCACGGGGCGGCATCGCGATCACGGCCACGGTGAAGACCTCCGGTCAGACCGGCGTCGAGATGGAGGCACTGACCGCAGTGGCCGTCGCGGGGCTCACGGTCTACGACATGCTCAAGGCCGTGGACAAGTCCATGGTCATCGAACAGATCGTCCTGGTCGAGAAGCGGGGCGGGCGTAGCGGCGACGTGGTCAGGCGATCCTGATGTACGGTACTCGCGTCCCCGGTACCCGACACCCGGCACCCGCGTGAGACCTTCGATGCCTACCGCCGTCGCATCCCAACGTCGTCCATACCGCTTCCCGCCCGCCGTGACGTCGCGGCTCCGTTCACTTGCGCAACTGCCCGCCGATCTGTTGCGCGAGCACCCGCGCCCCGACCTTTTGCAACAGTGCACGTCGGCCGGGTTGCGGCCGTGCGCCACTGACGCATTCGTCGAGCGGGTGCGGGCGACAGGGTTGGCGCTGGCGGACATGGGGCTGCAGCCCGGCGACCGCGTCGCGATCATGTCCGAGACGCGCCAGGAGTGGATCGTCGCCGACATGGGCATCGTGACCGCGCGGCTGGTGACGGCGCCGATCTATCCGACGCTCTCCGGGCTGCAGGCGCGGTTCATCCTGCAGGACTCCGGGGCGCGTGGCGTCTTCGTCTCCGACGTGGCGCAGGCCGAGAAGATCCTGGCGGTCCGGCATCTGTTACCGGCGCTGGAATTCATCGTCGTGTTCACCGACGAAGTGCCGCCGGCGGCTGTACGTGGCAGCCACACCGTGCTGCGCCTCGAAGGCCTGATCGAGCGTGGCCGCGCCCTTGCGAGCGACCCATTGGCCGTGGCCCGCTACGAGGCAGGGATCGATGCCGTGGCGCCCGACGACCTGTTCACGATCATCTACACGTCCGGGACGACAGGCGAGCCCAAGGGCGTGATGCTGACGCACGACAACGTCTTGTCGAACATCGCGGCCGTGATCCCGGTGCTCGAACTCGACAGCGGTGACGTCGCGCTCAGCTACCTCCCGCTGAGCCACGTCTTCGAGCGCATGGTGACGTACCTCTACCTGTACGAGGGCCTCACGGTGTGTCACGCCGAGTCGCTGGACACGCTCGCGCGCGATCTCCAGCTGGTGCAACCAACCGTGATGACCGGGGTGCCGCGTGTCTACGAGAAGCTGCACACGAAGATCCACGAGACCGTGGCCGCCGGTCCCGCCTTCCGGCGACGCCTGTTCGACTGGGCGGTCCGCATCGGCATCGACGCTTCGGCGGCGCGCCATGAGGGCCGCGCGCTGTCGCCGTTCCTGAAAATGCAGGAGGCCGTCGCCGACGGGCTGGTCGCCTCGAAGATCCGCGCGAAGGTTGGCGGACGACTGCGCCTCGCCGTGTCTGGAAGTGCGCCTCTGCCGGCGCACATCGCGCGCTTCTTCCACGCGGTCGGCGTACCGCTCATCGAAGGGTACGGGCTCACGGAGACATCGCCGGTCATCACGGTCAATCCGCGCGACCGGCCACGCTTCGGGAGCGTCGGCTGCGTCGTCGACGGCGTCGAGGTGGCGATCGCGGAGGACGGCGAGATCCTCACCCGCGGCCCGCACGTGATGAAGGGCTACTGGAACCGTCCCGACGAGACCGCTGCCGCGCTGAGCCAGGGCGGCTGGTTCCACACCGGCGACATCGGCACGCTCGGTGACGATGGCTTCCTCACGATTACGGATCGGAAGAAGGAACTGCTGGTCACGTCGGGTGGCAAGAAGATCGCACCGGCGCCCATCGAGGCGCTGCTCAAGCGCCACCCGCTGGTGGCCGAGGCGATGATCGTCGGCGAGGCGCGCAAGTTCCCGGCGGTGCTGATCGTGCCGAATTTCACTGCGCTCGAGCAACGGCTCAAGGTCCTCGGCCTGCCGTCCGGCTCTCGCGAAGAGCTGGTCACGCGCGAAGATGTCGTCTCGCTGTTCCATGAGGTCGTCGAGCCCCTGAACCGCGACCTGGCGCAGTTCGAGCGCCTGAAGAAGCTGGCGTTGCTGCCGGCGGAGTTCTCGATCGCGACGGGCGAACTGACGCCGACACTCAAGCTGCGGCGGCGCGTCGTCCTCGAGCGTTGGCATGGGGTGGTGGAACGGTTGTACGAGCAGGCGTGAGCTCCGCCTTCGCCGAGGCTTCGGCGGACAAAACGGGTGGAGTGATACCGGCCCTTCCTGAAGGAGACACAGCGACATGAGTGCCAGGGTGTACGAGGCCATCAACGATCAGGTCAACAACGAACTCTCGGCGTCGCACAGCTACCTGGCGATGTCCGGAGTGTGCGAGGAACTCAATTTCCCCGGAGCCGCACACTGGTTCCGCGTCCAGAGCGAGGAGGAGCGGGCGCACGCCCTGCGCCTGTTCGACTTCGTGCATGCCCGCAATCACGTGGTGTCGTTGCGCAAGATCCAGAACGAGACCACGCGTGCGACGGCGCTGGTCGAGGTGTTCCGCGCCTCGCTCGCGCAGGAGGAGCAGGTCAGCCAGCAGATTGACGCGCTCTACGACCTGGCGATGCAGGAGAAGGACTTTGCCGCGGTCGTCGAGATGCAATGGTTCGTCACCGAGCAGGTCGAGGAGGAGAAGTCGGCGCGCGACATCATCGCCAAGCTGGAGATGGCGGGCAACGACGCGCGCGCGCTGCTGGAGATCGACCGGGAACTCGGCGCGCGAGCGGGGATGCCTGGTGGTGCGGGACCGCGCGGTGGTCCGCCGGCGGCGCGGTAGCGAACCCGCGGTGAATGAACCGTCTCAAGTCTCAAGTCTCACGCAAGACGTGGGACCTGAGCCCTGAGCCCTGAGACCTGAGACCTGAGTTGACCGTCGGACGCGTGCCGACGGTCACCCGTTGGCCGCTAGTCGAAGATGCGGGCCTTGGGAAGTGGCCACCACCGCAGCTGGACCTTCCCGATGATGTACTTCTTGGGCACCGACCCCCAGTGCCGGCTGTCGGAACTGTTGTTCCGATGGTCGCCCATCACGAAGTAGTAGCCCTCGGGAATCTCCTGCGGGCCCCAATCGTCGTGGCCGCGGTACTCATTGGGAACGTAGTCGTCCTCGAGTTGCACGTCGTTCACGAAGACGCGTCCGTCGACGATGCGGACGCGGTCGTTCTCCTCGGCGATGACCCGCTTGACGAACGACTTGTCGGGGTCGACCGGGTACCAGAGCATCACGATGTCGCCCCGATGCGGCTCACCGAGCTTGTAGATGGCCTTGTTGACGATGAGGCGATCCTGGTCCGAGAGCGTGGGGGCCATGCTCAGGCCCTCGACCCGCGCCACCTGGAACCCGAACGTGACAATCAGCGTGGCGTAGACGGCCGCTGACGCCAGCGTCTTGAACCAGGTGAACAGTTCCTCGGCCGCTCGCAGCCACAACGAGGGGCGGCGCACCTCGGCCGTGGCGACCCGCAAGGCATCGTCAGCAGCCTGCGCAGAAACCGGCGCGACGACGGGGGTGAAGCCCGAGGGAGGGTTGGGGCCCACGACCGGGGAGAAGCCGGACGAGGCGACCTCCAGCCTCAGAGTTGCAGGTACTCCCGGAGCCGCTTGGTCTGGGCTCGACTGACCGGGATCTCCGTCGCCTTCGCGTCGCGCATCCTCAGGATGAAATTCCGGCTGAACCAGGGGACTATCTCCTTGATCTTGTTGATGTTGACGAGATACGAGCGATGCACGCGCCAGAACACGGCATGGTCCAGCTGCGCCTGCAACTCGTCGAGCGTCCGGTAATTGGACGTTCCCGTCACCTGACTGGCTACGACTGTGACCTCGTCCTCGTTCAGCGACGCGTAGATGAGATCTTCGGCCTGCACCAGCAATATCCGGTCGGCCACCTTGACGACCAGGGGTGACCGCCGCGTCTGCCGAGCCGACACCGCTTCCACGATCTGGGCGAGCGCCTGGGGCGAGACGACTCCCGCCCTGGCCAGCTCGAGCCGGCTCCTGGCGCGGCCGAGCGCCTGGTCCAGCCTGGCGGGATCGACCGGCTTGAGCAGGTAATCGACCGCATTCACCTGGAACGCATCCAGCGCGTATTGATCGAAGGCCGTCACGAAGACGATGTGCGGCTGGACCATCCGTTCAGCCACCTGTCGCGCCACTTCGAAGCCCGTGAGGCCCGGCATCTGGACGTCCAGGAACACCACGTCTGGTTCGAGGTCGTCGAGCAGTTCGAGGGCGGCCACGCCGTTGTCGGCCTGACCGATGACCTCCACGGCCTCCACCTGCGACAGGAGGTAGCAGAGCTCCTCCCGCGCCGGCTGCTCATCGTCCACGACCAGGGCGCTGATCTTCATGTTACGCGGTCCGCCGTTCCGGCAGCAGGAGATCCGGGATCTCGAGCCGCACCTGCGTGCCCTGTCCCGGAGCGCTCGTGATGGCCAGACGGCCCTGCGCGCCGTAGATGACGCGGAGCCGCTCGGAGACGTTCGCGAGCCCGATCCCGCCGTGCGGCAAGCGCGCGGGGCGGTCCTCGTCGATGCCGATCCCGTTGTCGATGACCTCGAGGACGGTCACCGTCCCCTGGCGCTGCGATCGAAGCGTAATCAGCCGTTCGCCCAGCTTGTCGGCGAGGCCGTGCTTGATCGAGTTCTCGACCAGGGGCTGCAGGATCATGCTCGGCACGACATGGTCGAGCGTGGCCGGATCGAGATCCTTGTCGACGCGCAGCGACGGCCCGAACCGCACGCATTCGATGTCGAGGTATTCGTCCACGGCCGTGAGTTCGTCGCGCAGCGAGACGAAGTGGTCATGCGCCCGCAGGCGGCGCCGGAGCAGGCCGGACAATCGGTTGATCAGCATGCGGGCCGTATCCGGCCGGGTGCGGATCAGCGAGGAGATGGACGTCAGCGTGTTGAACAGGAAGTGCGGGTTGATCTGGCTCGTGAGCGCCTCGATCCGCGCCTCGAGCAGCAGCGCTTCCTGCTCCTGCAATTTGTGCTCGACCCTGGCCAGGTTCCAGATCTTGATGGGGATGGCGACGGTCAGGGTCGTGGCGAGCAGCGTCAGCCCGAGCATACCGGCCGAGTTGGCCGGGAAGAAGAACAGGCGATCGGCGCCGTAGCGATGCCCAAGCACCTGCCGCAACACCTCGAGGGCAATCGGAGCGGCGATGAGCAGCATCTGCCAGTCGACGTCGAGGCGCCGGACCAGCTTCCAGAGATAGCGGAACAGGCCGGTGAGAACGAAGGGGGAGAAGTGCCAGATCGCGTCCTTGGGGCAGATTTCGCGCAATCCGCCGCCGGCAAAGCCGCACCCCACAAACAGCGGCAAGGCGATCCACTCACCGCCGGCCAGCGCCGTCAGCCCGACCATCGCGCCGACGATGGCGCCGGCGTAGGGACCGGCCACGAGGCCCGCCAGATACGCGCCCCCGAGTGACACGTCGGCCGCGGCGTATCCAAGCAGGAGCCGACTGCCGACGCCGGCGGCCAACGGCACCCCGAGGGCGCCGATGAACTTGACGCGTTCCGGCCAGTCGCGCCGCTCGGTCAGCAGCAGCGTCCGGAACCGCCGGAACCGCACCAGCATCGTCGACAGCGCCGCGATGCCGGCCAGCTGCACGATGAGCGTGACCAGCAGGTACTGCTCCGCGGAGAGGAATCTCGGCTCGTGGAGCACACGGCAGTGTAAACACAATCGGCCAACGCTGAACGCCGAACGCTGACGGGAAAGGGCGACTCCCGAGTCCCGATTCGGGAATTTCGCGTTGGGGTCGAGCTTGCTCGACGCTTCGGCCTCCGGTCCCCCGGTACCCGTCCCCCGGTACCCGTCCCCCGGTACCCGTCCCCCGGTACCCGTTCTTGTATCTCCTTCTTGTTGCTACACTACGAGTTGGCCCAGCGCCGCCGGCAGGCGACAGGGGCCCCGGAGGCAGACTAGAGATGATTCGTCCCTGGATCGTCGGGTTCAAGACCACGTTTGGGCACATGTTCAAGAAGCCCATTACCGTGAACTACCCGGACGAGAAGGTCCCGATGTTCCCGAAGTGGCGCGGCAAGCAGGTCTTGATGCGCGACGAGAACGGGCTCGAGAAATGCGTGGCGTGCGGGCTGTGCGCGGTGGCGTGCCCGGCCGATGCCATCTACCTCGAAGCTGCCGAGAACGATGGGAGCGTGATGGCCGGCCCGCGGTATGCCCGGACGTACCAGATTCACAAGACCCGCTGCATCTTCTGCGGGTACTGCGAAGAGGCTTGCCCGGTGTCGGCGATCTTCATGGGCAAGGACTACGAACTGGCCGTGTACAGCAAGGACGACTTCGTCTGGGACAAGGACGACCTCCTGGTGCCCATGGCCGGCCAGGCTCAGCCCCAGGCGACACGCAAGTAAGCTTCCACGTGAACCAATCCTTTCTCGACGCCCTGCGCGCTCGGGTGCTGATCTGCGACGGCGCGATGGGCACCCAGTTGTACGCCAGGGGTGTCTTCCTCAACCGCGCGTTCGAGGACCTGAACCTGACGGAGGCCGACATGGTGGTCGGCGTCCACCAGGCCTACCTGCGGGCGGGCGCGGAGATCATCGAGACCAACACCTTCGGGGCCAATCGCCTGAAGCTGGCGAGTTTCGGCCTCGCCGAGAAGGTGCACGCGATCAACCTCGCCGGCGCACGCATCGCGCGTCATGCCGCGCGCGACGCCGCGTGGGTCGCTGGCTCGATCGGCCCGCTGGGTGTTCGGGTCGAGCCCTGGGGCAAGACCGGCCTCGACGAAGCGCAGACCATCTTTGCCGAACAGGCCGCGGGCCTCGCCGAAGGCGGCGTCGACCTGTTCGTGCTCGAGACGTTCCGCGACGTCAACGAGATCGGCGCCGCGATCCATGCCATTCGCAGCGTGAGCGATCGTCCGATCGTCGCGATGCTCACGACTGCCGAAGACGGCAATACGCTCGATGGCACGCCGGTCGAGCAGTTCGGGCCGCAATTGGTCGAGTTCGGCGCCGACGTGCTCGGCGTGAATTGCAGCGTCGGTCCGGCGGCGATGCTCGACACGATCGAGCGCCTCGCCAAGGCCGTGCCCGGCGCCCTCCTCGCGGCGATGCCCAACGCCGGCAAGCCGCGCGACGTGGATGGACGCAACCTCTATCTGTGCTCGCCGGACTACATGGCGTCCTACGCCAGGCGGTTCGCGGGCGCGGGTGTCCGCCTGATCGGCGGGTGCTGCGGCACGACGCCCGACCACGTCAAGCAGATCGCCCACGCGGTGCACGCCTTGTCCCCGGCCGTCCCGGCGGCTTCGGCAGTGGCCGACGTCGCGCCTGATGCGCCACCGCGTGTCTCGCCGGTCCCCGTCGAGGCCAAGTCACAACTGTCGAATGCCTTGCGGCGAGGCCGCTTCGTGACCGGCATCGAACTGGTGCCGCCGGCGGGCTTCGGGCACGATCGCATCGTCGAGCAGGCGCGCGAAGCGCGCATCAACGGACTCGACGTTGTCCTCGTGAGTGACGGTTCTGGCAGCCGGGCGCGGATGAGCGCGCTGGCAAGTGCGGTGACCGTCGAGCAGGTCGCGGGTGCCGAAACGATCCTGCAGTACTGCTGCCGCGATCACAGCCTCCACGCGATGCAGGCCGACCTGCTCGGCGCTCACGCGCTCGGGCTCAGGAACCTGCTCCTGGTCACCGGCCGGCCGCTCCGCCACTCGGAATACCCGGACGCGACGGCCGTGTTCGACGTCGATTCGATCGGGCTGACCAACGTTGCCGCGCGTTTCAACCGGGGCGAGGACGTCGGTGGCCAGCCGATCGGGCAGCCGACCGCGTTCCACGTCGGGGTTGCCGCGAACCCGACCGCGGTGATGCCCGATCGCGAGCTTTCGCGCTACAGGTACAAGGTCGAGGCGGGCGCCGAGTTCGTCGTCATGGGGCCCATCTACGACGTCGATGCGCTGCGCCAGTTCCTGGAAGACACTGCCGGGCAGCGCGTGCCCGTCATCGCCGTGGTTCGCGCCTTCGAGACGGCCCGCCAAGCCGAGCAACTGGCCAACGAAGAGCCTGGCGTGAGCGTGCCAGAGTCGCTGGTGCAGCGGATGGCCGAGGCAGAACGAGTCGGCCACGTGGCAGAGGAGGCGCTGGCGATCGCACGCGAACTCGTCGTCGCGATTCGTCCACTCGTCGCGGGCATCATTGTCGCCGGAGCGGGAGGCAGGGTCGGAGCAGCTCTGGACATCCTGGGCGCGCTGACAAACGCTTCGTCCATCCGTACCGATGACGCGCCGGCGGGCGCGGTCCGCCGTCAGGTTGCTGTTTCCTGACGTGGTAGACTTACGTATCTCTAGCCGCAGGGGAGTTTCTTGATGCCATTGTTCGGAGAAGATCGGCCGCGCACCGAAGACGAGCTCGTGCAGGGCGACGCAGCCACTCGCGCGCTGTCGGTCACCGCGGTGGAGAACGACTTCGTCGAAGGTGTCTACGAGAAGCTCGCGAGCGTCTACGATCTGACGTTCGGGCCGACGCTGCATCCCGGCCGGGTGCAGGCGCTCCAGCGCATGCAGATCCACCCGGGCGACACGATCCTCGAGGTCGGCGTCGGCACTGGCATCAACTGCTCGATGTACCCCAGCAACACAGAGATCACCGGCATCGATTTCTCCGCTGGCATGCTGGAGAAGGCGCGCGAGCGCGTCGCCCGCAAGGGCACGAAGAACGTTCGCCTCCTGCAGATGGACGCGCAGGACCTGAAGTTCGAGGACAACAGCTTCGACATCGTCTACGCGCCGTACCTGATCAGCGTCGTGCCCGATCCGGTCAAGGTCGCGTGCGAGATGCGCCGGGTGTGCAAGCCGGGCGGCCGTATCGTGTTCCTGAACCACTTCCTCAGCCCGAACAAGCTGCTGTCGAAGGCCGAGCGGATGATCTCGCCGCTCACCGTGCACATCGGCTTCAAGTCGGACCTCGACCTGCCGGCCTTCCTCGCCCAGGCCAACCTGCACCCGGTGTCCATCGAGAAGGTGAACATTCCGCGGATCTGGTCGCTGGTCACCTGCGTCAAGGATTAGGTAGGGCGCGTTCTCCGAACGCGCCGGAGATCGGGCCGCTCGGGGAGCGGCCCCTATCATCGGATACACGAAAGGCGTCTGCATGCAGGCGCCTTTCGTGCCGTCACAGCATCGCGCTGATCATGCCGGCGGCCACGTCGGCTCCGTTGACGAGCGGCCGTATTTCCGGCCGCGGTTGCGCCAGCAGGCCGGCCACCTCCTCGTCCCACCTGTCGCTTGCCAGCGACGCGTTCGCGATATGCCGACAGGGAAGTACCTGCGGCATCTCGTCGACCATCACCGGGTATTCGCGGAAGCGACCACGGTCCGTGTAGAGGAGCGCCGCCCCGTTGGCCACGCACTCGGACACGATGCCGTAGCCGGGCTTGGAGGCGACGACGTCGACGGCCGCGACCAGGTCTTCGTAGCGCAGCCCCAGCGCGTCGAGACGCTCACGATCGAGATGAAGCGCGTCAGGCGGTGCGTCGGTCGGGCTGTGCTCGGCGCCTCCCGAGAGCACCAACCGGTAAGGCGCGCCGGCGTGATGCGCGAGCGCCATGTTCGCGACTCCGTAGCCCCCGAAGGAGATGAGCACCAGCGGGCGCGCGTCGCCGGCGCCAATCAGGCGACGCAGTTCTGCGCGGCCGCGCCGGGAGCGGCGCGCAATCCACGGAAAGTCCAGGACGGTGCGGACCGTACCGAAGCCACCGTGCATCGGGAGCCGCCATGCGGCATCCGCCCGGGCGTAGCGGACACCGAGGCGCGCCGGCAGTTCGGCAAACGCCGGGTGCTCCGCGATGAAGTCCTCGAAGATCCAGTCCCACGTGAAATTGGCGAGCACGACGGCCGGGACGCCTGCCAGGTGCGCAGCCGTGCACGGCATCGGCGGCGCATCACACACCGCCACCTGCACGTGTCGCGCGCGGAACTCGCGCGCCAGCGCGACCGCCGCCTCGTCGGCGCCGGCCTCGAACTGCGCGGCAGACGCGAGGGTCGCGGGGACGTCGAGTTGCAGGCTGTCCCGCTGGATGGCGCCCGAGTCGACCGCCTGCTCGACGATCGTGACCGGCACGGTGATGGTGCGGTCGAGGAGCCACCGCGACGCCTTCGTGAACACGTGAATCGGCTGATCAGGGCGCAGCGCCCCGAAAGCGTTGATCACCTCGACCTGCCGGCTGGCGTGCCCGAACCCGTGTCCGGAGATGCAGAAGGCGACCGACAACGTTCAGCCGGCGACCGCGGGTTCGGTGGGCGGAAGTGGCGCCGGAGCTGGCGGGACGGGTAGCGAGGGAACGGGCAATGGGCCCAGCGCCACCTCCACCACCTCCTCGAACGTGGAGACCGGCCGGAACGTCATCTCGCGCCGCGCCTCCGAGGAGAGCTCATCGAGGTCGTCCTCGTTCTGAGCGGGCAGGATCATGGTCTTGACGCCCTGGCGCCGGGCCGCGAGCGCCTTTTCCTTGATACCGCCGACAGGCAGCACCAGGCCGCTCAGGGTGATCTCTCCGGTCATGGCGACATCGGGCGTGACCGGGGCCTGCCGCGCCGCCGAGAGGATGGCGGTCGCCATCGTGACGCCGGCCGACGGACCATCCTTCGGGATCGCCCCGGCCGGTACGTGCAGGTGCAGGTCGTTGGTCAGGAACGTGTCCTGCGAGATGCCGAGCGCCGTCGCGCGCGAGCGCACGTGGCTGAGCGCCGCCCTCGCCGACTCTTGCATCACGCTGCCCAGTTGCCCCGTGAGCACAAGTTGGCCCTTGCCGCCGGGGAGCAACGTCGCCTCCACGTAGAGGACGTCGCCGCCGGTCTCGGTCCACGCCAGACCGGTCACCACGCCGGGGCGGGAGAGACGGAACGGGGCGTCGTTCTTGATCCTGGGCGGACCGAGGTAATCGGGCAGATCCGCGGCATCCACCTTGAACGGCGCCTCCAGCGTGACCGTCGTCATGACGGGCAGGTCGGGCTTTTGCGTCGGGTCGCCGATTGGCGCCTCAGGGTCGTCGCGATCCGGATCGGCGGGTGGCGGCGGATCTCCTTCCGCGGGCTCGTCCGGGTGCGGCACGCCTGGCGTCTCGCGCGGGTCGGGATCGTCGATCGGCGCGTGCTCCGGATCGCCTCCGGGCGGCGGAGGCATATGTGGGCCGTCTCCGGGCTGACCGGGAATCGGCATGTCCACCGTCGCCACCGTCGTCGAGTCTGGCTCGCGGTCACGCAAGGTGGTGTCGACGCCGGCGACGCGCGCGGCGAGCTTGCGGGCGATGGTGCCGACCTGTCGCTCGAGATTGCGCACGCCCGCCTCCCTCGTGTATTCCCGCACCACCCGGCTCAGGGCCGCGTCGGTGAGGTCGAGCCCGTCGGCCGGCAGGCCGTGCTCCTTCATCTGCCGCGGGATCAGGTACTTTCGCGCGATGTGCGCCTTGTCCTCCTCGGTGTACCCGCTCAGGCTGATGATCTCCATGCGATCGAGCAGCGCCGGGTGCACGGTACCGAGGTTGTTCGCCGTCGCGATGAACAGGACCTTCGACAGGTCGACCGGGACTTCCAGGTAATGATCGCGGAACGTGTGGTTCTGCGCCGGATCGAGCACCTCGAGCATCGCCGAGGCCGGATCGCCCGAGAAGCCGCCCGCCTGCAGCTTGTCGATTTCGTCGAGCATGAACACGGGGTTCATCGACCCCGCCTGCTTGAGCGCCTGCACGAGGCGGCCCGGCATCGAGCCGATGTACGTGCGGCGATGGCCCCGGATCTCGGCCTCATCGCGAACGCCGCCGAGCGAGAGGCGCACGAACTTGCGGTTCATGGCGCGCGCGATCGACTGACCGAGCGAGGTCTTGCCGACGCCCGGAGGGCCGGCGAAGCACAGGATCGGCCCCTTCATGTCGTTCTTCAGCTTGCGCACCGCGAGGTACTCGACGATGCGGTCCTTGATCTTGTCGAGGCCGTAGTGATCTTCGTCGAGCACGACGCGGGCCGCGCGCGGATCGAGACGATCGGGTGTCGTCACGCCCCACGGCACCTCGAGCACCCAGTCCAGGTACGTGCGCAGCATCTGGTACTCGGGCGAGGCCTGTGACATGCGCTCGAGCCGATCGACCTCGCGCATGGCCTGCTTCAGGACGGCTCCCGGCAGCCTGGCGTCCTGCAGGCGCTTGCGCAGCTCCGCGATCTCCTGGCCTTCCTCTTCGCCGAGTTCGGACTGGATGGCCTTGAGCTGCTGTCGCAGGTAATACTGGCGCTGCGCGTCGCTCATCTCCTGCTGTGCCTGCGACTCGATCTTGCCTTTCAGCTCGAGCAACTCGACTTCGCGCTTCAGCGCCGCGCTGATCGCACTCAACTTCACGCGCAGGTCGTCCTGCTCGAGCAGGAGCTGCTTGTCCTCCGGCTTCATGTCGATGAGGGTGGCGAGCAGGTAGACCAGCCGCAACGGCTCGTCGATGCCGGAGACGATGGAGCGCAAGTCGGGGGAGAGGCCGGTGGCCAATGAGAACGCCTTTTCCACCAGGTCGCGCAGCGACCGCAGGTATGCATCGATCTCCAGGCCGCTTGCGTCGGGCTCGGGTGCGGCAGTGATGAAGGCGTCCATCACATTGCCGTCGCGCGTGACGTCATCGAGGCGGACGCGCGCGACGCCTTCCACGAGGATCTGCAGGCCCATCGCGCCCTTGGCCATCTGGCGGATGACGGCGACGGTGCCGACCTTGCGCAGCTGGCTCGGATCCGGATCATCGGAGTCGCCGACCTGCATCACGAGCACCAGCATCCGATCCGCGGCCAGCGCGCGGTTCACCGCGTCGACCGAGACGGCGCGGTTCACGGCCAACGGCTGGACGGTCAGCGGAAACACGACGGTGCTGCGCAGCGGCAAGACCGGCAGACGTGAAGGGAGCGGGGGATCCTGGGCAGCGGCGTCAGCCACGAATCGTCTTCTCCAGCGTGCGGGGCCCGGCCCGAGTGCCGATGCCCATGCTTTGGACGCGCGAACGCGTGCGTTCGTCCGACGGTGCCTGACCGTTCGCCCGGGAACAGCCGGCGGGGTGGTGAAGGCGCGGCCCGATGGATGGGTCACGCCTCACGCGCCAGTCTATCAGCCACCGCGCGCGTGCACGGCGCTATGATCGGCGCATGCTGACCATACGCCCGGGGGCGGACGAGTACGGCGGTTTCTACGGGGGATACATCGCGCGCATCGGCGACGGTGAATGGCTGGCTCGGCTCGAGCAGCAGCCCGACGAGTACCGTGTACTGCTTGCCGGCCTCGATGAGGCACGGGCGGCAGCGCCGACGGCCCCGGGCAAATGGTCGGTCACCGACATCCTCGGCCATGTCTGCGACACCGAACGTGTGTTCGGGTTTCGGCTGATCTGGTTCGCACGTGGGGCGCCGTCGGAGTTGCCGGGGTTCGATCAGGATGCATGGGTGGAGGCGGCCCGCAGGCAGCCGCGCACGCTCGCGGACTCTCTCGACGAGTTCGCCCAGGTACGCCAGGCCACGCTGGCGATGCTCCGCACGGTGTCGGACGAAGATGCCCTGCGCCGTGGCGTCGCCAACGGCAATCCGATCACGGTGCGAGCCTGCGGCTGGATGATCGCTGGCCACGCGCAGCATCACCTGGATGGGCTCCGCGCGCTTCGCCTCGGGTAATTTCAGAAGGTCAGACGTTCAGAATTTCATTGCCACCGCCAACCTCCCAGGTGCCGAGGAGTCGAACCAGTGGTGGTGTTGGTGCAATTGTGAAATTGTGCCATTTGACATTTCAGTAGATGCCCGGCAGCATCCGCCAGCGCACTTGCCGCCGGTAGGCCTCGTACGGTGAGCCGAAGTTGGCAACCAGGGAGCGTTCCTCGAACGGAATCGCAACCACGAGGTAGGCCACGCTGATCACGGCAAACAGCAGGCGCGTCGACGTCATCAGCGGCGCGCCTCCGACCAGGAGCAGCCATCCGAAGTAGATGGGGTGACGCACGAGGCGGTACAGCCCACGCGTTTCCAGCGGTTTCGCCTCGTCGCGCGGGGACACCTGGCGCGACGGATCGAGTCCCATGAGTTCCTTCAGGCTCAGCGTGCGCGCGGCGAGCAGCGTGACGATCACGCCGGCGGCCTGTACGGCGCTACCGACCCACCACGCCCATCCCGACAGCGCGTACCACGTGCCCGGCAGCGGCACCCACAGGCGCGTGCAGGCCAGCAACAGCACGCTCGCCACGATGACGTACACCGCACGTTCGACCTCGATGCCGACGAGCGCATGCAGTGCCTGTTTCAGTCGCGTGCGAGCCAGCACGCTGTGGTGCAGCGCGAACGCGGAGAACAGCGCGATGTCGATCGCGGCCGGGCCCCACGGTGAGGTCCCCACGGGCGCCACTGCATCGAAGCGCCAGAAGTAGGCGTGTCCTCCCGTCGCGAGCGAAATCACGAAGAGCAGGGCTCCGGTGACCTGCAGCACGCGGATGGGCGTCGGAACGTCATGGGCCATGACAAAGAAGCAGCTCGAGGGGCGCATAGTATAGTGCCGCCCATGCGGCCCTCCCGCATTGCCATCTCGGGCATCGGCGTGGCGTCGCCGTTTGGCGCTGGTCGCGAATGCTACTGGGATCACGTGAAGCAGGGCAGGAGTGGCACGCGGCGCATCGACGAGTTCGATCCGTCGCAGTTTGCCTGCCAGGTCGCCGCGCCGCTGCCGGCACTCTGCGTCGACCAGGCCCCGAGACTGGAATCGCATCCTTCCCTCGACACGCAGGCAGGAGACGACGTGCTTCGCGAACGCGCCGAAGCCAGGCGCTACTCGCGCGCCTCGCTGGCGGCCGTGATCGCCGCGCGTGAAGCGTGGCACGACGCCGGCCTCCGCATGGGCGAACCAGACGCCGGGGTCATCATCGGCACTGGCGGCGGTGGTATCGAACTCGGCGAGAAGCAGTATCGCGAGTTCTTCACCGACGGCCTGAAGCGCGTCACCCCGTATGCGATCCCGATCGCCATCTGCGGCATGCTCTCGAGCGAGATCTCGATCGCCCTGCAGCTGCACGGCATCAGTCACGTCCTGTCGACAGGTTGCACGAGTTCGACCGACGCCACGGGCTATGCGCTCGGCCTGCTGCGCGCTGGCGAAGCCGAGGTGCTGTTGTGCGGGGGCGTCGACGCATGCGTGACGCCAGGCATGATCTACGGCTTCTCCCGCATGCGCGTCGTCTCGACCGCCTTCAACGACGTGCCCGAGCAGGCGTCGCGGCCGTTCGACGCCACGCGCGATGGCTTCGTGCTCGGCGAGGGCGCCTGGATGTACGTGCTCGAACGCGAGGAGCGGGCGCGTGCGCGCGGAGCGCACGTCTACGCCGTGATTGAAGGCTATGGCTCGACGTGTGATGCGTACCATCGCGTGCAGATGGATCCGGAAGGCATCCAGATCGTGCGTGCGATGGCGATGGCCCTGCAACGTGCCGGGCGCGCGCCAGAGTCGATCGGCTACGTCAACTTTCACGGGACTTCCACCCAACTCAACGACGCCATCGAGATCCGCTGTGTGCGGACCGTGTTCGACGGCCACGCCGACCGGCTGTGCGGCTCGTCCACCAAGTCGATGGTCGGTCACCCGCAAGGAGCCAGTGGCGCCTGCGGCATCGTGACCACGGCGCTGGCCCTCGACCGAGGTTTCCTGCCACCGACGATCAACGTGACGCATCTCGATCCAGCCTGCGACATGGACGTGCTGCCCAACCAGGGACGAGCCATCCAGGTCGAGGCGGCGCTGTGCAACTGCCTGGGATTCGGATCGAAGAACAGCGCTGTGGTGATGGGAAGGGCACAGTGAACGCTGAACGCCGAACGCTGAACGCCGAACGGTTGTCGCGTCACGCCGAACGCTGGACACCTCACGTCGAACGTCGAACGTTGAACTCTCGCCGTCAGACACATCACACCGAGGCCCGGACATCCGCCGGCGAATGCCGATGGGCGGACACATGGTGATGCCCGACGTCGTGATCTCGGGCGGTGGCCCGGCCGGCGCATTTGCCGCCATTCGTCTCGCCCGCGGCGGCGCGCGCGTGATCCTGCTCGATCGAGACAATTTTCCGCGACACAAGTTGTGCGGCGACACGCTCAACCCCGGCGGCGTGGCGCTGCTGCGATCGGCGGGGCTCGCAGGGCCGATCGAGGCGCAGGGCCTGCCGCTCGACGGCATGGTCGTCACCGGCGTGAC
Organism: Luteitalea pratensis; assembly: GCF_001618865.1. Lineage (GTDB taxonomy): Bacteria > Acidobacteriota > Vicinamibacteria > Vicinamibacterales > Vicinamibacteraceae > Luteitalea > Luteitalea pratensis. The sequence goes on from NZ_CP015136.1 coordinate 3,693,396, forward strand.
AGGGGTCTGCATCCGCGGCACGTACGGTCACGGCCTTGTCGGTCGCGCGTGGACCCGCCGGCACCTCGACACACAACTCCTCGAGGCGGCGGCCCGGGCCGGCGTCGATGTCCGCACGCCGGTGCGCGTCCTGGCACCGCTGCGGGGAGATCATGGCCGTGTCGAGGGGGTTCGCGTCCGGCTGGCGAGCGGCCGCGACGAGCGCATGCCGGCACGGTGGACGATCGCCGCCGATGGACGGCGATCCCCACTGGCGCTCGCGCTGGGCCTCATCGCCCATCCCGTGCGTCCGCGGCGCTGGGCGATCGGGACGTACGCCGAGGGCGTCGATCGACTGGGGGCATTCGGCGAGATGCACGTGCGCGCCGGGCACTACATCGGCGTCGCACCCACGGTGGAGGGGCTCGCCAACCTGTGCCTGGTCACCTCGTCGCGGGAACGAATGCCAGACCCGGGTGCGCGATTGTGGGACGTCGTGCGGCGCGACCCCCTCTTGCGGGACCGGTGCATGCACGCGCGCCAGGTAGCCGGCGTGGTCACCCTGGGTCCCCTGGCCGTGGACGCGCGCGCCGTCGGGATGCCGGGGCTGTTGCTTGCCGGTGACGCCGCCGGCTTCGTCGATCCGATGACGGGTGACGGCATACACATTGCGCTCCGGGGCGGACTGCTGGCGGCAGAAGTCCTGCTCGAAGCCCTGGCGTGTGACGACGCCGCGGTCGTGGCGCGACTGTCGCACGCCAGGCGCGTCGCGTTCGGCGCCAAGCTTCGCTTCAATCGCGTTCTGCGCACGCTGGTCGGATGGCCCATGGGCGTCCGCCTGGGCGCGGTCGGCGCAAGTCTCGCGCCCGCGGTGCTTCGTCACGTCATCGCGACGGCGGGCGATGCCGTGCTCGACAGACGCGTGGCCTCGGCCGCGTGACCGACGGACCATTGCTCTGGCCACTGATCGCCACCGTCGTGGTCTTTGGCACGATGGCCGGTGAAGCCTCGCGTGCGTCGGTCAACGAGCGGGTATTGCTGGCCCGCGGCGCGACGATCGTGCCAGACCCGAGCTTCCGCTGGATGCGCGTGGCCTATCCCACGGGCTTCCTCGCGGTCATCCTCGAGGGCTGGTGGCGCGGCGCGCACTGGCAAGGTTGGGCGGCGCTCGGACTGGCGATCTACCTGCTCGGCAAGGCCGTGAAGTACGCCGCCATCGCGACGCTCGGCACACGCTGGAGCTTCCGCGTCCTCGTCCTGCCGGCGGCGCCGCTCGTCTCACGAGGGATCTACGCGGTGCTCCGGCACCCCAACTACGTCGGCGTGGGCGGGGAGGTCGTCGGCATCGCCTTGTGGATGCAGGCGCCGATCACCGGTACCCTGTTCGCCGTGACCTTCGGCTTCATCCTCCTGTGGCGCATCCGGATCGAGGAACGCGCGCTCGGGCTCGCGCCCCGCGCATGACGGTCCTCGATCAGCCTGAAACGTCGGGACCCATCGTGCGCCCGCAATGGGTCCGATGGCTCGATACCGCCGTGACGACGAGTGTCGTGCTGCTCGGTTCAGCGATCCTGACCGGCGGGCCTCGCGTCCGCTTTGGCGATTTCCGGGTCACTGCCGAATCGCCGTGGAAACTCGCGCTGGTCCTGGGCGCGTTGCTCGGACTCCGGGCCGCATTCTGGCGTCGCGACACGTGGTGGCAGGTCGCGGCTGCTCGACTACGGCAGATCCGGGCGGACCGAGGGCTGCGGCACGCGCTTCCGTGGGTGCTGACCACCCGCTTGCTGATGGTCTACATCTCGTACCTCGGTGCCGTCGTGATCGGATACCCGGAGAGCGGGCCCCCGTTCCGCATGTCGTCCAACGAGTTCCGCAACCTGTTCGGACGATGGGACGCGGGTTGGTACGTCGGCATCGCAGACAGGGGCTACAGCTACTGGGGCAACCTCTCGAGGCAGTCCAACGTCGCATTCTTTCCCGCGTACCCGCTTGCCCTGCGCGCGAGTGCCGCGTTGCTCGGCGCCCGCTGGGGATCACCCGAGTCGGCCGAGGACTCGTTCCAGGTCTTCACGGAGCGGCGGAACGTCCGCCTGCTGCACGCTGGGTGGCTGGTGTCGATGCTGGCGTTCACCTGGGGGCTCGTCTACCTGTTCCGTCTCGCCCGCGACATGACCGACTCGGAGGAGGCGGCGATCGGCGCCGTCGCTCTGGCCGCCACATACCCCTTCTCGTTCTTCTACGGGGCGGTCTATACCGAGGGCCTGTTCCTGCTCTGCGCGACCGCTGCGGTCTACCACTTTCATCGGCGGCGGTGGGCCTGGGCCGCGCTAGCGGGATTCGTGGCGGGGCTGTCGCGGCCCAACGGGTGCCTGCTGAGCGTGCCGCTGGGGCTCATGGCCCTCGACGCCTGGCGCCGTGACGACTACCGGTGGCAGACGCTGGCGCTGGCGCTGCCGACCGCGGCGTGCGCGGGACTCGGGATGCTCGCGTTCACCGCCTGGCTCTATACGCAGACGGGGGAGTGGTTCCTGTGGATGAAGGCCCATGGGGCGTGGGGACGGCAGTTCACCGGCGTGAACGTCCTGGCGCAGCAGCGCTGGCGCGACCTGCAGGCGATGGGGGTCTACGGGTACAGTGTGGAACACGCCGTCGAGTTGCTCAACATGGCGGCGACCCTCCTCGTCGTCGGGGTAAGCTGGCCCATCGGGCGACGCTTCGGCTGGGCCTGGGCGGCGTTCTTGCTGGTGACGGTGCTGCCGCCGTTGTTCATGGGCGGGTTCCTGTCGATGGGGCGCGTGACCGCGACGATGTTCCCGATGTTCATCTACCTGGGCTGGCGGTTGCGCGGCATGGCGCTACAGCAGGTGCTGCTGGCCGGCTTCGGACTCCAGGTCGCCCTCGCCGTGCTGCATTTCACATGGCGGGAGGTGTATTGAGCGTCAAGGCACCATCCGAACGGCGGTTCACTTCGTCCAACTGAGCGTGTCCCGCAGGCGCGTGGTGCGCGGTGCGGTCTCCGGATCGGGTGGGGACGTGTGCATATAATGCGGGCACAGGCGCAGATGTCGCAGTGGCGCGCCACGGGCGCATCCTCAGCCCGCCGTAAGATGCGGTCCAGCTACTGCATCGGACTCCTCGTCGCCGGGGTGTGCCTGCCCGTGGCCGTCTCGGCCGCGCAGAATCCGCCCTTCACGGTTCCCCGCATCATCACGCCAGTCGGCTCGGCACAGCCCGAGCCGGGCGTGGCCACCGAGGTCGCACCGCCGTGGCAGTCGCCGCTCGTGGCCGGGAAGTTCGACGAGGCGCTCGCCAGGGCCGCCGACACACCCTGGGCGCAGGCCTACGTGAACGGCCGCGCCGCCGAACGCCACGGCCGATACGAGGATGCCGAGCGCCTTTATCGCGAAGCGACCGCCGGCCAGCCGGGCGGGGAACCCGCCATTGCCCTTGCTGACCTGCTGACGCGCACGGGCCGACGCGAGGAAGCCTCGACCATCTGGCAGACGCTCCTCCGTACGGGGCAGGCCCAGCGGACCGGCGCGGCCCTGGCGCGCGCGGCACGCGCCGCGCAGGCGCTGGGCCAGGTGCGTCTGTCCAACTCGTATTTCCAGACCGCCGCCAACCTCGCGCCTGACGACCCGCAGGTCCACGCCCGGTGGGGCGATCTGTTTCTCGAGAAATTCAACGAAGCCGAAGCGCGGTCGTCCTACGAGACGGCGTTGAAGGCCGACGCGCAGTACGTGCCGGCCCTCGTCGGCATGGCGCGGGCGCTGGCCGACAGCAATCCGACTGCGGCCGAGGCCGCGGCCCGACAGGCGATCAGCATCGATCCCGAGCAGCCCGACGCATGGGCGTTGCTGGCCTCGGAGGCGATGGACGCGAGCAAGCGCGCCGACGCCCGTGCCGCGCTCGAGAAGGTGCTGGCCGTCAATCCGCGGCACGTCGAGGCCCTCGCGCTGTCGGCGGCCCTGGCGCACATCGAGGATCGTCCAGCCGATGTCACGCGCTTCTCGCGGCAGGCGCTGGCGCTGCACGCCAACAACCCGGACGTGCCGCGCCTCATCGGCGAGCGCGTGGCCCGCATGTACCGGTTCGACGAGGCCGTCCGTTTCCTGCGCGAGGCCGTCACGCTCGATCCGGAGAACAGCCGCGCCCAGGCCTCACTCGGCCTGTCCCTGCTGCGGACCGGAGACGAGGCCGAGGCCCGCAAGGCGCTCGATACCGCGTTCGCGAAGGACTCGTTCGATACGGTCACCTACAACCTGTTGAGCCTGATGGACACACTCGACAAGTTCGTCACCGTGCCCGCCAAGAACCTGACCATTCGCTTCCACGAGCAGGAGGTGGCGGTGCTGCAGCCATACCTGGTGCCGCTGGCCGAACAGGCGCTCGCCGATCTCTCCGCGCGGTATCAGTTCACGCCAAAGGGCCCGATCCTCGTCGAGGTCTTCCCGCGTCACGACGACTTCGCGGTCCGCACCGCCGGCTTGCCCGGGATGATTGGCGCCCTCGGTGCCTGCTTCGGCCGCGTCGTCACGATGGATTCCCCGAAGGCGCGCCCGCCCGGCACGTTCAACTGGGCAGCGACGTTGTGGCACGAACTGGCGCACGTGATCACGCTGCAGATGTCGGGCAACCGATTGCCGCGCTGGCTGAGCGAGGGCATTTCGACGTTCGAGGAGACCCGCGCACGCCAGGGCTGGGGTCGCGAGTCCGAGGTGCTCTTCGCCCAGGCCCATGCGGCCGGCCGCCTGCTTCCGTTGGCCGATCTCAATAGCGGGTTTGCCAAGGTCGAGACGATCAACCTGGCTTACCAGGAAGCCTCCGTGCTCGTCGCGTACCTCGTCGAGGCCCAGGGAGACGAGAAGCTGCGCGCCTTCGTGCGCAGCTTTGGCGAGGGCCTCGATGACGAGGCGGCGCTCACCCGCGCCTATGGGCTGACGTGGGCGACGTTGCAACCGGAGTTCGACGCCTACGTGAAGCAGAAGTACGACCCGGTCGCACCGGCGCTGACCGAGATCGACGACACGCTACCGGGGCGTACCGCGACCGCCGCTGATTGGGCCGCCTTTGCCGACAAGCACGCCGGCAACTTCCGCATGCAGATGGTGTCGGCGGCGCCGTTGCTGCGCCTCGGCGATCTCGCCGCGGCCCGCCGCGTCCTGGATCGCGCGGCCACATTGGTGCCCTTCGCCACCGGAGACGCGAGCCCATGGCGGCTGCTCGTGACCACCGCGTTGCGTCAGGACGATGCCGTTGCGGCGCGACGGTACATGGAGAAGGTGCTCGATATCGACCACACCGCCGCCCAGCCTTTGCGGCAACTGGTCGCCCAGGCGAGGGCGCCCGAGGACAGCGCGCTGCGCCAGCGTGCCGCCGAGCGGCTGATCGAGATCGACCCGTTCGATGCCGCCGCGCACACCGCACTCGGCGAGCTCGCCCTCGCGCGCCAGGACGTGCCCGTCGCGCTTCGTGAACTGCAAGCCGCGGTCGACGCCGGTCCGGCCAACCCGGCCGAGGCGCTCACGTCGCTCGCCGAAGCGACGCTGCGCAGCGGTCAGCGTGACCAGGCCCGCCGGCACCTCATCAAGGCACTCGAAACCACGCCGCGTCACGAGCGGGCCCAGGAACTCCTGCTGCAGATCATCGAAGGCGGGACCAGCGGTGGAGGACAGGCGCGATGAACGTGCCGGTTCGCCGCTCACGACTCCGCGACTACGCGATCCTGGGTGTGGGTGTCGTGTCCCTCGCGCTACTCGCCACGACCGCGATCCCGGGCGTCTGGGCCCAGTTCGGCCAGGACGTCGACCCGCGCTTCGCGGGGTTGCGCTGGCAGTTCACGCGCATCCGCTACGACGCACACAACGCCGCCTCTTTCCGGGCCCGGTACTGGAGCGACTCGTGGGCCATCGACGGGCCGGCCGCCGAGCAGAATCTGTCGCGCCGCATCCGGTCGGTCACCGCCATCGACGTCGGCGAGCCCGTGGTCGTCCGCATCGAGGACCCGGAACTGTTCAACCATCCCTGGATTTATTTCGTCGAACCCGGGACGCTGCGCCTGAAGGAATCCGAGGTGCCCATCCTTCGCGAGTTCCTGCTCCGCGGCGGTACCGCGGTGATGGACGACTTCCACGGCGACCTCGAGTGGGAGAACGTGATGACCGAGATGAAGCGCGTGTTTCCGGAGCGCAAGGTGATCACCCTGCCGGCGTCGCATCCGATCTTCTCGTGTTTCTACCAGATGGATGGCTTTCCCCAGGTGCCCGGGCTCGGCTCCTTCTTCGCCGGGCGCACGTGGGAGAAGGGTGGCATCAATGCCGAACTGCACGCCATCGAGGACGACAACGGCCGGGCCATGGTGCTCCTGAACTGGAACACGGACATGGGGGATGGTTGGGAGTGGTCCAACGCCGAGCAGTACCCCGGGTACATACAACACACGGCGCAGGCGTACCGGATGATGATCAACGAGGTCATCTACACGTTGACGCACTAGGTGCCGGTAGGGCCGGCTCTCCGAGCCGGCCGATCGCCTCGCCGACGACGAGTAGGCGGCCCGCTCGCAGAGCGGGCCCTACCGGGCGCGTACGAGGCACGACGACCGACAAAGGCCAGGACACGAGGATCGAGTGAACGAAATCGCGCAGCAGAAGTTGCAGCCCCTCGGCGCCGACGAAGCGCGGGCGCTCGTGGCTCGGGTGGCCGACAGCCGCAACCGCGTTCTTACCGAATTGCGCAAAGTGGTCGTCGGCCAGGAGGCCTCGGTCGACCTCGTGCTGGCGGCCTTGTTCTCGGGCGGGCATTGCCTGCTGACCGGCGTACCCGGCCTCGCCAAGACGCTCCTCGTCCGGACGCTGGCGCAGATCCTGGACCTCGGCTTTCGCCGCATCCAGTTCACGCCCGACCTGATGCCGTCCGACATCACCGGCACCGAGGTCCTCGACGAGACCGACGGCATTCGCGCTTTGCGCTTCGTGCGCGGGCCTGTCTTCACCCAGTTGCTGCTCGCCGACGAGATCAACCGCACGCCACCCAAGACCCAGGCCGCGCTGCTCGAAGCCATGCAGGAGGGGCACGTCACGGCGGCAGGCCGCAGCTATGCCCTCGAGCCGCCGTTCTTCGTGCTCGCCACGCAGAACCCGATCGAGCTCGAAGGCACGTACCCGCTGCCCGAAGCCCAGCTCGATCGCTTCCTCTTCAACATCGTCATGACCTACCTCCCGGAAGACGACGAGGTGAAGGTGGTGACGCAGACGACCGGGGTGCGGCACGAGACGCCGAACCGTGTCCTGTCTCGCGACGACATCCTGCAGATTCAGCAACTGGTGCGGCACGTCGTCGTCGCCGAGGACGTGGCGCGCTACGCGGTACGGTTGTCGGCCGCGACCCGGCCGACGCAGCCCGACGTGCCCGACTTCGTGAAGAAGTACGTGAAGTGGGGAGCAGGCCTGCGTGCCTCGCAGGCCCTCGTGCTCGGTGCCAAGGCCCGCGCGCTCACGCTGGGTCGGGCCTTCGTCACGCCTGACGACATCCGCACCCTGGCCGCACCGGTCTTCCGTCACCGCGTCCTCATCAACTTCCAGGCCGAGTCGGAAGGCCTCACCACGGACGCCGTGGTCGCGCGGCTCCTCGAGCGCATCACGCCACCTTCGAGCGGGCTCGTCTGACGATGGCCCAGACCGCGCCAGGCCCGTCGCGGTTCCTGTCGCCGGAGGTGGTGGCGGGCCTTGCCACGCTCGAACTCAAGGCCCGAACGATCGTCGAGGGGTTGCTGCTCGGGCTGCACCGCAGTCCCTTCCGCGGGTCGAGCGTCGAGTTCGCCGAATACCGCCAGTACATGCCGGGCGACGACCCGAGCACGGTGGACTGGAAGGTCTACGCGCGCAGCGATCGCCACTACGTCAAGAAGTTCGAGCACGACACGAACGTCGAGGTGCAGCTGCTGGTCGACACGAGCGCCTCGATGGCCTACGGCAGCGGCACCGGCATGACCAAGCTGCAGTACGCCCAGTGCCTGACGGCGGCGCTTGCCTATTTGCTGACCGGCCAGCGTGATGCCGTGGGCCTCGGGCTGTACGACGACCAGTTGCGCGACTACGTGCCGTCCGCGGTCAAGGCCGGCCAGCTGACGCGCCTCCTGATCGCCCTGGATCACGCGACGCCGGGCGCGACATCGGACACGGCCAGGGCCTTGAAGCAGATCCACGACAGGCTGCGCCGCCGCGGCCTCATCGTCGTCTGCTCGGACCTGCTCGACGATGCGAGCCGCGTCGTCGACGGGCTGCGTTTGTTGCGGGCCCGCGGCATGGAAGTCGTCGTCTTCCATGTCCTGGACGATGCGGAACTCACGTTTCCGTTCGAGCATGCCGGGACGTTCCGCGATGTCGAGACGGGTGAGGAGATCCTGACGCATGGTCCTTCCGCCCGCCAGTCGTACCTCGATGCCGTAGGCGCGTGGCGTAACGGCTACGTCGCCGACCTGCGCGGTGCCGGCATCGACTATCAGCTGGCGAACACGAGCGCGCCTCTGGACGCGACATTGCTCGGGTGGCTCGGCACCCGCGGGAGGACCTTGTAGCCATGGGGTTCCTCGCGCCGATCTTCCTGGCAGGTCTGGCGGCCGTCGCCGTGCCGATCGTGCTGCACCTCTTCCGGCGCGAGATCGCGCCGCCGGTGCCATTCACGGCCGTGCGTTTCCTGCAGAAGCGCACCATCGAGCGTCAGGAGCGACGCAAGATCCAGGATCCGTGGCTGCTGTTGCTGCGGATCGCGGCGCTCGCGCTGCTGGCGTTGGCGTTCGCGCGGCCTTACCTGCGCGTCGAATCGAAGACCCAGCCACCGGTGGTGCTCGCCGTCGACGTGTCGTACAGCATGGGCGCGCCGGGGCGGCTCGAGGCGGCGCGCCAGGCGGCCACGCAGGCGCTCGCCGATCTCTCCGGTGACACCCCCGTGGGCCTCGTGAGCTTCGCCGATCGTGCCACCGTGCTCGCCGAGCCGACGACCGATCACGGCGCCGTGCGGGTGCAGCTGGCCGGGCTGCAGGCCGGGCCCGGCGCGACGCGCTACGCCGGCCCGCTCGAGGCCGCGCGCGGACTGTTCGACGGACGTCCGGGACGCGTCGTCCTCGTCACCGACCTGCAGGCGCGCGGATGGGCACGCGGGACGACGAGCCTTCCCGACAACGTCAGGCTCGACGTCCTCGGCGTTGGCGCGCGGGTGGACAACGTCCTCGTCCGCGATCTCGTGGTGACCCGCGAGCAGGCGCGGGTGGTCATCAGCAATGCCGGGCAAGTACCTGCGCGGGGCAGCGTCTCGCTGGTGCGTGAAGGCGGTGCGCCGGCAACGCAGGCGTTCGCGCTGGATGCCGGTGTCAGTCGCGATGTCGTGTTTCCGGGGCTGCACGCGGGTGGAGCGTATGTGGCACGCATCGCCGACACCGTGGGATTTCCAGCCGATGACGAGCGGCATGCCGTGCTTCGCGATCAGGCCGCAACCACCGTGCAGGTGATCGTCGGCGACGACGTCGAGCGGTCGCGGGCGCTGTTTGTCGAGCGGGCGTTCGGGGCACTCGGCACTGAACCCGGCAGCTCGTACGCCGTGCGTATCGTATCGGGAACGGCGGCGCTGGCGCGGGAGTCGCTCCGCTCGGCGGACCTCGTCTTCTGGGTGTCGGCAACCGGAGTCGACCGTCGAGCGGTCGTGGCCCTCGAGCAGTTCGTGCGCGACGGCGGGCGCGTGGTGGTGGCGTGCGGTCCGGCGCTCGACGCGCGCGTGGTGGACGTGGTGACGCGCCCCTTCGGCATCACGCTGGCGGGCGGCGACGCGCCGGTCTCATCGCCGGGAGGCCTGGTGGCGCAGGATCCGCGGCACCCGCTGCTCGCAGGCCTTGGCGAGGCGCGCCAGGATCTAGCCCGGACGACGATTTCGCAGGCGTGCGACATGACCGTCTCCGGGACGGCGTCGACGATTGCCCGGTTCCGCAACGGTCGCGCGGCCCTGGCGGAGGCGCGCGTCGGCAACGGCCACCTCCTCGTGTTTGCCAGTGACCTCGGACGTCAGTGGAACAACCTGCCGGTCCAGGCCGCATTCGTGCCGCTCGTCGGCGAGCTGGCGCGGTACATGCTCGGCGATGGCGCCGGCGCGCGGGTGGCGTTGGCCAACGTCGAGGACCCACGGTACCAGCGACCGGGGGTCTGGCCCGTCGGTCCTCGCGGCCAGGCGGCCGCCGTCAACGTGGACGTGTCCGAGTCCGACCAATCGGTGATCACGACCGACGAGTTCCAGCAGGCCATCGCCCGTCCGCCCGCCGACGAGGCGCGTGTGGCGCGCGTGCAGGCCACGCGGCTCGAGCATGACCAGGGGTGGTGGCGCTACGGCATCGCGCTGCTCGGCGTGACGCTGGTGGTGGAGAGCCTGATCGCGCGGCGGACGCCCGCGACGGAGGTGGTGTCGTGAGTCCTGTACTGGATCCGGTCCGGCAGTCGCTCGATGGCCTGGCACGTGCCTGGTGGCGCGTCCGCTGGACGCGCGTGATTGCGCGCACCGCCGGCGCCGTCGCGGGTGTGCTGGTGGCGTGGGCCGTCGTCGATCGCCTGCGTCCGCTCGGGCGCTGGCCGCTCCTGCTCTCAGGCGTCGCCGTGGCCGCCATCGTCGCGGCAGCGGCGTGGTGGGTACAGAAACGGGCGCATGCGCACCCGCCCGTCGACCGCATGGCGCGCCTGGTCGAAGAGCAGTGTCCCGAGTTGGAGGCGACACTACGCAGTGCGCTCGATCCAGCGGTCGAGTTCAGTCCGCTCGGTTCGATCGTGCAGGCCGATGCGGTCGACGCCCTGGCGCGACTCGACGAGGCACGCGTGGTCGACCCCGATGACCGCCGCCGCGCCCTCTTGTGGGCGGGTGGTGCGTTGGCCGGCGTCCTGCTCGCCGCGAGCCTGGCGGCGCCGACGGCCGTACGTGCGGCCCGTACCGCGCGGTTCGTGGTGGCGCCGCCCGCGCTCATGCTGCGCGTGACGCCGGGCGATCGGCGTGTCGTCAAGGGCACGCCGCTGGCAATCACTGCCGTCATCGAGGGTGCTCCCGGCGATCTCGACGTGGCCGCCCCGCAACTCGTCGTCGAAGGTGAAGGCGCGCGTGCCGTCGGCGCCTTCACGCGGACACCAACTGGCAGCTATGAAGTCAGGATTCCGTCGGTCGATCGCAGCTTCGCGTACCGGGTTCGGGCGGGTGGGTTGCGATCGGCGTCGTATCACGTCGAGGCGCTCGACCGTCCCCGCATCGAGGGCATCGACCTCGCGTATGTCTATCCCTCGTTCTCGGGATTGAAGCCGCGCACCGAGACAGACACCGGCGACATCTACGCGCCGGCGGGCACTACGGTGACCGTCAAGGTGCGCTCGTCCAAGCCGCTCAAGGCGGCTGAACTGCGCGCGACCGACGGCGAGGGTGCGCGGGCGCTGCCGTTGCAGGTGGTGGGCGAGCGGCAAGGCGAAGTGGCGTTCACGGTGGCGCGCGACGGCGCGTACCGGATCGCCCTCACGGATACGGACGCCGTCGGCAATGGCGAGGACACCGAGTACTTCGTGCGGGTCATGGACGACCGGCCGCCCGACGTGCGCATCATCCGTCCGGCCGGCGATCGCGGCGCGACGCGGCTCGAGGAGGTCACACTCGAAGCGCGCGCCGAGGACGACTACGGCGTGCAGTCGCTCGAACTCGTCTATGCAGTGCGCGGCGGTCCCGAGCGAGTGGTGCCGCTCGGCGGCAACGGTCAGACGACGGCGGTGAGCGGGCGGCACACCGTGTATCTCGAGGACCTCGACGTCAAGCCAGGCGACTTCGTGAGCTACTACGCCAGGGCGCGCGACATCGGTCGCGGCAAGCGTTCGACCGAGTCACGCAGCGACATTTTCTTCCTCGAGATCAAGCCGACGGCGCAGGAGTTCACCGCCGCGCAGAGCAGTGCCATGGCGGGAGCTGGTGGCGGCGGCGAGATGGACGATCTCGTCGCGGCGCAGAAGGATGTCGTGTCGGCGACGTGGAAGCTGGAGCGGCGCTCCGCCGGTGGGCGATCCGCTTCGGACATCCGGGCGGTGGGCCGCGCCCAGGCGGAGGTACGCGACAAGTTGAGGCAGTCGGCGGGTGGCGCGGGGGCGGCGCCGGCTCCGCGACGAAGACGAGGCATCGAAGCCGCGGACGCGGAGGCACCACCGGTGCCGTTGCAGGCTGCGGGCGAGGCGATGGATCGCGCCGTGACACAACTCGACAAGCTGGACACGCGTAGCGCGATCACCCACGAGATGGATGCGCTCAACCAGCTCCTGAAGGCCGAGGCGGAGATTCGCCGCCGGCAGCTCGCGCGCCAGCAATCAGGACAGGGCGGCGGCCGCGGGCGCAGCGGCAACGAGGACCTCTCGGCGCTGTTCGACCAGGAGTTGATGCGGCAGCAGACCAACTACCAGCAGCAGAACAGCGTCGAGTCCCGGCAGGAGTCGACCAAGGGCGCATCGGCACTCGACAAGATCCGCGAGCTTGCGCGCCGTCAGGACGACCTCGCCCGCGAGCAGCAGCAGTTGGCCCGGGAGCGATCGCAGATGAGCGTGGAAGAGGCCAAGCGTCGTCTCGATCGGTTGACCCGTGAGCAGCAGCGCCTGCAGCAGGAGGCGCAGCAACTGGCGCAGCAGATGCAGAACGGCCAGCAGCCGGGCCAGCAGTCGCAGCAGGGCCAGAAGGGCCAGCAGGGGGAAAAGGGGCAGCAGGGCCAGCAGGCGCAGGAAGGCCAGCAGGGTCAGCAGGGTCAGGCGGGCCAGTCCCAGGGTGGGCAGTCGCAGGGTGGCGGACAGTCGCAGGGTGGTGCGTCGGCCGCCTCACGCGATCGCCTCCGGGAAGCGGCCCAGCAGATGGGCGAGGCTTCGCAACTCCAGCAGCAGTCGCCCGACCAGGCGGCGCAGCGCGGGTCGCGGTCGGCCCAGACGTTGCGTGACGCGGAGCGTGCGCTGCAGGCCGGCACTCCCGGCGAGCGGCAGCGCGCCGCCGGCGACGTTCAGCTCGAAGCGCGCGAACTCGCCGAGGCGCAGCGACAACTGGCGGCCCAGGCGGGGGAACTCGCGCAGCCGCAGAGTGGGGCGTCGGCCAACGAGCGTCGTCGCCAGCTTGCGGGAGAACAGGGACGCATCGCCGATCGCGTGGCGTCACTCGAGCGGCAGGTCCGAGAGCTCGCTCGCGGTGCCGATCCGGTGCGCGATCCGCTCGGCCAGGCCGCGCGCGAACTTCAGCGAGGCAAGACGACCGAGCAGCTGCAGGGGGCGGCGCGGCAGTTGCGCGAGGGCGGCACGCCGCAGGGCACCGACATCGCGGCGCAGCAGCGCGACGCGGCCCGCGTGCTCGATCGCGTGTCGTCGCTCGCCGGGCAGGCCAGCGGGCGTGGCAGCGGCGAGGCGCAGGCGCTCTCCGAGCGGCTCTCGGACACGCGCGACCTTCGCGATCGGTTGAAGTCACTCGAGGATCGCATCGCGGCGTTGGCGCAGCAGGCCGAGCGCGACGCCCATGCGCCCGGCAGCGAGGGTGGACAGCAGGGCCAGGCGAGTGGCAAGGACGGCACGCGTGGACAGTCCTCGACCGCACAGCGTGGACAGCCTGGCGATCAGGGTGCCTCGCAGGCAGGCAGTCGTGGTTCCAGCCAGGGTCAGGGTGACGGACAGGGACGCGGCGACACGCTGGAGGAACTGCGGCAGCTGCAACAGGAATACGCGCGCGAACTCCAGGACGCGGCCCGCATGGTGCAGGGCAGCAACGCGGGCGGTGCCGATCGCGGCGGCCGGCTGGCGACGCCGGAAAGCCAGGAGTTCAGCCGATCGGCCCCCGGCACGGAGGCCTTCAAGCAGGACTTCGCCCGGTGGGACTCGCTGCGCAAGGGTATCGCCAATGCCATGGATCGCTACGAGGCGACCCTCGCGCAGCGCCTGGCCGAGCGTGAGGCCGCCGAGCGCGTGCAGGCGCCGCTGCGCGACAAGGTACCGGACCGCTACACCGAGTCCGTCGTCCGCTACTACCAGTCGCTGAGCCGACGGCCGGAGTCTCGCTGACATTGGACATCCGGTTCGCGTACGCACCACCCGCCTGGGCCTGGGCCCTGGGCGGGGTGGCCATCCTGTTGCTCGCGCTGGCGGTCTACCGATCGGCGCGGGCCAGGATATCCGCGCCGCGATGGGCGCTACTCGTCGCCCTCCGAGTCGTCACGCTCGTGGTCGTGGCGCTGATCCTGCTGCGCCCGGTCAGGTTGATCCCGGCCGCTGCTGCCACCGGGCGAGCCGTCGCCATCGTCGTCGACGACTCGCGCAGCATGCAGTTGCCGGATGCGCAGGGCATCGAGACGCGGCTGCAGCGGGCGCGGCAGCTCGTGGCCGGGCGGCTGCGGCCGCTGCTGGAGGGAGACTTCGATCTCCGTGTCTTTGCGATCTCCGACACGCTGCGCGAGGTGCCCTCCGAGGACGCGCTCACCGGCAACGGCCGGGGGTCCGACCTCGGCGGCGCCGTCACCGCGATGACCGAGCGTGCCGCGGCGGGCGAGTTTGTCGGCATGGTGCTCGTCAGCGACGGCGCGGCATCGACGCCGGTGCCGGCAGTGCCGGGCGCGCTACCGGTGTTTGCGATTGGCGTCGGGGCGTCCGGTGGCGTGGTGGACCGCGAGGTGCGAGACGTGGCGGTCAGCGACGTCTCGGTCGTCGACTCCTTTGCCGAAGTCACCGCCAACCTGGTCTCACATGGCGCACGCGACACCGTCGACGTCCGCCTGCTCGAGAACGGGCGACCGCTCGACATCCGACAGGTGCGCCTGCCAGGCAACAGCCAACCGGTCCGTGAACGCTTTCGCGTGTCGCCGTCGCGTACGGCCGCGACCGTCTACACGGTGGAGATGGCGGAGGCCACCGCGGAACTGACGCCAGCCAACAACCGAGGGACCGTGTTCGTGCCGGCGCCGGGCCTGCCGCATCCGATCCTCATCGTCGAAGGCGCGCCAGGCTTCGAGCACAGTTTCCTCACGCGCACGCTCAAGAACGATACCGGCCTCGACGTCGACGTCATCGTCCGCAAGGGACGCAGCGATCGCGGCGAGCCGACCTTCTACGTGCAAGGCGCCGCGTCGCGGACCGCCGCACTCGTGAACGGATTCCCGCGGACGCGTGAAGAACTCTTCCGGTATGCCGCCGTGGTCTTCGGCAACATCGAGGCCGATTTCCTGTCGCGTGACCAGGTCGCGATGCTCCTCTCGTTTGTCGAGCAGCGTGGCGGCGGGCTGGCGATCATCGGCGCGCGATCATTCGGCGAGCGCGGCGTCATCGGCACCGAACTCGGGCGCATCCTCGCCGTCGAGGCGCGTGGTGCTGGTGCCGTCAATGCAGCGGCCGCGGCCAGTTCACGCCAGGGAACACGAATCGAACTCACGTCCTCGGGACAGGATCATCCGGTGATGCAGCTGGCTCCCGGTCCGGATGCCGTGGCGTCGCCGTGGAACGCGTTGCCATCGCTGGCAGCCGCGGCCGCCGTGGGTCGCACGCGCCCAGGCGCCGAGGTCCTGGCCCTGGTGTCTGGGCCGGCCGGCGAGCCGCAGCCGCTGGTGGCCGTGCAGCGGGCCGGACGAGGCCGCACGCTGCTGTTCACCGGCGAAGGGGCCTGGCGGTGGCGGATGGGCCTGGCATCGGGCAATGTCGCCTACGAGACGTTCTGGCGCCAGGCGCTGCGGTGGGTCGCGGTGCAGGCGCCTGCTCCCGTGTCTGTCGAGGTCGAGGCACCACCGCTCGGGACTGTCGTGCCCATCGCGGTGCGCGTCGTCACGCCGGCATTCGAGCCGGTCAGCGACGCCGGCGTCCAGGTGCGGGTCGAGGAACCTGGTGGCGCGGCGCGTACCTTGACCGCGTCGCTCGACTCGACCGAGCCGGGGCTCTATCGGGCGAGCCTGCTGACCCTTGCGCCGGGCGTACACCGGATCGACGTCGATGCCAGCCGCGGCGGACAGTCGCTCGGCAAGACCAGCGCGCAGGTGCTCGCCGGCGGGAACGATCCCGAGTTCGTCGATCCGCGGCGCAACGATGCCGTCCTCCGCCGGCTCAGCGAGGCGACCGGCGGTGCCCTCCTCGAGACCAGCGCCCTCGCCGGGCTGTCCGATCGCATCCGCAAGGCGGCGGCGTCACCGACTGCACGCCTCGTCGAACGTGACGTCTGGCACAATGGGTGGAGTTTCATGATCATCTGCGCCCTGCTCGGCATCGAGTGGGCGCTGCGCCGACGATGGGGACTGCGATGAACCCACGAGTCTGGACGACCGGAGCGCTGGTGATGGGCGTGCTGCTCGGCACCGCCCACCTCTGCGCGCAGGATGCCGTTCCTTCGCCGCCGCAGACCCGGGTGTTGATTGTCTCCGGCGCCGCCGGCAGTGACGAGTACGCCGAGCAGCAGAAGAAGTGGCGGGAGACCCTTGTAGGGCAACTGGCGACGCGCTTCACGGTACCTGCGTCGCGGACAGTGGTCCTTGCCGAGAAGGCCGACGATGGTCTGCAGGCCGCGACGGCGGTCAACGTGCGGCAGGCCCTTGCAGCGATCCGCGCCTCCCAGGGCACGGCCGACACGCTGCTGGTGGTGTTGTTCGGCCACGGCACGTTCGACGGCGTCGATGCCAAGTTCAACCTGGTCGGGCCCGACCTGACGTCGCGTGAATGGCGCGACGCGCTGGCGGGCATCCCCGGCCGCATCGTCTTCGTGCAGACCGCCTCGGCGAGTTTCCCCTTCCTCGCCGCGCTCGCCGCCCCGAACCGGGTCGTCATGACGGCGACCGACTCGCCGCAGCAGAAGTACGACACCGTCTTCGGCGAGCACTTCGTCGCGGCATTCACGCCGGAGGCCGCGGAGGCGGATCTCGACAAGGACGGCCGAATCTCGATGTGGGAAGCGTTTGCGTACGCCGCCGAGGCGTCCAAGCGGTACTACCAGCAGCGCGGGCAGTTGTCGGTCGAGCGGGCGCTGCTCGACGACTCGGGCGACGGTGTTGGACGCGACGTCCCAAAACCGGGCGAGGACGGCCTGCTCGCCAGTCGGCTCTTCCTCGATCCCGATCCCGCAACGGCTTCGGGCGACCCGAGCGTCACCCTGCTGATCGGCCGGCGCAACACGCTCGAGACCGAACTCGACGAACTCCGTCGCAAGAAGGGCTTCATGCCGGCCGACGACTACGAACGCGAGCTCGAGCGCGTGATCGTCGACATCGCACGGGTCTCGCGCGACATTCGCCGCCGCATCAAGAGCTGAGGGGGTACAGGCCCCATGACAGCGAGGGTCTCCTGGCTCCGCCGCGCTGCATGCGCGGTGATTGCGCTGATCGCCGTGTCCGCTGGGCGCGCTCGCGCGCAGGAGCGGCCGAACATCCTGTGGCTCTCGAGCGAGGACAACGGCCCCCAACTCGGCGCGTACGGCGATCGCAACAGCACCGTGCCGGCGCTGGACGCGCTGGCCGCCCGCGGCATCCGCTTCACGCGTGTGTGGGCCGCGGCGCCGGTATGCGCGCCTTCCCGGACCGCGATCATCACCGGCGTCCTGCAGCAGTCCACTGGCGGCATGCACATGCGGAGCGAAGTGCCGCTCGGCGCACCTGTGCGGATGTTCCCGGCCCTGCTGCGCGAGGCCGGCTACTACACGACCAACAACGTGAAGGAGGACTACAACCACCCGACGCCCGCCGGAGTCTGGGACGAGTCGTCCCGCACCGCGCACTGGCGCACGCGGCGCCCCGGGCAGCCGTTCTTCGCCGTGTTCAACAGCGTGACGACCCACGAGAGCCAGATCAGGGTGCGCCCGCACACGCCGGTGCACGATCCGGCGTCGGTGCGCGTGCCGCCGTACCACCCGGACACACCCGAGGTACGAAGGGACTGGGCCCAGTACTACGACAAGCTCTCGGAAATGGACGCGGAAGTCGCGGCTCGCCTGCAGGAACTGGAGCAGGACGGACTTGCCGCGTCGACGATCGTCGTGTACTGGGGTGATCACGGCGTCGGGTTGCCGCGTGGCAAGCGATGGCTCTATCCCGCGGGCCTCGACGTGCCGCTCATCGTCTACGTGCCGGAGCGCTTCCGGGTGCTCGCACCGGAGGGATACGGGCCGGGCGTGGCCAGCGATCGCCTCGTGAGCCTGCTCGACCTCGCACCGACGATGCTGAGCGTCGCGGGCATCCGCCCGCCGGAGTGGATGCAGGGTCGCGCGTTCATGGGGCCTCACGCCGGCCCGCCGCGCGACTGGCTCGCTGCCGGCCGCGACCGCATGGACGAACGCGTGGACATGTCGCGCGCGATCCGTGACGGTCGCCATCTCTACATCCGCAACTTCCACCCGGAACGGGCGCAGGGTGAGTACCTCGCGTACATGTTCGAGATGCCGACCACGCAGGTGTGGAAGGCCCTGCACGATGCCGGGCGCCTCGATGCCGTACAGGAGGCCTTCTGGCAAGAGAAGTCGCCCGAGGAGTTGTACGACCTCGCCACCGATCCGGATGCGGTGCGTAACCTGGCTGGGGATCCGGCTCACGCGTTGACGCTGGCGCGCTGCCGCGCCGCCCTGCGCGCCCATCTCCTGGGTACGCGCGACCTGGGCCTCCTGCCTGAGACCGACATGCACCGCCGGCGCGGTGAGCGAACTCCGTATGAACTCGCGATGGATACGGCGGCCCTTCCGCTCGAGCGGATTCTCGACACTGCGGACATGGCGACTCGTCGCCGGTCCGGGGACGCCGCCCGCCTGCAGGCGGGCCTGGCCGACGCCGATCCGGCCGTCCGCTATTGGAGCGCGCTCGGGTTGCGCCTGATCGGTGCCGGCGCGGTGCGCGTGGCGGCGGCACCGCTACAGGCGCTGCTGGCCGACCGCGACCCAGGGCCGAGGGTGGCGGCGGCCGATGCGTTGGCTCGGTACGGTGACCCCGTGCAGCGTCGCGACTCGCTGGCGACGTTGCTCGCCACGGCGGACTACCGGCGCGACGGCAACCACGCGGCGATGCTCGCCCTTGACGTCATCGTTGCGCTCGGGCCACTCGCCGACCCGATACGCGCAGAGGCGGCCGTCGTGGCCGAGCCGGGCAAGGATGTGCCGCTCCGGGAACAGGAGTATGTCGGTCGGCTGAAAAAGGCGGTCGCGAAGAAGTAGACGACGGTACGTCCTTACCTGACGTTGGCCTGGTCCCACCACTCGACGCGCATGCGTTCGGGGCGGCGGAAGAGCAGGACCAGCACCGCACCCGCGGCGAAGCCGCCGGCGTGCGCCCAGAACGCCACACCGCCCATGTCTTCGGGCCGCACGACGGCGAGCGTGCCCAGGCCGCTGAGCAACTGCGTCGCGAACCAGAGGCCCAGCAGCAGGACGGCCGGGACTTCAACGAACACGACGAAGACGAGCGTCAGCACGCGCGACTGCGGGAACAGCACCAGGTAGGCGCCGAGGACGCCGGCGATGGCGCCGCTGGCGCCGACCATCGGCACGCGTGAGCCGGCCTCGAAGAACAACTGCAGCAGGGCAGCCGCCAGGCCGCACAGCGCGTAGAACAGCACGTAGCGGCCGTGGCCCAGCCGATCCTCGACGTTGTCGCCGAAAATCCACAGGAACAGCATGTTGCTGAAAAGATGGCCGAAGCCGGCGTGCACGAACATGGCGGTCGCGACCGACGACCATTGGAAGGAGGCCGGCGTGACACCCCAGGTGAGGATGAACTGGTCGAACGACGCGCTGTCGCTGGCCGGCATCTGCAGGAACACCAGCACGTTCAGCACAATCAGACCGATCGTGACGTACGGCGTGGTCCGGGACGGAATCACGTCGCGGATCGGAATCACCGGCTCATTGTAGACTCAGGGGTCGGGGCCGGTGGCCGACGTGGGAACGTCGAACGCCGAACGCCGAACGCTGAAGGCCGAATCGCAACGCCGAACATTGAAGAACGAGTTCCAAGGCCCAAGGCCGACGGCCCTGCCCATAGTGACCGTCGACCTGAAGGTCGACGGCTACTGCTGTGAAGTCGGCACCAGCAGGTAACCCGATTAGCGGTGCCCGGTACCCGGCACCGGCATGCAACGCTGATTCTCAGAACCCGGTACCCGGCACCCGGTGCCCGACGTGATATCCGATCGATGATCTGCTCCAACTGTGGGACCGAGATCGCCGACAAGGCGCTCATCTGCTATCGCTGCGGCCAGGCGACCTTCGAGGCCAGGCGCGCCCCCGCGCCGCCGCCCGCGAAGGGCCGGCAGATCATCCTCGTCGTCGCGATGATCATCCTGATCCTGTCGGCATTCTTCCTCGGCCAGGTCCAGACCAACACCGTCCCGGAATGGGTGCGCTACACCGTGATGACGCTGGCCATCGTCGTCCTCGCGTGGCGCCTCCTGCAGCGGCGTCGTGGCCGCGGGCGCATCCGACAGTGACCCAGCGCCGCGCCCGGCTCGTCGCCTACGGCATCTGCCTGTTCACCGCGTTCCTGGTGTGGAACGGCATCTTCGGCCTGCTCGTGAGCCGCGGCGAGAAGCAGTACCTGCTCGACCAGGCACGTCATGAACTGCACCTCGGCCCCGAGGCATCCTTGCCCGACCGGATGCGGATGACGGTGCGCGGCGGCGTGATCGAAGCGACACGATGGGCGGTGGTGGTGTTCGTGCTCGGCGCCGGCGCGGTGTGGCTCGCCGGACGCAGGGGTGGCGGCGACACGCATGACGGCCCGGTCGACCGGAGCGGGTTGCTGGACGACTGAGAGTGGTGATCGAGCATTCCGTCGACCTGAAGGTCGACGGCTACAGTCGTCGGCGGAGCCGTCGGGTCATCGCCAACGCGTCGCAGCTGACCGGGCGCGACTATCTCTTGTCCATCGGGATGTAGTCCCGGGTGCGGTAGCCCGTGTAAATCTGCCGAGGGCGGGCGATTTTCTGGTCCGGGTCGCGGTGCAGTTCATCCCACTGTGCGACCCAGCCTGCGGTCCGGGGGATGGCAAACAGCACCGTGAACATCTCGGGCGAGAAGCCGAGCGCCTGGTAGATCAGGCCGGAATAGAAGTCGACGTTCGGATAGAGCTTCCGCTTGACGAAGTATTCGTCCTCGAGCGCGATCTTCTCGAGTTCGAGCGCGAGGTCGAGCAACGGGTTCGTGCCGGTGACCTCGAACACGTCGTAGGCGGCCTTCTTGATGATCCGGGCGCGCGGGTCGTACGACTTGTAGACGCGGTGCCCGAAGCCCATGAGACGGCCCTCGCCCTTCTTCACTTTCGCGATGAAGTCCGGGACGTTGGCCTTGCTGCCGATGTGCCGCAGCATTGTCAGGACCGCTTCGTTGGCGCCACCGTGCAACGGCCCGTAGAGCGCGGCCGCCGCACCGGCCAGCGCCGAATACGGATCCACCTCGGAACTGCCGATCGCGCGCATGGCGTTGGTGCCGCAGTTCTGCTCGTGATCGGCGTGCAGGATGAACAGGATGTCCAGCGCGCGCTCGAGGATCGGGTTCACCTCGAACTTCGCTTCGGTCATCTTGAACAGCATGTTCAGGAAGTTGCCGGCGAAGTTGAGGTTGTTGTCCGGGTAGACGTAGAACAGCCCCTTGCTGTGACGGTACGCGTAGGCCGCGATCGTCGGTGACTTGGCAATGAGCTTCTGGATGTGCTCGAGGCGGACGTTGGCATCGCTGACGTTCTTGGCATCCGGGTAGAACGTCGAGAGCGCGCCCACGGTACTCAGGAACACGCCCATCGGATGCGCGTCGTAGCGGAAGCCGCGCATCAGGTGCTTGATGTTCTCGTGCAGCAGCGTGTGCTTGAGGATGCCCTGTTCCCAGTCCTGCAGCTGCGCCGTCGTCGGCAGCTCGCCGAACATCAGCAGGTACGCCACTTCGAGGTAGGTGCTCTTCTCGGCGAGTTGCTCGATCGGGTAACCGCGGTACTCGAGTACGCCCTTGTCGCCATCGATGTAGGTGATGGCGCTGCGGCACGAGGCGGTGTTGGTGAACGCCGGGTCGTACGTCATCAACCCGAAGTCGTCGTCCGACACCTTGATCGTGCGGAGGTCGATGGCCTTGATGGTGCCGTCGGTGATCGGCACGTCGTACTGCTTGCCAGTGCGGTTGTCGGTAATCGTAAGCGTGTCAGCCATCGCGTCGCATCAGGGGGAGGCGCCTACAGGTCGGTCGCCTCGGGGTCGTCCGGATCCATGTCGGGCGGCGTGTCATCCGCCGGACCCTCGACGCGGTAGTCGCCGTCGAGCCAGTGGGAGAGGTCCAGCCACTGGCAACGTTCACTGCAGAACGGCTGCCAGCGCGGATCCACGGGCTGTTGGCGACAGTATACACAGAGCATCGCGTCCGGCACGGCTCGATCCTAGCAGGCTGCCGGTGTCCCCGCCGTGGCTATCCAGGCGGTCCGTGGTGGCGGACGTCGCGGGCCGAGACCATGAAGATCACGTCCTCGGCGATGTTGGTGGCGTGGTCGGCAATGCGCTCGAGGTGCCGGGCGATGAGGATCAGGTCCAGGGACGGCTCGATCGTCTCCGGTGCGCCCTTCATCACCGGGACGAGATCGATCGAGACCTGGGACTTCAAGGCATCCACGATGTCGTCCGTGTCGAGCACATTCTGGGCAAGGGCCACCTCGCGACGCACGTAGGCGTCGAGCGCGTCGCGCAGCATGCGCTGCGCCAGGTCGGCCATTCTGGGGATGTGATCGAGAGGCCGTAGTGGCGTGTGGTGCAGGTAGCGCTGGACCGCCTCGGCGACGTTGACGGCCAGGTCGCCGACCCGCTCCAGATCGGTGTTGATCTTGACGGCGGCGACGACGGCACGCAGGTCCACCGCGACCGGTTGATGCAGGGCGAGCAGCTTCACGCAGCGCTGGTCGATCTCGATGTGCAGGCCGTTGATCCGCTGGTCGCCCGACTGCACGCGGCTCGCGAGCGCCGCATCGCGATCGACGAGCGCGGCGGTCACCAGCCGGACCTGCTCTTCGGCGAGCCCGCCCATGACCAGGAGTCGCTCCTTGAGTGCGTCGAGGTGCTCCTGTACCTGCGGCACCATCCTCGAGATGGGCTCCATCGCCGCCAGCTTACCCGAACCGCCCCGTCACGTAGTCCTCGGTCAGCCGCTCACGTGGCGCCGTGAACACGTCTTCGGTGCGGCCGCATTCGACCAGTTGTCCCATCCAGAAGAACGCCGTGACATCGGAGATCCGCGCCGCCTGCTGCATGTTGTGGGTCACGATGACGATCGTGTACGACTTCTTGAGCGCGTGAATGAGTTCCTCGATACGCTGGGTGGCGATGGGGTCGAGCGCCGACGCCGGTTCGTCCATCAGCAGGACTTCCGGCTGGATCGCCAGTGCGCGCGCGATGCACAGGCGCTGCTGCTGGCCGCCCGAGAGCGTCAGCGCCGGCGCGTGCAGCCGGTCCTGCACCTCGCTCCAGATGGCTGCAGCCCGCAGGCTCTCCTCGACGCGCTCGACGATCTCGCGTCGATCGCGGACGCCGTTGATGCGCAGCCCATAGGCCACGTTTTCGAAGACCGACCCCGGAAAGGGGTTCGACTTCTGGAACACCATGCCGACGCGCCGGCGCACGGCGACGACGTCGGTACCGGGGGCATAGATCGACTGGCTGTCGAGGAGCACGTCTCCCTCGACACGGGCACCGGCGACGATGTCGTTCATCCGGTTCAGCGTGCGCAGCAACGTGCTCTTGCCGCAGCCGGAGGGGCCGATCAGCGCCGTTACCCGGTGGGCGTGCATCGGCAGCGACACCCGCCGCAGGGCCGCTGTCTCGCCGTAGTACACGCTGACGTCACGCAACTGGATCTTCGGCGGCCCCGGTGTGTCCGTGGCGCTGGCCATCTCGCCGCCGCGTGCCGGATGCTGTGGACCCATCAGGCCGGCCTCCGCCGTGAGGACCGGTCGCGCAGCCAGATCGCCAGGCTGTTGGTCACGAGCAGGACCGCAAGCAGGACCAGGATGGCGGCCGCCGCGTTGGCGCGGAAGCCGGTGCCCGGACGCGACGTCCATGCGTAGATCTGGATCGGCAGGGCCGTGAACGGCGACAACGGCCCGTCGGGCACGAAGGGCACATACGTGAGCGCCCCGATGACGATGAGCGGCGCGGCTTCGCCAATGACGCGCGACACAGCAAGGATCAGCCCGGTGAGCAGTCCCGGCAGCGCCGCCGGCAGGACGTGGTGCCACACCGTCTGCCACTTGGTCGCGCCGAGGGCGAGCGACGCTTCGCGCAACGACAGGGGCACGGCACGCAACGCTTCCCGGGCGGTCAGGATCACCAGCGGCAGCATCAGCAGGGCGAGCGTGGCGGCACCGGCCAGCAGCGTCCGCTCGAGGCGCAGCGCACGCACGAACAGGCCGAGGCCGAGCAGGCCGTAGATGATCGACGGCACGCCGGCCAGGTTCGCGATGTTGATCTCGATGAGGCGCGCCCATCGTCCGCGGCCGCCGTACTCCTCGAGCGCAATCGCGGCCCCGACGCCGATGGGCATGGCGAGCAGGGCCGCCAGGCCGACGAGCCAGACGCTGCCGGCCAGGGCGGGAAGCAGGCCCGCGTTCGACGCGCGACGCGACGGATACCCGGTCACGAACGCCCATGAGAGCCGGCCTGCACCGTCCGCTACGACGTCCCACAGCAAGACGCCGAGCGCCGCCAGGGCCGCCAGCAGCACGGCCAGCCCGAGCGCGTGGAAGGCGCGATCACGCCCGCGAGCGTCGATCATCGTGGCGCTCCAGCCATCCGCCGGCGCAACCAGTCACTGCACAGGTTGAGTGCGAGGGTGGCACCAAACAGCAGCATACCGACGGCGAAGATGGTCCTGTACTCGCGCGTGCCCGTCGGCACGTCGCCGAGACTGACCTGGACGATGTAGGCGGTCATTGTTTCGATCGGCACGAGCGGGTTGGCGGTGAAGCGCGGTTGCTGACCGGCGGCGATGGCCACGATCATCGTCTCGCCGATGGCGCGCGAGATCGCGAGGATGACCGCCGCCGAGACACCGGACATGGCTGCGGGCAGCACCACACCGGTGGCCGCCTGCAGTCGTGTCGCGCCGAGCGCGAAGGCGCCCTCGCGCAGACCCTGCGGCACGGCCGAGAACGCGTCGTCACAGAGCGACGAGACCAGCGGCAGAATCATCAGGCCCATCACCAGGCCGGGCCCGAGCGCATTGAAGCCGGCCAGGCCGGGGATCCACGTGCGGAGCCAGGGCGTGACGAAGAGCAGCGCGAAGTAGCCGTAGACCACCGTGGGCACACCGGCGAGGACCTCGAGCGCCGGTTTCGCCATGCGACGAACTCGCGGTGGTGCGTACTCACTCAGGTACAGCGCGCTCACGAGTCCGGCGGGGACGGCGACGAGCATCGCGATCGCCATCACCAGCACGGTGCCGGCGACGATTGGCAGGACGCCGAACGACTGGGTCCGGAACAGCGGCGTCCACGTGCGCCCGGTCAGGAACGCGACCGGCGAGACGTCCCGGAAGAACGCCGCCGCGTCCCAGGCGAGGACGCCGACGATACCGACCGTGACCAGCACGGAGAGGGCCGCGCATGCCCACAGGGCACGCTCGATCATCGCCTCGACGAACCGCCGACCGACGATGGCCAACGTTACTCCACGCCCAGCCTGGCGGCGAGGGTCCGTGTCTGCACGCCCGCGTCGCCCGCAAACAGCGAGCCGGTGCGACGCGCCTCGAGCCGTGCCCGGACCGCGGCCTGCACGCGCGCTTCGAGCGGCACGTAGCCGACGTCGTTGGCCACCTCGGTGACGTGCGTCGTGTAGTAGTCGACGAAGCGACGGACGTCGTCGCGATCCAGCGAGTGCGCGTTGACGTAGACGAATACGGGACGGGCCAATGGACGGTAGGCTCCCGAGCGGATCGTGTCGCGGGTCGGCAGGACCGCATCCGAGTTCGCGTCGGCGCGAATGGCGACGGCGCGGACGTACTCGTCGTGCGTCTCGTAGTACGCAAAGCCGAAGTATCCCAGCGCGTTCGGATCACCCGCCACGCCCTGGACGAGGGTGTTGTCGTCTTCGCTCGACGTGTAGTCGCCGCGACTGTCGCGCGGGGCCCCGGTGATCGCCCCGGTGAAGTAGTCGAAGGTTCCCGACTCGACGCCCGCGCCGAACAGGTGGACCTCGCGATCCGGGTAGGTCGGGCGCAATTGCGACCAGCGGAGGAGCGTCCCCTCGGCCTCGTGCCGCCAGAGCCGCCGCAGGTCATCGACCGTCAGGCTCTCCACCCAGGTGTTGGACGGGTGCACCGCCACCGTGATGCCGTCGAAAGCGACAGGCAACTCGACAAAGGCGATACCCGCCGCGGCACACGACGCAGCCTCGGCCGCGACGATCGGTCGCGACGCGGCTGCCATGTCGAGGACGCCGCGGCAGAGCCGGCGCAAACCACCGCTCGTGCCCGCCACGCCGATCGTGACGTGCGAGGTCGGAGAGACACGCTGGAAGTCCTCGGCGATCGCCTCGGTGAGCGGGTAGACGGTACTGGACCCATCGACGGTGATCACGGCCCGCGCCGAGCGAGGCGTGTGCCGGCACGCCGCCAGCGGCATGGCCGACATCACGGCCACGGTGCAGGCGATCGAGAGGAGGCGCACGCGCATCCGGGGCAGACTACCCGTTGCGCGTTTCACGCCTGTTTCGAATGACGACGTCGTAAGTACACCAGGCCGGGCTCGGAGAGCCGTCCCTACCAACGACAATCGCCGGGCGCCTCGTCATCCCGGGGCTGAATGTTTCGACGGTAGGGCCGGTTCTCCGAACGCGGCCGAAGGCGTGGGATCGTGGAACTGGCGAGTGCTAGAGTGTGGCCGAATGCCTCCCACGCGTCCCGTTCAGGATCTTGCGACCCTTGTCACGGGTCGCCACGACGCGTTGCGCGAACAGGCGGACGACGCCCACGACGCCAAGGTCGATGCGGTGCACCAGGCGCGAGTGGCCTCGCGGCGCTTGCGGGAGGTGGTTCCCGTGCTCGGCCGTGGCCTCGATGACATCCGTCTCAAGCCGTTGCGCCGCAACCTGCGGGATCTCACCCGAGCCCTTGGGCCGGTCCGCGAACTCGACGTCGCGCTCGGGATGGTCGAGGAGTTGCCGATCGAGGGACCGGATGCCGATCGCCTGGCGGACGCCTGGCGCGAGCACCTCGAGCATCGACGCCGCGCGCCGGTGCGTGCCCTGCGCAAGGCGCTCGGGCCCGGTCCGCGGCGGGAGCTCGATCGTGCCCTCGAGGCGTTCGCCGCTGCTCGCACCGTGTCCCGCGATGAATCCTGGCGGGAGGGTCTGACCCGGCGTCTGATCGCACGCGCGCAGGACCTGCGCGACCACATCGAGCGCACCGGTACGACCTATCACCCCGAGCCGTTGCACGAGGTCCGTATCGCCATCAAGAAGCTGCGTTACGTGCTGGAGATCACGGGCGAGGCCGGGCTCGCGCGCGTGCTGCGGCCCCTGCGGACGTTGAAGGCCGCCCAGGAGTCACTCGGCCACCTGCACGATCTCGACGTCCTCATGACGTCGCTGCAATCGGTGCCCGACACTGCGCCCGGCAAGGACCTTCAGCACGCGGCAGCGGCAGCCGTGGCGACGATCGAAGCCGCGTCCCGGCTGCTGCATCGACGCTACCTTCGCTCCCGTGCCGGGCTCATTGGCGTCACCGATACCACTCTCCAGACTGTCGTCCCCGGGGTACGAACGGTGAACGTGGTGCGTCATCGAAAGGCAACCCGTGGCCACTGAACTGCAGCTGCTGCTGGTACGCCATGCGATTGCCGAGGAACGCGGCGCCGCATGGCCAGACGATGAACAACGGCCGTTGAGCCATGACGGGGCCCGCAAGTGGAAGCGGGCGGCCCGCGGCCTGGCCCGGGTGGTTCCGGTCGTGGACCATCTGCTGACCAGCCCGCTGACGCGGACGTTCCAGACGGCCGAGATCCTGGCCAAGGCGCTGTCGCCGTCGCCGAAGGTGCAACTGCTCGACGCGCTACGCCCCGCCACGCGTCCTGGCGCCCTGGTGACGGCGCTGCGGGCACGATCGCCGAAGGGCACCGTCGCCCTGGTGGGGCATGAACCCATGCTGTCGGAACTGGCGGCGCTGCTGCTGCACCTGCAGGGGCCGTTGGAGTTCCGTAAGGGGGCGGCGATGCTGCTCATCACCAGCGGCTTCGGTACACGCGGGCCGGCCCGCCTCGAATGGTTCCTGACGCCCCGTGTCCTCCGCGAGGTGGCCGGGAAGGACTGACCGGGCATCAGTCATTCGTCATTCGTCATTCGTCATTGGTCATGGGTAATATGGGTAATGACCAATGAGTAATGACCAATGACCAATGATCACGGCAACGGCACCGCCCAGATGTTGCCCGAGAAGGTCGCGAATTCGTAGACGAGGCGATCGCCGGTGGGCGACCATTCCGGGTTGCGCACGTAGTGATGCTCGTCGCCGTAGTCGGTCAACTGGCGCAGGTCGGTGCCGTCCCGGCGCACCGACCACACGTTCCATCGGCCGTCCGTCGCGCCGGCAAACGCGAGGCGGGTGCCATCGGGCGACCAGCTTCGGACCCACGCCTGATCCACCTCGCGCGATACCTGCGTGATGACGCCGCTTGCCAGATCCGCCACGTACACCTGTGCATGGCCATCACGCCACACGTCAACGGCCACCGCCTGACCGTCGGGCGACCAGGCTGGAAACGCCACTCCATCGCCGAGGCGCGCGACGCGGGTATCGGTACCGTCGGCGAGCGCACGGACCCAGACCTCGAGCTGTCCCTCCGAGGAGCGCGTGTAGGCGAGGCGGGTGCCGTCGGGTGAGACCCGGGGCCGCAACAGCGTGTGCGCGCCGTCGGCCAGGCGCGCGACGATCTCCGTGCCGCCGTCCTGCACGCGCATCGCCTGCAGGACCACGTCGGTATCCTCGCCCGTCTCGAAGTACACCCGGGTGCCGTCACGGCTCCATGCCGGATCGCGCGCGTCGGTGAGACCCACGGCCAGCGCCCGGACCGAGCCTTGCGCCAGGTCGAGCAGCCACAGGCCAGGCGGCCCCCCGGCCACCTGTCGCTCGAACGCGACATGACGGGCGTCCGGACTGAACGAGGGGCGTCGCGCTCGCCGCACGGCGTCCTCCGCGATACGCACGGACGGACCCGCGGGGATCCCGTCCCTGCGAAGCGGCAGGCTGCGCAGGCCGGCGACCGTCGCCATCCCGACGTAGGCCAACTGGTTGCCATGCGGGTGCATCGCGACGTGTCGGATGTCGAGTTCGCCCGGCGGCAAGGCCAGTTCCGGCGCGGCAGCGGCCGTGCCGTCCTCGCGGAGCGGCAGCTTCCACAAGTCGAAGTGATCGCCCATGCGGACGTAGTACACGGCGCGACCGTCCGGCGTCAGCGTGGCGTCGACGGCCCGGGCGCGAGCCTCGAGGACGCGGGTCAACGCACCAGACGCGAGATCGACGGTCCACAAGTCGGTCGTGTCGAGCCGTTGACTTGCAAAAAACAACCGCTGCCCATCGGGGAACCATGTGGGGCGCACGTGACTGCCTTCCGGTCGCCAGCCTCTCGTCGCCATGCGCGGTTCGGAACCGTCAACGGTGACGACCCACAGGCTCGACGGGCCGAACGTCTCGAACGCCGCGGCGCCCGGCTCGGTGTATGGCGCGCCCTGGAAGGCCACGCGGGTGCCATCCGGCGACCACGACGGTCGTGACCCAAAACGGCTGATCTGGAACGGCGTCCCACCCGAGCGTGCGATGACCCAGATGCCGCCGCGGCCCGACGAGTGGTAGGCGAGCCGTGAGCCGTCGGGCGACCAGGCCGGTTGCACGTTGTGCTGGCGATCGGCAGTCAGCGCGATGCGATCGCCGCCGGCCGTCATGTCACGGATGAAGATCTCGAAGCGGCCGCCGCGGTCGCTCGCGTACGCCAGCGTGCGGCCATCGGGCGACCAGGCCGGGAACGCGTCCAGTACAGCCGACGACGTGATCTGCGTGCGGGTGCCGACGCGCAGCCCCGCCGACTCACGCGAGGACGTCGTTTGCGATCGCCAGGCGAGCAGAATCGCCATCAGTGCCACCAGCGCCAGGCCTGCGGCCCAGAGCGGGTGCCCGGCCTGCCGCGCCGAAACCTGAAGGGCGTAAGCAGGGTTGCGCGTGTCGTCCGGTTGCGCGGCCGCCGCAGACGTGGCTGCCCGCACCTGCGGAGCGCCGGTTGAGCCGGGGCCGGGGCCGCCCTGCCCAGCAATGGCCCCGGTGGCTGCGGCCGGCACGAGTGTTGCCGGCGAGGCAGACGAGGTAGCGGCGAACCTGAGCGTCACGGGCACGATGAAGCGGTAGCCCCGGGTGGGCACCGTCTCTATGTACCGCGAGGCCCTGGCCGAGTCGCCGAGCACACGACGGACCTGGGCGATTACGCGGGCGACCGCATTGTCGGTCACGTACACGCCGGCCCAGACGCGGTCGAGGACCTCCTGCCGGGTGACGAGTTCACCGCTCCGGGACGCGAGCAGGACGAGCAGATCGTAGGCTTTCGGCTCGAGCGGCGTCGCCGTGCCGGCGCGCAGCACGCGCCCCGCACGCAAGTCGATCACCACGTCATCGAACTGATAAGAAAGGACTTCCCGGCTCATCATCGAAACATCATGTCAATCCGATCAGATCCGTCATGCCGGAATGCTGGCCGGCAGGCATAGTGGCGTCGTCTCATGCCCATGCCAAACGCTTCACCCACCGCTCCGCATGCAGTCCGCCCGGGCCTCTTCTCAGCGCCGCGGCAGGACGTGCTTGCCTCACTCGTTGTCTTCCTCATTGCCATTCCCCTGTCGCTCGGCATCGCGCTGGCGTCAGGCGCCCCCATCATGGCCGGACTCATCGCCGGCATTGTCGGTGGCCTGGTCACGGGCCTGGTCGCCGGAGCGCCCCTTCAGGTTACAGGGCCCGCGGCCGGCTTGACCGCGATCGTCTTCGGCATGGTCGAGCAATTCGCCGACTGGCGGCTGGTTGCCTCCGCGGTCGTGCTCGGCGGGGTCATCCAGATCGCGCTGGGCGCCTCGCGCATCGCCCGCCTCTGCCTGGCCGTCTCGCCCGCGGTCGTGCACGGCATGCTTGCGGGCATCGGCATCACCATCGCCCTCGCGCAGCTGCACATCATCCTCGGCGGCGCGCCTGAGAGCCAGGCCCTCAAGAATCTCCTCGCGCTGCCGGCGCAGGTGATGGACCTGCATGCACCCGCGGCCTTCCTGGGACTCGCGACGATTGCGCTCCTGCTGGCCTGGCAATGGGTGCCGCGGCCGCTGTCGGCAGTCCCCGCGTCCCTCGTGGCGGTAATGACGGCGACGGGCGCCTCGGTGTTGCTCGGCCTCGACGTCGAACGGATCGACCTCAAGGGCGGCTTCGGCAGCGGGCTGCAGTTCGCGGCATGGCCGGGCGCCGAGCACTGGATGGCGGTGGTGATGGGCGGCATCACGATTGCGGCAGTCGCCAGCGTCGAGTCTTTGCTCTGTGCCGTCGCCACCGACAAGCTGCACACCGGCCCTCGCGCGAATCTCGATCGCGAGCTCGTCGGTCAGGGCCTGTCGAACACGCTGTCCGGCGTCCTCGGCGGTCTGCCGGTCACGGGCGTGATCGTGCGGTCGTCGGCCAACATCCAGGCCGGCGCCCAGACGCAGCTCTCGGCGATCCTCCATAGCGTCTGGATCCTGCTCTTCGTCGTGTTCCTCGGCGTCGGGATCGAGATGATCCCGCTGTGCGTGCTGGCGGGCCTGCTCGTCCATGTCGGCATCCGCCTGGTCGATGCCCACCACATCCGGCGGCTGGTCACCTTCGGCGAGGCGATCGTCTACCTGGTCACCGTGACCGGGGTGGTCGTGCTCGGATTGCTGCCTGGCATCGGCCTCGGCGTGTCGCTTGCGCTCGTGCTCCTGCTGCGGCGGTTGTCGCACACCAACGTGCAGGTCGAGGGCGCCGACGGCAGGTACCACGTCCGAATCGGCGGGTCGATGACGTTTGTCGGCATCCCCAAGCTGACGGCGGCGCTCGAGCGCATCCCGCCACGGACCCACGTCGACATCGACCTGATGGTGGACTTCATGGATCATGCCGCGTTCGAGACGCTGCACGACTGGCGACTCAGCCATGAGCGGCTGGGCGGCCGTGTCGACATCGATGAATTGCACGAGGCCTGGTACGCCAACGCCGCGAAAGGGACGCCGCAGTTTGCCAAGTCGCGGCTCGACGGCCTGCTCGGCGCCCTTCGACGGCGCACCCGCAAGGAGACGTCGATGTCCACGACGGCGTCGTCCAGCGAGCCGCTCCTGCAAGGCGCGGCGGCGTTCAACGCCACGACGTCGCGCGAGGTGAAGCCGTTGCTGAACCACCTCGCAGACGTCGGCCAGACGCCACAGGCGCTGTTCATCACCTGCGCGGACTCACGCATCGTGCCGGCCGACCTAGTCAACGCCGATCCGGGCGACATCTTCGTGCTTCGCAACATCGGCAACATCGTGCCGACATGGACGGGCGTTGCCGGCAGTGACGACTCGGTCGGCTCGGGAATCGAGTTCGCCGTCGACGTGCTCAAGGTGCACACCATCGTCGTCTGCGGCCATTCGGAATGCGGGGCGATGAAGGCCCTGCTCGGTGGGCACGAGGCGTTGGGAGGGTCGCTGAGCCGCTGGCTTGCACACGGCACGTCGGCCCTGGATCGGCATGCGCAGGCCCCGGTCGCGGCGCAGCCACCGCCCACCACGCCGCACAACGCGCTGGCCCGTACCAACGTCGTCGAGCAGGTCGAGCGCCTGCAGACGTATCCATCCGTGCAGCGCGCGATCGCGGCAGGCGAACTGCGCCTCTATGGCTGGTTCTTCGACCTGAAGCGCGCCAAGGTCACGGTGTGGAATCAGGCGACCGGCACCTTCGTCGACGCCGGCGAGGACGTGAAGACGCTCGAGCCACCGATGCGCGTGCCGGCCTGAGGGAGTCACGCTGGGCCGCGCTCGGAGAGCGGGCCCTACCTCCGTGTGTTTTCGGTTCCGGCAAGTGGAACCAACGGCCTCGTGTTCCGGGAGAGCACGGGGCCGTTTCTTGTCCGGTGCTACACGATCGTGCCGGGGGCGATAGTGGCGCCCTTGGGCACGATGATGAGGCCTTCGCGAATGAAGTAGCCGTTGCCCTCGGCTTCCTGCACTCCCGCGGCATTCACCAGTCGGGCGCCGTCGCCCACGCGCGCGTTCTTGTCCACGATCACCCGATCGAGCACGACGTCCTTGCCGATGCCGAGGGGCACGCCTGCGTCGTCGATGTCGCGGCTGTAGAAATCCGCGCCGAGCAGCACGGAGTTGGTAATCGTCGCGCCGGGGCGGACCTGCGTGCGGATGCCGACGACCGCCCGATCGATGGAGCATTGCTCGAGCACGCAGCCCTCGGCGACGACGGCGCGGTTGATGCGGGCGTCCTGCATGGTCGAGCCCGCGAGGAAGCGCGGGTGCGTGTAGATCGGGCTGGCGGCGTCATGGAACGTGAAGGCCGGCTTCGGGTCGGTCAGCTTCAGGTTGGCTTCGAAGAAGGAGCCCATGGTGCCGACGTCCTCCCAGTAGCCACGATAGAGGAAGGCGCGGACACGGTGGGTCTGGATGACGGCGGGGATGATCTCCTTGCCGAAGTCGACCGCGTCTCCATATTGCTCGAGGGCATCCAGCAGCACGTGCTTGGAGAACACGTAGATGCCCATTGACGCGATGAACGGTCGTTGGGGCGAGATCCAGGAGGCGACGCGGCTGTCTTTCGGGACGCTCTGGCCGATCTGGCCGAGGCGCTCGAGGTTGGGCTTCTCCTCGAAGCCGGAGATGCGCCCGGCACCGTCGAACAGGAAGATGCCCATCTGCGTCGAGGTCTCCGGGTCGCACGGTTGCGCGGCGATCGTCACCTCGGCATCCTGCTCGATGTGATCGGTGATCAGCTCGGCGAGATTCATCCGGTACAGGTGATCGCCCGCAAGGATGAGGATGTGGTCGGCCTGCATCGAGTGGAAGTGGCGCCAGGCCTGGCGGACCGCGTCGGCCGTGCCCTGGAACCACGACGTGCTGTCGGGGGTCTGCTCCGCGGCGAGGATGTCGACGAACCCGGGAGAGAAGTGGTCCAGCCGGTAGCTCTGCGCCACGTGACGATTGAGCGAGGCGGAGTTGAACTGCGTCAGCACGAAGATCTGCCGCAGGTTCGCATGCAGGCAGTTGCTGACCGGCACGTCGATGAGGCGGTACTTGCCACCGATCGGGACGGCGGGCTTGGAACGCGTCCACGTGAGCGGGAAGAGGCGGTTCCCGCGGCCACCGCCCAGGATCAGGGTCAGCACCGAATGCATGGTGTCCTCAACTTAGCCGGGCGGCCGGAGGTTGGCAAGCCCGCCAAGGGCCAATCTCCCGGGAACGAGGGACTTGCGGGCGCGTGCCCGATTGTTTACGTGGAATTTACAGGCCGCCCCACAACCTCAGGGATATGATGACAGTCCCTTCGCTCTGCGCGGAGGCCCTGCGCGACGATCCTCGTCCATGCGTCCATCTCACACGCTCAGCGCGCAACCCACGCCATCGCGGCGGATGGACCAGGTTCGTCGGCTCGTCTAGGAGACTGGTGTGGCTCGATTCAGCCTGATCCCGAAAGATGGTCGTTTCTTCGACGACTTCATCCAACTCGCGCAGGAGATCCGCAAGGCGGCGGTCGTCCTCGTCGACATGCTCGCGGGCGACGTGCCCCGCTGGGCCGCGGCCGACGAACTCAAGGCGCTCGAACACGAGTGCGACCAGATCGCGCACGACGCCCTCCATCGGCTGAACAAGACGTTCGTCACGCCGCTGGATCGCGAAGACATCCACACGCTCATCCTGTATCTCGACAACGTGATGGACATGATGGACGCGGCCGGTGGCTGCATCCGTCTGTACCGGGTGCAGAACCTGCGCTACGGCGCCCGCGAACTCGCCGACGTCATCCTCCGGTCTGCCGAGCAGATCCTGCTGGCCACTCAGAAGCTGGAGCAACGGCGCGGCGTCGACGAGCACGTCGTCGAAATCAACCGCCTCGAGAACGAGGCCGACCAGATTCATCGTGAGGCGATCGGCCGGCTCTTCTCGGAAGAGCAGAACGCCATCGAGGTCATCAAGTGGAAGGAAATCCTCGACCTGCTCGAGCGCGCCACGGACGAATGCGAGGACGTGGCCAACGAGATCGAGGGCGTGGTCGTCAAGTACACCTAGGTACGACCTGACCTCATGGATTCAGCCCTGCTGGTCGTCACCGCGCTCGTCATCCTCGCGCTGGCGTTCGATTACATCAACGGATTTCACGACGCGGCGAATTCCATCGCCACCGTGGTCTCCACACGTGTCCTGACCCCCGGTCAAGCAGTCATCTGGGCGGCCTTCTTCAACTTCGTCGCCGCCTTCACCTTCGGAACCGCCGTCGCCAAGACCGTCGGCTCCGGCATGGTCGACCTCAAGGTCGTCACCTTTGCCGTGATCGGGGCCGGCCTCACCGGCGCCATCGTCTGGAACCTGATCACCTGGTACTTCGGCCTGCCCACCAGTTCGTCGCATGCGCTCTTTGGCGGATACGGTGGAGCGGCAGTGGCCAAGGCGGGCCTGCCGGCGATCCTCTGGTCGGGCTGGACGAAGACGCTCGTGTTCATCGTCGTCGCCCCGCTGGTCGGCATGTTCGTCGGCCTGGCCACGATGACCGCCACTTTCTGGATCTTCAGGCGGACCTCGCCGGCACGGGTCGATCAGCTCTTTCGAAAGCTCCAGCTGTTGTCGGCGGCGTTGTTCAGCCTGATGCACGGTGCCAACGACGCACAGAAGACGATGGGGATCATCACCGGTGTGCTCTTCACGGCCGGCTATATCTCCACCTTCGACGTGCCGATTTGGGTGGTGCTCGCGGCGCACCTGGCCATCGGCCTGGGCACGCTCTCTGGCGGCTGGCGCATCGTCCGGACGATGGGCACGAAGATCACGAAGCTGGCGCCAGTCGGCGGGTTCGCCGCGGAGACGGGTGCGGCGGTGGCCATCCTCATCGCCACGGTGATGGGCATCGGCATCAGCACGACGCACACGATCACCGGGTCCATTGTCGGCGTCGGGGCGACGCGGCGACTGTCGGCGGTGCGGTGGGGAGTGGCGGGCCGGATCGTCTGGGCGTGGGTCCTGACGATCCCGGCGGCAGCGTTTGTCGGTGCCTCGACCTACTGGGTGCTCTCGGTGTTCGGCGCCAGATAGCGCCGGGCCGCTCGCAGGCGTTGGGCCTTCAGGCGTCCACGAAGCGGTTTCCACGTAGCCGTCGCCCTTGGTCGACGGGCAGCACCACGATGCGGTCCCCAGACGTCAGCGTCGAGCAAGCTCGACGCCTACAGTTTCGGTCATGAGCCTTCAGGCGTCCACGAAGCGATAGCCGAGTCCGACGACCGTCTCGATCTGATCGCCCGCGGTTCCCAGCTTGGCCCGCAGCCGGCCGATGTGCACGTCCACCGATCGGGTCTCGATCGAACGGTCGTAGCCCCACACACGCTCCAGCAGCCGATCGCGCGAGAGCACGCGACTCCTGTTCTCCACCAGGCACTGCAGCAACTCGAACTCCCGCCGCGTCAGCTTGACCGCCTGGCCGGCGACGTGAATGGCCACCGCATCGAAGTCGGCGGTCAGGTGCGTGCCGCGGTACACGGTCGCAGCCGGACCCTGTGCGGGCGAGATCTGCGGCCGCCGCAGCACCGCGCGGACGCGCGCCGCGAGTTCACGCAGGCTGAACGGCTTGGTGACGTAGTCGTCGGCGCCGAGGTCGAGGCCGGACACGCGATCGACCTCGGTCGTCCGCGCCGTCAGCATGATGATCGGCACCTGCTTGGTCGTCGGCCGCGAGCGCAGGATCCGGCACACCTCGAATCCCGAGAGGACCGGCAGGTTCAGGTCGAGGACGATCAGGTGTGGCTGCTGCTCGGCCACGGCCTTGAGCGCCGCGTCGCCGCTGTTGACCATCGTCACGACGGTATCCGGCTCGCGTTCGAGCGTGTGCTTGATCAGGCCGGCGATGTCTTGTTCGTCCTCGACGACGAGGATGCGGGTCGTGGTCGTCGTGAGGCCTGGGACGGACCAGGTCGGGGGGGTGGTGCCTTGCGAATGAGCCAGCGTCACGCAGTTCTCCTGGAAGCAGGCAACGGCACGCGACCTTCTGGTCACGTTCCTGTCACGCTACGTCGTGGTCGTTTCCCTGCTGTGTCGCATGCGTTAAATGTGGGTTACAAGCGTGGCCGCTGTCGGAAACGTGTCCCCTGCCGGCCCGAAACCACAAGCTCGACGCTTAGGACACGGGGATCGTGCCCACGCAGTCCTCCTGCAGACAGCGAGCGCCCTGACGTCCGGTGAGGGCACTTGCAAACGGACTGCAGAATGACGGAGCGTCCAATCAATGTGTGTGCAAACGAGATCGAGCGTGGTCACCGGCTGGTTAGCCCATGACGCTGTCCATGCGGTGCGGTACGTCCGCGCAAGGAGCGGAATATTCCTCACTTCGGTTCGCGGCGTTCGGGCGCGCACATCCGGCACCACGCGGATGGCCGGGCACGGAAACTGCGTTCCCGATCCACGGCGGATGTCGCGATCGACAGAGGAGGTTGGCCGTGGGGGCATCGGGGCTTCGACAGATGACACGCCTGGGGATGCTGGGCGGCATGGCGGC
This sequence comes from Luteitalea pratensis, assembly GCF_001618865.1. Taxonomy (GTDB): domain Bacteria; phylum Acidobacteriota; class Vicinamibacteria; order Vicinamibacterales; family Vicinamibacteraceae; genus Luteitalea; species Luteitalea pratensis. The sequence continues at coordinate 3,731,139 of NZ_CP015136.1, forward strand.
GGTGTCGGCGTACCTCGCGTACGCAGGAGTGACCTGGCTCCGATACGGGCGTCCTCGTCCGGCCGGGCCTCACGAGCGCGATGAGTTCCTCGATCGTTTCATGCCGCTCTACGACGTGGTGGAGCGGCAGCACATGGCCGTCGACGCGCCGGCAGCAGTGACGCTGGACGTCGCTCGTATGCTCGCACTGGACACCATCCCGTTGGCGCGCGCCATCTTCCGGGCGCGTGACCTTCTCCTCGGCAGCGAGCCACGGCGCAATGACCTGCCGGCCGGTCTCATCGATGAAATGCGCGCACTCGGGTGGGGCGTGCTCGCCGAAGAGCCAGGATCGGAAATCGTCCTGGGCGCGGTCACCCGACCGTGGGAGTCGAACCCCACGTTCCATGCGGTTGATCCCCGGCACTTCGCACAGTTTGCTGCGCCAGGCCTCGTCAAGATCGTGTGGACGCTGCGTGCCGATCCCGTCGCGCCGTGCGCGTCGATCTTCCGGACCGAGACACGTGCGATGCCAACTGATCACGACGCCAGTGCCAGGTTCCGTACCTACTGGGCATTCCTCTCGCCCGGGATCCGCCTGATCCGCCGCGCAACTCTCGGGCCGATCAAGCACACGGCGGAACGCCGGTTCGCGGCGAGCGCGGGATGACGACGTCCAGCAGCCACCGCACCGGAGGGGCTCACCAGAGTCTAACGGCCGCCCCGCGGCTTCGGCTAGTCACGGAAGCGGGCCAGGGGCACGAAGTGGATCAGATCCTCCGACAGCCACGCATCCACCGCGCGGTCATGCGCCAGCAATCGGGCCCCCTCCATCGCCCGGCTGCGGCGCTCGTACCGCAGATGTGGACACTCCGGCACGATCGCGACGCTGTACTGCCCGGTGGCACACGTGCGGGCGACGAGGACGTCACCGTCCTGCGGCAAGCTGTGCGGCGAGTCTGAATCGACGTGGAACTCCATGACTGCTCCGGCGGCCCGCGTGCCAGCCGACGTGTGTGCGACGTCGATGGAAGCCGGCACGCCAGTACGCCCTCGACCCCGAAGCGTGCACGCCGCATGCCCGCGTCGTGAGCTGGAGGTCTGCAGGCTCATGCCCACTACGTGAGGACGCATCATGCAGCCGGTGGGTAAACATCGGCGCCAGTACGCAAAATTCCCCGCGCTGCGATGTCCGCCGGACGTGCCTGCGTGGCTCCCGAAGGCCTGGCCCCATTCCAGGTCGGCATCGTCCTTGCTGACTCTACAGTCGGCAAGGAATCACGAAGGGAGCCACATGTGAGCGCCATGAAGGCAGTTGTCTTTGGTGGCACCAATCAACTGCGCATCGAAGAGCGTCCGATTCCGGTTCCGGGGACGGGCGAGGCGGTCATCCGCATCACGACGACGACGATCTGCGGGACAGACGTCCACATCGTGCGAGGCGAGTATCCGGTGCGTCCCGGGCTGATCCTCGGGCACGAACCCGTCGGCGTGATCGCGGCACTCGGTGACGGGCTGGAGCCCGAATACCGCATCGGTCAACGTGTCATCGTCGGGGCCATCACGCCGTGCGGGCAGTGCTTCAGCTGTCTCGGCGGTTCGCACGCACAGTGCGGAGGTCCGCTGGGCGGATGGCGCTTCGGCAACACCATCGACGGCGCATGGGCCGAGTACCTGCGCGTGCCGGATGCGCGGGCCAACCTCGCGGTGATACCGGACAGCTTGAGTGACGAGCAGGTCGTCCTGCTGCCAGACATCTTCTCGACCGGACTCAGCGGCGCCGAGAGCGGCAATGTGCGCGTGGGTGACGCGGTCGCCGTATTCGCTCAGGGTCCAATCGGCCTGTGCGCGACCTTGGGTGCCAAACTTCGCGGCGCCGCGCTCATTGTCGGTGTCGATGCGGTCCCTGAGCGCCTCGAGATGGCACGCCGCTTCGGTGCGACGCATGTGGTCAATGTGCGCGAGCAGGACCCAGTAGCGGAGATTCGCCGCTTGACGGGCGGCCGCGGCGTCGACGTCGCCATCGAGGCGCTGGGCCGGCAGGAAACGTTCGAGAATGCTTTGCGTTCTACCCGGCCTGGGGGGACGGTCTCGAGCCTCGGTGTGTACTCGGGAAAGCTGGTCGCCCCGTACGAGGCCATTCACGCCGGATTGGGAGACCAGCGGATCGTGATGACGCTGTGCCCGGGTGGCAAGGAGCGCATGCGCCGGTTGCTCGAACTGGTGGCCCACGACCGCGTGGATCTGACGCCGCTGGTGACGCACCATTTCGCGTTCGACGACATTCACGAGGCCTTCGAGATGTTCAGCAGTCAGAGGGCTGGTGTGATGAAAATCGCATTGACACCGCAGGCCGTAGGTGAACTGGTAGCCCAGCGCGTGACTGCTCGTGCGTTCAGGCAGTAGAACGGCAGACACTCGGACACGGCGCCGAGGTGTTCTGCCTGGGCGCCGGTTTGCGACCCGGGAGGCACCATGCGCGCCGTGGCAGCTCATGTCGTAGATGGACACGTCAGTCGTGGCTTCGAGGCGGTCCGCGACGCGTTCGAGGCGAACTTCGATCGACACGGAGAGGTGGGCGGCGCGTGCTGCGCCTACTACCGTGGCGAGAAAGTCGTAGACCTATGGGGCGGTGTCCGGAACCAGGTGACCGATACGCCCTGGGAGCGGGACACGATGGTGGTGGTCCACTCGGCCACCAAGGGCCTGGCCGCGATGACCCTGGCGATCGCCCACTCGCGCGGGTGGCTGGACTACGAGGAGCGGGTGGCGACCTACTGGCCGGAATTCGCGCAGCAGGGCAAGCAGACGATCACCGTACGTCAACTGCTCGCGCACCAGGCCGGGCTGTTCGCCTTCGATGAGCCGGTCGACCGCGACGTCGTCGCGGACCTCGACCGGCTTGCCGGCGTGATGGCTCGCCAGAAGCCGGCATGGGAACCCGGGATGCGGCAGGCATATCACGCACTTACCCTCGGGTTCTACGAGGGGGAGCTGATGCGCCGCATCGATCCCAGGCACCGCTCCCTGGGACAATTCTTCCACGACGAGGTTGCCGCGGCGCTCGGCGAGGACGTCCATATCGGTCTGCCGCAGGACATTCCGAATTCTCGGCTCGCCGTCCTGGCCCCGCCCGGGCGCCTTGCCCTGCTCTGGGGGTTCCCGCTTCGGCTCACCCTCGAGGCCTTGAACCCGCGCTCAAACATTCATCGCGCCCTGATGGTGAATCCGGGCGCGGCAGTGTATCTCGACGAGCCGCGTGTCTATGCGCGCGACCTCGAAGTGCCGTCCGGCAACGCGGTGGGTAGCGCGCGCGGCATCGCGCGCGCCTACGGCGTGTTCGCCAGCGGCGGCCGCGAGCTGGGACTTCGGCAGGAAACGCTCGACCTGCTGGCGGCCCGGGCAGTTCCGCCCGGTCGCGGGTTCCATGACGAGTGCATGAAGGCCGAGGGCCTCGAGTTCTCGCTGGGCTTCATGAAGTCGTGCCCGGCCTTCCCGTTCGGCAGCGCCAGTGCCTATGGGGCGCCAGGCGCAGGCGGCGCGATGGGCTTTGCCGATCCCGAGACGGGCATCGGTTACGGCTACGTGACCAGCCAGATGGGAACGACACTGACTGGCGACCCGAGAGACGTCGCGCTCCGTGATGCACTCTGCGCCTCGCTCCGGAAGCAGTGCTGAGGCGCTAATGCGCGCGGCCACTCGTCGCCTCAACGTGTGTCCTGCCAGCAGAGCCGTGTCCAACGGTGGTAGCTCGCGATGCCAATAGCGATTTGACGGCGCTTCCGGGAAGCCTCGCACTTGCATCTGCTCCGATTGCCAGAACCGCGACCTCCCGGGCCGCAAAAAATTTGTGTTGTCTGCAGCAGCGTGCGCCCGGACGATATGAGGCATGGCGCCGGAACCCCCGCGAGCCCGGCCTGAGGAAAGAACGATGACAGGATCTTCGCGCGCACGGCGCCTGGCCATCGGCGCCCTGCTGTCGGCGTCGCTTGGCGCGGCCTGCGGCGGACAGGAGGCCACGCCTTCCGCGCCCGCAACGTCTCCCGCTGCTGCTGCCACCACGTCGGCGGCCCCGGCACCACCAGCCAATCCCGTCCCGGCTCCGACTGCGGACCCGGCCCTGGCCGCCACGGTGCCTGCCGATGCACCCATCCCTCCCACCGCGTCTCCCTACGACGCGCTTCCGGAGGGAGTACGGCGCCTGATCGACCGGCCGTCCTCAGGCGACCTCGACGAGATGGTGAAGCGGCGGTCGATCCGCGTCGGTGTCACGTTCAACCGCACCCACTACTTCATCGATCGTGGCCAGGAGCACGGGCTCACCTATGAGGCGCTGAAGTCGTTCGAAAAGGACCTCAACGAACGTCTCAAGACCGGCAACCTCAAGGTCCACGTGGTCATCGTGCCGATGTCACGCGATCAACTGCATGCGGCCCTGGCGGGCGGAACCATCGACATGGTCGCGGCCATGGTCACCGTCCGGCCGGAGTTGGAAAAGGTCGCCGCCTTCTCGGTGCCGACACGCACCAACGTGAACCAGGTGGTGGTGACCGGACCGGGTGCACCGCCGCTCGCGACGCTCGACGACCTCGCGGGACGGGAGGTGTTCGTTCGCAAGGCGAGCGCATATTACGGTTCGCTGACCCAGCTCAGCACGCAGCTGACCGGCCGCGGCAAGCCGGCCATCGTCATCCATGAGGCGCCGGACGTGCTCGAGGACGATGACATCCTCGAGATGGTCAACGCCGGCCTGATGCCGATCACCATTGTCGACGACTACCTGGCGCAGTTCTGGCAGCAGGTGTTCACCGACATCAAGGTGCATCCGGATCTCGCCGTCCGGACCGGCGGAACGCTGGCCATCGCCTTCCGCAAGGAGAATCCGAAGCTGCGTGCCGTGGTGGACGAGTGGGTCCTCAAGCACGGTCGAGGCGACACGTTGCGTGCGGTGCTCGAGCAGCGCTACCTGAAGAACGTGAAGTTTGCCAAGAACGCCACGACGGATGCCGAGCGGCGCAAGTTCAGGGAGGTGATCGAGCTGTTCAGGAAGTACGGGGGCCAGTACGACATGGATTACCTGTTGATGGCGGCGCAGGGATACCAGGAATCGACGCTGGACAACAACGTGAAGAGCCCCGTCGGCGCGGTGGGCGTGATGCAGGTGATGCCACCGACGGGCAAGCAGCTCAATGTCGGGGACATCCACAAGCTGGAGCCCAACATCCATGCCGGCGTCAAGTACATGCGGTTCATGATGGACCAGTACTTCAAGGACGAATCGATCGACCCGTTGAACAAGGGGCTCATGACGTTTGCCGCCTACAACGCCGGGCCGGGTCGACTGCGGCAACTGCGGCGGGAGGCAGCGGAGCGCGGGCTCAACCCCAACGTCTGGTTCGGCAATGTCGAGCGCGTCGCATCCGAGCGGATCGGCCGCGAGACGGTCACCTACGTCAGCAACATCTACAAGTACTACCTCGCATACACGCTCTTGAGCGCGCAGCACGACAGGCGGGTCGACGCAAAGGCGCAAATAAGAAAGTCGCAGTGACGCTGTGAGGGGCAAAGCGGACGGGCTCCAGCCTCCAGCCTCCAGCCTCCAGCCTACGCGTTACGGCTTACGGCGTATGGCTTACGCCTCAAGGCAGGCGCATCAAGCCGGCGCGAACCTGCGAGTCGTCGCCACCTGTCGTCCAGGCGGTGAACACGCCTGCAGACGACGACGCCAGCACGGGATGGCTGGCGTTGCCCTGGGAGGGCAGTCGCACGACCTCGCCGAACGCGGGCGCTGCGTCGGCCTTGACGGTGAGCCGGCGCAGGGCGGCAACCCGGCGGCCATCGATCAGTTCGTCCCACGCCACCACGAGGGTCCCGTCGGCTGCGAGCGCGATCTGGGGATGCATCGGTTTGGGGCTGCCCAGCGTCGGGATGCGCACACGCGGCGTGAATCGCTGGCCGTCCCGCGAGGACGCGTAGAACAGGGCCCCGACCGGTTCGTCGCCGCCAATGACGGTGGGCCAGACGATGTGCGTGACGCCGCCGGCGTCCACCACCAGCGCGGGCCCGTCGTCAGGGCAGCCGTTGATGGCCCAGCCGTCCTCGCTGACCCGTGAGGGTGCGGAGAACGACCGGCCACCGTCCCGCGAGATCGCGAAGGCGATGTCTCGCAGGTCGCCCGGATACACGTGACGCCACGCCGCGACGAGCATGCGTCCTCGGCCAGCGGCGAGGGCGGTCTTGCAGCAGTAGCACACGCCTGCGGTGATTTCACGTTCCTTCACGGCCCCGGTGCCCGACGACGCGTAGAACAATGACGACCCTTGCGCCATCACCGATGAATCGCCATTGGCAGGCGCGCCGTGGCCATGGCGTGCGGTCTTCGCCGTCTCGCCCTGGGCGGCACGACGCGCGGCGAGTCCGCGGTGATCGAGCCATACGGCATGCGCGTCGCCACGATCGTCGACCGCCAGTGCGGGCCAGCCGCGGTCCCCGATCGCGCCGTCCGACTGCAGGTCGATCGGCGCCGTGAACGTCAGGCCTCCATCCGTCGATCGCGCCACCTTGATGCCAGTGGCCGCGCCGCGCGCATTCCACAGCACGGTGACCGTCGGCACCGCCTGGCCGGCGACCTTGTGGAGGGCGACGCGTGGCGGCAGTTCTCCGCCCAGACGACCCTCACCCGGGGTACGGTTTACCTGCACGGGAGCGCCAAACGCGCGCCCGCCATCCCGGCTCGTGGCGACGAACACGTCGGCCTTGCCGTCGGCGCTGGCGCCCCACGCGACCGCCACGAACGCTTGTTCGGCCGCCACGGAGGGCGTGGCGTCGGCGCGGCCGGGGACATCGAATGCCACGACGCCGCCGTCGGGAAGGGGCGCGGCGGCCGGCCAGGTCGCCAGCCCCGCGGCGATGGCGGCAACGAGGAGCACCTTCAGGTATCTGCGTGACATGCCATTGTCAGGGTAGCTGAGCGGTCGCGGGCAGGAAAACGGGCGTGGCCTCACAGGGGGACGACCTGCACCGTCGCATCCGGAACGGCCCGCAGGAAGCGGTCGAGTGTCGACCCCTTCCATAGCAGTTCGATGGCCGACCTGGCGGTCTGGCCAAAGATGACGTGCGTCACGCCTTCGCGTTGCGCAAACGCGATCAGCCCGTCCGCCGCCTTCCCGGCCTTGACGTTCACAACCGTGGCGCCGAGCGATTCCGCGAGCCGGATGTTCTGCTGCAGCGCCTCGGCGTCACCCGCCTTGATGTGGGCCGGTGTTTCGGCCGGCGTTTCCACGTAGACGGCGTACCAGCGCGAGCCGAGCCGCCCGGCAATGCGCGCGCCGGTGCGGATCACGCGCGGCGCCTCCGGGTTCGAACTCATGCAGACCATCACGCGCTCCGGGATCAGCGGCGGGTCCAGGCCCTCGCGCGCACGATAACCGGCCGCCTTGTCGCCGACATCGTCGGCAACCACGCGCAGCGCGAGTTCGCGCAACGTCGAGAGGTTGCCCTTGCGGAAGAAGTTCGTCAGCGCGTGCTCGATCTTCTCGGGACGGTAGATGCGGCCCTCGCGCATGCGCGTGCGGAGTTCCTCGACGGTGACATCGACGTTCACCACTTCGTCAGCGCGGTCGAGCAACGTGTCGGGGACCGTCTCGCGGACCCGTACGCCGGTGGCCCTGGCAACGGCGTCATTCAGCGTCTCGAGGTGCTGGATGTTCACCGCCGTCAACACACCGATGCCGGCGTCGAGTAGCGCGATCACGTCCTGGTAGCGTCTGGCCCGCAGGCTGCCGGGCGCGTTGGTGTGGGCGAGTTCGTCGACGACACACATCTGCGGATGGCGGGCGACGACGGCATCGACGTCGAGCTCCTCCAGCGTCACGCCGCGATAGGGCACCCGCCGACGTGGCACCACTTCGAGGCTGCCGACCTGGACCTCCGTGTCGGCTCGCCCGTACGTCTCGACGATACCGATGACCACGTCGAGGCCCTTGGCCTTCATGGCGTGCGCGTCCTGCAGCATCGAGTACGTCTTGCCGACGCCCGGCGCCGCGCCGATGTACACGCGCAGCCGCGCTCGCGAGCCTTCCTGCAATTCACTCAGGATGGCGTCGGCTGATCGCCGAGGCTGGTGCGTCATCGGCACGCCCTCGTCAGGCAAGGCCCAGGGCCACGAGCACCACGTCGATGGCCTTGATGCCGATGAAGGGCACGACCACGCCGCCGGCGCCGTAGACCAGGAGGTTGCGACGCAGCACGGCGGCCGCACCGAGCGGCGTGTAACTCACCCCGCGTAGCGCCAGCGGAATCAGTGCGATGATGATCAACGCGTTGAAGATGACGGCCGAGAGGATCGCGGACTCGGGCGTGGCGAGCCGCATGATGTTCAACGCCTGCAGCTGGGGAAAGGCGAGCAGGAACATCGCGGGAAGGATCGCGAAATACTTGGCCACGTCGTTGGCGATCGAGAACGTGGTCAGCGCCCCGCGCGTCATCAGCAGCTGCTTGCCGATCTCGACAATCTCGATCAGTTTGGTCGGATTCGAGTCGAGATCCACCATGTTGCCCGCCTCCTTGGCGGCCGTGGTGCCGCTGTTCATCGCCACGCCGACGTCGGCCTGGGCCAGCGCCGGCGCGTCGTTGGTGCCGTCGCCGGTCATGGCCACCAGCTTGCCGGCCGACTGCTCGCGCTTGATCAACGCCATCTTGTCCTCGGGCCTGGCCTCGGCGAGGAAGTCGTCGACACCGGCTTCCCGCGCGATCGCCTCGGCGGTGACCGGGTTGTCGCCGGTGATCATGACGGTGCGGATGCCCATGGCGCGCAGCGCCTCGAACCGCTGCCGCATGCCGCCCTTGACGATGTCCTTGAGATGGACCACGCCGAGCGCGCGTCCATCGTCTGCAACGACCAGCGGTGTGCCGCCTGCCCGCGACACGCGATCGACCAGTGCGGCGAGTTCCGGGGGCACGGTTCCGCCGTGCTCGCGTACGTAGGTGGCAATCGCTTCGGCGGCTCCCTTCCGGAGACGCCGGCCGGGCAGGTCCACGCCGGACATCCGGGTATGCGCCGTGAATGGGACGAACGTCGCCTCGTGCGGCTCCAGCGTGCGGGCGCGCAGGCCGAAGCGCTCCTTCGCGAGCACGACGATGGAACGTCCCTCGGGTGTCTCGTCGGCGAGCGATGCCAGCTGCGCGGCCTCGGCGAGCGTCCGCTCGTCCACGCCGGCGACGGGCAGCAACTCGGCGGCCTGGCGATTGCCGAGCGTGATCGTGCCGGTCTTGTCGAGCAGCAGCGTATCCACGTCGCCGGCGGCCTCGACGGCACGCCCCGACATGGCGAGCACGTTGTGCTGCACGAGCCGGTCCATGCCGGCGATGCCGATGGCCGAGATGAGCGCGCCGATGGTCGTCGGGATCAGGCACACGAGCAAGGCGACCAGCACAGGAATCGGGATTGACGCGCCGGCATAGCGTGCAAACGGTTCAAGCGTCGCGACCACGAGCAGGAACACCAGCGTGAGCGCCGCGAGGAGGATGCCGAGCGCGAGCTCATTGGGCGTCTTCTGGCGCGACGCGCCCTCGACGAGGGCAATCATCCGGTCCAGGAACGTGTGCCCGGGATCGGCGGTCACGCGTATCGTGATCGCGTCCGACAACACGCGCGTGCCACCGGTCACGGCGGACCGGTCGCCTCCGGACTCGCGGATCACCGGTGCGGACTCGCCGGTGATCGCTGATTCGTCGACCGAGGCGATGCCATCGATGATCTCGCCGTCGGCGGGGATGAACTCGCCGGCCGTCACCCGGACGACGTCGCCCTTGCGCAGGCTCGACGCGGCGACCACCTCGGTGGTTCCCGCGGCGTTGATTCGGTTCGCGACCGTCTCTGTCCGCGTCCGACGCAGTGCATTGGCCTGGGCCTTGCCACGGCCCTCCGCCATCGCTTCCGCGAAGTTGGCAAACAGCACCGTGAACCAGAGCCAGAGGGCTACCTGGCCGGTGAACAGCGTGTGGCCAGTCCCGGACACGAGATCCTGCACGAATGCGATCGTCGTCAGCACGCTGCCGGCCGTGACCAGGCACATCACCGGATTGCGCACCTGCACGCGGGGATCGAGTTTCCGCATCGCGTCAATGGTGGCCCGGCGCACGATGGGACCCTCCCACATGGAGACCTTCCGTGCCCGTTCACTCATGAGTCGAGTCCTGTCGAGTATCGGCGCGGCGCGGCACGTCCGCATCCAGCGCCAAATTCAGTTGCAGCACGTTCACGCGGGACCGTCCAAGGACGCCAAACGTGGGAGGCTCGGTGTGTGCCGCGACGATCTGGCGCACGACGTCGACGCTGACGCCGCGAGCCCTCGCGACGCGGGCGACCTGCACGTCGACGGCGGCCGGCGAGAGGTGCGGATCGAGTCCCGCGCCGCTGGCCGTCACCAGGTCGGCCGGGATGGCGCCGCTCGTGAACATCTCCCGCTGGCGGACGGCCGCGACGCGGTCGCCAACGGCCTTCAGGTGATCAGGATTGGTGGGGCCGAAGTTGGTCCCGCCCGTGGACGCGGCGTTGTAGTCGACGGCTGACGGCCGCGGGTGGACGTACGCCTCGCCCTCGAAAGGCTGCGCGATCAACGTCGAGCCGATGATCGAGCCATCGGCTCGCATGACGAGCGAGCCCTGCGCCTGGTGGCGGAAGGCCGTTTGCGCCAGGCCCCAGACCGCGAAGGGGTAGGCACCGCCAAAGAGCAACATCGTCGCCATCGCGAAGCGGACACCGCGAACCAGGTCCATGGTCATCGCATGACTCCTTGCGAGAGGTGCTCCGCCATGGGCCCGAGCACGGCCACCGGAAGGAACATCAGGAGACCGATGATGATCGTGACGCCCCAGAGCATCGTCCCGAAGGTCACCGAGTCGGCGCGCAGCGAACCGGCGCTCGCTTCGGTGGCCGGCTTTGTCGCCAGCGACGCGACCAACGCGACGGGTGCGATGATCGGGATGTAGCGCGACAGCAGCATCACCAGGCCGGTCGCGACGTTCCAGAACGGCGTGTTGTCGCCAAGCCCCTCGAATCCCGATCCGTTGTTGGCCGCCGCCGAGGTGAACTCGTAGAGCATCTCCGAGAATCCGTGCGGCCCCGGGTTCTTCAGCCAGCCGAGCGCCGTACCCGGATCGGTCGCCTGCACCCACACGACGCAGGCGATCGCCGTCATCACGAGGATGACGAGGGGGTGCCACAGCAGCGCCAGGCTCGCCAGCTTCATCTCGTGAGCTTCGACTTTCTTGCCCAGGAACTCAGGTGTCCGGCCGACCATCATGCCGGCCACGAATACCGTCACGATCAGGTAGAGCACCATGTTGATCAAACCGACGCCGACGCCGCCGAAGACGTTGTTCAGCCACATGCCGGCCAGTAGCATGAGGCCGCCGAGCGGTGTCATCGAGTCGTGCATCGCATTGACCGACCCGTTGGAGGTGACCGTCGTCGTGACCGCCCACAGCGCCGACAGTCCAGAGCCGAATCGCACTTCCTTTCCCTCGAGGGACCCCGCAGTGTGGTCGACGCCAATGGCGGTCAGCGGCAAGCTTCCGGCGCGCTCCCACACCGTGGCGCCGACGACCATCGGCACGTAGATGGCCAGCATGGTGGCAAACACCACCACAGCGAGCCGCCGGCGACCGACGAAGTGCCCGAGCGTCCACACCATCGCCATCGGGATGGCGGCGATCGACCAGGTCTCGACGAAATTCGACAGCGGCGTCGGGTTCTCGAACGGATGGGCGGAGTTCGGCCCGAAATAGCCGCCGCCATTGGTGCCGAGCTGCTTGATGGCGACTTCGGGCGCGACCATGCCGCGTGCGATCGACTGTGCCCTTCCTTCCACCGTGGTCGCCGCAGACGCGCCGCCGTAGGTCACCGGCACGCCCTGCCACACCAGCAGGACGGCCACCACCATCGCCAGCGGCAGCAACACGCGCACGCTGGCGCGTGCGCAGTCGCGGTAGAAGTTGCCGAGCGTCGCGAGACGGTTGCCGGCAAGCCCGCGAAACACGGCGATACACGCGGCGATGCCCGTGGCGGCGGTCACAAATTGCAGCCAGACGATCACGAACAGCTGCGAGAACGTGGACAGACCCGTCTCGCCGCTGTAGTGCTGCAGGTTCGTGTTGGTGGTGAAGCTCGACGCCGTGTTGAAGGCCAGCGTGGGATCCATGCCACCGATGCGGTCAGGGTTGAGCGGCAGCCGTGCCTGCACGGTCAGCACCCCGAAGGCGACCACCCACATCACGACGTTGGATGCGAGCAGGCTGACGACGTATGCCCGCCAGTCCTGCTCCTCGATGGACACGCCCGTGGCTCGCAGCACCAGGCGCTCGATGGGTTCGAAGACGGTGTCGAGCCAGGTGCGCTGGTCGGTGAAGACTTTCCAGATGTATCGCCCGAGCGGCAGGCTCGTGGCGACGACGATCGCGATGATCGCGAGGTTGATGACGATGTCGCTCCCCATGGCGATCAGAAGCGCTCCGGACGCAGCATGGCGTAGACCAGGTAAACGAAGGCGAGCAGGACGAGACACAGGGCGACGAGAGTCATGGCGTCGTTACAGACAGTAGGGAGGTTGCCCTGAAGGCGGGACAAGGAGTGCCTCAAGAAGTCCTGAGGAGCGCGGTCGTCGACGACGCTCGGTGCTCGAGGCATCGGCACCAGAGAGCCACCGCGGCGACGGCGACTCTCAGTGCGCCTGGCGGGCGAACCTGCCGACGCCGAGCAGCATTGCTGCAGCCACTGCCAGCGGTGCGCCGGCAAGGCTCAGGAGCACGCCCATGCTCAGTTCCGATCGCAGCTGTCCCGGCGGCAGGATCGCGGCAGAGAAGAACAAGCCGACACTCAGGCCCATCGCGGCGAGCAGTCCGGCGACGATCAACTCGCGCCATCCGACACGCTGCGGCAGATGGAAGCCGAGGGCCAGCGCCAGCCCGGTTCCCGCCAGCAGGCCCACGGGGCGGCCGAAGACGACCGCCAGGGGCAGTGCCCATGTGCCGGCTTCGAGCGCGCCCATCGGCACGCCCGCATTGACGAGGCCGAAGAAGAACAGCGCGACCTGTGCCGGATAGCGCCACCACACCTCGAACTGGCTGAGCGTGTCCTTGGCGTCCGGTTTCGCGTCGACGAAGAAACCGGGATCGCGCTTGGCGTGCGGGAGGAACGGCACGATCGGCACCAACGCCAACGCCGGGTGCAGGCCGCTCCAGTAGAGGCCGAACCACGACAGGCCACCGGCGCCGATCAGGTAGGGCCAGAAGCTCCGGACGCGCAGTCTCCGAAGGCCAGCGGCGATGGCGAGCGCGCTGCCGACAAACAGCGCGCCGACCGTAAGGTGTGGATTGCCGGTCGGGTTGAACAGCGTCAACGCCACGAACCCCAGCGCGTCGGAGGAGATGCCCAGCAGCAGGAAGAGCGGCACGATCGGGTGCGGCTTGAAGATCAGCCGCGCGACGAAGTATCCGATCGCCAGATCGGTCGCCAGCGTGGCTGGCCAGCCGGCCGCCAGCATCGGATCGTCGAAGACGTCGACGAGGCGTAGATGCACGAGCGCCGGCACCGCGGTGGCGCCCAGCGACGCCACCACCGGCAGCATGGCGCGCCGCCAAGGGTGGAGCACCCCTCCCGGCGCCGTGGCCTCGACGACCTCCTTGGTGATCAGCCCGAAGAACAGCGCGATGGCGACGTCGTTGACGGCAAACGCGATCGCGAAGGTGAAGCGGTAGTAGCTTTCGGGCTCGATGTTGACCCACGCCAGCGCCGCCAGCACGCCGGCCGGCAGCAGCAGGAGGTGCTCGACGGCAAAGCGCGACAGGCGCGGCACGCTGGCGCGCACGCGGCGACGCAACTTGCGTCGTCGTGGCTCACCGCCGCTCGGTCGTGGCGTTTCATCCGTCATGCCATGCCTCGTCCGTGTCTGCCGCGTCTCTTAGCGCTGCCGGCTAATCCGGCCGGAATCCACCGTGTTGCCGGTGCGGGAGATCACCTGGAAATACATCTCTGCGCCGGCGACCTCCACCAGCATGAAGCTCTGGTCCTGATCGAAGGACGCGGCCGTCTGGTCCGTCGGGTTCATGTTCCCGGCTCGCAACTGACCGGCGGCGCCGGACACAAAATAGTAGATGCCCTTCTGCGGCTTGAGCCGTTCGTACACGTGGTCGTGACCGGAGAACACCACGTTGACGCCGTGCTTGACGAAGATGGGTTCGAGCAGGACCCGTAAGTCGACCGACGAGCCATGGCGATCCGCATTCGAATAGAGCGGATGGTGGAAGTAGCAGATCTTCCACTCCTCGGTCGCCTGCTGCAGGGCGTTGTCGATCCACGCCACCTGCCTGGCGTCCATATAGGTGCTGTCGAGCGCGAAGAACCTGACGTTCCCGCGGGCGTAGCTGTAGTACCGCTGGCCGTTCATGTTGAACGGCTTGTACGACACGTTCTCGGGCCGATCATGGTTGCCGAGCGACGCCTGGAACTTCACCCCCGCCCGCAGCAGCGGCGCATACGGCGCCTCGAACTTCTTCACGAAGTCGGCCGGCTTCTGGCCGCCGTACATGTTGTCGCCCAGCATGATGACGAGATCGAATGGAAAGGTCCCGTGCAGACGGGCCATCTGCGCGCCGACTTCGTACTGCGGCGGGTCGCCGGTGCCATTGTCGCCGATGGCGGCAAACTTGAGGGATCCCGATCGGTTGGGAAGTGGCGCCGGGGTCTGGCCACCAATGACGGCGGATGCCGCGGCAACGGCAAGGGCGAGGACCAGCCCTCGGACCCGGGCGTTCACGACTCCTTCCAATCGGCCAGGCCGTCTGGGGCGCACGTCCGCTATTATTCTGCGTTCTGCATGAACGGCAAATGACGCCGGGATCCGGTCATACTCGGTTCATCACGTCCGCGGTAACCTGCCGGTGCCCCCCCGGCCAAGCTCGCGTCTCATCATGAGGTCGCGTGGTGTCAACGGTGCTCACGATTCTCGCCACGTTCTGTGCCTGCACGCTGAACGTCGTCCCGGTCACGTCGCTGGGACTGGTACCGCCGCCGCCCTGGCGGATGCAGGACGTCGCATCACAGTCACCGCTCGCTCAGCCGCCGTCGTCGGACGCCGGCCGGGTCGTCGTGACCATCGCGCTGGAAGGCGTACGCATTCCCGGCGTGTCGACGTCGCTTCGCAGCGTCGACGCACGCGTCGCGGTGGCGCAAACGGTCAGCGACTCGGTCGGCCAGGTGACGTTTCCGGACGTGGCTGCGGGCCGGTACGTCGTCGCCACTTCGCGCGAGGGATTCGCCACCGGCGAGTCGGCGCCGTTCACGGTGCACGGTGGTGCGACGAAACAGGTACTCGTCGAGATGCGGCTCACGTTCGTCCGCGAAAGCGTGGAGGTGGTGGTGCCTGCCAATTCGCCGACCGAGAGCCTGCAACCGGTGGCCGTCAGCGACGTGTTGAGCGGTGCCAAGATGGACGTCCAGCCGCTGGCGGGCGACGACTTCCAGTCGCTACTGACGGTGCTCCCGAGCGTCATCCGGGGGCCGGAAGGCCGGCTGGGCATCAAGGGCGGCGGTCCGACCACGGGCGCCCTGCAACTCAGTAGCGCCAGCCTCAACGATCCGTCCACCGGTGACTTCGACCTGGAACTGCCGGGAGGCGCTGTGGAGTCGGTCGAGGTGCTGTCGAACCCTTTCGCGGCCGAATACGGCCGGTTCTCGACGAGCGTGACGCAAGTCCGCACCAAGCGCGGCACCAACGACTGGGTCGTCAAGCCCGACAACCTCATGCCCGGATTCGGCAAGGGCTTCGGGTTCGTCAACAAGTTCGAACCGCGGCTGTCCATTTCGGGCCCGATCAAGAAGGATCGCCTGCTGTTGGGCCAGTACCTGCAGTACCGGTTCGCCCGAACGCCGGTCAGGAGCCTGCCCGGCGAGCCGCAGATCGGTGTGGACAGCTTCGACTCCTTCACACGGCTCGACGCGGTGCTGTCGTCACGTCATTCGCTGACCGGCGGCGTCATCTACTTTCCGCGCAAGATCACCAACGCCACGCTCTCGACGTTCCGTCCCGAGGAGACGACGCCGAAGTTCACGCAGGAGGGATTCTCCGCCGGGGCGGTCGACCGCCTGATTCTCTCGGCGCACGCCGTCCTCGAGTCGACGCTCGCCCTGCGTACCTTCGAGGTGGATCAGAAGACACAGGGCGAGTTGCCGATGACCTATGCCCCCCAGGGGCAGAGCGGGAACTTCTTCAACCGCCAGGAGCGCGATGTCCGCAGCACGCAGCTCGTCGAAGCGCTGACATTCTCGAAGAACGGATGGCTCGGCCAGCATGTGTTCAAGGTCGGCCTCGACCTGCAGCACACCCGCTTCGATGGCATCAACTTCAGCCAGCAGCTCGACGTCGTCCGTCTCGACGGCTCGCTCGCCGAGCGCACGCGCTATTCGCCTCCCTCGACCGACCCCGAGGTCAGCGGCACCGAGGTCGCCGTCTTCGCGCAGGACCGCTGGCGGGTGAACGATCGCCTGAACCTCGAGCTGGGCTTTCGGACCGACCGGGACGCGGTTGTCGACGTCGTCAACTACTCGCCCCGCATCGGCGTGTCGATCAGCGTGCTGCCGGAGGGGCGCGGCATTCTCCGCGGTGGGTTCGGCAAGTTCGCCGAGCGGACGCCGCTGAACGTCGGCGCGTTCACGAAGTACGACATGCAGACCGTGACCAGGTTCGCACCCGACGGCACGCCGCTCGCTGTCCCGATCACGTTTGCGCACGTCATCGACGGCGCCCTGACGACGCCCGAGAGCATCGTCCAGACAGTCGCCTGGGATCAACGCTTCGGCCGGCGGGTGTTCGTCAAGGCCGCCTACCTGCATCGCAACGGATCGCACGCGTACAGGATCGACCCGGATCCGGCCCGCGGCGTGCTCACACTCGCCTCGGCCGGCGCGTCCAGGTACTGGGAGGTGGAGACCACTGGTCGATACCTCGCCAGCGAACACTCAGACGTGACCGTCTCGTATGTCCGATCCCGCAGCACCAGGGATCTGAACGACTACGACCAGTTCTTCGGCAACTTCAGGAACCCGATCATCCGTTCGAACGAGAACGGGCCCAGCCCGACCGACGTGCCCAACCGGCTGCTCGTTCGCGGCACCCTCGGCCTGCCGGGGCGGTGGGTGCTGTCGCCCCTCTACGAATGGCGCACGGGTTTTCCGTGGTCAGCGGTGAACGAGTTCCAGGACTTCGTCGGAGAGCGCAACCGATCGGGCCGCCTGCCGACCGTCTCGTCGTTCGACTTCACGCTCACGCGTCCGTGGCACTTCGGAAAGTACCGCTTCACGGGAGGCATCAAGGTGTACAACCTGCTGGACTCCGGCAACGAGCGCGACGTGCAGGCCAACATCACGGCGCCAGACTATGGCCGGTTCTACAATCCGATCCAGCGCTCGATTGGATTCGTCCTGGGTACGACGCGACCATGAACCGGGCAGTCGCTCGCGTCGCGGTGGCCACGTGTCGCAGGCAGGCACCGCGAGGGGCTTCAGCCACGGCCTGACGATGATCTCACCCAACCTGCTGAACGAAGTCCGCATCGGCGATACACGACGGGCCGTCGAGCGGAGCGCGGTGACGTTGCCGTCGGCTGCGGCACGGCGCTGAACATTCCGGGCATCCCATCGAATGCGCAGTTTCCGAACACGATGCCGACTTTCGCGCCGAACGGCTACCAGCAGCTCGGATCCCCGAACAACACGGCCTCAGACTTCAGCACCAGCGTCACCCAGATCGCCGATGCGCTGACGTGGCTGAAGGGTCGCCACACCCTGAAGATGGGGCTCGACTGGCGATGGGAGCGGCTCAACGTGGTCCAACCACCGTGGCCGACGGGACAGTTTGACTTCAGCACCGTCGGCAGCGATCTCCCCGGCGTCCCGAATACCGGCAACGCGTTCGCGAGTTTCCTGCTGGGACAGGTGCAGACCTTTTGCCATCGACCTGCAGCAGACCGATATCCAGGAACGCGCGCACATCCAGGAGTACTTCATCCAGGACGACTGGAAGGTGGCCGATCGCCTCACCATCAATGCGGGTCTGCGATATACGCTCAATCTTCCGTCAACCGAGATCAACGGCCAGACCGCGGTGTTCAACCTGGAAACACGTCAGCTCGAATACCCGGGCGCGGAGCCGGTGCGGCCGCTCAAGAAGGACAACTTCGATCCTCGGATTGGGGCCGTCTATCGGCTGACGGACAGGACCATCCTCAGTTCGGGCTACGCGAAGGTCTGGATCGAGATGGCGGGGATCACCACGCCGTTCACGACGCCGAACTTTCCGTTCCTGCAGGACGTGTCACAGCGCACGCTCGACAACATCGCCCCGGCCTTCGTGCTGGCGAAGGGCCCGACGGTCACGCCGGTCAGCCCGACGCCGACCGCCGGCCTCGGACAGGGGGTGTTCACCGTTGACAGGACACTCGGGTCGGGCTACGTGCAGCAGTGGAACGTGTCGATCCAGCGCGAGTTGACACCGAATACGGTCGTCGAAGTGTCCTACCTCGGATCGAAAATCACGAACATCGGGATCCCGGACAGCAACATCAATCAGCTGACCGAGGAACAGCTGACACTGGGCCCCACGCTGCTCGAGCGCGTGGCCAATCCGTTCTTCGGCATCGTGCCACGCTCATCGTCGATCGGAGATCCGACCATCACGCGGGCGCAGCTCATGAAACCTTATCCGGACTACACCGCCGTCAGCTTCTATCGGAACAACGTCGGCACGACGAACTACCAGGGTCTCGGGGTCAGCATTCGTCAGCGACTGTCACACGGCCTGCTCTATTCAGCCGCCTATACCCGTTCGAAGTTGACCGACATCGCCTCGTCGGTCTTCGACGCGTCGATTCTGACCGGGCCGTTGACGAACGCCGCCGTCGCCGACAGCCACAACCTGGAGCGCGAACGCGACTACTCGACCGGAGACATCCCGCACTATTTCGCGGTGTCGGTCGTGTCGGATCTGCCGTTCGGCAAGGGTCGGGCCACGCACCTCGGTGGCGTGGTCGGCGCACTCGTGAACGATTGGACCGTGGCGAGCTTCATGACGCTACAGTCCGGGGTGCCCGTCGCGGTGACGCAGGCGCACGCGCTCGGGTATGCCGGCTTCACGACCCAGCGTCCGAATCTCGTGGGCGATCCGACCATCCCCGCCGACGAGCGCACGCCCGCGCGCTGGTTCAACACAGCGGCGTTCGCGACCGCCAATCAGTTCACCATCGGTTCCGCCTCGCGCAATCCGGTGCGGGGGGCGTCCTACCGCGATGTCGATCTCGCGCTGATGCGTGGCATCGGCGTCGGAGGCGGGCGCGAGTTCGAGCTGCGGGTAAGAGGTCTTCAACCTGCTGAACACCGCCAATGTCGGCGCGCCGGCGGCGCAGGTCGGACCGGCGAGCTTCGGGACGATCACGTCGGCGCTCGATCCACGCGTGGTGCAATTCGCGGCGAAGTTCTGGTTCTGAACTCTAAGACGCCGCGTGAGCCGCAGACGCCTGCCGCGCCCGCTCCCGCGCGCCAGCATCTCCGTCGCGCGCCATCCACAGCACCGTAAGGTTCACGATCGTGAAGCCCAGCGCCACCACCAGGTTGGGCGTGACGATACTGCCCGTGATGCGCGGGTCGGCGTTGGCGGCGCCGGCCCAGGATGTCGAGCCTGGCAGCACGGACGTGATGTAGAACAGCGGCGTCCAGAACGCGAGCGAGAGCAGGGCCGCCATGCGGACCGCGACCTGGGGTTCGCGCGACAGACGCCACATCGACCACAGGCTGGTGGCTGCCACTCCCGTGAGCATGAAGAGCAGCAGCGCGCCGTGGAACTTCGCGTGCGGGTGCCAGAGTGGATTCAGCAAGTGGTTCTGGCTCCAGTCGAGCCGGAACGAGAGCGCCGCGCCTGCCACCTGCACGATGGTCATCGTGGTCCGTCCGAGCGAGAGGCGAGTCATTCCCCCGTATACGAACGCCCCGCTGGCAAGGTTCGGCCTGTGCCGGCGCCACGGACGTGCGTGCGATTCACGACCGCATCGACGACGAGCGGCAACCCACGCCGCCGCGAGGTCAGTTGCTGCTGGCGCGTCCTGCGGGGTCGCGGGTAAACGCCAGCATCAACCCGCCCTTGATGGGGACCGGGGTCAACGCGTACGTCGATCGGCCGTGCCTGCCGACCACCGTCCATCCACTCGCGACGCCGAGGCCCGCACCGAAGATCACGTCGCTGAGGTAGTGCCGATTGTCGTGCAGGCGCGACATGGCCACGTATGACGCCACCAGGAAGGTCGGAAAGGCGCGATAGCCGAAATGCCGCTCCAGCACTGCGGCGGTGGCAAAACTCGCCGAGGCATGGCCGGAGGGGAACGCACAACACTCGCCGGTGGGGCGATCGCGCTGGACCGTCACCTTGATGACCTGCGTCAACGTCTGCGAGACCGCAAGCGCGCGCAGCATGTCGAACCCGAGGTGCGAGACCTTGTTCGTCTTTGGCGTGCCGTCCTCGGCGTGGGGAACGACGTAGCGACCAATGACGTACAGGCCGACGGCGACGCCTGCCTGCACGTAGACGGCGCCGATCCACTTGCCTGGTGCGAAGAAATTTGCCGCTGCGTCGGAGCCGCCGAGCTTGGCGTTTACGTCATCGTCCAGCGGGTGGGCTGCCGCCGCTGCGCCGCCCGTAACGGCCAGAATCACCCATGTCGACTTTCGTCGGGGAAATGCCTTGAAGTCGCGCCACGTTTCACGGAAGACGGCCTTGATCCCGGTCGAGGGGGGAGTGGGTGGCTTTTGCGGGTCCTGCTCCGACAACTGCGGCAAGAAGGCCAGCACGCCAGCGCCGACTGGCACTGCGTCCTCGTTCGACTCTTGCCACTGCGGATCCTCAGGCAGCGGAGTGCGCTGGTCTGGCTGAATGAACAGATTGCGAAAGAGGGCCGGGTCCGGCGCCACCGGCGGCGGCGAGTCGGTGACGACGTTCGCGGCGAAGCTGACGGGGAGCGGCGCGGTGGGCAGTTCCTGCGCGGAGGTGATCGTCCCGGTCACAAGGAGCGCGGCGACGCACGGCGCCACCCAGGACGCCTTGATCCACCCACGACGCGGCCAATTGCCCGAATTCGGCAACGCGGAAAGCATCCGGCAACGATGACATGGCATTGATGACACGACGATGACATCCAGGGGGGCGGGTTCCAGATCCGCCGAGCAACGGCCTGGGAGGTCGGTGTCACCCAACGGGCGGCGAAGGCACGGGCAG
The DNA here is from genome assembly GCF_001618865.1 of Luteitalea pratensis. Classification (GTDB taxonomy): domain Bacteria; phylum Acidobacteriota; class Vicinamibacteria; order Vicinamibacterales; family Vicinamibacteraceae; genus Luteitalea; species Luteitalea pratensis. The sequence continues at coordinate 3,752,435 of NZ_CP015136.1, forward strand.
TGTGGCCAGGAACCAGGTGCCGTCCGGGCTGGTGGGGCCCAGGACGAGCGTGCCGCCATGTGCCTCGGCAATCCATCGTGCAATCGGCAACCCCAGCCCGCCGCCGCCTTCAGATCCGGGCGCGGCGAGGCGCACGAACCGATCGAAGATGCGATCGACGTCAGCCGCGGGGATGCCCGGGCCGGTGTCGGACACCTGCAGCTGGTACGAGCCGTTCACACGATGAAGCGACACGCCGACAGAGCCACCGCCGGGCGTGTGCCGGAGGGCATTGTCGACGAGGTTCATGAGCATCTGCCGCAACAGGTGCTCGTCGCCGGCGAACGGTGCGTCGCCGTCCGAATCGGACCTGATCGCGACATGACACGACGCGGCCAGGACGCGGTAGTCGTCGACGACGTCGTCCACGAGTTCGTCGAGATAGAGGTGACTGACCTGGAGGGGACGGGCCGAGGCGTCAGCCAGGGCGAGCACGAACATGTCGTCGACCATCCGCGTGAGCCGTCGCGCCTGGCGTCCGATGACGTCGAAGCTTTCACGGTACTCGCCCTCGCTGCGTGTCGGCTGATCGAGGGTCACCTCGGCGGTCGTGCGAATCACCGAGACGGGAGTGCGCAATTGGTGGGACGCTTCGGCCATGAAGGCCCGCTGCTGACGCACGGACGCCGACAGGCGCTCGAGGACCCCGTTGAACGACGCCGCCACGCTGGCCAGTTCGTCGTCCCGTTGGTGCAGCGTGAGCCGAGAGGTGAGGTCCCGACCATCGATGGCACCGGCCTGTGACGCGAGATCCGACAACGACGCAAGAGTCCTGCGTCCGACGCCCAACCCGCCGATGATCGACAGCACCACTGCGATGGGGATGCCGAGCAACATCGCGAGGGCCAGCCTTTGCCGCTCGGTCGCAATCGGACCGAGCGAAGCCCACGAGACGATCCGCAGCGACGCGGTGGTCGTCGGAAACGGTGCCGACAGCAGACGGACGTGATCCTGCCCAGCTCCGGCGTCCACGGTTGACGGCCGCGTGATCCCGGCGCGGAGAGTCTCGTCGGCGAGGCGCGGAGACGTCGCGGCTTTCGCGCCGATCACCGCACCGTCGGCCGCAACGATGGCAAAGCTCTCACGCGCCAGCGTCAACTCCGACATGGTGTCGCGCACGGCGCCATCGAGGGGCAAGCCCTCGTCGAGTTCGTGCCGCAGGACGCCGGCCACGGCGACCGTTGCGGCACCGAGGCGTTCGTCGATCTGGGCGAGGGCGAGACGACCGTGCAGCCAGAGAACCGCCGCGCCGGTGCTCACCAGGCACACGAAGGTGATGAGGCCGGACCAGATGGCAAGGCGGGTGCGGATTCTCATGTCGGTTCGGCGATCAGCGAGTAGCCCTCGCCGCGTCGCGTGCGAATGAGCGATGGTTGGCCAATGGTGTCGATCTTGCGCCGCAGGCGCTGGACGTAGACGTCGATCACGTTTGACATCGGGTCGTAGCCCTCGTCCCACACATGCTCGGCAATCTCGGCTCGTCCGACGACCTGCCCGACACGCCGGGCCAGGAACTCGAGCAGCGCGTATTCCCGCGTGGTCAGCGGCAGGACGTGCTCGGCCTTGCACACCTGGCGTGAGCGCGTACTCAGTTCGAGCGGGCCAACGCGCAGAACCTCGGGAAGGGGTGCCCGCGCCCCGCGGCGAATCAGGGCCCGGAGCCGGGCGAGCAGTTCGCCGAAGTCGAAAGGCTTCGTGAGGTAGTCGTCGGCGCCGCTGTCGAGGCCGGCGATGCGCGCCTCGACCGCATCCCTGGCCGTCAACATGAGAATCGGCACCGCCAATCCCACGGCCCGCGCCTCCCGGGCCACCGAGAGCCCACTGCGCCGTGGCAGCGTCACGTCGAGAATCACCGCGTCGTAGTCCGTCGTCGCGAGCCGGAAGGACGCATCGTCGCCGTCGCCGGAGACGTCGACCGCGTAGGCGTGTTCGCGCAGCCCCTTGGCGAGGATCAGCGCCGCGGCCGGCTCGTCCTCGACCAATAACACCCGCATGCCCCTATTGTGCGCCGACCAGCGTGAGGCCGATGCCTGCGCCCTTCGGGCCGGCGATGGGCGTCAGGGCGAACGTAGATGCTCCGTGGCCGACCGTGACCGCACGGCCGGCGACGATACCCAGGGCCGCGCCGAACAGCACATCGCTCATGTAGTGCTTGTTTTCCGAGAGGCGCGACGCGGCGACGTAGGCGGCGAGGCCGTACGCCGGTACGCCGGCTTTCCATCCGTAATGGCGCTGCAGCACGGACGCCGTCGCAAAGGTCGCAGACGAGTGCCCGGAGGGGAACGAGTAGCGGCTGCCATCAGGGCGGGTCCTGCCGACGGTGAGCTTGATTCCCTGCGTGAACGCCGTCGTGATCAGCTGCGCGCGAATCAGGTCCGACCCGAGCACGGCCACGTGCGTATCGTGAGTCGCCCGTCCGATCAGGTACGTCGCCAACGCCGCGCCGCCCTGGACCATGCCACTGCCGACAAGCGCGCCGGCGTCGAATGTCTCGTCGATCGCCGGCACGGACGAGGCGCGCCGGGTGACGTCGGTCCTCCTCCAGCGCCGCGAGACTGGCGGCGCCAGCCACTCCGACGATCAGGGCGTTCTCGCGCGTCGGCAGGTGACGGAGTCCTGACCGAGGTCGGTGAACAGCGAGGCGAACGACGGCATCGGCACGGGCGACGTTCGCGGCGCGGCGAATGCGTCTGGCCCGAGCTGGCCGCCATCGGTCAGCGGCACTGGCTGGATTGGTGGTGCGGAAGCCGGCGCGGCCTGTTGGGCCAGGGCGGGCGAAGTCAGGAGCAGGGAGGCGAGCAATCCAGCGGCGAATCTGGTCATGGGCAATGTATTCGGGTACTCAAGGAGGCATCTGGCATGTTCGAGGCTGCCATCGCTCGGATGAACAGCCGATGACACCCGAGTTGGCACCCTGCTACGCCGGCGGAACGCCGGCGGCCATTCACCGCCGATTCATGTGGCCGGACCTACCGTGTCTACGTGCCGCCGCAGGTCGTCGCCGTCGCTCCTCTGTCTCCCTATGTCGTGCGGTACTGCCAACGCGCCCGCATCGTCACGCGAGTCCTGGCGATGCAACTGGCGGCCTCGTGTGTCTTGCGGCAGGTGCTGGTGATGACCTTCGCCGGCACCACCGTCCCCGGCGTGGTACGAGCGGCCGTGCTCATGGCCGGTACCGCGATCGACCTCCTGGCGGGCCTGACAGCGGCGCTGCCGTGGCTGTTGCTGCTTTCCCTGTTCCGTGTGCGATGGATGCAGCGGCCGCAGGTGCAACACGCGATCGTGGCGGCGGCCGGTGCGGTGCTGGCCTTCGAGGCGTGCGTCCAGTACTTCTTCTTCGAGGGATACAGCGGGCGGTACAACCACCTCGCCCTCGACTACCTCCTGTATCCCGACGAGGTGTTGGGCAACATCTTTGCGAGCTACGACGTGCCGCTGTTTGTCGGGCTCGCGATTGTGGCCGGAATGGCCCTGGCCCTGGTGACCGCATCGTGGCCGCGCGCCGTCGTCGACGAGTGGGACTTGCGAGATCGCCTGAAAGGGCTTGCCCTCACCGGCGGCCTCGCGGTCATCGCCTGCAGTGCCTGGCTGATCGTGCCCGACAGCGTCGTTGGCGGCCGGGTGGCCAATGAACTCGCCATCAACGGCTGGGCCCAACGGGTGCGGGCGTACCTGACCGCCCACCTGGATTACGAGGCGTACTACGCCATGCTTCGTGCCGATGACGCGGCGGCCCACCTGCGCCGGTTGGTCTCACAGCCGAGCGTCTCGGGCGGGCTCCTCCGCCATTTCGAGCCGCAGCGCCACGGGAGTGATGGCCCGCTGGATGTCGTCGTCATCATCGAGGAGAGCTTCGGGTCTGGCAACGGTATAGTGCTGGCCAATCCGCCATGCCTACTCGTCGCACCTTCGCCCGCCAATGTGGTTCGCTCGTCCTTGGTTCCGCCGGGACCCTTGGGGCCGGGGCCTTGCGTGCGTCTCCGGTCGCGCAGCAGGAGGGCAGCGCCGGATCGCTGACCGATGTGCCCGGCGTCCGTGTCGGTCACGCCACCGATACGCGCCGCCCCACCGGGTGCACGGCCATCCTGTTCGATCAGGCCGTCACGGCTGGTGCCGACTACGACGGCTCGGCTCCCGGCGAGATGCTCGGCGTGATGCTGCAACCGGTGAGTCCCCTCGAGCGCATTCACGGCATCCTCCTGACTGGTGGAGGGCCCATGGGCCTCGAAGCCGTGTCCGGCGCCGTCCGGTACCTGGAGGCGACACAGGTCGGCTACGACTGGGGCGTGCCGAACGTGCGGATCCCCATTGTCGTAGGCGCGGTGATCGACGACCTGTCGCTCGGTGATGGCCGCATCCGGCCGGACGCCGACCTTGCACGACGCGCGTGCGAGGCCGCCACGACGGCCCCGGTGGCTGAAGGCAGTTTCGGTGTAGGCGCCGGCGCCACCGTCGGCAAGATGTTCCGGTCGCGCGGCATGGGCGGCATGAAGGGTGGGCTCGGCACAGTGGCGATGCGATCGGGGGACGTCATCGTCGCGGCGCTCAGCGTGGTGAACTGCGCGGGTGACGTCCTCGACTGGCGTACCGGCCGCATCGTCGCCGGCGCGCGTCAGCGCGACGGCCGGACGTTCGTGAACAGCGCGGCGCAACTACGGCGGGACCTCGACACGAGCACCCCACGCGCCGATCGACGCCTGGACGACCAGCCGTTCAGGGCGACCACGCTGACTATCATCGCCACCAACGTGACGCTGGACAAGACGAGCTTGACCAAGCTCGCGATGATGACCAACACCGGCGCGGCGCGAGCCATCAACCCCTACCATACCAACGGCGACGGCGATCAGGTGCTCACGATCTCGACCAGCCGCATCACGCCGAACGTCTCGCTGACGGCCCTGGGCGCGGTCGCGGCGGACGCGGCGTCGCAGGCGATCCTGCGCGGCGTCGAACAGGCCATCGGTCTCGACACGTGGCCGGCCGTCCGCGATCTGCGCTGACGCGAACGTGACCGCGGGAGGCCCCGGCTATCATGTCGGTATCGTGCCGATACCGACAGACTCGCTGGGGCAACCGCTCCCGCTTCGGGAGAATCGCTTCCGCCGCGTCTTCCTGCTGCTGTTCGTGCTCGGGATCACCGTCGTGTTCCTGGGCATGATCAGCAGCTTCCTGATCACGATCCTGCTCGCGGCGATATTCGCGGGACTGGGATATCCGCTCTTCGAGCGACTGGTCGCCGCGTTCCGTGGACGCCGCCCGCTGGCGGCACTGGCGACCATAATCGTCGGGTTGCTGGTCGTGGCCGGGCCGCTGGGGCTCGTCGCGTACATGGTCACCCTCGAGGCCATACGCCTGACGCAGAGCGTGAGGCCGTGGCTCAAGCAGGTCGCGGCGCAACCGTCGGTACTCAAGCCCGTGCTGGACAGGTTGCCGTTCTCCGAACAGCTGATGCCCTATCGGGAAGAACTGCTCGCGAAGCTCGGCGAATGGGGCAGCAGTCTCGGTGGTGCGATCGTCGGCGCGCTGTCCAACACCACGATTGGCACGCTGCAGGCAGTGTTCCAGACGTTCATCCTCGTCTACACGGTGTTCTTCCTGCTGCTCGACGGGCCGCAGATCCTGCAGGCGATGCGCCGGTTCCTGCCACTGCGTGAAGGGGAGCGCGACCTGCTCCTCGACAAGTTCGTCTCGGTGACGCGGGCGACGCTGAAGGGCACGCTGGTGATCGGAGCCGTCCAGGGCACGCTCGCGGGCGTGGCGTTCTGGGTCGCGGGTGTCGAGCACGCCGTTTTCTGGGGCGCGATCATGGTCGTGCTGTCGGTCGTGCCGATGCTGGGAGGCGCGCTCGTCTGGGTGCCCACCTGCGTCGTGCTCGCCCTGACCGGCCACTGGGTGAAGGCCGTCGCGCTGGCGGCCTTCTGTGGGCTCGTCGTCGGTTCGATCGACAACGTGCTGCGCCCTCGCCTGGTCGGGCGCGACACCGAGATGCACGATCTGATGATCCTGTTCTCGACACTGGGCGGCATCATCGCCTTTGGCCCGATCGGCTTCATCATCGGGCCGATCATCGCGGCGCTGTTCCAGACGTCCTGGGAACTGTTCGGCCTGGCCTTTGCCGAGAACCTGCCGTCCGCGGATCGGAACGACGCAGCGGGGCCGAGCGTCCTCGCCGATGCTTCAGACCCGATCGTGGCCCAAAAGCACGACGACGACATCGTGCGACCGTGAGCCTGTGGCTGTAGCCGTCGACCTTCCACCTCCGCCAAGGCTACGGCGGACAAGTCTGGTCGACGGTTTGCCGCGATCCTCTTTCCGCCCAGAGGGCGGCGTTCAGTCGCGCGGCTGGCCGGGCGTCGACCATCCGCGCTGATCGAGTAGCGCCTGTACACGGCGACCGATGTCGTCGCGGATCGCGCGGACTTCGTCGATGGGGCGTCCCTTGGGGTCCGGCAGGGGCCAATCATCCCGGACGAGACCCGGAACGTGCGGACATGCCTCCCCGCACCCCATCGTCACGAGCATGGCGGCGCCGCCGGCAAGATCGTCGGTCAACAATGCGGGTTGCACGCGCGCCAGATCGATGCCGAGTTCGCGCATCGCCTCGATCACGACCGGATGCACGTGGGGCCCGGCGCGGTGCCTGCCGACGCCGCCCGTGCGCGTGTCGGATCCGCGACGGCATTGAAGAGAGCCGCCGCCGTCTGCGACCGGCCGGCATTGTGGACGCACGCGAAGATGACGCGCGCGGGTGCCTGTGTGTCGCTCATCCTCGTTGCCCCCGCTCATTCCCGCAACATCCGATGACCATCGGCAGGACGCCCCGGACCGGACGTCCGGTGGCGCGCGCGAGCTGGAGATCGTCGGTCGCCGGCTCCGGGGAGTGGCGGACGGCATGCAGCACACCGTCGAGGGCGTGGCGTACGTGTGCCGGCATCACGAGCGGGCTGTATTCGCCCGACGAGGTCGGTGCGCTTCCTCACGAGGCGGTCGTGGCCTCTCTCGGGTGCGGCAATCCTACCGCCCTGATCGCGCTCGAACCGGGGCAGGTCGTGCTCGACCTCGGGTCCGGAGGCGGCATCGACGTCCTGCTGTCGGCCCGTCGCGTCGGGCCGGCCGGCAAGGCCTATGGCCTCGACATGACCGACGACATGCTGGCCCTCGCGCGCGAGAACCAGCGTCGCGCCGGCGTCGGGAACGTCGAGTTCCTGAAGGGCACGATCGAGCAGATTCCATTGCCAGACGCATCTGTGGACGTCATCATCTCGAACTGCGTGATCAACCTGTCCGCCGACAAGCCGCAGGTGCTGCGCGAAGCGTTCCGCGTCTTGCGCCCGGGCGGTCGCTTCGCCGTCTCGGACGTGCTTGTCCGCGGTGATGTCCCGGCCGACGTCCGGCGCAACATGGAACTCTGGGTCGGCTGCATCGCTGGCGCCTTGCGCGAGGACGAGTACGTGGACGGCCTGCGCGCCGCCGGCTTCGCCGACGTCACGATCGAGCCGTGGCGCGAGTACGCGGCCGCGGACGCCGAAGCCTACTTCAGGGACGCTGGTCAGGGCTGCGGCGATCTCACGACAGCCGACGGGCACTTCTTCAGCGGCTTCGTGCGGGCGCGCAAGCCCATGGAGGCGTGATGTCCGCGATCGTGCGTCCCGCATCGGCGCGGGACTGGGACGCGATCGTAATGCTCCTGGAACAACATCGATTGCCGCTCGCTGGCGCCAGGGACCACGTATCCGATTTCCTCGTCACGGTGGACGACGGGAGCGTGATCGGCGTCGCCGGCCTGGAGATGTACGGCGACGCGGCGCTGCTGCGGTCGGTCGCCGTGTCGTCGCCGGGTGGCGGTGTCGGGACGCGGCTCGTGGAGGCGCTTCTCGAGCAGGCGCGACAGGCTGGCGTCGGTACCGTGGTGTTGCTGACCACCACCGCCGCGGCCTTCTTCCCGCGCTTTGGTTTCACCGAGGTGACGCGTGACGACGTACCCGCTGCCGTGCGCGCGTCGGCGGAGTTCCAGGGCGCCTGCCCCGCGAGCGCGACCGTGATGCGCCTCGCGTTACGTCGCGAAAAGTTGACGTGAATGTCGCCGCGCCGACGCGTGGCCGCGCGATTCTGTCCCTGCGCTGCACCTGGGACATCGCCAGGGTGGCGCCACTGGATGACCGAGGGCCCCGGCAGAACGGGGCCTTTTTTCATTGCTTCATTGGTAATGCCGGAATGCCGGAATGCCGGAATGCTGGAATGTCGAAGTCTTTTCGAAGGCCGAAAGCCGAAAGCCGAAGGCCGAAACGAAGAGGGCGCGCCGGAGGCGCGCCCCTTCTCTCCCTCAGAACGTGTAGCGCACTGACAACTGCATCTGGCGCTGCGTGCCGAGGCCGATCGTGCGGTTGAGCGGGCCCAGCATGTAGCCGAACGTCGCTCCGGCCGTGCTGTCGTTGAACGCGACGCCAGGCGCGCCGTTGGGCAGCGAAGCCGTCGGCTGCTGGTAGTTCAGCTCGTTGGTGATGTTGAACATCTCGATGCGGAACTGCAGCGCCTGGTTGCCGCCGAAGCGTAAGTCCTTGCTTCCCATCAGGTCCACCTGCCAGAAGCCGGGGCCGGTCAGGAAGTTGCGCGGCAGGTTGCCGAACGTACCGGGCTGTGGCGTGGCGAACGCCGCCGGGTTGAGCCAGCGGATGCCGCCGTCCTTCAGGTACGGATCGACGCCGGGGATGAGGTCCGGCCGCTGCGTCCCGCGCGAGTTGCCGCCCTGGATGTTGGCCACCGTCACGCCATTCACCGAGATGTTGTCCGGGCGCGCGATGACGACGTTGATCGGGACGCCGCTGCGCGCATTGAGGATACCGCCGAGGCGCCAGCCGCCACTCCAGAAGCCATCACCGGGGAAGAGGTACACCAGGCTGGCGTTGGTCGTGTGCCGGATGTCGGTCGGGTTGGCGCTCTGTTCGGTCGAGAAGTCGAACGTGTTCTGCGCCGTCTGCGCCTCGTTCGATCCCTGCGTCGTCCCCGTGTTGTGCGCGTACTGGTACTGGAAGCCACCGGTCAGGCCGCCGCGGAATCGACGCGTCAGCCCGAGCTGCAGGGCGTCGAACTGGCTGCGGCCGCCGGACGTCTTGAAATCCACCTGCCCGATTACGGGGCGCGGCCGGCGCAACGTGATGGGATCGATCAGGTTGGAGACGCCGCGCTGGAAGAGATCGTACCCCTGGCTGCCGGTGTACGCGATGCTCAGGTTCATCGCCCCCGGCAACTCGCGCTGCACACTGGCCCCGTACTGCACGTTGTACTCGTCCGGACGCTCGTGCGTGTAGCCGCGCACGCTCAGCGACGTCTGGAATACCGCATCGCTGACCGGGTACTGGAGGCCGTTGTTGGCGACGTCGGCGGTGCTGACCGAGTAGCGGGTGATGTAATTCTCGATCGGCTGGATGCGATCCTCGAACTGTCCCGGTCCATAGAACCAACCCAGGCCGCCGCGCAGCACCGTCTTGTCGTTGATCATGTACGTCGCGGCCAGGCGCGGCCCGATGTTGTTGTAGTCGGGCTCGTAGAAGTTGTCCGGGTCGCTCGAGAAGTCGTTCTCCTCGATGAAGAACGGAATGGCGAACTGGTTCTTCTCCTGGACCACGGAATAGAACTCGTAGCGCAGGCCGAGATCGACCGTCAGCTTGGCCGTCGGGCGCCAGGAGTCCTGCACGTACCCGATCGCGTATTGCTGCTGTGCGTCGAACTCGGGCGAGTCGACTGCGCGCTGTACGCGGTTCGGACGGTTGTCGATGAAGTCGGCCACGCTGTTGAACTCATACGTGTCACCGCCAAGGAACTGGAAGCCGACGTTGATGCGGCGGTATTCGCCACCGGCCTTGAAGGTGTGCGTGCCGCGGGTCATCGTGATGGCATCGGTGAACGAGAACGACCCGGGCTCGAACAGCGCGCCGGCTCCTTGCGCCGAGCTCGTGACGCGGAATTGCAGACCCGAACGTGCGATTCCGGTCGTGCCGCGTCCGTCGATGGATGACGAGCCGACCGCGCCCGACAACGACACCTGCTCGGAGGGGTAGCCCGACGGGCTGAACGCCAGCGCCGCCGTGTCCGGGCGGTTGTAGCCGACCTTGAGCTCGTTGACGACCGTCGGCCGGACGATGGACTGCCAACTGGCGACGAAGTTCTGCGGCTTCTGCGTGGCGAGCACGCGACGCGGCGTGACGGTCTGGTCGGGCGTGTCGATCTCGCCATCACTGTAGAGGTACCGGACGTACATGCTCTGGCTGCTCGAGAAGTGCCAGTCCAGCCGGCCGTTGAACGAGTCTTCGCGCTGATTGGCGATCGAGGAGTACGACGTCCGGCCCACGAGCGGGTTCGTCGACGTCAGCGTCTCGGTCGGGAATCCTGCCAGCAGGGGCACCACGGCCCGTGTGCGCTCGGGCGACCGGCCGCCACCGGAGGTCGTCGGCACGCCGGCCACGATTTGGTCACGCGCCACGTTGCTCGGCACCGATTCGACGAAGCTCAGTCCGGTGTCCTGCCGCAGGCCTTCGTAACTGCCGAAGAAGAAGACCTTGTTGCTGACGATCGGGCCGCCAACGGATCCGCCGAACTGGTCGAGACGCAGCGGCTGCTTGATGTCGTCGTACTTGTTGGTGGAATCGAGCGCATCGTCGCGATAGTAGTCGAACACCGATCCGGTGAAACGGTTGGCCCCGCTCTTGGTGACGACCGTGATGTTGCCGCCGGTACCGAAGCCGCTCTCCGCGGGCGCGAGTCCGGCGTTGACGCGGAACTCGGCGACCGATTCCATCGACGTCTGCAGGCGAAACTGCGACCCGGTGGCGTTGAGGTACCCCGGGCCCGCGTCCCAGATGTACGTGCCGTCGACGCCGTCGTAGTTCAGGTAGTTCTGCTGGTTGGATTTGCCGTTGAAGCGGATGCTGCTCCAGCCGCCGTTGCCATCGGTCGTGGCGCCTGGCGACAGGGTCATGAGGTTGGCGAAGTTGCGGCCGTTCACCGGCAGGTTGTCGACTTCCTCCGGCGTCACGTTGACGCCGATCTTGGCCGAGGACGCATCGAGCACTCCCGTCTCGGCGGTGACTGTCACGGTCTCGGCCATCGCCGCGACGCTGAGCGACAGGTCGACGGACTTGACCTCGCCCACCCCGAGCGTGACCGTCTGCTCGCCCGTCCGGAATCCTTCCAGCGCCGCGGACACGACATAGGTACCGCGCGGCAGGTTGGTCACCGTGAACCGGCCGTCCGCCTCGCTGACCGCGACGCGCTGGGCGCCGGTGTCCTTGGACGTCACCGTGACGGTGACGCCCGGCAGCAGCGACTGGCTCGAGTCGGCGATGATGCCGACGAGCCGCGATTCGGTTTGTTGAGCGAACGCCGCACTCGGCGCGAAGGGCAGCCCGAGCACGGCAAGGGCGAGCAGGCAACGAAGCAGTCTCATGAAGGTCCTCGGTGAGGGGGGCCAGCACCGAGGACTCCGCCCGCGGTGCGTCACAACGACGAAGGTAGAAGTTCGCCGTGAAGCAGGCACGACGAGGGTGTTTCCGGGCGGTTAAATGGGTGATCCCTGCGTGTTTCGCGCCCTGCCGGGGCTGGGCGATGCAGGCAGGTCGTCTGTTACCATCGGCCCGACCAGGTGTGCGGCATTGCGGGGGTTTTCGCTCGGGACGGCGGCGTTGTCGATCAGGCATGGCTGTCGGCCATGGCGGGTACGCTGTGCCATCGCGGCCCGGACGCGGATGGGTTCTGGCACGACGCGGGCCTCGGTTTCGCACATCGACGTCTCAGCGTCATCGATGTCTCGGAGGCCGGACGCCAGCCGATTGGCTCCGAGGACGGTCGGATCCAGGTCTGCTACAACGGCGAGATCTACAACTTCGCGGCGATCCGTGAAGAACTGCTGGCGCGGGGCCACCGCTTCGCGTCGGCCACCGACACGGAAGTGATCGCGCATGCGTGGGAGGAGTGGGGACCCGAGGCAGTCCGCCGCTTCAACGGCATGTTCGCGTTCGCGGTCTGGGACCGCTGCGCGCGCCGGCTCTGGCTCGTGCGGGACCGCCTCGGCGTCAAGCCCTTGTACTACGCCGTCGCCGACGGCCGCCTGCTCTTCGGCTCCGAGATCAAGGCCCTCCTGGCGGTCCCTGGGGTCAGTCGCACCCTGGATCCGGTGGCGCTCGATGCCTTCCTCGCACTGAACTACGTACCGGGTCCGCGCACCATCTGGCGGGAGGTGCGGCAGGTGCCGCCCGGGCACCTCCTGAGCGCGACAGCCGAGGGCCACTCGCTCGAGTCATGGTGGGACGTGAGGTTCGGGCGCGATCTGTTCACCGATCGAAACCAGGCCATCGAGGAGATTCGGGCGCTGTGCGACGACGCCGTGCGCATGCGGTTGGTGTCCGACGTGCCGCTGGGGGCGTTCCTGAGTGGCGGGCTCGATTCGTCCGCGGTCGTGCATTTCATGCGGCCGCGCCATGTCGGCCCATTGCACACCTTCAGCGTGCGCTTCGGTGAGGCCTCGTTCGACGAAGGCCCATTCGCGGCGCTGGTCGGCAAGCGCTACGACCTGACCCATCACGAGGTCGTCTGCCAGGCCGGCGACGTGCCGGCCTGCCTCGATCGGCTCGTCTGGCATGCTGATGGCCCCGTGGCCGACATTTCGATGGTGCCGATGTACAAGCTGGCCGAGGCTACGCGCCAGCACGTGACCGTCGTGCTGTCGGGCGATGGCGGCGACGAGGTGTTCGGCGGTTACGCGATCTACCACGCCGACCGCGCCGCGCACGTCTGGCGAGCGCTGCCGCGATGGTTCCGCGAGCGTCTCGTGCGTCCGCTGGTGGATGCATTACCGGCCTCGACGGGAAAGATGACCGTCGACTACGCACTGCGCCAGTTCGTCGCCGGCGCGGGCAACGCTCCCGAGAAGGCACACTACAGCTGGCGTACGATCTGTACGGCCGACGAACGCGCCGGGTTGTTGCGGCCGGACGTCCGCGAGGCTGCGGCACGCGAGCAGGCGCCCGAGGCGCCGTTCCTGGCCGCGTACCTGGCGTCGGGGGCGCCGGAACTGATGGACCGCCTGTTCTACGTCGATCTCAAGACGTTCCTGGTCGACTCCATCCTGCCCAAGGTGGATCGCACGACGATGGCCTTTGGCCTCGAGGCGCGCACGCCGTGGCTCGACTACCGCCTCGTGGAACTGGGCGCGCGCCTGCCATGGCGCTGGAAACTGCGCGGGCGTGATACCAAGGTGATCTTCAAGGACGCCATGCGCGGACTGGTGCCCGATGCGATCGTGCGTCGTCAGAAGGCAGGTTTCCACGCGCCGCTCGCCGCATGGTTCCGCGGGCCGCTGCGGCCGCTGCTGCAGGATGTCCTCTCGCCCGCATCGCTGCGCGTGCTGCCGGAACTGCAACCTGCGCCCGTACAGACGATGCTCGATGCGCATGTATCGGGGCGAGCCAATCACGCCTTCAAGTTGTGGGGACTCGTCACGCTCGTGCGCTGGGCGCACGCGTGGCGCCACTGATCGCATGCCCGAACCCGTCTCGATCCTGATCCCGGTCTACAACGAGGAAGGGGCGATTGCGTCGACCCTGGCTGCCGTCGACACGACAATGCGGCCGACCGGGCGTGACTACGAGGTGCTCGTCGTCGATGACGGGTCCACCGATCGGACGGCCCAGGTGCTGGCTGAGGCGGGCGCCCGTGTGGTGCGGCATCGCGCCAACCGCGGCTACGGCGCCGCGCTCAAGACCGGCATCCGCGCCACCACGCATCCGCTCATTGCGATCCTCGACGCCGACGGGACGTATCCGATTGGCCGCCTGCCGGAGCTGCTGGCAGAGGCCGATCAGGCCGACATGGTGGTGGGGGCCCGCACTGGTGCCAGTGTCCATGTGCCGGCCCTGCGCCGGCCGGTCAAGTGGCTGCTCACTCGCGCCGCGAACGTCCTGAGCGGGCACCGGATTCCCGACCTCAACTCGGGCATGCGCGTCTTCCGCCGCGAAATCGCGACGCGGTTCTTCGGCCTGTTCCCGGATGGCTTCTCGTTCACGTCGACGATCACTCTCGCCTCGCACATCAACGGCTATCGCGTCGAGTACGTGCCCATCGACTACTACCGCCGCACTGGGGCGTCGTCCATCCGCCCCGTGCGCGATACGCTGAACTTCTTCCTGCTGATCGTGCGGATGGTGGTCACTTTCCGGCCGCTCAACGTCTTCCTGCCTACCGCGGCGGCCCTCATCGTCCTTGGCACCGTCAAGGCAGCGCTCGACTTCATTCGCACCGGGGCCTTCGGTGTCGGCGCCGCGATCCTCATCCTGACGGCCATCCAGGTCGCGATGATGGGCCTGCTCGCCGATCTCGTCACGCGGCGGACGAGCCTGTAGGAAATTGCAGAATTGCAGAATTGCAGAATTTCATTGCCATCGCCATTGTTCGTGGCTGCTGACGGCGGTAATGCAATTCCTGAAATTGTGAACTTGTGAAATTGCACGTTGGTCATCCTCGCGGCAGGGTGACGATGAAGACCGCGCCGCCCTCGGGACGGTTGCTGGCGCTGACCACACCGCCGTGCAGTTCGACGAGGTGTCGCACGATGGACAAGCCGAGCCCGGTGCCGCCGGAGTCACGCGAGCGAGCCTTGTCGACGCGGTAGAAGCGCTCGAAGATGCGCGCGAGCTCGACGTCGGGGATGCCGTTGCCGGTATCGGCAACCGTCAGCCGGATGTGCGTGGCGTCGGCGGTGGCCGCCAGTTCGATGCGGCTGCCTTCGGGAGTGTAGGCGCAGGCGTTCTCGACGAGGTTGCGCAGCGCGTCGTGCAGTTTGGCCGGGTCGCATCGCATGGTGAGCGTGGGTGGCGTCACCGTGATGCTGACCGACTGGGCTCGCGCCTCGGTGAGCGGCTGCAGGTCACCAGCGACGGACGTGAACAGGCTGTCCACCGAGACGTCGGCGAGTTCGAGGGGCTCCTGGCCGGCATCGAGACGCGCCAGCCGCAGCAGGTCCTTGACGAGCCGCTCCATGCGCGCCGAGTGCCGCGCGATGATCTCCAGGAAGCGGGTCGTCTCGGGTTCGTGTTCCGGTCCGTCGAGCAGTGCCTCCACGTAGCCGCGGATCGCCGTCAGCGGCGTGCGCAGTTCGTGTGACACGTTGGCCACGAAGTCCCGCCGGATGCGGTCGGCCCTGCGCAGGTCGGTGATGTCGTGCAGCACGAGGACGGCGCCGCGGCTGCCCGGTGTGATCGCCGATGAACACCGCGCGATGAACGTTTGTCCGGGGTCGCGTCCGATCGCCAGTTCGAGGCCGCCGGGCCGCTGGCCCTGGAGCGCCTGCGTGATCTGCATGGCGATGTCGGGATGCCGGATCAGCTCGACGTAGTGCCGGCCGATGGGCGACGCGTCGAGTCGCAGCAACTGCCTCGCCGCTTCGTTCGCCAGCTGCACCTGTCCCTGCTCGTTGACGACGATGACGCCCTCGACCATCCCGGAGAGCACGGCCTCGAGCCGCGCCCGGTCGCGCGTCAGGTCGCCGAGCCGCACGTCGAGCGATGCGCCTGCGGCATTCACGGCACGCGCCACGCGCCCCAGCGCGTCGCCGCGGGGTTCGGGCAATGCGGTCCGGCGCTCGCCCGAGCCGAGGGCGCGGATGGCCGACACGGCCTCGCCGATGCGGTCGTCGACCACCGTCGACGCCATCCAGCCGGTGATCATCGCCGAGAGTGCCGCGGTGACGATGCCCACCAATCCGACGCGCAGCAGGAATCCCGGCGACGTTTCGAGGGGCTGTTGCGTCACCCAGGCAACGCCGAGCATGAACAACGGCGTGAACAGTGCGGTCTGGAGCGCGGTCAGGAGAACGAAGGTGGGAACTCGCACTGGTGCCCTTGGAACGGGGGCCGCCACGACGGGGCCCGGAGCGGCGTCAGGCGAGTGTAGCGGGCGGGCGACGGGATTGGGTAGCGGCAGCGCCAACCCGCACAGCATAGCGGGAGACGCCGTGACGTCGAACGCCGGTGGGTTGACTGGCAGGACCGGCTCTCCGAGTCCGGCCAACGTGATGCCCGATGCCTAATGCCTACTGCCCGATTCCGTTTCCCGGTACCCGTTTCCCGGTACCCGGTACCCGGTACTTACTTCAGCTTGTACCCGAACTGCTTGACCGTCTCGATCGCCTCGGCGAGCGAAGGGACCTTCTCGCGGAGCCGGCGGACATGCACGTCGACGGTGCGCGAGCCGCCCGTGTACTGGTAGCCCCACACGTCGGTCAGCATCAGGTCGCGCGACAGGACGCGGCCCCGATGTTCCAGGAAGTACTGCAGGAGCAGGAACTCCTTGGCGGTGAAGCGGACGTCACGGCCGTCCACGGTTACCACGTGCTGCTCGAGATCCATGCGGATGTCGCCATACGAGAGGACGCGCCCTGCCTGTGTCGCCGGCGACGCCGTGCTCGCGCGTGACGACCGACGCAGCAGGGCATTGACGCGAGCGACGACCTCCTTGGCGCTGAACGGCTTGGTGATGTAGTCGTCGGCGCCGAGTTCGAGTCCGACGATGCGGTCGCTCTCCTCCGCGCGAGCCGTGACCATCATCACCGGCAGATCCGCCATGGCCGGGGAGGCGCGCACGAGCCGGCAAATCTCGAGCCCCTCGACGCCCGGCAGCATGCGATCGAGGATCAGGAGATCGGGCAGGCGCTCGCGGAGACGCGGCATGGCGTCGTGCCCCTGTGTCAGAACCTCGACGTCGTGGCTGGCGCGCTCGAGATAGTGGCGCAGCAGGTCCGCGATGTCGGGATCGTCCTCGACGACGAGGATGCGACTCATGAGGGGAGCGGCTCCGGGCGGCCCTGCACCTGTCCCGCGAGCGATTCGATCGCAGCCGCGGCGAAGGCCCCACGCAGGTCGTCATCCGACGCGTACGGCCGCCTGGGAATCCGGCGTGCGGGCACCCGCCACGAGACCGTGGCGCCCGCGAACGGGTCCGGCGTCAGGGTCAGGTTCGCGCCGTCCGGCACGCCCTTGTAGTGATCGAGTTCGAAGCGATCCTGCCACCCATGACAGAGTGCCAGCGAAATCAGGTCAGCGGCACGCAGGGACGCGTAATCCTTCAGGAAACTGTCGAACGAGACACCGGTTGCGCGAGTGCCGAGTGCGGCGACACGGCTGTCGCGTTCCTCACCCATCGTGGTGAAGAACGCACGCCAGGCGGGATCGTCGTCATAGCGCGCGTACGCCGTCACCGCGTGATGCGCGACGAGCGCGGCGACATGCGGGCGATCGGCCAGCAACCGCAATGCCCGCACCCACACGGCCTGGCGTCGTGCCACGGGGAGATGGATGAAGTCCCAGGGGGAACCGTCCTCCGGATCGACGCTCGGGGCGTCGTCTTCGGCGGCCCAGCCGCAGTCGTGTTCGCGTGTGGCTTCGAGGAGCACGGGCCGCGTGTTCCGGTCCGGCAGCCCATCGGATTGCCAGTGCGACAACAGGTCCGCGGCCATGGCCGCGTGGTCAGGCTGGCGGATCAGGAGCCAGCTGTCGCCGTCGGGACGCACAATCACAGGGGAGAGTAGAACAGAAATAATGCTGGAATGCTGGCATTGCGGCATTAATGCGAGCGCCGCCTCCCGGCGGAAGGCGACGCTCGTCACCCTACCTGCACTCGGGGAACATCCACTCGCCGTTGTTCAACTTCGCGTCCCGGTACCGGGCATCGCTGCACATCGGTGCCACGGTCCACCGGCCGATTGCTCCGGCGGCGCGCGTTGCCGCCGTCTGGTCCACCCAGAACGGCGACGCGTTGCCGCAGTGTCCTCCAATGATGTCGTAGAGGCGCACCTGCGTGCTGTTCGGCATGGCGCTACCCTCCGGACCGCTGTAGTACGTAACGATGTCCTGCGACAGATCGCCGACGTTGCCGCGCTTCCAGTTCAGGCCCCACCGGTTGGTGTTGAACCGGCGGCGCAGTTCGGCGACGACCTCGAACATGAAGCGGTTGTTGCCGCCATGCTCCCGGCAGGAGTTGGCCAGGTCGAAGGGACGGGCGGCAGCCAGTGACACGATCACCCCGTACAGGTCACCGTAGCTCACGGCCGGGCCCGCAGCGAACGGATCGGCAAACTCGAACGCGCCGACCAGTTCGAGCGGCACGCCCTTCGTGGTGATGATGACGCTGGCAAGGCCGCGCCCGCTGGGCGGCGTCACGACCGAGATCGAGTTGGCGTTGTTGACGATCACGTTCTGGCGCGGCGTCCCCGTGATGCCGAAGCTCACGGTGGTGTCGGCCGTCAGGCCCAGGTTCGCGCCGGTGATGGTCACCAGCGTGCCGCCACTGGGGTTGCCGCGAGTCGGGCTGATGCCGGTCAGGCTCGGCGGCGGGGGTGCTGTCGGTGAGGCCAGTGTGGGCAGCGTGTCGGGCAGGATCGTGCCGCCGGTGGCGTGCGCACCGCGCATGCCGTTGCCCCAGTACATGGCCCGCTCCATCACCACGGGCACGTCCGACTCGAAGAACGCTGCGAACTTGCGATTGTGCAGCGCCGGGATCGTCTGCGGGGCAAACTGGCCTCGCGACCGTGCCGGAACGGTGATTGTGACCTCCGTGCCGACGTTCGAGTTGTCGTCTTCGAGGTAGAACACGCCACGCACCGTCGCGTCGGTGTCGGTGTTGTTCAGGACCAGGTAGTACGTCGTGAAGAGGCGTCGATCGGCGTCGGCCGGGCTCTGATACTGGAGGAAGCCGCCCTCCTGGCCATCCGCGAACCCCCACTTGCGTGCAGCCTCGGATGCGCCGGTGGCCACCGTGCCGTCACCCAGCGTCGCGCCAGCCTTGTAGACCGCCCGTTCGGCGACGAAGGGCTTGCTGCCAACGCTGACCACGGAAATCGAGAAGCCGGTGTTCTGGAGCGCCGGGTAGGCCGGGTCGCCCGCGAACACCTGCGCACGCGTGCGCGGCTGCATGTGGACCAGCACCGGCTGAAGGAGCCCGCCCGGACCATAGAAGTTGACCTCGACGTCGATGGGCTCGGTATTGGGGTTGAACAACAGCACGTAGGTGTCGAGTGCGCCCGCATACTGCGCGCCTTCGGCAAAGAGCCACGCCGGTTGTGGCGTGACACCGGCGGTCACGTGTCCGCCCTGGAAGTTGTTCCAGTACATGGCCCGCTCTGCGACCACGCCCACATCCGACGTCACCTCGATGGCGAAATCGAACTGCGACCGCGGGCCCAGCTGCTGCGCCAGCGCGTCGTTGGCGAAGTACGTCCGGCGCTGGCCCGACGGCACGACGTCGTTGACCGTGACCAGCTCGCCCGCGCTCGTCAGGTAGTTGACCCGCACGTTGGCGGCCAGCGTCCCTGGATTGCTGATGAGCACGTAGGTCTGGAAGAACCCGGCCGATCCTTCCGCGAACGACCAGGTCGTCTGGGTCGCGTTGACGCCGTTGCTGCTGTGGCCGGCGCGCATGTCGCTGACCGTGCCGGGGTTGTAGAGCGGGCCGAAATTGAAGAGCCCACCGCCCCAGTACATGGAACGCTCGACCACGACGTCGGCCGAGGCCGTGAGTTCGACGGCGAACCCGAAGTTCGCACCGGTGAACTGGCGGGCATTGACGCCGCCGCGGCTATACGCCTTGACGGTCAGCTGTCCCGGGATGGGCGCACTGCCATCCTGGGGGAAGAAACGCAGGTTGACGACCGCATCGGTGCCGGTCGGATTGCCGATCAGGATCTCTTCTTCGAACGGCAGAATCGGGGCCGTTGATCCTTCGGCGAAGTACCACGTCTTGAGCGTGGGCTGGGCATTGATGGAACTTGCTGTAGCTATCATCGCGAACGCGGCGCACACGCCTGCCGTTGCGAGTCTCGTGGCTCGAAACATTCATGGACCTCGTGGGAAGGCCTGATCGGGGCTGGGCTGGGAACCACATCCGCAGATCGGGCCTTAGTACTATACGGGCCCACGCGGCGGCCGCCAAACGATGTCGAGCGCCCTGTCGGGAGGTAGTGGGCAGGAAGGGCTTGCGAGTCCCCGCGGCCCGAGCGTGCCGCAGTGCACAGGCTCACCCGATTGCTGCGGGCTGAGACCGCCCCTGGGACGGCGGGGCACGGCCGGGCCCTTCGCAGCGTTCGGCTGTTCGACGTCTGGCGTTCGTCGCCGGTGGATGGTGGTACCGCCGGGTTGTCAAAGCCGGCTGTCGAGGTTTGCGGCGTCCCCCCTCGGGAACCAGGTAACAAGAACAGGGGCGCTCCCCTCATGGAAAGCGCCCCTGTTGATTGTGTGTCGAGGCCGGGCCCCGAACCTGCCTACGTGTCTACTGGCACTCGGGGAACACGAGGCTGCCTGTATTGGGATTGACCGCATTCCGATAGCGCGCGTTGCTGCACATCGGCCCGAGCGTCCAGCGCCCGATGGTGCCGGCATCGGCCGTCGCCTGCGTCTGATCGAGCCAGAACGGGCCTCCGCCGAAGCGGTCCGCCGGATTGCAGTGGTTCGCGATGATGTCGATGATGAACACCTGCGTGCTGTTGCGCATGTCGGACCCCTCGGGACCGTAGTAGTAGGTCACGATGTCCTCCGACAGCCCCTGGTTGCCGCGCTTGATGTTCATGCCCCAGCGGTTGGTGCCGGTGCGAATGCGCAGTTCGGCAATGACGTCCTCCACGAACTTCTCGTTGCCGCCGAAGGCCCGGCACGAGTTCGCGATATCCCCAGACTGCCGGCGTGCCATGTCGGCAACGTTGCCGAGAAACGACGCCATGATCTGGCAGGCCCTGCCGCCGCCGCTGCACGCATAGCCGGTATTGCGGCGGAAGGTGTTGATCGGCGCGCCCACGGCAGCCCACGGATCAAAGTACTCGAAAGCGGCTGGCGCGGTGATCGTTTGGCCGCGAGTCTCGACGGTCACGTCGACCTTGCCGGTGGCGCCAGGCGGCGTGACGGCACGAATCAGCGTGTCGTTCTCGACCTCGAAGTCGCGCGCGGGCACGCCACCGAACAGCACCTGCGTGCCGAGCTCGGTGTTGCCGAATCCGGCGCCCTCGATCATCACCTTCGTGCCACCGCCCGGCACGCCGCGACTGGGCGAGACGGTCAGGCCCGACGGGTTCGAGCGGAGCGCCGGCGCGGGCGTCAGCGGGAAGTCGTCAGCAAGCGGGATGCCCATCGACGCGTGGCCCGCCTTGTTGTTCCTGCCCCAGTACACGACACGCTCGACGACGATCGGCGCGGTCGAGGAGAAGAAGGTGGCGAACTTGGCATTGGCCAGCTCGTCGTAGAGCAGCGTCCACACCGTCTCGCGCGACTGCGCCGGCACCACGAGCGTCTTGGTGGTGCCGCTGTTGCCGCCTTCCGTGTAGAAGTACACCGTGACCGTTGCCGGCACCGGGCCGGGGTTGTAGATCGGGAAGAACGTGTTAAAGCGGCGCTTGTCGTTGTCGCTGTCGTCCTGGTACATCTGGAAGCCGCCCTGCAGACCTTCGGCAAAGCCCCACTTGAGCGCCGCTGCGGTGGCACCGGCCGTCGCCGTGCCCTCGGTCAATCCGCGCCAGTACACGGCCCGCTCGGCCACGAACGGCATCGTGGATGTCGCACGGATCGAGAAGGCCTGGTTGATGAGGCCCGGGAGCTCCTTGGCCCACACGCCGTCGCGCGTAAGGCCGCCGATGGTGCGCGTGGTCTCGGCCAGCTTCGCGCCTGCCTGCCCGAAGAACTCCACCTTCACGTCGATGGGCGTCTCGTTCTGGTTGAAGAACAGCACGAACGTGTCGAAGGCCGGGTCGCCTGAGGTGGAGAGCGCGCCCTGGATACCTTCGGCGAACAGCCACGTGGCCGATGGCGTGGTCACGCCTGCCGCTGCATGACCGCCGTGGATGCCGGACGGCGCTCCCGGCCCCCAATACATCTGGCGCTCGGCGACCACGTCGAGATCGGAGGTGACGATGGTGGCAAAGCCGGCGCGGCCCGGTTGGAGACGCCCGGAGAGCACCGCCGTCGGCCAAAACGTCCGTCGGCCGTTGGCCGGCACGACGTCGGTCTGCGCCACTTCCACACCGGCATCGTCGCGATAGGAAGCGGTGACGGTCGCCGGCGTGTTGTTCGGGTTGGCAACGGAGATGAAGGTGTTGAAGAACTTGCCTTCACCCTCGGCGAAGTACCACGTCTTTGCCGCCGCCTGCTGGCCGTGCTCGTTGTGGCCGCCGCGCAGGTCGTTGACCTTCTGGTTCCAGGACTTGCCACCACGGAACAACCCGCCGCCCCAGTACATCGTGCGTTCGGCAATGATCGGCGCACTCGAGGTGAGCCGGATCGCGATGCCTACCCGATCGCCGACGAGGCCGCGGATGTTCTCACCGTAGCGCGATAGCGGCTCGAGCGTCCGGACCACGGGCGCGAGCGCTTCGCCGTCCTGCGTGAACAGCTCGAAGGTCACCGTGATCGGTGTCGTATTCGGGTTACCGATCAGGATTTCCTGTTCGAACCCGAACGCGCCGTTGGTGGAACCTTCGGCAAACAGCCATGTGGTGAGTTCGGGGCCGGCCGCCAGGGCCGACGCGGGGATACAGAGGGCGATCGCGGCACAAACGCCAACGGTCGCCGTTTTCACGGCTTGAAACATGGGCACCTCATGACGGAACTCAATATCGACCGCGCCACGGCCGGGACACCGACAACGCGGAACGCGACGTACTATAGAAATCTTCGCGTGCAGGACCAAACGGAAACTGCCGGCGCTGACTACCGATAGCGCTCGTGGCACGTGAAATCCGGCCAACCCAAGCGTCCGCGCCACGGCGATGCAAAGCATGCGCCGTATCTCGGCTTTTGGGTTGTGCCGAGAATCCGGCCGGCGCACTCATCCATTTCATCCCGGCGACGGTCCGCCGCCGCACGACGTCCGGAAACCGGACGGAACGGTTTACCCCGGTTCTCGATCGCCGTCAGCGAACCGCCGACGGGCCGAGGGTCCATCCCCGGACGAGCAGGCCGAGTTGGCGAGCGTCACCGCCGTCCTGTCCGCCCGCAGGACCTGCCATACGTGTGATGCCGAGCGTAATCGTGTTCACGCCATCACGGACTGCATCGGCGGGCACATCCCACGTGTAGATCCCGCGCGTCGGCAACAGCGGCCGCGTGCCGACGTCACGGCCACCGACGGCAAGCCGCACTTCGTCTCCTGGCGATGGAGCTACCGGGGCCTGCGCGTCCAGCGCGAAGGTGAAGGCCTCGGCGTGCGGCAGCGCCAGCAGCAACTCGGCGCGCGGCCCGGACATCCAGCGGAAGTACCCCACGCCGGGTTGCACTTCCAGGTCGTGCCAGCCCATGCCGAAATGCGGCTCGACCCGCGGCGCGACCCGTACCTCGACGGGTTGCGGTCCTGGAGCACGCGCAAGGGACATGGGCCAGGCCGCGCACAGCCGCACCTCCTGGTCGGCCCGGGCCTGCGCGCGTGCCACTGGTCCTCGCAGGTAGACGCCGGCGGTCCCGCTGCGCCGGGCCTGGAGCGCAAACGCACCGGGCCGGGTGCCGTGCTCGATCAGCACCGGGCCGGATGCGTTGGACGGCGTCTCGGCGAGGCGGACGACCGATGGCGTCCACTCGCGTGGCCGGTCCAGGGTCAGATCGAGTCGGCCCGGTGCGGCCCACGTGACGCCGAGGGCGCCGCGTCCAGTCAGGGCGGTGACGTCGACGTCGCGGCCTGCGGGCACGGTCAGGCAAGGCAGTGCCGCCACCGCGACGGCCCGTGTGGCGGGCCCCGTTCCCAGCGCCGGCCCGTCGAGGTGCGCAGGGTCGGGGCCGGCGCGCCATGCCAGCATGTCGCCGCGCGTGGTGAAGAACACGAGCGCGAGGCCCTCCACCTGATCGAGGAGCACCTCTCCGCGTAACCATAGTCTTACACGTGTACCATCCGCCTCGAGCCTCGCGTCCACGGGCGAGCGGGCCGCCGTGCGGCCCAGCACGTCGCCCGGCTGCACGTCGAGCCGCACGGAGCCGGCCTGCGCCACCTCGAGCGCCTGTATGCGTGCGCCGGTGATGCCGGCCAGGGCATGCGCGCGACCCGTCGCCGCATCTGGCAGTCGCAGCCCCAGGCGGCCGAGTGCCTGCCATTGCCGCGGCGACAGGCGGCCCGCCGCGTCTGCGGAGATGACCGCCAGCGTCACCGTTCCCGGCGGCAATGCAGCGAGGATGTCCTCCACCGACGCACCGGCCCCGGTGCCCCACGGGGCGAACCCGAGGCCACCCCAGCGCAGGATCTCGAGCTGTGAGGCCGTCAGCGACACCGGTTGACGGCCGGACTCGGTCGCGCGGTGGGCTTGGTCGGCCGCGATCGTGGCCGACGCCGACCACCCGCGGCCACGCTGCGCCACGAGCGTGGAGAGCACGCGCCCGCGCGGCGAAGTGTCGGTGACCAGCGGTTGCGTTTCCGTCAGGCGCTCGGCCATGGCGTGTGCCCACGTCCCCACCAGCGCCGCCTGCTGTCGTTCGTGTCCCCACGGCCGGGCGGCCACGTGCAACGCCAGCCACGCCATCAGGCCGACGCCTGCCCACCGTGCCCCACCGCCGCGCCACTCAATGACATTGGTCACGCCCACGCCAACGAGCCACCACACCCACGGCAGCACGGCCGCGGCACGAACCTCGGCGGGGAAGGGCAAGGTCAGGAGCCATGCCGCTCCTGCGCCCAGCCAGACGCGAGCCTCCGACGTCGCGCGCGCCAGCGTCACCGCGCCTGCTGCGAGCAACACCAGCCCGATCGGTCCGAGGTCGCCGAGGAGCAGGGCCGAGGTGGCCGCGAGCGTCGACACCTGCCGGGCGCGCGAGAGCGCTTCGCCCATGCCTGTCAGCAGCGCGAGCACGATGGCGACTCGTACCAGTGGCAGGAGTCCCGTCGCACCGGTTTCGCCGCGCCGTTCGTCCACGGCGGTGACGGGGTGACGGACCAGCAGTGTCAGCAGCACCACGCTCGCCAGCATCACCGGAGCCGCACCGAGCGGCGACGACCCGCTCCAGCCCGCGAAGGGCGCCGCGGTGGCGACCAGGGCCAGCAGGGCCGGCGATCCGGCCCGCAGGCCAGCCCGGCGTAGCGTCGAGGTCATGAGCGCCGCCGCCGCCGCAGCGCACGCCGCCGCGACTGCGATCGCGCCGCTGACGACATCTGATCGCCATGCCCAGCCGCCCAATGTGACCTGGAACGCGATGATGGCGTCCAGGGCTGAACCCGGCTCGGCCTCCCACGCCGCGCTCGTCGCGGGCCGCATGTCTCGTGGCAGCCACGCGTCGTGCGGCACGGCGAGCGCAACCGTCGCCAGAATCGTCATCGCCACGAGCAGCGGTGCTGCGGTGCGGCCGATGCGTACAATGCGCGAGGCCGGCGCGCGACCTCGCGCGTTGCCGGCTTTCGCCACGGCCTCTCTCGTGCTCACGCCTGCTCGCGCCTCGTCATCGCTCGCCGTCTGGGTCGCCGTGCTGGTCACGGCGACGCTGATTGTCCTTCGATCCCTCGTCTTCGTGCACTACGAGCAAGCGGACTTCGACGCCGACCAGGCCATTGTCGGCCTGATGGCGACGCACCTTGCCGAGGGACGCGCGTGGCCGCTGTTCTTCTACGGGCAGCTGTACATGATGGGCGTGCAGGCCTGGATGGCCGCCCTGGTCTTCCCGTTGATTGGCCCCACGGTGTTCGCCCTGAAGCTGCCGCTGGTCATCGTCAACGTCGCGACCGGTGGCCTGCTGGTGTGGCTGCTGGTGCGCGAAACGGCTCTGCGGCCCTGGCAGGCGACGACGGCTGCCGCGTGGTTCGCGCTGCTCCCGCCGGTCACGGCCAGCCGCATGGTCCAGGCGCAGGGGGGCACCATCGAACCCCTGCTCTACACGCTGCTGCTGTGGCTCGCGCGGCGGCGCGCCGTGATCTTCGGTCTGTTGTTTGCGTTCGGCTTCCTTCATCGCGAGTTCACGCTGTTTGCCGTGATCGCGATCGTGCTGCTCGAGGTGTGGACGGGGGAGTTGTTCTCGCGTCGACGCGCGTCGCACTGGCTGGTCGTTGTGCTCGTGTTCCTCGGATCGCGACAGGCGGTGACACTGCTGCGTCACATCGCCTCCATGTTCGGTCCGGACGTGCCGCCGCCGCGACTCGAAGATGGCATCACCAACGTCGATCTCGTCGCACGGAGCGTGTGCCTGTCGGCAGGACCGATGCTGGGCAACCTGTGGTGGCTGATCGCCCACAACGTACCGACGTTCTTCGGCGTGCAGTCGCAGCCGCCGGGAGCGCTGATCCTGTCGCATCAGGCCACGGGCGCGCCGTGGGCGGCGTGGCCCGCCATCGTGGCGATGGCGTGTGCGTTGCTGGTCGTGGCGTCTCGCGCCTGGCGCTCGTTGCCACCTCTGCGCGCGCCCGCAGACTCCCGGGTGCTCCTGCCGGCGATGCTGTGCGTCGCCGGATTCCTGAGCCTCGTAGGCGTCGCGACTGGCTGCAACATCCGGAACCTGTTCACGATTCGGTACCACCTGCTGCTCGCGTTCGCGCCGGTGGGACTGACGGCGTTGGCCTTCGCGTTGAACGACCAGCGTTCACATGATCCAGGGCCATCCGCGTCGGGCGCACGTGCCCAGGCCGGAACGCGTGTCGTGCTGCCGCTGATGACGGCGGCGGTGCTCGTGTGGGCGACGGCGATGCTGGGGGAGCATGTCCGGCTGTTGCGCGAGTACCGCACGAGCCCCCCGGCCAACGCGTTTCGCGCGCTTGCCGACGACCTGGTCGCGCACGGCGACAAGTACGGCTGGGCCTCGTACTGGGTGTCGTATCACGTCGACTTCCTGTCACAGGAACGCGTACAACTCTCGCCGACGTCCGCGATTCGCATTGCCGACTACACGCGGCAGGCGCTGCGCGCCGGCAGCACGGCCGTCGTCGTCGGATCGGCGCCATGCAGCAGCGGCGAGTCGGGCCGGCAGGTCGCGGTGTGGTGGGTTTGTAGGGGCACGTCGAAACGTTGAACGCTGAGTGTGGTAGGGACCGCTCTCCGAGCGGTCCATCTCCGCGGCTCTCCGCAGTCGATCTCCGCGCCCACGTTGCATGTAGGATGGCCGCATATCCCGAGGAGATGGACGCCTCGGAGAGGCGTCCCTACCTCGCTTTTGTGCGGAGCGCGATGAGCCCCCACGCGACGATCCAGGCGAGACCTCCCAGCGGCGTGATCGCGCCGAAGCCGCGGAGGCCCGTCAGGGCCAGCAGGTAAAGGCTGCCCGAGAAGAGCAGGATGCCGACGATGAAGAGCACGCCGGCCAGGCGTGCCGATCGGGTCTGGTCTTCGCCGGCCAGCCACGCCGCGACGAACACGGCCAGGCCGTGCACCAGGTGGTAACGAACGCCCGTTTCGTAGATCGCCAGGAAATCGGGCGTCAGACGCGCCTTCAAGCCATGCGCGCCGAACGCGCCAAGGGCCACACCGAAGGCCATGGCGATGGCTCCGAGCCGGACCAGGCGGGCGCGATCAGACACGAACGACCCCTTCACGGCGAGTCAGGAAGTAGAGGGCAGCCAGGCACAGGAGGCTGCCATTCAGCGTCAGCACGACCGGCAGGCCGATGCGCGAAATGAGCGCGCCGCTCACGAGGCTGCCGAGGGGCATGCCGCCGCGGAACGCCACCATGTAGATGCTCATCACCCGGCCGCGCATGGCGTCTGGCGCCACCAACTGCACGAGCGAGGTCACCAGCGACGACGTGATGATCGTCGACAAGCCGGCTGCAAACAGCAGCAGGTAGGTGAGGTGGACCGAGCGCGACCACGCGACGGCAATCACCAGCAGGCTGAACGTCGCCTGCAGCCCGAGCAGCACCTTGCCCATGCCGTGGAAGCGGCCCAGCCACGCAACGGCCAGCGCGCCGGTGACCGCTCCGGCGCCCGAGAACGACATCATCCGGCTGTAGGTGTCGACGCCCTGTCCGAACACCTGCTGTGCGAGCACCGGCAGGAAGGTCTGCATCGGCAAGCCGAGGAACGTCGACGCCGAGGCGACGATGATCAGCGAGACCAGCGTGCGGTCGTCGCGCACGTAACGCAGGCCGCCCTTCATCTCGGCCAGCATCGGCATGCTGTTCACAGGACGCACGTGTGGGACGTGCAGGGCGATCAGCGCGGCGATGACGGCGAGGAACGAGAGCGCGTTCATGCCGAAGCAGGCCGCGAGGCCGACCGAGGCGACCGCGATGCCTGCCAGCGCCGGGCCAATCACGCGGGAGAGGTTGAACTGGATCGAGTTGAGCGCAATCGCGTTCGGCAGGTCCTTCTTCGGCACGAGCGATGGCACCAACGATTGATAGGCCGGTCCGCCGAAGGCCTGCGCGAACCCGGTCAGGCACGACAGCAGCAGCACGTGCCAGATGCGCACGACGTCGAACCAGACGAGCAGGGCCAGCAACGTCGCCGACGACAACTGCACCACCTGGGAGCTGATCAGCAGCAATCGGCGGTTGTGGCGGTCGGCGATGACCCCACCGACGAGAGTGAAGAGGAGAATCGGCAGTTCGCCGAGGAACGAGTCGAGGCCGAGGTACCAGGCCGACCCCGTCAGCGACAGGACCAGCCAGCTCTGGGCGATCTTCTGCATCCACGTACCGATGGTGGACGTGAACGCGCCGAGCCAGAGGATGCGGAAATCCCGCGACAGCAGCGCCGCGCCAAGGCGCCGCAGCGCACCAGGGATGCCCTGGGTGGGCAGCGGCGTGGCACAGTCAGCCGGGGACGCGGGCGGAGGCAGGGACAATCCCGAAGAGGATACAATGCGGGCCGAAAGGATCCTCCCGCCGTGAGCCAATCCACCAGCAGACGCGACTTCATCCGCACCGTCGGCGCAGGCGCCGTTGCCGCCGCCGGCACGATCTCGACTTCGACGTCCGCCTCCGCGCGGCCCATGTCGACGCCCGCCAAGGCCCGTATCCTCGGTGCCAACGACCGCATCAACATCGGCTTTGTCGGCTGTGGCGGCCGCATGAACACCCACATCACGCACGTGATGGGCCGCAACAAGGCCAAGGGCGACGTGCAGGCGATTGCCGTCAACGACATCTGGGAGACGCGCAAGAAGCTGGCGCAGCAGAAGACCGCTGTCGACGACAAGTCCGTGTACCACGACTACCGCGAACTGGTCGTGCGCCCGGACATCGATGCGGTCGTGATCGGGTCACCCGATCACTGGCACTACGCCCACACGATGGCGGCGCTCGAGGCCGGCAAGGATGTCTACCTCGAGAAGCCGATGACCTACACGGTGGACGAGGCGCGCAAAATCGCCGAGTACGTCAAGACGAGCGGCAGGATCCTGCAGGTCGGCAGCCAGTACACCTCCCTCGATCACTTCCACAAGGCGAAGAAGGCCATCGAGGACGGGCTGATCGGCGACATCGTCTGGACGTCGGGCGGATTCGGGCGCAACAGCACGAAGCGCGGCAACGAGTGGAACTACAAGATCGACCCCGACGCGAATCCGTCCAACCTCGACTGGAAGGCCTTCATCGGCAGTGCGCCGAAGCGTGACTGGGATCCGGCGCGGTACTTCCGGTGGCGCAAGTACTGGGACTACTCCGGTGGCATCGCGACCGACCTCTTCTACCACACGGTCTCGCCGATCCTGATGGCCGTCGGACCTGAGTTCCCGGTGCGCGTGACCGCGGGCGGGGGCATCTACGTGCAGAAGGATCGTGAGGTCCCCGACACCTTCTTCATGAACGTCGACTACAGCGACTGGACGATGCAGCTGGCCTGCTCGGTGACGAGCGGCAAGGGCGCGCCGCTCGTGTTCCACGGCTCGCAGGGCACGATCATGGTCGCCGAGGACAGCGAAGCCTTCCAGAACACCGAGATGGTCGTCACTCCGGATCGCGACTACAAGGACGACTTCGTCAAGAAGACCGGCGCCGAGGAACTGAAGATCGCGGTGCAGCCGTTCGTGCGTGGCGAACACCCGCACATGGACAACTTCCTCGAGTCGATGCGCACACGGCAGAAGCCGAATCTCGATGCCGAACTCGGCTACCGCGCCATGGCGGCGATTGCTGGCGGCGTGACGGCCTACCGCAAGGGCAAGGTCGTCGGCTTCGACACCAAGGCCGAGAAGCTCACCTAAAGGTAGGGCCGGCTGTCCCAGCCGGCCGTGACCTCCGCAATCGCTGAACACGGGCGCCTCGGAGAGGCGCCCCTACCTTCGCGCTTCTATGTCTGGCCCCATTTCCCAATTCATCGATCGTCACTACCGCCATTTCAACGCCGCGGCCCTCAAGGACGCGGCCGATGCCTACACCGCGCACCTCGCCTCCGGCGGCTCGATGCTCGTGACGCTGGCAGGCGCCATGAGCACGGCCGAACTCGGCTGCTCGCTGGCCGAGATGATCCGGCAGGGCAAGGTGACCGGCATCTGCTGCACCGGGGCCAACCTCGAGGAAGACGTCTTCAACCTCGTGGCGCACGATCACTACGTGCGGCTGCCGGACTACCGCGACCTCACGCCGGCCGACGAGCAGGGCCTGCTCGATCGGCACCTCAATCGCGTCACCGACACGTGCATCCCCGAGCACGAGGCGATGCGGCGTATCGAGTCAGCGGTACTGGACCGGTGGGTGCAGCATGACCGCGACGGAACCCCCCTGTTCCCGCACGAGTTCATGTACGAGATCCTCCTCAGCGGTGTCCTCGCGGAGTCCTACCAGATCGACCCGAAGGATTCCTGGATGATGGCCGCGGCGGAGCGCAAGCTGCCGATGATCGTGCCGGGCTGGGAAGACTCGACGCTCGGCAACATGTACGCGGGCCATTGCATCTCGGGTGACGTGAAGAACGTGCACACCGTGCGTACCGGCATCGAGTACATGATGCGGCTCGCGGACTGGTACCAGGAACTGGCGCCGACGTCCTCGATCGGCTTCTTCCAGATCGGCGGCGGCATCGCCGGCGACTTCCCGATCTGCGTCGTGCCGATGCTGCACCAGGATCTGCAGCGGCCCGAGGTGCCCCTGTGGGGCTACTTCTGCCAGATCAGCGATTCGACTACCAGCTACGGTTCTTATTCGGGCGCCGTGCCCAACGAGAAGATCACCTGGGGCAAGCTCGGCATCGACACCCCAAAGTTCATCATCGAGTCCGACGCCACGATCGTCGCGCCGCTGATGTTTGCGCGCATCCTCGGATGGTAGAGACCAAGCGGGGGGCCGCGTGGCCCCTGTTCCTGATTTCCTTCCTCGTCCTGTTCCTCGAGGTCACGCTGATCCGGTGGATGCCGGCGTACATCCGCCTGCTGGCATACTTCTCGAACTTCATCCTGCTGGCGAGCTTCCTCGGCATCGGCGTCGGCTGCCTCCTCGCGCCGGTTCGCGGCAATCTCCTGCGCTGGTTCCCGCTGGTGCAGGTGCTGCTCGTGCTCGCGGTCGCCGTCGGGCGGATCGACATCGCGGTGCCGCAGACCTCCGAGAGCATCTACTTCTCGAGCGGCACGACCAACGTCGTGGTGCCCGTCGAAAGCACGTGGTTCCTGCCGCTGCTCTGCATGGCCGTCGCGCTGTTGTTCGTGACGCTGTCGCAGCGGCTCGGGCGCGAGATGAATGCCCACGCGCCGCTACGTGCGTACCTCGTGAACCTCGCCGGCAGTCTGGCCGGCGTGATCTGCTTCGGCGCGCTCTCGGCGTGGCAGTTGCCTCCGGTGGCCTGGTTCGGGCTCGGCTTCCTCGCCGCAGTGCCGTTCCTGCTCGAGCAGCCCCGCGTGTGGGCGGCAAGCGGCCTGGTGCTGCTTGCGGTTTCGCTCGGCGTCACGCACCGGCTCTCGGGTGACACGCTGTGGTCACCGTATTACAAGATCACGGCGCACACGCAGGGCAAGGAGACCGTGGTGGAGGTGAACAACATCTTCCACCAGTCGATGGCGCCGGTCCGGGAGAAGGAATACTTCTACCAGTGGCCGTACCAGGTCTTCGGCGAGCGCTTCGATGACGTCCTCATCCTGGGCGCCGGATCGGGCACCGACGTCGCCTCGGCGTTGCAACACGGGGCCAAGCGCGTCGATGCCGTCGAAATCGATCCGGTCATCGTCCGGCTGGGTCGCGAGTACCATCCGGATGGGCCCTACAAGGATCCGCGCGTCCAGGTCGTCACCGACGACGCGCGGCATTACCTGCGGACGTCGGACCAAAAGTACGACCTGGTCGTGTTCGCGCTGATCGACTCGCTCACGTTGCAGTCGTCGTTCTCCGCGGTTCGCCTCGAGAGCTTCATGTTCACCGAGGAGGCGTTTCGCGCCGCCAGCCAGCGGCTGAAGCCGAATGGCGTGCTCGTGGTCTACAACTACTTCCGCGAGAAATGGCTGGTCGACCGGCTCGCCAATTCGGCGCGCAACGTCTTCGGCGAGGAACCGCGCGTCCACATCCACAAGGAGCACGGGTACCTCGGCGTGATGATTGCCGGCCCGGGCACCAGGGCCGTGACCAACTGGCCGTCGCCGCCCGAAAAGGTCGCGGCCTACAACCATCCCGACGTCGTCAGCCCCGGTGTGCCGCTCGACCGTGACGGGTCCATCCAGCCCGCGACCGACGACTGGCCGTTCCTGTACATGCGCGAGCCGCACCTGCCGACACACTATGCCTGGGCACTGCTCGGCGTGCTCGTCGTCTCCGTGCTGGCGGTCCTGGCGGCGCTGCGACTGGTCGGCACGGACAGTGGCGGAAGCCTTCGCGTGATGCCCCTCGTGCCGTTCTTCGTGCTGGGCGCCGGGTTCATGATCCTCGAGACCAAGGCAATCACGCAGTTCGCGCTGATCTGGGGATCGACATGGGTCGTGGCCTCGGCCACCATCGCCTCGGTGCTGGTGATGGCGGCGTTGGGCGCGTGGCTGGCGAGCCGCCTGGTACGCATCCGTCCGTGGGCGGTCGGCGCGCCGTTGCTGGGACTGCTATTGCTCGCGTATCTGTTGCCGATCGGCACGATCAGCTTCGGGTCGCTCGCTGCCGAGACGGCGTTCTACTCGATGCTGACGTTCAGCCCGGTGCTGCTGGCCGGCCTGCTGTTCAGCGGCAGCCTCAAGCAGGCCGACAACGTCGCGTTCGCGTACGGCGCGAACCTGCTCGGCGCCATGCTGGGCGGGGTGGGGGAGTATCTCGCGCTGGTCACGGGCTACCGCGTGCTGCTCGTCGTGATCGCGTTGTGCTACGTTGCGGCAATCCTGCTGTATCCACGAGAGAGGACGTCCACGGTGTAGCCGCAGGACTCCAACGGCATTCGCCTACAGCCTACGGCCTGCAGGCTACCTGAGCCGATTATCGTCACCGCTCGTGGCGCTGGCCATGGACCACTTGTCCGGCGGGCGCCGCGTGGGCAGACGGCCGGACAGAGTCCGGCCGCTCCGCGGCCCAAGAGCCTCGCCGGGCGTAGCCCGTAGTCCGTAGGCTGCAGCCCGTAGGCCGAACAGGCTGCAGGCCGCAGGCTTGTAGGCCTTTCTACGACAGCAACACGGCACGCGCCGGCGAGCCGTCCGCCCCTTCGACCTTCAGCGGCAGCACCACGAACAGGTAGTCGCCGGGCGCCGCCTTCGTCAAGTCGAGGCCCTCGACAATGAAGACGTCGTTGCCAAGCAGGGCACGGTGCGTGACCGGTTCGGGTGCGTGAAAGCCCTCCACCGACAGGTAGTCGACACCCACCGTCCGCACGCCGCATTCGACCAGGTACTGCGCGGCGTCCTCCGCGATGTAGACGAACTCAGTGTTGAATGGCGCGCCGCTCTCGAGCGTGCCGGAGTTGGTGGTCTTGCAGAGTACGGCGCGCGCACCCTCGATCTTGCCGACGAGATCGGCCTTCGTGATCGCCGCCTGGACATGCGTCAGGTCGAGCAGGCGCGCCGGCGTGATCATCTGCTCGAGTGGAATCGCCTCGAGCGTCTTCGGGCTCATGCCGAAGTGCCACGGCGAATCCACGTGCGTGCCGGCATGGCATGACACCCGGTACATCGACACGTTGCAGACGTCGCCCTTGTCCATCCGCAGCAACGGGCTGAACTGCCAGACCTCCTGGCCCGGCCACGGCGCGAGCCGCTCGCTGAGCGTCACCGTCACGTCCAGGGCCGTGCCGGACTTCACGTATTCGTCAATCCAGGACATGGGGCGAGTGTAGAACACCACGGCCCTTTGGCGAGGAGGGAGGACCGAGGATAGAGGACCGAGGGAAGGACGGAGGACTCAGGACCGAGGATCGGCGCCCGTCCTCATTCCTCGAACCTTCCCTCAGTCTTCCGTCCTCCTTCCTCCGTCCTTGTGGGGGAGCCGTTGTATGCTTTGCCCGCCATGAACCAACGTCGTCTCTTCATCGCCAGCTGTGTCGCCCTCATCGCCACGGCGATGTCGTTCGCCATTCGCGGCGACATCATGGGCCAGGTCCAGCAGGAACTGAGCCTCACGGACGTGCAGGTCGGGTGGATCCTCGGCGCGGCATTCTGGGGCTTCGGTCTGTCGATCTTGTTCGGCGGGCCGCTTTGCGACCTGCTGGGCATGGGCACGATCATGCGCCTGGCGGCCGCTGGTCACATCGTTGGCGCACTCCTCACCATCGTCTCGACCAACTTCACCGTGTTCTTCCTCTCGACCGTCGTGGTGGGCATCGCCAACGGCCTCGTTGAGGCGGCGATCAATCCGCTGATCGCAACCATCTACGCCGGGAACAAGACGGCCAAGCTGACGACACTCCACGCCTGGTTCCCCGGCGGGATCGTCATTGGCGGCGTCCTGGCGTTCCTGATGACGCAGGTGGGATTCGGCTGGAAGGCCAAGGTGCTGACGCTGCTGGTGCCGTCGGTGATCTACTTCGTGATGTTCATGGGGCAGAGGTTCCCTGCCACCGAGCGCGAAGCTGCCGGCGTGCCGTTTGGCGACATGTTCAAGGAACTGGCTCGCCCCCTGTTCGTGCTGGTGTGGTTCTGCATGATCCTGACCGCGGGCACCGAGCTCGGCGCCGGCAGCTGGATTCCGACCATCTTCAATCGCGTCACCCAGAGCGCGACGCAGGCCGGTATCCTCCAGGTGGTCTGGATCAACATGGTGATGTACCTGATGCGGCAATTCGGCCACAACGTCTCGCACAAGATCGCGCCCACCGGCCTCATCGCCGTCAGTGCCCTCGTGGCCGCCGTCGGCCTCTACCTGTTCAGCCACGCGACGACTGTCACCGCGGCATTCCTGTGGGCCGGCGTGTTCGCGGTTGGCATCGCGTTCTGGTGGCCGACGATGCTCGGCATCACGTCCGAGCGCTTCCCGCGCTCCGGCGCGCTGGGGCTGGCGGTGATCGGTGCCACAGGCAGCTTCGCCACGGCGCTGTCGGGCCCCGTGATGGGCTGGATCAGCGAGACGCATGGCACCGCTCAGGTGCTGCCGATCTGGTCGGGCCTGCCGCTGCTCCTGATCGTGATCTTCGGCGCCATCTACATGGTGGACAAGGGCAAGGGCGGGTACAAGGCAGAGAAGATCGCGTAAATGCCGGAATGCTGGAATGCCGGAATGTCGAAGGCTCAGTGACCCCGTGGAATGCTGGAATGTCGAAGCCCCGGAGCTCTCGACATTCCAGCATTTCAGCATTTCAGCATTTTCATTAAAATGTCCCTGTGTCTCGTCTTTCCTCCCTGACCTTCCCGATCGTCCAGATCTCGCTCGACCTCACCAACATCGATGAAGCGCTCGATACCGCGGCGATTGCCGTGGACGCGGGCGTCGACTGGCTCGAGGCCGGCACGCCGCTGCTGCTCGCCGAGGGGCTGCACGCGGTCGAGCAGCTCCGGGCGAGGTTCCCGAATCACCCGATCGTCGCCGACCTGAAGACGATGGACGGTGGGTACCTCGAAGCCGAGATGATGGCCAAGGCCGGCGCCGACCTCGTGGTGGTCATGGGGCGTGCGCACGAGGCCACGGTGCGTCGCGTCGTCGACGCCGCGCGTCACTACGGCATCAAGGTGATGGGCGACAACATGGTCGCCGAGGATCGCGTGAAGAACGCGCAGTGGCTGGAATCGCTGGGCTGCGACTACATCATCCACCACATCGGCTTCGACGAGC
The DNA here is from genome assembly GCF_001618865.1 of Luteitalea pratensis. Taxonomy (GTDB): domain Bacteria; phylum Acidobacteriota; class Vicinamibacteria; order Vicinamibacterales; family Vicinamibacteraceae; genus Luteitalea; species Luteitalea pratensis. The sequence continues at coordinate 3,788,551 of NZ_CP015136.1, forward strand.
GCGGCCTGGTCAAGGGCCTCAGTCCGATGGACGAACTGGACGCGGTGGTCGAGGCGGTCAACGTCCCGGTGCAGGCCGTTGGCGGATTGACCATCCCGCAGGCGATCGACTGCCCGGCGCACGGCGCACCCCTGGTCGTGCTCGGGGCGCCGCTGGTCATCGACGCCAACGAATTCAAGACCTCGAGCAACGACCTGCACACGGTGCTGCGCGAGATCAGCACAGAGATCCGCAAGACGCCGCTGAAGCGCTGGACCGCCGACGGGACGCGGATCGCGCAGGAGGGCAAGTAGATGGGTGCCATGCAACCCGCCGTCGTGCAGTTCGGCCTCGACCAGCCGTTGCAGGTGGCCCTGCGCGACGTCCCGGTGCCCGAGATCGGGCCGGCCGACGTGCTGCTGGCCGTGGGCGCCGCCTCCGTCTGCGGCTCGGACGTGCACCAGGCCTACCTGACGCATTCATGGCCGGTCAACGCGCCGGTGACGCTCGGGCACGAATTCGGTGGCGTCGTCGCCCAGGTCGGTGCCGACGTGAAGGCCTTCAAGGAAGGCGACCGCGTCGTCAGTGAGACCGCCGCGTACATCTGCGGCGAGTGCCTGCTGTGCCGCACCGGTCGCTACAACCTGTGTCCGACCCGCAAGGGATTCGGCTACGGCATCGATGGCGCGATGGCGCAGTACGTGCGCGTGCCGGCGCGCTGCCTGCATCACATTCCCGACACGCTGCCGTTCGACATCGCGTGCCTGACCGAGCCGCACTGTGTCGCCTACCAGTCGATGTGCGTCAATGCGGACATCAAGCCGGGTGATCTCGTGGTCGTGCTCGGTCCTGGACCGATCGGATTGCTCTGCGCGAAGATGGCCGCGCTCAGTGGCGCGTACCCGCTCGTGGTCGCTGGCCGCGCGGCCGACCGGGGACGCCTCGAGGTCGCGCGCGAACTCGGCGCGACGCATGTCGTCGACGTCGACAACCAGTCACTCGAGGAGGTCGTGCGCGCGCTCGACCCGCTGGGCGCCGATGTCGTGTGCGATGCCTCGGGGGCGAGCCGTCCGCTCGATGCGGCGCTGCAGATGTGCAAGCCGGACGGCACGGTCGTCAAGGTCGGCTGGTCGCCCGATCTGGTGCCGATCAATCTCAATCCGCTCGTCCAGAAGGCCGTGCGGTTGCATGGCTCCTTCAGCCACAACTACCCGGTGTGGGAGCGCGTGATCAGCCTGCTGGCCGCCGGCCGGACCGGCGCCGAGAAGGTGGTGGGCCTGCGGACGGATCTCGAACACTGGCACGAGGCCTTCGAAGGCATGCACAGCGGCCAGGTGATCAAGTCCGTCCTCCTGCCGCACGGCCCGGAAGGGCCGAAGCGCTAGCACGCGCCGTGGCGGCCCGTCCGCCGCGTGTGACGTCTGAGTTGGCATGCGCCATCGATTCCTGCTGGTCCCGTTCCTGGTTGTGGTGGCTGTTGCCTCGGCCCGCGCGCAAGCGCCTGCCGATCTGTCCGGCACGTGGCGATTGAACGCCGAGGCGAGTGACGTCGGGGGGACCGGTGGCGACGAGAACGAGATGCCGACCGCCGGCCGGGTGCCAGTCGGTGGGCTCGGCATGCCGGGACGCCAGCCGCTCGGAGGCTATGGCTCGCCGGGCGGCCCGGCTTCGCCCGAGGCGGCCGTCGATCCCCAGACGCGCAAGCAGCGGATGGAACTGCTGCGGGAACTGCTCGAGCCGGTGCGCAAGCTGAGCATCGCTCAGGACAGCTCGGTCGTGTCGTTCACCTACGACGATGGCCGCACCGTCCGCTACCGCACCAACGGCAAGGCCGAGCGGCACCAGTCCGTCAACGGCGTCGTCGAGACCGAGACCCGCTGGAAGAAGGGCCGGTTGGTGCGCGAGACCAGCCTCGACGATGGCGTGACGATCGAGGAGACCTTCACGCTGACCTCGCCGCGCGGATTGTCGCTCGAGATCGAGATTGGGGGCGGCGTCGGCCGGCGCAAGCCCATCAAGCGCATTTACGACCCTGTCCAATGAACCCGGATGCGCGCCGCGCGTCCCTTCCGAGTCTTCATGGCTGACCTCAAGATCCCGAATCTCCCTCGCGCGTTCGATCTCACGGGCCGCGTCGCTCTCGTTACCGGGTCGACGTCAGGCATCGGCAAAGGCATCGCGCTGCAGCTGGCGGCCCTGGGTGCGGCCGTGATCGTCAACGGGCGATCCGAGGCGAGGGGCGCGGAGGTGATCGCGGGAATCACCGCGGCCGGCGCGCGTGCCGCCTTCGAGGCCAGCGATCTCACCGACGCGACGCAGTGCCGACAACTCGTGGATCGGGCTGCCGCCCACTTCGGTCGCCTGGACATCCTCGTGAACAATGCCGCCGACACGTCACGCGGCGACGTGCGGACGACGACGATCGAGGACTGGGATCGCATCCATGCGATCAACCTGCGGGCGCCGTTCTTCCTGATGCAGGCCGCCGTGCCGCATCTCGAGCGGCAGGGCGGCGGGGTGATTCTCAACATCGGGTCGGTCAATGCCTACATCGGCGAGCCGAAGCTGACGGCATATTCGTCGGCCAAGGGCGGGCTGATGACACTCACGAAGAACGCCGCGGCGCAGCTCAATGCGGCAAGGATCCGCGTCAACCAGATCAACGTCGGCTGGACCCTCACCGAGGGCGAGGAGAAGGTCAAGCGTGAGCAGGAAGGCAAAGGCGACGAATGGGTCGCCGAAGCCGTCAAGACGCGCCCGTTCGGTCGCCTGCTGGAGCCGGCCGACACGGCATACGCGGTCGCGTACTATGTGTCGGATGCAGGTGCGTGCGTGACCGGCTCGGTGATGGATCTCGAGCAGTATCCGGTCGGCGCGCCGCCGGCCTGGTGAGAAGCCGCGTGGGCTGCAGCCTGAAGCCTGCAGCCTGCCGTAGACCCGTGTAGCTGCCCGACTCTGTCCGGCAGTCGTCTGTAGCCCGCAGGCCGTAGGCCGTAGCCCTCCTAATCTGATGCCACCTCGTATTTCCGTCTTTCCCAAGTGCTACTTCGACGAGCTGTGTGCCGGCCGCATGGATTACCTCCAGTGGCTGCGCGATGCGAAGGGCCTCGGTGGCGAGGGCATCGAGCACTACGACGGGTTCCTGGCGCCGCTCGGGCCGGACGGCGCAGCGCGCGTGTGCGAGGTGATGGAGGAGACGGGGCAGGCGTCCTCGCTGCTGTGCTTCTCTCCTGACTTCACGCATCCGGACGCCGACGAACGCCGGCGGCAGGTGGCGCGACAGAAGGCTGCCATCGACATGTCCGTGGCGCTCGGGCTAAGGCATTGCCGCACGCTCAGCGGGCAGCGACTGCCGGGCATGACGCGCGCCGAGGGTGTGCAGCGGACGGTCGAGGGCATTCGCGCGTCGCTCGAGTACGCGGCCGAACGCGACGTCGTGCTCTGCATGGAGAACCACTACAAGGACGGCAACTGGACGTATCCGGAATTCGCACAGGCCGAGGACGTGTTCCTCGAGATCGTCGAGCAGATCGATCACCCGAACTTCGGCGTCCAGTACGACCCGTCCAACGCCATCGTCGGCGGTTACGATCCGCTCGCGTTCCTCGAGAAGGTCCGGCATCGCGTGGTGAGCATGCACGCGTCGGATCGGTATCTCGAAGAGGGCGCCACCCTCGAAGACCTGAAACAGGCCGACGGGAGCACCGGCTACAGTGCCGCTCTCAAGCACGGTGAGACGGGCAAGGGCCTCAACGACTACGACACGATCTTCGGCATCCTTGCCGAGGCCGGCTACGACGGCTGGATCTCGATCGAGGACGGCATGAACGGACTCGACGAACTCGCCCGGTCGGCCGAATTCCTGAAGGCCAAGCGGGCGCAGTATTACGGCTCGTAGCCGCACCGGGCGCCGGGTTCCGGGTACCGGGTTGTAGGCGTCGAGTTTCGCTCGACGCGCACAGGGCGGGCGTTCTCTTCAAGGCAGCGTTCGTGATTCGGCGTTCGTTCGGCGTTCGGCGTTCAACGTTCAGCGTTCGTCAGAACAAGTGGGAGTAATGGCCAAACAGAAGGCGTCCTCCAAACCCGTCGTCGGGCTCGTGCAGATGAGCTGCGCGCCCGATCCGGCGAAGAACCTCAAGAAGGCGATCAGCCGCATCGGCGAGGCCGCACGCCGTGGCGCGACGATCGTGTGCCTGCAGGAACTCTTCAAGTCGCAGTATTTCTGCCAGACCGAGGACACGGGTCTCTTCGCGCTGGCCGAACCGATTCCCGGCGAGACGACGAAGGCACTCGCGAAGGTGGCGCGGCAGCACAAGGTGGTGCTGGTGTCGTCGCTGTTCGAACGGCGTGCGGCGGGCGTCTACCACAACACCGCGGTCATCTTCGATCAGGACGGCAGCGTGGTGGGGAAGTACCGCAAGATGCACATCCCCGACGACCCGCTCTATTACGAGAAGTTCTACTTCACACCCGGAGATCTTGGCTTCAAGGTCCATCAGACCTCACGCGGCAACTGCGGCGTGCTGGTGTGCTGGGATCAGTGGTTCCCCGAAGCGGCCCGCCTGACGGCGCTGCAAGGCGCGCAGTTGCTCTTCTACCCGACCGCGATCGGCTGGCTGCCCGGGGAGAAGACGGAGATGAATCTCGCCCAGCACTCGGCCTGGGAGACCGCGCAGCGAGCGCATGCGATCGCCAACGGCGTCTTCGTGGTTGCCGTGAATCGCGTCGGGATCGAGGGACAACTGCAGTTCTGGGGGCAGTCGTTCGTGGCCGATCCCTTCGGACGCATCCTCGCCAAGGCGTCGGCCGAAGCCGAGGAGACCCTGCTGGTCGAGTGCGATCTCTCGCTGATCGAGCAGACACGCCAGAACTGGCCGTTCCTTCGCGATCGACGCATCGACGCCTATGCGCCGCTCACGCAGCGGCTGATCGAACCGTGAGCCTGGCGCGCACCCCTGCCGCACTCGGCTATCGCATGCCGGCCGAGTGGCAGCCGCATGCGGCGACGTGGCTCACGTGGCCAAAGGACCCGGCCACGTGGCCCGATCGTGTTCCCGCGGTGCAGGAGATCTTCCTGCAGTTCATCGACGCCTTGACGCCGCACGAGCGCGTCTGCCTGCTCGTCGACAATGCCGACGTTGCCGAGGACGTCCGGCAGCGGTGCCACGGGCGCGCTGCACGCCTCGAGCACCTGCAGTTGATCCCCATCGAGACCGTGGACTCGTGGATTCGCGACTACGGTCCCAACTTCCTGCTCGGACCTGCGCAGCAGCTGGCGTTCAATCACTGGCGCTTCAATGCGTGGGGCGGCAAGTACGAGTCGCTGATGCGCGACGCCTCCGTGCCTGCGCGCCTGGACGAGCTGGCCGGCGTCATGAAGTTCGAGCCAGGGCTGGTCCTCGAAGGCGGCTCGATCGACGTGAATGGCGCCGGTACCGTGCTCACGACGGAGCAGTGCCTGCTCCACCCCAACCGCAACCCAGGCGTGACGAAGGCGGATCTGGAGGCGTCGCTGCGCGCGTACCTCGGCGTGCAGCAGGTGGTGTGGCTGGGCGAGGGCATCGAGGGCGACGACACCGACGGGCACGTCGACGACATTACTCGCTTCGTGGGCCCGGACACGATCGTGACCGCCGTGGAAGACGACCCTTCCGACGCCAACCACGTACCGCTCCGCGACAACCTGGCGCGCCTGCGCGCGGCACGGCAGCCCGACGGCCAACCGTGGCGGATTGTCACGCTGCCGATGTGTGGGCACGTGATGGCCGACGACGAACGCCTGCCCGCCAGCTACGCGAACTTCTACATCGCCAACGACGTGCTGCTCGCGCCCGTATACGGTCACGCCAACGACGCCGCGGCGACGGCGATTCTCCGGGATCTCTTCCCGACGCGCCGGGTCGTCCCGATCCTGTGCGAGCCGCTGGTGTGGGGCATGGGCTCAATCCATTGCGTGACGCAGCAGCAACCGCACTCTCTGTAGGCCGCGCGAACCTCGGCGGCCGCAGGTAGGCTGCAGCCTGCAGCCTGCAGGCTACGAGCAAGCGAGGTGTGGGCGTCGAGCTTGCTCGACGCGTCAACGCGGCATCGGCGGAGCATCCGGTTCCGGCTCGGTGATTCCCGACTCCCGACTCCCGACTCCCGATCCGGGTCGTCGCCGACTGTCGACCAAGGTCGACAGCTACACCACGTTGGATCTCGACAGCACCACGTTGGATGTAGGGGCCGGGCGCGTCTGACGCGTCGTCACGGGATCGGCCGACACGGCCCGATGCCCCCGCTCGGTGACTCCCGACTCCCGACTCCCGACTCCCGAAAACGTTGGTGCCCGGAACCCGATACCCGGAACCCGATACCTGGTATCCGGTGTCGATATTCGGTTGTACACTTCGACGACTCTTCAGTCTTCGTGACACACACCGAGGTTCTATCTCAGATGCAAGTCATCCGTTCTCCCAAGGTGTACGACGTGGTCGTCGTCGGCTCGGGCGCCGGCGGCGGAATCACCGCCAAGGTGCTCACCGAAGCCGGCGCAGAGGTCTGCATGCTCGAAGCCGGCCCGGAGTGGGACCAGGGCCGCGATGGCAAGATGCTGGGCTGGCCCTACGACTCGCCGCGACGGGGTGCGTCGACTGAACGTCCGTTCGGCGAATTCGATGCCGCCTGGGGTGGCTGGCAGCTCGATGGCGAGCCCTATACGTCGGCGCCTGGATCGCAGTTCGACTGGTTCCGCGCCCGCATGCTCGGTGGGCGCACCAATCACTGGGGTCGCATCTCGCTGCGCTGGGGGCCCGACGACTTCCGCCGCAAGAGCATCGACGGCGTCGGTGACGACTGGCCGTTCACCTACGACGACATCAAGCCGTACTACGACAAGCTGGACGAGTTTGTCGGCATCTTCGGCACCAACCACGCCGCCGAGACGGGGCTGCACAACGAGCCGGACGGAAAATTCCAGCCGCCGCCGCTGCCGCGTGCGTACGAGCTGTACTTCAAGCAGGCAGCAGACCGGTTGAAGGTCGCGTGTGTGCCGGCGCGGTTGTCGATTCTCACGAAACCGCTCAACGGCCGCGCCGCCTGTCACTACTGTGCGCAGTGCGGACGGGGCTGCACGACGCACTCGAACTTCCAGTCGACCACCGTGCTGCTGCCGCCGGCGATGAAGACCGGCAAGCTCACCATCGTGACCGGCGCGATGGCGCGCGAGGTGCTGAGCAACGACGAGGGCAAGGCGACCGGCGTCTCCTACATCGACACCGCGACGGGCGAGGAGAAGGCGGTGCAGGGCCGCATCGTCGTGCTCGCTGCGAGTGCGTGTGAGAGCGCGCGGTTGCTGCTCAACTCGAAATCGGCGCGCTTCCCGAACGGCCTCGCCAACGGCAGTGGTGCCGTCGGCCAGAACCTCACCGACTCCACCGGCGCCAGCCTGTCCGGGTTCATCCCGAAGATGGTCGGCATGCCGAACTACAACGAGGACGGCACCGGCGGCATGCACTTGTACATGCCCTGGTGGCTGAACAACGTCAAGGACAAGCTGCCGTTCCCGCGCGGGTATCACATCGAGCCGGGCGGCGGGCGCCACATGCCGGGCTTCGGATTCATGGGCGGCATCGACCGCCACCCGGGCGGGTCGGGCGGAGGTTATGGCAAGGGCCTGAAGGAAGAGTACCGGCGTCTCTGGGGCGCCACGATCGGCTTTGCCGGACGCGGCGAGATGGTGGCCAACAAAGACACCTACATGGACATCGACCCGAACGTCGTCGACAAGTGGGGCATCCCGGTGCCGCGCTTCCACTGGAAGTTCGGCGACTCCGAGCGGTTGCAGGCGCGCCACATGATGGAGACCTTCAAGGCCCTGATCGAAGAGATGGGCGGCACGGTGCTCGGCAAGATCCCGGGCGCCGAGCAGGACTACGGCCTTGCGGCTGGCGGCCGCATCATCCACGAGGCCGGCGTCGTGCGCCTGGGCGACGACCGGAAGGCCTCGGCGCTCAACAAGTACTGCCAGGCCCACGAGGTGAAGAACCTGTTTGTTGCCGACGCCGGGCCGTTCGTGTCGCAGGCCGACAAGAACCTCACGTGGACGATCATGGCCCTTGCCTGGCGCACCAGCGAGTACATCGCCGAGCAGCGCAAGGCCCTCGCAATCTAGGTCGAGGCCGCTCGTCGAGTGGCCCTTCAAGGGATACGGACACGATGGACAGCATGAATCGACGCAAGGTGCTGAAGGTGCTCGGAGCCGCGCCCGCCATGGTCGGCATCGCCTGGACCGAGGCCGAGGCGCAGCAGGCCCACCAGCACGCGCAGCAGGCGAAGAAGTCGGCTGCCGCGGCCAAGGCTCCCTACAAGCCGAAGTACTTCACGCCGCACGAAATGGCCACGGTCACGGCGCTGACCAACCTGATCATCCCGAAGGACGAGCGGTCCGGGAATGCCAGCGAGGCCGGCGTGCCCGAGTTCATCGACTACATGATGATCGACCAGCCCGATCGCCAGACGATGATGCGTGGCGGTCTCCGGTGGCTCGATAGCGAGTGCCGCAAGCGCTATGGGCAGCCGTTCGTGAAGAGCACCGAGGCACAGCAGACCGAGATCTGCGACGCGCTAGCGTATCCGGCCAAGGCGAAGCCGGAACATTCGCACGGCGTCCGCTTTTTCAGTGCGGTCCGGGATCTGACAGCCACCGGCTTCTTCACGAGCAAGATCGGCATCGCCGACCTCGACTACAAGGGCAATACCTTCGTGCCCAAGTGGACCGGCGCGCCGAAGGAGGCCCTCGACCACCTCGGTGTCAGCTACGAGCCGCTAGGCAAGTGGTACACGGAGTCGATGTAATCTAGCGGCATGTTGCTCCGCATTTCCGCTTCAATTGTCGGCCTGGGGGCGCTTGCCGCCGGGCCGCTGCTGCTGGCGCAGGCGCCAGCGCCCAAGAAGGACGTCGCCAAGGTCTGGACCGACGTCTGTGCCAGCTGCCACGGCGCCTCCATGCAGGGGGCGCAGGCACCGAGCATGCTCGACGACACCTGGGTCTCAGGCAACGGCGACGATGCCGCCCTCGCCTCGACGATCAAGAACGGCCGCGTGCCCACGGGCATGCCCGCGTTCGGCACCCTGTTGAACGACGAAGACATTCGCGCGATGGTCGTCTACATCCGCGAGACGGCCGGCAAGGCGAAGGCGGCGGGCGCTGGCTATGCCGCACCCGCGGCCAACGTCGTCGTGCAGAGCGAGAAGCATGCGTTCAAGCTCGAGACCGTCCTCGAAGGCGTCACGGCGCCGTGGGGCCTGGACTTCCTGCCTGATGGCCGGATGCTGATCACGGAGAAAGGCGGTGCCCTCCGGATCGCCGACGCCAAGGGCGTGCTCGCCGCCGAGCCGGTGCAGGGTGTGCCCGCCGTGTGGTCGAAGGGCCAGGGCGGCCTGCTCGACGTGGCGGTGCATCCCGACTACGCGAAGAACGGCTGGATCTACCTCTCCTACAGCGACCCGGGCGAGAACGACTCGGCGATGACGGCCGTCATTCGCGCCAAGCTGAATGGCAACGCGCTCGTCGAGGTGCAGCAGCTGTTCAAGGCGCCCGCGGCCACCTATCGCACGGCCAACGTGCACTTCGGGTCGCGGCTCGTATTCGACGGCAAGGGGCACGTGTTCTTCTCGATCGGGGAGCGCGGACAGCAGGACGATGCGCAGACCGTCACGCGTCCCAACGGCAAGGTTCACCGCATCAACGAGGATGGATCGATCCCCACGGACAACCCGTTTGCCGACAAGGCCGATGCGATCAAGAGCATCTGGAGCTACGGTCATCGCAATCCGCAGGGCCTGACAATGCACCCGACGACAGGCGCGCTCTACGACGTCGAGCACGGCCCGCGCGGTGGTGACGAACTCAACCTCGTCGAAAAGGGCAAGAACTACGGCTGGCCGGTCATCACCTACGGGATGAACTACAACGGCACGCCGATGACCGACAAGACGGCGGCGCCGGGCATGGAGCAGCCGCTCACGTACTGGGTGCCGTCGATCGCCGTGTCCTCGATCGGTTTCTACACCGGCGGCAAGTTCCCCGCGTGGAAGGGCAACCTGTTTCTCGGATCGCTCGCGGCCCAGGAACTCCGCCGCCTGGAGTTGACGCCGACGGGAGTGAAGCAGGAAGTGCTGTTCAAGAACGTCGGCCGCTTGCGCGACGTCGTGATGGGACCTGACGGCGCGATCTACATCGCCTTCAATCAGCCCGATCGCATCGCCCGCATCGTCCCGGCGTCCGCCACGGGCACGAGCGCCGCGGCGAATCAGGCCAGGTAGGACGGGCGGAAGGCGCGGCGATGGCTCCTTCCGTCCCTCTCGCACTCGATCGCGGCGACGCCGCGATCTTCGACGTCACGACGGCTGCCCCTGGGCCCGCGGGGCAGCTGCCGCTCACCCCCGACGATCTCCTCCAGAAGCCGAGCGGCGACCTCTTCGGCTGGTCGCTGGACGTCGGCATGGGTTGGGCCCCCGGCGCGCTCCGCCAGTCGCAGATGCTGCTGCTCAGCACGCTGGGCGGCATGCGCGAGCCGGACGGTACGCCCCTCGCGCTCGGGTACCACACAGGACACTGGGAGGTCGGCCTCCTGATGCGTGAGGCGGCGCTGACATGTCGGGCTACCGGCTGGACCCCCTTCGCGGGCTTCTGCACCGATCCGTGTGACGGACGATCGCAGGGCACGCCGGGCATGTTCGACAGCCTGCCGTACCGCAACGACGCGGCCACGGTGCTCGGTCGTCTCATTCGCTCGCTTCCGACCCGCGCTGCCGTGCTCGGCGTGGCCACCTGCGACAAGGGCTTGCCGGCGATGCTGATGGCCATGGCCGGTGCTGGCGACTTGCCGGTCGCGATCGTGCCTGGTGGCGTGACGTTGCCTGCGACCGACGGCGAGGATGCCGGCACGGTGCAGACGATCGGCGCCCGCTTCTCGCACGGACTCATCTCGCTCGAGGAGGCCGCGGCGCTCGGCTGCCGGGCGTGCGCGTCGCCTGGCGGCGGATGCCAGTTCCTCGGTACCGCGGCTTCGGCGCAGGTGGTGTCGGAGGCACTGGGGCTCGCCGTTCCGCACAGCGCGCTCGCGCCTTCCGGGCAAGCCATCTGGCTCGACGGCGCGGCCCGCGCGGTGTATGCACTGCAGGCACAGCACGCCCTCGGCTGGACCGCCCGTTCGATCGTCACCGACGCCGCGATCCGCAACGCGATGGTGGCGCACGCGGCATTCGGCGGTTCGACGAACCTGCTCCTGCACGTGCCGGCAATCGCGCATGCCGCGGGCCTGACGCGTCCTGGCATCGCCGACTGGATGGCTGTCAACCGAGCCGTCCCGCGCCTCGTCGACGCGCTGCCTGCCGGGCCGCATCCAACCGTCCGCGTCCACCTGGCGGGCGGCGTTCCCGAGGTGCTGCTGCACCTGCGCGCGCTCGGCCTGCTCGAGACCGGCGTGCCGACCTGCACCGGCCTCACGCTCGGCGACGTCCTCGACTGGTGGGAGCAGAGTGAACGCCGCCAGCGCTGCCGCCAGATCCTGCGCGACCGGGATCGGGTCGATCCCGATGCCGTGATCCTGCCGCCATCGACGGCAGCGGCCGCGGGGCTGACCAGCACGGTGTGCTTCATGCGCGGCACACTGGCGCCGGAGGGCGCGATCGTGAAGAGCACCGCCATCGCTCGCGACCTCCTCGATGCCGACGGCATCTACCGGCACCTGGGACCGGCGCGCGTGTTCACCAGCGAGGCCGACGCCATTCGCGCCATCAAGGGGCAGGACGAGACCGCGCTCGCGCCAGGTGAAGTCGTCGTGGTCGCCGGGATCGGGCCGATGGGTACGGGGATGGAAGAGGTCTACCAGGTGACGTCGGCCTTGAAGCACCTGCCGCGCCTGCGTGGCACGCCGTTGCTCACCGACGCGCGATTCTCGGGCGTGTCCACCGGGCCCTGCGTCGGGCACATCGGTCCCGAGGCCCTGGCCGGCGGCCCGCTCGGACGCCTTCGCGACGGCGATCGCGTGCGGGTGGAGATCGATACGCGCGCACTCGCGGGCACCATCGACCTCGTGCGCGAGGACCCTGTGACGGGTGAACTGGTGCCCGATGTCGAGACGCTCGCGAACCGCACGCCACATCCGGCGCTGGCGCCGCACCCGAAGCTGCCGCCTGCGACGCGGCTCTGGGCGGCATTGCAGGCCGCGAGCGGTGGAACGTGGGGCGGCTGCGTCTACGATGTGGACAGTATCGTGGAGAAGCTCAGGTAGGCTGCAGCCTGCCGCCTACGGCCTGTGAAACCCAAAGCGCTCGGAGACACCGACATGCGTAAGCCCGAGGCCACCCGTCGACAGTTCCTCCAGGCCACGGGCCTGACCGCGGCCGCCGCGTTCGCGGGGGCTCGGATCGCCGCGCAGCCGCAACTGCCAGGCCCGCCAGCGAAGAAACTCGGGTTCGCGGTCGTCGGCCTGGGCAGCCTGGCGATCAACCAGATCCTGCCAGCGTTCGCGCACTGCCGGCATGCGAAGGCGACCGCGCTGGTCAGCGGTGACGCGGCGAAGGCGAAATCGCTCGCCACGACCTACGGCGTACCGGAATCGGGTCTCTACAGCTACGAGACCTACGACCGGTTGAAGGACAACGCCGATGTCGACATCGTCTACGTCGTGTTGCCCAACAGCATGCACCCGGAGTACACGGTGCGGGCGCACAAGGCCGGCAAGCACGTGCTGTGCGAGAAGCCGATGGCCAATACGCCGCAGGACTGCGAGGCGATGATCGCCGCGGCGAAGGCCGCCGGAAAGAAGCTGATGATCGGCTATCGCCTGCGGTATGAGCCGAACAACATGGCGATGATCAAGATGGCTCGCGAGCAGGAGTTCGGCAAGCCGAAGGTGATCCTGTGTGAAGCCGGTTTCAGCATCGGCGATCCGAAGCAGTGGCGGCTCAAGAAGGCATTGGCCGGTGGCGGATCGCTGATGGACATCGGCATCTACGCGCTGAACGCGGCGCGGTACCTCTCCGGTGAGGAACCGGTGGCGATCAACGCGATCTCCTACACCACCCCTGGTGATGTGCGCTTTGCCGATGGCGTCGAGGAGACGATCAACTTCCAGCTGCGCTTCCCGAGTGGTGTGCTCGCCAATTGTGTCTCCAGCTATGGCGTCGGCCTCAACCGGTTCCGCGTCCACGCCGAGAAGGCCTCGTTCGAACTCGAACCGGCGCTGAGCTACAGCGACCTGCGGATGCGCGTGCTGCGCGGCGGTACGGTCGAACTGCGATCGCTGCCCGAGCGCAATCAGTTCGCCCTCGAGATGGACCATATGGCCGAGTGCGTGCAGGGCAACGCGGAGCCGCGCACGCCGGGTGAGGAAGGCCTGAAGGACCTGCGCGCGATGATGGCGATCTACGAGGCGGCCAGGAGCAGCAAGACCGTGACGCTCAACGCCTGACGCCGACGTTCCCCGGAGGTGCATCGGTGTCGCGAGTGGGCGGCATCGATCGTTGCGCACTCGCGACGATCACCTCGCCTGACACGATCATCAGCACCGCCACGAGCGTGGCGGCCGAAGGCGCGCCTTCGGTCAGGCGTGAGGCCACCAGCGCCACGACCGCCTGGACGGGTGCCTGTGCGGACAGCACCCACAGGGGGACGCCCGTCAGGGCCGCGAACCGGCACAGGAACAGTCCAAGGAGGACGGATGCGCTCAGCATGCCGAGCGCGATCGTGCCGGCGCCGACACGCACCGGGTCCGCCGAGCCCATCGCGAGTGCCAGCACAACGAAGCCGATCGTGTTCACGATGTGGCGCCACACGGTCAAGGCAACGGCCCCAGGCAGTCCTCCTGCCCTGGCGATGCGGCTCGCGCCGAGATACGCCACCGAGGAAGCCGCGACGTACACGACGGCCGCCGTCAGGCCGCTGGTCCCGACCGCTCCAGTCCAGACGATGAGGAGGCCGCCGGCGAGCGCGACCGCAGCGCCGGCGAGTCCACGCCCGGTCCACGGCTCGTGCAATACCAGGATCGCCACCGGAGCCTGGACGATCCAGTCGAGGCGGGTCAGGAACACGTACTCGGCCACCCGGCTGCTTCGGGCCAATCCGGCGTAGAACGCCACGCCGGCGACGAGGAAGCCTGCCAGGCTCGACACGAAGGCCACGCGCCAGGCCGGCGATGTCAGGGCCGACGTCCATTCGCGCACGTGCTGCCGCGCACCAGGCAGGATCAGCAGCGTCGCGAGACTTGCCGTGCCGAGTCCATAGACCAGGGCGATGCCCGGCAGGAGTGCGGTGCGCGCGATGACCGCCGCGACGATGAACGGGGACAGACCGGCAAGGACGTGCGAGGCGAAGCCGAGCGCCAGGCCGAGCGCCGCACGAATGGGCGCCGAGGCAGCGTCGGGCTGTCCCAGCCCGACGTCCGGACCGCCGTCGGCCGTGCGGGGGGCGAGGGGGCGCGTCACGGTCGCCCGCATCGTAGCGCAGTCAATGTGCGCGGATCGCCCCCGCCTCCGGCACGTCGTCGAGGACGTCGCGGATCTTGCGCGCCAGCGCCAGCGGCGTATAGGGCTTCTGGATGAACGAGACGTCGGCCATCAACAACCCGTGACGCACCATCGCATCGTCGGTGTAGCCGCTCATGAAGAGCGCTTTCACGGCGGGAAGCCTGGTGCGCAGCGACGTCACCAGTTCGGGTCCACCCATGTGGGGCATGACGACGTCGGTCAGGACGAGGTCGATGCCGCCCTTGTGCCGCGTCGCGACACGAAGCGCGTCGTGGCCGTCATTCGCGGTGAGCAGTGTGTAGCCATGTCTTGCCAGGCTGCGCAGGAGCAGCTCACGCACGTTCTCCTCGTCCTCGACGATCAGGATCGTCTCGTGGCCGCTGACGTCGGGCACCGCCTCTGTCGCGACGACCTCGGCCGGGATCGGATCGGCCACGGCGGGGAAGTAGAGCGTGAAGCGCGATCCACTACCTGGCGCGCTCTGCACGTCGATGCTGCCGCCGCTCTGGCGGACGACGCCGAACACCATCGCCAGTCCCAATCCAGTGCCGACACCGACCGGCTTGGTCGTGTAGAAGGGCTCGAAGATACGTGCCATCACGTCCGGCGTCATGCCGCCTCCGGTATCGGTGATCGACAACATCGCGTGCGCGAAGGACGGCGTCTCGGCCGCACCCTCCTCGTTCTCGGCTCCGCGCATGACGTTGCCCGTCTCGAGCGTCAGGCGTCCACCTGAAGGCATCGCGTCGCGTGCGTTCACGACCAGGTTCATCAATACCTGATTCAGCTGGCTGGGATCGATCTTGACGTGGTGCAGTCGCGGCGCGAGCACCGTCGAGAGGATGATGTTCTCGCCGATCAATCGTCGCAGCATCGCGCTGGTGTCGGCGACGACAGTGTTGAGGTCGAGGACGCGCGGCTGCAGCAGCGACTTGCGGCTGAAGCCGAGCAGTTGTCGCGTGAGAGTCGTGGCCCGTTCGCCCGCCTCGCGAATGGCCTGCGCCGAGGCCCGGGCCACGGCACCCAACTGCTGGTCGGCCAACAACAGTTCACTGTATCCGTTGATCAACGTCAGCAGGTTGTTGAAGTCGTGCGCCACGCCACCGGCGAGTTGTCCGACCGCCTCCATCTTCTGCGCCTGCCGCAACTGGTGTTCGAGGTTGTGCCGTTCGGTGACGTCCTGCGCGAGCGAGAGCAGGCCGGCGAAGGTCCCGTCCGCCTCGATGATCGGTGTGTTGTGCCACTCGCAGGTGATGGTCCGGCCGTCCCTGGTGCGGTTCTCCGCCTCGACGTGGGCGTCCATATTGCCCGCGACGACCTCGGCGAAGATTCGCGTCATGTCGGCCCGCGACTGCTCGGTCACGATGACGTCGAACGGGTGCCGTCCCAACACCTCCGCTTCGCTGTACCCGAACAGCCGTTCGGCGGCCGGGTTCCAGCGTGTGAACCGGAAGTCGGCATCGGTCGTCAGGTACGCAAGCGGCATGCGCTCGATCTGGACCTGGAGCCGGGACAGCAGATGGCTGCGCTCGGCCTCCGCCCGTTTCCTGTCCGTGATGTCGCGGCCGATGCCGATGAGGCCTGTGGGGGCACCGGAGGCGTCCAGGAGCGGCACCTTGGTCGTGAGGTGCCATGTTGTCCGGCCATCGGCGCGAACCGTGCGCACTTCGACGTTGCGCAACTCCTCGCCGCCGAAGACACGACGGTCGCCTTCCAGGTAATCGTGGGCTCGCTCCGGGGGGAACACATCACTATCCAACTTGCCGATCAGATCCGCCTCGCGCGCGACGTCGGCCTGGGCCAGGGTCGCCGCGTTGACGATGACGTAGCGGCCCTGCCTGTCCTTGGTGAAGATGATGTCCGGCAGCGTGTCGATGAGCGTCCGCAGCACCGTCCGCTCACGGTCGAGGGAGACTCGCGCCCCGATCTCACGCTCCAGCGCATCGTCCAGCATGGCGAGCACGACGCCGATCGCCAGCGTGACCACCATGTTGACCAGCGCGAAACTGAGCGTGATCACGCCCCATGACGTCAGGTCCACCGACCGGCCAGGCCAGAGGACGCCAGGCGCGGCCCAGCCGATCAGCCCCATGGCCAGGAGCGTGAGCGTGCACAGAATCGACGACACGAACCCGACACGGAGCCCGAGCAGGATGGTCGTGAAGGTTGTGACCGCGAAGAGGAAGATCTGGCTCATCGGCCGGAACCAGACGATCAGGGCCACGCCCAGCACGTAGAAATTCAGGCAGTAGAAGGTGGCGCTCCAGCGGAACGCCACGCCGGGCGAGAGCACCAGGGTGAGCACCACCACCAGGGCCAGCGTGGCGGCGAGGGCAATGGACGGCAGGCCCTTGGCCAGCGCCACATAGGCGCTCGGGAGATAGACCAGGACGCCCGCGATCAGGGTGACTCGCAGGATGAGTACGAGCAGCCTGGCTCGCCACGGTCCGGGACCGTCGACCAGTCCCGCGAGGTCACGCTGTCCGATCACGCGTCCAATGCTCTCCTGTTCGCCCGTCGTTCGTCCACCGTCGCGCGGGCTGTGCATGTGGAAGCACCGCCCGCCCCGTTGCGCCTCACGCCGGGCACCGGGCTCCGGGCACCGTCGGCCTCGGGTCTTCGCTCGTGGTGTGGCGCCGTGAATCGGCTCCACCAGTCCGACCTGTACAAACCGGAGTGCAGTCCGGGTCGGTGTCATGCGACGCTGGCATGTGGCATCCCCAGGGGCACTCGTGTCGCAAACAGTCGTTCCCGTGAAGGGGCAGTTCGACTGGCCCACCCAACGCTCCTGGATGTCGTCGCGCGCCATTGACGATGTGGAGTTGGTCGGTAGTGACAGCTATCGGCGTACGACTGCCATCGGTGCCGTTCCCGCCGTGGTCGAGGTGACCTGTCTCCCGTCGGCGCCTACCGTGGAGGTGAAGGTGCGGACCCTCGCACCGTGTGATGTGGGCGCCGTTGCCGCGCGGGTGACGCGGGTGCTGGATCTGGATCGCGACCTGCTGGCCATGAGGGGCCACTTCGCCGACGACCCGTTCCTCGCCGGCGCGCTGGCCTCGCATCCCACCTTGCGTGTGCCCGGCGGTTGGGACGCGTTCGAACTCGCCGTACGCGCGGTACTCGGTCAGCAGGTCACCGTCAGGGCCGCCCGTCAGTTGGCCTCCGATCTCGTGGCGATCTGTGGTTCAGCCATGCCCGTGGGCCTGCATGCCCTGGGACTCGCACGCCTGTTTCCGACCGCCGGGCAGGTGGCGGCAGCGGATCTGGGGGCGCTACGCATGCCGGGTGCTCGAAGAGCAACGCTGACGGCGTTGGCGCGTGCGGCGGCCGATGACGACCGATTGTTCGAGGCAGGTGGACCGCTGGACGACGTCATCGCGCGCCTGCGGGCCATCAAGGGGATCGGCGAGTGGACGGCACACTACATCGCCTTGCGCGCCTTGCGACACCCGGATGCGTTTCCCGCAAGCGACGTCGGCCTGCTGCGCGGCGCTGCCCGCGAGACCGGCACGCGACCCACACCCGACGCGTTGCTGCGGCGCGCCGAGCGTTGGCGTCCCTGCCGGGCCTATGCCGCCCAACTGCTCTGGGCCGAGGATGGTGATCGATGACCGAACCGATCGTGTTGCACGTGGGCCGAATCGAGACGCCGATCGGCGAACTGCTCGTTGCGGTGACCGACGAGGGGCGCCTGGTGGCGACTTACTTCGCCCCGCCTGACGACCCGCAGGCATTGCTGGCACGGGCCGCGGGATCGGCTGTGCGGATGAGGGCGCACGCGGATCCTGCAGGCTGCTGCACGGCACTGCGGGCGTATTTCGCGGGCCACCTCGACGCCATCGAGACGCTGCCGGCGGCGCCCGTCGGGACGCCGTTCCAGCGGGAGGTGTGGAGTGCGCTGCGGATGATCCCGTGTGGCTCGACGACGTCGTATGGAGCGTTGGCGCGACAGTTGGGACGTCCGGCCGCGTCGCGGGCGGTGGGATTGGCCAACGGCGCCAACCCGGTCTCGATCGTCATCCCGTGTCATCGCGTCATCGGCGCGAATGGATCGCTCACGGGCTATGGCGGCGGGCTGGACCGCAAGCGCTGGCTGCTGGCGCACGAAACGAGGGGCGCTGCGCCGCGGCTGTTCTGACCCGGGGGCTTGGCGGCAGGAATGCCGCAATGCCGAAATGCGAACGTCGAGACCAGTGAGACCGGCTCTCGACATTCAGCATTTCAGCATTGCCGTGTTCCTACTTCGTGCCGCTGGTGATCACACCGCAGGCGATGCGATCGCCGGCGTTGCCGGCCGGGTCGGTCTTGAGGTCGTCGGCCTTCGCGTGCACGACCAGCGCCGTGCCGCCGTTGGCGAAGAGCGAATTCGGGCCGGTGCCGAGCGTGACGGCGGTGTTGGTGATCGTCTTCTCGAGGGTCCCGTTCGCGCCCACGGTGATGTTGGGCATGTCGCCCGCGTGGTGACCGGCGGGGTTCTCCAGCCCGTGCTGCTTGGTGGCCGGGTTGAAGTGCGGTCCAGCCGACGTGAACGCCGGCCCCTCGCACTTGGCCACGCCGTGCACGTGGATCGCGTGTTCGCCAGCCGGGAGGTTCTGGAGCGAGAGGGCGATGGAGACTCCCTCCTTGGCCGGCGAGATCATCGCGTGCCCGACCGATTGGCCCTTGCCGTCCTGCAGAGGCACGTGCACGGTCTTGGGCGCCTGTGCCGCGCCGACCAGGCCGAGGGCAAAGAGGGCAGCAGTTCCGATGGTGAGGCCGATCTGGCGTCGCATTCCTGAATCCCTTTCCGAAAGCGCCCGGACTGCCCGGACGCGATGACATCTCTCACCATCCTAGTGGACCTCGGCGCCGTTGACGCACGCGATCGTACGCACTGCCTCGACCATGGCCGTTGAGGACGGAGGAAAGAGGACGGAGGACGGAGGACTGAGGTAGGACGGAGGACTGAGGAAAGGAAATAGAAAAACCGCGCCAGCCGATGCTTACCGCCAGCTCGTGCGGCTTCAGCCAGGCTCGGCTGCTGTGGCCTGTGGTCGTGTTGCTCTTATTGCCCCTCGCTCCTCCATCCTTCCTCTTTCCTCCGTCCTCCGTCCTCCGTCCTTGTCAGACGCGTTCCCTCCCTTTCGTCCGTCGTCCATGGTGCCTACCGCAGACGTTGCCCACGGCCAGTCGAGGTGGTACGCTGATGGCGAGGCGAAACAAAAACGAATGTCTCTTCCGCGCTCGCGTGCTCACCTAGAAGCGTTGCTGCAGGCCCGTCGGCTCGACGGCACCCTCGCGGGCCGGGTGCCTGCCACGGGTGTGCTCTCCACCGGCTTGCCTGAACTCGACACCACGCTCGGCGGCGGCTGGCCGCGTGGGCACGTGTCCGAGATCGTCGGCCCCGCGTCCTCGGGGCGGACGCGCGTGCTCGTGTCGACCCTGGCCTCGGCGACCAGCCGTGGCGACGTGGCCGCCTGGATTGACACGGTCGATCGTGGCGATCCCGCCGGGGCGGCAGCGGCGGGCGTGCGGTTGTCGCACGTGCTCTGGGTGCGCGGCATGCCGCTGTCGCCGGGCGTGCTGGCATTGCGCCCGCGGCGTGGCGACCCCGACCTGACGCACACCGTCGTGCAGCGAGCCATCAAGGCGGCGCACCTGGTGGCGCAGGCCGGCGGGTTCGGCGTGGTGGCGCTCGACCTGTGCGACATCCCCGCATTCGTGCTCCGGCAGATTCCCTCGTCCACGTGGCTGCGCCTGCACCGCGCCATCGAGGGCCGCGAGACCATGCTGGTGATGCTGGCGGCCGAACCGATCACGCGCAGCGCCGGCGGCGTGTCGCTACGCGTCCAGGGGCGTCCGCGCTGGGAGGGCGAGACCGCCCGCTCCTGTCGCCTGGCGGGCATGGACTGCGCGATGCGCGTGGTCAGCAGCCGATCCGCCGAGGGGACGACGCGCGAAGTCCAGGTCGCCCTGGCGGGATAGCCAGGAAATTTCACAATGGCAGAATTTCAAAAGTTCACCACGCATCAGCAGCTCGAGCATGGCGGTGGTCTTGAAATTCTGAAATTTCGAATGCCATGTTCGCTGCGCTTCACCTGCACTCCTGTCCCGCGGACCTGACGCGTGAGGAGATCCTGACGCGTCTGTCGGCCGTCGCTGCCGACATGACCCCACGGTGGGAACGCCTCACCGCCCGTACCCTCGTGCTCGACGTCTCGGGACTGCAGCGCATCCTCGGCGGGCCCGAGGAGATCGCCGCCGCGGCCCGCACGCTCGCGCGCGACCGCGACCTCGAGGTGCATGTCGCGATCGCATTCACCTGGACCGCCGCACTCGTGCTCGCCTCGGCCGGGATCGAGGCTGTCGTGGCCCAGCGGGATGCGGCCCTGGCGCAGTCGCCGCTGCCCGTGGAGGCGCTGGCTGCCGTCCCCGGCGTCGACCTCGCGCTGGCGGGGGCCGTGCGCGTGCGCAGGTTGGGTGGTGCGCGCAACTACCGGTTGTCCGCCGGTCTCGGGCTGATCGGTGGGGCCGCCGACACCGCGACACCGGGGGAACCGGACTCGGGCGACCAGGTCGACGAGGCACCCATCCGGATGCCGCCCGGGCGGCCGTGGCCCGACGTGCTCGCCACGCTGCAGCGATGGGGGGTGTTCACCTGCGGCGCCCTGGCGCGCCTGCCGGCAGCCGACCTGCAGGCCCGGCTCGGCGAGCGCGGCCTCTGGCTGCAGCGGCTGGCGGTGGGGATCGATCCGCGACCGCTGCGTGTGCAGCCGCCAGACGACGACTTCTCGGAATCACTGACGCTCGAGTGGCCCATCGACGGCCTGGAGCCGTTGTCGTTCGTGCTCGGGCGCGTGCTCGATCCGCTTTGCGCGCATCTCGAAGCTCGTGATCGCGCGGCGGCCGTCGTGCGGGTGTCGTTGCACCTCACCGATCGCCATGTCCACACGCGCGACATCGAACTGCCGGTGCCGGTGCGCGAATCGCGCGTGCTGCGCACGCTGCTCCTCCTCGACCTGGAGGCGCACCCGCCGCATGCCGCGATCGATCGCCTCACCGTGGCCGTCGATGCCGTGCCCGGGCGGATCGTCCAGTTCTCCCTGTTGCGCAAGGCGTTGCCGTCCGATGACCAGCTGGCGGCGTTGCAGGCGCGGCTCACGGCGCTGATGGGTGCGGGCCGCTGCGGGGCGCCGGCCCTGGTCGATTCATATCGACCGGGCGACGTCGCGCTCGCGCCGTTCGTGCCGTCGGGCACGGAAGGGCAGGATACCGGCGTCGTGGCGTTGCTGGCGGCACTCGGGCTCACCGCGACGCGCGACGCCGGGCGTGCCCGCGACGACGCCCGCGAACCCGCGCGCGAAGGCTGGCTGGACACCGCGGGGTACCACGTGCGCCGATTGCGGCAGCCATGGCCGATCGTGGTGGTCCTCGGCAGCAAGCGCATGCCGACGGCGATCCGTTTCGGGGTGCGATCGCGCGACACCGCGTTCCGCGATGGCCCCATCACGCAGGCCGCTGGCCCATGGCGATCGTCGGGAGCATGGTGGCAGCCCACCACCGACGTCGACGGCGCATGGGATCGTGACGAATGGGACATCGCGCTCGAGACCGGCGCCGCGTATCGCATCTTCCAGGACCGGAAGACGGGGCAGTGGTGGGTGGAGGGTGAGATCGATTAACGCTTAACGCTTAACGCTTGACGCCTACCGTCAACTTGAGACCTGAGACCTGAGACCTGAGACTTGAGACCTGAGGGTTGAAGCTCGGGATTCAGGATTCGCCGCGCCACACGTAGCCGTCGACCTTCCGCCTTCGCCCTTTGGGCTTCGGCGGACAAGCCAGGTCGACGGGACGGCCGCGGCGTTCGGCGTTCAGCGTTGGGCCTCGACGTTCGGCGTTCGACGTTCAGCGTTCGTCTCAATGGATCGCCCGATATGGTCCTTCGCCATTTGCTCTCTGTCCTGCTGTTGCCCGGCATGGTGGCGGGGGTGGTGCCTGCCTGGATACGGCACGCACTGGCGGCGCACGACACACGCTGGCCGGAGGTCGCCGCGCTGACCTGGACGATGCGAGGGGGCAGCCTCGTGATGATGCTCGGCGGGTTGGCACTCGCGTCGTGGTGTGTGGCGTTGTTTGCACGGGTCGGGCAAGGCACGCTGGCGCCCTGGGATCCCACGCGGCGGCTCGTGGTGGTGGGGCCGTACCGCCATGTGCGCAACCCGATGATCACCGGGGTCGCGTTGCTGCTTGCGGCGCAGGCGTTGTGGGCCGGCTCGTGGATTCTGGCTGCCTGGCTGGCCATCTTCCTCGGCGTCAACCATGCCTTCTTCCTTCTCGTCGAAGAACCAGGCCTGGTGGCGCGTTTCGGCGAGGGCTATCGCGTCTACACCATGCACGTGCCGCGCTGGATGCCCCGCCGGACACCCTGGCACGGCTGAGGCGGACGTCCCACGGTTGAAACGATCCACTGTCTGCCGGGTATGAGGAGCGACCCATGCGAGGGCTCGACATGCGACTGATGGTCTTCGTCACGCTGATCCTGCTGACCGCCGCGATGCCCGCCAACTGTGCCGAGGAGCCGAGGGTGTGGTTCGGCGTCGCTGCCGAGCAGGGCGGGATGCAGGCGGTGCGCGAAGCGATCCAGCGGCGCGCCGCCGGCCGTACCTTCGCGCACGTCCTTCGAGACTTCAACAATGAAGCCGTCGCCTCGAAGCCCGAGTCCCGAGTCCCGTGCGGAGCCCGTGCCCCCCTGCTACGATCGCAGCAGTGAGCTCGACCGCGGCCCTTCCCGCCACCCTCGAAGACGTCCTTGCCAGGTACTGGGGATACACACAGTTCCGGCCGCACCAGCGCGAGGTGATGGATGCGATCCTCGCTGGCCGCGACTCGCTGCTCGTGATGCCGACCGGCGGCGGCAAGTCGCTCTGCTTCCAGGCACCGGCCCTGCTCAAGCCTGGCCTTGCCGTGGTGGTGTCGCCGCTCATCTCGCTGATGAAGGACCAGGTGGACGGGCTCAACGCCAACGGCGTGGCTGCCGCCTGCTACAACAGCGCGCTGGACGAGGACCAGAAGCGCGACGTCGTGCGCGCCGTACGCGAAGGCCACACGCGGCTCTTGTACGTGGCGCCGGAGCGCCTCGTGGGCGACGGAGGCGAACGCTTCGTGCGCTGGCTGGCGCAGGTGGGCGTGAGCTTCATCGCCGTGGACGAGGCCCACTGCATCAGCCAGTGGGGACACGACTTCCGACCCGAGTACCGCAGGCTCGGCCAGATCCGGACGCTGTTGCCGCAGGCGAGCATCCATGCCTTCACCGCAACGGCGACCGGCCGCGTGCGTCGCGACATCGTCGCGCAGCTCGGGCTGCGCGATGCACTCGAAGAAGTGGGCTCGTTCGATCGTCCCAATCTCGTCTACCGCGTGCTCTTGCGCGACCAGTTGAAGAGGCAGGTGCTCGACGTGCTCGGGCGTCACCGCGGCGAGGCGGGAATTCTCTACTGTCCGTCACGCAAGGAGGTCGATGCGCTGTCTGCGTGGCTGGTCGAGGAGGGATGGCGCGCGGTGCCATATCACGCCGGCCTCACCTCGGACGAGCGGGCCCGCAACCAGGATGCCTTTCTCACCGAGCAGGCCGACATCGTCGTCGCGACGGTGGCGTTCGGGATGGGGATTCACCGGTCGAACGTGCGGTTCGTGGTGCACACCGGCGCGCCGCAGTCTCTCGAGCACTACCAGCAGGAGTCGGGCCGTGCGGGACGTGACGGGCTCGAGGCCGAGTGCGTGCTGATCACGTCGGGCGCGGACTTCCTCAAGTGGCGGGTGATGCTCGAGAAAAATGGCGAGTTCACCGAGTCGGCCCAGGGGCTGTTGCGCGACATCGAGCGCTACACGGCGAGCACGCGCTGCCGGCACCGGCACCTGGTGCAGTATTTTGGCGAGACCTACGATCGCGACGACTGCGGTGCCTGCGACGTGTGCCTGGGCGAGCTGGAGATCGTCGACGATGCGGTGACGATCGCGCGCAAGGTGCTGTCGTGCGTCGCGCGAGTGGAGCAGCGGTTCGGCGCGGCGCATGTCGCCAATGTGCTGGTCGGCAAGTCGTCCGAGGCCGTGACCGCGCGTGGGCATGCGCAGTTGAGCACGTTCGGTCTCTTCGCGAGCGTGCCGGTGACCGAAGTGCGCGGCTACATCGAGCAACTCACCGCCCTCGGATACCTGCGGCAGACGGCGGGCGAGTACCCGGTGCTGGTGCTCTCGCCGGAGGGGCGCACGCTCATGCGCGATGGCGCGAGCGAGCCGCCAGTGGTGTTGTTTCGGCAGAAGCGTCGTGCGAAGGACGCCGGACCACGTCGGTCGCGTGTCGAGACCGAATCGTGGGAGGGCGTGGATCGGACGCTGTTCGAGCGACTGCGTGAGTTGCGGCTGACCCTGGCGCGTGGTCGCGGGGTGCCGCCCTACGTGATTTTCCATGACACCACCCTGCGTGACATGGCCCGGCTGCGCCCGACGTCAGCCGAGGCTCTCCGCGATATCTATGGGGTTGGCCAGCGCAAGGCCGAAGATGTAGGGCCTGCGTTCCTCGAAGTCATAAGGGCGGCGAATCCCGTGTAAAATCGTCTCTTTACGCCTTTTCTTCGCTGCGCTATCGTCAGTCCATCGGCCCCGCGCTTGGGGCCTTTTTCTGCGGCGTATCTTTCGCTTTTTATTCGTCTTCTGCCGTGTCCGCGAGTTCAGTGAGCTGCCCCTTTGACGGTGTGAAGTCCTGGTACCCGGTACCCGGTACCCGGTACCCGGAAAAATGACATGTACGTCGAACTGCACACCTCCTCGGCCTTCTCCTTCCTCGACGGCGCGTCGTTGCCGGAAGCGCTCGTCGACCAGGCCAGGACGCTCGGGTACGACACGGTGGCACTGCTCGACCGCGATGGTGTGTACGGCGCGCCACGCTTCTATCAGGCGGCACGCAAGGCGGGCCTGCGCGCGCTCGTCGGCGCCGAACTGACGATGCAGACGGGCGGCGGGCGAGGCCTGGGGGTTGGCAGGGCCGGCTCTCCCTTGGGCGCCGGAGCCTTGGCGGAGGCGGCCAGCCCGGCCCACCCCTCGGCAGTCCCGCTGCATGCGCCGCTGCTCTGGCGCCTGCCCGTGCTGGTTGCGTCAGCGCAGGGCTACCGATCGCTGTGCCGGCTGATCACGCGGATGAAGTTGGCGGCGGCGAAGGGGCAGGGCGCGCTGACGGTGCGCGATCTTGACGGACAGGTAGAGGGGCTGGTCGCCGTGGTGGGCCGTCCGATGCTCGCGGCCGACCGTCATGGCGTGGCTGGCCTGCTCGATCAGATCGTCGGCGTGTTCGGCCGTGCGCAGGTGCATGTGGAGATCCAGCGGCACCTCACGCGCGACGAGGAAGTGGACAACCGCATCCTCGTGTCGGCTGCCGAGGCGTACCGGGTGCCGATCCTCGCCACTAACGGCGTGCGTTTCGCCACACCAGAGGCACGGCCGCTCTACGACGTCCTCACCTGCATCCGGCACGGCACCACACTGGAACACGCGGGACGCCGCCTGGCGGCCAACGCCGAACGCTACCTGAAGTCCCCGAAGCAGATGCAGGCGCTCTTCAGCGATCTGCCGCAGGCACTCGCCAACACACGTGCGCTGTCCGAGCGCCTCGACTTCACGCTCGCGAACCTGGGCTACCGGTTTCCGGATTATCCGGTTCCCGACGGCGAGACGCAGATCTCCTTCCTGCGGCGGATCACCGAGGCTGGTGCACACTGGCGTTACAGGCCGCTGACCGACAGGGCGCGCCGGCAGATCGCACGCGAACTCGATCTGATCGAGAAGCTCGATCTCGCCGGGTACTTCCTGATCGTCTGGGACCTCGTGAACTTCTGCCGGCAGCAGGACATCCTCGCGCAGGGGCGCGGGTCGGCGGCCAACAGCGCCGTCTGCTACAGCCTGGGCATCACCGCGGTGGATCCGGTGGGCATGGAATTGCTGTTCGAGCGCTTCCTCTCGGAGGAACGCGGCGAGTGGCCCGACATCGACCTGGACCTGCCGAGCGGCGACCGTCGCGAGCAGGCGATCCAGTATCTCTACACGCGCTATGGCGATCGTGGCGCGGCGATGACGGCCAACGTCATCACCTATCGTGGCCGCAGCGCGGCGCGCGAGGTGGGGAAGGTGCTTGGCTGCCCGCCGGAGATGATCGACACGCTCGCCAAGGTGATGAGCCCCTTCGAATGGCAGGATCCGAAGGACACGTTGGCTCGGCACCTGCGCGAACTCGGCGTCGATCCCGACCTGCCGCAGATTCAGCAGTTCGGTGCGTTGTGGATGCAGATGCAGGACATCCCGCGTCACCTCGGTCAGCATTCGGGGGGTATGGTGCTGTGCCAGGGACGCCTCGACGAGGTCGTGCCGCTCGAGCCGGCGAGCATGCCCGGCCGCGTCGTGGTGCAGTGGGACAAGGACGACTGCGCCGACATGGGCATCGTGAAGGTCGATCTGCTCGGGCTCGGCATGCTGGCCGTGCTGCAGGAAGCGATCACCATCGTCAACACGGCATCAACCGAGCAGATCGATCTCGCGCACCTGCCGCCCGACGATCCGGTCGTGTACCAGATGCTGCAGGAGGCCGACACGGTCGGGCTCTTCCAGGTGGAGTCGCGCGCGCAGATGGCGACGCTGCCGCGCCTCAAGCCGACGTGCTTCTACGACCTGGTAGTGGAGGTCGCGATCATCCGGCCAGGGCCAATCGTCGGCCAGATGGTGCATCCGTATCTCGCGCGTCGTCGCGGCGATGAGCCCGTCGAATATGCGCATCCCTCGCTCGAGCCGATCCTGAAACGGACGCTCGGCGTGCCGCTGTTCCAGGAGCAGTTGCTGCGGATGGCGATGGTGGTGGCCGGGTTCTCGGGCGGCGAAGCCGAGGAACTCCGGCGCGCCATGGGCTTCAAGCGCTCCGAGGCACGCATGCGGCAGATCGAGGTGCGCCTGCGATCGGGCATGGCCGAGCGCGGCATCACCGGGGACGCGGCCGAGACGATCCTCAGGTCGATCGCCTCGTTCGCCCTCTACGGTTTTCCGGAGTCGCACGCCGCGAGCTTTGCGCTGATCGTCTACGCGAGCGCGTACCTGAAGGCGTACTACCCGGCGGCGTTCTCCACGGCGCTGCTCAACAACCAGCCGCTCGGCTTCTATCACCCGGCGACGCTGATCAAGGATGCGCAGCGGCATGGGGTCCGCTTCCTCTCCGTGGACGTGCAGCAGTCGATGTGGGCCTGTCACATCACGCCTGATGGCGCCGTGCGCCTCGGCTTCTGCATGGTGCAGGGCCTGCGCGAAGAGGTAGGCCGGAAACTGGAAGCCGGCGCCCCGAACGTAGCGGCGCCGGCGCACGTAGCCTGCAGGCTGCAGGCTGCAGGCTGCGTGTTGGTGTGCCCCAAATGTGGTGCTGACGATGCGTCGATGTTCGAGATCGACGTGCGTGCCCGCGGTCGACACATCTACTGCGGGGTCTGTGCGCACGATTGGGACGACCGGGTACCGGGTGCGGGGGACCGGGTCCCAGCAATCCAGGACAAGAGTCAGGAGGTGCCGGCGTTAGGCGTTAGGCATTCGGCGTTACGTTTTCCCTCGCTCGATGCGCTGGTGATGGCCACGGGGATCCGTCGCGACGAGTTGAACACGCTCGCGAGCCTCGGGGCCCTCAACGCCTTCGGCACCGATCGACGCGGAGCCTTGTGGAACGCCGAGCGCGTGGTGCGTCCGACCGGCGACCTGTTCGCGATGCTCGATGAAGAGGCGGGTCCGGTGCGTGTGGGTAGGGACCACTCCGTTGGTAGGGACCACTCCGTTGGTAGAGACCACTCCGTTGGTAGGGACCGCTCTCCGAGCGGTCCATCACCGGCATGCACATCACACCCCTCCGAGAGGTCGAGGGCCGATGTCGCAGAGTCGGCCGGCTGGGACAGCCGGCCCTACCTACCTGAGACGAGCTCGAATGTCGATGAGCAGCCGATCGTGACGAAGGCCGACCTGGCGGGCGGCAGCCCTCTCCCCGCGATGACACCGATGGAGCGCATCGTCGCCGACTACCGCGGCAGCGGCGTGACGATCGGCGCGCACCCGATGGCGTTGCGGCGTGCGGATCTGCGCCTGCGCGGAGTGATGCGATCCGATGAACTCGGGCGGACGCGGGGCGGACGGCGCGTCCGCGTGGCCGGCGCGGTGATTACGCGGCAGCGCCCGGGCACGGCCAAGGGCATGGTGTTCCTCACCCTCGAGGACGAAGCCGGCCTGGCCAACGTGATCATCCGGCCCGACGTGTTCGATCGACAACGGCCGCTGATCCTGCGCGCGCCGTTCCTGGTGGTGGAGGGGGTCCTGCAGCAGCAGGAAGGCGTGACGTCGGTCCGTGCCGAACGTGTCATGGCCTTTGCGGGCGATCAGCCGCGCGTGCCGTCACATGACTTCAGGTGATCCGGGCCATGGCAAAACCTTGACCCTGACCACTGCGGCCAGCCAGAAGATGCCGAGCGCGGTAGCCATGATGGCGGACCGATATTGCCGCCACGGCAGACGCTCTGTGCGGTAGCTGAGATGGCCATTCCCGACCCGAAGAACCTCAGCCCCGATGGACCAGCTATCGCCGACAAACACGGCGCCACACACAGCCATCACTGACATGATGATCACCGCGACCAGCAGAGCGAATCGTTCATCACGGGAGAATCGACGCGTGATTACCCCGACCAATTGGTATGCGATCGCCACGTACGCGAAGCCGAACACGAGGAGAACGGCGGTGTCGAAAATGATGTCTCGGTGCTGAGCGTACTCACGCACAGTACCCACGGCGATGGCATGACGCTGAGAGATCCTCTCGAACAGCAACGACATGCACTGGTCGCGAACCTCCGCATGAGGACCGGCGCCCTGCTGCCGAAGCGGTGACACATCGGCGTAGGCGATCGCCCAACTCTCCGCCGTCGCCGCCTCGGCTCGAAGGTGAGCACGGTCGGCGAATCGGTCCAGATGCCACGGTCGCGGTGGCTCGGCTGGGATTTCACATCGCCGCGCCTGGCCGTTTGCTGCTGGAGCCGGCAAGCGCTTGGATAGGATCATCGCTATCAGAAGCATCAACGCTACCGCACCGATTGCGCGACCTGTGCGACCCATCCGCACCTCCAGCAAGTTTGACACCGCGCCTGGGCATCGGGTTCGGTGGAGGAATTCTTTCGTGCCGGCGCCGTGATGCGGAACACGGCCGCGGCAAGCGCAGGCTCCTGCTCCGCCGCTCGAAGAAGGTGTCGTGCACTTCTGAACTGCTCACGCTCATGCCGTCACCCCGGTCCTTGCGAGTCGCACGTCGAGGTGCGTGGCCCACGGACATCGACTCCCGAGCGCGGCCACGAGCCGCGCCCGCGATTCGGCGCTCGCCGCGAGGACGGTGATCGAACCACCGGCTCCTCCCGCGCCATTGACCTTCCAGCCGATCGCGTCCGGGCCGCACACGGCTTCGATGACGACGTGGGCTTCGGCGCTCACAAGTGACGCATGCAGCTGCGCCTGGATCCCGGTGTTGCGCGTCAGCACGGCACCGTAGGTGTCGAGGTCGTCGGCGACGAGGGCGGCGGCACCCTCGTGCGCGCACCGGCGCAGCGCCTCGAGGCGGGCATCGCCGGCGCCGGCATGCTGCAGCGCCTCGACGACCTGTCGATGGACGGCCGACGAGTCGTGCCCACGGGCGAGGAGCACCACGAGCAACCGCGCGTCGAGGGCGGCAGTCGTCTCCGGCGACAGCGTCAGCGACGTCCGCCGGGCAGAGGGATACGCCGCCATCTCGATCAGCGCCGGACCACCGGCGGCTGCGGCCCACTGATCCTGGATGCCGCTCTGCTGCGAGAGACGGCGTGTCTCGACGAGGTGGGCCCGACGCGCCAGCGAGGCCGGATCGAGCGCCGTGCCGCGCAGGCGGTCGAGCGCTGCCAGCACCGCCACGCATACGCTCGCCGACGTCCCCATCGACGCGCCCGGCGGCACCTGCGATCCGACGTCGAGTACCCACGCGCCTTCCGGAACTTCCGCTTCGTCCAGGCAGGCGCCGATCAGGGGATCCGGACACACCTGCGGAGGAGTGCCCGCCGACCAGTGCCATTCCCTGTCGAAGTTGCGCAGTCGCACCTGGACGCCGGCAGGCCCTCGCTCCGCGCCGACGCTCACGTCGACTCCGGGCCACACCGCCAGGTGACACACCGCGCCATGGCCGGCAAACCACGTGTCGGTCCACCCCCCAAGGTCGGCGATCCGGGTCGGAGCGGAGACGGAGATGTGGGGCATCGGAAATTGCACAATTCCACAATTTCAGAATTTCACTACCACCGCCATTGGTCGCCCTGCTGGTGGTGGTGAAATTCTGCAATTCTGCCAATTCTGAAATTTTCGCTACCCCGCCGCGGGCGTTTCCTGGGGCGTTCGCCGATCGCGCGCATCGCGCGGCACATTGGGAACGATATCGGCCGGGAGGTCCGCGGGCAGGAGTTCCTCACCGGCCATGAGGCCATCGGCGATCCACTCGTGGACTTCGGGCTCCGGGCGTGCGAGCAACGCCTCGAGCGGCGAACCCGGGGCGTCAAAGACGGCGCGCTCCTGCATCGGCACGTACGATCCGTCGACTTGCCGCGGTATGTGGCGACACCACAAGCCGAGGTGCCACACCAGGAACGGTCGCAGCCGCGTGTGCCCCCGCTCATCGTCGCCGAAGTGCTCCTTTGCGAGGCGCACGTACTCCCGATAGATAGCGACCCGACCCTCGGCCGAGTCGTCCACGACCTGTCCGGCGGCCTCGGCAAAGATCCAGGGCTTGATGAGGGCGCCCCGGGCGATCATCACCGCCTGCACGCCGGACAGGGCGCGCCCGCGGGCGATGTCCTCGGGAAACAGGATGTCGCCATTGCCGACGACGGGGATGCCGACGGCGGCGGCAACTTCGCCAATTGCGGCCCAATCCGCGGCATTCCGGTACCGCGCACTGCGCGTCCGGCCATGCACCGTGAGGGCATCGGCCCCACCGGCTTCGGCCGCCCGTGCAACATCCACGGCGTTTCGCTCGTCTTCATTCCAGCCGAGCCGAATCTTGACGGTGACCGGCACGGCGCCCGCGCCTTCCTTCATGGCGGCCACGAGCCGCTCGATCCGGCGCGGCTGGCGGAGGAGGGCGGAGCCGAGCCCGCGACGGGTGAACTCGTCGATCGGGCAACCGAGATTCAGGTCGACGAAGTCGGCGCCGCGAGAGGCGACCAGGGCGGCGCCCCAGCGGAGTTCGTCGGGAGAGCGTCCGGCGAGTTGCACGCCGAAGCACCGTTCGTCGGGCGCGCGCTGAATCAGCGCGAACTCGGCGCGGCGACGGCGCTGAAGGCTGCGCACGACCGCCATCTCGCTCGTCGTGACCGTGGCCCCGAAGGCCTGGCACAGGCGCCGGTACGGAAGGTTGCCCCCTTTCGTCATCGGCGCCATCACGAGCGCGGGACCGGACAGTGCTGAAATGACGGACATGGGCGGTCGTATGATAAGCGGTGGAAGGGTGGCCGAGCTTGAGCTTTGCGACTACACTTACGGCCATTCGGACGAGGAAATCTGATGCCTCACCCGTTCAAGGTGCACCGGACCGCTGAAGGCGACGTGTCGGTGCTGCATCTCGAGGGCTTTCTCGACGCACACACCGCGCCGGTGTTCGAACAGGCCATCCAGGCCGAACTCGACGCCAATCGCCCACGCCTCATCGTCGACGGCGAGAAGCTGACCTACATCTCGTCGGCCGGCCTCGGCGTGTTCATGGGCTTCATCGAGCAGATCCGTGAGTTGGGCGGCGACTTGAAGATCTGCGGCCTCAGTCCGAAGGTCCGCCAGATTTTCGAGATCCTGGGATTCCAGGCGATCTACGACATGGTCGAGACGGTGCCCGACGCCGTGCAGCGTTTCACGACCAGCCCGACGCCGGAGGCATGAACGACATGACCTCCCTCGAGCGGACGTTGACCCTGACAGTGCCCTCGGCTACCGTGAATCTGGCGCTGATTCGGGACTTCGTCGTCAACGTCGGCTCGCAGGCCGGCCTCGGCCAGGACGATGTCGCCAAGCTCGAGCTGGCCGTGGACGAGGCGTGTGCCAACGTCATGGAACATGCCCATGGCCACGACAGCAACAAGGAAGTGACCGTGCGCGCCACGTTCGATGCGTCGACGCTCCGCATCGAGGTGTTGGACGAGGGCCAGGGCTTCGATCCCACCGTGGTCCCGGCGACGCCGGTCGAGCAGATGGTCCACGATCGCCGTACCGGCGGCCTCGGCCTGCGCGTGATGAAGTCCCTCATGGACGAGGTCTCCTACGAGATCGTCCCCGGCGAGCGCAACCGGCTCCGCCTCCTCAAGCGCATCCAGAAATAGACCGTCCCGTGGCGCACGTCTCCGTCAGCCGCCTCGAATCCCTCCTGGAATCGGCGCAGCTGCTGCATGCCTCGCTCGATCTCGACAACCTGCTGAAACACCTGCTGCGCACCGTGATGGGGCGATTGCTGGTCACCCGCGCGGTGATCGCGATCGACGTCGGCGATGGGCTGCGCGTGGCCATGGCCCGCGGTGTCAGCGAGGCGCCGGTCGGCTCGCGCTTCGACGCCGCGCGTGCGACCTCGCTCGGCCTGCCGCAGCAGATGCCAATCGGCGTCGCGCCGGCGGTGGGCCTGCTCGCGACGGCGCCGCCGGCGCGCCCCGCTGTGGACGACGAGGAGCGCGCGTTTCTCGAGGCATTGCTCGGCATCGCGGCCACCGGGATCAGCAACGCGTCCTCACATGCGCAGGCCACACGCCTGAACCGCGACCTCGATCGCAAGATCCAGGAACTGCGCACGCTGATGGAACTCGGCCGCGCCTTCTCGCGCGTCAGCGAGGTCGAAGAAGTCGCACGTATCTTCGGCCTCACGCTGGCAGGGCAGTGGATGGTCACGCGCTATGCCATCGCCGTCTGCCGCGACACGTTCGGCACGATCTCTCGTCAGCAGGGCGTGAAGCTGCCGCCGCTCTCGACCTACATGGAGGCCTTGCACAACCTGCCGGAAGCGTCACTGGTGAGCGACCTGCAGGACGGCGAGGTGCGCGCGATGTTCGAGGCGCACCGTCTGCAGGTCGTGTTCTCGCTGCGCAGCGGTGAACAGGTCTGCGGCTTTGCCGCGCTCGGCGCGCGCCCCGGCGGGCAGACATGGACCGGCGCCGATCTCGAACTCGGCGCCGGCATGGCAGCGCAGGCTGTCGTCGCGTTCGACAACTGCTGGCACCTGCGCGAGATGCTCGACAAGAAGCAGTACGAGAAGGAACTGGCCGTCGCCGCGGGTATCCAGCAAGGGCTGTTTCCGTCCGTACTGCCGAAGCTGGCGGGCCTCGACGTGGCGGCGATGAACCGTCCGGCGCAGCAGGTCGGGGGCGACTACTACGACGTGCTGACGCTGACCGATCGCGGTGACGACGCCTGCCTGTTCTGCGTGGCCGACGTCTCGGGCAAGGGCCTGGCGGCATCGCTGCTCATGAGCACGATCCAGGCGACGCTGCGGGCACTGCTCGGGCGCGAGGCCTCGCTTGCGGAGCTTGCGTGTCGCGCCAACGAGCTGTTGTTCGCGACGACGCCGGGCAGCAAGTACGCCACCGCCGCGCTCGTACTCGCGCATCCCGCGACCGGCGAGTGCCGGTACGTCAGCGGTGGCCACACCGAGACCCTGCTGTTGCGGGCCAGCGGCGAACGCATCTGGATGGGCGCCACAGGCGTGCCGCTGGGGCTCTTCCCGGGCATGACGTGGGAGGAACTGTCGTTCACGCTCGCGTCAGGCGACGTGCTCGTCCTCTACTCCGACGGCGTCAGCGAAGCTCAGACTGCGGTGTTCGACGAGTTCGGTCCCGAACGCCTCGCCGACATCGTCGAACGGCAGCGCGAGCGACTGTCGGCCGAGATCATCGACGCCATCGTCGCCGCCATCGACGCCTTCGTCGAAGGGGCCCCACAGTTCGATGACATCACGTTGATGGTGATTCGGAGACTGTGATGAACGCCGAACGCTGAACGCCGAACGCTGAGCGTTGCACCGGGTACCCGGCCCCGGTACCGGTTCACGACCGGTAATTCCCGAACATCAGCTCGATGCCGAAATCGTGGCCACGGAGACGCTTCATCGCCTCCTGCAGTTCGTCCTTCGAGTTCGAGGTCACGCGCACCTGCTCGGCCTGGATGGTAGCCTGCACCTTCTTCAATCCCTCGTCCTTGAGGAACTTCACGATCGCCTTGGCGGCCTCGGTGGGGATGCCCTGCTGCAGCGACACGACCCGGCGCACGGCACTGCCGGCGGCCATCTCCTTGTCGCCCAGCTTCATGTTCTTGATCGGCACGCCGCGCTTGAACATCTTGCCCTGCAGCACCTCCCACACCGCCGACAACTTGTAGTCATCGTCGGCGAGCAGCGTGATCGTGCTCTTGGCCTTGTCGAAATCGATCTCGATGTGTGCGCCCTTGAAGTCGAAGCGCTGCCCGATTTCCTTCTGGGCCTGGTTCACGGCGTTGTCCACTTCCTGCAGATCCACGGTGGACGTGATGTCGAAGCTCGCTGCGGCGGCCATAGGGGTGAATAGTAAACAGAAATGCCGGAATGCCGGAATGCCGAGAATGCTGGAATGTCGAAGGCATCATCCGAAAGTGGTTTCGACATTGCGGCATTCCCGGCATTGTCACGCGGTCACGCGACGGGGCGCGGCCTGTATTCGGCCCGCTAGGAGCTTGCTGAAGAACCGGCCATGACGGCTGATTTCATCCCGCTCGCTGTGCGAGACGTGACCTATCGAGTCGGATACACGTGGGCGGGTCGACCGCGGCGACCCGCGGCCACACGGTCGACGGAGGCCTTACGCAGGCGTAGCCGCCATCGCGAGGAGTCTCGGCAGTCGTCGCAGGTTGAAGGCGGCGCACGCGAAGACGAACAGGCTGTCGACCTTGTCGAGCCCGCGGAGCTTCACCTTGCGCAGCCCCGCCAGCGGTTTCAGCCACCCGAAGACGCGTTCGATGCGCGGCCGACAGGCCTGACTGATGCTGTAGCCGGCATGCCGTGTCGTGCGCCGATCGATCGCGCTGCCGCCCGTCCGCTTCACGTTCTGGCTGACGTGCGGCGTGTATCCGAGTTGCCGCGTGACATCGACGAAATCGCGGGTATCGAACAGTTTGTCCGCGCCGAGCGTGCGCGGGCGCGACGGACGCGCATGCTTCTGCAGCATCAGCAGCGCGGCGTCGCGTTCGGCGTGGCCATCCGCCGTCGTGGCCATGCCGTCCACGATCAAACCGTGGCGATTCTCCATCAGCACGTGCCCGAGGTACGCCAGCCGCGCCTCGCTCTGGAACGATTTGCGATACAACCGCGCATCCGGATCGGTCTTGGAGGCGTGCGTGTCGTTGGTGCGTGTTTGGCCATGGAAGTTGCGGCCATCACCCTCGGGCGGCCCGTCCTTCGGCTGAAAACTCTTCTGACTCGCCCAGGCCTCGATCAACGTGCCGTCGACGGTGAAGTGCTCGTCAGACATCCACGCCGAGGCCCGGTCGACGACCCGTTGCAGGAACTGGCGCGCGACCTCCTGATTCAGCAAGCGATCGCGGTTCTTGGTGAAGACGGTCGGGACCCAGATCGGCTCGTCCATCTCGAGCCCCACGAACCACCGGAACAGGATGTTGTAATCGAGCTGCTCCATCAGCAGCCGCTCGCTGCGGATCGAGTAGAACAACTGCAGCAACTGCGCCCGCAGCAGGCGCTCAGGCGGAATCGACGGACGTCCGACGCGGGCATAGAGGCCATCAAAGTCGCGCGACATGTCGCGCAGGATCTCGTCGACCAGCGCCCGAATCGGGCGCAGCGGATGATCGGCCGGGACGCGATCCTCGGCCGAGACGTAGCTGAACATCGAGGTGGGCTGACGGTCGTCTCCGCGCATGCTCGCCATCGTAGTGCTCGGGATCCGCGTTGTCGATCCCTCAGGCGCCGTTTTTCAGCAAGCTCCTAGAATAGGTCGGTGACCGCTCCCCTTGAGGGCCTTCGCGTCCTCGAACTCGGGCAACTGATTGCCGGGCCGTTCTCCACGATGCTGCTCGGGTACTTCGGCGCCGACGTGATCAAGGTCGAGCCACCCGACGGTGGCGATCCGCTGCGCACCTGGCGGCACGTGCACAACGGCACCGCGCTGTGGTGGTATGCGATGGGGCGCAACAAGCGCTGCATTACTGCGGACCTCCGCCACGAGGAGGCACGCGCGCTCATCCGCCGGCTGGTGGAGCAGTGCGATGTCGTGGTGGAGAACTTCCGGCCCGGCCGCCTGGAGGCCTGGGGGCTCGGCTATGACGTGCTCAAGGCGATCAATCCACGGTTAATCATGGTCCGCATCTCGGGCTTCGGCCAGACCGGACCATACGCGCATCGGCCCGGGTTCGCGGCAGTGGCCGAGGGCATGGGGGGACTGCGTTACGTGAACGGCTTCCCGGACCGGCCCCCGGCACGCGCCAACCTCAGCCTGGGCGACACGATCGGCGGCCTGCACGCGGTGCTCGGGCTGCTGCTCGCACTCCACCATCGCGACGGCAAGGGGACTGGCGAAGGACAAGTGGTCGACGTCGCCCTCTATGAGTCGATCTTCAACCTGATGGAGTCGACGCTGCCCGAGTACGCGACGGCCGGCGTGGTCCGCGAGCGGCATGGCTCAACGGTGAGCGGCATCGTGCCGACCAACGTGTATCCCTGCGCCGATGGCCGCTACATCATCATCGGCGGCAATGCCGACAGCATCTTCCGCAGGCTCATGCGGGCCATCGAACGCCCCGATCTCGCCGAGGATCCACGACTGGCGACCAACGACGGCCGCGTGCCGCACGCGTCGATGATCGACCAGGCCATCGCGGCGTGGACATCCGTGCGCCCCTATGAGTCGGCCTTCGCCGTGCTCGAAGCCGCTGACGTGCCCTGCGGCCCGATCTACTCGGTTGCCGATCAACTCGGCGACCCGCACTTCGTGGCTCGCGGCCTCATCGAACACGTCACCGTGGAGACCGGCGAGGAGGTCACGATTCCGGCGATCGCCCCGCAGTTGTCGTCGACGCCCGGACGCACGACGTGGCCAGGGCCGCCGCTCGGCGCGCACAACGCCGAGGTCTACGGCGGGATGCTTGGACTCACGCCGGAGGCGATAGCCGACCTCGTGACTCGTGGCGTGATCTGATCGGTGGCCGTCAACGCGCGCAACTCTGCGCATCTGTCGTCGATCGAACTGCTACAATTTGCACAGTTCCTCCGGAGGCAACTGGTTGGCAAAGCGCGTTACATCCCGCAAGGGAAGCACCAACGGCACCGCACCGCATTTCGACATCGCCCCCCTGGTCATCGAAGGCTCACGCATCAAGCTGCGCTCGCGCGTCGCCGGTCAACTGGTCAAGCTGCCCGACGAGCTGCCGCTGCCCATGATCGAGCGTCGGCAAAGCGGTGTGCATGGCTGGGGCGTCTTTGCCCTCGAGCGGATTCCCAAGAACAAACGCATCATCTACTACGCCGGTCAACTCGTGCCCGCCAGGGAGAGCCACGACCGCGAAGTGGCCTACCTCGAAAAGGGCTGCATCTGGTGCTTCGAACTGAGCAACCGGTGGGCCGTGGATGCCATGTACGGCGGCAACGTCGCGCGCTACATCAACCACGCGTGCAAGCCGAACTGCTACAGCCACATCGTCGACGGCATCATCTGGATTCGCGCCGGGCGCACCATCGAGGCCGGCGAGGAGCTCTCCTACGATTACTACACGGGCGGCACCGCGGAGATCCCGTGCCAGTGCCGGCCGAACTGCAGGGGCATGATTTAGAACGCTTAACGCTTAACGCTTAACGCTTAACGTTCCGGCCTGCCGCCGCAGCGCGGTCGGCCTCACGGTTGCGACTCCCGACTCCCGACTCCGGTGATCTCCCGCGCCATCTATCTCCACGGCTTCGCGTCGTCTGCGCAGTCCAGCAAGGCGCAGTTCTTTGCTGGCAAGTTCGCTGCGCTCGGGATTCGGCTGGTGACACCCGACCTCAACGCGCCCGATTTCGGCACGCTGACAGTCACACGCATGCTCGACGAGGTCGGCAGTGTCCTCGCGCAAGGCGACCCGGGCCCGGTCGTGCTGATGGGGTCGAGCCTCGGCGGGTTCGTGGCCTGGCATGCCGCGGCCAGGCTCGCCGCGGTCTTGCCGGCGCATCCGATCGACCGGCTCGTGCTGCTGGCGCCGGCGGTGACCTTCGGCCGCGATCGCCAGGAAGACTTCGGCCGTGGCGTCGTGGACGAATGGGAGCGGACAGGCACACGCGAGTTCTTCCATTACGGCGAGAACGAGCCGCGACAACTGCACTACGAGTTCTACCGGGATGCCCTGTCGTACCCCGCGGCGCATGCGCAGGTGCACGTCCCGACGCTCATCTTCCAGGGCATGCAGGACGATCTGGTGAAGCCGCAGGGCGTGATCGAGTTCTGCCATGGACGGCCGAACGTCTCGCTGCGGCTGCTGCAGGATAGTCATCAATTGCTGGCACACCTCGACCAGATGTGGCAGGAGACACGTACCTTCCTCGGTTGTTGACGTCGAGCGCGCGCGCGGCTGCCCTCGCCACGTGTGTACTCGCCGGCGCGTGCAGCGGCCCACCCATGCCCGCCAGCGAGGGAGCTGTCGGACCGGCCACCCGGAAAAGGCCGTCGAGCCTCGACGAGAAACGCTCCGACTCGCGTTCGAACACCGTGCCGTCTGCCGACGACTCGACGCTGCCGCCCGACGTACTGTCGCGGGCGTCGTGGGCGCGCGTGCGCTGGCCTGGTGGCGCCATCCTCGACACGAACCTGCCCGCACGCATCGACGAACCGGTCCACGCTGGTTCGATCTTCAAACTCGTCGTGGCCCGGGCCGCCTTGGCACAAGGTCTCGTGACCGCGCGCACGCGCTTCGTGTGCCCGCGGCGCGTCGAGGTGCAGGGGCGTCGCGCAGACTGCGTGCATCCCGATCTGGGCCGTCCCCTCGCCCTGGATGACGCGCTCGCGTATTCGTGCAACCACTTCTTCGTCCGGCTCGCGGAACGCCTCGACCGGGCGGGTCTCACCGAGACGCTGCGACGGCTCTCGTCCGGTGCTGTCCTCATCACCGGAGAGCCCGCCATGCCGTGGATGGCGCTCGGTGTGGAGGGGCCACGTGCCGGCATGCGCACCTGGGCGCGCATCGCCCTCGCCGCGATGGCCGTTGATCCGGACGAGCCGGAGGGCTCGGCGATGATCCGCCGCGGTGCCGCCCGGGCCGCGTCCGAGGG
Source organism: Luteitalea pratensis (assembly GCF_001618865.1). GTDB lineage: Bacteria > Acidobacteriota > Vicinamibacteria > Vicinamibacterales > Vicinamibacteraceae > Luteitalea > Luteitalea pratensis. The sequence continues at coordinate 3,828,410 of NZ_CP015136.1, forward strand.
CACGGCCGTTGCGCTGGCCGACGACACCAGCTACACCCTCGCGAAAACGGGAACGACGATGGGTGACAGCGGTGTGCAGGAAGGCCGCGTCGTGGCGTGGCGTCCAGAGTCGGCGGAGGCGATCGTCGTGCGTGCCCCGGGTGTCGCAGGCCGCGACGCAGCGCGGATCGCGAGGGCGGTCTGGGATGCCGCAACCGTGTCGGACGAGCCCCGCGTCCGTGTCGGACGCACGCGCGACGCTTCCGATACGGATCCCGCGGGACGCGTCGACGACCTCCCGCTCGAGGCGTACGTCGCCGGAGTGGTCGCGGCCGAGGGTGAGCAGGACATGCCGTCGGTGGCCTTGCAGGCCCTGGCGGTCGCGGCACGCAGCTATGCGATCGCGCCGGCGCGACGCCACACGCGCGACGGCTATGACGTCTGCGACACGACGCACTGCCAGGTGCTGGGTGCGGCCACGCGCTGGAGTCGGGAGGCTGCCGCGCAGACCCGAGGTGTGGTGCTGGCGCTCGGCGACACCGTCGTGCGCGTGCCGTATTCGGCGTCATGCAGCGGCGTGCTCTCGTCGCCACGCGAACTGTGGGGTGGAGACGACGCCACGCTCACCCGCACGGGACCGGACCCGGTCGGCCACACCGTGGACAACTGGCAGGGAACGGCGGCAGCCGACGCGCTGTACGCGGCGCTGAAGGAAGCCGGTTATCGCGGCGACGTCCTCCGCGGCCTGCGCGTGGTGGCGCGCACGCGCGAAGGCCTGCCCTCGAGAATCGCGCTCGATGGCCTGGCTCCTGCGGAGATCGACGCCAGCACGTTCAGGCACATCGTCGGACGCCGTCTTGGCTGGGACGTGCTCAAGAGCCATGCCTGGGACGTCACGCGGGTGGGTGTCGGCTATCGCTTCACGGGCCGCGGCAAGGGCCATGGCGCCGGCCTCTGCCTGCGTGGCGCCTCGGTGTACGCCGCACGCGGCTCGTCCCTCACGCAGGTGATGTCGACCTACGTTCCCGGTGCGTCCCTGATCTCGACGCGTGATCAGGTCGTGGTTCGAGTGCCCTCACAGCTGATGGCGAGCGCTCAACGGCTTCGCAAGGAGACCCGCGCGCTGCTGGCCGGCACGCGCGTGCGGCTCCGTGTGTTCACGCCGCGCCTGGTCACGATTGAGGTCCACCCGACCGTCGCGTCGTACCAGCGAGCCACTGGTCGTGCCTGGTGGACGTCGGCCAGCACGCGGGCCGTCGCGCCGGACCATCGCAGAACACAGGCGGACGCTTCCGTGCCGCGCTTCCGAATCGACGTGGCCCCGCGCTCCAATGGCGCGCTCACGGCGGAGGCACTCACGGGCGTGCTGCGACATGAATTGGTCCATGTGCTGACTGGGCCGCTTCTCGTCGACGCGCCCGCCTGGGTCGCCGAAGGCCTGGCGACCGAGGGAGGTCGTCTTGACACCAGCACCAGAGAGCCCAGCCACGTCGCCGGGCCGTGCCCGAGTGACGCACTCGTCGTGCAGCCGGGGAGCCTCGAGACCATGCGCGACGCCTACGCCCGGGCCGGCGCCTGCCTCAACGCCGCCCTGCCAGGCGGCCTCGCGTCTTGGCGGACCCTCGTGGCGCCCTAGAACTCTGGGGTCTCAGGGCTCAGGTCTCAGGCCTCAGGCCTGGGAGTTCCGGCTCAGGCTGAGCCGCAAGCCTTTGTGCCGTCAAGCCGTGAGCGAAAATGAGGAGCCCGGCGTTCCGGCTGCACCCTCCGGCGTCGCTTCCGTCGTATATCGAGGGTGAGCGCCATGAACGCCCCTGCCACCCTCCTCACGCACCCGGCCCTGGCCGACCGCGACCAGCGCCTGCTGGACACGGCGCGGCAAGGCGACCTCGATGCCTTCGAGGCACTGGTACGCCGGCACCAGCGCAAGGTCTACAGCCTGGCCTGGTATGGCGTCCGGGACCAGATGCAGGCCGAGGAGATTGCGCAGGACGTGTTCATGCAGTTGCATGCGGCGCTGCCGCGTATCGAATCGGGCGCCCACCTCGGCGCCTGGCTTCGACGCACGACGTCCCATCGGGTGATCGACACACTGCGCGTCCGCAAGCCGTTCCGATCGCTCGACCAGATTGCGGAACCCCAGACGTCCACCGGGACACCCGATCCCCTGGCCGATCGTCTCGTACACCGCGCGCTGGCCCGGCTCGCGCCACGGGCGCGGCTGGTGGTCATGCTGCGTTACATGGACGACCTGGCCCCGACCGAGATTGCCGAAACGCTCGACATGTCCCTCAACACCGTGAAGAGTCACCTGCGCCGCGGCCTGCTCGTGCTGCGCGCGCGTCTCCAGCGGGAGCCGACGCGATGAATCCCGATGCCCGCCTTCGCAATGCCCTGGCGCCCGTGGATCCGCCCGACGGGTTCGCGCAGCGCGTGCGTGCGCGTGTCGCCCGGGAAGCGGCGGTCATGCCGGCGCCGGCCCGTCGTCGCGTGCCACGCTGGATGGCGATTGCCGCCCTCGTGTCTGCGGTCCTGGCAAGCCCGCTGGCCTACCGCGAATACGAGAGTCGCCGCGAGGCAATCGCCGCGCGCGCCCAGGTCCTGCTCGCGCTGCAGATCGTGAGCCGTGAACTCAATTCCGCGCACCGCAAGGTGGTGCGCCCCGTCGTGACGACCACGCTGGCTCCTGCGGACGCCGGTGATTCAGGGAAGGTAGGACGCCCGTGATGCGTCAGTCGATCGTGATCTGTGGAATGGTGGCCGGCCTGGCCATCGTGGCAAGCCCGGCTTCGGCCCAGCAACTGCAGCTGCCAGACATGGCGCAGCTTAGCGCGGGTGCCGTCGACGTGGTCGATGTCTCGGTGGATCAGGCCCTGCTCGGCCTCGCGGCGTCGTTCATGTCCAACGGCGCCGACGACAAGGAGGTCAAGGCACTCATCTCGTCGCTCAAGGGCATCTACGTGAAGAGCTTCACGTACGGCAAGGACGGCGCCTACGATCCGGCCGTGCTCGACTCGGTGCGACGCCAGTTGTCAGGCGGGCAGTGGTCGCGCCTGCTCGCCGCCAAGTCGGCAGCCGAGGGCTCGGATACGGCGATCTACCTGTGGCGCAATGGCGGCAAGGCGGGTGGCCTGGCGGTCCTGTCGGCCAGTCCGCGCGAGGTGACGCTCGTGAACATCGTCGGGACGATCGACCTGGAGCAACTGCGCATGCTGCAGGGCAAGTTCGGCGTCCCGGACCTGAAGATGGAGGGCGCGCCCGGCAAGACGACCGCGCCGAAGCCAAAGCAATAGGTTCACGCCCACTCGAACCCGACCGCGGTCAGCACGGCGCGCGCCAGGATGGCCGCGCCGATGTGGTTCAGGTGCACGCGGTCCCAGTTGATCATCGCCGATGGCAGATCCTTGAGCACGACGTTGAACGCCGCCTGGCTGTCCACGAACACGGCCTTGTGCTTCGTGGCGAGCCGCTTGACGATGACGCCGTACTCGTCCATGCGGGCGCGCATCGGGTCGTCGGTGCGGAGTTCGAGGAAGAAGGGCGTGATCAGGACGAGACCCCCCTTGAGCGTCGGCGCGGTGCCGGCGATCAGCTCGTCGTAGATCCGTTCGTATTCGTCGGGCAACACGGCGCGCTCCGGCTGGGTCACACGGTCGAACTGCCGCCACACGTCGTTGGCCCCGACCATGACCGAAAGCCAGTCCGGCTTCAGATCGGTGACATCGGTCTGCCATCGCTCCTTGAGGTCGCGGACGGTGTGGCCGCTCGTGCCGACGTTGAAGATCCGGATGCGTCGCCCCGGATACCACGCCTGCAGCAGCGCATCCATCGTCTGCACGTAGCCGGTGCCGAGGCCGTTGGTCCCCTCGCCGATGGGCTTGGCTCGACCGGCGTCCGTGATCGAGTCACCAATGGCGACCCACCGCGCGCCCTGCGCCACACGCAGGCCCTTGCCCGCGCCCATCGCCTGCGCACCGCGTGCTGAACCTGCCAGCCCGGCGACCGCCGACGTTGCCATCGCGCCAATCAGTTCGCGTCTGCCAATCATTCGTTTCTCCAGTTCGATGGGTTCACATTTCGAGGGCGTAGCCGTCGGGCTGTGTCCGACGGTCAGCGCCTGCCGGACAAATGATCCGTGGCGCCAGCGCCACCGGTAGCCACGATATGCGGTCCAGGTAGCCTGCAGCCCGCAGGCCGTAGGCCGCGAATATCGTTGGAGTCCGGCAGCTACAACTCGATCCCGCAGTTACGGCTGCGAGGCGATCTCGCAGCGCACACCGATCGGACCATCCGAGTTGAGATCGTCGATGGCGGGTGTGAGCGACGCGTCGACGTTCACTTCGAGCTCGTAGCTCACGTAGATGTCCAGGCGCGCTTGCGCCGCCGTGCCCGTGAGGTCGACGTCGATCCCACCGTTGCTCGTGCGGGCCTTGACGCGCACGGCTTCGCTGGTCAGCTGAACGGAGGCGCTCGATGGCAAAGCGACGCGCGTGGAGTCCTTTGTGGCCGTTCCTCGCCAGTGCGTGACCTCCCACGTCTCGCCCGTCCTGTGAAAGTGCCATGTACGCGGTGGGTCCAGGCCCACGCTTCGGCAGGTCGCGCCGGGAGCAGCCTGTAGCACCGCCGTCATCAGGAGCGCGGTCCACATCGTCACACGGTACCTGAAGGTGTCGGCACCCGGCGCGCGGCCGCCCACAAGGACAGGGCCCACGCCACCTGCGCGAGCAGGTACACGAACAGCAGCTTCGCTCCCGCGAACACGACCTCGACGGAGGACGCCGACAGGATCCGTGGCCGCCAGTAGACATAGCGCCAGGGCACCCACACCAGTAGCATCACACCGGCCAGCGTGACCAGAAGGAGTCGCCACTCCAGTCCGGCCGTCAGCCACTTCAGCGTGAGCACGTCGCGACGTTCGTAGCCCGCAATCCACGCCAGGGCGGTCGCGAACCACGCCGGCACCAGAACCCACTGGACGAGTACGACGATCCAATGGACGGCCGTGTGCACCCAGCCGGTGCGCGTGATGTTGCCGGCGACGATCGCTGCCGCGTCGACCTCGCCCGCGCGCGACATCCACCACGTCTCGAACCAGCCCGCGCCGCCGCACAGCACGCCGAGCACGACCAGGACCACCAGCACCAACGGTAGATGCCGCGCCGCCGCACTGACGCTCGACCACGGCGCGACGCCATGCACGAGCCCGTGCGATGCCGACGTCGACGACAGCAGCAGCAACACGCCCGCGACGACGATCAATAGCGTCGAGACGGCGAGCATCGGCACGTTGGCCTCTGGCGTGTAGAGGAAGCCGAGGAGGGCGGCACCAGCGAGCGCGTCGAAAACACCTAGCCAGAGGGCGGTCCTGAACACGGCGGCGATCATCGGGGCTCCTGTGCGCTCGGCACGTCGAGCGACAACGCGGCGCTCGAGGCGTGCACACCCGGCACATACATCGGCGAGACTTGCGCAGGCATCGCGCGGAACTGGCCCGGCGTCGTCACTCGGAGCAGGTACGCGAACTCGGCCCGGCCAGGCATTTCGTCGAGGAAGAGCGCGACCCGATCGTCGCGATACTCACGGTGCGAACCGTAGGTCCAGCTGGGCGGCTTCGCGAGTTCGAGCAGGTCGGGACGAGTGACGGCCTCGGCGCCTGCGGGGATGGGATCTTCGATCATGAGATAGCGCCAGTCGCTGGACCCGGCGACGACCAGGCGCACGAGGATCAGGTCGCCCGGGCTGGCCGTGCCGATGTAGGGTCGCTCGTCGTAAACCACGCGACCATTTCGTCGCACCGGCGCGAGCGTGAAGTACTTGCGACTGAGCGCCAGCTTGCGTGTGCCCGTGCGTTCGAGGCCCTCGGCCGTGTCGTAGTAGCGCGCACTCGCGGTCCAGTACACCGGCCCGCCCGCCGACGTGATCGTGACCGCGTTGTTGCCGGCCGCGGCGGGCAGGGTGACGACGACGGGGAAGGGGCGCGTCCAGTCCGCGGGCGTGAACGCCACGCTCTGGGACTGCCCGCCACTCGAGACGGTCACCGTCACTGCCGCCGGCCGTTCCTGTCGTCCCTGCATCACGCCGAGGAGTCCGTAGAGCACCATCGCGGTCTGCTTGGTGCTGGCCCAGGACATCCCGTCCGCACGGTTGGCCATCAGCCACCGGAGGGCGGGATCGATGAGCGGATCGTTCGGCCGCACCGCCGCAAGCGCCTGCACGGCGGCAGCGGTCGCATCGGCGGTCGCATCCCCCCAGTCGCCGAGGAGCGGATCGTTCTCGGAGGTCCACCAGGCGAGATCACCCTTTGTCTGTGCGCGCGTCGCCAGGATGCCGGCCAGTTCTCCGGCTCGCGCATCCTTGTTCGTGTGCAGGGCGAGCAGGAGCCACGCCTGGCCGTACGGCGACATGTCCGTGCGCCGGCCCCACAACTCGGTGACAAGCGCCGCGGCATCGAACCCATCCTGCTCGGGTTTCGCGTCGGCTGCGGCGGCCCTGGCCAACACGTAGGCAGCATAGGCCTTGAGTTCGGGCACCATCGCCGGCGTTTCCACCAGTTGCCGCGCCAGCGCGGACGTGCCGTTCTGCAGCGCCGCCGAGGGCACCTCGATCGAGGCCGCCCGCGCCTCCAGCAATCCGTACAACGCATACGCGGTCATGAACGGATGGTCGTCATCGGTGCGCCACCAGCCCCAGCCGCCGTTCTCGTGCTGCAGGCGGAGCAGCCTGGCGAGGCCGGCCCGCGAGACGCGATCGAGCATGCTCATGCGCTCGGTCGGCGCCAGCTTCAGCTGGTCGAGCGTCCGCATCACCAGCAGGTTCGGCACGAAGCTGGAGACCGTCTGTTCGGTGCAGCCGTACGGATAGTTCACCAGTTCATCGAGGGCGCCGAGCAGCGAACCGGCCATCGACGGCATCAGGCTCACCACGACACTGCGTGCGTTCGGGTTCGTGGCCTCGGGAATCGCGAGGTCCACCGTGCGCGACGCGCCCGCTGCAACGGACCCCGAGACGCCGACGTCACGCCGCGCGCCGAACGGATGCACCGGGATGGTCAGCGCCATCGCATCGCTTCCGCCCGCCGCGGTCACCGTTCCGGTGAATGTGGCCGACCCGGGGGCGCTGGCACCGAAGGCCCATTCAGTGCGCGCCTCGCCACCGGTGGGGACGGTCAGGGTCGTTGGTGCGCCGCCGCGGGACTCGAGGCCGGCAGCAGTCATGGCGACGGTGACGGGCAGGGCACCACCCTCCTTGTAGTTGTGCACGATGGCAGGCACCCGTACCTCGTCGCGTTCGGTGAGGAATCGGGGCGCGACGATGCGCAGCAGGAGATCGCGTGTCGTGATCGTGCGTGCGACGGCCATTCCGACCTGTGTTTCGCGGGTGACGGCGCGGGCGGTCAGCCGCCAGGTGGTCAGCGAGTCCGGGTAGTCGACCTTGACCGTGGCCGTGCCATCGAGCCCGGTCACGACGGACGGACTCCAGTAGATGGCGTCAGGGAAGTTCTTGCGCACCTGTGGCCGTTCGGGCGTGTCGCCCTTGAAGTCGGCCAGTGACAGCGGCCGCCGCCGCTGCGCCAGCTTCAGGCGCAGCGTCCCCGAGTAGCCCATGAAGTAGTACTGCCGGGAGTAGTCGGTGGTCACCCGACTGTACTCGGTGCGATAGAAGACGCGCAGTGGATCGGCAGTCGTGTCCTTGCGAACGCCGTAGACCGCCTCGTCGACGACACCCAGCGCGACCTGCGCCTGCACCGGACTGCCGGCCGCGTCCAGCGTCCGCAGTGAATAGACACCAGGTTCGCCGGGACGATAGATGGCCTTGTCGGCTGTGACCTCGATCTTGACGGCGCGACCCGTGGCGGGGACGCGCACCTTCTTCTCCGCGTAGTAGACCTTGTCGTCCTTCAGGTAGAGGAGGTTGACCCAGGTGTCGCCAAGGTCGCCGTCGGTCACCGGCACGTCGAACGTGCCATCCGACGATGGCTGGCGGAGGTCGTACCAGGTCAGCGTACGCGCCTCCTTCGTCAGCAGCACGGGCGTTGCCGGAGCGACGCCGCGGACGGCTACTTTCGCCGTGTCGCCCGGCGCGTAGGTGCTCTTGTCGGTCACGAGTTCGATTACTTCACCGCCGCTCGTGTAGGTCTCCTCGGTCGCGCCTGGTACCCACAAGTAGGCGTTGTCGATCACCGCGCGCGTCCCGGACATCGCACGCGCCTCCAGCAGGTAGCTGCCCGGCGACTCCGGCGCCCTGGTCTGCCACGTGGCCCGTCCGTCGGCGCCTGTGGTCGTGTTGCCCGAGGTCAGCACCTCGCGACGTTGCTGCTGCGTGTTCGAATCCCATTCGGTCCGCACGAGCTGCACGGTCACGGGAATGCCGACAACGCCGCTGCCCCGATAGTCGACGGCGCGCACCCGAAAGTCGATGGGGGTCCCTGGCCTGGCCACCGAAGGCGTTGCCCGTGCCGCGATGAGGTAATCGCCCCACGTCGCCACCGCGAGGCCGCTACCGGTCACCTCCAGATCGCTCGCGTCCTTGATGCGTGCCTCGAACCGGACCTGAAGGTCACTGCTCGTCTCGCTCTCGGGTAGCGGCACCTTGAAGCGGGCCTGGCCCTGCGCGTCGAGCGTGGCGGTCAGCGTGTCCAGTTCGTCGCCGCCGTAGAAATAGCCGTCCTCGTTTTCGTCTTCGCTCTCGCTGTCCACCCACCGTAACGGCGAATAGTACGGGCCGGCCTGGACGACGAGGCGCACCTCCGCGTTGCGCACCGGCTGGCCGAAGTAGTAGCGCGCGTTGACCGTGACGTCGATCGTCTGGCCCTGACGGGCGAGCGCCACGCCTGGCGTGACACTCACCTCGAACTCCGGCTTCCGGTACTCCTGCACGTCGAACGACCCGGTCGCTTTCGCATCGCCAGACGCGACCTCGACGGTGTAGATCCCGAGCGCGGCGCTGGCCGGCAGCGCCACCTCGGTGTCGACGGCGCCGAAGGCGTCGACGTCGCGGCGCACACGATGAATCACGCGTCCGGTACGGTCGCTGATGGCCATCTCCACCGTCTGCTGATCGAAGGGTTCAATCGCCATGCCGGTGCGCCAGCGCAGGATCGCCTTGGCCTTCACCGTGTGGCCCGGCCTGTAGACGGGGCGGTCCGTGAACACATGCGCGACGAGTTCACGGCGTGGGTTGGACTGCAGCCCGTAGGTCGGCGGCGTGCTCGCGACGGCCTGCTCGCCGCAGTGGCCCACCGTGATCAGATCGTCGGCGGTCACATCACCGAGCGGGATCGTGGCGAGGCCGCGTGCGTCGGTGGTCGCCGTGCCGAGTGTGACCTTGTCGGCGATGGCGGCCACGCCGCATCCGGCCACGGGCTGGCCCTTGGTGCGATCGACCGTGTACACCAGCATCGTGCCAGGGGCGACCTTGGTGACCAGTGCCACGTCGGACACCATGAGGATCGTGTAGGCGAGTTGCGTACCGGTCACGGCCTCGACGAGGTAGACACCAGGGCGCTTCACCTCGATCGGGATGCGGCGCACATCGGTGTCAGCCAGCCTGGGCAGGATTTCGCGCCACGAGGCGACGACTTGCCTGTCGTTGAGCAGCGGCACCTGGGCGTAGGCGGTGAGACCGAGCTGCACGCGACGCTGCACGGTGGCCTTGTCGGCACCGGCGCGGCGCTGGGCGCGATACTCGCGACTCACCTGGCGCCGCAGGAATGACTGCAGGTCGGCGCGTCGTCCGGCCTTCCACGAGGCGAGCCGCTCGAGCCACGTCTGCTCGGTCGGCACCGTGTACTCCCCGCTTCCCAACGTGTGCGCATCGTCGAGGCCGGCGAAGAAGGCGACGGGGTCGGCGACGCGGTAGATGCGGAAGTCCAGGGAGCCGAGCCGCTCGAACGTGAGGGTGATGTACGGCGAACTCGTGCTGGTGAAGATCTCACCGCTCGACAGCGAGAAGGCCGGGCGATCGGCAGGCCGAACCGGCGTGGTCTGTTCCTGCGCGCCGGCGATCCCCGCCATGGACATCACCAGGACCAGCAGGAAGGCGGTCACGCCCGGTCGGAGGCGGGGCCTGTGCATGCTCATGCAATCCTCAGTCGGTAGACCCCGAGAAACGCGGGGTTGCCAGGCAACGGGCGCCAGCGTGGCGAGGGATGCTGTCGCAGATCGGCAAGCGATGCCTTTCGCATCTCGCCTGGAGCGCCGGTGGCCGCGTCGGGGCCCGTGTGGTAGACCACCCAGTCGGTCCGCCCCGGCTCGAACGCCGACCTGCCCACGAATACCATCAGGTGCTCGGGAAGGCGCTGGCCTTCCTGCCGGAAGGCGAGCAGATCGCCCGGCCTGGCCGCGGCCACATCACGGCTCACGAGCGCTGCGTTGAGGCGAAGGATCGTGCGCGCGTCGGCAAACTCGGCGTAACGGGCCGGTGTGGTGTCGGAGACGCGAAAGAGCGGCAGGCTGTCGCCGGCGGCGATCGGGCGTGCGTGCAACGCGGGGCGGACGTGCCCGCCCGGGATCGCGATCCGACGCAGCCACTCGGGCGTGTGATCGCGCAGAGCTTCGCGGGTCGCGTGCCGGACGAGCGCGGCGCAATCGGTGACGTCGGGGGTGGCCCGATAGAACTGGGCGTCGGCCAGCAGGGTGAACCACGCCATGAAGGCGGCGCGGTCCTGGGCGTCGAGCGTGAGACGGGGCGTCGCCGCGGGAGCAACGAGGAACAGGGCAGTCAACAGCGCGGCAACACGCATCTGGTCGCGGGTGAGTGTATATCGGGGAATCGCGGGGACGGGATTCGGGAGTCGGGATGCGGAGTCGGGAGTCGTCGGGAGGGTTACCGGCCGAACGCGATAGGGAGGACCTCGAGGTAGGCGCGCGCTTCGTCACGCCGGCCACGCAGCAGGCTGATCACGGTTCGCAGAAGCATCCCGACCACGAGCAGCGGCCGGATCAGCACGCGAGCTGCCAGCGAACCCTGCTTGGCGACGTAGCGAAGCAGGTTCCGGTACCAGATCGTCGAGAACGACCCGAGGCCGAGCGCGCGCATCGCCACGCCACCTTCGTGCACGACCTGCGCGCCAGCGGCGTAGCGGAGTCGCCAGCCCGCGACGCGCATGCGCTGGCAGAAGTCGACGTCCTCGAACCAGGCGGGATGGAACTGCGTGTCGAAGCCACCGACGGAGTCGAACGCGAGCCGCCTCACGAGGAGGCACGCGGCCGAGGGCTGCTCGATATCCTGATCGCAGGTTCGGTCGAGATCGGTCGCGAGATAGCGCCGCGACGCCGGATTGTCCGGCCAGAGGTGGTCCAGCAGCAGCAGGTCGGCCGCCCAGGTGCCGAGGGTGGGGAAGCGACGCAGGCTGTAGCCTGGCTGGGGATGGCCATCTGGCCCGATCAACTGTGCGCCGACGGCGCCGACATCGGCCTCCAGCCCTGCCGCGAGCATCCGATCCACTGCCGCCCGCGTAAGGACGATATCGGGGTTGAGGACCAGCGCCCACGGCGTCGACGACTCGCGTACCCCGGCATTGACGCCGCCCGCGAACCCGAGATTGCGGTCGGCGGCGACCAGCTGAGCCTCCGGCACCCGCACGCGGACGTACTCGCTGGTGCCGTCGGTCGAGGCGTTGTCGACCACGATGACCGGCCAGCCAGTGGCTATGGCCGCGTCGAGCGCACGGGCAAGGTGCCGGCGGGCGTTCCAGGCGACGAAGACGAGCGTGACGGGGGCGACTGGGTCCACGACCGGGCCGCCAGTGTGCCACGATTGCGCGTATGGCTGTTCCGGCCGACTGTAACCAACCCGGGGCGGTTGACGAAGTACCTGATGGGCGTGCCACGAGGACGGTTGGCCGCGGCCCACAACGGGACACGACGATGTTGATTCGAACGACACCAACGATTCCGACGCGTGAAATCACCGACGAACGGCTCTATCTCGATCGTCGCGCCTTCATCCGTGCCTCGGTCGGCGTGGCGGCTGCTGGTGTGGCCGGGGCCTTGCTGCCCTTCGATGAGGCGCGGGCCCAGGGCGGCGCCGCCCTGGCGAACGTGCGCAAGAGTCCGTTGAGCACCACCGGCGAGAAGCTCAACCCGTTGGAGGACATCACCAGCTACAACAACTACTACGAGTTCGGCACCGACAAGAGCGACCCGAGGGCCAACAGCGGCAGGTTCAAGCCGGCGCCGTGGACGGTCAAGATCGACGGCGAGGTCGGCAAGCCCGGCGACTACACGCTCGAGGACCTGCTCCAGCGTTTCCCGCTCGAGGAGCGCATCTACCGCCTTCGCTGCGTCGAGGGGTGGTCGATGGTGATTCCGTGGGTCGGCTTTCCGCTCCGCGACCTGCTGAAGGTCGTCGAGCCCTCGGCCAAGGCGAAATTCGTCGAGTTCACGACCGTGCAGCGGCCCAGCGAGATGCCCGGGTTGCGCTACCCGGTACTCGAGTGGCCGTATCGCGAGGGCCTCCGCCTCGACGAGGCGCAGCATCCGCTGACGATCATGGCGGTGGGCCTGTACGGCAAGACGCTCCTCAACCAGAACGGTGCGCCGCTACGTCTCGTGGTGCCCTGGAAGTATGGGTTCAAGTCGATCAAGTCGATCGTCCGGATCCGCCTGACGACGGGACAGCCGCAGACGTCGTGGAACCTGTCGGCGCCAGAGGAATACGGCTTCTACTCCAACGTCAACCCGCAGGTCGACCATCCCCGCTGGAGCCAGGCGCGCGAACGGCGCCTCGGCGAATTCCTCCGCCGCGAGACCCTGATGTTCAACGGCTACGGGGACCAGGTGGCGGGCCTGTACCGGGGGCTCGACCTCAAGAGGAACTTCTAACGCCTGACGCTTAGCGCCTCACGACCAACGCCGAACGCTGGACGCTTCACGTCACGGTGGTAGGGACGCCTCTCCGAGGCGTCCATGACCGCGGCGCTCTGGGCCGTCGTGACAGGCCGCACCGATGGACCGCTCGGAGAGCGGTCCCTACCTTCAATGACTCCACGTCAGGCCAAACCGATCATCTGGCTGCTGTGCCTCACGCCGCTGGCGTGGCTGGTCTATCGCGTCGTGTCCGGCCGGCTCAGCGCGAATCCGATCGACGACATCACCGACTTCACCGGGCAGTGGTCCCTGCGCCTGCTGCTGGTGAGCCTTTCGGTGACGCCGATTCGCCGCCTCGCGGGATGGAACGGGATCATCCAGTGGCGGCGCCTGCTCGGATTGTTCACGTTCTTCTACGTGTGCCTGCATCTGAGCACGTACGTCGTGCTCGATCAGTTCTTCGACCCGACGTCGATCGTGGCCGACATCGCCAAGCGGCGCTACATCACTGTGGGCTTGACAGGGTTCCTGATCCTGCTGCCGCTCGCCATCACGTCGACCACCGGGTGGATCCGGCGGCTCGGGCGCCGCTGGCAGCGCCTGCACCGCTTCGTGTACCTGGCGGCCGTGTGCGGCGTGATCCACCTGCTCTGGATCGTGAAGGGCGACGACCTCCGAGAGCCGGCCCTGTACGGCAGCATTCTCGCCGTACTGATGGCGATTCGTGCGTATTACTGGACACGATAACGCCTAACGCCTAACGCCTAACGCGGAACAGCCAGCGTCCTGCGTCCTGTTCGGGTAAGTCCTGCAGCCTCCAACGTTCAGCTGCTTCCAGCCTCCAGCTTCCTGCCTCCTTCGCCCTTCGAAGATCGACGGCCCGATGACGAAGCCGAACGCGGGCGGAACTGGTATTTGGGCGAAGCGCCTACGGACAGGCGCCCGTCGTGCCGCAGCGGCGGAAGATGTCGCGCAACTTGTCGTAGGCGATGGTCGCCATCGCGTCGTAGCCTGCCTGGCTCGGATGCAGGCCGTCGGGGCCCATGCTGATACCCGCGTAGCGCTCGCGGAAAACCTGCTGCTCCGCCGCCAGTCCTTCGAGCCGCCTGTTGTAGTCAGTGACCTTGGCCGGGTCGGTCGACTCGGTGCCGAAGATGTCCTTGCCGTACGACTGGAAGAGTTCGAGGACCACCTGCGCGCTCGTCGCCTTGGCGTCGACGACCATGCTCTTCATGCCGGCGGTCACGAAGCCTGGCGCGATGTTGGCGTTCAGGTCGTTGATGCCCTCGAGGAACAGGGCCACGTCGAACGGCGTGAAGTAGTCCGTCGGGTCAGCGCCAGTCGGTGCGAAGCAATTGGGCTGGCCGGCAGTGCACCGAGCCGACCGCGCCACGCCACCCGGGTTCGTGTTGCCGCCTCCGCCCGCAACCGTGACGAACTCTCCGGGCCATCCGGCGTTCGTGATCAGCGCATACGGACCGAACTGGGGATTCTGCGACAGCAGCATCTTCAACTGGCGTGGGTACGGGCGCGACGCCTGGCCCGAGACCTTCATCGAGGTGCCCGGGATATAGCTCGTGACCTGTCCCCAGGTCAGGCTGTCGCCGAAGGTGAGGACAGTGAAGTACCGCGTGAAGTTCGGCGCCCGCAGGAACCGGCTCTGTGACCTCACGGTCACCTCGGTCGGGCCCGCGGAGCCGTAGCCCGTCGTGACGTTGCGCACCGGGACCGTCCATGACAACTCGGTCCGGTCGGGGCTGACCGTCACAGGCACGATCTGTCCGCCGAACCGCACCTCCGGCGCGGGGCCGAAGTTCTGCCCACGAATGGTCACCGAGGTCCCGCCGGTGAGCCGCCCCGATGTCGGCGTCATGCTCGCCACCTGCACGTCGACGGGCGCCTGCGCCGGCGTGCTGAACGTCCCGCTCCATGGCGTGCCGGCATTGGCATGGCCACCGTTGAACTCGTTCCAGTACATCGCCCGCTCGGCGACGAAGGGCTGCCCGCCCACGCTTTCGAGGAACGCCGCGAAGCGTCGGCCCTGGAGCAGATCGAAGTCCGGCGTGAGGCCCGCGGCTGGCCAGATGTTGGCGCGCGTGTTGGCCGGCACCCTCACCATGGTCGTCACCCCGGTGCCGTCTTCGGTCGCGAACGTCGCCCGGACGTCGATGTCCACGGCCGATGGATTCACCACCAGGAAGAAGCTGTCGTAACGCCCGCCGGACCCGTCATCGCCCTGACGTCCCTCTGCGAAAGCCCATTTCGCCACCGGTTGCTCGACGCCGGCAACGACGTGCCCCTCTTTCCACGGAAACGTCGGTGTGGTGGGATCAGCCGCCGACGGCGTGCCCCAGTACACGGATCGCTCGGCCACGATCGGCACGGAGCTGTTCAGGCGCACCGAGAACGCCGTACCGGGCAGCAGGAGCGCGCCGCTCGCGTCGCGTTCCTGATCGGTCCAGATGTTGAAACGGCTTTGCGCCGGAACCATGTAGGTGCGACTCAGCGGCGCACCGCTGTCGCGGAAGAACGTCGCGGTGACCGACGCAGGCTGCGGGTTGTCGTTGCCGATCAGCAGGAACGTCTCGAACGCGATCGTCGCGTTGCCTCCCGTGAACCCCTCCGCGAAGTACCAAGTCGTCCGGCCGCTGGTGACGCCGAGCGCGTCATGGCCACTGCGGAAGTTGTCGAAGTACATCGCCCGTTCGGCGACTACCGGCTGGTCGCTTTCGACAACCGTAGAGAACCCCTGGCCTGCCAGCGCCGGATTCGCACTCGGCCAGAGCGTCGCGCGATTGCCAGGCTCGATCGTCGTCGACTCGGCCACGCTGGCGCCGTCCCCCTTCAGGTAGCGGACCGTGACCGCGGCTCGCGCCGCACTGGGGTTGGCGATCAGGATGAATGTCTCGAAGACGCCAGCCGCGCCCTCCGCGAGGATCCAGCGTTTCGCCGGTGCGGTCACACCGCTCGCGCCCGTTCCACCCGCGTACGGCGTGCCCGTGAGCGGGAAGAACATGGACCGTTCGACGACGATGTCGGCCGGTGTGCTGGTGTCCTTGACGACGGCTGACACCTGTGCGGACGTGGCCCCGTTCAGGGCAGGGAACTCGCGTCGGATGTTGACGGTGAGCCGCCCCGTGGCTGGCAGCGTGAAGACCTTCTCGAGCACGGTGCCCGGCGGCGTGATCAGGGCGTCCGGCGCCGGTAGCAACCTGACTGTCACGCTGAGCGTGCTGGCCGACGGGTTGCCGACCAGGATGTCTTCGTCGAACGTGCCGTTGCTGGCTCCTTCGGCAAGGAACCACGTGCTCGCGCCTTGCGCGAAGGCAGGCGTCACCGCGCTGCCGCAAAGCAGTAGCGTGAGCGCGATCCGGGACAGCATTTCGAGATGACCACCAGGCCTGCGCGAGGAATGCGCCGAGGCCGAACGACCACGATAGATCGAGCGCCGCCCGCGGGGCAAGAGCGAGTGCAGTGGGTGATTCTCGGATACCTCCCTCGGATAGGAAGTACGTGAATCCCCAATCCCGAATCTCGCCGCCTGCGTCCCCTCGCTCTACTTGATGGTGCCCTTGATCACGCCGTAGACGATACCGGCCATCGTCTCGTAGCCATCCTGTGTCGGGTGAACGTCGTCGGTCCCGATCTCGACGCTGGCCCCGAAGTCGACGCGGGTGAACATCTCTTCGAGCGCCATCGTCCGGATCGCGTCCAACATGTCGGAGCGCATCACCTGGATGCGGCCCATCACGACCGTTGCGCCGGAGGCACGGGCCGTCGTGCCCATGGAGCGCAGGGCGGTGATGGCGCCGCTCAATGAGCCGCCGGCATTCAGGTCGTTGAAACCCTCCAGGATGATCACGACGTCGTACTTCCTGGCGGTGACCAGCGGGCCGATGCGATCCGCCCCTCTGGTGGGGTTGCCCGAACAACCCGCAATCGACGCGCATTCCCCTGAGAATCCGGCGTTGTCCACGTCGGCGGTGGCCCCGTACTGCGCGTCCGTGTGCAGCACGCCTTCGAGCGCTTCAGGGTAGGGCGGATTGGCAAACGAGTACGTCTGCGTAAAGCCCGGGCTGACCGGCGTCGGATTGGTCGGCGTCGGGGGAGGCGGTGGAATCGGTATCCGCTCCACCAACTGACCCTCGGTGAAGCTGTCGCCGATGGCGAGCACGCGGAACACCCGCTGGATGGTGCCGGCGACCGTCGTGAACCCGGACGCCGTCACGCGGACGCGACTCGGTCCCACCGAGCCGAACCCGGTCGTGGCAGTACGAACGGGCGTGATTGCCGTGATCGTCGTGCTCGTCGCGGACGTCACCGTCATCGGAATACCGTCCAGCGTGACTTCCGAGTCGATGGAGAAGCCGGTGCCGCTGATCGTGATCGGCTCGCCGCCACTGAGGCGCACCTGGGCCGGCGAGATGCCCGTGATCGTGACCGTTGCCGGCGGATGCGCAGGCGCGGCGATGACACCTGGCCACGGCGTGCCCATGTTGACGTGACCGGCACGAAAATCGCTGAATGCGTACATCGCGCGTTCGGCCACGAAGGTACCGCCGTTGGTGCTCTCGATCGCCACCGCGAACCGACGGTTGGCGAGGGCGCCGAGTGCGGATTCAGCGGTCCAGATGTTCGCACGGCCGCCTGCAGCGATCGTCCGCGTCGTCGTCACGCCGCCGCCGTCCTCGGTGAAGAACGTCGCCTTGACGTTCACCGCTGACGCCGAGGGGTTCGAGAGCAGGAAGAACGTGGAGTACGGCCGTACCGACCCGTCCTCGCCTTCGCGCCCTTCGGCGAACGCCCACCTGGACGCCAGCACGGGTGACCCGGCGGTGGCATGGCCTTCCCGCCACGGGAGCGTCGGTGTCGTCGGGTCTGCGGCCGACGGCGTGCCCCAATACATCGACCGTTCGGCAACGATCGGCTGTGTGGCGCGGACGGTCATCCCGAACGACGCGGCCTTGAGGCGCGCATCGAAGCTGCGTCCTTCCTGGTCGACCCACACAGTCAGGCGCTGATTGGGCGCCAGCGCGTAGTCGCGCGTCACCGTCTGGCCCGAATCGAGCTGGTAGGTCACGGATGCGGTCGTGGCGGCGCCATTGGTGTTGGCGAGCAGCAGAAAGGTTTCGAATGCCGTCTGCGCGTTGCCGCCCGTGTAGCCCTCGGCGAAGTACCATTCGTAGCTGGCCTCGGGCACGCCGACGGCATCGTGTCCGCTGCGCTGAAAGCCGCTCCCGGTTGGCGAGGGGTCGAAGTACATCGCTCGCTCGGCGACGATCAATTTGCCGGGCTCGGTGCTCTCGACGACCGTAGAGAACTCAGCGGATCCGAGTTGCGCCGGGTACTCGACCTGCGGCCAGAAAGTCGTCCGGCTGTTGGCGGGCAGCGTCCGCTCGAACGTGACGATGTCTCCCGTGCTCTTGAGGTACTGGATGCGCACACTCACCGTGGTGGCGTTCGGATTGGCCACGAGGATGAACGTGCTGAACATGCCGCTCGCGCCCTCGGCGAGGATCCATCGCTGAGCCGTCGCTGTAACACCGCTGGCGTTGTGACCTCCCGCACGTGTCCCATCCGGGAAGTACATCGACCGTTCCACCACGATGTTCTCGGGCGTGGACGTACCGGCCCTGACGGCCGAGACTGTTGCCGAGGCGGCGCCGTTCAACCCGGGAAACGCCTGGGCCACCCGCACCGTCAGGCGACCGGTCGCCTGCAGCGGGAAGGCCCTGCTCAGCGTCGTACCTGGAGCCAGCTGCGCACTCGGGTCTGGCAGGAGCGTGACCGTCACTGTCAGGTCGTATGCGCCCGGGTTGCCGACCAGGATCTCCTCCTCGAGAACGGCGTTGCTCGCGCCCTCGGCAAGGAACCAGCGCGACGTATCCTGGGCCCACACCAAGGCGGGCGTGAACAGCAGGCAGGAGAGGACACAGAACAGCCGTAACACGTGTGTGGATCGCAAAGACATGACTTACCTGATGCGTTCGTACAGCACGACGTCGTCGCTGGCGGCGGCGATGCGCCAGCGGCCCGACGCCGCAATCAACTCGCGAGCCTCGCGTCGCTGGCTCCCGTACTCGGGCAGGTGAAGTACCACGTAGGACACCCCCGCACGGTCGAGTTCCGCGAAACTGGCGGCCCTGAACGGAAAGTACCAGAGGATGTCGGCCCGTTTGCGGTACGACTCCGGGGTGAAGCCGCTGTACCCGTTCAGCAGGGGCTTCCAGTGCCGCGTCGAGTCCAACATGTAGTTGGCGTTGCGCGGCACGTCGATCGGCCGCCACCAGAACGGCATCTCGGCGACCACTCCGGGCGGGAGGGCGGCGAGCGTGTCGTAGATCGGTGAGGGCTCGGGCGCACGGACGTACGGCACTGGCCCTCGGAACGCCTCGACGTTGACCGCCGCGACCGCAAGTACCGACGTGACGATCGCCATTCGCGGCCAGCGGCGGGTCAGGGCGGCGGTGCCGAATGCCGCCAGCAACGCCAGCCCGCTCAGCCACAGCACCCCGAAGCGTGAGGCGGCGCGTACACTGCTGGCAAACGGCACGGCCCGATAGAAGACGTCGTACACGGGCGTGGCCGGACCGAACGACAGCACCACGCCGACGATGGCGAGAGCGACTGCGACGCGCACTCGCGGGTCCCGCAAGCCAGCCTCTAAAGATACCACACCGGCGAGCGCCAGGAGCGTCGCGACGATGCCCGGGAACAACGAGTCCTTCGGCTCGGCGCGCTGGTAGACGTCACGTGCCCAGCGCTCGTGGACCCGCGCAGGCGTGGCCGCGTAGGCGGCGCCGTTGGCCGACATCGCGGCGACCAGGTCGAGTGACCGGCTGAATCCCTGTGCCTGACGCATCTCTCGATAGGCCCGCAACACCGGCAGCACCAGGACCGCAATCAGCACGGCACCTGCCAGGCTGGCGGTAATCAGTGGCCGCAGCGGCGGCTCCCTCAGTTCCGGCCACCGCGCAGCCACCACCGTGAGGCCGCAGACGATGCCGAAGATCGCGAGATACCCCGATGTGAGCGCGAGCAGGGCGGTCGCTGCGCCGACGAGCAGGCCATCCCACAGGCGACGCCTGTCAGGCCGGCACAGGCCGTCGAGCCCGAGCAACAGCAGTGGCAGCCCGTAGGCGTGGATCGCCTGGATGTGGCCCATGCTGACGAGCGAGTGCGCATTGAAGGCAAAGAGGCTGCCGGCCACGAGGGACGCGCCGTAGTCGCCCGTCCATCGCCACGCGAGCCACTGCATCGCCCACGCCGAGAGCGCGTAACCGGCGAGCAGCAGCAGGTTGTACGTGAGGACCGGTCCGGCGCCGGCCGCGCGGATCGGCACGGCGAGCGCGCCTGGCACGATCACCGGATCCGAGAAGGCGATGGTGTGCCGCTCGGGGTGGAAGATGTTGCCGTCGAGCACGTGTCGCGGATCGGTCACCAGTGCGTGCGCCACCCAGGCGATCGCCCATGCATTGAGGACCGTGTCCTTGTTGTCGTTGCGACTGAGGGTCGCCGGCGCGGTTGCCAGGGGCCACGTGTGGGCGACGGCCAGGGCCACGAACAAGATCAGGGCAGCAAGCGGGCGTACGATCGCGCCGCGGAGAGAGTCGATCACCGGCGAGTATGGTAGGGCCCATTCTCCGAACGGGCCAATTCTTGGCGCCACGGGCCGCAGGGAGAGGGCCGGGCTCGGAGAGCCGGCCCTACCTTCTGCTGCTCCTTGCGCTGCGCGGTCTACGGGTTGCGCGGGCAACCTTTACCCGGCTTGTCGTTGCGGGCATCACAAGGCTGCAGCGGGAACTCGCGCGTGAGCTTTGTAAAAAGGTCGCTGGCCATCCTGTCGTAGCCTGCCTGTGTGGGTCGCCCGCCGACGGTCGGCACCTGGAAGAAGGACTGACGGTAAATCTCCACACCGAGCGATGTGTCGGTCGTGACGCCCCAGATGGCATCCCCGAGCGCCTTGACGCTGTCGGCACTGAGGGTGCCGATGTTGGTCTCTTCGTACTTGGTCATGAAGATGACAATCTTGCGATCGCGGGCGCTGGCGACCATGTTGCGCAGGGCGCCGGCGACGCTGTTGGGCAGGACGCCGGCCTCGACGTCGTTGACACCCTCGGCGAAGATCACGGCATCGAACGCATCGGAGGCGTTGGCGGCGGCGACCTGATCCGCGAGCGCCGGGAATCGCGACTGGCCCGACTGCGCCGTGCACCCGGTGTTGGTCGCCGAGGCGCATTCGAAGTTCGAGCCGCCGTTGGTCACGGTGACGTACTGGCCAAACTGCAGCACCTTCGATCCCGTCGCGGCGCCGGTGCTGGAGTTCAGCAAGTCCTTCTC
Source organism: Luteitalea pratensis (assembly GCF_001618865.1). GTDB lineage: Bacteria > Acidobacteriota > Vicinamibacteria > Vicinamibacterales > Vicinamibacteraceae > Luteitalea > Luteitalea pratensis. Next base: position 3,849,535 of record NZ_CP015136.1, read on the forward strand.
GAACGCCTTGAGCGATGCCTCGAGTCTGGCCGGGAACGGCGTCGCAGCGACGCCCGGCGACCCATTGATCAGCCCCGTGACGTATTCGTCACCGAACGCGAGCACGTTCAGCTTGAACGTGAAGCCATTGGCGAGCGACGTGTTCGTGTTGTCGGGATTCACCACTCGCACGGTGGTCGGTCCGGCGGTCTGGTAGCCGTTGTAGAAATCGCGTGTCGGGGTCTTGGCCGTGATGGTCGTGCCGTCCTGTGACACCACGACGGCGGTCGCTTGATCCACATCGCCAAGCTTGGTATTGGCGTTGCGGTCCGCGGTCCACGTCGAATTGTCGAACAACACCTTGGCGCCCTGCTGGAAACCGGCACCCGTGATGGTGATCGTCTGCCCACCGGCCAGCCGCCCGCTCGAGGGCGACACGCTCGTGACGGCAAATGCTGGCGCGACCGGCGGAGCGGCAATGGCACCGGTCCAGCGCGTGCCGCCGTTCACGTGACCGGCGAGGAACCCGGCGCCCGAGTAGACGGCACGTTCGGCCACGAAGCCCGTGTTGGCAACCGCGGCACAGGCGGGATCGCTGCTGTTGATCGATTCGAGGAACGTCGCGAAGCGCTGGCCCGCGAGTTCGGGGAACTCGGCCGTCCAGATGTTGCTGCGCGAATTGGGCGCCACGCACAGCGTCCGGACGATGCCCTTGCCGTCCTCGCGAACGAACGTGGCCTGGACGAGCACGGGGATGTTCTGCGGATTGGCGAGCAGGAAGAAGGTGTCGAACGTGGTCGCCGCGGCGCCGAACCTGCCCTGCTGGCCCTCGGCGAAGGCCCACTTCGCCTCACCGGCAATGGTGCCGGCCGTGGCGTGTCCCTCTCTCCATGGGAACGTCGGCATCGTCGGGTCGCCGGCCGACGGCGTGCCCCAGTACATCGCGCGCTCCGCGACGATCGGGCTGGCCGCGGTCACGCGAATGCCGAACGCAGCTGCCGTGAGACGGCTGTCGAAGGTGCGGCCTTCCTGGTCGACCCAGACGGTGAAACGCTGCCGGGCGAGCAGGGGATAGGTGCGCGTCACGACCTGACCGTTGTCGAGCAGATAATCGACGGTTGCGACCGTGTCCGTCGTGCCGGTGTTGGCCAGCAGCAGGTAGGTCTCGAACGCGGTCTCCGCATTGCCGCCGGTGAAGCCTTCGGCAAACAGCCACGTCGTGCTCGGACCCGTCACGCCGAGCGCGTCGTGGCCGCTGTGGAAGGCGTCGAAATACATCGCGCGTTCGGCGATCACCAGGTTGCCCGCCGTCAGCGACTCGATGACGGTGGAGAAGTCGGCCGACGCGAGCGGCACGTGCTCGCCACGCGGATACAACGTCACGCGCGAGTTGGCTGGCGCGACCTGCTCGGTCACGAACGACTCGCCCGTCCCGGTCAGGTACGTCGCGCGGACCGTCGTCGGCGTCGGGTTCGGGTTGGCGACGAGCACGAAGGTCTCGAACACGCCGCCGGAACCCTCGGCGAGCGTCCAGCGGTCCGAGAGGCCGTTCTGCGTCACGCCGCTGGCGTTATGCGAGCCGGACTGCGTCGCGCCCGGGAAGTACATCGTCCGCTCGACCACCACATCGGCCGGCGTCGCGTTGTCGCTCGCGAGCACCGCCGTCACGCTGGCCGAGGCGCTGCCATTCAGGTTGAAGTCGCTGCCGAGACGCACGGTCAGCCGCGCACTGGGGCCGAGATCGAACGTCTTGGTCAGGGTCGGCGCAATCGCGTCCGACTGGGGCAGCAGCGTGACCGTGACCTTCAGTGCCTGCGCGCTGGGGTTGCCGACGAGGATCTCCTGCGCGAAGGTGGCGTTGTTGGCGCCCTCGGCGAGGTACCAGGTGGACGCCCCTTGTGCGCCGGCGTGCGGCACGGCGGCGAAGAATGCGAGAGCCGCCAGGGCCGCTCCACGAAACCAGGACATACAAAAACCTCCCGCGCCGGGCCAACCCGGTCATCGGGAGCGCGGCGAGCCTGCCGATTATAGGAGATACCTCCAGAAAAGCCGGCAAAAAATGGCTTTACCTCGACCTTAATCCCGGCCGTGGCGACGCCCTCGTCAGGCACAACGCGCACCGACACATCTGTACGTGCGTCGACGAAACCGCGGGGGCGCGTTCAACCGACGCTGTCGGTCGGTTGGCACGCCTGCGCGACATTTCTCCGCTGCTGGTTGGCGTCGAGATACGGCAAGCGAGTTGCATTGCGGGGCTGCGGCATGCCTCCGCTCGCCCGGACGCCGCGACCCGCTTCGCTCCTCTCGCTCGCCCTGACCACGGCGACATTGCTGGGGCTCGCTTGCCCGCCCGTTGCGGCGGCGACGTTGAAAGTCCGCTCGGATACCCAGGAGATTGCCGCTGCCGATCGCATCGTCCGCGGCCGCGTCGAGTCCGTGCGCACGGAACGGCGGGCTGGCACCGGCGTGATCGAGACCGTCGCGCGGGTACGGGTGATCGATGACTACGCCGGCGGCGCGGATCCGGTCATGGAGATTCGCGAACTCGGCGGCACGGTGGGCGACACGACCCTCCATGTGGTCGGGGCGGCGCAGTTCCTGGTCGGCGACGACATCCTCGCACTTGTCGAGCGCACGGCGGGCGGCTGGCGCCCCTCGTCCATGAGTCGTTCCGTCTATGGCGTGCGCGGCACCGTCGCGGACGTCGAACTGGTGCAGCAGGAGGGCGGAGAGCCGGTCGTCGGCGCCGCCGGCCCGCGACGCCGTTCGCTGGCGGGTTTCGCCGCGACGATCCGGTCGGTGCGGCGCCGCGGCCCCGTGCGCCTCTCGGCGCCGGGCGACATCCCCGCAGCGGCCAATCTCGAAAACGCCACGCCCGTCGTCGCCAGCTACAAGCTGCTCGGCAACATGCGCTGGCACGAGGCCGACAGCGGTGTGACGGTGCCCTGGTACCGCAACACCCTCACGGCATCACCACTTGACAGCGGCAACAGCGACGCGGAGATCCTCCAGGCGATGAGCGCCTGGACCAACCCGGCTGGCGCAACGATCTCGCTCGCGTATGCAGGCACGAGGACGGTCGCATCTTCGTCGCTCCTCGGCTGCGGTACGCCGCCCATCGCCGGTGGCGGACTCATCAGCTACGAGGACCCTGACGACGACATCACCACAAGCGGTGTGATCGCGGTCGGCGGCGCATGTTCGAGTGGCGTGACCCGGATAGTGAACGGCATCACGTTCTCGAAGATTACCTACGGTTTCGTGGTCTTCGCGACGAAGGCCGAGATGCCGCAGCTGGGGCAGTCGCTGTTTCTCGCGCGCGTCATCGAGCACGAGGTCGGCCACGCCATCGGTCTGGGGCACACGCCGACCGACGGCTCGGTGACCAACGCCTCGAGCAACATCATGTATCCCTCGTGTTGCCAGGCCATCACGCCGGTCCCGCCGGCGCTGGGGCCGGACGACCTCGAGGGCCTGCAGGCCATCTATCCGACCGACGCCGGCGGCGGTACGTGCACGTTTGACGTGACGCCGACAACGCAGTCCACGACCAGTGGCGGTGGCAGCTTGCCGCCGCTGACGGTCAACACTGGCAGTGCGTGCACCTGGTCGATCAGCGGCAATCCGTCATGGCTGTCGGTCAATGGGCCGACGACGAGGACAGGAGCCGGCACGGTGTCGTTCGTGGCCGCCGCCAACGTGAGCGTGGCGCGAACGGCTGGACTGATTGTTGCGGGCAAGACGGTCACGGTACAGCAGGACGCGGCGCCGGTGACCGCGCCAGTCGACACCGACAACGACGGCCTTCCCGACACCTGGGAGATCCAGGCTGGGCTCAACCCCAACGCCGCGTCTGGCAACGACGGGGGCTCGGGCGACCCTGACGGTGACGGACTCAGCAACCTGCAGGAGTACCAGCGTCGCCTGCACCCGGTCGGCCGGCTCCAGCGATACCTCGCCGAAGGCGTCCAGAACGACTTCTTCTCGACGCGCATCGCCCTCGTCAATCCGAGTGCCACTACCCCGGCTCAGGTGCAGTTGCGGCTTGCGAGTCCTCCAGACTCCTCCGGCGTGGTCGTGACCCGCGAGCACTGGGTGACGATCGCCCCGAGCCGCCGCGTCACCGTTGACGCTGGCACCATCGCCGGTGTCGCCGGTTCCTTTGCGACTACGATCGAAGCCAACACGCTCGTCGTCGCGGATCGGACAGTGACCTGGGATGGTTCGGGCTACGGCAGTCACGCCGAATCGGCGACCGAGGCGCCGCGCTCCACGTGGTACTTCGCCGAGGGCGCGACCATGGGCGGGTTCAACACGTTCTACCTGCTCCTGAATCCCGGCACCAACGCGGCCGACGTGACCGTGACGTATCTCCGCGCTGGTCGCCCACCCCGCACGAAGGACTACACGGTGCCACCGGGCGCGCGCCTGACGGTGTGGGTCGACATGGAGCGCTGGGACGACGGCGACTCGCTCGCGGCCGCAGAGGTGTCGGCCCGCATCGACGCCACCGCGCCGATCATCGCCGAACGGGCGATGTACCTCGATCGAAACGGGCAGGTGTTCACGGCCGGCCACGACAGCGTGGCGTTGCCGGCGCCGGCCGAACGCTGGCTGCTTGCCGAAGGCGCCACGGGACCCTTCTTCGATCTCTTCATCCTGCTCGCCAACCCGTCATCGCAAGCCGCCGATGTCCGCCTCCGCTTCCTGCTCGGCGACGGTACCGTGGTGGAGCATCGGGAGACGGTGCCGGCGCTGTCGCGCGGGACCGTGTGGGTGGACGCGCTGGGCCGCGATGCACAGTTGATTGCCGCCAATCCGGACTATGCGCGCCTGGCCGACACTGCCGTTTCGACCGACGTGGTCGTCGACAACGGCGTCGGCATTCTCGTCGAGCGGTCGATGTGGTGGCCTGGCGACTCGAGCACGTGGGCGGAGGCGCACAACAGTGGCGGCGTCACGGCCGCGGCCACGCGCTGGGCGCTGGCGGAGGGTGAAGTCGGCGGCGCACGCAACACCCGGACGTACGTGCTGGTGAGCAACCCGACGGCGAGTGCCGCCACCATCAACGTGACGATGCTGTCGGAGACGCAGGCCCCCGAGACGCAGACCTACACGGTCGGTCCGAACAGCCGCTTCAACCTTGCGATCGGCGATCCCGGGTACTTCCCGAGCGCGGTCGGCCGTCGCTTCGGGTTGCTGGTCGAGAGCACCGCCGTGCCCATCGTCGTCGAGCGGGCGATGTACAGCGACGCCGGCGGCGTGCGGTGGGCGGCGGGCACCAATGCGGTGGCGACACGGCTGCCTTAGACGAACGCTGAACGCTGAACGCCGAATGCCGAAACGCTGACAACAAAAGGGGAGTGCAGCGTTCGGCGTTGGTCAGAGGCCGTGTCCGCCGGCTTTCGTAGCCGTCGACCTTTGTATCTTGAATAGACGCGCACGGTAGCCCGCTTGACCTCAGGTCGACGGGCAGCGCGGCGTCATCGCTACCCCCGTGCGACCAGGCCGCGGGCCAGTGTCAGCAGCATCTCGATGGCGACGTCGTTGTGCCCGCCCCGCGGCACGATGATGTCGGCGTAGCGCTTGCTCGGCTCCACGAACTCGAGGTGCATCGGCTTCACCGAGCCGAGGTATTGATCGATCACCGACTGCACGGTGCGTCCGCGTTCGGTGATGTCGCGTTGCAGCCGGCGGATGAAGCGCGTGTCGTCGTCGGCATCCACGAACACCTTGACGTCCATCAACGCGCGCAGCGGCGCGTCGGCGAAGATCAGGATGCCCTCGACGATGATCGCGGTGCGCGGCTGGACGGTGTCGAAGGTGTCGAGGCGGTTGTGGCGCGCGAAGTCGTACTGCGGCGCCTGGATCGGCTCGCCGGAACGGAGCGTCTTGACGTGCTGCACCAGCAGGTCGGTCTCGAGCGAGTCGGGATGGTCGTAGTTGAGCGCGGCGCGTTCCTCGAGGCGGAGGTCGCTGCGGTCGCGGTAGTAGCGATCGTGCTCGAGGACCGACACCTTGGCGTCGCCGAGGGAGGCCGTCAGCCTGCGCACGACTGTCGTCTTGCCCGATCCGGAACCTCCGGCGATCCCGATGATGACCGGAGCCGTGCGCGCGTCGTTCATGTGGAAATCGTAGCGCACCGGGTCCGGCGTAGAGAGCCGGACTTACGCGTCGACCTGAAGGTCGGCGCCTACGAGACGCCGTTGGCGACCATCGGCGCTCGGCGCGCAGCATTCGACGTTCGTCAGTGAAAGCGTTCCCGTAGCCGTCGACCTTCAGGTCGACCGGCAACCTTCAACGTTCGGCGCGGCCGCCAGGTGACAAGCAAGCGTCGAGCAAGCTCGACGCCTACGCCTCCTCATGGAGCCGTCAGCGTTCGACGTTCGACGTTCGTCAGTGGAACCGTTCCTGCCCTGTGCGCATCCGCTCGGTGAGTTCCGAGCAGAACGTGTGCAGGTCGGCCGGCGAGAACGACAAGCGCACGAGAACGTCCCCTTCGATCGGGCCGTCGATCTCGGCGATGAGTGGGCCGAAGCCGGCCAGTTTGGCGATGCCGTTCGAGAGATGGACGACATCGCAGATGGTGCTCTGGGTCGCCGACGGGGTGTGGTGGTGCGAGATCGCCACCGCAAGGCGTTCGGGCAGGCCCCAGTGGCGGACGATGTAGCCACCGAGCTCGCCGTGGTCCATGCCGAGCACCTGGCGTTCGGCTTCGATGCGCGACAGCGCGCCGCTCGTCCAGGCCGTGCGCAGGGCAGACAGCGTGGCCTCGTCCATGGCTTCGTCCAGGACCACCTTGCCGACGTCGTGCAGCAGGGAAGCGGTGACGGTCTCGGGTGGAATCGGCGTGCGGGCACGCCTGGTGACGATCTCGGTCGCCAGGGCACTCGCCACCGCGTGCTGCCAGAGTCGACCAGGCTGGAGGTCGAAGGCGGGCAGCGGCCGCAGCAGCCTGGGCCGCACGCCCTCGGCGATGGCCAGTGACAGCGCCGTGCCGACGCCGATGCGCATCAGCGCATCACGGACCGTGCTGACCGCCGGCAGGTGCGCCGTCCAGGCGGAGTTGGCAAAGCGCAGGACACGGGCCGTCAGGGCCAGATCCAGTCGCACGACTTCCTCGACATCGCGAAGCATCCACTCGGACTGGCAGAGGAGCGACACCAGCCGCGTGGCGGTGGCTGGGAGCGGCTCGAGGGCGTCGGCCTGCCGGAGCAGCCGTTCACGCGTGAGAGGGGAGGACGAGCGAGGGTCTGGGGCCACCATCGTACCAACCCTATCGGCCGGAAAGAGCCGGCGCTGCAGCGGATCCGCTCAGAAACTGGCGACGATGGCGGCGGCGGCGACCGTGTCGGCGCGTGTGAATCCGGGGACCGGTTCGTTGCGGTAATTGATCTCGTGCGACACCTTCAGCGCGAGCACCGCGTTGAGGCCGGCCTGCAAGGGCCGCGACGTGTGAGACACGCCAGTCACTTGTGCGATCGACGTCGGTCTTGAACGACGCGTCGTTGGAGATCGTGTTGCGCTTTGCAAACTCCCACTGGTGCCGAACTCCGGTGTCGAACGTCCTGAGATAGCGACCGCGCACCACGCGTCGGTCCTCGCCGATGTAGCCGAAGCCGGAGTCGAACGAGAACCGCTGCGGCTGGCCCTGAAGGAGCAAAGCCGTGACGCCCGCGGCGCCGTCGAGGCTCTGGTCGATGCCGGCAAAGGTGTTGCGCAGGTAGGTGCCGCGCGCGAAGAGCTCGGCGCGGTCGCCGACCTTGCGAGCAGTTCGGACCTGGCTCGTCAACCGCTGGGCGCGAGTGGTGTTGTCGGTGCGCGTGTGCAGGAAGTGGGCGCGCGGCTCGAGGCGCCACTGTCCGGGGGAAAGGACTGCCTCTGCGCCGGTGCCGACGGTCGTGGTGTCAGCCGTACCGCCCGTGGAGGCATAAGAGAAGTGTCCGGGGACGGGACGTCCGGCGGCGAAGTGGTGTACTTCGATAGCCGGGAGGCGGCCCGGCCGTCCCCAGCGCGTGCCCGCTGGCCCCCGCCTCTGCCCAATCGGCCGATGGAATTGCCAGCTCGGGGAATTCTCGCGCCTTATATACAAAGCCTTCGTCATAATGCCGGCGCTGAAAGCTGACGTGTCCCCGGCCGGGATGACCGGTCGCGCCCAGAACACGATCCAGAGGACGAAGATGCCGCACAAGCCCATCAAGTACGTCGAGAAGGGGTTGACCTACGCCGCCAAGGGCGCGTGGGTGGTGTTCGACGCGCTGAACTCCATCAACCGGAACCCTGGCTTCGTGCCCAAGTGGTCGGATAAGCCCCTCCAGAAGTCGTGGGAGAAGGTGAAGCCGCCCCTTGGCTGGCCGCGCGAGACCGACTCGCTATGCCCGACCTGCGTGCGCGAGGCGCGCCAGGAGATCCTCGACGGCAAGCGTGACGTGTCGGTGCTGCTCAACGAGAAGGTGGGGGAGATCAAGGCCACCATCATCGAGCGCGACGGCAAGATCCTGATGGTGAAGGACTGCCCGATCCACGGCCACTTCGAGGACGTGATGGCCATGGACCCGGCCTTCTTCAAGCACCTCGAGGACTCGTACCCAGGCAGCGACATCCGGGCCCACAACGACGAGACGCTGCACAACCATGGCAGCAGCACGATCAAGTACGGTCGCGGCGCGGTGCTGACGATCGACCTGACCAACCGCTGCAACATGATGTGCGACCCGTGCTTCATGGACGCCAACCAGGTCGGCTTCGTCCACGAACTGAGCTGGGAAGACATCAAGACGTTGCTCGACAACGCGATCACCATCAAGCCGCGGCGTCAGATGTCGGTGCAGTTCTCCGGTGGTGAGCCGACGTTGTCGCCGTACTTCCTCGACGCCGTCCGCTACGCGAAGAAGGTCGGTTACAACTCGGTCCAGGCCGCCACCAATGGCATCGAGTTCGCCAAGAGCCCCGAGTTTGCCCGGGCGGCCGCCGAGGCCGGCCTGCGCTACGCGTACCTGCAGTTTGACGGTATCGGCAACGCCGCCAACTCGCATCGTCTCGTCGGCAACCTGTTCGACGTCAAGCTGCGCGCGATCGAGAACCTCTGGGCCAACGGCGTCGACATCGTCCCGGTGACGACGATCGTCAACGGCGTCAACAACGAGCAGGTCGGGCGAATCATCAAGTTCGCGCTCGACAACCCGCGCAAGATCAGCTTCCTCTCGTTCCAGCCGGTGTCGTTCACGGGCCGCGACGAGGAAGTGACCGACGAGCGCCGCGCGGCGCAGCGCTACACGCTGTCGCACCTGGCGCACGACGTGAAGAACCAGGTGCAGATCGGCGAGCCGACGCGCGACTGGTTCCCGATCTCGTTCATGGGGACGTTCACCGACTGGGCCGACCTCGTGAAGGGCCCGGCGCAGGACTGGGGCAACCTCGCGTGCGGCTGCCACCCCAATTGCGGCATCGGCATGGCCGTGATGGTGGACAAGGAGACGAAGGAAGCGGTCCCCGTGACCGCGTTCCTGCACGCCGGGCAGCTCGCGAAAGACCTGCAGCGCGTCAACGACGCGGCGCGCGGCAAGCGGTTCTCGATGTACGGGCTGGCGCTGGCGCTGGCGAAGAACTACGACCCGTTCAAGTCGCCGACGCACTTCAGGCTGATCGACCTGATCAAGAAGTTCGACAAGACCTTCGGGGCCACGGGCAAGAGCTACGGCCGCGTCGACCTGCAGCGCACCCTCGAGGACGTGGAGAAGCGCCGGCAGGATCGCTGGAACTTCCTCTTCATCGCCGGGATGTGGTTCCAGGACCTGTTCAACTACGACTTCCGCCGCACCGAGCGCTGCATCATTCCGTACGCGACGCAGCAGGGCGAGATCAGCTTCTGCGCGTACAACACGGGCATCGGCTGGCGGAACATCATCGAGAAGATGCACATGACGGCCACCCTCACCAAGTGGTACGAGGAGCACGGCCGTCACGAGATCTTCGCCGGTGGCAAGCAGGTCAACCTCGGTACCGCCCAGCACACGCTCGTGCTCGACGCCGATGCCGTGGCTGTCGGCCGCCAGACCGACCTCGACGACGCGGGGGTGGCCAAGAATGCGCGTGAGGAGAAGCTGCGCGCCCGTGACGAGCTCAAGAAGAAGGCCGAGAACGACCGCATGGCCGCCCTCTACCGTCAGCATGTGCTCAAGGAGGCCGCGCCGGAAGTTGCCTCGGGCCTGCAGATCCAGGGCCTGAAGAGGTCGGCACCCAAGCCGGAGCCGACGGTGAACTAGGAGAATTTCAGAATTTCAGGAATTGCAGAATTTCATCAGGATCTCGGCGCTTCGAACGCTGGCGGTGCGGGTGAAATTATGAAATTCTGAAATTGTGAACTTGGGCGATCCTCCACGGGCGCGACGAGCTTCGGCTCATCGCGCCCGTGTTGTTTCCGTCCTCCTTGCCTCCGTGTGGCTGGCCTCGGCCGGCGCCCAGGACCTGCCGGGGCTCGACGACGTGGTGGAGAGGGCGGGCGCGGCTGCGGTGCGCTTCGGCACCGGGTTGCGGGGTGTTGTCGCCCGTGAGCGCTACCTGCAGACCATCCGCCCCTGGCGGGGAAGTCCACCTGGAGAGCCGGCGGAGGCCCGGGCGATCGAGACACGCACGTTGCTCTCGTCGCTGCTGCTCGTGCACGACCCGGACACCCCGTGGCAACTCCACCGCGACGTCGTCGCCGTCGACGATGTGCCCGTCGCCGATCGTGAGGATCGACTGACCGCGCTGTTCGCGTCGCCCGGAGCGGACCCCAAACGGCGGCTCCGCGAGATCACCGAGGAGAGCGCGCGGCACAACCTTGGCCACGTCACGCGCAACATCAACGTGCCGACGTTCCCGTTGCTGATCGTGCACCACGCCTACCGGGAGCGATTCCGCTTCAGCGATCGCGGCCGCATGCGCGAGGACGGCGTCGACGTGCGCCTCGTGGCCTTTCGTGAGAAGGGACGGCCACGGGTCGTGCGCGGCGATCGTCTCAGGGATGTGGAACTGCGGGGACTGCTCGCCATCGACGAGGCGAGTGGCGAACTCGTACGCGCCGTGATCACGCCGCGAGCGGGCGACCTGCGATCGCTGCTCCAGGTGTCGTTTGCGCACGTCGCCGAGTTGCCTGTGCGCGTGCCGGTGCGGCTCTGGGAGTGGTACTGGGTGCACGACGTGCCCGAACGCGACCGCTACGTCGAGGGCGAGGCCACATACGATGACTTCCGCCGGTACACCACCGCGGTCGGCGTGCCGGTGGTCAAGTAGGGTGCAAGTCTCAGGTCTCAAGTCTCAGGGCTCAGGGCTCGACGGCTATGAGTTCAAGCGGCCGGCCTGGACAGCCGGCCCTGACTGCGCCGGGCCGAGGAGGTAGGGCCCGATCGTGGTGCGGTACCCGGCACCCGGTACCCGGTACCCGGATGATCGGTAGCCGGTAGCGCCGTGTCCGATGCCCGGTGCCCGGATTACGAAGCCAGGAACACCGCGCCCGGCGACCCTATGTCATGCCGGTGCCCTTGACCGCGGCCGGCGGCGGACGCACGATTAGCCCACAGAAACCCGGCGCGCTGTCTCTGCCCGGGAGGAGAACACAGACATGTCCGGTCCCCTCGCCATTGGCACCAACGCCCCCGACTTCGACGCCGTCACCACCCAAGGCCCCATCCGCTTTCACGATTGGCTCGGCGATTCATGGGGCGTGCTGTTCTCGCACCCGAAGGACTTCACGCCGGTGTGCACCACCGAGCTCGGCGCCGTCGCCAAGCTGAAGGACGAGTTCGAGAAACGCAACGTCAAGGTGCTCGGCCTCAGCGTCGACCCGGTCGACCGCCACGCCGCCTGGAGCAAGGACATCGCCGAAACGCAGGGCGCCGAGCCGAACTTCCCGATGATCGGCGACCCCGACCTGTCGGTCTCGAAGCTGTATGGCATGCTCCCGGCCGACGCCGGCGAGACGTGCGAGGGCCGCACCGCGGCTGACAACGCGACGGTCCGGAACGTCTACGTGATCGGGCCCGACAAGAAGGTGAAGCTGCTGCTCTCGTACCCGATGACCGCGGGCCGCAACTTCCAGGAGATCCTGCGCGTCATCGATTCGCTGCAGCTCACTGCGAAGCACCGTGTGGCCACGCCAGCCGACTGGACGCAGGGCGACGAGGTGATCATTGTCACGGCCGTCTCCGACGACGAGGCGAAAACCCTGTACCCGAACGGCTGGCGCGCCGAGAAGCCGTACCTGCGTTACGTCCCACAGCCGAAGGCCTAGCGGCCCACATCCTCCACGCCCGTCCGCCTCGCGCGGACGGGCCTACGCCTCGGATCCCGCGCGCGTTCGGGTCCCACTCGAGCGATGGCTGCGCGCCTTGCGGCTGCTCCTGCTGCGTAACGTCTGCGTCACACATGCGACGGGGGCGCGGCCTGCGCCGGCCCCAGGGCGCCATCGAGTCGAAATCTACTGCCCGTCGGTGGCCGGCACGCGCGCTCCGAGTCCGGCCACGACACGAAAGAGGCGACATCTCCCGCAGCGTCGATGTGGGAAGTGAGGCCTTACCCTTTACACGCAGCCGACTTCACTTGACGGCGCGACGGAACGGGCCAGCCTATCGGGGCCAGCAGGAGGACGACCGATGAAGTCGAAAGATACGCGGCTCAGTGAGACGGTGACATTCATTCGCAATTGTCTGGCCCTCGATGCCGGGCAACGGACGCGGGCCGCGGATCAGGCCGACAGCTACATCGACTCGCTCGGAGGGCAGTCGGCGGCGTTGTCCACTTCGCTGCACATTGGTGACAGCGGTCCCGATCTCAATCAGCATCGGGCGTACCGGCGCGCCTATGTACTGCTGTACAAGGCGATTGCCCATGGGCACCAGATGGCGCTGACGGGCCTTCCGCAGGGTGTCATCACCATCGCGGGACCGACTGCCGTGGCGAATCTGCCAGCCGTGGTGAGGTTTGCCGCCATTCTGCGCTGCCGGGAGACGATGGCCAACTACATGATGCTGCAGGACCTGCAGCAGCTGCTCAACAGCCCGCTGCAGTTCCTGCAACACAACAAGTTGATGGTGTCGGGGAGCCCGCGTCGGGACGTCGGCCAGGGCGACCGCAACGTCATGCCGTTCTACCTGAGCTACGACCTGAACAACGAACGGTACGACCTGACCCCGGATCCACAGCCCGGCTGCGCGCCGGTGATGGCCGACAGCGTGGTGGCGCGCTGGTGGACGGACATCCCGGGGGGCCATGTCGCGGGGAATCTGGCGGGAGGCAATTTCAGTCAGCTGGAGGGCATCGAGCTCACGTCGCAACTGATGGTGACGACCCAGTTCACGGGGTGTGCCTTCGCGATGAAGAACCACAACGCACATACGTATTGCGCGCACACGACGCCGAAACCGCCCCACGATTTCGCGGGTCAGGCGAGGGCCATGACCGGCAATCAGCTCGCGCAGGACATCCATTCGGTGAACGGAGTCGCGGGCGATTTTCAGAACGCAGCCGGGGGCCCGGCCCTCGCCATTTATGGCGCTGGATGGAGCGTCGGCACGATTGGCGGCGTGTCCTATCCGATGGGCCTGGGCGGCGGAGGGAACTACATGACGATCATCGGTACTCCCGCCGGTGGCGGGATTTATCACATCTTCTCGCAGATCACGCAGAACCGGGCGATTACGAGTGCGCAGCGCATCTTCTAGGAGGGCCTGAGCCGGCCGCTCGATCACGGGCGCAGGCCACGTGATGTGATCGGAGCCGTCGCCGACCTGCTACTAGTGGGGAAACGCCTGCATGAAGGCGGCAAGCGCGTGCGGGCTGCTGGCCCTGGCCGCGAAGAAGTAGCGGCCGCGGCTCCACGCCACGAATGCACCCAGCGCCACGTACGCAGGATCGCTGCGCAGGTCCTGCACGATCCGTGGCAGGTCCTGCTGCCGGTCCGTACGGCGCAACTCGTCGCGTTTCTCCCGCGCCGCCGTATCCACCGCGGCTCGTGCGTCGGCGGCGGTTGCCGGCAGGGTCGCGTCGACGATCACCACATCCGATCCGCGCTGGTACCTGACGTGGAGTGCCTCGTCGGCCGGCACACGCATGCCGTCCGGCAGTCGTCCTCGTTCGAATCCGCCCACGATGACTGGCAGGAGTTCCGCCACCTGGTCGCCGATCGGCATCCTCAGCGCCTCGAGATTGAACGGGGTCGGTCCCGTCCGCGCGAGAGCGGCGCGTGCGGCCAGCGCGTGGAGCGCGAGCGACAGGGCGGTGCGCCGTGTGATCGTGTTCGCCATGGTGTTGGCCGAGACTGCCGAGGCCGGCAGTACACTCCCATCTTGTGCAACGTTGGTCGCAGGCAGGGAGAACAGTGACGCGGGCGATTCGCCTCTCGGCCTGGTGTGGAGCGCTCGTGCTGACCTTGGCGCTTCACGGGGCGCAGCAGGCGCCCGAAGGGTTCCGGCTCGTCTGGCAGGACGAGTTCGATCATGACGGCCCGCCAGACCCGACCAGGTGGAACTACGACGTCGGCGGGCACGGCTGGGGCAACAAGGAGCCGCAGTTCTACACGCAGCGTCGCCCCGAAAACGCGCGGGTGGAAGGCGGACACCTCGTGATCGAGGCGAGGCACGAACCGTGGCAGGGGGCGCCGTACACGTCGGCGCGGCTGGTCACCAGGGGGAAGGGTGACTGGACGTATGGCCGCGTCGAGGTACGCGCGCAACTGCCGCGCGGTCGAGGCTCCTGGCCGGCCATCTGGATGCTGCCCACCACGACCGCGCCGATGCGATGGCCAGACGATGGCGAGATCGACATCATGGAGCACGTGGGCTTCGACCACGGCGCCGTGCACGCGTCGGTGCACACGAAGGCCTATCACCACAGCATCGGCACCCAGAAGACCGCGAAGGTCGCCATTCCGGATCTGGCCGAGGCCTTTCACGTCTACGCGCTCGACTGGGACCACGACCGCATCCGTATGTCGGTCGACGGTCGCGAGTACTTCGCCTTCGCGCGTGAGTCCGGCGACACGCGTGTCTGGCCGTTCGACGGACCGTTCCACCTCCTGCTGAACGTGGCGGTCGGTGGAGCGTGGGGCGGCCAGCAGGGGATCGACGAGTCGTCGTTACCGTACCGGTTGCGGGTCGACTACGTCCGCGTGTACCAGCGCCTGGCCAAGTAGCGTCATACCCCTTGCAGCGTCGAGGTCGGCGCGATACCTTCAAACCATGGTTTCGACGCCTTCGCACCGCGTGCCGTCGATGCTGTTGCGGAGTGCCGCCCGGCACCGCGCCTGTCGCTGTTGTTGATCCTGCCTGCTCGCTTCATCTCAGCGTTGACCGCCGGTCGTGCCGGCGTTCCTGTTTGATTGACGTCCCCGGGTGCAACCCGGGGCTCGATGCGCGATCGCCACCGGCCCGGCTTGCTGGTGCGTCATGGTCGCATCCGGATACGGAACATGCGTAGTTTCCTGCAGGGATTGATGATCTTCGCGGCCCTGGTCGCGAGCGCCGCCGCCGCGGCCGCGCAGACCGCCCCCATCGCTCCCACGACAGCCGAGGACTGGCGGCAGCAGTACGAGCGCGACCTGCGGGCCGAGTACGGATGGCTCAGCGTCGCCGGGCTGACGTTCCTGCCCGAGGGCACGCACACCGTCGGCAGCGACCCCGCCAGCGCGGTCGTGCTTCCCGCCGGGCCCGCCCCGCAGCATGTCGGCCGCATCGTCGTCACCGACGAAGGCGTGACGCTGTATCTCGAGGCGGGCGTCCAAGCCCTCCTGAATGGCAAGCCGGCGCCGGCGGTGGTGGCGTTGAAGAAGGCCGAGCGGACCGCGCCCGGGCAGCCGGCGGCACAGCCGGACAAGATTCGCGTGGGTCGGGTGGAATTCCACCTGCACGAGAGCGGGGATCGGCTGGCGCTGCGTGTGCGCGATCCCGAGTCGCCCATCCGCATCGGCTTCCAGGGGCCGCGCTGGTTCCCCGTGTCGGAGAGCGCCCGGGTCGTGGCGACGTTGAAGCCGTTCGAGTCACCGCGGGTCGTGGACGTCAGGAACATCCTCGGCGACAACGAGCCGTATTCAGCGCCGGGCCAGCTCGAGTTCCCGTGGGAGGGCCGCACGGTGCGCGTGCTGGCGTTCACGACCACCAGGGGACGGCTGCAGGTGATCTTTCGTGATGCGAGCGTGGGGCGAGAGACGTATGGCACACGCTACGCGTACGCCGAACCGACCGGCGATGGCCGTTACGTACTCGACTTCAACAAGGCGTACAACCCGCCGTGCGCATACAACCCGTACACGACCTGCCCGACGCCACCGGCGCAGAACATCCTGAAGGTGGCCATTCGCGCCGGCGAAAAGATCTACGACGGCCCTGCGAGCTCAGCGCACCGCTGAGGCGCGAAGATGCCGCGAGGCCGCTGCACGCGTCCCGCAGCCGCCGTCATCCGGCCAAGCCGTCAATGGCCGCCACGTAGCCGTCGACCTTCAGGTCGACGTGTGGTGCGCCATAATGCCGCTCCATGCGTGCCTTTCGCGTCGACCGGCCCGGTCACGCGCGCCTCGTCGACGTCCCGGTGCCGACGCCAGGTCCTGGCGAGGTCCTCGTGCGGGTCGAGGCGGTGGGAATCTGCGGATCCGATCTGGAATTGATTCGTGGGACGCGCGATGCGGCGTTCTGCCGCTTCCCGGTGGTGCCCGGCCACGAGTGGTCGGGCATCATCGCCGACAGTGCCCCTGCTGCTCCGCACTTGCATGTCGGCATGCGCGTCGTCGTCGAGGGGCATCATTTCTGCGGCGCGTGCGTACCCTGCCTGGCCGGCCGCACGCACCTGTGCACCCGGTACGATGAATACGGCTTCACGCGCGACGGCGGTTATCGGGAGTTCGTCGCCGCCCGCGTCGATCTCTGCCATCCCATCACGCACGTGACCTGCGAGCTCGGCGCCCTTGCCGAACCGACCGCCTGCGCCTTGCATGCCGTCGAGCGGAGCGCCGTGGACTCGAGCGACGTGGTCGTGGTCATCGGTGCCGGCCCTATCGGTTTGCTCGCCGCCGCGTGTGTCGCGGCGCGTGGTCCGTCACGTCTCGTTGTTGCCGATGTTCGCGACGCCACCTTCGGCGTGGCGCGCTCACTCGGCGCCAGCGACACCGTGTGCGCACCGGCGACGGCGCTGGCGCAGGCCATACGCGAGCGCGTTGCCGGAGGCGCCGACGTGGTCATCGAGGCGGCGGGCCATCCACTGGCGCAGGTGGCGGCGGCCGATGTGCTGGCGCGCGGCGGGCGCCTGACCATCCTCGGCATCGCCGGCTCCGATCGCACGACGCCGTTCAACTTCGATCCGCTTGTCTTCCGCGACGCGCGTCTCGAGGCCGTGTTCGCCTACCCGTCCTCGGTGTTTGCGCGTGCCGTCCGCCTCATCGACGAGGGTTTCGTGGATCCGTCCCCGCTCATCACGCACCGCTTCGGTCTAACCGAGGCGGACCGCGCGCTTGCCCTGCTCGAGGCGCGTGGCGAACCCGTCATCAAGGTCCTACTCGATCCCCGAGCCTGAACACATGTCACTCCCGTTGTCACCTGCCGCCCGTCTGCTGGCCGCGCTCGACCTGCCCGTCGGCGACGCTCACGATCTGCCACCGTCGCCACATCGCTTCCCGGACGGTGCGCACTACCGGGTCGAGATTCCGAGCGTCGAGGGGCCGCGCGTGCTCGCCGCGGTGATCGAGGAGGCGCGGACGCGTGCCGTGCCGATCCATCGCGTCTCGCAGGGCTCGGGCATCATGCTCCTCACCGACAATGAGATCGGCGAGATGTGCGGCATGTGTCGCGAGGCACGTATGGAGCTGTCGCTCTTCGTGGGGCCGCGTGCCGCGTGGGACACGGGGGCGTCGATCGTGTCGCCCGCGGGCCGCACGCTCGGCGCGCAGTTGCGCGGCCAGGATCAGGTGCGCTACGCCCTGGACGATGTGATCCGTGCCGTGGGGCTCGGCGTCCGCAGCGTGCTGATCGCCGACATGGGACTGCTGCGGATCCTCGACCTCGCCAGGCAGGCCGGGCACCTGCCGGCTGAACTGATCATCAAGATCAGCGTCCAGCTGGCAGCTGCCAATCCGCTCGCCGTCGCGATCCTCGCCGACGAGGGCGCCACGACGATCAACGTGCCGACCGATCTGTCGCTGGCCCACCTCGCAGCGATCCGACAGCACTGCGACATCCCGCTGGACGTGTATGTCGAGGTCCCGGACGGCTTTGGCGGGTTCGTGCGCCACTACGAGATTCCCGCCCTGATCGAGGCGGTTGCACCGGTATACGTCAAGTTCGGCTTGCGCAATGCCCCCGACATTTACCCGTCGGGCCTCCACCTCGAGAACGTGGCGATCCTGATGGCCCGTGAGCGGGTACGCCGCGCCGAACTCGGCCTCGCACTGCTCCACCGCCACCTGAGTAAGGTAGGGCCGGCTGTCCCAGCCGGCCATGACCACGATGCTGCCTCAGCCGGCCCTCACGACGCCGCGACCCTCACCATGTCACCCGTTGGCGCGCCTGACGCCCCCGGCATCCCCGCGGAAACCCGCTGACTATGCGTATCACCGAGATCGAGACGTTTCTCGTCGGCACGGAATGGCGCAATTTCACCATCTGCCGCGTGCACACCGACACCGGACTGACCGGGCTCGGCGAGTCGCGGATCCCGAATCACCCGCACGCGCTCGAGGCGTACGCGCGGGCCGCGGCGCGGCACATCGTCGGGCGTGACCCTTTCGACATCGAGTCGCTCGTGATGCGCATGCGCCGCGACGACTACTCGCGTGCCGGCGAGATCATGAGTTCGGGCATCGCACTGTTCGAGATGGCCTGCTGGGACATCGTCGGCAAGGCGCTCCAGCAGCCCGTGTATCGGCTACTCGGCGGAAAGGTGCGTGACCGGATTCGCGCCTATGCCAATGGCTGGTACCGCGTCGAGCGCACGCCGGAGCAGTTCCACGCGGCAGCCAAGGCGGTGGTGTCGCGTGGGTACACGGCGCTGAAATTCGACCCCTTCGGTCCGGGCTACTACGAGATCGATCTCGCCGAGCGGCGTCGCGTCGTGGCGCTCGTCGAGGCGGTCCGGGATGCGATCGGGCCGGATGCCGAGATCCTGCTCGAGATGCACGGGCGGTTTTCGCCGGTGCAGGCGGTGCAGATCGTCAAGCTGCTTGCGCCCTACGGGCTGGGCTGGATCGAGGAGCCGGTGCCGCCGGAGAATCTCGCGGCGTTGCGCAGCGTCCGTGAGCAACTGCCGGGCATCACGATCGCGACCGGCGAGCGTATCCACGCGCGGCACGAGTACCGCGAGTTGTTCGAGTTGCGCGCGGCTGATGTCATCCAGTTCGATGTGACGCACATCGGCGGGTTGCTCGAGAGCAAGAAGCTCGCGGCGCAGGCCGACGTGCACTACGTGACGGTCGCGCCGCACAACGTCGGCGGCCAGATTTCCACGGCCGCCAACCTGCACCTGGCCGCGTGTACGACCAACTTCCGCGTGCAGGAGTACTTCAACGACTTCGCCGACCCGTGGGTGAAGGACATCGCGCCGGGCTGCCCGGACGTCGTCGACGGCTACTTCGCCCTGCCGACGGCGCCGGGCCTCGGCGTCGAACTCGACGAGGCCGTCTGTGCCGCGCACCCGGTGGGCACGGCCCACTTCAACCTGTTCGCGGAGGGCTGGGAGAAGCGGGAGGGTTCCGGCCGCTGACGGCGGCCACCCACGGATGGGCGAGGGAGGGCGGACGCAACCGTGTTGCGACCGCGGCAGGCTCACGCTATGCTGCCATTGAGCTTCTGAAAACATTAGCGACGCTAATGTCGCGTTAGGACTGGTGCCCGCCCATGAAACCACCCACCATCGTCGAGTACGGTGTCGAGATCGCGGCCGATCTGATGATCGCGCCGCCTGACGCAGAACATCTCGAACTCGAACCGGAGCATCCCGGGATTGGCGACGCCGACTACGTGCGGCGCCGGCACGAACTGTTCGACCTCTGCCGCCGACACCGCCTCGACCATCTGGGGCCGCCCCTCATTGCCTACACCGAAGAGGAGCAGCGGATCTGGCGCGACGTGAGCCCGAAACTGGACGCACTGCACCGCACCTACGCGAGCCGTATCTACCTCGATGCCAAGCGCGCCCTCGGCATCAGCGCCGCCGAGATCCCGCAGTTACGCGATCTGAGCGCGAGGCTGGGGCAGGAAACGGGCATGCACCTGGTACCGGCCGAAGGGCCGATCCCGTATCGCACCTTCTACGGCTACATCGCCCAGCGGGGCTTTCCGGTGACGCAGTTCCTGCGGCACGGGTCGCACCCGGAGTTCACACCCGAGCCCGACATGATTCACGACTGCCTCGGTCACGTGCCGGCGCTCATGAATCATGACTACGCGGCACTGCTCACGCGCATCGGCCAGGCGGCCATGGCAGCCACGAGCGGGGAACAGGTGCTCGCGCTCAAGCGCCTGAGCTGGTTCAGCATCGAGTTCGGGTTGATCCAGGAAGACAGCGTCACGAAGGTGTTCGGCGCCGGCATCCTGTCCTCGACAGGCGAGATTCCGTTCTCGCTGTCCGACGACGTGGAGCGGAGGCGCTGGAAGACCGACGAAGTCATCGCCACCGACTACGACCCGTCACGGATGCAGGCAGTGCTGTTCGTGATCCCGTCGTTCGCGTTCCTGCGCTTCGAGGTGGAGCAACTGGTGCACAAGCTCGGACTCGAGTTGGCGCACGAGGCTCATTGACGCTTAACGCCTAACGCTTAACACCTGCCTGGTCTCAAGTCTCAGGTCTCAAGTCTCAGGTCAGGTCTCGGGCCTGAACGTGAGGCTTGAGACCTGAACCCGGTACCCGGAACCCGGTACCCGGAACCCGTTCTATTACAGCCCGAAGGCGCCGTAGATCATCCAGGTCGCGGCCTTGTCCTTGAACGGCGCGACCAAGGTCTTGTTGGCGTCGGGGATCCCGACGCCGGGCGCGTCGGTCACGACGGGTGTCCCTGCGTTTCCCGTCGGGGCCTCGCCACTCCCTGAACTTGCCGCGGGCGAGGTGGCGCCGGCCACGGCCGTGCCGGCATCCTTGACCATGTCCTGGAGCGCTTGCAGGTCGCCGCTCTTCACCTTGCCAGCCATCTCACGGAAGTCGATGCCCGTGACGGTCACCCCGGCCGCCTCGTAGAAACGGAACTTCACCCAGGCGTATTCGTCCAGCGAGAAGGCCTGGGCATTCAGGGCGTCGACCTGCGCGCGCTTGGCTTCGGCGATGACGCCGAAGAGGTCCCGGTACGCGCCGACCAGTTCGGTCAGGGCCACGCTCCCGGACTCCTTCCGCTCGTCGAGGGCCTTGTACTTGGCCTGCAGTTCGGTGGCGCGCGTGCCCATGCGCGCGTGCAGGCTCTCCTGCACCGCAACGAAGCGCCTGACCTGGGCTTCGGTGAGCGTGTCGTCGGCCGGCGCCGTGAAGGGTCGGGTGTTGGTGACCTTGGCGTCCAATTCCGCCACCTCACCGAGCTGGCTCATCGACGACACGAACGTCCGCGCGGGGCGGTACACGAAATAGTAGAAGCCGGCGCTTGCGGCAATGGCCGCGAGTACCAGGGCCAGGCCACACCCGATGACAAGCTTCTTCACTCGACGAACTCCCTGTAGGCTTGAGGCGATCGTGCCTCGTATTCTTTCCTCAACGACTCCTGCCGTCGCGCTGAACAGCGCGGCTCCTCGCCTGTCTCGCCGAGAGGCGCTCGTTCTTGTCAGCGCGTTGCCGTGGCTCGTGCCGGCATCCGCGAGTGGCGCAGCGGCGGCGACGTCCCTGTTCGATGGCAAGTCGCTCGGATCCTGGAAGCCGGTGGCCTTCGGCGGCGAGGGAGAAGTCTCCATCGTCAACGGGGCGATTCGCCTGGATCGTGGCAACGACCTGACGGCGGTCGTCTGGACCGGCAAGGTGCCGGGGCCGAACTTCCGCGTACAGATGGAAGCCAATCGCGTGGACGGATCCGATTTCTTCTGCGCGGTGACGTTCCCTGTCGCCGGCAGCCATTGCACGTTCGTGGTTGGCGGTTGGGGCGGCACCGTGGTGGGGTTCTCCAGCCTCGACGGCCTCGATGCCTCGGAGAACGAGACGAGTCACACCATGACCTTCGAAAACGGTCGCTGGTACCAGGTGGCCGTTGACGTCACGCCGACGCACATCAAGGGACTCATCGACGGCGCCGTGGCTGCCGAGGCTAACCTGGCGCGGCGCGAGGTCGACGTTCGCATCGAGATGGTGCTGTGCCGTCCGCTCGGCCTCGCGAGTTGGCGCACCGTCAGCGACATCCGCAACATCACGCTCGAGGAGCGCGCATGATGCCCGTGTCTCGTCGGCGCTGGCTGCAGTCCGGGCCATTGGCCGTGGCCCTCGGGTGGAGCCGCGCCGCGCTCGCGCAGAGTTCGCCAATCACACGGACCCCGGAGAACTTCCGGCTCGTCGGCGCGCCGGTCGTGCAGGGCGTGTCCGCGTCGGCCGTCTCGATCGCGTGGGGCGTGAACGACACCAGCACCGGATGGGTCGAGTACGGCGAGACGGAGGCGCTGGGACGTCTCGCGGCGCCAGAAGGACACGGTCTCAAGCCCCTCGACGCGGTGGTGCACCGCGTGCGCCTCGAGGGTCTCGCGCCGGGCGCGCGGTACTTCTACCGGACCGTCAGCGTGCCGATCGCGTTTCTCGGCGCGTACGACATCCGGCGCGGTCGCCCGTTCGAGAGCGGTCTTGCCAGCTTCACCACGCCCGACGAGGGCAGGGGCGCACGCGTCTCGTTCGCCGTCATCAACGACACGCACGAACAGACCGAGACGCTGAAGTCGCTGTTCACGCAACTGGCCGATGCGCCCGGCGACATGCTCTTCTGGAATGGCGACATGTTCAACGACATCGCCAGCCAGCAGCAGATGTCCGAGCAACTGCTGACGCCCGCCGGCATCGCGTATGCCTCGCAGCGGCCCGTGTGGTTCGCGCGTGGCAATCACGACGTGCGCGGACCAGAGGCACGCGCGCTTGGGCGCTTCCTCGATACACCGGGAGGGCGGTTCCACTATTCAGTGCGGCAGGGCCCGGTGGCGTTTGTCGTGCTGGACACGGGCGAGGACAAGGCAGACGACGCGCCGGTCTATGCGGGGCTCGGGACCTTCGACGCCTACCGCACCGCGCAGTCGGCCTGGCTGGCCGATCAGCTGCGGCAGGACCACATCCGCAACGCACCGTTCCGCGTGGTGATCGCGCACATCCCGCTCTACTCGACGCGCGACACGCAGCCGCACGGCGGGGCAGACGCGCGGGCCAAATGGCATACGCACCTCGCCGAAGGCGCCGTCGACCTGTTGATCACCGGGCACACGCACCGCCACGCCTGGATGCCAGCGGACGCGACGCGCCCGTTCGGCCAGCTGACCGGTGGCGGTCCAAGGCCGCAGGAAGCGACCCTGATCCGCGCCGAGGCCGACGCGCAGGTGCTGAAAGCCCGGATGCACGCGCTCGACGGCACGCTGATCAGTGAACACGTGATCCCGCGTCGAAGCTGACGTCGAAAGGAAGGCCTCGCTGGGACAGCGCGGCACTACCGATTCCACAACGGCGGTGACGTCGACGGTCAGTATCAGGCTGTCCGGTACCCGGTACCCGGTACCCGGAGCCCGGACTGTGTTTACCCGCCCCTCGTGTGCATCTCGAGCTGCGGGGCCCGGCGCAGGTCCTCGACGGCGATGAACGCGCCACGGTCCGGCGCAGACAGCCGGGCCTCGGCACCGCGATCCGCGCGCTGCTGCCACGTCGTCGTCAGGAGCGCGACGAGGTCCTCGTCGCTGGCGCCGGTGCGCAATGGCGTTCTGATGTCGAGCCCCTGCGTCGCGTAGAGACACGAAAACAGGTGCCCGTCGGCCGTGAGTCGAATGCGATCGCAGGTGGAGCAGAACGGCGTCGTCGTGGACGCAATGATGCCGAACACCTGCCCGGATGCGAGCCGGTAGCGGGATGCCGGCGCCGGGCCGTCGGGCGCCAGTGTCTCGATGTCTCCGAACGCCTCCTGAACGCGCCGGAGGATGTCTGAGCGCGAAACCACCTTCGCCGCCTCCCAGTGTGTGGCGCCAGGTACGTCCATGTACTCGATGAACCGGATCTCGGCGTGCCGCGATCCGGCGAACGCGACGAGGGCCTCGATCTCATCGTCGTTCACGCCGCGCATCAGCACGGTGTCGAGCTTGACCGCGCCGAATACCGTGACGGCCGCGTCGATCCCCGCAAGTACGTCGGCGAGATGATCGCGGCGGGTGAGCGCTTCGAAGCGCGCCCGCTGCAACGTGTCGAGGCTCACCGTGATGCGCCGTAGTCCAGCCTCGCGCAAGCGAGTGGCCTGCGCCGCGAGGAGGACGCCATTGGTCGTCATCGCCAGGTCGTCGAGCGTGCCGATGGCGGCCAGTTGGGCGGTCAGGTCAGCCACTTGCGCCCGCAACAATGGCTCGCCGCCGGTGAGCCGCACGTGCCGCACGCCGAGTCCCGCGAACAGGCGCGTGACGCGGGTCAGCTCCTCGAAGGTCAGCAGCGTGGTCCTGGGCAGCCAGACGTAGTCCGGCTCCGGCATGCAGTAGGCACACCGGAGGTTGCACCGGTCGGTGACGGAGATGCGGAGGTGGCCGAGCGGGCGCTGCCACCGGTCGAGGATCACAGGAGGATTATCCCAGAGAACGCCGAACGCCGAACGTCGAACGCCGAACGCCGACAGGCGGC
The DNA here is from genome assembly GCF_001618865.1 of Luteitalea pratensis. Classification (GTDB taxonomy): domain Bacteria; phylum Acidobacteriota; class Vicinamibacteria; order Vicinamibacterales; family Vicinamibacteraceae; genus Luteitalea; species Luteitalea pratensis. The sequence goes on from NZ_CP015136.1 coordinate 3,874,282, forward strand.
GCAGGACCCAAGAGCCGGAGACGACCGAAGGCCCACGGCCGATGGACGAAGGCCGGGGCAAAAGAAAAAGGCCCCCGATCCGGTGCCCGCGGATCGGAGGCGTAGGCTTCGGCGCCCGGCGCCGGAAGCGGAAAAAGCGGCCTTGCTGGGACTGGGAAGTTCAGGCCACGTGCTCGAGCAGGGAGGCGGGCACCCCGTGGTCTGTGTCGAAGGTTGCCGCGACTTCTCCGTGCTGGCTGAGGTCGAGGCCGTCGGTTTCGGCGTCCGGCGAGACGCGCATGGGCCACATCGTGTCGACGACACGGTAGAGGAACCAGGAGCCGACGAAGGCAAAGGTGGTGACGACTACGAGCGCCAGCATGTGGACGCTGAAGGTGTGCCAGTTGCCGTTCACCAGGCCGACGTCCTTGGCAAACACGCCCGTCATGACCATTCCGACCATGCCGCCAACGCCGTGGCACGGGAAGACGTCGAGCGTGTCGTCAAGTGTGCTTCTCGACTTCCAGTACACGGCGACGTTGCTGACGATGCTCGCGACCAGCCCGATGACGATGCTGTGGCGCACGGTGACGAACCCGGCGGCTGGCGTGATGGCGACCAGTCCGACGACGGCGCCGATGCAGGCCCCCATGGCCGATGGCTTCCGGCCGCGCACCATGTCGAAGAACACCCATCCGAGCATCGCGGCCGCCGACGCCGTGTTGGTGGTGGCGAAGGCGAGGACCGCGGTGTCGTTGGCCGCCAGGGCCGAGCCCGCGTTGAACCCGAACCATCCGAACCAGAGCATTCCTGTGCCGAGTAGCACGTACGGAATGTTGGCTGGCTCGTGCGCCTCGTTGGCGATGTGGCTCTGGCGGCGACCGAGCACCAGCGCGCCAGCCAGCGCGGCCAGGCCTGCAGACATGTGGACGACCGTCCCGCCGGCGAAGTCGAGCACGCCCATCTGCCGCAACCAGCCCTGCGGGTGCCATGTCATGTGCGCCAGCGGCGCGTAGATGACGAGGCTGAACAGGATCATGAAGAGCAGGTAACTCGAGAACCGGACCCGCTCGGCGAAGGCCCCGGTGATCAGCGCCGGCGTGATGATCGCGAACTTCAACTGGAACAGCGCGAACAGCAACAGCGGAATGGTCGGCGAGAGGTCCGGGTGGGTGGCGGCGCCGACGCCGTCGAGCATGAAGAACGTGAGCGGGTTGCCCACCAGTCCGCCCAGGCTGTCGCCGAAGGCCAGGCTGAATCCGACCACCACCCACAGCAGGCTGATGACGCCGAGCGCCACGAAGCTCTGGAGCATCGTCGAGACGACGTTCTTGAACCGGACCATGCCGCCGTAGAAGAACGACAGGCCCGGCGTCATGAGCAGGACGAGGCCGGTGGCGGTGAGCATCCACGCGACGTCACCGGATGAGGCAGGCCCACCCGCTTGGACCGCCGGCACGGCTCGGGGAAGCAGCGCGGCAAGCGCGACGGCCGACAGCAGGACGAAGGGTGCGAAGCGGACGTTCACGAGGGCATCTCCACAGCGAGCACGCGACAAGCGGACTTTGAGAAATGTACGGGATGAGTGCGCATTGGTCAATATTGACGTAACACTTTGTTAAACATAGTGCATCAACGCCCTATTGACGGACGCAGAACATGCGTTGCATGCGACATGGGTAACGCATTCTGCGGTTCCGGCGTCGCGGGCACGACCGTGATCCCGACCCGGAACGCGATATCTTCCTGGCCGATGCACCCCGGGGGACCCGCCGAATTCGGAACCGGGGCGGCTGGGGAGGCTTGGCGCGTGCGGTTGACGGTACCCGTGTCCATCCGGGAAGCCCGGACGACGTCCGGGGTCGCGGGCCTGGTGGCCTGGATCGACGAGCAGACCCGACGGGAAGGTGGGGCGTTCTGCTGCTGGCCTATGACGCCGCCCCCGCGATGGGCCAGGCGCTGGCCGTACCCGACTCCGGCGACGGACCGATCCCCGCTGGCCTGGGCCGCGGCCTACGAGATGCAGGCTTCTACCGCCGAAGTCGACGACGCGCGGCCGTGGGAATGCGTCCGGGCCGCCGACTCGGTCGTGTGGCATCCTGCGATCGACGAAGCGCGTTTCGCCGGCGACATCGCGTACCGGTCCTGCCTGAGACATGAGTCCTGAGACATGAGACGATTGCGCTTGACGTCCTACTAAATACTTAGTAGATAGTAGTCAATGGCGATCACGCCCTCGTTGACCCCGCAGGAACTGGCGATCATGAAGGTCGTCTGGCGCCTCGGCTCGGCCACCGTCCGTGACGTGCACGACGTGCTGCGCCGCGAGCATCGCGACGACCTCGCGTACACGACTGTCCTCACGATGATGCGCATCCTCGAACAGAAGGGGATGTTGTCGAAGTCGCAGGACGCCGCCTCGCGCGGCCACCGGTACACCCCCGCCCGCACGCAGCGGCAGATGATGCGCGTCCTGGTGCGCGAGTTCGTCGACCGCGTCTTCGACGGCGCCGCGGACTCCCTCGTCGCCCACCTCGTCGCCGATCGCAAGCTCTCCGCTCGCGACCGGGCCGAAATCCGCAAACTGATCGACAAGGAGGACTGATGTCGGCATGGGCCTTCGCCGTGACGTGGGTGTTGCACAGCACGGTCCTCGGACTGGTCGCCCTGTCCCTGCCGGCGATCCTCCGCCTGCGGGACCCCCGAGTGCTCGCCTCCTGGTGGGGATACTCCGTCGGCGGCATCGTCCTGCTGCCGGTACTGCCGCTGTTCCTGCCGCGCCAGCCGGCCGTGCCGATGCCGGTGACCACGTTCGTGGAGACGACGACGGCGGTGCTGGGCCCAGTGCTCGCGGCGGCGCCCACACTGTCCCCCATGGCCTGGCTGGGCACCCTGTGGGCCACTGGTGCGCTCGCGAGACTCGCCTGGCTCGTCATCGGGCATCGGCGCCTGCGTCGACTCGCGGCATGTGGGAAGCCGGTCGAGAACGACCCGGCACTGGATCGGGCGCGTGCGCTTGCGCCCGCTGCGGTCCTGCCGCCGCTTGCCGCGGCGCGCGTGCCTGTCGTCGCGGTGGCCGAGGCCGGACCCTGCGCCTTCGGCTGGCTGGACGTGTGCGTGCTCGTTCCTGTCGCGTTGCGCGAGCGTCCGGAAGAAGAGCGCCTGGCCGTGTACCTGCACGAACTGGCGCACATCGCCCGCGCCGACGTCAGCCGTGGCTATGCAGACGAAGCATGGCGGCTCCTGTGGTGGTGGCAGCCGTCGGTGTGGGTCCTGCTCTCACGAGTGCGGCTTGCACGCGAACACGAAGTGGACGCGCTCGTCGTCAGCCGCACCGGTGGCATGCGCGCGTACGTCGAGGCGCTGCTCTGGTGCAGCACCCTGCAGCCGGCGGGGGCGCCGAGTATGCCGGTCGGAAGCAGACGACACGTCCTGGTGCGGCGCGTGGCGCTGATGTGTCAGGGAGCGACGATGCCACGGACACGACGATGGATCACGGCAGCCGCCATGGTGGTGATGTTCAGCGGTGTGTCCGCGGTGGTCAACAGGGTGTCGCCACTGCGAGCGGCGCAGTTCGGTGTGCGACCGGCCGTCGCGCTGGAGGCCGGGCCACTGGAGCGCGTGGCCGTGCGTCCAACCCTCGACATGCCGGCCCCGAGGCGTACGTTGCATGTCGCCCCGAACTGGCCGGCCGATATGGCGGTAGCGGCGCAGTACCGAGTGCATCTGGTGCTCGATGCGACCGGGCAGGTCGCTGAAGCACGGGTCCTGACGGGCGCCATCGCGGCGGCACGGGATGCGGCTGTCGCTGCGGAGATCGATGCGGTGCTCACTGCGGTGCGGCAGTGGAAATTCGATCCGCCTGCCCAGGCGCCGATGCTGATCGCCGTGGATATCGCGGCACACCAGGATGGCGCGACGCTGTCGACAATGAGTACCGAGCGTGCGCCACTGCGCGCAGGCGGTGCGATTGCACCACCGCGCAAGATCTACGACGTCAAGGTCGAGTATCCACAGGCGGCACAAGCGGCCAGGATCACGGGCGTCGTGACCATCGAGGCCACCGTTGGCGTCGACGGGACGATCACGGAGGCCCAGGTGCTGAAGGGCGTCGCGGAGCTCGATGACGCGGCACTCGCCTCGGTGCGCCAGTGGCGGTTCGAACCCGTGTGGCTGAACGGCGAGCCGGTGCCCGTGATCGTCGTGCTTACTGTCAACTTCACGCTGAAGTGAACGACGCGCACCGATGCCCCGCGCGCCGCTCAGACATGGGCGGCATTGGCGCCATGACCTTGGAAGAGGGCACAGCATGATCGGTAGACGGCGATCGCTCGCAACCGCCAGGATCGTGATCCTGCTTGCCGGCGCGGCGGCCGCGGCGACACCAGTGCACGGCTCGGCATTGCAGACGGTGCCCGTTCCGGCTGGGCGCGTCTATCCGACCGAGCCGGGCCCGCTCGAGCGCATCGCCATCCGGCCGTCGCTCGACGTCCCCGCCCCTCGGCGGACGGCGCACGTCGCGCCGGATTGGCCCGCGGGTGTCGCCGGCAGGGTCCGTTATCGCGTCCATCTTGTCGTTGGCGCCAGCGGCGAGGTGGCGGAGGCGCGCGTCGTCTCTGGCATAGGGCCGGCTGACAACAGCCGGCCCGTGGCCTCCGAAGTCGCCGCCGTGCTCGCGGCGGTACGCCAATGGACGTTCGAGCCGCCAGCCCGGGCGCCGATGCTGCTGGCGACGTACGTGGGCACCGGTGACGCGGAAGGCATCGTCGTGCCCTCACCGATAGAGCGGCGACCGATCCGCATCGGTACAGGCATGCGACCGCCGACCAAGATCCATCACGTCAGTCCGGAGTATCGGGATGCCCGCAATGCCGGTCTGTCCGGCGTGGTGATCCTGGAGGCGACGATCGACCCCGAAGGCGCCGTGTCGGACGTGCAGGTCATCCGCAGCGTGACCGGACTCGACGAGGCGGCGATCGCTGCGGTACGTCAATGGCGGTACACGCCGACGATGCTCAATGGCGAACCGGTACCGGTGATCATGACCGTGACCGTCAACTTCCAGCCGTAGCCGTGCTGACCATCACCTGACCGCCATGAGTGCATCCGCAGCGCGCCGCGCGATGACCATCTTCGGGCCCGCGCCTGCAGGTCGCCTTCGTGTCAGCGCGTGGCTCGCCACCGCGATGATTGTGGCGGGTGCCTCCTGCGCACCGCGCTCGGACCGGGCAGCGGTCGTCGACGTGTGGCCATCGCGACTACAGGCCGCCGAGGCCTCGGTCGTTGACGGCTGCTACCGCTGCCTGGAAATCGGGTTGCGCGAATACGAGGCGGCGCTCGCGGCGGGTGTCGATGCGACGGTCGCACCGCGCGCGTACCGCGTCGCGGTCCACCTGGCGGTGCGCGAGCGCCTGCTGGGGCTGTTTCCCGGCGAGTATCAGGATGCGCCGGCACGTCTCGCGCAGCGCGCCCTACCGGACGATCGCGCGGCGGCAGCCGACGTCCTTGGGGTGATGCCCTGGAGGCGTGGCACACAGACGCTGGGCATGGTCCCCTCCGTCCAGTCAGCCGATTTGCCGCGACTTCGTGATCGCCGCCGTGCGCTGGAGCCGTTGGCCGAGACGGATGCCTGGCACGCGATGCTGCTCCTCGCGCTTGTTGGCACGAACCCCATCCTCGGTCTCGGAGACGGTGAACGTCCGCCACGCGGTGTGCAACCCGGCCTCGACCGCGATACCTGGTGGCGCCGTCATCCTGACGATGCGGCTCTCTCGTTCACGCGGCTGACATTGCTGCGCGCGTCGCTCGACGAGTTGGCGGGGTTCCGCGAGATGCATCCAGCGTTTGTCGAAACCGACGCGATTACGGGGGAGGGCGAACTTGCGCGCGGCCGGCTGGTGTCGGCTGACGAGGCGTTCGCCCGTGCCCTCGAGGCGTTCCCCGGACTGGTACCGGCGCTGGCGCTGCGCGCCGACATCCGGCAGCGGATGGAAGATCAGGCGGTCGCGCTCGGGCTTTACGATCGCCTGCTCGAGCGCTTTCCCGAACACCGCGAGGCGCTGCTCGGTCGGGTGAAGACGCTCGGGTTCCTCGCCCGGCATGACGACGCGATCGCTGCCGTCGATCGCATGCTGGCGCTGGGCACCTGGTATCTCGGTGAGGCGCACTATTGGAAGGCGTGGAACCTGTTCAGCCTGGGCCGCCTTGACGACTCGCGAGTCTCGGTCGACGCGGCGCGCCCGCTGATGGTCAATGCCGACCTGTCATACCTCGGTGGTGCCATCGCGTTCCGACAGCAGCGATTGGACGACGCCCATCGCGATTTCGATACGGCAGTCGAACTCGAGAGCCGCCACTGCGAAGCGCATTTCGATCGCGCCGCCGTCGATCTCACTCGCGGAGCGTGGCCGGTCGCGTCAGCCGGCTTCGACGAAGCGTTCGAGTGCCTGGATGCGCGCACGCCGACACTGGAGCGACGGATCGCTGATGCGCGCGAGGCTCGCCTTGCAGACGACGTGCGTGCCGCGCTCGTGGCACGACGCGAGCAGGCCCTGCGTGATCATCATGCACAGCTCGGCTGGGCCCGCTACAACGCGGGCGTGGCGTATGCGAACTCGGGCAAACCCGCCGAGGCCCGCGCGCGTGCCGATGAAGCGATCACCATCGGCGGTCCCGCGGCATCGGCGGCGCAGCGCCTGCTGCCGCAATTGCCGCCGGCACAGCTCGACTGACGGCGTTAACCGGTTAATGCTGGGAATGCCGGAATGCCGGGAATGTCGAGAGCCACTGACGTGACCGCCGAGCAAGCTCGGCGGCTACACCAACGCTGGGGCGGCGTTCGGCGTTTGGCGTTCAGCGTTCGTCGTCAGCGTTTTGACCTTCACGGAGGTAGGTGTCGAGCTTGCTCGACACACACCGGCTGCACGTCACTCAGGCGAGGTGCTGGTCGCTGCCTTGGGTGGCGCCGTGGTGAAATCCGGCGCCGCATCACCGAAGATGTAGTGATTGAACCACTGCAGGTTGTGCTGCATGGTCGCGCGCATCGACTTCGGCTTGGTGATGCCGTGGCCGAAGCCCTTGTACACGATCATCTCCACCGGCACACCACGGTCCTGCAGCCCCTGTCGCAGCTCGTAGCCATTGGCGATCGGCACACGCCGATCCAACTCGCCATGCTGGATGAGCGTCGGTGTCTTCGCGTTCATCACGTAGGACATCGGTGACGTCTTGCGATAGATCTCCGGGTCCCTGGCCGGATCGGCATCCAGATACTGGATCGTGAACGGCGTGATGTCGGTGTTGTAGTAGTAGGTGGACCAGTTGGAGATCCCGGCACCGACCGAGATGGCCTTGAAGCGCGTGCTCGACGTGGTCAGGAACGCCGAGATATAGCCACCCTGGCTCCAGCCCATGCACCCGAGGCGACCTGGATCGACCATGCCCTTCGCGACGAGCGCATCGATCCCGGACAACACGTCCCACGCATCGCCGACACCGAGGTTGCGGACGTTCAGCTGGCGGAATCGCTGTCCGTATCCGGCGCTGCCCCGGTAGTTCACCTTGAGCACGAGCGCGCCACGCGCGGCCCACAGGTCGGTGGGGTAGTACCGCGCGTCGATCGCCTGTGGGCGGTCGATACCGGTCGGCCCGCCGTGAATCACGCAGAGGAGTGGGTATTTCTTCGAAGAATCGTAATCGCGTGGCTTGATCAGCACGCCCTCGATCACTTCACCGTCCTGGCTCTTCCAGCTGATCACCTCACGTGTGCCGAGTGTCCAGTGCGCCAGCCGGGTCGAGCGCGTCGTCCATGCTTTCGCGACGAAGCCGGCGACGACGGCGGTGTACACCTCCGGCAGCGTGGTCACCGATCCCGCCACGTAGGCCACACGCGATCCGTCGGCGCTGAAGGATGCGCCCTGCATCGCGAGGGCGTCCGGCATCGACACGCGAGCGACCGTGCCTGCGGCGGGGTCGATGCGGAACAGGTGCGACGCCGTCTTCTGGAGCGCCGTGACGTACAGGCCCGTCGGCGTCCAGCCCGCCAGCTGCGCATCCTCGTCGAGCCTGTCGGTCACCGACACCGGCGCACCTCCGGCGGCGGGCACGACGGCGACGCGGCCGTTGGCATGGAAGAACCGGGGTTCGCCCATGGCCGACTGGAAGGCGATGCGGGAGCCATCCGGGGACCAGCGGGGATTGGTGTCCGGGCCGGGCTGTGAAACCAACGGACTGACGACGTCGGTGCCGAGATCGAGCAGGAAGACGTCGGACGAACCGGAGTCCACCAGGTCGGGCGTCCGCGAGGCGTGGAACGCGACCCGTCGCCCGTCAGGCGCGACGTCGAATGCCCCGACGTGGCGCTCGGTGCCTCGCGTCCGCTGTTTTGCCTTGGCCGGCGCCTGCAGCGCCTCCGCGACCGTCAGCGTCCAGAGCTGCGCATACCGGTAGTCCTTGCGGACGACGGTGAAATCGCCGAGCGACTCCTTGCGTGCCTTCGCGGCTGCGTCCTCACCTTCAGGCGCAGCGAAGACGATGGTGGTGCCGTCCGGAGTCCACTCGTGGTTGGCGACCGACTCGTCCTGTCTGGAGAGCACGATCGCCTCGCCGCCGTCGGGACGGATCGCGTTGATCTGCCCCTTACCGTCCACGTTGCGGAGGAAAGTGATCCAGCGGCTGTCAGGCGACCATTCGATGTCGCCCGCTGACTCCTTGCCGCGCGTGAGCTGTGTCACCGTGCCGGTGCTCGTGTCGGCCACGAACAACTGTGTCACGAAGGTGTCACGCTCCCAGTCCGTGCCGGATTCCTCGTAAGCCACCCAACGGCCGTCCGGTGAGAGGGTCGCGGCACCGACGGTGCCGAGCTCGACGAGCTCGTCGATTGTGGGCACGTGCGGCGCACCCGCTGCGGCGGACTGCGCGCGCAGGCCAGCGGGGCAGAGGATTGTGAGCGACAGGATCGCCACAGCGACCCGGGGCAAAACAAAACGGTCGGCGGTCATGCGCATCTCCCTGAGGGAGTTGGCATTGTATCCGCCGACCGCGTCGGTCGTGGGCGTCAGGTTGGACGGCCTCCCGCCTCCGCCAAGGCTTCGGCGCGCGCCAGTGGGGACAGTCCGGCCCTACCAGTCCCGATCCGCGACCGTCGACCTGAAGGTCGATGGCTACGAACAAGCCCCTGCGGAGCACCCGGTACCCGGTACCCGGTACCCGACCCTTACGCGTTGACCGGTGCGTTCTGTTCCTGCGGCTTGTGCGTCACGGGGTTGAGGAACGGCATCATCGCCCGGAGCTTCGCGCCGACTTCCTCGAGCGTCTGCGTCTGCTCCTCGGCGCGGGCCTTGTTGAACCAGGGACGACCGTCCTCGTTCTCCTGGATCCACTTTTTGGCAAACGTCCCGTCCTGGATCTCGGCAAGCACCTGCTTCATCGCCTTGCGCGTCTCGGCGGTCACGATGCGCGGCCCGGTGTAGTAGTCGCCGGCTTCGGCCGTGTCGCTGACCGAGTAGCGCATGTAGTTGAGGCCACCCCGGTACATGAGGTCGACGATCAGCTTCAGCTCGTGGAGACACTCGAAGTACGCGATTTCTGGCTGGTATCCCGCCTCGACGAGCGTCTCGAAGCCGGCCTTGACGAGTTCGGCCGTGCCGCCGCAGAGCACGGCCTGCTCGCCGAACAGGTCGGTCTCGGTTTCCTCGGTGAACGTCGTCTCGATGACGCCCGCGCGGGTCACGCCGATCCCCTTGGCGTACGACATCGTCAGCGCACGCGCGTGACCGGTGGCGTCCTGGTGGACGGCGACGAGGCCCGGCACGCCACCGCCTTCCTCGAACACCTCGCGGACGCGATGCCCCGGCGACTTGGGCGCCACCATCGTCACGTCCACGTCGGCCGGCGGCACGATCGTGTTGTAGCGGATGTTGAACCCGTGCGCGAACATCAGCATCTTGCCGGCGGTCAGATTCGGAGCGATGTCCTTCTTGTAGACGCCGGGCTGCACCGTGTCGGGCGCGAGCATCATGATGACGTCGGCTTCCTTGGCCGCGTCGGCGACGCTGACCACCCGGACGCCGGCGGCCTCGGCCTTGTTGGCCGACACGCTGCCGGCGCGGAGGCCGATGCGCACGTCGACGCCGCTGTCCTTTAGGTTCAGCGCGTGCGCGTGACCTTGCGAGCCGTAGCCGATGATCGCGACTTTCTTGCCCTGGATGAGAGCGAGGTCGGCGTCCTTGTCATAGAAAACTTGTGCAGGCATCGTTGGAAATCTCACGGCCTTCGGCATGCGGCCGACGGCCTTCGAAAAAGGCCTTCAGCCTACGGCCTACAGCCTACGTGAAAGGACCAGCGCCTTCGTGAGCGCCGGTGGGCAGGCTGCAGGCTACAGGCTGCAGGCTACCTGGCGGTGCCACTGGTGACCAGGGCGCCGCTGTCTTATACCGAATGTGAAACCAGGTCTTCTTCGGCCTTGGCCGCGCCGAAGTCCTGCTCGTCTTCGGGTGGCTTGCTGGCCGTGCCGGTCCCGCGCAGCATCGCCAGGCGGCCCGTGCGCGCCATCTCGACGATCCCGTAGGGCTCGAGCACCTCGATCAGGCTGTTGACCTTGTCCTCGTTGCCCGTGATCTCGATCACGAGCGACTCGGGGGAGACGTCGATGATCCGCGCACGGTACACCGGCACGAGCTGGAAGATCTGCGCGCGCGTCTCGTGCGTGGTCTTCACCTTGAGGATGGCGAGCTCGCGGAAGATCGACGGCCGGCGGGTGACGTTGTCGACACGCAGCACCTCGATCAGCTTGTACAGGTTCGCCTCGATGCGGCGGGCGCCGAACTCGTCGGCTTCGACGGCGATCGTCATCCGCGACACGCCGGGCGTCTCGGTGTGGCCGACGGTGAGCGAATCGATGTTGAAGCCGCGGCGCCGGATCAGCCCGCTGACGCGGGTCAGGACACCAGGGTGATCTTCGACGAGCACCACGAAGGTATTCATGCGTCCGCTCCGGTTTCGATGATGGCGCTCGGGCGCCGGATCATGTTGTGCAGGTCGTTGCCTGCGGGGACCATCGGATACACCGAGTCTTCCTGCTCGACGCGGAAGTCGATGAGCACCGTGCCCTGATGCGCACTGGCCTCGCGCACCGCGCCGACGACTTCGCTGCGCGAGGTGACCCGCATCGCCTTGAGCCCGAAGGCCTCGGTGAGCTTGACGAAGTCGGGATTGACCAGCGGCGTGGCGGCGTAGCGGCGCTCGTAGAAGAACTCCTGCCACTGCCGGACCATGCCGAGGAAGCCGTTGTTGATGATGGCGATGTTGATGTCGATGCCTTCCTGGGCAATCGTCGCCAACTCGCACATCGTCATCTGGAAGCCGCCGTCGCCGACGACCACCCAGACCTCCGCGTCCGGTCGTGCGACCTTGGCACCGATCGCGGCGGGCAGCGCAAAGCCCATCGTCCCGAGTCCGCCCGAGGTGATGAGCGAGCGCGGCTCCTCGTGCTTGTAGTACTGCGCCTCCCACATCTGGTGCTGGCCGACGTCGGTGACGACGATCGTCTCGCGGTCGCGCGTCTCGCGCCACAGGTCGTTGATCACGTGTGCGGCGTAGAGATGGCCGTTGTCGGGCAGATTCTGGATGTCGCGGACGGCGGAGTCGCCCTTCAACATCGAGATGTACGCGAGCCAGTCGCTGCGGTCGCACGGCTCGACCTGTGGCTGCAACTGCTCGAGCGTCTCGCGCAGGTCCCCGATCAGGCCGACGTCGACGCGGACGTTCTTGTTCAGCTCCGCGGGATCGATCTCGATGTGGATCTTGCGGGCATTCGGGGCGTACGTCTTGATGTTGCCGGTGACGCGGTCGTCGAAACGCATGCCGAAGGCAAGCAACAGGTCCGCCTCCTGGATCGCGGTGTTGACCCAGGCCTCGCCGTGCATGCCCATCATCCCGAGATTGAGCGGGTGGCTCGCCGGGATCGCGCCGAGGCCGAGCAGCGTCATCGCGATCGGCACGTTGGCCTGTTCCGCGAACTTGAGCACCGCTTCGCGCGCGTTCGAGAGCTGGATGCCGCGGCCTGCCAGGATGATCGGGCGCTTGGCCGAATGAATCAGCTCGAGCGCCTGCTCGACTTCACGCGAGCTCGGCTTGTGCGAGGGCCGATAGCCGCGCAGCTTCGGCTCCTCGGGCCACTCGAACTCGCACGAGGACTGCTGGCAGTCCTTGGTGATGTCGATCAGTACCGGGCCGGGCCGGCCGGAGCGCGCCACGTAGAAGGCTTCGCGGACGACGCGAGCGACCTCCTCGGGGCGCGTCACCAGGTAGTTGTGCTTGGTGATCGGCAGCGTGATACCGGTGATGTCGGTTTCCTGGAAGGCGTCCGACCCGATGGCCTTGCTGCCCACCTGCCCGGTGATGCAGACGATCGGCACCGAGTCCATCATCGCCGTCGCGATGCCGGTGACCATGTTGGTGGCACCGGGGCCGCTGGTCGCGATCGCGACTCCGACCTGGCCCGTCGCGCGCGCAAAGCCATCGGCCATGTGCGTGGCGCCCTGTTCATGGCGCACCAGGATGTGGCGGATCGGGTAGTCGAGCATCGCGTCGTACGCCGGCAGGATCGCGCCGCCGGGGTAACCGAACACGCAGGTGACGCCTTCGCGCACCAGGCTCTCCCACAGAATTTGGGCTCCGGTCTTCTTCATATGAGTACTCAGGCAGCCTGCAGGCTGCAGGCTGCAGCCTACGGACTATCGGTTGACCGGCTCCCGGGCCGGAATCGTGTTGGCCAGCGTCGCCGCCGGACGCGTGATGGCGCCCTCGGAGGCCGACGACACGAGGCTGGCGTACTTGGCCATGACCCCGGTCGTGTATCGTGGCGCCGGTGGGGCGTATGACGCGAGCCGCCGCTCGATCTCGTCGTCGCTCACCGCCATCTGGAGGCGGCGTTGCTTCAGGTCGAACGTGATGATGTCGCCGTCGCGGATCGCGGCAATCGGTCCGCCGGCCACGGCTTCGGGGGCCACGTGACCGGCCATCAGGCCGCGCGTGGCTCCGGAGAAGCGTCCGTCGGTCAGCAGGGCGACGGTGTCGCCGAGGCCGGCGCCCATGATCGCCGCGGTGACCCCGAGCATCTCGCGCATGCCCGGACCGCCCTTGGGGCCTTCATGGCGAATCACCACGACATCGCCGGCGTTGATGGCGCCAGCCTGGACGGCCGCAAACGCTGCTTCCTCGCCCTCGAAGACCCGCGCCGGCCCCTGGTGACCGGCCAGCGACGAGCCGGCGACCTTGACGACGCACCCCTGCGGCGCGATGTTGCCGTGCAGCACGAGCAGGCCGCCGGTCGGTTTCAAGGGCGCATCGAAGGGACGCACCACATCCTGTCCCGCTGTTTCGCGGACCGCCGTGGCCTCCTCGCCGATGGTCCGGCCGGTGACCGTTTGCGCGGAGCCGTCGATGAGGCCCGCGGTGACGAGCCGCTGGCACACGACGCCGGTGCCGCCGGCGGCGTGCAGGTCGGCGGCCACATAGCGGCCACCCGGCTTCAGGTCCGCGAGCAGCGGGGTGCGATCGTTGATCGCGTTGAAGTCGTCGATGCTCAACGCGACGCCGGCTTCATGGGCGATTGCGAGCAGGTGCATCACCGCGTTGGTGGAGCCGCCAGTGGCGACGACGCCGGTGATGGCGTTCTCGAGGGCGGTGCGCGTGATCAAATCGCGCGGCCGCACGCCGCGGCGCAGCAGCGACATCGCCAGGTGACCGGCCTGTTCGGCGACGGCCTCCTTCTCGGGCAGGGTCGCGGGGATGCTGACACTGCCCATCGCGGCGACGCCGAGGAACTCGGCGACCATCGCCATGGTGTTGGCCGTGAACTGGCCGCCGCACGCCCCGGCGCCCGGACACGCCTTGTCCTCGAGGTCCTTGAGTTCGACGAGCGAGATGCGCCCGGCGGCTTGCGCGCCGATGCCCTCGAACACGTCCTGGATGGTGACGTCCTTGCCCTGCCACGTGCCGGGAGCGATGGAGCCGCCGTAGAGGATCACGCCGGGGATGTTCAGGCGCGCCAGCGCCATGATCGTGCCGGGAATGGTCTTGTCACAGCCGCACAGCATGACGACGGCGTCGAGGTGGTGCCCAAAGGTCACAAGCTCGATGGAGTCGGCAATGACCTCGCGGCTGACGAGCGAGGCACGCATCCCCTCGGCGCCCATGGTGATGCCATCGGAGACCGCGACCGTGTTGAACTCCATCGGCGTGCCGCCCGCGGCCCGCACGCCCGCCTTCACGTGCTCGGCCAGCCGCCGCAGGTGGAAGTTGCACGGACCGATTTCGGTCCAGGTGTTGGCGACCCCGACCAGGGGCTTGGCGAGGTCCTCGTCGGTGAAGGCGCAGGCCTTGAGCATCGCGCGCGCCGCGGCCCGGCTCGGGCCATCGGTCAGCGCGGCGCTCTTGTGCTTGTTCAGGTCGCTCATGCGAGGTCTCCTGCCGCCACGGTGGTCGTCGCGGCCGTCGAACGGGGCAGCAGCGTAGACGCATACGACCCGAGGTTACGGAGCACGGGGGCGAACTCGGCGAGGTGTGCCAGGGCACGATCGCAACGCGCATCCTCGGCACCGACCGCGAGGTCGACATAGAACAGGTACTCCCAGGGCCGGCCTGGAATCGGCCGCGACTCAAGCTTGGTGAGGTCGATGCCGCGCAGCGCGAAGACGCTGAGGGCCCTGAACAGCGCCCCAGCCTCGTTGGCCAGGGTGAACACCACCGTCGTCTTGTTGGTCGGCGTGGTCCGTGGCCCGCTGGCCGCGGGCGCCACAACCAGGAAACGCGTGATGTTGTCGGCGAAATCCTGGATGCCCGACTCGAGGACCTTCAGTTCGAACACCGCGGCAGCGCGCTCGGAGGCAATGGCCGCCGCGCCCGCCAGCTGACGGTCCTTGATCAACTTGGCACTGCCCGCCGTGTCGTACGTGGCGACCACCTCGACGCCCGGCAGGCTCCGGAGGTATCTGTCGCACTGGGCCAGAGCCTGCGGGTGCGAGTAGATGGTCTTGATCTGGTCGATCGCCGTGCCCGGCAGCGCGATTAGGCTGTGGACCACCCGGAGCTCGAGGTCGCCGACGATCTGGAGCGCGTGCTCGAGCAGGAGGTCGTAGTTGCGGTGGATGGTGCCGCCGATGGAGTTCTCGATCGGCAGGACGCCGAACGTGGCGGTGCCGGCTTCGACGGCGCGGAACACGTCTTCGAAGCTCGGACAGGGCAGCAGCGAGGCATCTGGGGCGAATCGTTGCGCCGCTGCCTCACTGTAGGCCCCCAATTCGCCCTGGAACGCCACCACCATGCCTTGCCATGGTGCGGCCGTGTAGACCCAAAGTCAAAGTTATATTCGTTAGGCAATCATGCGTTGCATTTATCAGACTGCGGATCGGTGGGCGATTCCCCGGGCCTTCGTGTTCCCCTCGCCGAGCCGCACGAGGCTCCAGGCGTCAGGGACTCATTGGGCTTGAGCTGGTCCGAGCTGGTTGACGACCTTCCCGTCGGCGTCCAGGAACGCAATGCTGGGCGTTCCGTCGGCGGCGACCTGCAGCAGGATTCGCTTTCGGCCGCCACGGTCCATCAGCGAGACGCTGGCCACCCCTTCCTTGTCGTGGCCGATGAAGACACGGCGTCGATTGCCGGTGGGCTCGGTCTCGGACAGCGTCAGCCCGACGATATGGTTCCTGGCATCCTGGACGCCGGCAAGCTGTACGAATTGTGAGCTGGCCCCATAGCGATCGAACGAGAGGGACACCCCGGCATCCACCACCTCGCCATTGGCGTTGCGGTGGCCACCGAAGACGAGCCCGCCGTTCTCGGTCCCCTCGTCGTTGTAGAACAACATGCCGGCGTACGGCCGATCGACGGGCGGATTCTCCTTGCCACCGACGATGTTGCCCGGCAGGCGTGCATGGTTGGAAATCACCATGCGCAGCGTGCCGTCCGCCTCGCGAACGTTGATGCGATGCACGTCGATCTCGTCGAGGCGTTGCACCTTCGGGGCGGCGGACCCCGCCAGCGAGAACACGGCGAACAACGTCGTCAAGACGGCCGAGTAGACGGCCAGCATTCTGGTGAGCATGGCGTTGCCTTCCTCCGAAATGGTAGCGGCCGGGTGGAACGCCGAAGAACGCGGAACGTCGAACGCCGAACGCTGCCCTCAGGGCGCGGCCTTCGCTCGGCCTTCGCGGCATTCCGGCATTTTCGCGGGTCTTACCACCTGATGGTAGCGGCCCGCTGGCCCAGCGGGCCGGACTACGTCCGCCCGAGGGACAGCCCGACGCTACGGTGTGAACACGGACGAACGCCGAACGTCGAAGGCCGGACGCTGGCCTCGGCGCACCCTTCGATCGTCAATCCCGGCATTCGCAGCATTTCGGCATCCCGGCATTGTGCGGCCCGGTACCCGGCGAGTGTCATTTATAATGTCAAGTTCATGCTTCGCCCGTTCCGCGGCCAATGGCCCCAACTCGACGCGTCGGTCTACGTGGACCAGAGCGCCCAGGTCATCGGGGATGTGGTGATCGGGCCGGAGTCGAGCGTGTGGATGAACTGCGTGGTGCGGGGCGACGTCCACCAGATCCGCATCGGAGCCCGCTCCAACGTCCAGGACGGCACCGTGGTGCACGTGATGCGGGGGACACACCCGACTCACATCGGTGACCAGGTGACGATCGGTCACGGCGCGCTCGTCCACGGCTGCACGATCGAGAACCGGGTGTTGATCGGCATGGGCGCGATCGTCCTCAACGGCGCCGTGGTGGGGAGCGATTCGATCGTCGCCGCCGGGACGCTGCTGACCGAAGGGATGGTCGTCCCGTCGCGGTCGCTCGTCATGGGAGCCCCCGGCAAGGTGCGGCGCGTGCTCACCGATGCCGAGGTGGCGTCCATCCTCGACTACTCGGCGCGCTACGTAGGTTACCGGCTCGACTACATGGGCGAGCAGCCGAGGCCCACGGGCGGGCAGGCAAGTGAGGCCCGCGGCTGACGCCGCGGCACCGCATGGCTTCCAGCGCACCAGCCCGCGGCATGCGGGACTTCCTCCCGGCCGACGTCCGTCGCCGCACGTACGCGATCGGCGTGATTCGTGGTGTCTACGAGCGTTACGGCTTCGAACCGCTCGAGACCCCTGCGGTCGAGAACATCGAGACGCTGCTCGGCAAGTACGGCGACGAAGGCAATCAGCTGATCTTCAAGATCCTGAAGCGCGGCGAGCACGAGGCGTCGGGGCAGGCCGATCTCGCCCTCCGCTACGACCTCACCGTGCCGCTGTCCCGCGTCGTCGCCGAACACCGGTCGACGCTGCCGAAGTTCTTCAAGCGCTACCAGATCCAACCCGTCTGGCGTGCCGATCGCCCGGCCCGTGGCCGTTTCCGCGAGTTCTTCCAGTGCGACGTCGACGCCATGGGTTCGACCTCGCCCGTCGTCGAAGCGGAGCTCTGTGCCGCGGCCTGCGAGGCGATGCAGGCGCTTGGCTTCGGCGATGCGGTGCTGCGATTGAACCATCGGGCTGTGCTCGGCGGCGTCCTCGAGGTCGCCGGTGTGCCGACCGACAGGCATGGCGACGCCCTCGTCGCGCTCGACAAACTCGACAAGATCGGCCTCGACGGTGTGAAGGTCGAGTACGAGAAGCGGGGACTCTCACCCGCCGTCGCCGACACCGTGCTGGGCATTCTCGGCTCGGCGGCCGTCTCGGGTGCCGTCGCCGCCGACAACGCCGTCGCCCTCGATCGTGTCGAGGCCTTCGTCGCCGGGCACGAAAAGGCGGTCGCGGGCATTGCCAACATCCGCGAGGTGCTCGCGCTCGCGGCGCGGACACCGGCCGCAGCGCAGTTGCGCGTGGACCTCAGCCTGGCCCGTGGGCTCTCGTACTACACCGGCTGCATCATGGAGATGACGGTCCCGGACCTGGCGGGGAGTCTCGGTGGCGGTGGCCGCTACGACGACCTGGTCGGCATGTTCCTTGGCCAGCAGGTGCCCGCGGCCGGCTTCTCGCTCGGCCTCGAGCGCATTCTGGTGGTGATGGGGGAGCGGGCCATGTTCCCGGCCCACATCACCGCCACCGCCGCCGACGTGCTGATCGCGCAATGGAACGCCGCGACTGCCGGTGACGCACTCGCGCTGGCGCATGAACTGCGCGCCGGCCACCTGCGCGTCGAGGTGTATCCCGATGCCGACAAACTGGGCAAGCAGTTCAAGTACGCCGCGTCGACCGGCGTGCCACTGGTCGTGATCGAAGGCGACGACGAGCGCGCCGCGAGTGAACTCACGGTGAAGGACCTGCGCACCGGCGATCAGCAACGCCTGCCCCGCGCCAATGCCGCGAACCGCCTACGGGAGATGCTCGGGTGAACCCGGTCACGTATTTCCAGTCACCGGGCACCGTAGTCCGGGCACCGTCTCGCGTAGCCCTTGTCCCTTGGCCCTTGTCTCTTGTGCCTTTTGATTTCCTTGTGACTTCTTCCCCCTCCCTTCTCCCTTGACGATGGACTTCCTCGGCGATCTGTACCGAACCCACACCTGCGGTGAACTCCGTGCCGACCACGTCGGCCGGGAGGTCATCCTTCTCGGCTGGGTGCACCGCGTGCGCGACATGGGCGCGGTGATCTTTCTCGACATCCGCGACCGCTACGGCGTCACGCAGGTCGTCACCGAGGCCGAGCCGCTGCTCGGCCAGGCCAAGAGGCTGAAGACCGAGATGGTGGTGGCCGTGTTCGGACAGGTCGCGCCACGATCGCCCGAGACCGTCAACGACAAGCTCGATACGGGCCACGTCGAAGTCCGCATCGGCGAGTTGCGCGTGCTCAACGACGCGCGCCGTCCGCCGTTCGGCATCGCCGACGAGTCGTTCGTCGCCGAGGACACGCGCCTTCGCTACCGCTACCTCGACCTGCGGCGCCAGCGGATGCAGAAGAACCTGATCCTGCGTCACAAGCTGACCATGGCGATTCGGCGCTACTTCGACGAGCGCGGGTTCCTCGAGATCGAAACGCCGATCCTGACCAAGAGCACGCCCGAGGGCGCGCGCGACTACCTCGTGCCAAGTCGGGTCCACCCGGGTGAGTTCTTCGCGCTGCCGCAATCGCCGCAAATCTTCAAGCAGATCCTGATGATCGGCGGCCTCGACCGCTACTTCCAGATCGTCAAGTGCTTCCGCGACGAGGACCTGCGCGCCGATCGGCAGCCCGAGTTCACGCAGGTCGACGTCGAGATCGCGTTCGCCTCGCAACAGCTCGTGTTCTCGATGATCGAGCCGCTGATCGCCGCGATCTTCGAGGTCGCCGGCATCCAGATCACGACGCCGTTCCGGACGATGCCGTACAGCGAGGCGATGGCTCGCTACGGCTCCGACAAGCCGGACCTCCGGGTCGGGATGGAGATCCAGGATCTCGGGGCGGTGTTTGCCGAGACGCCGTTCGGGCCGGTGCGCGAGGCTCTTGCAAGCGGTGGCGTGCTGCGCGGCCTGGTCGTGCCGGGCGGCGCGAAGATCTCGCGTGCCGAGGTGGACAAGATCGTCGCCGAGGCGATCGAGATGGGCGCGGGTGGCCTGCTCTGGGCGCGCCAGACGGAGAAGGGCCTCGCCACGTCGGCCAAGGCGATGGGTGAGGAGGCGCTGACGCGTGCCCTGGAGGTGTCTGGCGCGGGCAACGATGGCCTGTTGCTGATGACCGCGGGCACCGAGGCTCAGGTCTCGAAGCTGCTCGGCGCATTGCGTCTCTCGCTCGCGAAGCGTTTCAACCTGGTGGATCCTTCACGCTACGAGTTCCTCTGGGTGGTCGACTTCCCGCTGTTCGACTGGGATGCCGACGACAAGCGCTGGGTTGCCATGCACCACCCGTTCACGTCGCCGTCGGACGCCGACCTCGCGCGCATGACCGAAGCGCCAGGGGAAGTCACCGCGAAGGCCTACGACCTCGTCCTCAACGGCAGCGAGATCGGCGGTGGCAGCATCCGTATCCACGATCCGGAGATCCAGCGGCAGCTCTTCCGCCTGCTCGGCATCTCGGACGAGGAGGCGAAGCTGCGTTTCGGTTTCTTCATCGACGCGCTCGAATTCGGCACGCCGCCGCATGGCGGCATTGCCCTCGGCCTCGATCGCATCGCCGCGCTGCTGGCCGGCGAGCCGTCGATTCGTGACGTGATCGCCTTCCCAAAGACCGCCGCCGCGGTCGACCTGATGTCGGATGCGCCATCGGCGGTCGATCCACGGCAGATGAAAGAACTGCACCTCAAGCCGCTTGCCTGACCGCAGGCGGCATGCTAGCGTCAGCCCCACACGTCGGAAGAGGACTCAGAGGAGACCACCAGTATCGCTGCTTCGGCCCCGCGTTCCATTCCCGTTCCTGATCAGGGCGTCGACGTCCTGTTCGGCGCCTACGACGACAACCTGCGCCTGCTCGAAGACCTGTTCGGCGTCAGTGTCCGCACCAGCGGGCACGAGCTCGTCGTGGACGGGCCAAGCGATCGCCTCGATCGCGTCGAGGCGTTTGTCGGCCAGTTCGGCGCGCTGCTGCGCGACGGCTACCGCTTCGCCCGCGGCGAGGTGAAGGACGCGATGCGCCTGGTCGCCGAGCACCCCGAGCTCGACCTGCGCGATCACTTCCTCAAGGGCAGCGTGCGCGCGTCGGCCAAGCGCCAGGTCGTGCCCAAGACGCCGACGCAACGGCAGTATCTCGAAGCCATCGACAAGCACGACATCGTCTTCGGCGTCGGACCGGCCGGGACAGGGAAGACCTATCTTGCGATGGCGCAGGCGGTCGCGAGCCTGCTTGCCAAGAAGGTCAGTCGCATCGTGCTCACGCGCCCGGCCGTCGAAGCGGGCGAGAAGCTCGGCTTCCTGCCCGGTGACCTCACGGAAAAGGTCAACCCGTACCTGCGGCCGCTGTACGACGCGCTGTACGACATGCTCGAGGCCGACAAGGTCGAGCGACTGCTCGAGCGCGGCACGATCGAGGTGGCGCCGCTCGCGTTCATGCGCGGTCGCACCCTCAGTGACGCGTTCGTCATCCTGGACGAAGCGCAGAACACCACGTCCGAGCAGATGAAGATGTTCCTGACGCGAATCGGCTTCGGCAGCAAGGCGGTCGTCACCGGGGACATCACCCAGATCGACCTGCCGTACGGCCGTCCTTCTGGCCTGATCGACGCGCTGCGCATCCTCGGCAAAGTCGAGGGCCTGGCCTTCGTGCACTTCACCGATCGGGACGTCGTCCGGCACAAGCTGGTGCAGTTGATCGTGCAGGCCTACGGCGTGGAAGATGAACGCGTGGCGGCTGCGATCCAGCCCGGCGCGGCCGGTCGCGCGCCGGCCGGGCCGCGGGGCTGAGCTCGCCATGGACACCGACCCTGCGGCGCTGGCGATCTCCGTCTGCGATCGGAACGGTCGCCCGGCGCGCGCGCCGGGGCTGGCTCGCTGGCTGGCCGGCACCGCCCCGGCACGAGCCCGCGGCACCATCACCATCGTGTTGACCGGCGATGCCGCCATGCGCCGGCTCAATCGCGAATGGCGCGGCGTCGACCGCGCCACCGACGTCCTCTCGTTCCCGGCCGACGATGCCGGCCTGCGCGTGCGCGGCCGGGCACGCCACCTCGGCGACATCGTGATCGCGACCGGTGTCGCGCGGCGGCAGGCAGCGTCGGCACGACACGCGTACCGCACCGAGCTCAAGGTGCTCGCCCTGCACGGCCTGCTGCACCTGCTCGGGTACGACCACGAGACCGACCATGGCCAGATGAGGCGCCTCGAGTTGCGCCTGCGACGCATGGGCGGCCTGGCCGCCGGTCTGATCGAGCGGGAGACACGCGCGTGATTCCGCTGATCGTGTTCCTGCTGGCCTGCGTCGCCGTCTACCTCGGCACGATCCTCGCGGCCTTCAGCGCGCTCATGCGCTTCTCGCTGCGGATGATGGCCGAGAGCGCCGCCGGCCAGCGCGATCTCCTGGGCACGTTCCTCGAGGATCCACCGGCTCTGTTCTTCCCGGCACGTGTGTTGCTCGGCGTGGTCACCGTGGTCGTGGCGGTGCTGCTGGCGCACATCGAAGGCGTCGGGCAGAACGAGCACGGCATCTGGGTGTTCCTGGCATCGATGCTCGTGTTCGTCTTCGTGTGTTTCCTGATCGTGCCGCAGATCCTCGTGCGCAGCCATCCGCAGGTCGTGCTCGCGGCATTGCTGCCGTCGTTTGCCGTGATCGCACGCGCGTTCTCACCGTTCACGCACCTGATGGCCGGCGTCAACGGCGGCAACGATCGCCGCGGCGACGACGCACCGGCGGCCGAGGAGGTGGAAACCACGACGCAGGCCGAGGTCGACGCCGACCCGAGTGAGGACGAGGGGGAAGCTCGCGAACTGTTCCGCTCGCTGGTCGGCTTCCAGGACCGGCTGGTACGCGAGGTGATGACGCCTCGTCCCGACATCGTGGCCATCCGTGCCGACGCCTCGCTCGGCGACCTGCGGGCCCGCCTGCGCGAGTCCGAGTACTCGCGACTTCTCGTCTACCGCGAGAGCCTCGACGACGTCGTCGGCTTCGTGCACATGAAGGACGTGTTCCTGAAGGGCGCGGGACATGACGATGCCGAGCCGTTCACGGGCCTGGTTCGTACGGCGCACGTCGTGCCCGAGACCAAACGGGCACCGGAGCTCCTCAAGGAATTGCAGCGGACGCGCAAGCAGACCGCGCTGGTCGTGGACGAATACGGCGGCACGGCGGGGCTCGTCACCGTCGAGGACCTCGTGGAGGAACTGGTCGGCGAGATTCGCGACGAGTACGACGTGGAGGCCGACCCGATTGTCGCCGAGCCGGACGACACCTGGGTCTTCAGCGCCAAGGTCGACATCGACGAACTCACCGAGCGGCTTGGCGTGGACATCGAACGCGAAGGCTTCGAGACGATTGGCGGGTACCTCATGAGCCGCCTCGGTCGTGTGCCGGCGGTGGGCGAACACGTCATCGAGGACGGTCTCGACATCGAAGTCCTCGAAGCGGAGCGCCGCCGCGTGCTCAAGGTCCGCGTGCGGAGTCTGCCCGCGGAGGGGGAGGAATGACCATGCGTTCCGGCTTCGTGTCGCTCCTTGGACGCCCCAATGCGGGCAAGTCCACGCTGCTCAATCGGCTCGTGGGCGCGCACCTGGCGATCGTGTCGGACAAACCGCAGACAACGCGCACCCGCATCCTCGGCGCGAAGAACCTGCCGGAGGGGCAGATCCTGTTCCTGGATACGCCTGGCGTGCACCGGCCCATGCACCGCATGAACGTGCGGATGGTGGACGCGGCGGTCGGCGCGGCGCGGGAAGCCGATGTCGTGGCGCTGGTCATCGACGCCTCCGAGGAGGTCGGACGCGGCACCGAGTTCCTGCTCGGCCTGCTGCCGCAGCTCTCGCAGCCGGTCGTGCTCGTGCTGAACAAGATCGATCGCATGAAGAAGCACACGTTGCTGCCGGCGATCGAATGGTTCAGCGGCCGCTACGCGTTTGCCGACGTGGTGCCGGTCTCGGCCGCCACTGGCGACAACGTCGAGGTCCTCGAGCAGGTGCTCCTCTCGCACCTCCCGGAGGGGCCGCCGCTCTATCCGGACGACTACCTCTCGGATCAGTCGGCGCGATCGCTGGCCGCGGAGATGGTGCGCGAGCAGGTGCTGGCCCTCACGCGGGCCGAATTGCCGTTCACGACCGCGGTGGTGGTCGATCGCTACGAGGAACCCGAGGACGACCAGGAGGGGCCGCTCGCGATCTACTGCAGCATCCTCGTCGAGGAGCCGTCGCAGAAGCCGATCCTCGTCGGCCGCGGCGGCGAGATGATCAAGGCCATCGGCACCGCCGCGCGCAAGCAAATCGAGGCGTTCTTCGAGCGCCGGGTGTACCTCGACCTGCACGTGAAGGTCCGCGAGGACTGGCGCCAGAACGACCGGACCCTCGATGACCTCGGCCTCCAGAAGCGACGCAGGTAGCCTGCAGCCTGCAGGCTGTAGGCTGCATGGCGTGATACCTTGACCCGATCGGTGTGTCGCGCGACGACGTGGTGACGTCGCCCGATGCGCGCAGCTCCCTCCATGGCACAGCGCAAAATCGACGTCGTCGTCGCCTCGGTGAAGCGGCTGATCCGCGTCGGGGCCAGCGCCAACCTGCTGAACCTGCTGCAGAAGCAGCACCCGGCAGACCTTGCCGGCGTGCTCGGAGAGCTGCCGGAACGCGTTCGCCAGACCGCGTTCGACACGCTGGTGGAGCGCAGTCCGCGCCACGCCATGGAGGCCCTCAGCGAACTCGGGCCCGAGACCGGCGCCCATCTGCTCGAGGGACGGTCGGCCGAGGAGATTGCCCGCTACGTCCAGGAGCTGGAGTCCGACGACGCGGCCGCGATCGTCGAGGCGCTCCCCGAGGAGCTGTCGCGCAGCGTCCTCGACCTGATGCGCGGCAAGCAGGACACCGGGGTCGAGGAACTCCTCGAGTACCCGGAGCACACCGCCGGTCGCATCATGAATCCCAACGTCTTCGCCCTCTCCGAGGACCTGACGGTGGGCGAGGCGATCACGGAGCTGCAGGGAGCCCGCGACGTCGAGATGGTGTTCTACCTGTACACCATCGACGAACGGAACCACCTGGTGGGAGTGACGTCGCTGCGCCGGCTGCTGCTGGTCGCGCCGGAGACGCCGCTCAAGCGCATCGCCGGTGGCGAGGTGCTGAGCGTGCGGGTGGACACGGACCAGGAGGAAGTGGCGAGGCAGGTGGCCTCCTACAACCTGCTGGCGATTCCCGTCGTGGACCTCGAGAACAAGCTGGCCGGCGTGATCACGGTGGACGACGTGATCGACGTCATCAAGGACGAGGCCACCGAGGACATCTACCGGCTGGCCGGCGTGTCGTCGGACGACAGCGTGTTCTCGCCCCCGTTGAGTTCGCTGCGCAAGCGACTGCCGTGGCTGTACGTCAACCTGGCGACCGCCTTCATGGCCGCGGCCGTCGTCAAGCTGTTCGAGTCGACGATCAGCCAGGCGACCGCGCTGGCGGTGTTCATGCCCGTCGTCGCCGGCATGGGCGGCAATGCCGGCACGCAGACGCTGACCGTGATCGTGCGCGGCATCGCGCTCGGGGAACTCACTTTTGTCAATTCCAAGAAAGCGCTGGTGAAGGAGGCGCTGGTCGGCCTCGGCAACGGCGTCGGCATCGGCATCCTGGCGGCGCTGGCGGCGTGGCTGGTGCAGGGCGACGCATGGCTTGGATTGATCCTGGCCCTGGCCATGATCATCAACATGTTCGTGGCGGCGACGGCCGGAACCCTCGTGCCGCTGGGGCTGCGCGCCCTCAAGATCGACCCCGCGCTGGCGTCGTCGGTGTTCATCACCACGTTGACCGACGTTTTCGGGTTCTTCGCGTTCCTCGGCCTGGGGCACCTTTTCCTCAAGCACCTCCGCGTGGCGGGGTAGAATACCGGACTGGCCGCATGCCGCTGCACACAGGCGAGGCGCTCGTGCTGCGGACGTACCGGCTGGGGGAGACCGACCGGCTGGTCGTGCTGCTCACCCGCGACCGCGGCAAGAAGCGCGGCGTGGCGCGGGGCGGGGCACGGTCGCGCAAACGGTTCGGCGGCGCGCTGGAGCCCTTCACCCACGTGCGGGTGGCGTACCAGGAGCGCGAGCAGCGCGACCTGGTTCGACTGGACTATGCCGACGTGCTCGGCTCGCCGCTGACGGCTGGCGGCGAGGCCTGCACCTACGCGAGCTACTTCGCGGAGTTGCTGGACGAGTGGGCACCCGAGAACGACCCCCAGGAACGGCTGTTCCGGCTGGGCGTGGCCGTCCTGGATGCGTTGCAGACGGGCGTCGGGGCCGAGCGGCTGGCACGGTACTTCGAGTACTGGCTGCTGCGGCTGCAAGGGGTGTATCCCTCGGTGCACGCGTGTCCGCAGTGTGGCGAGGCCTTGCAGGGCGGGGCGGTTCTCGAACCCCGTGGGCACTGGTTCCTCTGTCGTCAGTGCGCGCCGCACGGGCAGGGCGTGGCGATGCCGGGTAGCGCGCTGCAATTCCTGGTCGAGGCGGCGCAGGTGGCGCCGGCCGCGCTCGGCGACGTGAACGTATCGAGCGAGGCGCTCGTGCAAGTGGCGGCGGCCCATCGGCTGCTGCTCGTATGGCACCTCGATCGCGAGCCGCGGGCGGCTCGTGTGCTGCGAGAGATCAATCTGTGACCTTTCAGGACCTCATCTTCAAGCTCTCGCAGTACTGGGCCGCGCAGGGCTGCCTGCTGCAGCAACCCCTCGACCTCGAAGTCGGCGCCGGGACGATGAATCCCGAGACCTTCCTGCGGGTGCTCGGGCCCCAGCACTGGAACGTGGCCTACGTCCAGCCGTCACGCCGTCCCGCCGACGGCCGCTTCGGCGAGAACCCGATGCGCCTCTACAAGCATCACCAGTTCCAGGTGATCCTCAAGCCGGCGCCCGACGAAGTGCAGTACCTGTACCTCCAGAGCCTCGAGGCGTGCGGCATCGACACCCGCGCGCACGACATCCGGTTCGAGGAAGACAACTGGGAGTCGCCGACGCTCGGCGCCTGGGGCATCGGCTGGCAGGTGCTGTTTGACGGCATGGAGATCACGCAGTTCACGTACTTCCAGCAGGCCGGCGGGCTCGAACTGTCGCCGATTGCCGCCGAGCTGACGTATGGCCTCGAGCGGATCGCGATGGTGCTCCAGAAGGTCACCAACGTGTACGACATGGAGTGGGCGCCCGGCGTGAAGTACGGCGACGTCCGGCACCGCGACGAAGTGGAGCAGTCCAGGTATGCGTTCGGGCAGGTCGGGATGGGCGGAGAGGCCTTTGCCGCGTTCAACCGGGACCTGTTCGACAAACATTACGCGATGGCACAGGGCCTGGTCGGCGACGGCCTCGTCCTGCCGGCCCTCGAGCACTGCCTGAAGTGCTCGCACCTGTTCAACACCCTCGATGCCAGCGGTGGCATCGGGGTCACCGAGCGGACGGCGTACATCCTGCGCGTCCGCCAGCTGGCCGTGGCGATTGCCCGGGCGTATGCCGGCGTCGATGCCGACGCGCCGGTCGCCAGCGCCTAGGCCCTGCCAGGGAGAGGATTCGACCACCGGATGGATCGCGAACTTCTGCTCGAGATCGGCTGCGAGGAACTTCCCGCGTCGTGGTTGCCGGCGCTGACCGAGCAGCTGGCGCAGCGCCTCGGGCAGCGGCTGAAGGATTTCCGCCTCACCACCGACGGCCCCGTCGAGAGCAGCGCCACTCCGCGCCGCCTCACGGCGCACGTCACGCGCGTCGCCGAGCGACAGTCGGACCTCGAGGAGAACGTCAGCGGGCCGGCCGTCTCGGCGGCCTTCGGGCCCGACGGCACCCCGACACCCGCGGCCGTCGGTTTCGCGCGCAAGTATGGTGTCGAGGTCACCGATCTGACCCGCGTGACGACGCCGAAGGGGGAGTACCTCTCCGTCGTCAAGCGTGAGCGCGGGCGTGCGGCGGTGGACATCCTCCCTGACGTGCTCGGCGCGACGCTGCGCGACCTGCCATTCCCGAAGCAGATGCGGTGGGACGCCTGGATCGACGACGGCAAGGGCGAATTCACGTTCGGCCGGCCGATTCGCTGGATGCTGTTCCTGTTCGGCGGACGGGTGGTGCCATTCGTCATCCGCCGCAGCTCAGGCGCGCAATCCAGCCTGGTGCAGGACGTGCGCTCCGGCGCCCTCACCTACGGGCATCGCTTCCTGGCGATGAGCGGGCGGCCTGGCCGGTCGGTGAAGGTCCGCAGCGTCAGCGACTACAAGCAACGCCTCGGCGAGCACTTCATCCTCCTCGAGCACTCGGAGCGGCACGACCGGCTCGTGCGCGAACTCGATGCGCACGCGCGTCGCCTGGGCGGTCGCGTGGCCTCGCAGCCGGCGTTGCTGCACGAGGTCGCCGATCTCGTCGAGTACCCGTCGGTTGTCGCAGGCGTGTTCCCGCCGGAATTCCTCACCCTGCCCGACGAGGTGCTCACGACGACGATGATTCACCACCAGCACTATTTCCCAGTGCTGGACGAGCAGCAGAAGCTCCTCCCGGCCTTCCTCGCCGTGACCAACATCGAGGTGGAGCAACCGCAGAAGATCGCGATCAACGCCGAACGCGTGCTCACCGCGCGCCTGCGCGATGCGCGCTTCTTCTGGGATGCCGATCGGCGCACGCCGCTCGCGGCCAAGCTCGCACGCCTCGACACGGTGCTGTTGCACAAGGCCCTCGGCAGTTACGCCGCCAAGGCGGCGCGTCTCGAACGGCTGGCGCGCTGGATCGTCACCGAGGCCTTTGGTGGGACGCCGGCGCAGGCCGACGACGCTGGCACTGCGGGACGCCTGGCCAAGGCCGACCTGACCACCGACATGGTCCGGGAGTTCACCGAGCTCCAGGGCATGATGGGTGGCATCTACGCACGCGAGGATGGTTCCAGCGAGGGTGTCTGGAAATCCATCTATTACCAGTACCAGCCGGTGGGCGTGGAGGCGCAGCAGTCGCCGACCGCGGCGCAACTCGGTGATGCCGCGCTCCCGTGGGCCGCGGTGGCCATCGCCGATCGCGTCGACACGCTGGTGGGCCTGTTTGCCGCCGGTGAGCAGCCGACCGGCACGCGCGACCCGTTCGCGTTGCGTCGCGCTGCCCAGGGGCTGGTCAAGGTGCTGGTGGACCTGCCCGATGTCGGCGGCGTCAGCCGGCAGGTGGCGCTCGAGGGGATCGTCGCCGAGGCTCGTCGCGCCTACGAAGCCCAGGGCCTGGTGACCGACGTGGCGGGCAAGACCCAGTCGCTCGGTGCCTTCGTCGTCGAGCGGCTGAAGTTCCTCTGCGAGAGGCGCGGCTACCGCCCTGATGAAATCGCGGCGGTGCTGCCAGATGGTCAGGGCCTTGCCGGGCTCGCGCCGCTCTCGGTGCGGCAGCGGCTCGACGCGTTGCGCGCGGTGCGGCCGTCGGGCGACTTCGAGCCCCTGGCCGTCCTCTTCAAGCGCGCCACCAACATCGTCAAGGATGTGCCCGCCGGGGATCCCGCCACGCTGGATCTCGCAGCGATTCGCGCCGCACTCGCGGAGCCTGCCGAACTGGCGCTGGCCGACGCGCTCGAGGCGCGCCGGACGGCCATCACGGCGGCCGTGGGCCAGGCCGACTACAGCCGCGCCCTGCTCGAGGTCGCCGCGTTGCGGCCCGCCGTGGACCGGTTCTTCACCGAAGTTTTCGTCATGGTCGACGATGCTGCCCTGCGCCAGGCCCGCCTGTCGCTGCTGGCTGCCCTGCGCGATACGGTGCGCGGCATCGCCGATCTGTCTGCCATTGCGGGGCCACAGGCCTGAGTCCCGCCATCATCAACGTTCAATAGGAGTCATTCCGTTCATGGCCAAGAAAGCTGCACGCGCCCCCAAGCGTTCTGCGACGCCCGCGCGTCGCGCCGCCCGCCCGTCGACCCCCGCCCGCAAGGCGGC
Source organism: Luteitalea pratensis (assembly GCF_001618865.1). GTDB lineage: Bacteria > Acidobacteriota > Vicinamibacteria > Vicinamibacterales > Vicinamibacteraceae > Luteitalea > Luteitalea pratensis. The sequence goes on from NZ_CP015136.1 coordinate 3,903,725, forward strand.
CCCGCGCAAGGCCACGGCGCCGCTGCGCAAGAGCGCCGCACGCGCCACGACCACCGCGAAGGCGGCCAAGTACGTCTACAGCTGGGGCGCTGGCAAGGCCGACGGCAACGGCACCATGAAGCCGCTGCTCGGCGGCAAGGGTGCCAACCTCGCCGAGATGGGCCGCATCGGGTTGCCCGTGCCGGCCGGCTTCACGATCTCGACCGAGGTCTGCACGTACTACTACGACAACAAGCGCACCTACCCGGCGGCGCTGCAGGCGCAGATTGCGGCGGGCATCGGCAAGATCGAGAAGATCATGGGCGTCACGTTCGGCGACGCCACGAGGTTTCCGCTGCTGGTCGCGGTGCGCTCGGGTGCACGCGACTCGATGCCGGGCATGATGGACACGATCCTGAACCTGGGCCTGAACGACGAGACGGTGATCGCGCTCGAACGCGCCACCCAGAACCCGCGCTTCGCGTGGGACTGCTACCGTCGCTTCATCCAGATGTACGGTGACGTGGTACTCGGCGTGCAGAAGCGCGCCGGCGAGGATCACGAGCCGTTCGAAACGGTGCTCGAGACCTACAAGGACGAGACCTACGGCAACGGCCATCTCGAGGACAACAAGCTCACGGCCGACGACCTCAAGACGATCATCGATCGCTTCAAGGCGCTGGTGAAGGAGCGTACGGGCAAGGCGTTCCCGTCCGATCCGTGGCAGCAGCTCGAGGGCGCGGTCAGCGCCGTGTTCGGGTCGTGGATGAACGACCGCGCGATTGTCTACCGCCGCAAGTACAACATCCCGGCCGAGTGGGGTACCGCCGTCAACGTGCAGGCGATGGTGTTTGGCAACACCGGTGACGAGTCGGGGTCGGGCGTGGCGTTCACGCGTGATCCGGCGACCGGCGAGAAGGTGTTCTACGGCGAGTTCCTGCTGAACGCGCAGGGTGAGGACGTGGTCGCCGGCGTGCGCACCCCGGAGGCCGTGGCCGAACTCGCCAAGCAGATGCCGAAGGCCTACAAGGAACTCGACCGCATCCGAAAGGTGCTCGAAACGCACTTCAAGGACATGCAGGACTTCGAGTTCACCATCCAGGACGGCACCGTGTACATGCTCCAGACGCGCAACGGCAAGCGCACGGGCGTGGCCGCGGTGCGCATCGCGACCGAGATGGTCAAGGAAGGCCTCATCGACTGGAAGACCGCTGTCATGCGCGTGCCGGCCGACCAGCTCGATCAGGTGCTGGCGCCGATCTTCGATCGCGTCGCGGTCAAGAAGGCCAACGTCATCGCCAGGGGGCTGCCGGCGGGTCCGGGAGCGGCCTCCGGCGAGATCTACTTCAACGCCGATCGCGCCGTGGAAGCGGCGGCGAAGGACAAGAAGGTGCTGCTTGTCCGCGTCGAGACGTCCCCCGAGGACCTGCGCGGCATGATCGCGGCCGAGGGCATCCTCACGGCGCGTGGCGGCGTGTCCTCGCACGCGGCGTTGGTGGCCCGGCAGATGGGCAAGGTCTGCGTGTGCGGTGCCGCGGCGCTGCATGTGGACTACAACAAGCGCACGCTGACGGTCGATGGCACGGTCTACAACGAGGGCGACTGGCTGTCGATCGACGGCACGGCCGGTGAGGTGTATGCGGGCCGCATCGAGACCGGCGCGTCCGAAGTGATCCAGGGCCTGGTCGAGAACGACGCCGAGGCCAAGAAGGGCCGCACGTTCAAGAACTTCGTGCAGCTGATGAAGTGGTGCGCCGAGGGCACGCGGATGACCGTGCGCACCAACGCCGACACGCCCGAACAGGTGCGCAATGCACTCGCGTTCGGCGCCGTCGGCATCGGCCTTACGCGCACCGAGCACATGTTCTTCGAGGGTGATCGCATCGACGCGATGCGCGAGATGATCCTCGCCGAGTCACTCGAGGCGCGCCAGGAGGCGCTGGCCAAGTTGCTGCCCTACCAGCGCGAGGACTTCTTCGGCATCTTCAAGGAGCTGAAGGGCTACCCGGCCACGATTCGCTTCCTCGATCCGCCGCTGCACGAGTTCCTGCCCAATAGCGGCGACCAGCAGAAGGACCTGGCAAAGAAGCTCGGCATCCCGGTCGAGAAGATCCAGCAGCGGGTCCACGACCTGCACGAGTTCAACCCGATGCTCGGCTTCCGTGGCTGCCGCCTCGGCATCCGCTACCCCGAGATCACGGCGATGCAGGCACGCGCCGTATTCGAAGCGGCCGCCGACGCCAACAAGAAGGGCTACAAGGCGAAGCCGGAGATCATGATTCCCCTCGTCGGCTTTAAGAAGGAACTCGACCTGCAGGTGGAAGTGGTCCACGAAGTCGCGCGCAAGGTGCAGGCCGAGCGCAAGACGACCATCAACTACAGCGTCGGGACAATGATCGAGGTGCCGCGTGGCGCGCTGACGGCGGACGAGATCGCCCAGACGGCCGAGTTCTTCAGCTTCGGCACCAACGACCTCACGCAGACGACGCTCGGCATGTCGCGCGACGACTCGGGCTCGTTTCTGCCGCCGTACGAGGAGCTCGAGATCGTCAAGAAGAACCCCTTTGCCACCATCGACCAGACGGGCGTCGGCGCCCTGATGCGCATCGCGGTGGAGAAGGGCCGCCAGACCCGCAAGGACATCAAGCTGGGGATCTGCGGCGAGCACGGCGGCGAGCCGGACTCGGTGAAGTTCTGTGATGCGATCGGTCTCGACTACGTCAGTTGCTCGCCCTTCCGCGTGCCTGTCGCGCGGCTGGCAGCAGCCCAGGCGGCGTTGGCCGCGAAGAAGAAGTAGGCCGGGCGCCGCGGCCCTGGGGCATCCCCCCGGGCCGCGTCGTCATGCCTCATGCTTGATGCGTCAGGTCTCAAGTCTCAAGCCTCAGGTCAAGTCTCAGGTCTCAGGGTTGCCTGAGACTTGAGTCCTGAGACTTGAGGCAAGCCCCGTCCTGCTGTATTCCTGTTCAGTGCATTCCACCGACTCCGCGGTCGCGACTCCGTCGGTCGACGTCGTCTGTTCGCCGTCGTCCGATGATGTGCTGACGGTCTTCGTGCACGCCCACGGCCAGACGCGCCGTGCTGACGCGATCGACCCGTCGTGGCTGGCGCCCGACTCGGGGATGATCTTCTGGGCCGATCTCGGCAACGTCGATCCCGCCGCGACGCGGCACATCCTGTCGGACACCTTCCGGTTCCACGAGCTCTCGGTCGAAGACGCGGTTGGCTCCTCGCATCACCCCAAGGTCGAACCCTACGACGGGTACCTGTACCTGATCCTGCACGGCATCGACTGGAACGCCACCCAGCAGGGCGGCTTCACGACCCACGACATCGATTTCTTCATCGGCCCGAACTACCTGGTCACCGTCCACAACGGTGCCTCGCGCTCCATTGCATCGGTGCAGGGCATCTGTCCCCGCAACGGCTTCGTGCTCGGTGACGGCCCGGAGGTGAGCGCCCTCGAGGACCGCCTCGACGCCGTCGAAGAGGCGGTCTTCAGTGCCAGCAACGAGGAAGTGGTGCGGCAGATCCTGCACATCAAGCGTGACGTCGGATCGCTGCGCCGCGTCGTGATGCCGCAGCGGGACGTGATTGCGCGGCTGGCCCGGCGCGAGTTCGCGATCATCGACGAGGCTCTCAGCTACAAGTTCCGCGACGTGCACGACCACCTCGTGCGCCTCGCCGACGAGGCGAACACCTTCCACGATCGCGTCACCGGCGTGCTGGATGCGCATCTGTCCTTCGTCTCGAATCGGATGAACGAGGTGATGAAGGTACTGACGCTGATCGCGACGATCTTCATGCCGCTGACCGTGCTCACGAGCCTGTACGGCATGAACGTGAAGATTCCGTTGATGCCCGGCAGCGACGGCGCGCAGTTCTGGGACGTGGTGATCATGATGGCGGTGATGACCGGCGCGATGGTCTGGTACTTCAAACGCCGGGGCTGGATCTGACGTGAAGATCCAAATCCTGCCGTCCGCGCTCGCGAACCAGATCGCGGCCGGCGAGGTGGTCGAACGGCCGGCCTCGGTCGTCAAGGAACTCGTCGAGAACGCGCTCGATGCCGGCGCCCGACGGGTTGCCGTGAGCATCGAGCAGGGCGGCCGGGCGCTGATTCGTGTCGAGGACGACGGCGAGGGCATGGCGCCTGACGATGCGCGGCTCGCGATGCATCGCCACGCGACCAGCAAGATCCGCGTCGCGTCCGACCTCGATGGCATCCGGACGCTCGGCTTCCGTGGAGAAGCCCTCCCGAGCATTGCCTCGGTGTCGCATTTCACGCTTCGTACCCGGGCGCGTGGCTCGCTCACCGGCATCGAACTGCGCATCGATGGCGGTGAGCCGCGTGACGTGCACGACATCGGCGCGCCCGAAGGCACGACGATCGAGGTCCGCGACCTGTTCTACAACCTGCCAGCGCGGCGGAAGTTCCTGAAGGCGGACTCGGCCGAGGCCGCGCAGGTGTCGCGTCTCATGACGCAGCTTGCGCTCGGTGCGCCGATGGTCGGTTTCCAGCTGGCGAGCGGCGGACGCAAACTGCTCGACTGTCCACCGGCCAGCGACGTCGCCGAGCGCTTCTACCAGATCTACCAGGCGCGTCCCGACCTTGTCGAAGTGCGCCGCGAGGGCGGCGGGATGCGCGTTCACGGGTACATCGCGCCACTCGCCGAGCAGGGTCCGCGCCGCGGGCCACAGAACATCTACGTCAATGGGCGCATCGTTCGCGACAAGACGATCGCGCATGCGATTCAGGCCGCCTACGCCGTGGCTACCGTGAAGGAACGCAGCCCTGAAGTGCACCTGTTCATCGACATGCCGCCGGAGCGTGTCGACGTGAACGTGCACCCGACGAAGGCGGAAGTGCGGTTCCTCGAGCAGGGCCTGGTGCATGAAGTGTTGCGTCGAGCGCTGACCGACGCGCTCGGTGCCGGTCCGTCGCCGGAATTGCGGCTGCAGGCACCCGTCGCGCCGATTGCGTTGCCCGCGATGCCGATGCTGCCGGGCGTGCTGCGACCCGACCCGTCGTTCCAGCAGGAGAGCTGGCGTCCCGTCATTGAGGGAGGTCGGGCTTCGATGGTAGGGCCGGCTGTCCCAGCCGGCCATCACCGCGAAGACACTCCCGCTCCATGGGAAGACGTCTCCATGGTCCAAGGCCCGCTCGGACGCAGCGGAGATGGCCCGCTCCCGCCTTCGCCCATGGGCTTCGGCGCGCCAGACGGAGAGCGGGCCCTGCCAACCGATGCGATCCTGCCGATGAAGCCACTCGGGCAGTTCCGGCACACGTACATTCTCGCAGTCGACCAGGACGGGCTCGCGATCGTCGACCAGCACGTGGCGCACGAGCGCGTGCTCTACGAACGAATCTACGAGCGGCTGACCAGGGGCCGTCTCCAGAGCCAACGGTTGCTCACGCCGCTGGTGTTCGAGGCCGATGCGTCGCAACTGGCTGGGATCGAGGCACATCTCGGCGACCTCGAACGGCTCGGGTTCGATGTCGAACCGTTTGGCGGCAAGTCGGTGCGCGTGACGGCGATGCCCGCGCTCATCGACCTGGGCGACGTGGAGCCGGCGCTGCGTGCGCTCGGCCAGGACCTCGAAGGTTTCGATCGCGGCGGCAGGGTAGACGATGTGCTGAAGCACATCGCGGCGACGATGGCCTGCCATGCGGCGGTGAAGGCCAACGACCCGCTGCCGCTCGAGAAGATGCAGTTCATCCTCGACGAACTGCACGCCACCGCCTATTCGACCGTGTGCCCGCACGGTCGCCCCGTGATGTTGCGCATCACGCGGCGGGAAATCGAGAAAAGCTTTCAACGGATTTGATCTCGACCGTCGACCTTTGGCCTTCTGCGTTCGGCGTTCTGCGTTCAGCGTTCGTCGGTGTCCGCCCGTTCCTGCCGCTTCTTCTTGATCTCCCGCCAACCCTCCAGCCGCCGCGCGATCTCCTTCTCGAACCCGCGATCGGTCGGCCGGTAGAATCGGCGGCCCTGCAGCGCCGGCGGCAGGCAGTCCATGCCCGTCACCGCGTCGGCCGCGTCGTGGGCGTACTCATACCCCTTGCCGTACTCGAGTTGCTTCATCAGCCGCGTCGGCGCGTTGCGCAGGTGCAGGGGGACTGGATCGGCTTCGTCGCGCCTGGCCGCATCGGCGGCCTCGTTGTACGCGGCGTAGACGGCGTTGCTCTTGGGCGCGGTCGCCAGGTACACCGCCGATTGCGACAGCGCCGTGTTGGCCTCCGGCATCCCGAGAAAATGCGCGGCCTGCTGCGCGGCCATCGCGACGACGAGCGCCTGCGGATCGGCGTTGCCGATATCCTCGGACGCGAACCGCACGAGCCGCCGCGCGACGTACATCAGGTCCTCTCCGGACTCGAGCATGCGCGCCAGCCAATACACCGCAGCGTCGGGGTCGCTGTTGCGCAGCGACTTGTGCAACGCGGAGATGAGGTTGTAGTGCTCCTCGCCGCTCTTGTCGTACCGGAGTGTCCGGCGCGCGACCAGGGGTGCGAGGTGTTCACGTGTGAGCCGTCGCGGCTCGCTGTCGGGGACGACGCTGACGGCGAGCTCGAGTAGGTTGAGTCCGGTGCGCGCGTCGCCATTGGCGTGTACAGCGATTGCCTGCAGCACACCGTCCTCGACCTCGACGGCCTGCGTGCCGAGGCCGCGCGCCTCGTCGAGCAGGGCACGTTCGAGAATGGTGGTGACGGCGTCCGTCGTGAGGACCTGCAGCACGAACACCTTGGATCGCGAGAGCAGCGCCGCGTTCACCTCGAACGAGGGGTTCTCGGTCGTGGCGCCGATCAGCACGATGTCGCCGGCCTCGACGTGCGGGAGGAAGGCATCCTGCTGCGCGCGGTTGAAGCGATGGATCTCGTCGACGAACACGACCGTGCGGGCGCAGTCGCGCTGGCGCGCGGCGGCGGCGTCCACCATCACCTGCTTGACGTCCTTGACGCCTGACAACACGGCACTGAACGCGACATACCGTGCCGCCGTGGCCTGCGCGATCGCCCGCGCCAGTGTCGTCTTGCCCGTGCCGGGCGGACCCCAGAGGATCACGGACTGCAGCACATCCCGGTCGATGGCCTCGCGCAAGGGCCGCCCGGGCGCGAGCAGGAGGTCCTGGCCGACGATCTCGTCGATGGTTCGCGGGCGCATGCGATCGGCGAGCGGCACATGGCCGCTCACCCTCGGCGTGGCGGATGGGTCGGGCGGCGGCGGGCCGAACAGCGACGGCTCACTCACTGGCCACTCCCGACTCCCGACTCCCGCGATTGCGTCGCTGCCGCGCGACCTCGAAGAGCACGAGGCTGGCGGCAACGCCGACGTTGAGCGATTCGACGGGTGGCCGCATCGGAATGCGGATCTGCAGATCCGCCATGGCCCTCACGTCGTCGGGCAGGCCGGCGCCTTCGGCTCCGGCGCACACGGCGAGCGGCCCGTGGAGATCGGCCTGATAGAGGTCGACGTCGCCGTCGGCGGCGAGCGCGACGAGGCGGAGCCCATGCGCGTGGAGTGTACGCAGGGCATCCCGCGCGTCGGCGATGCGCGCGACAGGCAGCCGCAGGGAACTCCCCATCGCACCGCGCAACGCCTTCCACCCGAACGGATGGGCCGTACCACCGGTGGCGACCAGGCCGGTGGCACCGGCCGCCTCGCTGCTGCGGATCAGCATTCCCACGTTTCCTGGATCCTGGATGCCGACGGCCACGGTCAGGAGCGCCTGTGACGTCATCGCGAAATGCGACACGTCGCGCATGGCGAGCGTCGCCAGGGCGAGGATGCCGGCCGGCGTGCGTGCAGGACTGGCAGCGTCGAAGACCGCCGGTGTGACCCGCTGGACGAGCCGGCCTTGCTGCTCGGCACGCCTCACGATCGCGGCGATGTCGGGACGGGTGTCCGCGCCCTCGGCGAGGACGATGACAGGCAGCGCGAGACCGGCGTCGATGGCATCGGCCACCAGGTGTGGCCCGTCGAGGAGCACGTCGTCGGTGTGGCCGTCGGCGGCGTCGCGACATCGTGCGACGAGCGGATGGCGGCGGCTGGTGATGGTGGTGTCGGTCATGAGGGCAGGCGGCGGCCGCGCAAACCCCTATATGGTAAGATTTCCGCGTCGTTGGCCCAACTGACGCGGGTTCGCAGGCACATGGGGTGCGTGCGAGACCCCGCTGTGCCATCGCCGGGAACGACGCACGTGCTAGAAGTCAAAGCGCAGCTGCTCAGGAAGTTCGAGGACGAGATCTCTGCGCTGGATCGCGAGCTCAAGACGGAGCTCCCCAAGGAGATCCAGCGTGCGCGCGAACTCGGCGATCTTCGCGAGAACGCGGAGTACCAGGCCGCCAAGGAGCGGCAGACGTTCCTGCAGGCCCGCATCGGCATGCTCAAGAAGCGCATGGCCGACATCTCGCTGATCAACCTCGACAAGATACCGCAGGGGAAGGTCGCGTTCGGTTCGACGGTGACGCTTCGGGAAGAGGGCGAGCCGGTCACGTACCAGCTCGTCATGCCCGAGGATGCCGACGCCGCCAAGGGCCTGATCTCCACCGCCTCGCCGATCGGCCGCGCGCTGCTCGGCAAGGAAGTGGGTGACGAGGTCACGGTGCCCACGCCCAATGGCCAGCGATCCTTCGAGCTCATCAAGCTCGTTACCATCCACGACTAGCGTCGCCACGCCGCCGGGCGCGCCCCTCGGGACGCCGTACGCACCGCGGCTGCGCACCGCCCTGGTGTTCACGGGGACGGGCTCGGCCGGGGCGTATCACGCCGGCGTGATGAAGGCGCTCGCCGAGGCGGGCGTCAAGGTCGATCTCGTCGGCGGCCGCGGCATGGGCGTCGCCAGCGCGATGCTCGCCGCGCTCGACGGCGGCACGCGGCTCTGGCAGGCGTCCGGCGCCTGGAGCGGCGCACGACCCTCCCACCTGTACCGATGGCGGCTGCCGTGGCGTGTGGTGGCGTGGGCGCTCGCCGCCTGCTTCGCCGTCCTCTCGATCCCGGTGCTCGTGCAGGTCGGCGCCGCCCTGTTGTATCCGTTCGCCTACGCCGTGCAATTGAGCGGGCTGGATCGTGATGGCCGCGTCGCGCGCCTCTTCGTCGGCACCATCGCCGCGACCTTCAACCACACGCTGTTCGCACAAGTGATTCCTCGCGTCGCCGTGCTCTCGATGCTCGGAGCCGCGTTGTTCCTCGCCGGCGAGTACGTGTTGCGCACCCGCAGTCAGGGGCGGCGGCGAGTGGCTGGGCGGCCATGGTGGGTGGCGCTCGGCTCTCCGCTCGACGCGCGCCAGGCCGTCGCGCATTTCGCCCAGGCGTTGTGGAGCGGGCCGGCCGCCGGCGGCGCGCACACGACCGATCGTCGCGAGCTGAGTCGACGCTACGTCGAGATGATCGGCGAGGGGCTCGGCCAGCCCGGGTCGGCCGAGCTGATGTTCGTCGTCCACGACCTCGACACGCGACGGGACCTGGTGTTTGCCGCGCTCCAGGACGCCTGGCGCCGGCGCTTCTTCATCGAAGACGCCGAGGGCGTGCGCGCGGGCGAGGTGATCGATCTGCTCGGGGCCGGACGCGATCTGGCAATGGATGGCCTCGCTGCGGCGCTGGCGGTGCCGATCGCGGCCGAACCGCATCCGATGACGTTCCCGCTCGACGGCGCCTGGCACGGCGAAACGCACCTGCTCGCCGATCGACCCGAGGGCCTCGTCCGGTTGCTCGAGGAAGTCTCAGCCGCCGGCGCCGAACAGGTCATCCTCGTGAGTGCGGCGTCGCCGCTGCAGGGACCGCACGGCCTGGCACCCCGTCGCGCCGATCCGCGCGCCTGGCTCGGGCAGGCGATCGCCGGGCACGAGAGTGCCAGCGTCCGCGACGCCTCGACGGCCTTCTTCGATCGCTTCACGAACGTCTACCACGTGCAGCCCAGGCACAACCCGCTCGGTCCGTTCGACCTGGCCGGCGTACATGACACGCGCTCGGACCGTCATGCCGCGCTCGACGAGCTCCTGCGCCGCGGCTACGACGATGCGTATGCGCAGTTCATCGTGCCGGTGGTGGGCGGCAGCGCGGAAGGACTCGAGCAGCCTGCGCCGGTCGCCGTGGCGGCCGTGGACGACCTGCCGCTCACCTGAGGACATTGTCAATTGCAGGATTTCAGAATTGCAGACTTTCAGTGCGGATACCAACCTTCGAGCTCGTCGAGATCGTGAACTTCTGAAATTGTGAAATTTTGACATTTGCTGCAGCCATGAACACGACACGCAAGGGACTGGCCACGCGCCTGATCCACACGGCCGAGGGCCACCAGCCCGGAGCCGTGCCGCTCACAACGCCGATCTACGAGACCACCACGTTCGTCTTCGATTCGACCGCGCAACTGCAGGCCTATATCGAGGGCGGCTCGGACAGCTACTTCTACTCGCGCTACGACAACCCGTCGCTGCACGCGCTTGAAGCCAAGCTCGCCGAAGCCGAGGATGCCGAGGCCGCGATGGTGTTCGCCTCGGGGATGGGCGCCATCGCGAGCACGATGCTGAGCCTGCTGTCGGCAGGCGACGAGGTGGTGTGCAGTGCCGCGATCTACGGCGGCACGTTGCACCTGCTGCAGTCGTTCCTCGCGCGGTTCGGGGTGACGACCCGCTTCGTCGAACTCGATCAACTGCGCGATCCGACGTTCGTCATCGGACCGGCGACGAAGGTGGTGTGGTTCGAGTCGCCGATCAATCCGACGCTGCGGTGCCTGGACATCGCCCGCGTGGCCGGGGCGTGCCGTACCGCCGGTGTCCTCTCGGTGATGGACAACACCTTCGCGACGCCCTTCAACCAGCGTCCACTGCCGCTCGGCGTCGACCTGGTCATGCACAGCGTCACCAAGTACCTCAACGGGCACAGCGACGTCACCGCGGGAGCGATCATGGGATCGCGCGAGCTCGTCGAGCGGCTCATCCCGGCCCGCAAGCTGATTGGCGCCCTGCTGGACCCGGCCGCAGCCGGTCTCGTGGCGCGCGGGCTGAAGACGCTGGAGGTGCGCATGGAGCGCCACAACGCCAACGCGCTGGGATTGGCGCGCGCCTTCGAGGGCGACCGGCGCATGAGCGCGGTGCTGTATCCGGGCCTGGCCAGCCACCCCGATCACGCCATCGCGGCGGCCCAGATGCGCGGGTTCGGCGGCATGGTGACGTTGGATCTGCCGGGTGGCTTCGACGCCGCGGCGCGCTTCTTCGATCGCATCGCCGTGTTCAAGCGCGCCACCAGCCTGGGCGGTGTCGAGAGTCTGTGCAGCCTGCCGGTGCTGACATCGCAATATGGCTGGACCGACGATCAGCTCGCCAGCGCCCAGGTCACGCGCGGCATGGTGCGGCTGTCGGTCGGGATCGAGTCGCTCGAGGACTTGATCGCGGACGTCGACCAGGCGTTGGGCTGATTTCAGAATTTCACGGCTTCACAATTGCACCCCCACCTCAGCGCTTCGACGGGCTGGCGATGCGGGTGAACTTCTGAACTTCTGAACTTCTGAACTTCTGCAATTACGTGCTGGTGGTGACGAGCGCGGTCGATTTCTCGTCCTTCTTCGCGCCGTTGCCATCGTGCACGAACTGCTCGGCCATGACGGCGATCGCGGCGTTGATCTGGCCTGGCGTGCGCGCGCCGAACTTCTCGGCGAACGCCTGCAGCGGCACGACCGCCTTGGCCATCGCGCGGTGCCCGCCGGCGCTGCCGATCTCGCCGAAGTACTTGCGCACGAATTCGCCAGCGTTGCGCGAATAGCCAAGGTTGCGCACCGACAGCACCAGCGCGTCATTGACGACGCCCGTGACGAAGGTCCACCTGGTCTCCTCGAGCTGCAGGAAGAAGTCCGCGGTGTAGGTGATGAAGTCTTCGCGCGGGACGACACCGAGGCTCGCGAAGAAGAGGTCGCCGCGCAGTTCGCTGTCGGCGAGTCCCTGGACCACCGTCTGGAGGCGTTCGAGCGTGATGTCGGCGCCCTCCATCTTGCGGATCAGCGCGGCATCGGCCAGTGGATAGAGGTACGTGAAGGCATCCAGATCCTGGCGGTTGGTGTGCCTGGCGAAGAACAACGTGTCCGACTTGATCGCGTACAGCATGGCCGTGGCCACGCGTTCGGAGACGTTCATGTCCACGGCGCGGAGATGCTCGGTGAGGATCGTGCTCGTGGAGCCGTAGTCGGCGCGGATGTCCTTGAAGACGGCGCTGTAGCCCGGTTGCTCCGGGTGGTGGTCGACGACCAGGTCGACATGCGGCAACTGGCTGCCGAAGTAGTGCGGTTGCACGTCCACGGTCGCGACGCGGTCGAAGCTCGCGAACTGATCGGGCGACACCTTCTCGACCTGGATGTCGAGCAGGTGAGCCATGCGGACGTTCTCCGGCCGGCTGACGCCATGGACTGCGCCGATGATGGCCGTGGTCTTCGTGCGCCGCAGCAGGTTGCGCAGCGCGAGACCGCTGGCCATCGCGTCGGGATCCGGCTCATTGTGGAGCAGGATGAGGACGCGATCGGCGTCGGCGAAGTACCGTTGGTACTGGAGGACGCGAGCGCGAGTGACGCTGCGCTCGAGTTCGGCGTGCAGCTGCGGCGCGAGGAGCTCGGCCAGGGTCAGGGTGAAGATGTCAGGGAAGGCGGTCTTGGCCTCGTCGGCGCGCCGGATGCTGGGGCCGGTGGACACCACATAGGTCAGGGTGCCGCCAGCGTCGCGCACCGCGCCGATCAACCGCTTGAGACTTCGCTTGCCGATGTCCTCGATGATGACGCAGGTGCTCGGCGTCAGGTCGACCTTGACGTAGGAGTCACAGCGGGAACAATCGGTGACCGTGACCTTGAGCCCTTCCTCGATGAGCCTCCGGGCCAGAGGGCGGCTCTCGACGAGGAACTCGACGTCGAAGGTTGGACTCAGCACCCCGTGGAGGGTGCGCATCACGAGTTCGTTCTGACAAACAGCCAGGCACTTCATGGGACGTGGGCGGGGGCTGCCTCGAGGCCGCTCCCCGCAGCCAAACCATAATTATACTCTTCAGACGATCGGCACATGGGCCCCGGTTCTTGAAGGTGTATGCTGACCGGCATCAAGGACTGTTCGCAGGGCTGGGGCAACGCGCCTCGGGCGTGCGACTTGGCAAGGGGGATGGCATGACGCGTCTCGTCACTGCGGCAGCACTCTCGGCCTGTATGTGCGCCGCGCCGGCGTGGGCCCAGCAAGTGTTCCGCAGCGGTGTCGAAACGGTCAGGCTCGGCGTCGCCGTCGTCGACAAGGGTGGGCAGCCGCTCGGCGCGCTCGCCCAGGAAGACTTCACCATCCTCGAGGATGGTGAACCGCAGCAGGTCCAGCTGTTCGCGACGGGTGATCTCGCCGACGCCGACCGCCCGCCGTTGCACATCGGACTGCTGTTCGACACGTCCGGCAGCATGTCGGCCGACCTCGGCATGGCGCGCAGCGCGGCGGTCAAGTTCTGCAACCTGCTGCAGCGCGCCGAGGACATCACCCTGGTCGACTTCGACACCGAGGTGCGGGTCGCCCGGTTCGGACAGGCCGACTTTCCGCGTTTCGTGGAGCGGCTCCGCAACCGCAAGCCGGACGGCTGGACGGCCCTGTACGACGCGCTCGGCGTGTACCTGGACGGCACCGCCTACCAGCCCGGCGAGAAGATCATGGTCGCCTACACCGATGGGGGCGACACCCGCAGCGTGATGTCGTTCGGCGACGCGTTGACCGCCCTCAAGGCCTCCGACGTCACCGTCTACATCGTCGGCTTCCTCGAGAACCAGGGCGCGCGCGAAAAGCTGGAGCAGCGCATTCGGCTGACCCAGATCGCCGAGGCCACCGGAGGGCTCGCGTTCTTCCCGGCCACGAAGAAGGACATCGACCTCGCCTACGAACAGGTCACGGGCGACGTCAAGAGCCGCTATCTCATCGGCTATGTCTCGAGCAACCAGGCCAACGACGGGCGCTGGCGGAAACTGGATGTCCGCCTCAATCGCCCGGATCTGAAGTCGGCCAGGATCCGATCGCGCAAGGGCTACTACGCGCTGATGCGTCCCGAGCCCGTCGCCGCACGACAGCAGTAAGCGGCACTTGCCGGTGATCGCCGAAGCGGGAGGGGCTGCCGCCTCGGCCGCATGGCACGCTCGGATGTGTCAAGGCAGGGCCACGGATGGTACGATCCGCGGGATTCGATCCTCCTTCGCCCCCCATGCCATCCACGTACGATCGCTTCCAGCTGGTCTCGTCCTTCGAACTCCGGGGCGACCAGCCACGGGCGATCGACGAACTGGTGAGTGGACTGGAGCGCGGCGACCCGTTCCAGACGCTGCTCGGGGTGACGGGGTCGGGCAAGACCTTCACGATGGCGCAGACGATCGCGCGGGTGAACCGCCCGGCGCTCGTCATGGTCCACAACAAGACCCTGGCTGCCCAGCTGTACCAGGAGTTCAGGCGCTTTTTCCCCCACAACGCCGTCGAGTACTTCGTCTCCTATTACGACTACTACCAGCCCGAGGCCTACATGCCGGCCACGGACTCGTACATCGAGAAGGAAGCGATCATCAACGAGGAGATCGACCGCATGCGGCTGTCCGCCACGCGGTCCCTCTTCGAGCGTCGCGACGTCATCATCGTCTCGAGCGTGTCGTGCATCTACGGCCTCGGTTCGCCGGAGGCGTACTACGGGCTGATGCTGCCGCTCGAGCGCGGCCAGGCGATCGGGCGGGACGCGATCCTGCGCAAGCTGGTCGAAATCCAGTACGAGCGCAACGACGCCGATTTCGCCCGCGGCACCTTCCGGGTCCGCGGCGACGTGATCGAGGTCTATCCCTCCTACGAGGAGAGCGCGGTCCGCATCGAGCTGTTCGGTGACGAGATCGACGAGCTCTCCACCATCGACTCGTTGACCGGCGGCACGCTGCGCCGCCACGACAAGGTGGCGATCTACCCGAAGAGCCACTTCGTGACATCGCGCGACCGCACCAAGGTCGCCGTCGAGACGATCAAGGCGGAACTGGTCGAGCGGCGCACCTTCCTCGAGCGCGAGGGACGCCTGCTCGAGGCCCAGCGCCTGCACCAGCGGACGATGTTCGACCTCGCGATGATGCAGGAGATCGGCTACTGCCACGGCATCGAGAACTACGCGCGGCACCTCACGGGGCGGCCACCCGGGGCGCCGCCGCCGACGCTGCTCGACTACCTGCCCGCCGATGCCCTCACGATCATCGACGAGAGTCACCAGACCATTCCGCAGATTCGCGGCATGTACGCCGGGGATCGCTCGCGCAAGGAAGTGCTCGTCGAGTACGGCTTCCGCCTGCCGTCGGCGCTCGACAACCGTCCGCTCAATTTCGACGAGTGGAAGGCACGCGTCGGCCAGCAGCTGTTTGTGAGCGCCACGCCAGGTCCCTATGAACTGACGGCATCCGGCGGTGTCGTGGTGGAGCAGATCGTGCGCCCGACCGGACTGCTCGATCCGGAGATCGATATCCGGCCCGTGCGCGGCCAGGTCGACGACCTGCTCGGCGAGATCCGCCTGCGGGTGGAGAAGGCCGAGCGCGTGCTGGTCACCACGCTCACCAAGCGCATGGCCGAGGACCTGACGCAGTACTACCACGAACTCGGCGTCCGGGTGCGCTACCTGCACAGCGACATCGACACCCTGGAACGAATCGAGATCCTGCGCGACCTGCGCCGGGGCACCTTCGACGTACTCGTCGGCATCAACCTGCTGCGCGAGGGGCTCGATCTCCCCGAGGTCTCACTGGTGGCCGTGCTCGACGCCGACAAGGAAGGATTCCTGCGCTCCAGCGGATCCCTGATCCAGACCGTCGGGCGAGCGGCGCGGCACATCAACGGGCGGGCCGTGTTCTACGCCGATCGGATGACCGATTCGATGACGCGCTGTATCGACGAGACCAACCGTCGCCGCGAAGTCCAGGTGGCCTACAACGAGGAGCACGGCATCACGCCGACCAGTGTCCGTCGCGCCATCGACGAGGGCATGGGCGGCGTGGAAGAGCACGACTACCTGACCGTGCCCGTCGAACGCGACCCTCGTGCCGCGTTCCGCACCGAGGGCGAACTGCACGCGCACATCGCGACGCTCGAGGCCGAGATGCGCGGCGCCGCCGCCAATCTCGAATTCGAGAAGGCCGCGACCCTGCGCGACCGGATCAAGGTCCTCCGCCAGCCCGGTCTGGCCCTCGCCGGCGTGGGGGCGCCGGGCGCCTGAGGGGCCTTCGCCTCGGCACCGCCAACTCATGCAACTGATTCTGATCGGCTGGGCCAAGAAGGCTGTCTTCGAGGTCCAGGAGTACGTGAAGATGTGCACCGCCCTCGGGCGGGCCGCGACCAGCCGGCCGTTCTACTACCGCGACGCGATCGAACAGCTCGATGCCATCGGCGTCGGCTCGCTCACCGTCGTGTTGCTCACGGGCGGTTTCACGGGCGCGGTGCTTGCGTTGCAGTCCGGCATGACGCTCGATCAGTTCGGCGCCCGGTCGGTCGTCGGCCGGCTGATCAGCGCGTCGATGATCAAGGAACTCGGCCCGGTGCTGACGGCGCTGATGGTCACCGGGCGCGTGGGCTCGGGCATCGCCGCCGAACTCGGCTCGATGGCCGTGACCGATCAGCTCAACGCGTTGCGTGCGCTCGGCACCGATCCCGTGCGCAAGCTCGCGCTGCCGCGGGTGATTGCCGGCGTCGTGATGGTGCCGATCCTGACGGTCATCTCCGACTTTGTCGGCATCGTCGGCGCCTGGGTGACGACGGTGACGCAACTGCGCGTAGCCTCGAGCGTGTACTGGAACTCGGTGGTGATGGGGCTCTGGATCCAGGACATCTGGATGGGGCTCATCAAGCCGGTGTTCCTCGGGTTCGCGCTCGTGAGCATCGCCTGCTTCGTGGGCATGCGGACGACGGGGGGCACGCAGGGGGTGGGCCGCAGCACCACACAGGCGGTCGTCGCCGGCTCGGTCGCCGTGCTCGTGCTCGACTTCATCATCACCAAGCTGCTGATCAGCTTGCTCTACTGAATATGGGGACGCCGACACCACTGGAGACCCGCCTGTCGCGGGTGAAGACGCCGGGGGAGCCCGTCATCGTCTTCGAACGCGTATTCCTCGCGTTCGGTGACAACGTGATCCTCAAGGACATCAGCTTCGAGTTGCGCGCCGGCTACTCCAAGATCTTCCTCGGCGCGAGCGGCGCCGGCAAGAGCACGATCCTGAAGCTGATTCTCGGGCTGCTCAAGCCGCAGGCGGGCAAGATCTGGGTCAACGGCGTCCGCGTCGACACGCTCGGCGAGTCCGACATGATGAAGGTCCGCGACGATGTCGGGATGGTGTTCCAGGAGGGCGCGCTCTTCGACTCGCTGTCGGTGCGCGAGAACGTCGGCTACAAGCTGTACGAGGAGAGCGACACGCCCCTCGAAGACGTGCACAGGCGCGTCGAGGAAGTGCTCGGGTGGGTGGAACTCGAAGAGCACATCGACAAGATGCCGTCGGAGCTGTCGGGTGGGCAGCGGCGGCGCGTGGCCATTGCCCGTGCGATGACGTTCCAGCCGCGCATCCTGCTCTACGACGAGCCGACCACCGGGCTCGATCCGATCACGTCGATCACCATCGACGACGAGATCGTGAAGCTGCGCGACATCGAGGGCGTGAGTTCCCTGGTCGTCACACACCAGTTGCGCGACGCGTTCTATGTGGCGGAGAGGATGGCTTTTCGCGGCAACGACGGCCGGATCCAGTTCGTGCCGGCCACGCCCGAGAAGCTCGCGCAGACCGAGTTCGTCATGCTCCGCGATGGGCTCATCCACTTCGAGGGCACGGCGAAAGAGCTGCGTGCCACCAACGACCCGTACCTCGCGCTCTTCCTGAGTTGATCCGATGCCACGTACACGCACTCTCGCCTGGTCCCAGCTCAAGATCGGCATCCTCGCCGTTGCAGCGTTCACGCTCGCGACGATGCTCATCTTTGCCGTCGGCGGTGATGCCGGCCTGTTCTCGGGCCGCTACCACCTCAAGACGCGATTCCCCAACGCCGGCGGCTTGCAGTCGGGGTCGGTCGTGCGGCTCGCCGGGGTCAACGTCGGCGCGGTCGACGATGTCTATCTCGATGGCGCCGTCGTCGAGGTCGTGTTGCGGGTCCGGCCCGACGTGCAGAACAAGATCACGGAGCACTCGATCGCGCAGGTCGGGTCGGTCAGCCTGCTCGGCGAGGGAGCCGTCGACATCACCGCCTCGACGCACGGTACGCCGCTGAAGGACTGGTCCTATATCCGCTCGGGGAAGACCCCGGGGCAGATCGCCGACGTCGCCGAGAACGCGACCCAGACCCTCTCGCAGGCCTCGGCACTGATCGCGGAACTCCGCGCCGGCAAGGGGACCGTGGGCAAGCTGGTCACCGAGGATGACCTGTACGTGCAGCTCAATGGCGTCGCGAAGGCAACCGAGGAAGTGATCCGGGCCATCAAACAGGGGAAGGGGCCGGCCGGCACGTTGATCAACAACGAGGCGGCCGCCAGGAACCTGGAACGCGCGCTCGCGAACCTCGATCAGGTCACGGGCAACATCGCGGCGGGCAAGGGCTCGATCGGTACGCTGATCAACGACGACGCGCTCGCGAAGTCGCTGAGCGCCACCACCGACAACCTGCGGGCGGTGTCGGCGGGCCTGAAGAATGGCGATGGAACGGCCGGCAAGCTGCTGACCGACAACGGGCTCTATAATCGGCTCGACTCCGTGGTGCAGCGTCTGGACACGCTCGTCGCGACCCTGAACAAGGGCGAGGGCACGGCCGGCAGGCTGCTGCAGGACAAGCAGCTGTACGACAACATGAATGGCGCGGTGCTGGAACTGCGGAGCCTGCTTGCCGAGATCAAGAAGGACCCCAAGAAGTATCTGAATGTGAAAGTCACCATCTTCTAGGCGGCCTTCGTCACGCGGCCTTCGGCCTTCGATGCATGCCTCGAAGCGCTTGGCCAATAGAGGTTTTCCGACGGCCGACGGCCGAATGCCGACGGCCGGCTATGGCTAAGTTATGAACGATTCCTCCAATATCTGGCTCGCGATCATTGCCATCTCGACCCTCGTGATGGCCCTCGTGCAGGTCGGCGCAATCATTGCCGGCGCGATGGCGGCACGGAAGCTCGGCGCCCGCATGGGGAGGCTGGAGGCGCAGGTGCAGGGGCAGTTGCAGCCGCTCGTCGACCGCCTGAACGTCATCGGCGCCGACGCCGCCCGAATCTCCGCATTGGCCGTCAAGCAGGCCGAAAAGGCCGACGCCGCCTTCACGTCCGCCGCCCATCGTGTGGATCAGACGCTCGCCGTGGTGCAGAATGCGGTCGTCGCGCCAGCTCGAGAGGGGATGGCGCTGGCCTCGGCGCTGCGTGCCGCGGTCGGGTCGATCAGGAAGGGCAGTGTCACGCGTCGTCGCCCGAAGGGGAGTGGCGACGAGGACGATGCGCTCTTCATCGGCTGACGCTGGTCTCCGGCGCGAGTCACGCGCCCACCTCGGAGGATGGCGGTCGATGGATCAGTGGGGCACTCGCGTAGCGGCAGCGTTTCTCGCGGCAGGGCTCGCGCAGGCGGGCATCGCCGCGGCGCAGCCAGCGACATCGAATACCGCAGCACCGGTGAAGGAACTGGCCAGCCTGCTGGCAAAGAAGGGCGGAGGCACGGGAGCGCAGTTCGTGGCGGCCGAGGATCCGAAGGACCACAACCGCTTCGTCGCCGCGATGTTGTTGCCCGACCTGCAGCTGCTGCTGGTGTCGGCCGCCTACAAGGCGCCCGTGCTGCTGCGTGAGCGGGTCCTCACCAAGAAGTACCAGGATGCCTACCAGGACCTGCAGGCCGCGTCGCAGGCGGAAGGCAAGCTGGTCATCGAAGACCTCCTCGCCAACGGTCTGGCAGTGAAGCCGGCCAAGAATCAGGCCCCCGACGCCGCGACGATCGCCGGCCGGACCATCACTTTCGATGGTCAGTGGCGCAAGGCGAAGGTCTCCGAAGCCGAGTACACGTCGGCCTTCACGACCGCGGAGCAGGAGTACACGCGCCTGCTCGGGCTCCTCATCGCGCAGGCGAAGGTGCCGTAGCTGCCTCCTCCGTATCGACTTGCGATCTTCGACTTCGACGGCACGCTGGCCGACAGCTGGCGGCTGATGGGAAGCGCGATCGTCGAGGCCGCCGGGCAGTTCGGCTATCGGCGTCTCTCGGCGGCGGAGGCCGAGGCTCTGCGTGGGCAGGACAACCGCGCGGTGATGGCCGCGATGGGCGTCAAGATGTGGCAACTGCCCCGGATCGCGATCCACATGCGGCAGGTGGCGTCCGACAGGGCGGACGAGATCACGCTCTTTGCGGCGGTCGGCGCCATGCTCGAGTCCGTGGCGGCGGCGGGTGTCCGCGTGGCGGTGGTCAGCTCGAACCGGGAGGACGTGATCCGCCGTGT
Source organism: Luteitalea pratensis (assembly GCF_001618865.1). Taxonomy (GTDB): domain Bacteria; phylum Acidobacteriota; class Vicinamibacteria; order Vicinamibacterales; family Vicinamibacteraceae; genus Luteitalea; species Luteitalea pratensis. Next base: position 3,924,141 of record NZ_CP015136.1, read on the forward strand.
GCTGGGCGTTGACCTGTCAGCGGCGGTGACCGACTTCGACTGCGGGGCGGCGATCTTCGGCAAGGCCACGAAATTCCGCCGCGTGGTGCGGCGCGCCGAGGTGGACCCGGAGCAGGCCGTCGGCGTCGGCGACGAAGCCCGTGACATCGACGCCGCGCGGGCGGCCGGCATCGCATCGGCCGCCGTGACCTGGGGCTATGCGACACCGGCCCTGCTCGCGAGCCGCTCGCCCACGCACGTGGTCACGAGCGTCGGCGAACTGGAGTCCTTGCTGACGGGACGGTAGGGACCGCTCTCCGAGCGGTCCATCCCTCTGGGCCGGGGTCGTGGAGATGGACGCCTCGGAGAGGCGTCCCTACCAACGCCTACTGGCCCGCCGTCGTCTTCTGCGGGGCCGGACGTACCGTCGGGTACGTGATCCCCAACTGCTCGAGGTACGTCTTGTACTTCGTCGGGTCGTAGTAGTACTTCTGCAGCTCCGGCTTGTATTTCTGCATGATCGCCGTATTCAGTTCCACGGCCGGCTTGTCGGTCTCGCGGATCAGCGGCGTGTACTTGCGGTTCTTCGTCTGGACGTTGGTGAAGTAGTCCTTCGCGGCCGCGATCACGTCGGGCCGCAGCAACGCGTCCATCACGGTCATCGCGATCACCTGTGCGCCAGCGTTGACGCCCTTGTGCGCGATCGGCGTGGCCATCGGAATCGCGTTGGCCCAGTTGTGGCCGGGCCCCGCCTGGAAGTTGGCGGGGAAACGCAGGGACACCGTCGGCACGGTCCACGAGATGTCGCCGATGTCGTCCGACCCGCCGCCGCGCCTCTCGTCGTCCGGAATCTCTTCCTGCCCTTTCAGATCGGCAATCTTGGTCGCGAGTCCGACGACCGGCACGCCGAGCTCGGCCTGCGTCGCCTTGGCCAGCGTGACATCGGCCTCGGTCCACGTCGGCAGTCCCACCGCCTTGATGTTGTCGTGCATCGTCAGCGCCAGGGGCTTGTTCATGTGGATCGGCCAGGCCGAGCCGAGGAGCCGCGAGGTGAACGTGGTGTCGGTCATCAGCGCGGCACCCTGCGCCATCTTGTCGCCGATCTCCCAGAGCTTCTTGATCTGCTCGTAGTTGGTTTCGCGGAAGTAGTACCAGACGCTGGCGTTGCGCGGCACGACATTGGGCTGGTCGCCGCCGTTGGTGATGACGTAGTGCGAGCGCTGCTGCAGCCGCAGGTGCTCACGGCGCGCATTCCAGCCGGCGTTCATCAGTTCCACGGCGTCGAGGGCCGACCTGCCGCGCCACGGGGCGCCGGCACTGTGCGCCGACTCGCCGAGAAACGTGTACTCGATCGACACGAGGCCGTTCATCTGGCCCTCGCCCCAGGACGTCACGAGGTCGGTGCCGACGTGGTTGTAGAGGACCACGTCGACGTCCTTGAACAGGCCCGCGCGCACGTAGTAGGCCTTGGTGCCCACCAACTCCTCGGCGATGCCCGGCCAGATGACCAGCGTGCCGGGAATCTTTGCCTTCTGCATCTGCCGCTTGGCCGCGATCGCCGCGACGATGTTGAGCGGCGTGCCCGAGTTGTGACCCTCGCCGTGGCCGGGCGCGCCCTCGATGATCGGGTCGTGATACGCGACGCCGGGCTTCTGCGAGGCCTGCGGAATGCAGTCGACGTCGGAGCCAAGGGCGATCACCGGCGAACCCGACCCCCAGCGCGCCACCCACATCGTGGGGATGCCGGCATAGCCGCGTTCGATGGTGAAGCCTTCCTTCTCGAGGATGCCGGTCAGGTACCTGCTGGTCTCGAACTCCTGGAAGCCGAGTTCCGAGAAACTGAAGACCATGTCGACCATCTGCTGACCGAGGTCGAACAGGGCTTGCGACTTCACGTCGGCGGCCACGGCCGCCTTGAGCGCCGCGAGCCTGGGGTCGACGGGTGCCGGCGTCGCGTCGGGCGCGGCGGTGGTCGCGGAGGACTGCGCTCGCAGCGGCGCACCCGACAGCGATGCCACGGCGATGGCGGCGAAAAGGGAGAGCAATGGTCTCTTCATGCGATGAGTCCTGTGGGTCATGTCGGGGCGGCCGCTTTTGTGGCCCGGTGGATCACCATCTTCGTGCAGGAAGACGCAGGCCCGGGACGGGGTGCGTGTCATATCGCCCCGCCGCGGGGCATTACGGCCCGAGGGCCGGACGGCTACAATGATCGGATGTCTTCCCCGGTTCCGGCCGTCTCCGAGGCGCTGCGGCGCGAAGTGGAGCGGCGCCGCACCTTCGCGATCATTTCCCACCCCGACGCCGGCAAAACCACGCTCACCGAGAAAACGCTGTTGTACGCCGGCGCGATCGAACTGGCGGGGGCGGTGAAGGGACGCGCGTCGCAGCGACACGTGGTGTCGGACTGGATGGACATCGAGCGCGAGCGCGGCATCTCGATCACCTCGGCGGCGCTCGAGTTCGAGTTGCACGGACGCCGCGTCACGCTGCTCGACACGCCGGGTCACAAGGACTTCAGCGAGGATACCTACCGGACGCTGCTGGCCTCCGACAGCGTCGTGATGGTGATCGACGCCGCCAAGGGCATCGAGACGCAGACGCGCAAGCTCTTCGAGGTGGCGCGCCGCCGTCACCTGCCGATGCTGACCTTCGTCAACAAGCTCGATCTGCCTGGACGCGATCCTCTCGACCTGCTGGACGAGATCGAGCGCGTGCTCGGCGTGTCCGCCGCGCCGATGAACTGGCCGATTGGCACCGGCGATCGCTTCAAGGGCGTGTACGACCTGCGGCGCAACGAGGTGCTGTTCTACGAGCGGGTGCCGCGCAGCGCTCGGCGCGCGCCGGTCGTGGTCACCGGCGCCGACGACCCCGCGTTGATCGAGCACATCGGCGAGAACGCGCACCGCGAACTGCTCGATGCCGTGCACCTGCTCGAGGCCGCTGGCACGCGCTTCGATCTCGACGCCTACCTGCAGGCGCGGCAGACGCCGGTGTACTTCGGTAGCGCGCTCACCAATTTCGGCCTCGAGTCGTTCCTCGACGCGCTCGTGCAGTACGCGCCTTGCCCGCAGGTGCGTGAGGGGGAGGACGGCTCACCCATCGACCCGTTGCGTGCCGACTTCAGCGGCTTCGTGTTCAAGATCCAGGCGAACATGAACCCGAGGCACCGCGATCGTGTGGCCTTCGTCCGCGTCTGCTCGGGCGTGCTGACCAAGGACATGCAGGTCGTCAACACGCGACTGCAGCAGAATGTTCGACTGTCACGGCCGAGCCGCTTCTTCGGCCGCGACCGCGAGACGATCGAGGAGGCCTTTCCGGGTGACGTGGTCGGGTTGGTCAACCCGGGCCGCTTCGGCATCGGCGACACGTTGTACGCCGGGGAACCCGTGGTCTATCCACCCATCCCGCATTTTCCGGCCGAGCACTTCGGCGCCCTGCGCCTCCAGGACGTGCGGTTCAAGCAGTTCGACGACGGCGTGCGGCAGTTGGAGGAGGAAGGCCTGATGCAGGTCGTCTTCCCGGTGCATGGAGCCCGCTATCCCATCCTCGGTGTCGTAGGAGCGCTGCAGTTCGACATCATCGAGGCCCGGATGCGCGAGGAGTACGGGGTGGCGTGCCGGGTCGAGAAGCTGTCGTACGTGGCGGCGCGTTGGGTGCAAGCTGACGGCGCGGCCCGCCTGACCCTGCCCAACAACGTGTTGTCCACGACGGACCGATCCGGGCGCCGTGTCCTCTTGTTCCCGTCCGAGTGGGACTTGCAGTTCTGTGAGCGGGAGAACCCGAACGTACAGTTCTTGTCCATGGCCTGACGCCGATTTTAGTCGTCGGGATCCTCTGGCGCGTTTTGGCGTCCAAGCGGGCAGAAGACCTTATCTCCCCGAGGCCCGATGCGACTCCAGACCCTGTTCCTCGCTGCCACCCTCGTGGCGTCGTCCACACCCGCGTTTGCGGGGCCTTTCACCAAGCTGTTCGTCCTCGGCGACAGCGTGTCGGACAACGGCAACCTGTCGGTCATCGTGGATATCAGCGTTCCGGGCCCAGGACCGATGGTTCCGGCGCCGCCTTACGCGCCCGGGCGCGCCAGCGACGGCCTCGTTGCGGCGGAGTACCTCAGCCTGGCGCTCGGTCTCGGGCCCCTCGTACCCGCGGCTGTCGGCGGAACCAACTTCGCCGTGATTGGTGCGGCGACAGGCAATGTGCCACTGATGGGCGGAGGCACAGCCGACAATGTTGCCGCGACCCTCAACAATCTGCCGCCGGGTCTCGTGTTGCCAGCGACGGGCATGCTGAATGCGCAGCTGGGTCAGTATTTTTTCATGAACCCTGGGCCCATCGACCCCAACGCGCTGTTCTTGATCTGGGGTGGACCCAACGATCTGCTCATCAACCCCAGCGCGGGTGTCGCGGGGGCGGCCGCAGCGAATATCGGCACGATGGTCGACCTGCTCTACGGAGCAGGCGCGCGGAACTTCCTCATACCGAACATGGCCAATCTCGCCTTGACGCCTGGCATTGCTGGCTCGCCCCTGGCGCCCCTGGTGTCAGGCCTGAGCGGCGGTTTCAACACGGCGCTGACCGGGCAGCTCAATTCGCGGTCGGCGCTCCCGGGCATCTCCATCACCCGTTTCAGTACCTTCAACTTCTTCAACATGGTGGTCGCTTCGCCTGGGGCATACGGATTCACCAACGTGAATAGCGCGTGTTACACCGGGTCGATCCTCGGCCTCGGGCCAGACGACGAGTTCTGCACGACGTCGGATTCGCACCTGTTCTGGGACCAGAGCCATCCGACGACCAGGGCACACGCGCTGCTGGGCGCGGCATTTGCCGACGCCGTCCAGCCCGCCGCCGTCCCCGAACCGGCGATGACGGCCCTCACCGCCCTGGGCCTCGGCATTGCAGGTGTGAGGGTACGGCGCCGTCGCGCCGCCTAATCGCGCAGCGGTAGTAGGATGCGAGCCATGCGCGCTCGCATCCTGCTGCTGGCCGCCCTGTTCGCGTCGCCCTGCGTCGTGTCAGGGCAAGCACCTCCGGCGGGATCAGCCCCTGCAGCCGTTGTAGCCCCTCCCGCTCCCCAGCCGCCGCCACCGCTGTACGAAAGCCGGCTCGAAATCGTCGACGTCAGCAGTGGCGCCCGGACGGTCGTGCATCGGAGCCCGGTGCGCTTCGAAGCACCCAACTGGTCGCGCGACGGCCGTCACTTGCTGATCAACCAGCAGGGGAGCCTCTACCGCATTCCGGCCGAAGGTGGCTCTCCGGTGAAGCTCGACATCGGCGATGTCGAGGGCTGTAACAACGACCACGGCTACTCGCCTGACGGCACGCTCGTCGCCATCAGTTGCCGTCCCTCGTCCTCCGTGTACGTCGTCGCGGCCGGCGGCGGGGCGCCGCGCCTGCTGACGCCGCTCACGCCGTCGTATTGGCATGGCTGGTCGCCCGACGGCCGGACCCTGGCCTACGTGGGCAGCCGCGACGGTGAATTCGACATCTACACGATGCCGATCGACGGTGGCCCCGAGACGCGCCTGACGCAGGCGAAGGGGCTCGACGACGGGCCGGACTACACGCCGGACGGGCAGTGGATCTATTTCAACTCGGTGCGCACCGGGACGATGCGGATCTGGCGCATGCGACCCGACGGCAGCGCCCAGCAGCAGGTAACCTTCGACCAGCGATATGCCGACTGGTTCCCGCATCCCTCGCCCGACGGCAAGTGGCTGGTATTCGTGTCCTTCGACGCGGCGGTGGAGGGGCATCCGCCGTACAAGGACGTGGCATTGCGGCTGATGGCGCTGGACACCCCCGGGGCCGCCCCGCGGGTACTGCTCGAACTGTTCGGGGGGCAGGGCACGATCAACGTGCCGTCGTGGTCCCCGGACAGCCGCCGCTTTGCCTTCGTGTCGTGGGGGAAGGCGCCATGAATGCCGGGAATGCTGGAATGCTGGAATGTCGAGAGCTTGGGACCTCGACACTTCCGCGTTCGGCATTTCGGCATTGAACGCGTGCCGGCCCGAGGGGCGGCTCGCGGTGTGTCATGTCTTTGACAACTGCCGCGAGGCCGAGCGACGATCCTCGGATGGCCGTGGCCCCTGCCTCGTCGCAAGTCTCGTTCGACAAGTCCCTCATCAAGGTGGTCCTGCTGGAGTCGGTCCACAGGAGCGCGGTCGAGGCGCTGCAGGCCGACGGCTACACGAACATCCAGCAGCATGCGCGGGCGCTCGAAGGCCAGGCCCTCAAGGAGGCCATCGGCGACGCGCACGTCGTTGGTATCCGATCCCGCACCCAGCTTACCGCCGACGTGCTGGCCGCCGCGCCGAAGCTCATCGCGGTCGGCGCCTTCTGCATTGGCACCAACCAGATCGACCTGCAGGCGGCCGAGAGCCTGGGCGTGCCGGTCTTCAACGCGCCGTTCTCCAATACCCGCAGCGTCGCCGAACTCGTCATCGCCGAGGCGGTCATGCTGCTGCGTGGCGTCCCACGTCGCAATGCGCGGGCGCACCGGGGTGGGTGGGACAAGTCCCCGAGTGGATCGTACGAAGTGCGCGGCAAGACGCTCGGCATCGTCGGGTACGGGCACATCGGCACACAGGTCGGGGTACTTGCCGAAGCCCTCGGGATGCGCGTGGTCTATTACGACGTCGTGACCAGGCTCGCGCTCGGCAACGCCCAGGCGATGCGTTCGCTTGACGCGGTGCTGGGAGGCGCGGATGTCGTGACGTTGCACGTGCCGGAGACGCCCCAGACGCAAAACCTGATTGCCGTCGATCAGCTGCGGATGATGAAGCCGGGCGCACACCTGATCAACGCATCGCGCGGCACGGTGGTGGATATCGAAGCGCTGGCAAAGGCGCTCGAGAGCGGTCATCTCGGTGGCGCAGCCGTGGACGTGTTCCCGCAGGAGCCCGAGTCGAACAGCGACGAGTTCCAGTCGGCGCTCCGTGGCCTCGACAACGTGCTGTTGACGCCGCACATCGGTGGCAGCACGGCGGAGGCGCAGGAGGCGATTGGCACAGAGGTCGCCGAGAAGTTGCTCACGTACAGCAACAACGGCTCGACCCTCTCGGCAGTGAACTTCCCGGAAGTGGCGCTGCCGGGGCACCCTGGCAAGCACCGCGTGCTGCACATCCATCACAACCGGCCGGGGATGCTGTCGCACGTCAACGAAGTGTTCTCCGCGCGGCGCATCAACGTCGCGGCCCAGTACCTGCAAACCAGTCCGCGCATCGGATATGTCGTCATCGACATCGACCCGGATCCGGACACCGATGCGGACTCGATGGCCGTGCGCCGCGAACTCGCGTCGCTGGACGGCACGATCAAGGCGCGCCTGCTGTATTGAGACGGGTGCCCGGACGGGGCGCCCTACTGGCCGCGCGCGCGCCGCGGCAGGAGTCCCCATATCCCGAGTGCGAGCAGCGGCATCGGTATCAGGGCCAAGATGTAGGCGCCCCCATAGCCGCGTTCGACGTAGGCGTACCGTGGGTCCTGCGAGTCCACCGCGCACGGTACCTCTGCACCCACGGCATACCGCGAGAGCAGTGCCTCGGCGCGCGCCGCACTCGCCCCCGACAGCCGGCTGCCGGTCCCGAACCCCTGGCTCACGCCCGCGTGTTCGCCGTCGCCGTGCCGAAGGGCGAGCCGCGGGGCGTACACCGTGTTGGGGCCAGACGGCCGTGACGTCGACGAAGACGACGTGCGGGTGTCGATGACGCGATCGACGACGGTACACGTCGTTTCGGCCAGGCCGAGGATGCGGGCGTCTTCACGTGCCAGCGCGGCGAAATACAGCAGGAACCCTGCCGGCATCATGATCAGGATCGGCGCCCAGAAGGCCGCGCCAGGGCGGATCACGCGCATCGCAACCCAGAACAGGACCGACGCCGCGATCCAGGCAAGGACGGCGACGCCCGCGGCAGTGACGCCCAGGCCACCCAGGCGGAATGCGGCGGGCGCGGGCACCGTGTCGACCGCCGCGCTGTGAACCAGGTAGGTCGCTTCGCCCTGCCACGGCCGGGCGGTCACGTGGAGCGACGCCGTGTGGCCGCCCGTGTCCGTGCCGGCCAGGAACGCGAGTGTTCCGGTGAATGACTGTCCCGGTCCCAGCGTGCCTTCCCATCGCACCATGCGTGCTTCGTGATCGATCGACGCGGCATCGAGTCCTCCCAGGCCAGCGACCATCGTGTCTGAAGGCACGTGAATCTCGATCACGCCACCGGCGGTCCCGCCAGTATTGCGGACGATCAGCGTGTAGGTGAATACGCGGCCCTCCGCGGGAGCCGGACCCGTGGGGGTGAGTGTCGACGTCTCGAACGGAGACGCGGCGCGGGCCTGGCCAGCGAGTGCCAGCCAGGCTGACGCACAGAGACACACGCAGCGAAGGGGCGCCAGGCGGCGGATCACGGCGCGAAGGTATCACCCGGAAGGCTGCCGCGCCATGTCGGTCGTCAGTGCCGATCGGGACCGGCGAATTTGCCGTGGGTGCGGTGGCAGTTACCGCAGGTGGCAATCACCTGCCCGTAGACGTCCACGCGGTCGCGCGTCCGCTGCGCGGGCGCGGCATGGCCTGCCAGCACGGCCAGCTCGGTCTCGCCGCTGTCGATCGCCTTGCGCATCTTCCCCGGCGCGTCGTGCGGGTCGAGCTTCGGGCTGGCGAAGATCCGGACGCCCTCGACCCACTGCGTGTCGGACGGCGAGACCAGGCCTTCGAGCAGGTCGTCGACGCCCTTCTGGTGAAGGAGCATGTGGCCGACGAGCCCGCCGACCTGGGTGTCCTTGCCGACCGGAACGGCCGCCCGGATCTGGTTGGCCTTGTGGCACTGCCCACACGTGCCGAGCAGCGTCGCCGTCGCGTGCGCCGCGTCTTCCAGCGTGGTGGCGTCGGCAGCGGCGCGAGCGGCCTGCGTGAGTGCACCCTGGAACGCCTCGGAGCCCGCGGGCATCGGCACCGTCGGGGTGACGTCGACGAGGACGGCCGCTTCGGCCCTGGCCCTGGGCAGGTCGCCACGCGCGACGGCGTCGTGCAGCAGCAGGGCCTGGTGGAAGTGGGCGCGCATGTAAGCGGCGCGTAACTGATTGTAACGGCTCGTGGTCTGCGCGTGGCCTGGCAACACCGGCAGGCCACCGAGCAGCACCGCGCCAAGGATGGACAGCATCAGCAGTCGTCGGCCGGTCGGGTGTCGGCGCATGGGGATCGCTCCTGCCAACCACCGCTTGCAGGGCATGTGCCGTCTGCCCATGCCACGCTGTGCGCGCGACAGCGCCGATTCCGGCCAGATTGTGTGGATTCTGGGCCACCGGCGACACGCCGAACGCGCTGCCGCTGGCGTGTATTTCCCCAGCGCCGCGAAATATCGCACGGCGCCACGTTGCGCGAATCCTATGCGCGGGGAACGCCGCGGAAGATGAAGTGCCTCGCCCCGCGACGTCCGTGGCTGCGGACCCGATCCAGCGTCACGGCGAAACCCAGCGACTCCAGGCGCCGCGCGAACCGGCGATCGTCCCAGGCCGACCAGACCGCCAGGATGCCCCTGGGCCGCAGCGCCCTCCGGATCGAATAGAGGCCCGCACGGCCGTACAGCGCGTCGTTGCCTTCGGCCGCGAACTCCGCGGGGCCGTTGTCGACGTCCAGCAGGATCGCGTCGAAACCGTCGGGGTCTTCGCGCAGCACGCGCAGGACGTCGCCGATCGCGACGTGCACGCGTGGATCGCGCAACGGGTACTCGGCGAGGTGCCCGAGCCATTGCTCGTTCCAGTCCCGCACTTCGGGTACCAGTTCGGCGACGACAACGGTGGCATCGGCGGGCAGCACGTCGAGCGCGGCCCGCACGCTGAAGCCCATGCCAAGCCCGCCGATCAGCACGCGCGCGCCGCGGACGCTGGCGAGATGGCGACAGCCCACCGTCGCCAGCGCCTCTTCGGAGCCGGTGATCGTGCTTGGCATCAGGCTGCGGCCGTCGGCCAGCAACAGGAATTCATGGCCGCGACGCCGCAGCGTGATGCGGGTGCCGTCAGGCGTGCTGGCGTCGCCGAGCGTTTCCCAGGGAACCATCGCGCTACTTGGTCTCCCAGCTCACGTTGCCGTTGCCATCGGCCACGGTGACGCCGATCGGGATCGGCGTGCCGTCGGGGGCCGTCGCCTGGCAGTCGAACTTGTCGCCCTTGCCGGCGGCCTTCCACTTGCCGCCGCACGAGACCTTCGCCTCCACGTGGGCCTGGGTCCTCAGGCCGGTGACGATCGAGCCTTCCACCTTGGCGAGGTCGAGCAGGCCGTCCGTGCTGGCGACCTTCCACGTGATGTTGCCGGTGTCGTCGGTCTGTGTGACGGCGATCGTGAGCGAGCCGCCGCCGACGACGGCGCCGGTGCAGTTGAACGTATCGTTGGCAACGAGCGGCCGCGGGCCGCTCGGACAGGTGACGCTGGCGAGCCTGAGGCCCACCTGATCGGAGACGCCCTGGGTGATCGCCGGAGCCACCGCGTCGACGTTCAGGTTCTTCGTGCAGCCGACCAGAGCCGCGAGGGCGAGCATGGCAAGGACCCCAATTGCGCGGTGAGGGGCGGGGGAGACGACAGGACGCATTGACACCCTTTCAGGATGGACCTCGGCGAACCTCAGCACCGCGTGGTTCCAGACTCGTCAAACGTGGCGACGTATTCCCACCGTCGTGACATTGGGTTAGGATGCCTCCACTCATGGGACCCGTGGCCACCGTCTTCGCCGTGGACGATGACGAGCGTTTTCTCACGGCGATCGGCCGCGTTTTGCAGCTCGGCGGGTACGACGTGGAGAAGGTGCCGTCGGCCGCGTCGTTCCTCCAGCGCCAGCCCAGTCCGGCCCTGGGATGCCTGCTGGTGGACCTGCAGATGCCGGAGATGACCGGGCTGGAGTTCCACGAGCGGTTGCGTCAGACGGGGTGGACCCAGCCGGTCGTCTTCCTCAGCGGACAGGGCACGATTCCGGCCTCGACCCAAGCCCTGAAGGCGGGCGCGATCGATTTCCTGACCAAGCCGGTCAGGTCCGAGGACCTCCTGGCCTCGGTCGGCGAGGCGGTCGAGCGTCACCGCACCATTCTCGCCGCAGCCCATGACCTGGCGCTGTTGCAGAGCAAGTACGCCTCCCTGACGCCGCGCGAACGGGAAGTTTGCGTTGGCGTGGCCCGTGGGCAGCTGAACAAGCAGATCGCCTACGACCTCGACCTGACGCTCGCGACGATCAAGTTCCACAGGGCGCGCGGCCTGATCAAGCTGGGCGTCAACTCGGTGCCGGAACTCGTCCTCCTGCTCGACAAGCTCGGCGTGCTCGAGGCCCCGATCGGACCGGTGTCGCAGCGCTGAGCCCCTCAGGCCGGTGGCCGTAGCGCCAGGTCGTCCTCGGACTCGGCCGCGGCAATACGTGACGCCGGCAACCACACCAGGAATCGGGCTCCGCCTTCCGCGGCATTCTCCGCGCGGATCCGTCCGCCCGCCGCCTCGAGGATCGAACGGCTGATCGCGAGGCCGACTCCCAGTCCTTCCGGCTTGGTGGTGAAGAAGGGTTCGAACAGGCGAGGCAGGACGTCAGGCGCGATGCCAGGGCCGTGATCCCGGACCTCGATCGTGACGCCGCCGTCGGTCGCCATCGTCCGCACGCTCACGGCTCGCCGTACGCGCATGGCGGCCATCGCGTCGACGGCATTGACGACCAGGTTGAGCATCACCTGCGTCAACTGCGTCGCATCGACGGTGACCGTCGGCAGGTTCTTACCGAGTTCGACCTTGAGGGACCCTCCCCGAAGCTGAGCGTCGTGGGTCAACAGGCGCGTGATCGCCGTCGCCACGGCGTTGACGTCGACCGGCACCGCGTCGGTATCGACCTTGCGCAGCATCGACCGCATGTTGCGGATGATCTCGCCCGCGCGCTCGTCGTCGGTGATCACGTCGCCGACGATCTCGCGCAGTTCGTGCAACGGCGGCTCGGGCAGGGCCAGCAACTGCTGCGCGACTTCCGCGTTGCTCAGGATGGCGGCGAGGGGCTGGTTCAACTCGTGCGCGATCGATGCAGCCAGTTCGCCCAGGCTGGCGACACGATTGACGTGGGCCAGGGTTTCGAGTTGCCGGCGCATCGACGCATCGGTCCGCTTGCGCACCGATGCAGTGGCGATGATCTCGCCGATCGTGCGCAGGTCGCCGAGGACATGGGCGGACCAGTCCGGCGAGAACGCGTGGCTCAGTGCGAGCACGCCGATCACTTCGCCGTCTACCCGCAAGGGGAGTAGCAGGAACGAGGCACTGGAGTCGTCCGGCGCGGTGCGCGAGCGGATCGGCCTGTCGGTGATGTCGCTGATCTGCACCTCCTCGCCATGGTCGAGCCGGGGACGTGCCCACGTGAGTAGCGATTCCTCGAGCAGCGACCCTTCGCTCGCGCCGTCGATCTTCTCTGGCCAGCCGAACATCCGGCGGGGGCGGCCGTCGGGGCCCCGCAGCACCCAGATCGCGCAGTCCTCCGTGTCGAGCGCCCGCCCAAGCCGCTCGAGGCTGCTGACGATCTGCGCATCCAGCCGATCCCCGGAGAGGTTGGCGAACCCGGTCGAGATGTCGGCAACCAGGGCCTGCACGCCGAGTCGCTCGGCAAGCTGCCGCTGCGACGCCAGGCGGCGTCGACGCTCGGCGAGCAGGCCGGCAATCAGGGCCGTCTGCAGCAGCACCAGGGTCAGCGCGGCGAGAATCCACCCGCGGTACTCCTCCCAGATGCCGAGATCGCGCCAGAGCAGCGTCGTGCCGGGCGGCACGCGGCTGACTGGCAGCCCTAGCCGGCCGAGTTCCCTGGCGTCAATGAACGCGCGCGCCGCCAGCCGCTGCACCGGGATCGTGTCGGCCGGTGCCCCATCGAGGACACGGATGGTCGTGCGTCCGACCTGCGCGCCGACCTCTTCGATACGGTACAGCGAACCTCCGAGCACGCCCTGTCCGAGCAGCGCGTCATTGCTGACGAGCGTCGGCACCTGCAGCACCGGCTTGATCGCCGACAGCACGCCCTGCGACGTGATCGGGCGCCCGTGGCGGTCGGCCACGGTGCTGTCGAGCAGCACGACCGCGTCACGCGGCAGGGCGGCGACGCGGTCCGGCATCTCCTCGAGCGCCAGGTTCGTGAGGTCGATGACGCGCGAATAGCCGATGGACTGGCGCAGGGTGTTGATGGTCCGACCCGACAGCTGCCGATCGGCCGGCGCGCTGCCTCCGAGGACCGCGACCCGATGATGCGCGGCGAACAAGGGACGCATGTACGCCCACGAGTCCACCAGCGTCTCCGCGACGTCGATCACGACGGTATTCATCGGTCGGGGGTGCTGCGCGGCGTGCTCGGCGATGAAAATCAACGGCACGTCCGGCGACACTCCGAGACGCTCGCGGACCTGCAGGTATCGCGGATGCGCCATGGCGATGATGGCGGCGATGGGCTGACCGTGGTATTTGGCCTTGACGAACTCGATCTGCCGTTGCGTCACGGCATCGGAATCCGTGACGCCGTAGAGCTGTTCGAACGACAGCGCGACGTTGAGTGAGGGACGCCGCATAATCTCCGCGGCAACGCCACGCGCGAAGAGATCGAAGATCGGACGCCCCGGCTGGACCGGGATCAGCACCAGAACCGTGCCGCGCGCCGCGCCTGGTGACTCCTCCTGTGCTGCCGATGTCCTCGCGCCGGCGGCCTGGAGGCAGGCGACGCTCAAGAGGGCCGCCAGCAGGCGACCACCGTACGACCCCATGGGTTGGCAGTGTAGCGCGCCTTGCACGCGATGGCGCAACCATGCCCCACCCGGCGCTGCCAGGCGATTGGGGTCACACCAAATGGGACAGCAGTGACGGACGGGGCCTACCGGGACAAGGCCGGGTTGTGAGACCCGGTACTCAGCGCGGTGCGTATGGCCTCGAGCAATTGCTGGCCACGGAATGGCTTGCGCAAACAGAGCGCAGGGGCGACCCGTTGCAGCATTTCCTGTGTTTCGCTGGCGTCGTGCGCGGTGATGAACACCGCTGGCGGCGCCGCACCGCGCGCCCGCATCCCGCCGTAGCACTCGGGCCCGCTGACCCCGGGCAGGTGAATGTCGAGGACCAGGCAATCGAACGCCTCGCCGGCGTCGTCGGCAAGGAGGTCCTCCGCCGATCCGAAGGTGGTGACGCGCAGGCCGCTCAATTCCAGCATGCGCGCCACACCGCGTCGGATGGACGGGTCGTCATCCACGAGGGCGATACGGGCGGCGGTCATCGACAGCAAACCAGCAAGGACGATTGCTTCACGATAGAAGCGTTCAGGTTCAGCTACAACTAACCATTGGTCACGTGGGGCTTACTGCATCATTTCCGTGTGGCGTGCACCTGCGAAAAACGCAGGCACGCGAAGCGGTGCACGATCGCCACGCTGCGCTGCACGGACCTGCAAAGACGCGGAAGTTCGCTCAACGATAGCGCTCCGCCACGATCGCGACCGTCTCCCAGGTGACATCAGGCCGCGATCCCGTTCGAAGACACGCAAGTCCCGCACCCGGCTCGCGGTGGCTGTGTCTCTCTTTGATATATTTCGACGCACTGCCATGCCCAAGCGATTCCCCGTCCCCGCCGCGTGCCTGCTGGCGATGCTGCTCGTTGCTCCCCTGGCTGCGCAGCAGGCGCAGGCCCCGACCGCTCCCAAGCCGAGCCCCAAGGAAACCGAGGTCTGGGAACCCGAACCCACGGTCGTCACGCCAGGTGCGACGACCGATGCGGCGCCGTCGGACGCCATTGTCCTGTTCGGCGGAAAGAATCTCGACGAGTGGGTGAACGCGAAGGGCGGCGGCCCGGCTGGCTGGACGGTGGCCGACGGGGTCCTCACGGTCAACAAGCCAGTCGGCAACATCCAGACGAAGCGCTCATTCTCCAATTACCAGTTGCACATCGAGTGGCGCGTCCCGGCCAACATCACCGGCAAAGACCAGGGGCGCGGCAACAGCGGACTGTTCCTCGGGTCGACCGGCGGTGGCGACGCCGGCTACGAATTGCAGATCCTCGATTCGTACAACAACCGCACGTACTCCAACGGCCAGGCCGGCAGCATCTACAAGCAGGCGATCCCGCTTGCCAACGCGATGCGCAAGCCGGGGGAGTGGAACGTCTACGACGTGATCTGGACCGCCCCGGTGTTCAATGGCGACGGCTCGGTGAAGTCTGCCGCGCGCGTCACCGTGCTGCACAACGGGGTGCTCGTCCAGAACAGCTACGAGTTGAAGGGCGAGACGCTCTACATCGGCACGCCCGCCTACAAGGCGCACGGGGCCACTCCGATCAAGCTTCAGGCGCACGGCGACCCCAGTGAGCCATTGAGCTTCCGGAACATCTGGGTGCGCGAACTGAAGTAGTTCGACCTTCGGCCCATTGACGTCACCCTCGCTGGCCCGGTTGAATGACCGGGCCAGCCGTGTCTGAACCCTCCCCGTCAGTTACCCAATCCGGCGCTCCGGCCGCGCGGCGCCATGTCCGTGGCGTCGGCATCGCCCTGTTCGTCCTGGCTGCGGTCGCGCTCGTCACGCCGATCGCCAGCGAATCGGCGATGGCGCGCGTCGGCATGCTCCTGCTCGCCGCCGGCCTCCTCGAGGTCTACGACGGCTGCCGGCGGGCCCGCGACGCCGATGCCCGCGCCGCCTGGTACAACGGTGCCAGTACCCTCCTCATCGGCATCGTCGTCCTCAACAGCACTACGATCGTCGCCGGGGTCGTCATCGGCCTGTTGGCGGCGTGGTTCCTGTTCGACGCCGGACGTTATGGCTGGCGTGGCGTGGCCGCGATACGTCGCGGGACGCCCCTGCCGCTGCGGGCCTGGCTGCTGCCGCTGGTCGGCAACCTCGGCGTGGCCATCGTCGTCCTCGTGCTTCGGGAACGGGTGCTGCCGCTGACGATCGCGATCACGGCGTCACTGCGCATCCTCGGATCTGCGTGGAACGTGCTCGCCTCCCCGGTGCTCGCCTCGAATGACGCCGGCGATAGGGCGCTGGTTGATCTCGGCCTCGGCGACCGCCCCGAGATGCTGGTGATGGCCAATCGCCTCGAGGACGAGGAAATCGCTCGCGGCGGTTTCGATCGCGAGTGGATCTTCGGCTTCACCGCGACGCTGTTCGCCCTGCATGCCGGCCGCATGGGGTTCGAGGCATCCCTGCTCGGCATGCTGTCGCCGTTGCTGGCGGTCATCGGTGACTGGTTCATCGCTGTGCTGATCGCGTCGTTCGTCGTCGTGCCGGCGCGCCTCACGTTCCGGAAGGTGACCCGGCCGCTCGAGCGGCGCGCGTGGGCGTTGACCGAGGGGAACCCGGTGAGCCGCGTGACACGACTGGCCACGCGGACGGCACGCTGGTGGCTGGAGGCCCGATTGCGCTTCGCGATCCGGCTCCGCCAGGCGCGCTATTCGCCTCGCCTGGCGCTACGCCGCGGCCTGCGCACAGGCCTGCCAGCCGCAGCCGTCATCGCGGCGACGGTGCCCGTGTGGGGCATGAACTGGTATTTCGACACCGAGAACTGGGCAGCCGGCGTCTGGAACTCCTGGGCCGAGGCACGCACCGATACGTGGCGCGAGGCGATGGTACGCAGCGTGCTGGCGTCGCAGCAGGTCGGCGATGGCGCCGACGCGTTTGCGGTGACGCCCGCCGGAGTACCAGCCGACGGTGACTTCGCGTTCATCGTCATCGGCGACACCGGCGAAGGGGACGCATCGCAGCAGGTGTTGCGTGACTCACTCTGGCAGGCGGCAGAGCAGCCCGACGTCAAGTTCGTCGTGATCTCGTCCGATGTGGTCTATCCGACAGGCGCGATGCGCAATTACGAGACGAACTTCTGGTTGCCATTCAAGGGCGTCCGCGTGCCCTTGTATGCGATTCCGGGCAATCACGATTGGTACGACGCCCTGGAAGCGTTTGTCGCGACCTTCCTCGAGCCGCAAGCAGCCAGGCTCGCGATGCGCGCGCGCGTCGAAGCCGACGAGCGCATCACGAGCACGACAGATGCCCACATCGACGCACTCATCGCCCGAGCCGCGAGTTATGGTGGGGAGTACGGCGTGTCGGTCGCGCATCAACGGGCGCCGTTCTTCCAGGTCCAGACCGATCGCTTCGCGCTCGTTGCCGTCGACACTGGCGTGGCCCGACGCGTCGACGATGCCGAGTGGGCATGGCTGGAGTCAGCCCTCGAGGCTGCCCGTGGCAAGTTCGTCATGGCGATACTGGGTCATCCGCTGTATGCGGGCGGCGCCTACCTGGCCGACCCGGCCGACGACGACCCACGAGGGTTCGCGGCGATTCACGCGCTGTTGCGCCGGCACGGCGCCACCATCGTCATGGCCGGCGACACGCACGATCTCGAGTACTACGCGGAGCGTCCCGGGCCTGGGGCCGCGCCGACCATGCACCACTGGGTCAATGGCGGCGGTGGGGCGTACCTCAGTTTCGGCACGGCACTCGCGTGGCCACGACAGCCGGCCGCGACCACCTGGGCGCACTATCCCGGACATGCCGACGTGGCCCGGAAGATCGACGCGTCGACGCCCTGGTGGAAACGTCCGGCCTGGTGGTGGACACGCGATCTCGGGGGATGGCCGTTCACCGCCGAATGGCTGTCGGCGCTGTTCGACTCCAACGAGGCCCCGTTCTTCCAGAGCTTCGTCGAGGTTCGCGTCGAGCCGTCGGTGCACCGCGTCCGGGTACTGCCCTGGGGCGTACACGGCCGACTCCGATGGCGCGATCTCGATACTTCAGGCGACTTACGTGACGCAGGCGCGAATCCGAATGACCTGGTCGAGTGGGTGGTGCCCTGGGCGCAGTGAGTCGCGGTCGCGCAGGGCTCGCAGCGAGGCCGCGTTCGGAGAACCCGCCGCGCGCCGCAGGCGCACATCGGCGGATCTATACCGCGCCTTACCTAAGACTTGAGACCTGAGACCTGAGACCTGAGACTCTAGAAGTGAGAACCGTCGTCGCACTCGCGCTGTCCTGGATGGCGCCTGGATCACTCCCAGCGAAAGACGCGCGAGGAAATGAACGTGGCCACGACGAACAGCGCCGTCAGCGCCGCGACGTCGGCGCCGTGTGCGAGCCATCCCTCGCCCTTCCAGATCCCCCGCAACAGCGACACGGCATGCGACATCGGCAGCACGCGGGCGACCACCTGCATCGCTGGGGGCAGCCGATCGACGGCCACGAAGAGCCCGGAGAATCCCAGCATCGTGTAGACGATCAGCGTCGCGAGTGGCTGCGCGAATCGCGCCGTCGGCACGACGCTCGCGATGATGAAGCCGATCGACAGCAGGCACAGCGTCGTGAACAGGAGGGCGGCGGCGAACGAGACGACCGGGACGCTGCCGGCCGGACCGAACGAGCGCGCTCCAACGAGAATGAGCGCCGCAAGCGACAACGCGGTGAAGCCGAGCTTCACGATGACGTGGGCCAGCAGGATGGTGATCGGTTGCAGCGGCGTGGCCCGCAGGCGCTTCAGGATGCCGCCTTCGCGGTAGATCGCGATGATGGCCACCAGTGACACCACCGCGCTGACGGCCACCATCACGGCAGCAAGGATCGGCAAGTCGATGGCCAGTAGCGGCGGCAACGCCGCCCGTGGCGCGCCGCGACCGATCCGCCGCAGCAGCACGAACAGCAGGATCGGAAAGCCGATGGTGCCGATCACGCCCAGCGGTTCGCGCAGGAAGATCTTCGTCTCGAGCCAGGTGAGTTTCCAGAGTCCGCGCAGCATGGTCCTAGTTCCGGACGGAATGGCCGGTGAGACGGAGGAACACGTCCTCGAGCGTCGACGCCTGCGACTGTACGCCGGTGACGTGTACGCGATTCGTCGACAGGCACTCGAGCACGTCGTCGAGCACGCCCTCGCCGCTACCGTGGACGAGCAACGTTCCTGACGCGGTGTCGACGCGGGCGACGGATCGGCAGGCCGTCAGCAGGGCGGGGGCCCGTTTGTCATCGGTCGTGACGGCCACCAGCCGCTCCGGGCAATGGCGTGCCACGAGTGCGGCGGGTGTGCCGATGTCCACCACGCGACCGTTGTCGACGATGGCGACGCGATCGCAGAGGCGTTCGGCTTCCTCCATCAGGTGCGTGGTCAGCACCACGGTCTTGCCGCGGCTGCGGATGCCCCGCACCAGCTCCCAGATCGTGCGGCGAGCCTGCGGATCGAGGCCGGTCGTCAGCTCGTCGAGAAAGACGACTTCGGGGTCGTGGATCAGTGCCAGTGCGATGAACAGGCGCTGTTTCTGGCCGCCAGAGAGCGTCATGAACCAGGCGTTGCGCTTCTCGTGCAACCCGAGTTGCTCGAGGAGGTGGGCGCCGTCGAGCGTCTGACGATAGAGCGAGGCCCAGAGATCGACAGCCTCCCGGACGGTGATCCGTTTCTGCAAGTGCGACTCCTGCAGCTGCACACCAACGCGCATCTGCAACGCCCCGGCATCGCGCACGGGATCGAGCCCGAACAGGTGGATGCGACCGGCGTCGGGTACGCGCAGTCCCTCCACGCACTCGAGCGTCGTCGTCTTGCCGGCGCCATTGGGCCCGATCAATCCGAAGATCTCACCCTGATGCACGTCGAAGGACACATCCTCGACCGCTCTGACCTGGCCATAGTGCTTGCGCAGCCCTTCGACCTCGATTACCGGTGACATCGACTCAAGCGTACCCCGCCCCGGCCGCCGTGATGCAGGCCGGGGTACGATGCCCGGGATCACCGGAGGCTGCCATCTCGCGCGATCCTGCTCCTCGTCTCAAAGCCATCGACGCCCTGCGCGGGCTCGTGATCGTGCTGATGGCGCTGGACCACGCGCGCGATTTCTTTCACGCCGGCGCGATGACTTTCTCGCCGACCGACCTCGCCCGGACGACGCCGTTGCTGTTCGCGACGCGCTGGGTGACCCACCTGTGCGCGCCGCTCTTTTCGCTGCTCGCCGGCGTCGGCGCCTGGCTGCGGTTGCAGCGCCCGGGTGAGACGCGTGCGTCGCTTTCGCGCTACCTCGTTTCCCGTGGCCTCTGGCTCATCGTCCTGGAACTCGTCGTCATGCGCGTGGCGATGAACTTCTCGCTGTCGATGGCCTACCCACCGCTGCTGCTGGTGCTGTGGGTGCTCGGACTGTCGATGTTGATCCTTGCAGCGCTCGTGTGGCTGCCGCTGTCGGTCGTCCTCGCCGGAAGCCTGGTCGTCATCGTCGGCCACAACCTCCTGGATCCCATCCGCGCGGCGGACCTCGGCCAGTTCGCCGGTGTGTGGAGGGTCCTGCACGAGCCCGGCGTACTGCCCGTCGGCGGGATCGTCGCCGTGGTGGGCTACCCGCTGGTGCCGTGGTGCGCGGTGATGGCCGCGGGGTACGGCCTGGGCCCGCTGTTCGGCGCACTGGCTGACGTCCGCCAGCGCCGACTCGTGACGATGGGAATCGCCTGTTGTGTGGCGTTTCTGGGGCTACGGCTGATGAACGGCTACGGCGATCCCGCGCCCTGGTCTGTCCAGCCGTCAGCCGTGTTGACGGTGCTGTCGTTCCTCAACACGACCAAGTATCCGCCCTCGCTGGCGTTTCTGCTGATGACCCTGGGCCCTGGCCTGCTCCTGCTCGCGTGGATGGACCGGCGGGCCTGGCCGGCAGGGCAACCGCTGGTGGTGTTCGGTCGGGTGCCGCTGTTCTTTTTCGTCAGCCACTTCTTTGTGCTGCACGGGCTGGCGGCCGTCGCGGCGCTGGCCACTTATGGACGGGCGGCGGCCGCGTTCCTGTGGATGCCGCTGCCATCGATGGGCGGCCCGGCCGCGGCATTTCCTCCCGGCTTCGGCTATCCGCTGTGGGGGGTGTACGCCGCGTGGTTGGCCGTGCTGGTGCTGTTGTGGCCGGCTTGCCGCCGACTGGCCGCCAGGCGACTGGCGCGAACGTGGACGAGCGAGAGTGGCAGGGTCGCTACGCGTGCGCTCGGCGGAGGATCGAGAGCAGGGAGGTGAGCGACTGCAGTTGCTCGGCGTCCAGCGCGCCCATGTGCTGTTCCAGGAACGGCGGAATGACTTCATCGATGGCGGCCAGCGTCTCGAGTCCCTTCGGCGTGATCGTCGTGCTGACATACCGCCGATCCTCGCCGCCACGCGTGCGCGCGATGAGGCCGGTCTCCTCGAGGCGGTCGAGCAGGCGGGTGACGTCGGGGACGCGCCGCACCATACGCTGCCCGACTTCGCTGCGGCAGAGCCCCTGCTCGCCGGCGCCACGCAGGATCCGCAGCACGTTGTACTGGGTCGCGGTGACGCCCGAGGGCTTCAGCAGGGTCTCGATCGCGTGTTCCAGCAAGGCGGCGGTGCGCTGCAGGCCGACGAAGGCTTCTTCGTGTGGCGACTTGAACGGCCGCGTCTGCTTGAGTTCCTGCTCCAGGTCAGTCGGCATGTGGCGACGAGATATGTTTAAACACGTAATGTCCACGAGAAAAGGAGGCGCCGGCATCCAGCGCCTCCAATCCCTATCTTACAGCCCCGGGGGCCGTGGCGGCTGTCCCTGTGGCGCCGCCGCCGGCGCGCCCGTGCGAGGAGGGCCGTCCGGCTTCTTCGTCGGTGGCTCACGCTGCCCCTGGTGGCAGGTGTAGCACGTCACGCGCAGTTCACCCGCCTTCGGCTCCTCGCCGACACCTTTCGGGAAGGCCTCGTTGACGGCCTCGGTGTACTTGAGCATCGCCCGGGTCGTCTCCTTGTGCTCCTTGCGGTCGCTCTCGAAGTTGTACGAGCTCATGTCCGAGGGATCGGGCCCGGCGACGTGGCAATACACGCAGCGCACGCCCATGGCCTGCGTGAAGCCGCGCATCACCACCAGCAACTGCTTGGGTTCGATGTCCTTGGGGAGGACCTTCAGATTCTTCAGCTCTTTCGGTAGCCATTCCGGCGCCGCGTCGTCGGCGGGTGTCGCAGCCGGTGGCTGCGTCGGGGCCTGGCCGGCAGCGGTGACGATGGCGCCACAGAGGACCACGCCGGCCGCAAAAGGAACGAGACCTCGCATCATTCACTCTCCCGGGAAGGGCAGCATTCTGCTGGAGGGCAGATGCTAGCGCACTTTCGTGCGCTCCGCAGATGCGTTCCCTGCTGCGGCGGCAGCGGACCGTCGACCCCGGCCGACGGTCCAACGTCAGCTAACTCTGCTGCCTCAAATCGCTGGCGGTCGAGGCGGCTGCCCCTGTGGGGGCTGCCCCTGCGCAGGCGGGGCCTGCGGTTGTGCGCCCTGTGCGCCGGGTGCTCCCGGTGCGCCGGGGCCGCCAGGCGCCCCTGGTGGCCCACCAGGTCCGCCAGGACCATCCGGCCGACGCGTCTGGGGTTCCTTGTCACCGCGGTGGCAGGTCCAGCATGTGACGCGCATCTGGCCTGGTTCGGGCTCGTCCCCGACGTCCATCGGAAAGTCCTTGTTCAGCGACTCCGTGAACCTGAGCATCGAGCGAGCGGCCTTCTTGTGGTCCTTCTCGTCGCTCGCGAAGTCGAACGTGTTGAGGTCCTGCTCGTTCGCGCCAGGGACATGGCAGAACACGCATCGAACGCCCAGCGCCTGTGTAAAGCCGCGCATCACGCCCATCAACTGGCGCCCCTCGATGTCCTTGGGCAAGACCTTCAGGTTCTTGGGTGTCGGCGGGACAAAGGCCGGACGGCCTCCCGGGGGGCCACCCTGAGGACCAGGCGGCGGCCCCTGTGGCGGCGCCTGTGGCGCCTGCCCGGCGACGGTGATGACAGCGCTGCACAACAGGGCAGCGGCAAGGGACGCAGCGCCTCGGAACATGCGGCTCTCCTCGATCAGGTCAACGGCTGGTCACGGACGATTGTGCTGCTTACGACGCACCGCCATCCGCCGTTGCGCGCGTCAGGTGCCCTGTTCGGCCCACGTCCGGGCCGCCTGGTCGTCCTCGAACACCGCGGATATGAGCCGTTCAATCGTCGCGACCCTTGTCGCTGCTGCCGCCGACGGGGAAGCCGCGGTTCTGCAGCAACGCGTTGACGTCCGGCTCGCGACCGCGAAAGCGTCGGTAGGCCTCGGCCCGATCGATGCTGTTGCCGGTGGCCAGGATGATGGTCTTGAACTTCTGCGCGACCGCCGGGTCCCACGGGCTGCCGGCTTCCTCGAACGCGGCCCACGCATCGGAAGCCATCACGTCCGACCAGAGGTAGCTGTAGTAGCCCGCCGAGTAGGAGTCCGACGTGAACAGGTGGTTGAACTGCGGCAGTCGGTGCCGCATCGCCACCTCCTTCGGCGCACCAATCTCCGCCAGTGTCTTGCGCTCGAACGCATCCGGATCGACCACGCCATCCGGCAACAGGTGCAGGCGCATGTCGACGATGGCCGAAGCCAGGTACTCGACCGTGGCGTAACCCTGGTTGAACTTGGACGCGTTGTTCACCTTGTCCACCAACGCTTGCGGCATCGGCGCCTTCGTCTGGTAATGACGGAAGTACGTATCCAGCAGGTCGCGCGTGAGCACCCAGTTCTCGTGCACCTGGCTCGGGAACTCCACGAAGTCGCGCGGCGTCCCTGCCAGCCCGGGGTACGTGACGTCCATCAGCAGGCCATGCAGCGCGTGCCCGAACTCGTGGAACAGCGTCTCGGCATCGTCGAGGCTGATGAGCACCGGCTCCCCGGCGGCGGCCTTGACGAAGTTGTTGTTGTTGGACGTGATCGGGGTGACGGGCCCGTCGAACCGGCGCTGTCCCCGGTATCCGGAGGCCCATGCGCCGGACCGCTTGTACTGGCGCGCGAAATCGTCGCGATAGTACACGCCGACGTGACGGCCGGTGGCCTTGTCCTTGACCTCGAAGACGCGGACGTCCGGATGGAAGACGGGCACCGTCCCGGTGATCTCCGTGAACGTCAAGCCGTACAGCTTCTCGGCCATCGCGTACGACGCCGCGATCACGTTGTTCAACTCGAAGTAGGGCTTCAGCTCGTTCGTGTCGAGGTCGTACTTCGCCTTGCGGACCTTCTCGGCGTAGTACAGGTAGTCCCATGGCTCGATGGTGATCGCCTGGCCTTCCCTGGCGGCGATCGCCTGCATGTCGGCGACCTCCTCCTTGACGCGCGCCACGGCTGGCGTCCACACGCGCATCATCAGCTCGGTGGCCTTCTGAGGGTCGCGGGCCATGGTGTCGTCCATGCGCCAGTGCGCGTGCGAGGCAAAGCCGAGCAACCTGGCGCGATCGGCACGCAGCTTGACAATCCGGGCAATGACCGCATGGGTGTCGTTGGCGTTGCCGTTGTCGCCGCGGCTCTTGAAGGTCGTCCACACCTTCTCGCGCAGGTCCCGGCGCGACGCAAACGTGAGAAACGGGTCGACCGAGGATCGGGTGTTGACGACAGCCCACTTGCCGGGAACCTTGTGCTCGGCGGCCGCGGCCTTGTAGGCCGAGACGAGCGCCGTCGGCAGCCCCGCGAGGTCGGCCTCACTGTCCAGCGTGATCCACGTGTCCTCGTCGGCCAGGATCTTGGTGGCGAAGTCCGAGAACGCGCCTGCGAGCTCCTGGTTGATCTTCGAGAGCTGCTGCTTGTCCGCGGCACTCAGCTTCGCGCCCTGTCGCACGAAGCCGTCGTAGGTCCGCTGCGTGAGGCGCTGCTGCTCGGCCGTGAGATCCCCGCGTGCCATCGAGTCCCGGACAGCCGCGACGCGGGCGAACAGCCGCTCGTTGAACGTGATCTCGTCGTCGGCGGCAGCGAAGATCGGCGAGAGCTCGCGGTCGAGCGCCTGGTACTCCGGCGCGTTCCGGTTGCTGGTCATGACGCCGAACAACACGTCCAGCCGTCCCAGCGGGCGACCCGCACGCTGCAGGGCCTCGATCGTGTTGGCGAACGTGGCCGGCGCCGTGATCTTGGTGATCGCCTCGATGTCCTGGCGTTGGAGGTCGATCGCGGCCAGGAATGCCGGTTTGAAGAGCTCGGGCAACACCTTGTCCCACGGGGGCACACCGCCGTAGGGGCCCGTCCATTCCTGGAGCAGCGGATTGGTGGCGGCGGTGGCGGCAGGCTGGGCGGGGCTGTTCACAGGGTTTACGAGGAGGCCCAGCACGGCGAAACCGGCAGGCATGAATGACTCGAGTGGCACACGTCCTCCAGAAACTCCACCATGACGAGGGAACCCCCTTGCCGTCAAGTGGTCCTGCTGGCGACGTGCGACGATGCGCGGGTGGCCCTGACCGCGACGATCTACACCGCCGACATCGACATGGCCGATCACGACCGTGGCGTATACGAGACGCTGGCCCTCCGCGTTGCACGCCACCCATCCGAGTCGGACGACTACTTGGTGACGCGCCTGCTGGCCTATGCGCTCGAATACACCGAAGGTTTGGAGTTCTCGACCGGGGGCCTGTCCTCGCCCGATGACCCCGCCCTGGCCGTCCGGGATCTGACCGGGGCGCTGCGCTCGTGGATCGAGATCGGGTGGCCCGACCCGGCGCGGCTGCACAAGGCCGCGAAAGCCTCCCCCCGCGTGGCGGTCTACCCGCACCGGGACGCGGGGCAATGGCTCAAGCGCCTGGAAGGGGAGCGGATTCACCGGGCGGCGGACATCCACGTCCGGGCCATCGACCTCGGGTTGATCGGCGCGCTTGCGGCTCGCCTCGATCGACGGTTGGCGTTTGCGCTCGCCGTCTCGGACGGTGAACTGTTCGTGTCGCTCGGCGCCGACACGTTCACGGGTGTCGTTCGGGCGCACGTACTCCGGTGACCTGGACGACCATTCTCCGCGACGTCCGCTGACCGCTGCCCTCGGTTCCCGGACGGACGGCCCGGGTATAGTGAAACCGAATGCCGCAGAAGATCTGCGCGATGACCGTCGCGCTTGCGCTGACCGGCTTGGTCGGGGCCATCGGATGCCGGCGGGAAGAGGCGCCGTCGACGCCAGCCAGCGTGCCCGGGGCGGTCGCACCGGCGGTCATGGCCAACGCCACGTACGTTGGCCGGGCCCAGTGTGCGCGTTGTCACCAGCCCGAGGAGAAACTCTGGCAGGGGTCGCACCACGACCTGGCGATGCAGGAGGCCACACCGGCCACCGTGCTCGGCAACTTCGCCGACGCCACCTTCAGCTACGCTGGCACCACGACCCGCTTCAGCCGGCGCGACGGCCGGTACGTCGTGCGAACAGACGGTCCCGACGGACAGCTCCGCGACTACGACGTGGCGTATGTGTTCGGCGTGTACCCGCTGCAGCAGTACCTGATCGGGTTTCCCGACGGCCGGTATCAGGCGCTCGGTATCGCCTGGGATAGCCGCACGAAGGCCGAGGGCGGGCAGCGCTGGTACCACTTGTATCCGGACGAGGCCGTCACGCACTCCGACGTACTGCACTGGACGAAATTCAGCCAGAACTGGAACGCCCAGTGCGCGGTGTGCCATTCCACGAACCTGCGCAAGGGGTTCGATCGCGCGACCAACACTTACAAGACGACGTGGTCCGAGATGGACGTGTCGTGCGAGACCTGCCATGGGCCGGCGTCCGCGCATGTGGCATGGGCCAACACGCGCGCGAACGGCGCCGCCGTGACGTCGCCGAGCGCGGCGGACATAGGACTGACCGTGTCGCTCCGTGAGCGGCGTGACGTCCAGTGGACGATGCAGATGGCCAACGGCATCGCGAAGCGGAGCCCGGCGCTCGGTACGCGGCGCGCAGAAGTGGAGATCTGCGCCCCGTGCCATGCCCGTCGATCGGAACGATTCGACGCGCACGTGCCCGGCCAGCCGTTCCTTATGTCATACCGGCCGGCGTTCCTCTCCGAAGGGCTGTATCGCGCTGACGGGCAGATGCAGGACGAGGTCTACAACTACGGCTCGTTCCTCCAGAGCAAGATGCAAGCAGCCGGCGTGACCTGCTCGGACTGTCACGACCCGCACAGCCTAAAGCAGAAGGCCGACGGCAACGCGGTCTGCTCACAGTGCCATCTGCCGACGACCTTCGATGGGCCCACCCATCACGGGCACAAGGCAGGAACCGCCGGTGCGTCGTGCGTGGCCTGCCACATGCCGACCGAGGCGTACATGGGCGTGGATCGCCGGCACGATCACAGCTTCCGCGTGCCGCGGCCGGACTTCAGCGAGCGGTTCGGCACGCCCAACGCGTGCACTGCCTGTCACGCGAACAAGCCCGCGGCGTGGGCCTCGGCCGCTCTGGACACGTGGCGGACACCGGCGTGGCGGCAGCGACCGCATTTTGCCGAGACGTTCGCAAAGTCGCGGCAGGGCAGGGCAGACGCCGTCGGCGGGCTGACGACGATTGCCTCGGATGCCCGTCAGCCGGGCATCGTGCGCGCCTCGGCCCTGGAACTGTTGCAGGACGCCGGGCCGGCCCAACTCGAATTCTCGCTCGACGCACTCGCCGGCGATCCCGACCCGCTGGTCCGACTGGCCGTCGCGCAGGGCCTGCAACGGCTGGAACCAGCAGCGCGCGCTCGCATCGGCGGCCGCCTCCTCGAGGATCCGCTCAGGTCCATTCGCATCGATGCGGCGTCGGCCCTGGCCGGCGAGCCCGCCGCGTGGCTGCCCGCGGGGCAGCGAGAGGCGCTCGTGCGGAACCTCGGTGACGTGCGCGTGTCGGAGGCGTTCAACGGCGATCGCCCGGAGTCCTTCGTCAACCTGGCATTGCTCGAGGAACGGCGCGGAAATGTCGCGGCGGCCGCAGCCGAGTACGAAGCCGCCACGAAGTACGCGCCCTGGTTCCTGCCGGCTTATGTGAACCTCGCGGAACTCCAGCGGCAGGGGGGCAACGAGGTTGTCGCCGAGCAGACGCTGCGCCGCGCGCTGGCGGAGGTGCCCGGCGATGCCGGCGTGCTCTATGCCCTGGGGCTGTCGGTGTACCGCCAGCAGCGGGCTGCGGAGGCCGTGACCTTGCTGGCCCAGGCCGCGAGGGCCGCGCCCGAGGTGCCGCGCTATCCCTTTGCGTATGCCCTGGCGCTCGAATCGCAGGGAAGACTGCCAGAAGCGCTGCAGGTCATCGACGCTGCGCTCCTCCGTCACCCTGATAATCGGGATCTGCTCGACGCCGGCCTGGGCGCCGCCCAGAAGTCCGGCGACGTCGACCGCGCCCGCGCGTATGTCCGCCGCCTGCTGGTCGTCGCACCAGGGGATCCTGCATTGGTCCAGTTGGCACGCGGGCTCGGCGTGAGGTGATCTGTGTAGCTCACGCTGCAGCCGCGCCACGAGTACGACGGGTTCGGCGTCGGCGCCGACACGGACTTCGGCATGGGAGCGCTCGTCGACTGGAAGGCCGTTCGACCATTTCTGATTATCGGCCGCCTACAGCCTGATCAGCTTCAAGTTCAAGAAGGAGATCGGGTGCGGACGCCTGACGTGCCGCTGAAGGCCTCTCGGCCGACGTCACGGTACGGCTCCGGGAAAGCAGGCCTACAAAGAGCGAGTCTGGCCTCGGCCGACCGTCGTCTGGGATACTGCCCCGGTGAGGGGCATCCGCATTGCACTGGCCAACCTGCCGTTTCCCGAGTCGCCGGCCGCCGCGGTCTCTGGCGCGTGTGAGGCGATCGCGGCAGCGGCGCGTGAGAGGGTGCAGATCATCTGCTTCCCGGAGTGCTACGTGCCCGGGTACCGCGCCGTGGACAAGGCCGTGCCTCCACCCGATGCCGCCTGGCTCGCCGCCGCCACCACGACCATTGCGTCAGCGGCTGCGCGCGCACGCCTGACGGTCGTGTTGGGCACCGAGCGCCTCGACTCGGGCCGTCTGCTCGCGTCGGCCGTGGTCATCGGCCCGGACGGCGTCATCGGCGTGCAGGACAAGGTGCAGATCGATCCGTCGGAAGAGGGCCTGTACGCTGCGGGTGAGGGCAGGCGGGTCTTCGACGCCGACGGGATGACCTTCGGAGTGACGATCTGCCACGAAGGCTGGCGGTACCCGGAAACCGTGCGCTGGGCGGCGCGACGGGGCGCACAGGTCGTCTTCCATCAGGCCTTCCACGAAGCGGAGCCGGGCGGGTACCGGCCCGGCAGCTTTGCCGATCCGGCCAACACATTTCACGAGAAAGCGGTCCTTTGCCGCGCGGCGGAGAACACGTGTTACGTGGCGACGGTCAACTACGCCTGCGAGGGATCGCCGACGACATCAGCCGTGGCGCGCCCCGACGGGACGCTCCAGTGCTATCAGCCGTACGGTGTGGCCGGCGTGCTCGTCGCCGATCTCGATCTCGATCTCGCCACCGGGTTGCTGGCGAGCCGATGCCGCTACGAGTACTGAACAACACGAACACGCGTCAGGCGTGGCGCCTGACGCAGCCATTGTCCCAAGGAGCCTGAATGATCCGCACTCTCACTCGCGTGGCGCTGCTCGCCGCGGCGCTGCCGGTGGTCCTGCTGGCCGACACCAAGTTCACGTCCACCTGGGCCGCGCCCGAGGCAAAGCAGGTGAGTTTCACCGGCAAGAAGGTGGCGACACTGGTGATGTCGAGCGACGACAGTCTCCGCATGTCCGGTGAAGAAGGGCTCGTCACGGAACTGAAGGCGCGCGGCATCAATGCCGTCGCCGCCTATCGCCTGATCCCGAAGGAAGAACTCACCGATCCCGACAAGGCCCGCGGCTGGTTCGAGCGCACCAGCGTCGAGGGGGTGATCGTGATGCGGCCGGTCAGCATGGGCAAGCGCACCGTGTACACGCCGCCGGTCTGGACGTCGACGTACTACAACTCGCTGTGGGGATACTACGGCTACGGGTGGGGCGCCATGTACGATCCCGGCTCGATCCGTGAGGACATGGTGGTCGCCATCGAGACGCTGATCTACAGCGTGCCGACCAACGCCCTCCTGTGGGCCGGCTCCAGCGAGACCACCAACCCGAAGGACTCGCGCAAGCTCCTCGCCGATCTCGTCAAGGAGGCGGCAAAGGAGATGAAAAAGCAGGGACTGGCGGTCAAGTAACGCGACGAACGCCGAACGCCGAACGCCCTGACGAGGAGCTCGTCGCTAATCCCAAGTGCGTCGCGTCCAGTCCGCGGCTTGCATGTGCACTCTTGCATGTGTACTAATGTACTAGTACACTGTGGCACGACAAAGAGAGGGACACATGCGAACGCTTCTCGTGGCAACCGTCTTCAGTGTCTGTGCTCTGGTGAGTATGGACGCGCACCCCAACACCAACAGCAGCGACGTGGTCGGCACGTGGACCGGTCCCGCGCGGTGTCAGCACGGCGATGGCGAAACGATCACGCTGATCATCAAGCGCGACTCCGCCGGCAAGCTGCAGGGAGCGACAGACTGGGCGCGCTCCACCTCTGACGGGCGCCATGGCCCGGCGATGGCGTTCACGACGATGACCGTCGAGGGTGGACGCATCAGCGGCAGCACGACCGCGGACGGCCGAACGGCGCGCCTGAGCGCCGTTGTGCGCGGAGACACGATCGAAGGAAGCTGGCAGATTGATGAAGGCGATGACAAATGGACCTTTACCGGCGAGCGTCAGCGGGAGCCGGCCGGAAGCACGCGGCCACGCTGAGACCGCCTCGTCAGATCACGTGACGGCGCGGGGTGACCGCCGCGCCGTCTCCGTGGCAGGATGGACGGCATGACTCCCGAAGCGCAGCAGCATCGGGCCGCCAGCGCCGCCGACGTGCTCGACCGGATTGGCGCGAGCCTGATCGAACTGAACGGTCAACTGCAGGCCGCCGGCGACGATGTCAAGGGACAGCAGGCAGTGCTGGCCCTGTTCAGCCAGTTCGTGGAGACGACGCTTCCAGAGCTCACGGATTTGTCGATGCAGCTTCGGCCCACGCGCATCGTGCGGCCAGGCGAGCCCTGATCGACCCGCGCGTCAACGCGCCCAGCCGCCGACCAGCGCCCGCTGGTCATCACTCGGCCGGTATGCCGAGAAAGCTCTGGTCGTGGGTGGCGGCGGCGCCGAGGGTCAGCGAGCCGCGGATGTCGGCGCGCGTGCCGTCCAGCACGGTGAACCAAGTACGTCGCTGTGCTCTGCAGGTGCATCACATCGATCAGTTCATGTACGCCGACCCGATCAGCCAGGAACTTCGTGTACGAGAGTGCGCAGGAGTAGGCGGTGGGCGCGACCGTGACGCGATCGGTGGTCAGGGCCGGGGCGACCCGCACGACATGAGCGCGCCACGACTTCTGCGGGGCAGTGGCCCGCCAAGGACACGCCGGACGACCCCTCGCACCGATACTTGACGGCTGAAGTTTGTTACTCCCATGTCTCTTGACCTCGGGCCGTCCGGTCCCGACGTCACGCCCGCCTGGGTGCGCCTGGGGACCCTCACCAACACGGCCGGACAGCCGTCTGCGACGCCCATGCCCACGCGCTCGGCCTTGAACTGCTGCTGATGGTGGACGCCGACGTCAAGCGGGCCGTCAGGCCTCGTGCGTGTCCAGCACCGTGCGCGATGCCCGCTGTGTGGCCCGGCCAGTGCATCGGCGCCGGGCCACCTTGCAGGGCGGAGAGGACGACGAACATGGCGAAACGACGACGCGGGACAACGATGGTGCGAGCGTCACGACGAACGGGCCCGCAGACCAAGGCGATGATCCACGAGGTCGAAGTCGCGGGGATGTCGCGCATGACGCGGCCGTTCCTCGGATTGACTACGGACGATGAGCGATCCCCATTCGGGCCAGGCTCGAACTAGGGATTGACGCATTGATGCTCAATTGGATCTAAGTCCCGGCTTGGCGCGTCTAAGCCCGCAAGACGAACCCTGCCCTTTGGAGAAACTTTCGTCTGTCAACGCAGGGTGGTTGACAAACAACGAACGGGTTCTGAGCACAGAGGTCGCTGAACCGGACGGGTCTTGGTCGTCTGCGGTTGTTGTAGAGAATTTCCGGCAACACCCTCCTACTGGATCAGGCTGGCCGCCGGTGATCGCCTTGCTCGGGTGCAGCGTGGTGTTCAGCTGCTGCCTGAACCGGGTAGCGGCGAAGAGCGCCTCGTAAGGGCGACGAAGGAGATCGATATGAGGAAGACAATCTCAGGAGTGCTCGTGGGTGCTGTCGCACTAGCGTGCGTGATTGGCACGAGCACGAAGGCAGATGCGGCGCTTTTTGCGGCGATTTGCGACGACCTGGCCTGCGCCGGCGGGAACGATTTCATCGTTCTCGACAACAACGGCAACACCAGCGGGGGTGGCGCTGCGACCGATACGATCGGGGCGGTAGGGGCGATCAGTTTCGGAACCTCCGCCTTCGGTTATTCGCTCGTGGTGAACACCACGCAGAGTAAGCCGATGCTTGGTAGCGCGGCTTCGCCACAGCTGGACGTGACGTTCACGGCGACGACGAGCAACTCCAACAGCAACAGCGTCTTCCTGTATGCGAGCGACACGGATTTCCTCGGAGCGACCGTGCATCCGTTCCTGTTGACGTTCGGCGGAACAAACTCGGGCGGGAGCGGAACAGCCACGGGGCGGGCCTGGGGTGGCACGTCGAACACGGCGCTACAGTTCAGCGGCGCGAACTTGTTCGGCACGGTCGGGCCGCTGTCCAATCCGGCGTTCGCCGGATCGGTTGGGGGAACCTTTACGTCGGTCGTCAGCCCGTTTTCGCTGACGATCGGCGTTGCGATAAACCGCACGAGTGCCGGCACGACGACCGGCGACCTAAACCTGTCGCCTTCAACGATTCCCGAACCCGCCTCGATGGCACTCCTCGGCTTGGGGCTCATGGGCTTCGGCGCCGTCAAACGCATTCACAAGGGCAAGCAGGTCAAGTAACACACGCCGTCATCCTGTCAAGGTCGGAGGCGTCGGCCCTCACAAGCAGGTCGAGTGGAAGAAGTTGGTCGAGTCGCCGGCCCGTGGCGTGCCGCCGGTTGAAGGTCGCCAACTCGCGCACGCGCGCCATCACGCTCGACGATCAGGGCCGCCTCCTGGCCGAACTGCCGACGCAGGTGCGGCGCATTGCCCAGGTCGCGCTCCTGACCGGCGCCCGCATCGGGGAGGTGCTCGACCTGACCTGGGACGAACTCACCGAGACGGACCTCACGTTTCGCCGCACGAAGAACGGCGGGGCGCGCACCCTGCCGATGTCCGAGGCGCTCAAGACGGTCTTCGGGGAGGTCAAGCGCCGGGGGGCCTACGTCGTCATGACCCGGAAGGGGACGGGGCTGCACGGCAAGGGGAAGGCCGAGGCGACCCGGTACACTGCCAACGGCTTCCGGCACACGTTCCGCCGGGCCGTCGAGCGGGCCGGACTGGACGGCGCGAAGGTGACGCCGCACACGATGCGGCACACCGTCCTGAGCCGGAGGGTCGCCGCCGGCCACGACGATCACACGGTCATGGAAATCAGCGGCCATCGGTCGACGCGGATGCTCCAGCGGTACACACATCCCCAGCGGGCACACTGCGTCGCGGCGCTCCAGAGCGTGGCCTTCTCGGTCACAAACAGGGCACAACCACCTGAAACAGCCCAAGGCGGCGAAGGGTGAAACTTGCGAAATTGCTTAGGATTTGTGGTGCGCAGTACTGGATTCGAACCAGTGACCCCCGCCGTGTGAAGGCGAATCCGCCTGCACCCCAGGCACACCGATAGACACGTCAAAAACACGGAATTCATTGAGGTAATCGGCTCAGAATGAGTGGCCCATTGTGTACCGCGGTGCACCTCGGTACACTAGTACTGCACCCCTAATGCACCCCCAGAACCGGCGCGGTCCACACCCCCACGTCTATCAGGGTGCTCCATTCAAGGGCTGATCCGCATGCAGGCGACCATCAACGCCACTCTCGTCAAGACCCTGACGGCTCAACCGCTCGCGGCTGATCAGGACGTGCGCGACAACAAGCTACGCGGCTTCGTCCTCCGCTGCCGGCGTTCCGGAATCCACACCTACCGCGCACAAGTCGGGCGCGGGCAGTGGGTGACGATCGGCACCACGGACAAACTCACCACGCAGCAAGCCCGCGACGAGGCGACGCGTGTGCTGTCGGCCGTGGCGCTGGGCGCGAATCCCGTTGAAGAGCGCCGCGCGAAGCGGCAAGCGCACGACCTCGCCGGCTTCTTGAACGACGTTTACGAGCCGTGGGCGACCGTGCATCTCACGACGGGCACCGAGACGATCGCGCGACTCAGGGCCAGCTTCGCCGAACTCCTCGAGACGAAGCTCAGCGCGTTGTCGGCGTGGCACCTTGAGCGTTGGCGGACGAACCGTCGCAAGGCCGGCGTCCGTCCCTCCACCATCAACCGGGACCTGAACGATCTTCGGGCGCTGCTGGGGCGAGCGGTGCAGTGGAAGCACTTGAAGGGCAATCCTCTCGACGACGTCAAGCCCGAGCGCGTGGATCGCCGGGCCAACGTGCGATATCTCTCCCGGGACGAGGAGGGACGGCTTCTAACGGCGCTCGCGGCTCGGGACGAGCGGCTCCGTGATGGGCGTGCATCGGCGAACGTCTGGCGTGATGCGCGAGGCTACGAGCCCCTCCCGACCCTTGAAACCTACGCCGACCACCTCACACCGCTCGTTCTCCTGGCAATGCATACGGGCTTGCGCCGCGGCGAACTGTTCTCGCTCGAGTGGCCCGACATCAACCTTGCTGCAGCGCGTCTCACGGTGCGTGGGCAAACCGCGAAGAGCGGGCAGACTCGCCATTTGCCGCTCAACGGCGCTGCCATTGGTGTGTTGACAGCGTGGGGGCCGCGGCCGGCCGGCTACGTGTTCCCGTCACCCAACGACAGTTCGCGCCCGCTGGCTGATGTGAAGACCGCATGGCTCGAGCTGCTGAAGCGCGCGAGCATCGCCGGCTTCCGCTTTCACGACCTGCGGCACACGTTCGCGAGCAACTTGGTGCAGGCCGGCGTCGATCTCGCCGTCGTGCGCGACCTCTTGGGCCACAGCACGATCCTCATGACCGAAAAGTACGCGCACTTGAGCCCTAACCAGGCGGTAGACGCGGTGGCCCGGCTGGTTCGCTCGTGGCTAGTGGACTGTATCAGCTGAACGTGAAGTATCACGCGATGCGGCGCGTCGGGTCGCGATACGTCCAGCGCACCGGCTTCGCGGCGCGATTGTAGCGGTCGATATACCGCCTGATCTTGCGCGCGAGGTCAGTGGTCGACGTGAAGATGCCGCGGGCGAGCAGGTCGCGTGCGATCTTGCTGAACCACAGCTCGACCTGGTTCAACCACGAGCTGTAGGTCGGGGTGAAGTGGATCTGCACCGACGGATGCGCCTCGAGGAACGCGGCCACCTGCTTGGTCTCATGCGCCGAGAGATTGTCCGCGATGATGTGGATCTCCCGGTCAGCCGGCTGCGTCGCCACCACCGTGCTGAGGAAGGCGACGAACTCCGCGCTGGTGTGTCGCTCTGCGGTCTTGCCGATCACCTCGCCGGTGTCGGTGTTGAGGGCGGCGTACAGCGAGAGGGTGCCGTGTCGGACGTACTCGAAGCCGTGTCGCTCCGCGCGCCCAGGCGACAACGGCAGGATCGGATCACGGCGGTCCAGCGCCTGAATCGCGGTTTTCTCATCAACACAGAACACGACGGCGTGCTGCGGCGGCTGCAGGTACAACCCGATGACGTCGGCGGCCTTGGACTCGAAATCGGGATCGGTCGAACGCATGTAGCGCTCCAGCCGATGCGGTTGCAGGCCCGCGCGCTTCCAAATCCGCGCCACCATCGTGTGCGAGAGCTTGAGCCGAGTGGCCAGCGTCCGCGTCGACCAGTGCGTGGCGCCATGCGGCGGCGTCTTGCGCGTCCACGCGAGCACGCGTGCCTCGACGGCCGGCGTCAGGACGGTCGGGCGCGAGCCCTGATGGCGCCCCCACAGGCCACGCAAGCGGTCAGTCAGGAAGCGTGCCTTCCACTTGGCGATCGTCGCGGAGCTCCAGCCGACGGCGGCGGTCACCTCGGCGTACGAGTGACGGTCGGCCAGGAGCAGCAGCGCGCGGGCACGGCGCGCAAGGTCGGCTCGGCCGCTGCCGGCACGGGCGTAGCGCTCCAGCTCGGCGCGCTCATCGGCGGTGAGCATGACGTCGTCCAAGGACTGCGGCATGCCCCAGTGTACATGTTTATGAATGGCTAATACAGTTCACTAGGAACAGACGGCGTCGGCTGGCAGCCAGCGCCCACGAGACGAGGCTGATTCGACACGCTCGACTGGTATCAGCAGTGCACGCCGATGACCCTCGCGAGCAGGGCCTCGTGCTTCAGGAGATTGAGGCAGATCTCCCTGGGTTTCGCCAGTCGTTCGGTCTAGTCGAGGAACTCGAAGATGTCTTCAAAGCGACAGGGAATGGCGGTGTCCCGGCCGGCCGCATGGGCCGGTCGGGCTCCGTGCCCGGTGCCCAAAGTGCCGGATTCTGTTTAGCGTGGGGCTGACGTGCCGGTCACTCGCCTCCATTGCTCGTTGATCTTTATGCCCTGGTTTTCACCGACGTTATGCCAGATGTCACCGTTGAGTCGGCATTGGTACGTCCCGGACGCACCCCGGTACTTCTCGAACACTGGACCAAACCCGTGCTCTATCGACGTTGTGTGGGTTCCATTTGCGAATGTCTGCGGTCCGCCATGCCCAGCCTGAACGACACCGTTGCCTCCGAGCCACACGACAAAGTAGTGGGTCGGTGTGACGTGTTTCAGCACGCTGGTGACACCGGGTATCGCGGGCACATCGATAATCTGCCAAGTGCCGACGAGCTCGCGCGCAGTGCAGGCTTGCCCCTTGACCTCGGGCTGGGCAGGTGTTGCCGGTTGCGGAGGCGTGGACGGCTGCAAGGCGGTAAGCAGTGCGACGAGGGCAACGTTGAGCATGGCTGTTTTCCTCACGTTCTGGGTGGCGACGCGCCAACCGCGCGCGCAGGGTAGCACAGTGGCTCGAAAAATCGCTGCCACCCCTCGACTGACGCCCCCCGCAGGAGCCAAGTACGCACGGACAACGAACTACAGCATTCACACGGAGCCCAGATCGATGCCTCAGAACTCACCACGACCGACCGGAGGGCGCCGGAAGCGCCTCCGGCCCACCGAGATTGACCTCGAGCCATCAGTGCAGGTGACGGCCCCGACCTCTCTGTCGAGCGCGGAACTGGCCGTGTGGGACCGGCTCGCGCCCTCCGCTCTGCGGATGGGCACGCTGACGCCAGAGACGGTCCCCGGTTTCATCCTGCTCGTGCAGACGATGATGGCGCGCGACGAGGCGGCCGCGGTGCTGGCGCGCGATGGGCTCGTCGTGAATCGCACCGTGCACCAGGTGAGCACGCACGTGCGCCAGATGACACAACGGCTCGAGTCGCTGCTGTCGCGGTTCTCGCTGCTGCCGACAGGCCGGCCCGTCGAGCGGCCCCGTCCGGCCCGTGTCGACGACGTCGACGAGTGGGAGTCAGGGCACGACTTCTACGGGGTAGTGCGGAAGCCGCAGCCCACCCGGGAACGCGGGATGTCGCGGCCCACCGCTTGACAGTGAGGAGCGACGCCAGATTAGTTGGCAGACTCATCAAAGCCACGTCGGTGGTCGCTATGGAGTTTTGTGTGGATCTCGAATGCTGCGCGCTCACCATTCGTGACTACGAAGCGCGACGGCTAGCCGGCTGACGCGGATGACGTTCCACGAACCCCTGCCCGGCCCTACGGCGGGCAGGTTGCGGCTCTGGACGTTGCACAAGGACGGCCGCACGGCGACTTGCGACGCGCAGGCGCACACGCTCGGCCTCGAACTCCTCTCCGGCGCGGCGCGTTCCTGGCGAAGGGCTGGACGGCCTGCCGGCCGCGGCGAGCGGGATGCGGCCGCCTGTCGCGCTCGCCGATCCCCACAGGACAACGTCGCTCCCGATCGCGCGCGCCGGCCCCGTCGGTGTTCGGTAGCGCCGGCGTGCTGCCGGTCGCGATGTCCTGGGCGCCGGGTGTCGAGGCCGTGACGGCGGCCGCGGCGTCTTCGCGGCGCCACTCTTCGATGATCAGACGCCCGACCACATCATCGGCGATCCACCACGCCTGTTCGATGCAGTTCAGTGGCGCGCGGAAGAATTCCGACCCACTGAAGTGGATCACCCGCCAGCCAAGCAGCGCAAGATCGCGATCGCGTTGATTGCGCCGCGTCACTTGTTCCTTGGTGCGTTCTCGCCAAGGCTCCCGCATCGAAGTTGAGCCAAGGGCTCTTCACGTTCTCTGCGGTGAGGCACGCTATACCGACCGTCGATTCCGCGAGTTCAGAACGAATCTCGTGCCACCAACTGGCGCCTGCGACGATGCTTACCTTTGACAGCCAAGGCTTGGTATTCGGCAGGACGAGTTGAAGGAGTTCATGGAGCGCCTTGGCGACGGCTCCGCTATCGTTCCCGCTCCAACTGATGAAAATCTTCAAGCATCCACCTCGCGGCTGCACCCCTAATGCACCCCCCGAACAAAAACGCCCGTGAGCTTGGCTCGCGGGCGTCGGTGTAAGTTATTATCCTGCAACCACTTTGTGGTGCGCAGTACTGGATTCGAACCAGTGACCCCCGCCGTGTGAAGGCGGTGCTCTACCGCTGAGCCAACTGCGCACACTGAGGTGGGGTGTGCCTCGTAGCAGCCGCGCCTCGCGCGCCCGCCACGAACTTCAAACTATAACGCAGGGCTGAGCGCAGTGGCAAGACGGCTCATGTATCACCACTTCGCCCGCATGCATCAGATGCTCCGCGTGACGCCGGCAATGGGAATGGGGTCCGCTACCGCGCGGCGCCCGTCACGATCCACCACCAGCCGGCGGCGACAGCGGCACCCGCAACCGTGTCCACCAGGAAATGGTAGCGGCCGACCACGGTCGCGACGCAGATGGCGAACGCGACGACGCCGAAGATCGGCGCCGTCGGCGCCTGCAGTGACCACAGCGCGAGCGCGACGGCCACGGCCCCGGCCGCGTGGCCGCTCGGGATCGTGTTCATGTGATGGCTGCCATGCGCCAGCACGGCTTCGTTGGCATGCCGGAACTTCGATCTCGCGCGAAGCGAGCCAGCCCACGGCTCGAGCGCTCGCGGTGGGCGCGTCTGCAGCCAGGCCAGCGCGATATAGCACGACGCCTCCGAGAGGAACACCACCGTCCAGTAGACGTCCACGCTCACGGAGCCGCCCCGCGACCACGCCGCCCATGCCCCGAGCGGCAGTAGCGCATAGACCGAGAAGTACGCGCTTTCCAGGACCTCCAGCGCCCACGACGATCCGGACGTGAGACGCGCCTCGAGGCGCAGTGGCGCAAGCAGCCTCCGATCGACCGACAGGAGTCGTTGCTCGAGGCGCGGCTGCGGCTCGACGAAGTAGCCGCCAGCAAGCCAATGCGCCCCTAGAACGAGGAGCGCCGGCGCAACGTTGCGCGCAACACCGGTGACTCCGCGGTCAGGCAACTGCGTCGTTGCGAGTGCCGCCATGCCGAGCACGAAGGCACCGCCGATCACGCGCCAGCGCCCGCGTGCATCGAGCGGTCGTACCAGGGCGACGACTGCTGCCACG
Source organism: Luteitalea pratensis (assembly GCF_001618865.1). Lineage (GTDB taxonomy): Bacteria > Acidobacteriota > Vicinamibacteria > Vicinamibacterales > Vicinamibacteraceae > Luteitalea > Luteitalea pratensis. The sequence continues at coordinate 3,963,510 of NZ_CP015136.1, forward strand.
ACGCACCAACACACGACCGCCAACTCGGAAGCCCGCGCACCCATCAGCAGCGAATGTGTCATCTGCCTGCGGAACAGCTCATGGCGCTATGCTCCTGAGGCCCGAAGGCCGACGGCCGAATGACGAAGGCCGACCGGTTGCCCGAGCCCTGAGGCTTGAGACCTGAGACTCGAGCCCTGAGACCTTTGTATGATCGCCCCGTGACCGACCGCGGTGCCCGTCTCGTGTATTCGACCGATCAGGGACGCACCTGCCCGAAGTGCGGCTGGCCTGCGAAGAACTGCCAGTGCAGTACACGCGCGTCGGTCGAGGAGCCAGTACCCGCGCGGGTTACGGCGAAGCTGAGGATGGAGAAGAAAGGACGTGGTGGCAAGACCATGACCGTGGTCGACGGCCTGCCGCGCAATTCGGCATTCCTCAAGGATCTCTGCGCGGAGTTGAGGCGCCTCTGCGGCACCGGCGGCGCTGTCGAGGATGGAGCCATCGAACTCCAGGGCGACTTGCGCGAGCGGCTGCGTCCTCACCTCACGACCAGGGGCTTCATCGTCAAGGGCTAGATCGGGCAGATGAAGCCGCGCGCGTGGCTCTGCTAGACTGCGCCGCGTGCCGACATTCCACTCGCTGCGCCTCCGCCGCATGCTCGCGCCGACGCTCCTGCTGCCTCTTGCCGGCGGGCTCCTGCAGCCGGCCAGGGCAGGCGCGCAGGACCTGTGGACGGGCACGCCCGAAGTGCTCGTCACGCCGGTGAGTCCCACGTGGACCTACCGGGTCGGCGCGCCAGCCACCTTCACGGTCGCCGTCCGACGCGATGGCCATCCGCTGTCGGGCGTGGCGGTCACCGTGCGATGTGGCCCCGAGATGCTGCCGCCGACCCTCATGAAGGAGGTCACGAGCGGTGCCACGCCTGTCGTCGTCGAAGCCGGGACAATGAACAGCCCCGGTTTCCTGCGATGCATCGGCACCGCGCAGCACGAGGGGCGCAGCTATCGTGGCCTCGGAACGGCCGGTTTCGATCCGCTGACGATCGCGCCGACCGTGACCGATCCCGCGGACTTCGATGCGTTCTGGTCGGAGGGCAAGGCCCAGCTCGCGAAGATCCCGATCGAGATGACGCGTGAGCTGCTGCCTTCCTATGGCGGCCCCGGCATCATCGTCTCGCACGTCAGCTTCCAGACCGTGGGGCTGGACCCGAACGGGACCGCGACGAGCCGCATCTACGGCATCCTGTGCGAGCCGTCTGCGCCGGGCAAGTATCCGGCGTTGCTCTCGGTACCAGGGGCCGGCGTACGTCCCTATCGTGGCCTGCTTGCGCCGTGTCAGCACGGGTTGATCACGCTGCAGATCGGCATTCACGGGTTGCCGGTCACCCTCGATCCGCTCGTGTACACGAGCCTCGGCGCTGGCAGCCTCTCGCGCTACTTCATGACCAACCTCGAGGACCGCGATCGGTTCTTCTATCGGCGTGTGTACCTGTCGACGGTGCGGTCCAACGACGTGCTCACGAGCCTGCCGAACTACGATGGCGTCAACCTCGGCGTCATTGGTGGCAGCCAGGGCGGCGCGCTCGCGATCGTCACGGCGGCGCTCGACCCGCGCGTGAAGGTGCTTTCGTCGACCTATCCCGCGCTGGCGGACCTGACCGGATACCTGAACAACCGTGCCGGCGGCTGGCCGCATTTCTTCCACCCGACGCGCCCCGGACCCAAGCCCACGCCTGAGGCGCTGCGCACCCTGCCGTACTACGACGTCGTGAAATTCGCGCGTCGCGTGAAGGCTCCCGGCATCTACACGTGGGGCTACAACGACGAAACGGTGCCGCCGACGTCCATCTTCTCGGCCTACAACGTCATCACCGCCCCCAAGGTGTGGATGCTGGCCGTGACGACAGGGCACAACACGACGCCGGAGCAGGCGACGCGCACCGACGCATGGATGGAAGAGGCGCTGAAGACGGGCCACATGCCGTCGACGATTCCGGTGCCGCCGCCACCGACACCGTAGCGCGAGCGGTCACATCGTGCCGTAGAGCCGATCGCCGAAGTCGCCGAGCCCGGGCACGATGAACTTGTGTGCGTTGAGGTGACTGTCGATCGCCGGCGTGTAGATCTCCACGTCGGGGAAGTGCGCCTCGACCTCCTGAATGCCTTCGGGCGCCGCGACGATGCAGAGCAGGCGCATCCGCTGCGCGCCGCGTGACGCGAGCAGTTGCAGCGACGCGACGGCACTCCCACCGGTCGCCAGCATCGGATCCACGAGCACGACCAGGCTGGCGTCGAGCCCCGCCGGGAACTTCGCGTAGTACTGCGACGCGACCGCGGTGGTCTCGTCGCGCTGCAGTCCGATGTGCCCGACACGCGCGTGCGGCACCACGCTCAGCACGGCATCCAGCATGCCCAGCCCGGCGCGCAGAACGGGAACCACGATGACGCTGGCCGAGACCTTGACGCCGTTGGCCGGGCCGAGGGGTGTGTCCACCACGACGGCTTCCGTCGGCAGGTCGCGCATCGCTTCGGTCGCGATGAGGACGCTGAGGCGTTGCGCGTACTGTCGAAACAGCGGCGAAGGCGTCCTCGTGTCACGCAGGTGCGTCAGCAGTTCCTGTGCAACGGGATGGGAGATGACGTGGACAGGCACGGGCCGCACTGTATCTGAAGCGGTACCGGTTCGGAAGGCAGGGCCCACTCTCCTTGGCGAATGGTAGGGACGCCTCTCCGAGGCGTCCATCAGCCTCGCCGCACGGAGAAGACGGACCCAGCCTCGCGGAACGGAGAAGATGGACCCAGCCTCGCCGCATCGAGGAGATGGACCGCTCGGAGAGCGGTCCCTACCGTCAAGCCTACGGTCCCTACCGTCAAGGCTACGTGAGCCGCTTCTTCGTCTCGTCGAAGCCCACCTGATGGCAAATTGGGCCAATTTGCCAGTTTGCACGTGTCAGGCGGTGTCTGCTCCGAAACCAGCGATACACTAAATGGTTCGCACGCAAGCAGATGGGCTGCCTGTCGTGCGTAGATCGCCACACTCCATGCTTCGACTCGGTATCGTCGGCCTGCCCAACGTCGGCAAGTCCACCCTCTTCAACGCGCTCACGTCCGCGGGTGCGCTCGTGGCCAACTACCCGTTTGCGACGATCGAGCCCAACACCGGCATCGTGATGGTCCCCGACTCCCGTCTTGCCGTTCTCGAAAAGCTGGTCTCGCCGGAGCGTGTCGTGCCCGCCTCGGTGGAGTTCGTCGATATCGCCGGACTGGTGAAGGGCGCGAGCCAGGGTGAAGGCCTTGGCAACCAGTTCCTCCACAACATCCGCGAGGTCGACGCCATCGTCCACGTGGTTCGCTGCTTTGAGGACGAGAACATCCAGCACGTGATGGGTGCCCCCGACCCGGTGCGGGATCGCGAGATCATCAACATCGAACTCGGACTGGCCGACCTCTCGACGATGGAGAAGCGGCTCGAGAAGTCGATCAAGATGGCACGTTCAGGTGACGCCGCCGCCAGGGCAGAGGTCGCCATGGTGGAAGCGGTGAAGACACTGCTCGAGGCCGGCAAGCCAGCCCGCCTGTACGAACCGTCGGACGAACTGCGGCCCGCCTTCAAGGGACTGAACCTGCTCACGTCCAAGCCGGTGCTCTACGCGGCAAACGTGCGCGAGGAGGAAGCGGCCGAGGGCAACACGTTCGTCGAGCAACTCCGCGCGCGCATCACCGCGGAGCACGAGAACGCCGGCGTGGTCGTGTTCTCGGCGAAGGTCGAGGCGGAACTCGCGGAACTCGAGCCCGACGAGCGGCAGGAGTTCCTCGGATCGCTGGGGCTGACCGAGTCCGGTCTCGACCGGCTCGCTCGCGCGGCGTACACGCTGCTCGGGCTGCGCAGTTATTTCACGGCGGGCGAGAAGGAAGTGCGCGCCTGGACGATCCACGCTGGCGACAAGGCACCCGCAGCAGCCGGCGTGATCCACACGGACTTCGAGAAGGGGTTCATCCGGGCCGAGACGGTGGCCTACGACGATTTCATCCGCGTCGGTGGCTGGAAGCCCGCGCGCGAGCAGGGCCTCGCCCGCTCGGAAGGCAAGGAATACGTCGTCCAGGACGGCGACGTCCTGTTGTTCCGCTTCAACGTCTAGGCTGTTCCAGCAGCGCCGGCGCAGGGCAGGCGCACTTCGAACTCCGCGCCCTGTCCCGGACCGTCGCTCCGCGCCTGCACCTTGCCGCCGTGCCGGGTGACGATGGACTGGACCAACGCCAGTCCGACGCCCAGGTGAGCGGAGTCGGCCGGCCCATCCTGGACGAACAACGAGAACATCTCCGGGAGCCGTTCGGGCCTGATGCCCACTCCGGTGTCACGGACCCGGATCACGGCCTCGTGCGCGTCGCGCTCGGCCCGCATGTCGACGGTTCCTCCGGCAGGTGTCGCCTGTGCCGCGTTGCGCAGCAGGTTCGAAAAGACTTGTTGAAGGCGGGCGGGATCGCCGAGAACCGGGAGCGGCGCCTCGGCCACGCTCACCAGGAATCGGACCCGGCGCTCGGCCAGCATCTCGCGATGCGTTTCGGCAGCCGCATCGAGCGCGTCCCTGACATCGAACGCTTCCTGCTCGAAATGCAGGCGTCCTTCCTTGATGCGCGTCAAGTCGTTCAGGTCGCTTACCAGCCTGGTCAGCTGTTGAACCTGCCGATCGATCAGGCCGCTGATCTGCGTCGGGTTGGCGGCCGATTCGCGCAAGGACCGTGAGGCCATCCCGATCGCCTGCAGGGGCTGCCGCAATTCGTGCGCGAGCACCGCCAGGAAGCGATCCTTGTAGACGTCACGGCTGGCGAGCCGGGCCTCGCTCTCGACGAGGGCGGCGCGTGCCGCTTCCGCCTCGGCCCGTGATCGCCGCAGTCGGTCGCTCCCCACCGCCGCCAACACGCCGACGAGCGCGAAGATCCCGAGCGCCCATGCGTCGTTGCGATTGGTAATCGTCAGGCTCCCTGCCGGTGGCAGGAGGACGAACAGGGCGAACAGGACCGATATCTTCACGGCGAGCAGACCCACCCCCAGCCCTCCCGCCAGGCTCGAGACGATGATCGCCGGGAAGAGCAGCAGGAAAGGGAAGCGGCCGCGCAACGCCGGCATCAGCAGGAATTGCACGCTGCCGAGCGCGAGCGTCAACGCGGCGGCAAGGACGTACCGCCTCGGACCACGCAGGTACTGACGCATTTCTGGCATGAGGATGGACGGGAACGGGGTCCGACCCATACTAAAGATAGGCCCACGGCCACGTCAACGATCACGCACCAATGCCCCATGTCTGAGGCGCTCGCGTACCATCGACACACGATGAGGGCGCGCCTGATGTGGAGATGGGTCGTGGTGGCGGGCATCGCTGCCGCCTGGCTGTATGTGGGTGGGAGAAACGCCGATCTTCGAGCCCAGGCGCGCCAACCCGCGACGCTCGTGATCACGGGCGGAACGGTGATCACGATGGACGACGCCCGTCGTGTCCTGGCACCGGGGGCCGTCGCGGTGGCCGGCACCGATATCGTGGGGGTCGGGACGCCCGCGGACGTCGCCGCGCGGTTCAGCGCCGCCGAGACCATCGACGCGACAGGCCAGGTCGTGCTGCCCGGCCTGATCAACACGCACACGCACGCGCCGATGGTCCTGTACCGCGGACTGGGTAACGACCTCAACCTCCAGGACTGGCTCACGAAGTACATCTTCCCGGCCGAGGGCAAGACCGTGTCACCGGAGTTCGTGCGGGCCGGGACACGCCTGGCGGCGCTGGAGATGATCCTCGGCGGCACGACGACGTTCGTCGACATGTACTACTTCGAGGAGGAGGTCGCGGAGGCGACCAGGGAAGCGGGATTGCGTGGCGTCCTCGGACAGACCCTGATCCAGTTCCCGGTGGCCGATGCCAAGACACCCGAGGAGGGTCTCGCCCGCACGCGCGCGTTCGTCGCAAGGTACAAGAGCGACACGCTGGTCACGCCGGCCGTGGCTCCGCATTCGACGTACACGCTGAGCGCCGCGACCCTTCAGGCGGCTGACCGCCTCGCCCGCGAACAGCACGTGCCGTTGCTGATCCATCTCGAGGAGACCAGGACCGAGCGGGAGGACTCACTCAAGGCGCGTGGGCTGACGCCCACGGCATACCTCGCCAAACTCGGGCTGCTCGGTCGGCACCTGCTCGGCGCGCATGGGGTGTGGCTCGGACCCGACGACATCCGCCTCGTCGCCGAGGCTCACGCATCGATCTCGCACAACCCGGAAAGCAACATGAAGCTTGCAAGCGGCGTGGCGCCGGTCGGGGAGTACGTGGCGGCCGGGGTCGCGATCGGGCTCGGCACCGACGGCGCGGCGAGCAACAACGATCTCGACATGTTCGAGGCGATGCGACAAGCCGCCTTCCTGCAGAAGGTGACGCGTGGCGATCCGACGACGGCGCCCGCGACCCTGGTCCTGGAGATGGCCACACGCCGCGGTGCCGAGGCCATCGGCATGGGCGACCGCCTCGGACAGTTGACGCCCGGCCGGCGCGCCGACGTCATCGTCGTCGACACCAGGGCACCACACCTGCAGCCGATGTTCGATCCGATCGCTCAATTGGTGTACGCCGCGAAGGGCAGTGACGTGCGCACGACCATCGTCAACGGTCGGGTGCTGATGCACGATCGCGTGGTGAAGACGCTGCAGGCGCCAGCCGTCCTCGGCGATGCGCAGAAGATGGCCGAACGGGTACGAGCGGCGGTCAGGTAATTTGAAATTCGAAATTCGAAACGGCAACTACAGCGTTCTATTCGCCCAGCACGCCGATGTACGGCAGGTTGCGGTAGCGCTCGGCGTAATCGAGCCCGTAGCCAATGACGAAACGGTCTTCGATCGTGAACCCGACGTACTCGACAGGCACGTCGACCTGCCGCCGCGACGGCTTGCTGAGGAGGCACGCGGTCCGCAGCGTCTTGGGTCGCCGTGCCCTGAACATCTCCTGCAGGTATGTCAGGGTCAGCCCGGTGTCGACGATGTCCTCGACGATCATGACGTCGCGCCCCTCGATGCCGGTATCGAGATCCTTGATCAGCCGCACTTCGCCTGATGACCGTATCGCCTTGTGATAGCTGGAGACCACGATGAAGTCGAGCGTGACGTGGCGATCGAGCTGACGGACGAGGTCGGAGAAGAAGACGAAGGCGCCTTTGAGCACGCAGACCATGTGCAGGCCCCGGGTGCTGGCATAATCAGCGCGGATCTGTGCGGCGAGGTCGGCCACCCGTCCGGCAATGGCCTCCTGCGTCAGCAGCGGGGTGGGGTGGTCTGGCAGGGACTCGGGATCGAGGGCCATTCGACCGGCGCAGGCTAGCACACATGGCACGTTTCGCGATGATCACGGAGGCCGACGCCCGTACGCTGCCCGAGGGCAGCACCGTGGAGCTGTTGCCCAAGGGCCACATCACGCCCCTGGCGGCAGACACGTTGCGTGACCGCCGCATCACCGTGATCCGTGCCGATCAGGTCGTCGACGGCGACGGCGCGGACCTCGTGCCGGTGGCCGACGTGCGGCGGGTGGTGATCGGCAGCGATCACACCGGCGTGGCGCTGAGGACGTACCTGCTGACCTCGCTGCGGGGTCGCGGCCTGGCCGTGGCATCGGTCGGACCCGAGGGTGCCACACCGCCGCCGGTCGACTATCCCGACATCGCCGAGCAGGTCGGCCTGGCGGTCGTCCGGCGGGAGGCCGACGCGGGCATCGTCATCGACGGCGCGGGCCTGGGGTCTACCATTGCCGCGAACAAGGTCGCCGGCGTGCGCGCGGCACTCTGCCTCAACGAGACGCTGGCGCGTTATGCCCGCCAGCACAATGGCGCGAACGTGCTCGCGCTCGGCGCCACGCTGCTGTCGCCCGGCGACGCCCTGGCCATCGTCGAGACGTTCATGAAAACCCCGATGACCGAGCCGAGGTACATCCGTCGGCTCGCCAAGCTGCAACGCCTGGACAAGACACGCGCAGGGTGACAGTTGGTAGGGCCGGCTTTCCGAGCCGGCCGTCACCAAGATGTCACGGCCACCTGCTCGACGGCCCGTTCGGAGAACGGGCCCTACCAATCGACGCCCCCATGTCCTACACAGCCCTCGACGTCGAACGTCTCGTCCAGATCATCACGGAGGAAGTGCTGCGTGCCACAGACGGTGTCGCCGCGGGTGGACGCTGCACCTGCCACAGCGTGCACGTCGAGTGCTGCCCTGACCGGTTGCGCGGTGTGCTGGACGCCGGCGCGAGCCGGCTGGGCCTGCAGGCCTCCGGAGCCCCTGCGGGCACGGTGGCCGGACTGATCGATCACACCTTGCTGAAGCCCGATGCGACGCAACCGGAGATCGAGACTTTGTGCCGTGAAGCTCGCGAGTACTCGTTCGCGACTGTCTGCCTGAACCCCACATGGGTGCCGCTCGCGGCGCGCCTGCTGCGAGGTAGTCCGGTGGGCGTCTGCACGGTCGTGGGCTTCCCGCTCGGGGCGACGACGGCGGATGTCAAGCAGTACGAGACGCGCCGGGTCATTTTCGATGGCGCCACGGAAGTGGACATGGTGATCAACATCGGCGCCCTGAAGTCGGGCGACGTTCGCACCGTGCAGCTGGACATCGAAGCTGTTGCCGACGCCTGTCGGGCCGCCCAGGTCGTAAGCAAGGTCATCATCGAGACGGCCTTGCTCACCGACGAGGAGAAGGTCACGGCGTGCACGCTCGCCAAGGCCGCTGGCGCGACGTTCGTGAAGACGTCGACCGGCTTTGCCCGGCACGGCGCGACGCCCGCCGACGTGGCATTGATGCGTCGCGTGGTGGGCGCCGAGATGGGCGTGAAGGCCGCGGGCGGGGTTCGCGACCTGAGCGGCGCGCAGGAGATGGTGCGCGCCGGGGCGACACGGATCGGGGCGAGCGCCGGCGTGAAGATCGTGCAGGAATCGAAGGGAGCGCCGGTCAGCGCCGCGAGCAGCGGTTACTGACGAACGCTGAACGCCGAACGCCGACGGTCTCCTGAGGTGTGCGGCCGGACTTGTCCGGCCGTAGCCCTGCCCGATTCCCGGTCAGCTCGACAGCGACGAGGCCTCCAGCGCGGGCGTCTGGCCTTCGATCCAGTTGGTGACCTGTGAGGGCGAGAACTGCACGCCGGTGTAGAACGGCCCGAACTCACCGTAGTCGGAGCTCGCTTCGTCGAAGCGCATCTCGTAAATGAGTTTCTTGAACACGAGCGGATCGTCGGCAAAAAGATCGACCCCCCACTCCCAGTCGTCGAATCCGATCGATCCCGAGATGATCTGCGAGACCTCGCCCGAGTAGAGTCGGCCAATGTGTCCGTGGTCACGCATCATGGCGGCACGCTTCTCGAACGGCGCGCTGTACCAGTTCTTGATCTCGCCGCGGCGCTTGTCCATCGGATAGAAGCACGCATACCGTCGGGCCGGGAAGGCCGTGAAGAGCCGGCCCGTCATGCGTGGCTCCTGCGCCTGCATCGCGTCCTTCATCGCGGTCCGGTACTCGGCCGTTCCGAGCTCGAGCCCTTTGGCCATGAGCTGCTCGTGGATCTTGGCCGTCATCTCGTACATGCCGAGTTCGATCACCGACACATACGACGTCGTCGATTCGAATGCCTCGGCGATGGCCAGGCGCGACACGTCGAGTTGCGCCTGCACGAGCGCGTCGAACGACTTGCGGGCATGCACGAGCATCAGGTCGGCCTTGTGCCCCAGCATGGCGACCGCGATCGACGAACCGCCATCGGCAGGCGCCTGCGCCAGCAATTCCTGCAGGCCCGCGGCCAGTTCGGCACGTTCGTCGTTGGTGGCCTGCACGAGCGCGGGCCAGGAGACGCGGAACATCTGGTGCAGGAGGCACCAGCCCTCGAGGGACTCGGGTACGGTCAACACCCGTGTAGGCTACAGCCTCCGGACCGCGCCCTGCCAGCGGAATGCGGCCAAGGGTTGGCTCCACGTATCGGTCCATGGCGCCGAGCGGCTGACATGGGCCACGCCGAACGGCCGCAGGATCTCCGGGTCGCGCGACAGCAGCATCCAGCGGGTCGCCTGCACGTGGCCCGGAGCCTGATTGGCCTGCCCGCGCACGGCAGCGCAGCCATTGGCTGCCGCGGCCGTGCGACCGATCACCGGCCGATTACCAGCGGACCGCCTGCAGCAGGTTGCTCGACGCGTCCGTCCAGGGCGCGATCGCGGGCGTGCTCCACTGCAGGCCGAAGCTTGCCAACGCATCCGGGTCACGGGCCAGCAGCATCCAGGTGCTTCGCTCGTGGTCGTTGGTCACGAGGTCGTCCACGACCTCGACGCTGGTGAACCCCGCCGTCGCGCCACCGGCCTGCACGATGCCTGCGAGTTCGAGGTAGCGATTGGACACGTGCACGGCGAGCACACTTCGAGGCCCGCGCAGGTGCCGCGCGTACAGCGTGAACGCCTCGCGCGTCAGCAGGTGCACGGGCACCGAGTCGCTGCTGAACGCGTCCACGGCGAGCACGTCGAATCCATATGCCGCGTCCCGCTCCAGACTGAGTCGGGCGTCGCCGCCTTCGATGGTGATGGTGGCGGGCGAGTCGCGGAGGTACCGGAACAATGGCGTGGGGGCGACAGAAAGGGCCACGACCTGTGGATCGATCTCGAAGAACGTGAACGCATCACCCTTCCGGCCGTAAGCGGCCAGCGTACCGGTGCCGAGTCCGATGATGCCGACACGCGCGGGGCGTTCCAGTGTCGACAGCGCACCCAAGGCCAGGCCGACACCGCTGCTCGTCGTGTAGTACGTCGTCGCGAGGGTCGTCTTGGCGCCCTGGAGGTATTGCAGTCCGTGCAGCGTCGTGCCGTGCTGCAGGCGGCGATAGCGCTCGCCCGTGTCGAACTGTTGCTCCCTCACGCGCAGCGCCCCGAAGAAGTTGCGCGACGTGAACACGGAGTCAGAGGTGAGGTCGGCCCAGCCCAGGGCGGTCTTGGCGGCCACCATGCCGCCAAGGAGCGCACACATCACGCCGGCGACGCGAGCAACCCGGGCCCTGCGCAGTTCCATGAGTTCAGCCCGGACGACATGGACGACGCCGAGGAGGAGCGCGGCGGCGACGAGCGTGAGCGGATATTCGACGAGTCCATCGAACAGGACCGGTGCGCCGAGGGCGACGATGGCACTTCCCGACGCTCCACCCGCCGACACGAGCAGGAAGTACCGAGTCAGCCACGCCGGCGTTGGCGCGCGCGAGGCGAGTTCGCCGTGGAAGCACCAGCCGATGGCGGCGAGCAGGCCGAGCATCGTGGCCAACGTGACGCGGGCGCTCCATTCCGGGAGTGCGGCAGCGATGCCGAGGGCCACGGCGAGGGTGAGCAACTCGCGCTGGAACAGCCGCGGCAGTTCGAAGGCGACGATGAACGTGAGCAGGTAGATGGCCAGTGGCACCATCCACAGGAACGGCACGGCCGCGACATCCTGCGTGATTTTCGTCGTCGTCGCCTGCAGCATTGCGGCAGGCACCGCGGCGAGCAGGAGCCAGATGATCTGGTCGACGCGTGTCGGCGGGGCTCCGCCTTCCGCCGCCGGCCCGGTCTCGGCCATCACGGGCGCGGCGGGTGCGTCGCCATGCGGACCGTGCGCGTCGTCGACGCCGCGCATCGAGCACAGGCACGTGATCGTGGCAAGGGCATAGACGACGTAACCCACCGTCCACCAGCGGCCCTGCTGGAACACGTCCAGGTAAGGCTCGACGAGCCACGGATACGACAGGAGGCCCGCAAGCGAGCCCAGGTTCGACAGCGCGTAGAGCCGGTAGGGCGAGCGATCCGGGTAGCAATCGGCATACCAGCGCTGCAGCAGCGGACTGGTGCTGGCCAGGAGCACGAAGGGCAGGCCGATGGCGCCGGTCAGAAGCACCAGGATCTGCGTGACGGGCGATGCGTCAGGAGCCGGCTTCCAACCATCGCCGGGCGTCACGGGCGAGGGCCAGGCCACGGCACGCCACGCGAGCAGCACCAGGACGATGGCGATGACCGTGCCGTGACGCAGCGCTTGCGCGCGGCGCGGCAGCGCGGCGATGGCGTGCGCGTAGGCGTAGCCGGCCAGGAGCAACACCTGGAAAACCACGAGGCTGGTCGACCACACCGAGGGTGATCCGCCGAACCACGGCAGGATCAGCTTGGCGAGCAGGAACTGGATCTGGAAGAGGAGGCAGGCGCCGAGCCCGATGGCCAGCCCGAACGCGGCCGCCCCGTTCATGCCTGCGGTGGGCCGGGCTTGCCGGTATCGTCTGGCAGCAGGGCGGGCGTGCCCTCGATCACGAGCGTGCGGTTGGTGGCGGGCAGGGCGACCTTCTGCGTCTCGAACGCGCGCTTGACGCGGCGGAGGAACTCGCGGCCGACGACCCACTGCTTGCTGGGCACCGCCTTCAGCCGGACCTTCACGTCAGCGCTGGTGTCGTTGAACCGATCGACGCCCAGGACCTCGAGCGGCCCGAGCATGTACGGCGAGAAGGCCGGGTCCTGCAGCAGTTCATCGGCGACCTCGGTGAGCACGCGGGCAACACGGTCCGTGTCCTCCCTGACGCTGACGCTGATCGACGACACGTAGTACGAGAAGTCCTTGGTCAGGTTCGACAGCCGCTGGATGCTGCCATTCGGGATGACGTGCACGGCGCCGGTCTCGTCGCGCAGGATGATCGTCCGCAACGTGATCCGCTCCACCAGCCCGCCGGTCCCGTCGATGTTGGCCACGTCGCCGACGCGGATCTGGTCCTCGAGAATCAGGAAGAAGCCGCTGATGATGTCCTTGACCAGCGATTGTGCGCCGAAGCCCACCGCCAGGCCGACGATGCCGGCGCCGGTGAGGATGGGTGTGATGTCGACATTGAGTTCGCGCAGGATCATCAGCAGCGCGATCGTGGACACCATCACGTAGACCGTGTTCTGGACGAGGGTGCCGAGCGTGCGTGCGCGCTTGGCGCGCTCGATGACGTCGACCGTCGTGGCCGTGCCGATGGACGACTCGAGCCGGCCCGCGACGATCCCGACCACGTGGATCACCAGCCACGACAGGAGGGCGATGAGCGCGATCCGCAGGCCGGAGCCCGTCAACCATTCGCCCAGTCTCTCGGGGGTGAGGCCAACCCGGGGACGGATGCCGACCAGCGACACGGCGGGGAAGATCAGGACGGCCCCGACGAGGAGCGTGACGATGCCCCTCACGACACGCAGGCCGGTGCGTGTCGTGCGCCCGTGCGTGACGTCGCCCGGGACGCGCTGGTGAGCGCGGTTCACGAGGCCCGCGACCACCCGTGTCACCAGTTCGGCGAACAGGTAGGCCACGGCCAGCGCGGTCACCGCGGCGAGCGTCATCCGCGCCCAGTACGGGTAGCCTGAAAACAACCCGTCCACTGCCGCCTGTGTCGCGCTGTTCACGGTCCGTTCCTACTTGCCGTAGAGTTCGCCGCGACGCAGCCGCCGATACATGTCCAGGGCATCCTTCAGGATCGTCACTGCGGCGTCAGGACCGAGGAAGTCGGTGACCTCGACCAGCTTGTTCTCGAGCGTCTTGTAGTCTTCGAAGAACCGCCTGATCTCGCGCAGCGTGTGCCCTGGCAGCTGCGTATGGTCGCTGTAGTCGTTGAACGCAGGATCGAGGGTGCTGACGGCGATGATCTTGTCGTCGAGCCCCTTCTCGTCGCGCATCCGCATGACGCCGATGGCCCGTGCCTGGACGACCGTCAGAGGGTGGACCGGCTCCTGGCCCAGGACCAGGGCGTCCAGCGGGTCTCCATCGTCACAGAACGACCGGGGGACGAAGCCGTAGTTGGCCGGATAGTACACGGCGCTGTAGAGCACCCGGTCCAACCGCATCAATCCCGATTCCTTGTCGAGCTCGTACTTGTTCTTGCTGCCCATCGGCACTTCGATGACGACGGGGAAGGTCTTGGCGATCAGGTGGTCGTCGACGTAGATGTCGTGCCAGGGGTGCATACGCGGACGATTGTACCGGGTCGGCCTTGCTCAATCGGGCTTGGGCCTTCGCCGGACTGCCATCCTCGGCGACGCGCCGCGCTGGAAACGCCCGGAAGGCCCATGGCGACGGTCGATGGCCGGCGAGCCGCTAAGCGAGCGAGCCCGGTCCGTCGTACTCTTGTCTGGATAAATGTTCCGCCTGGCTTGCCTTCAATTGATGCCCGTCCTCGTGCGTTTCGCCCGTTCGTCTGGTTGGTCGGCCCCAATGGCCACGCTGGGAGTCGCCCTGGCGCTCATCGTCGCCGGTTGCGGCGGGGAGGCGTCGAGCGGAGGAGCGAAGGAGGGCGGCAGCAAGGCGGGCGGCAAGGCCGGTGAACCGCTTTCGGTGAGGGTGCAGGCGGCGCGTGAGGCGGCGCTGGTGCGTGCAGTCACCGTGACCGGCACGCTGGCCGCCGAGGACCAGGTCGCCATGGGCTTCAAGGTGGCAGGTCGCATCCAGACGATCAACGTGGACCTGGGCAGCCGGGTCGCACCCGGGCAGACCATCGCCCGCCTGGCACCGGTGGACTTCCAACTCCGGGTGCAACAGGCCGAAGCCGCGCTGCAGCAGGCCAGGGCGCGGCTCGGACTCGACCCGGCAGGCCAGGGCGAGCAGGTGGACCCGGAGAAGACACCAGTGGTCCGGCAGGCACGGGCCGTGCTCGACGAGGCCCGGCTGAGCCACAGTCGGGTGCAGACGTTCGTCGAGCGCGGCATCTCGTCCAAGGCAGAGCTGGATTCGGCCGACGCGGCCCTGAAGGTGGCGGACGGCCGCTATCAAGACGCGATCGAAGAGGTCCGCAACCGTCAGGCCCTGCTCACGCAACGCAAGACCGAGCTCGACCAGGCGCGGCAGGAGATGGTCGACTCCATCCTGCTCGCTCCGTTCCCCGGCATCATCCGTGAGCGGGCCGTCTCGCCGGGGCAGTACGTCAACGCCGGCGCGCCCATCGCCACCCTCGTTCGGATGCACCCCTTGCGCCTGCAGGCCGACGTGCCAGAACGCGAGGCGAGCAACGTCAAGGTGGGCCAGGAGGTCAAGGTGCGCGTCGAGGGTGACGCCACCGTCTACCCCGGGCGCGTGGTTCGCGTGAGCCCGGCGATCGACGAACAGAGCCGGTCGCTGCGCATCGAGGCGCAGGTCGGCAACCAAGCCGCCACCATCCGCCCTGGTTCCTTCGCCACCGGCGAGATCATCGTCGCCTCGTCCGCACCTGCCATCGTCGTGCCGACGACCGCGATCGTCACGTTCGCGGGCGTGGAAAAAGTGCTCACCGTCGCCGACGGAAAGGTCGTCGAGCGCCGCGTGGAACTCGGGCGGCGCGAAGGGCAGTCGGTCGAGATCCTGAAGGGGCTGACCACGGGCGAGCGCGTCATCGTCGAACCCGGCAACCTCGTGGACGGGGAAACCGTGCGGGTGACGCCCTGAAGAATGCCTGATGCCTAATGCCTAATGCCTAATGCTGAAGGTGGAAGCTGGAAGCTGGAAGCTGGAAGGACGACGACGTTAGAACGACGAAGGCCCAAAGCCGAATGCCGAAGGCCGTTTGATCCCAATGCACTCACTCGCTGACATCTGCATCCGCCGTCCGGTCTTCGCCAGCATGATCGTGCTGTCGCTGGTCGTGGTCGGCGCGGCCGCGTATCTCGGGCTGGGCGTGGACCGGTTCCCGTCGGTCGACCTGCCGACGGTGCGGGTCCAGACGGTGCTGCCCGGCGCCTCGCCCGAAGAGGTCGAGGTGCTGGTCAGCCAGCGTCTCGAGGAAGTGATCAACACCGTCGAGGGCATCTCGGAGCTGCGCAGCGTCTCCGGCCAGGGCATCTCGCTCGTGCTGATCACGTTCGACCTGAACCGCAACGTGGACGTCGCGGCCCAGGATGTGCGCGACCGCGTGGCCACAGCGCTGAACCGGCTCCCGCGCGACGCCCGTCCGCCGGTCATCGCCAAGTTCGACAACGACTCGACTCCGGTCATGTCCATCGCGCTGTCGGGCAACCGTTCGGTGCGCGAACTGACCGAACTGGCCGACAAGGTCGCGAAGGTCCAGTTCGAGCGCCGTCCGGGCGTCGGCGAGGTGCTCATCGTCGGCGGCCAGGAGCGCGCCATCAGCGTGTGGCTCGAGGCCAACCGGCTCGCGGCCTACGGCATCCCCGTCAGTGCCGTGCGCGACGCGCTGGTCCGCCAGAACGCCGACCTGCCGGGAGGCAACGTCACGACCGACGTCCAGGAGCGCGTGCTGCGGACGATGGGCCGCGTCCAGACGCCGGCCGACTTCGCCAACATCATGATCACCAACCGGGGCGGCGTGCCGCTGCGGATCAGCGATGTCGGTCGGGTCGAGGACGGCACCAAGGAGCAGCGAAGCCTGGCCAGGCTCAACGGCAAGCCGACAGTGATCATGGAGGTGCGCCGGCAGTCCGGCTCGAACACCGTGGCCGTCATCGACGGCATCAAGGACGTGATGCCGCGCGTCCAGGCGCAGTTGCCTGGCGACGTCAAGCTCGACATCATCCGCGACCAGTCGATCTACATCTACAACGCCCTGCACGAGATCAACACCCATCTCGTGCTCGGCAGCATCCTGGCGTGCCTCGTCGTGATGCTGTTCATGCGCAGCTGGCGCTCGACGATCATCGCCGGCGTCGCGATTCCGGCCTCGGTGATCTCGACGTTCGGCATGATGCGGGCGCTCGATTTCACGCTCAACAGCGTGACCATGCTCGCGCTGGTGCTGATGGTCGGCATCGTCATCGACGACGCGATCGTGGTGCTCGAGAACATCTTCCGGTGGGTGGAAGAGAAGAAGATGGACAGCTTTGCCGCCGCCAAAGCGGCGACCGAGGAGATCGCGCTGCCGGTCATGGCGACGACGCTCAGCCTGGCCATCATCTTCATCCCGGTCTCGTTCATGTCGAGCATCTCGGGACGGTTCCTGTACCAGTTCGGCATCACTGCGGCGGTCGCCATCCTGGTGAGTCTCCTCGTGAGCTTCACGCTGACGCCGATGATGAGCGCCAGACTGCTGCGTGGAGAGATGGCCAAACACCAGGACGGCCACGCCAGCCACTCGCGTGCAGGCTTCTATCGGCACATCGACGGGTTCTACACCAGGGCCCTGGGCTGGTCGATGGGCCACCGCTCGACCATCATGGGCGTCGGTCTCCTGGTGGCGCTCTCGTCGATCCCGCTCTATAGCCTCGTCAGGCAGGAATACGTCCCCACCGACGTCGACGAAGCCGAATTCGAAGTGAGCATCAACGCGCCCGAGGGAACGAGCGTCGCAGCGATGGACGACGCGATGCGACGGATCGAGCACGGCGTACGAGCGATTCGGGGCGTCCGCACCGTGCTGGCCACTGTGGGTGGGAGCTTCCTCGGCGCCGTGAACCAGGCCCAGATGTACATCCGCATCGCGCCGCACGAGGAACGGCTGTTCTCGCTCGGTCGGCTCTTCAAGGAGACCCTGAAGCTGCAGCCGATGAAGGCGTTCGAGGGCAATTACAACCAGCGGCAGGTGATGGGCCAGGTGCGGCAGGTCGTGCGCAAGTTCCCGGACTTGCGCGGCGGGCCACGAAATGTGCAAACCTTCAACTTCGGCGGCGGGCCGTCCGATATCGACGTCTCCATCCAGGGGCCGGTGCTGGAAGACCTCGCGCGGTTCACCGAGGAACTGCGCAAGAAGACGCCGGACATCGGGATCATCGACGCCGACACTACACTCAAGCTGGATCGCCCGGAGCTGCGCGTCCAGATCGACCGCGAGCGCTCCGCCGATCTCGACGTCGACACGCAGGATGTGGCAACCGCGTTGCGCCTGCTCGTGGGTGGCGACGACGAGGTGACGCGCTATCGCGACGTCTCGATCAACGACGACTACGACGTGCAGCTCCGCCTGAGTGATTCTGATCGTCAGGACGTCTCGACGATCGGCCGGCTCCTGGTGCCCTCACGGGATGGTCGATTGATCCGGCTTGACAACCTGGTGAACATCGAGCAGTCCACCAGTCCGTCCCGTGTGGATCGGCTGGACCGGCAGCGCGACGCGCGCGTCCGCGGCAACGTCGCGCCAGGCTTCGCCCTGGCCGACCGCCTGGCGGCGATTCGAGGAGCGGCTTCCGACATGAAGCTGCCGGCCGGTTACACCGTGACCATTGGCGGCCGCGGCAAGGAACTCGAAAAGACGTTCGTCGAATTCCTGTGGGCGTTCTCGCTGTCGGTGATCTTCATGTACATGATCCTGGCGGCGCAGTTCGAGAGCGTGATCCACCCGTTCACGATCCTGCTATCGCTGCCGCTGGCGGTACCGTTCGCACTCCTGTCGCTCTGGGCGACCGGCAACACGCTGAACCTGTTCTCGGCCCTGGGACTGCTGGTGCTGTTCGGCGTCGTGAAGAAGAACTCGATCCTGCAGATCGACCACATGAACAACCTGCGGGCGCAGGGCATGCCGCGCTACCAGGCGATCATCCAGGCCAACCGTGATCGCCTGCGCCCGATCCTGATGACCACGCTGGCGCTGGTCGGGGGCATGCTGCCGCTTGCGCTCGGCACCGGACCGGGGGCCGAGGAGCGCCGGACGATCGCCGTGGTCGTCATCGGCGGCCAGACGCTGTCACTGCTGCTCACGCTGCTGGTTACGCCCGTGGCCTACTCGGTATTCGAGGACCTCGCCGCCACCGAGGGATGGCATCGCCTGCGCATGAAGCTCAGCGGCCTCAAGCCGACGCCACGGACAGCAGCATAACTGGTAGGGACGCCTCTCCGAGGCGTCCATCTCCGAAGCGTCCATGACCGTTGCGGGCGTACACCAAGGGACGGCGCGGAGATGGACCGGTCGGAGAGCGGTCCCTACCTGCCGAGCCTTCGTGGAATAATCCCGCACTCATGCTTACGTCCCCAAGCGCGCCGGGCGGGCGCGGCGGCCAACGCGCGATCACGCTGTCGGTTGTGGTTGCCGCACTCGGCTACTTCGTCGACATCTACGATCTGCTCCTCTTCAGCATCGTCCGCGTCCCGAGCTTGCGGAGCCTCGGAGTGCAGGGTGACGACCTGCTGCACGCGGGCGAACGCCTCCTGAACATGCAGATGACCGGCATGCTGCTCGGCGGCCTGCTGTGGGGCGTGCTCGGCGACCGCAAGGGCAGGCTGAGCGTGCTGTTCGGGTCGATCGTCATGTATTCGGCCGCCAACATCGCCAACGCGTGGGTACAGTCAGTGGATACCTACGCATGGCTGCGCTTCATCGCCGGCATCGGGCTGGCAGGCGAACTGGGTGCGGGCATCACGCTGGTCAGCGAGATCATGCCGAAGGAGACGCGCGGGTACGGCACGACGATCGTCGCGGCGACCGGCATCCTCGGCGCCGTCGTCGCGGCCCTCGTCGGCGACTACTTCGACTGGCGCATCTCCTACATCGTCGGCGGCGTCATGGGCTTTGCGCTGCTCGCGCTGCGGATCGGCGTCTACGAATCGGGAATGTTCGAGAGCGTGAAGCAGGTCGGCACGAGCCGTGGCAACGTGCTGCAGCTGTTCAACACCTGGGAGCGGGCCAGGAAGTACGTGGCCGTGATCCTCATCGGCGTGCCCATCTGGTACGTCATCGGCATCCTGATCACCTTCTCGCCGGAGATCGGCCGCGCGCTCGGCATGACCGAAGCGCCGACGGCGGGCAACGCGGTGATGTTTGCCTACCTCGGGCTGGCGGGCGGCGACTTCGGCAGTGGCTTCCTCAGCCAGTTCCTGGGCAGCCGGCGGCGGGTGGTGTTGCTGTTCCAGGCGCTGACGGTGGTCTTCGTCGCTGCCTATTTCTTCCTGGCCCCGTTCACGATCACGGCGTTCTACGCGCTTTGTGTCGCGCTCGGTTTCGGTGTCGGCTATTGGGCGGTGTTTGTGACCGTCGCGTCCGAACAGTTCGGCACCAACATCCGTGCGACGGCCACGACCACGGTCCCGAACGTGGTGCGCGGCTCGGTAGTTCTCCTCACGTCGTCGGTGGCCTGGTTGCGGCCACATGTCGGCGTCGTGAACAGCGCCATGATTGTCGGCGCCGTCGCGCTGACGATTGGCATCATGGCGCTGTGGGGCATCGAGGAGACGTTCGGGAAGGACCTCGACTATGTCGAGGAGTAGAGCCGTGTCGAGCAAGCTCGACACCTACACCCCTTCGATTCGTAGCCGTCGACTTCCACCTTCGCCAAGGCTACGGTGGACAAGTCAGGTCGACGGAATTCGACGCGTCGCTACGCCGGCGGGCGTTCCATCGGCGGCAGCACGGCGAGGAAATCCTCCTCGAACCGCCGCGCATACTCTCCGAGCAGGTACTGCACGCGGTCATAGTCGGGCGAAGCGACTACGAGCGCCGCATGGTGACGCTTGACCGGGCGCAGCACCACCTCCGAATCGGCATAGGTGCTGGTGTCCGGCCACTCCTGTCTCGCCAGGGCGAGCACGACGCCTGCGTAGTCGGCTCGCTGGGCCGGGAGGTCGTACGCTGCCTCACCGCGCCCGATCTCGAGATTGGCCCACTCGCGCCACACATTCACGCCGGTCGCGGCCTCCAGTGAATCGGAGATGAAGGCGCCTCCCACCCGGCCGGCAACCTCCAGGAAATAGAACTCGCCGTCGGCGCTGCGGATGAACTCCGCGTGCGTGGCGCCGCGGACGAACCCCAATGTCTTGAGCAGGGACTGGTTCATCTCGAGCAGTTGCCGCTCTTCCTCGCAGCCGCGCCTGACGGTGTTCGTGAGGAACACGCCGCCCTTGTGCGCGACCTCCATGGGCGGCCGCCAGTAGCGGTTCACACCGGTGAAGATCACCTCGCCGTTCTCCACCAGCGAGTCGACGTGGAAGACGTCACCCGGTACGAAGCGCTCGAGCAGGTAGTGCGTGGACCGCTCGGTGACGACGGGCCGGGCGTCCAGCGCGTCGATCGCCCGCCAGACCAGTTCGGAATCGTGCAGCTTCTGGATGCCCACCGCCGAGACGTCCGACCGTGGCTTGAGGACCCATGGTGCCGGCACCGTTTCCATGTAGCGGCGAATCTCGTCGTAGTTCAGCACGTGGACGAAGTCGGGCACGCGGATGCCGGCCTCGAACGCCTTGACGCGCATGGCGAGCTTGTCGCGGAACAGCCGCGCCGTCGTCGTGCCCATCCCCGGGATGCGCAGGTGCTCGCGGATCATCGCCGCGTGCATCACGTCGTATTCCTCGAGGGCGACGATGCGATCGACGCGGTTGTGGCGGGCAAACTCCGAGACGACTTCCACGAAGACGTCGGCGTTGGACCCGTTGGGAACGGTCAGCGTCTCGTCGATGCTGTCGCGCGCCCACTCCTCGTCGCGCAACTTCTCCTTGATCACGAGCACCACGCGGCACCCGCGGCAACGGAGCTGGCGGAGGAACTCGTTGCCCTTGAAGTAACTGGCAAGACAGACGACGGTCATGAAGCCACCGGGCAGGACAGCCGCAGAAGGAGACGAACAGGAAAGCGCGGGAAGCCGGACACAGGATGAGCAGTCGGGATTCGGGGTTCGGGACTCGGAATTCGGGACCAGGGACTCGGTGCGGCAACAGCACGGGCGACCGGCTGAGCGCTCACACTGTGCGCGAAAATCGTGAATTCTGCAATTTGGTACCCGCAGTTCACGCAAGGTGCGCCGACTGACATATCGAAGGTGGGGCCCATTCTCCGAACGCAGCCCGTGGACGTTCGTCTAGTCGAGAATCTTGGCGCGCAGCGCCGCATCGGGTAACTCGCAGGCCGGCAGGAACCTCGCCAATCGGTGGCGAACACGAGCCACGATGCGGTAGACGCCGTCGCGCAGCGGGCGAGGCACCCCGAGCAGGATCCGGGCGACTGACCAGGGCGCACCCAGCCGGCCGGCGATGCGCAGGACCGCATCCGACCGCAGCCAGATCCCCTCGTCGTCGATCAGCACCATCGAGTTGGGCGCAAGGCCGACACCGACGTCGCCGAGCAGGCGCGTGCCCACGGACGTCTGGCGCGCCGCGAACCGGTACGCGTTGGCCCGGTCGTGGCGGTGGATGAACCGCACCGACCGCTGGCAGAACAGGCAGTCGCCGTCGAAGATGATCACGGGCGTCATCGAGAATTGCAGAATTACACAATTTCAAAATCTGAAATTCCTAGAGGAGCCGCATCGGCCCCCGGAAGTCATCGCGAAACGACTCGCCCGGATAGATGACCTGCTCGAGGAACAACCCCGCCGATGGTGCCGTCAGGCGCGCGACGTCCTCGCCGTCGCTGCGCAGGAGTCGCCCCACGTCGGCTTCCCGCAAGTCGCCCGTTCCGACGCGCACCAATACGCCGACCATCCGCCGCACCATCCGCCACAGGAAATGCGACCCGGTGACGCGGATGAGGACGAGCGCCCCGTCCTCGATCACGTCAACGGCGTCCACCTGCACCTTCGTGCTCTTCTCGTCAGCGTCGTCATCAGAGAACGACTCGAAATCCAACCGGCCCACGAAGCTCGCCGCGCCGCGGCGCATGGCCTCGACGTCGAGTCGCTCGCGGACCCACCACACGAAGGGCTTGGAGAAGGCGGTCCGCCTGCGGCTGACCTGGTAGACATAGCGGCGCGCGACGGCGTCGTGTCGCGCGTGAAACCGATGACCGACGGTCCGCACGTCGAGCACGTTGATGTCGGCAGGCAAGGCCTCGTTCAGCCGCGTCAGCAGCGTCGCCGGCGGCAGTGTGGTTGCCACGTCCAGATGCGCGACCTGTCCCAGGGCATGGACGCCAGCGTCGGTGCGCCCGGCACCGTAGACCTCGAGGCGATCGCGCCTGCCCGTGACTGTCTGAACCGCCTCGATGAGATCGCCCTGCACCGTGCGGGCGTTACGCTGCACCTGCCAGCCCGAATACCGGGTGCCGTTGTACTCGAGCAGGAGGCGGAAGCGAGGCATGGCAACGCTTATGAGTGAGGCGCGCCGAGCCAGGCCCGGCCGATCAGTTGACCACTCTCCGTCTCGACGTCGACGTGCAAGGGCTTACCGGCGAGGTCTGGCGAGAGCGACAACGACGTCCAGAGCCGGTAGCCCTCCTTGCGGCCCCCGTCGAGGTCGTACCACCGCGAGCGTGTCAGTCGCTGGGCGCCCTGATACCAGACATGGCGCACCCGATCGTGCAGGCCCCGTGGCGCGTAGATGGCCGTCACCACGTACACCTGGCCGCGCGGATCGCCGGGCGTCGCGCCGATCTTCCTGGTGATGCGCGGGCCGTCCCGCATTTCCATCTGGGTGCCGAAGTCCGCGTACTGGATGCGCAGGGGAGTCGGCGGAATGAACGGCCGTCCGTACTCCACCATCAGGAACAGGCCGAGGACGATGAGGCCGCCCGCAAACCATGTGCGCTGCCAGTCGATGCGGCGCTCGCTTATGATCAGCGTCGTGGCGCCGACGGCTGCCACGACGGCCGCGAGCCACAGAGCATAGGCCGTCTCGATCTGCCACAGGATCGGCAGCGCTGCCGCCGCGCCCGCGAAGACAGAGAACGAGAAGAACAGCGCCGTCAACACGCGCCGCATCGCGACGTGCCGGTCGTAGACCAGGTCCATCGTCGACAACAGGGCCGCGGTCGCCAGCAGCACGACAAACAGGACGTTGCGGCTCCCTGGCGTCGTACTGAGCCAGTACACCGGGAGGATGAAGAACAGCAGCTGCTGATAGAAATTCTTGTTGAGGTAATTGATCAGCAGCTGCGCACGGCTGCGCCACGGCTTCGACAGCGCGCCGCCGCGGATGATGAACGGCAGCGCCATGCTGGTGATCCAGATGAACGCGACGTGGATGAGGGCGATGCGCAGATAGGCGAAGTTGCGTGCCCCCAGCCACATCACGCCGATGCCGAACGCGAGCGCCCAGAGGCTATGCAGCCACCAGAGCTTGGTTTCGTGCTGCGCAAACCACACGCCGAGGCCCGACCACAGCGCACGCGGTGACCATCGCGACGCGGCCTGTTCCTGGGGTTCGTCGAGGGTCTCCACGAGATGATCTTACGGTAGAGCCGCGCAGGATCTGACGAAGATATGGGCGCCGACGAACGCAGAACGCGGAACGCCGAACGCAGGGTGATCGCCATGCGTAGGCGTCGAGCTTGCTCGACGCTCCCCTCGTGAGGCCCGGCTGCACTCCGGCGCTACCATCAAATGCCCGGCGCCGGCCATCAAATGCCTGGCCTCTCGCCATCTGCCAGTGCGCGGCTACGCTCCCTGGCGAGCCTGCCGCCGCAACTTGTCGAGGAACTCGCGCAGGTCGGCGGGTGTCGGCGCCGTGAACTCCACCCGACGGTCATCGGACGGGTGGTCGAACGCCAGCCGCTGCGCGTGCAGCGCCTGCCTGGGAAATCGCAAGTCGTGGCCTGGCGCACCCTCGCGCGGTCGGTAGCGGCGATCGCCGACCAGCGAATGCCCGTGCAACTGCGCTTGCGCGCGGATCTGTCCCTGCCGGCCGGTGCGCAGGCGGACTTCGAGCAGTGAGGCCTCGGCGAACGTGGAGACGATGCGGTACGCGCATTCCGCGTCCCTGGCCTCCGGGTCGTCCGCACGGGACCGTCGCTGGACGAAGGCGTCCTCGTCCCAGGTGAGCCGGTCCTGCCACGTGCCCTCGGCGGGATCGGGGTGGCCATTCACGAGCGCCAGGTAGACGCGGTCCGGTGTGCGATGCGCGAACTGCGCCACGAGCGCGGCGCGGGCGGTCTCGTGCAGCGCGAAGAGGACGAGTCCCGAGGTGTCCTTGTCGATGCGATGGACGACCAGTGGCTCGCGGGTCCGATGCGAGCGGAAGCGGTCCCAGAGCAGGGCGAGCACCGACGGCGCAGAGCTGTCGCCATCGAGCGGGACGGTGAGCAGGCCTGCCGCCTTGTTGACAACGACAAGATCCGCGTCTTCATGAACGATTTCGAGGCCGTCGCGGACCGGTGGGCGAGGGGTCCTCGAGGCCGAGCCGGGACGGTCCATCCAGAGCCGGACCTGTTCTCCGTGCCGCATCACGCGGGCGCCGCCGGCGGCATCGACCTCTTCGCCATCCACGAAGACACGGCCGCGTGCGATCGCATCGGCGGCGCGGCTGCGCGATCCCGCGCGACCCGGTGCCGCGAGGAACTTGTCGAGACGCTGCCCCTCTTCGTCGCCCGACACGCCCCAGGTCTGGTCGCTCTTCACGATCCGATAGGGTAGCGCGAAGGCCAAGCGCGGGCGGCGTGTCCGCCGAAGCCTTGGCGAAGGCGGAGGCTTCGCGCTACATTGCCGCCCGACCATGCGCATCGGCATCGATCTCGGCGGCACGAAAATCGAGGCGCTCGCCCTCGGAGACGACGGGCAACAACTGCACCGCGAGCGGGTACCAACGCCACGGCACGACTACGAGGGGACGCTGGCGGCGATCGGCGACCTGGTCCGGCGGTGTGAGCAGGCGACGGGCGCCACGGGGACGGTTGGCGTGGGGATGCCTGGAGCCATCTCACCGGCGACGGGCCTGGTCAAGAATGCCAACTCCACCTGGTTGAACCGGCAGCCCTTCGCCGAGGATCTGCAGCGCGTCCTGGCGCGCCCGGTGCGCTTTGCCAACGACGCGAATTGCCTGGCACTGTCGGAGGCGACCGATGGCGCGGCAGCAGGCGCGGAAGTCGTCTTCGGCGTCATTCTCGGCACCGGCGTCGGCGGTGGGCTGGTGGTGCACGGCAACGTGGTGATCGGCGCCAACGCCGTCGGCGGCGAGTGGGGGCACAACATGCTGCCGTGGCCCGAGGGCGACGAACACCCGGGACCGGCCTGCTATTGCGGCCTGTCGGGATGCATCGAGACCTGGCTCTCCGGCCCTGCGTTCGCGCGGGAGTACCGCGTGCGTACGGGCCTGGAGGTCACGGCATCGGAGGTGCTCGCGTCGGCCCGTGCTGGCGATGCGGAGGCAGAGGATGCCTGGCGGCGCTACGAGCGACGGCTGGCGCGCGCACTGGCAAGCCTGATCAACATCGTCGATCCCGACGTGATCGTCGCCGGCGGCGGCCTGTCCAACGTGTCGCGGATCTACGAGCGGGTGCCGGCATTGTGGGAGAAGTGGGTGTTCTCCGACCGCGTCGATACGCGGTTCGTGCCCGCGAAGTTCGGCGACTCGAGCGGCGTCCGCGGCGCGGCGTGGCTGTGGGGGACCGAACGCGCGTAGTCGTCAGCGGTCCTGCTTCAGGAAGTCCGCGACGTAGGCCGAGGCCGGGGCGTTCCGGATCTCGTCGGGCGTCCCGACCTGCACGATGCGTCCCTCCTGCATGACCGCGATGCGGTCGCCAAGGCGGACGGCCTCGTCGATGTCATGCGTGACAAACAGGATGGTCTTGCGCACCTGCGCCTGCAGCGCGCGCAACTCGTCCTGCAGTTTGCGCCGAATCACCGCGTCGAGCGCCGAGAAGGGCTCGTCCATCAGCAGGATGTCGGCATCGGTGGCGAGCGCGCGCGCCAGGCCGACGCGCTGCTGCATCCCGCCCGACAACTCGCCGATGTGACGATCGGCCCAGTCCGAGAGTCCCACCAGGGCCAGTTTCTCGTCGGCGACGCGGTTGCGTGTGTCGAGTGTTTCGCCGCGGAACTCGAGCCCGAGCCCGACGTTCTGGCGCACCGTTCGTGACGGGATCAGCGCGAACTGCTGGAAGACCATCGCGATCCGCGTCAGGCGCAGCTGGCGCAGGGTCGCAGGATCGCACGTGGCAACGTCGATCGACGTACCTTCGTGTGGCACCCAGACGTGGCCACGCGTGACCGGCGTCAGGCGGTTCGCGGTCCGCAGCAGCGTCGACTTGCCCGACCCGGACAATCCCATGACGACGACGAACTCGCCACGCCCGACGGTGAGACTCGCGTGACGGACGGCCACGGTCACCTGGTGCTGCCTGGCGACCTCATCACGCTCCGCGCCCGCATCGCACGCGGCGATCGCGGCCTGAACTCGCGAGCGGCGGTTGCCGGGACGGAGGCTCTTCGAGAGTCGCCGCATCGACCGGTCCGCGGTCCGCGGGTAGAGCACGTCCACGTCCTCGAAGCGCAGCGCATCGTCGTTCATCGCCGTGTGCCGGTCCGTTCCGACGGTCGTGCGAGGCGGTCGAGGATGATCGCGACGAGCACGATCGCGAGGCCGGCTTCGATGCCCATGCCGACCTGCACCGTGTTGAGCGCGCGTACGACCGGCACCCCGAGTCCACCCGCGCCGACCAGGGCCGCGATGACGACCATCGAGAGGCTCAACATGATGCATTGGCTCACGCCAGTGAGGATGGCGGAGGCCGCGCTCGGCAGCTCGATCTTCATGAGGAGCTGCGATGGCGTCGCGCCGAAGGCCTGGCCGGCCTCGATGAGCGGACGCGGGACCGAGGCGATGCCGAGTTGCGTGAGACGGATCGGGGCGGGCAGCGCGAAGATGATCGTGGAGACGAGACCCGGCACCACGCCCAGACCGAACAACACGAGCGTCGGCGTCAGGTAGACGAAGGTCGGGAGCGTTTGCATCAGGTCGAGGACCGGGCGCAGCAGCGCGTCCACGGCAGGGCGCCGCGCCGCCAGGACGCCGACGGGGACGCCGATCACGGTGCTCGTGCCTGCCGCGACGACCACCAGTCCGAGCGTCTCGATCGTGGCCGCCCAGTACCCCAGGTTCATGATCAGCAGGAGCGCCGCCGGGACGAACACCGCGAGCGCGATCGAGCGCCGACGCAGCCACGCCGCGCCTGTGAGGATGACCATCAGCAGTGGCGCTGGAATCATGGCAAGCGCGGACTGCGTGAGGCGGACGACCAGGCCGATGCCTCGCGAGGCGCCGTCGAAGACGCCGCGCGCGTGCTGCTTCGCGAAGTCGACGAGCCGTGTCGCTGCCTCGCCCACGGGCAGCTTGTGCCGCGTCATGACCGTCTCGAACCGCGAGCGCCGGCCGACGTCTGTGTCGTAGGTAGCGCCGGGCTGTCCCTTGGGCGCCGAAGCCTTGGCGGAGGCGGCCAGCCCGGCGTCCCCCACGGTGTTGCCGATCGTCGAGGCTGGCCGGCCGTCGCGCAGCGTCACGCCGGAAAGCCAGGCCCGGACCCGATCGCCGTGCGCCGCGCTCCACGCGTTCGCCGCGTCCGCCGCAGGCATCCGCTGCGTCAGCATGGCGTCCATCAACGCATTCTCATCGTCCACCGTGAAAGTCACGTTGCGCAGCAGGCGCGCCACGTTTGGACACGCGTCGGCGTACCGAGGGCGGGTAAGCGTGCGTACGGTCGCGCCGCCGAAGTCGGGGCCGAACCAGACGTCGCCGCCGGACAGGTAGCGCAGCCCAAACCGGCTGTTCATCGGGTGCGGCGACCAGCCGAGGAACACGATGGGACGCTGCGCCCGCACGGCCCGTTCGACTTCGGCCAGCATGCCTTGCTCGCTCGACTCGACCAGACGGAATCCGCGCAGGCCTGCCGCGTCGTTGCGGATCATCGACAGCAGTGTTTCGTTGGCTTCATTGCCTGCTTCGATGCCGTGAATGACACCTCCCAGCGCCACCCGGAAGCGGGCGATGTCGCGGAAGTCGCGCAGGCCGGCGTCATGGAGGTACGTCGGCACGGCGAGGGTGTAGCGGGCGCCGCGCAGATTGGTGGCGACGACCTCAATCGATCGGTCCGCGAGGTACGGCGCGATCATCTCCTGCTGCGAGGGCATCCAGTTGCCCAGGAACGCGTCGATGTCGCCATTGCGCAGCGACGCGAACGTCACGGGCACCGAGAGCACGGTCACCCGTGGCTCGTACCCGAGTGAACCGAGTACGTGTGCGAGGACGGCGGTGGTGGCAGTGACATCGGTCCAGCCGACGTCGGACAGACGTACGATGCGACAGGCGAGCGGGTCGGCAGGCGTTGCAGGCTGCGCATACGCACTCCCGGTCGCGATGAGGATGGTAGGGACCGCTGTCCCAGCGGCAATGAGGATGGTAGGGACCGCTGTCCCAGCGGTCCATCTCCAACATGAACGCCATGGACCCCTCTGAGAGGCGTCCCTACCTTCGAGGAGGGTCACGCGCGCGTCAGCGGCAGGAGGCGACACCGGCCCGCGATGCGTCGACGGTCAACGTGATGCGCGTCACGTTCTGCGCGCTGACCTCGATCGTGCAGTCGCTCGTATAGGCCCCGCCCGCGGGAGAGACCAGGTGGACGCGATACGAACCCGGCGCCACGGCCGGGGTGGCGAACACTCCCGAGCCGTCGCTGACGACGTCGTCGGGACCCGTGGACCGGCCGGCAGCATCGAGGTGGACCTGGGCGCCGTCCACCGGCATGCCGGTGCCGTCCTCGAGGCGTCCGAGCACGTGACCGACGCTGCCTTTCCACGGCGTCGCCGGCCGCGGGACGCTGACCGCAAACAGTGGCGGCTGGATGGGATCGACAACCTGCCCACCCGTTGTCCGACCCGTGCGCAAGCCGGCGGCCACGTCTTCGACTGCCCGCTGCGGCGTGTCCCGGCCGGCTGGCAGTGACAGGGGGTTGTCGACAACGGGGGCGTTGGTCGCGGCAAGGGAGAAGATGCTGACGCCGCCCTGCTGGCCGGCAGCCGCGAGCCCGACGCGCGCCTGCCGCAGGAGGCCCTCGAGGGAATTCTGGTACGCACCGAGTCCGATCACGAACGGCCGCGCGCCCGGGTTGTTGGCGAGCCAGGCGGTCCAGGCGCTGAATTCATCGGCGGTGTCGGCCACATGCTCCTGCCGGTAGACCTGCGGCACGATCACGTCCACGCTGCCATCGCCTGCCCAGCGGAACCAGTCCTGGAACGTTCGCGAGAAGGCGACAGTGCCACGGGGATCGCCGGGCGCCGCGCCGGCGGCGACCGCGGACACGCTCACGACGAGTGAGGGGCGTACGGCGTAGGCCGAGATCGCGAGCCGGCGGGTCAGCGCGGTGATCTGTTCGCGACGCCATTCGCTCCATCGCCCATCGTCCTGGCCCGGCACTCCAGGTTGCCCGGTGCGGGCCTGGAACCGCGCGACGGAGACCGCGTTGTACCCGATACTCGCGCTGCCGGACGGTGCCTCGGGGTAGTGGAGCGCGTCGAGACGGACACCATCCACCGGATAGCGTTCGACGAGGCGCGTGACGAGGTCGACCACGTAGTTGGCAGCGGCCGGATGGCCGAAATCGAGCCAGTAGTCGCTGCCGAAGCGGTACCCCTCCATCGAAGTGCCGTTGCCGTCGGGCTGAAGCGTTCGCGTCAGCCAGTTCTCGGCGCCCTCGACGGCCCGTCCGCCCTGCAGTCCGTGTCGCGTGAACACGTGACGCGGGTCCTGGGGGGCAGTATTCAGGTGCCACACGGGACCGAGGGTCAGCAGGGCGTGCACCTCGAGGCCGGCCGCTCGCGCCTTCGAGAGGAGATCGCCGAGCGGGTCGAAGCCGCCGTCGATCGTCACCCCTTCCGGGGCGGGCTCGCTGCCATCGAGGTAGAACGCGTCGCCGCGGCGCCGGACCTGCACATAGAGGACGTTGACGTTCCACGCGACAGCCCGCGCGACGACGGTCGCGACTTCGTCGGCGTTGCCGACGCGGCTGTTGAACGTGTCGACGAAGCCGGCGCGCCAGCGGGGAGCCGTGTCCTGGGCAGCCGACTCCGCTGCGACCGCACAGACCAGCAACAGGCACGCGGCGAAGCGGCGGATGAGCTGCTGGAGTCGGTTGTGGCCGTCCCAGGGAGAGGTTGCTTGCACACGCACGCTGATGCGATGGTAAAGGGCCATCTGTCCGGTTGTCCACGGCAGCGGTCGTGGGGGCCGGCTTGCGGGCTGGCACCAATCGGACTGCTGGCGTGAACTTCGTCTCCTACGCCTTCGCGGCGCTGCTCCTGATCGTGTGCCTCGCCCGGCTGACTGTCGGGCGGTGCAAGGTCGAACCGGCCTACAACGGAGTGCTGCTCGTCGCCAGCCTCGTCTTCTACGGCTGGCATATCCCGTCGTATCTCTGGGTGCTGCTGGTGTCGGCCACGATCGACTTCTACGCCGCCATGGCCCTCGAGCGTCCCGATCGATCCCCGCCGACGCGGAAGGCCATCCTCGCCATCTCGCTCGGCACCAATCTCGGACTGCTGGGTTTCTTCAAGTATTTCGGCTTCGCCCTCGACAACCTGCAGTGGGTGTCGGAGCACGTCGGCCTCGGCTTCAGCCGGCCGGCGTGGCAGGTGGTGCTCCCGATGGGCATCAGCTTCTACACGTTCCAGTCGATGAGCTACACCATCGACGTCTACCGGGGCCACCTGCGGGCGCTGCCGCGTTTCCGGGACTTCATCCTGTTCATCGCCTTCTTCCCGCAACTCGTGGCCGGGCCGATCGTGCGCGCCACCGAGTTCCTGCCGCAGATGCCCCGCGTGCGCCACATCCGGTGGCCGGTAGCCGCGACGGGCCTGGCCTTCATCATCGAAGGCTACTTCCTGAAGATGGTGTGCGCCGACACACTGGCCACGTACGTGAACAAGTACTGGGAGCATGGCTATCGCGCCGATGGCAACAGCACGGTGACACTCTGGCTCGCGCTGCTGTTCAGCGGCCAGATTTTCTGCGACTTCGCCGGTTACTCGCAGATTGCGCGGGGTTGTGCATACCTGCTCGGTTACACGTTGCCGATCAACTTTCGTAGTCCCTACATCGCCGGATCGTTCAAGAACTTCTGGGAGCGCTGGCACATCACGCTGTCGCGCTGGCTGCGCGATTACCTGTACGTGCCGCTCGGCGGCAACCGCGTCTCGGCGAGGCGGACGTACGTCAACCTGCTGCTGGTGATGCTGCTCGGCGGCCTCTGGCACGGGGCCGCGTGGACGTATGTCACATGGGGCGGGCTGCACGGTGCGGCGCTGGCCGTGGAGCGCATGCTCGGCCTGCACCGGGGGCTCGAGCAGCGCCCCTGGTGGCTGCGCCTCGGCTGGGGACTGGTGGTCCAGGGCGTGGTGCTCGTCGCGTGGGTGTTCTTTCGCAGCGCCTCGTTTGCAGACGCCTTGCAGTTCCTGCGCAACATCGCGAAGTTCGAGACCGTGCCGATGAACTGGGAGATGTGGACGGCGCTCGTCTTCCTCGCGCCGGTCGCCATCGGCCACGCCTGGACGTGGTTGGTCGAGCACAGATGGGTCAAGCCGCTCACGCCCGCCCGCCGCGCCGTGCTGACGGGCGTCCTGCTGTACGCCATCCTCAGCGCCTACGGCTCGAGCAACGCGTTCATCTATTTCCAGTTCTGACGCGGCCAGTTAGGTAGCGTCGGGCTGTCCCAGCCCGACATCGCGGCCACGCGTCGAGCAAGCTCGACGCCTACGTCGTCCGGGCGCCGTCGCCTGCTTGTGTGTAGCCGTCGAGCTTGCTCGACGGACGAGTTTGCTCATGAATCGTATCCGTCGACCTTCCACCTTCGCCAAGGCTACGGTGGACAGGTCAGGTCAACGGAGGGGTTGCTATGCTGGGAGCCATGCGAGGGCTTCGCAGTCGCGACCGGCGCGCGGTGGGGGCAATCCTGCTCGGCGTGACCACCTTCGCCTTCTGCGCGTTGGAGGGTTGGGGGATCTGGAAGCTGACGACGCTGCGGCGCTTTACGCTGGACATCGCGACGGCGGCCGATCCGCCGGCCGGGCACTTCCTTGCACACGACCGCGGCGGGCATGTGGACCACCACGTGCTGCTGCACGGCATGGACGCCGAAACGCTCCGCAACCTGCAGCGGGCCGACGTCCTGCTGATGGGCAACTCGCGATTGATGTTCGCGCTCCGCGGCGAGGCGCTCCGGCAGTACTTCGTCACGCGTGGGCTGCGGCCGTTCGCACTCGGCTTCGGGCACGAGGAACAGCACCAGTTCCCGCTCGAAGTCATGCGCCGGCACCACCTGCGGCCCAGGCTCGTCATCGTCAATGTCGACAACTTCTTCGGAGGCGTCACCTCGTCGTGGGGCGAGCGGGTGCTACGTGATTCGCGGTTCAACGCCTGGAAAATCGAGGCGGAGGCGACCGTCGCCCATGTGATTCGGCGGGAGATGCACCTGGTGGTGCCGCACGTGCCCGACCTCTGGGATGGCGAGCGCGAGTTCATCCTCTACCGCTCGGAGCGAGATGGGTCTTGGTTCGTCGCGACCCGCTTCGGTCGCGGTGCGACGCTCGAGCCGTTCTATCGCGGCCGCGACACGGTGCGGCCGCACAACCTCCAACTCGCCCGGGCCTTCAAGGAGTCCGTGGAAGCCACCGGCGCCAGGGTGGTTTTCGTACTGGTACCGGGACGTGACGTATCGCTGACCCACGCGCAGTTGCTGGCCGATGCCGTCGGCGTGCCCCTCGTCGCTCCGGACGTGCCGGACCTGCGCACGATGGACGGGTCGCATCTCACCGATGCGAGCGCCGCGGGCTACGCGTCCGCGTTCTTCCAGCACCTGGATCCCGTCCTTGATGACCTTCTCCGCAGGTAGGGACCGCTCTCCGAGCGGTCCATCTCCGCAGGAGCCAGACGCGATGGACGCCTCGCAGAGGCGTCCCTACCAATTTAGGTAACATCTGTTGTGTGCGCACACCCCCCTGGGCCGCGCTGCTGCTCGCGGTGGGCACGGCTCTTCTCGGCGCGCAGGCGCCGGACCCACCTCCACCCATGAATGGCACGCTCACCGACGTCGAAGGCCTGCTCGTCGGCCACGCAGTTCGCCGTGAGCGGCCGACCGGTTGCACCGTCATCCTGGCCCGCGAAGGTGCGGTGGCTGGAGTGGACGTCCGCGGAGCAGCCCCCGGCACCCGCGAGACCGACCTCCTGAATCCGCTGAACACGGTGCAGCAGGTGCACGCGATTGTGCTCGCCGGCGGCAGTGCTTTCGGTCTCGACGCCGCCACCGGGGTGATGAGTTGGCTGGAATCGGAAGGCATCGGCTTCAAGGTCGGGCCGACGCGCGTGCCGATCGTGCCCGCGGCCATCCTGTTCGACCTCGGCATCGGCGACGCGCGCATCCGCCCGGATGCTGCGTGTGGACGCGAGGCGGCGATGGCAGCCTCGGCCGCGGCCGTGCCGCAGGGGAGCGTTGGCGCCGGCGCCGGCGCAACGGTGGGGAAGTTGCACGGAATGGCGCGGGCCATGAAAGGCGGCGTCGGCAGCGCCTCGATCCGCTTGCCGAACGGCATCGTCGTCGCGGCACTCGTCGCCGTCAACGCGCGTGGAGACGTCATCGATCCCACCACCGGGAAGGTCGTGGCTGGCGTCCGCACCGCCGATGGACGACACCTGGCCGACGCGCGCGAACTGCTGCGCCAGGGCGTGCCGGCGCCGGCACCGGTCGCCGAGAACACGACGCTGGGCGTCGTCGCGACAAATGCCACGCTGACCAAGAGCGAGGCGTCGCTGGTGGCGCGCATGGCCCACGACGGCTTCGCGCGTGCCATCGCGCCGGTCCACACGCCGTCGGATGGTGACGTCATCTTCGCGCTCGCCACCGGCAAGCAGGCAGGCGTCGCGGACGTCGGCCTGATTGGCGCGCTCGCTGCCGACGTGACGGCCCAGGCCATCGTGAACGCCGTCCAACGAGCCGATCCCCTGCCGTCGCTGCCCTCGGCGCGCACCCTCGTTCCGTGACGCTCGCCCTGCTGCTTGCCTACGCGGCAGCCCTCATCTTCATCGGTTGGTGGTCGTCGCGCCGGGCCACGGCCGCCGACTTCTTCGTCGCAGGACGCCGCCTGTCGCCGGCCCTGCTCGCCGGCACGCTCATCGCCGCCAACATCGGGGCCGGGTCCACGGTCGGTGCCGCCGGCCTCGGCTACCGCGACGGGATCGCGGCCTGGTGGTGGGTCGGGTCGGCCGGGCTCGGCTCGATGGTGCTCGCGCTTGTCGTCGGCCCACGCATCTGGCGCATCGCTGCCGACCAGGACCATCGCACGCTCGGCGACTACCTCAAGAGCCGTTTCGGTGACGACGTGCGTGCGCTCATGGCCGTGCTCCTGTGGTGCGGGTCACTGGCCATTCTCTCGGCGCAACTGATCGCCCTCGCGGGACTGCTCGAGACCGTCGCTGGCGTGCCACGCACCTGGGGCTGTGTCATCGGCGGTGTCGTCGCGACGCTGTACTTCGCCGCCGGCGGGCTGCTGTCCTCCGCTGCTGTCAACGCGGTGCAGGCAATCGTGCTGGTTGCCGGGCTCGCACTCGCGCTGCCCGCCGCATGGCCGTCCAGCGGACTCCATGCCGCGTTGCCACCATCGGTGCCCTCCGACTATTGGCATCCGTTCTCTGGCGGCTCGTCTGGTGTGATGTACCTGGCGCTCCTCGGACCGTCGTTCATCGTCTCGCCGGGATTGCTGCAGAAGGTCTACGGCGCGCGAGACGCGCGAGCGGTGCGGATCGGCGTGCTGGTCAACGCAGGCGTCCTGCTCGCGTTCGCGGCGATTCCGCCCCTGCTCGGAATGCTGGCGCGGGTGTCACACCCGTCGCTGCCGAATCACGAACTGGCACTGCCGATGCTGCTGCGGGACGATTTGCCGCCGTGGCTCGGTGGCCTGGCGCTCGCGGCGCTGTTCTCGGCGGAAGTGAGCACTGCAGACGCGGTGCTCTTCATGTTGTCCACCTCGCTCGCACGTGATCTCTACGCCGGGCACCTGCGGCCGGCGGCGACGCAGGCCGAGCAACTCCGCGTCGTGCGCGTAGCGGCCGTCGTGTCCGGCACCATCGGCGTGGCCATCGCGATCTGGGCCGGCAGCATCGTCAGAACGATGGGGTTGTTCTACAGCGTGCTGAGCGCGGGCCTGTTCGTGCCGGTGGTGGCCGGCCTCTTCGCGCGGCGTGCCGGCCGCGTCCAGGCACTTGCCGCGATGATCGCTGGCGCTGTCACCACGGCGGTCCTGCAGATCGCCACCGTTGGGGCCGGCATTGCCGGCGTCGCCCCCGTGGTCTGGGGCCTGCTCGCCTCCGCCACCGCGCTCGGCGTCGCATTGCTGGTCCGTAGGTAGGGACGGCTCTCCGAGCCGTCCATCTCCGCATGGTCGCTTCTCCGTCCCGTAGGTAGGGACGGCTCTCTGAGCCGTCCATCTCCGCACGGTCGCTTCTCCGTCCCGTAGGTAGGGACGGCTCTCTGAGCCGTCCATCTCCGCACGGTCGCTTCTCCGTCCCGTAGGTAGGGACGGCTCTCTGAGCCGTCCATCTCCGCATGGTCGCCTCTCCGTCCTAGGTAGGGACGGCTCTCTGAGCCGTCCATCTCCGCATGGTCGCCTCTCCGTCCCGTAGGTAGGGACGGCTCTCTGAGCCGTCCATCTCCGCATGGTCGCCTCTCCGTCCCGTAGGTAGGGATGGCTCTCTGAGCCGTCCATCTCCGCATGGTCGCCTCTCCGTCCCGTAGGTAGGGACGGCTCTCTGAGCCGTCCATCTCCGCATGGTCGCCTCTCCGTCCCGTAGGTAGGGACGGCTCTCTGAGCCGTCCATCTCCGCATGGTCGCCTCTCCGTCCCGTAGGTAGGGACGGCTCTCTGAGCCGTCCATCTCCGCATGGTCGCTTCTCCGTCCCGTAGGTAGGGACGGCTCTCTGAGCCGTCCATCTCCGCATGGTCGCTTCTCCGTCCCGTAGGTAGGGACGGCTCTCTGAGCCGTCCATCTCCGCATGGTCGCCTCTCCGTCCCGTAGGTAGGGACGGCTCTCTGAGCCGTCCATCTCCGCACGGTCGCTTCTCCGTCCCGTAGGTAGGGACGGCTCTCTGAGCCGTCCATCTCCGCATGGTCGCCTCTCCGTCCCGTAGGTAGGGATGGCTCTCTGAGCCGTCCATCTCCGCATGGTCGCCTCTCCGTCCGCCTGCGGCGATGGACGCCTCGGAGAGGCGTCCCTACCAGGTCCAGAAGTATGGCCAGTCGTCTGCGTCCACGGCCAGGCCGGCGCGAACCGGATTCTGGCGAAGGTACTCGAGCTTGGCTTCGAAATGTTCGTCGCGCCTGAGCCGATGCTCGAAGAAGTCTCGCTGCCATCGGATGCGCTCAGACCTGGCGAGGTATCGCTTGAGCGACGTGACTCTGCGCTGGAGATCGGTCGACGGCGGTACTCTCGCCAGGAGATGCACGTGGTCCGGCATCACGACGCACGCCAGCAGAAGCCACGCGCCCGCCTGCTGTTGAAACCTCAGCGAGTTCTTGATGGCGTTGGCAATCCGCGGATCGCACAACTGGTTGAGCCCGCGAGGCGTTCCGCACACGGTGAGGAGGAAGATGCCGTCAGCCGTCAGCCACGTCGGCCTGCCGTGAGGCAGGCACAGTCGGTCGTGCCAGTCATCCGGCTGCGTCGGCGCAGTGGGCATGCCTTCCCCCTGGGGCAGATCCCATGCCGTCTGTTCTGACGCGGTTGGCTTGAAGAGTGTGATCCAGAGTGCGTAATCTTCGCCACGCGATTCGACGACCGCGCGCGCAGGAATCGATCACCGCATCGTTGGTAGGGACCGCTCTCCGAGCGGTCCATCACGTCACGATCAGCTCTCCGCCCGCCGCTGGCGATGGACGCCTCGGAGAGGCGTCCTTACCGTCGATGCGGCGCGGAGATGGACCGCATCGTTGGTAGGGACCGCTCTCCGAGCGGTCCCTCACGTCACGATCAGTTCTCCGTCCGCCTCTGGCGATGGACGCCTCGGAGAGGCGTCCCTACCTATCAGAACATGCGGTCGCGCCGGGCCACAGAAGCGAACGCCGCGACGACGTCCGGGTCGAGCGCGAGGCCCGACTCGCCGCGGATGTAGTCGATGGCCTCGTCGCGGCGGTCGTGGGCCGTTTCCCCGTGCGGATGCGTCATCGCATCGAAGACGTCGGCGACATGCGTGATGCGACCGGCCAGCGGGATGTCTCCGCCCGCCAGGCCGCTCGGATAGCCGGTCCCGTCCCAGCGTTCGTGGTGCGTGAGCGCGATGTCTTCGGCCGTCCGCAGCAGCATGCCCTTGCTGCCGGAAAGGATGTCGGCGCCGATGACGGTGTGCCGCTTCATCTCGTCGAATTCAGCGGGAGAGAGCGGTCCAGGCTTCAGCAGGATCGCATCGCGGATGCCGATCTTGCCGACGTCGTGCAGCGGCGCGGCGCGCTCGATGGTCAGGGCGGTGTCGCCGGATAGTCCCATCTCGCGGGCGACCGCGCCCGCCAGGCGGCCGACCCGTCGCGTGTGCTCGCCGGTGTTGTCGTCGCGGAATTCCGCCGCGAGGGCGAGGCGCTCCAGGATCTCCAGGCGTGCGATTTCCAGCTTGCGCGTACGTTCCTGGACCGTCGCCTCGAGCCCGCGATTGTGTTTGTCCAGCTGCAGGTAGAGAAACCGCGTAGTCAGCAGGTTACGAATGCGGAGCAGCGCCTCCACCGCGTCGAACGGCTTGTTCAGGAAGTCTTTCGCGCCGGCGCCCAGCGCCCGCTGGCGAACCTCGACGCTGAGGTCGGCGGTGACCACGAGGATGGGGAGGTAGCGCTCGTCGTTGAGCCGACCCTGAAGTTGTTGCATCACGCCGAAGCCATCGAGGCCGGGCATGTGCAGGTCGAGGAGGATCAGGTCGGGGCTGACCTGGCCCACGAGGGCCGCCACCTGCTCGGGCGCGGTCGTCGAATAGAGGCGGTGATAGCCGGCAGACGTGAGGAGTCGTTCCAGCAGGCGGATGTTCGGGGCCTGATCGTCGACGATGAGAATCCGTGCCCTGGTGATGGGCTCGGTCAGGTTCGGCACGGCCGAAGTATAGGGGAGGTAGTGGCCGCTCCGTTGGTAGGGACCGCTCTCCGAGCGGTCCATCTCCGCATGTCGGTAAACCGAGATCGTGGACGCCTCGGAGACTTGGAGATGAGATGGACGCCTCGGAGAGGCGTCCCTACCAACTACGCGCGGACGACGGTGACGGGGCCCGCTGGTTCCGCCTTGACGATGTTCCGGGTGTCCACCACGAGCGACACGCCCGCATATAACGCCGGGTCCTTGAACTGCGCGTGCGCAGTCGAGACCAGCAGGAGGTCGTAGCCGCGAAACGTCGTGTTGTCGCACGGCACCGACGAGAGGTTCAGGGAATGTCGCCGGCCGTGGCGAGCCTTGGGGAAGTACGGGTCGCAGTAGTCGACGTCCGCGCCCTTGTCCTGCAGGTACTCGATCAGTTGGTACGACGGTGACTCGCGGTCGTCGTCGATGTTCTCCTTGTACGACAGCCCGAGGACCAGCACCCGCGACCCCTTCACGCTCTTCCGGGCATCATTCAGGGCGTCGGCGACCTTGCCCACCACGTAGCGCGGCATCGATGTGTTGATCTCGCCCGCGAGCTCGATGAAGCGCGTCCACATCCCGAACTCCGACGCCTTCCAGGAGAGGTAGAACGGGTCGAGAGGAATGCAGTGGCCGCCCAGGCCCGGTCCCGGGTAGAACGCCGTGAAGCCGAACGGCTTCGTCTTGGCTGCCTCGATCACTTCCCAGACGTCGATCCCCATCCGGTCGAACGTGATCTTCAGTTCGTTCACCAGGGCGATGTTGATCGACCGGAAGACGTTCTCGAGCAGCTTGCTCGACTCGGCCACGCGTGCCGATGACACCGCGACGACCTTGTCCACGCCAGCCCCGTAGAGGGCCACGGCCACCTCGGTGGACGCGGGGTTGACACCACCCACCACCTTGGGAATGGTCTTCGTGCTGAACCTGGCGTTGCCTGGATCCTCGCGCTCGGGTGAAAACGCGAGGAAGAAGTCATCCGGACACGACAGGCCGGACGACTCGAGAATCGGCAGCACCTCATCGTCCGTGGTCCCGGGGTAGGTCGTCGACTCGAGCACGACCAACTGGCCCTTGCGCAGACGCCTGGCGATGGCGTTGGCCGTGTCGTGGATGTACGAGAGGTCCGGCTCACGATGTGCGCCGAGCGGCGTCGGCACGCAGATCAGGATCGCGTCGCATTCCCTGAGTTGGTCGAAATCGGTCGTGACCCCGAATCGGCCGCGGGCGATCGACGCGGCGACCCGCTCCGACCCGATATGTCGGATGTAGGAATGCCCTCGCGAGAGCGCCTCGATCTTCGTGGGGTCGACGTCGAAGCCCCGCACCTGAAAGCCGGCCTCTTCGAAGACGAGGGCGAGGGGCAGGCCGACGTAGCCCTGGCCGATGATGCCGACGACCGCGGAACGGTCGTGGATCCGAGCAAGTGTCTGATTCATGGCGGAACGCTGGCGACGCGGTGCCCGCGCGGCGTGGTCAGCCTAGCAGAGGCCAGGCGCCCGGCGGAATGCTCGGCGCACGGACTCTCCTTCGACCCGGCAGACCTTGTGGACTGGATGAGGGTGTGTGATGCTTATATCTTGATTAGTATTGGTTTTGGTCCAGAGGACGTGACGTTGCCCAACAATCCCCTACGTCTCAAGAGCATCCACCACGTCAAGTTCGTGGTCGGCAATGCCAAACAAGCGGCCTACTACTATCGCAAGGCCTTCGGGTTCTCGCAGTTCGCATACAGCGGACTCGAGACCGGCAGCCGGCATCTCGCCAGCTATGCGATGGAGCAGGGCAAGGCCCGCTTCGTGCTCGCCACGCCGTACCGTACCAACTCGCCGGAAGCCGCCCACCTCCACACGCACGGCGACGGCATCGTCGACATCGCGTTCCATGTCGAGGATGCCGATGCGGCATACCACGCCGCGGTCGAGCGAGGCGCCGAGCCGGCCCTCCATCCGACGACCCTGAACGACGAGTACGGGTCGGTCCGCCACAGCGCCATCAAGACGTATGGCGACACGATCCATTCGTTCTACTCGTTTCGCGATTACACCGGGCCGTTCCTGCCCGGATACGTCGCTCGCGAGGTCCCCGGGGAGGACGTCGGCATTCTGCGCGTCGATCACATGGTCGGCAACGTGGAACTCGGCAAGATGGACGTCTGGGCCGACTGGTACAGCAAGGTTCTCGGCTTCGCCCGGTACATCAGCTTCGACGACAAGGACATCTCGACCGAGTACAGCGCGCTCATGAGCATCGTGATGAGCGACAACTCGTACGCCATCAAGTTCCCGCTCAACGAGCCAGCCGCCGGCAAGCGCAAGAGCCAGATCGACGAGTATCTGGACTTCTACAACGGGCCGGGCGTGCAGCACGTCGCGTTGCTGACGCAGGACATCGAGCAGACGGTCACCAGGCTTCGCGACAACGGCGTCGAGTTCCTGAGCGTGCCCGATTCCTACTACGACCTGCTGCCACAGCGTGTCGGCCAGATCGACGAAGCGCTGGACATGATCCGGTCCCTGCGCATTCTCGTCGACCGAGACGAAGAGGGCTACCTCCTGCAGCTGTTCTCGAGGCCCGTGGAGGATCGCCCGACGGTGTTCTACGAGATCATCCAGCGGAAGGGTAGCCGTGGGTTCGGGAAGGGGAATTTCCGGGCCCTCTTCGAAGCCATCGAGCGCGAACAGGCGCTCCGCGGAAACTTGTAGAATCGGCTCTGTGCCTCGCTCCCGCCCGTTGCTCGCTGGGCTGTTCGACTACGCCGGCCTCTTCCCCCCGGCCTCGTTGACGCTCGGGGAGACACTGACTCGTTACGCGTGTCATCGCGCGAGCCACGA
This sequence comes from Luteitalea pratensis, assembly GCF_001618865.1. Classification (GTDB taxonomy): domain Bacteria; phylum Acidobacteriota; class Vicinamibacteria; order Vicinamibacterales; family Vicinamibacteraceae; genus Luteitalea; species Luteitalea pratensis. Next base: position 4,005,019 of record NZ_CP015136.1, read on the forward strand.
CGAGTGGATGCTCGGACGCCTCGTCGTGCCGGCGGCGGACCTCGACGCGGTCGGTACGCTCTCGGCCCAGCACCTGCCGACAGGCAACGGCGCCCCTCCATGGCGCGTCAGCGTGCTCTCGGCCGACACGGGAGCGGATGTGTCACGCGTGGACGCGTTCAATCAGCGGCACGCCGATCCGGCGCACGGCGCTGCCGTTGTCGACGCGATCGAGACCAGGGTGAGCAGCGCAGACGATATCCGCGCCCTGCGCGCGTGGGCGACTCGTGGCTTCGATGTCTACTGCGAAGTGCCGCTTGGCAGCGAGCTCGATCCCGTGCTGGATGCGGTTGCGCAGGCCGGGTTGCACGCCAAGCTTCGCACCGGGGGGGCCACCCCCGCCAGCACGCCGGGTTGCGACGATGTCGCCGCGTTCCTGTGCGGGTGCGTGGCACGTGGCGTGGTCGCGAAAGCCACGGCCGGACTCCACCACGCCGTCACTGGCCAGCATCCGGCCGGGCCGGCGCCGGATGCGGCACACACGACGATGCTCGGGTACCTGAATCTGGTGCTGGCAGCCGGCATCGCGGAGGGTGCAGGGCGTTCGGCGGTGCAGAGCGCGGAAGTGAGCGCGACGGTGGCCCGCCTGTTGTCGGTGACGAACATCCCTTCATGGATCGGCCATGCACAGGTGGACTGGCGCGGCCCGCATGGCCCGATCATCGAAGGTCCCCTCGAACAATTCGCCGTGTCCGGACGCGCGCTCATTCGCAGCATCGGCACGTGTTCGTTCGAGGAGCCCGTCGAGGACGCGCGTCGCATCGGGTTGATCGCGTGATCGATCACACGCACGATCCGGTGGCCAGAACGTGGTTGGCGCCCGATTCAGAAGACACCCACGCGTTCGCGCTGCAGACGCTGCCGTACGGGGCCTTCTCGCTTCCCGGGCACGACAATGTGCGGCGCATCGGCGTCGGCATCGCGGGACACATACTCGACCTCGCGGCGGCGCAGCAACTGGGTCTCGTGGACGATCTCGATGGGGCACTGAGGCCGGCGTTGCGCGTGCCGCACCTCAATGCGCTCCTCGCATTGACGCCGGCGCAGTGGTCGGCACTGCGTCACCGCCTCTTCGCGCTCTTCGTCGACGATGACAGCGGTTGGAAGGGCGCACGCGACGTCATCCGGCAGTGCCTCGTGCCCATGGCCGCGGCGCACATGCACCTGCCGTTCGACGTCGGCGACTATACGGATTTCTACGCGTCGATCCACCACGCGACCAACGTCGGGACGATGCTACGGCCGGAGCAGCCACTGTTGCCGAACTACCGGCACGTGCCCATCGGTTATCACGGCCGGGCCTCGTCCATCGTCGTCAGTGGTACGCCGGTGCGTCGACCGTCCGGACAGGTGCTCCCGCAGGGGCAGACCGCGCCCCGGTTCGGCCCATCGCAGCGCCTGGACTACGAGCTGGAAGTGGGCCTGGTCATCGGCGGCGAGAACGCACTCGGCGAACCGGTGCCGATCGGGCGAGCGCTCGATCGTGTCTTCGGGGTCGTGCTGCTCAACGACTGGTCGGCGCGTGACATCCAGGCCTGGGAGTACCAACCACTTGGGCCGTTCCTGGCAAAGAGCTTCGCCACTACCATCAGCGCATGGGTCGTGCCGCTCGCCGCGCTGGCGCCGCGGCGTGTAGCCGTCGTACGAGCGGCGAGTGATCCGCCGCCGTTGCCGTACCTGCTGGACGCGGCGGACCAGTCCAGCGGCGCGCTCGACCTCGACATCGAGGTGCGCCTGTCCAGCACTCGCATGCGCGAGTTGGGTGAACCGCCGCACCTGGTGAGTCGCAGCAACATGCGCGACCTGTACTGGACGCCGGCGCAACTGGTCGCACATCACACCAGCAACGGCTGCAACCTGCGCCCCGGGGACCTGCTGGGCACCGGCACCGTCTCCGGCCCGCAGCCCGAATCGCGGGGATGCCTGCTCGAGCGCACATGGCGCGGCACCGATCCGATCACGCTGCCAACGGGGGAGACGCGGCGGTTTCTCGAAGATGGGGATCGTGTGGAGTTCGGGGCAGCTGTCGGGTTGACCTGCTGTGGGGAAATCGTGCCTGCAAGGGACCTCACCGATCATGGGCGCATGCCTGGGATGGCACCCGGAGCGCCTGACTGAGTGAGCGCGCCCGGTGGTGTCACGCGCCGGCCGCTAAGGGTTCTTGCGCCAACCTTGGTGACGCTCGTGGCGCTGGTCGCCGGATCCCCAGCCCCGTCGTGGTGGCTGATTCGAGAGGCGCCGCTGGACTACCCTGACGCCATCCTGTCGTTGACGAGCCACGAACGGGAACGCTTCCAGGAGACAGCGTCGCAGGCGCGACAATGGCCCGCGGCGACCGTGTTGCTCGCCATCCCGCGCGTGATTGGCAAGTACAACTGCGACGCCTGTCCGTACCGTATCGGCTGGCTCGAGTCGCTCGGCGTGCCGCGTTCCCGGATCGTCGTGCTGACGCCCCCGACAGAGAACACGCGGGAAGAAATCCGCGTCGCCGCGAAATGGCTCGAGGATCGCCGGCTGACGCGATTGCTGCTGGTGACCTCGCCCCACCACACAAGGAGAGTGCGGGTACTGGCGGCCGCGTACGCCGGCCGACTCCGTCTCGGCACGGTCGCTTGTCCGGTCGCAGGAGGGGTGCCGACGCTGTGGTGGACGCGGCACTACGACAGGTTCTACGTGACCTACGAACTGGCGGCTCTGGCGGCGGGATGGTGGCGTCACGGTGAGCCGCCTTGGCTCGACTACGCGACACCCGGCCGGATCTCGGCCGATCCGCGTCGGTGATGTCCTCCGAGCGATTGTTACTGGGAATAGCTGAGGATGAGGAACGACATCACGACCCACGCCGCACCGATCATCAAGACGACCGGGTCTCTGAAGACAAAGTCCACAGGCCCATCTCCTGATCCTTCCTGTGCCTTGAAAATGATCCGAAAGATTCCGTAAGACACCAATGGGAGTGTCGCTGGCAGGTATTCGGTGCGATGAAGAGCCACGGTGCTAGCATCCACCGTATACAACGCATAAGTGACCAAGGTGACTGCTGCAGTGACCGATATTGCAACGTCGAGTTTCTGTGCAGAGTAGTTGGACAGCACTCCACGGTAGCGCTGATCGGCGGCGTGCGCGATTTCGACCCTTCGTTTTGTGAATCCAAGGAGTAGCGCCAGGAAGAACCCGCAGAGCAGCAGCCACGACGTCGGGCGAACAGGGATTGCCGCGGCACCCGCAAGGATGCGTAGCAGGAAGCCGACGGCAATGGACATCACGTCGGCAATGGTCTTGTGGCGCAGCACCAGGTTATAGGCCAGGTTGTTTGCCAGATATGCGGCGAGCAGAACCGCCGCCCACGTGGATGCCCACAACGCCAGCCACATTGCGGCGACACCGAGGATGACCGCGAATGCCAGAGCCATCGGAGCCGAGATCTGACCGCTCGCCACCGGGCGATGCTGCTTGCGAGGGTGGGCCCGGTCGGCGTCCCTGTCCATGACGTCATTCGCGCAGTAGATGGCGCTTGCGGCGCAGCAGAAGGCCGCCAGCACAACGACTACACGAAGGACGTGCGCCGGTGTGATCGCTGCATCCGTAAACACCAGGGGCAGCAGCACGAAGGCGTTCTTCACCCAGTGATGTGGACGGCAAAGCCGAATCAATGCCAATCCACGACTCGCTGCTGGTGCGGTAGGAGACACGGCAATCACTCTACATGACGTCTGCGCGAGACAGACGACTGATCGCCTTCGCATAACTTTCCTGGTGGAAGCACGTCATCGGCGGGTGGGTGGGTGACCTTCACTGCGGACGCGGCATCCTGGTGCATGCCGCGTCAGCGAGCAAGCCAGGTAACGCCGCGAGCGCCTGACTCCAGGCGAGGCCCGCAACGGCAGTCGTCCAGCGGGCGGGTTCGTGTGCGCTGTCGAGTGCCCGGCACAGATGGTCTCCGAGAGCCTCCGCGGTTTCAGCGACCGGGCAGATCGACCGAAGAGCGGGAGGCAGGCCAGCGCTGACCGAGGGCGTCACGATGCACGGCAGTCCAGCGGCGGCGGCCTCCAGGACCTTGTTCTGCACACCCCGCGCCACGCGGAGCGGCGCCACCGCGGCATGGGCTCGCCAGAGGTATGGGCGCACGTCGGCCACGCTGCCCGTCACGGTGACTCCCACGGACTGATCGTCGAGCTCCTGCACGGCGGGGGAGGGCGAGGCGCCGACGATGTCCAGCCGGGCCTCGGGCATCTTCACTCGCACTTGGGGCCAAATCTCGCGCGCCAGCCACACGGCCGCGTCGGCGTTAGGCACGTAGTTCATGACACCCGTGAACACGACGCGCGGCTCGGGGGAGCGCTCGGCATGAGCGGGCCGGCGAAAGCTGTCCAGATCGATGCCATTGGGAATCACCACGGCACGTGCCTCCGGCGCGAAGGCAAGAAGTGCCTGCCGCTCACGCTCGGTAGTCAGCAGCGAGATGAACGCAGACCTGGCGACACGGGTTTCGAAGGCCTGGAGCGTGCGCTGTTCACGGCCGTAGATCCACGACATCGGCCATCGCGACGTCGCACCCAGCGCGCGCCACTTCTCCGAATCGACGTCGACGAAGTCGATCACGAGTGGCACGGCGTCGAGCGGCGGCCGCAGCGCGATTGCCGCCATGCCGGACGAACACGCGAGTATCGCGTCCGGAAGGCCGTCGGATGTGAGGCTCGCAATCGCTGCCGGCAGTTCCGGCGAGTCGAGCAAAGTCAGCGTGAGCGGGCGCGCGCCAGGCAGCGAGAACAGGCCGGCGACCTTGTTGCGCAGGTGCGGGACCGCGGCCGTTTGCACGCGGGCCCCGGCGGCGCGCAGGGGACCGGCTTCGGCCGCTTCCTCCGCGTCATGGACGAGCGACAGGACATCGACGGTCCAGCCCTGTGCGCGTAGATGGCGAATCTGATGGAAGGCCCGCAGGCGGTCGCCGCGGTTGGGCGCATAGGGCAGGCGCTGGGTGAGGACGAGGACGCGCACGGGTGCCCATTGTCGCTGCTACAACGAAAAAAGCGCGATCACCTGCGGTGACCGCGCTTTCGATTCCCCTGACGGGAGGGGCGTTACTGGCGGCGCCGACGCGCGATACCCGCGCCGAGCATGCCCATGCCGAGCAGCACCATCGAGGTCGGTTCCGGAACCTGAGGCGGAGGCGGAGTGGTGGAGTTGTTGAACGACCCGTTGATCTGCGTGCCCGGACCCGCGTTCTGGGTGTAGGCCGCCGACCAGAAGACCGCCGTGGGATCGAAAGCAGCACACCCTGCGCCCACGGTGCAGGTGATGGTGCCAGCCGCCAGGATGCCAAGCGCGTTCGCCGTCGGAGTAGCCGACGTAACCGTGAGTGTCTCGACGAACGTGTTGCCCCCCGCCGTGAACGACTTCGTGAACGCGCTACCAACGGTCACGCCCATCGGGTTGGGAGCAAGAGTAACTGTCTGGCCTGCAACCAAGCCGATATTATTCTGCTGGATGGCGCCAACAACAGTAGGGGCGCCATTCGTGATCGTCGTTGCAGTCGTGACGTCGCCGGTATTGGCTGTGAAGTTGCCAAGCGCCGCTACGTTGAACTGGAGCATGATGGGGACGGCGCTTGCCGAGGTGGCTCCACCAAGGGTCGCGACGCCGGCCACTGCCAGCGCGATTACTGCCGTTTTCAAGCTCATACGTTGTCTCCTCCGCCGTCCTTAAGACGTGCTCTTGTGCAAAAACGTCCCCGGGGCCTCTATCCGAACTCCCGGGCCCGCCCCTCTTGCGCAAGACCCCGTGGCTGACCCGCCGCGAACACAGCATCAAGTAGCAATTCTGGTGCCGACCTGCGTCGAATCCGGCAAACCGATGAAAATGGCCTGAAAAGTGAGATCAGTTGCTCGACCGGCACCATGGCCCCGAGTGAATAGTTTTAGTTCTGAGAGACTAAAGATACCTAATAGGCTCATCACACGCCCGTCCGGTGGGCAAGGGGCGGATGGTGCTGGTCGCGCGCCGACAGGACCGGCTCCCGGACCGGCCAGGCAATGTCCAGGATGGGCTCGTTCCACATGACCCCTCCTTCGTCCGCGGGATCGTAGAACTCGGTGCACTTGTACTCGACCTGGGCGACGTCGCTCACCACGCAGAAACCGTGTGCATAGCCGGGAGGGACGTAGATTTGGCGAAAATTATCCGCAGACAGTTCCACGCCGACCCAGACGCCAAAGGTCGCCGACGTCGGATCCACATCAGCGGCGACGTCGAAGATGAGACCTTCTATCGCCCTGACGAGCTTGCCCTGGGGTCTCGTTCGCTGAAAGTGCAGCCCTCGCAGGGTCCCCTTCCGCGACCGGGAATGATTGTCCTGCACGAAGGAGACTTCGACTCCCGCCTCGGAAAACTTGCGTGCGTTCCACGTCTCCAGGAAAAAGCCCCGCCCGTCGCGGAAGACCTTGGGCTCGATGATGACGACCCCGGGCAGCCTGGTCTGGATCACCTGCATCCTCAGCGTCCCTGCCCTACCAGGCGCAACAGGTACTGCCCGTACGAGTTCTTCCGCATCGGCGTCGCGATGCGTTCCACCTGCGCATCGTCGATGTACCCCATCCGCCAGGCGATCTCCTCCACGCACGCCAGCATCAACCCCTGCCGTTCCTCGATGGTCTGGACAAACTGCGACGCCTGCAGCAGCGATTCGTGCGTGCCGGTGTCCAGCCACGCAAACCCGCGCCCCAACCGCTCGACGTGCAGGTCGCCGCGCTCGAGAAAGCGCCGGTTCAGGTCGGTGATCTCCAACTCGCCGCGGGGGGAGGGTTGCAGCGTGGCGGCGGTGTCGAGCACCGAATTGTCGTAGAAGTAGAGGCCCGTCACCGCCCAGTGCGAGCGGGGCGCCAGGGGCTTCTCCGCGAGGCTTGACGCGCGGCCGTCTTCGCCGAATTCGACGACGCCGTAACGCTCCGGGTCGCGCACTTCGTATCCGAAGACGGTCGCCCCGTGCTCGCGCGCCGCCGCCGCCTGCAGGACCTCCGGGAGGCCATGGCCGTAGAAGATGTTGTCGCCCAGGGCGAGCGCCACACGACGGCTGCCGACGAACGAGCGGCCGATGACAAACGCCTGCGCCAGCCCATCCGGCGACGGTTGCACGGCATAGGCGATCGAGATCCCGAGGTCGGAGCCGTCGCCGAACAGGCGCTGGAAGCTGCCGGTGTCTTCCGGAGTGGTGATGATCAGGATGTTGCGGATGCCCGCCAGCATCAGCGTCGCCAGCGGGTAGTAGATCATCGGCTTGTTGTAGACCGGGACCAATTGTTTGCAGACGCCCTTGGTGACCGGGTAGAGACGAGTGCCCGACCCTCCGGCGAGGATGATTCCGCTCAATGACGACACACGTGCTCCAACGAACGGTAGGAAACAGCTATGTAGCGGGTTGTTGGAAAAGTCTGACCAGGAAGACTCTTTTGTCTACCCAGAGGCAGACGTCGTCCTGGTTCGCGACCTGCCTCGAGCGAAAATCCTCATCAAATGCCTCATGGACAACGAGACTCGACCATGCGGTACGCACCTTGCGTGCACTAAATTCAGCGGACCGCATGGACATCCACTTCATCTCCTCACTCACCCCAGACGATGAGGATCGACTCGCGCCAGCATTGCTTGAAGCACTCAAGCCCATGTTGGGGCTGATGCCGATTGCATACACCATCCGGATTCGGACAGCCAGCAACACGGTGTATCAACACACCAGAACGGAACTGGTCGACACACTTGCCGATGAGACTCCGTCGCTGGACATCGAACTGTCGTCATAATCAGCGCGTGATGCGCGCCGTCCCAACCCGAGTCTACTTCGTCGTCCTGTGGCTGCTGCTGGCAGCCGCTGCCATTCGCACCGAGGCGGCGGCCGGCGATGTCGTCCTGGTCGTGGCCAACGCCAGGCACCCGTGGAGCACCCGGGTGGCGGAACAGTACCTCGCGGCGCGTGGCCTTCCTGCCTCCCAGTTGCTGACCATCGACGTCAGCCCGGACGCGACCGTCACCCATGAAGTGTACCAGCAGGCCATCGAGCGGCCGGTGATGGTGTGGCTGCGGACGCACGACGCGCTCGACCGCACGCACATCATCGTGCTGGGGCCCGGCCTGCCGCTGCGGATCGCCGGCACACCTGGGCGGAACGGTACAGCCGGAAGTGTCGATTCCGAACTCGCGGTGCTCTACCGGCGGCTGACCGGCGCCTCGGTGGCCGCCGGCGGCTTCGTCGAGAACCCGTACTTCTCGCCAGTCCCGCTCGTGACGCCGCGCCCCTTCGATCGGGCCAAGTACGACGTCTATCTGGTGACGCGCCTCGACGGACGCACCGAAACGGACGCCCTGGCGCTGATCGCCAGGGGCGCGGTGCGGCCGTCCAAGTTCGTGCTGGCAATCGATGGCCGCCCTGCGGGGGCCAGCGGCCCCGAGGCGCGCTGGCTGACCGAGGTCGGTCCGCGCGTGCACGCCGTCCAGCCGGATGCCCGGATCCTGTCCGACGCATCGTCGGATCTGCTCGGCAATATCGATGGCGTCACCGGTTACGCGAGCTGGGGATCGAACGACTCTCGCACGAGGGTGCCTCCGGTCACCTTCGGGTCGGGCGCCATCGCCAGCTCCTTCATGAGCAGTGACGCCCGCACGATGGCTCAGCCCCCGGCGGCCTGGACACCCGGACTGTGGAGCGAGCCATCGTCGTACTTCGCCGGCTCACCCGAGGCGCTGGCTGCCGACTGGTTGGCGGCCGGACTGACTGGGTTGGCCGCGCAGGTCACCGAACCCTACCTGGACGGGACTGTCCGGCCTGCGACATTGCATGAAGCCTGGGCCCGGGGCTATACCCTGGCCGAGTCCTTCTATTTGGCGATGCCGTACCTGAGCTGGCAGGGCGTCGTCTTCGGTGATCCATTGGCCCGGGCCGTCGAGACCGGCCCTGAGGGTCATGAGGTGCTCACGGACCCGGCCGCCGGGCAGGGCGCCTTCACCGATCGCATGGCCGCCGTGTACCGGCGGGGGGAGCCGGACCTCGATCAGGAGGCGTCACGGTTGATGGCCCGCGCGAACCTGTCGATTGCTCGTGGGGACCTTGCGGACGCGCGACGGCTGCTCGAAGAGCTCACCGTGCGAGCGCCGCGGTATACGAGGGCGCAATTCCTGTTGGCGCAGCAGTACGAAGCCGACAAGTTCTACGCTCAGGCGAGGGCGCGCTACGAACTCGTGCTGCAGACGCAGCCAGCCAACGTGGTGGCGCTCAACAACCTGGCATACAACCTGGGCGTCCACGGTGGGGAGCCGAAGGCGGCACTGGTCCACGCCGAGCGCGCCGCGGTGCTGGCAGGGAATTCCGCAGCGGTCCTGGATACGCTAGGCTGGTTACGCCATCTGGCGGGGGACAGTCGTGGCGCCGTTGTGCCGTTGCAGCGCGCTGTGGAACTGGCCCCGGACTTGTGCGATGCATGGAGTCACCTTGCGCTCGCGCAGCGCAGCGCGGGCGACGAACCCGCAGCCACGAAGGCTGACGCGCGCGCGTCGTCCTGCACAAAGGACGTCAAGGAACCGTAGGACGCCTCGCGAAGGCGGCAGAGCAAGCCAGGACGGCAGAGCCGTCCGAGTGAGATGAGACACATGGCACCAGGGACGTTGAGGAAGTTGGGCGTGCTGGTCGCGCTCGCGACCGTGTTTGCGGCCGGCTGTTCCAAGTCGGCGGCCGAGTACGTGAAGAGCGGAGACGCCTTCGCGAAGGAAGGCAAACACCGCGAGGCGCTGATCGAATTCCGCAACGCGGTGCAAAAAGAAGCCACCAATGGCGAAGCCCGCCTCAAACTTGCCGAAACGCACGAGAAGCTGCGCGAGATCCCTCAGGCATTCCGCGAGTACATCCGCGCCGCCGACCTGCTGCAGAAGGATGCGGCGGTGCAAATCAAGGCCGGCACGTACCTCCTTATCGCCGGCCGCAACGAGGACGCCAAGGTCCGTGCCGAGCGCGCGCTGGCGATCGAGCCGAAGAATGTCGAAGCGCAGTTGCTCCTTGGAAACGCGTCCGCCGGTCTGAAGGACCTGGACAGCGCGGTCAAGCAGGTGGAAGAGGCCATCGCGCTCAGCCCGGCGAGCGATCGCGGCTACTCCAGCCTGGGCATGGTCCAACTCGCCAAGGGCGACGCCGCCGCCGCCGAGGCAGCGTTCCGCAAGGCCGTCGAGGTGGGGCCCAAGTCGGTTCAGGCGCATCTCGCCCTGGGCAACTTCCTCTGGGCGGCCAACAGGCGTGACGAAGCGGTCGGGGAGCTCGACGCCGCCCTCACCCTGGATCCGAAGAACGCCTTGGCAAATCGCCTCCTGGCGATTTTCCACGCCTCCGGCCCGACGCCGGAGAAAGCCGAGCCCTACTTCAAGATGCTCGCCGATCTGCCTGAGAATACCGACGGCAGGCTCGCACTGGCCGAGTACTATTTCCGCGTCGGCAAGGTCGAGGACGGCAAGAAGACCCTGCTGACGGCCGCCAATGAGAAAGCGACCTACACACCTGCCACCCGTCGTCTTGCCGGGCTGGCGTTTACGGAAGGCCGAAAGGCCGACGCCTACAAGCAGGTGGACGAGCTGCTCGCCAAGGACCCCAAGGACGCCGACACCCTCGTCATGAAGGGCCAGATGCAGGTGGCCGACGGCAAGGTGGACGAGGGTCTTGTCACGTTCAAGACTGCGGTGGCCGCACAGCCGACCAACGTCGCCGCCCAGTTCGCACTTGGTTCAGCCTATGCAGAGAGGCGGGACGTGGATCCCGCCATCGTCGCGTTCACGGAGGTCTTGCGCCTCAACCCTCGGGCCTCGGCCGCGCAGTTGCAGCTCGCGAATCTCTACCTCGCCAAGGGACAGGCCAAGCAAGGCGGCGCGATGGCCGACGACGCCCTGCGGAACGCGCCCGGTAACCCGATGGCCCGCCTGATTCAGGCGCGCGCGCAACTGGCGCAGGGACGGTTGGCGGAAGCGGGCATCGCGATGGCCGGCCTCGAAAAGGACTTCCCGCGAGCGTGGCTCGTGCAAGCGCAGCTTGGGACCTATTACGCGGTACGCGGCGAATTTGCCAAGGCTCGGGCAGCCTGGGACAAGACATTGACGCTCAATCCCGATGCCTGGGAGGCGCAGCAGGGGCTGATCCGCCTGGATTTGACCGAAAAAAAGCTGGACGCGGCCTCGGCGCGCGCCAACGCGGCGGTGGAGAAGTCCCCGAAGGACGGTCGTCCCCGCGTCGAACAGGCGCGCGTCGCGGTGGCTCGCAAGGATCTCGCTGGGGCCGAATCGGCACTCCGCAAGGCGATCGAGGTCGATCCGTCCTCCATGGAGGCCTACGGAATGCTGGGACAGGTCTATCTCAGCCAGAACAAGCTCGATCAGGCCAAAGCCGAGTTCGAGGCCATTGCCAAGCGCGATCCACGTAACGTGGGCGCTCCGACCCTGATCGGCATGATCCTGCAGCAGCAGGGCAAGACACCGGAGGCGATGGAGCAGTATCGGCGCACCATCGAGATTGACCCCAAGGCCGCAGTGGCGTCCAACAATCTTGCGTGGATGCAGGCCTCGTCGGGCGGCAATCTGGATCAGGCCCTCCAATACGCGCAGGCGGCCAGCCAGGTGTTGCCGGAACAACCCGAGGTCAACGACACGATTGCTTACATCTACATCCTGAAGAAAATGCCGACCATGGCGGTCGGCCCGATGCTCAAGGCGGTCGACAAGGATCCCAATAACGCCACGTACCACTATCGGCTCGGTCAGGCGTACTTGCTGAGTGGCAACAAGCTCAAGGCCATGGAATCGCTTCAGGCGGCTCTCAAGCTCAAGGCCGATTTCCCTGAGGCGGCCGAGGCCCGCACGCTGCTGGCACAGGCCCAGTAGTCGCAGGTCATGGCGCAAGAGCCCCTTCCTCAAATCGCCGTCTCGGCGCCCGTACCGACGACGAGCGGCGTCCCTGCACACCGCCACCCTGGAGACGCTGCCGCGAGCCCTGTGTGGGTCGGGGTACTCGCGGTCCTGGTGTCGCTCGTCTACGGGCCGACGGCTGTCTGGCTGTTCGGACGATGGACCATGAGCGTGTGGCACAACGCGCACGGAGCGCTCGTGCTTCCGGTGGCCGGGTGGCTGATGTGGCAGGAGTTGCGGTCCACATGGAAGACCGGACCAGCTTCGAGTGCATGGGGATGGGCCTTCGTGGTCCCGGCGCTCTTGCTGCACGTGCTCGATCAGGGGATGCAGACGCAATTGCTGTCCGCGATCTCGTTTGTCGTCCTCCTGCCCGGCCTCTCGCTGTTGCTGCTCGGGACCGACCGCACACGCCGGATCGCTTTCCCGCTCGCCTTCGTCGCACTGATGCTGCCCATTCCGCTGGCCGTCACCGAACGTCTTCACCTCGTGTTGAGGAACGTCGTCGCGAGCGCGTGCGCCGTGGTCGTGCCCTGGCTCGGGATTCCCATCTTGAAGGTGGGGACGACGCTGCACATGCCGAACGCGAGCCTGCTGGTCGCCGATGCGTGCAGCGGATTCTCGACGTTGTACGCCGCTGGCGCCGTTGCTCTGCTCACGATGTTCCTGAGCGCGTCGCCGCGTCGGCGCGTGCTGGTCGGATTGCTGTTTGCGCCGATTGCCCTGGCCATCAACATCGTGCGCGTGGCGCTGTTGTGCGTGCTGGTCTACTTCCAGGGCACCGATGTCCTGGCGACGTCGCTGCACGAGTTGTCGGGCATCGTGACCTTTGTCGTAGCGCTGCCGCTGATTTTCTGGCTGGGCGGGCCGGCGCGTCCGATCGAGGAGGTGCCGGCGTGATCAGCCGGCGTCATGTGTGGCCCCTGATCTTCGCCTCGCTCCTGGCGCTGCTCCCGACGATGCAGCGCGGGTACGTCGGTGGTGTCGACTCGGTGGAGAAGGTCACCAGTGCGCGGCTGCCCGGCGAGGTGGCCGGTGTGGCGAGTGTCGACAAGCAACGCACGGGCGGATGGATGGCGAACACCTATGGCGCCGACTCCTGGGCCGAGCGCACGTACCAGGTGCCGGGCAAGGGTGATGTGGGCTTGTTCGTCGCCCGCGGCTTCGACATGAAAAAGCTGTACCACCATCCGGAACTTGGCGTTCTTCGAGGACGCACGTTTGCACCGGCCGACACAATGGCCCTGTCGGACAAGCCCGACCAAATCGTTCATGTGCTGCAGAGCGCGTCGTCGCAGGAATCGGCGGTCTATGCCCTGATTCACGACGGCCGCTGGGTCGACAATCCCTATGCGTTGCAACTCTCGTCCGCAGTCACGACGTTGTGGACGGGCCCCAAGCCGCTGACCCTCGTCTTTGCCTACGGTCCGGTGCTTGCAAACGGGCAACCCTCACCGTTCACGGCCGAACTGCTGCGCACCGCCGTCAGGACCCTCTCGCCGGCGCAGTCCGAGCGCCACTGATGCACGACCCCGCGGCAGGCGGCGAGCCCAGGGTGCAATGGCTGCATCAGCCGGCCACGTGGCGAGCAGAGGTACTTGGCCTCGCATTGGCGTGCGCGATACCCGTGACGTGCGTGGACGCGTACCTGTTGGACAGGAAGCTCGGCATCATCTCGGGTGGCTACCTGGCCGAGTTCCAGTTCTCCGGGCTCAGGTTGGCGCTGTTTCTCGCCATCAGCCTCCTCACGGACATCGCCGTGGTGGCGCCGATCCTCGCCGTCGTCCTGTGGCTGGCGCGCCTGCTCTGGATGCATGCCCTCGCCCGGGCGTTCCTTGCCGTCTCGGTCGCCCTGACCGTCGTCGCGGCGGCCGACGTGGCAGTCTACGAACTGCAGCGGTACCTCGGCGATCTGGTCAATGTCAACATCCTCGTCAACCTCCTCGGAGGCGACATCCGGGAGATCCTGCATTTCAGCGCCAGCCCGGCACTGCACTGGCTCGGATTCATCAGCTTCGGCGGGCTCGCCGTGGTCGGGCTCAGCGTGGTCCTGGACAATCGGTTTCCGAGCCGGATGCGCCAGGACCCCGGCGCGCGCAAGACCACATTCGCGGCGCTCGTGCTCACCTTGACCGCGGCGGTCGTCGTCGGGGCCGTGGGCCGTCTGAACGACCCGGGCGTCGACCGCGCGCTGGCCTACAAGCCCGCCGGCCGCGTCGTCGGCAGCTTCACCGAGTGGCTCACCGACGTGGACCGGGATGGCTACGGATTGCTGTCGACGCCGGCCGACACCGCGCCGTTCAATTCCGCCATCCACCCCTACGCGGTGGAAATCGCCGGCAACGGCGTGGACGAGAACGGCATCGGCGGCGACCTGCCGTCGGGGCCGCCGTACCGCGACACGTCGTATCCGACGGTCTCGTTCGTGCGACATCCCGACGTGGTCTTCGTCATCCTGGAGACCTTTCGCGCCGACGCCCTCGGGGCGATCGTCGGCGGTCGCTCCGTGACGCCAACCCTCGACCGCCTGCGCCACGACGGCGTGGAGGCGCGCCGCGCGTTCTCGCACAACGGGTTCACCATCCAGTCCAGGTACCACGCGTTCACCGGTCATCTGCTCGGGCCTGGCAATCCGGGTTCGCTGATCGATGACTTCAACGCCAATGGCTACCAGACGGCGTTCTTTTCCGCGCAGGACGAGAGCTTCGGCGAAAATTTCGACGTCGGGTTCGGCCGTGCCGCGGTGCGGTACGACGCGCGCGTCGACCGCGACAAACGCTTTACACAATTCGCGACACCGGCGAGCCTGACGGTGTCGTGGAAGGTGCTCGAGGGGCGGGTCAACGCGTTCCTCGACGAACGCGACCCTGACAGGCCGCTGTTCCTGCATATCAACATCCAGGATGGTCATTTTCCCTACACCAATCCGGACATCGTGCCGATCGTGGATGACGTGCGAATGCAGCGGGACGAACTTTTGCCGGAACGTGCCGATGATCTGAAGCAGATGTACCTGAACACGCTCGCCAACGTGGACGGCGCGCTCGGGCGGATGCTCGCGCGCGTCCAACGGACCACGGGGCGTCGCCCAGGCGTGGTGGTGATCGCCGATCATGGGGAGAGCCTGTTCGACCAGGGCTTCCTCGGGCACGGGTATGCGGCCAACGACGCGCAGACGCGGATCCCGTTCATCGTCGATGGCCTTCCGGCGCGGGTCCCGGCCGTGGCCGGGCAGGTCGACGTCCGGGGTGTGCTGCGGCAAGCGATGACCGGGCCCGACGCCGAACCCGTCGTGGACTCGAGCGATGAGCGAGCCGTGTTCCAATATATCGGGACGTTGGGGCGGCCGAAGGAGATCGCGGTCGTGGAAGGCGACCACCGGAGCCGGCTGACGCTGCTCGGGCAGCGTTCGGTCGCCTTGTCACCAGCCGAGACTACGCTGGTGCATTTCTGGGAGCGGGTATCCGGCCGGCTCTCGGCCGCGCCATGAGGGCGTGGAGACGTTGTTGACAATCGCCATGATGAACGACTTGCGTGAGATGGTGGCCGAGCAGGTGCAGTATCGCGAGCTGCTCTACCAGATGACGAAGCGGGACCTGCTCCTGCGCTACAAGCAAACGGTGATGGGCTTTGGCTGGGCGGTGTTCATGCCACTGGTGAACACCGCGGTGTTCTCCGTAATCTTCACGCGTGTCGCGCCGATCGACGTCGGCATGCCTTACCCGCTCTTCGCATTCGCGGGCCTGGTGACGTGGAACTTCTTCGCGTCCTCGCTCAAGTTCGCGGTCACGTCGCTGACCAGTAACACGGGGCTCGTCACGAAGGTGTACTTTCCGCGAGAGATCTTCCCCGTCTCGGCCGTGCTCGTCAGCGTGGTCGATTTTGCGGTCGCGAGTCTCGTCCTCGTCGGACTGATGACGTACTACCGCGTCGGTGTCCACTGGACGCTCTTGATGTTGCCGGTCGTGCTGCTAGTGCACCTCGTGTTCACGACGGCTGTGGCTCTGCTCATTTCGATGGGCAATCTCTTCTACAGAGATGTGAAGTATCTGTTCGAGATCGTCCTCACCGTGTGGATGTTCACGACAGCCGTGCTGTACCCGACGCAACTGGTCGGCGGGCAGTTGGGATGGCTGATGCAGTGGAACCCGATGACGCCGATCATCGAGGGCTACAGAGACATCCTGATTCGCGGCGTCATGCCAGGGGCCCCATTCGCTGTCGTGGCGCTAGGCTCGGTCGTCTTCCTGCTATGGGCGTGGCTGTCGTTTCATCGTGCCGAATTCCAGTTTGCGGAGAACATCTAGGTGGGCGACGAGCCGATCATCAGCTTCGACGGCGTCTGGAAGAAGTTTCGCAAGGGTGAACGCCACGACAGCCTGCGCGATCTGATCCCGGCGGTACTTGGGCGCACGGTGAAGAAGGCGGTCAGCGAATTGAAGGAGCAGGAGTTCTGGGCCGTGCGCGATGTCTCCTTTGCCGTGCGACGAGGTCAAGCCCTCGGCATCATTGGACACAACGGCGCCGGCAAGAGCACGACGCTAAAGCTGCTCACGAAGATTCTGCGACCCACACGGGGAACGTGCGAGGTGCGCGGTCGTGCTGGTGCCCTCATCGAGGTCGCCGCCGGGTTTCACCCGGATCTCACCGGACGGGAGAACATCTTCCTGCAAGGGGCGATCATGGGCATGAAGCGAAACCAGATCGCGGGGCGGATTGACGAGATTATCGAGTTCGCGGAGGTGAGCGCGTTCATTGATACGCCCGTCAAGCGCTACTCGTCTGGAATGAACGCCCGACTCGGGTTCGCAATCGCCGCCCACCTCGATCCCGATGCCCTGATCATCGACGAGGTCTTGAGCGTTGGCGACATGGCGTTCCAGGAGAAGTGCGTGGAGCGCATGAAGCAGTTCAAGCGATCTGGCGTCGCGATTGCGTTCGTGTCGCATAACCTGCCGGCGGTCGCGGATCTCTGCGACCAGACTGTCGTTCTCAACGCGGGCACACCCGTGTTCGCGGGGCAGACGGCCGAGTGTATCGAGTACTACCTCGAGCACGGGGGGCGGCCCGCTCGCGCCCAGGTCGGGGATGCCATGGCGGTGACGCAGATAACGCTCTGTACGCCCGATGGGACTGCCGCACGGGTCGTGGCACCGATGACGCCATTGACGTTTGTCGTCGATCTCACAGTGACGCGGGATCTGTCGGCCGTGTCGTACGGGTTTGTCGTCTACGACGCCGGCACGGGCCTGCGGGTGGCAGCTGCCAACTCTGCGTCAATCGGGTTGCCACCAGAGGATCTGTCGAGCGGACAAACCAAGCGGGTGCGGGTTTCATTCGATGCAAATCTGGCCAAGGGGCAGTACTTGATCGAGTTCCATGCCGCGA
The DNA here is from genome assembly GCF_001618865.1 of Luteitalea pratensis. Taxonomy (GTDB): domain Bacteria; phylum Acidobacteriota; class Vicinamibacteria; order Vicinamibacterales; family Vicinamibacteraceae; genus Luteitalea; species Luteitalea pratensis. Next base: position 4,022,371 of record NZ_CP015136.1, read on the forward strand.
CGGCGGCGACCATGACCTTTCACGCCACGGTGTTCCCCGCAGCGACGCTGCGCGTCGAGGAAAGCGTGAGTCCTTATGGCGTGGCGTACCTGCATTTCCGAGGTGCGGAGGCCAGTGTTGTCTGAGGAGCCGGTCTCGGCCGCCACGAAGGCTGACGTCAAGTATACCGACCTGCAGGACGATAGGGACGAATCGCACTGGAAGGTGCTGGGGCGCGTGTCGAGTGGCGAACGCGTGCTCGAAGTCGGCGCATCCACCGGATACATGACCGAGGCGCTGATGGCTCGCGGATGTGACGTTGTCGCCCTCGAGCCGAACGCCGACGCGGTTGCGCTCGCGCATGCCCGAGGCGTTCCCGTGCGTTGCGCGTTTCTCGGCGACATCAAGGATGGCCTCGGTCGGTTCGACGTCGTACTGCTGGTCGATGTCATCGAACACGTGCCAGACGCTCCAGCGATGTTGCGAGACTGCCTGGACGTGCTCGGGCCAGGGGGGCGGATCATCGTCTCCGTGCCCAACATTGCGCATTGGTCCACACGCTGGAGCCTGCTGAGAGGGCACTTCGACTACACCAGGACGGGCCTGCTCGACGACACGCACGTCCGGTTCTACACGGCCAGGTCCCTCGAGGCGCTCTGCGCGCTGGTTGGTCTCGAAGTGAGCGAGCGCGACACCACCTTGGGCCTGTTCACATATGGTGCGGTGCCGCCCTGGCTGAATCGCGTGGTCAACGTGTCCTGGCATCGACGCAGGCTGGTGCGTGCGTTGGCTCGCCGCCGGCCGGCGCTGTTCGGCTTCCAGAACGTTTGGGTTCTGCGCCCGCTCGACGCTTGACTGCCCTTTCGGAACCAGCACGTGACCGCCCTCGACGACCGTCTCAACTCGGCAGAACCTGCGCCCGCACCGGTCGACCCCTCGGCTGCTGCGCGCGTGATCGCGTACTACCTGCCGCAGTACCACCCCATTCCGGAGAACGATGCCTGGTGGGGCAGGGGATTCACGGAGTGGACAAACGTCACGAAGGCCAGACGACGATTCCCGGGCCACTACCAGCCCAGGTTGGCCGGAGAATTGGGGTATTACGATCTGCGTGTCCCCGAAGTGCGTGCGCAGCAGGCGGAGCTGGCCCGCGAGCATGGCGTTGAGGCGTTCTGTTATTACCACTACTGGTTCGGCACCTCGGAGCTTCTGCAGCGGCCGCTCGCGGAGGTCGTGGCGTCGGGGCAGCCCGGTCTTTCGTTCTGCGTGTGTTGGGCGAACGAGACGTGGACCGGCATCTGGCATGGCAACCCTCGTCAAACGCTGATCGAGCAGACCTATCCTGGCGATGGCGACCATCGACGGCACTTCGAGTCGCTGCGTCCGGCCTTCGAAGATCGCCGTTACCTGCGCGTCGATGGCAAGCCGGTCTTTGTCGTTTACAAGCCGAATCAGGTTCCCGACGCCGCGCGTGTGTGTGACTTGTGGCGCGAGATGGCCGTCATGGCAGGACTTGGTGGTCTCCACCTGGTTGGCGTCAAGAATTCGCTCGAGGGCGCCCCTTTGCCCCCCGGGTTCGATGCAGTCGTGGCGCAGGCTCTTCCGCCGGTGGCACGCCGTTTCAGGCAGGCACCGTCGCCAAAATCGTTGGCACGCTCGGTTCTTCGGAGGCTGGGAGTGCCCACGGTCTACCGCTACGACCGGGTGGCGCCAGGCTTCGTATCCGATGTGTTGCCCGACTCGTGGTACCCGTGCATGATTCCCAACTGGGACAACTCTGCGCGTAGCGGTGCGGATGGCCTGGTTCTGCACGGCTCCACGCCGGAGTTGTTCGGGGCCCAGGTGAGAAGGACCGTCGCCGCTGTAGCCGGGCGGCATCCCGACAAGCGGCTCGTCTTCGTCAAGTCGTGGAATGAATGGGCCGAGGGCAACTACCTGGAACCCGACCAGCGTTTCGGGCGGCGTTACCTCGAGGCGCTCCGGGACGAGATCCGTCCAGGGGCCGCCCACAGCCGCGGACCGAGCGCTTGGCCCGCCCACGGGCGGTAGCCCTTCTAACTCTCACGTTCTCGACTAGGCTCGGTGCACATGAGACCCGATGTCTCGGTAGTCATTCCGACACGTAACTCCCAGGCCACGATAGAGAAGGCCATTGCGTGCGTGCAGGCGCAGTCGGACTGCACCGTCGAATGCATCGTCGTTGACGATTCGACCGATGCCACTCGCAGCGTCGCGGCCGATGCGGGCGCGCGCGTGATTCCCGGGCGTGGGCAGGGCGTGAGCGCGGCGAGGAATCTCGGCACGGCCAGCGCTCGCGGCTGGTACATCGCCTACCTCGATGCCGACGATAGCTGGGCGCCGATGAAGCTCGCGATGCAGTTGCGGTTGATCCAGGCCGAACGCGACCTCGCCATGGTGGGCACGCAGTTCGAAATCGCCGGTGACCTTGGCGGCACGCGCCAACTGCAGGTGGAGGATGCCTCCCTGCGAGGATTGTCACCCGTGGAATTTCTCGCCTCACCACGCCTGCCCGCGTCTGTGTTTCTCGTGCGAAGCGACGTGGCCCGGGTCGTCCGCTTTCCCGACGGCGTATCCGACGGCGAAGACACGATCTACGCGGCGGAGATGCGAACGCATGGCCTCATCGGCTGCGTCGAACAGGTACTCATGACACGACACCTCAGGCCAGGCTCTCTGTCGCACTCGCCAGGACATGTCTCCAAGAACTTCCTCGCGCGCCTCGCATACCTGCGGCACCACTGGGAGGGCCTGGGCGCAACAGATTACGCCAGCGCGGAACGTGTGCTCGTGCATACGCAAGTAGAGGACGCCTGGGCGTACTACTGGCGTGGCGACTTCGAGAACTTCCGCCTGCAACGCCGCGAGCTACGCGAGTCGTGGCCGGTGGACATCCCGGTACCAACCGGCTTGACCAAGCGCACGTGGCCGGACCTGATGGTCCGGTTGCGCCGGCACGTGCTGCAGGGACGTTCGTAGGCCCTCTATCCTCGACCTGCGCGAATTGGAACACAACCTTGGGAGCAGCGGCCATGCGAACCAAAGACATCGAATGCCGCCTGTGCGGTGCAGCCGCCGCGTTCCGGTTCTCCAGGCGTGCGGCCGACGGAGACGAGGTGGGCTGCTACGAGTGCGGTCGTTGCAGGTCGCTCCAGACCGAGTTTCCGTACTGGCTGGAGCAAGAATACGCACGCGCTTCTTCAAACGACGAGACGCCCGATCTCGACACATGGGCCGCGGAGCGGACGCTGTACCACCGCATGGTGGTGTACTTCCTCTGGAAGCTGGCTGGTCTTTCGAAGGCCAGCGACAAGCTCGTCGATTGGGGAGGCGGCCCGGGTCTGTTGGCCCGGATGCTTCGCGACGTCGGCATTGATGCCTACAGCTACGACAAGTACATCAAGAATCACTTCGCGTCCGGGTTCAGTCGACGGGAAGGCGAGCGCTACAACTTCGTGACCGCATTCGAGGTGTTCGAACATTTCGCGGAGCCGCGAACCGACATCGAGCCGATCTTTGCCCTGCAGCCCTCCTCCCTGCTCATCTCCACGTGTGTCTACACGAACCAGGGACCAGACTGGCCCTATCTCGGGCCGGCAAAGAGTCAGCACATCTTCTTCTATTCTGCGGACGCCCTCCAATTGATTGGCCGCCGCTTCGGCTACGAGGTCATCCGACTTCCGCACGAGGTGACGCTGTTTGCGCGCGAGCCGATCGCCAGGGAGCGTCTGGCGCTGGTCAAGCTGCTGCTCGCAAACGATCGACTTGCCGAGGTTGTCTTTGCCTCGAAGCGGAAGTGGTCACTTGCGGCCAGCGATAATCTGGCCATTCTCCGCTTGCTCGACCAAGCCGGTGCTGACGCAGAGTGAGCGGCGGCGAGCTCGTCGCACCAAGCGAGATCGACTCCCGCGCGCTCGACCATTCGGCCCGGGTTCCTCCCGTCGACGACCGTTGCCGTTGAAGAATATGATGCCGCCTCCAGTCCCTGTCGTGCTGATCTCCGAGATGTTCCCTCCGAAAGTGGGGGGGACGGCGGTGCTGTACGACAACCTGTATCGTCGCTTGGGGCTCCCGGTCACCGTCGTGACCGAACCACTGGCCGGGCAGCCTCCCGGCTACGCATATGTGCACGCCACGATAGGGTCGACGCTGCGCGGCGTGCGCGAGCCGGGCGCACTGAGTCAGCACATTCGGTTGGCTCGAGCCTTGCGCCGGCTTCGACCCGCCGTCGTGCACTGTGGCCGCTTGCTGCCCGAGGGCATTCCCGCGATGCTCGCAGCGGCAACCGCGCGTCTCCCATTCATGCCCTGGGTGCATGGCGAGGAAATCAACTCCGCGCTGCAATCCCGAGAACACACCCTCCTGCTACGCCTCGTCCTGCGGCGTGCCCGGTTGCTCGTTGCAAGTTCCGGCAACGGCCGGGCGGTACTCGAGACGCTCGGTGTGCACCGCGACAAGGTGCGCGTCGTCTACCCCGGCGTCGAGGCGTTCAGGTTTGCGACCGCGAGGCCGATTCGCCGAGCCGACGGTCCCATCATCCTGACCGTGGGGCGACTTCAGCGTCGCAAGGGGCACGATTTGATTTTGCAGGCGCTACCCGACGTCCTCAGGCGTCACCCTTCCCTGCACCATGTCATCGTCGGCGAAGGAGAGGAGCGGCCGCGGCTCGAGGCGCTGGCCAGGGAACTCGGCATCGCGGCCAGCGTCACGTTCGTCGGCGAGGTGCCGCAGAACGAACTGCCGGGCTACTTCGCGGGGTGTGATGTCTTCGTCATGCCCAACCGGGTGGACAACGGCGACTTCGAGGGATTCGGCATCGTGTTCCTCGAGGCCGCGGCCGCCGGGCGGCCGGTGATCGGCGGACGGTCGGGTGGCGTCCCTGAAGCAGTCGAGGAGGGGCAAACCGGACTGCTGGTCGGCGGGACTGACGCAGCGGAACTGGCCAGGGGACTGGATGTGCTGCTCTCCGACGAGCAGCGGCGCCGTCGGATGGGCGAGGCCGGTCGATTGAGAGTGGAGCAGCGGTTCACCTGGGAAGCCTCCGCCGCAGGCTTGCGCGCAGCACATCTGGAAGCGGCGGGAGCGCAGGTGTGACGCGGGCCACGGTGGGGACGCGAACTATATTGTACGTCGCGAACGGTGCCGGCCTTGGCGGCGGTGGAAGGGTTCTCGCGCAGGCGATGTCAGGGCTCGAGCCGCCATTCGTGCCACGGCTGGCGGTGCCTGGGCCGGGGACTTTCTCCGAGTGGGCAATGGCACATGGCATTCCCTGGTTCGTCGCGCCGTCCGGCGGTAGTCGCGCTGTGCGCGGCCGGGCGGGGACGTATCGCAATGCCGTCGAACTGGCGACCGCCGCGTGGCACGTCGCCGCAATCCATGCCGAGGCGGTGACCTGCTACCCCCCCGTCGGCCTGATCGGCGGCCTGCTCCGTGTGCCGAGGATCTGTCACGTTCAGTTCCCGCCGGCGCCCGGCGAACTCGAGTGGGCGCTGCGGTACGGAGCCGAGGCCGTGGTCACCGTGTACGAACACCAGGCTCGCGAAATTCGCGGGCACGTGCCAGCCCACATTCCGGTCATTCCCATTCCCAATGGCATCGACGTGGAGCATTACGCCGCGCCGGACCCGTCACCCGAGGCGACGGCGGCGTTGCGTGAGGGAGCATCGCATACCGCCGTGCTCGTCGGGCACGTCAGCGAAGTCAAGGGCTATCCCACGTACCTTCGTGCCGCGAAGCTGGTACTCGAGCGCTTCCCCCAGGCCCTGTTCCTGTGCGCTGGAGGCGAGACTGTCGGCGTCGGCTACACCGATCGCATGCGACATCTCGCAGCGGAGCTGGGCGTCTCGCCGCGAGTCCGCTTCCTGGGCCCGCTGCCCGATGTGCGCGTCGCGCTACGCGCTGCGGACTTGTTCGTATTGCCGTCGGAGCAAGAGGGACTTCCCCTGGCGGCCCTCGAAGCGATGAGTTGCGGGAGGGCGGTGATTTCCACGCCAGTCAACGGTGTGCCCGAGGCGGTCCAGGCTGGAGTGACCGGCCTACTGGTACCGCCCCGTGATGCCGAAGCGCTCGCCGCGGCAATTGTCACGCTATTCACTGATGCGTCACGCCGCGCCGAGATGGGCCGCCAGGGGGTGCGCCGGGTACGCGAGCGTTTCGGCGTCCAACGCGTCCAGCAAAGACTCAACAGCCTGTATCGTGAGCTCACCGACGCCAAAGCAGCGACGGCTGGCGGGAAAACGCCATGCTGAGAAGCATCTTCGTGGCGGCCATCATCGCGATTGGCGTCGTCTCGAGCTTTCGCGGTCCGTTCTACGCGCTGCTGTTCTACCTCTGGTTCGCATACTTCAGACCGGAGGGGTGGCTTCACACCAACTGGGTCAGCGGGCTTCGTCTCTCGCTGATCGCCGGCATTCTCGCGTTGGTGATGGCGGTCGTGCGCCCAGACGACCTCAAGCCCCGGTTGAACCTGGGGGTCTGCCTGCTCCTTGTCGCCCTGGTGCAGACCTTCGCGTCAACGCTGAATAGTGTCGCACCCGACTGGTCGATGGTCTGGTGGCTGGAATTTGCGAAACTCATCATTATCGGTCTGCTGATCACCGCGGCAGTGAACACGCCACAACGACTGCGGATCGCGGTTTTCGTCATCGTCTTGTCTCTTGGTTTCGAGGCCGTCAAGCAGGGGTGGGTACAGTTGCTGCGGAACCCCGGCGGGTCCAACGCGAACGAACACTTCGTCCTCGGCGACAACAACGGAGTCGCACTTGGCATGTTCATGTTGGCTCCGCTGGCCGGGGCACTTGTCGCGACCTCGAGAGGCCTGGAGCGACGGTGGCATCAGATGTTCCTTGGCGGGCTGGTCCTCAGAGGACTGTCGACCTATTCCAGAGGCGGATTTCTGACGGCCATCGCCGTCGCCATTTTCTCGACTGCTCGGGCGCGGCATCGCTTCCGAATGCTGCTGGCCGCCGCTGTTCTGACGGGCATCTTCCTGGCCCTCATGCCCCAAAGGTTCTGGGACCGCATGGAGACCATTACCGCTTCCGAACAGGAGCGGGATTCCTCAACGTCGGGGCGGCTGCATTTCTGGCAACTGGCCATCACCATGGCCGCAGAGCACCCGCTGACAGGCGTGGGATTCAACGCCTACTCGCGCGCCTATGACGATTACGACACTTCGGGGGGACTGTACGGCCGCAGCAGAGCGGTGCACAGCACGTGGTTCGGCATGCTCGCGGAAAATGGCTACCCCGGAGCCTTAGTCTTTCTGTGCTTGCTCATCGTCGCATTCCTTAACACGCGAGCGGCGATCCGATATGCACGAGGGACGGCAGATGGCACTGTCATCCAAGCCCTGGGCCGAGGACTCCAGGGCAGTCTGATCGCATTCGTGGTTGGCGGCAGCTTCGTGAATGGGATGTACATGGAGCTCATCTGGCACATCTTCTGCCTCTCTACCGCGCTGCGACAGGTGGCCTTGGAGATGCCGCCATCAGATGCTGGCATGAGTGCGGCGCAGGAACCGGCAGCAACTTCAGAAGGACAGTGGGCGTAGAGGCCACCTGAACCAGTCGCTGGGCCCAGGTTGTGGACGTCTGTCATGGCTGGAGACGGTTCGGGCGATAGCCATCGAACTGCACGATCGCGAAGCGCTAACTAACGCTGTTCTCGTCGGCGGTAGAGGCGCTGGGAGGGACGACGAAGACGACCGGCGAGGTGACTCTTTGGCGCCGAGAATGAGTTGTTGGGACGGAAGAAAGCGGGGGCCCAGGCTGGGCGCCCCCACGACGCGCCGAAAGGACCGCGATGATTAGGTGACCTGGAACACGTGAATCATCGGGCGAGACTCAATCCGGTCGGTCACACCGGGGTAGTCGCCGCCGCGTTCGGCAAGATAGAGTCGGCGCGTCGCCTTGTCGAACCATGCCCCGCCGATATAGTTGCCGGCATCGTCCCATCGCGGATTCTGGTTGAAGAAGTCGTTGTAGACGTCGATCTGCGTTCGGTGAGGCACGTCCCAAGGGTTGGTTCGCCCGCTCAATGAGTTGGCCAGGTCGTTCTGGTGATAAACGAGCCACATCAATCGCTGACCAGAACTACCGTCACCTGGTGTATTGGGATCGTGCCGGATGTCGAGATGACCGTGGCAGCATTGCTTGGCTCCGTACCATTGGTGAACGATCGGTTGCTTCGTCGTCGGCCAATCCAGGTTGGCGAAAAAGCAGACACCATGCTTGTCCGGTAGGTCAATCCACGCGGCGGCGAAACACCCGTCGAGGTACCACAGGTTGTTTCCGGGCTGGTCCCAGAAGCCGTTCGAGCACTCGTACGCGGGATTCCCTGGAATGTTCGACCCCGGTGTCCTGCCCCAACCGCAGTAGCGATAGGGTCCCGGTCGCGACTTGCGGTGGTCAATGTCATGCTTCAGCGCAGTTCGAGCTCGAACCGAATATTTCGGACTCGGCCCTCCAGGTCCCGCGCTCGCCGTCTGAACGATGTCTGGCGGCCTTGTCGTGTAGTCAGAAATGCGCTCGCCCGGAAACAGGACGGGCCCCCACGGGGCGGTTGCGTTGCCTGACGTCGTTCCTGCACCCATTCCTATCGTGTAGCCGCCGCAGTACTTGTCAGCGAACCCCTTCGGTATGTCCAGCATGTAGCCACCAGACATCTTGCTTCCGGCTTGCGTGCGCCAGTTGCCAAAGGAACTGGCCGTTCCAGTCTGGTCATTGAATACCGCACAGCCAAGGGACGGGTCGTTCCAACCCGAGACGTTGTAGACTGCGCCGTAGGCGTACCAGACTCCATTCATCGTTGGGTCCCAGAGCAGGCCACGGACACGGCGCCCATTCGTATCCACGACCGGCAGTCCGCCAGCGTAGATGTTGCCCCAGCGGCGGACGAAGGTCGCGTGGGTCGGCGCAAGATGGTTCATGGAGAAGGTCGCTGGCGGGGAAATCTCGTAGACGTGATCCCCGGTCAGAAAGTCGGGCGGGCACTGGTGTGATCCGGTGAGAAGGAGCCGCGTCTCGCCGTTGACAACCCGCCCGGTCATGGCCGCGCCAGAGTACCCCCAGCGCGTGACACCAATAATATCGGCACCGACTGAAAACATACCGAGATAGCGAAAATCGGAAGCGCTCACGAGTGGCGGATCGGTGCGCAAGTTCAGCGGGTTGCTGGGCTGAGCGCCAACGGGCGCGGCCAGGGCAGCAGCTGCGAGACCAGAGGCGGTCGTCAAGAACTTGCGGCGAGAGGGCATGTTGAGTAGGTCTGAGATATCGTGCATGGCTGTGCTGATCTTGGTCCTCAACGTCCCAACTGCTTGAGGTGATGAAATAGCCTTAGGTTATCTTTCGTGAAGCGATCCGGCGCCTCTCGGACGGGTCCAATGAAGGGGCCCTCATAGGTCGCGAGGTCGTCGATGAAGTCTGCGTCGAACCAGTCATGCGGTCGAAAGTTGTAGATGAACTGAGGAATCCAGGGGCCTCGGCGATTCTGTTTTCGCAGGCCGTCCTCCCGCCATTTTTTACGCATCTGCGCCGCATCACGTACTGCGCCGAAATGGTGCAACGTCAGCGCGTCAGACCGTACCGCCGGCCAGGGTTGTTCGCCGATCTGGGCGCTGGATCCGTCTCCGACGTAGTGCACGTCCGGTCGATTGCGATGGAGAATCCACTTGTGGGTGATCCATCGGATTTTCTCCGGAGCCGCGTGATAGACCCTGTAGTTGCCATAGAAGTTGGTGAACTTCACAGGCAGGATGTCTTCGCTGGCGGTACGTATCTGTTCGTGGAGCCTGGCGAATTCCCACTCCGGGATGAACTCGTCACAGTCGAGCTTCAGGCACCAGTCGCCGGTGCAGTGCCTCCTGGCATCGTCAGAGAACCGTGCCCACCACGCCGGCGACGGCGTGTCGTCCCAAGCGTGCCTGAACACCTTGATCTTCGGGTCGATGCTGGAAACGAGCTCGAGCGTGCCGTCGTCGGAGTGCCCTTCATTGACGATGATCTCGTCGGCTAGTGGCAGGTGATGCTGGAGCATTTCCCGCACCGGAAAATCCATCCTCACCACGTTACGTACCGACGTGTACAGCGACAGCCGCATTCCTTGTTCTTTCAGCCGGGACACACGAATCAGGACTGGCGGGCCCTGTGCCCATGTCGACCAGGCGCACCATGGACTTGGTGTAAAGTGGCGACGCCATCATGTGCTGCCGTCGGGAGACCGTGCAACACCGCCCATGCGCCAAGTGTGCATGCAAGCCGTGGACCATTTGCAACGACTGCGCGACGGACTCTCCAGCCGAGCCTTCCGTCCGAAATCCCGACACGCTCGGCCACCCCGGCACATGATCGCTCGACACACAGCCGCTAGCATGGCGTTGACGATCGTGCTGGCGTGCCTGGCACTCGCCTACCAGACAAAGGGGTACGTCTCTCTGGTCGTAGGGGACGCGAAAAGCTCAGCTATCGACCTTCGGCAAAAATGGGTCGAGCATCGGTACTTCCTGCACGGGGTGAACCCGTTCGACATCTGGATGCAGCATGGTCCATGGAGGGACTCTGACAGGGTGGCTCGCTTTGCTGGGCGGCCGCCGGCCCCATATTCGGAGACTATCGGCTTCGGCGACCCGGCGAATCCACCGTGGGCGTACCCGGGTGGGTTGCTGTGGTTCTGGCCTTCATGGCCCGCGGTACGCATCTACTATGCGCTACTGAATTTCGCTGCCTCGATCACGATTTTGGGTTGGGCGTGGAATGGGGCCAGGGTTCATGGCACGCGGGCGGCCGGCTTGGTCTGCGCTGCCTGCGCGGCGATGAGCGCCGCCGGCACGGCGGTCGACGTCGGGCAATACAGCCTGCTGATCACGGGATTGCTCGTCCTCGTCTTGCAGTTGGACGGGCTTGGCCGCGCGGTCCCTGCAGGGGTTCTCCTGTTGCTGGCACTGGCGAAGCCCACGCTGAGCGTCCCCTTCTTGCTGGCAGTGGCGGCCAACGGACGAATCCCAATGCTCGCGGCGGTCGCATCCACCGGGGCACTGGCGACCCTCATGACATGGTGGCGGCTCGCGACTGACCCGGTCACCATGCTGCGCCAGCTTTCTGTCGTGGGGGAATACCTGGCGCCGGCCAGTCAACTGTCCTTTCAAAGCGTCGCCACCGATGTCGGGCTTGGCGGCGGCGCAGCCCTCGCCGTGCCTGTCCTTGCATGCGCCGCCCTCCTTGCGGTGCCGTTGGTGCGCCTCCGGAGGACGTCGTTGACGAACCTGTTCGCCTTCAGCGCAGTCGCGGCGCGTCTGTGGACATACCACCGCCCCTACGATGATGTGATTCTCATTTTCCTGCTGGTCCCGTTGCTGCTCCGATACTACGAAACGGAGGATAACTGGATAGGTGGGGCGTCGCTGTGTGTCGGGCTGACTCTCTGGAGCCCTGGACGTCTGCAGTCACACAGCGTCGTTCAAGCAGTTCAGTTGATTGTCTGGGTGGTTGCAGCCATTGCGCTCTATCGCAGTCTCTTGAGCGATCTGCCTTCGAGACAGAGGGCTGAAGGCAAGGGCAGCGCCGCGAACACCGAGTCCCCGATCTAGGCATGGGGAGCGAGAGTATCTCGATCGCTTTCGTATTGCACGTCATGCAAGTCGCAGGGGCCGAGGTGCTCGTGGCTGAGACGATCAGGCGGCTCGGTTCACGTGTCGAACCCGTCGTGATCTGCCTCGACGCGGTGGGCCAGCTTGGCGAGATCATGCGCAGGGAGGGCGTGGAAGTGCTGTCCCTGGATCGCAATCCCGGTGTCGATCTGGGTGTCAGTATGCGGATGGCGGCCATCCTGCGCAATCGACACGTGCGAGTGATCCACGCGCACCAGTACACCCCATTCTTCTACGCGGCCTTGGCCAAACCCCTGGTGGGCCACAAGACCTGGCTGATGCTGACTGAGCACGGCCGTCATTATCCGGACGTGGTTTCCGCGAAGCGTCGGCTTGCGAATCGCTGGGTCCTCAGTCACTTCGCCGACGACGTCAACGCCGTCGCCGGTTTCAGTGCCCGCGCCCTCCACGACAGGGACGGATTCCCGCTGCCGATTGATGTCATCGAGAATGGCATCGACGTGCTCGCCTACGACCCCGTCGCGGACAAGCACGCCGCCAAGAGCATGGTCAGTCTCGACCCAACGCGTCGCCATGTCGCCTGCATCGCGCGCTTCCACCCCGTCAAGGACCACGCGATGCTGCTGCGTGCCTTCGCCCTGGTGTGCGGCGAGGTCGAAGACGTGGACCTGGTCCTGGCCGGCGACGGCCAACTCCGCTCCGAACTCGAGCGGCAGGCGGCCGAACTTGGGATCACGCCGCGCGTGCACTTCCTGGGCGTGCGCCGCGACGTCCCGAACCTCCTGCGGGCCGCCGACGTGTTCGCGCTGACCTCGGTGAGCGAAGGGGCCTCCATCACGGTGCTCGAGGCGATGGCGTCCGGTGTGCCGAGCGTCGTCACCGATGTCGGTGGTAATCCGGAACTCGTGCGGCAAGGACGCGATGGCCTCCTGGTGCCGCGCGGCGATCATCGAGCTGCCGCGACAGCCCTCCTGCAGTTGTTGCGCAATCCGACGCTGACTGCCCAGCTCGGCGCGAGTGCTCGAGAGCGGGCTCTCGAGACTTTTCAGCTGAATCGCACCATCGAGCGTTACCGCGATCGCTACGTCGAGGGGCACCGGCGGGTCACGGGCCACGCGTGAGCACCAGGGAAACGCGCCTGTCCGTGGTCATCCCCGTGCGCGACGACGCGCGGCGGCTCGACGCCTGTCTGCAGTCGCTGTTGGCGCAGCCAGGTGGAGTCGACGTCCCGGTGATCGTCGCCGACAACGGCTCGAAGGACGACACGCCGGACGTGGCCCTCCGCCATGGCGCTACGCTGCTGACGCTGCCGGGCCTCTCGGTGGCGCAGATGCGCAATCGGGCGGTGGCGCGAACGACGACCCCACTGGTGGGACTCGTGGATGCCGACCACGTGCTGGCGCCCGGCTGGCTCGAGGCGAGCCTTGACGCGCTTGCCGATCCGAGCGTGGCGGCGGCGGGCGCGCCATATCATGCGCCGACGCCGGGAACGTGGGTGCAGCGCGCATACGACCGGTTCCGCATCAGGCCGCAGCGGCGAGAAGACACCGATTGGCTCGGCAGCGGCAACCTGGTCATTCGTCGCGACGTCTTCACCAGTCTTGGCGGCTTCGATGAGGGTCTGGAGACCTGTGAGGACGTCGACCTGTGCAATCGCGTGCGGCGGGCGGGGCTGAGGCTGGTCGGTGATCCGGGCATGCGCAGCGTGCACCTCGGAGATCCATCGACGCTCAAAGCGCTCTTTCTCAGCGAGCTGTGGCGGGGACGGGACAACATCCGCGTGTCGCTGCGAGGGCCTTTGACGTTGCGTGCCCTCCCGAGTCTCGTGACACCGATCGCCGTCCTTGCCGCGTTGGTGCTCGTCGTCGTCGGCCTCGCAGTGACGATGGCGAGGGTCTCTGCAGGCACGCATGCGGAGGGCGGCGCCGGCCGCGCGTTGCTCGGGGCGGCATTGGCGCTGGTCAGCGCGTCCATCATGGTGCGAGCGCTTCGCATGGGACGTCGCAATACCCGGTCATGGACCGACGTCCTCGGAAACATCGCGGTCGCGGCGGTCTACGAGATCGCCCGCGCCCTCGCGCTCGTCGTCCGGGCATCCCACGGCACGCGTCGCCGAGGCGAGGCGAGCACGCCGTGAACCGACCGATTCGTATCCTCGAACTCCGGTCCGTCTGGGGTACCGGCGGTGGGCCGGAAAAGACAATCCTGCTCGGCGCCGCGCGGGCCGATCCGCAGTGCTTCGCGGTCACGGTCTGCTACGTCCGCGACGATCGTGACACCGTGTATGGGATCGACAACCGCGCGGCGTCTCTGCCGATCGACTACGTCGAGATTCGCGAGAGGAATTCCTTCGACCCGGCTGTCGTCGGCAAACTGCGCGCGCTGATCCTCGAGCGTCGGATCGACATCGTCCACGCGCACGACTACAAGACCGACGCGCTGAACTGGTGGTTGGCTCGACGTCTGCCGTTCATCCCGCTGACCACGGCGCACGGGTGGACCGGGCACAGTGCCAGGGAACGGCTGGCCTACTACCCGTTGGACAAGTGGCTGATCGCACGGCATCCGAGGGTGCTCGCGGTATCGAGCGAGATCAAGCAGGCGCTGCTGTCGGCGGGAGCACGTGCCGACCGCATCGACGTCGTGCTGAACGCCATCGACCCGAAGGCATTCGCGCGTGACCGTTCGCGCGATGCCGACGCACGCGCGGCTCTCGGCCTGCCCACCAACGGTCGCGTCATCGGTACGGTAGGGCGCCTGGAGCCCCAGAAGAACTTCACGCTGCTGATCGACGTGTTCGCCCGTGTCGCCAAGGACCAGCCCGATACCACGTTGGTGATCGCTGGCGACGGCAGCGCGCGTGGCGCCCTCGAACGACAGGTGCAGGCAACCGGGCTCGGCCCGCGACTCCGCCTCCTCGGCCATCAGGGCGATATCGCTCGCGTCCATCACGCTCTCGACCTGTTCGTGCAGTCGTCAGATTACGAAGGCACGCCCAACGCGGTGCTCGAAGCCATGGCGTTCGAGAATCCCATCGTTGCGACAGCCGCTGGAGGCACGGCGGAGATTGCCCGCGACGGCCAGGAGGCGTGGATCGTGCCGTGCGGCGATGGGAGTGCGCTCGAGTCGGCGCTCCGGGAAGCGCTGCGCGGTCCCGCGCGGGCCCGCGCGCTGGCCAGCAGGGCTCGCGCCCGCATCGACGGCGAACTGTCGTTCCAGGCACGGATGGCACGCGTCGAGCGGATCTACGAAGAACTGGTGGCACGCTATCCGGCCGTGCCATCGGGCCGCCGGGTGCCTGCCTCCGAGATGCGGCCATGAAAGGTGTCCTGCATGTCGTCGCGACCATCTGGGTGGTGCCCAGGTATTTGACGTGGCTGTTGATGGCGCAGGCTGTCGGGCCGGACCGGGCGCTGCTTGGCGCATCGCAGGGACTGGCAAGGATTCCGGGGCTGCGCGGACGATACCAACGCGTGGCGTTCCTGCGGCTCGTGCTCGATCACTGCGACAGGTCGGCGTGTGTGGAGTACGGGACGCTGTTCTCGCAGACGGGCGCGCGGATCGGCGCCAACGCCTACATCGGCCCGTACTGCCAGATCGGAAGGGCAGAGATCGGTGAAGACACGATGCTGGCCGCCGGCGTCCACGTGCCCAGCGGACCGGACACCCACGGCACTGCGAGCCTGACCGTCCCCATGCGACTGCAGCCAGGCAGCCTGCGGACTGTGCGCGTCGGCCGCGACTGCTGGATTGGCAGCGCCGCCGTCGTGATGGCCGATGTTGGCGAGCAGACGATCGTGGCTGCGGGGGCGGTCGTGACACAGAACCTGCCGGCGCGCGTCATCGCCGGCGGTGTTCCGGCCAGGGTGCTGAGGGGGCGGGAGTGAAGCCCCGAAGGTAGGGACCGCTCTCCGAGCGGTCCATCGCTAGACGGCCACGACAACGGGACCGTTTCGGCGTGGAGGTGGACGGCTCGGAGAGCCGTCCCTACCACACGATCGACGTGAGCAAGGCGACGGCTCCAGCCAGTGTCGCCGTGGCGACGGCCCCGGTGATCATCTTTGCGCGCTTCATCGCTCGCGCCTTCTGAGGAACGAATACCTCGTGTGGCGGCCACGTGGCGGGGGTCACCGACGGAACCGGCGCCGACGCGTCACGGTTGGCCAGCGCCCACGCGTGTCGCCAGCCATGCGCGAGCAGCAGGATCACCGGACGCGCGAGCGACTTGCGTCGATCGGCCGTCAGGGTATCGACCGAATAGCGGAAGAAGAAGTCCGCGCGCTCGAAGAAACGCTCGCGCTCCGCTCCGGAGGCGTGCAGCGCCGCGTACATGAACACCTCGCTCTTGCGGATGTCCTGCGCGGGCCACGTCTCGGTCGGGAACTCCAGCACCTCGGGCTTTTCGAGGTACGGGTACTCGTGTTCCGCCATCCACCGTGCGAAATGCAGCAGCGTCTCGCGAGCATAGGCGTAAGCGGCATCGAGACGTCCGAGTTCGGCGCGGTAGTCGAGGTACTTGCCGAGCGACTGCAGGAACATCGTGTAGAACCATTTGCGCTCGATGTCCGGCAGGTTCAACGCGGCGATGTCCTGTCGTGGGTGGACGGCGCGGCGGATGACCTGATCGGCCTTCTCGAGGAACCGCGCATCGCCGCTCAGGCGATGTGCGTCGATGAGCGCGTTGAGCGAGTTGCCCGATCCCCGGCCGGGCCCATGGTAGAACTCGCTTGCCGACGCCGTCGCCAACCCGGTATGGCCGCCGTCCAGCCACTTGAACGGGGTCTTCGTGCCATCGTCGATGTCGATGACGAACTGACCGAGCGCGATCGCGGTCTCGCGGCTGAGCGGGTTCCCGGTCAGGAACCAGTGCGTCATCAAGCCGGTGGTGTAGTTCTGCTCGGAGGCGGGTCCGCCGCCGTGCGAGCCCGCAGCCTTGGGGTAGGTGCGATGGGTCGCCTTGCCGGCGTCGATGTAATGCACCGTGTGCCAGAAGAGGCCGTTGTTGTAGGCGGCCTTGTCCTCGGTGGTGTGGTAGATGTCCACGTCCACCACGTGGCTGGCGAGCGCGTCACAATGCGGCCACCAACGAGGGTCGCCACTGCGCAGGAACTGCACGGCGAATCCGAAGACCGGGTCGTACTGGTTGTTGTAGTGCGAGACGAGCGGTTCGGGGCCCTGGTGGCGTACCGCCTCGTGATCGCCGTAGATGTCGCCGAAATGGCGCCACCCGTACTCGTCGACCCGTTCGCGCTTGTGCGCGAACGTGTCGGCGCCTTCGATCGCCTGACGGACGAGGGCGATGTACGCGGCGTGTGGATCGCGCGCCTCCGGGAGCAGCTGCGCGATGGCGCCGGTCGCGGCCGTCCAGGCTGGATCGATGACGGGAACGAGCGGCGAGCGCCACCAGTCGAGCGCGACGTCCGTGATGCCGTCGTCGCCGAACGCGAGGGCGAACACGTGCGTGCGCTGTTCGCCACCCTGCAGTTCATGGCCGTCCGGATACTCGCGCGGCCACAACGAGTAACTCACTCCTTCCGCGTCGATGGCCAGCTGCTTCGGGCAGTTCTGCCAGAACTGCCTCGTGGCCAGCGTGATCGCGCCGGCAGATGTCTGCAGATGGAGGAGTGGCGTCGCTCGCAGCCCGGTGATGCCATCGCTCCGGCGGTACCCACGTATCGTCTGGGGGACTCGGCCGTCTCGATTGACGTGATTGGTCCCCTGCCAGCGCTCGCCGCCGCTCGATTCCTGGTAGAGCGCGAACGGCAGGGCGACACCGGCAAGGTCCTCTCCTGCGTCGGCCGAACACGCCGCCGCCGACACGCGATCCCGGGCCGGAAGGCGGAGCGCGAACGTGACGTCCTCGAGCAGGAGCGAGCCCGAGTCGCCGAGTTCCCAATGGCCGCCGGGATGTTCAGCCTTGCGGGGATTCCGGAGCGTGATCGCCACCTGCATCACCGGCAAGCCGGCGTACACGGTGATCTGCCACTCGACGTACGCGAGGGCCCTGCCGGCGTCCATGTGTTGCCCGCTGGCGCGAATCAGCGCGTGGGACGGACCCGCGCGTTCGACCCACACCCGGTCCACCGACACCGGAATCTCGGCGCCTCCTGCCGCCGTCAGCAACAGCCCGCTGCTGGCGATATCGCAGACCTCACGGCCATCGATGCTTGCGGCCAGCACCGGCCACCGGCCGCCCGTGCCCAGGGTGAGTTGCAGCCGGCCAGTGTCGACCAACACACGCAAGCCGTCGCGCCGAATCAGCGACGGGCGCTGCGAGGCCTTGGTGGCCTCGGCAACGGCGAGCGCCACGCCCGAAGGTGTCGCGTCATCCTGGTTGACGCGGAGGCTGACGAGTGCCCAACGGGCCGAGCCGTCCGACCAGCGATCGAGTACATCGGTCTGCAAGGCGCCGTCGCTGCCGTCGACCCGCAAATCGACATCCTTCACCAGGCCGCGCGGCAGCGGCACCCCGCAGACGACCGGCTCACCTCGACGAGTCAGCGGTGAAGCGGAGGCAAAGGAGAGAACGAACGGAACGTGTGAGTCGGCCGAAGTCACGCAGTCGGGGTTCCTGAACGGAGCAGCCAGTAGTCCTTGAAGACGACGAAGCGGCCCATCACCAGCGCATCCAGGGGCGTGGTGTAGGTGACGGCGAGGGCGTCGATGGGCCGGGCGGCCACCGCGCCGTCAGCCGCCGCCAGTCGACTGACGACCAGTGCGGGGTGGCCGGTGCGCGCCTCGTGATGCGCCAGCAACTGGTGGAATCCCGGGGCGCCGCTGTCACACGCGACCACGAGGTCGATGATCCCGTGCTTGTTCGCGGCTCCATCAAAGGCGGCAGTGTGTGCGGGCGGGACAGTGAGTCGGGCGCGCTGTCCTGGCGCCGGCGCCCGGTCTCCGAAGATGCGCGTGGCGGTCGCGGCGGTGAGCATCACGGTCAACAGGCTGTCGACGGATCGGTGCCGCAGGTACACGTTGACGTTGTCGCGGCTATAGCGTTCCGCCGCATCGGCAACGACCACGCGCGACCCGCAGGGAACGTCCCCGAAGTCGGCGCGCCCCTCGAACCACGCGACGAGCTTGCCAGCGGCAAGCAGGGCGCTGATGCGGTCCATGAGTCGTTCCGGTCGGGGCTCGTAGAGGTAGTCGAGACGCGACGACTCGAGCGCCAGCTTGACGTCAGCCTCCGAGAAGTTTTCTCCGATCCCCTGTAGCCGGACGCCCTCGCCTGGCGCGAGGGCCCCAATCGCGGCACCGATCACGGCGCCACGCGCGTCAGGACAGGGGAGCACGTCGGCCAGTCGATGTCGGCTGACCGCGGGAAGTGTCCCGACGCGGCCGCCGACGATGGCGCGACCGTCGCCGCCGACGTCGTTGAGGATTTCGCGGACGCGAACGAGGAAGGCCGACGCGAGGGCTGCACGCAGCATCTGGGCGCCCACGTGAGGTGAGTCGGCGCTGTCGAGAGCCACGGAGACCGTTGCGGATGCGTCGGCAATCAGCCGCTCCAGTGCTTCACGAGCAACGTCAACTGCGGCCGGGCCCGCCGCCATGACGGGCCGCATGGCGCCGTCCCAGCGCGCCTCGGGCTGGCGGCCCTCCGCGAGGCTCTGCAAGGCGTGCCACGGTTCCCGTCGGCCCTGCCCCAGGGCGGCCGACAGACGAGCCGCAGCGGCGGCCAGGTCCCCGTAGCCCGTGATGTGGACCAATCCGCCATCGCTTGCCAGCCAGGCATCAGCGATCCCGGCATACAGCACCGGTTGGCCTGGTTCGAGCGTCTCCGCGAACGCGCGGGTGGCCCGATCGGCATCCATTGTCGTGGCCGTACCCACGACAAGCCCTCGACCACGCGCGTACGCTTCCACGTCAGCGGGGACCTGCGCGACGCCGCCGACTGCCGGCGTATCGGTCACCAGGCACACTTGTGCGACCTCGTCCCACGACGCCCCGGCCGCTGCCAGGCAGCGCGCCGCGACGACCCACGGGTCGGGCACCGCGAGCAGTCCGATCTCGCGCACACCGACGACGCTGCCTGCGTCGAGCGCGGCAAGCAAGCGACCGCGTGAGCCGACGGCTGCCGCTCCGTGGGAGTGCCAGCCTCCGAGCGCGAGCGTGATCACGCAATCACCGGCGCGAGGACGGGTGGGCAACGAGGTACGGCCCCATGGCCAGGTACTCGAGGTTCCCCTGCAAGAACGCCCGGATGGCATCGTCGGGGGCGCAGACGATCGGCTCCTCGTGCATGTTGAAGCTCGTGTTGATCACCGAGGGCACGCCGGTGAGCTTGTGGAACTCCGTGAGCACCGCATGGAAGCTCGGGTTGGACTCGGGCGTCACCAGTTGCGGCCGGGCGGTGCCGTCCACGTGCACGGCCGCGGGTGAATCCTTGCGCATCTTCTCCGTGCAATCGAAGGTCACGGTCATGAACTGCGCGGCATACTCGGCGCCGTCGATGTTCTTGTAACACTCGTGCCGGTGCTCGCTGAGCGTGGCCGGCGCGAACGGCATGAACTCCGTACGACCCAGGCGCTGATTGAGCCACTGGTTCACTTCGGGCTCGTGCGCGTGATACAGGATCGAACGGTTCCCGAGCGCGCGTGGGCCGTACTCCATGCGCCCGTTGAAGCGGGCGACGACCTTGCCGCTCGCGATGAGCTGGGCGATCTTGGGCTCGATGGTGGGGTAGTGGTCGAAGGGCAACCGCGCCGTGCGGAGCGCGTCCTCGATCTGCTTGTCCGAGTACTCGGGCCCCAGGTAGACATCCTTGACCGCAGCCCACGTCTTGCCTGGCTGGATGAACGGCAACAGGGCGGCACCCGTGCCGCAGCCACCGTCGCCCATGTCGGGATGGATGAAGATCTTCTCGACGCCAGGAATTTCCTTGATGCGCTGGTTCAGCTTGACGTTGGCGACCACACCACCAGACAGCACGACGTTCTTGACACCGGTCTGCTTGACGTAGTGGGCCACGTACGCCGTGGCCACGACTTCGAGCACGTGCTGGTAGGCCGCAGCGACGTCGATCTTCGGGAACTGGCTGGCCAGCATCCGCACGAAGTAGATGTTGTTGGCTTCCTTGATGCGGAAGTCACCGGGCTCCTGGTCGAAGCGTGACAGCAGCAGGTCGCGCAGGATGTAGGGATCGCCGTACGCGGCCAGGCCGACGATCTTCCCTTCATGCCGACTCGGCTTGAATCCGAGTCCCGACGTCACCGACTCGTAGAACGTGCCGAGCGAATGCGGGTACTTGATGCCGTGCAGGCGCGTGATCTCGCCGCCGCGGCCCAGGCTTGCGCTGCCGGCGAGACCGGATCCGTAGCCGTCGAGCGTGATGATCACCGCCTCATCGAAGCCGCTCGTGAAGTACGCGTTGGCCGAGTGCGTCTCGTGGTGCTCGTACCGCTTCAACTTTGGCAGCAGTCCGACATCGGCGAGGCCGTTCTCGAGTTCCTCATGCCACTTCTTGTGATAGTTCGAAGCGCCCTGGCCCCACTGGTCCGAGCCGCGCCGGGCGACGTTGCGTGAGACGAGACTCTCGCTTGCGAGCACCCGATAGGCGAGGTTCTTGACCAGGCTCTTTTCCATCCGCTCGTTCGGATCACCGAGCCCAGGAATGACCTGCGAGCGTTTCGGGACGCGCCCGAGCGCTTCCTTGATCTGCCGCTGCGTGTCTGCCGACTCGGTCTCCCCGAGCCAGCGCGCCTCCTCCTCGAGGCTCTTCGTGAAGAGCCTCGTCTCTTCGTCCCATGGCAGGAACGCGTAACTCACCTCGTCGATCTCTTCGGCGGCCCAGCCCGTGAATTCCATGCCGTCCTGGAGCGACTGCCACGGGAAGCCGTCCTGCAACTTGACGCGGGTGAAGCGCTCTTCGCCGGCGGCATAGACGATGCGGCCGTCCTCCACGAACGTGACGGTGGAGTCCTTGTCGAGGGGAGAGATGCCGAGAACCTTCATGAATGCTGTGCCTGTCCTGCCAGGAACTTCGAGCGGAAGTCCGCGGGCGTCGAGGGGAGCCCCTGCAGCTCCCCGAAGAAGAATGCGCAGTACGCGTCGATGGTGTCGAGGAACTGCTGCAACTGGAGGGCCGAGCGCACGTACGGCGTGTGCCCGACGTCGAGTGAGGGACTGTGGAATGTCAGTGAAAACGTGCGCAGCCCCTCGCGCAAGAGCGTGCGGGTCACGGCCTTCATCTCCTCGAGGGTGGAGGCCTCCGGCGACAACATGATCCGGTTGGTCACGCCGAGCCTCGCCAGGATGCCCGCCGCCTTCACCCGCTCGCCCAGGGAAGAGGCGGCAATGGCCTGCAGAGGAGCCTTCAGGGAACCCGCCCAGCCTGCATACCCGTGGGTGAGGGGCAGCTCGAGCAGGCGGCCCGCCTGCATCATGAACGCCCGCGAGTCGAAGCCGCGGAAGTCCGGCCCTCCATCGTCGGAGGGCGGCAGCGTCGGGTTGATGCTCGCATCCGTGTCGTAGCCATGATCGACCAGCCACGCGAGCGTGTTCGTGCCGAGCCCATACCGGCCGGCCTTGTAGACGAGCGGGGTCACCCCGGCGTGCGAGACGATGGCCTCGTGGAGCGTCGTCAGCTTGCGCATCTCGAGATCGGGGTCGAGGTTGCACGCGTAGCTGTGAAAGCCGTCCACCGGCTCCTCGAAGGGCGGCGTCACCCAGGGGTGCAGGTGGGCGCCAACCTGGCAGCGGTTCGCCTGCGCGAATTCGACGAGGGGCGCGTACCCCTCGTCCTGGGTGGCGACACAGTAGTCGATGACATAGGTCGGCCGGATGGCATAGCGATCGAAGATGGCCTGGCCGCGTTCAACGTGACACATCGCCCGGACACTGGTGCTCGCCCTCGTGAAGGGCGCTCGCCAGTCGAACTCCTCCTCGGTATCCACCACCACGAACAACAGTGGGCGGGTCGACCGGACGCCGAGGTACTCCGCGCCGAGTACCTCGGGCGTAAGCGGGCGCAGGGGCGACGATGCGACGGTTGGGGAGGCACTCACGTCAGTGGGTGTGAACGGACGCCAGGTGCGGCGTGACGATGCTGCCGAGCGTGCCGAATCGGAAGTCGCGGAGCATCTGATCGAGCCGTGCCGCGCATTTGTCGAGATTGCGGTAGTGCCGGATACGCGTGAGCGGCGACAGGGGCATCACTGGCTGCCCAGGGTCCACTTCCCACGGATGCAGGTAGAAGATGGCAGGCATGCCCTCGGCGTTCACACGGCGGATGCCCCAGCGGGTCCACGCGTAGGGAAGCAGCCGAAAATACCCACCCCCGGCCGTCGGCAGATTCTTGCCGAGCCGGACGGTCGACGACGGCACCTCCACGATCGGGCCGGCCGTCGTGTGCCGGAGGTGAATCGTGCGCGGCGCATCCGGGATGCCGTAGCGATCGTGGTGGATGGGGAAGATGCTCGCGTCGTAGCGATAGCCTTCCTCGACCAGCACGTCGAGCGCCCAGAGCGATCGTTCGACGATCGAGAAGCTGGGCGCCCGATAGCCGAGCACCGGCTGACCGGTCAGATCCTGGAGCAGCGCGCGGGCCTCTCGGACGTCGGCCCGGAATTCCTGACGCGATTGGTCGTAGATCAGCTGATGCCAGAACCCGTGCGAGGCTACCTCGTGCCCGCGCGCGGCGATCTCCCTGACCAGGTCGGGATCGCGGCGGGCGACCCATCCGAGCACGAAGCAGGTCCCGCGCACGCCAGCGCCATCGAATATGTCGAGCAGCAATCGCGTGTTCTGGCCGACGCGCGAGGGCAGTGAATCCCACTCGGCGCGTGGCGCGGCCCCGGCCAATGCCGACGCGTGGAAATAGTCCTCGACGTCGATGGTCAGGGCGTTGATGACGGGGGCCGGTGCCATCAACCTACGTCCCGCGGCGCAGGACCACTGTCTGCACCGTCTTGAACAACACGAACACGTCGAAGGCCACGCTGAGGTGCTTGATGTAGAACAGGTCGTACTGCAATTTCTCGACCGCGTCCTCCACCGACGCGCCGTACGTGTACATCACCTGCGCCCATCCGGTCACACCGCGCTTGACCACGTGCCGCTGCCGATAGAACGGGATCTGGTCCGACAGCTGATCGACGAACTCCGGCCGCTCCGGCCGGGGCCCGACAAAGCTCATGTCGCCGACGAGCACGTTCCACAACTGCGGCAGTTCGTCGAGGCGGGTCTTGCGGCAGAACAGGCCGACCGCAGTGACGCGCGGGTCATTCTTCTGGGCCCACACCGCACCGGACGCGGCCTCGGCATCCTGGCGCATCGACCGGAACTTGTGCACGGTGAAGAGCCGCCCGTTCTGGCCAACGCGCACCTGGTGATACAAGGCCGGGCCCGGCGACGTCAGGCGGATCGCCACGCCGACGACCAGCATGATCGGCCACGCGATCAGCAGGCCGAAAATCGCGAGCATGACGTCGAATACCCGTTTGAAGAACAGCTGCAGGCGCGACGTCCGGAAGCCCTCGTTGAAGATCAGGTAGCTGGGGCGCAGGTTCTCGACCGCGATCTTGCCGGTGTACTGCTCGTAGACGGCCGACAGGTGATCGAACCGCACGCCGTCGAGTTTCATGTCGAGTAGACGCTCCATGGGCAGCTTGCCACGGGCATCCACCAGGCTCACCACCACGCGTTCGACGCGCTGGTCGCGGACGATCTGCGGAATCTCGTCGACCCTGCCGAGGACCGGGAATCCCATCCCCTCGGTCGTCGCCTCGTTGTCCGCGAAGCCGACGATCTCGACACCCAGCTCCTTGCGGCGCTGTGCGAGTTCGAGGGCGAGTTCACGGGCGGCGTGACTGCCACCGACCACGAGCAGCCGCTCGGCCGGGCCCACCGCCACCGACAGCCACTCGAAGGCGAAGCGCCACCCGGCGACGGTGATCACGACCAGCATGGAGGCGACGAGGAAGACGCCGCGTCCGATGATCAGGGCCGGCAGGATGTAGTAGGTCAGCGCCAGAACCAGGGACGCGGCGCCGAGTGCCTGCAGCACCCGCACGATCAACTCACGACGATCGGCGACGACGCGCAGGTCGTACAGCTCCGCGTAATACAACGACATCTGGCAGACCACGGCGACAAGGACGGCCTTGGGCCACGTCGTGGCAAGCGCGTCGGGAGACCAAGCGCCCTCGCCGAGCCACAGCCGCGCCGCGGTCAGCAGCGACGAGACGATCAGGACGCTTTCGAAGGCAATCAGCAGCGCCGGGCGCCACGTGAGTGCGGTCGGGAGGATCGGCACCGCTACTGGCCGCCTCTGCCGTAGTCGTTGTAGTACCCGCCGTACTTGCCATACCCGCTATGAACCGTGATGTGGTCTTCGAGCCGGTTCAACACCACGCCAAAGATCTTCGGCTTGCCGAGCGCCTGCACCGCCTTCTGGACGAGGGCATACGGTGTGCGATTGGCATGGATGACCAGCAGCGCCCCGTCACACTCCTTGGTGAGCAGGTTGGCGTCGGTCAGCAAGGCGACGGGAGGCGTGTCGATGACGATCCAGTCGAAGTGCTGGCGGGCATCTCGCACCAGTTCGCCCATGCGCTCAGACGTCAGGAGTGGCACCGGGTTCTCGACTGGGCGGCCCGCGGGCAGCAGGGCAAGCAGGGGAGACAGCTGAATCGCCGAGACGCGTGACGCCGTCGCAGCATCGAGACCCTCGCTCAGCCCCGACGTCTCGGGCGCGCGAAACAGGCCATGTAGGGACGGCCGGCGCAGGTCGGCGTCGATCAGCAGCACCTTGCGACTGTAGGAGGTCGTCAGGGTCAGGGCGACGTTGGCCGCTGTCAGCGACTTGCCCTCACCAGGTACTGCACTGGCCACCAGCACCACCTGCAGGCGGTGATTGATCTGTGCCTGGTGCAGGCTGGACGCCAGCTTGCGGTACTCCTCGACAACCGCCTGTCGGAGACCGGCACCCACCATCCGTTCGTCGCCGTCGAGCGACACGAAGAGACCGCCCTCCGGTATGGCGCCCGTGGCCGAGGAGGCGGGCGGGAGGGTGACCTCGTCAGGAACACCAGACTCTTCGGGAATCAGGGCATTCGGGGTCTCCGGACGAGCGTCGGGCCGCCCGCTCCGCGCCCGAGCCGACGTACCCTCGGCGAACTCCCAAGGCGCGTCGGCCTCGAAATCCGTCGCTCGGTGTTCAGGCTGTTCCCCACGTGCCCGTCTCAGGGCCTCATCAATTCGGCTCATCGCGCTGTCATCGCCCCCTCTACCCTTAGTCGGCTCATCGCTTCCAGAACTGGAGCGTCTGCCAGAACGATCGCCGTGGTTCCGACACAGGATCGTAGCGCGCCGTAGGCA
Source organism: Luteitalea pratensis (assembly GCF_001618865.1). Classification (GTDB taxonomy): domain Bacteria; phylum Acidobacteriota; class Vicinamibacteria; order Vicinamibacterales; family Vicinamibacteraceae; genus Luteitalea; species Luteitalea pratensis. Next base: position 4,048,295 of record NZ_CP015136.1, read on the forward strand.
ACGCCGTGGCAGGACGAAGGTCCAGGATGGAGCCCGAAGGGCGCGCGGCGGCGACCGGGGCGGGGCGCGGCGGCGTGGGCTGGGACTGACGTGCCACGACCGCAGGAGTGGACGAACCGGCCCTGCCGGTGGAATCGGAGGAGCCTCTGGCCTGCCCGGCGTGCGTCGGCGGAATGGCCGCCGACGGCGCTGACACGGCGGGTGAGTGCGCCCTTCCGTCCGAACCGGTGGCCATCACGGACTGATCGCCGAGCCGCACCAGTGGCTGGAGGTCGAAGTCCCGGGCAACTTCCGAGACGACCTGCTGCGAGACGAGCGATTCGTCGCGAGCAAACGCTGAGACGAGGGCGTTGTCGCAGATCACATTGATCGTTCGCGGGATTCCCCCGGAATATTCGTAGACGGCCAGCACGGCCTCGCGAGTGAAGACCTGGGCGCTGTCGCCACCGGCAAGGCTGATCCGCTTGGCGATGTACGCCGCTGACTCGCGCAATGTCAGGGGTACCAACTCGCAGCGCAAGGCAACCCGCTGCTTGAGCTGCCGCAGCGATGGGTCGTTCAGCCGACCGGCCAGTTCCGGCTGGCCGACGAGAATCACGGTCAGCAGTTTCTGATCGGGTTTTTCGATGTTGGCAAGCAGACGGACTTCCTCCAGAAGCTCGTTGGGAAGGCTGTGCGCCTCGTCAATGACCAGTGCGGTCACGTTGCCTGCGGCCGCACGGTCCTCGAGCAGCCGTGTCACCGCCTGGAGGAATTTCGTCTTGCTTGCAGCGACCTCGTCCGGAAGCCCGAGCTGGGTCGTCATGAATTCAATGAACTCGTCGCGACTGAGCGTGGGGTTGCTGAGATAGGCGATGAGTTGGTTCGGCTGCACACCAGCCATCGCCACGGTCAACATCGTCGTCTTGCCGGTACCCGCCTCCCCGGTCATCACCAGGATTCCCTTGCGAGTGGACAGCCCGTACGTGAGCGTGCCGAGGGCCTCCCGATACCGCTCGGTCAGGAACAGGTAGCGCGGGTTCGCGGTCAGCTCGAACGGCCGCTCGGTAAAGCCAAAAAAACGTTCGTACATGACGTCTTACAGTCCGAGTCCCACGAAGTCTTACAGTCCGAATTTCACGAAGAGGAAGGTCACCGCACCCAGAAGCACGACGGCGGTCGCCATAGAGGTGGCAAAACGCCGCCGGCGGAGCTTCCTGCGCTCCGCTTGTGTACGAATCACCGGAATCGCGGCGACGACGGGTAGCGCGAGTGTCGATACCACATCATCCACCGTGTGGAAGGCGGAATCCCGGAATTCGAGCAGGAGAATGAAGCCGACACCCAACGCCAATCCGCCCGCCAGACCAAGGGCGGTGAAGCGCGGTCGATTGGGGCTGAAGGGCCGTTCGGGAACACGGGCCGTATCGAGAATCCGGAACTGCTCGCCGATCTGTCGCTGCTCGACGCCCGCGGACATCTCCGCGGCGTTGGCCTTCGACAGCAGGTCGTCATACTGCCTGCGATAGGTTTCGTAGTTGCGTTCGATCTGGAGACGCTGGTTCTCGAGCGCCGGCGAGGCCAGCACCCGATTCTGATACTGGCCGAGCGTGGCATTCAATCGATCGAGTTCAAGGTCGCGCTGCTTGATGGCCGCCGAGACCTGCGCCAATTCCTGCCGTAGCTCCGCAACTCTCAACGCCCGCGGATCGACACGACCGTTGACCTTGCCGTCGGGCGAGATGGGGCGCTCAGTCGATTCACGGTCAAGCTTGAGCTGAAGGTCCGATATGGTCCGCTGGACGCGCTTGATGTCCGGGTGGTCCTCGCGAAGGCGCATTCGCAACTGAGCCAGGGTCTCTTCCGCCTGGGCGAGCTGTGTCACCGTCTGGCTCGGCTGCAACGCGCCGGCCCGGAGATCGGGTCCGGTGGCGTCATTTCCGGTAGGATTGGTCAGTTCGGCGATCTGCCGCTCGACGTTCGCCCGTCGCAGCATGTCGGCGGCGTTCGCATCGGTGAGACCCTGCGCCCTGACTTGTGTGCTGTTGAGCAACGCCAGATTCGATGTGACCTCTTCAGGTAGCTGGCCCGTGTAATGCCGGCGAAACTCGGCCCGCTGCTTCTCGATGTCCTCGAGCTTCTTGCGCGTGTCTTCGAGCTGGGCGGTGAGGAACTGGCTCGTGCTGTCAGCCGTGGCCATTCGATTGCGCAGGTTCTCGTCAATGAACATCGACGCGAGGCGCTCGACCACGTCCTTGGCTGACCGGGCGCTCGCCGACTCGAAGCTCAGTACGAATACGTCCCCCCTCGTCGCCTGCGTCCGGATGTCGTTACGCATGAGTTCAACCACATCTTCCATCGGCATCAGTCGCCGCTGTTCAACGTACAGGTTGAAGTCGGTGATGACGCGTTCGAGCCTGCTGCGGCTGAGGATTTGCTGCTGTAACGACGCGAGACGGTCCTCGATGCGCTGCGTCGTGAACGTCCTCACGTAGGCATCAGGGATCTGCTGAGGCGTCACCATGATGAGCGTCTGCGATCGGAAGCGATCGGGGACGGTGTAGGCGTACAGCGTCGCGCCGATCAAGCCGATGGCGGCTGGAATCAGAGCGATCCACCAACGCTTCCGGACGACGCGGAGGACGTCGTCTGGAGTGAAAATCTTTCCAGGTAGCATGGCCGAATTATCTCAATGAAGCAGGTCTACCCACACTGTGAGTCCCACCCGCACGCCCTGACGGTCCGGGCGGTAGGACTCGATGAGGTTCTGCGACTGGAAGCCCGGGGGGACGTCGAGCCACGTGTATGTGTAAGCGACGAATGCGGCGAGGTTCTGGGTCAGGCCGTACTGCAGCTGAGCTCCGCCGCCGAAATTCGATACGCGCTCACCCCTGACCGACAGGTATCCGCCACTAGTGTAGGAGACACTAGCCCCGGCGTCGAGACGGTCCGTGAACAGACCGACAATGGATGCCGTGGCCGTGTCGTAGGCCATGAACTCGTTGTAGCCCTCCACATAGGAGGTGCCGCGCGTGTAGTTCAGCGATGCGCTCCAGGTGCGGAAAAACTGACGCTGCAGGGTCGCAAAGCCAATGATATTGAACTGTGTTTGACCGTCGCTTGCAATGTTCGATCCCCCAGTGCTGCGCCATATGTTCGTCCCCGTCCCGAAGCTGAACGACGTGCGACGGGCGAACGACAGCGCCTTGGAGTAATCGAGCCCGACATCAATGTTGTGCATGCTCGTGGACTCCTGGCCCGCATCGTCCAGAAGTGGCTGCGTGTCCACCGTGTCGAACCACGAGTAGCCGTAGCCGAGGCGAGCACCCAAGTTCGTGGTCAGGCGACGGGTGAGCCGAGCGCCCACGTACGTGGTCCCCAGGTCGGACAGTCCGGCGCGATCGGCGTTATCGTTCACGGGCCGGGACCCGAACCGAGTGGCGTATGCCGAAAAAGTGGTTCGCTGGCTGAGTTGATAGTCGTAGCCTGCAAAGCCGCCGAACCTGAGGACCTGCTCCCTCGCGCCCTGATAATCGGGAACGAAGCCTGCGCTGCTCACGCCCGTCGCGGGCTGCAGGCCTCCCGCGAACCCACCCCCAAGGACGCCGAATTGGTAGAAGGGCTGGACAGTGACATTCGCATTCACCGACAGCGACGACCGGGCCGTCAACTGCACGGACATTCCGCCCGCGGCGTCGTAGCTCCGGGCGTCAAAGTCCGAGATGTCGAAGAACTTCCGATAGCTGGCGCCGGCGCTCCCGAAATACGACACACGGTTACGGTTCTGGCTCCACGACAGCTGAACAGACCCGCCGGCAAGACTGCTCGTGGTCTGATCGAGCGAGCCGAGGCCACCTCCGGTCCCGGTTTCCAACCCGCCGCTATCGGCCAGAACATTGGTGTCATAGCCACCGAGGACGTTTCCGCCGAGGGACAGGTGGTTGGTGCCGGGCTGCTCCCGCCGTGCCCCGCCAAACACGGCAGGACTCCGCATGCCGGTTACACCGGTGCCGCCGGGCACGGGCATCTGGGCCTGCGCACCGGTCGCCGTGCCAACCAGCGACGACGCCGCGAGCAGCAACCGCGCGACGACGCGGCCCGCGTGCGGGGTCACGGGACGATGATCGTGTCACCCGGGCGGAGTTCGATGTTCTGCTCCAGCTTCTTGCCCTGGATGACGTCCTTGTAGTTGAACGGGTAGCGCTGCGTCTGGCCATTTTCCGTGCGCAGCACCGCGATCTTCTCCTTCTTGGCAAAATCGCCCAGCCCGCCGGCCTGGGCCAGCATCTGCAGCACCGTGGTGCGGCTGGTGAGCGCGTAGGGACCGGGTCTGCCGACCGCACCAGTCACGTACACCTTCCGGCTGTTCACCGCCTTGACGACCACCGAGACGTTCGGATCCTGGAAGTACTTCTCGGACGTCTTCTGGATTGCACCCCGCAGCTGATCGGGGGTCAGCCCCGCCGCCTGGATGTCGTTCAGCAGTGGCAGGGTGATCTTCCCGTCCGGACGCACCATCACGTCCGTGCTGGTGTCCTTGTCGCGCCAGAACAGAATCGCCAGCACATCGTCGGGACCGATGACATACGTCGGATCCACGGCGGCCGCGGCGGCGACGGGATCCACAGGCGCCGGCAGGGCCGCCGCCGGCTGGACTGGGGCCTGCGGCGGGGTCCCGGCCGTCGGCACCTGCGCCTGCGGTGGTGTTCCGGCCGACTGTGCGAACACGCCGGCGGGCATCAACACCGCGAGCACAACGATGGCGACTCTCCTCATGATGCGGCTCCTCATGGCCCTCAACGGAACTCCTTGAACGGCAGCTGACAGTCGTGCTTGCGTAAGAAATTCAGGAACCGTTTGTAGTCGTTTTGTTCCATGTTAAACATCCGACACACGATCTTGTAGTTCCCCCGCGCCTCCTCGAGGCCGCGGCGCACGATATCGCGTACGTTCTGCTTGGTGATCTCCCGCTCCATGTAGAGCGGGTAGACGGCAGTCCAGAAGGACTGTTTGTCTTCCACCAGTTTTCTATACAAATCATCGGCCACCGTGCGGCGACGTTCCCGCCTCGGCCGGAGCGACATCCCACGCTGGGCCTTGATCTCGATCGGAAGGTCATCCATACGGATGAGCTCATGCCTGCCGGTGACGACCAGCCGCTCGAGCACGTTCTCCAGCTCGCGGACGTTGCCGGGCCACGTGTACTCGACCAGCGCCTGGAAGGCTTCCGGCTCGAAGCCGCGCACGAGGTAATGGCCGCCGATGGTCGTGTACCGGCGCAGGAAGTGCTCGATCATCAACGGGATGTCCTCACGGCGGTCGCGCAGCGGCGGCACCATGAAATGAATCACGTTGAGGCGGTAGAACAGGTCTTCCCGGAACTGCTCCTTCTGGATCAGGTCCTGGAGATTGCGGTTGGTGGCGGCGATGATGCGGACGTTGGTCAGCTTGCCGCGGTGGTCGGCGCCCACCTTCTGGAGTTCACCCGTCTCCAGGAAGCGGAGCAGCAAACCCTGCATCCGCAGGGTCATTTCCCCGACTTCATCGAGGAACATGGTCCCCGTATCGGCCGACTCCAATTTCCCAGGCTTGTCCCGATAGGCACCCGTGAAGCTGCCCTTGACGTGACCGAACAGCTCGGACTCGAGGAGCGTTTCCGGCAGTCCGGCGCAGTTCATGGCGATGAACGGCCTCTCGACGCGGTTGCTGTGGAAGTGGATGGCACGGGCAACGAGTTCCTTGCCGACCCCGCTTTCCCCGGTGATCAGCACCTTGGCATCCGAGCGGGCGATGCGCTGGATCTCGAGCTTGAGCTCGATCATCTGGGTGCTGACACCGATCAGCTGTGCAGTCTCTGGGTTTTTCATTCTCTCTATACTCGTGCTGCGCGGTGCCGGGATTCCGCTCTCCCTGGAGAATCGGCCGAGTCGCGAATTTTCAGAATTCGCGCCCTGAAGCGCAGCCACGTATTTGCTCAGGTCAACGCATGACTGTCCAAAAACGCACGGCCTGGCGCACAAAGGCTACCATGCGGCAGACTTCAGCATCACGATCGTCCCGGCGGCTGTTGGATGGAATTTCCACCAGGCAGAGCACACGAATGGACGACGAAAGATCGGCACCGCGAACCGTGTATGGCGCGAATCGGTGCCGACAGGGAGAAACCGGCGCGCCGTGCTGGCCGGCTGCCGGACGCCACCGATGTCGCCGCTCCGCATGTCAACCGTAGGTTCGATGCTGAACGTCACGAGTGTGACCAAGCGGTATTCCGGTCAGGATACCGATGCAGTCGCAGGAGTGTCCTTTGTCGCGGTGCCGGGGGAGTTCGTGGCGCTGATGGGGCCCTCCGGCTGTGGCAAGTCGACGCTCCTGCACCTCTGTGGCGCCATGGATCGTCCCGACCGTGGGCAGATCCTGCTGGGCGACACCAACCTCGCACGCCTCGGCGACGACCAGTTGACGCTGGTGCGACGCCAGCGCATCGGCTTCGTGTTCCAGTTCTTCAACCTGCTCCCGACCCTCACCCTGGTGGAAAATGTCGCCCTGCCGCTCCTCCTGGCCGGGGCCAGCCCGGCCGAGGCAACGCGCCGCGCCCGTAGCCTCGGCGATCGGGTCGGCCTGGCCTCTCGCCTCGACGCGTATCCGGCGCAGGTCTCCGGCGGCGAGATGCAGCGCGCCGCCATCGCCCGGGCCATCGTCCACTCGCCGGCCCTGCTCATCGCCGACGAGCCGACCGGCAACCTGGACTCCGGCAATGGCGCCCGCGTACTCGAACTGCTGGTGGAACTCAACGCCTCGTTGCGGTTGACGATCCTCCTCGCGACCCACGCCTCCGACATCGCGGCGGCCGCGCATCGGACGCTGCACATGCGCGACGGGCAGTTCGCCTGATGCGGCGCCTGTTCCGTCAGGTGATTCTCCGGCAGTTGCGCGCGGAGAAGCTGCGCACGGCCATCACGATCGTCGGCGTCGCCGCGGGCATCGCCGTGGTGCTGGCCATCCGCCTGACCAACGCGAGCGCGGTGCGTGGCTTCGAGGCGGCGCTGGACCTGACGTCGGGGCGGGCCGGGCTCGAAATCGTCGGCGCGGGATTCGGCATCCCGGAGCGTGTCTTGCCTGAGATTGACTGGCTGCGCGAGTATGGCAGCACCAGTCCGGTCATCGATGGGGATGTGCTCGTCGAGGTCGGTAGGGACCGCTCCGTTGGTAGGGACCGCTCCGTTGGTAGGGACCGCTCCGTTGGTAGGGACCGCTCCGTTGGTAGGGACCGCTCCGTTGGTAGGGACCGCTCCGTTGGTAGGGACCGCTCTCCGAGCGGTCCCTCTCCAGCGGACGACGCGGCTATCGGTAGGGACCGCTCTCCGAGCGGTCCATCTCCAGCGGACGACGCCGATAGACGCCTCGGACGGGGAGATGGACGCCTCGGAGAGGCGTCCCTACCTGTGCGAACTGAACTCCTCCGCGTTCTCGGTGTCGACATCCTTCGCGACCTTCCGATCCGCGACTACGACATCGGCGACGCGGGGACGAACGTGCCGCGACCACGGACCGCGATCGACATCCTCGGTCTGCTGACCGACCCGGAAGCGGCCGTGATCACCCGTGCCTTTGCCGACCGGCACGGGTTCAAGGTAGGCGATCCGCTCCACATCGTCATCAGCGACCGGCTGAAGACGCTTCGTGTTCGTGCGCTCCTCGAGGCCGAAGGGCCTGCCAGGCTGCTCGACGGCAACTTCCTGCTGATGGATCTTGCGGCGGCGCAGTGGGCCTTCGATCGGTTGGGAGTCGTGGATCGCATCGACATCACACTGGCCGGGGACGTGGACATCGCCGCGGCGGAGCGCGCCATCGCGTCCCGCTTGCCGGTCGGCCTGGTCGTGCAGCGCCCTTCGCGTCGCGGCCAGCAGGTGGAGCAGATGCTCGCCGCGTTCCACCTGAACCTGACCGCGTTGTCCTCCATCGCGCTGCTGGTGGGCCTGTTCCTCGTCTACAACGCCGTATCGGTGTCGGTGCTCTCCCGTCGCCAGGAGATCGGGACGCTGCGGGCCCTCGGCCTGACTCGGCGACAGGTGCAGGCCTTGTTCCTGGGCGAGGCTGCCGTTTTCGGAGGCCTGGGCGTCGTCCTGGGGATCCCGCTCGCGCGGTTGCTCGCCGGCGTCACCGTCGCGCTCACGTCGAGCACGGTCAGGACCTTGTACGTGGCCACCGCGGCCGCGCCGCTCTCGCTCGGCTGGCACGACGTGCTCCTGGCCCTGCTGGTTGGCATCCCGCTCTCGCTGCTTGCCGCCTGGCTGCCCGCGCGCGAAGCCGCCGGTGTCCCCCCCACCGCGATCCTGCGCGGCGCCGATCGCGCCGACGCGCGCTCGTCACGCCAGGCGCGTTCCCGCTGGTCCGCAGTCGTTCTGCTGGGGCTTGCGGCGGCTCTCAGTCGGATGCCGCCCGTACGCGGCCTGCCCCTGGCGGGTTATGCGGCGAGTTTCGCGCTCGTATTCGGTGCGGCACTGCTGATGCCGGCATTGCTGCAGGTAGCGGCGCGGCGGGGTAGGGCCTTGTGGTATCGCGTGTTCGGCGTCAGCGGTTGGCTCGCGCATGCGGCGCTCGGCGGCGCGATCGGTCGTGTCGCCGTCAGCGTGTCGGCGCTGGCGGTGAGCCTGGCCATGATGGTCGCCATCACCATCATGGTCAGCAGCTTCCGGCAAACGGTCATCGACTGGGTCGGCCAGAGTCTCAAGGCCGACCTGTTTGTCGGGCCCGCGTCACGGCGCCGTGGCGCGCGCGCGCCGACGATCTCGCGCGTCGTCGAGGACGTCGTGCGCGCCCATCCGGAAGTGGCGGCCGTCGACGCGTTCCGCTCGGCGACCGTGCCGTATGGGAACAGCCTCGTCTACCTCGGTTCCGGAGACTTCGCCCTGCAGCAGCGATTCGGTGGCCTGCGCTTCAAGCAAGCGCCTCGGGCAGCGGCGGCGACGGTCCAGGCCGGCCAGGCCGTCGCCCTCAACGCGCTGGAGCAGGCACGCGGACGAGACGCGGTCATCGTCTCCGAGCCGTTCGCCACCAGGTACCGGAAGCACGCGGGCGAGCGTCTCTCGCTCGCGACGCCCGCCGGGCCGGTGGAGTTCGCCATTGCCGGCGTGTACTTCGACTACTCGAGCGATCGCGGCGTGGTGATGATGGACAACGCCACGATGGCGCGTCACTTCGGCGAGCAGCGACCTACCGGCCTCACCGTATATCTGAAGGACGGCACACGGGCCCCGGCGGTCCGTGCGCAACTGCTCGAACGCTTCGACGGCGCCGCGGGCATCTTCATCTACACGAACCGTGCGCTCCGCGAGGAAGTGCTGCGCATCTTCGACAGCACGTTCGCCATCACTTACGCACTGCAGGCGATCGCGATCGTCGTCGCCCTCCTCGGCATCGTCGGCTCGCTGATGACGCTGGTGATCGAGCGCCGGCGTGAGCTCGGCATCCTGCGGGCGGTTGGCGCCAGTCGCGGGCAGGTGCGAGCCATGATCGTGGCCGAGGCCGCAATGCTCGGCGCGATCAGCCAGGTAGCCGGTGTGGCGCTCGGCGTGCTGCTGGCGCTGATTCTCGTCTATGTCGTCAACCTCCAGAGCTTCGGCTGGACGATCCACCTCACCATCCCCTGGACGTCGCTGCTGCAGATGTCGGGCCTCGTGATCGTGACCACGCTGCTTGCCGGGCTCTACCCGGCCCAGCGCGCCATGCAGGAACAGGCCGCGCCGCTGGAGGACGAGTGAGGTCGCTCGCTCGAGCCGTGGCGACCGTCTCGCTCGCCCTCGCAGGCTTCGCGATGGTGGCGACGCCTCTCCGAGGCGTCCCCGGCCGCGATCGTCTCCGCCAAAGTCGGGGCGTGGAGATGGACGAGGTGCGTTATGAACGAGGTGAGGCGGTGGGCCGCTCGGAGAGCGGTCCCTACCGTTCGGAGGGCCTTTCGGAGGGCGGTCCCTACCTTCCAGTGGCCGATCCATGGACGCGCGCGGCCCCGACCCGGCCTGTCCGCCTGCCGGGCGACCACGTGTCACATCCCGAGTACCGCCTCGAGTGGTGGTACTACACCGGCAACGCGCGCGGCGACGACGGCAGGGCGTACGGCTACCAGGTGACGTTCTTTCGCGTCGGAGTGGATGCCGCTCCGGTGAACCCGTCCTCCTTTGCCGTTCGTGACCTCTACATGGCACACGTGGCCGTCACCGACATCGACGGCCGGCGCCACGTCTTTGCCGACCGCCTGAACAGGGCCGGGGTGCACTGGGCGGGTGCTCGTATCGATCGATACGAGGTCTGGAACGACAACTGGCGGGTGTCTCTCGATGCGCGCGGACGGCACCGCCTGGTTGTGGACGCCGGTGCTTTTGCGCTCGATTTGACGCTGGACCCGGGCAAGCCCGGCGTGTTGCAAGGCGACAGGGGATACAGTCGCAAGGGCCAGGATCCCGGCAACGCCTCGCATTACTACTCGCTCACGCGCATGCCGAGCACGGGCACGCTGCGCCTGCAAGGGCGAACCGTCGTCATCACGGGCAACAGCTGGATGGACCACGAGTTCGGCACGAGTGCCCTCGATGCGGGCACCCGCGGCTGGGACTGGTTCGCGCTGCAACTGGACGATGGTCGCGAGTTGATGTTGTATCAGCTCAGGCAGGCCGACGGGACGCCGAACCCGTTCTCGAGTGGGACGATCGTCGACCGTGACGGGCGAACCGAACACCTGAAAGTGGGGGACTTCACCGTGACGCCAGGGCGCACGTGGCGGTCCGCCGCCAGTGGGGCGACATACCCGGTGGAGTGGGACGTCCAGGTGCCGCGAGCCGGGCTGACTCTCGCAGTTCGGGCGGCGGTGGATGCGCAGGAGCTACGCACGCGGCGTTCGACCAACGTGACGTACTGGGAAGGCGCAGTCCATGTGTCAGGCAGGGACGCCTCTCCGAGGCGTCCATCCTCGCAGCCGACACCGGTCAACGGCGTCGGCTATCTCGAACTGACCGGTTACAGCGGCGCGAAGATGAGCGATGTGATGCGATAGTCCGTTCAGCGCCCCGTGCGGGCGGCTGCCCAACGTGCGCCGAGGAATGCGCCCAGTGCATTGCTCATGACATCGGTCGTCGTCGGCAGGCGGCCGTGTGAATACACCTGGAACAACTCGACCGCCGTCGACAGGAGAATCGCCCCTCCTACGATCAGGTAGGGACGCCTCTCCGAGGCGTCCATCTCCGCGGCGTCCCTCTCCGAGGCGTCCATCTCCGCGGCGTCCCCCTCCGAGGCGTCCATCTCCGAGGCGTCCCTCGCCGAGGCGTCCATCTCCGCGGCGTCCATCGTCGCAGATGCGCCCTCACGCGTGTCGCGTGGACGTGGAGATGGACCGCTCGGAGAGCGGTCCCTACCAAGGAAAGAACGGTCCCTATCAAGGAAAGAGCGGTCCCTACCAAGGAAGGAGCAGTCCCTACCCAAGAAGGCCGACGCAGAGTAACCGAAGGGCAGGAACAACAGGATGTTGAGCAGGAAGTCGACCGGCCGCACGCGCTGCGAAAATGGCACCCACTCCACCTTCGCCCAGTGACTGTGCCCCACGTAATACGTGGACCACGGCATCGTGGTAGCGGCGACGATGAGTGTCACGCTGACGATCAGCAGCAGGAGCGCGGTCCCTCTCGCGGTAGAAGCCATCCGCAGGTATCGTAGCCTCAGAGACTCATGCGTCCCCGGCCCAGGCAGACCATCGACCCGGAATTGCTCCTGCGCGCGTACGCGCTCGGCTGGTTTCCCATGGGCACGGGACGACGCGGCCGGATCGAGTGGTTTTCACCCGATCCGCGTGGCATCCTGCCGCTCGGCACTTTCCATGCGCCCGCTCGACTGCAACGGGTCGTCCGGCAATCGCGCTTCGAGGTTCGCATCGACACCGCGTTCGAGGCAGTGATGCGTGCGTGCGCGGCCCGCGAAGAGACGTGGATCACCGAGGACATCCTCAGCAGCTACGTGTCGTTGCACGGGCTCGGTTTCGGTCACTCCGTCGAGACCTGGCAGGACGAGGAACTGGTCGGCGGACTGTACGGGGTCGCCATCGGCGGTGCCTTCTTCGGCGAATCGATGTTCCACACCGTCACCGATGCGTCCAAGGTCGCGCTGGTGGCGCTCGTCGACCGCCTGCGTACGCGTGGCTTCGGGCTGCTCGACACCCAATGGGTGACGCCGCATCTCGTGCAGTTCGGGGCAACCGAGGTTCCTCGAGCCGAGTACCTCGAACGGCTTGCGGCCGCCCTGCCACTGGAGTGCCGCTTCGATGGCCCGTGAGTCGGCCCGCTGCCGGCGACCGTGATCCTGAGCGGCCCGTTGCCGTAGGCAGTACACTACCGCGACCCTGCATGCCTGGCGATTCGGAGGCGCTGTACGAGCACGTGTCCCGTGCGTTGGCCGATGGCGAGCCCATCGACTGGGATGCGCTCGCCGTCGATCCGAGGACACGCGCGACGCTGCAGCAATTGCGGGTGCTGTCCGAAGTGGCCCGGCTGCACCGTGACACGCTGCCCGACCCCGCCGCCGCCGCGCTCCCGCCTCCGCCCCTGCAGGCCGGCGACTTCTGGGGGCACCTCACGCTGCGTGGGGAACTCGGGCGTGGCGCGCGAGGCCACGTCTATCGCGCCTGGGACCCGCAACTCGATCGCGAGGTGGCCCTCAAGCTCACGGTGGATCGGGACACCAAACGGGGAAGCAAGGACATCATCGCCGAGGCGCGCCTGCTGGCGCGCGTGAAGCATCCGCACGTCGCCACGGTGTTCGGCGCCGAGCGTCGGAGTGGCCTCGTCGGCCTGTGGATGGAACTGGTCGAGGGCGAGACGCTCGAGGCCATGTTGCTGCGGGTCGGGCGCTTCAATGCACGCGAGGTGGCGCTCATCGGCATCGACGTCTGTTCGGCGCTGTCGGCTGTGCACGCGGCGGGCCTGCTGCATCGCGACGTGAAGGCGCAGAACGTCATGCGCGACCGCAACGGGCGCCTGGTGCTGATGGACTTCGGCACTGGCCGCGACGCGGTGTCGGACGAGGGGGCGTTCGTCCACGACGAAGTCGGCACGCCGCTGTACATGGCACCCGAGCTGTTTCGGAGCGGCAAGGCCAGCGTCCAGAGCGATATCTACAGCGTCGGCGTCCTGCTGTATCGGCTCGTCACCGGCTCGGTTCCGATCGAGGCGCATTCCCCCGAGTCCCTCAAGGCGGCACATTTCGCGGGACAGCGGGTCCGTCTCGCCGATGTCCGCAGCGACCTGCCGCTCGCCTTCATCCGGGTCGTCGAACGCGCGCTCTCGGTCGACCCCACCGAGCGTTATCGGAGTGCGGGCGAACTCGAAATGGCCCTCTCGGGACTGCTCGTGCCGATCGAACCGGCACACCCCGTGAAGGCGAGAGGGCAGCGGCTTGTGACGATTGGCGCGGCGCTGGGATCGCTTGTCGCGGGACTGGCCATCGGTGGGTCGTGGTGGGCATCGCGGCCTCCAGTGCCGCAAGAGGTGAGGTTCGCAGTCTTCCCTGTCGGCCCCCGCGACGAGGTGCAGAGCCTCGCGCTCTCGCCTGACGGGCTGCGGCTGGCATACGTCTCCGCGGGACGGCTGCAGGTGCGGCGGATGAACGACGTCGCTGCCGTCGAGTTCGAACAGACGCAGGGGGTACGCGATCCCTTCTGGTCGCCGGACGGACAGTGGATCGCCTTCTTTCGGGGCGTGTCGGTGTGGAAGGTACGCGCCTCCGGCGGGGAACCGCAGATGGTGGCCCCCGCGCGCAGGCCGTCGTCCGGATCCTGGGGACCTGACGACACGCTGCTGTACTCGATCGATCACGGTTCGTCGATCGTCGCGGTCCATGCCGGTGGCGGCACGCCCCGGGTGATTCGCGCGCAGCACTCGGGGCTGCGCACTGAACTGGCGTGGCCCGTCTGGACCAACGATGGCGCGCATTTCGTCTACTCGGCCGTCAGCGCGCGTTCTGGTCGCCGGGTGCTGTACCTGGCGGCGGCAGCCGACGGCGTGGACACGCCGGATCGTGAGTTGGGCAACATCGCCTCCAACGCGCTGGTCGTCGGCGACCGTGTCTTGTTCGTGAAGGCGGGTCAACTGCAGGCGCAGCATCTGGACGTGCGCGCCGGCGTCCTGGTGGGCGAGGCCATGCCGGTGACCGACGGTGTCGCCATCAATCCGTACGATGCCGGCGACGCCGAGATGTCGGTAGCCATGCCCCTCGCGCCCAGACCCGGCCAGGGCGGGCCGGCGTTCGCGACGGTCGCGTACGTCGGCGTGAGCCAGAGTCCGCGACAGATGGCCATCGTCGACGCGTCGGGCAGGCTCGTCGAATCGCTCACGTCCGCCGAGACACGGGACATGCGGCTCTCGCCCGACGGACGGATGGTCGCCGTCGAAGAAGTCGATGTAGAGACAGGGACTCGCGAGATCTGGGTGCACGACCTGGAGCGCCGATCCCGGATCCGGCTGACGCAACACCCGGCCGAGGACATCGCGCCGGTGTGGTCGCGCGACAGCGGCTTCGTGTACTTCATCTCGGCGCGCACGGGTCGCTGGACCCTGTTCGGCATCTCGGCGCATGGCGGCCAGCGCGAAGTGGAGCTCTTCGCGTTCGACGGACGTGTCATCCCGAACGAGATCACGCCGGATGGTCGTTCGCTGGTGTTCCAGCGGCTCGACCAGCAGGGCGGGTGGGACATCTGGATCCGATCGATGGCGGGTGGCGAAGCGACGCCGCTGGTGCAGTCGAGCCACAACGATCACGAACCCGCGATCTCACCTGACGGGCGGTACCTCGCCTATTCCACGCCGGAGTCTGGCGGACAGCAGGTGTGGGTGATGCCGCTGCCGGCCGACGGGCGGCGCTGGCGGGTGTCGTCCGACTATGGCCGGGAGCCTGCCTGGAGCGCGGATGGCCGCATGCTCTACTTCCACGGGCTGAATCGAACCCTGATGCGGGCGAGTGCGGACCTCACCGGGAACACGCCGATACTCGGCGTCGCGCAAGGGCTCTTCACGATTCCGTTCCGCGGCTACGACATGCGATCCCATTTCGCCGCCTTTCCGGGTGGGACACGCTTCCTCGTCAGCGTGCCACCTGACGCTCTGCCTCCCGCGTCGGCCACGGTCATCCTCAACGCGCCGATCCCCTGATCCGATCGGACACCTCTTCGTTGGTAGGGACCGCTCTCCGAGCGGTCCTCCTCCTCCCTGATGCATCACGATTCGTTGGTAGGGACCGCTCTCCGAGCGGTCCACTCCTCCCTGACACATCACGATCCGTTGGTAGGGACCGCTCTCCGAGCGGTCCACTTCCTCCCTGATGCATCACGATTCGTTGGTAGGGACCGCTCTCCGAGCGGTCCACTTCCTCCCTGATGCATCACGATTCGTTGGTAGGGACCGCTCTCCGAGCGGTCCACCTCCTCCCTGATGCTTCACGACAATATGGGAGGCCTGGAGGTGAGGAGATGGACGCCTCGGAGAGGCGTCCCTACCTCGATACACATAGAATCTACCAATGCAGACACGCCAACTCGGGCGCACCGACCTTCACATCACGGCGATCGGCTTCGGAGCGTGGGCCATCGGCGGCGAATGGCGCTTCGGTTGGGGCCCCCAGGACGATACCGACTCCATTGCGGCCATCCGGCAGGCAGTCAGCCGCGGCATGAACTGGATCGACACGGCGCCGGCATATGGTCTCGGGCATTCTGAGGAGGTGGTCGCCAGCGCACTCGCGGACATTCCGCGCGCCGACCGGCCGTACGTCTTCACGAAGTGCAGCCTCGTATGGGGCGAGGATCGGGTCGTCACGCATGACGTGTCGGGCCCGTCCATCCGCCGTGAAGTCGAGGAAAGCCTGCGCCGGCTCCAGATGGACGCCATCGACCTCTACCAGATTCACTGGCCGCGCTGGCATTCGGCGCCGGCGCCGTCACCGGGCAGCGTCGCCGAAGCGTGGGAGACACTGGCTGACCTGAAGCAGCAGGGGAAGGTCCGCCATATCGGTGTCTCGAACTTCACCGTCAACGACCTCGAGACCGCCGAGGCCATCGCGCCAGTCGGGTCATTGCAGCCGCCATACTCGATGCTGCGCCGTGGCATCGAAGCCGACCTGCTGCCGTATTGCCGCGACAAGAACATCGGTGTGCTCGGGTACAGCCCGATGCTGTCGGGCCTGCTGACCGGCGCGATGACGCGTGAGCGGATCGCGGCACTGGCCGACAGCGACTGGCGTCGGAACAACAAGGAATTCCAGGAGCCGCAGCTCTCGGCCAACCTTGTGCTCGTCGACCTCTTGCGCGCCATTGGCGCGCGCCACGGGCGGTCGGCGGGGGAGGTCGCCATCGCATGGACGCTCCGGCATCCGGTCGTGACGGCCGCCATCGTCGGCGGCCGATCGGCGGCGCAGGTCGATGGCGTGGTCGGCGCGGCCGGGTTCACGTTGTCGTCCGGAGAACTGGCGGAGATCGAACACGCGCTGCCGCGTGCCTGAGGCATGACCGACGAACGGCTGTCGATCGTCGACATCTTCAAGATCGGCGTGGGCCCGTCGAGTTCCCACACCCTCGGGCCGTGGCGTGCCGCGCAGCAGTGCCTGGCGCGATGGGCTTGGTCGCCCGGCCTGGAGGGCCTGACGACGATCGACGCCCATCTCTACGGATCGCTGGCGAAGACCGGCCGCGGACACGGGACCGACATCGCCGTCATCGCCGGGTTGCTGGGCGCCGACCCCGAGGTCTGCGACATGACCGACGTGCATGCCCGCGCGCAGCGAGCGCTCGAGGAGCACGCCATCACGCTGCCCGGCGGCGACCGCGTTGGCCTGCACGTGCACTTCCATACCCACGAGTCACTGCCGGCTCATCCGAACGGTCTGCGCTTCGAAGGGCAGTGGGCCGATCAGCGCCAGGAGCAGTTGACGTGCTTCTCCATCGGCGGCGGCTTCGTCGCATGGGAGTCAGACGATGGGCAGCCGCGCAGCACCGTGACACTGCCGTACCCCATCGACACCGCCGACGATCTGCTGCGATGGTGTCGTGAGACGGGGCTGTCGATTTCCGGTGTCGTGCTGGCCAACGAGGCGGCGTGGCGGCCCGAGGCCGAGACGCGCGCGTTCGTCGGCCGCGTGTGGCAGGTGATGCGCGAATGCATGCACCGCGGCTGCCACACACCGGGCCTCCTGCCAGGCGGGTTGAACGTGCGCCGGCGGGCCGCCGACCTGAACGCACGACTGGTGGGGGACACCGGCGCGAGCGACATCGACGCCTGGTTCAAGGCGATCGGCGCCCGCGGTCATGGGTTTGCGTGGACCCTCGACTGGGTCACGGCCTTCGCGCTCGCCGTCAACGAGGAGAACGCGTGTTTCGGACGCGTCGTCACCGCGCCGACCAACGGCGCGGCAGGGGTGGTGCCTGCCGTCCTCGCCTACGACGTGGTCTTCGGCACGGGGCCTGCCACATTCGACCGTATCGTGCGCTTCCTCGTCACCGCGTCGGAAGTGGGCTGCCTGTTCAAGAAGGGCGCGACGATTTCGGCCGCGATGGGTGGGTGCCAGGCCGAGATCGGCGTCTCGTCGGCAATGGCCGCCGCGGCGCTCGCGGAGGTGAACGGCGGATCACCGAGCCAGGTGCTGATGGCTGCGGAGATCGCCATGGAGCACCACCTCGGCCTCACCTGCGATCCCGTCGGCGGGTTGGTGCAGATTCCGTGCATCGAGCGCAACACGATGGGCGCGATCAAGGCGATCACCGCGGCGCAACTCGCCCTCTCGAGCGATCCCGCGCATGCGAAGGTCTCGCTCGACGCCGTGATTCACACGATGTGGGCGACAGCACAGGACATGAGCGCGAAGTACAAGGAAACGGCCGACGGCGGCCTTGCGTTGCACATTCCGCTGAGCCTCTCGGAATGCTAGGTCGCGTCGACAGACGCGACACGAGGTAGCCTGCAGGCTGCAGGCTGCAGCCTACGAGAAAGGGCCGACTCGATCCAGTCGGCCCTTCGTTCCTACCAGCGTGGCTCGCGACGGCCACCGCCGCCACCACCGCCGCCATACCCTCCACCACCGCGACCACCGCCGCCGCCCGGCTTGCGCCCGCCACCACCACCGGGGCGGCCGCCACCGAATCCACCGCCCCCACCACCGAAGTCGCCGGGGCCGCGCTCCGGACGGGGACGCGCTTCGTTCACCGCAATCGCGCGGCCACCGAGCTGCGCGCCATCGAATTGCTGGATCGCCTTCTGGGCGTCGTCGTCGTTCGCCATCGAGACGAACGCGAAACCGCGTGGGCGGCCGGTCATGCGATCGCGCATGACGGTGACGCTCTCCACGGCACCAGCCTGCGCGAACATCTCCTCGAGTTCGGGCTCACTGATCTGGTATGGGATGTTCCCGACGAACAGGCTCTTCGCCACTGCCGATCCTCCTTGCCTGACGATGCCGGCCGCGTCCCGGGGAGGGTCCACGACCACTCGGAAGATGCCGGAGGCCTCGTGGTCTCCGCTCACAGGCACGCGAGCAGAATCGAGTCAGGCGGGCTCGAAACTCGTGGCGTAGAGTCTGGCTGTCCTTCCAACCTGTGACGGTACCACTGAGGCGCGTCGCCTGCAACGGGTGGCGACCCCTCGACGAACCTGAGTGGACAGGCACCACCGGAGTCGCTTGCCTCGGCCCGTGGCTCGTGCATACAGTGCGCGTCATGGTCGTGCTGATCCTCGCTCTTCTGGCCCAATCGCCGGCGCCGGCGGCAGCCACGCCGCCCGCCGTGACCGCGGCCGCTGCCGATCGCCGCAACGTCGAGGTCCCCGACACCGACACGCACATGGTGCTGGCCGATTTCGCCACGAAAGACGCCTGGGAAGCCCACCGCGCCCGCGTGCGGCTGCAGATCCTCACCGCCGCCGGGCTCGATCCAATGCCCGAGAAGACGCCGCTCCATCCCCAGCGCTTCGGCAAGCTGGAGCGGGACGGCTACACCATCGAGAAGGTGCTGCTCGAGACCTGGCCCGGGTTCTTTCTCGGCGGCAACCTGTACGTGCCGACGACGCCTGGCAAGCATCCGGCGGTGGTGTCGCCGCATGGCCACTGGAATTACGGTCGCCTGGAGCATCAGCCGCTGGCGTCGATACCGCTGCGAGCGGCGAACCTGGCGCGGCGTGGCCATGTCGTCTTCATCTACGACATGGTCGGATACAACGACACGATCCAGGTGCCGCATTCGTTCAACGGCCGCCGCGAAACGCTGTGGGCCTTCAGTCCGCTCGGCCTGCAGTTGTGGGACTCGATCCGCGTCGTGGACTACATCGCATCGCTCCCCGAAGTGGATGACACCCGCATCGGCGCCACTGGCGCCTCCGGGGGCGGGACGCAGACGTTCCTGCTCGCCGCCGTGGACGATCGCATCGCCTACGCCGCGCCGGTCAACATGGTGTCGGCCTACATGCAGGGCGGGTCGTATTGTGAGAATGCTCCAGGGCTTCGCCTCGGGATCAGCAACCTGGACATCGCCGCGACACTGGCGCCCAAACCGATGCTCCTGATTTCCGCGACCGGCGACTGGACCAAGCACGTGCCCCAGGAGGAGTACCCGGCGATCAAACGGATCTACGACCTGTATGGGGCGGGCGAGAAGTTGACCGAGCACCAGGTCGACGCACCGCACAACTACAACCAGGAGACACGGGAGCACGTGTACCGCTTCCTCGACCAGCAGGCGTTCGGGCGCACCGATGACGGCAAGGAGAAGTCGGCGCCGATCGAGAAGCTGGGCGACATGCTGGCGCTGATGAACCATCCGCTGCCAGCACACGCGCTGAACTACGATGGACTCCTTGCCGACTGGCAGCGCGTGGCCCGTGCGCAGGCCGACGCCACCGAGGATCTGGTCGTGCTGCGGGCGCGGTTCGCACGGGTGCTGGCCGTGCCGTCACTGGCACACGTGTCACGCGATTGGATGGGCGTCATCAGCCGAGGTGATGGCGATCGCATCCTCAGCGCGTGGACCCCTGGCAAGGGACGCCCGCTGGTCGTCGTCCATCCCGACGGCGTGCCCGCGGGGCTCGCGCTCCCCGAGGTCGAGGCGGCGAGAAAGGCGAAGCGCCCGCTGCTGGTCCTCGGCGTGTTCCAGACAGGATCGTCGGTCGCGCCGCGCAAACGAACACATAACCACTGGCTGACCTTCAACGTGAGCGACGACCAGGCGCGCGTGCACGACATCGCGGCGAGCCTGGCCTGGTTGAAGGTCGACGGGGGCGCCGACGTCCTCGCCACGGGAGCGGCCCGCTACTGGGCCGCCGTGGCAGTCGCGGCGACAGGGGGATCGCATGCCCTGGCGTTCGACGTCAACGCGCTCAGCGGCGACGACCAGGTCCTGGAGGAGCAGTGTTTCATCCCGGCGCTGCAGCGGGCAGGCGGCCTGCGCACCGTGCAGCGACTGGTTGCAAGGAGTGATTCGTGGCCGCGTTCGTCCTCAGGGCAGGGCTCGTTACGGTAATGATGTTCGCGTGGGCGTCTGCCGCCCGCGCGCAGTCCAGTCCAGCAGTGCAGGATCTTCAAGCCTGGGTGTTGTTGCTCGGTCAGATTCCTGTCGGCGATCAGTGGCTGATTCACGCGGAGGTACAACCGCGCTTCAACGACGACATCAGTCAGGCGGACCAGTTGCTGCTCCGCGGCGGAATCGGCCGCCGTTTCGGGCGGCGGGTCACGGCGTGGGCAGGCTACGGGTACGGCCAGAAATGGAACGGGGCGCCTGTCACGCACGAGCAGCGCACGTGGGAGCAGGTGAACGCGACCCTGCCGAAGCTGGGCAAGTGGGCGCCGTCGATGCGATTCCGGCAGGAACAGCGCTTCCTCGAGCAGTCGGGCGATTGGTCGCACAGATTCCGCGCGCTCGGACGGGTCGTACACCCGATCGGCGCGAGTCCGTGGTCGTTTGCGGCGTGGGATGAGTGGTTCGTGACGTTGGACGACACGGCCAACGGGCCGCGCCAGGGCTTCGACCAGAATCGCGTGTACCTCACGGCGCTCCGCAAGATCTCGTCGGCCGTCACGCTCGAGTGCGGATACATGTGGCAGCACTCGGCGGCAACCACGAAGGCGCCCGAGCGAAACGGCCATACGCTGTTCACGTCGTTCACGTACGCACCGCCGGTGAGGTAGGGCCGCGAGCGTCGAGCAAGTTCGACGCCGACATTATTTGGGCTGTAGCCGTCGACCTTGGTCGACGGGCGGCGCAGGGTCGAAATCGAGGACCGCCGGTGAGTAGCAAGGGCCGTCCCTTGAGCGCCGAAGCCTTGGCGGAGGCGACCAGCCCGGCGTTCCCGTCCTCGAGGGATGACTGACGCGCGACCGTCCGGCATAATTGTGCTTGCTTCTGTCGTGCCCCCATTGATTGTCACGCTTATGGTTCGCCGGTTCAGGAGCGCAGCTCCTTGCAAGGTTTCTGCGCGCGTGGCCCGTACACGACGCGTCGTGACGTCGCTGGTCCGCCTCACGGTGCTCGCGACCGTCCTGGCCATGTGCCCGGGTTCAGCATCCGGGCAAGCCATCGTCGACCAGTGGGACGCGCAGCTCTGGGTGCAGTGGAACAGCCAGATTCCAGTCGCGGACACCTGGGGTCTCATCCTCGAGGCGCAGCCCCGTTGGAACGAGAACTTCAGCCACTACGACCAGGTGACCCTTCGCGCGGGGCTGTTCAAGCGCGTCACGCCAAAGCTGCAGGTGAGCGCGGCATACGCATTCGTCCCGAGGCACACGGTCCTCGGCACGCTCTACGAGCACCAGGCGTACGAGCAGGCGTCGTTCGTCCTGCCTCGGATAGGGAAGTGGACGGCGCAGGCGCGCGTGCGCGAGGACCAGCGGTATCTCGGGCAATGGGGCGAGCTCTCGCACCGGATGCGGGAGCAGTTCCGGTTCACGCGTCCGATCCCGAGCGTGCCCTCGTGGGCGATGGTGCTGCACCAGGAGCTGTTCATCAACTGGAGCGACACGCACCTGGGTCCCGCGGCGGGGTTCGACCAGCACCGCTTGTTCGCGGGCGTGAATCATCCGGTGACGAGTGCGATCGCCGTCGAGGCCGGGTACATGTGGCAGGAAGTCTTCCGGCTTGGACTGCGCCCGGAGCGTCACAACCACATCGCGATGCTGCAGTTCCAGTTCCGGCCACGTCGCGGCAGTGCACCGCTGCCGCCCGCCGCCCCCATGACTCTGACGCCAAGCAGTCGCGCCGAGGAGTAGTCGCACGAACCAGGGGCTGCCTTCCACGGCGCCTTGTTCCGAAGTTCGCCCCGCGGCAGACCGAAGGCGGAGGCAGCGCGGATATCGGTCCGCGATATCGGCGAGAGTCTGTGCGAGAAGGCTACTGCCGTACTGGCGCTGGTCTTGCCCTGCACAAGGCGGCGCCGCGCTGTGGCGTCCACTCATGGGCGTGTGGCCCGGGCGAGGTCCGTCGTGTCCCTTCTCCAACCAGACGCTGCCGCTTCCATTGGCGGGGCTGCGCGCCGCCTCCATCTCTACGTCGTCAAGAGCGTCACGGAAGTCGCCGCGGCGACGCGGCAGGCGCCGCGCGCCACGGGGACCTCATCGCGGCCTGGCGAGCGCGTGCTGCTCGACGAGTGGCGCGAAGCGCATTGGACCTTGCGGCTTCGCCTCCGGGAGGTCGCGCAGGAGGGTCAGCATGGCGACCTGGAGCCGCTGTACGACGCGGCACGGCGAGCTGACAACCTGCTGACGGAGTTCTATCAGTTGCGCGCCGAACATCTCGCCCGCAGGTTGCGGGCCGCGTTGATCGCTGGAGTTCCCGCCGCCGAGACGCACTCGCCCGACCGGGAACTCGTCGACGATGAGGAGCACGTCCTGTTGTGGCACTTTCGTGCCCTGGCGGCAGAGGATCGCGCATCCTTGCTGCGGCTCGCGTCGCGGCTTGGTGACTCCCGCACACTGCCTCGTCGGTCGGCCTCGCCCCTTGTGCCAGCCACGTAGACGACGCATACGAACGTGGCCGCGCGACCGGACTACATTTCGCGCGTCCGCAGCCGCTCCAGGGACACCGCTGCAACCTCGAGCGTGTCGGCCTGGCCGCAAGCGGCTGTCGCCGCGTTTGGCGCAACGCGTCACGTCGGCTTTGCTTGCCAATCGACTGGCGACCCGCTGACGCCGGCTGAGCGCGACTTGGCACTCGACGTCAGGTTCCGACACAAACGATTGCGTGCGGTGGGGCCGCGCGGTACGCTCGCGCCATCCGTGTCAGAGATCCCCACCGTCATCGTCTTCGTACCGGCGCCGCTGCGCCAGTACTGCGGCAATGCATCCGAACTGGTCGTGTCGGCCGACACGGTACAGCAGGCTCTCGGCGAGATGGAACGCACGCAGCCGCAGCTATACCGAAACGTGTGCGACGAGACCGGAGCGATCCGACGGCACCTCAACGTGTTCGTCAACGACGACAACGTGCGCGACCTCGATGGCGTCGCGACCAGGCTGAGGCGGGAGGACGTCGTCACGATCCTTCCCGCCGTTTCAGGAGGCTGAGCATGGCTGACCGTGTGCTTCTCACCATTGGCACGAAGAAGGGCGTGTTCGTCGCTGAGTCCGCCAAGAAGCGGGGCCGTTTTGATCTGCGTGGTCCCTTCGGCGAAGGCGTGCCGGTGTATTCGAGCCTCGTCGATACGCGCGGCAGCACCCCGAAGATCTACGCGTCGAGCTGCAATCCGTTCTTCGGCATGAAGGTGTTGAAATCGACCGACCTGGGCCGATCGTTCAAAGAGACGAAGTCCGCTCCTGCGTTCCCGAAGGACGATGGACGCGCGCTCGCGAACATCTGGTCGCTCGAGATGGGCGCCGGCAAGAAGGAACTGCTGGCGGGCGTCGAGCCTGCGGCATTGTTCCGCAGCCCCGATGGCGGCGACTCGTGGGCGTTGGTCGACGGCATCAGCAATCATCCGCACGCACGTCAATGGCAGCCCGGCAACGGCGGCCTGTGCATGCACACGATTGTCCGCAGCGGCGACCGGGTGCACCTCGGCATTTCCACCGGTGGTCACTACCTCAGTGAGGACGGCGGCCAGACGTTCGTTGCGTCGAACGAGGGTGTCGGCGCCGGTTTCTCGCCCAATCCGTATCCCGAATTCGGCCAGTGCGTGCACAAGATCGCGCGGCACGAAGACCTGCCCTCCCGGCTCTACATGCAGAACCACGGCGGCTGGTCCGAGTGGGCGGGCCCCGGCGGGCCGCGACCCGGCATCGGCGTGCTCAGGAGCGACGACTACGGTCATAGCTGGCGATCGATCGCGGATGGCCTGCCGAGTGACTTCGGATTCCCGATCCTCGTGCACCCGCACGATCCGGACACGGTGTATGTGGCACCGCTCGAGCCGTCCACGCGCACGTGTCCGGGAGGCACGCCGGCGATATGGCGCAGCGAGAACGGCGGCGGCTCGTGGCGCAAGCTCACGAAGGGCCTGCCGCGCAAGGCGAGCTACTTCACCATCCTCAGGGATGCGATGGACGTCGATCGGTTGAAGACGCCGGCGCTCTATTTCGGCACGACGACCGGTCAGCTGTGGATCGGGCGCGAAGGCGGCGAGCAGTGGGACTGCGTGTTCGACGCGCTGCCTCCCATCCACAACGTCAAGGTCGCGATCGTGTGACAGTTCGGGCAGCGATTCGCACCCGGCCGTCCACCCACGGTCGAATTTCCACTCCGGCGTGCCGTCGTCGACCCCGAGCTGCTGCCGTCAGCCGCAGGCGATCCGGATTATTCTGACAGGGCCTGTCAGCGTGCGACGCTGGCCCCGTGAGCCCCATCGCGGCGACCCACGGTGAGGTGGCGCGTTCTTGACCGCTCCAAGGTGTTCAGGGCGGTTGGCACTGTGGCTACAGAGGATACGGATAATGATCAAGGCTGTCGTTCGAGCACTCCTTCGCAGGCTCGACTTAAGTTTGCAGAGGCGTCTCGCCCTCGGTACGCTCAACAACATCCTGACGACCGCGCCGGCTAGTGCACTCGCTGAGCTGAGAGTCCTCCATGAGGAAGGCGAGTGGTTTCAGGTCACCCTCGAAGATCGCATCCGGCAGATCAATTTGTCCGGCCGAGAGACCACGCGCGCCGATCAATCGCTTCGGACCTATCTGATGGAGGACGACGCGCCATGGAAAGCGCATCACCTCGACGCCATCGACATGCCTGGCATGATCTCTGACGAAGAAGCGCAATACTACGAATGGATCGGCCAAACGTACCTTGGCCGCGGAGAAGTGATCGAGCTCGGTCCGTGGCTCGGCAAGTCAACGCGGCACATCATTCGAGGGCTCAGGTCGAACCCGAAATTCAGCGACAAGCAACTTCACGTCTACGACGATTTCGTGTGGCGCACATCGTGGATGAACCAGTATGTCGACCAAGCGGATCGGCTTCCGAACCACGCCGACTTCCGCGCACTGTTTGATCGGTTCATTGGCGACGCGAGGCCGTTTCTGAACGTGGTCCGGGCCAAGATTTCCGATCACGACGGCAACGAATCGCTACCACCCATCAAGTGGCCCGGTTCCCCAATCGAGATCATGTATGTCGACTGCGGCAGGACCATGAAGGTGAACCAAGACTGGTTTGACACATTCTCCCCGAGCTTCATGCCAGGCATCACCCTGGTTGTCATGCAGGATTGGCGACTGCACCGGGAGCGTCCGCGCAAGGCTTACAACGAGACGCTTTGGTTTACCCAAGCGCACCCCGAACTCGAACTAATCCACGAGGTCAAGCACGGGGGGGTTGCGGCATTCCTTTTCAAGCCAGTCCCGTGACCCAAGGCGCGGTTTAGGGGACAAGCGCATTCGTGGCCGATGGAGGTGTGATGTCTTACCGAGCTGCCCGTTTGATCGTCGCTTCGGGTCTGGCGCTCTGGGGCGCGGCCGGAGTCCAGGCACAGACCGTCGTCACGCCGCTGTTTCCCGGCGTCACCCATATCAAGCGAACGGAGCCGTACCCGCAGTTCCAGTGTCCCGGGTGCCCCGCGCCGACGCCGAACCCACGCCTGGCGCGGATGAACATCCTGCTCATCGACCTGTGGTCACCCGCGGTCCACTTCAAGCTCACGCCGCCCGGAGAGAACCTGCCGGCTGTAGCCCCTGGCTCTACGACACCGAACTGGCCGGTCGTTCCCTTCGAGGTCGTCCGGCAGCGCACCCTCGACTTCCTCGACACGGCGCACGCGCAGGCGGCGATCAACGTTCACTTCTTCGCGCCGTTTCCGGTGCCCGGCGGATCGACCCAGGGCGCGTTTGCGTACGTGATCGGCCTGGCCGCCTCGCGCGGGAAGGTCTATTCGGGCTTCGAGTCGTCGCCCATCCAGAGCTACGCGATCGTCGCCAATGCTCCCGGGCTGAACGTCGACAAGTCCAACAACGCGAGCATCGTCCATCGTGATCCTGGCTCGGTCGACGGGATGGGCATCCTCGAGGGCGTGGAGCTGTGGAACGCGCTCGCTGGATCCGGTCAGATCCTGACAAATGGCGTCAAGACGATCCCGGAGTACACCGACGCCACCCACCCCGACGCGCTCCTCACCCCCGGCCCGGTGCCTCCCCTCGGCACGCTGCCGCTCACATACACGCGCGCCGGGCGCCACTGGTACGACCTGAGTAACGCGCGCACGGCCATCGGCGTGACCCAGGACGGCCGGACCATGGTCCTGTTCACAGTCGACGGCACCAACGGCGGCCATGGCATGCAAGTGGGCGAAGTCGCCGACCTGCTGAAGAACGACTACGGCGTCTGGAACGCGCTCAACCTGGACGGCGGCGGTTCCACGACCATGGCGGTCGAAGACCCCGTGACTCACCTGCGGAAGCTGGTGAACGTGCCCGCCGAGAATCCGCCACGCCTGGAGGCGACCAACTTCGCCGTGTACTCGGATGCCGTCGATCCGGTCACCACCGCGAAGGTGGATCCGTCGCCGAACGCCAACGGCTGGAACCAGGCCGCCGTCAGCGTGAGCCTCGAAGCGACCGACCTCGCGAGCGGTCTGACCGACACGCCCACCGGATGGGTCGACCTGCTCCGGTATTCGCTGGCCGGCGCGCAAACGGGCGGCGAGACGATCGTGCCGGGACACTCCGCGTCGTTCGCGGTCGCCCCGGAGGGCGTCACGACAGTCAGCTACTTCGCGACCGACGCCGCCGGCAACGAGGAGACAGCGCGCACGCTCGACGTCAAGATCGACGGTGTGCCTCCGGTCCTGAGCGGACTGCCCTCGGAGGGCTGCACGCTCTGGCCGGCGAACCACAAGCTCCAACGGGTCGCGGTCCTGGGCGCCAGCGACCCCGTGTCCGGCATCGCACGCGGATCTTTCCAGGTGACCGCCACCAGCAACGAGCCGATGGACCCGGGTGACGTGGTCGTCACCGAGGACGAGCACGGCGGACTGGTCGTTCAACTGCGTGCCGAGCGCTCGGGTGGCAACAAGTCAGGCCGCATCTACAACCTGACGATCACGGCGCAGGACGTGGCCGGCAACGAGGTGACCGCGACGGCCAACTGCGTTGTCCCGCACGACATGGGTAAGGGGAAGTAAGACCAGGCTCCGTAATGGCGTGGGACACGTCGAAGCCGCGGGGAAGCTGGGCGTCTCGTTGAACCGCCTGAACTCCCCTCGACTCCTCGCGCGTCCCTTTCTTCACGTATGGCGAATGCGGCTCAGCGACAAAGGCGCAAGGACGCTGGCCAGCAGCGGCAGCAGGACCGGCGACAGCATCCAGACGGCGTCCGTGGTGGGCATTCCGGCGAGCGACACGCCCGCCGCACGCAGCATCGTCAGCCATGCCGTCCCGAATGCCGCCGAGACCAGAACGGCGACACACGCCGAGCGCAGCGTCAGCAGTCGCTCCGCGAACGCCCTCCAGGAGAGGTAGGCCGTCGCCAGCACAATCGCCGGTGCGTCGATGAACCGTGTCGGTCCGAAGAGCAATCCAATCCCGCGGTGTCCGGCCAGCGCCAGCAGGACGAGGACGAGCCCCCAAGACAACATGTACAGCCACGTCGCGATGTTCAGCGAACGCGGATACCGTGCCGCGAGCGCCAGGATTGCAGCGACCAAGGCGACCATGACAGCGACCGCGACGCACGCGACGACTGCCAGTGCGACCTCCTGGTTACCGGTCAGCGCTCCGAGGGCGCCTTCGATCACACGAAGCTCACGGCGCAGATACTCGTTGCCGACCATGATGAACGACAGGGATGCCCAGGCACTCAGGCCGACCGCAAACAGCGCGGGCAACACGCAGGCCGACCTCACGAGCACTTTGAGGCTGGCGAGTCGAGCGGTTCCGTACGGCTGGGTCGCCTCGAACGCGCTCGCATACGCACGTCCCTGTCTCCAGCGAATACCGAAGGCATTGACCCCGAACATCAGCACGGCCATTACGGAGAGCATCGCCAAGCTCACGGCAAAACGATGGGCGACCTCGAAGGGACGCGTGATCGCGAACACCAGCGGATTCACGATCGCGAGTACCAATCCCATCGTCAGCACCGGCAGTCCACTGGACTTCATGTCGAACCACACCTGCGCCCGCGTCGCGGACGAGACCGGACACGGGAACCGGAACAGGTTGACGAGATCCTCCGGGAATCCTGGGAAGTCCACTGTCCGGGGCATGGCTGCCGGCGCATCGCCGTGGCGCTGGCGGGCCGCACTGGCGACCGCCACACCGAACGATGCCAGGCCAATCGCGCCGATCAGTGCATAGTCCGTGAGTGGGAAGTCGAAGAGCGTCGGCCACAGCTTCGGGGGCCAGTCGTAGCTGCCCTGGATCTCCACGGCTGTCAGGCGATGAACGGCCAAAGACAGCCAGGCCGAGGTGGCAACCATCACGCCCAGCATCTGAATGAGCCTGTTGCGGGTCGACCAGTTCGTCGCTGCCAGGACCAGATTGAGGGCCGCGATCCACGCGGCGACGGGCAGCAGCGGGAACGGATAACCGGAGGTCGCCCTCAGGACAAGCGCTGACACGAGATAGAGCGCAGCCGGCATCGCCGCGAGATACGCCATCGGGACGGCGACGAGTACCGACGTCCGCACCGGACGGGTGTAGAGGAGATGAAGCGGAAAACCGGGCCGCCCGCTCGTGAGCTTCGACAGCGACAGCCACCCCACGAAATGCAGCATGACGATGAGGGTGAGGGCGATTGCCGCGCTGAAGTCCTTGGCCACCTCGCGTTGGGACGAGAACACGGCCAGGACGGTCAGGCCCCCGACGATCCCCAGGACCAGACGCCAGGCGGCCTCGAGCCGTGTCAGGCGCCAGATTTCCCACAGCATGGCGACGATGGGTGAACGCATCGTCATGCCGCCTCCACCGGTTGGCGGCTGCGACCAGCGCGCGCCAGGAAGATCTCTTCGAGCGTGGCGTCGCGCGAGTCGACGACCTCGCCGCCGCGCGCGAGGACCGAGTGATGGAACTGCTCGAGCGATCCGCTGTGGACGACGCTCCACGTGCGGCCACCACCTTCCATGGCCAGCGCCGTCTCGAGAACCGGCGGTTGCTCGAAGTGCTCGACGAAGCGCACGCGGCTGCGCTGGTAGCCGCGGCGCACGTCGTCGAGTACGCCGCTGAGCATCACGCGCCCCTGGTGCATCAACGTCACGTGGTCCGACATCCGCTCCACCTCGTCGAGCAGGTGCGACGAGAAGATCACCGTCCGCCCGTCATCGGCCACGGTGCGGACGATGGCATCGAGGATGTCGCGGCGCACGACCGCGTCGAGGCCGGACGAGGGCTCGTCGAGAACCAGCAGCGCGGGACGATGGGCCACGGCTGCGATCAGGGCGGCCTGGGCACGCATGCCCTTCGAGAGCTCCTTGACCTTTTTGGCCGGGTCCAGCGCGAACGACTCGAGCAGCGCGCGCGCATACGCCGCATCCCATGTCGGATGGAAGGCCTGCGTGTAGCGCATCAGCTCGTCGACGCGCATCCACTCCGGCAGTTCGCGTTCCTCGGACAGGTAGCCGGCGCGGCTCAGCACGCCCACAGGGTCGCGAACCGGGTCGAGGTCGAAGACGCGCACCGAGCCGGTGGCGGCCCGCAGCAGGCCGAGCAGGTGCTTGAGGAGCGTCGTCTTGCCGGCGCCGTTGGCGCCTACGAGGCCGTAGACCTGCCCCGCGGCGGCGTGGAATGACACGCCGTCGAGCGCGCGCTTGCCGCCGAACGATCGCGAGAGGTCGATGACGTCGACTATCTGTCCCATGCTATTTCTCCACGTCCGCCGGTTCGGCGGTGGTCCCGGGGTCCATGGCCGCCTTGCGTTCGCGGACCATCCGGAGGATGTCGTCCGCGCTGAAGTTCAACTGGTGTGCCTCGGCCAGCAGGGCGTCGATGCGCTGCTCGATGATGCGGCGCCGCTCCAGAAGCGCCAGCTTCGGACGTCCCTCAGACACGAACGTGCCGGAGCCGCGGCGCATGTGCACGACTCCCGAGCTCTCCAATTCGTCGTACGCCTTCACGATCGTGTTTGGCGTCACCTTCAGCTGCAGCGCGAGCGTGCGGATGGGGGGAAGCTCTTCGCCGGGCTGGAGCAGTCCTGATGCCACTAAGTACTTGACCTGGTTGACGATCTGGCGATAGATCGGCACGCCGTCGGTCAGGGTGATGGTGATGTCCATAGGAGAGGGGCTGGCCGTCAACAGTTTAAGTGTATGGGTATACTGATACACTTATCAGCGGCTGTCAAGCTCGCCGTCAGGTGCCGGATTCTGATGAGCAGGTGACGTAGTGGACGGCCTGAGATTCACGCCGTGTCGATGAGGCCTCGGCGGTATCGGGCGGGTCTCTGGGAATCGCTGCTCGCCCGTCTCCTCTTCCCTTGACCGTCTAAGTAAGGCTGTGCTCAACTGACACTCACTCAGACGCTCTAAGTGAGAGGCGCTGGGAAGGAGTCGAATCGATGGCTGTGCGGAAAGGCGATCTGCTGCAGGGCACGCTGGATCTCCTGGTGCTGAAAGTGTTGTGGACCGGACCCAATCACGGCTACGGCATCACGGCGCGGCTGCATCAGCTCTCCGATGATGTTCTGCGCGTGGAGGAGGGTTCGCTCTATCCGGCGCTCTATCGCATGGAAGAACAAGGTCTGATCGAGGCCGAATGGCGCCCCACCAGCAACAACCGCAACGCCAAGTTCTACGCGCTGACGCGGAAGGGCCGTCGCGCGGCGCAGGCCGAGCTCGAAGGCTGGCTGCGGCTGTCGGGCGCCGTCGCGCGCGTGCTGCGCGCGCTCGAGCAGGAGGCGTGACATGGCCCTGCGACCACCGCTCTTCATTCGTCGCGTACTCGCATTGTTCCGACGCCACTCGAGGGATCGCGACATGGAGCGCGAGATGGCGTTCCATGTCGATTCGCTCGCACGCGACTACGCTCGTGACGGGCTCAGCGACGCCGATGCGCAACGCGCCGCCCGGCGACAGTTCGGGAATCTGACGCGGCTCAAGGAACGCGGCCACGACGAGCGGACGATGCGGCTGGTAGAAGATGTCACCCGAGACGTCAGGCACGCCGCTCGCGGGCTCTGGCGCAGTCCGGGCTTTTCGCTCGCCGTGATCCTGACGCTGGCCCTCGGCATCGGCGGCAACACCGCTGTCTTCTCGGTCGTCGATCAGCTTCTGCTGCGGCCCCTGCCGTACCCGGACGGCGACCGACTCGTGACGGTCGAAGAGTCTGTTGGCGCCAACCCGCACGCCGACGTCTCGCCCGCCAACTGGCTCGACTGGCAGCGCGAGAGCCGCACGTTTCGACGATTCGCCGCCTGGCGGCCGTGGTCGTTCACGATGACCGGCACCGGCGAGCCGCGACGCGTGAGCGCCCAACAGGTGTCGGCGGAATTCTTTCCGCTGCTCGGCGTCGCACCGCTCCTCGGCCGTGCGATCTCCGAGGAGGACGACCGCCCGAATGGCCCACGCGTCGCGGTGCTCAGTTACCGCGCCTGGCAGGAGCAGTTGGGTGGCGACGAGCGCGCCATCGGCCGCACGGTCCAGCTCGACGAGCTCCCGTACGAGATCGTCGGCGTGATGCCGGCCGGCTTTCGCTTCGTGCAGCAGGATGTGGACGTGTGGACGGCGTCTCAGCTCGATCGAAACCGCCCGTGGCGGCAGACGACCGACGGACGTTTCATCCAGGTCATCGGACGCCTCGCCGCCGGCACGACGACGGGCGCGGCCCGATCGGAGCTGGAGGGCATCGCGCGGCGTCTCGCGGCGACCCACGCGTTCAACAGGAACACGAGCGTGACGGTGACGCCCCTACGCGAGGTGCTCACGGGCCAGGTGCGGACGTCAGTGCTCGTGCTCTTCGCCGGCGTGGGCGTACTGCTC
This sequence comes from Luteitalea pratensis, assembly GCF_001618865.1. GTDB lineage: Bacteria > Acidobacteriota > Vicinamibacteria > Vicinamibacterales > Vicinamibacteraceae > Luteitalea > Luteitalea pratensis. Next base: position 4,080,667 of record NZ_CP015136.1, read on the forward strand.
GCCATCGCCTGCTTCAACGTCGCCAACATGCTCATGGCGCGATCGGCGTCGCGTCAGCGTGAGATCGCGATTCGCGCGTCACTCGGGGCGGGACGCTGGGCGATTGCGCGATCAGTGCTGGTGGAAAGCCTGCTGCTCGCTGGCGCCGGCGGGGTCCTCGGCCTCGGGCTCGCGCGCGCGAGTCTCGACGCACTGCTCGCCGTGGCCCCCGCGAACATGCTCGGCGTCTCCGAACTGTTCATCGATCGACGCGTCTTGATCTACGCCTTCGGGCTGTCGGCCGCGACAGGCGCGATCGCCGGCCTCGCACCGACGATCCTGTTCGCGCGACGATCGATGGCCGACGCGTTGCGGACGCGCGGCTCGAAGGGCGGGCACGCGCCCCGTGTGCGACAGGCGCTCGTCGTCGTGCAAGTCGCCATGACCGTCGTCCTGCTCTGCGGCGCCGGCGTCATCGTTCGCACGCTGATCGCGCTGAATCGCTCACCAATGGGATTCGACCCACACAACGTCCTCACGATGAGTGTGGCCGTCTCGCCGGCGCGCTGTAGCGCCGAGCGATGCCGCGAGTTCTATCGCGAGGCTGTGACGCGCGTGCGCGCGCTGCCTGGAGTCGAGTCGGCAGCGGCGGGGATAAGCCTTCCGATGATCGGCGTTCCCCGCGGTGGCACGCGTTTTCACGAGTTGGGCACGCCAGAACGTCCGGTGGGTGAACGGACGTCGACCGTGGTCCGGATGGTGGCGCCCGGATATTTCCGAACACTTCGCATTCCCGTGCTGCGTGGACGAGAATTCACGGACGCGGACAATGCGAATCCGATGGCGGGATTCGTCGTCAACGAGTCGTTCGCCCGTACCTATTTTGCGGGGCGTGATCCGTTTGCCTCGTCGATCTCTGTCTGGATGATGGCCGACAACCCATACCTGCCGATCATCGGCGTCGTCGGCGACGTGAGCGAAGGGTCTGTGAGAAACGCGCCGAAGCCGACCGTGTTCTACAGCCACGGCCGCATGACGTGGTCGATGATGACGCTGTTCGTCCGCGCGAGCCAGCCCGAGTCGATGGTCAAGCCGGTCACGGCGTTATTGCACGAGCTCGATCCAACGCTGGTGGTCTCGAACGTTCGCACGATCGAGAGCGCGCTGGCCGAGAGTCTGGCGCGCGAACGCATCAGCGCGCTCATCTCGACGAGCTTCGGCGTCGGCGGTCTGCTGCTGGCGGCGCTCGGACTCTACGGTCTGCTCGCCTATCTCGTCGCTGAGCGGACAAAGGACATCGGCATCCGCATCGCTCTTGGCGCGCGGCTGGCACGCATCACAGGTTCGGTCGTCGCGGGCGGCCTTGCGCTCGTCGCCATCGGCGCAGCCATCGGCGTCGCCGGCTCGCTGCTGCTCCTGCGCGCGCTCGGCTCGCTTCTCTTCGGCGTCACGCCATACGACGTTCCGACGTACGCGAGCGTCCTCGTGCTGCTAGGCACCATCGCCGCGATCGCGTCGTACCTGCCCGCGCGTCGTGCCGCGCGCATCGAGCCGCTGACGGCGCTCCGACAGGAATAGAAAGAGGCCCGGACGAAGGTGGGCCGGATGGCGCGCAGCCCATAGCGCGCCAATCTGACCCGGGGTGGACCCTCGGCGGTGACGGTTTAGGTGTAAGGGCGGGCGAGTTCTGCTGGGCCTGGACCGATTAGAATCCGGGACGAAGACGCCTCAGCATCGTCGCGCACGAACGCGACCTGTAGCGGCGACTGCCACCAACAACGAAAGCTGCAGCACCGAAGGTTCCGGGACTGATCTTGTCGAGGTGTCGTGGATTGTAAAGTTCATCCCCCCACCTTCGGGGCCTGCAAACAAGGCGACGTTGTTGAACGGGAACGGAATCGTGTTTCCGGGCGAACCTGAAAATTCGACAATCAGTAGATTGATTGCTGCTGAGCGAAGCTCGTTGAGTGAGTACGGGCCGGACGCCCCCATGTTGGAAACGCGGAACCTGACGTTGTCTATCGGCAATGGTCGCCAATTGCATTCGTTGGCGTCGACTTCCACGTTACCGACGGCGCGAGTCCAGACCAGACTTCCAGCGGTTAAGGCGATGTTGGTGAGAGCCTGATACGTTGCGCCGCCGTTAGGACAAGCCGCCATGGGAATGGAGGAGTCCACCGTCGCCAAGAACGTGAACATCGAGCCGTCCGGGATCGCCCCAGTGGGGATGATCGGCCCGCCTCGGGGGGATGTGACCGTTACGAGGCCCGTTACTTGTACCTCGAACAAAGCGGCCTGAGCAGGAGTGGAGAGCAGTAAAACAGCCAACCCTACAAGGACGGGAGCAAATCGCATGAACATCTCGAGCCATCCATCTTCAGAGGGGGAACCCAACAAGAAACGGCCGGACTTCGCCGCGCTGCGGGCGTGCCGTTGACGACGATCCAAACTACCTCGGTCACACGTCGGTGACAACGACGGCCAAGTATTTGGAGGCCGACCAGCTCCTCGTGGCGACGGCCGTCGACGCCATGAACGCGGCTGGAGCGACGACCGTATTCGGACTGTTGCGCGGCGACAATTAGATCTGCACGACCGGCAAGAGTAGTTGACGCCGCGCAGACTGTATTCGGACTCTCGCCAGAAACACCCGAAGGGCCCCGTCTTGGGCGGTAGCCGTAAGTTGTTTAATTAGAATGGTTTAGATGGTGCCGAGGGGCGGAATTGAACCGCCGACACTACGATTTTCAGGTTCACGCAAGCGGCGTCACTGAGCGAATTCTGGCGTATTTTCCATGCATCGAGTGGGTCCGAGCGCCTTGAAGTGACGTCTGTGGCCGTCGTATTTGCACACGGGTTTGCACATGAACCGGAACCGCGGCTGGTGGCGTCGCCAACGGGAACCGCGAACATGTACAGGCCAGTGCGCGGGAGGTTTAGGCGCGCGGCGTAGCAGTCCGTGGTGAAAGTGGCCTTAGCCGTCCCCCGGCCTTGGGCTGCTGTGCTTCGCTTTTGGCTTGGGGCGGTGGCCTAAAACCGCAAAGGCTAAAAAGCACCCGGTGGCTAGAGCCACCGCGGCCCCGACGCGCAGGAGCGCGGTTCCCTGCATCGTCTCCCATTCAAGGACCGCGCGCGCGCGACCAGGCCCGAGGAGCGTCGCCGTAAGTGCTTGCATACACATCAGGGCGCCCAACGCGCACAGCGTCTTTGGCGCACGCGAGGCCGGGGCATACAGAATCACCACCAGTCCCATAGCAAGGCGAACAACACCGGCTGCATAAAGTCCAACAGGCGTCGCGAAGTAGAGCCGTCGAACCGTCGTCCCGCTATCGGGAGAAATGAGGCCCACTACGCCGACCGTGATGGTGAAGACGGCGACGAGCAACGCGGCAGATCTCACGTTTTCTCCCTCGACGGGGAACCGCGCGGACATGTACAGGCCCGTTCGCGGGCAGTTCCGGCGCGCCGCTTAGCCCGCCCACGGCGCGACAATCCGAGCCGGGGTGGACCCTGTACGAGGGCGCTTCGGCTCGATGTGCGCGTCTTCCGCACGTCCTGTGATCAGCGACGGCGGCGCCGTAGGGCGACCGCGCCAGCGACAAAGAGGAGCAGGGTGGTCGGCTCAGGCACAACATCGACCTCCCTGACGCTGGCGGATGCTTCGGTGAAGACGCCATTGATGTTGGTCAGTCCGACGCGCATGGCTAGCGCGCCGCCGAGGACACCGGCCGCCGACGTCGGGATGGCATAGCCAGGCGTGCCGAACCACCACAGGGCGCCCTCGATCGGTGGCTGGAACGTGCCGAACATCGTGGTCGACGTGACCGTGAAGAACCGGAACTGGACGCCAGCGCCGACCATGCCGATCCCGCAGTTCCCGCCCTGCGTGTTCATCTCGAGCGCGCCGCTGCGGAGGGTGAAGGCATCGTCGCCGATGGTGCTCGTGCCCAAGGGGGCGAACGAGTAGACGCCCCCTGCGCCCCCGGCCTGCGGGTAGCTGCACCCGTTGATCGTGTCCGTGTTCAGGGCCAGGTCGACGCGCCACGGGTCGCCGACCGCGAAGTGCGATCGGAAGTCGCCGCCGCCGATGTTGGGGTTCACGCTCAGCGAGGTCACGGTGCCGAGGAAGGTCCAGTCCACGATGGCCGCGGCAGATGGCGAGGCGGTGCAGACGAGAGCGAGCGCAGTCGCGATGATGAACCGGAACATAGTGAGCAGCTTAGCGCCAACTTCACGCGGGGGCTAGGTCCGGGGCGACATCCGCGCGGTGACTGGCGAACGGTCCACACAAGCTTCGAGCGTTGGAAACCGACGCTAGGGGCCTAGCTCTCCCGGTCGGGTCGTGTGGTACCCGTTGCGCATCCACGGCCGTCAGACGCGGGCAGGTGCGGCCGTCAGGCACACGTCCGCCCATGGTCAACCCGGCATCTCTCCAGGCAATCGCCCCGATCCGCGTGCCAGTGCCGGTACGCGGCCGTGCCTACGTTCACGAATTGAAGTTCGACGGCTTCCGTGGCGTGGTCTGCATCGCCAACGACGAGCCCGTGGTGTACAGCAAGCGCGGGTATCGGTTCACCCGGTTCGCCCAACTCGCGCGCGACGTCGCCGTGTCCCGTCGACGCTGGACGGCGGTCTGACGCGTATCGCCGTCCACGTCGCACCGCAACTCGAATCCGAGCGGATGCGGCCACAACTCGCATCCATGAGGCGTATCGTTCCGCGTCATACCGTCATGGCCAACTGAAAGGTCACGGGGGATGGCTCTGTCCGCTCAGACACGGTTGCACGTTCTATATAGCCGATGGGCTGCACCGTTGAAGTGATGGCCTAAGGGAAGTGCCGCGCTTCCGAACTGGTCGCGCTTTCTTGGGGAGAAGCAGATGAAGATGCTACCAACGTTGCTCGCATTTGCGCTAGTTTCGACCGTGGCCGTTATGCCGGCGCAGGCCGCAGTCATCGCCGTTGGGCCTGGCGCGTTTGGACCGGGGGCGACGCTAACCACGTTCAACGGGCTGGCCGATGGATTGGAGGTCGACGGCCTCGTCGTGAATGGCATCCTGTTCGACTACAGTCTCGGCGCAGGCAGTGTCGTCATCAATGGCGGCCCCGGTGTCACGAACAACATTGCGCCGCAAAACATTGTTTCGATTGGTGCGAATGCCGGCGTTCTGACCCTCACTTTGCCAGGACCGGTCAGCACGTTCGGGTACGGGTTCGCGCTCCTGAACACGATTCCGGTTCCGGCAGCGACAACGATCCGGTTGTTCAGCGGCGCGACTGACGTCGGATCACTCTCGTACGCCGGGGCGCCTGACCCTGTCTTCACCGGTGGGTTCGCCGGTATTCAAAGCACACTGCTCTTTAACCGCGTCGAACTGACCTTCAACGCCGTGGCGGCGCCCGCCTTTGCGCTGGACAACATCCGCACAAGTACGGCGGCGAACGTGCCGGAGCCTGGGACTATGCTGCTGCTGACTGCGAGTCTCGCGGTCCTCGGCGCCCGCGTCTTTCGGCGCAGCTGTTCCTAAATCGCCGTCATGGTGTGAGCCTCCTCGGGCTTCTCTGGTCGCACGCACCCTGCCTGCCGCTCATTCTCAGTGATCTCTGCCGACGGGAAGACGATCACCAATACCGTGTGGAACTTCGGGGCTGGCGGTCCCACGGCCAAGCCGGCAGTCTTCGTCTGGGTGAAGGAGTAGTACAGGCCAACGGCGTCTCACGCGGCCTCGTCGTCCTGCGTCGGCGTCGCCAGGGCCGGCGGGCCGCCTGCTAGTCGGCTTCGGATCTGCCGCACGCTGACGCCGGCCAGCGTGGCCCACAGGTCGAGGCCATCTGAGCACGCCCGTCAGACGGCGGCAGGCGACGGCGTCCGACAGGTGTCTAACGCCCATGGTCAACCCGGCATCCATTCAGCCAATCGCGCCCGTCCGGGTACCCGTCCCGCCTCGTGACCGGTCGTACATCCACGAGGTGAAGTTCGACGGCTTCCGTGGCGTCATCTACATCGGCCAGGGCGAGCCCGCCGTGTACAGCAAGCGCGGGTACCGGTTCGCCCGCTTCGCCCAGCTTGGACGGAACGTCACCGACGCACTCCGCGGTCGTGCAGCGATCCTCGACGGCGAGATCGTCTGTCTCGACGCGAACGGACGGCCAGACTTTGCCGCGCTCATGACACGGCGAGGCACCCCCGTCTATGCCGCGTTCGATCTGCTGGCGCTGGACGGCCAGGATCTTCGGGCCCTCCCGCTGCTCGATCGAGAGCGCCGGCTGCGGCGCCTCATTCGACAGGACGGGCCCGCTCTCCGATACGTGCCACATGTCCGCTGCGATGGCGTGGACTTTTCCGGGCGGCGTGTGCACTCGATCTCGAAGGCATCGTCAGCAAGCCGGCCGGCTCGCCGTACGTCCGCGAGCCGAGCCCGTGGCGGAAGACGCTGAATCCCGCCTACAGCCAGAAGACTGACGCGCGTTTCGAGCTGTTTCGGGAAGTGAAGCACCTAGATACTGCTTGAGCTTGACACGACACGGCACAAGCGATACTCAAGCTTCCGCTCAACGTACGCCCAGCCCCCTCCCCGGGGAGCATCCGAGAGCACCTCGTCACCGACGTGCAGGCTCTGACACGCTTGAGGGCCGTGCCTTGCGCCGACGCACGTATCGCTGGTGATCGTTGCAGGACCACAGCCCTCATAAAGCGGGTGAGTCATGCGACGTTACGTAGAAACCGCAGCAGGTATCGTGCTCATGGCGGCGGGGTTGTTGGCCACTGGACCCCTTCCCGCGCTGGCGCAAGGCGTCCTGAAGCCTGTACAGGCCGTGATCGTGAACGACACTGCGAACCCAGTGCCTGTGAGCGTCGTTGCCGCGCCGTCCCCAACGACAGTGGTCTGCACGGGCAAGCTCGGCGGAAGCGGTCTGGGAGGTCCGATCACCACGGGCATAGCCGCAATCAACAACAGCGGTTTCGTGTGCTCCGGTGGCGCCACGAGCATCGACGTGTCACGCATTATCTACACACCTGATCTCGGCAATTTTGTTTCCGAACACATCATTGCGTTCCGCGCGACCGTCACCCACCGCAACGAAGAAAGTGGATTTGAACCGGGGGACATACTCGCTGTCCTTACCGATGGCGCTCCCGACGCGACGGTTGTACGCCCATTTCGCTTTGATTCCATGGCCAGCGGCAGATTCGTGAACGTGGTCACCGGGAGTTCAGGGATACAGGGTTTTAACGCGGTCATCAGCGGCACAATCCTGCTCATCGGGGCGCCGGCGCAATAGGGGCTCGGAGCCGGCGCGGACGGCGGGCCGGACATCCCGCCTCCAGCCACACGAGCACGCATCACCTGGACCGTCTTGCCGCTGTTAGCGATAACGTTCGAGCGCCGACACGCGCGCGCCCAAGGCCGCGAGGGCGGCCACCTGACGGACGATCACGCACGCGGCCAGCAACACCAGCAACATCGCGACGGCGAACCTCATCGGCGTTTCACCACTCGGCCAAATTGTGAGTTGCCCCGGTTGTGCACCGCCGGGGCCCGGCTCACCCGCCGACGGGGGGCGTCGACAGGGCGAGACGCATCTGGCGTGTCAGTGCGCGGGAGGGCGCCCTGGCTGGTACACGATTCGACGCGTCACACGAGCGAGAGTCACCGCGAACAAGGCCCGAGTCGACACTGCCCTCGAAGGCCTGGCCGGATTGCCCGTAGCGAACTCTCGGCCGTGAGATCGCCATCGCGGTGAAGAGTGGGCACGGCCCCGCGAAGGGACCGGCCCGAAGGTCCTAACAGCTAGACCCAGTCCATTAACGCGTCCACCCGGACGAACGCGCACGTCGGCCCGGCTCGATGCTGCTCGAGCCCGCACGCAACCCCCGCGATTACATTGGCGCAATCGTCGTGGCCGCCGGGTGGGTGGTTGATGGTGTCGCGGCCGATGGCGCTAGTGCGACGTTCCAAGGCCGTAAGCTGGAGCGCCAACCGCTCGTCGCGAAGTAGTCGGACTCGCCCCGACGTCAAGATGGGCAGCAACCCCAAGTACAACTCGGAGCGGTTCTGCTCGGCGATGCGGTAGCGGATACCGCGACGGTCGAAGGGCTGGCGCGCCCACTCGCCGGCAAACCGGTCGCCGAACACCGTCGAGATGCGGTACTCGCGCAGATGCCGCACGAACCGGTCGACCGCCTCCTCGGGACTAAACGGTGGTCGAATCTCTACCAGCAAGTCAATGACATGCGTGCTGACGTCACGCACCCGCTCGGTGTGCGCGATGGCGATTGTCATTGAATCCTGGCCAGAGCCGCCGGCCGGGTCAACGAAGGCGCGATAGGCGTGCCGGCTGTCGTACGGACGGACGGTCACGTCGTCGGTGCACGCCTCGACGATCTCGCGCGAGACGTAGCCCTCGAGGTCGGACCGGAACTCGGCGCCGTATTCGCTGCGGGCCGAGGCCTCGTCCCGGTGCATCGCCATCGTGATCGTCCGTTCGCTCACGGTGGGATTGAAGACCCGCGTGGGAGCGCGCCAGACCTGAACCGGGGCGTCGTCCTTGCCGTAGTAGCGATCGAAAATCCGATACACCTCGCCACGCTTAGCATGGGGTGACGACAATAGAACGAGCATCGCATCGGGGACCGTAGACATCGCGGGCCTCAGCGCCGATAAAATCTCGTGATCCGGGTTCGCGGAATCGTCACTTCCGAGGAAGGCGAGTTCATCGACGCACGCGCCGATGCACGTAAATCCACGCACGGATCTGAACGATCCTGTGTGGACCTCCAGCCGCACCCCCGTCGTGAAAAGAATGCTGTCCTTCGTCTCGCTCGCGATGGTGGCGGCGAGCACCGGAACGGCGCGCAGCAGTCCGCGCACGTAGCGCAGCAACACCCGCGCCTGGCGCCTGTCCGCCGCGATGCACATGAAGACCGGGTCCGTACCGGCCGGGAGGTGTTACTGCTTGAAGACGCAGCGATCGATCGCAATCGCCGCCGTCGCGAACGTCTCTCCTGACCGCCGGCCCATCACGCCGAGCACTCTGGCGTCGGCGCCGTGGGCCAGGCTTGCCGCCCCGTGCACGACTGGTACAGTGCGAGCGAGTCCTCGTACGGGGGCGGTAGCCCGTGCACCGCCGCAACGAAGGTGTGCCAACTGCGGAAGGACTCGCCGCCGAGGTGCGGGCCGAGAAGCTCATCGGCCCCGGCATCACCGACCTGCACTTCCACGACCTGAGGCGCGAGTTCGCGAGCCGACTGCTGGATGGCGGGACGCCGTTGACGGTGATCAGCGCCTACCTCGGCCACGCGTCCACGACGACGACGGCGCGGTACTTGGCGGCCGATTTCGCAGCTCGTGGCGACGGCATTGCCGGTCGTGGAACAGGCATGGTCCGCCGATCGGGTTCGCACATTGGGCCGATTCGGACCCAGCGAGCCATGAAGGTCAAGAGCCGGAAGTGCTTGATTTTAAAGGGGTTGATATGGTGCCGAGGGGCGGAATTGAACCGCCGACACAACGATTTTCAGACTGTCAAATCGGGTATTCCGGAGCGAATTTGACGCGATTTATTGAGCAATTCGCATGATCGAGTGGTACTGAGTAGTCCGAATGTACGGCGTTATTCGGACTGTTATTCGGACTTTTTTTCTAGCGTCCAACGCCTAGCCTGGCCCACAAGCGCGGCAATCCGAGCCGGGGTGGACGCTACACGAGGGCGCTCCGGCTCGAAGTGCGCGTCTCCGCACGTCCTGTGATCAGCGACGGCGGCGCCGTAGGGCGACCGCGCCAGCGACAAAGAGGAGCAGGGTGGTCGGCTCAGGCACGGCGCGCACGGTGGCGGTCGCCTCGGTAAAGATCCCGCCGACGTTGGTCAGCCCGATCCGCATCGCCAAGCTGCCCCCCGTGACACCCGCCGCCGACGTCGGGATGTCATAACCTGGCGTGCCATACCACCACAACGCACCTTCAATGGGCGTCGGGAACTGCGGGTCAAACACCGTCGTGGACGACACGCGGAAGAACCGGAAGACGACACCCGCGCCGATCTTGCCGATCCCGCAATTGCCGTCCTGTGTGTTCATTTCGAGTGGCCCGCCGAGGATCGCGAAACTGTCGTCGCCAATGGTACTGCTGCCAAAGTTCGCGAACGAGTAGACGCCTCCTGCCCCACCCGCCCGCGGATCGCTGCATCCGTTGCGCGTCTCCGTGTTCAGTGACAGGTCAACGCGCCACGGGTCGCCAAGGGCGAAGTGGGATCGAAAGTCACCCGCGCCGGTGCCGAAGTCCGGGCGGACGTCCATCACCGTGACGGTGCCTGTGAATGTCCAGTCAACGATGGCTGCAGCGGATGGCGAAGCGGTGCAGATGAGAGCGAGCGCAGTCGCGATAATGAGTCGGAACATAGTGCGCAGCTTAGCGCCAAATGGGCCGCACGGATCAGCTTAATCGGCACCGTGGCAATTTCACGCGGGGGCTAGGGTCCCGGGCGACATCCGCACGGTGACTGGCGAACGGTCCACACAACTTCGAGCGTTGGAAACCGCCGCTAGGGGCCTAGCGCTCCCGGTCGAGTCGTGTGGTACCCGTTGCGCATCCACGGCCGTCAGACGCGGGCAGGTGCGGCCGTCAGGCACACGTCCGCCCATGGTCAACCCGGCATCTCTCCAGGCAATCGCCCCGATCCGCGTGCCAGTGCCGGTACGCGGCCGTGCCTACGTTCACGAATTGAAGTTCGACGGCTTCCGTGGCGTGGTCTGCATCGGCGACGACGAGCCCGTGGTGTACAGCAAGCGCGGCCACCCGTTCGCCCGCTTCGCGCAGCTCGGGCGCGAAGTCGCCGCCGCTCTCGCCGGCAGGACGGCGATCCTGGATGGTGAAATCGTCTGCCTCGACGCGAATGGACGGCCAGACTTCGCCGCGCTCATGTCACGGCGTGGCACGCCGGTCTATGCGGCGTTCGACTTGATGGCGCTCGACGGCCAGGATCTGCGGGCACTCCCGCTTCTCGAGCGGAAGCGCCGGCTGCGGCGCCTAGTTCGACACGACGGACCCGCGCTGCGGTACGTGCCGCATGTGCGGTGCGATGGCGCGGACTTCTTCCGAGCGGCCTGCGCGCTCGACCTCGAGGGCATCGTCAGCAAGCCGGCCGACTCTCCGTACGTCTGTGCGCCGAGCCCGTGGCGGAAGACGTTGAACCCGACGTACAGCCAGAAGTCTGAAGCGCGCTTCGAGTTGTTCACGCGGCCTCGTCGTCTTGCAGTCGGCGCCTCACCTGCCGCACGCTGACGCCGGCCAGGTCGGCCCACAGCTCGATCCGGTGCTTGTCAGTGGGCAGCAAGGCCCACGTGAATTATCGGCTCCCATACCGACATCTCCGACGAGATGTCATTCGCCAAGACGACAACAGTTCGCCGCGCAGTAAATTGTGCCAACGCCTTTGCACTTCTGTCCCACTTTTGCAGTGGCATTGATTTCGCACTTCAGCCGTATGCCCCCGGTGTGCATCTTCGAGTGCTGGAGATGAAACTATGCAGGCGGTTGCTTGGTTGCTCGGTGTAGCAGCGTTTGTGTTGTCGACTTGGTGTCTTGTCTTTGGCCCTGCAGCCTCAGAATTGTTAAGAATCCTCGCTGCGCTGGTGTCTGCGGGGGGGCTATGCCTTGTTGTGAGCCTTACTCTTCTCGGCGAAGCGGGGAAGCAACACGCCGATCAAGACGACGAGGCGGACGCACGCCGCATTCGCGACTACTTCACGCAGAATCCGCAGCACCTTCTTGAGCTGAAACGGCATGTTCAGCGCCGGAAGGCATACCAAGACGAACGTGGCTATTGGCACGCTGACGACTGGTTTCGCGGGCTTGATCGGTATATCGAGGAGAAACTTACGTCAGAAATCGCCCGCGCAGCCCAACTCTCCGATGTGCGCCCGGAGACCGATAAGACTCTTGGGTGCGGAAAACATTGATTCGGCGAGGTATCTGTCAGTCCTTCGGGCTCAGGTCACCGACACCGGGAGTCAAGGACAGTGCATAGCGCCACTGGCCTGGCCGCATCTCAAGCAGATGCTGGTAGCGGACAACATTACGCCGCGGTGCGCGAAGAATTCAGGCAGGGCACTAACGCCAGCGACGCCGGAGCAGCAGCACACCAGCGACCGCAGTGCCGAGCAACGGGAGAGTAGCGCCTGGGTCTGACACCGCAACGGCCTTCTGTGATCCTTTTTCGTCACCCGATGCCCCGCACGAGGGGCCTCGCCGGTCGGGACCACAGCCGCGGTCTGCCCCTTGCCCACCAGTTCGATTTGCGGCTACGGCTCGCGCAGACATAGGAGCCAGACTTACGACGTCTGTAGCTCGACCTGCGGCGACGAATCCGGTGAAGTTCTCGGCCTTGACCTGGGCGGCTATGGCGGGGGCAGTACTCGCCAGCAAGGCAATGCAGGCAGCCGCAAGTGTCCACTGGACATCATTCTTCACAGTCTGTCCCCCCGCTTGCCTGAGTCTGCCTTCGCAGCTGCAAGCCTTAGGCCAATCCGCACATCGATCCTTGCCGGGTCCAGGCAAGCCGGAGATTGGCCCACACGGCCAGAATGTGCCTTTCGTGGGCGACAATTAACAGGCGGATGCCCACTTTCAAGGTGACATGAGCACGTCGCCAGTCCCCGCACACAATCGCTAGACGGCGCGCGCGGTGAACGCTGATTGGCGTTGGCGTCGCGGTCACCGGCGACGTTGCGACACTCTACGGGCCGCCGCAGCCAGCTCACTGGCGACGCGCTCGTCCACCTCAAACGCCACGGCGAATCCGAGTGGAGGATTGACGTAGGCCACGTGTCCGGCGGCTTCGATGGGACTACCGCCTGGCACTCGCAGCGTGAGCGTCACGCGCTCGCCCGTGACCGGCGTGGCAATGTCCTCAATGAAGCAGCCGCTGAGACTGAAGTCCGCGACGCGCACGTGGCGGTGCCCCGAGGTTCCGCTCCAGGTCACTTCGAATGGACCGATAGCGCGGTGCTTGCCGCGACGTTCGGCGGTCATCGGCGCGATTCTGCGCGTCGAACACTTCTCGTCTCTCGTCGGCGGGTCAGACAGTGCCGGCGCCTCGCCCACCTGCCCGCCGGCGGCTCTTTTAGACGTCATGGTCGTCGACCGTGGCGTCCAGCGGGGTGTACAGCCCGTCAACGCAGCGGTAGCCGCGGGTGCTGGACGCTGCGGCCATCAGTCGGGCCTCGTCTTCGAAGCGGGGGCCGGCCTCCACGACAGACTCGAAGGTGACCCGAATCACCCTCTGGGTGGCATTATCCGAGAGCCGGATCAGGGCGAGACGCGAATTGCCGGACAGACGTTGCCGCTGGTAGAGGACGACGTAGTCTCCGGGGCCAGGCGCAAGGGGAGATGTCGCGTCGCTCATCATCGGCCGCCGTCGGTCTTCGAGGGAAAGGGTTGTCGCCTTGGGCCGCGCGACGGCAGGTCGTCTTGCAGCGAGAGGCTTTCATGCGCGGCCTTGGTGCGAACGGCCTCCACAGTGCGTCCCAGCGTGCCGGCGATCGCGGTTAGCGGTTCCTTGCGCTGCGCCAGTCGGCGCAGCAACGCAAGTTCGTCGGCGGTCCATCTACGGCTCTTGCTGTCCGACATCGCATTCGCAACTCTTCACAAGCCCGCACGCCAGTGGGCCAGGGAGGCTCTGGCGGCATGATCGGCAGGTCCGCCCAAATCATGAGAGCGACGCCTTGACGCGGGAGTTTGTGAGCAGCCCGGCTCGAATGCACTGGACGGGCACAGCGGTCGGGACACGCGGGGGCATGTCCCGACCTAACAGCAGGCCGCGCGGGAGGTACCAACACGGGCTGTCACATCACTGACAGGGCACGCTTAGATGTACCCCGCATACCTAATCGGCTTCATGAAGCGGCACGTGAATGGCGCAGGTCGTCTGCTCGACGCGGATTGACTTGCACCACCAAAACGAGGTTCACCGCGGCCGGGTGTCGTAGGTCCCGCCGGAGGATTCCGGGCATGCCTTCGGCCGTGCAGAGGCACCGCGGTGAAGAAACGGGCTCAGACCCGCAAGGGCCAGGCCCGGAGTTCCTGAAGGGTCATACCCAGTCCATCAGTGCGTCCACCCGAACGAACGCACAGACCGGGCCGCCACGGTGCTGCTCGAGCCCGCACACGACGCCCGCAACGACATTGGCCAAGTCATCATGCCCACCGGGCGGGTGGTTGATGGTGTCGCGGCCGACCGCACTGGTGCGGCGTTCCAAGGCCGTGAGCTGGAGCGCCAACCGCTCGTCGCGGAGCAAGCGCACCCGTCCAGAGGTCAGGACCGGCAGCAATCCCAGGTACAACTCGGAGCGGTTCTGCTCGGCGATGCGGTAACGAATCCCGCGCCGATCAAACGGCTGGCGCGCCCACTCGCCGGCAAACCGGTCGCCGAACACCGTCGTGATGCGGTACTCGCGCAGATGCCGCACGAATCGGTCGACCGCCTCCTCGGGACTAAACGGAGGTCGAATCTCTACCAGCAAGTCAGTGACATGCGTACTCACGTCACGCACCCGCTCGGTGTGGGCGATCGCCAGTGTCATCGAGTCCTGGCCAGAGCCGCCGGCCGGGTCAACGAAGGCGCGATAGGCGTGCCGGCTGTCGTACGGACGGACGGTCACGTCATAGGTGCACGCCTCGACGATCTCACGCGAGACGTAGCCCTCGAGGTCGGAGCGGAACTCGCCGAGGTATTCGCTGCGGGCCGACGCCTCGTCCCGGTGCATCGCCATCGAGATCGTGCGTTCACTCACGGTGGGGTTCATTAAGCGCGTGGGGCTGCGCCACACAAGGCACGGGGCGTCCGCCTTGCCGTAGTACTTATCGAACAGCCGGTAGACCTCCCCGCGCTTCGCGTACGGGCTCGACAAAAGGACGAGCATCGCATCGGGGACTGTGGCCATCGCGGGCCTGAGCGCCGATAGAATCTCGTGATCCGGGTTCGCAGAATCGTCCGATCTGAAAAAGGCCAGTTCATCGACGCACGCGCCTACGCAGGTGAAGCCGCGGATGGATCGGAAATTGTTGGCGTGCACCTCCAGCCGGACGCCCGACGAGAACGTTATGGACTCCTTGGTCTCGCTGACGATGGTCGCCGCGAGCACTGGGACGGCGCGCAGTAGTCCGCGCACATACCGCAACAGCACCCTTGCCTGGCGACGGTCAGCCGCGATGCACATGAAGACCGGGTCCGTACCGGCGGGGAGGTGGTACTGCTTGAAGACGCAGCGATCGATCGCAATCGCCGCCGTCGCGAACGTCTTCCCTGACCGGCGGCCCATCACGCCGAGCACCTCGGGGGCCGCTGCGGTGGGCCAGGTCTGCCGCCCCGTGCACGCTTGAAACACCTCGAGCGAGTCCGCGTACGGGGTCGGCAGGCCGTGCACCGCCGCAACGAAGGTGTGCCAACTGCGGAAGGACTCGCCGCCGAGGTGCGGACCGAGGAGTTCCTCAGCCCGCATCACGTCCAGCGCCGTCACGGTGGTGGATGCGTTGACCACGCTAGGCCACCACCGACGTCTTCTGCGACCGCGACAGCCGCCGCACAATCGCGTCTTCGACCGCTTCTGCGATTGCTTTCTGCACCATCGTCGGACCGCTGCGTCGCTTCGCCATGACTAGGTCTTCGCCTTCTTCAGGACTGGCGCCCAGGCCTTCGACGTCGCCGTGCGGAGACGCGCGCGCTGATCCGCATCCCGCTGTGCGCTCTCCAGCCCGAACACACCCGACGGCGCGAAGCCGTGCTTCATGGCGTTCTGCAACAAGACGGTCGCTTTCGCAACCTGCGCATGCATGACATCGATCAGCGCCCGTTCGGCGGCATGCGCTTGACGGATGGACGCCGGCACGCGCGCGGTTCGGATGTCGTCGACCCGCTGGCGCAATGCGGACGGCAACACATCCGCCGGCAGCGGCGTCGGCAGCGACCCGTCGAGTACGAGGTCGAGCAAGAAATCAGCCCGACGCTTCAATGCTCCCGACGTGCCCGATTCCGCGTACCGCAGGAGCAGCGCGACCGACGTGTCGCGGGGAATCTCGGTGGCCGCCGTCTGCTCGTCAATCGAGGAACGGATCGCCGTCATGTCCTGACGCAGCGCACGCAGTTCGACAAGCTGACGGCCTACGAGCTGGTCCGTCGAGTGCAGTAATGACTTCGGATCCAGCGCGCGCTGCTCGTCGGCGGTGAGAGCCGGTACCGCGTTGATGGCGTAGGCGTCCGGTACGCTGCGGCTGGTCTGTACGGCGCGCGCGTGGGCCTCGGCGATGGCCGTATGCGCTTCCTGCAGCGAGCCCACGACAGCCTCGGCAACCGCACGCTGCTGGTCCTGCCAGGCGCGGTCGATACGCCGTGCGACCTCGCCGTCGACCTCGTCGACCGACATCGCCTTGTTGCGGGGCAGTGTCCGCATGTACTCCGCGCGCGCCGCCGCGATCCGCTGCTGGCGCGTGACCGGGTCCTGGCCGGTGAACGCGAGTGGCAGCGATTCGAGCACGTCGACCAGGGCATCGAAGCGCGGGCCGAGCGGGGCGATAGTCTTCGCCATGGTCACGGCCGACGTGTCGCCGAAGACGCGTACGGCGTACTCGGTGTCGACGTCCTCGGCCGGCGTAGCCGCCTTCAACAGGTCGCTCGAC
The DNA here is from genome assembly GCF_001618865.1 of Luteitalea pratensis. Taxonomy (GTDB): domain Bacteria; phylum Acidobacteriota; class Vicinamibacteria; order Vicinamibacterales; family Vicinamibacteraceae; genus Luteitalea; species Luteitalea pratensis. The sequence goes on from NZ_CP015136.1 coordinate 4,097,319, forward strand.
GACAGCGTGGACGGGACTGGCGCGGCGGGCGTAGGAACTGCGGCGACGACGGGAATCGTATCAACGGCCTGCATTAGGCTCATGGGTCAGGGCTCCTGCGAATGGTTCAAGTGTTGGTGTGTCTCGTACGACACCGCGTGGTGTCGCTGCCGATGGCGTTGGCCACAACTCCTCAAGTAGTTCGCCGTGCTCGTCATGCACGAGGAGCGGCCACGTCGGAGGTGGGGCAGGTGTCTCGCGGTCGGGGCGTTCGTGCTTCGTCACCGGCCTACCGTCGGGTCGTGGTGGACTTCAAAGCTTCGGGCGGGATGTTGCCCTTGCCGTACTGGAGGGCGGCCCGCTCGGCCGGCGTGAACGCGCCGTAGCTACGGACCGCAGGTCCAGGCGCGATGAGGGAATCCACGTCGACGTCGAGCGTGGCCGCGAGGGCCTCGGCGGCACGGCGGGATGGGCCGCGACGCTGACAGAGGGCGTAGGTCCACACGGTGGTCTCGTCGAGACCGGCGTGGTACGCAATGAGGGCGAGTGCGCGCCCGTCCTTGAGAGCGGCGTCAGCGAGGCCGCGAAGGTGGGTAGCCATTTAATCGATCTCCTGTCGGGTGGGTGGGCGCTGGTGACGCGGCGCGACGAACGTCGGGAAGGCAGCTAGGAGCGCACGAGCGAGGCGATCGCGCTGTGCCAGTAGGCAGGGCACCATCACTTCGCACACAAGCGCGGAGAACGGCTCGGAGGGCGCGGGCGTGCGCGCGTAGCGCTCGGCTTCCTCGAGCACGTCGGTCAGGGCAGTCTCGGGTTTGGCGATCACGACGTCGGTCCTTCTGTGGGCGGGACGCGCAACACCGTGCCATCGACCTGCGTGATGGCGTCGTATTGCGACAACGTGACGATCGTGTTGGCACCGTCGTGGACCAGCGCCAGTCCCGCATCCGTCAGCGGGACGCGCACCAGCCCGACGTCGTGACAGCCGCGCCGACGCGTGATGCGCACCCACGGGTCGAGCGCGTTGGCCATGCCGTCGATCGCCGCCTGATGGTCGTCACCGGACAGCGGGCCAGCCGCCGGCAGTCCGGCTATGGTGTTGGCGATGGCGTACAAGTCGGTGTCGGTGACGATGCGGCTGGACGCGTTCATCGTGTCGGCTCCTGTTTGCGGGCAGTGATGCTCGCGATCACGGAGTCGATGGTGTCGACCGACTTGGGCACGCGGCTCAGACCGATCTGGCCGGCCACGCGGTGGCGGCGATCGATGACCTGAAGCCACAGGGTCGCGGCTGCACGGCATCGGCCTTTCGACGACAGCAATCCGCCTTCGAGGTGCTGCTCGAGGCCGGCAGCGTACAGACCGAGGCGGACCCAATCGCGAATCAGTCCGGCCTTGGTGACGCTCACCTGGGCCTCACCACCAAGGTCGGCGACGATGGCCGCAGCCTGCTCCTGAATCAGCCCGGCGACTGCCTGCTGGCCCGGGAGTAGCCCCGCCTGCATGGCGCGGGACCGTCCACCATGGGTTTGCCGGGCTGTGTTGCCCTCGCCGAACCTCTGGCCCACGCCGTTCCCTGGCTGAAAGCGGCCATGGCGATCACGTCCAGCCGTCGGGCTTTCCTCGTTCGGCCGTACCAATTCCATCGCCGGTTCGGACTGCGGTTCGGACTGCGCCGCCATAATCGGCGATATCTCGTTAATTTCGGCCTGATTCATACGGCACCACTAAGACGGCTGGTCTTGTCGGCCACCAATCGCGGGTAACGACGATCGCGGTCGTACGAACCTGACGTGATTGCCATGGGGTTGAGTGCGTGGGGCTCAACAAAGGCGTCTTCACGCAACCTCCTCTGACTCAATGACGGATAGTGACGCGTCATCCCGAAGAGAGCTGTATAGCGGTTTGGTACGTGAGACCTTTTCAAAAACAGGGCCCGATGCGTCATCCGTCATGATCGAGACGGGACCGGCGGCCAGACGCAGGCCCGTGAAGCCCCGCCGGATGGAGGTCCGGGACGGGGTCGCATGCTTCTGAATTTCCGCGCCGAACCGCTTGGCACCCCACCGATCGCGGCCGCGGATGCCTTCGCTGTCGCACCACGCCTCGAACGCGCCGTACAGGGCGGCACTGGTTTCGTACGCCGCTGCGTCCTTGACGGTGCGCGCGTTGAGGAACTGGCCGAGGATGTCCGAGTCGTCCCGCCACTGCGCTGTGGTCCGCTGGACGATGCGCGGCTCAGGCAGGCCCTGCCGCTGGAAGTACGCGACGCAGCCGGACACCAGCCACGCCAGGATGCCCGGGGCCTGCGCCTTGAGCCCGTCCTTGTACGACGCATTGACCGGGAAGCTGTGCGGGAATGGCACGGTGCGGACGCGTCGCCAGAAGCCCTTCGAGGTGTCGTTGACGTTGGGCAATTCGTTGCACGCGAAGAGCAACTTGAACTGCGGGTAGAACTCCATGAAATTCTGATGCAGCAGCCGGCACTTGATCGGCTCGTCGCCGGTCAGGTTCTTGAGGCGGACCGCATCCATCTGTCGTGAGTTCGAGAACTCCGAGACGGCGACGACCCGCTTCCCGCGAAGGACGGCAAGATCCTCGCCCCGCTTGTCCGCATCGCCGACAAACGAATCCGCGTTGGCGGTGGCCCCGTACTCGCCGAGGACGTACAGCAGGAGGTCGAGCAAGGTGCTCTTGCCGTTGGCGCCGCCACCCACACACAGCAACCACACCTGCTCGGTGGTCAGCCCGGTCAGGCACAGTCCGAGGAACAGCCATAGGAACTCGAGCAGCTCGAGACTCTCCTCGACGGTGAGTTTGCCAGGGCATTCGGCGAAGGTCGTGTTAAGGAACGTTTCGAACCGATCCATTGGCGCATCGGGATCGAACGGGATGCGCGTGGACAGCGTGATCATGTCGGCGGGCTGGCCGGGCCGGAGCGCACCGGTCCGCAGATCTACGACGCCCGACGGCGTGCACAGGACGAGCGGGTTGGTGTCCCACTCGGATCCGGACGTGGCGATCGCGGCGCGCGATTTGATCAACGACAACACCGCCTGCAAACCGCGGTTGGACTCGCACCGCCACAGGAACTTCAACCGGTTCGCGCGTGCATCCTTGTCGTCGATATCGAGCGCGTCATGCTGTAGGTGACGGACGTACGCGGCCAGAGCCCGGTCGGTGCGGTGATCGACGTCCTTGACCCACCGGTGGCCGGTGAAGCTGTAGAACGTCTTCGCCTGGATGTCGTACTTGATCTGCCCGTCGTGCGCGGCGGCGAACTGCTCGGCGAGACGCAGCTCGGTATTCCGGGCGGCGTCGGTGGTCGGCTCGGCGTCGGTCGCAGTCGGCTCACCCGTTCGCTCCAGCCGCACCGGCACCGGCTGCGACGCGGGTGTGCCGTACCCTTGCGCCCAGAGCGCCTTGGCGGCGGCCTTGTGGTCGCCGCCATGCTCGTAGGCCGCGTACACGCCGAACTTGTCGTACGAGCTGCGGCCGGAATCGAGCAGGCTGGAACTGGTGAACACCTTCATCACGTCCGAGCCGCCATAGCCGGTCGTAGCCGACAGGCCGGCCGTGGTCTTGCCGGGCCGCAGCCATGCCGTCACGCCATCGCGGCGCGTGTAGAGCGCCTGCCAGCCGTACCGGTCAAGGACGTCGTGCCACGACTGTCTAGCGTTGTAGTCATCGCCGGGGCGCACGTCCTGTCCTGCGGCGCGCGTTGCGCCACGCGGCGCGGCTGACGTCGGCACCTTGGCGGGCATCTCGTCGTACGACCGGAGATAGTCCAGAAGTGCGCGCCGTTCGGCCGGAGTGATCTCCACGATGGTCGCAAAGCCACCGGACAGGCGTACGTAGGGCTTCCCTGAGGGATGCACGCTGCTGAGGGTGGGCGCCACGACGGCATAGCCGCCTGTGCCGCGTGTCTCGATCAGCGTCGTCACCTCGTGGGCGGTGGCGGGACGGTGCGCAATCTTCTGGCTGCCCGTCACATCGGTGCAGCGATACAGCCAGCGACGGCCGCCCCGAGGGGTCCGATCGCAATAGCCGTTCTCGATCCGCGTCACGACGTCGTGGATCCGAGCGGCGTCCGCATGCTCTTTGGCTTGCAGGTACGTGGCTTCGTCGTCGAAGTCCATCGCCTCGACGCCAGGGAGCGCCGCGACGCGCGGATCCGGGTCGTCGGGTTTGGGTCCCGTGACAATGCCGAGGGACGCGGCGCCGGGGTAGTAGCTGCGCACAGCCTGCGCGTTCGGCCGGGCGCGCTGGTACGCGGCCCACGCTTCAACGGGACGCTTCTCGTGGTTGCACGGCAGCGGCGAGAGTCCGGCCCTCCATGCCTCGCGCGCTTCATGGTGGACGAGATCGAGTTCAGCAGGGGAGGGATTCACGAGGCGGCCTGCTCCGGTCGTCGAGCGAGATCATCAAGCACATCGCCGAGGGCGAGTTGCGCACGTACAGCGGCCAGTTCGAGCACGCGGGCCCGATGCCCTACTTCGCGGGGACATGCGGCACCGACGAGGCGATACCGGCCGGCGAGACTGGCGAGGAGATCCACGGCCCGGTCTGCGGCCTCGATATGGGATACACTACTGGTTGAATCTTGCATCGCTAGCGCACTCCATGGCGCCTTGCGGTGATCGCGGCGCGTTTGGGTCCCCACCCCAACGCGCCGCAACTGTTATCTCCCCTGTGAACGTCTCGCTCAGCCGACGGCGGCGAACGATTCCAGCCACGCATCCACCGACGACTGCCGCATCCTGAAGTGCCTTCCGCCCTGGAGGCGGATGGCCCGCAAGCGACCAGACCGGATGCCGCGGCGCACGGTCGCGGGATCGCACTGCGCGATTGCGGCAGCCTGCTGCACCGTCAGCCACGGATCGGTCACGACAGGCGCCATTACGGATTCGCGCATACCACCTGTCCCTGTAGCCAACGCTCGATGCCGTCAACTGGCAGCCGACAGTCACCACGCGCGCTGAAGCGGACCGCCGGCAACGCACCGGCGTGAATCGCGCGATAGATAACGGCCCGGTGAATCCGCAGCGCCCGCGCGAGTTCGCGTGGTGTGCACGGGTTGGGTAAATCGCGCGTCAATGAGTCAGTCATCAGTGTCACGTCCTGCAATGCGATGCACCGAGACGCGGTGCGGGAGTGGCCTACTGACAGTGTCAGGGACTGGAGGTTGATCTGTGATACCGCTGCCGCCACTCGCCTTGCCAATCGCCGGCGTGGGCGTCTGTTATGGCCGGCGCTCCACTCACACTGTGGGGCCGGGATCGCTTTGTCAAGGCCAAAGCGTAAGGATTAGTTCACATTAGGCCACTCTGGTCCACTCTGGTCCAACGCGGAAGCCCGCACAGGCCGACAGGGCCACTTCTCCGCGTCTCTATGCCACTCCGCGGCTCGCATTCCGTCTCGACGAATACGTTGACGGGGACTCGCTAAGCGACACGGCGAGATGCACGCAGAGTCGTGCCACCCGCGGATCGTCCAGGGGGATACGACGGATGCCGTTGATCCACGCGCTGAGCGTGCTGTGGTGGACGCCAGCGAGGTGCGCGAGCGTGTAGGCACGGAAACGGGACGTGCGTACCGCGACCCGCAGACGCTCGGTGAAGACGTCTGGTAGGACTACCGCGGAAATGTTTTCGATGTGCACAATTCAGAATACCAGAGATCAAAGGTCGGTTGAAGCTGTGAAGGCGACCCCTAACCCCTGCTTTTGCAATGACTTAACTTGTGGACGCCGCTTGTGGAAAAACGTGCGTACAGGAACGCGATTCGCGCGGACGCCGTCCCCACTTGCGTCTGTAGCTGTGATGTATTACATTACCGACATGGCACCCAAGACGGTTACGCTGACCTTCCGCGCGGAGGTCGACCTGTACGCGCGGCTGGATGCCGTGCGCCAGGCGTTCGGAACGCCGTTCAGCGAGCAGCTTCGACGCGGGATTGAACTGTGGCTGGCGCAGGTCGAGGGAGGCGGACTACCGCGGTCACCAGCCAGGAAGGTCGCCGGCAAGAAGCGATAGGCACAGCAGCAACGTCAGAAGATCGAAGCACCCGATACATGCACGAGCACCTGAAATAGAAAATGGCCCGCCGTGGCGCTAGCGTCGTCCCGTTTCCCGCGTCTCGCCGGTCCGTCAGCGGGGACGCGTGACCGCTCACGACTCTACCGACATGCCTCTCGACCCTGACGCACCCGATCCCGTCGCCGCGCCGTCCCGGGTGCGTCTCTGGACGTTGCACAAGGACGGCCGCACGGCGACGTGCGACGCACAGGCGCACATGCTCGGCGTCGAGATCGTGTCCGAGGTGGACGGCGACGTCAGGCGGACGGAAGTGGCCCGCACGCCGCAGGCCGGCCAGGCGCTGGCGGACGAGGAAGCGCGTCATCAGCACGTGCGGCGAGCGCTGGCCGATGGCGTGAACGGGCGTGTCTCCGGCCGGAGTATCCGATGACCGGCAGGGCGGTGGGCTTCATAAGCACCCGCGCTAGTATCCGGGATAGGGGCGAGCAGAGGTGGCGATTCGCCGATGTGCTGTGCCTGCTATTTTCGAGCGGCTACGGTCTGCCGAACGCGGGTCCCGGCATGACGCCCGGGCAGCGGCTCCGGTTGGACGACTTGCTGGACACTTACGGCGCGTGGACCCCGGGCCTCGCGAGGGCGCACCACGGCATGGCGGCAGGAGCCGACGCCGAGTTTCATGCCGCCGTGACCGCGCTGGGGTTGCCTACCTTTGGGCACCCAGGCGTGCATCGTGACGGCCGGCCCGAGGATCGGGCCGATGGCTTGGTCTGCACTAATGTGCGGCCCGAGTGCTTCGTGGACGAGAGGAATCGCGCGATCGCTCGCCAGACGGACGTGTTGTTTGTCGCCTCGCGAATTAGACGCGGCGGGCAGTATGACTCGGACATGGTGGCGGCCATCAGCGTCGCGCTGGACTTTCATAAGCCGATCTACGTCATGTGGCCCGACGGCACGTTCTCGAATGACTTCTCGGCATGGCAGGCCTCCAGACAGACGTTTCCGCCGAGCTTCAGACCATGAGCGCCTGGACCGTGCATTTCGGCCCGTCACCCGCCGGACTGGCGTGAGGTTGTTCAGCGCGAGGACGGCAGCGGCCCCGCGATCGTCTGCCCGCCCGACCAGTACGAGGAAGCGCGGCACCATCTCGTACGGCGCGCCCTGGCCGATGGCGTGGACGCGGTGCAGTACGTCGTGGACGTGGCGCAGGGGCAGCCGTGTGTGCGGCGCGAGGTGTTGGACCGCTGACCGCGGCTACGGTCAACGAAGGGAACGGCGATGCCGAAAGTCACTCACAATGGCCTGACGAAGCGGTGCGAGTGCAAGCAGACGCAGTGGACCAAGTGCGCTCACCCGTGGATCGTGCGCTTCCACACCGACGGCCGTGAGCACTTCGTGAGCCTGCACAAATATGTTGGCTGGCCGAAGGGCAGTGTCATGCCGAAGACACAGGCCCTCAAGCTGGTGGACAAGGTGCGGACCGAACTCCGCGACGGGCAGATCCGAAAGCGTTCGGCGGCCACCGCGACGACGGTCGGTGCGGTGATCGAGGCGTACCGCGAACGGTTCGTTCGGGTGCCCACGCGTCGCCAGCATGCCCGCGTGTCAATGGAAGGGCACCTCGACATGGTCGCGCGCCTCTCGGTGCCCGATGCGCGTGGGCGCCAGGTGCCGTTTGTCGATCTGCGGATGCGTGACGTCACGCCAGCCACGATCGAGGCGCTACGACACGCCCGCCGCCTCGAGCTGGCCGCAGCGGATGCCGCCTACACCGAAGTGGTCCGGCTCACGGGCGCCGGGAAGGACGTGCCGACCGACCTGCGTCGGCGATCCCGACTGCGGACGCGCGGGAAGGGTGGGGAAGTCGGCCTCAACCGCCTGTTGGCCCGGCTACGACACCTCTTCTCGTGGGCGATCGCCCGCTACCAGGAAATCGAGCACCATCCCTTCCGGAAGGGCGGGATCGCCGTCGTGAAGCTGGCGAAGGAGACGGCGAGGTCTCGGCGGCTCCGAGCAGGCGAGGAAGACGGACTCATGATGCACGCCGGGCCACACCTGAAGTCGGTCATCCTCGCCGGCCTGCAGACGGGCGCCCGCATCGGCGAATTGCTGAGCCTGCAATGGCATCAGGTCGAGCGAGACGCGCAGGACCGTCCCGTCCGGCTGCGTCTGACGGCCGACAAGACCAAGACGAGCCGAACCCGGATCCTGCCGGTGCCGCGCATGCTGGCGGCCATCCTTGACATGCGCCAGACGGCCCCAGACGGGCGGCGGCACGGCGACCACGCCTACGTGTTCGGCAACGAGGTCGGCGAGCAGGTGGAGCGGGTCCAGACGGCGTGGGAGACCTGCTGCCGGGCTGCCGGCATTGCCGGGCTGCACTTCCATGACTTGCGGCGGGAGTTCGGGTCGCGGCTGCTGGACGCGGGCGTGCCGTTGACGACGATCCAGACCTACCTCGGCCACACGTCGGTCACGACGACGGCGAAGTATTTGGAAGCCGATCAGTTGCTCGTGGCGACGGCCGTCGACGCCATCGAACGCGGCTGGAGCGACGACCGTATTCGGACTTTATTCGGACTTTCGCCAGAAACGCCCGAAGCCACCGGTGTGGGCGGTGGCCGTAAGTTGTTGAATTAGAATGGTTTAGATGGTGCCGAGGGGCGGAATTGAACCGCCGACACTACGATTTTCAGTCGTATGCTCTACCAACTGAGCTACCTCGGCACGAAGTAGCGGGGCGGGAACAACCCGCGAAGCATAGCACAGGGCGAAAGAGGCTGGTAGGGCCGGCTCGCACTGAGCCGACCATCTCCTCGAGCTGTGTGAGGCAGGGGAGGCTGGTCCGCGATCCGCGCGAGACGCGGACCGCGTACCCTACCAACGTCGTGCGGGACCACGGGCCCCGCAAGACTCGTACGACGCGCGCTAGCCGGCGACCGGTTCGGCCGTGGCCGGGGCCAGCCCCAACTCCTTGCGCAGGCGCTCGTCGATCGCCTGGTACGTCGCCGGATTGTCTTTCAGGAACTGCTTGACGTTCTCGCGGCCCTGCCCGAGCCGCTCGCCGCTGTACGAGAACCAGGTGCCGCTCTTGTCGACGATCTTGCGCTCCACCGCGAGGTCGAGCAGGTCGCCTTCCTTCGAGATGCCCTCGCCGTACATCACGTCGAACTCGGCCTCACGGAAGGGCGGCGCGACCTTGTTCTTCACGACCTTGACGCGCGTCCGGCCCCCCGTCACCTGATCGCCGTCCTTGATCGCGCCGATGCGGCGGATGTCGATACGCACCGACGAGTAGAACTTCAGCGCCCGGCCACCGGTGGTCGTTTCCGGGTTGCCGAACATCACGCCGATCTTCTCGCGCAGTTGGTTGATGAAGATCAGGCAGGTCTTGCTCTTCGAAACCGCGCCCGTGAGCTTGCGCAGCGCCTGCGACATCAGCCGGGCCTGCAGGCCCATCTGCTGGTCGCCCATCTCACCCTCGATCTCGGCCCGCGGAACCAGGGCGGCCACCGAGTCGACCACGATCACGTCCACGCTGCCCGAACGCACCAGCACTTCGACGATCTCCAGCGCCTGCTCGCCGTTGTCAGGCTGCGACACCAGCAGGTCCTCGAGGTTCACGCCGAGCTTCTGCGCATACGAGGCGTCCAGCGCGTGCTCGGCATCCACGAACGCCGCCATCCCACCCAGCTTCTGCGCCTGCGCGATCACCTGCAGCGCCAGTGTCGTCTTGCCCGAGGACTCCGGGCCGAAGACCTCGATCACGCGGCCACGCGGCACGCCGCCGACTCCGAGCGCATAGTCGAGGCTGATGGAGCCAGTCGAGATGCTCGGGATCGCGACGGCGTCCTTCTGACCCAACCGCATGATGGAGCCCTTGCCGAACTGCTTCTCGATCTGGCCGACGGCCATCTCGATGGCGCGGGCACGTTCCTTCAGGTCGTCAACGGGCATCACTCGAACTCCTTGCGGTCGGGAAAACGGCTGACAGGGGCACGCCACCCGGGCTCGGGAGGCACATCGCTGTGAGCCTCACGTATTCTAAGGACGTGCCAGCCCGCTGTCAAGCGAAAGTGTTGACAATAGATACTTATAAACATCGTTGATACAGCATGTTACGAGTCATTGGCACTTTCGCCATCGACGACGCCGGTGGCAGGAAATGCGCTCCTCGGGTTGCCGCGACTCGGCAGGATTGCTACTGTCGCCGGATGCCCAGCCCCGTGGGGCACGCACTGGCCGGCCTGGCGGTGGGCGTGCTCGCCGCCGGTCCGCGAAACCTCGTCCGCTCCCTCGACCCGCCTGCCGCACGCCGTCCCATCGACACCGCCCTGCTTGCCATGTTGCCCATGGCAGCGCTGGGGGTCTTGCCGGACTTCGATCTGCTGTTCGGCGTCCATTCGATGTACACGCACAGTCTCGGCGCGGTCGTCGCGGTGCTCCTCGTCGCTCGCGTCGTCACGGGGGCGTGGCGCTGGGCCATTGCCGCCAGCCTGGCCTACGCCAGCCATATCCTGCTCGACTGGCTGGGCCACGACACGACGGCCCCGATCGGGATCATGGCCCTCTGGCCAATCACACCAGCCTACTTCCAGTCCGACCTGCACCTGTTCCTGCCGATTTCACGCCGCTACTGGGTGCAGGGTTTCCTCGCCCACAACCTCTCCGCGGTGGCACGCGAAATCGTCTGCATCGGGCCGTTCGCCTTCCTTGCGTACTGGCGCCTCACGCACGTCGCCGGCAAGCGCATGTAGATGGGACACGGCGACGCTGCGGACATGGACCGCTCGGAGAGCGGTCCCTACCATCCAGACGCGACGTCATTTGCCGATCTGACACCCATGTCGGTGGTAGGGACGCCTTGCCGAGGCGTCCATGACCAAGACGGCACCAGGAACTCGCGCTGACGGCCATGGATCGCTCGACGAGGCACCGTGGGAGCTGGCGCGAAGGCCCAAGGCCGATGGCCGAAGCCCGAAGGCCGTCAGCGAAGCCGTCTACGCGTAGCGATAGAACCCGCGGCCTGATTTCCGGCCCAGGTGTCCGGCCGCCACCATCCGCCGGAGCAGGGGACACGCACGATACTTCGGGTCGCCGAGCCCTTCGTGCAGCACGTCGAGAATCGCGACGCATACGTCCAGGCCGATGAAGTCAGCCAGCGTCAGCGGCCCCATCGGATGGTTCATGCCCAGCTTCATCACCGAATCGATCGCCTCTGCCGTCCCGACGCCTTCCATCAGGGCGAACACCGCCTCGTTGATCATCGGCATCAGGATCCGGTTGGCGATGAATCCGGGGTAATCGCTGGCCGGCACACCGGTCTTGCCGAGACGGGTGCAGAGTGACTCGGCCAGCTCCATCGACGCGTCCGACGTCGACTGCCCGCGGATCAACTCCACCAGGGTCATCAGCGGCACGGGATTCATGAAGTGCATCCCCAGCACCTGCTCGGGGCGCGTCGTCGCCGCGGCGATGTCGGTGATCGAGATGGATGACGTGTTGCTCGAAAGCACGACGTCGGGGCGCACCAGGGCATCGAGCTTCGCAAACAGGTCGCGCTTGGCGTCACGCCGTTCGACAATCGCCTCGACGATGTAATCGACATCGGCGAGATGATCGATCGATCCGGAGAAGTGCAACCGGGCCAGGGTGGCGTCGCGGTCCGCGGCGCTCAGCGCACCCTTGTCGACGAACTTCGTGAGGCTCTTGTCGATCGTGGCCTTCGCCTTGTCGAGCGCGGGCGCAGACACATCGACAAGACGCACGTCGAATCCGTGCTGCGCGAACGTCTGGGCAATTCCGTTGCCCATCGTCCCCGATCCGATTACACCGATGGCCTGAATCATGCGCGTGTCGTGAGCCAGTCGCCTGCGGGCTGCAACCTACGTGAGTTCTATCGCCAGCGCCACTCCGTTGCCGCCGCCGAGGCAAAGCGCCGCCACACCTCGCCGCATTGCCCGGCGCTCGAGCGCGTGCAGCAGGGTGGTCAACACGCGCGCGCCGCTCGCGCCGATCGGATGGCCGAGGGCGACGGCGCCGCCGTGCACGTTGACCTTCTCTTCCGGGATGCCGAGATCGCCGGTCACCGCAATCGCCTGCACCGCGAATGCCTCGTTGATCTCGAACAGATCGACATCCCCGAGCGACCAACCGGCTTTCGCGAGGACGGTCCGGATGGCGGGAACGGGCGTCATCATCACCCACTTCGGCTCGAGTCCGCTGGTGGCCTGCGCGACAATGCGCGCTCGGACCAGGAGGCCACGCGCGCGGGCGATGTCCGCTGCTGCGACGACAAGGGCTGCGGCACCGTCGTTGACGCCGGGGGCATTGCCGGCAGTCACGGTGCCTTGCGGGTCGAAGGCCGGCTTCAATCGCGCCAATGCTTCCACCGACGTGTCAGCGCGCACTGACTCGTCCTGCGCCACGACGATCGGGTCGCCCCTCTTCGGGGAAATGGTCACCTGGAGCAGTTCGGCAGCAAAGGCGCCGTCGGCCTGCGCCTGCGCCGCTTTGTGGTGGCTCCTGACGGCGTAGGCGTCCTGCGCCTCGCGCGAGACGCCGTAGCGGCTGGCCACCGCCTCGCCGGTCATCCCCATGTGCCAGTGCTCGATCGCACACCACAGGCCGTCCTGGATCATGCTGTCGACGACCTGTGCATGGCCCATGCGAAAGCCTTCGCGCGCACGGGGTAAGAGATACGGCGCCTGACTCATCGACTCCATCCCGCCCGCCACGACGATGTCTCGATCTCCGGCGGCGATGCCCTGCGCCGCGAGCATCACGGCGCGCAACCCCGACCCGCAGACCATGTTCACGTTCAGCGATGGCACCTCGGCAGGCAGTCCGGCCTTCAGCGCCGCCTGCCGCGCCGGATGCTGGCCCTGTCCCGCGGACACGACGTTGCCGAGGATGCATTCGTCGACGTCGTCGGGCGCGAGGGACGCACGCGTCACCGCCTCGCGCACCACCAGCGCACCGAGGTCGGCGGCGGCCAAATCCTTCAGGCCGCCCAGGAACTTGCCGGTCGGCGTGCGCACGGCTGAGAGGATGACGGACTCGCGCGGGCTCATGAGGACCAGCCTATAGCCTACGCCTGCGGTCTGCGAGGCGGAGGATCCACCACCGAGTTCTCCTCCCGTGCCCTGCCGCTGACCGTCGGACTGAAGTCCGACGGCTACGTCCGATGAGATTTGGCGTTCCGGCACGCTAATCCATCGGTTGGGTAGGGACGCCTCTCCGAGGCGTCCATCTCCTCCCGAGGTCATCTCCGACCTCTTACCGATGTCATCTCCGATCCTTCCCGAGGTCATCTCCGACGCACGTGGCGATGGACGGCTGGGACAGCCCTCCCTACCTCCCCAGCTGATACTCTGGCGGTGTGGTCCCGACCTCGACGCTGGTGAATGGATCGGTCACGCAGTTGATCGCCGCCCAACCCCACAGCAAGGGCAAGGTGGAGGCGGCGTGGCATCTCGCCGTCGGCGGCGCCATGGCCCGGCTGAGCGGACCGGTGCGCGACGCCAATGGCATCGTCTACGTCGAGGCTCGTGACGCCAGGATTGCCGACCAGCTGGTACTGCACCGCCGCGTCATCGAGGCGAGGCTACGCGAAGTGCTCGGCACGAAGGGAAGGGCCTTCGTGATCCTCACCGGGCCGGCGTGACCAGCATGAAGCTCATCCTCGCCTCATCCTCACCACGCCGCTCGGCGCTGCTGTCCGCCGTGGGCTACCACTTCGAGGTCCGTGTCGCCGACGTGGACGAGACCCCGCTGGATGGCGAGACGGCCGAGGCGCTCGTACGGCGACTGGCGCGGCTCAAGGCGTGGAAGGTGGCCTGTAGCGAGGACGAAGTCGTGCTGGCCGCCGACACGACGGTCGCGTGCGACGGCGAAATCATGAACAAGCCCGAGGACCATGCCGAGGCCACCCGCATGCTGCGGCGGCTGTCGGGCCGCGAACACGAGGTGTTCACCGGGGTCACCCTGCGCCACGTCGGCGGCGAGGAAACGTTCGTCGAGCGCACCGTGGTTTGGTTCGCACCGATGTCGGAGGCAGAGATCGCCTGGTACGTGGACTCGGGCGAGCCCCTGGGCAAGGCCGGGGCCTACGGCATCCAGGGCCGCGCCTCCCGGTTCGTTACCCGCGTGGAAGGCTCCTATCCCAACGTGGTTGGTCTGCCCACCGCGCAGGTGGCGAAACATCTGGCGAAATACGTGCAACCGGCGTCATAATCCGCCCGAGGGGCGTTGCATCTGCCGAGCCCCTCCCCAAAATCATGAGCGGATCCAGGACTGCCAAAATCGCAATCTCGACCCTCGTGCTCGGGCTGGCGTTCAGCGCCATGCTCTACTCGAGCCTCGCCGAGGATACGCAGTACTACAAGCACGTCGACGAGGTGATGACGCGACCGGTCGAGTGGTACGGCAAGCGGCTGCAATTGCACGGACACGCCTCCGACATCCGGCGCAAGCCCGACTCGCTCGACTACCGCTTCGAGGTCACCCACAACGGGCAACTGGTCAAGGCGACCTATAGGGGGATCGTTCCCGATACGTTCAAGGACGGCTCCGAGGTCGTGATCAAGGGCACTCTTGGGCCCAACGGCTTCGTCGTCGAGCCCGACGGCGTGATGGCCAAGTGCCCCTCCAAGTACGAAGCCGGCAAGCCCGGCGCCCCGGGGCAAACGTCGCGTCCGGCGCCCGGGACCCAGTCGTCGGCGAACTAGGAAGCCATGCCCGCACTTGGCACGTTCCTCCTCCTGACCTGCTTCATCGTCGCCGCGTATGCCGCCACCGCGAGCATCGCGGGCGCGCGCCGGCAGTCCACACGGCTGACCGAGAGCGGCATCGGCGCCTTCTACCTGGTAACGGCGCTGATGGTCGTGGCGTCGGCCGTGATCATGTACGCCTTCGTCACCGACACGTACGCGATCAAGTACGTCGACCGCTACTCGGATGCCGCGCAGCCGCTCCTGTTCAAGATCACCGCGTATTGGGGCGGACTCGACGGCTCGATCATGTTCTGGGTGCTGTTGCTGTCGGTGTTCGGCGCCATCGCGGTGCGCAACTCGCGGGAATCGCATCGCGAGCTGATCCCGTACGCGGTTGCGGTGATGGCCATCGTGGAGATGTTCTTCCTCTTCCTGATGGTCGTGCACAACAACCCGTTCGAAACGTACCTGGCCGACATCCCCGCGGATGGACAGGGGCTCAACCCCCTGTTGCAGAACGTCTACATGGTGATCCACCCGCCGTCGCTGTACATCGGCTTCGTCGGGATGACCATTCCGTTCGCGTTCGGCATGGCCGCCCTCGCCACGGGGTACCTCGACGACTCGTGGCTGCGCGCCGTGCGCCGCTGGACGATGGTGAGCTGGCTGTTCCTGTCGCTGGGCCTCACGCTCGGCATGATCTGGGCCTATGAGGAACTCGGCTGGGGTGGCTACTGGGGCTGGGATCCGGTGGAGAACGCGGCCCTGCTGCCGTGGTTCACGGCCACCGCCTTCCTGCATTCGGTGATGGTGCAGGAGCGCCGTGGGATGCTCCGCGTCTGGAACATGACGCTGGTCATCATCACATTCTTCCTGACGATCTTCGGCACGTTCATGACCCGCTCGGGTGTCGTGCAGTCGGTGCATGCCTTCGGCGAGGACAAGGAACTCGCGTGGATGTTCACCGTGTTCATGGTGGTGCTGCTCGTCACGAGCTTCGGACTGCTGATCTACCGCCTGCCGTTGCTGCGCGCTCGACACGAGCTGGACTCGTGGGTATCGCGTGAAGGGGCCTTCCTGGTCAACAACTGGATCCTGCTGTTCTCGGCGATGTTCGTCCTGTTTGCGACGATGTTCCCGACGTTGAGCGAGGCGGTCGCGGGGCAGCGACTCACCGTGGGCCCGCCGTTCTTCAACAAATGGATGCTCCCGATCGGCCTGATGCTGCTGCTGCTCACCGGCATCGGACCGCTGCTCGCGTGGCGCAAGTCGACCATCGACAATCTCCGGCACCAGTTCCAATGGCCGACCCTGGCGGCAATCGTCACCGCCGCCACGCTGGCGGCCCTGGGTGTTCGCGTCTGGTCGTCGGGAACCTGCTTCGCGTTGTCGGCGTTCGTCGTGACGACGCTGGTGCAGGAATTCGTGCGCGGCGCCCGTGTCCGCCAGCAATATTCGGGGTCCGACCTTGCAACGTCGGCGATCGGCCTTTTCGCCCGCAACCAGCGTCGCTACGGCGGCTACATCGTGCATCTCGGCATCGTACTGATGGGCCTGGGCTTTGCCGGTGACGGCTTCAAGCAGGAAGAGCAGTTGCTCCTCAAGCCAGGCCAGTCGGTGACCGTGGGTGGCTTCACGGTGCGCCACGACGGCCTCGCGATCACGCAGGATGCCCAGAAGCAGATGGTCACCGCGAAGATGACCGCGCTCCAGGGCGGCAAACAACTCGGCACGATCACGCCAGCCAAGTGGTTCTACAACAAGCGGGCCGAGGAGCCGACCACCGAAGTCGCGATCCGCCGGTCGTTCGCGTACGACCTGTACGTCGTCCTGGCCGCCTTCGACGCCGAGCAGCAGAGCGCCACGTTCCACGTCGTAGTCAATCCGCTCGTGAACTGGATCTGGGCCGGATTCGCATTGCTCGCGATGGGCACGTTGATCGCGTTGCTGCCGGAACGGGCCCTGGCCGTGGTCGGCGTCAAGGTGGCGACGGCAGCTACGTCCTCGACCGCCACGACGTCGACGACGGTCCTCCTGCTGGTGATGCTGGCACTGCCGGGGCTGGCGCGCGCGCAGGACACGGGCACTGTCGTGAAGCGCTCGCACCTCGAGCGCGAGTTGGAGAACGAGATCCTCTGCACCTGCGGATGCCGGCTTCCGGCCGGCACCTGCGGGATGTTCAACTGCCCGGGCAAGGCGAAACAGCTCGGGCGCCTGAAGCAGTTGGTCGATCAGGGCAACGATCGGGAAATGATCCTGGCGACGTTCGTGAAGGAGAACGGCGGCGCGGACATCCTGACGCAGCCCCCTGACACGGGCTTCAATCGACTGATCTGGGCCGTCCCGTTCGCTGTCGGCCTCTTCGGAGCCACGGCTGCGGGCGTCGCTGCCGTCAAGTGGTCGCGACGGTCGGCGGAGACGGTGCCGCAGGCGGTGCGGGAGGGGGACCCGTACCAGGCGAAGCTCGACGAGGAACTGCGTGACCTCGACTGACACGCGCGCGCGGGCCTGGCAGTTCTTCATCGTCCTCGGGTTGATCGGCGCGACCGCCGCAGTGTGGCGCGAGCCGCGCTTCACCCGCCCCGAGCACCTCGTCCTGCTCAGTATCGGCATCATCGCTGCCGCCGTCGCCGGGGCAGCGATGCATCGCACGCTCCTGCCGCTGGTGTCTCCCGAGCAGGTCGTCGGCGACTCACGGCGGTCCTCCCGTCACCTGATGGCGCTGGAGCGTGAGAAGCGCCTCGTGCTGCGCAGCATCAAGGAACTCGAGTTCGACAAGGCGATGGGCAAGGTCGCCGAAACCGATTTCGACGAGATGGTCGTTCGCCTGCGGCAGCGCGCCGTCGGACTCATGCAGCGCATCGATGTCGGCGAGACCGGCCTGCGCGAACGTATTGCCAGCGATCTGGCGGGGCTGAAGCAGCCGAAGGCGACCAGGAAGGTGAGTGCGCAGCAGTGTGCCGAGTGCAAGACGCTCAACGACGCGGACGCCCGGTTCTGCAAGTCCTGCGGGACTGCGCTGTGAGCGGTCACCGTGGTTGGCTCAGATGCGCGGTACTGCTATGTGCGACCGTGCTGGCCGCCGTCTCGGTCCGCGCCCAGATGCCCGACCTGCGGCAGATGAACGGCATGGCGCTGCCCAGCCAGGACCTGCCTGACGGCGCCGTGTCGGTCCGCGTCGTCAAGCAGACGATCGGCAACAACGTCGTCGGGACCACAGTGACGGTGACCGGTGATGGCGTGTCCGACACGGCGCCGACCGATGACTCCGGACGGGCCATCTTCGCGGCGCTCGGCCCTGGCAAGACGGCCGTCGCGACGGTCACGGTCGATGGCGAGACGGTCAGATCGCAGCCTTTCCAGGTACCGACGCGCGGCGGCTTGCGCGTGATCCTTGCCGTGGGCCTCGACGGCGCGGCGACGGGTTCGACGGCCTCGCCAGGCGTGCCATCGACCGGACCGCAGGCGCCAGCGATCGCGGCCACGCCCGGTACGGTGGTGCTCGGCACGCAGTGGCGCACCGTCGTGGACTTCGCCGACGAGAAGCTCGAGGTGTTCCACATCTTCGAGTTCGTCAACGCCACCGCGGGGCCGGTCTCGGTGCCGGAACCACTCAAGATCGGCATGCCTGCCGATGCCGAGCAGGTGACGCTGCTCGAGGGCTCGACGTCGCAGGCGCGCGTCTTCGAGCGTCAGCTCGTCGTCGCGGGGCCGTTCGCCTCCGGCCGCACGGTCGCGCAGGTCGCCTACCGCTTACCAATCACCGGCCCGCAACGGCGAATCGAGATCGCCCTGCCGGTCGCGAGCATGGCGACCAACGTCATCGTCCGTCGCCTCGGCGAGACCCGACTCGCCGCGCCGGCGTTGCCGCAGTCGCGCGAGGCGGACGCGGAAGGCAAGAAGTACTTCACCGGCACCGGGCCCGGGCGCAAGGCAGGCGAGACGTTGACGCTCGTCGTGGAGGGGCTCCCGTACCACCCGAGGTGGCCGCGGTATACCGCTCTCACCCTCGCCGGGCTCATCGTCGCGGCGGGACTCTGGCTGATGTTCGGCGTGCCGGTTGACGTGTCCGGACGGATCAAGCAACTCGAGGCGCAGCGTTCGACCCTGCTAGGACGGTTGCAGCGGCTCGAGCGGGACGGCGAGCCAGCCAGTGAGGACCTCCGTGAGGAGCGCGATGCCGTGCTGCGTGACCTGGAGGGCGTTTACGCGTTGCTCGATGCGGAGCGCGCGCGAGCGAATGGCCAACCGCAGGTGGAACGGCGAGCTTCGTAGGTGGAGGCGTCGGCCCCGGACCGGGTGAGCAGCCAGGTGCGGCCGACCCCGCTGCTGGTCTGTTCGCGCGTGGCGCGCCAATTCGGCCGGCGGCGCGTTCTTCGCGACGTCTCCTTCGACGGGTATGCCGGGGAAGTGTTCGGCATCCTGGGGCCGAACGGCTCGGGCAAGACGACGCTGCTCGGCGTGCTCTCGACACTTGCGGAACCCTCTCGCGGCAGCCTCTTCTATCCCGCGGCCGCCACCCTCGACTCGCCGCGCCGGATCATCGGCGTGCTCGGCCACGAGCCGCAGTTGTACGGCGAACTCACTGCACGCGAGAACCTCGAGCTATTCGGACGCCTGGCCGATGTGCCTGATCTGCAGGGTGCCGTGCAACGTGCGCTGCAACAGGCGCGCCTCACCGACCGCGGCGATGACCTGGTGGATCGCTTCTCCCGCGGCATGCGCCAGCGCCTCGCGTTCGAGCGCGTCCTGCTGGCGGCGCCGCGTGTCCTGTTGCTCGACGAACCGTTCACCGGCCTGGACGACGAGAGCGCGCACCGCATGGTCGCGCGCCTGGCCTCTCTCCGCGACAACGGCACCTTGATCGTCCTGGCGACGCACGACCTGTTACTGGTGGAGTCGCTGGTGGACCGCGCCTGCATCGTCAAGGGCGGCGTGCTGCTGCCGCTCGACCGAACGCTGCCGCTCGCGGAGTCGTATCGCGCAGCGGTAAATGCCAGCACCACCGATGCCGTTGGTAGGGCCGGCTCTCCGCTCGGCGCGCCGAAGTCCGCGGGCGAAGGCGGGAGCCGGCCATCTCCAGACAAGAGGACCGACCCCGACGCAGACGGCCGGCTGGGACAGCCGGCCCTACCTGACTCGTCAGAAGCGTCCCTGTCCGACATCGCGGCCGCGGCTTGGGTACTGCTCGCGAAGGACGTGCGTATCGAGTGGCGGTCGCGCGAAGGGCTCCTGACCACGGCGTGCTTCGCGCTGGCGTGCGTACTCGTGTTCTCCTTCGGCCTGGTGCGCAACGGCACGCCCATGCCCGACGCCGGGCCTGCGGTCCTGTGGGTGACGGTCGCCCTGGCCGGGACGTTGGCCATGGCGCGCACGTTCGAGCGCGAGCGCGCCGCTGGCACCCTGATGGCAGTACTGGCCTCGCCGACGCCGCGCCCTGCCATCTATCTCGGCAAGTGGGGCGCGCTGATGGTGCTGATGTTCGCCGTCGAAATCGTCCTGCTGCCGCTCGTGGCGTTGTTCTTCCAGATGCCCCTCGATCGGCGGCCGCTGCTGGTCGTCGGCCTGCTCGCCGCGGGCACCACCGGCTACGCCGCCATCGGCACCCTGTTTGCCGCCATGCTGGCCCGCACGCGGACTCGCGACGTGCTCCTGCCGCTGCTGCTGTACCCGATGAGCGTGCCGGTGATCATCGGTGGCGTGCGCGGCACGGCAGCGGCGCTGGCCGACCCGTACGTCCCCGGCGTGGTCAGCCTGTGGTTGCCCCTCTTGATATGCTTTGACGCGGTGTTCGCGATCCTCGCCCTGTGGACCTTCGGCACGCTGATGACCGAGGCCGCGCCGCGAGTGGCCAAGGAGGCCTGAGATGTTGACGCGCAGCGTGCCTGCGATGCTGATGGTGGCTCTCGCGATGTTCTCCATCGCGCCGTACTTCATCGCGCAGGCGCCGTACGAGTCCACGATGGGACTGGTCCAGAAGATTTTCTACTATCACGCGCCGGTCGGCATCGTGATGTTCGTGTCGACGTTCACTTGCGGATTCGCGAGCCTCGCGTACCTGGTGCGTGGCAAGGCCAGGAGCGACCGGCTGGCCGAAGCCGCCGCCGAGCTCACGGTGGTCCTCGGGGCGATCGTCCTGCTCACCGGGCCGCTGTGGGCCCGCAAGGCCTGGGGCGTGTGGTGGCAGTGGGATGCGCGGCTCACGTCGACGCTCGTGCTGTGGCTGCTGTTTGCGGCGTACCTGTTGCTGCGGCGCTTCGGCGGGCCCGGCACGGAGAAACTCGCCGCGGGGGTGGCGCTGTTCGGCATGGCCAACGTGCCGTTCATCTACTGGTCGGTCAACGTCTGGCGGACGATGCATCCCAAGACCTCCGTCGTGCCGTCGCTGGTGCCGGAGATGCGCTTCCCGTTCTACTGGTGTGTGGTGGCATTCCTGCTCCTGTTCGTGGCGCTGCTGCGGACGCGCGTGCGCCTTGCCGAACAGCAGGATGCCCTCGACATGCTCCTCGCGGAGGCTGAAGGCTAGCTATGTCCTTTCTGAATCGCATCGCCCGCACGGGTGCCCTCCTGCTGCTGCTCGTCGCCGCCTCCGCACCGGCCGCGCGCGCACAGGCCACGCAAGCGCCGCAAGCCCCGGCGACCACCGCTGCCCAGGACGAGTACGTCCCGATCGACCAGCTCCCGGACAGCGAGAAACTGCCGGCCGCGCCGTTCCTCATCGGGGCCTATGTCGTCGTGTGGGGCGCGTTGCTGCTGTACGTGCTGATGTTGTGGCGGCGTCTCGGGCGCGTCGAGGCTGAGGTGCGCCAGGCACAACGGATGGCGGGGGGCCGGTAGGACGTCGTGACCGCCGGGCATTTCATCTTCATCCCCGCGGTGCTGCTCGTGGGGATCGTCATCGGATGGATCCTGGGATCGCGCGCCGCGATGGACGCGATGCGGTCTCAGCAGAAGCGCGCGGACGAGAAACGAAGGTAGGGACGCCTCTCCGAGGCGTCCATTGCCTCTCCGAGGCGTCCATCGCCTCCGTACTCACTTCCGCTGGCCAGCCGATGCCGTACGGCGAAGGCGGCAGGCGGAGGTCATGGACCGCTCGGAGCGGTCCCTAACGACCTTCGGCTAAACGGGACGCCAGCAATTCCGGCAGGCCCGCCGCACGGATCGCGGCCTGCTCGGCGGCGACGTCGTACGCAATGCGCCGCAGCGTGATCTTGCGCGCGCCCAGGTCCACGATGGCGTAGGCCGCACGCGGGTCGCCGTCACGCGGCTGACCGACTGACCCTGGATTGACCAGCCAGCGATCCTCGAGGCGAATCGACAGCGTCGTGTGTGTCCAGGTGTCGCCGCTCTCGACCACTGGATGGCCCTCGCCCGATCCGTACGCGCCCTGCACATGGGTGTGCCCGAACAGGCACAACGGGCGGCGTCCCAGCGCCGCGGCATCGCGAATGTCGTCAATCCAGACCAGGTACGCATCCTCGTCGGCCGGCGACCCGTGCCACACCTCCAGCACGTCGTCGACGAGCAGCGGACCGGCTGGCAGGTCGCGCAGGTACGCCAGTTGCGGCTCGGAGAGCGCCCGTGTCGTCCACTCGGCCGCCTCCCGGGCATGGGAGTTGAAGGCCAGGAGGTCCATCACGCCGCAGACGGCCTTGTCGTGGTTGCCGCGGACGACCACGTGAGGCGCAAGCGCCCGGACGCGATCGATGATCGCGCCGGGCTCGGCACCGTAGCCCACGAGGTCACCCAGCACCAGTACGCGATCATAGGTTTCTGGCGGGCAGTCCCGGAGGACTGCGGCCAGAGCCGGGAGGTTGCCGTGAATGTCGCTGATGACGAGGTAGCGCACGCTGTGGCTCTATTAACGCTCGAGAGGGCGATCCTGAACGGTCACCATCCGAGCTTGTGCAGCAGGCGCTCGACGAGGGCTTCGACCCGACCCTGGGCGTCGAGGCGCATGTGCGCCAATCGGTAAACGGCTCGTCGCTCTTCGAACAGGGCGGCAAACGCCTCCCGGTCCGCAGCCAGGGGACGCCGGCCGTCTGATGGCACCCGATCGACGATGTGATGGAAGGCCGCGTCGAGCCAGACGGTGACACCGTCAGCAAGGATGTCGGCCCGGTTCGCGGCCTGGATGAAGGTGCCCCCGCCGGTGGCCACGATCGCATGGCGCGCGGGCAGGAAGGCGAGCAGGACCTCCCGTTCGACCTTGCGGAAATAGGTTTCGCCGTGTTCGGCAAACACCTGCGAGATCGTGCGTCCCTCGCGGCGCTCGATCTCTTCGTCGAGATCGATGACGCGCCAGCCGAGCCGACGTCCGAGTGCGCGCGCCACGGTCGTCTTGCCCGACCCCATGAACCCCACGAGGTAGATCTTGTCGGTGGTCGAGGGGGTCATTTCCTCAGCGCATCGAGGACGTCGAAGAATCCCGGGTAGGACACGTCGACGGCATCGGCGCCGCGAATCAGGGTCGGCTCGAGGGCGCCCAGCCCGGCGACCGCGAACGCCATCGCCAGGCGGTGGTCGTCTGCGGCATCGACCTGTCCGCCAAGGAGGCGGCGTGAGCCTCGTACATGGAAGCCGTCTGGCAGTTCGTCGGCGTCGGCACCGAGGGCGCGCAAGCCGTTGACGAGCGCCGTGATGCGGTCGCTTTCCTTGGCGCGGAGTTCGCCCGCGCCGGTGACGCGCAGTTCGCCGCCGTGCGTGGCCAGCGCCGCGAGTACCGGCAATTCGTCGATGAGTCCCGGGACGTCGGCTGGCGTCAGGTCGAGGCGACTCATCGTCCGATGCCGCACCCGGACACGACCGACGGGTTCCTCGGCGTCGACGCGATCGACCTGCACGTCCACGTCGGCACCAAGGCGGCGCAGGACGTCGAAGATGGCCGTGCGGCTCGGGTTCAGTCCGACGTCCCGCAGCTCGAGAAAGGAGCCGGGCAGCGCCGCGGCCGCGCATGCCCAGAAGGCCGCCGATGACGGGTCACCCGGCACGGCCAGATTGCGGCCCGTGAGCCGCTGTCCGCCTGCGATCCGGATCACGTGCCCGTGCACGTCGACGGTCGCCCCGAACGCCTTCAGCGCCCGTTCCGTGTGATCGCGCGTCCCGGCAGGCTCCTCGAACGTCGTCAGGCCCTGCGTCTGCAGGCCGGCGAGCAGGACCGCCGTCTTGACCTGGGCGCTCGGGGACTCGGGTCGATACGTGATTGGCTGCAGGTTGCCACCGGTCACCGCCACGGGCGGGCGACCATTGAACGAGGTGACCTCGGCGCCCATCTGCTGCAGCGGCGTCACCACCCGGAGCATGGGCCGGCGCCGCAGCGAGGCGTCGCCCGTGAGCACGCTCGTGAACGGATGCGCGGCCAGGATGCCGGCGAGCATCCGCAGCGTGGAACCGGAGTTGCCACAGTCGAGATCCGCGGTCGGCGACTGCAGTCCCAGCAGCCCGCGGCCGACTATCTGAACAGTCGGCACCTCGGCGCCCGTGTCCCTGTCGAAGGACGCGTGTCGCGAGACGATTGTCCCGAGCTGCTCGAGGCATTTGAGCGTGCTCTGGCAGTCCTTGCCCGGGGCGTAGTGACTGATCCGCGTGACGCCGTCGGCCAGAGCCGCGAGCATCGCGTACCGATGGGAGATGGACTTGTCACCAGGCACGCGCACCACCCCTTCGAGGGCAGTGGCGGGGCGGACGGTGACGGTCTTGGTGAACTCGGCGGGCATCGCGGGCTTCACTGTAACAAACAGTGGAGCGTGTATGATGCACGCCACCCCGACCACATGGCCGCAGAACGCTCCGCGCTGTCCCTGGTGCTCAACAGCCACGTCGACGTCCTTGACTACGTGCAGGTGGTCTGTGACCAGCTGTGCGCGTCCGCCCAGCTGAACGAGGATGCGGGCCACTGGGTGGGTGTCTCGGTCCGCGAGTCGGTGGTCAACGCCATCCGGCACGGCAACAAGTTCGACCCGGCCAAGCATGTCCGGGTCCACTTCGCCTTCGTGCCAGCCGAGGCGCCGGAATACCTGGAGGTCAGTGTCCAGGACGAGGGCGAGGGGTTCGAGCCTGAAGAGGTCGGCGACCCGCTGGCGCCGGAGAACCTGCTGAAATCCAGCGGGCGCGGTATCTTCTTCATGCGCAACTTCATGGACGACGTCCAGTTGCGCCGTCGGCCCGAAGGCGGCATGGAAGTCCGCATGCGCAAGCGCCTGTCGGTCCCTGCTGAATGAACGCACTCGATCCCCTGTTGCTCGCCACGGCCATCGAGGCCGTGCAGAAGGCCGGCGTCATCCAGATGGCTCACTTCGGTGGGCCGATGCGCATCGACAAGAAAGGCGATATCGACCTCGTGACGGAGGTCGACGTGGCGGTCGAACGCATGTTCCGCGCCATGATTGCCGAGCGCTTCCCCGATCACGTCGTGCTCGGTGAGGAACTCCAGCAGGACGACCTGGTCCGGCATTCGGCGCCTGGCTATTGCTGGGTCTTCGATCCGATCGACGGGACCACCAACTTCGCGCACGGGTTGCCTATCTTCTGCGCGTCGCTGGGCCTCGAACTCGATGGCCAGGCCATCGCCGCTGCCGTCTACGATCCGACGCGGCGAGAGCTGTTCACGGCCGAAAAGGGAGCGGGGGCCCGGCTCAACGGCGCGCCCATCGCCGTGACGCGGGCCGCCAGCGTGCTCGACAGCCTCCTGGTCACGGGGTTCCCGTACACCGTCCAGCAGCCGGAGGTCGGCGCGGAACTGGTCGCCTTGTTCGGTCATTTCCTCGGCCGAAGCCGCGCCGTGCGGCGCCTGGGCTCAGCCGCCCTGGACCTCTGTTACGTGGCGGCTGGTCGCCTCGATGGCTTCTACGAGGCGTCGCTCAAGCCGTGGGACTCCTGTGGCGGGGCGCTGATCGTCCAGGAAGCGGGCGGCAACGTGACCGACTGGAAGGGGACACCGTTCCAGTCGCGACTGCCACAGATCCTGGCGACCAACGGCCGCATTCACGCCGAAATGTTGGCGATGCTCGCGGAGTTCGAGGCCGGTCGCCGCAGCGACGACGCCAACTGATGCCCGCGGGTGACATCAGCCAGGGCACATTCCTTGCTTGAGCTCCTCTCAGCTAGTGTGCAGGTGGCAGCACGCACGAGGCGTGACCACTTGGGACGTCATCCGGCAGGGGAGACAGGCTCATGGTTCGACGGTTGTTGGCGAGCGGTGCGATGGTGTTGGCGTGCAGTGGCGCGGCGTTCGCGCAGGACATGGTCGTCGGCGGCAACATCGGGGGGTTCCTGGTCAGGAACGAGGAGAGCCGCGACAGGGACGACGTACTACGAAACAACCGGACGTTCCTGGCATTCGAGATCGAGGACTTCGACAGCACGACCTTCGGCGGCGACTTCGCCGTAAGCGTCGGCTCGTTCCTCGAGGTGGGTGTAGGCCTGAACTACTCCCAGAGCACGGTCCCGTCGGTCAACGAAGAGTTCGTGGACGATGACGGCACCGAAATCTTCATGGAGATGAAGCAGAAGGTCGTGCCGCTGGCGCTCACGGCGAAGTTGTTTCCCTTCACGCGTGACGCGAAAATCCAGCCGTACCTCGGCGGCGGGGTGCAGTTCAATCGCTGGCAGTACACCGAAGTGGGCGAATTCCTGGATTACGACACCGGCGACATCTTCCGCGACAGCTTCACCGACGACGGCGTCGAGACCGGCCCGGTGTTCCTCGCGGGTCTTCGGTTCCCGGTGGGAGCCAACCTGTTGTTGGGCGGGGAGTGGCGCTACGCGACCGCAAAAGCGGACCTCGATCCGGATCTCGGTTTCTACGGGAAGACCCTGGACCTCGGCGGCCACACCTGGCTGTTCACGGTCGCCTACAAGTTCAAATAGGTAGGGACGCCTCTCCGAGGCGTCCAAGTCATGCGAGCAATCGAGGAAATGGACCGCTCGGAGAGCGGTCCCTACCGCCGCACGTACAACGCAACCCCGCCGCCTTCACACGTGCGCACGAAGCCCTCGAGAAATGTCGGGACCTCCTGCGCCATACGGAACAACTGGTCGCCACCTTCGGCCTTCTCCTCCACGAGGACGAAGGCCGCGTGTCGTTTCGGGCTTTTCAGCGCCTCGAACCAGATCTCGCCGATGCCTTCGTGGATGAAATGGTGGATCGCGAGTCCGTTGGTGGCCGTTTCCTGCATGTAATGCGCGAGTGAGCCCATGCTGACCAGGATCGGCTCGCCGCGCCATGCATCGAGCAGGCACGCCGTGACGTGACGACGTGCCTTCTGGTTGGCACGATCCCACTGCGCTTCGGCAACCATCGGCGACGTCAACCCGAGTGGCCGTCGCTCGAACGCGAGCACACCGACTACGAGCAGCAGCACCGCCGCGCGGTAAGGCCTGGGCAACAGCGTGACCAGCATGCCGATGCACGCCGCAGCCGCGGTGATGAGCAGGATCATGTAACGGATCCGGAACGGGTGCCCGCTCACGAAGGCGTAGTAGGGCAGCGCCGCGGAGCCGGCAAGCGCGAGCACGAACCACCAATCCTGACGATCGTTCCGGACCAGTCCCTGCAACAGCACGACAACCGCGCCGGCCGCGGCTGCCCAGGCGACCGGCCACCCGCCGACACGGCCGAGGCCCCAGCCGACCTGCACGAGCGCCTTCGCGGGCTCGTGGTAGGCGGGGTTGTTCGGCTCGTAGAAGCCCCCGGTCACGAGCCACGCACCCACCGTGACCTTGCTCAGGATCAGGAACAGGACGAGCGCACCGAGCGGCCACAGGCCGACGCGCATCATCGCGGCAAGCGATGGCCCGAACCCGACTCGGTTACGCAAGAGGGTCAGCCAGGCCACCAGCCCTGCCGCGACCGTCATCGGCCACGCCTCGTACCTCGTCAGGCAGGCCAGCGCGAGCACCAGTCCCGCCGGCCACGCGGCGCCCGTGCCCCTGGTGGCCGTCCACGCATAGAGCAACGCGGTGCCCGTCACCGTCAGGCCGAGCAGGAGGGGTTCGGTCATCGGTGTGGCCTGCAGGTAGAGCAGGTCCGGCTGGTAGACGAAGACCGCCAGCGTCACCCATGCCGCAGGGAGTGAGCCCGACAGGCGGGCGACGAGCCACGTCAGCGACGCGGCGGCCGCGGCAAACGACAGCATCGAGATGGCCACGCCCGACAGGCCGGTGCGATACCAGGCATCCACCTGGACGGGTATCGCGTTGAGCACATGCGGCAGCGGCAGCCAGACGGCGCCGATCTGCCGCCAGCCGGGCGTCAGGCTGTCGAAGATGCGCCGCGCCACCACCAGGTGGGCCTTGGCGTCGTAATGACTGAGAGTCAGGTCCTGGCCGGCATAGTACGTGGTCGCGATGCTGCCCACGATGAGAGCGACCAGCGCGGCCATGACGGGGACGAAGGCAGGGCGCAAGGTCAGGGGTGGCGAAGCAGGCACGAGCAGGGCTTGGTTATAATCACGGTCGGGGTCCGACCATCCCGCCATAGTACCTCGGCCACCAGGCGGCCTCCCGGTCGAGGTCCTGCGTCGGACCGCTCCGCCAGCGGTCCCTACCCAACGTTCTCCGCATGTCGAAAGTCGTCGCCGCCATCAAGTCGTTCGCGTTGACCCTCGGGGCCCCCGGCCTCTTCCTGGTCGCGCTGCTCGACTCCTCGTTCCTGTCGTTGCCGCAGGTGCCCGACCTGCTGTTGATTTTCATGGTCACGCGACACCCGTCGCTCTGGCTCGTCTACGCACTCATGACCACGGCCGGATCCATCGCCGGGTGCGTCGGGATGTACCTGCTCGCGCGCAAGGGCGGCGAGCGCGTGCTGCGCAAGATGGTGAGCGCCGAACGCATGGAGCGCGGGCGCGCCACGTTCCAGAAGTGGGGACTCCTGGCGGTCCTCGTGCCCTCCATCCTGCCACCGCCGGCGCCTTTCAAGCTGTTCGTGCTGCTTGCAGGGGTGGTGCAGATTCCCTTGTGGGAGTTCGTGGCCGCCATCGGGCTCGGCCGCGGCTTCCGGTACGGGCTGGAGGCCTTGCTGGCCCGCTGGTACGGACAGCAGGCGATGACGTTCATCGACAAAAACCTGAGGCCGGTTTCGCTCGCGCTGGCAGCCGTCCTGATACTCGGTGGAGTGGCCTACGCGGTGCTCCGGCAACGCCGGGCACAGCATGCCGGTGCGGTATAATCGCGCGTTCTCCTGATGTCTCCCGAGATCTCGCTGGTCATCCCCATCTACAACGAAGCGCCCAACATCGAGGCGCTCTACGGGGAGATCACGGCAGCGCTGGCGCAATGGGGCCGCACCTACGAGGTACTGCTGATCGACGACGGGAGCACCGACGGCAGCGCGGCGCTGCTGGCGTCGCTGCCGGCGCGAGATGCCCGCTTCCGCATCATCCGCTTCCGCAAGAACTTTGGTCAGACGCCGGCATTCTCGGCCGGTTTCGCCTACGCGCGCGGCCAGATCATCATCACGTCCGACGGCGACCTGCAGAACGACCCGAAGGACATCCCGATGCTCGTCGCCAGGCTCGAGGAGGGCAACGACATCGTGTGCGGCTGGCGCAAGGACCGCAAGGACACGCTGATCACGCGCCGCATCCCGTCGATACTCGCCAACAAGCTGATCTCGCGCGCCACCGGCGTCGACCTCCACGACTACGGCTGCTCGCTCAAGGCGTTCCGCAGCGAGGTCGTCAAGCCGCTGCGCCTGTACGGCGAGATGCACCGCTTCATCCCGGCGATCGCGAGCGAGTTCGGCGTGAAGGTCGCCGAGGTCGTCGTCAACCATCGGGCGAGGCGGGCCGGCACGTCGAAATACGGCCTGTCGCGCACCATCCGCGTCATCCTGGACCTTGTCACCGTCAAGTTCCTGCTCAATTACGCGACACGACCGCTGCAGATCTTCGGGCTGGTCGGCGTGATTCTCGGCAGTCTCGGTGCGCTGATCATGGCGTACCTCGCGTTCGTGCGTCTGTTCATGCACCAGGGCATCGCCGATCGGCCGCTGCTGCTGTTCGGCATCCTGCTCGTCTCATCCGGCCTGCAATTGTTGACGATGGGACTGCTGGCGGAACTGCAGGCACGCACGTACCACGAGTCGCAGGACAAGCCGACCTACGCGATCCGCGAGATCGTCGAGGCGACGGCGGAACATCCCGAGCCGATGCACCTGGCCGTGAACATCAGCGCCGGCCCCCGGGAGCTGTCACGGGGGTGAAGCCGCCGCGCGAGCACGACGCGCGGATCACCGTGATCCAGCGCGAGCTGTTCGACGAGAAGAAGTCGAAGGCGCAGCGGTACGCCGAGCTGGTCGTTGGCAAACCCGGCCTCCTCCCGTTGTTCAAGCACGAAGTGATCACGCTCATCTGCTGGGGGCTGCCGGGGGCGCTCGGGCTCTTCATCCGGTCGAAGCTGTACCCGTGGCTGCTCGGCTCGTGCGGGCGGGGCGTGGCATTCGGCGCCGGCGTGGTCCTGCGCCATCCCCACAAGATCCACATCGCCGACAACGTGGTCGTCGACGATGGCTGCTGCCTCGATGCCAAGGGGACCGACAACGACGGCATCCGGATCGGCAGCGGCGTGTTCCTCGGCCGCAACGCGATCCTCAGTTGCAAGAACGGCGACATCATCGTCGATGACGAAGCCAACATCGGCTTCAACACCGAGATCTTCTCGGCCTCACGAGTGCGGGTCGGCAAGAAGGTCCTGATCGCCGCGTATACCTACCTGGTGGGCGGGGATCATCTCTACGATCGGGTGGACATCCCGGTGCTCGATCAGGGGCGGACAGCCGCCGGCATCGACATCGGCGATCACGCGTGGCTCGGCGCGCACGTGGTCGTGACCGACGGCTCCCGTGTCGGGCGCGATGCGATCGTGGGCGCGGGTGCTGTCGTCGTCGGCGAGATCCCGGAATTCGCGATCGCCGTCGGCACGCCAGCGAAGGTGGTGCGCGACCGGCGAACGCCGGCCTGAGTGTCGAGCAAGCTCGACACCTACGACAGCCTGTGTGGCCGTCGGTCCTGGCCGGCGGACATGCGACAACAGCATGTGTAGCCGTCGACCTTGGTCGACGGACAGTGATGTTCGAGGTGGGCTGTCATCGAGCCCGCAGCCAGCGCGCGGGACAAGTCCCGCGCCTACGTGTCGAGTCCAGACCCAATGTGCGGCATCGTCGCCATCGCCCATCGTGATCTCCGCGCCCCCGTGAGCGAGGCCGCCCTGCGCGGCATGGCGCGCACGCTCGTCCACCGCGGCCCGGAAGACGAAGGCGTGCTCGCGGGTTGCGGCGGTGGACTCGGCTTCCGGCGCCTGTCGTTCATGGACATCCCCGGCGGCCAGCAGCCGTTCACCAACGAAGCGGGCAACGTCCACGTCGTCGGCAACGGCGAGATTTACAACTACCCGGAATTGCGCGGTGAGCTCGAAGCACTGGGTCACCGCTTCCGATCCGGGTCGGACATCGAGGCCGCCCTCCACGCCTACGAGCAGTGGGGCTGCGACGCGTTCACCCACCTGCGCGGCATGTTCGCGCTGGCGCTGTACGACGAACGCACGCACGCACTCGTGGCGGCTCGCGATCGCGCAGGCGAGAAGCCGCTGTTCTACGCCGACACGACTGACGGCCTTTTCCTCGCGTCCGAGGTCAAGGCCCTGCTGGTGCGGCCCGAGGTCTCACGCGAGTTCGATCTGCAGGCGCTGGACCAGTTCCTGACCTACGAGTACGTCATCGCACCGCGGACGCTGTTTGCACAGATCCGCAGCCTTCCGGCCGCACATTACCTTGTCTATCGCGACGGGAAGGTGCGCGTCGAGCGCTACTGGGACGTGGCCGAGGTACCGGTTCGCGAGTGGGCTGCGGCCGACGCGGCCACTGCGGTGCGTACGGCCCTGGCGACGGCCGTCGATCGGCAGATGATGTCGGATGTGCCGCTCGGGGTGTTCCTGTCGGGCGGGATCGACTCGAGCGCGATCGCCGCGTTCATGGCCGACGCCGCGGTGCGGCGCGGCGTCACGGTCACGAGCTTCAGCATGGGGTTCCGCGACCAGAGCTACAACGAGCTCCCGTACGCGCGCGAGATTGCGACGCGCTTCGGCCTGACGCACGTCGAGGACCTGGTCACCGCCGACGTCGCCAGCCTGTTCGATCCGCTGGTCGCGCATCTCGACCAGCCCTTCGCCGACGTGTCGTTCTTTCCCACCTACCTCGTGTCGCGACTGGCGCGGCAACACGTCAAGGGCGTGCTCGCCGGCGATGGCGGCGACGAGTTGTTCGGCGGCTACGACGCGTACGCCGCCCAGGCCCTGGCGGCACGGCTCTCGCGCCTGACGCCGGACGCCGCGTGGCAGCTGGCCGATCGGGTCGCGCAGTTGGTGCCGCCGGCGGCGCAGAAGAAGGGCGCGCTGAACAAGGTCAAGCGCTTCCTCGCCGGGATCACGTCCAACACCGCGGACCTCGGGCACTACCGCTGGATGACGTTCATGGATCCGCCCTCACGTCGGCGGCTCTACTCGCCGGCCATGCTCGACGCCGCCCTCGGCGGCGACGTGCATCGGGAAGTACGCGAGGCGTTTGGCGCGTATCGCTCCGACGATGCGATGAACCGCGAGCTCTATGCGGATCTCCGCGTGTACCTCGCAGACGACATCCTGGTGAAGGTCGATCGCATGAGCATGGCGACTTCGCTCGAAACGCGAGCGCCCTTCCTCGACACCGACCTGATGGAGCTGGCCTTTTCCATGCCCGGACATCTCAAGGTGCGCGGCGACCAGCGCAAGATCGTCCTGAAGCAGGCATTGCGCGGCGTGCTGCCCGAGAGCATCCTCTTGCGCAGGAAGGAGGGCTTCAGCATTCCGATGAAGAACTGGCTGCGACGCGAGTTGCAGCCGCTGATGCGCGACCTGCTCTCCGCGGAGCGACTCACTCGGCGCGGGCTGTTCCAACCCACGGAAGTCGCGCGACTCATGCAGGAGCACGTGGACGGCCGCGCCAATCATGCGCACCAGTTGTTCTCGCTGATGGTGTTCGAGCGCTGGGCCGATGCGCTCGAGGCGCCGGTTCAGATGCCGGGTATCGTTGCCGCGTCGTAGACACGCCCGAGCGACTGCACTTCGCGAGCCCGTTGCGCGTCGGTCCAGCCCAGTTCCTTGCCCATGAGCGTGGCGGCGGCCAGAACGGCGTCCTGGCCCGGATGGCCACGGGTCCCGGCCTCGGTGCGTCGCAGCAGCGCGTCCGCGAGTGTGATGGCCATCTCCTCGCGCACCGCATACAGCACTTCCGCGGCGGTGACATCGCAGTGCGCCCCCAACGGTCGTAATGACGAGTCCTCTGGTGCCTCGGCATCCGCCGTGCCGGCAGCGTGAGGTCGCGTCGCGATCACGTCCCTCCACGCCGTGCCGTAGCTGCAGACGAGCCGTTCGATCAGCGACGCTGGCACGTCGGGTGTGGCCTGCCGCCTCGCTTCGGCCACGAACGTATCGAATCGCTCGATGTCCCCGCCATCGAGTTTCGTCGTGGCGGTGGCACCCGGCTTCGCGACGATGTCGAGCACGCGGACGATCGCGTCCACGGCACGTTCCGCGGAGTGGCGTGCTGTCGTATAGCGCACCCCGACGAGCGAGAAGAGGTTCGCGCAGCCGTCCTCGCCGTGGTCGATGAAGGGACTCTCGCGCAGCAGCGTGACGCGCCGTGCCGAGGCTTCGGTGGCCGGCAGCAGCCCTCGATGCACGAGCCGGATGTCGGTCGCCTGCACGGCCGCCCGCGGGAACGCCGCATTGACATCGTCGAGCAGCTGATCGACGAATTCGCGCCGCGGCACCAGTTGATCTGCCGTACCCGTCCATGGGTCATGGCTGGTTCCGGCGATGGTGGCGCCGCGCCACGGCGCCAGGAAGAACAGGCGGCCACGTGCGGTGCCGCCGACGGCATGCGTGCCGCCGCGGCCGGCGATCACGAGATTCATCGCCACCGACCACTGCGGCACGCGCCGCCCGAAGGCCGATGCACCCCACGCGCGAAGCGCCTCCGCTGTCCAGCCGCCGGTGGCCATGAGCACCGCACGCGCGCGGATGGGGAAGGGCGGTGCTTCTGGCCGCAGCGACTGCGCCATCACGCCCGCCACCCGACCCTCGTCCTGCCGGATCAGCCCCAGGGCCTGCACGTGGTTGGCGGCCTCGAGCCCGTGCCGAACCGCAGTGCGAATGAAGGCCAGTTCGGCGCGCGAGCTGTTGGAGAACTGAGCGTCATGCCACTCGATGGCACCCGTGACCCCGTCGGGATCCAGCCACGGCGCCAGCCGCAGGCATTCCTCCCGCGAGACAACGCGGCTGGCCGGCAGGTGCTTGCTCGGGTCGGGCAAATCGTTGCGGTCGTGCGCCAGCAGGTCGTTGAACCGGAAGTAGACGCCGAGCAACAGCTTGTGCCGTGTCAGCCGGCGACTTGTGGGCAGCAGGAACGGCAGCGGGTGGACGAGGTGGGGCAGGATGTACGAGAGAGCGCGACGCTCGCGCAGGTACTCGCGCATTTCGCCGAGGTGCCCGCGCTGCAGCGAGCGCACGCCCCCGTGCACCGTCTTGGCATTGTTGAACGACGTGCCGCTGCCGAAGTCTCCCTTGTCGATCAGGGCCACCTTGAGGCCGCGCTGCGTCGCATCCCACGCCACGGTGGCACCGTAGATGCCGGCGCCGACGATGAGCAGGTCGAACTCGGAGGTCGTGAGCCGACTCGGATCGCGTCGCACGTGCCGTGTATTTTACGATAGCGGCATGCACCCGCCCGCGAGCCGGCCGCACGGCCCCGCCTCTGCCGCCGACGTCGCCGCCTACTGGAACACGCGCATCCACGATCTCGAGATGACCACCCACCCGGTGGGCACGCGCGAATTCTTCGACGACCTCGACGACTACCGCTTCGACAAGCTGCATTACCTGCCGCTTCTGGTCGACTTCAACGGCTTTGCAGGCAAGCGCGTGCTCGAGATCGGCTGCGGTATCGGGACCGACCTGGCGCGGTTCGCCCGCGGCGGGGCGCGCGTCACCGGCATCGACCTGGCGCAAGCGTCCATCGACCTGGCCCGGAAGAACTTCGAGTTGCATGGGCTGCAGGCCGAGGATCTGCGCGTGGCCGACGGAGCAGCCCTGCCATTCGACCAGGCGTCCTTCGACGTCGTCTACTGCCATGGGGTACTGCAGTACGCCGCCGATGCCGCGGCCATCGTCGCCGAGGCTCGACGAGTGCTGCGGCCGGACGGTCTGGCCGTCTTCATGGTCTACAACCGCGTCTCGTGGCTGCAGGCGATGTCCAGGGTCATGAAGGTGGGGCTCGAGCACGGTGACGCGCCCGTGCTCCAGCTCTATTCCATCCCCGAGTTCAGGGCGCTCCTCTCCCCCTTTGGCGACGTGGAGATCGTGCCTGAGCGGTTTCCCGTCGCATCGAGGCTGCACAAGGGATGGAAGGCTACTGCGTACAACTCGTTCTTCGTCGGCACCTTCAACGCCTTGCCGAAGGCGTGGGTGCGACCCTACGGCTGGCATCTCATGGCGTTCTGCCGGCCAGCCTGATTCTGTTGGCCGCGTGCGGCGAGTCGGCCGCGCCGCCGGCACGTGCGACCGGTGCATCGTCGAGTTGGCCGCCAGGCGCGTCCGCGCCAGCTGGGTCGGCCGCGGGCGAGTCGCCGGCCGCTCTGGTAGCGGCCGCTGAGGCGGCTCCGCCTCCCGGGCCGTTGCCCCAGGTCGTGCAGCCCTACCACGGCGTCACCGCCGGCACGCTCGTGTTCCAGTCCGACGTCGCCGGTCGACCGAAGGTTTTCACGCTCGAGATCGCAACCGGCCTGGTGCGGCAGCTGACGCATGGCGGGGAGTGGCGTGACGAGTCGCCACGGTGGTCGCCGGACGGGCAGTGGATCGCCTTCACCTCCAACCGCGCGCATTACGGCGCGCAACCCGAGACCGGCACACCGGATGTCGATGTCTACGTGATGCGCACCGACGGTTCGGCGGTCCGCCGGATCACGACCGATCCGGGCAACGACTACGACCCGAGTTGGTCGCCGGACGGACAGGGACTCGTGTTCTCGTCGGACCGTGCGTCGCGCGGCGACCTGTACCGTGTCCGCATCGCCGATGGGCACACCGATCGACTCACCACGAACTTCGTCGGCCGGGCCATCATGCCCGCCGTGTCGCCAGACGGGTCGAAGGTCGCCTTCGCCGCGCAGACGTTGCGGCTGGGCGCATTCTGGGTCTTCCAGCTCCACGTGCTCGACCTGGCTTCCGGACGCACGGAGCCGCTGCCCGCGAGCGGCGGCGCCTGCTGGCCCTCCTGGTCGCCGGACGGCCGAGCGCTGTACAACGTGCAACTGGACCGGGAGCCCTCGTTCATCCAGCGGCGCGACATGACGAGCGGCGGGGTCTCGCTGGCGCACTCCAATCCGTCGCTGTGGAGTTACTACCCGCGTGTCTCTCCGGACGGCCAGTGGCTGGTCGTGTCGCTCAGCCCGGAGCATCACGAAGGCGAGAACTGGGATCTGGCGCTGGTTTCGACCAGCGACCCGGGGCGCCGGGTCCCGCTCACCACCGGTGCGGGCAACGATCGTCTCGCCGACTGGCGGCCCCGGTAAACTTTCGCCTTGTATTCGCCTGAGGCCTGCGCTAGGTTACGGCGCGGAGGGGTCGCCCATGACGCTTGCGGAATTGTTCCTGCCCGAGTTCGACCAGGAAGTGGCCAAGACGCGGACGATGCTCGAGCGCGTGCCCGAAGATCGATTCGACTACGCGCCGCACGCGAAGTCGATGAAGCTCGGCCGCCTCGCCTCGCACCTGGCCGAGATGCCGCAGTGGCTCACGGTCACGGTCACCACAGAGGAACTCGAGCCAACCCCCGACATGAAGGGGTTCAACGCCTCATCACGTCAGGATTTGCTGGACGAACTCGACTCGCGAACGGTCGCGGCGCGTGAGCATCTCGCGAAGGCGACCGACGAGGCTCTCGCCATCACCTGGACCTTCAAATGGCAAGGGAAGGTCATCTTCGCACTGCCTCGCCACGTGGTGATTCGCAGCATGGTGATGAGTCACATGATCCATCACCGGGCGCAGCTGGGCGTCTATCTCCGCCTCCTCGATATCCCGATCCCTGGCCCCTACGGTCCATCCGCTGACGAAATGTAGACGCCAGGGGTACGGACTCTGCCAGCCCGGGTCAGCGCAGCCGGGTGCCGGTCGTATTGATGCCGCCGGCCCAGTGCTGGCCCACGGCATCCCAGTACATCGCGCGCTCGACCACGATCGGCACAGAGTTGGTGGCCTCGACGAGAACACCGAAATTGGCATTGGCCAACTCGGGAATCGCACTCGCCCATACCGTGAATCGTGAGTTGGGCAGCACGGTCGCCGTCCGGACGACCGGTGGCCCGATCTCACCGAGGAACGTCAGCGTGACCTCGGCGGCTTGGGCCGAACTCGGGTTGGCGATCAGCACGAACGTCTCGTAATTGCTCGAGGTCCCGGCCCGGCCTTCGGCGAGCATCCATGCCAGCCCGGTGTCAGTCACGCCAAAGCTGTTGTGCGCGTCCTGCCACGTGCTCGAGTTGCCTGGCCAGTACATGGCGCGCTCGACCACGATCGGCTCGCCGGAGACGACGCGCACGGACACTTCCGCCTGACGAAGGCGCGGGTCCTGGTCCTCGACGTTGATCGTCAGTCGACGACGCGCCGGCACATCGTAGGTGCGATCGACGGTCGTCCCGTCGGAAAGCAGGTAGGTCACCGTCGCCGTCGTCGCATCCACGCCCGGGTTGCCGAGGAGCACGTACATGTCGAAGTAGTCGCCGGTCGCACCTTCGGCAAGGAACCAGAAGGTGGAGAGCGCAGAGACGCCCGCCGAATCGTGGCCGCCGTTCCAGTACCGGCCCTGGCTGCTCCAGTACATCGCGCGCTCGGCCATCACGGGCGTATCCGCGTCGACCTCGATGGAGAACGAGCGACCGACGAGCGCCGCATGGGAACCGGCCCAGATCGTCTCGCGCGCGTGCGCCGGAATGGTGAGGGCAACCGTGTAGGCCGGCTCGTGTTCCCGCAGGAAGCTGACCTGCATCGTCGCGGGAGTGTCCCCCGGATTCGCGAGCAGCACCCACGTGTCGAAGAACCCCTGTGATCCCTCGGCGAAGTACCACCGGTTGGCCGGGGCCTCCACGGCCGACCCACCATGGCCGCCGTAATGCGTGGCCTGGTCCCAGAACATCGTCCGCTCTACCGCCAGCGGCAGCCCCGAGGGCACGGTGACGACCGTCGACACGGCACTCTCGCCGGCGAGCGCCCGTTCGTCGTTGACGCGAATGGTGCGTCGCGACCGGGCGGGGATGGTGAGGTCGCGGATCACCTGCCGGCCAGACGGCGTCAGATACGTGAGCACATAGGGCACGTCCTCGTCGTGCGGGTTGGCCACGAGGACGTCCATATCGAAGAACCAGCCGGTGGCGCCTTCCGCCAACAGGCTCGACGCCGGCACGACGACCTGCGTGCTCGCGGCCGCGAACCCGCCGCAGTTGGTCACGGTCACGTTTACGGGCTGGACGCCTCCAGCCGACCAGGCGTACGTCGCTGCCGGCGTGCCCTGGCCAGCGAGCGGCTGCGGTGCCCACACGTAGGCGACAGGTGAGGATGTGGTTACGGGTGAGAGTGATGCCGTCAAGGTCACGGTCGCCCCGGCAGGCGCGTGGGTGGGTCCCGTGACGGTCAGGTCCTGAACCGGCTCCACGCACCCCACCGGCAGCACACGGAAGAGCCCCAGTACGTCATCGGCCTGGATCGCCCCTGCCTCGTTGTCGACTTCGAAACGCACGTCGTAGACGCCGACGGCCTCAGGCCCGAACGTCACTACCGGCCGCATCATCGCCGTGTCTCCGGATCCGGCAAACGTGCTGGCGGCCAGGTCGAGCGAGACCATACCAGGGATTTCCAGCGTGTTGCCCGAACCTGGAAGCCCTTCGCCGACGACCGCGCCGGCCGCGTTGATCAGGCGGA
This sequence comes from Luteitalea pratensis, assembly GCF_001618865.1. Lineage (GTDB taxonomy): Bacteria > Acidobacteriota > Vicinamibacteria > Vicinamibacterales > Vicinamibacteraceae > Luteitalea > Luteitalea pratensis. Next base: position 4,136,053 of record NZ_CP015136.1, read on the forward strand.
ACACGCTCGCGGTGCCGGGCCGCTCGACCACGCGAATCCATGCCGCCACGTCGCCGGCGTCGTTCGCGAGCTTCATGTCCATGTGCTGCATGGTGCGCCAGGACAGCCCGCCTGGCGTTATCCACCGGGCTTCCATCGTGACCGACACGCCCACCGGCGCGTGACGGACGGTCGGCTGGAGCAACTCGAAGGTTCCGAGGATCGGCGACGTGATCGACAAGTGCACCGCACTCAGCCCTCCTCCCGGCGATGGATTGCGTACCACGATCAAGGGCGTGCGCGGGGCCGGGAAGGTCACGTCCCGGGCCAGCACGCGGATGTAGACCAGGGCCGGGCTCGAGTAGTACACCGCGCGATTCTGGGCATCCCATTGGGCCTGCGTCTCGCGTGTGAAGCCGGATCCGCGCACGGCCAGCCAGAAGTCGGCACCGAACACCGTCGCTGAGATCGACGCTGGCTCGAGATTCGTGATCCGTGGCACGGGATAGGTCGCGAGGGCCTCGCGTGCGACCGTGAGCGTGTACGAACCGGTGCGCGTCGCGTTGCCCGCGTCGCGTACGACAAGCAGGTAGGGGCCGGTGCGCGGCAAGCTGAGACCGGTGACCTGCGCGTTGTTGCCATCGCCGCCGTTGTCGTCGACGGCGATGCGCACGCCGCTCGGATCGCGCACCTCCAGCAGGGGGTCGAGCGTCCCTGTGCGCTGATTCAGGCGCACCGTGATGCGATCGCCCGCCGACCCGTTGTACCTGTAGAAATCACGGTCGCTCGTGGTCGCGATCGTGCCGATCGTCGGCTCCACGACGTCGAAGATGGTGCGGAAGTCATCCGCATCACAGTTCACGACGCCGCACAGGGCGGCCAACGCATCGACACGCCGAATCGAGTTCACCAGGCCACCGGGTCGCTGATCGGTGATCAGGGGGCCGGTGGTGCGGATGCGGGTCGCCAGTTCGCTCACGATCGACCCTGCCCCGACGCCTTTCAACTCCTGTCGGAGCAGGGCGAACACGCCAGCCACATGCGGGGCTGCCATCGAGGTGCCGCTCTTGGACAGGCGTGTCGGCGTGCTTGACGACGAGTCCTGTGGCACCGCGGCAAAGATCCCGCGACCCGGCGCAAGCACCGTGGTCAAGGGGGAGATGTTGCTGAACGTCGCAACCTGGTCGACGTCGTTGGTGGCACCGACGCTGATCGCGTTGGACAGGCACGCGGGGAAGGACATCAGGTTGCGAAAACCATCGTTGCCTGCGGCGGCGACCACGGCGATCCCCAGTGCCCGCAGCAGCGCGACGGTGTCGCGCATGCTCGTGAAACTGGCGTCGCAGGGGCCAGCGAACACAGCAGCGCCGAGGCTCATGTTGACCGCGGCGATCGTCCGCGTGGCGCTCAGCGCGACGACCCGGTTGAGCCCGGCGATCGTGTCGGATTCGAAGCTGCCGACGCAGGGGCTCGTGCGATTGTCATCGGCACACGGCGTCTGCAATCCATCGTCGCGTCTGGAAAACACCTGGATGGCGATGATGTCGGCCTGCGGCGCGACGGCGGCGGCGATGCTGGCCACATGTGTGCCATGATCGCACCCCGACACGTTCGACGGACAGTCTTCGCCAGACCCCACGGCGGTGGACGACGCGGCGGCTCCCGGGCACATCGAGGAAGCGCCGATGAAGTTGTTGGTGGTCGAGAAGCACGCTTCGCTGACCACGCGGCCGGCGAGATCGGGATGTGTCTTGTCGACGCCGGTATCGAGGATCGCGATGGCGACGTTGTCGCCCGTCGTGCCGAGCTGGACGACACGATCGGCTTGCACCAGCGGAACGCTGACGTCGAGCATTGGCTCGACGAACGCGTCTTCCTTGATCGCGATCACGTTGGGGAGCGCGTCGAGGCGGTCGATCGCCAGCACCCCGATCGTCATCGCCATGCCGGGGGTGAATTCGAAGCGGCGGAGTTCGGTGAGCAGCAGTCCCTCGAGCGCGTCGATCACAAGCCCCTGCGCCGCCGCGACCGCGTCACGCCGCTGCTGCAGGCCGCCGGGGGTAGCCAGGCTGCTGTCAGGTGATTCGACGTCGAGGCGCAGCGAGACAATGACCCGCACCTGTGCCTGTTGCAGGGCCTTCTGGCGTACGGCGTCGAACTGGGCAGCCCTGTCCGAGTCGGTGGGCGCCTGCTGGCCGAGGAGCGGTTGCGCGGGCCGCAAGAGCGCCAGGACGACGAGCGCCGCGACGGCGGCCAGCATGCGGGCCTGAGCAAGACGACGGTGCATTCGAACCCCTCCGGTTAGAGGTCCTGCGCGGTTTAGCTCATCTGTAATGGCGCAATGCTAGCACAACCGTACCGTGCGTCTGGTAGGCGTCAATGCGTGATCGTCACGTTGGCAGGTACTGGGGTCCCGAGGTGCGCCGGCAGGGTCGTGGCGGTGATCGCGGCGCCAGCAGCCGTGCGCGGGCTGAGCAGTCGCACGGGCACGGGCGCGACGCGCGCCATCAGTTCCGGCAGGTCCGTTGTCTGCAGGACGCCGGGCAGAACCGCGAGGGTGAGCCCGTCGTGCGTGTCGGCGGATGCGAAATCCAGGTAGCTGACCAGGCCATCCTCGAGCGTGAGGGCGGCAGGCCGATCGAATTGTGCGGCAAGCAGCGCGGCCGGGACCGTCTGGCCTTGCGCCCGCACCGACGGGCCACGGGCCGCCGCTGCACCGGCCTCGACGCGGAGCACCGCCAGACCGTGCAGCAGATCGTGCGTCTGCCAGGCGACGACGCTGGTGCCGAGTAGCCAGGCACGAGCGGCGAACTGGTAGGCGCCCGAGTACCCGCTCACGCCTGCCGCCGGTGCGAGGTCGCCCGTACCTCGCACGTCGATGGCGAGCAGCGTCTGGCCCTCGCTGACCAGGCGCTCGATCAATTCGGTACGGGAGGTGGCGCCTCGTTCGTCGGCCAGGAGCGTGAACGACACGGCGGCACTCGCCGGGCGACGGAGCCGGGCCTGGACCCGCACGCCGGGTTCGACCTCGAGCAGCAGTCGCTCGCCGGCCGGACTCCACGGATTGCCTGCACGCAGGACGACGCGTGGCTCCGTCGCGGCAGTCGATAGCCCTGCCAGGACGCGTAGCTTCGCCTCGGTGACCGGCGCACGACTCGACGCCAGCGCACGCGCATGGTCGGCGTTGATGGCACGCACCGTCCGTGTGCCAAGGGACGTCGCCAGCTGACCTGTGGGCGTGACTCGCAATGCCGCGTCCGCTTCGGCGACCACGGGCAGTTCTGTCGGGTGGAGACCGGGCCGGCCCAGCCAGGTGCCGAGTGCGCGATACGCGCCTTCGCGCAGCGGCTGCGACCAGCCATGCGTCGCGTCGTTCTCCACGCGCGCCAACCGATCCGGCGCCTCGAGGGCGGCAAACACCGGCGCCAGTTCCTCTGAGGCGGCGCGCGATCCGGCAATGGGGAAGAAGTCCTTGATGGCGCTACTCACCAGGACGCCCCTCGGCGCCGCGGCCACTGCGAAGTCCGCGAAGTCGAAGCCGCGGCCGACGAAGCCCGGCAGGATCTGCTCGGCATCCTGTGGACCGGGCACGTTCCACATGTCGGCCCACGACGTCATGTAACAGGAGATCACGACAGCGGCGAGCCTGGGCTCGACGGCGCCCAGCAATGCTGCCTGCGTGCCGCCGCCCGAGTTGCCGGCCACCGCCAGCCGGGTCCGATCCACGTCAGTGCGACTCTCCAGGTAGTCGAGCGCACGACGCATGTCCTGCACCATATAGGCGCCCAGCGTCCGCCCCGACAGCAGCAGCTGTTGACCCGTCATCGAATGCTCACGCGTCCCGATGCCGACACGCGAGCCGCCCTTCACCGGGTCGAGGTACTCGACGCGCTCGCCCTGGCCGAACGGGTCGTACGCGAGCACGACGAACCCGCGCCGCGCCAGCGACACCCAGACGTTCTGGTACGTGGGAGACGCCTTGCCCTCGTTGGCGTGCCCGGCAGTCCCGAGCACGGCCGGGAATGGCCCCGGACCGTCCGGTACGTAGACGAGTGCCGTGACCTTGAATCCGGGAAGGCTCTGGAACACCAGGTGCTCGATGCGATAGCCGTCACGCGGCGTCGTGCGAGTGACGATGGCGTCGAGGGGCCCGTTCGAGCCGGGCAGCACGCCGAGCATGTCGGCGATCCCGGCGCGAACCTCCTGTTGGCGCGCCTCGATGTTCTCGCGAGTCTTCAGGGCCGCGACCCGCGCACGACGAGTGTCGAGCGCGCTCTTTGCCTGCCCATCGACCCACGCATCGAAGGCGACGCGCTCGGCCGAGACCGTAGGTGAGGACTGGAGCGCGAACAGGGAAGCGCTGCCGGCGGCGAGCACCGCAACGCAGATGCGGAAGATGGTGGGCGCGCCTGCCATAGGCAGGAAGCCTATCGCACCCGCGTCAGGTCGTGTCGCCTGCTCCGTGCTAGGCTGAAGCCTCTTTCAAAGCTTGCAGGCTCGGGGTTTGGTCCGCATGACGATGCCTTTCAGGCGTGTTCGCATCCCCGTTGCGATCGTTGGGGTGATCGCGCTGTCGTCCGGGATTGCCATCGCCGGCCACGGCGACAAGTACGGCTCTTTCTGGACGGACGCAAGGGCTGCGTTGGAATGGAACAATCCGCTTTGTACGCACATGGCCGCGCTGCGTGGAATGATCAAGGCCAGGGCAGTGAAGCGCCGAACCGACGAGATCAAAGCGGCAAGCCATCTGGTTCGCGAGAATGCCGAAGGGCTGTTTCTCTATGCGACCCCGTTTGGTCAATTCTGGATGCCACAAGCCGATGACCTGTGGAGCCTCGCCGTCGTGCTCGCCGAGCAGGATCAGGAAATGTACGGCTCCGCTGGAGGCTTGGGCATACACAACGGAGACGTGGTGATCGACGCAGGTGCGCACGTCGGCCTCTTCACGCGCACTGCTCTCGCTGCCGGCGCCAGCAAGGTCATCACGTTTGAGGTCACGCCGAAGTCGAACCTTGCACTTCGACTCAACTTCGCGCGTGAGATCGCCGAGGGCCGCGTCATCGTCGTGGAAAAAGGCGTCTGGTTCGAGGAATCGATATTGCCGCTCGTCATCGTCGATGGCTGCTCGGTATGCAACAGCGTGTCCCATCCGTGGATGCGCGCGACGATGAACGTACCGCTAACGACGATCGATAACGCTGTGGCGGAATTGAAGCTCGACCGCGTGGACTTCATCAAGCTCGATATCGAAAATGCGGAGGCCAACGCGCTCCGCGGCGCAAGAAGGACGCTCGTCGCGTATCACCCTCGCGTCGCGGTCGCGCTCGAAAACTCGAAGACACGAATCGCGTATGGTCATGAGGTGCTTGGTGTGATGCAGGAGGCCTACGCCGGCTATCGGTACGTCTGCGGCGCCTGCACGAACCCCGAGTCGAGCGCGCGCATCCTCCCGGAGGTTCTGCACTTCTACGCTGACTAGCCGCGGGAACGGTGGTCGCGGTGGGACAACGCGCGCCCTCGAGACGGACCTGTCGCAAGTCGTCGCCGATGTCGCATGGAGGTGAGACGGCCGCCCGGGCGGGCGGCATGGATGGCTACAGCGCGGCCGCGATGATCGGCCGCCGGGCAGCCCGGCGCTTCTCGGCACTGGCGCGCACGAGGAACTTCGCGTAGGGCACCACTTGCTTGATGGCTGCCACGTTCATCTGGCAGGGGCTCAGGCAGGTCGGGCACTTCTCGTCGCGGATGTAGTTCCGGTGCTCCTGAGAGGCCTGCTTGAAGTAGACCGCGGCCGGGTCCTCGGTCACGGCATTGCCGACGACGTCGCTGTTCTCGCAGAAGAACATGCCGCCATCGGGATTGAGCATCACGCCCTGGGTCTGGAACGGGCAGGGCGCCATCCGGTGATAGCCGTTGCCGATCATGTCGGCGTAATGCATGTAGATGTAGTTCTGACCGTCCAGCAGCGGATCGTGGCGCACCCGCTCGAGGAAGAACTCGCGCATCCGCTGTTCTTCGGCGTTGACCGGCTTGATGTCCTTGGCAAGATCCGCGTTGCCCAGCATGGCTTCGGTGAACCGGACCATGTTGAACACGATGTCGAGCTTCTCCCGGCGCGCCCAGGCCAGGATGTTCTCGGCGTCGTTCAGGTTCATCGAGAAGATGGTCGTCGAGATGCCGAAGTTGAAGGGGTAGCTCTTCTGCAGTTCCTTCATGGCCGCGATGGTCTGCTCGGCCTTGTCGAACCCGCGCTTCACCCGGCGCACCTCGTTGTGCATGTCGCCGACGCCGTCCACCGACACGCGGGTGCTGAAGATCACCCCACGCTCGTGGCACATCTGGACAATCTTGGTCAGCATCGGGATGCCCCGATGCGGCGTCAGGCCGGTGGTGTTCAGCGTCAGCTTGCGTAGTTTCGGCAGCTTGTCGATCATCACCCGGACGATGTCGACGAGGTCGTTTCGGGTCGTCGGCTCTCCCCCGGAGATGCTGGCGTTCTCGATGCGCTTCCACAGCGGCGAGCTGAAGACCTGCTCGATCTGCTCGAGACTCATGTCCTCCTTGCGGTTGCCGCGCGTCCAGTTGCTGCACATATTGCAGCGGGCATCGCAGACGAACGTCACATGGAAGATCAGGACCGTCGGATAGAGCGGGGTGACCCGGCCAACGTAGCTGTTGACGAAATCGCGGGGGGCACTGAGAGCAGCTTTTGCGAGGTACTTGGCCGCGTATACTTGCGCCATAAGTAATTGAGTCTACTGCCTATTGTGGTCCCAGGTCAAAGTCGGACCGTCTCGCTCGGCTTTTTGGGTGGCTGTAGGCGTCGAGCTTGCTCGACGCTCAAGGATGCCGCTCGCGCAGGTACAGCCAGGCTCCCGGAAGGTTGCCGAACAGTCCGGACAGGACGATCAGCGTCGACAGGGCCAGCGACAATTCGTCCGGCACGCCGAGCGGGCGGAGCAGCCACACCATCACGCCCTGGGGCAGTCCGAAGCCGCTGATCGAGATCGGCAACAGGAGCATCAACAAGCCGATCGGCATGAAGACGAGGTAATACGCAAACGGGACCGTCAACCCGAGCCCGAGGCCCAGACCGAACGCCTGCAGGATCCGGAGCAACTGGACGAGCACGGAGAGGCCGAACACCACGACCAGCGTGCCCGGCTGCTGACGGTACCCGGCCATCGCGTCCGCGATGCGCAGCGGCAGCCGCACCCCGGCCCAGGCGTGCCAGGACGAGGGCAGCCACCGGATCCACCGGTCCGCCCACACGGCCGCGACCGACCCGACCAGAACGGCCGCCGCACTCGAGACCGCCACCAATTGCACCTTGGGATCGGGATGGCTGCGCGCGTAGGCGGCGATGCCGATCCCACCCATCAGGGCAATCGCAATGACGCCCAGGATCCGGTCGATGGCCACCGACGCGACCGCCGCGCCGCGCTGGGCGGTCCGCTGCCCGAGCGCATAGGCGCGGGCCGCATCGCCACCGACGCCGGCCGGCAGGAAGCTGCCGACAAATGAACTGACGAGAAAGATCCTGGCGGCCGTCATCGTCCCGACAGCGGTGCCACTGGCACGCAGCAGGAGCACCCAACGCCAGATCATCACGACGCGATCGAGCAGGACGAGGACCGCGACGACGACCAGGGCCAACGGGTTGGCCTGCACCATCGCGCGCAGCGCGGCGCCGGTGTCGACCTGCCGCCAGAGATACGCGAGGATGAATACCGTGATGCCCGCCCGCACCCAGACCGAGCGGAGCCAGCGCGTCATGTCCGGGGCTTGCGCGCCACGAACGCCAGGGTCTCGAACAGGTTCTTGCGCACCTTGAAGAGCACGTCTTCGGTGCCGGTCCAGCGCGAGAGCGTGTCGAGGCCCGGCACGTTGGCGAACACGGCGGCGGCGGCCAGGGCGTCACGGCGCAGCCCGGTGGCCACGCCGATGCTGCGCACGACCCGTTCCACGACGAATCCTCCGTCATTGAAGAGCTGGCGCATGCGGCGTTCGGTGGTGACGAAATTGTGCGTGTAGTCCACGTCCCAGAAGAAGGTCCGCTCCTTCAAGTAATCGGGGACCACGACAAAGAACACGCCTCCAGGCCGAAGCAACCGCAGTGCGTCAGCCGTGAACGCCCGGGCGGCATCGATGCCCGGCATGTGCTCCATGACCTGGTCGGCATAGACGACGTCAAGCGACCCGTCCTCGCCGGGAATCGGCGGCGTGAACGCCTTGACGACCTTGAATCCCTTCTTCTTCAGGACGTCGATCAACAGGTCGCTGGCCTCGATAGCCGTGTAGTCCCAGCCGCCTGCGACGGCCAGTTCGCCGAGGGTGCCGTGTCCGGGGCCGATCTCGACGAACCGTCCAGGGGGCTGGATGGCCTGCTGGAGCAGGCCGAGCCGGCTGCGCTCGATACGGCTGCGCCGCGCTGCGCCGTACCCGGTCAGCTGCTTCTCGGAAAACGACTTGTAAAACGTGTCCTCGGCCACGGCGCCGGATCATAACAGGCGCGTCACAGGTGGCCGCGCATTTGGTTCCGGCAAATGCATTGACGAGGGAATTTTCCTGTATTCAAATCCCCGGGTGTCCCCGCGCGGTCGCCCCCCAAAGTTCGGACGCCCCGCGCAACTGGTGGCGCTGACGCTGCCACAGGACACGATCGAATACCTGCAGGGCGTCGACACCGATCTGGGCTGGGCCATCGTCAAGCTCGCCGACAGTGGAGAAGGCGGCGACCCTGACTTGCCGCCACCCCAGACGGCGCCCCCCGACGTGGCCCTCGTGCCGATCGCGAAGCACCAGTTCCTGATCGTCGTTCGTGCGCACGAGGCATTCGCGTCGCTGCCTGGGGTCGACCTCGTGCCGCTCGGCCATGGCCAGGCCTTCCTGGCGTTCCGTTCGCACAGCACGATCGAGGGACTCGAGTTGAGCCTGATCGATCGCCTCGAGGGCGAGATTCCGTCGACAGGTGACACCGCGCGCCTGAGGGCGCTGCGCGACGTCCTCCGCTCGTGGCGTCGGGATCAGGCCTTGACCTTCCATGAACGGTCCATCGTGGTGGTCGAGCGGCGGTCCCGGGCGCGCAAGGTGGCCCGGTGAGTAGTTGCCGCCACCAGCACCGCGAATTAATTCGAGAAATCAGTTGCCGGGTGGTTTTTCATAGATGAAAATTCACTCGTGGCACTGTTGAGCGCCAGGTCGCGATCCCACGCGCCGGTGGTTGCCGCGACGGCCTCGTTTCTTGCCGTGGCCGCCACGGCCTGGCTGTGTGTGGCCACCTGGCGTGTCGCATGGCTCGTCGCGGTCGGCCTCCTCTGGGTGGCTCCCGGCGTCATCGCGATGGCCCGCGCCTTCCGCGAGTACCGGTCGAGGTGGGCGATGGCCTTCCTGCTGGGCGGCCCATTCGGATTCGCGCTCAGCAGCGTGGGTCTGCTCCCGTTCTGGTTGCTGGGTGTCCGGTCCGGGTTCCTGCTGGTCGCCGTGCCACTGGCCGCGAGCGTCCTGGCCTGGCTGACGCCCTCGCTCGGTCGCGGCCTCGACGTCCCCAGGTACGGCCGGCGCGACCTGCTGGCCTTGGCGCTGCTGATTCTGCTCGTCCCGCTCGTCGTGGCGCGCCCGTATTCGCAGGTGGGCAAGGACCTGCCCGAAGGGCGCGCCTACCGTGCGTACTTCACGGCGGACTTCGTGTGGGCGATGGCGGTCGTGTCGGAAGTGAGCAAGGGCGACGGTGGCCTTCCGGCCAATCCGTTTCACGTCGACATGCGGTTGCATTACTACTGGCTCGCGCACCTGTTGCCGTCGCTGGAATACCGGACACTGCAGCGGGAAGTACGGCTGGACCACCTCCTGTTGGCCGACGCCGTCATGAGCGGCGTGATGTTCCTCGGGTTCCTCTACGCGCTCGGCAAGCAGTTCGCACGTGGCGCCGCCGCCACACTGATCGGCTGTGTGGTGACCGTGCTGTTCACCAGTCCCGAGGGACTGTATGCCCTGTTCGACTTGTGGCGGCAGGACCGGCCACTGTCGCTGGTCCGCTATCTCAACATCGACGCCGTGAGTCGCTGGATGTTCGGGGCGCTGCCGATCGATGGTCTGCAGAGAGTCTTGCTGTATCAGCCGCAGCACCAGATCGGCTACGCGCTGGCCTGCACGGCGCTGCTGGTGATGGTCCAGCAGGTGCGGCGGCCTCGCGTCGGCGCCGCCGCGCTCGCCGGCGCGCTGCTCGGCTGCGGACTGCTTGTCAGCACGTTCTCCGCCCTCATGGTCGGGATCATGGTGGGGGGCATCTCCAGCATCGCCATCGTGCACGCGCGCGCCTGGCGCATCGGGATTGTCCAGGCCGTGGCCGCGGCGGTCCCGATCGCGGCCGCCGTGTGGTTGAGCCGTGCGCTGGAGTACGTGGCCGCGGGCGGACAGTTGATCGACATTACACCCAATCCGCTGGCGACTCGCCATCCCATCTCGGGCCCGCTGATCAGCATTGGTCCGGTCCTGCTCGTGCTGGCACTCGGAGCCTGGCTATGGGCGCGTCGCGGCTGTGCATACCAGCGGGTGCTCGTGCCCGGCATCGCGCTGGTCGTGTGCACGCTGTTCTACTTCTTCGTGGATGTCCGCGATCACCAGGACGTCTACGTCGGCTGGCGGGCGGGCCACCTCTTCTTCATCACGTCCGGCGGCATGGTCGGCTGGACGTGGTGGCGTCTCACACATGCGGCGGCCCGCCGGTGGCACAGTGTCGGCCTCGCCTCGCTGGCTGTCGCCGCGCTCGTGACGCTACCGACGGTCGCCATCGACCTGTACAACACGCAGGACCTCACGAATCGCCAGATGGCCGCCGGCTTCCCCTGGACGCTGGTGCTGGGCCACGACGAGGTGAACGCGCTGCGGTGGATCGCCACGCAGACGCCGACCGATGCCCGCGTGCAGGTGGAAGCCCTCGCGCGCGACCCCGGCACATGGGCCTACATCCCGGCCTTCGCCGAGAGGCGGATGAGCGGTGGCCTTCCGATCTCGATGATTCCGCTGCGGCCCTATGAGGAGATCAGCCGCCGCGTGCGGCGCCTGTACGAGGCGCCGGATGCCGAGGCCGCCTTTCGGCAGGCGGAGGCGCTGCGCATCGACGTGCTCGTCGTTGGCGGCGAGGAGAACAAGCGGCACCCGAACTTCCGCGCGCTGCTCGATCAGAGTCCGCAGATGTTCCCGCCACTGTACCGAACCCGCAACATCACCCTGTACGCCACGAGCGGCCGGATGCGCGCGTGGATGCACGAGCACCACTGATCGGCCACCCTCCAAGGGACGAGGTAGAACTCCTTACTCTTGATTCCCTCATGACTTCTTCCTTCTCGCTTCTCCCTTGATCGCTCCAAACAGTTCGGGCCGCCTGCCCCGCGAGTGGACAGTCGGCCCGAGGAACCTGCAGACGGGGCAGCGCACCCCGTGAACGTCAGTTGGTGAAGCGGCCGCGACCGGTCCAGCGCCCGATGGTGCCGGAACTGGCCGTCACACCCGTCTGGTCGATCCATGCAGGAGACGGCGATCCGCAGTGCCCCAGCATGATGTCGATGATGTAGACCCCGGTGCTGTTCTCGCTGGGACCACCGCCCCAGTGGTAGTCGACGATGTCCTGGCTCGGGTCGTTTGCGTTGCCGCGCTTGCCGTTGTAGCCCCAGCGGTTGTCCTCCTTGCGGAGCTCGTCGACGAGGTAGTCCATAAACTCCCACGTGCCTCCACGGTCCTGACACGAGCGACTCACGAGATCGGGGCGTGCACTGAACGCCGCCTGGACCACACGCGAGCGGTCGGGGAGCGGCAGGCGCGACCCGGCCGGCGGATCCGGTGTGCGGCTGGCGCCGGACACAGGCGCCGCCGCCGTCTTGAACGTCCAGTTGGACGACCACGCCGCGTAGCCATCGGTGAGTTCCGCACGCACACGCCACGTGTACGTCGTGTCGAACTTCAGCTGCGTCGTGACCGTCCAGCTCGTACGACCGCCCCCGCCCGCCGGCACGAGCGGCTCGGCCAACAGGGTGCTGCCTTCGAACAGCTGGAAGCGGTGCGACAGCGCCACGGCGTTGGCGTGCGTCGCCACGGCGGTGGATACCGACAGCGTCACCGGGAGGGTGTTTTGCGGACCGAGCTCGGTCGTCGCACCGGAGCCAGGCGACGGGCTGCCAGGCGTGTTGGCCTTCAGCGTCGGGGTGCCCTCGGGCACGGCCGCGACGGTGCCGGCTCCCGGCGTCGCCGACGGCGACATCGGATTGTTGTTGCTGCTACAGGCGGCACTCGCTGCAAGCAGCGCCACAAGTCCAAGTTGAATCGTGTACTTCGTCATCATTCGTCCTCGTTGCATCCCCACGCGATCAGAAGGCGACCCGGAGGCCGCCCCAGAACTGCACGCCGCCATACTTCACATCGACATCACCGGCGCTGTTCGGAAGGGTGACCTCGCCGCCGGCGTAGCGGAATCCGAGCGTGGCGCCAAGGCGGCCCACTTGGCCGAGGTCGACGGGCAGCTTGTAGGTGAGGTCGGCCCCGATATTGACGGTGGTGCCCGTCTTCCTGCCGCGAGCGAGGGTGACGTCCTGAATCGCCACGGTGGCGAACTCCGGCGGGACGCCGGTTTCCTGCACCTGTGCCGACCCCACGAACTCGTGCGAGACGTTGACGAAGGACGGGCCGCCGCCGAAACCGAGCGTCAGATCCTCGTTGAGCGGGACCATCCACATCGCCGAGAGATGGTAGGCGTTCTCGCTGTGTTTCAGGTCCCCGATCGTCTGGCTCGTCTGGCGGGGTCGGTTGGCAAACAACGGGTGCGGCACGCTCGCCACGACGGCGGCATCGATCGAGTCGCTCTTGCGCGTGTAGTTCAGCGTCGCGACGAGGTTCTTCCACACGCGTGCGCCACCGCCGATGTTCCAGATGGCGCCGCCGCTGTATTCCTGCGCGCCGGCGACGGTGCCCGGCTCGTCGTAGATGGTGAAGGTGGAGGTGCTGGTGAGCGTGTGCGATCCGCTCTGCCCGCCGCCGCCGACCTGGACGAAGCCGCGCTGCTCGTACGGAGTCGACAGGGTGGATGTCATCGACGTTTGTGCCGACGCGAGTGTGGGTGTCAGCAACAGTCCCAGAATCAGTAGTGCTCGTTTACTCATAGGAAAACAGTCGAACTCCCGCTCCGAGCCAGGTCGGATGGTTCTCATGGGCGATGGGTTGAAATCTGACGTGGGCCTCAGGCAACCACGCCACGGATGTCCGCCGGGAGTCGGACACGAGATTGTTCGTTAGGGAGGAAAGGATGTCAACCGGGAGGAAGAATACCCGGCCGGGTAATGCCTGATGCCTCATGCCTGATGCCTCATGCCTGATGCCTCATGCCTGATGCATCATGGCCGATGCCTGATGCCGTCATTGCGCCGTGGGCAGGGTGTCGACGTGCGGCAGGAGGCGTGACGCCTCCTGCCCTCAGTGGGGTGTGTCAGAAGCGGCCGCGGCCGGTCCAGCGGCCGATCGTGCCGCTGTTCGCCGTCACCTGGGTCTGGTCGATCCACGCCGGCGACGGGTTGCTCCCGCAGTGGCCACCCATCACATCGATGATGTAGACGTTGGTCGTGCCCTCGTCGCGGTCCGAGCCCCAGTTGTAGTCGACCACGTCCTGGGATGGATCGCTGCTGTTGCCACGCTTGCCGTTGTAGCCCCAGCGCGTGTCGTACTGCCGAAGCCGATCGACGACGCGGTCCATGAATTCCCACGTGCCCCCGCCCGATTGGCAGGAATTGCGCAGGGCGCCGGGGTACTGGCGCGCCACTTCCTCGACCACCCAGGCCATGTTCGGCAACGGGAGCCGCTGCCCCGGCCCCGGATTGGGCGCGCGTGCGCCGCCGCTGGGAGCCGGTGCCGGTGCCGGTGCCGGTGCCGGTGCAGGACTCGGCGTTGGCGACGGCGTGGGGGGAGTCGGAGTGGGTGCCGGTGGCGTCGGGGTCGGCGTGGCCGCCGCCGCAGGCGTGCGGAACGACCAGGTCGGGCCGAGCGGCGACTGGACCACGCCGTCGGACGCGCTCACACGCCAGTAGTAGACGGTGTTGTACGCCAGAGCCGTGAGCCGGGTCGCCGTCGTGCTGCCGCCACTGCGCGGCACGGTCAGGACCGCCACCATCTGCGCGAATCCGCTGTCGGTAGCGATGTCGAACCGGTAGGACACCGGGCCGGCCAGCGATCCGGAGATCGCCCCGTTGGTCACCGTCAGGTCGGGCGACACGGTGTCGATGGTCGCGCCGATGGCCGGGTACGCGACCGTCGGAATCGCCAGGTGGACCGGGTCATTGAGTACGAAGCTGGCCGTCGCCGAGAATTCGCCGGTATTGGCGCCGTCGAGCGCGCGAACGTGCCAGTAGTACCGTGCCCCTGCGGCCGGCAGGTTGACCTGGTACGACGTGCGTCCATTTGACCCCGGCGACACCTTGTCGGCGATGTGAACCTTGTTCTGGAACCCGCCATCGCTGGCAATCTCCACCTGCAACCAGATCGGGCGCTCGCCCGTCGTCGACGCGTTCTCGATCAGCAGCGTGACGGCCCCGGTCTGGGTCAGGGTCTGGTTGTTGACAGGCTCGAGCGGCTTGGGCGCGGTGATGGTCACGCCCGCGATCGGGCCGGCCACGGTGGGGCTGAGGGGATTGCGGCTCTTGTTCGCTTCACACCCCCCGACGGAGACGCAGAGGGCGAGTGTGGCCAGGGCCTGGAGGTGGATCGTCTTCATTTACGTCCTCGCACAGATCGGGAGGACCGCGGCCTTGTTGGCGCGGGCTACACCTCCTCTTTCTGCATATCGGACGACGGCGCCGACACCATCAGTCCTTCCTTGCGGAGCAGGAACACGAGCCCGCCCGGAAGCGACGCAAGGATGAGCAGGGCAGCGCCAGCGATGGATAGAGCAAGGCCCGCATCCACCGGGTGTCCAAGGCGTCGAAAGAGGTAGGAAAACACGGCTTCGCGGACGCCGAATCCGTTGATGGAGACCGGCGCCAGCTGGATCACGAGACTGACCGGGACGATCACCAGGGCGTCACGGAGTGGCAGATCGATGTGCAGGCCCCACGCGACGCAGAGGTAGAACAGAACGACGAGGAACTGCACGACGAGGGCCCCGGCGAAGGCCTTGGCGAGGCGAGAGCGGTCGTTGCCGACGCGCCCCAGCATGTCCTCGAGACGTCCGAGCCTTTCGGTGACCCAGTCTTCCCGGACCCGCGTCAACGGCCGCAACAGCCACGGCACGAGCGCCGGACGCGAGATGACAACCGCGGCCCCGACGGCGCCCAGGACCAGCAGGATCCAGAGATAACCGGTTCCGGGAAGGGCGTGCCGCAGCATCAGGGACCCGCTGGCCGCGATGGCGAACAGGGCGATCAGCCCCAGTACGCGATCGAGCAGCACAACGGCCGTCGCGACGGTGCGGGAGCCGGTCAATCCGGCGGTGTCGGCGATCCGGACGAAGTCGCCGCCGATGTTGCTGGGGAGAAAATTGTTGAAGAAATTGGCGACCAGGCAGGTCACGGTCAGTTGCCAGGTAGACACGTGAACGTTCTGCGTCACCAGCAGGCGCCGCCAACGCCATCCGCTCACCAGCAACAAGGCGCCGTGCACCAGCAGGGCCAGCACGATCCAGCCGGGCTCGACCTGACGCAACCGGCCGAACACCGCACCGACGTCGGTCTGGCGGAACAGGACCCACAGCAGGCCGGCGCTGATGCTGAGTTTGAGGACGAACGAGGACGCGCGGCGAACGCGCCCGGGCACGGGCGACATGGTGATGGCACCGGCCGCGGCAGCCGGCGGTCGGAAGGTGACAGACGGTACCATGCGGCCACGTGCCCGGGCAAAGGGCGGCCGCATGGCCGAGGCCGGTCGGCCCGGACACCGTCGAGGCTGGTTTATACTTGAGAGCTTTGTGGCCGCGCTGCCCGCCATCGGGTGGGCTGCCTCGTCTCCGCAGGTCGCCCAGCCATCGTGACGCCCCCCGCCGCACCGCTCAGGATCCTGATGCTCGCGCCCGAGCCGTTCTTCGAGCCGCGTGGCACGCCGTTCAGCGAATTCCACCGTATCAAGGCCCTCGTCGAGGATGGCCACCATGTCGACCTGGTGACCTACCCGATCGGCCGCGACGTCGACCTGCCGAACCTGTGCATCATCCGTACCTGGCGGCCGCCGTTGGTCAGCAAGGTGCCGATCGGGCCGTCGGCCGTCAAGGTGCTGCTGGACGCGCTTCTGACCCTGACGATCCTCCGCGTGGCGCTGCTTGGCGGACGCAGGTATGACGCCATCCACTCGCACGAGGAGATGGGCGTCCTCGGCGTGTGGCTCGGCCGCCGGCTCGGCATCCCGCATCTCTACGACATGCACTCGAGCCTGCCGCAGCAACTCGGGAACTTCCGGTTCTCGCGCTCGAAAGCGCTGCGCTGGGGGTTCGAGAAGGCCGAAGGCTACATGGTGCGCGGGTCGCAGGTGGTGATCACCATCTGCCAGGAGTTGCAGGACACCGTTCATGAGATGGGCGTGGGCGACCGCGCCGTGCTCATCGAGAACGTCATGGGCGGTGACGTCGACCCCACGCCTGGCCCAGGCCGCGACGCGGTGCGGGCCGCCTGGGGGTTGACCCCGACGCAACCGGTCGTGCTGTACACGGGCACGTTCGAGCAGTACCAGGGCCTCGACCTGTTGCTGGAGGCGAGCGTGCGCCTGAAGGCGTTGGTGCCCGACCTGGCCGTGCTGGTCGTCGGCGGCGACGCGGCACAGGTCAGCGAGCTGGCCGCAAGAGCCGAAAGCGCGGGCGCCCCGCTCGTCTTCACGGGCCAACGTCCACCGAGCGACGTGCCGCACTTTGTCGACGCCTGCGATGCCCTCGTGTCGCCCCGTATCTCCGGGACGAACACACCCCTCAAGATCTACTCGTACCTGCGGTCGGGCCGGCCGATCGTCGCGACCAACCTGCGTACGCACACGCAGGTGCTCACCGCCGACTCCGCGGTGCTCGTCGAGCCGACTCCCGACGCGCTCGCCGCAGGCCTCGCCGAGGTCCTGCAAGATCGCCAGGCCGCGGCGCGGCTTGCCGCATCGGCGCACCAACTCGCCGACGCGCGCTACAGCCGGCAGTCCTATCTCTCGCGCACGCGCCAGGCGTACGCGCTGTTGCTCGAGTCCATGCGTCCGCGCCCCCGTACAGTCCCTCTCGCCGGGGCCGCCCCGTCGGGGGGACGAGAGCCGCGGTGACGGCGGCGCTGGTCACGGGCGTCACCGGTTTCACCGGCGGACACCTTGCGCGTCACCTGGTGCATCGGGGAATCACCGTGCGCGGCCTGGTCCGGCCGCGGAGCCTGGGGCGGCCCGAAGTGGCCACCTTGCGCGAGGCGGGCATCGACATCGCCAGTGGCGACCTGACCGACGCCGCCGCTGTCGCGGCCGCCTGCGAGGGAGTCGACGTCGTCTACCACATCGCGGCGACCTACCGTGAGGCGGGTCAACCCGACAGCGCCTACCGCGCCATCAACGTCCAGGGCGTCGAGCACGTCATCGACGGTGCGCGCGCGGGCGGCGCGCGTCGCGTCGTCCACTGCAGTACCGGTGGCGTCCATGGCCACGTCGCCAATCCGCCCGCCAACGAGGACGCTCCTTTCAATCCCGGCGACGTCTACCAGGACACCAAGCTCGAAGGCGAACAACTTGCGCGCGCCGCAGGGCAGGCCGGCGGCCTCGAGGTCGTGATCGCCCGCCCCATCGGCATCTACGGGCCAGGCGATCTTCGTTTCCTCAAGATGTTCCGGGGCATTTCGCGGCGACGCTTCCCGGTGTTGGGTGCAGGCGAGGTCTTCTACCACCTGACGTACATCGACGACCTTTGCGAGGGCTTCCGCCTGTGCGGCGAAGTCCCTGCCGCCGCCGGTGGCACGTACATCCTCGGTGGGCCGCGTTACACGACACTCAACACGCTCGTGGACCTCATCGCCGCCGAACTGAAGGTCAAGCCGCTGCCGGTGCACCTGCCGGTCTGGCCGTTCTGGCTGGCCGGCGCCGCCTGCGAGGCGATCTGTGTTCCGCTGCGGGTGCAGCCGCCGCTGTATCGTCGGCGCGTGGACTTCTACACGAAGAGCCGCGCCTTCGACATCACGCGCGCGCGCACCGAACTCGGGTTCGCACCCGCCGTCGATTTGCCGGAGGGCATCCGGCGCACCATCGCGTGGTACCGCGCGCAGGGGCTGTTGTGAGCGAGAAGATTTCGGTGTTGCACGTGTGCGATCACCTCGGCTGGGCCGGGTCACGCATGCATGGCGTCAAGCGCCTGTTCGCGTGGACGCTGCCGCGCTTCGACAAGAGCCGCTTCGACGTCTCGCTCGTCAGTCTGCGACAGAAGGACTCGTCGGAGGACACGCTCGAGCAGTTCGGCATCGACGTCACGTACCTCCACAAGGGCAAGTTCGATCCCGCGACGCTGACCGCGCTCCTGAAGGTGATGGACCGCAAGCGCACCCAAGTCCTGCACCTGCACGGATATGGCGCGACGACCTTCGGGCGCCTCGCGGCCGCGATGCGCGGCACCGCGGTCCTCCTGCACGAGCACGCGAACCACACGACGACGCCGTGGTTCCAGCAGGTGGCTGACACGACGCTGGCGCGCTACACCGACCTCGCAATCGCGGTTTCGGCCTCGACGGCGGAATTCACCATTCGCGCCCGGAAGATCCCAGCCGAGCGTACGAAGGTCGTATACCTCGGCGCGCCGCTCGAGGAGTTCGGCCGCGCGCGCAGCGGCCAGGAGATCGCGGCGGCCCGTGAGACGCTGGGCATCGCCCGGGGGACGTTCGCCATCGGCACGGTCACACGATTGATGCCGGCGAAGGGCAATCAGTACCTCATCGATGCGGTCCGTCCGATCGTCGACCAGGTCCCCGAGGCGCACGTATACATCGCCGGCGAGGGGGAACTGCAGGCACAACTCGGGGCGCAGGCGCGTGACCTGGGTGTCGCCGATCGCGTGCACTTCCTCGGCTTCCAGCGCGACGTGGCCAGCGTGCTCTCGGCGTTCGACCTGGTGGTGTTCCCGTCGCTCTGGGAGGGGACGCCGTTGACGTCGTTCGAAGCGCTGGCGATGGGTAAGCCCATCGTGTCGACCGACGCCGACGGTCTGTGCGAAATCCTCCGCGATGGCGTCGACGCCGCGATCGTGCCGAGGGAAAGCGGACGCGCAATCGCCGATGCCGTCGTGGCGCTCGAGGCGGACCCGGCGCGCCGCGCATCGCTCGGGGCCGAAGCGCAGCGCACCAGCCGGCGTTACGACATCGCCGTGTGGGTGCGCAAGATGGAACGCCTCTACGAACTGATGGCGCGCGTGTCGAAGCCGACCAGGCGGCAGGGCCTGTTGCGAGAGGACCTCTCGTTCCTCGACGCCGGCCAGCCTTCGCCGCTGCCCGGCTCCCGCTTGCCAGGGGCGCAGCCGTGAACATGCCGCGGGCGGCCCGGCTCGGTCGCCTGTGGAGCGATCCCGGCGCGGTGGCGACACTCATCCTGGGTGCGCTCCTGCTCGGGTTCGCCCTGACCGTGCAGTTCCCGGTCGTGGCGTTCGGCTTCCAGAGTGACGAGGCCACCTACTACAGCCTCGGGCACAGCTTCGCGCGTGACTGGGACATGCAGTTCCAGCGCAAGGACCTGGTCCGCGTGTGGAAGGAGTTCCCGACCGGACCCGAGGGCATCTTCCTGAAGCGCGGCCGAAGCGTCCATCTCGAACCACAGGCGAGGCCGCCCTTTGTCCGTTGGGTCAAGAGTCCGGACCCACGGACAGACCGGCTGTACTACGGCAAGTCCTTCATCTATCCGCTGCTGGCGTCGCCCTTCATCACGCTGTGGGGCACCAACGGGTTCCTGGTGCTGCACGCGTTGTTGCTGACTGCGTGTTTCGGGGCCGTGTACGCGTTCGTTCGCGCGAGGTCCGGGCAGGCCGCGGCGCTGGCCTATGCCGTGGCGTTCCTCTTCGCCTCTGCCGCGCCCGTGTACTTCGTGTGGCTGACCCCGGAGCTCTTCAATCTGTCACTGGTACTCCTCGGGCTCTTCTTCTGGGCCTACAAGGAAGTGGCGCCGGCGGCGGTGCCGACGGCCACCTGGCTCGACCGGTGGGCGTCCCTGCTCCGCAGTCCCTGGTCCGATGTCATCGCTTGCGCGCTGCTCGGCATCGCCACGTTCTCCAAGCCTCTCAACGTTCTGGCTGCCGCCCCCATTCTCTGGCTCGCGATCCTGCGGCGTCAGTGGGGGCGCGTCGCGATCGTCAGCCTCGCCTTCGTCGCGGCCACGGGAGGACTCTTCCTGATCAACGGGATCAGCAGCGGCGACATGAACTACCAGGGCGGTGGGCCCGACCGGTCCACGTTCTACGGCCGCTTCCCGTTCCAGACGCCCGAGTCCACCTTCGACAACACCGGCATCGCCCGCGCGACCGACGGCCTGCTCACCGAAGTCATCTTCAATCAGGATGCCCTGACCACGGTGCTGCGCCACAACTTGGTGTACTTCCTGGTGGGCCGGCACACCGGCCTGGTGCCGTACTTCTTTCCGGGAATCCTCACCCTCGTGTTGTTCCTGTTTGCTGGCCGGCATCGCCGCGAGCCCTTCCAGTGGCTCATCCTGCTCGCCCTCGTGCTGGCATCGGTCAGCCTGCTGATCTACATGCCCTTCACGTACTCGGGCGGCGGCGGTCCCGTCGGCAACCGGTACTTCATGGGCTACTACGCCCTGTTTCTCTTCCTGGTGCCAGCGGTCATCACGGTACGCGCCGCGGTCGTGGCGGCAGTGGTGGGCGGGCTGTTCACCGCGCAGTTGATCGCCAACCCGTTCTACTCGTCGTTCAACCCGGCGACGCACCCGAAGTACGGACTGTTCACGCGGCTGCCAATCGAGCTGTCGCTGGTGAACGACCTGCCGGTCAACGTGACGCCGTCCCGCGCCAAGCAGCCCCTGGCGGGAAATCCGCCGGTGCTGGCGTACTTCATCGACGACAACGCCTACAACCGTGAAGGCGAGTGGTTCTGGGTGCGAGGCGAGTCGCGCGCCGACCTCATTCTCCGCGCGCCGGCGCGACCGCATGCCGATGGCGCCTTCACGTCGCTCGCGATCGACACGATCGAGGTCGAGGTCGCGACGGGCGCCGCCGCGTCGGTCGTCAGCATCGACACCGGCGCGGAGCGCGTCAGGGTGGCGCCGGGCGCCCGCAGTGGCGACACCGTGCGGGTGAAGATGCCGGAGGGATTTCCCTACAAGGCGATCCCCGGCCAGCCGCTCAATCGCGTCTACAGCATCTCGATCGCCTCCAGCGAGGGCTTCGTGCCGCTCTTCGATGAAGGCGTCCGCGACAACCGCTTTCTGGGTGCCCGGATCCGGATCACGCCGTTGTATCGTGACGATCGGTACCAGCCGCCACGGGCGGCACATTGAAATGCCGGGATGCCGAGAATGCCGAACAATTCGGCCCACCACGTCCAGCCTCTGGCGCGTTGCCTCCACAATGGACGTGAGCGATCGTGATACGAGGAGTTGGCCCGCTCGGAGAGCGGCCCCTACCGGAGAGACGTAACCGATGCCCTACGCAAGTCCTCTCGAAGCACGAATCGCGAAGAAGGTCGCGCGCGCCTCGATCGAGCACTCGCTGATCGAGCCGAACGACCGCGTCATGGTCGGCCTGTCGGGCGGCAAGGACAGCTGGGCCCTGCTGCAGATCCTCGACGTCATCGGCAAGCGGGCGCCCTTTCCGTTCACCGTCGTCGCCGTGAACGTCGACTCGGGCTACAAGGACTTCAAGCACGGCGTCATCAAGCGCGCCTGCGAGGATCGTGGCTGGGACATCCGTATCGAGCACACCGAGATCGGTGAGGTCATGGACGACCTGCTCGAAGCCAACGCGACCCCATGCTCGCTGTGCGCACGCCTGCGTCGCGGCGTGCTCTATCGGATTGCCGAAGAGGAGGGCGCGACCAAGATCGCCCTCGGCCATCACCTCGACGATTTCATCGAGACCCTGCTGCTCAACCTGTTCTTCGGGGGCGCACTCAAGGCGATGCCCGCGCGCCTGGTGTCCGACGATCAGCGGCACGTGGTGATTCGACCGCTCGTGTACGTCTCCGAGCAGGAAGCGCTCGAGTACGCCATGGCCTGCGAACTGCCCATCGTCGGCTGCTGCTGTCCCGCGTGTGGCGACCTCGGGCTGCAACGCCAGCGTCTCAAGCGTCTCATCGGCGACCTCGAGCGCGAGCATCCAGGCATCAAGTCGTCGATGCTCAAGGCCATCCAGAACGTGCATCCGCGGCACCTCCTGGACCGCCGCCTCAACCCGCTCGACGTGATGGCCCGCACCGGGCATGTCGACGGCGACGACGACGGTGAGGCGGTGTCGACGGCCGCGCACCCGCTGCCCGTGCTGCGTCGAACGGGCACATCGGGTGCCGACCGCGTGTCGTGATCGTGTGCCACGCACCGAGGGTAGGGCCGGCTCTCCCTTGGGCGCCGAAGCCTTGGCGGAGGCGGCGAGCCCGGCCCACGCGACACCTCCTAGCCCATTCCCACCCAACCTGGCGCACAGACGCTGCCGCCGTCCGACTATCCAGGCCATGAGAGCGGTGCTCCAGCGGGTCCGCTCCGCCTCGGTGACGGTGGAGCAGCGCATCGTCGGCGAGATCGGCGTCGGCTTCGTCGTGCTGCTCGGCGTCGTCGTGGGAGACGACGCCGCTGATCTTGCCTACATCGTGGACCGCACGGCGGGGCTGCGCGTGTTCCCGGATGCTGGTGGGCGAATGAACGTGGACCTCCGCGCGGTCTCTGGCGCCCTGCTCGTGGTTTCACAGTTCACGATTGCCGGCGATTGCCGCAGGGGCCGTCGTCCCTCATGGGACGGCGCGGCCCCGGCCGAGGAGGCGCAGGCCTGGTTCGAACGCGCGCTCGCGGCATGGCGCGCCCTGGGTATCGACGTGCAATCCGGAATCTTCCGGGCCGACATGCAGGTGGCACTCGTCAACGATGGTCCTGTGACGTTGCTGCTCGACAGTCGCAAGCAGTTCTGAGACGCTGTGCCTCGATCACGCGCTTGCGTGTCTGCGTCGACCATCGCGAGCCCCACGACCCCGTTTCCCGGTTCCCGTTACCCGATTCCCGTTTCCCAACCGTTCCCCGCCCATGCACTTCTGGAAAGCCCACGCGTACGGCAACGATTTCCTGTACGCAGCCTTGGCCGACGTCGTCAGCGGCGATCTCGCCGAGCTCGCTAGACACATGTGCGCCCGCACGACCGGAATCGGCGCTGACGGCCTGATCCTCTTCGAGAGGCGCCCTGGCGGCGCACGCATGCGTCTTCACAACGCTGACGGGTCTATTGCCGAGGTTTCCGGCAACGGCGTTCGTGGTCTCGCGGCGCTCTTGGCGCACCAGCAGCCATCGCCGGTCGGCACCGCCTTCGACATCGACACCGACGCCGGCACCAAACATCTGGCCCTGGTATCGCGCGACGAGCAGGGACGGCCCGTCTTCCGCGCCGCCATGGGACGCCCCGAACGCCTCGCGCAACAGGACGTCCCACTCGGTGACGAGACGCTGCCGCTGGCGACGCTCTGGATGGGCAACCCACAGGCCGTCTGGCTGGTGGAGACTCTCGACACGCGAGAGATGCTCCGTGTCGGTGCGGCCCTGCAACAACATCCGGCATTTCCCGACGCGGTCAACCTCGAGCTGGCGCACGTCGTGTCGCCTGGCGAGGTCGAGATCCTGATCTACGAACGGGGCGTCGGTCCCACGCACTCCTCGGGCACCGGCTCCTGCGCCGCGGCCGTCGCGGCCGCCGCGTATGGTGGCGCTGCGCGCGTCGTCGACGTGGTCGCTCCGGGAGGCCGTCAGCACGTCGAATGGCTCGACGATGGGGTGTACTTGACGGGGTGGGCGGAGGTCCTGTGTCAAGGGACCTGGCTGGCGTGAGGACGCTCGACGAGGCAAGTCGCGCCGTCGAGAGCTACTCGCCTGCGGAAGAGGCGTTCAATCGCAAGCGCCGCACCTGGGGTCTGTTCCTCGGGCCGCTCATCTTCGGGCTCATGTGGCTGGCGCCGCTGCCTGTGCCTGGCCCGGCCCATCGGCTGGCCGCCATCCTTGCGATGGTCGTCGTGCTCTGGATCAGCGAGGCGCTGCCGATGGCCGTGACCGCGATGCTCGGGCCGATCCTCGCGGTCGTGTTCCGGGTGGCCCCGGCACGGGGGGCGCTCGCGCCGTTCGCCGACCCGATCATCTTCCTGTTCATCGGCAGCTTCATCCTGGCCGAGGCGATGTTCGTGCACGGCTTGGACCGGCGGATCGCGTTCACCGCCCTCGCGTCGCGGTGGGTCGGCACGAGCGGGACGCGGATTCTCGTCGTCTACGGCCTGGTCGGCACCTGCATCTCGATGTGGATGAGCAACACCGCGACCACCGCGATGATGTTTCCGATCGGGTTGTCGATCGTCGCGCAGTTGCGCAGGGGATCGGCGGGGCAGGAGGAAGCACTGCGCAAGTTCGCGACGGTGATGATGCTCATCACGTCGTTCGGCGCCTCGGTGGGCGGGATGGCAACGCCGGTAGGGACGCCGCCGAACCTGATCGGCATCGGACTCATCGAGCGCATCACCGGCACGCACATCGGCTTCTTCCGCTGGATGGCCATCGGCGTGCCGCTGGTCCTGATCCTTTTCACCATCCTCGCCACGTTCTTCGTGCTGACCAGTACCCGCGGGGTACACGTCGGGGAGGCAGGCGCCCGCATCGTGCGCGAGGAACTCGATCGTCTCGGCCCCATGAACAAGGCGCAACGGAACGTCTGCGTCGCGTTCGGCGCGACGGTGCTGCTGTGGACGTTTCCCGGCGTGCTCGCCATCGCCGGCCTGTCGAACACGAGTCTCGCGAAGGCCTACCTGACCTCGGTGCCCGAAGGCGTGGCGGCGATGCTGGGGGCGATGCTGCTGTTCGTACTGCCGGTGCACTGGGCGGCCCGCAAGTTCACTATCACGTGGGAGGAAGCGGCACGGATCGACTGGGGCATCGTGCTGCTGTACGGCGGCGGGCTGGCGATGGGCGACCTGGCCTTCTCGACCGGCCTGGCGACGGCGATGGGCCATGGACTGACGTCGTGGCTGCCGGGCGCTGGGCCGATGCTGTTGACCACGGTCTTCACCGGTGCCGCCATCCTGCTCTCGGAGACGACATCGAACACCGCTTCGGCCAACATGGTGGTGCCGGTGGCCATTGCCGTGGCCACCGCGTCGAAGGTCGATCCGATGCTGCCGGCCCTTGGCGCCACCCTCGGCGCGTCGATGGGCTTCATGATGCCCATCTCCACCGCCCCTAACGCCATCGTCTACAGCAGCGGCCATGTGCCGATCAGCGCCATGATCCGCTACGGCATCGTCCTCGACCTCGCCGGGTTCGTGGTGATCGTCGCGCTGCTCGGCCTGCTCGGCCCGCTGCTGTTCTGAGTGCCGATGACGCGGCAATTCCCGCCTGTCCGGGGCAGCGAACGCGAGGCAGTTTCTGCGTGGCGTGCGGGGGCGTCAGCGAGCCCGGCGCGCGCTGCGGGCAGGCGGGGAGCCGGCCTTCGTCGCATCGAACGTCCGTGTCGCCGCCAGAATCTGCGCCTGCACCGGCGCCGCTGTCGTCCGCGCGTCGTCGAAGCGCTGCTCCTGCAGCTGTGAGCGTGCTTCTTGCAACGCTTCGTTGGCGGAGGCGGCGACCGCCTGCAGCGCCTGGAAAGCGGCGGCGTGTGGAGCCGTCCGGCGGCTGGTCGGAAGCGGTGTGGCGACTTCTGCGCCCAGGCGCTGTTGCGCCGTGGCCAGCGCCAGTTCTCCCGCGGTGATGACGCGCTCGGCCAGGCCGCGGGCAACAGCCTTCTTGTCGGCTGCTTCGCGGGCCGCGGTCTGCGCGCGCTCCCGGGCGTCGAGCGCGTGATTGAGGGACTGCCGGAAGTCGCGCTGGGCGGCCGCTTCGCGGGATCGCTGCAGCGCGGTCTCGGCGGCAGCGAATTCCGCGGCGGCGTACTGGGCGGCGCCGGCGGCGCGGGCCGTGGCGATGGCGCCTTCGGCCTGATCCATTTCCTTCTGTGGCGGCGTGGCGCACCCCGAGAGGGCGGCCAGGACGAGGGCCGCGCAGGCGGCACGCAGCACGGTACGCACCGTGCCGGGACGATCGGACATGCGCAGGAGTATACCGAGTGGGCGTAGTACGATGAGGGGCTTGGCCCAGTCGGCGCGGGCCGGTACAGGAGCGTGAGCGCCATGATTGGGCTCGCACCACAGGATCGGCCGCGCGAGAAACTCGCCGAACAGGGCAAGGCCGCGCTCGGGGACAACGAACTGCTCGCCGTGCTTCTCGGGCATGGCGCGGCCGGCATCACGGCGCTGGATCTCGCAAATCGGCTGCTCGCCGATCTCGGAGGCTTGCGGGGGCTCGCGCGCGTGTCGCCGGTGGAATTGTCGCGGCGACGTGGGGTGGGCCCGGCCACCGCCAGTCGACTGGTGGCGGCGATCGAACTCGGACGCCGCAGCGTCGTCCGGGCGGGCCCGGCGAGGCTGCAGATCGCGGCGGCGGTGGATGCCGCGCGTTACCTGCTGCCGCGATTCGGCACGGCCGAGGTGGAGCAGGGCGGCGTGCTCCTGCTCGACGCGCGACACCGGGTGCTGCATGCCCGGGTGTTGACCCGTGGGACGGCGGACGCCACGCCGATGCACCCGCGCGACGTGTTCCGCGAGGCGGCGCTGGCTGGCGCCGCGGCGCTCGTGTTGTTCCACAACCATCCGTCGGGCGACCCGCTGCCGAGTACGGAGGACCTGCAGTTGACCAAGCGGATGATCGAGGCCGGCGAACTGATGGGGATCACGGTCGTGGACCACGTGATCCTGGGCGACACGAGCTACTGCAGCCTTCGCGACCTCGGCAAGCTGACCCGCTGACACCACACCATGCCGCGTTTCTACCTCACGACCGCCATCGACTACGTCAACAGCCGTCCGCATCTCGGTACCGCGTACGAGAAGATCACGGCCGACGTGATCGCGCGTTTCAAGCGCCTCAGCGGAGTGCAGACCCATTTCGTGATGGGCAACGACGAGCACTCGCAGAACGTGTTTCGACGCGCTCGCGACCTCGGCCAGGATCCGCTCGCGTATTGCGACCGCATGGAGCAGGAGTTCCGCGAAGTCTGGGGGGCGCTCGACCTGTCGTTCGACGACTTCATCCGGACCACGCAGCCTCGGCACAAGGCCGCTGTCGAGACGATCGTCAATCGCATCGCAGCTGCAGGTGACCTGTACCAGGCAGACTACGAGGGCTGGTACTGCGTGGGCTGTGAGGCCTTCAAGCAGGAGAAGGACCTGGTCGACGGTCTCTGCCCCATCCACCGCACGAAACCGGACTGGATCAAGGAGCGGAACCACTTCTTCAAGCTCTCGGCGTATCGCGATCGCCTGCTCGCGCACTTCGCCGAGCATCCGGAGTTCCTGCAACCCGACGTCCGCCGCAACGAGATCCTGCGTCTGCTCGAAGCAGGCCTCGACGACATCTCGATCAGCCGCGCCGGCCAGTCGTGGGGGATCCCGCTGCCCACCGATCCGTCCAGCGTCGTCTATGTATGGTTCGACGCGCTGATCAACTACGCATCGGCAGTGGGCCTCGGCACCGATCCCGCGCTGTTGGACACGTGGTGGCCGGCGGACCTGCACGTGATCGGCAAGGACATCACACGCTTCCACAGCGTGATCTGGCCGGCGATGCTGATGAGCGCTGGCCTGCCCGTGCCGCGACAGGTCTTCGGCCATGGCTGGGTGCACCTGCGCGGCGAGAAGATGAGCAAGTCGCTCGGTACCGCCATCGATCCGCTGGAGGCCGCGCAGCGCTTCGGCACTGACGCCCTGCGCCTCTTCCTGACGAAGGAAATTCCGTACGGTGCCGACGGGGACTTCAGCTACGAACGGTTCGAAGAGCGGTACAACACGGACCTGGCCAACAACCTCGGCAACCTGGTGAATCGCGTGGCCGCGATGGCGGTCCGCTACCGCCGGGGTCGGCTGACGCCCACTGGATCGCCGTCGCGACTGCAGGATCTGGCGGCGACCACGGTGCGCGAGTACGGCGACGCGATGGAGAGCTATGCCCTCCATCAGGGCGTCGCCTCTGTCTACCGACTGCTCGACGCCACCAACGAGTACCTGGCCGAACGCGCGCCGTGGACCCTGGCAAAGGATCCGGCCAACGACGCGGCCCTGGACGAAGTGCTGTTCACCGCGGCCGAAAGCCTGCGCCTGGCCACAGTCCTCCTGGGTCCCGTGATGCCGGCATCGACGCAGGCGATCCTTGCGCGCCTCGGCGACCACGCATCGATTGCTGCGCGCCGCCTCGCCACTGACGGCGCATGGCACAACGGCGATGCGCGCACCGTGACCAGTGGGGAGGCGCTGTGGCCGCGCGCCGAGCCACGCCCCGAACCATCCGGGACGCCCGTCGTAATCGCCATCCCCCAGGAAAAGGCAGGAGCATCGTCCGTGTCCGAAGATCAGCCGTCAGTCGCCCCCGTTCCCGCCGCCGCGCCTCCGGCCGGCAGCACCGCGCACGTGCCCGGCGCCACCCCGGTACAGGTCTCGGTGCCGGCACCCGTCGCACCGGCCGGTGAAGACGGCATCATCACCATCGACGATTTCATGAAGGTCGAACTCCGCGTCGGCAAGGTCCTGGCCGCCGAGGCGATCCCGAAGTCGAAGAAGCTGCTGAAGCTGACGGTGCAGGACGGGCCCGAGTCCGAGCGCACGATCCTCGCGGGTATCGCCGAGTCCTACGCGCCTGACGCCATCGTGGGCCGCACGATCGCGTTCGTCGCCAACCTCGCGCCGCGTCCGATGATGGGCCTGGTGTCGCACGGGATGGTCCTGGCCGCCGACACCGACGGCAAGGCTCAGTTGATCAGTTTCGAGACGCCGCCTGCGCCGGGCACTCGTGTCAGGTAGGGACGCCTCTCCGAGGCGTCCATCTCCGCGTGTGCACCAATGCTGTCGCAGATGGACGGCTCGGAGAGCCGTCCCTACCAACGCTGATGCAGATGGACCGATCGGATGCACGGACGGCTCGGAGAGCCGTCCCTACCAACGATGCCGTCCCTACCAACGATGCTGATTGACACCCACTGCCACATTGCCGGCGACGAGTTCGTCGACGATCTCGCGCAGGTCGTGTCCCGTGCGCAGGACGCGGGCGTCGACCAGGCGATCTGCATTCTCGATGCGACCGCTCGCGTCGAGCTCGACAGGGTCGCCACGGTGCGGGCGGCGTGGCCGTCGGTCCGCTTCGTGGCCGGCGTGCATCCTCATCACGCCGGCGCGGTGGCACTCGACGAACTCGGGCGCGTTGTGTCGTCCGCCCTCGAGGCCTCATCCGCGATCGCCGTGGGGGAAATCGGTCTCGATTACCACTATGACTTCGCGCCGCGCACGGTGCAGCGCGAGGTCTTCGGCCGGCAAGTGGCCATGGCCGTGCAACGAGGCCTTCCAGTGGTGATCCACACTCGGGAGGCCGATGCCGATACGCTCGAGGTGCTCGACGCGGCAGGAACCGGGCGGGCGCGCGGCGTCTTCCACTGCTTCACGGGGGATCAGGCGCTGGCCGACGCGGCCGTTGCGCGTGGGTTCCACGTGTCGTTCTCAGGCATCGTGACATTTCCGCGCGCCGAGGCACTGCGCGCGGTGGCGGCCACGATCCCGCCGGACCGCTGGTTGGTAGAGACAGACAGCCCGTACCTGTCGCCGGCCCCCGGGCGTGGCGGACGAAACGAACCGGCGCGGGTGGTGCGCGTCCTTGAAACAATGGCCAGCGTGCGAGGGTTACCCGTAGCAGAGGCGGCCGCGCAAGC
This sequence comes from Luteitalea pratensis, assembly GCF_001618865.1. Lineage (GTDB taxonomy): Bacteria > Acidobacteriota > Vicinamibacteria > Vicinamibacterales > Vicinamibacteraceae > Luteitalea > Luteitalea pratensis. The sequence continues at coordinate 4,165,961 of NZ_CP015136.1, forward strand.
CCTCGCCAACGCGGCGGCCGTGTTCGGCGACGTCGGCCCCAACAGGTAGGCGCGCGTTGACAGCGCCACCCCAATGTGTTGAGATTCCTGAGGTTTCGCACGTGCAGCCTTCCTCGTCTCCCTCCGATCTAGCGCAGCTGTTCGAGCCCGTCAGGGAAGACCTTGAACGCGTCAACCAGGCCTTCCTGCGGCACATCGACTCGCGCGTCGAGCTGATTCCGGAGATCGGCAAGTACCTGCAGAACACCGGCGGCAAACGCGTGCGGCCTGCGGTGATGCTGATGGCCAGCCGGCTCGCGGGTGGCGAGGCGCAGAGCGACATGGCCGTCCTCTACGCCTCGGTCATCGAGTTCATCCACACCGCGACGCTCGTTCACGACGACATCATCGACGACTCGGAACTCCGGCGAGGCCGCCTGGCGGTGCATGCCCGGTGGGGCAACGACGTCACGGTCCTGCTTGGTGACTACCTCTACATCAAGTCGCTGGGGATGGCCCTGGAGTACGACCGCATCGACGTCCTGCGCGTGCTGTGCGACATCACGCTCAAGATGATCGAGGGTGAGCTCTATCAGCTCACCAAGAACGGCGACACCGAGATCACCGAAGACGAGCACTTCGACATCATCCGCCGCAAGACCGCGTACCTGTTTGCGGGCGCCGCCCGAATCGGCGGCATGGTGGGCACCATCACGCCAGCCCAGGAGCAGGCGCTCTGGGACTATGGCTTCAATCTCGGTGTCGCATTCCAGCTGGTCGACGACCTGCTGGACTACACGGCCGACCAGGTGGCACTCGGCAAGCCAGTCGGGAGCGATCTGCGCGAAGGCAAGCTGACGCTGCCGATCATCCTCCTGCGCGACCGCGTCCCCGAGCAGGCGCGGCCGATCATCGAGCAGGTCGTGCGCGACGCCGAGATCAGCGACGAAGCCTGGCGGCAGCTGCTCGGCCTCCTGCGCGAGTACGACATCGTCCCGCAGGTCACGCGGCGTGCCGGCGAGTACGTCGAACAAGCCCGACGGCAGCTCGTCTCGTTCCCCGAGAGCCGCGAGCGCGACGCCCTCCTCGGGCTCGCCGACTACGTGCTCGCCCGCGACCGGTAGTCCAGGCGCATGGCCGCGCCCGCCGACCGCATCGACGCGCTCCGTGCCGTTATCCGGCACCACGAGGAGCGCTACTACGTTCACGACGACCCTGAGGTCTCCGACGCCGAGTTCGACGCGCTCGTGCGCGAGCTGCGCGAGCTCGAGGCGGCGCATCCCGACCTGGTCACGGCTGATTCGCCGACGCAACGCGTCTCGGGGCGGCCTGCCGAGGGCTTCGAGACGGCCGTGCACCTCCGGCCGATGCTCAGTCTCGACAACGCCTATAGCGACGAGGAGCTCGAAGCCTTCGACGAGCGGGTCCGGAAAGGCCTCGGCACGGAAGGGCCGGTTCACTACGTCGCCGAGCTCAAGATCGACGGCCTGAGCATCGCCATCACCTACGAGGACGGCCGCTTCGCCCGCGGCGTCACACGCGGGGACGGAGTGATCGGCGAGGACGTCTCGAGCAACGTCCGCACCATCCAGCCGATCCCCCTGCGCCTCAAGAACGCGCCGGACGGGCGCCTCGAAGTGCGTGGCGAAATCTACTTCCCACGCGCGGCCTTCGATCGCCTCAACGGCGAGCGTGAGGCCGAGGGAGCGCCGCTCTTTGCCAATCCACGCAACGCCGCGGCCGGGACCCTGCGCAACCTCGATCCCTCGCTGGTGGCACGGCGCGGGCTCCGCGCCTTCTTCTATCACGCGGTCCGGGAAGACAACGTCGGGAGTCGGGGAGATGCGGAGGCGCCGACCGACGGACTGCCGGAGACGCACGCTTCGCTGATGGAGTCGCTCTCTTCGTGGGGGCTGCCGGTCGAGAAGCACTGGACGCGCTGCGCCGGCATCGACGCCGTGAAGACGTTCTGCGCCTCCTGGGCCGAGACGCGCCAACAACTGCCATTCGACACCGACGGTATCGTCATCAAGGTGGACCGCCGTGAGGAACGGGAGCGCCTCGGTTTCACGTCGAAGTTCCCGCGCTGGGCCACGGCCTACAAGTTCCCTGCGCAACAGGCCACGACGACACTGCTGCGGATCGAGGTGCAGGTGGGTCGTACCGGGGCCGTGACGCCGCTGGCCGTGCTCGCGCCGGTCTTCCTGGCGGGTTCCACCATCCAGTACGCGACGCTCCACAACGAAGACGAGATCCGGCGCAAGGACATCCGGCCTGGCGATGAAGTGCTGCTCGAGAAGGGCGGCGACGTCATCCCCAAGATCGTCAAGCCGATCCTGTCGACACGACCCGAGGGGCTCGCGCCGTTCGAGATGCCGGCGCAGTGTCCCGTCTGTGCGACGGCGCTCGAGCGGCCCGAGGACGAGGTCGTGTGGCGCTGCCCGAATCCGAGTTGCCCGGCACGCCTGCGGCGCAGCCTCGAGCACTTCGCTGGTCGCCGCGCGATGAACATCGACGGGCTGGGCTCGGCGCTCGTCGACAAGCTGGTCGCCCTCGAACTGGTCCGCGACTTCGCCGATCTCTATCGCCTCACTGTCGAAGGCCTCGCCGATCTGAAGTTCGAGGCGAAGGCCCGGGAGGGTGGTGACGAGGTCGAGCAGGGAAGCGCACGCACGCCGACGGCGAGACGGTTCGGCGAGAAGTCGGCGACCGCGCTCGTCACACAGATCGACAACAGCCGCCGCAACGAACTCTGGCGCCTCATCTTCGGCCTCGGCATCCGCCACGTCGGCGAACGCGGCGCGCAGGCCCTCGCGGAGGCGTTCGGCACGATGCAGGCGGTCGCCGCGGCCAACGTCGACCAGTTACAGGCGGTATCGGACATCGGCCCGGTCGTGGCCGCCTCCGTGCGCCGCTTCTTCGACACGCCGGCGTCGACGCACCTCATCGCGCGTCTCGAAGCCGCGGGCCTGCACATGGGCGAGCCGGTGGCCGAGGGGCGGGGCCCGAAGCCGCTCGAAGGGCGCACGATCGTGCTGACCGGCGGACTGGCGACGATGACCCGCGACGAGGCGGCTGAACGGCTCACGGTGCTGGGCGCCAAGGTCGCCGGGTCGGTCAGCAAGAAGACGTCGCTGGTGATTGCCGGCGAGGATGCTGGCAGCAAGCTCGCCAGGGCACGCGATCTCGGCGTGCCGATTGGCGACGAAGACACCCTCGTGCACCTGCTCGCCACGCCGGCGACCTGGCCCTTCGACAACCTGTAGCCAGTAGGCAGTAGGCTGTAGCTGTTTCGAGCCTGAGACCTGAGCCCTGAGACCTGAGCCTGTATGAGTGGACGCATCCTGGTAATCGACGATGAGGCCGGCATCCGCGAGAGCTTGCGGATGATCCTCGAATACGAGGGATACACCTGCCTGCTGGCGGCGACGGGCGAGGAAGGTCTCGCCATGGCGCGCACCGAAGCGCCCGACCTGGTCTTCTCCGACATCAAGATGCCCGGGCTCGACGGCCTGGAGGTGTTGACACGGATGAAGGCACTGGACGAGTCGCTGCCCGTCGTGATGATTTCCGGGCATGGGACCGTGGCCACCGCCGTCGAAGCCACAAAGCTCGGCGCGATGGACTTCATCGAGAAGCCGCTCTCGACCGAGCGCGTGTTGCTCACCGTACGCAATGCGATCAACGCGAGCCGCCTCGAGCACGAGAATCGACGTCTGAGGGGCGCCGAGGACGCGCGCTACAACATCGTCGGGCAGAGCCCGGTGCTGTTGCAGGTGCTCGATGCCATTGGCCGCGCGGCGCCGACCAACGCCACCGTGCTCGTGCTCGGCGAGAGTGGCGTCGGCAAGGAACTCGTCGCGCGCGCCATCCATCGCAACAGCCTCAGATCCCGCGAGCGATTCGTGCAGGTCAACTGCGCCGCCATTCCCGAGGAACTGATCGAGAGCGAGCTCTTCGGCCATGAGAAGGGCAGCTTCACGGGGGCAACCGACAAGCAGATCGGCAAGTTCGAACTGGCCGATCGCGGCACGATCTTCCTCGACGAAGTCGGCGACATGAGCCAGAAGACGCAGGCCAAAGTGCTGCGCGTGCTGCAGGAGGGCGAGGTCGAGCGTATCGGCTCACAGCGGACGCTGAAGGTGGACGTACGTGTCATCGCCGCCACCAACAAGGACCTCGAGGCGGCGATCGGCGAAGGCACGTTTCGCGAGGATCTCTACTTCCGGCTCAGCGTGATTCCGGTGCACGTGCCGCCGCTGCGCGAGCGGCCCGACGACATCCCGCTGCTCGTGAAACACTTCGCGGAGCTGTTTGCCGCCGACGGCGGACGCACCCGGCGATTCACGCCCGAGGCCCTCGGCGTGCTGCAGCAGCACCGGTGGCGCGGCAACATCCGCGAGTTGAAGAACACTATCGAACGTGTGTTGATCATGGCCCGTGGCGACGTCGTCGACGTCCAGGACGTCCGGCAGTTCCTGCGTGTCGAGGGGACACCGTTGGCCCTTCCCCCGGCCGCCGCCGTGTCGATGGCCCTGACGCCAGCCGCGCCGCAACCGATGCCGGGAGCTGCCGTCGACGGTTTTGCCGGCCTGTCCACGGTGACACCCCCCGTGACTGTCGGCCCGTCGGCCGACGAAGGACGTCCGGCGCCGCCGAAGCCGACGACGTTGCGGGAGTTCAAGGAGCAGGTGGAGCGGGAATTCCTTGTGGATAAGCTGCGGGAGCACGGCTGGAACATCTCCCGTACGGCCGAGGTTATTGACACGCCGCGCAGTAACCTCTACAAGAAGCTCGAACAGTACGAAATCAGTCAGGAGCGCGACGGATGACTGATGCGCGCTGCGTTGGCTGACTGACAGCGTTCAAGGTCGCGAGAAGGGTGCCGATATGCCGACCAACGAGCCGAAAAGCTCGCAGGGGGATGGCCAGGTGTACGCCGAGACGACCGACTACTACGAGTTGCTGCAGATCAGTCCGAATGCCGATCCCGACACGGTCACCCGTGTGTTCCGCCTCCTGGCGCGTCGTTATCACCCGGATCAGCCGGACACCGGCAACGAAGAGAAGTTTCGCGAGATCCTGGCCGCGTACGCCGTCCTGAACGATCCCGAGAAGCGCGCGCACTACGACGTCAACCATACGGGCATTCGCCGGGAGCGCTGGCGGTTCGTCGCGGAGGGGGCGCCCACTGCTGGCGACTACGTGGCCGAGCAGCAGGTGCGCCTCGTCGTGCTCGAGATCCTCTACTCGCGCCGGCGGACCGAACCGCACAAGCCCGGTCTGTCGCTGCTCGATCTCGCCGAGTTGATGGGGCAGCCGCTCGAGCACCTCGAGTTCTCGTCGTGGTACCTGGTGATGAAGAAGCTGGTCGTCCGCAACGACCAGTCGCAGCTGCAGATCACGGCGGATGGTGTGGACTACCTCGAGGAGCATCGGCGCAACGAGTCGCCACGCTTGCGACTCACCGAGAGGACCACGCTCGGGTCTCACTGAAGCGGCGATTGGCCGCCGTGTAGAATCGAGACGCGGCAGTCGTCCAGGCGATCGCTGGCAGAGGGACGCGAGTCCGCTGTTCAGAGGAAAGTCCGAACTCCGCAGGGCAGTGCGCCGGGTAACGCCCGGGCGGGGCAACCCGACGGAAAGTGGCACAGAAAACATACCGCTCGCCGTAGCTCGAGCCCGCAAGGGCGAGAGCGAAGGCGAGTAAGGGTGAAAAGGTGCGGTAAGAGCGCACCGCGCGGCCGGCAACGGACGTGGCAGGCAAAACCCCGCACGGAGCAAGACCAAATAGGGAGGCGCTCGAGGACGGCCCGTCCGAAGCCTCCGGGTAGGTTGCTCGAGGCCGTCAGCAATGCCGGTCCCAGAGGAATGATCGCCCGCCCGCGTGGCTGCAAGGCTGCGCGGGTCGACAGAATTCGGCTTACCGGACGACTGCCGCACTTGCTCGAAATCCCCGGTGGTCGCGCCGACGCGGCCAGGAGACAGCAGACGATATGGCGTTCTATCTGGTGACGGGCGGCGCGGGCTTCATCGGCTCCCACATGGTCGAGGCCTTGCGCAAGCGCGGCGACCGTGTGCGCGTCGCCGACAGCCTGGTCACCGGCAAGCGGACCAACCTTGCGCACGTGGACGAGGTCGAGCTCCTCGAAGGCGATCTCGCCGACGAGGCGTTCGCCCGAAAGGCCGTCGAGGGCGTCGAGTACGTCCTCCATCAGGCCGCCATCCCGTCGGTGCCGCGTTCGGTCGACGATCCGATCACATCCAATCGCGCCAACATCGACGCGACGCTGAGCCTGCTCGTCGCGGCACGAGATGCCGGCGTCAGGCGAGTCGTCTACGCCGGCAGTTCGTCGGCCCACGGCAACATCGCAACGCTGCCCAAGCGCGAGGACATGCCGACGGCGCCAGTCTCGCCGTACGCCCTGCAGAAACTCGTGGGCGAGCAGTACATGAAGATGTTCACCGACCTCTACGGTCTCTCGACCGTGACCATCCGCTATTTCAACGTCTTCGGCCCGAGGCAGGATCCGGGGTCGGCGTATTCCGGCGTCATCTCGCTCTTCATCAGGTACCTCGTGGAGGGGCAGGCCCCCACCATCCACGGTGATGGCGGGCAGACGCGCGATTTCACCTATGTGGCCAACGTCGTGGACGGCGCCTTGCGCGCGTCGCAGGCGGAGACGCCGGTGAGTGGCAAGGTGATCAACGTCGCCACTGGCACGCGGATCTCCCTGAACGACCTGTTCAACACGCTGAAGGCGATCACCGGGGCCCACGTGGAGCCCGTGTACGGGCCAACGCGCGCTGGTGACGTACGCGATTCACTCGCCGACATCACGCTGGCCCGGGACCTCCTGGGCTACCGCCCTCTCGTCGGGCTCGAAGAGGGACTGCGCGAGACGGTGGCATGGTACGCCTCGACGCAGCAGCCCGCGTGAGGCGTCGCCTGTCGTCGTGAACGCACCCGGGGCGCCCGCGCCGACGCTGACCCGGACCCTGGGGACGTTCCAACTCTGGGGCATCGCGGTGGGCCTCGTCATCTCCGGCGAGTACTTCGGCTGGAGCTACGGGTGGGCCTCGGCGGGCACGCTCGGCTTCCTGGTGTCGTCGGCATTCGTGGCCCTGATGTACGCCACGTTCATCTTCAGCTTCACGGAACTCACCACCGCCATCCCGCACGCCGGCGGCCCGTTCGAATACAGCCGCCGCGCGTTCGGCCCGATCGGCGGTGTCGTGGCCGGCCTGGCCACCCTCATCGAGTTCCTGTTCGCCCCGCCCGCCATTGCCCTTGCCATCGGAGCCTACATGCACGTGCAGTACGCGTGGCTCGAGCCACGCTGGGTGGCCGTCGGTGCCTACGGCGTGTTCATGGCCCTCAACATCGCCGGCATGCGGATCGCAGCGAGCGTGGAACTCGTGGTGACGCTGGTCGCCATCTTCGAGCTGCTGGTCTTCATGGGTGTGGTCGCTCCGGGCTTCTCCCTGCAGGCGTTCTTGCGAGGCGGCTGGGCCGGCCGCGACACATTTTCGATCGCCAGCATCGGCGGCATCGTCGCAGCCCTGCCATTCGCGATCTGGTTCTTCCTGGCCATCGAAGGCGTCGCAATGGCGGCCGAGGAGGTCCACGACCCGAAGCGCTCGATTCCGCGCGCCTACATCGGCGGCATCATCACGCTCCTGGTCCTGGCCGCAGGGGTGATGGTCTTTGCCGGCGGTGTCGGCGACTGGACGCAGCTGGCCAACATCAACGATCCACTGCCGCAGGCGATGAAGCGGGTGGTGGGCGCCGACAGCGGCTGGCTGCACATGCTCCTGTGGCTCGGGCTCTTCGGCCTCGTGGCCTCGTTCCACGGCATCATCATCGGGTACTCGCGGCAGATGTTCGCGCTGGCTCGTGCCGGCTACCTGCCGCACGTCCTCGCACGCATCCACCCGCGGTTTCACACGCCGCACGTCGCGATCCTCGCTGGCGGAGTCGTCGGCCTCGCGGCGGTCTTCAGCGACGGGCTGGTGCACATCGCCGGGCAGACGCTGACGGCCACGATCGTGACCATGTCGGTGTTTGGCGCGATCGTGATGTACATCATCAGCATGGCGAGCCTGTTCCGCCTGAGGCGGAGCCAGCCGGACCTGCCGCGGCCGTTCCGCGCCCCCGGGTACCCGTGGGTTCCCGGCTTCGCGCTCGCGTGCGCGGTGATCTGCCTGCTCACGATGGTCTACTACAACCCCCAGGTGGCCCTCTGGTTCGGTCTCATGATGGCCGCCGGACTGGGCGCGTACCTTCTCGTCCGCGGCACGGGCGAGACGACCTCTGGCGCCCACTGAGGACGGTCGAGCAATGGCGACCTACGCGCACGTGATCGACGGCACGCGTCACGTGTTCGACGACCTGCGGACACTGCTGGCGTGCGCCACACCCGAGCGCTCGGGTGACCGGCTGGCAGGTGTCGGCGCCGGATCCGCCGTCCAGCGCGCCGCCGCGCAAATGGCCCTGGCCGACGTCCCGCTCGGCGCGTTCCTCCAGGAGGCCCTCGTTCCCTACGAAGCCGACGAGGTCACGCGCCTCATCGTGGACAGCCACGACGCGGCCGCGTTCGCACCGATCGCCCACCTGACCGTCGGCAGCTTCCGCGAGTGGCTCCTCTCCGACGACGTGGACAGCGACGTGCTGGCACGCGTGGCTCCGGGTATCACACCAGAGATGGCGGCAGCCGTCGCGAAGATCATGCGGGCGCAGGATCTCGTGCTGGCGGCACGCAAGGCCCGTGTCGTCACCCGGTTCCGCAATACCATCGGCCTCGCTGGGCGTATGGCGACGCGGTTGCAGCCGAACCACCCGACCGACGACCTCGCGGGCATCGCTGCCAGCGTGCTCGACGGCCTGCTCTATGGCAGCGGCGATGCCGTCATCGGCATCAACCCTGCGCTCGACAACGTCGCGCACGTGGTGCGGTTGCTCGAGATGCTCGACGCCGTCATCACCCGCTACGAGGTGCCCACGCAGGCCTGCGTGCTGACGCATGTGACGAGTACGCTCCGGGCCATCGAGCGCGGGGCGCCTGTGGACCTGGTCTTCCAGTCAATCGGCGGCACCCAGGGCACCAACGCGAGCTTCGGCGTGTCGCTGTCGCTACTGGCCGAGGCGCGGGACGCGGCGCTCTCGTTGCATCGGGGCGCGACGTTTGCAGAGGGTCCCGGGCAAAACGTCATGTACTTCGAAACAGGGCAGGGCAGCGCGCTCTCGGCCGGCGCGCATCACGGCTGCGACCAACAGACGCTCGAAGCCCGCGCGTACGGCGTGGCGCGGCACTTCGCCCCCCTCCTCGTGAACTCGGTGGTCGGCTTCATCGGGCCCGAATACCTCTACGACGGCAAGCAGATCACGCGCGCTGGGCTCGAGGATCACTTCTGCGGCAAGCTGCTGGGCCTGCCGATGGGCGTGGACATCTGCTACACGAACCACGCCGAGGCGGATCAGGACGACATGGATGTCCTGCTCACCGTCCTTGGCGCTGCGGGTTGCACCTTCATCATGGGCGTGCCCGGTGCAGACGATGTGATGCTGAACTACCAGAGCACGTCGTTCCACGATGCGCTGTACGCGCGGCGCGTCCTCGGCTTGCGGCCGGCGCCGGAGTTCGAGGCGTGGCTCGAGCGGATGGCCATCTTCGCGCCCGGAAGCGGGGCGCGTCTGCTGGAGCACGCAGGAGGGCTGCCCCCGGCCTTCGCGCGCGCATTGCACCTCGAACCCCGGTCTCGCAATGATGTCTGAGTCTTGAGCGTGAGACTGGAGACCTGAGACCTGACACCTGAGACCTGAGACGGCTCAGTCCGAGGACATGGGTGACAAAGCAGTCTGGAGACATGGGTAACACGTTCGGCCATGGTGTCGCAGGAGGAACGCGATGCCGTGGCGGGAGAAGTCACCTGTGGATCTACGTGTGCAGTTCATCAGTGAGTACCTGGCGGATCGGTTCACCATGACGGCGCTCGCGGCCCAGTACGGCATCAGCCGCAAGACGGCGTACAAATGGGTCGCCCGCTACGACGCGGCGGGGCCCGCGGCGTTGGGGGATCGCTCGCGTCGGCCGCATCAGCATCCGGCGGCGACGGCCCCGGCGCTGGTGGAGGCCCTGTTGCGCGTCCGGCGGCGTCATCCGCAGTGGGGGGCCAAGAAGCTGCTGGCGCTGGGGCGCCGGCAGCAGCCCGACGCCGCGTGGCCGAGTCGATCGACCGTGTGTGATCTGCTGCAGCGCCACGGGCTGATCGTGCCGCGCCGGCGCCGGCGGCCGGTGCCGCACGGGAGCCACAGGCTGGCGCCCCTCACCGGGCCCAACGTCACGTGGACGACCGACTTCAAGGGCGAATTCCGCACGGGAGACCGCGCCTATTGCTATCCGTTGACGCTGCGCGACGGTTTCAGTCGGTATGTGCTGCGCTGCGATGCCCTGCTCAGCCGCACGACCGCGGAGACGCGCCGTTGCTTCGCGCGCGCGTTCGCGGCCTATGGGCTGCCCGAGCGGATCCGCAGTGACAATGGGAGCCCGTTTGCCGGGCCGGGCCTGGGCCGCCTCTCGCGGCTGAATGTCTGGTGGATGCGGCTCGGGATTGTCCCGGAGCGCACCGGCCTTGGGCGCCCCGATCAGAATGGGTCGCATGAACAGTTCCACCGCGTGCTCAAGGCCGAGACGACCCGGCCGCCCGCGCGGACCGCGCGCGCGCAACAGGAGCGCTTCCGAACGTTCTGCCGCGAGTACAACGGCATCCGCCCCCATGAAGCGCTCGACAATCAGCCGCCCGCGACGGTGTATCAGCCCTCGCCGCGCGCGCTGCCGGCGCGAGTCCCGGCCCTCGTGTATCCCGGCCACTGGGAGGTACGCCGCGTGGACAGCAATGGCTGCATCGCCTGGGGCGGCGCGCCGCTGTTTCTGACCGAAGTACTCGACGGCGAGTCGGTCGCCCTCGAAGCGGTCGATGATGGGGTCTGGACGCTGCATTTTGCGTCGGTCAGTCTGGGGCGTGTTCATGATCGCACTCGCACCATCACGGCGCTGCCGCCCGCGCAGCATCCGTGAGCGCCGGCCTGTGAAGGCCGTCCCGACCGCACAGACCGCGGTCGGCACCGCCTTCACAGGCCCCAACCAACTGTTACCCATGTTCCCGGACTAATCTGTTACCCATGTTTCCGGCCGCCCGGACCTGAGATTGAGACGTGAAGCCTTGCCCCGTGAGCCCGTGATTGCCAACCCGTGGAGTGCACTGCGACGGTTCACGCCCGCCCACGTCGGGCTCGGTCGAGCCGGCGTGAGTCTGCCGACCATGACGCACCTCGCGTTCCAACTCGCGCATGCCCGCGCCCGCGACGCGGTACACGACCCCCTCGACGTCGCCCGGGTGCGAGGCGAACTGGCGGCGCTTGGCCTGACGACGCTGGTCCTCCGGAGTGCCGCGGTGGATCGCGCCACGTACCTTCAGCGACCGGACCTCGGACGGCGGCTGGACGAGGTGTCGCAGCGCACGATCGACGCCCTGGGATTGCCGTATCGCGCTGACCGCTTCGATGTCGCGTTTGCGGTGGTCGATGGACTTTCGTCGAACGCGATCCATCGGCACGCTGCGCCGTTCCTGCGAGAGGTGCTGACGGCCTTGCCCGGCGCCCGTACTGCGCCGGAACAGGAACACAGGAACACAGGAGTACAGGAGCACAGGTCAGAACCGGCCGTCCGCGCGACGTGGAGCGTGGCTCCCGTCGCGGTAGTGGAGCAGGGCCGCGTCGCGATCGGCGATGCGATCGGAGAGGCTCTGCACGCCCGACTCGTGGTGGTGCTGATTGGCGAGCGCCCCGGACTCAGTTCGCCCGACAGCCTTGGTGCCTATCTCACCTGGGAGCCCGTGCCGGGGCGTACCGACGCGGAGCGCAACTGCCTCTCGAACATCCGCCCCGAAGGCCTGGACTACGGCGACGCTGCTGTGCGGCTGGTCGGCCTCCTTCGCGAGGCACGTCGCCGCGAGCTGTCTGGCGTCGCCCTCAAGGACGAGCACGACGCACTGCCGCGCGCATCATCGTCTCCGTCCTTCCTGCTCGACCCGTAACTGCCCGACTCTCCTGGACCTGTAGCTGCCGGACTCTGTCCGGCAGTGGCCAGTCGTGCGACTCGCAGTCGCCGTCAAGGTGGCCCGGTAACACCAGTTGCCGATGTCTCCCCGAGTTCACGCAATGTCGGCGTCTCCTGGTGGCCAGGCGTCCACGCACTGCGGCGTCCGTCCGGCCTCAACTCCTACGTAGGCCATGGGTTACGCGTGTCGTACGTCCCTACCGCGACAGCTGGCGTGGGCCTTGCTCTGGAACAGCGCGTGCGCGGCCCGGCACCATCGCACGATTGATTGCGGGCCAACTTCCCGGCGATGCCGGAGTCGCGCACACCACCTCGCGACGCCTGTCCACGGGCGCCGCGCTTCCGAGGAGGAATGCCATGACCGGTTCGATGCTTGTCCTGCTGCTTGCGCTGTCCCATCCCCCCACCCCTGTCACGTTACCGGCCGCCTACGCCTTCGTGCAGGACGCGCGTCCGGCTGCGCCGGCGCAGTCGGTCAACGTCAACACCGCGACCGTGGCGCAGTTCGAGGCCCTGCCCGGGATCGGCCCCAGCATGGCGCAGCGCATCGTGGCCTACCGCGACAAGAACGGGCCCTTCAAGAAGCTCGAGGACCTGATGAACGTCCAGGGCATCGGCGAGAAGTCTTTCCTGAAGCTGCGTCCCTTGCTCACCATCAGCGGCCAGGGCGATGCGAAGGCCTCGAAGAACTGATCGCCGCGAGCCGAGGCGTCCCTCCCGGGGCGCCTCGCTACCCGAACTGGTCCTGGTCCTCGGCCTGCTCGCTATCGTCTCCGGCGGTGCGTGGCGAACGCTGAGCGAGTTGCGGGACGCTCGCGCCAGCCGGGAGGCCGCGCGGGGGTTGACCGCCGACCTGCGAGGCGTGGCCCAGCAAGCGCGGCGGCAGCGCCGAAGCCTCGCCGTGGAGTTCGACCTGCAGGCGCCGGAGCGCTGGAGGGTGCTGGCCGACGGCAACGGCAATGGGATCACCACCGCCGACGTCAGCCTCGGCATCGATGCGCCCCAGACGCCCTGGACGCTGGTCTTTCGCGAGGGGCGCGCGCGCCTTGCCGTGACGCGCGATCTGCCCGGCGCCGACGGCACAGGGACGGTGCCGCGGGGAAGCACGCCAATCCAGCTCGGGGTGGCGTCGCGGTTGGTCTTCACGCCCCGGGGCACCAGTGCCGCGGGGTCGGTGTACGTGGCTGGCCGCGGGGACCGGGCCTACGCCATCCGTGTCCTCGGGACAACGCAACGGATTCGCCTGTCGTGCCTCGGAACGAGTGGCACATGGGAGACCTGCTGATGGCCGCCCTCGTGATCAACGAGAGACGACGGGAAGAGCGGCGAGGTGCGCCGGCACAGAGCCACGGGCCGGAGCCGCAGGTGCCGGGCGCGCGTGTCCTGGAAATCATCGACACGTCCCCGCACGGCCTGCGCTGCCGTCTGTCGCAGGCGGTGCGACCAGGCCGAGCCATGCCCCTGCGCCTGCCTTTGGCCGGCGGACTCGTCGTCCAGTCCGCGTTCGTGGTGCGGTGCGTTGTGTGCCGGCTGAGCAGGCAGGGGGTGCAGTACGAAGCCGCGTGGGCCGTCGAGGGCCGCTGGAGCCATGAGTACTAAGTACACATCGCCCGTCTCGCCCGGACATCAACTCACCCTCATCGCTGACGCCCCCTCGTCGAAAGGGCCATCGCGGCCGCGGCGTCCTGGCGCGCGGCTTGGAAGCGCTGACTGGCACGGGCCCATCCGATCTCAGCCGCGGCTGGCCATGCCCCTGGGGATCTGCTCATGACCGACCGTGCTCCGTCGATGCCTGCCCTCCGCGCCGACTTGTCATCGTCTCTGACCCGGTTCCTGCAGCAGGCGATCGTGATCCTCCGGGCCGAGACTCAGGCACGCGAAGGCCTCGAGCGGCTGATGGCCCAGGCATTCGGCCTCGGCCATCCGACTCTGCATCTGGCAGGCGAGCCCCTGGACCTCGGCCACGGCCGGGCGGTGGTGCCCGGAGGGTCCGAGACCTTGCGGCTGACGGCGACAGGAGGCCCCGACGAGCTCGCGGCCGCAAGTCCCGCGGTCGGCGTGCTGCAGGCGCTCGAGCCCCTGCTGCGCGACCTGGAACGCAAGGCCGACACCAGGCACGTCCTGCGCGCCATGAGCCTGAACCAGGGGGATCTCGTCGGCACCACGCCGGTGATGCGTCAACTCCACGAACGCATTGCGCGCGCGGCGGGGAAGAACTTCATCGTCCTGATTCAGGGCGAGAGCGGATCGGGCAAGGAACTGGTCGCCCGACGCGTACACGCGCTGAGTGATCGCGCTGACGGGCCCTTCGTGCCGCTGAACTGTGCGGCTATCGTGGAGTCCCTGCTCGAGGCGGAGTTGTTCGGGATCGAGGAACGTACGGCGACCGGTGTACGAGGCCGGCGCGGCAAGTTCGAACTGGCCGACCGGGGCACGCTGTTTCTCGACGAAGTCTCGGACCTCTCGTCGTCTGCGCAGGCCAAGCTGCTGCGAGTCATCCAGGACCCGACGGTGGAACGAGTCGGCGGCCACGGCAGTCGCCGCGTCGACGTCCGCATCGTGGTGGCCACCAACCGTCCGCTCGAGGCGCTCAGCCGAAGCGGCGAGTTCCGTCGTGACCTGTTCTATCGCCTGAACGCGATCGAAATCGCCGTGCCGCCCCTGCGTGCCCGAAGAGACGACATTCCGTACCTCGTGGAGGCGATCCTGCAGCGATCGTCGGGCGGACAGCCGTATCGGTTGTCGGGGAATGCGATCGAAGCGCTGATGGTCTACGAATGGCCCGGGAACGTGCGCGAACTGGAGCGCGTGATCGAACGCGCCATCACGTTGGCGCAGTCGCACGTCATCGATGTCCCCGATCTGCCGGAGGTCGTGACTGGCCGTTATCGTGAGGCCTTCGTGCCGAGCGATTGTGGTGACGACTCCATGAGAGGCTGGGGCAGCCGCTACGCGCGCTACGTCCTCAGGCAGGCCGGCGGCAACAAGCGAGAGGCCTGTCGAATCCTCGGCATCAGCTATCACACGCTATGCGCCTTCCTCGCCTATACCGGACCTCGCCGCGATCTCAGGCGCGGACGCGGCACATCGTCGAGCGCGCAGCCGCCAGCGGCCATCACCGGAGCGGGAACCCCTTCCACCTACGAACCGCGCCGCCCGGAAGGCGGACGGCCCGCGATCGTGCTCCACGAAGGGCCTGCGGCCAGGCTCGACACCTAGGAGCGAGTGCACTACAGTGGCGGAGATATCGCATCACGCGAGGCCGACACGATGTGCGGCGGAGGAGTGCTTCATGGCGCAATCTGCTACGACTTCCCGTTTACAGGTCTCTCTCGTCGCGCTTGCCGCGACCGCCGCGCTCGGCGCCGGCTTGCTGGCCACCGCCCCCGCCGCTCCGAGCGGCACCGCGGTCGCTGCGGCTCAGGCCGACAACACGCTCAATGCGCAGGAAAAGGCTGCGGGCTGGCGCCTCCTGTTCGACGGCAGCACCACCAAGGGATGGCGCAACGCCCACGCCGACGCGTTCCCTGACAAGGGCTGGGTGGTCAAGGACGGCCTGCTCTCGGTGGTCGAGTCCGGCGGCGCCGAATCGGCCCACGGCGGCGACATCGTGACGATGGACGAGTACGGCGACTTCGAACTCAAGGCCGACGTGAAGCTGACCAAGGGTGCCAACAGCGGCATCAAGTACTTCGTCACCGAGAAGCTGGGCACCCCCGGACGTGGCTCGGCGATCGGCCTCGAGTTCCAGCTCCTGGACGATGCCGTGCATCCCGACGCGAAGGCGGGGCGTGATGGCAACCGGACGTTCGGGTCGTTGTACGACCTCATCGCTGCGCCTGCCACCAAGCCGGTCAAGCCGATTGGCGAATGGAACACCGCCCACATCGTCTCGAAGGGAACGAAAGTGGAGCATTGGCTCAACGGCACGAAGCTGATCGAGTTCGACCGCGCGAGCGAGTCGTTCAAGAAACTCGTGGCCATCAGCAAGTACAAGGAGTACGCCGGATTCGGGCAGGCCAAGAGCGGCCATCTGCTGCTGCAGGATCACGGCAACACCGTGTACTTCCGCAACATCAAGGTGAAGGGCACGGCACTCCCCAACACCTAGGCGCGTCCCCTTTCTTGAGCGTCTGCCCCTGAGGCTGTATTGTTGAAGGGTTGCGGTCCACCCGGACCGCGCCCTTCACGGCATGTCCGACACCCAGACCGCCCTCAAGCAGACCCCGCTGCACGCCACGCACCTCGGCCACAAGGCTCGCATGGTGCCGTTCGGCGGCTGGGACATGCCCGTCGAGTATTCCGGGATCACCGACGAGCACATGGCCGTCCGGACACGGGCCGGCCTGTTCGACGTGAGCCACATGGGCGAGATCGAGATCGCGGGCGCCGACGCCCTTGCGGCCGTCCAGAAGATCTCCTCCAACGACGCCGCGCGCCTCGCCATCGGGCAGATTCATTACTCCGCACTCACGACGCCAGCCGGCACGTTCGTCGACGACCTGCTCGTGTATCGCCTGGCCGACGACCACTTCCTGCTTGTCGTCAACGCGTCCAACATCGAGAAGGACTACGCCTGGATCCGCGGCCAGGTGGCCGAGTTCGCCGACGCCCCGGCCGTGAACACGAGCAACCGGTACGCGCTGCTGGCGTTGCAGGGGCCTGCAGCGCTGGAAGTGCTGCAGACGCTCACGTCGGTGCCGCTGGCGGAGATGAAGTACTACTGGTTCGCCACCGGCGAAGTCGCCGGCGTGCGCGTCACGATCTCGCGCACCGGCTATACCGGCGAGGACGGCTTCGAGGTGTTCGTGCCGCCGGCCCAGGCTGCGCACGTCTGGCAGGCGATGCTGCGGGCGGGCGAAGCCGCCAACGTCATTCCGGCCGGTCTCGGCGCCCGCGACACGCTGCGCCTCGAGGCGTCCATGCGCCTGTTCGGCAACGACATGGACGAGACCACGACCGTACTCGAGGCGGGACTCGGCTGGATCGTCGGCTGGAAGAAGGACGCGTTCAATGGCGCCGAGGTGTTGCGCGCCCAGAAAGCGGCCGGCGCCGATCGGACACTCGTCGGCCTCGAGATGGTCGACCGTGCCATCGCCCGCCACGGTTATCCGGTGATGATCGATGGCGAGGCCCTCGGAACCGTCACGAGCGGCACGCAGACGCCGTTCCTGAAGAAGGCCATCGGCATGGCCTATGTGCCCGCGGCCATGGCCGAGCCCGATCGCCAGATCCACGTCGACGTGCGCGGCCGGCTCGCTGCCGCCCGTATCGTCCCCATGCCGTTCTACAAGCGGCCGAGGAGCTGATCCCGCGATGTATCCCGCCGACCTGAAGTACACGAAGGACCACGAGTGGATCCGCACGACCGGCGACACCGCCGACGTCGGCATCACCGACTATGCCCAGCAGCAACTCGGTGACGTCGTGTTCGTCGAGTTGCCGCAGGTGGGCCGTGTCCTCGCCCAGGGCGAGGTGTTCGGCACCATCGAATCGGTCAAGGCCGTGTCGGAGTTGTTCTCGCCGGTCGCCGGGGAAGTCGTGGCCATCAACGACGCGTTGACGAGCGCGCCCGAGCAGGTCAACAGCGACCCGCACGGATCGTGGATCATCCGGGTTCGTCCGAGCAGCCCGGGCGACCTCGCCGCCCTGCTCGACGCGGCGGCCTACACGCAGCAGGTCGGCTGACCGCGCCGCGTTTCCAAACCGGGCCCCGGAGATCTCGTACGACGTGGTGTCGCCGGCGCGGCGCCCATCTCCTGACGTGCCTTGATACCCATGGTCCCGGCCGGCGCGAACGCCGGCCGTTCCCCTAGCACAAGACCCTGTTCCACATGACTCCAGCGGCCACCGACGCGTTTGCCCTTCGCCACATCGGCCCCCGACCCGAGGACCGCGACCGCATGCTGCACGACCTCGGCGTGCCGACCCTGGACGCGCTGATCGATCAGGTCGTGCCCTCGCACATCAGGCGGCCCGACCCGCTCATCGAGCCTCCGGCCGAGACCGAAGCCGCCTTCCTGACCCGCCTGCGCACGCTCGAGGCGAAGAATGCGCGATTCCGGTCCTTCATCGGCGCCGGCTACTACAACACCCACACGCCTGCCGTCATCCAGCGCATGGTGCTCGAGAACCCGGGCTGGTACACGCCGTACACGCCGTACCAGGCCGAGATCGCCCAGGGGCGTCTCGAGGCCCTGCTGACCTTCCAGACGGCCGTCAGCGACCTCACCGGCATGGACGTCGCCAATGCGTCCTTGCTCGACGAGGCGACCGCCGCGGCCGAAGCGATGACGCTGTTGCGACGTGTCAGCAAGAAGCCGGCGTCCGCGGTGCGGATGCTCGTCATCGGCGAAGTGTTCCCACAGGTGCGCGAACTCCTCGTCTCCCGCGCCGAGCCGCTCGGCTTGCGGGTCGACTTCGTTGCTGACGCCGACGCCATTGCAGACGATGTGTTCGGGGTGATGGTGCAGTACCCCGATGGACACGGGGCGGTCAGCGACATCGCGCCGATCATCACGCGTGCACACGAGGCCGGTGCCCTGGTGGCCGTCGGCTCCGACTTGCTCGCGCTCACGTTGCTCGTGCCCCCCGGCGAACTCGGTGCCGACGTCGTGTACGGCTCGGCCCAGCGCTTCGGCGTGCCGCTCGGCTACGGCGGACCGCATGCGGCGTTTTTCGCGACCCGCGAGGCCTACGTCCGCCAATCCCCGGGCCGGATCATCGGCGTGTCCGTCGATGCCCAGGGCGGATCGGCCTACCGCATGGCGCTGCAGACGCGCGAGCAGCACATCCGGCGCGAGAAGGCGACGTCCAACATCTGCACCGCGCAGGCACTGCTGGCCAATATCGCGGCGTTCTACGCGGTGTTCCACGGCGCCGAGGGCCTGACCGACATCGCCATCCGCATCCACGGACATGTCACGCAACTCGCGGCAGCCCTCACCGCGATGGGCCTGACGCTGCACAACGCCGCGTACTTCGACACGCTGCGTGTCTCCGGCGTCGATGCCGAGACGCTGCGCGCGGCCGCCGAAGCCGCGCAGGTCAACTTCCGGTACCTCGCAGACGGATCGATCGGCATCAGCCTCGACGAAACGTCGACGTCCGATGATGTGCTGGCGATTTCCAACGTGTTCGGAAAGGTGGTGGGGCGGGGAACGCAGTTCGATGAGACGGCGCCGTCGCCGGTGCCCGTCACCCTGCGGCGCAGGTCGTCGTTCCTGACCCATCCCGTGTTCACCGAGCACCGCTCGGAACTGCAGATCACGCGCTTCATTCGTCGCCTGGAGCGGCGCGACATCGGCCTCGACACGTCGATGATTCCGCTCGGCTCCTGCACGATGAAGCTCAACGCGGCGGCGGAAATGCTGCCGATCACCTGGCCTGGCTTTGCCGCGGTGCACCCGTTCGTGCCGGTCGAGCAGGCGTCGGGCTACCAGGAGATCTTCCGCGACCTCGAGCGGATGTTGTGCGACATCACGGGCTTTGCCGCCGTGTCGCTGCAGCCCAACTCCGGTGCGCAGGGCGAACTCGCCGGGTTGATGGTGATTCGCGCCTATCACCGTGCGCGGGGCGACAGCCACCGCACGGTTGTGCTCATCCCCTCGTCGGCCCACGGCACCAACCCCGCGAGCGCGGTGATGGCCGGCATGAAGGTCGTCGTGGTCGCGTGCGACACGAACGGCAACGTCGATCTCGGCGACCTGCGCGCCAAGGCCGAGCAGCACAAGGACACGCTCGCGGCGCTGATGGTGACGTACCCGTCGACGCACGGCGTGTACGAGGACGCGATCCGCGAGATCTGCGAGGTCGTCCACGCGCACGGTGGCCAGGTCTACATGGACGGCGCCAACATGAACGCCCAGGTCGGACTCACGAGCCCGGCGCTGATTGGCGCCGACGTGTGCCACCTCAACCTGCACAAGACGTTTGCGATTCCGCACGGCGGCGGCGGCCCGGGCATGGGGCCGATCGGTGTCGCGCGGCACCTGGCGCCGTACCTGCCGTCACACCCGGTCGTCACGACTGGCGGCGGTGCAAGTGGCATCCATGCGATCTCGGCCGCCCCATGGGGCAGCGCGCTCATCCTGCTGATTTCGTACGCATACATGTCGATGCTCGGTGGCGACGGGATGACCGAGGCGACGCGCTACGCGATCCTGAACGCGAACTACATCAAGGCGCGGCTCGAAGGCCCCTACGCCGTGCTCTACACCGGCCGTGAGGGGCGCGTGGCGCACGAGTTGATCCTCGACCTGCGGCCGCTCAAGCAGGCCTCGGGCATCGACGAGATGGACGTCGCCAAGCGCCTGATGGATTACGGCTTCCATGCGCCGACCGTGTCGTTCCCGGTGCCGGGCACGCTGATGATCGAGCCGACAGAGAGCGAAGACCGCGACGAACTCGATCGGTTCTGCGATGCGATGTTGGCCATCCGTGCCGAGATCCAGGCGGTCATCGATGGCACCGTCGACCCGAACGACAACGTGCTCAAGCACGCCCCGCACACCGCGGCCGTGGTGATGGCCGACCAATGGACGCGGCCGTATCCGCGCAGCCTGGCGGCGTTCCCGCTGCCGTACCTGCGCACGATGAAGGTGTGGCCGACGGTTGGCCGCATCGACAATCCGTTCGGCGATCGGCACCTGGTCTGCGCATGCCCGCCGATGACCGAGTACGCCGAGGAGACCGTCGGGGCCTGACGCATCCAAATTTCAAGAATTTCAAGAATTTCAGAAGTTCACCACCATTGTCAGCAGCTCGAGGCTGGTGGTGGTATTGAAATTCTGAGATTCTGAAATTTCCAATTTCAATTTATGTGAGCCGTCCGGGGACGCCGGCGGTGAAGGCGTCCATCAACTGGCGCGTCACGCACCCGGGTCGGCCCTCGCCGATCGTGTACGTTCCGATTCGGACCACCGGGACGATCTCTCGCGTCGTGCTGGTGAGGAAGGCCTCGCGCACGGAGGCCAGGTCGTCCTCCAGCAGCACGCGTTCTTCCGTGCGTCGGCCCGACGCGGCCGCCAGTTCCAGCACGAACCCCCGCGTCACGCCGACCAGCAGCCCGGCATCCACGGGTGGCGTGAGCAGCACCCCGTCACGCACGAAGAAGATGTTGGACTGGGCGCATTCGCACAGCTCACCGCGATGGTTCTTCATCAGCGCCTCGAAGGCGCCTTCGCGATAGGCCTGCTGCATGGCCAGCGCGTTGTTCAGCAGGTTGTTCGACTTGATCGCCGGGTCGACGCTGCCAGGATGATTGCGAACCACTGAGGCGAGCGAGAGCCCGACACCATTGACCATGGCTTCCGCGGGCGGATCGGCATGCGCCTTGACGATGATGACGACCGTGGGAGAGGGGCATGCCTTCGGGTCGTACACGATTTCGCCTTCGCCGCGCGTGAGCAGGATCCGCACGTACGCGTCGCCCTCGAGTACCGCCGCTGCCACGGTCTCGCGGATACGCGCCAGCAGCGCCTCGTCGGTCAGCGGACACGCCAACGCGATGCGCGCGGCTGACGCCCTCAACCGCTTCATGTGTTCGGGGAACAGGAACGGCCGGCGATCGTAGGTGCGGAGCACTTCGTAGACACCTTCGCCGAACAGGAAGCCATGGTCGAACACCGAGACCCTGGCATTGTCCTGGCCGTACAACACGCCGTCGATGTTCACCGCGACTGGCACAGCGGGGGAGGGTACCATGCATCCATGCGAGTGCTGACTGCGGCGCAAATGCGCGAGGCCGACCGGATCACGATCGAGGAACTCGGCATCCCGTCGCTCGTCCTGATGGAGAACGCCGGTCGCCAGGTGGTGGCGGCCATCGAGGCGCTGTTCCCGAACCTGGAGTCGCGGCGGGTGGCGGTCCTGGCGGGTCGGGGCAACAACGGCGGGGACGGCTTCGTCATTGCGCGCACGCTGCTCGAGCGCGTCGTCGAAGTACCGGTGTTCGTGATCGGATCGCTGTCGGAGGTCCGCGGCGATGCGCGTCACAACCTGGAGGTGCTTGGGCGGCTCGGCGCCTCGGTGGTGGAAATCGCCGACGAGCAGGCGTGGGAACTCCATTTCTCCGAGATCTCGCAGTGCGACCTCGTGGTCGATGCCATCTTCGGGACGGGTTTGCGCCAGGCGCTGGACGGCATGTACCCGACCATCGTCGGCGACCTGAACGGCAGTGGCCTGCCGGTGGTGGCCGTCGACGTCCCGAGCGGCCTGCTTGCCGACACGCACGAGGTGCAGGGCGAGGCGATCCGGGCAGCGGTCACGGTGACACTGGCCGCGCCGAAGATCTGCCACATCCTGCCGCCTGCGCAACGTGTTTGCGGGGAACTGGTCGTCGCCGACATCGGTATCCCGGAAGCCATCATCGAGCGGCTCGACGGACCGTATGTCGAAGTGATCACGCGCGGGGTCATGCGCTCGGTGCTCGAGCCACGTGACCCTGAGGCGCACAAGGGCGAATTCGGACGCGTCCTGATCGTCGCCGGGTCGATGGGCAAGAGCGGCGCGGCGCACCTCGCGGCAATGGCGGCATTGCGGTCGGGCGCAGGACTGGTCACGGTGGCCACACCGCGGTCGGTGCAGCCCATCCTCGCCGCCATGGCCCCGGAGTACATGACCATCGGCCTGCCGGAGGATGCAGACGGACAGGTGACGCCCGACGCGATCGAGCGCGTCCTGGACACCGCGAGCGATGTCATCGCGATGGGCCCCGGCCTCGGGACCGGGCCCGGCGTGCGTGCCTTCGTGCATGGGGTGATGGAACGGGTAGGTGTGCCCATCGTCCTCGATGCCGATGCGCTGAATGCCTTCGCAGGCGAACACGCGCGGCTGCTCGCCGGACGTGATGGCCACGACGTGATCATCACGCCACATCCGGGCGAGATGGCGCGGCTGCTGGGCACCACGACCGAGGACGTGCAACGCGATCGCGTGGCCGCGGCGCGGACGTTCGCCGAGAAGCACCAGTTGCATGTCGTGCTCAAGGGCCACCGCACGTTGGTCGCCGCGCCCGAAGGCACCATCGCCATCAACATGACGGGCAATCCGGGGATGGCGACTGGCGGCACCGGCGATGTCCTCACCGGCGTCATCGCCGGCTGGTTCGGCCAGTTGCTCGATGCCGAGGGCGCCTCGCGCCTCGGCGTGTACCTGCATGGACACGCCGGTGATCTCGCCATGGCGGATCTGGGTGAGGCGGCGCTCACCGCGTCCGACCTGCTCACCTATCTCGGCGACGCGGTCCTGGAACTCTCCGCGGAGCGGACGTCCAAGGGCGACGACCACGACGAGTGATCGTGATGCAGACCGAGTCGGAGGCGCAGACGCGGCGCGTCGCGATCGCCCTGGCGGACCGGCTCACGCCAGGCACCGTGCTGCTCCTGCATGGCGATCTTGGTGCCGGCAAGACGGCATTCGTGCGCGGGCTCGCCGAGGCGCTGGGTTTCACCGACGATCCGGTGAGCAGCCCCACCTTCACGCTGGTGCACGAATATAAGGGCGGCCGTGTTCCGCTCTACCACGCGGATCTGTACCGCCTGCCTGACGGTGGCGCAAGCCTCGACGACCTGGGGCTGGACGAGGTCGCGCAGGACGGCGTGCTCGCGATCGAGTGGCCCGAGCGCCTGGCGCGCGGTGTGCCGGGCGCGATCGACGTCCGCATCGACATCGTCTCCGACACCGGTCGCCGGATCACGATCGAATACCGGTAGGGCCCGCTCTCCGAGCGCGGCCCTCGTCGGCCGGGTTCGGAGAACCGGCCCTACCTTCGAGTTTCTTGCCGCACGCGACTGCGGCACGGCTGACTGCAACACGTCACGCTGGTCGGCAGACCGCGGCCGCGGACCGTTGACTACAGTCGACGGCTATAACCGGTCAGCCAAAGGCTACACGCAGGACGACTGACCTACGCCGCTTCGGCTTCCGCGGCCACGCCGCGGTCCGGCCGCGGCGACGGCGCGACCGATATCCGCCTCTCGCGCCGATAGCGGTGCTCCGCCCACACGGCCGCCCCCAGCACGAGGACGTTGGAACCGATGACCGGCGCGGCCTGCGTCACCAGGCCATAGGTGAGCCACAAGCACGCGCCCGACATCTGGACGCGTCGAAGTGCGGACTGGCCACGCGTGAGGTACGACGCGGTGAAGACGGCGGTCGCCGTCCATCCGATGGCGTCCGCGAGGGTCATGCCGACTCCGCGCGCACGAGCGCCGGCATCTCCCGTAACGTCACGCGATCGGTCCGCGCCCGTTCCCAGTCCTGCATGGTGAGCCCGTAGCTGGCGAAGAGTTCGCGGATGCGCGTCGAACTCCAGCCGGCGACGTGGCCGAGAATCGGCACCATCACGCTCAACGCACTGTCGCTCAGCACGGTGCGCCGTGCGATCCGCGCCAGGTGACGGTTCTCGGAGACCGCGATCGTGAAGCCGTCACGGTTGTTCACGTGCAGCATGACGTGGACGTCCGAGCTGCCGTCGCCCACGTAGATCGTGTGCTCCGGGCGGCTGCTGACCCGCGCCTCGAGCTGCTCGAGCACCGCCACCTTGCCATAGCCGGCCGGGACGTGCGTGACCGCGGTGACCTCGCCGCTCGTGGCGTCGAACTCGAGCTCGGTCCCGAAGATGTGGTCAGGAGGAACCACGCCCGCGAGCGCCGCTTCGATGACCGGCCGCGGTGCGGCCGAGATGACAAAGAACGAGAACTGGCAGCCGGGGATGCCCTTGGCGAGCACGTCCACCAGCTGCGGGATGTCCTGCTTGAGGCGGACCCGACGCCCGGCCTCGATGAGGTGCTCGCGCCTGACGGCCCGGAACTCCGGATCGTGGCGCAGCAGGTACGCGAGTTCGCCTCCCTGATGCACGAGGTTACTGCGGGCCAGGCCCGCCACCTTCTCCTCGAACCCGGAAGCTCCGATGAGTTGGCTCAGCACCACGCCAGAGTCGTTGAAGCTCAAGGTCTGGTCGAAGTCGCTGGCCACCAGGAAATGCACCGGATCGGTCATGATTGACATATCACTCCTCTGGGCCTTATCAGAGCGCCCACGAATCAAGCATAGCAACTCCAATGTGGTCTGACCAGTCTAATCGGTCGAATTTACAGAATATTTACGTGGACCAAGGAATGTGGCCCAAACTGGGCCAAACTTTGCCATTGTCCAATGCCTCGTAGTTGTCATAACATCTTGGGCATGCAACGCACGGTCTTGCTGGTGCCGAAGTACCAGGTCGTCTACGACGCGCTCCGAAAGGACATCGAGTCCGGCCGGCTGCCCGCCGGCGGCCGGGTACCCAGCGAGGCCGACCTTGGCTCCCGTTTCGGGGCGTCGCGCATCACGGTCGGCCGCGCGGTGCGCGACCTGCAGATGCAGGGCCTCGTGGAGCGACGGATCGGCTCGGGCACCTACGTACGGCGCCAGGCCTCGACGGCCGCCACCGACTGCACCTTCGGCATCCTCGTGCCGGACCTGCCTGACATCGAGATCTTCGAACCGTTGGTCCAGGGCCTGCTGTCCGCGCCGGGCGCCCGGGCGCACGCGTTCCTTTGGGGTGGGGGAGAGTCACCGGCGACGGGCCGCGCCGCGGCCGCGTGGGCCCGTGTCCAGCAGTACATCGCCAAGCGCGTCGACGGCGTGTTCTTCGCGCCCCTCGAAGGGCTGCCGGCGGGCGACACCACCAACTTGCGGATCGTGTCTGCCCTCGACGAAGCGCGCATCCCCGTCGTCCTGCTCGACCGCTCGGTGCATCCGTATCCGAAGCGCGGCCCCTACGACCTGGTCGGTATCGACAACCGGCGCGTGGGCTTCGCCATCACTGAACACCTGCTGAACGCCGGGGCGCGACGGGTGGCCTTCCTGGGTACCACCAACGGGGCCTCGACCATCGCCGGGCGGCGGGCCGGGTACCGTGAAGCGATCGACGTACTGCAGGCCGACGGTGCGCTCACGCATCTGCCAGTCCCGTCTCCGGCCGATCGCGCCGCCCTGGCTGCGTACCTTGACGCGAACGAACCGGACGGCATCGTCTGCGCGCACGACCGCGGCGCGGCGCAGTTGATGCACGCGCTACTGGCCCTCGGACGCTCGATTCCCGGCGACATCCGGCTCGCCGGCGTGGACGACGTCGAGTACGCCGCGTGGCTGCCGGTGCCATTGACGACGGTCCGGCAGCCGGTGCGGGAGATTGGCGAGGCAGCGGTGGCGGCGATGCTCGAGCGCCGGATACATCCCGGGCGCCCGGCCCGCGACATCTTCGTGCAGTGCACGCTCGTGGTGCGTCAGTCGTGCGGAGAGAAGGCGGGGTAACGGCACCTCGCACGTAGCCGTCGACCTTCAGGTCGACGGTGTGCCACGTCGAGCGGGTCGCGAAAACCCGACCCTATTTCGGGACGCGGGCGTCCAGTTCCGCGGGCTTCACCTGCCGCCCGTACTGATTCAGCTGGAACGCCTCTACGTACTTCACCTTCGAGCCTCGCTCCTGGCCGTAGCGCGCGATGAGCTGCGCGCGGTACTCGTCTGCACCCGCGGCCAGCCACCCCTTCACCGTCTCCAGGATGTGCGCCTTGCGGCCGGCGTCGTCGGCCGGCATGTTCGGCAGCGTCCGGCCCTGCCATGAATCCGCGTCGCCGAACTGCGACGGCATGGCGGCGATGCACTGGAACTTCTTCTCCGCGACCGCATCGATGTCCACCACGACGTCGGGTGCGAACGGTTTTGGCCCGGTGAATCCATCCGCGGAATTCAGGTAGATCGGATTGCCTTGTGTGGGCGGCGTGTCGGGCACGAAAAACGGGGCGCCGACCACCACCGCAGTGTCGTTGAGCAGCACGCCGACATACCGGTGGTCGGGGTGATAGTCGTAGGGCCGGTGGCCGATGACGATGTCGGCCTGCCAGTCCCGGATCTTGCGTGCGAAGGCCCTCCGAGTCGCGAGGTTCGGCTCCAGTTCACCATCGTGGATGTCGAGCACATCGGTGGTGATTCCGAGGATGCGGGCGCACTCGCGCACCTCCGCCGTGCGACGAATCGCGAGTGGGCCGCCGGCCTGGCTGAAATGGCCGATGTCGCCGTTGGTCGCGGCGACGAACTTCACCTTGTGTCCCTGCGCAGCCCACAGCGCGCCCACGCCTGCCGCCTGCAGTTCGGCATCATCGGGATGCGCACCGAAGACGATGATGCGCAGCTGGCGTGGTGCAGCAGGTTGGGTGGCCGAGACGGCCACGCCAAGTGTGAGAAAACACAAAAGGACAGCGGAAAAGACGCGATGGGACATGTGGGGAACCTGGCAGGACGGAGGACGGGGAGTGAGGAGGGAGGCGTGAGGACGGAGATAGGAAAGAGGAGGAGATGACCGAGGTGAAGTCCTCGTACCTCTGAGCTTCGTCCTACCTCTATCCTCCATCCTCCGTCCTCTATCCTCCATCCTCCGTCCTCTATCCTCCATCCTCCGTCCTCCGTCCTCACTCCTTGCCGTTGTCTACTTCGGGAACATCTCGCTGAGGGCGTCAGGCTTGACCTGGCGCCCGTACTGATTCAGCTGGAAGGCCTCGGCGTATTTCACCTTGGAGCCACGCTCCTGGCCGTAGCGGGCGATGAGCTGGGCACGGTACTGATCGGCGACGGCCGCCGATCGCTGCTTCGCGAGTTCGAGCAGGTACGCCGGCCGCTTCGCATCGTCCTTGGGCACGTCAGGGCGGGTGCGGCCCTGCCACGAGTCGGCGTCGCCGAACTGTGACGGCATGGCGCTCACGCAGGCCCACTTCTTCTCCGCCGACGCATCGATGTCGACGATGACATTCGGCTCGAACGGCTTGGGGTCAACGAAGTTGTCCGAGTAGTTCAGGTAGATCGGGTTGCCCTGCGTGGGCGGCGTGTCGGGCACGAAGAAGGCCGCGCCGACCACGACCGCGGTGTCGTTGAGCAGCACGCCAACGTACCGGTGGTCGGGATGGTAGTCGTACGGGCGGTGGCCCATCACGATGTCGGCCTGCCATTCGCGGATCTTGCGGGCGAACATGCGTCGGTACTCGAGGTTCGGCTCGAGTTCGCCGTCATGGATGTCGAGGACGTCGGTCGTGATGCCCATGATGCGGGCACACTCCTGGACCTCCTTGTACCGACGGATGGCGAGCGGACCACCGGCCTGGCTGAAATGGCCGATGTCGCCGTTGGTCGCCGCGACGAATTTCACCTTGTGGCCGGCGGCGGCCCACAAGCTGGCCACGCCTGCGGCCTTCAGTTCGGCGTCGTCGGGGTGCGCCCCGAAGGCGATGATGCGGAGTTGACGCGGCGCGGACGGCTGGGTGGCCGAGACGGCCACGCCGAGCGCGAGGAGGCAGAGGGAAAGGGAGGGGAGAAGGCGACGAGACATGTCGCGCATTTTAGTCCGGGTACCGGGTACCGGGTACCGGGTTCCGGAATGCGGGAATGCGCGAATACGGGAATGTCGAAGACGGCACGGCGAGCCGCGCGCCGGTGCGGCGCATTCCCCGACGTGTTCGCCGTAGCCGTGGCGGAGGCGGAACGGGCATGGCGTGAGACGGGCAACGGCAGGAGGACGTCTGTGCCGCCAGGCCTCAGTCGAAGACGTCGCCGAACGAACGCGGATCGTTGACGTCGATGCGCGCGATTCTTCCGTCGCCGAAGAACATGAAGCAGGTGCGAGCGTTCGGTCCGACGGGGCCGAAGGTATTGAGCGAAATCTCAATCGGGACGCGAAAGAGCGGATGGGTGATCTGCCGGAGTCCCGGCTGCCCTGGAAAGGGCAACTGCCCGGGCGGCGGGACGTCATATGCACTCTCCTCGAGTCGCTGCGCAATCTCAGCCCGCAAGGTTGTCCAGGGCCAGAAGTAGTAGGGCCATGGCGTGAGGCTCACGTAGAGCGCGGCAGCCAGCCAGGCGAAGCACCGGCCCCATGGCCGAAAGCGGGTAGGCGGCGCGGTAGGACTGAGACCGCGCCTGCAGGCGATCGTGCTCAGCCCCAACATGATTGTCGCCGGCAGACCAACCAGGACGGGAGCAGGTTCACCAGTAACAGGTGTGCAACTGCGGCGGACACGAGAAGCAGGGTCGCCAGTGGCTGAAGGCCCACGGCCGAATGACGAAGGCCGAACTGCGGTGACGGACGCCTCGGAGAGGCGTCCCTACCTCACCGCTCGACGCGGTAGTTCGGCGATTCCTTCGTGATGATCACGTCGTGCACGTGGCTCTCGCGCTGGCCCGCGGGGGTGATGCGAATGAGTTGCGCGTCGGTCTGCAGGGCCTCGATGTTGCGGCACCCGCAGTAGCCCATGCCGGCACGCAGGCCGCCGACCAACTGGTGGACCATCGCGGCCACCGAACCCTTGTGTGCGACGCGGCCTTCGATGCCCTCGGGCACCAGCTTGTCGGTGCCTTCGCCGGTCACCGCGTTCAACTCGAACTCATCCTGGAAGTAGCGGTCCCGCGATCCCTTGCGCATGGCCCCGATCGAGCCCATACCGCGGTACTCCTTGAAGGAGCGGCCCTGGTAGAGGATGACCTCGCCCGGACTCTCGTCGGTGCCGGCAAAGAGACTGCCGATCATCACCGTGCTGCCGCCGACCGCCATCGCCTTGGTGATGTCGCCCGAATAGCGGATGCCGCCGTCGGCGATCACCGGGATGTTGTAGGGCCGGGCGGCGCGCGCGCATTCCGCGATCGCCGAGACCATCGGCACGCCGATGCCGGCGATGACGCGCGTCGTGCAGATCGAGCCGGCGCCGATACCGACCTTCACCGCATCCACACCGATCTTGATCAGGTCTTCGGTGGCCGCGCCTGTCGCGACGTTGCCCGCTACCAGGTCGACGCCGGGGAACCGGCTCCGCAATCGGCGCACCATTTCCAGCACACCCACCGAGTGCCCGTGTGCGGTGTCGACGATCAGCACGTCGACGTGCGCAGCCACGAGCGCCTCGGCCCGCTCGATCGTGTCCTTGGCGATGCCGACGGCCGCGCCCACGCGCAGCCGACCGAGATCGTCCTTGCACGCCATCGGGTACTTGATCGCCTTCTGGATGTCCTTGACCGTGATCAACCCCTTCAGGCGGTAGTCGTGATCGACGACCAGGAGCTTCTCGACCTTGTGGGTGTGCAGGATGTCCTGCGCCTGATCGAGCGTGGTGCCCACGGGTACCGTGATCAGGTTCTCGCGCGTCATGATCTCCGCGATCGACCGTTCGAGGCGCGTCTCGAAGCGGAGGTCGCGATTGGTCAGGATGCCGACGAGACGTCCTTCCTTGCTGCCGTCCTCGGTGATCGGCACGCCAGAGATGCGGTACTTCTTCATCAATTGGTGCGCTTCGGCAATCGAATGCGTCGGCGACAGTGTGATCGGGTTGACGATCATTCCGCTCTCGGAGCGCTTGACGCGATCGACCTCGTTGGCCTGGTCCTCGACTGAGAGGTTCTTGTGGACGATGCCGATACCGCCTTGCTGGGCCATCGCGATGGCCAAGCCGGACTCGGTCACGGTATCCATGGCAGCGCTGGCGAGCGGCACGTTGAGGCGGATGTTGCGCGTGAAGCGCGAGGACACGTCCACCTGGCTCGGCAGGATTTCCGAGCGGCGCGGCACGAGCAGGATGTCGTCGAAGGTGAGTGCGGTCTGCAGGCCGCGCTCCACTTGTTCAGCGGGCGAGAGGGCGACGAGGGTGTCCGTGGTGGTCATGGGCATCAGGCGCGTGAGGACACGAAAGGCCGACGAACGTCGTCGGCCTGGTGGTGTTCGAACGGGTGCATGACGTGCCCCGTGACCAACGTCACAGGCCCGCCCCGTGGCACTTCTTGTACTTCTTGCCGCTGCCGCACGGGCAGTCGTCGTTGCGGCCCACCTTGGGGACGTCGCGACGGACCGTGCGCTGCACGTCGTCGCCGCCGACGCGTGCGGGTCTGGGCGCGGTGGCGGTCGCCGCCGGCGCACCGAAGATGCCGCTGGCCGTACCGGCCGCGGAGGGCGCGGGCCGATTCTCCTGCAGCCGCTTGGGCTGCGAGAAGATCGCGGGCACGGCCGGAGCCTTCTGCGCGACCTGCGGAGGCGGCGCCGTGCGGGGCGCGGACGGTGGCGCGGCCACGTCGACGCTGTCGGCCATCTGCAGGAAATCGGGCGGCGGCTCCGAACGGCCGAACGTCGGCCGCAGGCGCCACAGGTAGCGAACCGTCTCCTCGTCCACACGCTGCTTCATCGCAGCAAACAGCGTGTAGCTCTCCTTCTTGTACTCGACGAGCGGGTCGCGCTGCCCGTACCCGCGCAGGCCGATCCCTTCCTTCAGGTGATCGAGGCTGTAGAGGTGATCCTTCCACTGGCCATCCACGACCTGCAGCATCAGGTTGCGTTCGATGGGTGCCAGGACGCTGCGGCCCGCCACCGAAAGACGCGCATCTCCCTCGGCCGCCTTGATCTGATCGAAGAACGACGGGCCGGCAATCTGCGGGATGACATCGTCGGGCAGTTGCAGAAGATCGCGGCCCACGGCCGACTCCTTCTCGACGTACTGTTCCTCGACTTCGGCCCAGAGTTCGGCGCGGATCTGTTCGCCGTTCATCTCCTCGAGCGGCAGTTCGCGCACGACCGTCTCGTCGACGTCGAACACACGAATGGTTTCCTCGCGCAACTGGCCGAGATCCCACAACTCGGGGTTGTCCTTGTTGCCGGCATATTCCTCGACCAGGTTCGCGAGCACCTCGTCGGCGAGCACCAGGAGGTATTCGCGCGAGTCGACCTCGCCGTCCTCCAGGCGGATGCGGCCCTGCAGCAACTGCAGGCGCAGCGCGTACACGCTCTCGCGCTGCTTGTTCATGACGTCGTCGTACTCGAGCAGGTGCTTGCGGATGCCGAAGTTCTGGGCCTCCACCTGCTTCTGCGCGCGCTGGATGGCCTTGGTTACCATCCGGCTCTCGATCGGCACGCCCTCTTCCATCCCGAGGCGCTGCATCAGCCCGGAGATGTTGGCCGACCCGAAGATGCGCATCAGGTCGTCTTCGAGCGACAAGTAGAAACGCGAGCTGCCCGGATCGCCCTGGCGGCCGGCGCGGCCACGCAACTGGTTGTCGATGCGCCGCGACTCGTGACGTTCGGTGCCGACGATGTGCAGGCCGCCGAGGCTGACAACCTGCTCGTGCTCCGCGCGGCACTCGTCATCGAAGCTCTTGTAGATGTGCTCCCAGGTGGGCGTGGGCACCCGGTAGAAGTTGTCGAGATGACGGAAGTAGACGAACTCATCGTCGTCGACGTACTTCTCCTCGCCACGCGGCACGCGCTCGGCGACTTCCTCGGCGAGGCACTGCTGCCGCGCCATGTACTCGGCGTTGCCGCCAAGCAGGATGTCGGTGCCGCGGCCGGCCATGTTGGTGGCCACCGTGACCTTGCCGAGGCGACCGGCCTGGGCGACGATCTCGGCCTCCTGCGCGTGGTACTTCGCGTTCAGCACGACGTGCTTCACGCCCTTGCGCTTCAGCATCGTCGAGAGCAGTTCCGACTTCTCGACCGAGACGGTGCCGACGAGCACGGGACGGCCTTCGGCCTGGCGTGAGGCGATGTCGTCGACGATCGCCTCGTACTTCTCCCGCTGCGTGCGGAAGACGGTGTCGGGCTCCTCGATGCGGATCAGGGGCCGGTTGGTCGGCACCTGGATCACGTCGAGCTTGTAGATCTTGTTGAACTCTTCCGCCTCGGTGTCGGCGGTGCCGGTCATGCCCGACAGCTTGTCGTACTTGCGGAAGAAGTTCTGGAAAGTGATCGTCGCGAGCGTCTGGTTCTCGCGTTCGATCTTGACGGCTTCCTTCGCCTCGACGGCCTGGTGCAGGCCATCGCTCCAACGCCGGCCCGGCATGACGCGTCCGGTGTGCTCGTCGATGATCACGACTTCGCCGGCCTCGTTCACGAGGTACTCGACGTCACGACGGAATAGCGTGTGGGCGCGGAGTCCCTGCTGCACGTGGTGGAGCAGGGGCATGTTGGCCGGGTCGTACAGGCCGCCCGGCAGCAGCCGATGTGCCAGCAGCTGCTCGGCGTGGGCCATGCCGCCTTCGGTGAGCGTGGCGGTCTTGTGCTTCTCGTCGACGATGTAGTCGCCGGTCAATTCGAGGGCTTCGCGCTCTTCGGACTTGACCTGGCCCTGGATCACGGCGCCCGGCTTGAGCTGAGGAATGATCCGATCAACCTCGTAGTACAGGTCGGTGGATTCCTCGGCCGGGCCCGAGATGATCAGCGGGGTTCGCGCCTCGTCGATCAGGATGCTGTCCACTTCGTCGACGATGGCGAAGAAGTGCCCGCGCTGCAGCACCATCTGCGCGAGGTCGAACTTCATGTTGTCGCGAAGGTAATCGAACCCGAACTCGTTGTTGGTGCCGTAGGTGATGTCGGCGCCGTACTGCCGCTGCCGTTCGTCGTCACGCAGGTCGTGCTGGATGACGCCGACCGACATGTCGAGGAACCGGTAGATGCGGCCCATCCACTCCGAGTCGCGCCGGGCCAGGTAGTCGTTCACCGTGACGACGTGCACGCCCTTGCCCGCGAGGGCGTTCAGGTACGCCGGCAGCGTGGCGACCAGGGTCTTGCCCTCGCCCGTCTTCATCTCGGCGATGCGACCGCGGTGCAGAACGATGCCGCCGATCAGCTGCACGTCGTAGTGCCGCATGTGGATCACGCGGCGACCGGCCTCACGCACGACCGCGAAGGCTTCGGGCAGCAGGTCCTCGAGCGTCTCTCCCTTGGCGAACCGCTCCCGGAACTCGGCGGTCCTGGCACGCAGCGCCGTATCGCTCAGCTGCTGCATGGCTGGCTCGAGCTCGTTGATGCGAGCGACGAGCGGCTGTATCCGCTTCAGCTCGCGTTCGTTCTGCGTGCCGATGACCTTGGAGAGAAGGGTGTCGAGAACCAAAGGGTGACTACCAGATGGCGGACCCGGAAGCGGGCACCGCGATCTTTCGATTGTAGGGAAGGGAACCGACCGAGGCAACCCTGGACGAGCCGCTGAGGGTTCCCGGGCGCCGTGGCGCGGCAGGCGCAGGTGCGCCGAGGCGGATTACGACGCGTCTCGCGCGACGAGATACTGCAGCGGATTGACGGGCCGGCCGTCAATCCACACCTCGTAGTGCAAATGAGTCCCGGTCGATCGGCCCGTCGAGCCCGCGTGGCCGACAATCTCGCCTCGCGTGACCGTGTCTCCGGGCCGCACCACGTATCGCGACAGGTGTGCGTACCGTGTCTCGATGCCGAAGCCATGCCATACGGTGACGATGTTGCCGTACTCGGGGTGACGGCGCACGTCCGTCACGACACCGTCGGCCGTGACGTGAACCGGGTCGCCGGCCTCGAGATCGAGATCCAGCCCCGGATGCATGCTGGCCGCCGCGGTGAACGGGTCACGGCGTGTGCCGAAGCTCGATGTCAGCGCCCCGAGGGCCGGCCAGATGGCCGGTGTCGCCCGGGCCAGCGCCGCCCGACGCTCGAGACGGGGACGGGCGAACTCCAGCCTGGCCTCGAAGGCACTCAGCATGCTGCGCACGACGCCGACGGCGTCAGGTCCAGCCGACGGTCCAGACAGCGCCAGCCGGGCCGCTTCGGGCGACAAGCCGCCCATCGCGCTTTGTTGGACGGCCCGCGGCAGCCGCGCCATCGCCGTCCGCTCCGAGGCACTCGGTGACAGTTGTGACAGGTCGTCGACGAGTGTCTGCAACGTCGAAATCTGGGACGTGAGGGCGCCGGTGGCAGCGCGCATCGTGTCGTTCTCGCCCCGCAGGGTGACCAACTCGGTCTCGAGCGACGTGCGTTGCCATGAGGCCTTGTGCGAGGCGCCCAGGGCCATCAGCATCGGCATCGCGCCCAGCACCACGGCCAGCACCACGAGGGGGCGCAAGGACAGGGTGAGGCGCCGGACCACCCCGGTCCGTCGATTCGCGATGATGATGCTGTAACGGGTCGAACGCATGCACACTCCTCGACCGGTGCGCGAACGAGCCGCGCTCCGGGTCGGGTAGTCCACCTTTGGAACGTGGCGGATGGGAGGCCCGGAGCACGAACTGCTCGGAGCAGACGCGCAGTCTAGCACGGCCGGAACTGCAGGGCTTCCGCTAGGTGCGCCCGTTGCACGTGCTCGGCGCCGGCCAGGTCAGCGATGGTCCTGGAGACCCGGAGCAGGCGGTCGGCGGCCCTCGCACTGAGGTCGAGCCGGGTCATCGCCTGCGCCAGCAGCCCTCCCAGCGTCGGATCCCGCCTCATCTGGTCGAGCGAGCGACCTGTGAGCCGGCTGTTGACCATCTGCTGGCGCGCCGCCTGGCGCCGACGAGCTTCCACGACCCGGGCCCGGACGACGGCGGTCGCCTCCACCTGTGGCCGCGGTCCGGTGAGGGCGTCTGGCTCCACTGGCGGCACCTGGACGACCAGATCGATGCGGTCGAGCAGCGGCCCGGACACCCGGGAGGCGTAGCGGTCGGCTTCGCCGGGCCGACACCGACAGGCGCGGCGCGGATGGCCCTGGTACCCGCACGGACACGGGTTCATCGCCGCCACGAGGAGGAAATCGGCCGGGAACGTCAGGCTCCGTGCGACCCGCGCGATGTGGACGACGCCGTCCTCGAGCGGCTGCCGCAGCACATCCAGCGTGCGACGCTCGAACTCGGGGACCTCGTCAAGCAGCAGTACGCCGTGGTGCGCCAGGCTGACCTCCCCGGGCCGGGGCTGTGGGCCGCCGCCGATCAGTGCGGCCGTCGACACGGTGTGATGCGGCGCGCGGAACGGCCGCTCGGGGAGCAGGCCGCCCTCGGGGGGCACGAGGCCCGCCGCCGAATGCACGGCCGTCGCCTCGAGCGCCTGCTCGAACGCCCACGGCGGCAGCAGGCCCGGCAACCTCCGCGCCAGCATCGACTTGCCAGCGCCCGGTGGCCCGGAGAACAGCAGATTGTGATGTCCCGCGGCGGCAATCTCGAGGGCGCGCCGCGCCAGCGCCTGTCCGTGCACATCGGCCAGGTCGGGACCGTTGACCCGCGTCACCGTGCTCGGGCTGACTGCTGCAGGAGCCGGGGTCTCGCCTTCCTGGAGGGCGCGTAGGGCGTCGACGAGTGATGTCGCTCCGCGCACGTCGACACCGGGCACCAGACGCGCCTCCGGGACGTTGCCACGCGGAACCACGATCATCGCCATCGCCGCCGCTCGCGACGCGAGCGCTGCGGGCAGCACGCCGCGGCAGGGGAGTGCACGCCCATCGAGGGCGAGTTCTCCGAGGACGACGGCGCGCGCAGGCAGCGCCGGCGGCAACTGGCCACCGGCGGCCAGGACGGCGAGCGCGATCGGCAGGTCGAAGCTGCTGCCGGCCTTGCGCAGGTCGGCCGGCGCCAGGTTCACGGTGATTCGATGAGGAGGAAATTCCAGGCCCGCGCTGCGGATCGCGCTGCGGACGCGATCGCGGCTTTCGCGGACGCTCGCATCCGGCAAGCCGACGATCGTGAATCCCGGCAGCCCGTAGCTGACGTCGGCCTCGACCCGCACGAGTTCGGCCGACACGCCCACGAGCGCCGCGGTGAAGGTGAAGGCGAGCACGGGGCCGGACGTTGCAAGCAGCGGGGCACATCGCCGGCGCCCCAATCCGCGCGAAAACTCAGAAAAACCCGGCATGCGCGGCGCACACATGGCTGCAACTGCGCGGACGCGCCCGATGCCGCGTCGCCAAAACTGCAACTTCGCGCAACGAAGAAGGGCGCCGCGAGGGCGCCCTTCGTGATCCGTAGGCGCCGACCTTTGGTCGACGCGACACAGTTTCCGTGCCTACTGCGCTGCGCGAGTGCGGCTGACGCGAATGGTGAGCTTGTCGCCGACGTCGAGCTGCGTGCCCTTCATGCGGTTCCAGGCTCGCAGGTCGGCGACCGAGACGTCGTAGGCGTTGGCGATGGCGTACAGCGACTCGCCGCGCTTGACGCGATGGGTCGTGATGCGGACGTCATCTTCTTCGTCGGGCGAGGCGGTCGGCCGGCGCGCCACGACGGCTTCGGCCTGGCGCTGCGGCTGGTCGGCGCGAGGACCGCTGGCGAGGAGCGGGGCCGACGGGGCGCGCGGAATGAGCAGGCGCTGGCCGGAGTGCACGGCGGCGCGCTGCGAGATGCCATTGGCCTCGGCGAGGTCGGCGCGTGAAACACCGAGCTTCCTGGCAATCAGGGCAATGGACTCGCGGCGGCGTACGGTGTGGAACTTCAGTGCCGTCAACTCGCTCGGCCCTGCCGTCGCCAACCTCGCCTGCAACTGCGGCCCGGTGCCCGCCGGCACTTTCATCTCGTAGCGAGCGAAGCGTAGCGGCGTCGTCCAGCGTCGCAGTTCCGGGTTGAGCGCCTGGATCTCATCGATGGATGCGCCGGTCCACTCGGCGACACGCCGCAGGTCCACCGCGGTGTCCACTTCCACCTTGTCGTACGCGAGCGTCTCGATCGGAGGCGCCTCGAAGCCGTACTGGGTGGGATTCTTCGCGATGATCATCGCCGCGAGGATCATCGGCACGTACTCGCGCGTCTCGCGCGGCAGATAGCGTTCGTTCGCCGTCAGTTCCCAGAAGTCCTCGACTCCGGCGGACTTCATCGCCCGCTGCACGCGCCCGGGGCCGCCGTTGTAGGACGCCATCGCAAGGTGCCAGTCCGAGAACATCCCATAGAGCTGCTTGAAGTAGCGAGCCGCCGCCCGCGTGGCCTTTTCAGGATCGGCACGTTCGTCGATGTACCAGTCCTGCTTCAATCCGAAATCACCGGCCGTGCCTCGCATGAACTGCCACATGCCGCGGGCACTGGCGCGCGAGAGCGCCGTCGGCTTGAAGGCGCTTTCGATCAGCGGCACGTAAGCGAGGTCGAGCGGCACGCCCTCGGCCCGGAAGACGCTCTGGACCATCGGCAGGTACTTGCTGCCTCGCTGAAGGCCGCCGGTCAGGAATTCGCGCAATCGGCCCTGGAACAACTCCACGTAGTTGAGGACGCGCTCATTGAGGGGAATGGGGATGTCGTGCGACGTCTGCGCGAGATCGAGTTGCACCGCCTGCTCAACCCCCGGGCCCGCCGGCGGCGGCGGGGCGAACGTGGCGACCTCCAGCAACTGGTCGATCGCAGCCGGTTCCGACGGTTTCTCGGTGAAGCCGTCGCCCTTCTGCAAGGCCAGGGTCTCGTGGGCGGCAATCCGGTCGACGAGACGATCGAAGTGGGTTCGCAGCCGCGGATCCACTCTCGCGCCGTCGGGCGCGTCGAGCAGGATGTCGAGCGACTTGTCGAACGCCGCGCGTGCCTGCTCCAGGTGCCCGAGCGACAACTCGCGCTCGCCAAGGTTGAAGGAGCGGTCCGCTTCGGTGAGCAGGGCCGCCGTCGGGTCGGCCGGCGCCACCGGAGCGGGGACCGGGACCGACGACACGGGGGCGGTGGGCTGAATCGGCGCCGCGACCTGCGGTGCCGGGTGGCGGCTACATCCCGCCGAAATCAGGAGGACTGCAACGGGCAGCCCGAACGTTCGTCGCATCTTGGCGCTCCCCTGCCGGACCGTTCAGCACCGATGTGCCTTGCGACCGACGGGTGGCTCACACCGGGGGGTAAGAGCCGGTCAGGTGTTACCTGCAGGCCGAAACCTGCGAACGAAGCTGGGGTCCGGAAATCCGGACATGAATCCATCGCCTTGGATCGAAATACGACGTTCTGGCGGACCCGCGGAAGGTAGCACCCCCCGGGGAGTCCGGTCAAGACGACAGCGTGACGTTCTTGCGGGCCGCTACTCGCCCACGAACAGGTCGTTCGAGTCGCCGAGTTCCCGGGCCGCCGGGGTGACAATCGCCCGGGCTGCCAGACGAATGCGCCGGCCTGCCCGCAGGGCCTGCCGGACGTCGTCTTCGCAGACGAAATCGACAGGTGGCCCGGCGTTCTCCACCTCGACCACAGGAATGGGAAGGGCCGCCCGCTCTCCGAGCGGGCCGTCACCGGGGTGCGAGGGAACAAGTGGAGATGGACGGCTCGGAGATCCGTCCCTACCAACGACGAGGGCCGCGTCCTTCGCGATGCCTCGGCTGGCGAGGAACGTGTCGATACGGGCCGACAGGGTGGGCGCGTCGAGCGTGCGCACCCGTTCGGGCACCACGGGCCGGAGACTGGAACCGCTGTCGGTCATGGATGCCTGCTGGCCCACAGAGCGCTGCGCGGGCGCGACTGCCGGCCGGAGCTCGTAGGCCACCCGCTTGATGTTGAGCAGGTGCAGTGGCGAGATGTTGTCGGAGGTGATGTTGCCGCCGTGGCCGCCGCAGCCGAGCGTCATGGCCGGGTCGAGACCCGTGGTGAGGCCGACCGAGCCGTGCGTCGTGGGCGTGTTCACCACGATCCGGAAGGCCGGCTTGTGCAGCCCGAACTCGAGGATCACGTCGTCGTCAGTCGCGTGGATCGACATGGTGTGCCCCATGCCGCCGTAGCGCAGCACCTGCTTGCAGCGCTCGCAGCCCTCGCGCCAATCGTCGACGACGAAGTAGGACAGGACGGGGCAGAGCTTCTCGATCGAGAGCGGATGGTCGCGACCGACCCCTTCGAGCACCGCGATCAGGGCCCGCGTGCCTGGGGGGACGGCGATCCCGACGATTTCGGCGATCTGGATCGCGGTCCTGCCGACCAGGACCGGGTTGGGAAGTCGCTGCGGCGTGACGAGCACGGCTGCGAGTTTCTGGGCCTCGGCGGTCGTCAGGAAGTGGCCACCGCTCGATGTGAGGGCCGCTTTCAGGGCCCCATCGATCGCCTTGTCGGCCACGATCGAATTCGGCGACGAGCAGAGCAGTCCGTTGTCGAACGACTTGCCGAGGATGATGTCCTGCGCTGCCTTGGCGACGTTCGCTGACTGGTGCACGTAGCACGGTGCGTTGCCCGGGCCCACGCCATAAGCCGGCTTGCCGGCGGAGTAGGCGGCACGCACGAGCCCCAGGCCTCCGGTGGCCAGGATCACCGCCACCTCGCGTTGCCGCATCAATTCCTGCGTGCCCTCGAGCGTGACGACCGACATCCAGCCGATGACGTCGGCCGGCGCCCCGGCACGGGCGGCCGCGGCGGCCATGATCTCCGCGGTCCGGCTGATGCAGCGGGCCGCGGACGGGTGCGGGCTGATGACGATGGCGCACCGCGCCTTGAGGGCAATCAGGATCTTGTAGATCGCCGTCGAGGTCGGGTTCGTGGACGGGACGATGGCCGCGACGACGCCGAATGGCTCGGCGATCTCGATGATCTTGCGCGTCTCGTCGCGGCGCAGGACTCCGACCGTCCGCATCGGGCGGATGAACTCGTGGACCTGTTCGGCGGCAAACCGGTTCTTGATGATCTTGTCGGCGTAGACGCCAAAGCCGGTTTCCTCGCAGGCCAGGCGAGCCAGCGCATCGACTTCCTGCCGCACCGCGGCAGCCATCGCGTCGACGATGGCGTCGATGCGGTCCTGTGGGAGTTCAGCGAGTTGGGCCTGGGCGACGCGGGCCGCGCGCGCGAGCGTGCGGGCCTCGGCCATCGAGGCGAGATCGCGATCCGAGTGCGGCTTGGCGGCTGGGACGTCGGCCATGCGACTGGGGCGCGTCCGGCCCGCCAGACCCGGCGGGGGCGGCAACGCCTGGAAAGGCTACTTGCCGGCCGGGGCCGGCGCCGCGGCGAGCTTCGGGAGGATCCGCTCGACTTCGGCGTGCGGCCGGGGAATGACGTGCACCGAGATGAGTTCACCGACACGGCGGGCCGCGGCGGCACCGGCGTCGGTGGCGGCCTTGATGGCGCCGACATCGCCGCGCGCCATGACGGTGACGTAGCCCGCCCCGATGTATTCCTTGCCTATCAGCTGGACGTTCGCCGTCTTCACCATCGCGTCAGCCGCTTCGATGGCGCCGATGAGGCCGCGCGTTTCGATGAGTCCGAGGGCGTCTCCCATGAAATCGAGCGGACTCTAGCATGTTGCTCCGGGGCCCGCAACGGTTTACCCTTGTGCGTTTGCCGCGACCAGGTCGTCGTGGCTATCCCCCTGTCCGATCCGAGGAGCACTCCGGCGTGAAACCCCTAGCCGCCTGCGTAGTCGTGGCCCTGGCCGTGTCGGCCCTGGCTGGATGCAAGAAGAAGGAAGATACCCAACCGCCCGTGGCGACGGCGACGTTCTCGTCGAGCCGCGCCAAGGCCCCGCTCGGCAGTCCGCTCGACCTGACCTATCGCTTCGTGGTCGCAGCCAACGCGCCGGCGTTCGACAAGGAATACCGGGTACTGGTGCATTTCCTCGATTCCGACGATCAGCTGATGTGGACCGACGATCACTTCCCGCCGACCTCCACCAAGGAGTGGAAGCCCGGGCAGCACATCGAGTATTCCCGGACGATGTTCGTGCCCCAGTATCCGTACATGGGGCAAGCCACCATCCGCGTCGGCCTGTACGACCCGGAGACCGGCGTCCGCCTGCCGCTCGGCGGTGAGAACGACGGCCAGCGCGCCTACAAGGCAGGGACCCTCGAGTTGCTGCCCGCCTCCGACAACGTCTTCATCCAGTTCAAGGACGGCTGGCAAAATGCGGAAGTGGCCGCTGAAAACGCCCAGGTGGAGTGGCAGTGGACCAAGAAGGTCGCCACGCTCGCCTTGCGCAACCCGCGCCGCGACGCCACATTCTTCCTCCATTTCGACGGCCGTCCCGACCTCGTGCCGGGCCAGACGGTCAGCGTCAGCATCGGCGGCCAGGTGCTCGACACCTCCGCGTTGACCACCAATGAGGAAGTCATCCGCCGCGTGCCCATCGCCGCGACGCAGTTCGGCGACGCCGAGAACGTGGACCTCATCATCGAGGTGAACCAGGCGTTCGTGCCGGCGCAGACGCCAGCGGCCAAGTCGTCGGACCCGCGCGAGTTGGGCATCCGCGTGTTCCACGCCTTCATCGAGCCGAAGTAGTGCAGTGTAGGGCCGGCTCGCCGAGCCGGCCCTACAGGTTTCGGCATTCGGCCATCGGCCGTCGCAGAGCCTGCCGCGTTCGGCCTTCGTCAAGACCTGGGCGCGACAAGTCGGCGTTCGGCGTTCTGCGTTCGGGTCTGCGGGCGCCGGGGACCGGGT
This sequence comes from Luteitalea pratensis, assembly GCF_001618865.1. GTDB lineage: Bacteria > Acidobacteriota > Vicinamibacteria > Vicinamibacterales > Vicinamibacteraceae > Luteitalea > Luteitalea pratensis. The sequence continues at coordinate 4,208,122 of NZ_CP015136.1, forward strand.
TCGGATATCCCCGGCCTAGCTTCCGCAGGCCCGGCTGTAGTCCCTGCTACACTGGCGTCCCGTGCTTCTCCGTCCATTCGCCGCCCTCGCGCTGGGGGGAATCGTGCTGCTCCTGCCGGGCCGTGCGTCGGCTGAACTGGTCACGTTGACGACGGGACGCACCTTGTCGGTACGGAGCGTCCGGATCGACGGCGAGACGGCCGTCCTGGCGTTGCGCGGCGGTGGGGAAGTCGAGTGCAACGTCACCCTGCTCAAGACTGTGGCGCCCGACGAAGTGCCCTATCCCGAGCCAGAGGACCTCACCGCCGCAGCTTCAGTGGCCGCTCCGGCGCGACAGCGTTTGACCCTGGCACAGATGGCGGGGACTGAGAGCCGGCCTTATCTGCCCCTGATCGAGGCCGCCGCGCTTCGTCATCAGGTCGACCCGAGGCTGGTTCACGCCGTCATCACCGTGGAGTCCAGGTTCCAGGCGCGCGCGCGTTCGCGCAAGGGCGCGATGGGCCTGATGCAGCTCATGCCGGCGACGGCGCGCGAGCTCCAGGTCCGCAACCCGTTCGACCCGGCGACCAACATCGATGCCGGCGTCCGCCACCTCCGTCAATTGCTCGATCGCTTCGACGTCCAGCTGGCCGTCGCCGCCTACAACGCGGGCGCGGGCGCCGTACGGCGCTTCGGCGGGGTACCGCCGTTCCGCGAGACGCAGTCCTACGTGCGGCAGGTCCTCCAGCTGGCTGGAGTCTCCTGATTCATGGAGTTCCGCTGTCGACTCGCCACCGCGACCGGTCAGGTGTCCGAGGGCACCTTCGTCGCCGATAGTGAGGCGGCGCTGCGCCGCGAGCTCGAAGAGAAGGGCCTGTACGTCCTCGACCTCCGCGCCGCGCACAGGGGCTTCGCCGGCCTCACTCGCGCCCGGGGCGGGCGGATCAAGCAGCACGAGTTCCTCGTCTTCAACCAGGAATTGGCGACATTGCTCAAGGCGGGCATGCCGCTGGTGCAGTCGCTCGAAATCCTGCGTCGCAACGTCCCCAATCCGGTCTTCAAGGCGGTGCTCGATGACGTGTACGACAAGGTGCGGTCCGGAACCGCGCTCTCGGACGCGTTCGAGGCGCATCCGCGGCACGTGACACCGATCTACACGGCCTCGCTGATGGCCGGCGAGCGCAGCGGCAGCCTCGAGCAGGTACTGCGGCGATACGTCTCCTACGTGCAGGTCATCAGCGCCGTGCAGCGGCGCGTCGTTTCGGCTCTCGTCTACCCAGCGGTCCTGACGCTGCTCTCGTTCGCGGTCGTGGCGATCATCGTCGTGCGCGTGGTGCCGGAGTTCAACGAGTTCTACAAGGGCTTCAACGCGCAGTTGCCGTTGGCCACCCGCGTCATCGTGGCGGTGTCGGCGACCATCCGCGGACAGATCCTGCTGATCGCGCTCGCGATGGCGGGCCTCGTCATCGGGGCCAGGTGGGCACTGCGACAGCCCGAACAGCGGCGACGCCTCGATCGTCTGGTGCTTGGCCTGCCCGGGATCGGGACCATCGCCCGCCAGTTCGCGACTTCGCAGCTGGCGCGGACGCTGGCCACGCTCCTTGGCGGTGGCATCCCGCTGGTGACAGCGCTCGATGTGGCCAGCCGCTCCGTCTCCAACCGACACATCGCCGCGCAGATGGCCGACATCACGCGACAGGTACGCGAAGGCCAGCCCCTGTCGGCAGCAATGGCCGCCAAGGGCGAGTTTCCTGACGTCTCAGTGAAGATGGTGGAGGTGGGGGAGGCAACGGGCGCGCTGCAGGACATGCTCAACGCCATCGCCGACTTCTACGACGAGGACATCGAAACCAAGCTGGGCCGATTCCTGTTGCTGATCGAGCCAATCCTGCTGGTCGTCATGGGGATCGTCATCGCCGCCCTGCTCATCGCCCTCTACCTGCCGGTCTTCCAGCTGTCATCGGCACTGAGCTGAGAACATGGCCGCCCCGGAGCAACGCGTGAGCACACTGACCCCGTCGTCCAGTCCCGATCCGTCGGCTTTGCCCATGCCCGAGCTGCCGACGCCGGAGGGCCATCGGGCCACGCCCGCGCAGGAGCGCGAGCAGGCGCGACACCTGGCCGAGCGCTATCGGCTCGAGTTCGTCGACATGGACGCGTTCCATCTCGACAACGAGCTCTTCCGCTCGATCCCGGCCGACGTGATGCTGCGGTACGGCTTCGTACCGCATCGCCGCGACGGCGACGCGCTCGTCATCGTCGTGTCGGACCCGACCGACCTGCTGATGATCGACGAGTTGCAGCAGTTGCTCGGCACGCGGCTGAAGGTGACCGTCGGCCCGGCCTCGGCCATCCAGGCGATGCTCAAGAAGTCCGAGAGCAGCCAGCGGGTGCTCGAGGACGCCACCGAGAGCTTCCAGCTGCAACTGCTCAAGGAGGACGACACCGGCGAGGAGTCGCTCTCGGTCGAGAAGCTCACGAGCGACATCAGCCCGATCATCAAGCTGATCGACTCGACCATCTTTGCCGCGCTGCAGCGGCGCGCCAGCGACATCCACATCGAGACACAGGACGATGCGGTGGTCGTGAAGTACCGCATCGACGGCGTGCTGCAGCCGGCGATGCGGCCGATCGACAAGCGATTCGCGGGCCCGATCATCTCGCGCATCAAGGTGATGGCCGAACTCGACATCGCCGAGAAGCGCGTGCCCCAGGACGGCCGCTTCAAGCTGCGCATGCGCGGCAAGACAATCGACTTCCGCGTCTCGGTGATGCCGAGTGCGCACGGCGAGGACGCGGTCATCCGCATCCTCGACAAGGAATCGATCAGTGAGCAGTTCCGCGAGCTCCGCCTCGACATTTTGGGGTTCCCGGACGAGGAATTGCGGCGCTTCCGCAAGTACATCCGCGAGCCCTACGGCATGGTGCTCGTCACCGGCCCCACCGGCTCGGGCAAGACGACGACACTCTACGCGGCGCTCTCCGAGATCAAGTCGATCGAGGACAAGATCGTCACCATCGAAGATCCGGTCGAATACCAGTTGAAGGGCATCGTCCAGATCCCGATCAACGAGAAGAAGGGCCTGACGTTCGCGCGTGGCTTGCGCAGCATCCTGCGCCACGACCCGGACAAGATCATGGTCGGCGAGATCCGCGACGCCGAGACCGCGCAGATCGCCATCAACTCGGCGCTGACCGGGCACCTGGTGTTCACGACCGTCCACGCCAACAACGTGCTCGACGTGCTCGGGCGCTTCCTCAACATGGGCGTGGAGGCCTACCAGTTCGTGTCGGCGCTGAACTGCGTCCTCGCGCAGCGGCTGGTACGCAAGATCTGCGAGGACTGCAAGCGCCCCATGACGGTCACCGAGGCGCAGTTACGGGAAGCGGCCATGGATCCATCGCTCGCCCATACGCACGTGTTCTACGAAGGCGCGGGCTGCCTGGAGTGCAGCGGATCGGGCTACCGCGGGCGCATGGCCATCTGCGAACTGCTCGACCTGTCGGACACCATCCGTGACATGATTCTGGCGCGCCGGCCCAACTCCGAGATCAAGCGCGCGGTGCGCGAAGAGGGGATGCGGTTCCTGCGGGAATCGGCGGTGTCCCGTGTCCTCTCGGGCGAGACCACGTTGCGCGAGATCAACAAGGTCACCTTCGTCGACTAGCATGTCGCCGCTTCCTGCCTGGCTTCAGACGCCCCCGCCCACGCTGGGGCTCCAGCTCGACGCCCAGCGCGTCACCGCTGTCCTGGTGGACCGCGATGCCCCGACGCCACTCGTGCGCGCGGTGGCGTCGACGGCGCTTCCGCCCGGCGCCGTGGTTCCCTCGCTGACGTCGGCCAACATCCTGCAGCGCGACGTCGTCGTCTCGGCGCTACGCGGCCTCGTCGATCAGATCGGCGGCCGGCCGCGGCACGTCGCCCTGGCTATCCCGGACACCGCAGCCAAGGTCTCGCTGCTGCCCTTCGATCAGATCCCGGCCAACATCCGCGATCTCGAGCAACTGGTGCGGCTGCAATTGCGCAAGACGGTGCCGTTCCCGGTCGAGGACGCGCAGGTGACCTGGTCGCGCGGCGGGCAGCAGGAAGCCAGCACCATCCTGGTCGTCACCGCGATGCGCCGCGAGATCGTGCAGGAATACGAAGCCGTCTGCACGGCCGCGGGCCTGCACGCGGGCACCATCGACCTGGCGACCTTCAACATCGTCAATCTTGCGCTGCTTGGCGGGCCATCGGGTGCCGGACTTCCGGGTGACAGCCTGCTCGTGCACGTCACGCCCGGGTACGCGTCGATTGCGCTGCTGCGCAACGGCGCGCTGATCTTCTTCCGCACGCGCCAGAACGACGCCACCGAACCGGTGGCCGACGTGGTCCACCAGACGCGCATGTTCTACGAGGACCGGCTCAACGGCCAGGGCTTCGCGCGGGTGTTGCTCGTCGCCGGGCTGGACGTGCCCGACCGGGACGGGTTGTCACGCAATCTCGGCACGCTGTTCGATGCGCCGATCGTGCCGCTGTCGCTCGACGGCATTGCCACGTTCGGTGATCGCGTCTCGGCGAGCGAGCCCCTGGTCGGCCAGATTGCCGCGCCGGCGGGGATCGTGCTGCGGGAGCGGAGCGCCTGATGCTGCGTGGCAATCTCTCGACCCGCCCGTTCTACAACGAGCGCGCCGTGCAGGCGCTGCTCGGCGGCCTGGCCGTCGTCCTGGGCCTGCTGTCGCTGTTCACCGTCTGGCAGTTCGTCGTCCTGACCCGACAGCAGGGCGAGCTGTCGGCGAGGATCGGGCGCGACGAATCGCGTGCCGCCGGGCTGCGACGCGAGGCCCAGCAGGTGCGCAGCCGCGTCGACGCGCAACTGCTCGAGTCGACGGTGAAAGCGACGCGCGAAGCCAATGCCGTCATCGACCAGCGCACGTTCTCGTGGACGGCGCTGTTCAACGTCTTCGAGCGCACGATCCCCAGCGAGGTCCGCCTGCGTTCGGTGACCCCCGCCAACGATCGCGGCGTGCTGATCGTGCGGTTCACGGTGAACACGCCACGGGTGGAGCCGGTGGGCCTGTTCCTGGACCGCCTGGAAGCCGCGGGCGCGTTTGCGCGACTGCGGTCGGTGGAAGAACAGGGACTCGAGGACGGGAGCTACAACGTCGTGTGCGAGGGAGAGTATCTCGGCCCCGGGTCGCAGCCGGCCGCGGGCGCGACGGCACCAGTGACGCCCGCCCAGACGCCGGCAGCGTCGGCACGCGCGGGGGGGGACTGACATGGTGCCGACTGCCCGCATCCTCGCGGACCGGCGCCTGCTGGTGTCGGTGCTCGCCTTGCTCGCGATTGCGAACTTCATCGGCCTGGCGCTCGTCGTGGGGCCGATTCGTGCACGCGTGCGCACGCTGACCCAGCGCGCCACGACCGCGTCCCTGGCGGTGACCACAGCCACTCGCGAATTGCACGACGCGCGACAGACGACGGCCGGCAGCGTGCAGGCGGTGTCCGACCTGCAGCGGTTCTACACGCAGGTCCTGCCGGCGAGTCAGCCCGCCGCGCGCCAGGTCACGCTCGTGCGGCTGGCGCAGTTGATGCGCGAGGCCGACCTCTCGTACGACCGCCGGGCCTTTGCCCAGGAGGAGCCCGAGAAGGACGCGGTGCTGACCCGCGCCACGCTGAAGCTGAGCGTGTTTGGAAGTTACCGGAACCTGCGGCTGTTCCTCTACAAGCTGGAGACCGGACCGGACTTCATCGTGGTGCGTGACGTCGGCGTCGCTCAGGGCGATGACCCGAAGGAGCCGCTCGAGGCCGCGCTGACCCTATCGACGTACTTCAAGGCGAGCGATGGCAGCTGAGACGCGCCGGCAACTCGCGCTCCTGCTCGGCCTTCTCGCGCTGCTCCTGGTGGTGGCGTGGTGGCAGTTCGCTGGGGCAGGGCCGGCCGGAGCGCCCGCGGCAGCCAGGGCCACGCGACCGGTGGCACAGCCTGGGCGTACGGGAGGCGCATCGGCCGAGACGCCGGCCCAGGTGCTGGCCCGCGGCGTCGGACTGGATCGCCTGAAAACGGAGCGGCCGGCGCCGGAGGCAGCGGGCCGTGACCCCTTCCGGTCGGCTGCGGCCTCGGGTAGCGCCGAGTCGGGGGCGTCACGACCGGTCGCCCCGACGCCGCCGCCCGCTCCGGTAAACCCGGGGCCGCCACCGCCGCCTCCGGGGCCACCGCCGATTGTGGTGAAGTTCATCGGCATCGTGTCACGACGGGACGTCGGCAAGGTCGCCATCCTGAGCGATGGCAAGAACGTCTACTATGGCCGCGCGGGAGAGATCGTCGATGGACGGTGGCGTATCGTGTCCATCGGCGAGGAATCGCTGCAAATCGAATACGTCGACGGGCGTGGGCGGCAGACGGTCCGCTTGACCGGCTGACCGGCGAGCAAACGGGTGAACGTGCGATTACGGGTGCGCAAGCCAATGCCAATCGGCCGAACCGGAGCCCTGGTGGCCCTGCTGGGAGTGCTGTGCCTCGGCGCGGCCGCATGCGCCACCTCGGGCGCGTACAACCGCGGCAAGGATGCATATCTGCAGGGTGAATACGACGTCGCCGTCGCCAACTTCAGGGACGCGCTCCAGGAACATCCCGACCGTACCGACTACAAGGGCGCGCTGCAGCAGGCCATGAGCACCGCGTCACTCGCGCACCTCAAGGCGGCGCGCGAAGCCGACGAGAAGGGCGACCTCGAGTTGGCCGTCCTCGAGTACCGCAAGGTCTACGAGTACGACCCGTCCAATCGCAACTCGATGCTGCGCGCGGCCGAGATCGACAAGGAACTGCGCGAGCGCGCCGAGGCGGCACGGCCGCGGCCGGCGATTGAGTCAATGCGCGAGACCGCCCGCCAGCGGTCGGCGACGCCGCTGCTCAATCCCGCGTCGCGGGAGCCGCTGGAATTCCGCCTGGTCAACTCCTCGTCGCAGGACGTGCTGACTTTCATCGGCAAGGCGACGGGCATCAACGTGACCTTCGAATCGACGTTCCGGCCGGCCATGATCACGGTGGACCTCACCGGCCTCTCGCTCGAGGAAGGCCTGGCGCAGGTGATGACGGCGTCGGGCACCTTCTATAAGGTAATGAACCCGCGCACGATCATGGTGATCCCCGATACGCCGCCCAAGCGCACGGCGTACGAGGAACAGGTCATCCGCACCTTCTACCTGTCGCACGCGGACGCGGCGGAACTGGTGCAGACGGTGCAGCAGATCCTTCAGTTACCTGGCCTGCCCGTGCAGCCGCGCGTGCTCGCGAACAAGACCCAGAACAGCCTGACGGTGCGCGCCTCGGATCGGGTCATGAACATCATCGACCAGGTGATCCGCAACAACGACAAGCCGCGCGCCGAGCTCGTCGTCGACGTCGAGATCATCGAAGTCAACAGGGTGCGGGCCAAGGAAGTGGGGCTGAACCTGTCGCAGTACGCCGTGGGCGCGATCTTCTCGCCCGAGCAGCCGCCGAACACAGGTGAAGGTGGGCAGCCGCCCTTCAACCTGAACACCATCACGCGCGGCATCAGCGCCGCCGACTTCTATCTCACGGTGCCGCAGGCAGTGGTCAATTTCCTCGCCACCGACAGCAACAACAAGATCATCGCCAAGCCACAACTGCGGGGCACGGAAGGCCAGGTGATCACGCTCGATCTCGGCGACGAGATCCCGGTGCCGAGCACCACCTTCGGCGGCCTCGGCGGCGGCGGGCTCACCACGATCCCGATCAACCAGTTCAACTACCGCACCGTCGGCATCAAGATCAAGTTGAACAAGCCGCGGGTCACGCTGGAAGGCGAGATCGTCACCGAACTCGAGGTGGAGAGCAGCAATCTCGGCGCCAACATCGACATCGCCGGGCAGAGCCTGCCGACGTTCGGGACACGTCGCGTGACGTCGTTCATCCGCATGCGGGAAAGCGAGTCGCTGATGCTCGCCGGCCTGCTGCGCGAGGACCAGCGCCGGGCCCTGACCGGGTTCCCCGGCCTGCTGCACACGCCGATCCTGCGCCGTATCTTCGGTAACACGGTCGATCAGATCCAGCAGACCGACATCGTGTTCCTGCTGACCCCGCGCCTGGTGCGTTCGTCCGAAGTCACGCAGGAGAACCTGGACCCGATCTACATCGGCAGCCAGCAGAACCTCGGGTTGACCGGCGCGCCGCCCCTGATCGCCACTGAGCCCGCCCCGCCAGAGCCGGCCCCAGGTGCCGCGCCGCCGGCTGCGGCGCCCGCGGGGCCAGGCGCGCCGACACCGCTGGCGCAGCCGGTGGGCACGCTCCCGCCGCAGCCGCAGACCGGCCCGGTCACTGACCGTCCGGCCGTCCTGCCTACCGCCCCGTTGCCGCCTCCGCCGGCCGGCGGCCAGCAGGTGGTGCCCGTCGCACCGGACCCGAACGCGCAGCCGCCGGCGACGGCGCCGACGACACCACCACCGCCACCCGGGCCGGCGCCCTTGGCCACCGCACGTCTTGCGGTGACCACACCGGGGCCGGAGTTCGCCGTCGGCGGTGGTCCCTACACGGTGCCGATCACCGTCGCTGGCGCCCAGCGGCTGTCGACGGTCAGCCTGTCGATCACCTACAACCCGTCGGTGTTGCGGGTGCGATCGGTGCAGCCGGGCACGTTCCTCGCGCAGGGTGGGGTGACGCCGACGTTCACGCACCAGATCGATCCAGGTGTCGGCCGCGTCGACCTGACGGCACTGCGTCCGGGTGACCAGGTGGGCGCCACCGGCACCGGATTGCTCGCCACCCTGGTCTTCGAGGCCATCGCGCCAGGCCAGTCGACCATCACGCCGACCGGGGTCGCGTCCACCCCGGAGCAGGGGAGCCTCGGCCTGCAGCTCGTGTCTGCGGCCGTGACCGTCCGATGACCATCACGGGCGAGGCGCTGCGCGTGGTGCGCCGCGTGTTGCCGCGCGAGGGCGGTTACTCGTTCGTGGAGCTGATCGTGGTGGCCGCCATCATCCTGGTGCTGGCCACCGCGGTCCTGCCGCTCAGCAAGGTGGGGATCCAGCGCCAGAAGGAAGTGGAACTGCGCCGGGCGCTCAGGGAAATGCGCACCGCGATCGATCACTACAAGGACGCCGCCGACCTGCAGCAGATCTCCAACCTCGAGCTCGAGCCCGACGACATGGGCTACCCCCCGGACCTCGAGACGCTGGTCAAGGGCGCCACCAAGGCCGGCGACGCGACGCAGACCAGGTTGCGCTTCCTGCGCCGCATTCCGACCGACCCGATGACCGGCGAGGCCGAGTGGGGCCTGCGCTCGTACCAGGATCGTCCCGAGTCGACGTCCTGGGGCGGGCAGAATGTGTTCGACGTGTACTCGACAGCGGGCGGGACTGGACTCGATGGCATTCGGTACAGCGAGTGGTGAAATGAACCGCCAGGACACGTCACGCGCTCGGCAAGACCCGGTCTGCCGCGCCGAAGCCGAGCTCACGAGCCTTGCGAGGCGAAGGCGGGGCTTCACGCTTCTCGAGTTGATGGTGGTGATGGCCCTGATCGTCGTCCTCGCCGGGATGGCGATGGCGAGTTATCGCAACTCGGTGACGCTGGCACAGGAAGCCGTGCTGCGCGAAGACCTGTTCCGCATGCGGGACGCGATCGACCAGTACTACGCCGACAAGAACAAGTACCCGTCGACGCTGGAGTCCCTCGTGAGCGACGGCTACCTGCGGACGCTGCCCCAGGATCCCTTCACGAAGTCCGCGTCCACGTGGCAGGAGATTCCCGCCGATCCCGACGCGAACAACCCCACCGCGGAGCCCGGGGTCTACAACGTCCGCAGTGGATCGGAGCGGATGTCGATGCAGGGCACGCCATACAGCGAGTGGTGAACGCTGCGGCGTTCACCACTCGGATTAATGCTGGAATGCTGGAATGCTGCAATGTCGACCCCTTGCACTCGACATTCCAGCATTTTCAGCATTCCAGCATTGTCTGGTTGCTAGCGCGTTGCCGGCATGACCGGTGTCACCGCGTCGGTATCGCGCTCACTGGTGCGGATGCGGATCACGCTCTCGACCGGCATGACGAAGATCTTGCCGTCGCCCACCTCTCCCGTGCGCGCCGAGTCGATGATGGCATTGACCGTGGTCTCGACGAAGCCGTCGCTGACGCCGATCTCGAGGCGCACCTTCTCCGACAGCGCCATCTTGACCGTCGTGCCACGGTAGTTCTCGACGTGCTCGGTCTCGCCGCCGTGTCCCTGGACACGGCTGATCGTGAGCCCACGCACCTGTACGCGGAACAGCGCTTCGAGGACGGAATTGACCTTCTCCGGCCTGACGATTGCGACGACCATCTTCATGCGCGACCCCTTTCCGTCGATACCGCCGGGGCGGCCAAGATGCTCTGGACCAGTTCGGGCCCGATGAGGATGGCGCCATCGCCTTCGGCGTAGGCTTCCTCGCCGTGATCGGTGACGTCGAGGCCCAACGCCTCGTTGCGCGTGGTGGCGCGGAGCGGCAGGACCAGGCCGATCAGCTTCAACAGGATGAACGTCATCGCACCGCTGTAGAAGAGGGCAGCAGCGATGCCCAGCGCCTGGATGCCGATCTGGCCGGCGTTGCCGCCGATCAGGCCGTTACCGCCACCACTCCACACCTTGTCGGCAAAGACGCCCGTCAGCAGCGCGCCAACGGTGCCGCCGACGCCGTGCGCGGCGACCACGTCGAGCGAGTCGTCCAGCCGCGTCCGGCTCCGGAAGATGATCGCGAAGTAGCTCGGGAACGCGGCAATGCTCCCGAGGAAGATCGACGACATCGGGCTGATGAAGCCAGCCGCCGGCGTGATTGCGACCAGGCCGACCACGATCGCCGTCGCACCACCGACCGCCGTCACGCGTCCCGTACGAACCACGTCGAGCAACGTCCACACGACGAGCGTGCCCATCGGCGCGAGCATGGTGTTGGCAAACGCCAGACCGGCGATGCCGTTAGCGGCGAGCGCACTGCCCGCGTTGAAGCCGAACCAGCCGAACCAGAGCACACCCGCGCCGAGCAGCACGAACGGGACGTTGTGGGGAAGCATCGCCTGCCGGCCATGGTCGATGCGGGGCCCGATCACGATCGAGGCGACCAGCGCCGCCGCGGCCGCGTTGACGTGCACGACGGTGCCGCCGGCGAAGTCCAGTGCGCCCATCGTCGCCAGCCAGCCGCCGCCCCAGACCCAATGTGCGATCGGCGCATAGACCGCGATGACCCACAGCGTGATGAACGTGATGTAGGCGCCAAAGCGCATGCGCTCGACGATCGCGCCAGAGATCAGCGCCGCCGTGATCACCGCGAAGGTGCCCTGGAACGCCATGAACAGCACATGGGGAATCGTGCCCTGCGGGTCCAGTGTCACGCCCCGAAGCAGGCTGAAGTTCAGGCTGCCCACGAGCGATGTGCCGGGGGCGAACGCCAGCGAGTACCCCAACAGGGCCCAGGCCACGCCCGCGAAGCCCAGCGAGATGAAACTCATCATCATCGTGTTGAGCGCGTTCTTGGACCTGACGAGCCCGCCATAGAAGAAGGCAAGGGCGGGGGTCATCAGCAGCACGAGCGCCGTGGACATCAGCATCCACGCCACATCTGCGTTGTTCATCGATCCTCCGGACGGAGACGACGGGCCAGGCGGGACCTCGTGCCCCGCGCGTGTCGTGTCCGCTCGCACGAATAGCTAGCAAGAACGGTGCTCACCGCTCATGCGCAGACTGTGTGCCATCCACAACCTGTTGATATCGCGAAGCTTACGAGCGGCTACCGATTGTGGGGGAGATTCAAGATCCGACATTCCTGTCGGGTATCAGGTGAGATCGAACAAAAACGTCGTTACTCGCGGCGGAAGCGCCGGAGGTCAATCCCAAGTTTCTTCACCTTGTACGCGATGATGCGCTCGGTGGTGTCGAGCAGGCGCGCGGTCCGCGCGAGGTTGCCACTCGAGGTCTTCAGCGCGTCCTGGATCAGGTCCATTTCCAGGGCCGACGTGGCCGAGGCGAGCGAGATGCGGGGCAGGGTGCCGGAGACCTCCGCGGTCTGCAGGCTCGGAGGCAGGTCATGGCCGTGGATCACGCCACCGGCCGCCACGAGGACCGCACGTTCGATGCAGTTCTCGAGTTCACGCACGTTGCCCGGCCAGTGATAGCTCATGAGCATGTCGATGGCCGTCGTGGCAAGGCGTCGGACATCCCTGCCGTGCGCAGCGGCGTACTTCTCGACGAAATGATCGGCCAGCAGCAGGATGTCCGGCTTGCGGTCGCGCAGGGGCGGCAGGAACAACGAGAACACGTTGAGGCGGTAGTAGAGGTCCTCTCGAAACGTGCGCTCGCGGACGGCGTCCTCGAGATTCCGGTTGGTCGCCGCGATGAGCCGGACGTTGACGCGCAGCGTCTGCGTGCCGCCGAGGCGCTCGAACTCGCGTTCCTGCAGGACCCGCAGCAGCTTGACCTGGGTCCCGAGCGACAACTCACCGACCTCGTCGAGGAACAGCGTGCCGCCGTGCGCAAGCTCGAAACGGCCCTTGCGCGCGGTACGCGCGTCGGTGAAGGCGCCGGCCTCATGGCCAAACAGCTCCGACTCGACCAGCCCCTCGGGCAGCGCGCCGCAATTGACCTTTATGAACGGCTTGCTGGCCCGGGTCGAGTGGTAATGAATCGCGTGCGCGATGAGTTCCTTGCCGCTGCCCGATTCGCCGCGGATCAGCACCGTCGTCTGGCTGCGCGCGACCTGCGTCACCTGCCCGTACAACGCCTGCATGGGACGACTGCTGCCAACGATGTTGCGAAAATCGTAGCGTTCGCGCAATTCCTCGCGCAGTTGCGCGTTCTCGGCCACCAGTTGCTGCCGCTCGGCCTGTTGCAGCGAGTGCACACGGACGGCATACCCGAGCAGGGAAGCGACGACACCGAGAAACTGCAGCAGGCGTTCCATGTCCGCCGCGTCCGGGCGGTGCGGCCTGGCGAGTCCAACCGCACCGACACAGGCCCCCGCCGCGCAGATCGGGACGCACACGAACGTGGTGTCCTCGCCCGCGGCAGCCGCCTTGTGAATGCCGGTGCGATTGAGGAACAGGGGTTCCTGGCTGGCCCGTGGCACGACGACGGGTTTGCCGGTCTCGACGACGCGCCCGATGATGCCCTCGCCGACCTTGTAACGGACGCGCTGGGCCGTCTGCCAGGAGATGCCGGTCGCCGCCGCGACCGACAGTTCGGGCGTGTCGCCCTCACGGAGGGCGATGAGTCCGCTGCGTGCGGATACGGCCTCGGCCACGTGCTCGAGAGCGCGGGCCAGGGCCGTTTTCAGGTTCGGGGCCGCGCTGAGCACAGGACCGAGCGACAGCAGGGCCGAGAGATGATCGCTCTCGGCCCGGACGGCCACTTGTCTGGGCATGTCGGCACAAGCCTACGCCGAAATGGCGTCACACGTGCCCCCAGTCGGTGTCCATGACGCAATGCGGGTGGCCTGGTGCGGTGTACCGGGCGGGCACGCCTCCTACGGCGAAGCCAGGGCGTACACGAAGCCGAACAGGATCGTGTTCTGGTTCGAGCGGAACTCGTCGGTCTTGTATTCGAAGAAGTCCTCCGTGGACCAGTCCCTCCGGTACTCCACGCGGAGAGACAACCCCTTCAGCAATGTGTGCTCGCTGGTCAAGGTGAGTTCGCGGATGGTCTGGGCGGTGCCGGTGGCGAAACCGTCGCGATCTTCGAAGATCTCGTAGCGGGGCGTGATCCACCACGAATCCAGCACCCCGAATCGCGCGTACGCGGCGACGCCATGCCAGGCGGCCGTCTGCCCCTCGTAGGTGTCCCTGCCGATGTCGACGTTGCCCATCAGGGACACCCGCGGCGAGATAGTCCACGTGGCGATGGTGTCGTACAGGTTGCGCCACCCGACGGCCCCGTCAGGCCCCTCGGGCCCGCCCATCCACGCCTGCGTCAGCGTGAGCGACGGGGTGACCTTCCATGCGACCTGAGCCGCTCCCGTCTTCGCGTCGTTGTTGTCCTTGGCGTTGTTCCAGCCGTTCACGAGAAACGCGGTGGCGGTGACGGTGTCGGATACGGGCAGGGCGGCGCGCACGCCCATGTGGTAATACGGCGCCGCCCAAGCAAACAGCAGCGATCGCGAGTAGTTCCAGTTGTACGCGGTTTCGGTGGGTTCGGCGCCGATCGGGGTGTTGAACTTGCCGACGTCGATCTGCATGCCACGCCCGACTGGCGCGAGCACGCTGGCGTAGGCCTGCTGCACGTACTCGAGCGCGCCGTCATTGGGATCGAAGGAGTTGACCCACGTCGCCGTCGGGCCGAATCCGATATCGGCGCGGAAGCCGACCCAGCGTTTCTCGGTGGGCAGGAGTTCGAACGTGGTCTCGAAGTAGCTGAACGAGAACTCGTTGTCGTTCTCGTCGAAGTTGCGAAGGACGTTCTTCCCGGATGCCGGCTGGTTGCCGTTGTAGGCGTAGTAGGTATCGAGAGTCGTGGTGAACTTCACCGGGCCCAGGAACTTCCACGGCGTTGGTGCCGGCGCGGCGGGGACGTCACCCGGCTGGGTAGCTGCGGGCGTCGCAGCCTCGGGACTCGCTCCAGTCGGTGCCCCGGCAGAGGTCGCCGTCGTCGTCACTGGCGCGCTGGTAGGCTCGGGCGCGGCGGGCGTCTGCGCCATCCCCAGCACTGGGCAGGCAAGAGCCGCTGCCAAGGCGATGGGGAGGGCCGCGGGTGGAGTCCAACAAAGTGCAAAGCGCGCTGCTCGTGTCATGCACGCCTTCTACTACCAAGGGCCGTGCCAGCGCTTTTGAACCACTCCGGGATAATCAGGCCAATCGGTTGAGGGGCAACGGTTTACAGAAAAGTTTGCAGAGATGTTGCAAAACCTGCAATCCGACAATTGTGTCGGACAACTCAGACAAAGCGACATTCGTGTTGCGCGGCTCGCCTGTGCGCGATCTCACGGAAGGCAGAAAAGCACTTTGTTTGAAGTAGTTGTCTGCGACTTCGCGGCCTGAGCAGCGCCCCCGGTTCGGGGCGCGCCTTTCACCTGCCTGGCCTCTACTGCACGAGGATTTCGATGAACGCTTCGCCGCGCTGGCCGGCCGCATTTACCACTTCCAGGGTGACGCGCCGTCGGCCGGAGGATCCGTAGACCTTGCTGGTGCTGGGCCCGGTGGTGACGCGAGTGTCGCCGTCGCCCAGGTTCCAGTTGTAGCTCACGATGTTGGTACCTGACGCCGTCGCGGTGAACTGGACGACCGTGTTCACCGCCGGGTTGGACGGCGAGGCGGTCAGCGTCACGTTGATGACCCGTTCCTCGACCGTCACGGTGGTCGCGGCCGTCGTGATCTCGCCGCCGGTGTCGGTGACGGTCACCGTGACCGCGTACGTGCCCTTTCGGGCATACGCCTTCTGAATCGTGCGCGATCCGGTCAGGGCGCCGAGGGAGCGACGTTCACCGTCGCCGAAGTCGATCACGGCGTCCCGCACCGCGTCGCCGTTGGCCTGGGCCTGGACGTTCACCGTGAAGGTCGTGGTCTCGCCCTCACCGATGGCCGCGGTTGGCCCGGTCAGGGTAATCACCGGCCGGGTCGTGACGCGGACGGTGGTCGTGGCCGAGACCGTGCCGACCGTGGCGGTGACGGTGGCTTCCCGCGTGGTCGTCAACACCGTGCGCGCCTCGCCGTTGCCGTCGGTGATGACGTTGGAATCGCGCAGGGTGCCGGCACTGGTGCCGAAGGTAACCGGCACGCCGGGCAGCCGCTGGTTGTTCTCGCCCGTGGCGACGGCCAGGATCTCCACGGTGCCGCCGTTGGGCCCGACCGCGCTCGGCGTGGCGGTGACCGTCAACTGCGACGCCGCCGCGGCGCCGACCCGCACCTCGAGCGCCTCGGCCTGGGCGCCTCCGGAAAAGGCGCGGATCTGCGCCACGCCCGACGCCGTCCCCGCATTCAGCCGCGCGCTCGCCCGGCCGCCGCTGGTGCGGGCCTCCGCCGGCTCGATGTTGCCGAGCGTCGTCGTAAAGTTGACCTGCGTGCCGTTCTGCACCGGAACGCCGCCCGGTTCGGTGACGTTGGCGGTGATCTCGACCGAGCCATTCAGCGCCACGACGGTCTGATTTGCAAAGAGCGTCACGGCCGAATCGGTGGGCGCCGTCAGTGGCGCCTTGTCGCACCCGACGAGCACGGCACCCAGCGCCATCGTGGTCGTGCCCAGGGCCGCCCTGAGGGCGAGAGCCCGGACGAACGACGACACGCGACGTTGCGGTGCTAGCATGGCAGCCAAGAATAGCAAAGGCATGAGGCACGCTGCATCCATTCCGACGGAGTCCGACGCGCGAGGCTACGCGATGGCCGTGCTGCTGGTCGCGATGGCGGTCATGCTCACGCTCATGATGGTGGCGATGCCGGTGTGGCGTCAGCAGCAAAAGCGCGAGCGGGAAGAGGAACTGCTGTTTCGCTTGAAGCAGTACGCGCATGCGCTGGTGCTCTATCAGCGCCGCCTCCCTGGCGCCGCGCCGGCCAACCTCGACGACCTCGTCAAGGAACGCTTTCTCCGCAAGAAGTACACGGACCCCGTGACCGGCAAGGACTTCGCCATCCTGCGCGTCGGCCAGGTGTCGCCGGGGATGACCTCGCCCTTACCCGGCCTCAATGCGCCCGGCCCGGGGACGTCGACGCGCCCGGGACAGATCTCGGGGCAACCGGCGGGCGGTAGCACGGGGCCGCAGATGGGGAGCGGGCCGGGGTCCGGCATGAACACGAATGCGCGGCCGGGCGGCATCGGCGGCGCCGGGACCCAGGTGGGCGCCATCCGCGGCGTGATGAGCACCAGCACGGACAGCTCCTTGCGGGTGTGGAAGGGCCGCACACGGTACGACCAGTGGGAAGTCTCGATCGAGGACCTGACGCCGCGAGGGTTTGGCGCCCAGACGCCGAAACCGGGGCAGAGCAATCGGCCCAACGGTCCCGGACAGTCGCGTCCAGGCCAGATGGGGCCCGGACAGTCGCCATCGCAACTCCCTGGCAACCCGTACGGCGGCACGATCAAGCGCTAGGACGGTGTCGCGGCGCGCGGCAGGCTGAGGCGGTAGGCCGCCCACATCCCCAGGGCGAGCGCCAACGGTATCGCGGCGAGCACCCGGCCTCCCGCGATTGGTAGCGTCAGCCCCATGACCCAGGGCAGCAGCATTGCGCCACCGCAGCCGATCGTCGACACAGCCGAGACCGCAAATGCCGCCCGGTCGGCAAACCGCTGCGTCACCACGCCGAACATCGACGGATAGATCGGGCCGGTCGCGACGCCGAGCAACACCAGCGCCAGCATCGTCAAGCCGGCATGGCCGACGCCGAGCGCCAGCACGACCCCGCCCACGGTGAGCGCGCCCAGGGCACCTTGCAACACCGCCGCTGGGCCGATGCGGAGCGCCAGGGCCGTCGACACAACGCGGCCGGTCACGTACGAGAGCCAGTAGATCGACGTTGCGAGTGCCGCGTCTGCCGGCGTGACGCCCAGCGTGCGCTCGAGATACGTGGGTGCCCAACCGCTGAAGCCCGATTCGACGCCGCCGTACATGAACACGAGCGCCCCAATCAACAGCACGGCGGCCGGCACCGCCGTAGGGCGCGGAGTCGGGATGGCTTCGGGCATTCGTCTTCGCCCATCGTGAGGGAGCACACGAAAGGCCCACGGCAGCAGGATCACTGCCGCGAGTCCGCCGATCGCGGGCACCCAGCGCGCCCGTCCACCCGCGCGCAGGAACCAGCTCGTGATGAGCGGACCGATCACGGTGCCGACCCCGTAGAGCACGTTGATCAGGTTCACGACGAGGCCAGGCCGGTGTACGAGCAGGCGTGACGCGACCAGGTTGATCGCGATCGTGCCGAAGCCGTAGCCCATGCCGAACACGGCGCTCGCCGCGAGCAGCGTGACGACGTTGACCGCCATCGCCAGGCCCAGGCTGCCTGTCGCGAAAACCGCGAGCGCCCACAGGATGACCACGCGAGTGCCGGTGCGCTCCAGCAGCAGCGCGGACGTGATCTGAGACAGCAGGAAGCCGGCAAACAGCGCGCTGTAGAGCACGCCGATCGAGGACACGTCAATCGCGGCAACGGCCGCGAACTCGGGGAGCGCCGGGCCGAGCGAGGCGATGCTCAGCCCGACAGCCACGAACGCAGCACAGAGGAAGGCGATGATGGGCCGCGCCGCGCCAGCCTCACGCATGACGCGCTCCGGTCCACGCGGCGCCGAGCAGGTCGTGCACGTCGCGGCGAATGACCGCCATGTCGGCAACGGTCGCGCGTCCGGCGACACGGTTGGTGAGCAGCACGACGTACCGATCGCACTGCGGATCGATCCAGAGTGACGTGCCCGTGAACCCCGTATGGCCGATGGCGCGCGGAGAAAGGAAGCGTCCACTCGACGATGTGGGCAGTGCGGTGTCCCAGGCCAGCGCGCGTGATGAGCCGGGGATCGGCGAGCGGCGTGCGAAGGCCCTGATCGCCCACGAAGGTACGAAACCGGTCTCGTCGCCGTGCAGGCCGCGCAACGCGAGCCGCGCGAGGTCCCCGACACCGGCGGCGCTCCCGAACAGGCCGGCGTGCCCGGCCACTCCGCCCATCGCGGCGGCGTTGTCGTCGTGCACCTCTCCTGCCAGCGAACGGCCGCGCCACGCACTGTGTCCGGTGCCCACCACGGGGCCGGCGGACACGGGACCGAACGACGGTGGCACCGCGGTCACACCGGTCAGCAGCGTCGCCAGTTGTGCATCCAGGGAACGATCGGCCACACGTTCGAGGGCTCGGCCGAGCACGATGAAGCCGAGGTCGCTGTAGATGGCGGTCGTTTGCGGCGGCGCTACGAGGGGAACCGCAGCGATGGCGGCGACCAATGCGTCGGCCCCGCTGCATCGCTCGTAGAGCGGCAGGTGGGAGGGCAATCCGCTGGCATGCGTCAACAGGTCGCGAAGCCGGATGTCGGCGCCGTCGGTTCGCCGCCATTCGGGCAACGCCTCGGTCACCGGCAGGTCGAGATCCAGGTGGCGCGTCGCAAACAGGTCCATCGCAACCAGCCCGGTCGCGAGGACCTTGGTCAGCGAGGCCAGGTCGTAGATCGCATCGGCAGGTACCGCGAGGTTGATCCCTCCGAGCACGCCTCCCGCATCACCGATTTCGAGCACGGCCGAGGGCAACACGCCGTCCGCGACGCGCATGGCGAGGTACGCGCCGGCAGCGGCCAGTCCGGGCGGACCCTCCGCGGGATCAGCGGGACGCACCGGCTTGGCCGAGGGCCGGGTCGCGGAAGGCGCGGCGCTGCAATGTCGCGAGGTAGGGCGACGAGCGCCCCTGGCCACCGGTCATGCTGTCGTAGGAGTAGAGCATCACGCCGCTGAAGCCCATCGCGCGCGTCGTTTCGACGCGCCGCGCCGCCTCGTCGGCGCTGATCTTGAAGGCGCCGATGCCAGGCCAGACGCCGCCAGATGCCTGCGACGACAGTACCTGCAACTGGCGTTCGAAGCTGGAGCCGCTCGACATGTACATCATGGGACAGGCCGCATCGATGAGACCGTCACGTAGCCATCCGCTCCAGTCCTGCAGCTTGTAGTCGCGCGCATGAGTGGCGTCAGGCCAGACGGCGGCGGTCATCCTCAGGCCAGGGCGGTTCGCGCGTGCAGTGGTCCCGAGGCGGGTGACGAGGCGGGTCAGTCGGTCGCGCCGGAATGACACCCAGCGCGCCGGGAAGTCCTCGACGAACGCGAGCGGCGCCGACGCCGCACGGGCATCCAGTGCGGTCAACTCGCGGGGGGTGAGTTCGGGCACCAGCGCTTCGCGGAACATGTCGAGCGCGGCACGGCTGCAGTCGAAATCCGGGGACGGATACCGGATGTAGTCGAGGTGGAGCCCGTCGAGTTCGTAGGCCCACGTCAGGTGGGCGATCGTGGCTTCGAGCCGTTCCTGCGCACCTTCCGGGATCGGCGAGCTGAACACGCCCTCGATGGTCGTGGTGTGGCGAGCACTCCAGTTCGCGATCGTCGACAGGTAGCGCGGATCACGCGGCGAGAGGGGCAGGACCGTGGACACCAGCGGCCGCGGCACCATGACCCACTCGGGGTGCTGCACGGTGACGTGCTGTGCCGCCACGGGCATGGCCGTGGCGCCCGCGACGAGATTCACGTTCATCCACGCGTGGACCTGGACGCCTGCGGCGCGCGCGCGGCCGACCAGGTCGCCAAGCGGGTCGAATGTCGCCGCTTGCTGGGAAAGCAGGGTGGCACGCGGGTCGGGCCCGCCCCGGTAGAACGCGTCACCGCGCCCACGAACCTGTACGAAGATCGCAGTGAACCCGTGACGGCGCGCATCATCGACCACCTGCGCCACCTGCGCCGGGGTGGTCATCCAGCTGCGCGTCACCCAGAGCCCACGCATCTCCGCGCTGGCGGCCGGACGCGCGACACTGGCGCGGGGACGACCCAGCGAGATCAACACGGATGCGAGGGAGAGCCGCAGCAGGTCGCGGCGCGAAGGAACGGGCATCGATCAGACGCGGTCGAACTAAGGCGCGTGCGCTCGAAGTATATACTCCCGGTCGCGTGATGCAGGGTCCTCATACACCACCGCTCGTCATCGGCATCGACGCAGGTGGCACCAAGACCGAGGCCGTTCTCGCCGATGGCCAGGGCGAGGTGATCGCGCGCGCCCGGCGCGGCGGCGCCAATCTCGCCGCCCACGGCGAACTCGAGGTGGAGAAGACGCTGCACGAACTGATCGAGGAAGTCCTCGGCGACGGCCCCGCGCGCCCCGACGTGATCTGCCTCGGCATCGCCGGCGTCGACCGGCCCGACGACAGCGCGATCATCCACGGCATCATGCGGCGCATCGGCGCGCGGGCACGCTTGCTGGTGACCAACGACGCACTCATCGCGCTCGTCGCTGGCGCCGGCGTCGGTCCCGGAGTCGTGGTCATCGCCGGCACCGGTTCGATCGCCTACGGGCGCAACGCGCGCAACGAAGCGGCGCGGGCGGGTGGTTGGGGCTATATCCTCGCCGACGAAGGCAGCGGCTTCTGGATCGGCCGCCAGGCACTGCGCGCGGTGGTTCGGGCCGCCGACGGCCGCGGACCGGCGACGGCGCTGACGCCGCTCGTGCTCGATTTCTTCGGCGTGTCTCGCGCCGAGCAACTCGTGCGGGAGGTCTACCGCACCTATCTCAAGCCGAGCGACATCGCCCGATGTGCCCGGCTGGTACAGCAGGCGCGCGAGGGCGGCGATGCCGTCGCCGCCCACATCGCGTCAGTGGCTGCTGACGAATTGTCGGCAGCCGTCCGCTCCGTGGTCCGGCAGCTCGAGCTGGACGGCGGTTTCCCCGTGGTGATGGCCGGCGGCGCGTTCCATGCCGTGCCCTGGCTGCAGGATGCACTGCGCGCGCGGCTCGCGGAGGCCTCGATCGCCCCCGCGGCGCAGGTGCACCTGCTCACAACCGACCCGGCGCTCGGCGCCGTGCGACTCGCCCTGGCAGAAGCCCGGGGCGGCGCATCCATTCCGACATACAAGACCCGTGATCATCTCGCTCTGTGACGACCCGCAGGATGTTGCCGATCTCGCCGCCCAACGCGTGGCGGGCCTCCTGCACGATTCTCCCCGCGCCGTGCTCGGCCTGCCCACCGGCCGCACGCCCATCGTGCTGTACGACCTGCTGGCGCAACAGCATGCGGCCGGCCAACTCGACTTCTCGCAGGTCGAGTCGTTCAACCTGGACGAGTTCGTCGGAATCGGCCAGGACCATCCCGGCAGCTATCGCTCGTACATGCAGCGATACCTCTTCGATCGCGTCAACCTGACCAACGGGCAGGGCCATGTCCTCGACGGCCTCGCACCTGATGCCGACGCCGAGTGCGCGCGGTTCGAGCAACTGATCGACGCCGCGGGCGGCATCGACCTGATGATCCTCGGCCTCGGCGCCAACGGGCACATCGGGTTCAACGAGCCGGCCGACAGCCTCAAGGCGCGCACGCATCGCGTGACGCTGCTCGAGTCGTCGCGTGCGGCCAACGCCGGCTTCTTCGGTGGCGACCCGGCGCAGGTGCCGGCCGAGGCGATGACCATGGGAATGGGGACGATCCTCAAGGCGCGCCGCATCCTGTTGCTGGTGACTGGCGCCGAGAAGGCGCCGACGGTCGCCGCGATGATTCGTGGCGCGGTGACGACGCAGCTGCCCGCGTCGTTCCTGCAGTTGCACGATGAGGTGGAAGTGATCTGCGACGCCGACGCCGCAAGTCAGATCAGGTAGGGACGCCTCTCCGAGGCGTCCAACTCCAACTCCGCAATGTCTCCGAGGCGTCCAACTCCAACTCCGCAATGTCTCCGAGGCGTCCAACTCCGTTGATGACGGTGCGGCAACGATAGCCGTTGATGTGCGAAGCGAGGTGATTTGGACCGCTCGGAGAGCGGTCCCTACCTACTTCTTGCGGTCTCTACCTACTTCTTGCGGTCTCTACCTACTTCTTGCGGTCTCTACCTACTTCTTCTCGAGTCCCAGCAACGCGCGGAGGCGCGGTTCGGCGTCGTCGCCGACCGCCTCGCGAACCGAGTCGTGCGACTTGCGCAGCGTCGCCAGCGCCTTCGACAGCGACAGTCCTGTCCGCTGCATCACGATCGCCGCCTTGACGTCATTGCGCGCGGATTTGAGCAGCTTGCCGGCCGTCTCGTAATCGACCCCGGTCGCCGTGGTGATGATCCGTCGCGCCCGATCCTTCAGCTTGTCGTTGGTGGCCTGCACGTCGACCATCAGGTTGCCGTAGGTCTTGCCGCTGCGGACCATGGCAATGGTGGTCAGCATGTTGAGCACCATCTTGGTCGCGGTGCCAGCCTTCAGGCGTGTCGATCCGGTCAGGATCTCGGGGCCCACCGCCGGCGCGATGATCAGGTCGACGAAGGTCTGGAGTTCGCTGCCCGGCCAGCAGGTCACGAAGATGATGCGCAGGCCCGCCTTGCGCGCGCGCGTCAGCGCGCCGCGCACGAACTGGGTCACGCCACTGGCCGAGATCCCGATGACGACGTCACGTTTTTGCGGCCGCAGGCGCGCGATTGCCCGGGCCCCTTCCTCGTAGTCGTCCTCGACACCTTCCTTGGGGAGGAAGACGGCGTCCTTGCCGCCGGCCATGATCGCGCGGACGCGTGTCGTCGAGACGCCGAACGTCGGCGGCATCTCGGCCGCCTCGACGACGCCCAGGCGCCCGCTCGTGCCGGCGCCAACGAAGATCACGCGCCCGCCCTTGCGGAACGACTCGGTGATCATCTGGACGCCCGCGGTGATGCGCTCCTTCTCGCGCTGCACGGCGCTGACGACCTTGCGGTCCTCGTTCACCATCAAGTCGATGACGTCGCCAATCGAGGCCGTGTCCAGCGCCAGGCTGTTGGGATTGATCGCTTCGGTGGGGAGGGATTCCCACTTGGACATGGTTGGCATGAGGAAGGTGCTCGCCCGCAGGTGCCGGAAAAACCGCTGAAGCGTAGCGCGGCCGTTGAGGCGTGTCAACGAAACGTCCCGGCCGCCGCCGTCGTCGGAGGAGGCACGGACCGGTTGCTACAATCGCTGCCCAGATGCCCTTGCGTGCACCCTCGATCGACGACGCGGCCCTCCTCGGCCAACGGCTGGAAGCGGAGCTCGGACGGACGATCGTCGGCCAACGGCCGGTGCTGCGGGAGATCCTGACGACGTTTTTCGCCGGCGGGCACTGCCTGCTGCGTGGCGTGCCCGGACTGGCCAAGACGCTGATCATCAAGACGCTGGCGCGCACGGTCGATCTGTCGTTCAACCGCATCCAGTTCACGCCCGACCTGATGCCCTCCGACATTGTCGGCGCCGAGGTCATCGAGGAAGACAGGTCCACGGGCCGGCGCGAAGTGCGGTTCATGCAGGGCCCGGTGTTTGCCCACATCCTGCTTGCCGACGAAATCAACCGGACCCCGCCGCGCACCCAGGCGGCGCTGCTCGAGGCCATGCAGGAACGGCAGGTGACCGTCGGTGGCGTCCGCTATGACCTGCCTTCGCCGCAGTTCGTGCTCGCGACACAGAACCCGATCGAGCAGGAGGGGACGTACAGCCTGCCCGAGGCGCAGCTGGACCGGTTCCTGCTCAACGTGGTGATCGGATACCCCAGCGCGGCCGAGGAGCGGCAGATGCTCGCACAGACCACGGTGGCACCGACCGGGCGGCCGCAGGTGGTCGCGACAGGGGAGGACATCGCTGCCGTCCACGGCCTCGTCCGCGAGATACCAGCCGCCAGCAATGTCGTCGACTACGCGACCCGCCTGGTCCGGGCAACGCGGCCCGACGGCGGCGAAGCCGCCACGGTGGTGTCGAAGTATGTGCGATGGGGCGCCGGCCCGCGTGCCGGGCAGGCGCTGCTGCTGTGCGGCAAGGCGCGGGCCCTGCTCGAGGGGCGTGCCACCGTCGCGCTCGAGGACGTGCAGGCGCTCGCCCTGCCGGTGCTGCGCCATCGTGTGCTGGTGAACTTCCAGGCAGAGGCGGAAGGCCTCGACGCAGACGCCATCGTCGCGCGGCTGCTCACCGAGGTGCCGTCCCGGGCGTGAGCGTCCCCACCTCGCCCCTCTCGCTCGATCCGGCGCTGCTTGCCCGCATCGCCGACCTCGAGCTCGCGGCTCGATTGATCGTGGAAGGCGCGCGACTGGGCTCGCATCGCAGCCCGTTCACGGGCAGCGGCGCCGAGTTCCAGCAGATGCGTCCCTACCTGCCGGGCGACGACCTCAAGCACCTGGACTGGAAGCACTACGCACGCACCGATCGCCTGTTCACGCGCGTGTACCGTGAAACCACCGAATGGCCGGTCATGCTCGCGATCGATACGAGCCGCTCCATGGCATTTGTCGATCACCAGGGCATGAGCAAGCTGCGCATGGGCGCCTTGTTGGCCGCAGCCTTGACCTACCTGCTCGTGCACCAGGGCGAGGCGGTAGGGCTCGTCACGCACCCGCCTCCGCCAGCGGCTTCGGCGCGCCAAGGTGGTGCCGACACTGGCGACGCGTTGCCCGCGCGGACCGGCCGCCCGCATCTCGTGCGCATGCTCGGTCTGCTGTCGCGGATCAGGGCCGGTGGCGGCACCGATCTCGCCGGCGCGATTCGGCGCGCGGCTGCGAGACTCGGACGCCGTGGCTGTCTCGCATTGATCTCGGACCTGTACGGCGCCGACGACATGCACCACGCTTTGCGAGAGGTGCGACGCATGGGCCACGAAGTCGTGGTGTTCCATGTGCTCAGCCCGCAAGAGCGGCGCCTGGAGGCGTCCGGCGACGTGGAGTTCGTCGACCTCGAGACCGATGAACGCCTGATCGCAAACGCGCCGACGATTCGTGATGTGTATGCGGCTCGCGTCGCGGCTTTCATCGCGGAGCAGCGAGCGTTCGCGACGGCTGAGGGCATCACGTTCGTCCAGGCCGGCACCGATCGTCCAATCGACCTCGTGCTGCGCGCGTTCACGCAGCAGCGCGCGCCACAGGCGGGGGGCGGCAGGTGATCTGGGCCGCTCCGGCGGCATGGGCGCTGGCGGTGCTCGCCACGCTGCCGCTGATCGCGCACTTGTGGTCACGCAGGCGGCCCGCGCCGCTGCCCTTCCCGACGCTCCGGTTCCTGCGTGCGGCGTCGCCGGTCTCGAGACGCCTGCGCCGGGTGCAGGAGTGGCCGCTGTTACTGCTGCGCCTGGCGATCGTCGTCGTCATCTGTGCCGCCGCGGCGGGGCCGACACTCGCGGCGCATTGGCGTCAGCGCGCCTGGCGCACGCGCCTGCACCGCGTGATCGTTGTCGGCGCGGACGTCGCGGGCACGACCGCATCGGAGGCGGTGACTGACCTCGAGAAGACCGCCGCGTCGTCGACCGTCCTCGGTCCGGCGGACATTGCCGACGTCTTCGACGAGGCAATCGCGCAGGCCAATCGCAGCGCCGGCGATCGCCGCACGGAACTCGTCGTCGTCTGGAGCGGGTCACGTACGAACCTCGCGGACGTCGATGTATCCGACATTCCGGCCCGCGTCGGTGTTCGACTCGTGCTCGTCGAGGGAGGCACCACGTCACCCGCCAGCGCCGCCACGAGCACGCCGACCGGCGACATCGACATACAGACACCGGACGCGGCGCTTCGAGAGTCCCTTCACGCGGACCTGGGTACTCTTCGCCTGCCCCCGTCCTCGGCGCCCATTCGGCTGCGCTGGGAAGGGGAGTCGGCCGCACGCGATCCGCAAGGTGATCAGGACCGGGAGTCGGGAGTCGGGAGTCGGGAGTCGCCGAGGGAGCATCCGGCTGCTGGCCGTAACGCCCGTACCGTCGACGGGACGCGCTCTTCTGCCGAGTGCCGCGGCGGGCAGGCGCGCGTGCTGCGGGCACTCGACGAGATGTCCGTCGATGTTCGCCTCCGAGAGGCCGCCGATCGATCACTCCGTGACGAGAGCTTCGTTGGCCGCGGCTCCGAACGTGCTACCGCGAAGGTGTTGGCGCGATCGGCCGCCGGCGAGGTACTGCTGCGCGGGTGGGCCGAGGGTGGGTGCCTGGTCCTCGATCTGGACTCGGTGCCGCGATCGCCACTGACATGGTGGTCGCTCGTGTCCGCGCGCGAGGCACTGGCGCGCGTCGATCGCATCGAGCCAGCGGAGAACTGGACCGCGGCCGATGTGGTCAAGGCCAATCGTGACGGACTCGCGCCGACCGATTCCATGCTCCCTGGTGGCCTCGACACGCGCAGCGCATGGGCCGTCGCGCTCGCGTTGCTGCTGGTAGAGCAGACTTGGCGCCGTCGTGGCGCCACTGCCCGCAAGCGCGACGGATCGGTGCCCACTCACGCCGCCACCCGAGAGCCCGTCGATGCCGCCTGACCTGCCTCGCGATGGTTCGGGAAGCCACGGCGCGACCCCGACACCGGATGAGCACTGGCTCGAGGCCTGGCTGACCACGGCCTGGCGACGCTGGCGTGTGTGGATCGGACTACGCAGCATCGCTGGTGCACTCGGCGTGGGCTTGCTCACATATGCAACTCTGACCGGCCGCACGCCGCTGGCGTTCGCCCTGGCAGCTGTGATCGGGATCGTGGCGTTCACAATCCTGCTATTCGCCGAACGTGGCCTGCGCGACTGGCGCCCGGTCGTTCTCGCCGCGGAGGCTGCGGCGCCTGCGACACGTAATGCACTGGTGGCGTGGCAGGAGATGCGCGGCGAGGTGTCGCCGATCATTGCGGCGCGATTAGCGACACAGGCACGTCGATCGCTGGAGGTGGCGGGCTGGCCACGCCCGCGATCGCTGGCGCCATGGGGCGTGTCGCTGGTACTCATCGCCGCTGGCATCCTCGCCAACATCGTGGGGACGCGATCGCCCACACTTGCGGACGCGGATCGCGAGAGATTGATTGCCCGAACGCCCGCCGCACCACTCGCGCTCGGATGGACGGCGATCGCGACGCCGCCGGCCTATGCCCACAGGCCGATGGAACGGGTGCATCAACCCTCGCGTCTCGACGTGCTGGCCGGCACGCGCGTCGAGATCCAGTTCCGCAACTGGCCAGATGGGGCGCGCGCCCGCCTCGGCCACATCGATGCCGCGACAACCATGGGCGGGACGCTGCGGTCTGTCCACGTCATGCCCGCGGCTTCTGACGTGCTGCAGGTGTACGGCCAGGAGCAGCAGGTCCTGGCCTCCATCACGCTCGTGGTCGTTCCCGACGCGGCGCCAACGGTGCGGATTACCGCTCCCGCTTCCGACTTGCGCAGGGACGCGGCGACGGGGATCGTGCCGATACGGATCTCCGCCCAGGACGACCTCGCACTGCGGGACCTGCGCCTCCGCTTCACGAAGGTGTCGGGCAGCGGCGAGAGTTTCACGTTCGAGGATGGCGAGTGGCCAGTCCAGGTGCGCCGTCCCTCCGAGCGACAGTGGACAGGCTCGCATGAGATCGATCTCGCAGCCCTCGGCCTCGGCCCTGGCGATTCGCTCGTCTACCACGCCGTGGCACACGACGCGCGAATTGGCGCCGACGGCGCCGCCGAATCGGAACGGTTCCTGATCGAAATCACGCGGCCCGGCGCGCTTGCGGCAGGAGACTTCAGCTTGCCCGAGAAGGAAGAGAAGTTCGCCCTCAGCCAGCGGATGGTGATCCAGCTCACCGAACGCCTGCTGGAGAAGCGCCCGCGCATGAGTGCCGAGGCCTTCGGCGAGCAAGCCCAGGCACTTGCCATCGCGCAGCGGCGCGTACGAGCGGAGTTCGTGTTCATGCTCGGCGGCGAGGTGGAAGACGAGTTCGAAGAAGCGGCGCAGGCGCACGAAGTGGAGGAGGGGCGTCAGGCCAACCAGGGCAGGGGCGACCTGACCGAGGCCGTGCGTCAGATGTCGCAGGCCGAGACGCGGCTGACGGCTCACGATGTCAGGGAGGCGTTGCCTTACGAGTATCGGGCCCTGACCGCGTTGCAGGCGGCGTTCGGCAAGGCACGCTACTTCATGCGGACGTTGCCAGCGGCCGTTCAGATCGACACGTCGCGGCGTCTCCAGGGCGATCGCACACGCGCGGCGTCGGCGCAATGGCGAGTGACGCCGCTGCCCGATGCCATGCGGACCGCCGGGCTCGCGTTGCTTGGCCGGCTGGAGTCGGCTGGCGCGCCAATCGATGCGCTGCTTCCGGAACTGGTGGCGCTCGACCGCGGTAATCCGGCCTGGGTCGCGCTCATCCAAGAAGCGGCCACGACCGAGGGCGCCAAGGGCGTCGGCCGAGCGCTTCGGGCGCGGCTGCTGCCGGGCAGTCCCGCGTGGATGCCGATGCCGCTCGCACGGACGACAGCGGAAGCGGCCGTCACGACGCCGGTAGCGAGGGCCCCGCGTTGACCGCGATCGCCGCATCGCTTCGTGCCGTCGGTGTGCTGGCGGTCGTCGGTGCCCTGCTCGATCCCGGGTGCGCGCAGGCACGCCGCCCGACGCTCGACGTCGCGTTCGCGGGCGACGTCGCTGACGAGGTGCGCGCACAGGAGCTCGCGCGGATCGCTGCTGAAGTCCCGTGGGCAACGGTGATGGACGCTCGCCGGACGTCGGTTGGGAACGGCTCACCCTCGACGGCGCTTCGCGTCGTCGTGGGTGACGCGGCGCCGGTCCTGGCCGATCTCCAGGCGCGCTCCGCCGCGATCGCGTGGCAGGCCACCACACCTTCCCTGGCATTCACATCGGTGCACGCTCCCGCCCGCGCCGTGAGCGGTACTCGTGCCGACGTGAGCGTGAACATCGGCGACGTGCCGGCTGCCACGAGGGTGCTGCGCGTCGTCGTCACCGACGCCGTGACCGGGCGCGAGCAAGGACACGCCGAGCTGACGCGCGCCGCCAGCGACACTCGTGTCGGCGTCAGCGTAGTGGTGCCGTGGCTTGCGACACGCGTCGGTGAGCAGCGGCTGCGTGTCGTGGCCTCGGCACCTGGCAACGACTCGGTACGGCCGTCGCCGCCCGGCGACGTCATCGTGGATGTACGCCCGGCGACGGTCCGCGTCGACGTGCTCGAGGCGAGGCCAACGTGGGCGGCGCGATTCGCACGGCTCGCGCTGAGCGCGGTCGCCGGTGTGGACTTGCAGACCGAAGTCCGTGTCGCGCCCGGGATTGCCGCCCGCACGTCGTCGCCGGAGTCAGGGCCGACCGCCAGGCACCGCGACGCTGACGTTCTCCTGGTTGGCGGGGTCGACGCCCTCACTTCGGGCGATGTCACGCGCCTCGAGGCGGGTGTCCGGGAGCGCGGACAGGCGCTCGTCCTCCTGATGGACGAAGCTCCCGGCACCGGGCCCTGGCGACGTTTGTGGCCCGACTTTTCCGCTTCGATCCACAGCGTCCCGACACCGGCCATTGGCCGTGTCGGCGGGCATGCATGGAAGGTACGCGAGTGGCTGGACGTGCCCCTGTCAACGCGCGGCACGCCGCTGGCGTTTCTGGAGTCGAGCGCCGCGCCCATCGTGATCGGGCGGGCCGTTGGTGCCGGTCGGGTGGTGCTGGTGACGGCCCTCGACGCGTGGCGCTGGCGTGCCGATACGGACGTGGCGTTCGCCGCCGGATGGCGAGCCCTGGTGCAGAGCCTCGGCGCCGATGTGCCGCCGGAGGTCGCCACGACCGCGTGGGTCAGCGGGCGGGGTCGCGCACGCACCCTGCAAGTCGACGTCGCGGCACGTCCTGACCTGCTGCGGACGGGCAACCCCAGCGTCACGGCCGACGTCGGCTCACCCAGGCAGGCGATGCTCATGCACCAGGTGGAGGCGGGGCGATGGCGCGGGGCGGTTCGAGTCGGGGCCGCTGAAAACGGCCCCCTGGTGGTCCAGGCGCGTGCCGGCACCACCGTCGTGCGGCAGGCGCAGGCCTCCGTCGACGTGACGCCATCCGCGCTCGTGGCTTCGTGGGACGATGTCGCGCGTCACCAGGAGGCGCACGGGCGCCTGGCCGCCGGGCGTGAGGCACGGTCTGCCGCCATGCGCCCCCTCCGGGAGTCGCTGCGGCCGTCGGACGCGGACCGATGGTTCGTGACCCGAACGTGGTGGTTCGCCGGGCTCGCACTCTGCGCGCTCGGAGCTGAATGGATTCTCCGGCGGCTCGCCGGGGCACGGTGAGGACGAGAACGAAACGAGATGGCCCAGAACCGACGAGAGTTCCTGAAGGTAGCCGGCGCAGCCGGCGCGGCGTGGTCGCTGTCGGACGCATGGCTGGCACCGGTCTCCGCCCAATCGCCGAAGGGCCGCACCGGTCCGTGGCGCACGTGGGGCACCGACGCGCTCAAGCAGGCCCGAGGCCTCGGCTGCACATACGCCGATATCCGCTTTGGCCGGAAGCGATCACAAGCCTTGAACGTCCGGAACGGCCAACTGACGAGCGCCGGCGGTTTCAGCTTCGGGGGCTTCGGTGCCGTGCCCGGCGGCGGGATCTCGGACACCTTCGGCTTCGGCGTGCGCGTCGTCCACTCCGGCGTGTGGGGCTTCGCGAGCAGTCCGATCGTCTCGGCCGACGAGATCGGCCGCATCGTCCAGGAGGCCACCGCCATCGCGAAGGCGAGCGCGATGGCCAAGCGCTTCGACGTCAAGCTCGCGCCAGTGCCCGCGTACGACGAGTTCTACGAAACGCCGCACGAACGCGATCCCTTCGAGGTACCGCTCGAGGAGAAGCTTGCGGTGCTCACGGACGCGACCGACGCCATCCAGAAGAACAAACAGATCCTGTTTGCCACCGCGCAGGTGAGCTTCTCGCAGGACTGGAAGTTCCTCGTGACGTCGGAAGGGTCCTTCATCGAGCAGAGTCTCTACTACTGCTCGTGCGGCACCTCCGCGACGGCGCGCTCGAAGGGCCAGGTGAAGACCCGGATCTACACACCTGGAGCGTCGACGGCCGGTTACGAGTTCCTGGTGAAGGCCGACCTCAAGGGCAATGCCGAGCGCGTCGCCGCCGAGGCGGTCGAGCACAGCCTCGCAGCGCCGGTGCAGACCGGGTTGAAGGACCTGGTGCTCAAGCCGTCGCATATCGCCCTGACGATGCACGAGATCATCGCGCACCCCACCGAACTCGATCGCATCGTCGGCTATGAAGCCAACTACGCGGGCACGAGCTTCGTGAAGCTCTCGGACCTGGGGAAGTTGAAGTACGGCAGCCCGCTCCTCAACATTTATGCGGACCGCACCCACGTCGGCGGCTGCGGCACGGTGGGCTTCGACGACGATGGCGTCAAGTCGCAGCGTTGGCCAATCATCCAGGAAGGGCGCCTCGTCGGTTTGCAGACCAACCGCGAGACCGCGCACTACATGGGCGAGACCGAGAGCCGCGGCTGCACCTTCGCCAATCACTGGCGCAACTACCCGTTCCTGCGGATGCCCAACATCCAGATGGAGCCGGGCAAGCCCGGGTCCCCGAGCATCGAACAGATGATCGGCGACGTGAAGGACGGCGTGCTCGTCGAGGGGTCGGGCAGTTTCAGCATCGACCAGCAGCGCTACAACGGCCAGTTCGGCGGCAACGCCTTCTGGGAGATCAAGAACGGCAAGGTCACGCGGATGGTGACCGACTTCACCTACAACGCGATCACGACGGACTTCTGGGCCAATCTCGACGCCGTCGGACCACCCGAGAGCTGGGAGCACCACGGCATGGACGGCGACGCCAAGGGGCAGCCCGTCCAGTCCAACTATCCGTCGCACGGCTCTTCTCCATGCCTGATCCGCAAGGTGATGGTCGGGGCGGCTTTTTCGTAGCCTGCAGGCACTCACGGTAGGGCCCGCTCTCCGAGCGCGGCCCACACGTCAAGGGCCGGGTTCGGAGAACCGGCCCTACCGTCGTCTCGAATTCGAGGTCACCGTCGGACACAGTCCGACGGCTACGCATGAGGATTCAATGAGTTATTCGCGCGAAGAAGTGAAAGCGATCACCGACAAGATCCTGAACATGGCCAAGGCCGACGCGGTCGAGGTCGACTTCCAGGGCGGTGAGCGCTCGGCCACGCGGTACGCCAACTCCAGCATCACGGCGAACCTGATCGAACACGACCAGCAGGTCAGCATCACCGTGTACTACGGGCAGAAGAGCGCCAGCACGGTGACCCATCAGTTCGACGACGCCTCGCTCAAGACGGCGATCGAGGAAGCGCAGATCCTGGCGAAGCGGAAGCCGGACAACCCGGAGACGATGCCGCTCGTCAAGCCGCCGCAGAATTACGTCCCGGTGGACGCCGTGATCGACCGCACGGTCAACTTCGGCCCTGCCGAACGTGCGGCGATGGTGAAAAAGAGCCTCGACATCTGCGAGAAGAAGGGCGTAGTCGGGGCCGGCTACATCCCGAAGCTGCACTGGACCACCGCCAGAGCCAACAGCGAGGGACTGTTCTCGTACTTCCGCTACGCCGAAGCCAGCTTCATCCTCACTTGCCGTACGCCCGACGGCACCGGCTCCGGCTGGGCCGGGCAGACCGGCCTCAAGGACGTGAACCTGATCGACCCGGTATCGATCACCGAGACGGCCGCAAACAAGGCGCTCAAGTCGCAGAAACCGCGCGCCATCGAACCGGGCGACTACACGGTGATCCTCGAACCGCGTCCGGCCGCACGTTTTCTGTCGCTGCTGATGACGGCGATGGACGCGCGGTCGGCCGAGGAAGGCCGCAGCTTCATGAGCGGCGCGGAACGTGGCCAGACCAAGGTGGGGCAGAAGCTGTTCGGCGACAACGTCACCATCAAGAGCGTCATCAATCACCCGGTGCTGCGGCAGTCGCCAATCGGCGAGGACGGCTTGGCCGCGCAGGACGTGACCTGGATCGAGAAGGGTGTCGTCAAGAACCTGTACTACAGCCGGTACTGGGCGCAGAAGGCCGGCAAGGCCCCGACGGGCACGCCGCCGGGCCTGAGCATGGTCATGGACGGAGGCACGACCTCGGTGGAAGACATGATCAAGACCACCAAGCGCGGCCTGCTCGTGTCGTTCTTCTGGTACATGCGTCCGGTCGAGGCGATGTCGATCCTCTACACCGGGATGACGCGTGACGGGCTGTTCCTGATCGAGAACGGCGAGATCACCGCCCCGGTCCAGAACTTCCGGTGGAACGAGACGCCGGTAGTCGGCCTCAACAACATCAGCGCGCTCGGGCCGCCCCAGCCGATGCACACCGGCGAGGCGTACGACCAGCCGGGCACCGCGATGATCCCGGCGATGCGCATCGAAGACTTCACCATGACCTCCGTGTCCCCGGCGGTCTGAGGCGCATCATGAGCACGAATCGTCGAGACTTCATCAAGACCATCGGCGCGACCAGCGTCGCGCTCGCGTCCAGCGACCTCGTGGCGTCGCTCGTGGCCCAGTCGCCGAAGGGGCGCGTCCTCGAGTCGAAGTTCAAGGGCCTCTCGGACGTCGCACTCGGGGAGGCGAAGCGCCTCGGGGCCACCCACTGCGACGTGCGGTTCACCCGCAACCTCAGTGACTCCCTCACGGTGCGCGACCGCATCGTCGGCGGCGGCGGCTTCGGTGGCGGTGGGGGAGGCGGCGGTGGCTTCGGCGGTGGCGGCGGCCGCAACGAGAGCGCTGGCTTTGGCGTCCGCGTCCTGCACAGCGGCGTGTGGGGCTTTGCCAGCAGTCCGAACGTGACCGAAGACCAGGTGCGGCTCATCACACGGCAAGCCGTGGAGGTCGCGCGTGCGAGCGCCGTCGCCAAACGGTTCGACGTCAAGCTCACGGCAACACCTGCATATCAGGTCAACTGGTCAACGCCGATCAAGGTGGATCCGTTCACGGTCTCGCTCGACGACAAGATCGCGTTCCTGCTCGGGATCAACGAGCAGTTGACGAAGACCAAGGGCATCATCCGCACGCAGTCGTCGATTGCCCAGGACTACGAGTGGAAGTACTTCGCCTCGAGCGACGGCTCGTACATCGAGCAGGAGTCCTGGCGGATGGCGCCGAGCTTCACCGCGATCGCGCGTGCCAATGGCAAGGTCAAATCGCGCACCTACACCGTGCAGGCGCGGACCGGCGGATACGAGGTGGTCACCGGCGGCGCCATGCTGGAGAACGCGGACCGCATCGCCGCCGAAGCGGTGGAGCACGCGATGGCGCCCTCGGTGTCGCCGGGGCTGAAGGACATCGTGATGACGCCCTCGCACTCGATGCTGACCATCCACGAGATCATCGGACACCCGACCGAGCTCGATCGGATCCTCGGCTACGAGGCCAACTACGCCGGCACGAGCTTCATCAAGCTGACCGACGTGGGCAAGATGAAATACGGCAGCCCGCTGTTCAACGTCACCGCCGACCGCACCATGCCGGGCGGCCTCTGCACCGCCGGTTACGACGACGATGGTGTGAAGACGCAGTCGTGGCCGATCGTGCGGGAGGGGATGCTGGTCGGTCTGCAGACCAACCGCGAGACCGCGCACTTCATGGGCGAGAAGGAGAGCCGCGGCTGCACGTTTGCGACGTCATGGCGGAACTACCCGTTCCTGCGCATGGCCAACGTCCACGTCGAGCCCGGCGACGACAAGGCGCCCAGTGCCGAGGAGATCATTGCTGACACGAAGGATGGCCTTCTGATCGAAGGCCGCGGCAGCTACTCGATCGACCAGCAGCGCTACAACGGCCAGTTCGGCGGCGACGTCTTCTGGGAGATCAAGAACGGCAAGAAGGTGCGGATGGTGGCCGACGTGACCTACAACGCCATCACCACCGACTTCTACGGCAATCTCGACGCCATCTCGAACAAGGGATCGTGGGAGATGCACGGCACCACGGGTGATGCGAAGGGCCAGCCGGTACAGATCAACCACATCTCGCATGGCGCGCCATGGATGCGCGTACGAAAGGTGATGGTTGGCGCCGCGTATCTCTGAGCCGTCGGCTTCGCTGGAGGGCTCGCATCAATGCCGGAATGCCGAAAATGCCGGGATGTCGAGATCTCAGGTCCTCGACATGTCAGCATTTCGGCACTTCAGCATTTCAGAATTCGCGAATGTCGTCTCCCCGGGGTGGCTCGCGCGAAGAGCCAGTGGTCCGACATCTCGGGCATGTGGACCGCCGGCCGGCCGGCGCAGCCCCGCTTTTGGGCGCCCACTTGATCCCGACTTGTCGACCGGAGTAACCTCTCGGCCTATTGAACAGTTTCTGGGGAGTCCTGCGGCAATGGGCTCGGGTGTGCGGTCGCCACGTGGCGGCCGCGCAGAGGGCCGCGGTGTCTTCGAGGGGGAAGCAATGGGACAAAGCACGCGACAAATGACGATTGGGGCCTGCCTGGCGATGGCCATGGCGCTGGTCCCCACGATGACGTGGGCGCAGGCGACACGGGGCTCACTCGTAGGGACGGTGACCGACACGTCCGGCGGAGAGGTGCCCGGCGCAACGGTGACGATCACCGAAGTGAGCACCAACATCGTCGCCACGGGCGTGTCCAATGAGAACGGCGCCTACACGTTCCCGAACCTGAAGGACGGCCGATACCGCGTCGCGGCCGAACTCGCGGGGTTCAAGAAAGTGGTGCGCGAGAACGTCCAGGTGGACGTGAACACCACCATTCGCGTGGACTTCCGCCTTGAACCGGGCGATCTCGCAGAAACGCTGACGGTGACCGCGGAGTCGCCGGCCCTGCAGACCGACCGCTCCGATACCGGACGCATCATCCAGGGCGAGCAGATCGCGGCGATGCCTCTCGGCTTCGGGCGCAACTTCCAGGGGATGCTCGCGACGGTACCGGGCGCGTCGCGCCCCTTCAGGCCGCACTCGGAGTTCTTCAACTCGCAGGACTCGCTCTCCTCCAACGTCAACGGCCAGTCGCGCCTCGCCAACAACGTGATGATCGAGGGGATCGACAACAACCAGAAGACCGGGTTGCTGTCGGTCATCATCCCGTCGGCCGAAGCGCTCGAAACCGTCGCCGTGACGACGAGCAACTACGACGCCGAGTTCGGGCGCGCCGGCGGTGCGGTGACCAACGCGACGATCAAGTCCGGCACCAATCAGTTCAGGGGATCCGGCTTCTGGTTCGGCAACAACGAGAAGACGCAGGCGACCAACGCGTTCGTCGATCGCACGCTGGCCAAGGAACGGCAGAAGCCGGAGACGCTCTACAACCAGTTCGGCTTCACCTTCGGCGGGCCGATTATGAAGAACAAGTTGTTCTTCTTTGGCGACTACGTCCGGACCAACGACGATTTCGGACGCGTCAACCGGTACGTCCTGCCGACCGCCGATCAGCGCGCCGGCAACTTCAGCGGCTCCTCGGTGCCGATTTACGACCCGCTCACCGGCGATCCGGCGACGGGCGCGAACCGCGAGCAGTTCCCGGGCAACGTGATCCCGGCCAACCGGATCAGCCCGATCGCCCAGAAGATTCTCGCGGGCGTCCCACTGCCGAACATCCAGGGGGCGGGGTCCGGACAGATCAATTACCAGGACACGACGATCCGCGAGCGACGGACGGACGGCTTCGACGCGAAGATCAACTATCAAGCGTCGACGAAGGATCAGATGTCGGCCCGGTACAGCTTCATGCGGCCCACGGCCACGGAACCCGGGAACTTTTCGAACGATATTGGCGGGCCGTATCAAGGCGGCTTCATCGGCACCGGCGTGAACACGAGTTGGAGCGTTGCTGGCAACTGGGTGCGCACGTGGACCAACTCGCTCGTGATGGACGTCCGGACCGGCGTGATGAGCTATCACAACGAGGCACTCATCGCGACAATCGGCAAGAACACGGCGTCGGAGATCGGCATTCCTGGGGCGAACCTCGACACCTACACGAGCGGGATGACCCAGATCAACATTAACCAGGGAATCAACAACAACAACCCGATCGCCGGCTTCTCGGCCTCGCTGCCCTGGAATCGTGGCGAGACGACTGTGGACCTCTCCACCACGGTAACCAAGCTCGCGGGGAACCACACCATCAAGGTCGGCGGCACCTATCGGCACAACCGCGACTACCTGCTGCAGACGCAGGACCAGGGCGGGCCGCGCGGCGTGTTCAACTTCAGCGCGAGTCAGACCGGCAGCCCTGCCAACGCCGCGTCGCAGACCAACATCAACAACCCCATCGCCGCGTTCCTACTAGACCGCCCGAGCGGCGCCGGCCGTGACCTGGCCGTCATCCAGGAACCCGGCACCGTGCACTCGGCCGTGTTCGCGTTCGTGCACGACAAATGGCAGGTCTCACCAAAGCTGACCGTCGACCTGGGGTTGCGCCACGAGTACTACACGCCGCTCGTCGGCATCGAGACGCAGGGCGGTCTCTCGAACTACGATCCGTCCACAAACACCCTGCGGGTGTCTGGCTACGGCGACGTGGGCGACGCCATCGGCGTCAAGTCCAACTGGAAGAACTTCAACCCGCGGCTCGGCCTGTCGTATCGCTTCGACGACAAGTCTGTCGCGCGCGCCGGCTACGGCATGAGTACCATCCCCTTCGGCGACAACACGTACGCATTCAATTACCCGGTCAAGCAGAACAACCAGTTCAACGCCGCCAACGCCTTCGTCCCGCCGACAGGCGTGAGCATGGCGGCAGGCTTCCCGGCGCCGGTCGTGGCCGACATCCCGAGCAACGGCATCATCGATGTCGGTGCCGATGCGCGCTTGCGCAACGCCTCGTACGCCTACTTCCCCTCGAACCTGAAGGAAGGGCAGATCCACTCGTGGAACGTCGCGTTCCAGCGCGAGATCGGCTACAACTTCACGGCCGAAGTCGCGTACGTCGGCAACCATGGCCAGGACATCATCCAGCGCCTCAACCTCAACGCCGGCTACGTGCTCGGCGCCGACAACCTCGGGCGGCCGCAGTTTGCGTCCACCGGCAGGACCGCCGATACCATTGCGTTCCTGCCCTACCACACCGACTACCACTCGATGCAGGTGAAGGTCGACCGCCGGTTCCGCAACAATTTCCTGGTGACCAACTCGTACACGCTGGGTAAGGGCGAGAGCTACGACGCGGGCGACTCGAACGGCACCATCAATACGCCTGCCGACATCGAGCGGAGCTGGGGGCGCACGAGCAACGATCGTACCCACGTGTTCGTCAGCAGCTTCGTCTACGGCCTGCCCTGGCGCACGGATGGTATCGTCGGATGGCTCGTGAACGGGTGGCAGGTGTCCGGCCTCTTCACCGCGCAGAGCGGTACGGCCCTTGACATCCAGATGAGCGGGGCGCTCCTGCGCGCGCCGGGGAACACCCAGCGGCCGGACATGAACGGGGAATCCTCCATTCAGGGGGGCATCGGCGTGGGGAAGACCTGGTTCGACACGAGCGTGTTCAGCGATCCGGCGGCCAACACGTTCGGCAACCTGACGCGCAATGGCGCGGGGATCGACGGGCCCGGGTATGTGAACCTCGACGGCTCGCTCGTGAAGCGGTTCGGGATGGGGGCGAAGTACGGCGAGTTCCGCGTGGACGCGTTCAACGTGACCAACTCGCTCCACGCCAACAACCCGAACACCACGTATGGCAATGCGGTCTTCGGACAGATCAACGGGTCCTACGGCGAACGCCTCGTCCGGTTCGGCCTGAAGATGGTGTTCTAGCGAAAGTGCCGCAGGTAGGGACGCCTCTCTGAGGCGCACCCTCTGGCCGGCTCAGAGAGCCGGCCCTACCTCGCAAATGCCGGAATGCCGGAATGTCGAGATCTAAGTACTCGACATTCCGGCATTTCAGCATTCCAGCATTTTCGGCATACCTGACCGACCTATCGGCCGAACGCAACCCCCGACGAAGAAGACCGCGCCGCCGAGCGATGTGTCACCGGTGACGGCCGAGACGCCGCTGTCGCCGAGGGCGCCGGGCACGGCGCGGTAGCGGAACTCGGCGCGGATGGCGAAGCGCGGCTGCAGGTAGACGTCCACGCCGCCGAGGACGTGATACGACGCGAATGTGTCGTCGACGGTCTCATCCTCTTCTTCGAACTCGTCGGACTCGCGGTAGAGCAGGACGCCCGCGCCACCGCCGATGTACGGCACCACGCGCCGCCGCGTACCCGGGGCACCGTCGAATCGCCAGCCGGCCGTGAAGTCGATCGGCACCATCCGGATGTCCAATGGAATCCCGAGCGGGTATCGCCCTCCTGCATCGTCGAGAAAGACCCGCTCGCCAGTCTCGCCCGACCAGTCGACTGACCCGCGAACGAAGAGCTGCCGATAGACACGCGTCGCCTCGACGCCGCCACCGAATGCCAGCAGATTGCCCGTGATGCCGACGGCGTCGAACGAGTCGCGGGCATCAGGCGCGAACAACCCGACGCCGGCAAACCCGATGCCACCCGGCCCAGGCTTCTTGGGCGCCTGGTCTGCCGGCGCCGCGTCCTGCGCAGGCGGAGGCGGTGGCAGCGGCCGCAAAGGCGGCCCGGGGACGGCCGGCTCACCTGGCGAAAGCACGAGTCGATGGACGTATCCCACGACCGGAGGGTCGCCAGCCCGGACGCGCCACCAGTCGCCCTCCAGGCGCTCGAGGACCTCGACCCTTGCGCCGCGTTCCAACCGCGCCAGGATGCGGGCGCCGCTCAGAAAGTAGACCAGTCCGCCGCTCGGAAAATGATCCACCTGCGGGGCCTCATTCTACGCGGAGCGGGCCGGTAGGCCCGCCTGCCATGCCCTCATCGTGAGGGGTGGTCTTGTCCTTGACGGCCTGCGGGCGGCTTGGCCCCCGCTCTGAGGGGCCAGGCCGGCTGCAGGCCGTGCGCCGCGTCAGTCGGCGCTGGTCCGCCGTTTCTTCATGCGGTAGCTCTTGCCCTTGGTCGTGATCACCGTGGCGTGATGCGCCAGACGATCGAGCAGCGCGGTCGTCAGCTTCTCGTCGCCGGCAAAGACCGTGACCCACTCGGCAAACGCGAGGTTCGTGGTCACCACCGTCGCGCGCCGCTCATAGCGATCGGCGATCAGATTGAAGAGCAGTTCGCCGCCGACCCGATCAAACGGGACGAAGCCCAGTTCGTCGATGATCAGGACGTCCTGGGTGAGCAGGCGTCGCTGCAGCCGTGCGAGCTCGCGCGCATCACGCGCTTCGAGGAGCTGACGTACCAGATCGGCGGCGCGCGTAAAGAGCACGCGCCGCTTCTGCCGCGTCGCTTCGACGCCGAGCGCGATCGCGAGGTGCGTCTTGCCCGTGCCGATCGGGCCCGCGAGGATCAGGTTCTCGGGGCGCGTGACCCACTCCCCACGGGCGAGCGTGTGGATCTGCGCGGCGTGGACCCCCTCGGCCGTCGCAAAGTCAAAGGTCTCGAGCGTCTTGACCTCCGGGAAGCGGGCCTCGCGCAGCCGCTGGCGGATCACCGACTCGTGGCGCGAGGTGTGCTCGGCGTTGAGTACCTCGTGCAGGTAGTCCTCGTAGGGCCAGTGCGCGGCCTGCGCCTGACGCGCCAGCGCTTCAAAGCTGCGGGCCACGCCCGGGAGTTTGAGCGCGCGCGTGTGGCCGACGATCAGGTCGCGCGTGATCGCGGGCGTGCTCATGCCGCACCGTCCTGCAGCCAGCGGTCGTAGTCCGCGGCCACGCCGCTCGTGATCGCCACATCGCGGAGCGACGCCGGCACGGCCTCCGCGCCGAGCACCGGTGGCGCCTCCGCATGCACGGCCAGTCGGAGGGGCGTGCCGTCGCGCAGGGCACGCTCGAGTGCCGGCACGACGACGGCCGCACCGGCGGCGTGCAGATCGCCCAGGATCTTGGCGAGATGCCGGGCGGCGTCCCGCGGCGCATGCTGCGCCGTCAGGTTGGCCCACACCGCGGGGAAGGGATCGCCGAGATCGCGCACCAGATCGGGCGCGACCTGGCGGACCGCCTGCGGCTTGATCGCCAGTGCGGGCAGGTAGTGGCGATAGTCGATCGAGCGGCCGCCAAAGCGTTGCCGCGGATGGGAGATGCGCCGACCGTCGCGGCCGACGATGGTGACCGTCGTCGCGCCGACCCAGGCCGTCAAATCCAGCCCGGCCCACGCGCACGGCACCGAGTACCACGCGCCGTGGACCCGGGCCAGCGCGCGCGGCGCGATGCTCACGGGGACGGCCGCCTCGGCGACAAACGGCACATCGAGCGGACGCAGGAGGCGCTGCTCCTCGGCGGAGCGCACGCCGATGGTGGCCTCGGTGCCATGCCGGCGCGTGTCGCGGCGCGCATCGAGCTGCGCCAGCAGTTGCGTGTTGATCGCGTCGAGGGTGTCGCCCGCGGGAATTGGCGTCAGTGCCTGCAGCCGGATGTACTTGCCGCGCGATTCGACGCCGCCCTTGTCGTGGCCGACGCCCGGGCGACAGAAGCTCGGCTCGAAGAGATAGTGCGAGGCGAGCGCCGCAAAGCGGATCGTCAGGGCCCGCTCGCCGCCGGCGAGGATCCGGGCCACCGCCGGTTTGAGATTGTCGTACGCCACCCGCGTGGGCGCGCCGCCCAGATGGGCAAAGGCGCGCACGTGGCCGTCGAGAAAGCTGACCTGATCCTGGCGCTCGTAAATCCAGCCGAAGTCGCGGCCCGAGTACATCAGGCGCAGCACGAAGAGCCACGCCTTCTGGCGCCGGCCCGCCACATCGACCTGCACTTCAAAGAAGTCGACCTCCGCCAGCTCGCCCGGGCGATAGGTCAGCGGAATCAGCGGCTCGCGTCGCTGCCGCTTCCACTCCGCCACGGCCGCCTTGACTAGGGAGACGCCGACATCGTGACCTTCCGCCCGGAGCAGCTGGTGCAGCCGCGTGGCCGTCAGTCGCTGTTTGGGCGTGGTCCAGCGCGGCGCCTCCTCGAGCAGCGCGGCGATGCGCGGTGCGACCGCCGCGCTCACGGGCCGCGGTCGCGGCTGCGCCTCGTGCCGCACCGGCGCGGCCTGCGCCAGGTACTTCTTCACCGTCACCCGCGACAGCCCCAGCTCCCGCGCCACCGCTCGCTGCGATCGTCCCTCGACCAGCACCTTGTGCCGGACCACATGCACCTGATCCATCCTGAGCATCCTCTCCAGCGGACCCCGGCGCCGCGTACGCCGGCAAGTCCGCCCGTCAGACCCTCAGGTGGTCTACTTTCCGAGCGGCGAATGGATCACTTTCCGAGCGGCGCGCCCACCAGGACGGGCCCACGCACACTCGGGGCGCCACGCAAGAACGTCGCGTCCGTGTTGACGTGCATCGCGCTGCCGTCCCGTGCCGGCGCTGCTGGCGGCGTGGCGGGTTGTGCGCCGGCGAGGCCGGCGCGACTGGCCAGCATGGCGATCAGTGTCGCGGCCGACAGGATGCGGGGGACGTGGCGATCTCTCATGGACCTCCGGGGCCTCTTCGTGCGTGCCTCGTCAAGGGTTCGGTGGTAAGCGCCCCGCCGGACCCGTGTCACTGCTCGTCGAACCGGAGGACGTGCCGGACACCCTGGACCAGCTTCTGCCACTTGGCCTCTTCCTCGTCGAGCTGGCGGCGCCCAGTCGGCGTCAACGCATAGACGCGGGCCTTGCGCTGGCTTTCGGTGACACTCCACGAGGACTTGACCCAGCCCTCCTGCTCGAGTCGCCGGAGGGCAGGGTAGAGGGAGCCCTCCTCGACACGCAGCAGGGCGTGCGATGTCTGCTGGATGTGCTGGGCGATGGCGTAGCCGTGCCTTGGGCCCGCGTCCAGTGTCTTCAGGATCAGCAGGGTCAGCGTGCCCTGGAGGGCATCAGTCCTTGGCGGCACGGGGCCCCCGAATGCGATGCATCGACATCTATGCCTCGAATTCTATGCCTAGAGAAGCGAGTGTGCACATCGCGATTTCAGGCGATGTGAAAACGGCAGATTCGCGCGGTTATGCTGGCAAGGTGTCAGCGGACTCACCCAGCCCCAGCGACGCCCGGATCGACGCCTACCTCGACCATCTGCGGGTGGTGCGGCGACTCCAACCGCTGTCGATCGAGAGCTACAACCGCGACTTGCTCCAACTGGCACGGTTCGCGGCAGGCCGGGGGAGCTCGCCAGAGGTGCTGTCACTCCAGGACCTCGAGGCGTTCGTCCGGGCACTCATGGCGGAGGGATACTCGCCGCGATCGGTGGCGCGCATGGTTGCCGGAGTGCGCGGGTTCTACAAGCACCTGCTGGTCTCGCGGGTCATCGCGTCGAATCCGTCCGAGGATTTGCGCCCACCCCGGGCCTGGCGGACTCTCCCGCGGTACCTCTCGCTCGAGGAGGTCGATGCCCTGCTCGGGGCGCCCGATCTCTCCACGCCCCGGGGCCTGCGCGATCGCGCCCTGCTCGACGTGCTGTACGCAACCGGCCTGCGCGTGTCGGAACTGGTTTCGCTGCGACCGCCCGACCTGAACCTGGAGGTCGGATTCCTGACCTGTATCGGCAAGGGCGACAAGCAACGCATCGTGCCGGTGGGCGACCTGGCGATCGCGTCGCTGCGCGCCTACCTTGGCGGCGGCCGCATGGCGCTGCTGAAGGGGCAGGCGTCGCCGTGGCTGTTCCCCGGGGGACGCGGCACATCGGCGCTGACCCGGGTGGGGTTCTGGAAGCTGCTCAAGGGCTACGCGCTCAAGGCCGGCGTCTCGCACGACGTGTCGCCGCACGTCCTGCGCCACTCGTTCGCGACACACCTGCTGGATCGCGGCGCCGACCTCAGGGCCATCCAGATGATGCTGGGCCACGCCGCCCTGTCGACCACGCAGATCTACACGCACGTGCTCGAGGCGCGCCTGAAACGTGTCTACGATGCTCACCACCCGCGCGCGTGAGAAACCGGAACGGGGGATCAGGAACGCAGGATCTGAGGAACGCAGGAACGCAGGGATCAGGATCTCAGGAATCCAGAAATCCAGGAATGACAATGCGCACGGTCGAGCGTTGTCGGCCGGCCGACTTTGGTCTGCGATCGCTTACGCTTCCAGGATTCGGGTGGGTGTTCCTGCGTTCCTGTGCTCCTGTGCTTTACGTCCGTGCACTGACGACGAGGTACGCGGCCACGGCGATGAAGAGGATGTTGGGCGCCCATGCCGCGAGCGGGGGAGCGATAGCCCCGGCACTGCCCACGGCCGCGAAGAGGCTCTGTGTCGTCCAGTAGAGGATCGCGAGGACGATCCCGATCCCGATACCGAAGAGGGTGCCCTTGCGGCCCGTGGTGACGCCAAAGGGAATGGCGATCAGGGTCATGATCAACGTGATGAACGGGAAGGCCATCTTGCGGTGCAGCGCCACCTGCAGGGGCACGCTGTTGTAGCCCGCCTGATCGAGCTCTGCGATGTGTTGCCGGAGTTGCCCGACCTTCATGCGCTCGGCCAGCACCGCCTCCGGTTCCTCGACGCCGAAGTAATCCGGCGTCTCCATGGAGACGGTCCTGGTGGGGAAGACCGAGAAGGCAGTAACCGCGTTGCGGTCCCCAAAGCTACGCTGCCATCCCAGGTCGGCTCGCCAGGTGTGCGCATTCATGTGTGTCGTGACGCGCGCAAACGTGCGGCCCGTGACGT
Source organism: Luteitalea pratensis (assembly GCF_001618865.1). Lineage (GTDB taxonomy): Bacteria > Acidobacteriota > Vicinamibacteria > Vicinamibacterales > Vicinamibacteraceae > Luteitalea > Luteitalea pratensis. The sequence continues at coordinate 4,252,998 of NZ_CP015136.1, forward strand.
TCCAGCCGCGCGACCCGAACGTGTAGACCGTCAGGTCCTCGAGCCGTTGCGTGCGCGTGTCGAAACGCCCGTAGTGGTAGAGCTCGCCGTTGCTTCCAGCCATCCACTGCCGGCTCGCGAGGTTGTAGGGCCGGGGCATGCCGGTCCGGATGGTGCTCTTCAGTTCCTCGGCACGCCGGTTGGACGCCGCGAGAATGCTCTGCTCCATGCCGAACAGCACCACGCTCCAGGCCAGTCCGAACAACAACATCGGCACGGTTGCGCGGTACAGGCTCACGCCGCACGCCTGCATCACCGTCAGTTCGCTGGTGCGGGTGAGCAGGCCCACGGTGACAAGTGTCCCGACAAGCGCCGCCAGGGCGGTGATGTAGTACGTGTACTGCGGGGTGGAGTAGAGGAAGAAGCTGAGGAGCATCTGCCCCGTGGTCTTCCCCTTGAAGAGGTACTCGCTGTAGTCGGTGAAGATCGCGATGTAGAACACCGCGAGCATGCCGAGGAACGTGACGCCGAACACGCGCAGGTAGATGCGACTGAGGTACCGATCGAGCAGGTTGAAGGAGGGGAGTATCCCCTGTGGCACCTTGATGACCACCACGACCTGTTTGCGTCCGGAACTCCTGACCGCCGTCGCTGCCGGCGTCGCCGCAGGTGTCCCGGCGGGCACCGACCCGCTGTTGCCCACCGACGCGATGGCAGACGAGGCTCGCGGTGTCGAGCCGTCCGTCGTCTCGGCGGTGGCACGTGGCAACAGGCGCGCGAGCGCCTCCGGGATTGGAATGCGAATCGACGGCGAGAACTCGTAGCCGCGCGTCTTCAGCACCAGCAGGACGACGCCCGCGCCTCCCAGGACCACGTTCGGGATCCACAACGCGAATTCGGCGGGGACCTGGTGGCCCTTGGCCAGGGCCGTCCCCACGTACATCAGCACGTAGTACACGAGGACGACCGCGATACCGATCACGAACCCGGCATTCTTGCCGTCCTTGCGATGGCTGACACCAAGGACCAGCGCAATCAGGCCGAAGACCAGGCATGCAGCGGGAATCGTGTACTTGCGCTGGATCGCCATGATCGGGTTGTGCGGCGACAGGCCCTGTTCCCGCATCTGGCGTGCTTTCGTGCGCAACTGCGGAATGGTCATCTCGTTGTCGCCGGGCGTGAGGCCCTGGCGGGGGAACACGGTTTCCGGATCGAGTTGCACTGTCAGGGCGTCGAATTGCTGGAGTTCATACTGCGCCGGCGCCTCGAGGGTCGACCGGTGCAGGATGCCGTCCTCGAGAATCAGGTCGACGCGACGTTGCGCCGGCTCGAGCACGAAATGCCCGCGGTCCGCCGTGAGCAGCTGCGTCTCGCCGGGCTTGCGCGTGTCGGCGAGGAACACGCCCTTCCAGCCGCGGGTGTTCGATGGGACGTCACGGACGTAGAGGACGAGGTTGGGAAACTCCTCGAAGAAGACCCGCGGCCGCACGTCGCTCTCGGCCTTGGCCTGGATGATGCGGAAAGTGATGTCGCGAAACGTCTGGTTGGCGCGCGGCATCGCCTCCATCATCGTGTAGGCGGTGACGGCGGTCGCAACCACCGCCATCAACAGCACCGGACGCAGGATGCGGTACAGGCTCACGCCGCACGCCTGCATGGCGACGGCCTCGCGGTCGGCCGACAGGCGGCCCAACGCCATCAGCAATCCCACCAGCAGGCTGATCGGGATCGTGATCGCCAGCGAGGAAGGCAGCAGCGTCAGGACGATACGGCCGATGATCGGCAGCGTCACGCCCTTGGCGATGAGCTTCTCCGCCACGTCCATGATCGTGGGGATCTGCAGCAGGAACGTGAGGATGAGCAGCGTCAGGCCGAATGGCGCCAGCGTCTCACGGATGATGTATCGGTCGAGCGTTCGGAGCATGGGGCAGGGGAACCGTCGGCACAGGCCCGCCACCAGGCGTCCTGCTCATCTGACGATCATTTCAGAAGATTCGTCCGTCGCCAAACTTTCAGCGGCGCGCGGCGAGTGCTTCGATGGCGCGGCGCTGTTCTGCGGTGCCGGCAATCGCCAGCAGGTCGCACGCCTCGAGGGCTTCGGTCGGACCGGGGTTGGCGATCATCTGTCCCCGCCGCATGATGCCGACCACGGTCGCGCCGGTGCGTGTGCGCAACGCCAGGTCGGCGATGCGCCGGCCTTCCATCACGCTGCCTGACGCCACCTCGACCCACACGAAGTCGAACAGCTGGTGCGCGGCGCCGAGCTGGACGAGCTTCTGGTAGTCGCTGCCATCGCCGAACAGTGGCCCGTACATCTCCTGGCGCAGTCGGGTGCTCAGACGGTGCACCTCGGTAACTCCATAGTCCATGTGTAGCAGCGACTGCCGCACCATCTCGAGACCGGCCTCGAGCTCTGGCTGGACCACCTCCGCAAGGCCACGTTCCTGCAAGTGCCGCAACTGCTCGGCCCCCTCGGCGCGCGCGACGATGCGCATCTGCGGGTTGATCTTGCGCACCTGCTCGATGATCGCCTCGGTGACACTGATGATCGGCACCGTCACCAGCACCAGTCGGGCGCGGCTGACCTGCACCGCCTCGAGGACGACTTCCTGCGTCGCATCGCCGAACACCGCAGCGATCCCGGCGGTGCGCGCCTGGTCGAACCGACGATAGTCGAGCTCGACGAGCACGGCCGGCAACGTCAGACGCTGCAGGAACTGCGCGGTGAATCGGCCGACCCTGCCGCCCCCAACGATGACCACGTGATCGTGAAGGCCGGAGGCGGGGAGGTTGATGGTCTGGAACGGCTCCCGTCCTGACCGTCGGCGCCACCAGGCGTAGATGGGGCCGGTCAGCCCAGATACGGCCGGGGTGAGCACCATGCTGACCACCGCGGCGTTGAGGACGAGTGCAAAGGCCTCCGCGCTCAGCGCGCCACTGGCGAGGCCCACCCGGCCGAGCACGAACGCGAACTCGCCGATCTGCCACAACCCCAGGCCGACGGCGAGCGGCACCACGTTACGGTAGCCGAACCCATACGCCAGCCCCGCCAGGATCAGCGACTTGCCCACCAGGATCGCCAGCAACAAAACGACGACCTGACCAGCGGTGGCCAGCAACAGGCGCGGGTCGATGAGCATGCCGACCGAGGCAAAAAACAACATCCCGAACACGTCGCGTAGCGGAATGATGTCGCTCAGGGCCTGGTGCGCATAGTCGGACTCGCTCAGCACGAGGCCCGCCACGAAGGCGCCAAAGGCGAACGACAGCCCGAACAGGTACGTCGCGTAGCCCACGCCCAGCCCGATGGCCGTAATCGCGAGCAGGAACAGCTCCCGGGACTGCCGGACGGCGATGACCTGCATCAGGCGCGGCAGCAGTCGGGTACCGACCACGACCATCAGCCCGAGGAACAGGACGGCCTTCCCGGTGGCCGCGGCGAGCGCATGCAGCCCTGCCTCCGCATCCGAAAGGGCCGGCAGCAGGATCATCAGGGGCACGACGATGAGGTCCTGGGCGATGAGGACGCCGATCATGACCCGGCTCGACAAGGTGCCCATGCGACCCTGGCTCATCAGGGTCTTGAGGATGACCATCGTGCTGCTGAGCGCGATCAGCGCACCCAGCCAGAGCGACATGGTCCACGGCCAGCCGAACAGGTGGCCGAGTGCGGTACCGAGCAGGATCGTCAGCACCATCTGGATCGGCGTCCCGATGAGGGCGATACGCCGGACCGGTTGGAGCTGCTTGAGCGAGAACTCCAGGCCGAGGGCGAACAACAACAGCGCCACGCCGATCTCGGCCAACAGCTCGATGTCGTGGGTGTTGGTGACGGCCCGGCCGATCGAGTGCGGCCCGACGAGCACGCCGGCGAGGATGTAGCCCAGGATCAGCGGTTGGCGCAGCGCCTGGGCGATGAGACCGCCGACCAGGCCGGCCACGATGACGATCGCGAGGTCTGCGGCGATGCCCATCAGGCGCGTGAAGATGAGCGGCGATTGCGGCCCGACATCGCCGAAGCCGGGCGCGCCGAAGCGTTAGGTCGAATCACACAAGTGGATACACACATCGCTTCAACAGGCCGTATTCTGGTGTAGATATTCAGAGTCCGATAATACACATTATGTTAACTTCTAGATCTGGATTGAGCGTCTCGCTCAAGACGCTGCTGCGGTGCCCTACCGGTCGATTACGAGCCGCCGGGCCGGTTCACCAACTCAATCGAGCGTGAGATCGGGCCGTACTCCGTCGCCGGGCTTGGCCGCGGAGGCGCGTTGTGTGCGCAAGTCGTCGAGGATGCGCTCGAGCGTCTCGATGACTTCGTCAGGCTCGACGTCCGCCTTCTTGAAGCTCAATGAGAACGCGAACTGCTTGGTGGGAGCCTTGTAGGTGAACGTGAACGCCTGTGGTCGTCCGCGCTTGGCGGCTTTCGGCTTGACCTGTTCACGCACTTCCTGGCGGGTCATGCCACCTGGACGAGACATCTGTTCGACCAGGGCCGCCATTTTTTCTGGTTCGCCCTGTCTAACTACCTGTAACAGCAATGACTTGGAAGAAATGTCGGCCAGCCGACAAAGCTGCTTGATCGGGTCCGGCATCTGGTTCAACGACAGCGATTCCGTGATGGCTGTCCGGCTCTTGCCGAGCTTCTGGGCGAGTTTCTCGTGTGTGTAACCAGCCTTCTGACAGAGCGCCTGAAGCGCTTCGGCTTCTTCGAACGCCGTCAGGTCCTTACGCTGCAGGTTCTCGACCAGCGCGACCTCGAGAATGCCGACGTCGTCCACATCGCGGATGACGACCGGGAGTTCCTCGATTCCGGCACGGACCGCCGCCTGGTAGCGACGCTCACCGGCCACAATCTGGAACCGGCTGCCGCGTTGCCGCACGACGATCGGCTCGATGAGCCCGTGCTCCTTGACCGAGGCGATGAGCTCCGAGAGGTCGCCCATCACCTGGCGAGGCTGGTTTGGATTCGGGTCGATGTGCTCGATGGAAATCATCCGGCCCACCGGCGCACCCGCCGATGCCGTCAGCGTCTCGACGTAGTGGGCGTCGTGGCGCATGCGGACCGTCTCTGGCAAACCACGCTTAGACACGGCTGAGGACCTCCTCGCTGAAGGAGTAGTACTCGGACGCCCCGGACGAGTCCGGGGCAAAGCTGAAGATCGCTTCCTTGTACGCCGGACTTTCTTCGAGCCGAACGCTCTTCGTGATGACCGTCTTGAACACTTTGGTGCCGAACACTTTCTGGATCTGATCCCGGATGTCGCGCGCCAGGCTTGTACGGCGGTCGTGCATGGTGATCAGGACGCCGAGCACCTGCAGCGATGGGTTGGCGCGAATCTGGACCTTACCCACCGTCTCGAGCAGGTCGTCGGTGCCCTCCAGCGCGAAGTACGATGACTGGATGGGGACGACCAGGTGCGATGCCGCGACAAGCGCGTTGACCGTGAGGAGGCCGAGCGTCGGTGGGCAATCGATGACGATGTAGGGGTACTCGGCCTCGAGCGGCGCGAGTTTCTCCTTCAGTCGGAAATGGGCATCCAACTCGCCCACCAGCTTGGCCTCGAGCTTGGCGAGCGCGATGCGCGCCGGTGCGATGCTGAGGTGCGGCTGGTTGGTGGACCGGATGATCGTCGAGATGGTGGTGCCGCCCTCGCCGGTCATCGCCTCGAACATGGTTGGGCCGACGGTCGCCATGTCGAGGAACGACATGGTGCTGTTGGCCTGCGGGTCGAGGTCGACGAGCAGCGTCGGGCGTCCGCGGAGTGATAACGCGGCGGCAAGGTTGATGGCGGTCGTGGTCTTTCCCACGCCGCCCTTCTGGTTGGCTATGGCCAGGATCATCGGCAGTCGGGTGCGCCCCCGGGCATTCTACGGGATGCCAGCGCGATCACATCTTGTACTTCCCCATCTCGTCCGGATCGAGGCTCTCCAGCCAGTGCTGAAGGCGCTCGGTATCCTGCGAGGTGGGCGTATCGAGCGGCCGGGTGTCGGTCAGGACATGCTCGGCCACGTAGACCGGCGCGCGGGTCCGAAGCGCCAGCGCCAGCGCATCCGAGGGTCGCGAATCGACGGCCACCTGGTCACCGTTCGCGTTCAGGTAGATCAGGGCGTAGAAGGTGCCTTCACGGACGTCCGTGATGTGCACCTCCGTCACCGTCCCACCCAGGGCCTCGATCATGTGCTTGAGCAGGTCGTGGGTCATCGGGCGGGGTGAGCCGCTGTTCTCGAGCTGCAGCGCAACGGCGTGGGCCTCGAACATCCCAATCCAGATGGGCAGGGTCCGCTCCCCCGCCTCGTCCCGAAGCACGAGGATCGGCATGTTGGTGACCGGGTCCATCATCAGGCCCTTGATCAGCATGCGAACCGGCATCACGCCTCCACTTCCAGAACCTCGCCCCTGACGCTGTTCGGGCCGGCTGCGGTGATGCGCACCTGCGCCAGCCGTCCCATCCATGACGACTCCCCGGGGAAGTTGACGACAACATTGCCGCTGGTGCGGCCGGACAACTCGTGCTCGCGGCGACGGCTTGTCGCGTCCACGAGCACCTGCTCCACCGTGCCCACGGACTGGCGATGTAGATCGGACTGGATTTCCCGCTGCAAGGCCTGCAACTCGACAATGCGTCGCGTCTTCTCGTCCTCCGACACATCGTCTGGCATCCGCTTGATGGCGAGCGTCCGCGGACGCGGCGAGTACTTGAAGCTGAACATGCTGTGGAAGCGAGCCTGCGCCGTCAGGCTCAGCGTGTCGTCGAAGTCCGCGGCGGTCTCGCCAGGGAAGCCCACGATCATGTCGGTCGACAGGCAGATGTCGGGTACTGCCGCCCGGACTTCCCCGAGGATCTCCAGGTAGCGCTCGCGTGAATAGCGGCGGCGCATGGCCGCCAGCACGCGCGTCGAGCCTGATTGCACGGGCAAGTGCAGGTGGCGGCAGATGCGCGGTAGTGACTGATACGCCTCGAGCAGGCGTGGCGTCACGTGTCTCGGGTGCGGACTGGCGAAGCGGATGCGCTCGACACCCGGAACCTCGTGAACTTGCTCGAGCAGGCTTGCGAAGTCGCAGGCGGCGTCGTCTGGTGCCTGGTAGTGATTGACGATCTGGCCGAGGAGCTGGATTTCACGGTGCCCGCGGGCGGCCGCATCGCGAACTTCCGCGAGGATCTCGGCCGATGGACGCATGCGTTCGTGCCCGCGCGTGTACGGCACCACGCAGAAGGCGCAGAACTCATTGCAACCCTCGATGATGTTGACGTAGGCCTTGACGGCATCGGCGCGGCGGGCGATGCCGAGCGGGAACGACACGTCCTCGTGCGGGTTGATGTCGACCTGCGGGCCGATGTCCTCATCGAGCGCCCGCGTCACCAGCATCGGCAACTGCTTCACCTGCTGCGTCCCGATGACGACGTCGATGAGGCGGGAGCGCTTGAGGAGTGCGGCGCCTTCCTGCTGGGCGACGCAGCCGGTGACGGCGATGACTGGCGTGTGGCCGGCGGCCTGGGCGGCCTCGCGAAACTCGCCCAGGCGCGTGAACAGCTTCTCCTCGGCGCGCTCGCGCACGCTGCACGTGTTGATGACGATCACGTCGGCGTCAGCGGGATCGGCCGTCGCCTCGAATCCCGCGGATTCGAGGAGTCCGGCGAGTCGCTCGCCGTCGTGCATGTTCATCTGACAGCCGTACGCCTCAACCAGATACTTTCGCGCCACGTCCCTTGCCTTTTCGGCCGTCATCCCGGCCTGCACTTTCGCTTTCGCCTTTTGCCACCGCTTCGCTTTCGCCCTGCCGACTTTCGCCTTTCGCTTTCGCCTGCAGGAGCGCGCGGGCACCGTCCAGCAACGCTGCGGAGGTGTCCCCCGCCATCATCCGGGCCAGTTCCTCGACCCTCGCCTCGTGCCGCAGCGGCGCCGCCGAGGTGAGGGTTCGGCCGGCGGCGACCCGCTTGCTGATATGGATGTGCTCGTCGGCGTGGGCGGCAACCTGTGGAAGGTGCGTCACGCACAACACCTGGGCGTGGCCCGAGAGCGCGCGCAGGCGCGCACCGACCGAGTCGGCGACTCGCCCTCCGATGCCGGCGTCCACCTCGTCGAAGATCAAGGTCCGGCCGGACGCCTCGGGCGCGTCGAGGACCTTGACCGCCAGCATCACGCGCGAGAGTTCACCGCCCGACGCCACCCGCGCCAGCGGACGCGGTGTCTCGCCGGGATTGGCAGACAGGAGGAGTTCCGCGCGATCGATGCCGGAGGCGGACCACTCCCCTTCGCCACCCGCTTCCAGGAAGCGGAACGACACCTCGGCGTGCGGCATCGACAGATCCGCCAGTTCCTGCTGGAGCCTTCCAGCGAACGGGCCGGCCGCGGCCCGGCGGGCGGCGGAGAGCCGGCGCGCCGTGGTGAGATAGGCCTCGGCGGAGGCGTCGGCGGTGGCCTGCAGCGCGGAGAGCTGTCCCTCGGGCTGCTGGAGTGCAGCCAGTTGTTCGGCCAAGGCCTGCTGATGGAGGCGAACCGCGGCGAGCGTCGGTCCGTACTTGCGCTTCAGCCGCTCGAGCGACGCGAGACGGTCTTCGACCTCCTGGAGCCGCTCCGGCGAGGCGTCGATCGACGACACGTAGTGCCTCAGGAAGAACGCCAGGTCGTCCAGCTGTGCCTTGAGGCCCTCGCGCAGCGCCGCGTAGGGCTGGACCGAGGCGTCCACGTGCGCGAGTTCATCGAGGCGCTTCCAGACGACCGACAACGTCTGCAGGGCCGCGTGCTCGTCCTCGTAGAGCGCCTGGTACGCCTCCTGACCGAGGCGCTGGAGGCGATCGGCGTTGGCGAGCACCTGCCGCGTCGCTGCCAGCTGCTCGTCCTCGTCCTCGAGCGGCTGGACCTTGTCGATTTCGCCCAGCTGGAACGACAACAGGTCGATCCGTGCCGCCCGCTCGCGAGCGTCCATCTGCGTCGCTGCCAGGGCGTCGCGAGCCGACACCCATGCCGCGTGCGCCGATTCGACCTCGGCCCGAGCCGGGGTCAGGCCTGCGACCCGGTCGAGCAGATCCAGGTGCGTGTCGGGCAGTTGCAGCGTCTGGTGCTCGTGCTGCCCATGCAGGTCCACCCACGCCGACACCCGCTCCCTCATCGTCCCCGCGGTGACCAGCACGTCGTCGATGAACGCCCTGGAGCGACCTTCCGAGGAGACCTCGCGACGGACGATCACGTCGGTGCCGTCCGGGGCAGCGATGATGGCCTGGACGGTGGCGGCTGTAGCGCCGGTGCGGACCATGTCGGCCGAAGCCCGGCCGCCGAGCAGCAAGCCGATGCCCTCGACCAGCACAGACTTGCCAGCCCCGGTTTCGCCGGTGAGCACGGTGAGGCCGCCCTCGAGTGACAGGTCGAGCGCCTCGATCACCGCGAGTTGTCGGATGCTGATGAACCGGATCATGGACGGAATGACGCTGCCCGGCGCGCCGGACTGACGCTGCGGTCAAATGGCCAGAACTGCCACGATATCATAGAGTTGACGCTGATTTTCAGCGCGTGGTAGGCTTTGATGTTCGCGCCATCCCAGCGGCGCACTGATCATGCATAGCGGAGGCCTGTTTGCAGACGCTCTGGGTGTGCGCTCTTGCCCTGCAAGAGCTGGCCGGACCCGCGGCGGAAACCGCGGAGACGGCGACTGACGTCATCTCTCTCGTCACCCGGACCGGGCTCATCGAGCAGCTCGTCCTCGCGCTTCTTGTCATCTTCTCGATCGTGTCCTGGGGCATCGTTGCCTACAAGGCATGGGCCTTTCGTCGGGCCGACACGCATACCAGGCAGTTCCTGGATGTGTTCCGCCGGAGCAGCAAGTTCTCCGAAGTGCAGGCGGTGTGCCGCTCGCTTGGTGAGAGTCCGCTCGTGGGCCTGTTCCAGGCCGGCTACGGTGAACTGAATACCCAGCTGCGGGGAGCGACCGGGGACAAGCCGGCCACCACAGCCGCTCGTCCAACGCTGAAGAGCCTCGATGCCGTGGACCGCGCACTGCTGCGCGCCAGCGGCACGGAGCTCGCCAAGCTCGAGGAGCGGGTGGGATTCCTGGCGACCACGGCAAGCATCACGCCCTTCATCGGCCTGTTCGGTACGGTCTGGGGCATCATGACCGCCTTCCAGGCGATCGGCGCGGTGGGTTCATCCAACCTCGCGGTCGTCGCGCCGGGTATCGCGTCGGCGCTGATCGCGACCGCCGCGGGGCTCTTCGCCGCCATTCCGGCCGTCTACTTCTACAACCACTTCACGCACAAGGTGCGCGGGTTCGCGGCGGCGATGGAGGACTTCTCGCTGGAGTTCCTCAACATCTCCGAACGCAACTTCACCTAGGCCACCGTCTCGGACACGACCTATGCCCAAGGTACAAGCGGCCGGCGGTGGCGGGATGGGACGCGGACGACGCGGGCGGATGGTGGCGGCCACCGCCCTCGCGGAAATCAACGTCGTCCCGCTCGTGGACGTGATGCTGGTGCTGCTGATCATCTTCATGGTCGCGGCGCCGATGATGACGCGCGGCCTCGACGTGAACCTGCCAGTCGCGCGCCGATCCCAGAGCCTCAGCAGCGAACGCATCTTCGTCACGATTCCGTTGTCGTTCGGCAAGGACAACCGGGTGCAACTCGACGAGGAACTGATTCGTGTCGACGTCCTCGGCGAACGCATGCGGCAGGCGCTGCAGGGCAAGTCGGACAAGTCGGTCTACCTGCGCGCCGACGGCGCCGTCACCGTCCAGCAGACGATGACGGTGATGGATGCACTGAAGACGGCCGGCGTCGAGAAGGTCGGCCTCGTGTCGCGCCTCCCGGGGGAGCGGTAACACGCGCGTGGCCACCCCCGTCCACACCTACGCGCTGGCCACCGGGATGCCGGAGCGTCGCCGAACCGGACCTGACGGCTTCAAACGCATGGTCGGCGTCTCGCTGCTCGTGCATGCGGTGCTCATCGTCGGCGTCGCGCTGACGCCGGCATCGTGGCGCACACGGCGGACCGATCCGCGGGAAGTCATGACGATCAGCCTCGGCGGCGCGCCGGGGCCTCGTGCCGGCGGTCTGACGTCGATGTCCGGACGGCCCGTCCAGCAGGCGGTCCCCCCCAAGCCCGAGGAGAAGCCGGCGCCGATCGCGCCGCCGGCCGCGAAGCCACCCGAGATGGTCGAGCCGACCAAGGCGGCGCCCAAGCCGTTGCCCAAGCCGGTGACCCCGCCGCAGACAGCCACCGACCAGGGACGCGCCAAGGCGCCGTCGACAGGCGCGCGCGTCAGTGAAGGTCAGGCCAAGGCCGATACCGGCGTCGTCAGCGACAGCATCGGACTGTCGACGGGCGGCGGCGGTACCGGTGGGCAAATCAACCTCGGCACCTTCTGCTGTCCGGCATACGTGGGGGAGATGCTCCAGATCATCCACCGTAACTGGCGGCAACAGCAGGGTGCGCGCGGCTCCACGTTCATGCGGTTCAAGATCGACCGACAAGGTACGCTGAGCGAAATCGCGGTGGCACGGACGAGCGGCAACTTCCTGCTGGATCAGGCCGCCACGCGGGCGCTCACGCTCACGAAATTGCCACCGTTGCCCCGCGAGTACACGAACCCGACGCTGACGGTGGACCTCGAATTCAACTTCACACAATGACGACTGCTCCCCGCTCTCTCCTCACCGCGGCCCTTGCTGCGCTCGCGTCGACGGTCCTCGTGCTGGCCGCTCCGCAGGGCCGCCAGGCGCCGGCGTCGCAGCAGCCCGCGCCTGCGCAGCCGCCGACCACGCCGCCGCCGGGCCAGCCACCGCCCCAGCAACCCGATCAGATCGGCGTCAGCATCACGCTGTCGGGGGGTGCGGCACCGCGTGTTGCCGTCCCGAACTTCATCGCCGCGTCGCCGGACCTGAAGGCCGCTGCCGACACCATCGGCGAGGTGCTCTGGGACGATCTCCGCTTCGAGCGTGAGTACGACCTGATTCCGCGCGCCAGTTACGCGCCGATCACGCCGGCGACGTCGATGGAGACGGTGCCGTTCGATCAGTGGAAGGAACTCGGCGCAAACGCCGTGCTGATCGGGACCGTGCGCCAGAACGCGTCCAGCCTGACGGTCCAGGCTCGCCTGTTCGACGTCGCCACGCAACGCAGCGTGTGGGCCAAGGAATACACGGCGTCGGCGAACAACCCCCGTGGCTTCGCACACACGATTTCCGACGAACTGCACAAGGAGCAGCGTTCGCTTGTCGGCGTGGCCCGCACCAAGCTCGCGTTTGCCAGTGATCGCGATGGCGAGCAGGCCCGCGGCACCGTCGAGCAGCGCAGCATCAAGGAGATCTACATCGCCGATTACGACGGCGACGCGCAGCGCCGCGTCACCGTGAACCGATCGCTGGCGATCAACCCGAGTTGGTCGTCGGACGGGCGGGCGATCGCCTATACCTCGTATCGCCGTGGCTATCCCGACATCTACGTCTCGTACATCTACCAGGGCAAGATGGACCAGCCTGCCGGTGGCACCGAGACCATCCATAACTTCCTGCCGGCTTTTTCGCCCGACGGTTCACGGATCGCGTTCATGACCAACCGCGATGGCAATATGGAGATCTACTCGGTCAGCCGCGACGGGTCGAACCTGCGCCGGGTCACCAGTCACCCAGGCAACGACTCGACGCCGACGTGGTCACCGGCGGGCAACCAGATCGCGTTCACGTCCGATCGATCAGGCTCACCGCAGATCTACATCGCCGACGCCGATGGCATGGGTCAGCCACGCCGGATCACCAACGAGTCATGGGCGGACCGTGCGACGTGGTCACCGGCGCCGTACAACGAGATTGCATACGCCGGACGCAACGGCCCCGGGTTCGACATCAAGATCTTCAGCCTGGAACAGGGTCAGATTCGCACGGTGACCGACAGCAACGGTAGTAACGAGAGTCCCTCGTGGGCTCCTAACGGACGGCATCTCGCGTTTGCGTCGACGCGCGCTGGCCGTACACAGATTTTCACCATCGCCCGCGATGGCAATGACCTGCATCAGGTCACCAAGGCGGGCAACAACGTGCAGCCGAGTTGGTCGCGCTGACCCGGATGCGCCGGCCTTCGCCCAGGTCACGCTGCGCCCCGGCCCACGCTCTCAAGGAGACGTCCCGCATGTCCGTTCGCCCCATCCGCCTCGCCGCCCTGCTCATGGTGATCGTCGCCACGACGTCCGCGTGCAGCCGCAAGAAGCCGCCCGTCGCCCGGCCGACGCCGCCGCCGCCGTCAGCCACCACGAACACGGGAGGCGCGCCGCCGCCGCCGCCGGCGCCGCTTCGCGAGCCCGAGCCGGTCTCCTCGGTGCCCGCCGAGCCGGCCATTTCCGGCACCGCGGTGGATTACAACGCCAGGTCGCTCGACGAGCTGAACCGGGAGAGCCCGCTGCAGCCCGTGTACTACGCCCTCGACAGCGCCGATGTCGCGGCCGACATGCAGGGCACCCTGACCAAGAATTCCGAGGTTCTTCGCCAGTATCCGAGCTGGGTGGTCACCGTCGAGGGACACTGCGACGAGCGTGGCACCGCCGAGTACAATCTGGCCCTTGGTGAACGCCGGGCGCAGGCCGCTCGCGCGTACCTGATCTCGCTGGGTATTCCGGCCGAACGGATCAAGATCGTGTCCTACGGTAAGGAGTTCCCATTCGACCCGGGCACTACCGAGGAGGCGTACGCCAAGAACCGGCGCGCGCACTTCGTGGTCACCAGCAAGTAAGGACGATCGACATGACGCGCATCGTGATCGGCGCCCTGACGGGCGTCCTGCTCGTGGGGCTGGCGCAGCCTGCCCACGCCGCCAACCGCGAGCATCAGCAACTGATGGCCGACATCCGGATGCTGCAGGAGCAGTCGCAGCAGCTGCAGCTGGTATTGGTGTCGCTTGCCGATACGCTCAAGACGCTGAACGCGAAGTTGGACGACCAGTCGAGCACCTCGCGTAAGCAGTTTGCCGATCAGAAGCTCTTGATCGACAACGTGAGCAGCGACCTGCGCGTCGTGCGCGAGCGGCTCGACGAGAACAACACCAAGGTCGGCACGATTGGGCAGGAGCTCAGCTCGCTCCGCGACGCAGTCAACACGCTGCCCTCGCAGCTGGCGCCGCCCGCCGCCCCGGCGATGGTGCCGGGCCCGGGTGGCACGATGGTGCCCGCGCCGACGCCGCCTGGTGGAACGACGGGCGTTCCGGCGTCGCAGACCAGCGGCACCACCACGACACCGGTGCAGAACACGCCGACGGTACCGAGCGGGCCCGCTGGCGGCCTCTCGCCGCAGCGCATGTTCGACACCGCGCAGGCCGACTACGCCGCGGGACAGTGGCCGTTGGCCATCTCTGGCTTCGAGCAGTTCATCCGCTCCTTCCCCACCAACGACAAGGCCGACGATGCGCAGTTCTACATCGGCGAGTCGTACCAACTCGATGGCAAGTTCAAGGAAGCGGTCGGCGCGTACGAAAAGGTCATTTCCGACCACCCCAATGGCGACCGCGTGCCGCAGGCGCTCTACAAGCGAGGCGTCGCGTTGAGCCTGCTCGGAGAGAACGATCGCGCCCGTGAGAGCTTCCAGCAGGTGCTTCGGAACTACCCTCAGAGCGAAGTGGCGGTGCTCGCCAAGCAGGTGCTGGACGGATTGAACCGGCGCCCGCGGGAGTAGCGAAATCTGAGGGTCGAGAAGTGAAATTTTCAGCCTGTTCCGCCATGACGCCTGTCAGACGGCTGGCCGCGAGGACGTCAGCCGCAAGCATATGCGTAAGTCAAGCGTCATGCGTCAGGTCAGCGTCAGGCGTTAGGCATTAGGCATTACCTTGTACCCCGACGGGGTCGTCGGGGCGTGACGGACCCGGGACGCCCGGGTGGAGAGAGAGCATTCAGCGTATGGGCAGCGTCAACAAGGCGATTCTCGTCGGCAACCTCGGGCGGGATGCGGAACTGAAGTTCACGGGGAACGGCTTCGCGATTGCGCGGTTCAGCATCGCGACCACCGATCGTCGCAAGGACAGCAAGACCGGCGACTGGGTCGAGAAGACCGAGTGGCACCGTATCGTCCTGCTCGGCAAGCAGGCCGAGTCGCTGCAGGACTACCTGAAGAAGGGCAAGCAGATCTACGTCGAGGGTCGGATCGAGACGCGATCCTGGGACGACAAGGACGGCCAGAAGCGGTACACCACCGAGATCGTGGCCGACCGGATCCAGTTGCTGGGTGGCGGCGGCGGCGGTCGCGGTGGTGGCGGCGGCACCCGCGGCGAGGACGACTACGATTACGGCGGCGGAGCGGCTCCGGCCGGCGGCACCGGTAGCGGTGGTGGCGGCGGCTTCGACCCGACGGGTGGCGGCGGCGAAGGCGACGACGACATACCGTTCTGAGCGCGCCTCAGAAAATGCCGGAATGCCGAATGCTGGAATGTCGAGATCAGACCTCACCGCTCTCGACATTTCGGCATTTTCAGCATTGCAGCATTTCTGAGGCGCCGCCCGCGGCGGTGAGCCTCCCCTCCCCCAATGCAGCTTCGTGAGTTCGGGTCCACCGGCGTGTCGGTCTCCCCCGTCGCCTTCGGCGCGATGCGGATCACCGCCGACAGTGGTGGCACGTCGTCGGCGCTGCTGCATGCCCTCGAGCGCGGCGTCTCGATGATCGACACCGCCAGAAATTACGGAGAGAGCGAAGCCATCGTCGGGCAAACGTTGCGGGAGTGGCGCGGGCCGCGACCGTTGGTCGCCACGAAGGTGAAGCCGAAGGACGTCAGCAACTGGCGCTTCTACGTGCCGATGTCGGAGCAGTTCACGCGAGCCAGCATCGTCGACTCCGTGGAGACCAGCCTGCGCACGCTCGGACTCGAGTGCATCGACCTCCTCCAGATCCATCAGTGGTACTACCGCTGGAGTCACGAGACCGAATGGCTCGAGGCGCTGGATGCGCTGCGCGCCTCCGGCAAGGTCCGCTTCATCGGCGTGAGCGCGCAGGACCACGAGCATGACGGCGTCCTCAGGCTCGTGGACGACCGCGTGGTCGACGCCGTGCAGGTCGTGTTGAACGCGTTCGAGTCGCGCCCCTTCGTCAGCGTCGTGCCATTGGCCGAGGCACGAGGCGTCGGCGTGATTGCCCGCTGCGTCTTCGATCACTCCGCCGCACTCGCCGGCGTGGCGACCCGCGAGTCCCTCGCGCACGACGTCAAGTTGTCCAATGCCTCGCCGGAGATCGTCACGGAATACCTGCGTCGCATCGATCGTCTCCGGGATGAGGCGACTGCTCACGCGATGACCCTGGTGCAACTGTCGGTACGCTTCGCCCTGTCGCGTCCAGGCGTGTCGACAATCGCCGTCTCGTCGGCCACGCCCGGGCAGGTGGACGACGTCGTCGCGGCCGCGGAGCGGGGCCCGCTACCCTGGGCGCTCTTCGACCGCATCTGTCGCGAGCATGTCTGGGTGAAGAACTTCTACTACTTCAGCAAGGCCACGGTCGATGGGCAACCGATGCGCCCATAGGCGGCCCTCGTCATACGGCCAGCGGCCCTGGTGGTTACGTCGTCGGAACGATGACGTCGCCTTCGTACAGAGCGTGTAACGCCGTGTCCCTGGCGTCGGCGATGCTGCATTGGCGCACGGCTTCGCGCGCCTGCCGCAGGGACGTCGCGGCCATGCTGAACTCCCGTAAGCCGAGACCGATCAGGACGCGCAGCAACGCCGCATCCGACGCCATCTCGCCGCAGACGGCGACGCGACGCCCGTGACGACGCGCTCCCCGCAGCACCATCCGGATCAACTTGAGGACGGCCGGATGCTTCGGGTCGTAGAGATGCTGCACCCGCACGTCGCTGCGATCGGCGGCCAGCGTGTATTGGGTCAGGTCGTTCGTCCCGATGCTGAGGAACGCCGCGTGACGGGCCAGGCGCTCGGCATCGAGGGCTGCGGCCGGCACTTCGACCATCGCGCCGGCTGGAGGGGCCGGAAGACCGAGCCTCTCGGCTTGCGCCTGCAGCATCGCGGTGGCGCGCGAGACCTCGTCGGCGCTGGTCACGAACGGAAACATCACGCGCAGGTTGCGCCCCTGCCCGGCGCGAACGAGCGCGCGGAGCTGGCGCTCGAGCAGTTCCGGCCGCGCGAGCCCGAGGCGCAGGCCGCGCATGCCGAGCCGTTCCCGGGGTTCGACGTCGAGCAGCTCCGGGACACCCATCTCCTCCGGCGTGATGTCGAAGGTGCGGATCGTCACCTCGCGGTCGCCGGCGTGCTCGAGGATGGCGCGATACGCGTCGGCCTGGATCTGCTCGCTGACGTCGCCGATCGGCTGGCCGCCGAGCAGCAGTTCGGAGCGTACGAGCCCAAGGGCCTCGGCCCCCTCGCGCCACGCAAACTGCACGTCTTCCGGACGCTCGACGTTGGCGCACAGGCGAATGGGCGTCCCATCTGCCGTCAACGCCGGCCCGGAAATGGAGGGCTGCGGGAACGTGACCGACAGCAGGCGATGCCGCGCGGCTTCAACCACCGCTGGCGGCGGATCCACTGCGATGACACCGGAGGTGCCATCGACCAGCAGCACCGCCCCGGGGGGCACCATGCGCGTGGCTTCCTGCAGGCCCACCACCGCGGGAACCCCCATCGACCGTGCCAGGATCGCGGTGTGCGCCGTGCGCGTGCCGGCATCGGTTGCGAGCGCGGCAAGGCGGGACCAGTCGAGTTGGGCCGCGACGGAGACGGGCAGGTCGTCAGCGACGAACACGCAAGGCTCCGCGAATCGCGCGAGCTGCGCATTCAGCCAGTTGGCGTCGCTGTCGTCACGTTGCAGGTTGGCGCGCACGCGACCGAGGACGTCGTTGAGGTCACCGTGCCGCTCCTGGAGGTAGGGGTCCTCGATCGCGCGCAGCCGCTGCATCAGTTCTTCGCCGGCTTCGACGACGGCCCACTCCGCGTTGACGTGGCGGGTGCGGATCAGGGCATCGGCGCGTTCGCGCAGGAGCGGGTCCGAGAGCATCAACAACTGCACATCGAACATGCCCGCGAGTTCAGCGCCAAGGACATGGCGCGTGCGCCCGCGAATGTCCTCCAGCTGCGCCCGCGTGCGATCGGAGGCCGCCGCGAGCCTGCCCTGCTCGCTCGCAACGTCCTCGCTGGCAATGCGATAGCGCACGTCGTGGGCGCGCAGGCGCACCACCACTGCCGGACCAATGGCCTCGCCCGGTGCGACTGCGACTCCGATGAGCATCAGCACGTCACGACTCCCCGAACCCCTCGGCCACGAGCGCCGCCAGCGACTCGACCGCGTGTTCCGCGTCCACGCCCTCGGCGCGAATCACGATCGTGGATCCACTGGCCGCCCCGAGCAGGAGCAGGCCGAGGATGCTCTTGCCGTCCAGTTCGCGCGCCCCTCGCGCCACCCGCACCGTCGCCGCATGCTGGGACGCCAGCCGCACGAACTTGGCGGCCGCCCGCGCATGCAGGCCGAGCCGGTTCACGATCGTCACCTCTCGCGTCACCATTCGCTTACGAACCGGCGTCGGGCCGCATCAGGTCCGAGGCGACGCGAATGGCCTCGCGTGCATGCTCGCGCACCTGGCGAGCGATGCCGAGCAGGCCCGCGTTGCTGCGATCGAGGCCGGCCAGCTTGACGAGCATCGGCAGGTTGACGCCGGTGATCAATTCCACCTGGTCGTCCTCGAGGAAGGTGATGCCGAGGTTGCTCGGCGTCCCCCCGAACATGTCGGTCAGGATGAGCACGCCCGACGGGCCGTGCACGCGGGCGACGGCGGCGGCGATCTGATCGCGCGCGGCGTTCGGATCATCGTGCCAGCCGAGCGCGACTGCCTCGAAGCGCACGAGTTCGCCGGCAATCATCTCCGCCGCGTTGACGAGTTCGTGCGCCAGTTGGCCGTGCGTCACCACGACCACGCCGAGCCGCTGTTGGTCCGAGTCGGTCATTGTCACTTCCAGAAGCCTGCAGCCTACTGCCTGCGGCCTCCAATGGCCTGCAAGCCTACCGCCTACAGCCTGCAACTGAAGCCAAACGCACTCTGTCGGCCACCACCCGGCCTTGCCAGGTTTCAGCGGCCGCTGCCATCGCTGGCTGTTGCCGTAGGCTGCAGGCCGCAGGCCGCAGCCCGTTCCTATTCCTGCGCAATGTCGCGATGCCTCACGCGCAGACGGATGCCCGGCACCGACGCCATGCGCCGCTTCAATTCCTCGGCGATCGCCACCGAGCGGTGCTTGCCGCCGGTGCACCCGATCGCCACGGTCACGTAACTCTTGCCTTCCTCGGCGTACCGTGGCAGCAGGAAGGCCAGCAGGTCGCCGACACGCTCGAGGAACGTCGCGTAGTCGTCGTACTGCTCGAGGAACGCACGGACCTCGGCATCACGGCCCGTGTGCGGACGCAGTTCCGGCACGAAATGCGGATTGGGCAGGAACCGCGCGTCGAACACGAGGTCCGCGTCGAGCGGGACGCCGTGCTTGAAGCCGAAGCTCAGGAACGTGACCACCGGACCGGCACTCGTGCCACGGTCACGTGACGCCGCCATGAACGCGTGCCGCAACTCGTGCACCGTCATGTCGGTCGTATCGATGATCTGGTCGGCCATCTCCCGGATCGGCGTGAGCTGCTCGCGCTCGACGCGGATGCCCTCGCTGACCGACTGGTGCTCGGCGAGCGGGTGCGGCCGCCGGGTCTCGCTGAACCGCCGCACCAGCGCGGCGTCAGATGCATCGAGGAAGATGAGCCTTGGATCAAGGCCCGGCATCGTGCGCAGCGACTGGTACGTGTCCGGGAACGCCTTGAGCAGCGACCGTTCACGGATGTCGACGACGACGGCGGCGCGGGTGATCTCGCCGCCGGTGCGCAGGGTCAGCTCGGCAAAGGTCGGGATCAGCGCGACGGGCAGATTGTCGACGCAGAAGTAGCCCAGGTCCTCGAGCGCGCGAATCGCCTGCGTCTTGCCCGAACCCGACAATCCGGTGAGCACGATGAAGCGGCTCATCGGCGCATGGCCCTCGGACGCGGGCCGTGGCGTGGCCGGTGCGCGCCGACTCATGATTCGCCTGCCTGCAGTTCCGCCTCGAGTCGTGCCGCGAGTCGCTGTGCCGCCGAGACGCCGCGGGCGAGCAGCAGGTGCCGCCGCGCGGCCACCTCCACCAGGATGCCGATGTTGCGGCCGGGCCCGACCGGCAGCGTCACAACGGGCACCTGCAACCCGAGCAACGGTTCGGTAGCCTCGTCGAGGCCGAGCCGCTCGTACTCGGTGTGACTGTCCCACCGGACCAGCCGGACGATGAACTCGACCTGCATGCTCTGACGCGTCGACGCCACGCCGAACAGGTCCTGCACGTTCATGATCCCGAGCCCGCGCACTTCCATGTGGTGGCGCGTGAGCGAGGGCGACGTGCCGCTCAACAGCGAGCCGCGCCTCGTGATCTCGACCGCGTCGTCGGCGACGAGGCGATGCCCGCGAACGACGAGGTCGAGGGCGCATTCGCTCTTGCCGATGCCACTCTCGCCGAGCAACATCACGCCGAGGCCAAGGATGTCGACGAGCACGCCGTGCAGCGTGGTCATCGGCGCCAGCCCCTCTTCGAGGACACCGGTCAGCGCGACCAGCGTCTCCGACGTCAGCACACCGGTCGACAGCACGGGCACGCCCCGTGCGTCGGCGACCTCCGCGAGGACGGGATCGATCGGCAGGCCCGCCGTCACCACCACGCATGGCAGCCCGGGGCGCAGTACCTCCCGAAGGCGCAGCAGCCGTTCCGCGGGATCGAGTCCGGCAAGGTACTGCACCTCGCTCCGGCCAAACAGCAGCACCCGGCCGTCTTCGAGGTACTGCGGCTGCCCGGTGAGCGCGAGGCCGGTCTTCTGCAGCGACACGCGCGTGATCGGTCGCGACAGTCCCGACGCGCCGGCGCGCAAGGCCAGGTCGCCGAGTGACGTCCCGGCGCACCGCGCCAGGAGGTCACGGACGGTCAGGCTCGGTGCACCGGAATCGGGGGTGGCCACCATCGGATCCGGTGTCGTCAGGCGTCGGGATCGACCAGACCGATATGCCCGTCCCCGCGGCGCACCAGCACCTGCACGCGATCGAGCGTCGCATCGCGGAACACGAGCACGGCACCGGGCGCGGCATCGACGCGCAGGATCGCGTCTTCGAGTTGCATCGGCTTGGCGGTGGTGCGGCGGATGCGAATCACCCGCACCGCCGGCGCCACGGCGTCCACGGCCCTGCGTGACGCCCGCGGCGGCGGAGCCGGCGCGGGCGGCGCCTCGGCTGAAGCTATGGTGGTGGAGCGCCGCTTGCGCGCCTCCCACTTCCCCTTCACCTTGCTCGCCTGGTGCTCGACCTTGGTGATCGCGTCGATGACCGAGGCGCGGGCGTTTGTCGCTTCGCCATGGCCGCTGAAATCATGGTCGCCGCGCGTCGTGACGCGTACGTCGGCCTTGACGCGATCCTTCTGGACCTGGAGCGCGATCTGGGCGGAGATGATGCTGCGATGGAGGAGTCGATCCAGCTTCTCGAGTCGACGCGTCACGACGAGCCGGAGGGCCGGAGTGATGGTCAGGTTGCGCCCGGTGAGCGCGAGCCGCATGAGGCGGTCCTTTCCCAGGTCAGTACAGGACCTTGCGCTGATTGGATGTAGGAATGCGAAGTTCCTCGCGGTACTTCGCGATGGTCCGACGCGCGAGCACGAGCCCCTCACGCTGCAGGATGCTCACGATCTTCGAGTCGCTGAGCGGCTTGCGGCCGTCCTCCGCCTCGATGATCTTGCGGATCCGCTGCTTGATCGTCACCGACGAGACGCTCTCCCCGAACGAGCTGCTGATGCCGCTGTGGAAGAAGTACTTCATCTCGAACACGCCCTGCGGCGTGTGCATGTACTTGTTGTTGACCACGCGGCTGACGGTGCTCTCGTGCATGCCGATGTCCTCGGCGACGTCGCGCAGCACGAGCGGGCGCAGGTGTTCGATCCCGTGATCCAGGAACTCCTTCTGGAACTGGATGATGCTGTTGGCGACCTTGATGATCGTCTTCTGGCGCTGGTCGACCGACTTGAGCAGCCACAGCGCCGAGCGGAACTTCTCCTTCACGTATGCACGCGTCTCGGCGGCCGATTCGTCGTGCTTGTTGTCGAGGAGGCGCTTGTACACCGGGCTGATCCGCAGCTGCGGCAGACCGTCGTCGTTGAGGACGGCCACGTACTGGTCCTCGACCTTGACGATGTAGACGTCCGGCATCACGTACTGCGACGGTGCCGGATTGAAGCGGCTGCCGGGCTTGGGATCGAGATGGCGGATGACCTCGATGTGCTCCTTCAGCTGCTCGATGGGCATGCCCATCCGCTTGGAAATCTCCGGCACCTGGTGGTTCTGCAGCAGGCGCAGGTGCTCGCTGACGATCGTGTCGCAGGGCGTGTCGACGTGGCCGAGATACCGGAGCTGCAGCGTGAGGCATTCCTGCAGGTCGCGGGCGGCCACGCCGACCGGGTCGAGGTGCTGGAGGATGAGCAGCACCGTCTCGACCTGCGTCTGTGACCACGCCCCCATCTGGGCGAGCTCGTCGACCGACGCCATCAGGTAGCCGTCGTCATTGAGGTTGCCGATGATCGCCTCGCCGATCTCCCGCTGGTCGGCGGTGATGTCGGGGCGCATCGACAGCTGCCATAGCAAATGGTCGGCCAACGTACTGGAGGTCGAGAGCGTGTTCTCGATCGGTGGAAGTTCCTTGACTTCCACGGGCATCCGCGATCGGTAGCCGCCGTCGTCCAGGTACTCGCCGAAGAAGTAGGCGTAGTCCTGATCGTCCCAGTTGGCGTCGGGCCGATCGGGCTTGGGCGGCTCGGGCGTCTCGGGCTCGGAGGTCTGGGCCTGAGGATCCACCGCCTGGATCTCTTCGGTGGGCACCTCCTCAAGCAACGGATTCTCGACAATTTCCTGATTCAGGAGCTCCGCGAGCTCGAGCGTCGTCATCGGCAGGAGCTTGATGGCCTGCTGCAACGATGGCGTCAGGACGAGCTTCTGCGAAAGGCGTGTCTGGAGCTTCTGGGTGATGGCCATGGTCTGGGCTACAAGTCGTCGGAGATCTCAGTCGAGTCGGAAATCGGCCCCGAGGTAGATGCGCTTGACCTCCTCGTCGGCCGCCAGTTCGCCTGGCGTTCCGCTCTTGAAGATGGTCCCCGCATGCACAATGTGGGCCCGATCCGTGATCTTCAAGGTCTCGCGGACATTATGGTCCGTAATGAGCACGCCGATGCCACGTTTTTTCAGGTGGAAGATGATTTTCTGGATGTCGGACACGGCGATCGGGTCGATTCCCGCAAACGGCTCGTCCAGCAGGATGAACTTGGGGTCGTTGACGAGCGCGCGGGTAATCTCTACCCGCCGCCGTTCGCCGCCCGACAGCGTGTACGCCTTGGACCGGGCGAGGTGCGTGAGCGACAACTCCGCCAGCAATTCCCTGCATCGTGCCCGACGTTGTGTACCGTCGAGCTTCAAAGTCTCCAGAATGGCCAGTACATTCTGCTCGACCGTGAGGCCGCGGAAGATCGACGCCTCCTGGGGAAGGTACGCCAGCCCCTTCCTGGCACGGACGTAGATCGGGTCGGCGGTGACGTCCACCGCGTCGAGGGTCACCGTGCCCGAATCGGGGCGCGTCAACCCGACGCACATGTAGAACGTCGTCGTCTTGCCGGCCCCGTTCGGACCAAGCAGGCCCACGACTTCCCCAGAGTGCACCTCGAGGCTCACGCCGGCGACGACGGTACGGCCGCCGTAGGACTTCGTGAGGCGATCGGTTTGCAACAGGGCCATTTATGACGGCTTCAGGGCGGGGCACGTCCCGGCGGTGCGCCCCTGCGTGCGGGTGGACTGGTTGCCGTCCACCGAGATGACATCGGATGCGCGATAGAACGTCAGGCGCCGGCCTGTCGTCTCGCGACACTCACTGGGAAACTGCTCGAGGACCACCACGGGCGTGCCCCCCATCACGTAGCGCCCGTCCTTGGTGAAATACGTCAACCGCGCGCCAGTGGCGTGACGAGTCGATGTCTGCAGCGTGACCGCCTCGTAGGCTTCGAGCCGTTCGAGTTCACGACCGCCTTCGAGCAGGAACATCTCGATCCGTGCCCCGCGCAGGTCGCCGTCGCGCGTGCTCACCAGGCGGGCGGTGTTGCGCAGGATGGCCGTGCGCGCCTTGTCCTGGTACTCGAGTTCGTTGGCCGTGCCGGTGGTGACGTTGCGTTGCGGCTTGCCGGTGGTGGCGTCGGATTCCTCGAGTTCCATCACCGTCCGCACCTTACCGACCGCGAGCAGGTTGCCGGTGTCCTCGTCGAGCGTGATCGTGTCGCCCTTGATGGACGTCGCGCCCTGCCAGATTTGTGCGTCGCCCTTGTACGCGGCCATCTTCGCCTTGCGCTCGAGCGTCGCCGCGGTCACGTTCACGGGCTCGTCGGCTTTGAACATGCCTGGGCGGGCCGGTCCATCGCTTCCACCCTGCAGCACCGATCGCACGTCGGTCTCCGCGACCACGTCGTCACCGCCGCCGATGATATGGATGATGCGCGCCTGCACCGATCCGCGGGTGTCGTCGATGCGCGCCATCAGCGGCGTACCCTCGGCGCTCAGCGTGATGTCGCCCGACTCCGTGCGGTACACCAGCCGCGGCGCGGATGCGGTCCGTTCGGCGTCCTTCACGGAGACAGCGCCGGTGAACGTGGCACGGTCGATCGCGTCGAGGCTGCCCCGCGTCTGCAGATCCAGCGTCTCGGCGGTGATCGTCCGATCCATGGCGGTCTGCCCCTTGCCGGCCGTTCGCGTTTCCTTGAACGTGACGTTCTTGTTGAAGGTCGCCCCCGTCAGGCCGCGATCCGGCTGGCCGGTGCCGGTCAGCGTATCGCCGCTGATGACGCGTGCCGGCGTCGCTGCCGCCTGCGGCACCGTGAGCCTAGCGGACTCCTGCGCGGTGAGGCCGGTCATCGTCGAGCCATCCGCGCCGAGTTGCATGTCGATCAACGAGGCGTCGAGGCGTCGGCCGGTGCCCCCGCCCTGGGCGCGGAACTGGACCGCAGCCTTCTCGGCCAACGTGACCTGGCGCAGCGTTCGTCCGTCCGGCTGGTACGCGAGGTTGATGTCGGTCGACGCCATCTGCTGCAACTGTTGCGGCGCAGGCATCGACACGCTCGAACTCCCACGCAGTTCGACCAGTTCGATGATGTCGGCGGCAGGCTGCATGAATACCGTGATGCTGTCGCCGGCCAGCGTCTGCCCATCATGGACGACCGAGGCGGCATCCTGGAGACGGATGTAGCGCTCGGCCCGCGCGAAGCCGGCTGATCCGGCGCGCATGTGGGTCTCGGATTGCCCCTGGCCCGGTGGCACGTCGATGACCGCGCGCGCGAGCATCCACAGCACGTCGCGCGTGTTGTCGTAGGTCGCGCCAATCGAGGAGCCCGTCGTGGTCCCCTTGGTGAAGGTGACCGCCCCGGGGATCCGGATGATGCCGTCGGTCGAATCGTAGGTCGCTTCGCCGCCCTTCATCGTCAGTCCGTCGGTCGCCGTCAGCGAGACGTGACCGTTCACGCGGACCTGGGCGCTGTCCTTGGTGACCTCCGCCTCGTCGCCGCTGATGGTGAAGCCGCGACGATCGTCGCGCGGGGGCACCGTGACCACGACCGACTGGAAGACGGTGCGGCCATCGGGATACGTCCGCAGCCCCTTGTGCTGCAGGTCCATGTCGCGCGCCTGGCCGCGGGTCCGGGTGATCAGGCCGCCGCTCGACTCGACAACGGCGTTGGGGTCGGTGCGCGGATCGGTGGCCTGGCCGGTCATGAGGGACCGCCCGCGCAGTTGCAGGCCGAGCCAAGTGGCAAAGGCGATGGCGAATGCCGCGAGTACGTACCGCAGCAGCGTCCGCAGGCGCATCAGGCCGTCCCCGGGGACACGGTCTGATCGGGACACCGCAGGTCGGCCACCGTCAACTCGATCGTGGTCTCGCCCCGGAAGGTCTGCTTGTCCAGCGAATACGCGAGGCGCAGCGATTGCCTGTGCTGCTCCCATTGCGCGGCCTTCTCCGCCGCGCGCCACGCGATCGCGTTGAAGACCCGCCCGTCCTGGCGGACCTGCACCTTGAGGTGTCGATCCTTGATGCGCCGTGGCGTCCCGAGCAGCTCCACGCCAGTCGCATCGAACACCGGCTTGGCGTTGGCCAGGCCGAATGGCGCCATCTGCTCCAGGCCGGCGACGACGCGCGAGTCGATGCCGGCGAGCCGCAGTTCGCTGTCGATCCGGAGCCGCGGCATCAGATCGGTCGGTTCGAGGCAGGCCAGGCCGTGCGCGTTGATACGATCCCTGAATTCCGGGATGCGGTCGGCGGTCATCGTCAGGCCGGCGGCCTGCTTGTGTCCGCCGTACTTCTCGAACAGGTCGGCACAGCCGTCGAGGGCGCCGAGCATGTCGAAAGCGGCAATAGACCGGCACGAACCGTGCGCGATGCCGTCCTCGACCGACAGGACGATCGACGGCTTGTAGAACGCGTCGACGAGCTTGGACGCGACGATGCCGATGACGCCGCGATGCCAGCCCTCGCCTGCCACGACGAGGACGTTGTGAGCGCCGATGCGGACGTCGGTCTCGACCTGCTTCTTCGCGTCGGCGACGATGTCGGCTTCGTAGGCCTGGCGGCGGGTGTTCTCTTCGCCGAGTTGCTCGGCGAGCCGCCGCACTTGGTCGAGCTGGGACTCGTCGCTTGCGAGCAGCAGGCGCGTGGCGAGGTCGGGCGTGCTCATGCGACCTGCCGCGTTGACGCGCGGCGCAATCACGAACGCGACGTGGAACCCGTCGATGGCCGTGTTCTGCAGGCCGGCCGATTCGAGCAGCGTCCGCAGGCCGACGGTGTGCGGCCCTTGTGACAGCCGTTGCAGACCGAGCTTGGCGATGATCCGGTTCTCGCCGACCAGTGGAACGACGTCCGCGACGGTGCCGATCGCCGCCAGTTTCAGGAACGCCGGCAGCCATTTCTCGCGATCGAACCGCTGACACAAGGCCTGGACGACCTTGAACGCCACGCCAACGCCCGCGAGGTTCTTGTCCGGGTACGTGCAGTCGGGGCGCTTCGGGTTGATCACCGCCAGCGCGGACGGCAGGACCGCCTCCGGTTCGTGATGATCGGTGATGATCAGATCGACGCCGAGTTCGCGCGCACGGCGCGCCGCCTCGCCGCTGCGGATACCGCAATCGACCGACACGATCACCCGTACGCCATCGGCGTGCAGTCGCTCAACGGCCGGCACCTGCAGCCCGTAGCCGTCGCGCAGGCGCTCCGGGATGAAATGCGTGACGTCGCCGCCGAGCAGTTCCAATGCCCGGCGCAGGATCACCGTCGAGGTCACGCCATCGACGTCGTAGTCGCCATGGATCGCGATGCGCTCCTTTCGTGCGAGCGCGGCGCACAGCCGATCGACGGCGGCACGCATGTCCGTCAGCCCGTAGGGGTCGTGCAACTGCGACAGCTGTGGATACAGGAAGCGATGCGCCGACTCCGGGTCGCCGTGGCCGCGATGACACAGCAGGCGGGCGACGACGGGAGACACGTCGAGGGCGGCGGCCAGCGACTGCGCGGCCGTCTCGTCACAGACGACGGGGTCCCAGATCAGCGTCCGCATGGTGCTGCGATTCCGGGTGTCGGAATCAGGAGGCCGTACCGGAGATCTCGGCGCCGAGGCGACCGATGCGGCGGAACTTCTCGTAGCGACGCTCGAGGCGTTCGGCCTCGGGCATGGCCATCAGCCGCTGCAGGGCGGGCCAGAGAGCCTCGTCGAGGCGCGAGGCGGCGAAGTCGTAGTCCTGGTGCGCGCCACCGGCCGGCTCGGGGATGATGCCGTCCACGATCTCCCGGGCCATCAGATCGGGCGCGGTCATCTTGAGGGCATCGGCCGCTTCGACCTTCTTGGCGGCGTCGCGCCAGAGGATCGCGGCGCAGCCCTCGGGCGGGATGACGCTGTAGACCGCGTACTCCTGCATGAGCACCGTGTCGCCGACGGCAATCCCGAGAGCGCCGCCGCTGCCCCCTTCGCCCGTCACGACGACGAGAATCGGGGTGTTCAGGACCGCCATCTCCCGCAGGTTCAACGCGATCGCCTCGGCAATGCCACGCTCTTCGGACTCCATGCCGGGGTAGGCGGCCGGGGTGTCCACCAGGCAAATCACGGGACGGCGGAATTTCTCGGCCAGTTGCATGGCACGAAGCGCCTTCCGGTAGCCCTCCGGACGCGCGTACCCGAAGTTGCGCGTGATCTTCTGCTTGGTGTCGCGGCCCTTCTGGTGGCCGACGAGGAGCACCGGCTGTTCGTGGAAATCGGCAAAACCGGTGACGATCGCCTGATCGTCGCCGAAGCGCCGATCGCCGTGGATCTCGGTGAAGTTGGGCCAGATCCGGGCCACGTAGTCGAGCAGGTACGGGCGCTGGGGATGGCGCGCGACGAGCACGCGCTGCCAGGGGGTCAGCCGCGCGAACAGGTCCTGGCGGACCTGCTTGGCGCGGGTCTGCAGCCGTGCGATCTCACCGGCCCGCTCGGGCGTCGGCGGCTGGCTGCCAAGCTGGGCAATCTCCTTCAGGAGTGCGGCGACGGGCTCCTCGAACTCGAGGGTGTCCACGGACATGACGGTCAGGTTACCGCAGTTTGACGGCACCGACCCCGCACAGACGCTCGAGGTCGGCCACCAGTTGTTCGGAAGGCCGCACCAGGACCATCCCCAGTTCGGCGAGCACGCGCATCGGCCGCGGCAGGTCGCGGATCTCGACCTCCAGACGCACGCGGCGATCGCCGCGGTGGCGCAGCAACACCACGGCCACGTCCTCGAACATCGTCCGCGACGGCGTCTTAAGCGAGATCACGACCTCGCGGGACAGCGTCTCGTTAAGTGAGGAGAGCGGCTTGATTTCGCTTGCCAGGATCTTCGCGGTGTCATCGCCAGCCTCGAGCTTGCCGCGCACCAGGACCATGCGGTCGTTCTCGATCGCGTGGGCGAAGTTGCGGAATGTCTCGGGGAAGGCCACCACCTCGAGCGAGGCATCGAGGTCCTCGAGCATGAACGCCGCCATGCGGTCGCCCTTCTTGGTCTTGACCTGCCGGACACCACTGATGATGCCGCCGACCAGCACGTCGGCCGCCGCCTCGGTGCATTGCCCGATCGGCCGTGCCCCGGCCTTGGCCAGGTCGTCCTGGTGCGCTGCCAGCGGGTGCCCGCTCAGGTAGAGGCCCAGCGCTTCCTTTTCGAAGGCGAGCACCTGGGCGTTCGGGAAAGGCTCGGCATCAGGCAATGCGAGGTCAGACGCGGTGAGGGCCCCGTCGTCGGAGCCATCCTCGCCGCCGAACATCGAGTCGAACAACTGCGTCTGGCCACGGTCGCGGTCCTTCTGGATGCGGTTGCCGTGTTCGAGCGCGCGATCGATGGCTGCGCACAACCGCGCGCGCCGCGAGGTGATCGGCTCGTCAGGCGGGGCGAGCGAGTCGAGCGCGCCCGCCTTGGCGAGGCTCTCGAGCACGCGCTTGTTGACCAGGCGCAGGTCGGCGTGTTCGCACACGCTGCGCAGCGCGTCGATGCGGCCACCGCGCTCCGTGCGCACGCCGAGGATCGACTTGATCGCGCCTTCGCCGACATTCTTCACCGCCGTCAGGCCGAAGCGGACACCCTCCGGTTCGACGGTGAACGGCAGCTGGCTCAGGTTGACGTCGGGGGGCAGGACGGGCACGCCGAGGTCGCGACACTCGCCGAGGTACTGCGACAGCTTGTCGGTGTTCTGCGCCTCGATGGTCAGCAGCGCCGCCATGAAGTAGCGCGGGTAGTTGGCCTTGAGGTAGCCCGTCTGGTACGCGAGCAGCGCGTACGTGGTCGAGTGCGACTTGTTGAAGCCATAGCCGGCGAAGTACGCCAGCAGGTCGAAGATCTCGCCGGCCTTCTTCTCCGACAGCTTGTTCTCGATGGCCCCGTGCACGAAGCGATCGCGCTGCGCGGCCATGACCTTGGGATCCTTCTTTCCCATCGCCTTGCGCAGCACGTCGGCTTCGCCCATCGTGAAGCCGCCGACATCGCGGGCCACGCGCATGACCTGTTCCTGGTACGCGATCACCCCGTACGTGTCGCTGAGGATCGGCTCCATCTGCGGCACCATGTACGTGATCGGCTCGCGCCCGTGGCGACGGTTCACGAAGCTGTCGACGACGCCGGCGCCAAGCGGCCCCGGCCGGTACAACGCGTTCAGGGCGATGAGGTCGTCGAAGCGTGACGGCTTGGCCTTGCGCAGCACCTCGCGCATTCCCGATGACTCGAACTGGAAGACGCCCGCGGTCTGCCCGTCGGCAAACAGCGCGAAGGTCTTCTGGTCGTCCATCGGGATGGCGTCGATGTCGAGCGTCTCGCCGGTCGTGCGCCTGATCTCCTTCAGCGCATCGTCGATCAGCGTCAGCGTGCTGAGGCCGAGAAAGTCCATCTTGAGGAGCCCCATCCTCTCGATTTCCTTCATCGCCCACTGGGTGACGATTTCGTCGCGCGCCCCCTTGTACAGCGGCGCGTAGTCGGTGATGGCGCTGGGCGCAATCACGACACCGGCGGCGTGCACCGAGGCATGCCGCGTCATGCCCTCGAGGCGCTGACCGATCTCGAGCAACTCCTTCACCTTCGGGTCGCTGTCGCGCAACTGCTTGAGCGCCGGGTTCTCGGCAAGCGCCTTCTCGAGCGTCATGTCGAGCGCCGGCGGAATCAGCTTGGCGACCCTGTCGACGTCCGCGTAGGTCATGTCGAGGACGCGGCCGACGTCGCGCACGACCGCCTTGGCCTTCATGGTGCCGAAGGTGATGATCTGCGCGACGTTCTCGCGGCCGTACTTGCGCGTGACGTACTCGATCACCTCGCCGCGGCGGCGCTCGCAGAAATCGATGTCGATATCGGGCATCGACACGCGCTCGGGATTCAGGAAGCGCTCGAAGATGAGGTCGAACTCGATCGGGTCCACGTCGGTGATGCGGAGGCACCACGCGACGACGCTGCCGGCGGCCGATCCGCGACCCGGTCCGACCGGGATCCCCTGCTCGCGCGCGTACCGGATGAAGTCCCAGACGATGAGGAAGTACCCGGTGTACCCCATCTTCTGGATCATCGCGATCTCGTAGTCGAGGCGCGTCGCGTACTCGTCGAGAGTGTGCCGGAGCGCGCCGCGGCCGATCAGTTCCTGCAGCCGCGGCAGCCGCCCCGCAAAGCCCTCGCGGGTGATCCGTTCGAAGTGCCCGTCGAGGGTCTCCCCCGCCGGGACGTCGAAGTTGGGCAGGTGGTAGCCCTTCGCGTCGAGGTTGACGTGGCATCGCTCGGCGATGCGCGCCGTGTTGGTGAGCGCGTCGGGATACTCGCCGAAACGCTCCCACATCTGCTCGGGCGTCTTCAGGTAGAACTCGTCGGACCCGTACTTCAACCGATGCGCATCGTTGACCGACTTGCCGGTGCCGATGCACAGCAGGATGTCGTGCGGCTTGTGATCGCCGTTGCGCAGGTAGTGGACGTCGTTGGTGATCACCATCGGGAGATCGAGCTCCCGTGCCAGCGACGGCAGGCTGTCGTTGACGACTTTCTGCTCGCGCAACCCCTGGTACTGCATCTCGAGAAAGAAGTTGCCCTTGCCGAAGATTTCCGCGTATTGCCCGGCCGCGGTCCTCGACTTCTCGATCTTGTCCTTGTAGATGCCCTCGGCGACCTCGCCCTTCAGACAGCTGCTGAGGCCGATCAGGCCGGCACTGTGCTTCTGCAGCAGTTGCTTGTCGATGCGGGGCTTGTAGTAGAAGCCGTCCGTGTAGCCCGAGGACACCAGCTTGATCAGGTTGTGGTAGCCCTCGTTGGTCTCGGCCAGCAGCACCAGGTGGTTCTGCGTCTCGCCGGGCACACCGCTGCGGTCGCGACGATCGCCGGGCGCCACGTACACCTCGCAGCCGAGGATCGGACGCACGCCATGCTTCTTCGCCGTGTCGTAGAACACGACCGACGAGAACAGGTTGCCGTGCTCGGTGACGGCGAGCGACGGCATGCCGAGCCGCGCCGCTTCCTTCAACAGCTCGTCGACGCGGCAGGCGCCGTCCAGCAGCGAATACTCGGTGTGCAGGTGGAGGTGGACGAAGTCCTTCACGCGCGCGCTACTCCCACTCGATGGTGCTTGGTGGTTTGCTGCTGATGTCGTAGACGACGCGGTTGATGCCGCGCACCTCGTTGATGATGCGGCTGGATGCCTTCTTGAGCAATGCCATCGGCAGCGGCGCCCAGTCGGCCGTCATGAAGTCGGTCGTCTGCACCGCTCGCAACGCCACGACGTGCTCGTAGGTCCGGTAATCGCCCATCACACCGACGCTGCGAACCGGCAGGAACACGGCAAACGCCTGGCTCGTGAGGTCGTACCAGGTCTTGCCGGTCGCCTCGTCTCGCGTCGAGCGGAGTTCCTGGATGAAGATGTCGTCGGCGCGGCGCAGCAGCTCGGCGTACTCCGCTTTCACTTCCCCGAGAATGCGCACGCCAAGCCCCGGTCCTGGGAACGGATGACGATAGACCATCTCGGGCGGGAGGCCGAGCACGAGCCCCAGCTCACGCACTTCGTCCTTGAACAGTTCGCGCAGCGGCTCGAGCAGCGACAGGCCCAGCGTTTCCGGCAGGCCACCGACGTTGTGGTGGCTCTTGATCGTCTTGGACTTCTTCGTCTTGGCGCCGCCCGACTCGACGACGTCGGGATAGATCGTGCCCTGCGCCAGCCACCTGGCATCGACCAGCGACGAGGCTTCGGCCTGGAACACCTCGACGAACTCGCGGCCGATGATCTTGCGCTTGGCTTCGGGGTCGGTCACGCCGGTCAGGTGACCGAGGAACTGCGCGCCGGCGTCCACGTGACGCACCTTCGCATGCAGCCGGCCGGCGAACATGTCCATCACCAGCGCCGCCTCGTTCAGGCGCAGCAACCCGTGATCGACGAACACGCACGTCAGCTGGTCACCGATCGCCTTGTGGATCAGTGCCGCCGCGACGCTGGAGTCGACGCCGCCGGACAGCCCGAGGATGACGTGATCCTGCCCCACCTGCTCGCGGATCCGCGCCACCGCTTCGGTGACGTAATCGCCCATGCGCCAGTCGCCACGGCCGCCGCAGATGTCGCGCACGAACCGCGTCAGGATCGCCTGTCCCTGCTGCGTGTGCGTGACCTCGGGGTGGAACTGGACCGCGTAGTAGCCGCGCGCTTGGTCGGCCATCCCGGCGATGGGACAGCTCGGCGTGGACGCGAGCAGCGTGAACCCCGGCGGCATCGACGCCACCGAGTCGCCGTGGCTCATCCACACCTTGAGCATCCCGTGGCCTTCCGGCGACCGGAAGTCCTCCAGGTCCTCGAGGAGCCTGGTGTGCCCGTGCGCCCGCACCTCGGCGTACCCGAACTCGCGATGGTCGCTCCAGGACACCGCCCCACCGAGCTGCGCTGCCATCGTCTGCATGCCGTAGCAGATGCCGAGGACCGGGACGCCGCTCGTCCACACCTCGTCCGGCGCGCGGAGCTGGTGATCCTCGTAGGTGCT
This sequence comes from Luteitalea pratensis, assembly GCF_001618865.1. Classification (GTDB taxonomy): domain Bacteria; phylum Acidobacteriota; class Vicinamibacteria; order Vicinamibacterales; family Vicinamibacteraceae; genus Luteitalea; species Luteitalea pratensis. The sequence continues at coordinate 4,286,542 of NZ_CP015136.1, forward strand.
GCCGTGACTGCCCGAGAGGATGATCCCGATCGGCGCCAGGGCGGCAATCACATCACCCGACACGTCGTGCGGGTGGATCTCGCAGTACACATGCGCCTCGCGCACCCGCCGCGCGATGAGCTGCGTCACCTGCGACCCGAAATCGAGGATCAGGACGGTCTGGTGGGACATTCGGCAAATAGGCAGGATGCGGGAATGCCAGGCGCTGGTCTGTCGAAACCCAGCGCCGGGAAGCCGCTATTATAGCGGAGTGTCGGGCACCCGAACCACAACATCTCGCGGTCTTTCGGGCGTTCACCGCATTGTCTGGGCCACGTTCGTCCTTGGCGTTGCAATCGCGCTTCCGGCCCGGACGACCGCCCAGGCCCCAGCGGCGCCGGCCCCGCCGGTACCGGCGAAGGCCAGTAAGTCCAAGCCGGCCGTCCTCGCTCCCCTGCCGTTGTTTCCCCTGCGCCTGCGCTGGGCCGCCGACCTGGAGGCGCCGCCGTCGGCAGGCATCGCCAACGACGACCGGCGTGTCTTCGTCCCGCTGACGACCGGCGGCCTCATCGCGGTCGATGTGGACAACGGCGCCGTCGTCTGGCGGTCCGACGTGGTCACGACGGTCCGTCCGGCGGTGGCCGACGATCACGTCTACGTGGTGGGCGGAGACGCCCTTCATGCCCTCGACGTCTCGTCCGGTCGAGCCGCATGGCGCGTGGCCTTGACCGCGGCGGTGTCAGCTCCCGTCGTGGCGCGCTCGGGGTGGGTCATCGCCGCCCTCGAGAGCGGCGAGGTCATCGCACTTCGGGGCGCGGACGGGACCGAGGTCTGGCGCCAGCAACTCGCCGCACCCGTGGTGGCGCCGCCGGCCATCGACGGCGACCGGCTATACCTGCCCGGTGCGGACGGGACGGTGCGCGCGCTGAGCGTTGCCACCGGCACCGCGATCTGGACCCAGAACCTCGGTGGCAGCATCGTGACCATCGCGCCGCTCGGCGGACGCGTCTACCTCGGCTCGACCGACAACCACTTCTATTGCCTGGACGACAAGCAGGGGCGCGTCCGCTGGCGCTGGCGGGCCGGCTCCGACCCAGTCGGCGCCCCGATTGCCGACGACGAACGCGTGTACTTCACGTCGCTGGACACCGTGGTCCGGGCGCTCGATCGCGGCCACGGCGCGCAGCGGTGGCGACAGCCGCTGCCCTGGCGGCCGCGGACGGGACCCCTCCGCGTCGGCAACACGCTGGTCGCGTCCGGGATCGCCGTCGACCTGCGCGGCTATGCGATGGACACGGGCAGTCCGGTCGGCGACTACGCATTGACCGAGAACCGCCTGGAAGTGCTGGAGGGAACCCCTGTGGTCATCGCGCGCGCGATGCTTCCGGGCGACTTCCTCGTGGCCGCGATCGCGGACGGGCGTCTGGTGGCACTGGAGCACGTGTTCGGCCTGCCGGCACGGCCGCTCACCGACCTGCCTGGGGAACGGATGGCGCTGACGCCCCCACCGCCGCCCTGACGACGCCCGCGAGCCGGCCGATCCCTTCCTCGATGCGCGAGGCCGACGCGGCCGAGAAGGCCAGCCGCAAGGCGTTCGCGCCCGTGCCGTCGACGTAGAACGGCGCGCCAGCGACGTAGATCACCTGCGCCTCGATCGCCGCGCGCAGGAGCGCCCGCGTGTCGATGCCCTCCGGCAACACCACCCACAGGAAGAAGCCGCCGCGCGGCGGCGTCCAGTGCGCCACGTCGGCACATTGCGCCGACAGCGCCCGGCTCATCACGTCGCGTTTGCGCGCGTATGTCTCGCGCAACAGCGGGAGTTGCCGATCGAGGACGCCGCGGACGATGGCTTGGTGGACGATGCGCTGGTCCAATGAACTCGAGCAGAGGTCGGCCGACTGCTTGGCGACGTCGAGGCGCGCGATCACCGCGGTCGGCGCGACCACCCATGCCGTGCGGAACGTCGGCGCAAGCGTCTTCGACGTGCTCTGCAGGTAGATGACACGCCCGTCGGCATCGTCGGCCTTGATCGGGCGCGTCTCGTCCAGCCGCGTGACGTCGGGGAACCACAGGTCGCCGTAGGGATCGTCCTCGACGATCAGCACCTGCTCACGGGCGCTCCAGTCGAGCAGCGCGCGGCGCTTCGCGAGCGACAGGATGCCGCCGGTAGGGTTCTGGAAATTCGGGATGACGTAGAGGAACTTGACGCGACGCCCGGCCGCACGCTCGGCGGCGAGCACCGCGTCGAGGTGGGCGAGATCGAGGCCGTCGGCCTCCTGCCGGACGCCGACCAGGCGCGCCCCCGAACTCCGGAACGCCGCGATCGCTCCTGTGAACGTGGGCAGTTCGACGAGGACGACGTCGCCCGGATCCACGAAGAGACGCGTGACCAGATCGACAGCCTGCTGCGAGCCGGTGGTGAGCAGGACCTCGTCGCTCGTGCAGGTGATGCCCTGCGCGCGCAAGCGCGGAACGACCGCCTCGATCAACGGGGCATAGCCCCTCGTCTGACCGTACTGCAGCGTGTCCTCGTGCCCGCCTCGCAACAGGTCGTCCGCGATGTCGCGGTACGCCTGCCAGGCGAACGTCGACGGATCCGGGTAACCGGGCGCGAACGAGATCAGGTCCGGCCGCCCCGCGGCGAGGATGCCCATCTGGCGAATCGCCGACCCCGTGAGTTGCGCGCCCATGCGCGAGAACGACGCTTCCTGCCACGTCATGCCGGCACTCCCCCCGGCACGATCGCACCTTCGGGCGACTCGTGCGGGGCATCGTAGAGGAACAGATAAGCACCCGCTGACGTGAGCCCGAGGTACTGGAACACGAGTCCCCGCAGCAGCCAGGCGAACAACTGCAGCGGCAGCACGGCGAGCCCCACGAAGGGCACGAACGAAATCAGGCCAAGGCCGGCGGTCGCGACGATCGACGCCAGCGTGGCCAGTCCCACGAGACCGGCCGTCACGATGAACACGCCGAGCGTGCGCATCGGGTCGGCCCGGATCAGGCGGATCGCTTCCCCGACACCGGCCCGGACGGACAGGTCGTGGGCGGCGACGATCACCTGCAGCACGAGATAGAGGGTATTGACGAGCGCCAGCCAGGCCACCAGCAGGGCGCTGCACAGCGCCGCGATGACGGTCCAGCCGACCAGGAACCCGTCCTCGCCCACGGCGCGGTAGCCGGCGACGATGACGGCGAGGTAGGCAACTCCAGAGAGCAGGTAGATCGCGAGCAGGAACGCCCCCAGGCGCAGGAAGCGTCGTCTCAGCCGGCGCGTGCCCTGCAGGAACACGTCGACGTCCGTGCGCGAGGCGCGGCGCAGAAACGCCAGCCGCACCGGGTAGCGTTCGAGCGGGCCGGCATGGCGTTGTGCCTCGACCAGTACCGACAACGTGCCGCCCTTGAGGATGAACATGAGTGCCGATCCGCCGATCACCACGATCCCGACCGCGGACAGGAAACTGACCAGCGCGACCGGATGCTCGAGGAGCGAGGTGGCCACGCCCGTCGCGCTCGCGCGCAGGTCGAGATCGTCGCCGAGCACGTCCTGGACATCCTGGTTCAGCGCCAAGGCCACCAGGAACGTGCCACCGACGATGGGCACGGCCAGGAGGATCTTGAACGTGGCTTCCGCGATGAACTGCAGCACCACAACCGGCCAGTTGGCGGCAGCAAGGAGGGCGCCTCGCTTGATCGGAAGTTTCAGGGCAGGAATGCGCATGCGTCGCGGGGTCCGCGCACCCTCCACTATAACGAACGCCGCCGGTGGGCAGCGGCACGCCTCGGCGGGCGCTGCGCGAGAGACCGCCCCGGCAGCCAGCATGGGGTGGGCGACGTCTGAAGGCCGAGTAAGATTCGGCCACCGCCTGCATGCCTGCCACAGCGCCTTCCTCCCGGTCCCGCAGCCTCGCGCCCCGCGTGCTGGCGGCCGGACTCGTGGGAACGGCCTGTCTCCTGCTGCTCGGCGCGGCCTGGATCCTGTGGCGTCTCGGCCCTGATGTCTCCGGCACGGCCCTCCGCGTCGAACGCGACGTGCGGGCACGTTTTGCGCGGCACGCCGAGACCCTGGCAAGGACGGTCGACCAGTTGCGCGGCCAACCGTCGGTCGTCGCCGCCCTCGATGCATCGACCCGGGATCAGCGCGCCCTGTTCGACGCGGTCGCAGAGGCGGCACGACGCAGCGGATCGGACATCGCGATCACCATCACGGCCGCGGACGGTACGGCCGTCGCCTGGGCCGGCCGGCCGCAAGCCGTCCCGGACTCCCGACAGAACACGGGCCCCACCCTCGTCCTGGCCCCGGGCGCGCTCGGGCTCCGGCTGGTGTACGTGGAACCGGTGCGCGTCACGGGCGAGGGCACCGTACGCGTCGTCGGCGCCGTCGCCGCCGAGCAATTGCTGTCGCGGGCGTCCACCGTCGACACGCGCGACGCGCTCGAGGCCCGATTCGAGACGTCACTCCTGCCGGTGACGCTGACGCCGCGGTTCCTCGGTGGAGCCCGGCAACCGGCCGGGACATCGGTCGTCACGCTCGAGGCCCCGACGGGTGAGGCGCTGGCCGACGTCCTGATTTCCCATGCGTCGCTGCAGGCGCTACGTGAGACGTGGTGGCGGCGCCTGTTCGGCCTTGGCGGCCTGACGCTCGCTCTCACGTGCCTCGTGCTCGCAGGCGTGCTCGCGTGGGAGCGGCGATGGCAGCCACCGGTGGAATTCCGGCGCTTCACGGGCCTCGCGTTCCTGAGCCTGATCGTGGCGCGCGTGCTCCTCTGGTTCGGCCTGGCGCCGTTGCAGGAGACCATGCGCGGGTGGGCCGACGCGACCTACACGGGCGACGTCCTCGAGTGGCTGCACCGGACCCCTGTCGATCTCTGCGTCACGGCGCTCTTGCTGCTCGCGGCGGTGATGCTGGCAACCGATCCGCTGCGGCGTGTCCGCCTGTCGCTGCGCCATGTGCGGCGCAGTCCCCTGGGGCCGCCGTCCCGCCGCGTAAGGTTCACCGGCGCGCAACTGCTGGCCGGAGTCGCCCTCGCCGTCCTGCTGGGCGTCCTGACGCACCTGGTCCAGGACACCGTCAACCACACCGAGCTGGACCTGCTGATGCTGGCGCTGCTTCCACCGGTCGAGCCGCGACGCCTTCTGGTGCTGCTCGGCCTGCTGGCGCTCGGGGCATCCGTCTTCTGGGGCGGCGTACTGGCACTGCGGATCGGTGTGCTCCGCTGGCGGCTCGCCGGGCTGGGCCGATGGCATGGCACGGCCCTGCCACTCGCCCTGTGGACGACCCCGACGGTCATCGCGCTCGGCGTCATGCGCTGGCGCGGCGAGGATGCGCCGACGCTGGCCCTTCTCGCGATGGCCCTGTGCGCGGGTGGTGCCGCGCTCTTGAGTCCGCGCGGCATGTCGTCGTTCCGGCGCGGATCGCAGACCCGCCGCCTGGTCACGGCGTACGGGGCGCTGCTGCTGCCGGCACTGCTGCTCTATCCGCTCCTGCTGCATGCGATCGATCACGCACGCAAGGACCTGATCCGCACCCAGTACGCACCGCAGGTGGTCTCGCACCCGGCCGACCTCGAGCAGCGGCTCAATGCGTCGCTGGCGCAGATCGACGCGGTCCAGAGCCTGGCCGATCGCATTGCCGCCGTGCCGCGCGAATCCGCGCGCGTGCCCACCGACACGGCGTTCGATCTGTGGCAGCAGACCGACCTCGCCAAGGCGCGCCTCACGTCGGCGGTCGAACTGTACGGACCGGACGGGGCGCTGGTGAGCCGCTTCGGCTTCAACTTCCCCGAGTACCAGGCCACGGTCCCGCAATGGCGCAGCGTGCTCTGCAACTGGGACGTGTTTGCCGAAACGGCCCTCTTCGGCTCCGAGGAACGGAGCATGCTGCACGCGGAGCGTGCGGTGTGCGACGCCAGCCGCGGCCGTGATCAGGTGCGGGGCGGCATCATCCTGCACGTGATGCTGGACTACAGCTCACTGCCGTTCCTCACGACGCAGGGCCCGTACTACGACCTGTTCCGCGGCAGCGCCCGGCAGGACGCGGCGCCCATCACGCAGCTGTCACGCGACATCGACCTGGTCGTCTATGGCTGGGGCCGGACGCCGATCTACAGCTCCGGCGAGCGGGCGTGGGAACTGCCCGAGCGCGTGTTCAGGCGCGCCTACCAGTCGCGCGACTCGTTCTGGGATACGCAGACGCGCGGCTCACGTGTGTACGACCTGCACGTCTCCAACGATCGCCTGGCGATCTATGTCGTCAGCGTGCCACGGGTGACGTTGGTCGAACACCTCGTGCACGTCGCCGAAGTCGCGACGCTGGCGGCACTCGCGCTGCTCTTCGTGCTGCTGGTACATGCGATCCTGCATCGCGTCAACCGCCGCGGGCCGCAGCCGGCGACGCTCCTGGTGCGGGAGATCCGGGCCAGTTTCACGCGCAAGCTGTTCCTGGCGTTCGTGGCGACCTCGGTCATCCCGGTGCTGACGCTCGCCTTCGTGGTGCGCACGTTCGTGGCCTCGCGCCTGCGAGCCGACGTCGAAGCCGAGGCCACGCGCACGGCCGCCGTCGCCCAGCGCGTGATCGAGGAAGCACTGGCGCTGCAGCAGCCACGCATGGTCACCGCCACCGCCCTGAGCGATGACGTGATGGTCTGGATCAGTCGCGTGATCAAGCAGGACGTGAACATCTTCGACGGCCCGACGCTGCTGGCGACGAGCCAACGCGACCTGTTCTCCCAGGGGTTGTTGCCCGAGCGCACGCCCGACACCGTGTATCGCGCCATCGTCCTGCAGCGCCTGCCGACGTTCGTCGGCGAGGACCAGATCGGGCCGCTGCAGTACCAGCTCGCCGCAACGCCGATCCGCGTCGGCACCCGTGACGCGATCCTGACGGTGCCGATGACGCTTCGGCAGCGCGAAATCGAACGCGAGATCGCCGAACTGGATCGCAGCGTCAATCTCGGCGTCGTGGTCTTCATCCTGCTGGGCGCGGCGCTGGGCTACTCGATCTCGGGCCGGATCGGTGACCCGGTCCAGCGGCTGACTCGGGCCAGCCGGCGGATTGCGGCGGGCGACCTCGATCAGCACGTGGTCGCCCGCACTGCCGACGAATTGCAGGGACTGGTCGAGGCCTTCAACAGCATGGCGGCCGAACTCTCCCGGCAGCGCGAGCAGTTGCAGCGGACCAATCGCCTCGAGGCGTGGGCCGAGATGGCGCGGCAGGTTGCGCACGACATCAAGAATCCGCTGACGCCGATCCAGTTGTCGGCCGAGCATCTCCGGCGCGTCCACCAGGATCGTGGCACGCCGCTCTCGCCGGTCCTCGAACAGTGCGTGGACACCATCCTGCTGCAGGTACGCATCCTGCGGCAGATCTCCTCCGAGTTCGCGAGCTTTGCGTCCTCGCCCTCGGCACGACTCGCGCCGACGCGGCTGCCCGACCTCGTCGAGGAAGTGCTGGCCGGCTACCGCATTGGCCTGCCGTCCAACGTGCGTGTCGAGGCGTCGGTGCCAGACGACGTGCCCGACGTGCTCATCGATCGCGCGCTGCTCGGCCGCGCGATGATCAACATCATCGAGAACGCGCTGCACGCCATGCCCTGGGGCGGTGTCGTCACACTGGGTGCGGACGCGCTCGACGCTGCATGGGTCCGCGTGTCGCTGTCCGATACCGGCGTCGGGATGGACGAGGCCGCATTGGCCCGGCTCTTCGAGCCCTACTTCTCGACCAAGGCGGCGGGCACCGGGCTCGGCCTCACGATTGCGAAGCGCAACGTGGAGCTGATGGGGGGCCGCATTCACGTGGCCAGCGAGAAGGGCGTCGGTACGACGGTGTCGCTCGACGTCCCGCTCGCGGTGCCCGCCTAGACTTCGCGCGGGCCTTCGCTCACGATCGGCTCCGAGACGACCTGCTGCACATCCTCGCCGGCTCTCGGGCGCAGCCGCGACCAGACGAGGCCGACAAGGCCGGACACCAGGTAGGTGTAGGACACCAGCACCAGCGACCACTGCGGGTAGGTGACAATCGCGGCGATGCCGAGGGCCACGATCATCAGGGCGCTGGCGGGTCGCCGCGTGTTCAGGTTGAACGTCTTGAAGCTGCGATAGCGGATCGTGCTGACCATCAGCGCGGCCGGCACGAGCAAGAGCGGCAGCGCGAGCGCCGCCATCCAGCCGGTGGGCAGGCCTTGCGGCAGCAGGAAGACTGTCGACGCAGGCACTCCAGCCGCCGCCGGACTGGGCATCCCGACGAAGTACCGCTTGTCGGGATTGGCGTTGGTCTGGATGTTGAAGCGGGCAAGGCGGATTCCCGCCGCAGAGACGAAGAGGAAGCCGACGGCCCAGCCCAGCCGCCCGAAGGTGTAGAGCCCCCACGCATAGCCGAGGACAGCCGGGGCGATGCCGAACGAGATCATGTCGGCCAGCGAGTCGAATTCCCGGCCGAAGTCCGAAGTGGCGCCAGTCATGCGCGCAATCCGGCCGTCGAGCAGGTCCAGCACCACCGCCACGCCGATGAATGGCGCCGCCGTCGAGAACTCGCCGCGCATCGCGAAGATCACGCACGCGTAGCCGCAGAACATGTTCGCGAGCGTGAACAGGCTCGGCAACAGGTACATGCCTCGGCGGAGCCGGCGCTGCTCGGGGTCGCGGCGCCGCAGCACGTTGATCATGTCCGCGATTCTACCCTCAGCCCTCCGGCCAGCGGGCGATCACGCTCTCGGCGGCCCTCACGGTATCGCCCGTCTTGACCTGGAGTTCGCACTCTGGTGGGACAAATACGTCCATGCGCGAGCCGAACTTCATCAGCCCGAACCGTTCGCCGGCAACCAACTGGTCGCCGACCTGCACGCGGCACACGACCCGGCGGGCGAGCACGCCGACCACCTGTCGGAAGACGACCGTGCGCCCGTCCGACGTCACCCACAGCTCGTTGCGCTCGTTCTCGGCGGCGGCGCGGTCGTCGTAGGCGGCCAGGAATTTGCCAGGCGTGTAGGCAATTCGCGTGATCTCGCCTCCATACGGGGTCCGGTTGATGTGCACGTCGAGCGGTGACAGGAAAATGCTGACCTGCTGCCACTCGCCCGGGGGCGCGACGCCGGCCTCGCCAGGCCCCGCCACCATCACCCGTCCGTCGGCTGGCGACAGGACGAGGTCGGGGTGCTGCGGCGGATAACGGTCCGGGTCGCGGAAGAAGTACGCCAGGAACGCGGCCAGCCCGAGCAGCGGCACGCCGAGGCCCGGCTTCTTCTTCAGCAGGAAGTACGCAGCCGGGGCGAACGCGCCGGCGATGAACGGGTATCCTGCGCGGTCGAGCTTCATCGTGTCAGGGGATTAGTGGACCACGGCACGGCAGGAGCCACGGGTGCCCGCCGTATGGCGACGGGCACCACCTTGAATGGGAACCGGGTCGTCTTGAGGTGGCTTACGTCAGGCGTGAGCCATGTCCTGGGCCGGACCGGACGGCGGTGGTGCGGCGAATCGTCGGACGATGTCCTCCATCCGATCCTTGAGCTGCAGCTTACGTTTCTTGAGGCGGATTTCCTCGAGCTGTTCGCCCTCGGAGAGGTGCGGGTTGGTGGACATGGACCGAATCTGTTCGTCGAGCTCGTGGTGGAGGTTGTAGAGCTCTCTGTATTCCGCGTCGGTCCGGAGCAATTGCTCCTTCAGATCCTGCGCATCGGGCATTGCTGCCTCCTTGCTTGCGGGGGAACCGCACAGGGTGACCCCCGGGTTCAAGGGCACTCTACCACCGTCACGCGGGTGTCGCAACGCGGGAATTTCGCCCCAACTGTGCGGCAGACCTCCACGGTTCACGGGCCTCAGGACGCCGGTGCCGCGGGCCGCCAGTGCATCAGGATCGCGTCCTCGGGCGGCGCATCGTAATAACCCTTGCGACGCCCGTTTTCGGCAAACCCTTCACGCGCGTAGAGATGTCGCGCCGCGATGTTGGAGGCGCGCACCTCGAGGTACACGCCGAGCGGACATGCGTCAGCGACTGCTGACAAGACCGCGCGCAGGAGGACGCGGCCGATACCCTGCCGCCGCAGGTCCGGATGGACGGCGATGCGCAGCAACTCGCCCTCGCCGGCGACGATGCGCAGTATCGCCGCACCGACGGTCGCCTGCGACGTGCGGGCTTCCCACACGCGGGTCAGTCCATCGTCGAGCAGCGATCGCACCGCCGTGATCGACCACGGCACGTCGAAGCAGGCGCTCTCGAGCGTGGCGACTGCGGGACATGCCTCGGCGCCTGCCTCACGGATCATCACCGGCGCGATCATCCGACGTCGCCGGTCACCGGCAGACCGGCTTGCAGCCGGGTCAGCACGGCGTCGGGTCGCCGGACGTAGGCCGGCCTGACGGCCGCGGGCACGACGGCCTCGGCGATGCGATGACCGGCCTCGATGGCCAGGACCTCGGCGAGGGGCGGCGCAACGACCGGTTCCAGGGCGTCGCCGAAGCGGGCGAGAAGCGCGGCAGAGGCCTCGGGCCACGCGTCGCCTATCACGGCAATGCGATTGTCGGGCCCGACCCCGGCCCACGTGTCGGCCGCTTCGTCGGGCGTGCCCACAAACGCGGGCACTACCGGCACCACGCCTGCGCCCACGGCCGACGGCTGGTACAGAGCGGTGAAGACCTCGCCTCGCATGCCGTGCATCCAGACGCCGATCCAGCGCGTATGCGGTGCCGCAGCATGGCCGGCCAGTGCCAAAAGGTCCAGCGTCGATGCGACGAAAACGCGACGATCGAGGGCCATAGCCAGGCCCTGGATCGTCGCCAGGCCTACACGCAGGCCTGTGAAGCCGCCGGGGCCGGCGGCGGCTGCGAACAGGTCGACGTCGGCCAGGCCGTGGCCATGCGACGAGAGCAGCGCCACGACGTCGCCTGGGAGGCGCACCGCTTGCCTGACGGCCGCGTCGCCGATGCGTGACGCGAGCACGTGGCCGTCGCGTGCAAGCGCGATACTGCCAGTGCGCGTGGAGGAATCGAGGGCGAGGACGAGCATGCTAGACTGGCCGCTGGTTCCACGGCCCCGCTCATTCTACCGGCCGCGCGGCCCCTTCCCGGTGCGCGCCGCGTGCCGTTGCCTCCGGTGTCCGATTCGATCCTGACAGCTCCGCCCGCCTCGTTGACCCCGGCGATGCGTCAGTTCCAGGACGCGAAGCGCCAGCACCCCGACGCCCTGCTGTTCTTCCGCATGGGCGACTTCTACGAGTTGTTCTACGAAGACGCGGTGGTCGCGTCCCGGGCCCTCGAGCTGACCCTCACGTCGCGCTCGAAGGACGCCGCCGGAACCGGCATCCCGATGTGCGGTGTCCCGTTCCATGCCGCCGACGGGTACATCACCCGCCTGATCCGCCAGGGATTCAGCGTCGCGATCTGCGATCAGGTCGAGGACCCGAAGGCGGCCAAGGGGCTCGTCAGGCGCGAGGTGACGCGCGTCGTCACGCCGGGTACGCTGACCGACGTCGCCTACCTGGATGCACGCGCGCCAGCGCTCCTCGCTGCCGTGCTGCCTCCCGGCAAAGGCAGCATGACGTGGGGCTTGGCGTGGGTCGAATTGTCGACGGGCGACTTTGCCGCGACCGAGTTCGACGGCGAGGCTGCGGCCACGCTCCTTCGCGAGGAACTCGGCGTGCTGCTGCCGCGCGAGGTGCTGCTCCCAGAGGACGCGGATCTCGATCCGTTGCGGGCCGACGGCACTCCCCTCCCCGCGGTGACGCGCCGGGAGCGGTGGCAGTTCTCTGTCGACGCAGCGCAACGCGCGCTCACCGAGCAGTTGCAGACGACCGGCCTCGCAGGCTTCGGCCTGGACGGCCATCCATGCGCGATCGGCGCCGCCGGAGCCCTCGTCCAGTACCTGCGCGATACGCAGAAGGGGGACCTGACGCATGTCCGCAGCCTCGCGTATCGCGAAACCCGTGATGGCCTGATCATCGACGCGACAACGCTGCGCCACCTCGAGGTCCTCGCCTCGACCGAGGGCGATCGCCAGGTCTCACTGCTCGGCGTGCTGGACGAGACGGTCACGACCATGGGAGCCCGCCTGCTGCGGGCCTGGCTCACGAAACCGCTGGTGGCACTCGACGCCATCCGCGACCGTCTCGATGCCGTCGAAGACCTGGCCTTCAGGTCGGTGGAGCGCGGCACCCTGCGCGAGACGCTCGCGCAGGTCCATGACGTCCAGCGCCTCGTGGCACGAGCGGCCCTGGGCACGGCAGGTCCGCGCGACCTCGTCGCCCTGGCGCGCTCGCTCGCCGCCGTCCCTGGCCTGCGCGAGACGCTCGGTACCCTGCAGGCACCGCGGCTCGGGCAACTGTGCGCCGAGCTGGACGATCTGCCCGCGCTCCGAGAGCGAATCACCGCGACACTCGCCGACGACCCGCCGATGCTCGCCCGCGATGGCGACGTCGTCCGTGACGGCGCGGACCCGGAGGTCGATCGGCTGCGGCACCTCAGCCGCAGCGGCAAGGGCGACATCTCGGCGATGGAAGAGGCCGAGCGGCAGCGCACCGGCATCTCGTCGCTGAAGATCCGGTTCAATCGCGTCTTCGGCTACTACATCGAGATCTCCAGGTCGAACCTGCACGCGGTCCCGCCCGACTACATCCGCAAGCAGACCATTGCCGGTGGCGAGCGGTTCATCACGCCGACGCTCAAGACGTACGAAGAGCAGGTGCTCCATGCCGATGAGCACCTCGTCACGCTCGAAGTGGCGATCTTCGAGGCGTTACGTCGCGAGGTCGCAACAGACGCCCCGGCGCTGCAGCGCACCGCGCTCGCGCTCGCCACGCTCGACGTGCTGGCGACCTTCGCCGACGGCGCCGCCCGCCGCAACTACAGCAAGCCGCACCTGCACGACGGCGACGACCTCTCGATCGTCGAGGGCAGGCACCCGGTCGTCGAGACGATGACCCGCGAAGCGTTCGTCCCCAACGACCTCTCGCTCGACGGCACCACGCAGCAGTTGCTCGTCATCACCGGGCCCAACATGGGCGGCAAGAGCACGTACCTGCGACAGACGGCCCTGCTCTGCCTGATGGCCCAGGCCGGCGCCTTCGTGCCGGCGCGGCAGGCCAAGCTGCCGGTCGTCGACCGCATCTACGCCCGCGTCGGCGCCGCCGACAACATCGCGCGCGGGCAGTCGACGTTCATGGTGGAGATGCAGGAGACCGCGAGCATCCTCAACACGGCGACCTCGCGCAGCCTCGTCGTGCTCGACGAGATCGGCCGGGGCACGTCGACCTTCGATGGCCTCAGCATCGCCTGGGCCGTGGCCGAGCATCTCGCCACGAGCCTGAAGGCGCGGCCGAAGACGCTGTTCGCCACGCACTACCACGAGCTCACGGACCTGGCCGACGCGCTGCCGGGAGTCGCCAATGCGCATCTGCTGGTGCGCGAATGGCAGGATCAGATCGTCTTCCTGCGCAAGGTCGTGCCGGGACGATCGGACCGCAGCTACGGCATCCAGGTGGCGCGACTTGCCGGCCTCCCGGCCAGCGTGATCCGCCGCGCGCGCGAGATCCTCACCGGGCTCGAACAGGACGAACTGGCACGAGGCGGACGCCCGACGATCGCCGGCGCGGCCACGCGCGAAGGCCCGCAGCAGCAGCTCGGGCTCTTCCAGGTGCCGGCCGACGAACGACTGCGTGAACGCCTGCGCGAGATCGACGTCAACGCGCTCACCCCCTTGCAGGCGCTGACGATCCTTGCCGCGCTCAAGGACGAGGCCGAGGCATGACTTCCCGCCGGGTTCCGCGTGCCGGGTACCGGGTGCGAACGATCGCCGACGCCCTGCGCAGCCACCGAGTGCTGGTGCTACTGGCATTGGCAGTGCTCGGCGGCGCCTGCCGTGAGCGTAGCGCGCAGCAGGATCCGGCTGTCATCGTCGGCATCGCGGTCGGCCCGACCAATCTCGACCCGCGCGTGGGCAGCGACGAGGCGAGCCAGCGTGTCCATCAGCTGCTCTACGCGTCGCTTGTACGCCTCGACGACCAGCTCCAGGTCGTGCCGGAACTGGCCGAGCGCCTCGAAGCCAGGGACACGACGACGTTTGTGGCACACATGCGCGCCGGTGTGCGGTTCCACGACGGCTCGGCGCTTGACGCGGAAGACGTCGCCTACACGTTCCGCAGCTTCCTCGACAAGGCGTTCCTGTCGCCGCGCAAGGGCGCCTACGCGCAGCTCGCGTCGGTCGACGTCGAGGACGCGCGCACGGTCGTCTTCCACCTCAAGGAGCCGTTCGCGTCGTTTCCGGTGAACCTCGTGATGGGCATTGTCCCTGCCGGTACGCCGGCCGGAGCGCCCGCGCATGTCGGCGCGGGGCCCTACCGCTTCGTCCGCATGCAGTCCGATGACCGGGTCGAACTCGCCCCGTACGCCGGCTACTTCGAAGGCGCGCCGAGCAATGCGGGGGTGATCCTGCGCGTCATTCCCGATGACACGATGCGCGGCCTCGAACTGCGCACCGGTGCCATCGACCTCGTCATCAACGACCTGGCCCCCGACATCGTCAGGACGCTGCAGCGCGAGGATCGCATGCAGGTGGTGACCGCGCCGGGACTCGACTACGCGTACATCGGCATGAACCTGCGCGACCCGCTGTTGAAGGACGTGCGGGTGCGGCGCGCACTGGGGCTCGCCGTCAACAGTGCCGCCATCATCGAGCATCTGCGCCGGGGTCTCGCGGTGCCGGCCACCGGCATCATCCCGGCGATGTCATGGGCGAACGCCGACGACCTCCAGCCGACTCCCTACGATCCGGAGGAGGCAGGCCGACTGCTGGATGCGGCCGGCTATCCGGACCCGGACGGCGCCGGTCCGGCCCCGCGATTGCGGCTGACGCTCAAGACCTCGACCGCCGAGTTCGTGCGCCTGCAAGCCGCCGTGATCCAGCAGGATCTTGCGCGCATCGGCGTTGCCGTGGACGTACGCACCCATGAGTTCGCAACGCTCTACGCCGACGTCCTCAAGGGACGCTTCCAGCTCTTCACCCTGCAATGGGTCGGCGTGTCCGATCCCGACATGCTGCGTCGCGTCTTCCATTCCTCGCAGATGCCACCGGCCGGCTTCAACCGCGGCTTCTTCAGTGATCCCGAGGTGGACGCGCTGATCGAGCGCGCCACGACCACGGCGGACCTGACCCTGCGGCGGGCGCAGTACATCGACGTGCAGCACCGCCTGTTCGCGGCGGCCCCGTACGTGAGCCTCTGGACGAAGGTCAACGTCGCCGTGGCGCAGCCATGGGTGAGCGGCGTGCACCTCACACCGCAGGCCAGCTTCACGACGCTGCGCAACGTCACGAAACGAAGGTAGGGACGCCTCTCCGAGGCGTCCCTCGCCTCGACGTGAACTGCGGACATGGACCGCTCGGAGAGCGGTCCCTACCAACCAAGCCACTCGGCGAGCAGTTCCACCACCACCTCGGGCGACTCGGCGTGGATCCAATGCCCGCCCTCGCGCTGGTGAAGATGCACGTGCGCCGCCCCTGCTCGCGGGTGTGCCTGCAACTCGACGAGCCGGGCGACGACCGCCGGCGAAATCACACTGGATTCGGTCGCCTTGAGCACGTGGATGTCATGCCTGGCCGCGCCAGGGTCGAGAACGTGCCACAACGACGTCTGGAAGAACTCGTGGAGCAGGCGCTCCATGACGTCGAAGTCGAGGCGCCATCGGAACCCATCGGGATCGTGGACCAGGTTCGTCGACATCCATTGCGCGACCCCGGTGCTGAATCCACCGGCCTCGATTCCCGTGATCGCGGCCTGGCGCGATGGGAACGTCGCTGGCAGCGCCCGGACGATGCCGAGCATCTCCCAAGCGCTTCCGGACGGCGACTTGGCTTCGGGCGTCGAGTCGATCACCCAGGTCTGGAGCGTTCTGGTCGATTGCCGGGCGGCATGGGCGAGCGCGACCTTGCCACCGAACGAATGCCCGAGCACCGCATCAGGCTGCACCCCCTGCTCGACGCCCCACGACTCGATATCGCCAGCCAGCGCGTCAAGCGTGCCTGCTTCCGGCCCTGGATGCGCATCGCCGTGGTGACGCATGTCGGCGAGCCAACAACTCCAGTCCGGCCGGCGTTCGACGAGGAGCCGCGCCACCGCCAGCCAGTTCCTGCCGCGGCCGTAGATGCCGTGGAGCATCAGGAGCTGCCGCGTACCGGACTCGGCGCCTACGCGCCTGGCCACCATCGGCGAGCGTGACGTCATCACCGACACGGTATCCTTGAACGCGGCCCCCGTCACGCCGGGGTACTGACGCCGCGGCGCATGGCCGGGCTCGGAGAGTCGGCTGTATCTGCGGACGCGACTCCGACTCCCGACTCCCAACTCCCGACTCCCGACTCCCGACTCCCGACTCCCGAGTAGTGTGAACGACGACCAGCTCTCGCTCTTCGACCTTACGCCGCCTCCGCGCGGACGCGACGATGAGACCAACGTGTCGGAGACGGACTGGCCGGCGGAGGTCCGCGCCCTTGGCGAGCGACTTCCCGCTGGTGTCCGTTTCGGCACCAGCAGCTGGAGTTTCCCTGGCTGGGCCGGCCTCGTCTATCGTCGGCCGCGCACACAGGCCGAACTCGCGCGCGAGGGCCTGCGCGAGTACGCCCGCTATCCGCTGTTCGGCACCGTCGGCATCGATCGCAGCTACTACGCGCCGCTGACGGGCGAGGACCTCAAGCGCTACGCCGCGCAACTGCCTGCGGGCTTTCCATGCTGCGCGAAGGTTCCCGCGATGTACGCCTCGCCCGTGCTACCCGGTAGCGGCCGCGGCGCAGAGGCCCTTCCCAATCCGGACTTCCTCTCCGCCGGGGGATTCCTGGCCGACGTGGTCCAACCGTTCCACCTGCACTTTGCCCGGCATCTCGGCCCGTTCGTGCTCGAGATTCCCCCGGTGCCGCCGGAGGTCCGGCTCGACCCGTCGGCGTTTGCCGACCGGCTCGGCCGATTCCTGGACGCACTCCCGGACAGTTGCCCGATCTCGGTCGAACTGCGTGATCGGCGACTCATCACACCCGCCTACGAGGCGGTGCTGAACCAGTACGGGGCCGCGCACGTCCTCAACTATTGGTCGGCCATGCCGTCGCCCCGGGAACAGGCGGGCATGCTCGACGTGACACGTGCGCCGTTCACGGTCGTGCGTCTCCTGCTCCGTCCCGGCACGCGCTACGAAGCGCGGCGCGAAGACTTCCGCCCGTTCAACCGCATCGTCGACCAGAACGACGTACTGCGCCGGGACGTAACGCGGCTGATCAGCGACGCGACGGGGCGGCAGCAGCCGGTGTACGTGCTGGTGAACAACAAGGCGGAAGGGTCGGCGCCGCTGACGATCCGCGCGCTCGCCGAGCAACTCGTCGCAGAAATGCAGCTGTAGGTGGGAACCTTTCGACGCGTCGGCCCGTAGCGGAAAAGAGCAGGGCTCCCATGACACCGCCGACGACGTCACGTCCGCTCGCCTACGACATCGCCCCGGCGGCGACGCTCGAATGGCCGCGCCTGGCGCGGCTGCTCGCCGCTGCCGCCGTCATCGGCGCCATCATCGGCAGCGTCGGCTGATCATCCAGCCGGGGGACACAGGTCACGGCGCATGGCCGGGCTCCACCTCCGCCAAGGCTACGGTGGGACAAGTCGGAGAGCCGAGCTACGTCCGTTCCCGATCCGCTATTCCCGACTCCCGACTCCCGATCACTCTAGACGGTAAGCACTATCTTGCCGACGTGCGCACTCGATTCCATGAGCGCGTGGGCATCTGCTGCGCGCGCGAGTGGAAACGTCCGGAAGATCTGCGGGCGCACTTCGCCCGCCTCGAGCCACGGCCAGACGTGCGCTTCGAGCGCCGCGGCGATCCGCGCCTTCTCGGCCACCGGGCGCGGGCGCAGCGTGGAACCGGTAAACGTCAATCGCCGCCGCATCACCAACGCCGCGTCCACGGTCGCCTTGCTTCCCTGTAGCACCGCGATCTGCACGAGGCGGCCGTCCTCGGCGAGCAGCGAGAGATTCCGTGCGACGTACTCGCCGCCGACCATGTCGAGAATCACGTCGACGCCGCGATCGCCGGTCGCCTCGCGCAGGACCGCGACGAAGTCCTCATCGCGATAGTTGGCGCAGCGTGCCGCCCCGAGCCGCTCGCAGGTGGCGCACTTGTCAGCTGAGCCGGCGGTGCCGAACACCGTCGCGCCCCATCGCACCGCCAACTGGATCGCGGTGGTGCCGATGCCGCTGGACGCGCCGTGCACGAGCAGCGACTCGCCGGCCCGTAATCGCCCCCGCTCGAACACGTTGGTCCACACGGTGAAGAAGGTTTCCGGCACGGCCGCCGCCTCGATCATCGAAAGGACCTTCGGCCGGGGCAGGCACTGCCCTTCAGGGGCGACGGCGTACGCGGCGTAGCCACCACCGGCGAGCAGGGCGCACACCTCATCGCCCTCTCGCCATCTCGTGGTCCCCGTCCCGGCGGCGATCACGGTTCCCGCGACCTCGAGACCCGGCAGGTCTGAGGCACCGGGCGGCGGCGCGTAGCCACCCTTGCGCTGGAAGACATCCGGCCGATTGACGCCGGCGGCCGCCACGTGGATCAGCACCTCGCCCGCGGCCGGCACCGGTACCGGGCGCTCCGTCGGCGTCAGCACCTCCGGGTCGCCGAACCCGCGGATCTCCACGGCCGCCATCGTCGCTGGCATGCTCATGCCGCGAGAATACGGCAGACACCGCCACGGCGCAGCGACGCCCGCGGTGAGGCCGTATGATGGGCGGATGGCCGTGCGTGGATCGTTCGTACGTGAGGCGCTGCTGCCGATGATCCGCCTGGCGCTGCCGGTGATCGCCGCTGAACTCGGCTGGATGTCGATGGGCGTGGTCGACACGGTGATGGTCGGCCCGCTTGGCGCCGCCGCACTCGGCGGCACCGGCATCGGCAGCGTCCTGTTCGTTGCCGTGGGCGTGTTCGGCATGGGCCTCTTGCTCGGCATGGACACGACCGTGTCGCAGGCATTCGGCGCGGGCAAGCGGGCACAATGCGATCAGTGGCTTGTCGCCGGTCTCTGGGTCGCCGTACTCGTGACGCCGCCTCTGGCCGCCGTCCTGTACCTGATGCAGCTTGCACTGCCCTCCTTCGGGTTCCACCCGCAGGTGCTGCCACACGTGCAGGCCTACTTTCCCGTCGTGGCGCTGAGCCTGCCGCCGTTGCTGCTCTACGCGGCGCTGCGCCGATACCTGCAGGCGCTGTCGCGCGTCGGCGTCATCGCCTTCACGCTGGTGTCGGCCAACCTCGTGAACGTGCTGGTCAACTGGGTCCTCATTTACGGCATCGGGCCTTTCCCCGAACTCGGCGTGGTCGGCGCGGCGTGGGCGACGGTCCTCTCGCGCCTGTACATGGTGGCGGTGCTCGCGACGGCGGCATGGCGGTTGCACCGCGGCGAATCGTTGCCACGGATGTCACTGGCCCTCCCTGTGGAGCGGGTCCGGCGCCTCCTGACTCTCGGGTTGCCGGCCGCCGCACACCTGACCTTCGAGGTCGGCGTCTTCAGCGCGGTCACGGCCATTGCGGGCCAGTTGGAACCGGATGCGCTCGCGGCGCACAACATCGCCTTGAACATCGCCAGCGTCGTGTTCATGGTGCCGCTCGGCATCTCGGCGGCCGCGGCGGTGCTGGTCGGGCAGCATGTCGGGGCGGGGGATGCAGCCGGGGCGCGTCGCGCCGGGTGGGCGGCCATCCTGGTGGCACTCGCGTTCATGGGATCGTCAGCCGTGGCATTCCTGGTCGCCCCCGGCGGGTTCATCCGGCTGTACACACGGGAGATCGCCGTGATCGCCATCGGTTCGCAACTCCTCGGCGTGGCCGCTGCGTTCCAGCTCTTCGACGGACTGCAGGTGACCACCACCGGCGCGCTGCGGGGGCTGGGGGAGACGCGCGTGCCGATGGTCATCAGCCTGGTCGGCTACTGGGTCAGCGGCCTGCCCCTCGCGTGGTGGCTGTGCTTCAAGGCGGGCTACGGCGTGATCGGGTTGTGGCTCGGGCTGGCGGCAAGCCTCTTCTTCGTGGGCACGTGCCTGCTGTGCCTCTGGCGCGTCCGCATCGGCCAAGCCGTCCGCGGCGTGGCGGCGCTGACGGTGACCTCGACATGACGCTGCGACTCGATCGGCTCGCAGCGGCGCTGGCGCCGCTGCCGCGCGTCTCGCTCGGCGCGTGGCCAACACCGCTCGTGCCGCTGCGACGGCTGGGTGATGCGCTCGGCCTCGACCTGTGGCTGAAGCGCGACGACTGCAGCGGTCTCGCACTCGGCGGCAACAAGGCGCGCAAGCTCGAATTCGTGATCGGCGAAGCCATCGTGCGCGGTGCGCACACCCTGGTCACAGCCGGCCCGGTGACGTCCAACCATACGCTGATGACCAGCGCGGCCGCACGGCGCCTCGGGCTCGAGGTCCACGTGGTGCTCGGCGGCGAGGCACCCACATCCTCGACAGGTAATCTTGCGCTGACGCAGTTGTACGGGGCGCACGTGCACTTCACGTCGATGAACACCGCCGACCCGTCTCCCGGTGATCTGGCCGCCTCGCGGGTCCTCTGTGAGCGGCTGGTGCGCGACACCGGCGGTTACTGGATTCCGCCTGGCGCATCGATGCCTGCCTCGATCCCGGGCTACGCGGACGGCGTGCGCGAGGTGATCGCGCAGTCAGGCGGAGCGTTCCCGTTCGACGATGTCGTCGTAGCCTATGGAACGGGATCGACGTCGGCAGGTGTATACGCTGGACTCGTCCTGGCCGACCTCCCGGCAACGGTGCACGCCATCGCCGTGTCGTCACCGACAGCGATGGAGCGCTTCGCCGCCCCGCCGCCGTCCGAGATGGTGCAGGCCGCCATCGCCTTGTTCGGCTGGCCCGTGACGCTCGACGCGACGCGAGCGCGATGCAACTGGGTTCGACCCGTGGACGAGCCAGGCTATGGACTACGCACGCCGGCGGCTGACGCCGCCCTGCTCGGCATGGCGCGCGAGGAAGGCTACCTGCTCGATGCGACCTACACGGCCAAGGCCGCGGCGGCGATGATCGCGATGGCCCGCGACGGCCGGCTCGCCAGGGGCGCACGCGTGCTGTTCATCCATACCGGCGGTCTCTCGACCACGGCTGCCGCTGCGGCGCACTGAAGGAGTTCGCACATGACGACCTTGCCGCCCCTCGGCTTCGGCGTGACCGGCACGCTGCCGTTGCGCCTGAACGACGCCCATTGCCATTTCTTCTCGTCGCGCTTCTTCGATGTGCTGGGCCGCCAGAAGGGTCTCCCGGGCGACTCGCCGGGCCTTGAAATCACGCGCCTGGTCGGCTGGGACCATCCGGGCTCGCCCGAAGCGCTGGCCGACCGCTGGGCCGAGGCGTTGACGGAGGGCGGCGTCGGGCGAGCCCTGCTGATCGGCAGTGTGCCCGGCGAAGAGGAGCAGGTGGCACGGGCCGTGACGCGCCACCCGGATCGCTTCGTCGGCGCGTTCATGCTCGATCCCACGCAGGAGGGCTCGCTGACCCGCGTCGCCTGGGCACTGAACCAGCCCGGCATGCGCGTGGTCTGCCTGTTCCCGGCGATGCATGGCTACACGCCATCGGATCCGCGTGTCCTCGGCCTGGCCGAACAGGTGGCGGGCAGCGGCGCCGCGCTGTTCGTGCACTGCGGCGTGCTCACGGTCGGCATCCGGAAGAAACTGGGGCTGCCGAGTGCGTTCGAAGCGCGCCACGGCAACCCGCTGGAACTGCAGGGGCTCGCGCTGCGTCACCCGTCGCTGCCGATCATCGTGCCGCACTTCGGCGCGGGTTTCTTCCGCGAGTTGCTGATGGTGGCCGACACCTGCCCGAACGTCGTCGTCGACACGTCCTCGAGCAACGCGTGGACGAAGTACAGCCCGGGCCTCACGCTCCGGCACGTCTTCTCGCAGGCCCTGGCGGTGCTCGGCCCCGAACGACTCCTGTTCGGTACCGACTCGTCGTTCTTTCCGAGAGGGTGGCACGCGGCGATCCGTGACGCCCAGTTGGGCATCCTCGACGAACTCGCCGTGCCGCTCGTCGATCAGCAGGCGATCTGCGCGGGCAACTTCGATCGCCTGTTCCCCAGGCCTACCTCACGTCCATGAGCTCGAGCTCGAAGACGAGCGTCGCATCGGGCGGAATGCCGGGCGGCGAGCCCTCGTCTCCGTATCCAAGTCGCGACGGAATCGTCAATTCGCGGGTACCGCCCTCCTTCATCCCGGCGACGCCGCGCTCCCAGCCGGGGATCACCTGTGCGGCCCCCAACACGAATTCGTACGGGCGCCCCCTGGTGCGCGACGAATCGAATGCCTGCCCGCGGTGGTCGGGCGCGGCACTGTCGTACAGCCACCCGGAGTAGTGCACCACGAGTCGGCGTCCCGTCTCGGCGGGCTCACCCGTGCCCGGCGCGAGATCGCGGATCTGCACCGTCTCGATCGTGGTGCGTGCACGCGCGGCCTGCTCGGCGGTGTAGCGCGTGTCAGGGCCTCCGCATCCAGCGGACACAGCGATGAGCAACAGGGTCGGCATCGGCCGGCAGCGACGACGCAGGGCGGCGAATAGGGGGCGGGTGACAAGCATGCGCGTTGAATGAAAGCGATTCAGGGTGCCGGTGCCGCGAGTTCGCTGGGCAGGCGGGGAACGCGGAGCAGGTCGAGGAACACGTCCCAGCGACGCGACGGGTTGGCGTCGGTCCCGCCCTGGCGCTCGACGAACGCCTCGACGAGGTCCTCGCCGAGGTTGTAGTTGATCACGTAGCTTCGGTAGCGATCGAAGAACCGCACGCGTTGTACAGCACGGTCGTGGCTCATGAGGGCAAACCGCTCGAGCCACGCGACGGCATCGTCGGCCGACACCGTGCCATCGAGATAGCGCCGTGCCGCCTCGTTGCCGGCATACGAGAGGCGGGCGGCCAGTCGCTGCACGTCCTGGTAACGCGCGGCCAGCGCCGGGTCGAGTCCCGCGCGCGGAAACAACTCGTCTCGTTCGAACGTCAGGCGTTCCGCGTCCGGGAACGCCACCGCGATGCCGAAGTTCGCCGTACCCTCCGCGATCAGACTTTGCGGCGAAAAGAGTGGATAGACGGACCACTCGATCCAGCCCCGTTCGCGCACGAGCTGCTGCTCGATCAGCACGTTGTAGACATGGTGTCCGGGGTATCCCTCGTGGCACGCCAGGTCGAGGGCGCGGTCGATGAAGATCGGCAGGGCCGTATTGACCTGGATCACACTGCGATAGTCGCCCTGGTACCAGTTGTACCCACTCCACGGCTTGTCCTTGACGTACTCGAGGGTGAACCGCTCCCCCGGCGGCAACTCGACGTGGGCACGCGTTCGGGCGCGACACGCCTCGATGGCGGCGCGGAAGACGGAGTCCACCCTGGCTGGAGGAATCACGAAGCCGGCGCGGAACGATTCGTAACGCGCCGGCACGGGGCCGCTGCCTGGGAGGACCGTGGCCAGCGCGTGCAGCAGTCCCTCGAAATGCGCCGCGTCGTGGGTAGGCGCGACGACATCGTAGATGGCGGCCGACTCGTCGTCGAAGGGCAGCAGGCGGCCTTGCCGCATGGCGATGCGCGTGATGAGCGCCCGCACCTGGACCCGCAGCATTCTGAGGCGCCTTCCGTCCAGGTCGCCGCCCGGCACGCGCAAATCGGCGAGTTCACTGGCGAGACGTGCGGCGTCGCGAGCAAGGTCCGGGAGCGGCGTGGCTGCCGCTCGCGCCTGCTCCTGCAGCGCCGCGGGACCATAGTAGGCGTCGACGGCGTCAGGGTCGTGCACGCCGAGCGAGAGCACGAGGCGCACGTAGTCGCGTGCCAGATCGTCCATGGTCACCATGCCTCGTGCAGCATGCCCCGGCTGTCCCAGGTGCCACAAGGCACGCCGCGGGACCGTGTGTCGATGCTGACCTGGCATGTACGTGACAAACAGCAGCACCGCCGCGGCCGTTGCGGCCAACGGGTTCGGCATCAATCCCCGATCCTCTCGACGGTCACGTCCGGTACGAGAACGGAGGCTCGTCCCGCTGATGGTGCGGGCGTGCGACTCGGTCATGGCGCGCCCGCCCAGGCGCAGGGCGACAGCCGGACTACTATACGCACGTTCTCGTGGTGTCCTCTGCCCCGCCCGTCATCGCCGCGCGCCCCCCGCGGTGGCCATTCGCGCTGCTGGCCGTCCTGCTGCTTGCCGCGCTGTGGATGTTCGACACCCACCAGCCCGCCGCATGGCCTGACGCGGCAACGCCGTGGTTTGGACAGGTGCGTGCGCTCTCCCCAGCCACCTGGGCGCTCGATCGGCTCAACGCCCACGCGTCACTCGCGCCCGACGTGCCCCTCGGTTCGGCACTGGTCCTGCTGGCGACGGCCCTCTGCTCGCTCGCGACGCTGCTCGCGATCGACGTACCGGCGGCCCTCGCCATTGCGGTTGTCCTCGGCCTTGCGGCCACGCGCTCCCTCTGGAGCACCGCGTCGCCCGGACACGACGCCCTGCCAGTCGCGGTGGTGGCCTTCGCTGTCGCCGCGCTGGCGCGGCCGATGGGCTTGCTGACCGAAACGCTGCCGGCCCTGGCCAGCATCGCCCTCAGCCCGCCGGCCGCATGGTTGGCCCTGCCCGCATCGTTGGCATCACGATCATCGGCACTACGGCGGGTGGCGCTGGCGATCGGTGTCGCCATCGTCGCCATCGGCGCCCAGCTGCACCTGCTGCACGGCACGTGGACGCAGATATGGTGCCTCGCGCCTGCCATGTGGGGGTCAGCCATCGGCGAGGTCCTCCGCCCGGGCCTCTCCGCTGATGCGTCGGCGTGGATGGCCATCCGACAGTCGGCCGCGGTGTTCGCAGGCGACGTGCATCTGTTCGGGATCGCCGTCGCAGCGTTCGGGTTGACTTACGAATTGCCACGCACGCACGGCTTGCGCGGCCCGACCGTCGCCGCATGCGCGGTCGCCCTCATCGCGGTTGCAACGGGACTGCTTCCGCCCGCCTTTGCTGCAGCGCTGCTGCTGCCCTGGTGGGCGCCATGGTTCGGACTCGGCCTTACCGGACTCGTCCGGCTCGCCGGCCACCGTGAGCCACGGCTCGCGATGGCGCTCGCCCTGGCGCTGGCGGCGTTCCTGCCGCCCCTGCGTCACGCGACGGTCGTCCCCGGGCCGTGGCGGAGCGGCATGCCGGCAACGACACGATCGGTATCGGAGACGTGGCACGGGCGCCTCGTGGCCAGCGACGACGCAGCCCTCACGCGGCGGCTTCGCCTGGTGGGGGGCACGACCGTGCCCGCAGACGCGCGGACACTCGCCGCATGCGTTGCGTCGGGTCGCGACGTCTTCGCAATCGGATCGATGGTCGACCGCGTGCAGCAACTTGGCCACCGCGTGATCGAGCGACCGTTGCGGCCGTCGCTGGCCGCGGTGATCCAGGACCTGCGTGCCAATCAACTGATCGCACTCGCGATCGCACCCGGCGCGATCTCGTGGGCGGGACCAGCCGGGCTCACTGCGCTCGCCCGGCTCGGCGTCGGGCGCGGCACGCCGGCAACCACGTCGATCGGCGTCATCGCTCGTACCGGACACGGTGGCGACGTTCGCACGGGCCGCCACGGCATCGACCTCACCTGGCAAGAAGGCGATGTCCTCGCCGGGCGTCAGTTGCTGGCGCCTCTCTCCGTTGCAGCACACGACGACGACACCAGCGTCGACAGCACACCGACGCGGCTTGCCACGGGTCGACAGGCGGCCATCGCGATCTTCGATCGTGGCCAGGACGTGGTGCTGCGCGGCGTCGGTTCAGCGACGCCTGGGCTGCCAGTCGCGCTGACGAACCAGGCAGACTGGCGCCATGCGCTCGTGCGCGACCAACCACGGTGCGTCGACGCGTCGACAACATGGACAGCGCTTCCCGCGTCGATGGCCCGACTTTCGGTCCCCGTGGCCGGGGCGACTCTCACGAATCCGGCGATCGTGCTGCTCGGGTCGGATGCACGGTCGCAGATCGCGATTGACGGCCGGCCCATTGACCCGCTGTGGAAGCCATCACCAGTCACCGTGTTCGATCGGCAATCGCCAGCCGACGCGGCGCGCCTGCGCGACACGCAGCGCCAGGACGAGATGTCCGACGGGCAGCCGCTGCGAGGCCGATGGATCTCGCGGATCGAAGTCCGCCCACGAAACGCGTACGCCGTACGGGCGTCGATCACGCCAGGCGTCGTGCCCGCTAGTTGGCTGGTCCGGCTTGCCTCGAGCGGTTCGCGGCCGGCCAACACCGCGGTGTGCGACATCGTGGCGGGCGAGCGAATGCTGGCCGGCCAGTCGGGTGTGGTGGACGACGATACCGTACGTGAGATCGCGGTTGTCGTCGGACATGGCTGGCACCTACCCGAGCGCGTGAGCAACAGCGTCTTCCAGTGGAGCGCGTCGCCCACGGCGACGGCGACGTTCGTGCTGGAGCGGCCCACGGCCGTCGTCCTTGCACTGGACGCCACCAGCGCCTCGACACCTGCGGGCCCTCAAGCGGTCTCGGTGCGCGTCAACGATCACCAGGTCAGTGCCGACTGGCCCGGTGCGGATCGGGCGACGATTCCGGTGGAGGCGTTGCGTGCAGGGACCAACACGATCACGCTGTCGGTGCCGCAGACCGTGCAGCCCGGGCATGACACGCGCACCCTGGGAGTGCTGGTGCGTCAATTGCGCGTCATCACGCCGGAGGCGCGATGAACGTTGTGCCTTCGACGTTGACGAGGCGGCCTTCGCCGTCGAGCACGAACACCTCGAGACGGCGGCCGTCGTCCATGCGCAACATGAAGGTCCCGCCACGTCCGGCGAGCGCCGCGAGCGCCTCGGGATGCGCGAGCAGGTGCCCCTCGATCACCCATTCGCCGGCGACCATCGTGCCAGCCTCGATCGTCCAGTCGCGGTAGACGTCCAGTTCGTACGCGGTGGACAGCGGCGCGCCGGGCGCATTCGGATCGTCCAGCTGCCCTTCGCCGATCAGGCGCTCCACCAATCGCAGCATGCGTAATCTCCTTGGACGCCAGTGGCGCCCCATCGCGAGGATCGCGGCCGTGGCGTGGTTGCTGGTGCTGGCCCCGGCCGAACTCGCCGCGACGCTGGCCCGGCTGATCTCCGCACCGGCGGGCGAGCCTGGTTTCGGCCCCGCAACGCTCATCGCGCTGCGTGTGCTGGTCACGGCTGGCGGCCTCATGCTCGGCCGGCGACTGGTGTCCGGCGCAACCGGCATGCGGCCGGCAGCACTCGCCTGGGCTGTCGCTGATCTTGGCACGCTGGTCCTTGTGCTGACCAGCGGGCGCGTGCCATCCAACCGCGCCCCCGGCGACGCGCCGATCGTGTGGGCTGTGTACGCGATGGCGGCACTCGTCGTGATCGCGGCATCGTCTTCCACCGCGCCTCCGGGGCGAGAGCCGTGAGTCGTCGGTCCATGCGCAACTGACACACAGGGCGCTTGTCGCGCTGCGACGCCCGAGGTAGCATCCCCGCTTCCCCACGCGACGCGCGGGGCGGCTCATGCATTTCGTGGAGGAGGTCGCGTTGGTGATCGCTGCGCGGTTGCGCACGGCGGCGTTTGGTGTGGCGTGCGCGCTCGGGACGGGGACCATCGGACAGGCCCAGCCCGTGGCGCCCATCGCCATCCGCAACGCACGTATCGTGCCCGTTTCAGGTGCGCCGATCGACGGGGGCAGCATCGTCCTCGTCAACGGACTCATCAAGTCCGTGGGATCGAACGTGGACGTGCCCGCCGAGGCTGTCGTGATCGACGGCACCGGTCTCACCGTGTACCCCGGCCTGATCGACGCCCTGACGGATCTGGGCATGGCACAGCCCACCGCGGCCCCCCCTGCCGGCGCAGCGCCCGGTGGCGGCCCCAACGCGCCTCGTCCGCCGTCCCGCATCCGTGGTCCCGAGGATCGACCGGGCTCGACGCCCTGGCTGCAGGCCGCCGACGAGTTCCGGGCCGACGATCGCCGGATTGAGACGTGGCGCAACGGCGGCGTGACGACCGTGGTGACGGCACCGCGGGTCGGCATCTTCCCCGGCCAGGCCGCGGTCATCAACCTGAGTGGCGAGCGGCGTGAGGACGTCGTCGTGCGCAGCGCCGTTGCGGTGCCGCTGGTGATGACTCCGCCCGCCGGCGGCGGGACGTTTCCCGGCTCGACGATGGGCCTGGTCGCGTACGTGAGGCAGGTGTTCCTCGATACGCGCTACACGGCCGAACAGGTCAAGCGGTACGACCAGGACGCACGCGGCAAGGCACGCCCGGAAACCGACCGCACGGTGCAGGCGCTGCAGGCCGCGCTGCAGGCGAAGGTGCCGTTCCTGCTGCCTGCGGGCAACGAAGTGCAGATCGATCGCATGCTTGCCCTCGGGCGCGAATTCGACGTGCCCGCCGTGCTGTACGGCGTGCACGAGGGGTACGCCGCGGCCGGCCGGATCGCGAAAGCCAGGATTCCGGTCATCGTCAGCGCAAAGTGGCCCGAGAAGCCGAAGGACGCCGATCCCGATGCCGACGAACTGCTCGAGACCCTCGAGTTGCGCGATCGCGCGCCACACACGCCTGCGGCGCTCGCGGAGCAGAAGGTGCCGTTCGCGTTTTCGTCGGACGGCCTGGCGACGCCCGGCGAGTTCCTGGCCAGCGTGCGGAAGGCGATCAAGGCGGGATTGCCGGCCGATGCGGCATTGCGGGCGCTGACGATCGATGCGGCCCGGATCTATGGCGTGCAGGATCGCCTTGGCAGCCTGGAGGCGGGCAAGATCGCCAATGTGATCGTCGTGCAGGGCGACCTGCTCGGCGACAAGAGCACCGTCAAGCATGTCTTCGTGGATGGCCGTCGCTTCGAGGTGCCCGTCGACGCGAGCGGTGCGGCCCCCGGCGGCGCCGGGCGAGGTCCGAGTGCCCGGCCGAGTGAAGGAGACCGCCGATGATTCGCCGCAGCATGCAGATCGCCGTCCTGGTGGCGGTCGGGCCGATGGGAGCCGTAACCGCGTTCGCGCAGGCCGGTGGACCCGTGACGGTGATCCGCAACGCGACGGTCCTGACGGTCACCAGGGGAACGATCGAGAAGGGCACGATCGTGATCCGTGACGGCAAGATCGCCGCCGTCGGCACCAACGTGGACGTGCCGCGTGGCGCGACCGAGATCGATGCCACGGGCCTGTTCGTCATGCCGGGCATCATCGACGCGCACAGCCACATCGCCATCGACGGCGCCGTCAACGAGTCGAGTCTCTCGGTGACGTCGATGGTCGGCGTCGCTGACGTCCTCAACCCGAAGGATATCGACATCTATCGCGGCCTGGCCGGTGGCGTGACGTCCGCCAACGTGCTGCACGGCAGCGCCAACGCTATCGGCGGCAAGAACGCCGTCATCAAGTTGCGGTGGGGCAAGGACGCGCACGGTCTTCTGTTCGAAGGGGCGCCACCAGGAATCAAGTTCGCGCTCGGCGAGAACCCGAAGCGCGCAAGCGCCGGTGGCAACAACGCCGACCGCCGCTATCCCGCCACCCGCATGGGCGTGATGGACGTGATTCGCGAGGCCTTCGTGGAGGCGCGGACCTACCAGGGCAAGTGGCGCGCCTACGACGCCGCGGTCAAGGCCGGGGATCGCACAGCCGCCGCCCCGTCGCGCGACCTCAGGCTCGAACCGCTCGTCGAGGTGCTCGAGGGCAAGCGCCTGGTCCACGCGCACTCCTACCGGGCCGACGAGATCCTGCAGTTGCTGCGCATCGCCGAGGAGTTCAAGTTCCGCATCGCCACGCTGCAGCACGTGCTCGAGGGCTACAAGGTCGCCGACGAGATCGCGAAGCACGGTGCCGGCGCCTCCACGTTCTCCGACTGGTGGGCCTACAAGGTCGAGGCGTACGACGCGACGCCCTACAACCCGGCGTTGATGACGCAGCGCGGCGTGCTCGTCTCGATCAATTCCGACAGCGCCGAGGAGCATCGGCACCTGAACCAGGAAGCCGCCAAGGCCATGAAGTACGGCGGCCTCACCGAAGAACAGGCCCTCAAGCTGGTCACGATCAACCCGGCCACCCAGCTCGGCATCGACAAGCGGGTCGGCTCAATCGAGGTCGGCAAGGATGCGGACCTGGCGATCTACACCGCGCATCCACTCAGTACCTTCGCGATTCCACGGCAGGTGCTCGTCGACGGTGTCGTCTACTTCGACCGCGAGAAGGACCTGCAGCAGCGGGAGGTCCGGGCACGGCAGAAACAGGCGCTGAAGGACAAGGAGAACGCAGGCAGTACGCCGGCGCGGCCGACGGCGCCCGACACCACCCCGAAGGCCGAGACCACACCCGGCAGCGAGGAGAAGCGATGAGGCCGCGAGTCAGGATCGCGACATGGCTGTACGTGTCGGGGACGGCCGCGGCGCTGCTCGCGCTGGCCACGACCACGACCACCCGCGCGCAGGGACCGGCAAAGACGTACGCGATCAAGGGCGCCCGGATCGTCACCGTTTCTGGTCCGATCATCGACAACGGCACGGTGGTCATCGCCGACGGCAAGATCGTGTCGGTCGGTGCGTCGGCGCCGGTGCCCGCGGGGGCGGAGGTGATCGACGGCACGGGCCTCGAGGTGTCGCCCGGCTTCTTCGACGCGATGAGCGAGCTCGGGCTGACCGAGATCGGTGCCGTCAACGCCACCAACGACATCACCGAGGTCGGCGCGTTCAACCCTCAGGTGGACGCCGCTACCGCGGTGCATCCGGCCACCGATCACATCCCGGTCGCGCGGGCCAACGGGATCACCCACGCCGTCGCGGTCCCCGGCATGGCAGGAATGGGCGAAACAGCGCCGAGGGGCGGCACCGGCCCGGTGATCGGCGGCCAGGCGTCGGCGTTCCACCTCGACGGCTGGACGATCGAGGAGATGTTGATCAGCCGCTCGGTCGGCATGGTCGTGAACTGGCCGTCGCTGCAGGCACGCACCTTCGACTTCGCGACCTTCTCGTCGCGGACGAGGCCCTATCGCGAGGTCAAGGAGGAGCAGGCCAAGCAGACCAGGGAGATTGCCCGCTGGATCAGTGACGCCCGCGATTACCGTGCGGCGCGCGCCAGGGGCGCCGATCGCGTCGAGCGCAACCTCAAGCTCGAGGCCCTCGGGCCCTACGCGGCCGGCGAGAAGCCGTGGCTGGTGCGCGCCGGCCGCGAGCGTGACATCCGCGATGCCGTCTCGTTCTTCGTCGATACGCACAAGCAGAAGATTGTCCTGGTCGGCGCCGAAGAGGCGTGGAAGGTCGCGGCGCTGCTCGCCGAGAAGAAGGTGCCGGTGATCGTCGGGCCCACCCAGGCGTTGCCGGACTCCGACGACGACCCGTACGACGCGACGATGGCCGCGCCGGCGGTGCTGCACAAGGCGGGCGTGACGTTCGCGCTGTCCACGTACAGTTCCTCCGACGCGCGCAACCTGCCCTACGAGATCGGCACGGCGGTCGGCTTCGGCCTGCCACGCGACGTCGCACTCCGTGCGATCACGCTGGCGCCGGCGCAGATCCTCGGCCTCGGTGCCTTCGTGGGCTCGGTCGAGCCCGGCAAGATCGCGAACCTGGTCGTCAGCCGTGGGGACCCGCTCGAGATCCGCAGCACCATCACGCACGTGTTCATCAAGGGCGTGCCGGTGTCGCTCGAGACGAGGCACACGCAGTTGTACGAGAAATACCGCAACCGCCCGAGGCCTGCCGCCGCGACGCGCTAGGCAAGCCTGCGATCGAAACGCCGTGCGCGCGAGCGCACGCGTCAATTCACGTCTCACCACCCGCCACGGCCGGGCTTCTTTGCCGTGGCGGTTTCATTCACGCGGGATCCCGGCTACGATCCTTGCGCTGACGCCTCACGCGTCGCTGTCGTCCGCGCTCCCGCGCGGTGTCCTACATTTCGCAGAATCGATGCCCACTGTGTCCACGTTACCGCCCGCCGACGCCCGTCCTTCCGTGCTCGGTTCCACCGTCGTCATCACCGGCACCATCACCACCGAGGAGGACCTGGAGGTGCACGGCACCCTGCGCGGTCAGTTGGCCGCACCCGCGCACTGCGTGCGGCTGGAAGGTGACGCACGGGTCGATGCCGACGTGCTCGCGCGCGACATCACGGTGCTGGGCCAGGCCTCGGGCAAGTTCACGGCGACCGAGATCATCGACATACGTGCGACGGCACGCCTGCAGGGTCATATCGCCGCGCCGCGGCTCGTGCTCGAGGAAGGCGCGGTGGTGAACGCGAAGGTGGAGACGCGCAGCGTCGACGCCGCCGTCCGCGTGGCGCAATACCGCAAACAACGCTAGCCAGCGCGACGGGCCGGGCCCGGGTCCCGTCACCGAATCATCACCACGCGTGGCTGCAACGAAGCCGATAGACGAGGGTCAATTGCCCGTATGATGTCCCGATGACCACGGTCTCGCCTCGCGCTCTGCCGGGCACCAGCGCCACCGACTCCTGGACCACCGTCGATGCGACCGAGCTGTACGACATCGACCGCTGGGGCAACGGCTATTTCTCGATCGGCGAGAACGGGCATGTGCTCGTGCACCCGACGCAGACGCGTGAACGGTCCATCGACCTGAAGGAGTTGATGGATCGGCTCCAGATGCGCGGTATCAACCTGCCCATCCTGGTGCGGTTCCCCGACATCCTGAAGCATCGCCTGGGCGACATCCACGACGCGTTCCAGGGCGCGATCCAGCAGCACCAGTACACCGGCAAGTACACGTGCGTGTACCCGATCAAGGTGAACCAGCAGCGCCAGGTCGTGGAGGAGGTGCTGCAGTTCGGCCGCCCCTACAACTTCGGCATCGAGGCCGGCAGCAAGCCCGAGCTGATGGCGGTGGCGGCGCTGGCCTCCAACGACACCCCGATCATCTGCAACGGCTTCAAGGACGCCGAGTTCATCGAGATGGCGATGCTGGCCCAGAAGATCGGCCGCAACATCATCCCCGTGGTCGAGAAATACACCGAACTCGGCCAGATCCTGGAGTACGCGGAGAAGGTCGGCGTGCGTCCGCAGATCGGCTTCCGCGTCAAGCTCGCGGCTCGGGGCAGCGGGCGGTGGCAGAGCTCGGGTGGCTACCGCTCCAAGTTCGGGCTCACGGTGACCGAGATCATGCGCAGCCTCGAGGAGCTCAAGTCGCGCGGCATGGCCGACTGCTTCAAGCTGCTGCATTTCCATCTCGGCAGCCAGATCCCCAACATCCGCATCGTCAAGGGTGCGCTGGTGGAGGCCGCGCGCATCTATTGCGAGCTGCACAAGGCGGGCGCCGGCCTCGAGTACCTGGATGTCGGCGGCGGACTCGGCGTCGACTACGATGGCTCGCAGACCAACTTCGAGTCGAGCATGAACTACACGCTGCAGGAGTACGCCAACGACGTGGTGTACCACCTCCAGCAGGTCTGCGACGAGACCGACGTGCCGCACCCGACCATCGTGTCCGAGAGCGGCCGCGCGATTGCCGCGTACCACAGCCTGCTCGTGTTCAACGTGCTCGGCGTGTCCGAGTTCGGCGAGGAGCGCGTCCCCACCGAGGTGAGCGACGAGCTCGAACAGCCGGTGGCCGATCTCATCGAGACGCTGCGCAACCTGACGGCGCGCAACGCGCTCGAGAGCTATCACGACTCCCAGGCGGCGCTCGACATGGCGATGAACCTGTTCTCGGCCGGGTACCTGTCGCTCGAGCAGCGGTGCCATGCCGAGAACCTGTACTGGCACATCTGCGTGAAGCTGCAGAAGCTGGTGTCAGGTCTCGATCACGTGCCCGAGGATCTGCAATCGCTCGACGAGATGCTCTCGGACACGTACTTCTGCAACTTCTCGCTGTTCCAGTCGATTCCCGACAGCTGGGCGATCGGCCAGCTGTTCCCGGTGATGCCGATCCACCGCCTCGGCGAGCGGCCGACGCAGCACGCCGTGCTTGGCGACATCACCTGCGACTCCGACGGCAAGATCGATCAGTTCATCGACCGGCGCGACGTCAAGAAGACGCTGCCGCTCCATACGCTCAAGGACGAGCCGTACCTGCTCGGGGTGTTCATGGTGGGTGCCTATCAGGAAATCCTCGGCGACCTCCACAACCTGTTCGGCGACACGCACGCCGTGCACGTCAGCCTGAACGACAAGGAAGAAGTCGTGCTCGACGCCGTGATCAAGGGCGACACGGTGAAGGAAGTGCTGGACTACGTCGAGTTCGACGTCGAGCACCTGCTCGGCAAGATGCGCAACGACGTCGAAGCCGCCGTCCGCGCCGGCCGCCTCGATTACCTCGAGTCAGGGCGGCTGCTGCGCTTCTACGAAGAAGGCCTGCACGGCTACACCTACCTCGAGGATCCGAACGACCGGTGAACAAGGGACAAGGAACGAGTCACAAGGGCGACAAGTCACAAGGGACCAGGACGAAAGCGACAAGTGAATGGGCTCATGGCGCCGTCGCTGCGTGAGTGTCGAACGCGCGGCCTGCCCGTAGTTCCGCCTTCTACCTGCTGTCTTGCCCTTGTCTTCTCGCTTGTCCCTTGATGCCCTTGTGACTTCTTCCCTGTCTCTTGTCCCTTGTTCAGGCGCGCTGGTCTTGCCGTGGCGCGCGCGCCCGCGCGCCTTGCGGCCGTGGGCCACGGCGGTCCCCGCGATCGCCCCGGTCACCGTGTTGGTCACGCGGGTCGTCGAACTTGCGGCACGCGGCGGCGAAGCGCCGTTCCAGGTCGGCGGCGTCATCGCCCGACGCCGGGCCAAGGCGGCTCCACGCCGCCCGGGCAACACGGACTGTCTCCTGCGCGGCACGTCGCTTCGTCTGATCGTCGACACGCCCACCGATGGTGTTGGACGCCAGCGCCTCCTTCAGCATCGTCGCCAGCGCGGCGGCCGGGGCCACCTGCACTGATGCCTGTGGTGACGACAGCGGCGACCCGAGCTGCTCCACCTGGGTCACCAATTCGGTCATCCGTGTCCGCGTCACCTCCGGATCGAACGCCGAACGGCGGAACGTCTCGGGGTAGCGTTCGAGCAGCGCCTGCGACGCGGTCGCGAATCGATCCTGCATCGGGCGGACGATGTCGCGTGGCAGCGGCGGACCGTTCCGCCACGTG
The DNA here is from genome assembly GCF_001618865.1 of Luteitalea pratensis. Lineage (GTDB taxonomy): Bacteria > Acidobacteriota > Vicinamibacteria > Vicinamibacterales > Vicinamibacteraceae > Luteitalea > Luteitalea pratensis. The sequence goes on from NZ_CP015136.1 coordinate 4,321,597, forward strand.
TGCCAGGCCGCTTCGGCGCGGGCGAGCACGGGCGGGCCCTCGGTGCCCTCCTCGGCGGCCAGCGCTTCGAAATCGATCAGCGCCTGCTCGCGGGTGGCGCGACGGGTATCGAACTCCGCCTCATGGCGATGCTTGTAGCGCTCGAAGAAGCGGTCGCAGGCAGCGCGGAACTTCTGCCACAGCTGCTCGGACTTCTGCCGCTTGACCGGGCCACTCGCCTTCCAGGCTGCCTGCAACGCCTTGATCGTCTCGACCCCGGCGTTCCAGTCGGTCGTCTCGGCGATCACTTCGGCCTGGGCGATGAGGTCCTCCTTCACGGCCTGGTTGGCGCTCCAGACGTCCTTGCGCTGCGTCAGGTCGTCCTTGCGACGGGTGAAGAACCGGTCGCACGCGGCGCGGAACCTGTTGTTCAGCGCCTTGCCCTGCTCGCCCCGGGGCGCGTGCCCGAGCGCATTCCACCGCTGCTGCAGCGCCTTCAGCGCGTCGGCGGTCTTGAGCCAGTCGGTGGACTCGGCCAGTGCTTCTGCCTGCTCGGCGAGTTGCGCCTTCTCCTGCAACACCGCGGCGTCCTCGACGGAGCGCTGCGCGTAGAACGCATCGACGCGTGTCTGGGCCGTATCGGCGCCGGCCTTGAAGCGCTGCCAGAGCGCGTCGCCTTCGGCGCCGCGTGGCCCCGCGCTGGCCTGCTTCCAGTCCTGCCGCAGGTCCTTGAGCCGCTTGGCCACGTCGGGCAACGCCTCGATCTGCGCCAGCGCCTCGATCTTCTCGCACAGCTCCTGCTGCACCGTGGCGTTGGCCCAGCGCTTCCAGTCGTCGGCGCTGCGCAGGTCGCGAATCACGTCCATCAACCGCGCCTGGACCTTCTTGAGCCGATCGACAATGGCCCCCTGGTCGTCGCGTGACGGGAGGGCACCGAGTTGCTCGGCGGTGCTGCGCGCGTCGCGCAGCGCTTGTTCTGCGTCCTTCAGCGGCAGGTTCTCGCGGGCCGTGATCGCCTCGAGGCGATCGCACGATGCGAGCGCACGCGCCAGGTTCTCCCCGCGGGCCGCACCCTCCTGCTCGCGAATGGCGGCAGTGCGCGAGGCGATCGCGCTCTCGGCGGCCTTCACACGTGAAACCAGCACGGGGTCGACGTTCGATCCATCCTGCGCCAGTGACGTCCAACGCCTGAGCAGGTCGGCCCAGCGCTTGTGCGCGTGTGGCAGGTCGTCCATGCCGGCGAGCAGTTCGGCCTCGCCGGCAAGGCTCGCCAGTTGGGTGTGCCGCTCGGCATCGGCCAGCCGCGCCGCCAGACGGGCGCGCTGGCGCGCGATGGACGCGAGGAACCGCTGGTTCACGGCATCGCTGCCGGGCTCGTGTTCGGCGTCGAGCTCGCCCCATGCGGTCTGGGCGGCCGTGACGGCATCCTCGATGTCGTCGCCGGCGTAGTCCTCGAGCTGCTGGCACACGTCGGCGCGACGCGCATCCTTGGCGGCGCGTGCCTCGGCCTCGGCCTGGACCGCGGCAACGTCGGCGCGTAACTGCTCGAGACGGGCCCGAGCCGCCGCCGCGGCGGCATCGAATCGGGTCTGCAAGAGCGATGGCGCCTCGTCCAGCGCGGCAAGCTGCTGCCACGCCTCGACCGCGGCATCGAGCGGCGCCTGGATGGCGTCGACGCGCGGCTCGTGCCCGAGCCCTTCCACCATGTCGCACAACCGATCGCGATTGAGCTCGCCGGTGTGCGCCGGTGCGTCGACCGCTGCCGGCTGCTGGTCGCGCAAGCGTGTGCGCGCTCGCCGCGACACGAGCTTGTTCTTCGCGCGATTGGCGATCTGCTCGAGCGCGTCCGCGTCGGTGAGTGACTCGAGGGCCGACAGCGCGACGTCCTTGTGCTCGCTGTTGAGGGCGACGAGCAGTCGCTCGGCCGGATCGGTCATCAGGGCGAGGGCGGCCAGGCGGATGCCCCCGCCAGCGGCCCGGCCGGCAACGCTGCCGATGAGACGCGGCGCGGAGACGCGGCGCAGCGCCGCGAGGCCCACGGCCTCCGCGTCGGTGGTCCGCGCAATCACCGCGAGGTCGCGCTCGTCGTCGAGACCAGCCAGCGCCTCGAGCGCTTCGGACTCATCGCTGCCGTCCGTAGCGAGGTCCATCAGCAGCTTGCGCGCCTCGGCACGGACGCCTTCGTCCATGTCGCTGCGGGCCACGCTGGCGAGCGTGCCGATGTCTTCCACGCGAGCCACGGCCCGCCGGCGCACACCGGGATCCGCGTCCTCGCGGGCGAGACTGCACAGCACCTCCTGCGCGTCGTCTCCGAGCTCGTTGACCGCCTCGAGCCGGATGGCCGGGTCGGCATGCTTCCACTTGGGCTGCCGAAAGCGATCGAAGAGGGCCATGACAGTACGTATCTCCGGATGGAACCCAGCGCGGCTGGCAGCCGCGCAACAGAACCGGTAGTCTACCCGCTGATCACGATGTTCTGCCACCACGCGCCTCGACGGGTCGGGGCGGTCGGGCTATCGTGTAGCCGCCATGCCGCCCCTCGCGCGCCCGTCGCATTTTGACCGCTCGATCATCGAGGGGTCCCTCGGACGAGCCGTCTGGCGCCTCGCCTGGCCCACCATGCTGCAGAACGCCATCGGCGGACTGCAAGGGATCATCGACCACGCCATGGTCGGCCATTTCGTCGGCTACACGGCCAACGCCGCCATCGGCGTCAGCTGGCAGATCTTCGTCGTCGTCATCGTCTTCATCAGCTCGCTGTACGCCGGGATGGGTGTGCTGGTCGCCCGGTTCGCTGGCGCCGGTGACCGGGATTCGGTCGATCGCACCGTCGGCCAGGCCTTCCTCGTGTCGCTGGTACTGGCCGGCGGCGTGATGGCGCCGCTCGGCTACATGCTCTCGCCGCGGCTGCTGCTGTTCGTCAATGCGACGCATGAGGTCCGGGAGGCGGCCCTGCCGTTCCTGCGGCTGATGTTTGTCGGCGGCATCGGCCTGCTGATGTTCTTCATGCTCGGCGGCGCGTTCCGGGCCGCCGGCGATCCGCGTACGCCACTGCGCCTCGGCATCCTCCTGACCGCCCTCAACGTGGTCTTCAACGTCGTGCTGATCAGAGGCGCCGGTCCGATCCCGGCGTTCGGCGCCACCGGTGCCGCCATGGGCACGGTGTCGGCGTCACTGATCGTGGCGGTGCTCGGCCTGATGGCCATGCGATCGCCCTCGGCGGCGGTCCACCTGCCCAACCTCACCGCCCTGCGTCCCGACTGGACGCTGATTCGGCAACTGTTCAAATTCGGTCTGCCGACCGGCATCCAGGGCGTGGCGATGAACGTGGGCGGCGTGTTCCTGCTGCGCTTCATCGGCGCCCTGCCCGAGAGCGCCAACGCGCAGGCAGCCTACGCCATTGCGTACACGCAACTGTTCTCGCTGATCACCTTCACGTCGGTCGGCGTGATGGGGGCGACCGCGGCCGTGGTTGGCCAGAACCTGGGCGCGGGCCGGCCCGACCGGACGTGGGCTGCCGTGGGCGTGAGCTCGCGCATCGCCTTCGGCGTCGCGGTTGGCGTCGGCCTGCTCTTCCTGCTGATTCCCTCGGCCCTGCTCGCGATCTTCGGCGTCAACGATCCGCTGACCAGCGCGCTGGCGCGCAGCCTGCTGCGTCACCTCGCCGTGTCCGGGCTGTTTGTCACGGTGGCGCTGGCCTATACCGGCGCGCTCCAGGGATCGGGCGACACCCGCAGCCCGCTCTACATCTCGATCGTGTCGCAGTTGCTGGTGCCGCTCGGCCTGTGCCTGCTGTTTGCGCGCATCGGCACGTTCGAGGCGGTGGACATCTGGCGCGCCATCGTGGCCGGGCACATGACCCGCTGCCTGCTCTCGATCGCCCGCTTCAAGCAAGGCAAATGGCAATGCATCGTCGTGGATCTCGGCCACCGTGTGCCGGACGCGCCGCGACCGGAGGTCACGTAAGCAATGGTCGACGCGAACAGGCACGTGGTGGCGATTTTCGGCGGCGCGTCAGCGGGCTCCACCGCGGCCGAGATCCTGGCGGCGCGCGGCATCGAGGTCATCGTCTTCGAACAGAATCTCCGCCCGTATGGCAAGATCGAGGACGGTCTGCCGCGCTGGCATCGCGATCAACGACGCATGGAATACAAGCGCATCGACGGCAAGCTCGATCGTCCGGGCGTCCACGTCGTCCCACGCACCCGGCTCGGGACCGACATCCAGTTCGACGACGTCGTGCGATGGGGGTTCAGCGCGGTGTTGCTCGCAAACGGCGCATGGCGGGATCGGCCGCTCGATATTCCCGGCGCCGAGGCCTGGGTCGATCGCGGGCTGGTCTATCAGAACCCCTTCATCTACTGGTTCAACCATGCCCAGGAGGCGGCCTACGCTGGGCGCCGCTACACCATCCCGCCAGGCGCGATCTGCATCGGCGGCGGACTCGCCTCCATCGACGTCGTCAAGGTGTTCCAGTTGGAGTTGTATGGCCAGGCGCTCGCCGCCCGCGGCATCGACGTCACGATGCACGACCTCGAGCACGCCGGGATTCCCGCCACCTGCCTGAAGCACGGGATCACGGATCCCGCCGCGCTCGGCGTCGAGGACAGCTGGCTCGTCTACCGCCGCCGGGTCGAGGACATGCCGGTGGCGACGGCGCCGCCGGGCGCCTCGGCCGAGCAGTTGCTGAAGATCGAGGTGGTTCGCAAGAAACTGCTGGCCAAGGCGCAGGAGCGATACCTGTTCCGCGTGCGTCCGCTGGCGCTGCCGGTGGCCCTGCTCACCGATGACGACCATGTCGTTGGCGTCCGGTTCGTCGAAACGGAGATGCGTGATGGCAAGGCCGTCGCACGCGAGGAACGGCCGTTCGAGCTGCACAGCTCGCTGGTCGTGAGTTCCATCGGCAGCCTTCCCGAGCCTTTGCCCGGCATCGTCATGAAGGGCACGTTCTACGACTACGCCGACTGGGATACGGGCGCCTACGCGCCGGTCCCGGGGGTGTTCGGTGTCGGCAACGTGGTGACCGGCCGCGGCAACATCAAGGCGTCCGAACATCACGCCAAGGACGTCGCGCATTGGCTCACCGAACACTACCTCGGGGTCCAGGCAACCGACGTCGCCCGATCGATTGAAGGCCTCTCGAAGGGATCCGAGGCCCGCGCGGAGGCCGCGGCAACCCAGGTGGCCGACTACGTCGAGACTCGCCCGCTTCTGGCCGCGGCCGCGGCCGACGCCCTCCTCGATCGCATCCGCGCGCGGCAGGCCGAGGTCGGCTACCACGGCTACGCGTCGTGGATGGCCACCGTCACGCCGCCAGATGCCGAATAGGGCCGGCCTCCGGCCGCATGAACCCGGCCATCGTCAGGCGTCTTCGCTGACCGGCCACCGGCCTTCGTCAATCGGCTTCGCCATCGGCGTCGGCCTTCGTCAGGCTTCGCCGACCTCCCTTCGGCCTTCGACAAAGCGCTTCGCCATGCATTCGCCCTCGTGTAGCCTGTAGCCGGGCAGGCCGCAGCCCACGAGTCTGTTGTGCCCGAAGGCCGAAGGCCGATGGTCCGGGGCCGCCTGTGTTGACGAACGCCGACGACCGCAAGCCGACGGCCGACAATGAAACCGTAAATGTCCTCTGAACCGAACCTGTTCGACCTGCCAGGCGCGCCCAACGGCGGCAGCACGCCCCCGCCTCCCACCGGTCCCGGCGAGACCGACGTCGCACTGCACGACGCGGCGCAGACGCGCTACCTCAATTACGCCCTCTCGGTCATCACGTCGCGGGCGCTGCCCGATGTGCGCGACGGCCTGAAGCCCGTGCAGCGCCGCATTCTCTACACGATGTGGCAGCAGAACCTCACGGCCGACGCCAAGCACCGCAAGTGCGCCAAGGTCGTCGGCGACGTGATGGGCAACTACCACCCGCACGGCGACAGCGCGTTGTACGAAACGCTGGTACGCATGGCGCAGTCGTTCTCGCTGCGGTATCCGCTGGTCGACGGGTCGGGCAACTTCGGCTCGCTCGACGGCGACGGCGCCGCCGCCATGCGCTACACCGAGTGCAGGCTCGCGCGCATCAGCGACGAACTGCTCTCCGAACTCGACCAGGACACGGTGCCGTTCCGTCCCAACTACGACGGCACACGCACCGAGCCTGTCGTCCTGCCCGCGCGCGTCCCGACGCTCCTGATCAACGGCGCGATGGGCATCGCGGTCGGCATGGCCACCAACATCCCGCCGCACCATCTCGGCGAGGTCTGCACGGCGCTGCTCCGGCTGATCGACAACCCCGAGCTGACGACGCTGCAGTTGTGCAAGTACGTCAAGGGCCCGGACTTCCCCACCGGCGGCCAGATCCTCAACTCACCCGACGAGTTGAAGGAAATCTATCGCACCGGCAGCGGCGCGATCCGCCTGCGCGGCACCTGGGAGAAAGGTGAGGTCGGGCGCTCCAGCAAGGTCATCACGATCACCGCCATCCCGTACACGGTCGACAAGTCGGAACTGGTCACGCGCATCGCCGACCTGGTGATTTCGCGCAAGCTGCCACCGCTGCTCGACGTGCGCGACGTGAGCACCGACGACATCCGCGTCGAACTCGAGATCAAACGGGACGCCGACGAGGCGCTCATCATGGCGTACCTGTGCCGGCACACGCCGCTCCAGGTGAGCCTGGGCGTGAACCTCACCTGCCTGATCCCGACCGAGCAGGAGGACATCGGCCGGCCCGAGCGCCTCGATCTGAAGGCGATGCTCTGGCACTTCCTGCACTTCCGCATGGAGGTCGTGAACCGCCGGCTCGAATACGAGGCCGCGGCGATTGCCAGGCGCGTCCACATCCTCGAAGGCTTCGAGAAGGTCTTCGACGCGCTCGATCGGATCCTCGAGATCGTCCGCAAGTCGGACGGGAAGGCCGATGCGGCCGCCAAGATCATCGCGGCGTTCGGACTCGATGCCGAACAGGCCGACGCGATTCTCGAGCTCAAGGTCTACCGGCTGGCGCGGCTCGAGATCCTGATCATCCGTCGCGAACTGGCCGACAAGCGCGAACGGCAGGCCGAGATCATCGCCCTGCTCGGCGACGAGCCGGCGCGCTGGGCACTCGTGCGCAGCGAGATCGCCGAGGTGCAGAAGGTCTACAGCGACACCCGCGCGGATCGCCGTCGGACGACCTTTGCCAGCGACGACGAGGTCGTCGAGTACGACGCGGAGGCCTTCATCATCGAGGAGGACAACGTCGTGGTCGTCTCGCGCGACGGCTGGATCAAGCGCCAGAAGGAGGTCAAGGATCCGGCGACGACGCGACTGCGCGAAGGCGACGAGATCCTGGCGGCTGTCGGCGGCAGCACGCGCGCGACGCTGGTCCTCTTCACGACCCAGGGCGGGGCGTACACATGTCGCTTCATCGACGTCCCGGCCTCGACGGGCTACGGCGAACCAGTGCAACGGTTCTTCAAGTTCAAGGACGGCGAGCGGGTGGTGGCGGTGATGAGCCTGGACCCGCGCGTGAGCCCAGGGCTGCACCCGAAGGCGGAGGGCGAGACACCACCGCGTCACGCGCTGGCGGCATCGTCGGACGGCTACGCGCTGCGCTTCAGCCTGGCGCCCTACATCGAGCCGAGCACGCGCGCGGGGCGCAAGTTCGTGAAGCTGCCCGACGGGGTCGAGGTGGTTGGCGTGGCGCAGGTGACCGGCGAGGAGACGATCATCGCCGCGACCCGGGAGGCGCGCGCGATGCTGTGCGCGGCCAACGAAGTCAATGTGCTGTCGGGCCCGGGCCGCGGCGTTATCCTCATCAAGATCGATGGCGCCAAGGATCGGCTCCTCGGCTTCATCGCCTCGCGCGGCGACCGCGATCTGATGGTCGTCGAGACGTCACGCGGTGCGGAGCAGACCATCAGCACCGCCAAGTACGAGGTCACCGCCCGCGGCGGCAAGGGACGCGAACTGCTGCAGCGCGGCTCGTTCACGCGCGTCGTGCCGCCGGCGCCCCAGGTGATCGGCGTCCCTGAGTAGCTCCCTTTGCTCCACCAACCCATCCGCTGGCTCCGCCAAGCAGGTACGATGTCGCGCATGCGCCGCCTCGCTCTCCTGCTGATGTGTGTGGTGTCGTCGGCCTGCGCCGGTACTCCCGCCGCGCCCGCCGCCGACAAGGGATGGCTCGTCGGTACCTCGAGCCGCTCGGTCCTGCCGACTGTTGACGGCGGCCACGGCTACGCCGCTCCGGAGCGCCTGCCACCCGACGCGGACGCCGACGACCCCGGCGTCTTCGCGGCGCAGTTCGATCAGGGCCCGATCACGGTCGGCAATGGCAAGGACAACGCGCACTGGGTGCGCGATGACCTGCGCGTGCGCACCCTCGCCGTGCAGCGCGCCGGGACCGATCGCGTCGTGGTGATTGCGTCGGCCGATGTGTACATGGTCTTCAGGCCGGACGCCGAAGAACTGCGGCGGATGGTGCGGGAAGTGCTGCCGGCCGAGCGACAGGGCAAGGTCGAGGTCCTGATCCACGCCACGCACAACCACCACGGGCCCGACACCGCGTTCGCGGTCAATCCCGACTGGTACCGTTTCTTCCTCGAGCAGACACGCGACGCAGTGAAGGAGGCCGTCGAACGGCTCGAGCCGGCTACGTTGCGCGTCGCCGAGGGGACGCACTACTTCGGCGGCAGCGACCTCGGAGGCCTGCGCGTCTACGATCCGACACTCGGTGTCCTGCAGGCCCGCGCCGCCGACGGGCGCGTCATTGCCACGCTCGTCAACTGGGCTGACCATCCGGAGAGCACGCTCAACTGGTCACCGCCCCGCGAGCGCATTGCCGCCGCCTGCAAGACCCTCGGCTGGACGGCCGAGGCCTGTGACGCCGGAGGCCGCTACCTGACGGCAGATTACCCGGGCGCCCTGGCCCGCTGGCTCGCCCGTCGACTTGGCGGCGAAGTCATCTACATCAACGGCGCCATCGGCGCGATGGCATCGCCGCTCGACGTGCCTGCGTGGGAAGTCAGTGAGCGGACGCCGATTGGCGACGGCTACACCCCACCGCCCAATGCCGTCCCGCCGGGCAGCGTCGGGCGAGACTTCCTCGTGCGCAACTTCCGCAAGCCGATCCTCGTGGGCGAGCAGCTCGGTGTCGCTGTCGAGGGCCTGCTGCGCGACGCGAAACCGCTCGAGCCCTCGCGCCTCGACGTGCGGCACCAGCCGTTCTTCACGCGGATGTCCAACATCGGCTTCCGGAAGCTGGCGGTGGTGAACGCGGAGTCGGGCCGGTCCAGCCTCGGCTTCAAGCCGGGAGAGCTCTACACGTGCCCGGCCTCGGGCCCCAAGACCGAGTCCACATGCCACGACGACGGACGGGCGGTGGACGAGGATCCGGTGGTCGGCCCGATTCGCAAGGGAGACCACACGCGGAGCGCCGTCAGCCTCCTGCAGATCGGCGAGCTGACGTTGGCGTTCCTGCCTGGTGAGGTGCCGGGCGAACTCGTGATCGGCTTACCGAAAGGCATCAAGGCCACGCCGGAGCGATGGGCGGACGAAACACCATCGGCCCACACGCCGCCGGATCAGATCACGACGCCAGGCTACGTGAAGCGATTGCTACCGGGCACGTGGACGTGGGCCGTGGGCCTCGGCAACGACGAACTCGGCTACATCCTGCCGTTGTCGGACTATCGCGTGTTGTGCGTGGCCGACAAGCTTGGCGGTGCCGGCGCCTGCGCCAGGTTGCACCAGGCAGGTCTCATCGACTTCCCCGATGCGGTGTCGGGCGCGCGCTGCAAGAAGCTGGCGGACGACCCGGCGGCGTTGGCCGCGCTGCCGGAAGGCGCCGCGCGCGACGCGGTCGTCGGCTCGTGCCGCTACGGGCAGGCGATGGGACGTCCGCAGGGGCACTACGAGGAAACCAATTCAGCCGGCTGGGACGTCGCGGCCGACATGCTGGCCGCAGTCGCGACGCTCACCGGCAAGAGTGACGCCACGCAGGTCAACGAGAACTTCGCCGGCTACCACCACCGATATCCACCGCCGCCGCCTCGGCCCTGACGGGCCTCGTCGGGCGGGCAGTCAATGCTGGAATGCCGCAATGCTGACGAGCTCCTCGAGCAACCTGTCGGCCACGAGAACGCCGTCTGCTTCGATCGTGGTCGTGAATTCTGCCGGCGCAAGGTCGGCTACGGCCCGCGCCTCGACGGTTCGTCGGCTCTTCGCGGGCACCGTCACGGAATGACGGATCGCGCGGCCCATCTCCGGTCTCGAGCCGTTTGCCTCCTGCCTTTCGCGAAACCTCGTGTGTGGACAGGCGGCATTGTAGTCAGTTTGGCCGAGCTGGATTTTGAACAGTGGGTTCGATGCGCTCCGCTGTCGGAGCGGCATCGAACTACTGAAGGCTGCTACGTGTGTGCGGAGTTATCGAGTGCGGCTCTCGACATTCCCGCATTCCGGCATTGCAGCATTTCGCGGTTCTTACCGCCTATGCGGTGACTGACCTGGTCTGGAAGCCGGCGGCCTCGAGGTCCTGGAGAATCGCGTCCATGCGCACGGACACGTCGGCGGGTAGCGTCTCGTGGTGCTGCTTGATCAGGCGGCTCATCGTGAACGCGCGAAACCGGATCGCCTCCATGTGGAAGGCCCGGATGGCGCGCTCGAGATGCTCGCCGAGGTCGATGAGGTCGGTGATGACCGCGTCGGACGGGACGGTGCGCAAGTAGGACACGAGCGCGGCGGCGTCTTGGGCGGCCTTGTCGCGGGCGGAGGGCGTAGTCGTCACGGTCGGCATGATACCGAGGCGGGCGGCGCCAGAAAAGACCCGACCACGCCCGCAGTCCGTGGCTGCATAGAAAGGCCGTGCACGACGCATGCTTTCTGGATTAAAGTTAGCGTTTTTATAAACCGTGTCAGCGACCTTGCTGAACCATGTCTGGTTCCGGCATACTGCCCGCATTCGCGTCGGGCGCAATGCCGCGTCGGCGCCCATGTCTTCTTACTCCGCGAGGCACACGACACCTATGGCATCAGCTGCGTCGCGCGAAGCGATTCGCGCCATCCGGGATTGGGCTGTGAACGGGCCGGTCGCCCGTCCCACTCCCCGCTCCGCCAATGACTTCGGCCGGCTCGTCTTCAGCGACGCCGTCCAGCGCATCAAGCTGCCGCGCGACGTCTACAAGCGTCTTCGTCGCACGATCAACCGCGGCGAGCCCCTGGACGAGTCGGTGGCCGACGCCGTCGCGGTAGCCGTGAAGGACTGGGCCCTGGAGCACGGCGCGACGCACTACACGCACTGGTTCCAGCCGCTCACCGGCATCACCGCCGAGAAGCATGACGCCTTCCTCTCCCCAACTCCCGACGGCAAGGCCGTCACGGAGTTCAGCGGCAAGGAACTGATCAAGGGCGAGCCCGACGCCTCGTCGTTCCCCTCCGGCGGCATGCGGTCCACCTTCGAGGCGCGCGGCTACACCGCGTGGGACCCGACCAGCCCGCCCTGGATCTACAAGACGGCGTCCGGCACGACGCTGGTCATCCCGACGGCATTCATCAGCTGGACCGGCGAGTCGCTCGACAAGAAGACGCCGCTGCTACGCTCGATCGAGGCGTTGTCCAAGCAGGCTGTCCGCGTGCTGAAGCTGTTTGGCTCCAAGGCCGACCGCGTCACGACCACCTGCGGCCCCGAACAGGAATACTTCCTGATCGACGCGCACTTCTACTACACGCGCCCGGACCTCATCGGCGCGGGCCGGACGCTGTTCGGCGCCAAGCCTCCCAAGGGCCAGGAACTCGAGGACCAGTATTTCGGCTCGATACCCGAGCGCGTGCTCGCCTGCATGCGCGAGGTCGAGGACGAACTCTACGCCATCGGCGTCCCCGTCAAGACGCGACACAACGAAGTCGCCCCGAGCCAGTACGAGATCGCCCCGATCTTCGAGCAGGCCAACGTCGCCACCGATCACCAGATGATGGTCATGGAGACGCTCAAGCGGGTCGCGCCCAAGCACGGGCTCGCCTGCCTGCTGCACGAGAAGCCGTTTGCCGGCATCAACGGCTCCGGTAAGCACGTCAACTGGAGCATGGGCGACAGCGAGGGCAACAACCTCCTGAACCCCGGCGATACGCCGCACGACAACATCCAGTTCCTGGTGTTCTGCGCGGCGGTGATGCGTGCAGTCAACAAGTACCAGGGCCTGCTCCGCATGAGCGTGGCCAGCGCCGGCAACGATCACCGCCTCGGCGCCAACGAAGCGCCGCCGGCGATCATCTCGATCTTCCTCGGCGATATGCTCACGGGCATCTTCGAGCAGATCGAAAAAGGCGCGACGCGGAGCACCACCCACGGCGGCCTGCTCGAGACCGGCGTCGACGTGCTGCCCAAGCTGCCGCGCGACGCGGGCGACCGCAACCGCACGAGCCCGTTTGCCTTCACCGGCAACAAGTTCGAGTTCCGCGCGGTCTCGTCCAACCAGAGCATCGCCTTCCCGAACATCGTCCTCAACGTGGCGGTGGCCGATTCGCTCGACTACATCGCGACCGAGCTCGAGAAGGCTGTCGAGAAGGGCGCCGACTTCGAGGATGCGGTCGGCAAGCTGCTCGTGAAGCTGACCAAGGAGAACAAGCAGATCATCTTCAACGGCAACAACTACTCCGACGCGTGGCAGAAGGAAGCCAGCAAGCGCGGGCTGCTCAACCTGCGCAACACGGTGGACGCGCTGCCGCAGCTGGCCTCGGCCGAGGCGGTCAAGCTGTTCGAGGCCTACAAGGTCCTGAACAAGCGTGAACTCGAGGCCCGCCTCGAGATCAACCTCGAGACCTACAACAAGTCGATCAACGTCGAAGCCCAGACGATGGTGCTGATGGCGAACCGGTACATCCTGCCGGCAGCCCTCGGTTACCTCACCCAGGTGGCGCAGAGCGTCGCGGCGGGCAAGGCCGCGGGCGTCCAGAGCAAGGAAGCCAAGAAGTTGCTCGTGCATGTCACCAAGCTGGTGGACGCCTTCAAGCAGCGCACCGAGGCGCTCACGATCGCCATCGCACACGAAGGCAATGGCGAATCGCTCAAGCATGCCAAGTACATGCGGGACAAGATCGTCCCCGCCATGGCTGCCCTGCGCGAGGTGGGCGACGCGATCGAGTCCGTGGTCCCGTCCAACGACTGGCCGCTGCCGACGTATCGCGAGATGTTGTTCATCAAGTGAGGGTAGGCCGGCTCTCCGAGCCGGCCGTTCATCGACACCGGGTGCCGGGTACCGGGTACCGGGTTGCTACAGTCATATGACGTAGGCGTTAGGCGTTAGGCGTTAGAGAAGAGGCGGGTGTCGCGGAGCGGCCCCGCCTTTTCTTTTTTCTTCGCCCCTCCCCTTTTTCCCTTATCCTTTTGCTCGGACCTTTCGCCCTTTTCGCCCTTTTCGCCCTTTTTCCTTTCCGAATGACCACGTCCTACACCGCGAAGGACATCACCGTCCTCGAGGGCCTCGAGCCCGTCCGCAAGCGTCCCGGCATGTACATCGGCGGCGTCGGAGCCGCCGGTCTGCATCACCTGGTCTGGGAGATCGTCGACAACTCGATTGACGAGGCGATGAACGGGTATGCCACCCAGATCGGCGTGATCCTGCACGCCGACGGGAGTTCCATCACCGTCACCGACGACGGCCGCGGTATCCCGGTGGACGTGCACGCGAAGACGAAGAAGACGGCGCTCGAACTGATCTTCACCGTGCTGCATGCGGGCGGCAAGTTCGAGCAGGGCAACTACAAGACCTCCGGCGGCCTGCACGGCGTCGGCGCCAGCGTCGTCAACGCGCTGTCGAAGGAGCTGATCGCCACGGTCAAGCGCGACGGGTTCCAGTGGGAGCAGCGCTTCCGGCAGGGCGTGCCGCAGGGGCCACCCGTCAAGATCGGCGCGGCGCGCGGCAGCGGCACCACGGTGTTCTTCCACCCCGACGCGACAATCTTTCCCAAGATCGAGTTCGACGCGGAGACGATTGCGCAGCGGCTCGAGGTCGCCAGCTACCTGCACCGCGGGCTCAAGATCACCTTCGAGAACGAGGTCACGCGCCAGAAGGTGACCTATGCGCATGCCGAAGGCCTGGCCGACTACCTGCGCAAGCTGGTGGCCGAACGCGACGCGCGGCCGGTACACGACGCGCCGTTCGTCGTGTCGCGCGACGGCGCGCTCCGGCTCGATATGGCGCTGCAGTGGACCGAGTCCACCGACGAACACCTGCGCAGCTACGTCAACGGCATCCCGACCGGCTCGGGAGGCACGCACGAGAACGGCTTCAGGGCCGGCCTCGGCAAGGCCATGCGCAACTTCATCGAGACGCACAACCTGACGCCGCGCGGCGTGACGCTGACCGCCGAGGATCTGCGGGAAGGCCTCGTCGGGGTGCTCAGTGCGTTCATCGAGGAGCCGCAGTTCCAGGGCCAGACCAAGGACCGCTTGAACAACCCGGAGATCCAGTCGGCCGTCGACGGCCTCGTCAGGCCGGCACTCGAGCACTGGTTGAACCAGAACATCTCGATCGCGGAAGCGATCGTGGCGCGGGTGATCCTCGCGGCACGCGCACGCGAGGCGAGCCGGGCCGCGCAACAGGAGGTGACGCGCAAGACCGCCACCGCGCACCGGCTCACGCTGCCCGGCAAGCTCTCCGACTGCACCACCACCAACCGCGGTCTCAGCGAGCTGTTCATCGTCGAGGGCGACTCGGCGGGTGGCTCGGCCAAGCAGGGGCGCGACCGCGTCCGCCAGGCGATCCTGCCGCTGCGTGGCAAGGTGCTGAACACCGAAAGCGCCTCCACCGCAAAGGTGCTCGAGAACAAGGAACTGGCCGACCTGGTCACGGCGCTCGGCTGCGGCGTGGGCAAGCACTTCGACATCGCCCGGCTGCGGTATGGCAAGGTCATCCTGCTGGCCGACGCCGATTCGGATGGCCATCACATCTCGACGCTGCTGCTGACGTTCATCTACCGGCACATGCCGCAGCTGATGACCGGCGGGCGTGTCTACCTCGCGCAGCCGCCGCTGTTCCGGATCGACGTCGGCAAGGAGACTTTCTGGGCCCAGGACGACGCGCAGCGCGACGCGATCGTGAAGAAGGCGACGGGTCGCGCCAAGCCGGACATCACGCGATTCAAGGGTCTCGGCGAGATGATGCCCAAGGTGTTGTGGGAGACGACACTGAACCCGAAGACGCGACGATTGTTGCGGGTGATGATCGCGGACCAGTTGGTCACCGACCGCATCATCAACGAGCTGATGGGGAAGGACGCCTCGGCGCGGTTCCGCTTCATCATGGACCGGGCCGAGGAGGCCGAGGAACTCGACGTGTAGGGGCACAGTTGCGGTCAGCCGCGACCAAGCGTAAGGTTTGGCTTGCGTCCCATGACTCACCGCCCTCGGTCCGGCCTTCTGCTTGGACTCCTCCTCGCGTGGAGTGGGTCCGCGTCTGCTGTCCAGACACCTGCGCCGACGCCGACGCCGCAGGCGCCACAACCGGCGCCTCAGCCACCCGCGGAGGCTGAGGCGGACGAGAAGCAGAAATACGAGGAATCGATCGTGATCACCGCCTCGCGGACCGAGCAGATGCTCGTGAACGCGCCGGCCACGGTCACGCTGATCGACAGTCGCACGATCGAGAACTCGCCGGCCACCAATTACGCCGACCTGCTGCGAGCCGTCCCCGGCCTGAACGTCACGCAGACCTCGGCCCGCGACATCAACATCACCTCCCGCTCCGCGACCGGCACGCTCGCCACGTCGCAGCTTGCGCTGGTCGACGGCCGCAGCATCTACCTGGACTTCTTCGGCTTCGTGGCGTGGGACTTCCTGCCGATCGACCCGCAGGAGATCAAGCAGATCGAGGTCATTCGCGGCCCGGCCTCGGCGGTGTGGGGCGCCAACGCGCTGACCGGCGTGGTCAACATCATCACCAAGACCCCGCGCGAATCGCCGGGCTCGACATTCATTCTGGGCGGCGGCCTGTTCGGCCGCGACGCCATGGACGTGGAAAAAGGGAGCGGCGCCCTGTTCTCCGTGTCTGCCAGCCACGCCGCCGCCGTGAACGACCGTTGGGCGTACAAGGTCGCGACCGGGTACTACCAGCAGGACGCGATGGCGCGCCCGTCCGGGCCGATTCCGGACGGGGCCGGCCAGATGTATCCAGACTTCCCCAACAGCGGCACGCGACAGCCCAAGTTCGACGCGCGCCTCGACTACGACCATCCCGATGGCCGGCGGAAGGTCGTCATGCAGGGCGGCTTCGCCGGCACCGAGGGGATGATCCACTCGGGTATCGGCCCCTTCGACATCGACCGCGGGACGTACCTCGCCTACGGCAAGGTCAACTACACGCACGGCGCGACGCGGCTGAACACGTTCGTCAATCGCCTCGACGGCAGCGCCACCAACCTGCTCGCGGTCGGCCTCGATGGCCTGCCGATTCCGTTCGTTTTCAAGACCACCACGTTCGACGTCGAGGCC
Organism: Luteitalea pratensis; assembly: GCF_001618865.1. Classification (GTDB taxonomy): domain Bacteria; phylum Acidobacteriota; class Vicinamibacteria; order Vicinamibacterales; family Vicinamibacteraceae; genus Luteitalea; species Luteitalea pratensis. The sequence goes on from NZ_CP015136.1 coordinate 4,338,029, forward strand.
GGGCACGTGGCCACATGGCGCAACCGCCACGTATTCAGCCTGGGCGGCAATTTCCGCTACAACGGCTTCGACCTCTCGCTGGCACCGCTCGGGGACTCGCGCACGGAGGGTGGCGCGTACGGGCAGGACGAGATCTTCCTGTCGCCGATGTGGCGGTGGCTGATCGGCGGCCGGGTGGACGCGTTCTCCGTGCTCGACGGCCCGGTGTTCTCGCCGCGCACCACGCTGCTCTTCAAGCCGGACCCGGCGCACACGGTCCGTGTGTCGTACAACCGCGCCTACCGTGCGCCGTCGCTGGTCAACAACTTCCTCGACACGACGATCCTCAGCCAGCTCGATCTCGGCGCGCTCAACCCGGCCCTCGCGGGACGCACGTACGTCTTCCCCGTCGCTGCCGTCGGCAACCAGAACCTGACCGAGGAGTCACTCGACGCCTACGAGATCGGTTACTCGGGGGTGATCGCCAACCGCGCAACGGTAAGCGCCGCCTTCTACGTCAACGACAGCAAGAACTCGATTTTCTTCACGCAGGACGGCTCGTACCGCGCCGCCAATCCGCCACCGGGCTGGCCGCTGCCGCCGGCCGCGCTCGAGCTGATCTACCTGTCGGGCCGGTTCGGGCCGGGCAACGGATTGCCCGCGTCGTACACCTACCTGAACTTCGGCAAGGTGCGGCAGAAGGGGTTCGAACTCGGCGTCGACACCGATGTCTCGAAGGGACTCACCGCCTTTGCCAACTACTCGTTCCAGCCGACGCCGGAGCCGACCGGCTTCGACATCTCCGAGCTGAACCTGCCGCCCCGCCATCGAGTGAATCTCGGCGCCAACTACACCGGCGGTCGCGTGATCGGCAATCTCGCGATGAATTACGTCGGCGAGGCCTACTGGCAGGACGTCTCCAGTTACCAGGGAACCACCGAGGCATACACGCTGGTCAACGGTACGCTCGGTTACCGCTGGAACGACTCGTTCACCACATCGCTGAAGGTGATCAACCTGTTCGACCAGGAGATTCAACAACACATCTTCGGTGACGTCATGCGTCGCCAGGTGGTACTGGAACTGCGCATGCGCGTCGGCACGAAGCCGTAGGCACACGCCGACCAATCGTGCCGCAGGTGATATGCCCTCACCTCGATGAGCGCGCAACCATCGCAGCGCGCTCCTGGCGCCGACGGCGATGTGTCGCGGGCGCTTCGCTGCCGCGAGTGCAGCACTCGCCACGCGCTTGCCCGACAGGTCATGGGCTGCGTCCGACCTCGGTGTGCCTCTTACCGTCGAGCGCCGCATGACCTGGGATCGCACGCGCGTCTATGGCAGCCACAGCAGCGCGGGCGTTGATGCACCAGCTCCGACGTGGCACTTCGCCGAGGGCGCCACGATAGGGGACATCCAGACGTTCTTCCTCTTGCAGAATCCCGGTGACGCCCCTGCCCATGTGACGATGCGTTACTGGCTCGCCGATGGCACGACGGTGGCCCGGACGCACGTCGTGCCTCCTGCGTCCCGTCTGACCGTGTGGCCCAACCAGGAGGGGCATCCGCTCGACGCCGCGGAGTTTGCGACGACGATCGAAACCGATCTGCCGGTCGTGGCCGAACGCGCGGTGTATCGCAACGCGCCCGGCGAGCTGTTCAGCGCCGGGTCTGTGGCCAGCGGCGTCGCGGTTCCCGACACCGCGTGGAACTTCGCCGAAGGTGCGACCGGCCCCTATTTCGACATGTTCCTGCTCCTGGCCAATCCAGGCGACGTCCCGGCGACCGCGCAGGTGCAGTTCCGGCGCGCCGGCGTACATTCTTCCCAAGACGCTGACCTCCAGCGGACGTACGTCATCGCGCCGCGGTCGCGGCGCACCATCTGGGTCGATCACGAGGACGCACGACTGACCGATGCAGCCGTGTCCAGCCTGGTGAACTCCGATGTGCCAATCGTCGCTGAGCGCGCGATGTGGTGGCCCGGTCCGACGGCAGCGACCTGGCACGGGACACATGTCGAGACGGGGGCTCGGTCCAGCATGTCGTGGGCGGTCGCCGACGTCGAGGTCGGCTCGACTCCCGAGGTCGACACCTTCATCTCTGTGAGCAGTCGATCGCTTCTGGGCGCGGGCCTGCGCATCACGCTGCGTTACGAGGATGGAACATCGTCCACACGGGATATCGGCGTCGCTGATCGGTTCACGCTGTGGCCACGGCACGACTTCCCCGAGTCAGTGGGCCGGCGCTTTGCCGCGACCATCGAATCGTTGGACGTGCTGCTGGGTGCGTCTCCCAGCCTCCCTCGAGGCCGGATCCCGATCGTCGTCGAGAAGGTCACCTACCGCGGGCATTTTGCGGCTGGCGCGGCTTCGCTAGCCTCGCGCTTGCCGGATCCGCCGTGAAGGGCGCCGAGCCCCGCAAAGCGGCGTCCTCCTACGAACGGCGAGCGCGCTCTCGCGTCGCAGGTCTACACCACCGCCGCTGGCGACGCGCCTGCCGGACCCGCCGCCGTAGCCGTGGTATAAGTCCGCCCGAGCCTCCCGACCTCGATCCGCTCACCCGGAAGACGCTGTGCGTCTCACTGTCGGCTGCAGGATGGTGCGCCGCGGCTTCGTGTGGGCCCTGGGCCTTGCGGCGGCGCAGGCACCATCGATCACGCCGTTATCGCCGTGGCGGCCAACCCTGAGCCCTGGGGACGGGCCTGGCGCGCTGCGGGCAATGGCAGCCGAACGAGTGGAGAACAAGATGGCTCGCGTCCTGAACTCTTATCGCCGCGTGCTCGCCTACGGCTTCGTCCTCACCAGCGCGCTCACCGCCAGTCCCGCCTTGCTGCGGGCGCAGACCGCTGTCGTCGCCGAACCGGTCGCGGGGCTGGTCGATGCCCCCGAGGCGCACATCACCCAGGTCACGCGAGATGGCGCACGCCTGGTCGCGACCTTGGCGCCGGGTGACGACAACCGGGTCGTGCTCGATACGCACACCGGCACCACCGTATTTGCAGACCCGGTTCGGAGGTACACCCTCTCCCCGGAAGGCTCCTACGTCGCCTGGTTCGACGGCGGGTTCTTTGGTGACATCTACCTTCGAAACCTGGCGAGCGGGGAGGAACGCCCGGCCTTCCGCAGCGGCCTGGGAACCTACGCAATCGTGCTCTCCGACGAAGGCACCAGGGCGGCGACCCTCGGCTCCTTCGCCTTGACACTCCTTCGGTCTTCGGCGGTAATCGCGGGAGCAGCCGGCCAGGCGATGACGACGATCGACACGCGATTGTGTCCGCCCCCAGGGATCAGCGGCACCTGTCTGGGTGGCCCCCTCGGCATCAGTGCCGACGGGCGCCACGTCGTGTACGGCGCGTACTATACGTATGGCGACGGCGGCGCAAGTCGCACTACCGTGACGACTGCCGACCTCACCACTGGGCTCACGCAAGCGGTACCTGTGCAGCACCCGGATCTCGATGGGTCGGTCTCGGGCGAATTCGACCTCAGCGGCGATGGCAATTGGATCGGTGTCACGGCCCAGACGCGCGTCGGTCGCCATCCACGGGCGGCGCTGTTGGTCCGAGCCGGCGGACCGACGATGCTCGTCGCTCCGTCCCTCGGTGACACGTCCTTCATGGGTATCAGTGACAGCGGCCGCTTCGTGCTCGTCGCATCGCCTGCGAGCGTGTCCGGCGGGGAGCGCCTCCGCGTGGTCGACCGAACCAGCGGCGTGCTGACGGAGGTGATCTACCAGTCTGTTGCGCACCAGGCCGACTACCGCCTCGAATCCGCGCACCTCAGCGGTGACGGGCGAACCGTTGTCGGCACGTTGGTGCGCCGAACCTCCACCGATGCACCCCATCGGCGCACGTTCATCGCTCGTCTCGACAGCGACGGCGACGGACTGCACGACGGTTGGGAAACTGTGTTCGGTACCAATCCTGCCGATCCCGCCGATGCCGCACTCGATCCGGACCACGACGGCCGTACCAACGCACAAGAGAACGTCGACGGCACCCATCCGAACGGAGTACCCGTCCGCTACTTCGCCGAAGGTGCCAACGGCACGTTCTTCGCGACGTCGCTGTCGCTGTTCAATCCATCGAACCAGGACGTGACGGCCAACGTACGCTTTCTCGGCCCGGATGGGGCTGCGGCCTCGATGCCCGTTGTCGTGCCGGCGGGTCGACCCGCGTATCTCGATGCCGATCAGGCCAACCTGCCCTTCACCGAGTTCTCGATCATCGTCGAGAGCGTCGTGCGACTCGTCGCCGAACGCCGCATGACATGGGACCGCACCGGGCAGTATGGCAGTCACAGCGGCACGGGCGTGGCGGCCCCCTCGACGACGTGGCATTTCGCCGAAGGCGCCACCATCGCGGGGCTGCAGACCTTCTTCCTGCTGCAGAACCCTGGTGATGTTGCTGCGACGGCGACCCTGCGCTTCCTGCTGGCGACCGGCAATGTACAGGAGCGCACGCACACGGTCCCCGCGGGCTCGCGCCTCACCGTCTGGGCCAACCAGGAGGGCTCGCCCCTCGACGCCGCGGAGTTCTCGACGACAGTCGTTTCCGATCGGCCGTTGGTGGCCGAGCGTGCCATGTACCGCGATGCACCGGGCGAGACGTTCGCGGCGGGCTCGGCTGCCGCCGGGGTCACGATGCCGGCGACGGCGTGGTTCTTCGCCGAAGGCGCGACGGGGGCCTTCTTCGACACCTATTTGCTCCTGTCCAACCCCAACGACACACCGGCCACCGTGAACGTGGAGTTCGTCCGTTCTCATGACTTCGGGGACATCAACACGGCCTGGCCCATCCAGAAGGCCTATGTTCTGGCGCCCCACAGTCGTCGCACCATCTGGGTCGTACAGGAAGATGAGGGCCTGCGAGACACGCAGGTGGGTGCCCGAATGGCGTCGGACCTGCCCATCGTCGCGGAACGCACCATGTGGTGGCCCGGGCCGACCTCCGCCACCTGGCGCGAGAATGACGCCGAGTCCGGCTCGCCCGAGAGCGGCCAACTGTGGGCCGTCACCGACGTGCAGGCCGATGCCGACGACGGCGGCTGGGACACGTTCGTCCTTGTCGCCACGACCGAGCAGTATCTGTCGCACGTCCGGATCCGGGTTGCGTGTGTTGACGGCACGACTGTGACTCGCGACAAGAGCCTGTCGGTCAATCGCACGACCCTGTGGATGCGTTACGAATTCCCGGAGATCGTCGGCAGCCGCTGCGCGGCCACCGTGGAGTCGCTGCCCACCCGCATCACGTTGTCGCCGACCGTGCCGCTGTACCGCACGCCGCTTGTCGTCGAAAAGGCAATATATCGCGGGCACTTCGCCGCCGGTGGAGTGACGCTGGCGACCCGCCTGCCAGACCCGCCCTAGGCCTTCAACAACCCAATTCCTCCAGCGTTCGACGTCTGGCGTTGTCGTTAAGCGTCAGGCGTCAGGCGTTCTATAATGGCCGGTCGTACGTGTCCGCATCGCCCCTCCCTTCACCTCATCCCCACGAGTTACCCCGAACGCCGCCGGCCGAGTGGTCCCGCCGGGGATGGGTGCGCCTGCTGGCGCTGCTGGTCGTCGGGGCGACGTTGCCGTTGCTGTGGCATCCGGTGATGGCGCGACTCTCGACGCGCGCAGTGCAACCGAGCTACCTGCCAGCGCTCGAGGCGGCGCGGGAGCGCATCGCGTTCCGACCGGGCCCGATCGAGGACCTGCACCGGCTCAAGCCGTCCTACGTCTTCATCGGTGACTCGATGCTCGGGACCCGCATCGATGCGGGTTACCTCGCGGGCCTGCTGGGCAAGGACGTCGCGATGCTGGCACGCGCCGGAACCGGACCCGCCTACTGGTACCTGAGCTTCAAGAACTACCTGATCGCCAGTGGCGAACGGCCCCGCGTCACGTTCTTCTTCTTCCGTGACCTGAACATGACCGATCCGCTGTTCCGCCTCACGGGGCCGTTTCGCTGGTCGCTCGACGAGGTGGCCGGTCCCGAGGAGCCGGCGCTGAACGACGTCATCGCGGCACGCGTGCGAGGGCCGTGGTTCCGCGTCCACAACACGGTCAATACGGTTTACGGGATCGATCGCGCCAACGCGTGGGTCGAGCGGCAGCTATATGACTGGCCCACCCGCCTGTGGACACGTGACGAGCCGTCGCGGCGCGCCTGGCTGGACAAGATGAACTTCGAGATCATGGGCCTGGACCGCTTGCGGCCCATGGCGGCCGCCGACCTGCAGGCGGCCGAGGACGCCGAGGCCGACTTCGATCGCTTCGTGCCGCGATCGGTCCTGCCGTTGATCATCGATCTCGCGAAGCAGCACGACATGAAGGTGTGCTTCGTGCGCGTGCAGCGGCGTCCCGTCGGCAACAAGGCACCGGAGCAGTCGCCGCGGATGCAGGCGTACGTGCGCGAGTTCCGCGCCTACGTCGAGCAGCAGGGCATGTACTTCCACGACGACACGGGCGATCCGATGCAGACCCTCGCCATGTACGAGGACGGCGATCACATCGCGCGTGCGCATCGGCAACGCTACACGCGCCAGTTCCGCGCCAACCTCAACCAGCTGCTCCGATGACGTTCCACAGCCTGGACTACGTCGTCTTCTTCCTGGTCGTGTCCGCCGTCTACTGGCGGCTGTCACACCACTGGCAGAACCGCTTCCTGCTCGGCGCCAGCTACCTGTTCTACGGATGGTTCGAGCCATGGTTCTGCCTGCTGCTCGCGGGCACCACGCTGGTGGACTGGTTCGCGGGCCTGAAGATGGACCCCGATCCCGCCGTCGACGACGCGACGTACGCACGCCCGGACGCACAGGTGCGCGCGCGACGGAGATGGTGGCTGGTGCTCAGCCTGATCTCGAACCTGTCGGTGCTGGGGTTCTTCAAGTACTTCAACTTCTTCGTCGACAGTGCCCAGGCCGGACTTGCGGCGCTGGGCCTGAACACATCCCTGCCGGTGCTCCAGGTGGTCCTGCCGGTCGGGATCTCCTTCTACACGTTCCAGAGCCTGTCCTACACCATCGACGTGTACCGCGGGCGGTTGCGCGCCTGTCGATCGCTGCTCGACTTCGCGCTGTTCGTGGCCTTCTTCCCGCAGCTCGTGGCCGGCCCGATCGAACGCGCCGAGGCGCTGGTGCCACGCGTGCTGTCATCGCGCGTGTTCAACCTGGTGGTGGCGCGCGACGCCCTGGTACTGATGGCCTGGGGCTTCTTCAAGAAGCTCGTCATCGCCGACAACGTCGGCGTCATCGCCAACCGGGTCTTCTCGATGAAGGATCCGGGATTCGAGATGCTGTGGGCAGGCGTCTTTGCGTTCGGGGTCCAGATCTACGCGGATTTCTCGGCGTACACCGACATCGCGCGCGGCACCGCACGATGGCTGGGGTTCGACCTGATGAAGAACTTCGATCACCCCTACGTCGCGGTGTCGCCGTCGGACTTCTGGCGCCGCTGGCACATCTCGCTGTCATCCTGGTTTCGCGATTACCTCTATATCCCGCTCGGGGGTTCCCGTCATGGACTGCCGCGCACGTTGCTGAACGTGATGATCACGTTCGTGATCTCCGGCCTCTGGCATGGCGCCGCCTGGAACTTCGTGCTCTGGGGCACGTTCCATGGGCTGCTGCTGGTCGGGGAGCGGACATGGCGGGCGCTGCGCGGGGTCAGTCGCCACGGCCGGCATCGCCTGCCGCTGTGGCGCGCCCTGCCGCAGTGGGCGGCAATGTTCGTGCTGGTGCACATCGGCTGGTTGATGTTCCGCGAGGGCGACGCCGCCAGGCTGTGGCGCGACGTGATGCTGGTGCCCGGCACCGCGCCGCTCGCCGAGCGGCAGGCGGGGCTGTACCTGTTCCTGATCTCGTTCACGCTCTCGCTGCCGTTGTGGGCCCACAGCCTGTGGACCGTGTGGCACGGACGGTCGTACTCGGATCGGCCGGCGGTTCGTGAGATCGAAGTCCCGGCGACCACGGTCGCGTGGCAGGCGCTGGCAATCGGCATCATGTTCGCCACGATCCTGGTGCTGCGCAGCCGGACCTCGCTCGACTTCATCTACTTCGCGTTCTAGGCTTGGGGGCTGCAGGCTGCCGGCTACCTGAGCGGCCGGTCGTCTCGCGGCCTGCCGGACCACACGCGTGGCCTGTAGCCTGTAGCCTGTAGCCATTCCTGATGTCGCAGGCATCCCTCCCGCCCTTCGCCGCCGTCGTGCTCGAGGCCCTCGCCGGTCACGGCTTGCGGCCGCATACCGGGACCGGCGTCGACGTATTGCGCGCACAGGTCAGCGACCTCTACCGCTACGAGATACGCCAGCTGCGCGGGCGCCTGCTCGCCGGCGACATCCCCAAGGCGTCCTATGCCGATGCCGTTCGCGCGCTGCGACTGCGCTACCTGCTCCTGTCCGTGCCGAAGGACCAGTGGCGGGTGCGATAGAATCTGGATTCCGTATGGGTGGATGGAACGAGTTTCAAGGGCTGAATGCCGGGTACGTCCTCGAGTTGTACGACCGGTACCGGCAGGATCCCACCGCGGTCGACGCGCAGACGCGCGCCTACTTCGAGCAGTGGACGCCCCCGGATCAGTCCCCGGTGGCCGCCCCCGCAGGGACCGCCACGGTCGACCTCCGGGCCGTCGTGGGCGTCGCCACGCTGGCCGAGTGGATTCGCCGGTACGGGCACCTCGGCGCCCAGATCGACCCGCTGGGGTCGCGGCCGACCGGTGACCCGATGCTTGCCCCCGAAGGCCATGGGATCACCGAGGAACAGCTCCGGCAGCTCCCGGCCAGCGTCGTCAGCGGACCGCTTGCCGAGGGCCAGCCCGACGCGGCCGCGGCCATCGCCGCCCTGCGGAGGGCCTACTGTTCGCGTACCGGCTACGACTTCGCGCAGGTCTTCGTCCCTGAAGAGCGCGAGTGGCTGCGAATCGCCGTCGAGACGGGGCGCTTCCGTCCGCCCATGGCGCCCATCGACGAGGAGGCGCTGCTCGATCGCATCACCGAGGTCGAGACTTTCGAGCGTTTCCTGCACCGCACGTTCCCCGGCAAGACGCGCTTCTCGGTCGAAGGCCTCGACATGCTGGTGCCGATCCTCGACACCGTCATCGACGGCGGCAACGACGGCGGGCTGAGGCACGTGCTGATCGGGATGGCGCATCGCGGCCGGCTCAACGTGCTGGCGCACGTGCTCGGCAAGCCGTACGCGCAGATCCTTGCCGAATTCAAGGACCCGGTGCTGGCCCGCACCGGCTATCGCATCGACCTCGGCTGGACCGGCGACGTGAAGTACCACGCCGGCGCGCTGCGCCAGGTGGACGACGACACGCAGGCGTCGATGGCGCCCAACCCCAGCCATCTCGAGTTCGTCAATCCGGTCATCGAGGGCATGGCCCGTGCGGCGGGCACCGACGCCGGCAAGCCGGGCAAGCCGGTGTTCGACGCGACCCTCACGCTGCCCGTCCTCATCCACGGGGACGCGGCCTTCCCCGGACAGGGGATCGTCGCGGAGACGCTGAACCTGGGACGCCTGGACGGCTACACGACCGGCGGCACGATCCACATCATCGCCAACAACCAGCTCGGGTTCACCGCGGTCCCGGCCGAGTCCTACTCGACCTCGTATGCGAGTGGCCTGGCGCGCGGCTTCAAGATCCCGATCGTGCACGTCAACGCTGACGATCCCGTGGCGTGCATCGAGGCAGCGCGCATGGCGTGGGCGTATCGGGCGCGCTTCCAGCGCGATTTCCTGATCGACCTCGTCGGGTACCGCCGCTACGGCCACAACGAAGGCGACGAGCCGGCCTTCACGCAGCCGTTGATGTACCAGAAGATCGCCAACCACCCGACGGTGCGCGAGCAATGGGCGGCTCACGTCGAGCAGACCACCGGCCGCACCGGCATCGCCCAGGCGATGGTCGAGCGTCGAATGAAAGCCCTCGAGCAGGTGTACGAGCAGCTCAAGCCCGAGGAAGCGATCGTCAATCCGATCCCCGAGCCGCCGCCGGCGGGCGCCGCGCGTCATGTCCGGACCGCGGTGCCGATCGCACAGTTGCAGGCGATCAACGAGGCGTTGTTGACGCGGCCGGAAGGCTTCGTCGGTCACCGCAAGCTGGATCGCGGCCGCGAGCGCCGCAAGGCCATCTTCGAGGATCGCGACGAGCGCACCATCGACTGGGCTACCGCCGAGGAACTGGCGTACGCCAGCATCCTGGCCGACGGCATTCCGATCCGCCTGACCGGAGAGGACGTGCAGCGTGGCACCTTCAGCCATCGCCACGCGGCGTTCCGCGACGTCGAGACCGGCGCCATCGACATCCCGCTGCAACGCCTGCCGCAGGCGCGGGCGAGCATCGAGATCCACAACAGCCCGCTCAGCGAGAACGCCACGATCGGGTTCGAGTACGGCTACAACGTACAGGCCCCGGACCGGATGGTCATCTGGGAGGGCCAGTACGGCGACTTCATCAACGGCGCGCAGGTGATGCTCGATCAGTTCGTCACCTCGGCGCGGGCCAAGTGGGGGCAGACGCCGTCGCTGGTGCTGCTGTTGCCGCACGGCTACGAAGGCCAGGGGCCGGAGCACTCGAGCGCGCGTCCGGAACGGTTCCTCGCCGCCGGCGCGGACATCAACCTGCGGATGGCCAACTGCACCACGGCGGCGCAGTACTTCCACTTGCTACGCCGGCAGGCGCTGCTGCTCACCACCGATCCGCTGCCGCTGATCGTCCTGACGCCGAAGAGCCTGCTGCGCCATCCTCTCGTGGCCTCCACGCCGCGCGAGCTCGAGGAGGGCGCGTGGCGACCGGTACTCGACGACGACGAGGCGAAGGCGCGAGCGCGCGAGATACGCCGCGTCGTGTTCTGCAGCGGCAAGGTCTACGTCGATCTCGTGTCCGCCGAGCAACGCCAGGCCGACCGGCAGACGGCGATCTGCCGGATCGAACAGCTGTATCCGTTCCCGAGCGACGCGGTGGATACGGTGCTCGATGGCTACCCGAACGTCGAGGACGTCGTGTGGCTGCAGGAAGAGCCATTCAACATGGGTGCCTGGGATTTCTTCCGCCCGTGCTTCGAGGAACTGCTCGACGGGCGGCTGCCGGTGCGCTACGTCGGTCGGCCGCGCAGCGCCAGCCCGTCAGAGGGGTCGCTCGGCTGGCACATGATCAACCAGAAGATGCTGGTGGCCGAGGCATACGCCCCCACCGCTCCCGCGTCTCGCGGCACGCGCAGCCGGGTCAAGGCAAAGGCATAGAGAGCACACATGGCCGCACAGGTGGTGGTCCCCCAGCTCGGTGAATCGGTAGTCGAGGCGCGCGTCGCGCGCTGGCTCAAGAAGGAGGGCGAGGCGATTGCCGTCGGCGACCCGCTCGTCGAGCTCGAGACCGAGAAGATCGACCTGGAAGTGAATGCCGATCAGGCCGGCGTGCTGGCGAAGATCCTGCGGCAGGAAGGCGAGGACGTGAAGGTCGGCGAGCAGCTCGCGCTGATCGAGGCCGGTACCGGTGCCGCTGCTGCGCCCGCGTCTGCCCAGTCGGATGCGCCAGCACACGCGACGCCAGCGCCGCCCGAGGCGATCACACCCGCCGTGGCCGCGGCCCCTGCCGGCGCGGCCGATGGCCCGCGCAGTACGCCGGCCGCCCGAAAGGCCGCCGAAATGCATCAGGTCGACATGGCCCAGGTCCAGGGCAGCGGCAATGCCGGGCGCGTGATGCGGCGCGACGTCGAGGCGGCCGCCACGCAGGCCGCTCCCGCTTCGCCGGCAGCGCCAGCACCGGCGGCGGCCAGGTCGGCACCGGCCCCGGTGGCCCCGCCGCGCCCCGCCATCGCGCCAGGCAGCCGCACCGAGGAACGCGTGCGGATGTCCAAGCGCCGCCTGACGATCGCGCGCAATCTCGTCGAGGCGCAGCGGACCGCGGCGATGCTCACCACCTTCAACGAGGTGGACATGACCGAGCTGATGGGCCTGCGCGAGCGCCGCAAGGAGCAGTTCGCCAAGCGGCACGGCGTCGGCATCGGTATCGCGTCCTTTTTCGTCAAGGCGGCCGTCGCCGCCCTGAAAGCCTTCCCGCGCCTCAACGCCGAGATCCAGGGCGAGGAGATGGTGCTCAAGCACTACTACGACGTCGGCATCGCCGTCGGTGCGGAGCAGGGTCTCGTCGTGCCGGTGATCAGGTCCGCAGAGCAGTTGTCGTTTGCCGGTATCGAGCTCGCGATCCGCGATTTCGCGGCACGGGCCAAGAGCAACACGCTCACCCTCGAAGACCTCAAGGGCGGCTCGTTCACGATCACCAACGGCGGCGTGTTCGGGTCGCTGCTCAGCACGCCGATCCTGAACCCGCCGCAGGTGGGCATCCTCGGCCTGCACAAGATCGAGGACCGACCGGTGGCGATCAAGGGCCAGGTCGTCGTGCGACCGATGATGTACCTCGCGCTCTCCTACGATCACCGGATCGTGGACGGGCTCGAAGCCGTGCAGTTCCTGGTCAAGGTCAAGGAGTACATCGAGGATCCGGGGCATCTGTTGCTCGAATCCTGAAATTTGAAGTTTCACACTTCAAATTTCATCGGCCGCGGTTCTCGACGGAGCGTCCTATCTGTATGCCGCCGACACGACCGTACATCGCCACGGTCCTGCTGCTGGGCTGCGTGCTCGGCTCCTCCCCCGCATGGGCCCAGCAGCCGGCGGCGCGTGCGACGGTCGACCTGGATCGCATCCGGCGGCAGCTCGCCGTCGAGCCCACCGAGTCCATCTTCAGGGGACCCGTGCGCGCCGACTACACCGTGCGGGTCGAGGATTCCCCGGACGATCTCGACTATCACTTCGGCTGGCTGTACGACCAGACGACTGCGACGCCGGGGTACGTACGACCCTGGTACCCCTCCTACCACTACGAGATGCTGTCGATGGTGATCCCGATTGAGCACCGGGCGCAGCTCTATCCCGTCGGGGTGCCGACGAGCGTGATCGGCAGCGCCGTCGGTGCGATCAAGGACGCGTTCCGCAAGCGGAAGGAACGTGAAGCCAAGAAACAGGTCGAGGCCGAGGTGGCAGCGATCAAGAAGGACCAGTAACTTGAAATTCCGGATTTGACATTTCATCTCACCGGAAAGAGGAACTCCAGCATCGGAGCCACGCGTTCGGCCCACGCGGACTCCGCGTGCGGCGCTTCCGGGGCCTCGAGGTAATGCAGGTCCGATCCACGCTGCCATCCCTTCGCCTGCAGGATCCCCTTCAGCGCCCGCGTGTTGCGCAGCGTGTCGCGGCCTTCAGCGGTACCGACGTCGAGCCAGATGCGCCAGGGCAACCGGCCTGGCAGCGCCTCGACGCGTGTCAGCAGGGCCCGGCGATCCCACCAGAGCGACGGCGACAACACCGCCAGCACACCGAAGACGTCAGGATGCTCGAGCCCGATGTGGAGCGTGACCAGGCCGCCGAGCGACGACCCCCCGAGCGCCGTCTGCGCCGCCGCGGGATGGGTCCGGAACGTGCAATCGACGTACGGTTTCAACTCCTCGACCACGAATCGCGTGTAGGCGTTGGCCTGCCCGCCGGCATCGCGATGCGTGTCGCGGGTCGGCGCGAATTCATCGGCCCGCTGCGAGCCGGCGTGGTTGATTGCGACGATGATCAGTGGGGCGACGCGCCCCTCCTGCACGAGCCGTTCAGCCGTTTCGTCGACGCCCCACTCGGTGCCCGCAAACGACGTGCTCGTGTCGAACACGTTCTGGCCGTCGTGCAGGTACAGGACGGGAAACCGGCGATGCCGGTCGTCCTCGTACCCGGGCGGGAGGTAGACGAGGACGTCGCGGCTGTTGCCGAGCGCGTCGGACTGGAAGGCCTCGAGCAAGCGGATGTCGCCGGTGAGGCTGCGGCCATCGCGTGGCGCCTGGACACACTGGGAGGGGCCCGGGGACACGGCTACGCGTGCCACCGAGACGATGCGAGCCGGTGGATCATCGCCACCAAGTGTAAACCGCGCGCGCCCAGGAACGTGCGCTTCAGGTAGCCTGTATGTTACCAGCCGGCCGGCGACGCACGCCGGCATGGCGACAAGCGCCCGGACGATTGGGCGGGCGAACCAGGCAAAGGACGCAATACCAGATGGCACTCATCGAACCCGGCACCACGGCCCCGGCGTTTTCGCTGCCCGACCAGCACGGCACGATCCACACCCTTTCGGCGTACCGGGGGCGTCCCGTGGTGTTGTTCTTCTACCCGAAGGACGACACCTCGGGGTGTACGAAGGAAGCCTGCGGCTTCCGGGATGCCCTCCCGGATTTCTCGAAGGTGCAGGCGGCGGTTTTCGGCGTCAGCATCCTCGACACGGCGAGCAAGGCGAAGTTCGCCGCCAAGTACGGCCTGACCTTCCCGCTGCTCGCCGACGAGGACCACGCCGTGTGCGACGCCTATGGCGTGTGGCAGGAGAAGAGCATGTACGGCCGCAAGTACATGGGCATCGCCCGCGTGACCTACCTGATCGACGCCACCGGCGCGGTGGTGCGCCGCTGGGATGCCGTGAAGGTGGAGGACCATGCCGCCGAAGTGCTCGACGCGGTGAACCAGCTGGGGGACCGGTGAGCCGCGCCACACGACTGCTCTTGCTCACGCTGACGGGCACGCTCGTGCTGACCGGCCTTTCCCGCGGCCAGGGCCGCGAGCCGTTCAACCTGGAGGTGGGCGACCCGGCGCGCAAGACGAAGAGCATCGCGCTGGTCGTCGATCAGATCCACGACACCAACAAGGGCGTCGACGTGTCGCCCGACGAAGTGGCCGCGGCGCTCTCCGACGCGTCGATCGTGCTGGTCGGCGAGGCGCACACCTCGATCGAGTCCCACCGCGTGCAGATCGCGGTAATCGCAGCCCTCCAACGCGCCGGACGCAAGGTGACGATCGGCCTCGAGATGTTTCCGGCCGAGGCGCCCACGGCGCCGTTCGATCGGTGGCTGCGCGGCGGCATCGACGAGGCCGCACTGTTGCGCGAGTCGGGCTGGTACGACTACTGGGGCTATCCGTGGGGGTACTACCGCGACGTGTTCCTGATCGCGAAACAGTACCGGTTGCCGATCCGCGGCGTGAACGCGCCACGCGCGGTCGTCGCCATGGTCGGCCGGCGCGGACTTGCCGGCATCGGCGGCATGGAGCGCGGCCAGATCGCTCCCACCATCGACACGACCAACGAGGAGCACAAGCAGGTGTTCCTCGCGTACGTCGGTGGCACCAGCGACACGCCCGCCTCCGCCACAAGCTCCGGCGCGCCAGGGCACGGCGCCGGCATGCCAGCCGAGACGCTGCAGCGCATGGTCGATGCGCAGTGCACGTGGGACGCGACCATGGCCTTGCACGCCGCCGAGTTGATCAAGGACAACCCGGACCCGAAGGCGGTGGTCGTCGTGCTCGTGGGCAGCGGACACGTCGCGTACGGGCTTGGCATCGCACGGCAAGCGAAGGCGTATACCGACAAGCGGGTCGCGACGGTGCTGCCGATCGCCAGCACGCCTGGCAAGCCGGAGCAGATTCGCGCGTCCGTGGCCGACATCGTCTGGGGCGTGCCGGCCGAGACGTACCCGCTGTTCCCGACGCTCGGCGTCTCGTTCCGCAGCAACGGCGATCAGCCGAACACGGTGCTGATGGTGTCGCCCGGGTCGGCGGCCGAGACGATGGGGCTCAAGCCGGGCGACATGCTGATGACCATCGACGATCAGCCGATCCACAAGGACGTCGAAGTGCGCGCGCTGCTCGATCGCAAGCAATGGGGCGATGCCGTCAAGGCGACGGTCAAGCGCGGCGCTGACACGCTGACGCTGACGGGCCGCTTGCGGCGGCGGTAGGCATTGGAAGGTAGCGCCAGGCTGTCCCAGCCCGGCGTTCCGGCGGCGTCGGATCGTAGCGGTCGCGGGCCGGCCCGCTGGGACAGCGGGCCGCTACCTACCGTTTGTAGCCGTCGACCTTCAGGTCGACGGGCGTCGCGACCGTCGGACAAAGTCCGACGGCTACATCCCCTTCGATCGCAGCGTCGCGGTCACCGGGAAATGATCCGACGGATAGCGGTCGCCGCGCGCCGCGCGGACGATCGCCGCGTCGACCACGTCCCACTCCGGCGTGACGAAGATGTAGTCGATCTTCTCGCCCTGCACCTGACCGAACTTGAAGCCGGTGAAGGTCCCCGCTGGCGAGGCGTCCGGGTGCGCGACCCTGAACGTGTCGCGCAGGACGCTGCCGTCGAGCATCGCCATGACGGCCGGATTCTTCTCGCCGGCGTTGAAGTCACCGGTGACGATGACTGGTGCCTTCGGGTCGCGGGCCTCGACTCGCTTGCGGAGCAGCGCGACCGACTTCTCTCGTGACGGTTGCGACTGGTGATCGAGGTGCAGGTTGTAGACATACAACGGCCGCCCGTCGGGCGCCGTGAACTGCGCCCACGTGCAGATGCGCGTGATGGTGTTGCCCCACGACGTGGAGGCCACGCGCTCTGGCGTCTCCGAGAACCAGAACGTGTCGCTCCGGCTCAACGAGAGACTCCCCCTCCGGTACAGGATGGCCGAGTACTCCCCCTTCCTGATCCCATCGTCGCGGCCGACGCCCACCATCGAGTAGTCCGGCAGCGCCTCGAGGATGTACGCCAGTTGCCCGTACAGAGCCTCCTGCACGCCGAGAACCTGCGGCGCCTCGGCGCGGATGACGTCGACCAGGAAGTCCTTGCGCTTGTCCCAGTGGTTCTCACCGTCGCTGGCGGTGCCGTAGCGAATGTTGAAGGTCATGACCTTCAGCGTCCCGGCAGGCGGAGGCGCGGCCGATTGCGCGCGCAGCGGCGCCGCGGCGGCCGCGGCCGCCGCCAGCGCGCCGAGCACCACCGTGCGCCGGCTCGGCCCTTCGTGGAGTGACTGCGGTGAAACGGTGTGACTCATGCGATCCATGTCCGGTTCGCCCAGTGGGCGCGAAGAAACCCGACGACGTTGCGCCACCTGAAGCCCTCGAGATCGCCGTCGGTGAAGCCGCGGCTCCCGAGGACGTCGCAGAGGCGATGGAGGTCGGCGATGGTATCAATCTCCTGCGGTGTCTGCTCGGTGCCAAAAGCGCCGTCGAGATCCGACCCGATGCAGACGTGCCGCGTCGACCCGGCCAGCGAGCAGATGTGCACGACGTGATCGGCGAGCCGCTCGAACGTGCAGCCCGTGGACTGCGGCGTGGACGAGCCGCGGACCCACCCGGGCACGATCATCCATGCGTCGCACGACGCACCGATGACGGCGCCGCGCGCGATGACGGCCTTGATCTGATCGTCTGGCAGTTGCCGCTGGTCGGGCACGAGCATGCGCGCGTTGTGATGGCTGGCCCACACCGCGCCGCCGAACAGGTCGAGCGCCTGCCACAGGCTGTCGTCGCTCAGGTGCGTGACGTCGAGGATGACGCCGAGGCGTTCCATGGCTGCCAGGAGCGCCGGCCCGTTGGCCTCGAGCGGACCCGTGGTGTGCGTGCCCGGAGCGTAGCGGCCGGGACCGTAGTGCGCAGGCCCCACGGCACGCAGTCCATCGCGAACGGCACGTTCGAGGTAGTCGACCGACACGAGCGAGTCGGCACCTTCGAGGCTGCGCACGTAGCCGATTGGCGCGTTGTCAGGCGGCACCTGCCACAACGCGAGATGCGCGTCGAGAGAGGCGAGATCGGCGATGGCCGCCATCTCTCCGGCCTTCTCCATCTCGCGATACCACGCCAGTTGTCCTTGCGTCTGCGCCCACGCCTGCTCGGCCGAATGCCATCCAGGCAACGGGTTGTCCGGGGCGACGTACCGGGCGATCTGGGTCGCGACCACGAGGCCGAAACCGGCGCGGCGCAACTCGGGCAAGGACACCGTACCGCGTCCGCGGTCCGGCTTGTCGGTGAGCGCCGACTCGCGCGTACGAATGGACGCGATCGGCTGGCGCAGGTCGCGATTCCACTCGAGCGCGTTCATGGCCAGGTCGAGGTGCGCGTCGACCAGGAACATCACGCGTCCTCGAGGCGGAACAAGGCCTCGATCTCGACCGGGATGTTCCCCGGCAGCGACCCCATCCCGACGGCGCTGCGGACGCCGACGCCGCGTTCCTCGCCCCAGATGGCCGCGAACAACTCGCTGCAGCCATTGATCACGAACGGGTGCCGGTCGAACTCGGGTATCGCCCACACCATGCCCAGCACCTTGACGACGCGATGGATGCGGTCGAGCGAGCCAACGGTGGCCTTGATGCTCGCGATCATGGAGAGGCCGACCTGCCGCGCCGCCATCTTGCCCGCCTCGGCGTCGAGGTCCTGCCCGACCCTGCCGGTGATCATCGACCCGTCCGGCTTCATCGTGCCGTGGCCCGAGACGTACAGGTACACGCCCTCCACGAGCGCGGGCTTGTAGACACCCATCGGTTTGGGCGGGGGCGGGAGTTCGAGGCCGAGGGCGGCGAAGCGTTCTTCAGGTGTCGACATGGCAGGAATTGGGTACCGGGTAACGGGAATCGGGCAACGACAAATCGTAGCCGCCGGACTTGTCCGGCGGTCACCACGCGATCAGATCCAGACATCGAGCAACAGCACACCGACCAGGCCGACGATCGAGACGATCGTCTCCATGGCGGTCCAGCTCTGCAAGGTCTCGGCAACCGACAGATTGAAATACTCCTTGAACAACCAGAACGCGCCGTCGTTGATGTGCGACAGCATCAGGCTGCCGGCGCCGATCGCCAGCACCATGAGGTTGGGATCGGCCGACCCGTTGGTCACGAGCGGCGCCACGAATCCTGCTGTCGTGAGGCCAGCCACCGTGGCCGATCCGACGCACACCCGCACCAACGCGGCCATCGTCCAGGCGAGCACGAGGGGTGGCGCATGCAGGCTGCCGAGCGCTGACGCGATGGCGGTGCTCGCACCTGCATCGGTCAGGACCTGCTTGAACGCGCCAGCGCCGGCAACCACCAGCAGCACCAGGGCGATGTCGGCGACGGCACGCTCGCACCAGCCGGTGACGATCCCGATCGGGGCACCGTTGCGCAGCCCGAGTGCACCGATCGCGACGAGCACGGCGACCAGCATGGCGAGCGACGCGTCCGACAGCGCGCGCACGATCGGCACCATGATGGCGCCGGTGACATGTGGCGACAACAGCGAACCCACGGCGAGCATGACCACGGGCAGCAATGCCGCGCTCAGGCTCGCGGCCAGCGACGGCAACGTCGCTTCGTCACGGAAGACGGGAACGAATGTCGCCAGCGGTGGCCGATCGATTCGGGGCATGAACCGGGTGTAGACGGGACCTGCCAGGATGATGGCCGGCACGGCGATCAGCAAGCCATAGAGGAGCGTGCGTCCCATGTCGGCGTGGAACTGCTGGACCAGCGCCGCCGGCGCGGGATGCGGCGGCAGATAGCCGTGGGTGACCGACAGGGCGGCCAGCATCGGCAGTCCGACCCAGACGGGCGGCACGCGGTACTGCGCGGCGACGCTGAAGATCAGCGGGATCACCAACACGAATCCGACCGAGTAGAACAGCGGCAGACCGACGATGAAGCCCGTAATCATCAGCGCCCACTGGACGTGGGCCGGACCGCTGATGCGCATGAGGCTGGTGGCGATCCGCTGCGCCGCGCCGCTCTCCGCGACGATCTTGCCGAGCATCGCGCCGAGTCCGATGACCAGCAGGAGCGACCCGAGCGTATCGCCGAGCCCCTTCTGGATGGCCGCCGAGACCTGCAGCGGACCGAGTCCAGAAGCCAGCCCCACCCCGATGCAGACGATGAGGAACGCCAGGAAGGGCGTCAGCCGCGCGACGGCGATCAGCAGGACCAGCGCGACGATGCCGGTCAGGGCGATGGCGAGGAGCATGGGCGCGCCCATGCTATCGCAGGGGGCACCCGGCAAATTTCAGAATTGCAGAATTGCAGAATTGCACCACCCCTCAACGCTTCGAAGGTTGGCGGTGGCAGTGAACTTCTGAAATTCTGAACTTCTGAAATTGTCTAGGTATCGGGCAACGCCGCAACCCATACATTGCCGGTCCAGTAGCCGCGCTCGTACACGATGCGATCGCCGCGTGGGGACCACACGGGCCACCGGACGTATTCGCCCGGCGCACCGGGTGCGGTCAGGCGTCGTACCCGCCCCGTGGCGACGTCGACGGTCTCGATCGCCCACCGGCCCCGGCGCAGTGCCGCGTAGACGATGTGCCGTCCGTCCGGCGACCAGTCGTTGGGCCACGCGTGATCGGCATCGGTGACCAACGGCCGCACCTCGCCCTCGACCGCCCGTTCCTGAGCTCCTGTGCTCCTGAGGTCCTGTGCTCCTGCGCTAATGACTCCGACGCCCGTCCGCCAGCCGCGGATGTGCTGCAGGGCCACCCGCCGGCCGTCGGCCGACCAGGCGCCGAACATCACGTCGCTGGCGAGGTGCACTGCCGGCGTATTGCCACTGACCTCGCCGAGCCACACACCGAGCTGTCCGTGCTCGTCGGAGGTGTACACGTAGCGCCGGAAGTCAGGCGACAGCCGCAGCGTGAACAGACGCCGCGGCACATCGGCGGCACCTGCCCAGTGATCCAGGCGCAGCAGCGGCGCGGCGCGGCCGGTCAGGACGTCGACGTGCTTCAGGGCGAGCGGTCCGTCCTCGCCGAGCAGCGCGAGGGCACGGCCGTCAGGTGACCAGCCCTTCACGAACCCGGTCATGGCGGTGCCGAGCTGATGCGAGGTGCCTGTCTCGAGATCGTGCAGCCACGGCGCGGGGCGGTCGCCGAGACGTGACGTCGTGTAGGCAAGCCGGGTGCCGTCGGGCGACACGGCGAACTCGCCGTAACGCGGCCGCCGCTCACCAAGCAGTACTGCTGGCGGACTGGCCGCCCCCCCATCGCCATGCAACATCGCCACTGACCACGCCTCGCTGGTGCGCTCGGCATTCGTGAACGCCAGTTGTGAGCCGTCGCGGGACACGCTGACGTCGGTTACGCCCAGCGTGCGCGGCAGCGGTGTCATGCGTGCCCGGCTCATGTCGACGTCGCCCGCTGCGGTCACGGGTGCGAGCCAGAGTTCCTGCGTCCACCCGCGCCGGAGGGCGCCGACCCATGTCGTCTCACCGTGACGAAACGCGAAGGGACGGCATGTCGCGTGACACGGGCCCAGCCGCGTCAGGCGCCCATCGCGCCTGGCCTGCCAGATGTCCGCAGCCGGCACGCGCGCGGCGGCGAAGACCACCGTGTCGTGCCCAGGCAACCACACCGGGCTGCCGTGCGATCCCGGTGCGTCGCCCGCCCGTGTCAGCGGCTCGACGACGCCGGTGGCCACATCGACGACCGCCAGCGTCGACGGCGACGCGCCCGTGCCGCCGAGCATGTCCACTTCGCCCGCCGTCTGGAACACGATCGCGTGGCCGTCGGGCGACCAGCTCGGCGCAGCACCGTCGGAGACCAGTTGGCGCGAAGGACCACCGGAGGCGGGAACCAGCCAGACGCCGCCAAAACGCCGCGAGTGATACGCGAGCCACTGCCCATCGGGTGACCAGGCGGGATCGACGTTGTCGCCCCCGTTTTCGGTCACGGCGCGTACCGTGGTGCCGGCCAGGCGCGGACGCACGTGGATCTCGAGCGCGCCCGAGGCATCCGAGGCATACGCGACCGCGGTGCCGTCGGGCGACAGGGCCGGATCGGCATCCAGCCCACGCGACGTCGTGATCTGGATGGCGTCATGGGTGATGCCCGACATGAGCACGGCCCCGAGATCAGCCGAGGCCGCATGGGAGGGGGCGCCATGCCAGGCCAGGCGGATGCCACCCAGCCCGAGCAGCATCAAGGCGACGACTGCACCCGCCCGCGTGACCCACCATCGTGGCCTGCCGCGGCTGCTCGCGACCTCCCTGGCCGATGCCATGGCACGCGAGTCCGCCGGAGCCAGTGGCGCCCGTGCCGGCGGCGGCTGCAGTGTCCCGATGAAGCGATAACCCCGCGTGGGTACCGTCTCGATGTAGCGAGGCGTCCGGATGTCGTCGCCGATTGCACGGCGCACCTGCGTGATGGCACGCGCCAGCGAACTGTCGGTCACGTGCACGTCCGACCAGACCTCGCCGAGCAGCCGTCGCTTCTCCACGACCCGCCCTGGCTGGGCCAGCAGCAGGAGCAACACGTCGAGCGCCTTCGGCTCCAGGGCGACGCGCGCCCCGCCACGTCGCAGTTCGCGTCCTCCCACCTCCACTTCGACATCACCGAAGCGATAGGTCGACTCGGGCATCAGATCCTCATGATTTCCGCAGATCGCTCACGAAAGCGTGTCGTCCCTCCCGGGTGTTCGCAACCACCGGAGGAGCCCACATGCTAGTCACGCCATTCCTGCTGTTGACGATCCTGACCGCCCCCGCAGTTCCCCTGCCCGCGCAACCGATGCTCGGCACCGTCGAGTGCCGGCTGCGCATCACCGCCGCTGGCGTACCGCTCGTGCGTGTCCGTGTGACGTCCGGGCACGATGCATGGTTCGTCCTGGACACGGGTGCCACGGGCACCACGCTGCACGCCGGGCTCGCCCGCCGGCTGGGTCTCCACGCGTCGGGCGAGAGTCACATGACGACTCTCGAGGCCACGTCACGCGTCGCAACGGTACGGCTCGGCGCCTTCGCCATCGTCGGCCTGCCGGTCACACACGGGCTCGACGTCGCCGTACACGACATGACGCTGGTCCGTCGAAGCGCGCCCGACGCCGATGGGATCGTGGGCCAGGACGTGTTGTCGCGATACGACTACCTGATCGACACGGAGCACGCGCGGCTGACCATCGGACGATTCGCGGCACCCTCGTCCGGGGTACACCTGCCCATTACGACGAGCGCCGGCCGCCCGGTGCTGCTGATGGACGACGGACGCGGACGATACGGGCTGGTGCTGGATACGGGGGCGGACGTGCTGGTGATGGAGGCGCACGCGGCGCGGCAGGCCATCGGCGATGTGCCGCCGGTGGGTCGCACGCGGGGCCGGCTCGAAACCCACCTCGGTGCCCGTGACGTCGACGTCGAGCTTCACGTGGGCATGCGGATGGCGAATGTCGATCTGCCGCCACTCGCGATGGTGCGGCTCCCCGCGGAGGCCTGGTCGATGTCGCCCGAAGTCGGCTTGCTGCCGGCGTCGCTGTTCAGCCGGGTGTATGTGTCGACGCGCATGGGCGAGGCCGTCGTCTGGCCGAAGTAGGAGCTCACAATCGGCCTTCGGCGGTCGGCCTTCGGCCTTCGTCAACCCTCGTGTGTGGTGCAAAAGACAAAGGGCCGGCCCAGGATTCCAGGCCGGCCCTTCAGCGTTCAGCGTTCAGCGTTCGACGTTCGTCGAAGGTCGCTCAGTACCGGTAGTGGTCCGCCTTGTACGGCCCATCGACCGGCACGCCGATGTAGTCGGCCTGCTCCTTGGCGAGCACCGTCAGCTTGACCCCGAGCTTCTCGAGGTGCAGGCGCGCGACCTTCTCGTCGAGGCGCTTGGGGAGCACGTACACCTTCTTGGCGTACGCCGTGTTGTTGGTGTGCAGCTCGAGTTGCGCCATCACCTGGTTGGTGAACGAGGCCGACATCACGAAGCTCGGGTGACCGGTCGCGCAGCCGAGGTTGAGCAGACGCCCCTCGGCGAGGATCATCACGCTGTGGCCGTCCGGGAAGCGCCACTCGTCGTACTGCGGCTTGATGTTGATCCGCTCGATGCCCGCGACCTTCTTCAGCCCGGCCATGTCGATCTCGTTGTCGAAGTGACCGATGTTACCGACGATGGCCTTGTCCTTCATCCTCGCCATGTGCTCGGCGGTGATGATGTTGCGGTTGCCCGTCGCGGTGATGAAGATGTCGGCGGTCGCGACCACGTCGCCGATCGTCGTCACCTGATAGCCTTCCATCGCGGCCTGCAGCGCGCAGATGGGGTCGATCTCGGTGATGATGACGCGCGCGCCCTGGCCACGCAGCGACTGCGCACAGCCCTTGCCGACGTCACCGTAGCCGAACACCACGGCGACCTTGCCCGAGAGCATCACGTCGCTGGCGCGCATGATGCCGTCGGTCAGCGAGTGGCGGCAGCCGTACAGGTTGTCGAACTTGCTCTTGGTGACCGCGTCGTTGACGTTGATCGCCGGGAACAGCAGCGTGCCGGCGGCCATCATCTCGTACAGGCGGTGAACGCCCGTGGTCGTCTCCTCGCTGACGCCCTTGATGCCGCGCGCGATCGCCTGCCACTGGGCCGACGCCTTGCCGAGCTCGTCACGCAGCGTCTGGAGGATGATGCCCCACTCCTCCGGCTCCTTCTCGGCATCGAAGGCCGGGACCTTGTCGGCCGTGCCGTACTCGAGCGCCTTGTGCACGAACAGCGTCGCATCGCCGCCGTCGTCGACGATCTGTTCGGGGCCGCTGCCGTCCGGCCACACGAGGGACTCCTTCGTGCACCACCAGTACTCGTCCAGCGTCTCGCCCTTCCACGCAAACACCGGGATGCCCTTCGGGTTCTGCACGGTGCCGCCCGTCTCCGGACGACCGACGACCACCGCGGCAGCCGCGTGATCCTGCGTCGAGAAGATGTTGCAGGACACCCAGCGCACGTCGGCGCCGAGGGCATCGAGCGTCTCGATGAGGACGGCGGTCTGCACGGTCATGTGCAGGCTGCCCATGATCTTCACACCGGCAAGCGGCTTCTTCGCGGCGAACTCCTCGCGAATCGCCATCAGGCCGGGCATCTCCTGCTCGGCGAGACGGATCTCCTTGCGGCCGAAGTCGGCCTGCGACAGATCCTTGACCTTGAAAGCCGGGCGCCCGGCCTTCTCGGCCTGGGCAAACGCATGCAACGACTCGGTTGCGACTGCAGGGGTCATTCGTTGTGCTCCTTGTGCGCGGCGCACTCCGTGCCGCGTTGCTTTTGTCACCGTCCGGGCGACGTCGTTTACGAGAAGGTAGGGCGCGTTCCCTGAACGCGCCTGACGGCGTCAGGGCCGCTCGGGGAGCGGCCCCGACCTTCCAGACTCAAGTTCTTTCCGACAATGAGGACTTGCCCGCGGTGGCCCGGGCGACGAACAAGGCCGGGCCACGCACGCCCGGCGCCGGGGACAGCGGCACCACCCGCGTTCCGTCGAAACCGGCGCCTGCGAGGAGCCGGCCAATCTGCGGCTCGGAGAACCCGAGCCAGACATGGCCCATCTGGCCACGATACTCCTCGCGGTCGTGCGGCTGCATGTCGATCACAAGGACGCGTCCACCGGGTGCGAGCACGCGCCGCGCTTCCTTGAGGACCGCTGCCGGATCCGCGAGGTGATGCAGCACCAGCACGAGCAGCGCGAGGTCGACAGCGCCGTCGGCGACCGGCACCGCTTCCAGCGTGCCTTCGCGGACGTCGACGTTCCGCGTGCCGCGCAAGCGCTCGCGCGCCGCGCCGAGCATCTCGGGCGACGCGTCGACGGCCACCACTCGTTGCACGAACGGCGCCAGCGCCGCGGCAGTCCGTCCTGTGCCGCAGCCGAGATCGGCAACCGTCCATGACGGGTCGCAGGCGGCCAGTAGGCCGTCCAGGTGGAACGTACTGCCGTACAGGTCGTCGCGCACGTCGTCCCACTCGCCTGCCGTGCGTGAGAAGAACGCCGCTGACTCGGTCCGGCGTTGCGCCAGCACCCGCGTCAGTCGTACGCGGTCCTGCGCCACTGCCGCTGTCGTCACCAGTTGCGCCTTGACGACGCGCCAGAGGTCGTTGGACGCGGGGTCGAGGTCCTCGGTCACCAACGAGTACAAACGGCTCGTGCCCTCGCGGCGAACCTGGGACCAGCCCCCGTCGGTGAGCGTCTTCAGGTGGCGGCTGATGGTGGATTGCGGGAGCTGCAGGATGTCGCACAACTCACCCACGGCCAGCGTCTGCCCCTCGAGGACCAGCAGCAAACGCGCCCGCAAGGGGTCGCCGAGAACGTTGAGGTGCGCCAGAACCGGCGAGGTGAGTTGATTCATCCCTCTATCCGGATAGAGAGTACGACAGGCCGTCTGATGCTGTCAACAGGCATCTGACGAAAGAGGCCGGAGACATGGTCTCCGACCCCTGTGACGCCCTGCGAAATGGCCGGTTCCTGACGGGTGCCTCCGCTCAACAGGTGCCGGCGGTCACGGCGGCATACGCGAGGTTTGGTGCGAGCCACTTCTCGGCCTCGTCGCGCGACATGCCCTTGCGGCGAGCGTAGTCTTCCACCTGGTCCTCGCCGAGGCGGCCGATCATGAAGTACGCCGCCTGTGGATGGGCGAAGTAGAGGCCGGACACACTCGCGGCCGGCCACATCGCGCAGCTCTCGGTCAGCGCCACGCCGATGGCCTCGGCGTCGAGCAGCCGGAAGAGCGTCTGCTTCTCGGTGTGATCCGGGCACGCCGGATACCCGAAGGCGGGCCGGATGCCCCGGTACTTCTCGGCCGCCAGTTGCTCGGCCGTCAGCTGTTCATCCGCGCCGTAGCCCCATTCGCGGCGCGCCTGCGCGTGCAGGTACTCCGCGGCGGCCTCAGCAAGGCGATCGGCCAGCAGCTTGACCATGATCGCGTTGTAGTCGTCGTGCGCGGCCTCGAAGCCCCTGGCCTGCGCCTCGGCGCCATGGACGGTGACCGCAAAGGCACCGATGTGGTCCGGGCCGTGACCGACGGGAGCCACGAAATCAGCCAGGGATCGATTCGGCTTGGTGTCCGGCTTCGGCTCCTGTTGACGCAACATCGGGAACCGCGCCAGCTCCTGGCGTCGCGTCGCATCCTCGTACAGCACGACATCGTCGCCATCGGCGTTGGCAGGCCAGAAGCCGTACACTGCGCGACAGGTCAACGCGCCGGCCTCCAGCCTGTCGAGCATCTGCTGGGCGTGCTCGTACAGCGACCTCGCCTCGTCGCCGTACTTCGGGTGCTCGAAGATGGCCGGCAGCTTGCCCTTGAGCTCCCACGCGTTGAAGAAGAACGTCCAGTCGATGTAGGGCCGCAGCTGCGCCACGGTCAGCGTCAGCTCGCGACGCCCCGTGAAGGACGGCGTCGGCAGCAGCTCGGCCGCCCAATCCACCTTGAGCCGATTGTCGCGGGCCTTACGCAACGAGAGCAGCGGCTTCTCCTGGCGTTTCTGGTGCATCTCGCGCACGCGTGCCTGGTCGTCGCGCACCTGCTTCCCGTACGCCGGCGCCTGCGTCTCCGAAAGCACACTCGACACGACGGCCACCGCGCGCGAGGCGTCGAGCACGTGCACAGCGACGCCCGAGTACTCCGGTGCGATCTTGACCGCCGTGTGCTGCGGACTGGTCGTGGCTCCTCCGATGAGCAGCGGCACCTTGAGGCCGCGCCGCTCCATCTCGCGGGCCACGCCGACCATCTCGTCGAGCGACGGCGTGATCAGGCCACTGAGGCCAATCACGTCGGCCTGGTGCTCCTCAGCCGCCTTCAGGATCTTGTCGGTCGGCACCATCACGCCGAGGTCGATCACCTCGTAGTTGTTGCAGCCGAGGACCACCGAGACGATGTTCTTGCCGATGTCGTGCACGTCGCCCTTGACGGTGGCGATGAGCACCTTTCCTTGCGCCCGCGCGCCGCCGGCGGCTTTCTCGGCCTCCATGAACGGCAACAACACGGCTACCGCGCGCTTCATCGCGCGCGCGCTCTTGACGACCTGCGGCAGGAACATCTTGCCCTGGCCGAACAGGTCGCCCACGGTCTTCATGCCGTCCATGAGCGGACCCTCGATCACCTCGAGCGGCCGCGCGTACTGCTGGCGGGCCTCCTCGACGTCGGCCTCGATGAAGTCGACGACGCCATGGACCAGCGCATAGGAGAGGCGCTGCTGCACCGGCGCCTCGCGCCAGGCGAGGTCCACCTCGCGCTTCGAGCCACTGCCCCGCACCTGCTCGGCGCGCGCCACCAGGCGTTCGGTCGCGTCAGCCCGCCGGTTGAACAACACGTCCTCGACCAGTCCGAGCAGTTCGGCCGGGATGTCTTCGTACACCGCCAGCTGTCCCGCATTGACGATGCCCATCGTCAGGCCGGCCTTGATGGCGTGGAACAGGAATGCCGAGTGGATGGCCTCCCGCACCAGGTCGTTGCCGCGGAAACTGAACGACAGGTTGCTGATGCCGCCGCTGATCAAGGCGCCGGGGCACGTCGCCCGGATCTGGCGCGTCGCCTCGATGAAGTTGATCGCGTACTCGTTGTGCTCCTCGAGTCCTGTCGCAATCGCGAGGACGTTGGGGTCGAAGATGATGTCGCCCGGCGGGAACCCGATCTGCTCGGTGAGCAGCCCGTACGCCCGCTGGCAGATCGCCACCTTCCGCTCGACGGTGTCGGCCTGGCCGACCTCGTCGAACGCCATCACGATGACCGCCGCGCCGTACGCGCGCACGGTACGTGCCTTCGCGAGGAAGTCGGCCTCGCCTTCCTTCAGGCTGATCGAGTTGACGACGGCCTTGCCCTGTACGCACTTCAGGCCGGCCTCGAGCACCGACCACTTCGAGCTGTCGATCATGAAAGGGACCCGCGCCACTTCCGGCTCGGTGGCGAGCAGGTTGAGGAATGTCGTCATGCTCGCTTCGCTGTCGAGCATGCCCTCGTCCATGTTCACGTCGAGGATGTTGGCGCCGTTGCGCACCTGCTCGGTCGCCACGTCGACGGCGGCGGTGAAATCGCCGGCCTTGATCAGGCGCATGAACTTCGCCGAGCCGGTGACGTTGGTGCGCTCGCCGACCATCTGGAAGTTGCTCTCGGGGCGGATCTCGAGCGGCTCGAGCCCGGAGAACCGGCTATGGCGTGGGATGTCGGTCGGCACGACACGCGGTGAGACGCCCTGGCAGGCCTCGACCATCGCGCGAATGTGATCGGGCGTCGTGCCGCAGCAGCCGCCGATGATGTTCAGCAGTCCCTCGCGGGCGAAGCCACTGAGCACGCCCGCCATCTGCTCTGGCGTCTCGTCGTACCCGCCAAACGCATTGGGCAGTCCGGCATTCGGGTAGCACGAGACGAAGCACTCGGCGATCGCCGACAGGTCCTGCAGGTACGGACGCATGTCCTCGGCACCGAGCGCGCAATTGAGGCCGACGCTGAACGGCCGCACGTGCCCCATCGAGATCCAGAAGGCCTCGACGGTCTGGCCCGACAGTGTCCGTCCGCTGCGATCGGTGATCGTCACCGACAGCATCACCGGGATCTCGACGCCGCGACGATCGAAGACGTTGCGCACGGCCAGGGCCGCGGCCTTCGCGTTCAGCGTGTCGAAGATGGTCTCGATCAGCAACAGGTCCACACCGCCGTCGAGCAACCCATCGACCTGCGTCTCGTAGGCCTCGCGGACCGCGTCGAAGCTCACGGCACGGAACGCCGGATCGTTCACGTCGGGCGAGATCGACAGCGTGCGATTGGTGGGGCCGATCGCGCCGGCGACGTAGCGGGGATGATCTGGCGTCCTGGCGTTCCACGTGTCCACGGCCGCCCGCGCGACTCGCGCCGCAGCCACGTTCAGCTCGTGCACGATCGCCTCGAGCCCGTAGTCGGACTGCGCGATCGCGGTGCCATTGAACGTGTTGGTCTCGACGATGTCGGCGCCGGCCTCGAGGTACTGCTCGTGGATGCCCTGGATGATGTCGGGGCGCGTCAGGACCAGGAGGTCGTTGTTGCCACGCAGGTCGTGGCCGTGCGACGCAAAGCGCTCACCGCGATAGTCGGCCTCGGCGAGCTGGTGGCGCTGGATCATGGTGCCCATCGCCCCATCGATGAACAGCAGCCGGCTTTGACACGATTGCTTGAGTTTCAGGGCGGTCGCACTCGTCATCGCACACTCCCTCGCGCCGATGGTGCGGCGCCCGTCCGTCCACGTCGCGCGCCGCCGGCCTTGTGGCCGCTGGCGACGAGCACCGTGAATGGATCTCCCTTCAATCGTGCGCCCACTTCCACGCGCACGTCCTCGAGTCCGGCCCGGAACAGCCAGTCCTCGAGCGATTCGTCACGAAACCCCAGCCATCGATCGCCGAGCCGTTCGCGCACCCAGTCCTGCCCGTGCGCCCGCAGCTCCAGCACGAGGACCGTGCCACCCGGCTTCAGCGCGCGTACCGCCTCGCAGAGGGCCAGGTCCGGCTTCGGCACGTGGTGCAGCGCCTGCGACAGCAACACCACGTCCACCGATGCGTCCTCGAGCGGCAGCTCCTCGATCCGCCCTTCCCGCCAGGTGATGTTGGTAACGCCCCGCTTGCGCGCCAACTGCCGCGCCCGCTTGAGGACGTCGCGCGAGCTGTCGATGGCAATCACCTGCTCGGCCCAGCGTGCGGCCTCGAGCGACAGGTACCCTTCACCGCAGCCGGCGTCGACGACGACGAGAGGCGGCAGCAGGTGCCCGAGGGCGCGGCTCCAGGCGGCCCAACTGCGACCCGGCACGAGCTGTCCAGCGCTGCTGCCATGCGCCTGGAAGTCCTCCTTACGCATGCGCAGGACCTCGAGGAGGCGCGCGTCGTCGGCCTTCAGCTCGGGGTCCTCGGCCATCGGCAGCGAGGCCTCGAGCGCTTCCCACATCGGGCGCGCGTGACCGGCGCCGTCCGGACGGAGGGAGTAATAGGCGAAGCCACCTTCCCGGCGTTCCTCGACCAACCCGCTCTTGCGCAGCAGCCCCAGGTGACGCGAGACGCCGGACTGGGCGATCCCGAGGATGGCGGTGAGTTCCTTGACGTTCAGCTGCTCCTTGCCGAGCAGGCGAATGAGCCGCAGCCGAACATCGTCACCAAGGAGCCGACAGAAGGCGGACAGGTCCTTCACATACGTAAATCTACATGCATTGATGTAACGATGCAACTCTCGGGTGAGGTAGGGACCGCTCTGCGAGCGGTCCATCCCCTCGGCCTTCCGAGCAGTTCCCGTTCTCCGCGCCGCCGCAATCGTGCATGCGACCGAGGAGATGGCCGGCTCGGAGAGCCGGCCCTACCTTCCGAGGGCGTCGGTCAACCGTTGGTGGCCCGACCGGCTGATGGGGAGCCGGCTGCCGTCTCGCAGGACGGCGACCCTTCGGTCCTTGGCTTCGAGTTCGACGCGCTCGAGTTGAGTCAGATTGATCAGCCACGACCGGTGGATGCGCACGAAGCGGGCCGGATCGAGCTGGGCTTCGAGACTGCTGATCGGCTGTTCCTTGAGCAACCGCCGGCCCTGCGAGTGCAGGAGTACGTAGTCGTCCTGCGCCTGCGCGTATTCGAGCGTCTCCACGGGGACGATGAAGACCTTGCCTCCATCACGAACGAGGATGCGCTCGACGCGCACCGATCGCAGGGCCACCCGCAACTCGTCGGCCGGAGAACCGGCTCTGACCGCCAGACGCTGACGGGCCCGCGTGACGGCGTCAGCGAGTCGCGCCTGGCTGAATGGCTTCAGCAGGTAGTCGACCGCGTGGACCTCGAATGCCTTCAGCGCGAATTCGTCGTGCGCCGTGGCGAAGATCACCGCCGGCCCAGCGCCGATGAGTTCCAGCACGTCGAAGCCGGAGAGCCTGGGCATCTGCACATCGAGCAGCAGCACATCGGGCATGGCGTCGCTCACCGCCTTGACGGCCTCGTAGCCGTTCGCGCACTGCCCTGCGACCTCGACGTCTTCGATCTGCGACAGGTACTCGACTGCCACCTCGCGCGCCAGGGCCTCGTCATCCACAACCAGCACCTGCAGCGGACGTGTCGTCATGCGGTTCACTCCCCTGCCCGCCCTGCGATCTGCTCGCAGGGATACGTCAACGTGACGGTGAAGCGGTCGCCTTCGACC
Organism: Luteitalea pratensis; assembly: GCF_001618865.1. GTDB lineage: Bacteria > Acidobacteriota > Vicinamibacteria > Vicinamibacterales > Vicinamibacteraceae > Luteitalea > Luteitalea pratensis. The sequence goes on from NZ_CP015136.1 coordinate 4,369,704, forward strand.
CTCGCGTCGAACGACGCCGTCGCCCCGAAATGCATCGCGAGGCGATCACGGACGTTGCGCACCCCGGTGCCGGTGCCGGCGCGTGGCGTGCCTTCGGGATCGAAAAGGTTGGCCACCGTCACGACGCACCGGTCCGATTCGCGCCGCGCGGCAATCGAGACGAGACCGCCTTCGAGCAAGCCGGCGACTCCATGCTTGATGGCGTTCTCGACGAGTGGCTGCAGTAGCAACGGTGGCACCAGCGTGCTGCCGGCGCGGGGATCCACGTCGACCTGCACCTGCAGCCGCTCCCCGAACCGCACCTGCTCGATGGCCAGGTACTGCGCCATCAGATCGACCTCCTGCTGCAGCGGCACCCCGGCCAATCCTCCCAGCCGAAGACTCTGCCGGAGAAACTCGCCCAGGGCAATGCACATGTCGCGCGCCGCTGCCGGCCGCGTGCCCGCGAGCGATCCGATCGAGTGCAGGCTGTTGAAGAGGAAATGCGGGTTGACCTGGGCACGCAACGCGCGCAGTTCCGCTTCGCGGGCGAGCACCGCCGACTCGAGCGCTTGCCGGCGTGCGGTCTCCCGGTCCTCCAGCGCGAGAAACACGTAGTGCACGGCCGCGGAGAAGAGGAACAGCAGCACACCCGCCACGAACAACAGCAGCGTCGCGTCACGCGACCAGAACGGCTGCGCCGGCAATTGTGCCCGCAGCCACCACTGCGCGAACCCCACCCAGGTGGCGCTCGTGATCGAGGCCGCCGCTCCTTGCGCGAGGAGCACGCGCCCGAGCGACCTGGCGCCCTGCAGCGGGAAGGCGCGGCACACATACCACGCCGCCAGGCACACCACGCCGTACGCCAGCGCAAGCGGCAGGACGCCCGTGAGCGCGGCCACCCACGGCCAGCCGGCGCGGACCGCCAGCGACAGCGCGGCGGCGAGGCCGAGCACGAGCCACAACCCCAGGTAGACGGTCAGGCCGACGATGCGCCCGAGGAGCGGATGCACGAGGTCAGTTCTTGATTTCCACGCCGCCCATGAGGGCCACGCCGCGAATGATCAATCGCTTCTCGGTCGCCAGCGCGGGGGGACGCGTCTTGTCGACGAACCCCGCCAGCAGCGGTGTGCCCTGGAGATCGACGGTCCAGTCGTCGGGCACGCGAATCTCCACGCCGCCCCACATGACGAAGATGTCGATGCTCGCCGGCGCACGCAGCGAGGCCTGGCGCAGGTCGATCTCGCATCCGCCCATCACCGCGGTCAGGTCACCGCCCCGGAAGTCCTGGGAGTTGTTGGAGCGCTCGAAGCCGGCCAGCATGGCAAACGCGGAAATCGAATCGCTCGAGTCCTTGCTGACGTCAGGTTCGGGACGGCCGAAGACACCGCGGCCGATCATGAAGGTACCGACGACGATGAGCGTGACGGCAGCGATGTCGGCCGGACCAGGGGACCAGTATCCCAGCACCTTGGCCAGTTGTCCGGCGCCGAGGCAGGTCAGGAAGATGCCGAACGCCTGGTCGCCGCGTGACTGTGCCGTGAACAGCTTCAGCAGCCCGACGCCGAGTGGCAGCACTGCCCAGTAGCGCCAGTACTGGCGTACCTCGAACAGGTCGAGGTTCTGCGCGAACAACAGCGACCCGATCGTCAGGAGCACCAGCCCGGCCAGCGCCTGCCCGCCGGAGCGTCGCCGCTCGCGCCTCATCGCGTCCCTCCCAAGCGCGCCCGGGACCTGTACAAAAGGCGCGCGCCGAGGGCCACCAGCAACAGCGGTACGAGATCCCGCAGCCGCAATTGGACGTACCCGAGGTTGAGCGACACCAGGAGTGCGGCGACTCCAGCCCAGGCCAGCGCCGCCACCAGGCTTCGCTCGGGCCCCACCAGGCGACTGGTAGCGGGCAGCAGGAACACCAGGGGCCAGAAGGCCCTGTACCGCTCGATGTCCCACCAGCCGCGCAGGGCCCCCAGCAGCGCCACCCCACTCAGCACGAGCATGACGCCGGTCAGCACCGAATGCGTACGATTGGTCGCGCAGTGACGGACGCTCATCGCGCCTTCCTTGTCTTGAGGCCGTCCCGCATGACGGTCACCACCGTCGCCGTTCCCTGCCGGACCACCGCCGGCACGCCGCGCGCACCGTCACGTTCCAGCGTCGTCATCGTCGGGACGGGATGTGCCAGCAGCGCGACCACCAGCGCCAGCACGCTCCAGAAGGCCGCAATGACCGCGACGAGGGAAGCCAGGATGCCTCCGTGGGCCAGCGTCGCTCGCCATCGCCCCTGCGTCGTGAACCCGAACCCGTCGTTGCCCAGCACCATCGTCGTCACCGTTCTCACTCCCACGATGACGATACGGAGCCGTGGCGTCTGAGGCACCCACGTTCCGGCGAGTGCCGCTGCGCGTCGGTGAATGACGCCGGGGGGATCCAGACGGCCATCGGCATGCGGCCTTCGGCGTGGGGCACGGTGCCCGTCGACCAAGGTCGACGGCTACAACCAAACGGAAAGATGTAGGCGTCGAGCTTGCTCGACGCTCGCCGCGACGGCGTTCAGCGTTCGGCGATCGGCGTTCCTGCCTCGTGCTCGTAGCGGGCCTTGATGGCCGGCAGCAGGTACTCGGTGAAGGCGCGGTCGAAGCCGTAGGCCGGCGAGAAGCCCCAGTCGGCACGCGCGGCGGAGTCGTCCACGTCGGCGGGCCAGCTGTCGACGATGCCCTGCCGCTTGGTGTCGATGTCGAAGCCGATTTCCGCCCCGGGAAACGCCTCCAGCACCTTGGTGCGAATCTCTTCGGCCGACGGGTTGAACGCACCGACGTTGTACGCCGTGCGGGTCAGTTGCCAGCGCGGTGCGGCGGCGACCTTGAGCAGGGCTTCGACGGCGTCGGGCATGGCCATGAACGGGATGCGCGTGTCGGGCCGCACGAAGCAGTCGTAGGCCTCGCCGCGCGCCGCGGCGTGCAGCATCTCTGGCGCATAGTCCGAGGTGCCGCCCGACGGCAGCGTCGCCGCCGAGATGAGGCCAGGAAAGCGCAGCGCGCGGAAGTCGACACGACTGGCCGCAGGCGACGCCGACAGCTGCTTGTAATGCCGCGCGTAGTAGGTCCCGAGCAGTTCGCAGTACAACTTGTTGCAGCCGTACATCGTCGTCGGGGATGTGTGCTGGTCCTCGTGGACACGCCCGGCCGTGGCCCGTGTTTCGGCGTCGGGCAGGCCGTAGGCGGCGATGCTCGACGGATAGACGAAGACGACCGGACGCCCGTGCGACTCGCCTTCCTTCTGGGCGAACTCCAGCAGCGTGAGCATGCCTTCGACGTTGACCTGGTGCGCCATGATCGGCGTGAACTCGGAGCGTGTCGACAGCAGCGCCGCGAGGTGGAACACCAGGTCGATTTCGAACTCCGCGAGGATGCGCTCGAGCAGCGCCGTGTCGAGGATCGACCCCGTGAACTCGCGGGTGACCATCTTGCCGATCTCGGGATCGAGCCGCGTCAGGTCGAGGGTGACGATGCGTTGGCGGCCGGACGCGGCGAGCCGGGTGATCAGGCCGTGACCGATCTCCCCGCCCGCCCCCGTGATGAGGACGACAGGCTTGCGCAGCATGGGTGGCTTTCAGAGAAGCCCGCGGGCCCCGAGGGCGTCCTCGAGCTGGTCCACGAGCGTGTCGAGCAGCGCGCCGACGGCGCCGACCGTCGACCGATCCGCCAGGTCGATGCCCGCGCGCTGCAACAGCGTCATCGGATAGTCGCTCCCACCAGCCGCGAGCAGGTCCAGGTAGCGCGCGATCGTCCCTTCCCGGGTTGCCGCGTCGGCATCGCGCAGCCCCACCAGCAGGCGGGCGCTCGACGCGTAACACGTGGCGTACTGATACACATAGTACGGCGAGCCGAAAAAATGCGGGATGCGCGCCCACGTCAACCGCGACAGGGGGTCGTAGTCGATCGCGTCGCCGTGGTAGGCGCGCAGCGTCGTGTCGTAGAGGGTACTGAGGACGTCGGCGGTGACCGGTTCCCCCGCCTCGACGAGGCGATGCGCCTGCAGTTCCCAATCGGCAAACATCACCTGCGTGAAGAACGTGCCAGTGATGCCATCGATGGCGTGCTGGAGGAGGACGATACGCTCGAGTGGATCGGTCGCGTGCGAGAGCCGGTAGTCGAGCAGGAGCGCCTCGCTCAGCGTCGACGGCACCTCGGCGACGAAGATGGTGTAGTCGGAGTACACGAATGGCTGGCGCTCGTGCGACAGCACCGTGTGCATGGAGTGTCCCATCTCGTGCGCGAGCGTGAAGGCGGCATCGAGTGTGTCGTTGTAGTTCATGAGCACGTACGGGTGGACGCCGTACACCGGCGCCGAGTAGGCACCCGAGCGCTTGCCGTCGTTCTCGTAGATGTCCACCCAGCGGCTTTCGAAGCCGGCGGCAAGGCGCTGCTGGTACTGCCGGCCGAGCGGCGCGACGGATGCCACGATCCACTCCACCACCTGCTGATACGGGTAGTGCTCGGTGAAGTCCACCAGCGGGATCGACCCGTCGTACAGGTGATACGTGTCGAGCCTGAGCGCGCGGCGCCGCAGCTTCTCGTACCGCTGGTAGGCCGAGATGTTGGCGCGCGCCGAGGCGATCAGGTTCTCGACGACGGCAACGGGGATGTTGTCGCCGTGGAGAGCGGCCTCGAGCGTCGATGCGTAGCCGCGCGCACGCGCCTGGTACCAGTCGCGCTGCAGGACGCCGTTGTACAGCGCCGCATACGTGTTGAGCGACACCTCGAAGGCGCCGTGGTGCGCCTCGAAGGCACGGGCCCGATCGGTCTGCACCCTGTTGGTCGCGAGCAGCGCCCGATAGCGCGCATAGGTGACCTGCACCTTCTCGCCGGTAGTGAGTTCGATCGTCGCAAAGCGCATGTCCGCTGTCGAGAGCGCTTCGTATGCATCGTCGGGGACCCGCGTGAGTTGCGTGGCGAGCGAGAGCAGGTGCTCGCCACGCTCGTCGAGGACGTGTTCCTGCTGCCGGAACAGCGATTCGATCATGAAGCGATAGAGCGCCAGCCCGCTGTCGGCATCCATCCAGCCGCGCAGCGTCTCGAGTGGCAGCGCGAGGACCTCGGGGTTGAACCACGCCGTCGACTGCCGCCACTGTGCGAACAGCAGTTGCACCTGCTGGCGCCTGGCCCCGATCTGGTTGTCGCGTTGATCCTCGTCGTGCGCGAGGGACGCGAAGTACCACACCTTGTAGGCCAGCTGGCCCATGGTGTCGCTCTCGCGCAACGCGTCGAGCAGCGCCGCGGCGCCGCCGGCGAGCGTACCCTTGCGCGCGCCGTAGGCCTGGACGCGCCGTTCCAGGTCGTCATACGCCTCGCGCCATGCTTCCCATGACGTGAAGATGTCGGCCAGGTTCCAGCGCTCGGGCTCAGGGACGTCGGGACGGGCACGAGAACCAGCGGGGGCCGAGGCGAAGGTGGTGTCGAACAAGAGGCCGGGCACGGGAGCAGTCACGCCGGCGATCCTACCGGAACCGGAACAGGCCGGGCTACACTTGCGCCGCAATATGGCCTGGGTGAGGGCGGCTCTGCTGGCAGCCCGGCGAGGCGTCCGACGTCCACGACCCGAGGGACGATTCAGAGACGAGGATGCAACGTGGATCGCAACGACTACATCCTGTTCAGCGGTGGGGCCCCCGGGGCCGAGGCCGAGTTCGGCGCGCAAGCGGAGCGGTACGGCATCGAGGAGGTGAACTTCGGCTTCGAAGGACACATCACGGTCCGCAACCGCGGCCTGCGCATCCTCAACCACGAAGAGCTGAAGGCGGGCGACGTGAGCCTCGCGTACGTGTCGCAGCTCATGAATCGCCGCTACTCGGACACGCCGACGTTCCGCAAGGTCCTGCAGAGCATCTGGTACCAGGTCAACGCCGGGCAGGACATCTTCGTCGTCGGCACGATCCTGCCCGACACCCATGTCAAGGGCGGCACCGGATGGGGCGCGGAGTTCGCCAAACTCTGCAACAAGCCACTGCACGTCTACGATCAGGAGAAGGACACCTGGTTCACGTGGGATGAGCGGCAGTGGGTGGCGCGCACGGGCTCGGACCTGCCGACGATTCAGCACGCGCACTTCACGGGCACCGGCACACGCACTCTGACCGACGCGGGCAAGACAGCCATTTCCGCACTGTTCGAGCGGTCCTTCCAGGCGTGACCGGCATGGGTGCGCGCCTGCTGCTGGCGGGACTGCTGCTGGCGGGCTGGGCGCCCGCACACGCGCAGCAGTCTGCGCCGCTCACGCCACAAGCCCTCGATGCGGCCCTGGCCGCCGCGCCGCAAGGCGCCGACGCGGAACGGCTGGCCGACCGCGTCCGCGAATGGTTCGGTGGCAGCCAACGCCTGCTCGCCGGATCGGCGGCGCCGAAGATCGAGAGTCTGCAGGTCGCCTGGGCGATCGAGGTGCCAGCCGGGGCCACCACCGACACGGACGTACCGATCGTCGAGTCAGACGCCGTGCACTTCACGCGCCGGCTGACGCGCATCGGCACGACGAGTGTCTACGCGACTGTCGCCTCGCTGGCGCATGGTGATGCGTTCACGTGGCATTTCACGCAAGGCACGCGTCGGCTCGGTGGCGGTCAACTCGAGGTCTACGAGACGCATGCCGATAGCGTCGAACACTCGGGAGTTCCGCGAGGCGTCGTGACGCAGCAGGCGCCGTGGAAGAGCACCATCTTCGATGGCACCACGCGCGACTGGTGGGTCTACGTGCCCGCGCAGTACACGGCCGGCACACCGGCGGCGGTGATGGTGTTCCAGGACGGCGCGGGGGTGCGGACCTTCGTCCCCACCGTGTTCGACAACCTGATCGCCCGTGGCGAGATGCCGGTGACCGTGGGCATCTTCATCGAACCGGGTGTCTTTGCCGACGGCCGGCGCAATCGCAGCGTCGAGTACGACACGCTGTCGGACAAGTACGCGCGCTTTCTCCTCGAGGAGATCCTGCCGGCAGTCGAGAAGACGGTGGCGCTGCGCCACGACGCCGCGGGCCGTGCCATCGCCGGCGCCAGCAGCGGCGGCATCTGCGCGTTCACCGCGGCCTGGGAGCGCCCCGACGCCTTCGGCAAGGTCGTGTCCTGGATCGGCAGCTTCACGAACATCGCCAGCGGCACGTCGTTGCGGGAGGGCGGTCACAACTACCAGGCCCTGGTGCGCAAGACACCGCAAAAGCCGATCCGTGTGTTCCTCCAGGACGGCGCCAACGACCTCGACAACGTCCATGGCAACTGGCCGCTCGCCAACCTCACGCTCGCGAGCTCCCTCGCGTACGCGGGCTACGACCATCGCTTCGAGTACGGCAAGGGCTTCCACAGCAATCGCCACGGCCGGGCGATCCTGCCTGACACGCTGCGTTGGCTCTGGCGGGATGGGAAGGACACCACCAGGTAGGCTGCAGCCTACGGCCTGTAGCCTGCAGGGGCTGTAGGCCGTCCGTATCCATAAGCCGCAGGCCGTACTTCGTAGGCTGTAGGCTGTAGGCCGCAGGCTGTGGGATCCCTATTTACTCGCCGCCGGATCGAGGTGCCCGCGGCTGCTGTCGCCCATCGTGATCTTGCGGTTCGGGAAGTACTCCGCCCATCGGTCGGACACCAGACGGGCGGTGCCGGAATCGCATTCGACTTCGGCAGGGAACCACGGCTTCATGCGCGCGTCGATCAGGATCGGCGGCGCGTAGCTCACGTGATGGCGCACTACGTGTTGCGCGGCGGCGTGAATGTCTGCCGCCGGCTCGAAGCGCGTGAACGTGGTCCACAGGAAGTTCATCTCGCTCGCCGTCGCACGCAGGGGTTCGTCGCTGAGCACCACCAGTGGCCACTCGCTCAGGGCTGGGTGCTGCACCAATCGCGCCCCGGCGCCGGGTTCGTCGGTGTATCTGGGGCCATCGATCACGAGACAGCCCGGGCAGAACACCCGGACGGTCGCCACCCCCGCGGGCAGCTCCGCCGACTGAAACGCCTGTGGCAGATCGCGCACCGGGTCCCCGAGCCCGAGGAGCACGCCCTTGGATCCCTCGTTCACCTTCGGTCCCGTGTAGTCCAGCGTGTCCATCGAGAGGTTGCCGAGCACGTACAGATCGGTCTCCGGACGGGTCCGCGCGAGGACGTGCATGAGCGTCGCTCGAAAGTCGCGCAGGTCGACGTCGCGATCGGTCAGCAGGAGGAACTTGGTCAGGGCGAGTTGTCCCTCGCCGAGGATGCGGAACGCGCTCCCCATCGCCTCACGGCGATACCGCTCCTTGACGACGGCCGCCGCGAGCGAGTGGTACCCGGTCTCGCCGTAACTCCACAGTTGCCGAACGGCCGGCATGACCAGCGGGAACAACGGCGACAGCAGGTCCTGCAGGAGGTCGCCGATGAAGAAGTCCTCCTGGCGCGGCTTGCCCACCACGGTCGCCGGGTAGATTGCGTCGTGACGATGCGCGAGGCGGCGGACGTTGAATACCGGGTAGTCGTGCTGCAGCGAGTAGTAGCCGTAGTGGTCGCCGAACGGCCCTTCGGGGTGTCGCACGTGCGGGGCGACCTCGCCGATCAGCGCGAATTCCGCGTCGGCGACGAGCGGGTGGGGTGCCATGCCGTGTACGAGCGGCAGCCGGCGCCCGGCGATCAACGACGCGAGCAGCAGTTCGGGCACGTTCTCGGGCAGCGGCGCGATGGCCGATAGGATCAGGGCCGGCGGTCCGCCGAGGAAGGCGCTGACCGGCAAGGCCTGGCCGCGCTGCTCGGCGAGTTGGTAATGGAAGCCGCCACCTTTGCCAATCTGCCAGTGCATCCCGGTGCATGCGGGGGCGTGCACCTGCATGCGATACATCCCCAGGTTATGGCCATGGCCGTCCGGGTGCTCGGTGTAGACCAGCGGCAAGGTCACAAACGGGCCGCCGTCCTCTGGCCACAGCTGCAGGTTGGGCAACCGATCGAGGCGGACGTCCGAGGTCATCACCTCGGTCACCGGGCCACTGGCCACGCGACGCAACCCGACGCGCGCCGCCGAGGCGGCGAGATGCCGCGCCTCCCACAGCCTGGCGGGCGTAGGCGGCAGTTCCTGCACCAACCGCACGAGCCCCTTGATGAACGCAAGCGGCCGGTCGCCGAACGCCTGCTCGGCGCGCGATCGCGTGCCGAACAGATTGGTGACCAGCGGAAAGCTCGATCCCTTCACCCGCGTGAACAGGATGGCCGGGCCACCCGCCGCGATGACGCGCCTGTGAATCTCGGCGACCTCGAGCCGGGCATCGACCGGGGCATCGACGACGACGAGATCGCCATCGCCGCGAATCCGACGCAGGAAACTGCGCAGGTCGGGATGAGGAGTGGACACGCTTAGCCGGGATCCGCGGGTATCGACGACTTGCCCATTTCCTGCGCCAGCTTCACCAGCGCGCGGGCCACGGCCATGCGCGCCGCATCGGGCGAACTCTTGCCGAGCGCCTGCGCCACCTCGGCATAGGACAACCCGAGTTCCACCCGTGCGACGATCGCCTGGCGGTCTTCGTCCCGGAGACGCGACAAGGCGCCCTCGTACCGCTCCACGGCCTGCGTGCCGATGGCCGACTCCAGCGGCGACGCCGTATTGTCGGTGTGCTGGTCGGCTTCGAGTTCCTCGGGCGGCGGCCGGCGCTGCGCGCGTCGCACTTCATCGCGAATGCGGTTGATCACGGCCTGCCGCAGATACGCGTGCAGGGCGCCATCGTGCCGCATCTCGAAGCCCTTGAGCCGACGGAAGGCGTGGACCAGTGTCTCCTGGACGAGATCCTCGGTCTCGAGCAGATCGCGGGCGTACTGCGGCAGCCGGCCGCGAGCCCAGCGACGCAGCGGTGGCAGGTAGCGGCTGAACAGCAGATTGACGGCTTCGGCATCACCCTGTTGGGCGCGGGTCAGCAGTTCGACCGTGGCGTCGAGGGCCGGGTCGTTGTCGAAAGCGTCGTCGGCGGGAGGGGTACCGGGCGCGTCAGTCATGGTCTAAGCAGGGGGTGGCTCCCGCAAGGGCGCGGATGCCATCCCGATCTAGTCGGTAGGTCTGCCATTCGTCAAGGGGGACTGCCCCCAGCTGGCGATAGAACTGGATGGCGGGCTCGTTCCACGTGAGCACCGCCCATTCGAGCCGGCCGCAGGCACGGGCCTCGGCAATGGCGGCCAAACGCCCAAGAAGGGCACGGCCGATGCCGGCACCGCGAGCCTCGGGGACGACGAAGAGGTCTTCGAGGTGCAGTCCCGGGCGCGCGAGGAACGTGGAATAGGTCTCGAAGAAAAGCGCGAAGCCGACGTCACGGCCGTCGATGCTGGCGATGATCACCTCGGCGGCCGGGTGCGCCCCGAACAGGGTCTCGTCGAGTGCCGCGGCAGTCGCCTTCACTTCGTGCCGCATCCGCTCATAGTCGGCCAGTTGCTCGATGAAGTCGAGAATGGCCGGCACGTCCTCGCGCGTGGCGGCGCGAACGGTGACGGCGGCAGGCGAGGTGGACTCGGGCACGGGTAATCGCTCGTCGTGATCGGGCGGGTCGTAGCCGGCGCACTGCCAGCGGGGCAACGCCGGGTACTTGGGAAAACGCGGGTCGGTCCTGGCCCGGCGACACAGGAAGAACGTGGACCCGCGCGACGACGACACGACCTGCCCCTGTCGGCACGTCCCGCACTCTCCCGGCGGCACCATACTACAATCGCCCCATGACACCGGCGATCGCGCCTCGAGGCGCCCGATGAGCTCCTCGACCGCCACCACCAGAGGCATTCGCGTCAGTGTCGACGCACGCTTCTCCGCAGAACACTCCGCTCCCGAACGCCAGCACTGGTTTTTCCTCTACACGATCAAGATCGAGAACACGGGCGATCTCACGGTCCAGCTCCAGGCCCGTCACTGGATCATCACCGATGGCGAGGGGCACGTCGAGGAAGTTCGCGGCCCCGGCGTCGTCGGCGAGCAACCGGTGCTGATGCCCGGCGAGTCGTTCGAGTACACGTCGGGGTGTCCGCTCACGACCCCGCTCGGATCGATGGTGGGCAGCTATCAGATGGCGGCGCCCACGGGCGAGACGTTCGACGTCGAAATCGGCAAATTCGACCTGCGCGGACCGTATACGGTGCATTGATGAAATGCCGCGATGCCGCGATGCCGGGAATGCCGAAGATTCAGGAATCCTGGTCTCGACACTTCGGCATTCCGGCATTCCGGCCTCGGCGCATTTCCGTCAAGCGTCAGGCGTCAGGCGTTAGGCGTTAAGTGATTACGCCGCCGAGCGGCTGAACCACGATCGCGTATTCCTCGACGACTCGCCCACCGATCAGGTGTTCCTGAATGATCCGTTCGAGTACGGGTGGATCGCAGGCGCCGTACCAGACCCCTTCAGGATAGACGACGGCGACGGGACCGCCGGTGCAGATCCGCAGACAATTGGCCTTGGTGCGCGCGATGCCGCCCTGGTCGGCGAGCCCGAGCGCGAGCAACCGCGCCTTCAGGTAGTCCCAGGCGACGATCGAACGCTCGCGATCGCAACACTTCGGCTTCGCCTGGTCGCAACAGAGGAAGATGTGGCGACGTGCGGCGGGCACGCCGATGACGTCAGCCTTCTGTCTCTGGGCCTCGAGCACGTCGGCCGCCAACGCCGACCCTGCGGCGTCGGCCATCAGTACAGGACCGCGCCGGTGACGCGCACCCAGTAGATTTTCTCGGTCGGGGACTCCGGCACCGGCTTGCCGCTGTTCTCGGCTGACGTGGCGTGCTCGGCGTGCGCCTCGCGCACCGGCGATGTGAGAATCTCCTCGAAAGTGCCCTGTGCGGACACTTTCCGCCCCGAGGCGTCCTTCGGAAAGACGATCACCCCGTCCTTGGCCTTGAAGCGGACGCCGCGGCCAAGCGCGGGATCGGCGATCTCGATCCAGCACCCCATCGACTGACAGACCTGGCTGACCACCCCGTCCACGCGAACGGCCTTGCCCGCGTGCGCCTGCGGGGTGGCCAGCAAGGCGGCAATCGGGGTCGCGCGTTTGAGCGTCACGCCGTCGCCGTAGGTCTTGCCAGCCTCGTCGGCAGAGACGTGGGCCCCGCCGAGCGACGCAACGAGCAAGGTCACGGCCGTCAAAGCCAGGCGGGGTCGGATTGTCATGGACCGATTGTTGGGCCCGGGCGGTGGCGCGTCAATACCGGGTACCGGGTACCGGGTACCGGGTTCCGGGTACCGGGGGACACCACATCGGGAATCGGAGTCGGGAGTCGGGAGTCGACAATCAGGGAAGTTGTAGGCGTCGAGCTTGCTCGACGCACACCCGCCACCCTCTCATCGTCGATCGCATTCCGGCATTCCAGGCATTCCCGGCATTCCGTGGCTCTGACCAGAGGTCGTCCGGCCGGTCGACGCTGTCGACGGAGCGACATCTCGTGCAGGCTTCGACCGTCGGCCAGGTTGGTGTCGCGCCGCCTCGGCTTGGCGTTCATCTCCGACTTCAGCAGGAAACACTGGCGAAAGCCTGCAGATACGACAGCAATCGGCTCCGTGACAAATCACATGAATCCCTGGCCGGTACACGCGACGCCCGTGGCACCACGCTTGCTCCTTCAGTGGTCAACCGCGGGAGCAGGCGCTCCCGGGAGGCACGAGGACATCATGAGCACAGTGCAGGCCACGTCGGCCACTGCAGTCCAGGACCTGGCGAAGAACCTGATCAAGTCCTTCGACGCCAACAGCGACGGACAGCTCGGGCAGGACGAGTTCGGCTCGTTCCTGTCGCAGCTGATGAACGGCATCCAGACGGCGAGCGGCACGATGACGGCCTCGACGCAGACTGCCGCCACGGGGCTCCAGACCCTTTCGCGGGGCGCGCTTCGCCGCGACCTGTTCGAGGGCTTCAACTTCGACCGCGAGCAGAACGTGGAGAAGTCGGCCAAGGACGCCTTCGCCAGTCTCGCGAGCGCGGCCGGCGCCGTGCCGGCGACCAAGGCCGAGGCCGAGAACTGGTTCAACCAGAACGTCAAGCAGGGCATGGAGTCGCTCGGCCACAAGGTGGATTGGGTCAAGGGCGACAAGTTCCAGTTCAGCAACTGGCAGGGCTCGTTTGTCGTCGACTTCGTTCGCGGCGCGGACGGCCCGAACCCGAGCTTCACCTGGCTCGCCGATCAGGCGGGCGCGAGCCTCACCTAGCATCCCACTCCCCTCCTCTCTCCCCCACGCCGTCGGCGCCCGTCGCCGGCGGCGATTTTTTTGGGTGGATATTGGATCGGGAGTCGGGAGTCGGGGGTCGGGAGTCGGGAATTCCCGCTTCAGAGAATGTTGCTGAACTCGGTCGGCTGACTCTCCCTTTTTGCCGTCGCGGCGCGCTCTCGCCGCGTCAGCAGGCTGACGACGAAGGGTGCACCTTCGATGTCGAAGGTCACGCGCGTGACTGCCTCGCTGCCAGGCACGCGGATCGAGTAATCGCGTCCTTCCACGACCGCCGGGAGCGACAGCGCGCACTGGCCCTCGAGCAACGCCTTGACGTTGCCACCGGTCATGCTGGTGATCTCCCCCACCGCGTCCTGCATGTCCTCGAGCGATGTGGCGCTCTCATCGAGTTCGAACATCACCGCGGCTGCGCGACGGGCAACCTGTTCCGGCACCTGCAGCACCAGGGCGCCGGCCCAGGCCCCGGTGATGTTGATCACGCCCTCGAGGGTGCGGCCACCCGGCGTCGACGGCGCGGCCGCGTCGAGCGGCACGGCATCGAGGTTCACCGTGGCGCCCCAGATGTACTGCGTCAGCGAGATGATTTCCTGCTCCAGATACTGCATGGCACTCTCCGTCCTCGGGACTACGCTGCCGCGCGCAACGCCGGCGGCGCTTCTGTAACGATCCGATGGCATCCATCCTGGCTGCACGGACAGCCGACCCAACCGGCCATCAGACTGCGTGTCGGCTCGGGGCGCGCCCAGGAATAGGAAGCCGTCCTGTCGTACCGAACCGTGGATATGGTGTATCGCGGAGCGCTGTGCGCCGGCCGGGACCATGAGCGCCGGGGTGATCGCTAGGGTCAGCGGGATCTTGATGCGCAGCGTCGTGCCGGTCCCGGCCACGCTGTGGACGCCGACCGTGCCACCGATCCGCTCGATATTGGTCTTGACCACGTCCATGCCGACACCGCGGCCGGAGACGTTGGTGATCGTCTCGGCGGTCGAGAACCCCGGCAGGAAGATCAGCGCGATGACGTCGTGATCGGAAAGGCGCTGTGACTGTTCGCGCGTGATCAGGCCTTGCGCGAGCGCACGCTGGCGCACGCGATCGGCGGCGATACCAGCCCCGTCGTCGCTGATTTCGATGTTGACCTGGCCGCCCTCGTGAAAGGCGTGGAGCCGAATCGTGCCCTCGGCACGCTTGCCGCGCTCGATCCGATCGGCCGGTCGCTCGAGGCCGTGGTCGACGCAGTTGCGGATGATGTGCGTGAGGGGATCCTTGATCGCCTCGACGATGGTGCGATCGAGGGCGGTGTCCCTGCCTTCCATCTCGACACGGACTTGTTTGCCGCACGCCGACGCCAGGTCTCGGGCGACCCGCGGGAACTTGCTCCAGACGTTGCCGATCGGCTGCATCCGGGTCTTCATGACCGATTCCTGCAGCTCGGAGGTGACCAGGTCCAGGCGCTGCATGGCGTTGAGCAACGACGCGTCGTTGGTCGTCGTCGTGAACTGGAGCACCTGGTCGCGGGCGAACACCAGTTCGCCGACCAGGTTCATCAGCGTGTCCATCAGGCCGACGTCGACGCGCAGCGTGCTGTCCGAGACGCCGGGCTTGCGATCGTCAGCGGGCACCGGCGCGTGGTCCTCGACAGATGCCACGAACTCAGCCACCGGCGATGCGTTCCCCGCACGACTGCAGCGATCGTTGAGTGCCCTGAGGCTCTGGAGAACGGCGGTGTAGTCGGCATCGCCCTCCCCCCCGGTGCGCTCGATGGAGGCCAGGATCTCGCGGATGGCGTCGACCATGCCGAACAGCGCGGTGGTGATTGGCGCGTCGAGCACCGTGTCGCCGTCGCGCAGGCAGCTGAGGAGGCTCTCTCCCACGTGGCTGACGCCCTCGAGCTTGGTGAAGCCGAGGAAACCGCACGTGCCCTTGATGGTGTGAATCGCGCGGAACACGCTGCCGAGCGTCTCGCGGTTCCGGGGGGCCTTTTCCAGATCCACCAGGTCCTGATCGAGCCTGTCGAGGCCTTCGTGGCTCTCGATGAGGAACTCTCGAATCAGATCATCGGACTCGGTCACGACCGTGCCTCCGCGGCGCGTCTTTGCCCCCTGGCAGTGCGGCTACGCACCAGAATCGACGGGGCGATTGCAGTCTTGAAGGCAACCGCGACGCTCGAGCCCTGGCGTGGTCATCGGCCGGACCTCAGGTCTCCGATGACAATCGTGCACGGGATGCGTCAGTGGCCTGTTTTCGACGAATCGGCGCCGAGCCGTTTGGCCAGCACGCCCTGAAGGTGGCGCTCGACACGCCCGTACTCCGCCTGCAAAGCGTCCGCCAGGCTGCCGAGCAATTCGGGAGTGCCACCAGCATGGCCGGCCTGTTCGAGCGCGCTCGCACGCTCCTGCAGCACCAGCGCGCCGAGGTTGCCGGCGCTGCCCTTGACGGCGTGCGCGACGCGAACCACATGGCCCGCGTCGAGCGGCCGGGCGAGAAGGTCACGCAGCCGCTCCGGTGTGTCGCGCAGGAACAGCGTGACCAGTTCGACCACCAGGTCGGGTTCATCCGGCTCCTGCAGCGAGGCGAGCATCTCGAGCACCTCGGGATCGACCGGTAGTGACTGGGGCTGAGGTGTGTCCATTCGTGAAGTCCTCGAGGGCGTCGCGGTCGCCTCCGACGGGGCGCCCGCGACACGCGCAGCTGGCACGGCGCGCAGCGTAGTGATGAACTGCAGGTCACGGGCAGACGACGCGAAGTTGACGCGCATCAGCGCGGCAATGCCTTCGTCCACGGGGTCGACCCGCAACACCGTTGGGTGGCCCAACGTCACTCGGTCGCCGCGCTGGCGCAATGTGGTCTGCAGGCGGCTGCTGATGATGATGGCCATCTTGCATAGCGTCGAGGCCACGTCCTCGTCCGCGATTACGTCACCGGCTTGCAGATATTGAGCCGTCATGCGCTCGCTCATCGAGCGCGGTGCCGCCAGCAGGAACTCGAGGTCGTAATCCTCACGGCCGAGCCGCAGCACCACGCGCACGACGTCGTCGCCAGCCGACGCGGGCCGGTCGCCGGGCATGGCCAGGACCTCGATCCCGAGCATCATGCCAAAGACCTGTTCGGTTGCCGAGATCATCTGGGATCGCAGGTCGGCGCGCGCGGTCAGGAAGCTCTGCGGGGGCAGCCCTTCGGGTGGCACAGCCGACAAGCTACGCGAAGGCTGGCCGTTGGCCGCGGTGATGCGCGCAATGATTTCCTCGATGCGATCGGCGACGTCGAGCGGCCGCAGCGGCTTGGCCAGGTAGCCCGAGATGCCGTGCCGGACCAGCTGCCGGACCTTGCCTTCGTCACGCACGGCGGAGAGGACGATGACCGGCAGGTTCCGCAGGGACGGCGTGCGCCGCATGGCCTCGAGCGTTTCGATGCCGTCCATCATGGGCATCAGGACATCGAGCACCACGAGGTCGAAGCGCTGTCGCCCGAGCAGATCGAGCGCTTCGATGCCGTTGGTCGCCTCGCTGACAGTGCACCCGATCTTCTTGCGCAGGATGCGCGAGAGCAGCAGCCGGACGTTCGGCTGGTCATCGACGACCAGCGCCCTCACGACGGCCCCCCGGACGTGCCTTCGGGGAAGGGACGAACGCGAAACATCACATGTGCGGAATCGGCACGAACCCCGTGCGCCTTCAACACGCGGCGCAGCCGGCACCATCGGCGTCAATGCGTCGCGTGGCCGTTGGCCTGGGCCGGTGTCGCGGGCTCGGGGACGGCACCACCAGGAGCGCCCGATGCCGTGCCCGACACCTTCAGGGGACGCGGTCCGGCATTGTTCTGGACGACAATCGACACCCGCCGGTTGCGTGGGTTGAAGGGCTCTCCGGGCGTGCGCAGGATCGTGTCGGCAAAACCACGGATCGCCTTCACGTGCTCGGCCGGCAGCCCGGACTCCTCCATGATCCGCCGGGCGGCGTTGGCGCGATCGGCCGAGAGTTCCCAGTTCGTGTAGGTACGGTCCCGGCCGAACGGCGCCGCATCCGTATGCCCCTCGATGGCGAGAGACTGCGGCAGCACGGCGAGCTCCTTGCCGATCACCGTGAGCACGGCGCGCGTCTCCGCCTTGACGTGGGCACTGCCGGAGTCGAAGAACTTCGACTTGCCGCCCTCCTGCAACTCTATGCGCAGTCCCTCGGCCGTCACCTTCACTTCGATCTGCGACTCGAGGTTCTTGAAGCCGGGAATCGCCTTGATCTGTTCCTTGATCCGTTCGGCGGCCCGCTCGAGGGCGGCCGTCGCCGTGGCGACGTCGGGCTCCTGACGGGCCGTGCCTGATCCGACGATGCCCGCGCCCGACGCGATCGGCGACCGGCCGTGTTCGTACTCGAACACGCCGGGGTCCTGGAAGTACGCCTGGACGGAGTTCTTGACCTGCGGGCTCTGGTTGACGAGCCACATCACCAGGAAGAACGCCATCATGGCGGTGACGAAGTCCGCGTACGCGACCTTCCAGGCCCCGCCATGGTGACCGCCATGCGCGGCCTTCTTCTTCTTGATGATGATGACCGGCGCGTGCTGGAATGACATCGACGTGTCCTAGGCTGCCGCGGCCATGTCGGCCTTCTGTCCCTTGCAGGCCTGCTCGGTCTCGGTGAACGTCGGCCGGACGTCCTCGGGCAGCGTCCGTCGCGCGAATTCCACGGCAATCGCCGGCGGGAATCCCTTGTACACGGCCAGGAGACCGGCCTTGATGCAGATCAGGTAGCGGCCTTCGGCCTCCACCATGTGCTCCATGCTCGTCGCCATCGGCTGCACGAAGCCGTACGAGGCCAGGATCCCGAGGAACGTGCCGACCAGTGCTGCGGCCACGCTGTGGCCAATCTCCTCAGGCGGTCCGCCGATGGCCTGCATCGTGATCACGATCCCCAGCACCGCCGCGACGATGCCGAGTCCCGGCAACGCGTCGGCGACCTTGGCAAGCGTCTGCGCTGGCTTGAGTGCCTCGTGGTGGTGCACGTCGAGGTCCTCGTCCATCAGTGATTCGAGGTCGTGCGGCGTGACCCCACCGAGGATGATGACCCGCACGGAGTCCGACAGGAACGAGACCGCATGGTGATTGGCGAGGAACGTCGGGAACTTGCTGAAGATCGCGCTCTTCTCCGGTTCCTCGACGTGCGCCTCGAGCGCCATCACGCCGGACTGCTGCGTCAGGCGATACACCTGGTACTGCAGTGCCAACAGGTCCAGGTAGATGTCCTTGCTCGGCGGGCTCTTGAAGAAACCGCCCAATCGCGCCAGCAACTGCTTGATCAGCGAAATCGGGGTGCCGATGATCAGGGCGCCGAGGGCGGCGCCGCCGATGATGACGAGCTCGTTGAGCTGCCAAAGGGCGCCGAGCACCCCCCCGTGCATCATGTAGCCGCCGGCTACCGAGCCCAGCACGATCAGCGCACCGACGATCAGCAGCATGTCGGGAATGCCTCAGGCGACGTCGGCCGCGACTTCACGGTCCAGTACACGAAGCCATGTGTGCACGAGCGCGGGATCCACGGTCTGGCCCGCGACCGAGACGAGTTCGAAACAGGCGCGCGCGCTGATGACCGCCGGCTGACCGGGCCACCAGCCCTTGCTGGCCAGGTCGAAGTCCCGGACCAGGCGCGCGATGCGCGCTTCCAGCGGAATCTCGTCGCCCTTGCGTCCGAAGGGCAGGCCGTCACCATCGAAGCGTTCGCTGACCGACAGGGTGGCCGGCGCGAGATGTGCCAGCGCCGGAATCGCGCGCAAGAGATCATGCGATGCCCGGCGGCGTTGCCATTCGAGCCACGGGTTGTCACGGGTCTCGACGAGCGCGAGATGGCCGATGTCGGCCAGCAGTGCCACGTCGTGGGCGTCACGTGCGATGTCGTCCCGTCCGAGCGACTCGGCAAGCAGGCGCGCCCACTCGGCGGTGCGACGCGCCCGCGCCGCGAGAGCACGGTCGCGCCGCGCCAGGACGGACAGCAGCAGCACGGTTGGTGCGACGCCGGCCTGTTCGCCGGCCGTCAGCAGGCCTCGCACGTGCCGGAGGACTCCGGTCGGGTCCACATCCCCCTGGTCACAGGACGATGCGGGCGGCGGGGAGACCAGCGACAACAGCGAGGAACTGTCGGTAAGACCGTACATGCACGCTCCGAAACGGGGGACGGGAAATACCTCTCCCTGCGGACGGGCAATCGGCCGGGCCCGGGCATCGCTTCAATGACTGGCCCTGCATGACACGCCAACCCCTGTTGATGGTGGTCGGCTCCGGCCGATATCTCGACACGGGGTCTGCGCCGGCTCGGTGCCGACCACCAGCACCACCATGAAAGTCGCGATCGACGCACGAGCCTACTTCCAGCGCACGGGGATCGGCAGGTACACCCGCGGGTTGCTCCAGGCCCTGGCGGCGCGCCCGGCCGGCCACGAGTTCCTGGCGCTGCTGTCGGACCGGCATCGGCCCGAGGAACTCGCGCTCGGTCCCCATGTCACGGCGCAGTGCTCGCTCGCGCGATGGCTCTCGGCCGACGAACGAGCGGTGCTCGAACGAGAGGCACGCGCATGGGGCGCCGATCTCCTGCATGCGGTGTTTCCCCCGCTCACAGCCCCTTCCCTGCCCACCATCGTCACGCTGTTCGACATCACACCGGTGTCGCTGCCTCACATGCACCAGCCCGTCGTACGTGAGGCGTTCGAACGCGGCTGGGCGGACATCGTCCGTCACGGAACGCCGCTGGTGGCTGTCTCGAACGCGACACGGGACGCCGCCATCGCGGCCGGGGCCGCGCCCAGCCAGACGGCGGTGATCGGGATCGGCTTGTCCTCGCCGTTCGACGCCTACCCTCCCGTCGGCGCCGACGCCGACGCGAGAGCCGGCGTGCTGTGTGTGGGCACGCTCGAGCCACGCAAGAACATTCCGCTGGTAATCGAAGCCACACTCGCGCTGGGAGAGCGTGGCGTTGCCACTACACTCACCATCGTGGGCAAGACCGGCTGGGGCGAGGTCCCGATCGCGGCACAGGCCACGGCATCGGGACGCGTGTACCTCACCGGCTTCGTCGACGACGCCGACCTGCTGGTGCTGTATCGCCGGGCGGCGATCCTCGCGTGCCCGTCGACGGAGGAAGGATTCGGCCTGCCGGTCCTCGAAGCGATGGCCCAGGGCGCCCTGCCACTCGTCTCGCGCGCCGCCGCACTCCAGGAGACGGTTGGCGATCCCGCATTGGTAGTGAACAACTCGCGTGACGCCTGGGTCGAAACGTTGGCGCACTGGCTCGCGCGGCCGGCGGAACGGGCGGCCAAGACGAGTGAACTGGTGGAGGCCGCACACGCCCGACGCTGGGAGGCGATCGCGGACGCCTGGATCACGCGGTACCACGAGGTCGCGCGGTGACGATCGTCCATGTGATTCCGTTCCTCTGGAGCGGCGCCGGGCGCGTCGTGATTCGCCTCTGCGAAGCACAACGCCGGTCCGGTCATGCCGTGCACGTCGTGACCAGCGTGAACTCTCGCGGCCTGAGCGACTGGCAGCCGCACCGACGCGCCGCAAGCCGGCTCGGCGTCCGCCACCATCGCATCGACACATTCGATCGTGACCCTGCGTCGTTCTGGCCAGCCACCGGCGCGATCGGAGACCTTCTGAACCATCTGCGTCCCGCCGTCGTCCACGCGCACGCCGGCGTGCCCGCGGCAGCGGTGGCGATGGCGGTCGCCGGCACGACAGGTCGGCCAGCAATAGTGGGACAGCTCTACAGCTGGGGCCCGAATCGACCCGCCTGGATGGACCAGATGGATCTCTGGGGGTTCCGGAACGCGGACGCCGTGATTGCGTCCGCGCGTGCCTACCACCACCTCCTCGCGGCCGGGGGCGTGGAGGCCAGGCGGCTGCACCTGGTGCGACTCGGCATCGACGTAGCGCCGGAGAAGAACCAGTCACTGCGACCCAGGCCTCGGAGTGGGCCGCGCCTGGGTTTCGTCGGCCGTATCGAGCCGCGCAAGGACCAGCGCGGACTCGTGGCGTTGCTGTCAGAGCTCCGGCGGCACCAACCGGCTGTGACGCTCGACCTCGTCGGGCCGGTAGCCGACCCCGCGTATGACGCCCTCGTCGATGCCGACATCCGTCGATTGGGCCTCGAGGGTCATGTGCGACGTGTCGGCCAGGTGCGCGACGTCTGGAGACACCTGCGGTCGTGGGATCTGTTCGTCTCGTTGTCGACCGACGAGGGGCAGGGTCTCGCGGTGCTCGAAGCCATGTCGGTCGGCGTTCCGGTGGCCGCGCGCAGCGCCCCGGGCATCGAGGATTACCTCGAGGACGGCAGGACCGGCATCGTGCTGCGGGGCACATCATCGAAGCACCTCGCGCGCGCGCTCCGGCTCGGCCTCGCTGACGTCCCGGTGCTTGCGCGCATCGCCCGCCGCGGTGCGGCCATGGTCGTGCGTCGATACCGTTGGCAAGAGACCATCGCCCGCGTCGAAGCGGTGTACGCGTGCGCTATCGACGACGCGAAGCGGCGGAGGCGCACGTGAGTGGCAAGACGCTGCTCGCCGGCAATCTCGCCGCCGTGCCCCGACTGGCATGGCTGGAGGGCGTGGTCGAGTCGACATTGATCCGCCTGATCGCCGCCGACGACAGCTCCGTGCTGCAGGTGCGCACGAGCCGCGATCAGTGGGTGGCGCTGCATGGACGGCACGACCCGCTGCGTGACGCGAGGCGACTGATCGAGACCGCGAGGGTGCCGACGCACGACGCAATCGTGGTGCTGGTGGGCGCAGCAGGCGGACACGTGGCGGAGGTCCTGCTCGAGGAGCTGCACGCCAGGCATGTGTTGATTCTCGAGCCGCACGCGCTGTCGGCCCGCACCATGCTGGCGCGGCGCGACTGGCGGCCGGCACTTGACGCCGGACGTCTCACCCTATTGGTGGGTCCTGCCTACGCTGGTGCGTCCGACGCGTGGGCCGGGCTGGACGGCGTGGACGATTCCCGAGTCCGCGTCATCGAGGACGCGGTCCTTGCCCGGGAGCACGAACCGCTGGTGGCGCGCGCGCGCGACGTGCTCGAGCGGGTCCGTTTCGACGCCGCTGCCAACCGGAAGGCGCGCGAGGATCTGGGGGCATGCTATGCCCTGCAGACCCTGACGAACCTTCCCGCCGTACTGCAGTCGCCCTCGCTGCAGACGCTGGCCGGTCGCGCGACCGGCTGGCCGGCCGTGATCGTGGCCGCGGGTCCGAGTCTGTGGCGCAATCTCGAGGGCAGCGGTGCGTGGCGCGATCGCGTGGTGGTGATCGCCGTCGACACCACCGTCCGTATGGCGCTCGCCCACGGCCTCGAGCCCGACTACATCGTCGCCGTAGACCCGACGAACACGAACGGCCGTCACCTGCGCGGCCTCGGTGCGCTCGCGCGGAGCTGGCTCGTCGCCGAGGCGAGCATCGCGCCGGCAGCACTCGACGTGTGCGGCGAGCGGCGCACGTTCTTCCGGGTCGCCGACAACATCCCCTGGCCGTGGCTCGTTCGGCACGGACTCGACCTTCCACGGCTGGCCGTCTGGGGTTCGGTACTCACCGCCGCGTACTCGCTGGCGCGGCACCTGTCGTGTGCGTCGATTTCGCTGCTCGGCGCAGACCTCGCGTTCACCGACGGGCAGCCCTACAGCCGCGGCGTGGTGTTCGAGCGGGAATGGGCACGCCAGCGGCTCGAAGGAGTCCCCCTCCGCCAGGCCTGGGCTCGGCAGCGACGCAAACGCCCCGTCGTCGAGGTGCCAGACGTCTCTGGTGGTCGCGTGCTCTCGGCTCCGCACCTGCTCGCCTTCCGCGACTGGCTGGCCGAACAGAGCGCGAGTGACGGCATCGCCGTCCGCAATGCGACAGGTCGCGGCGCGCTGATCGGGCCAGGCATCACCCAGATCAACACGAGCGAGCTCGCGACACTGCCCGCCCCGTCGGTCCGGTTCGACCCGGCGCCGACGGGCGTTGGCGACGCGTCAGGGCAGCTGGCTGCACGCCTGCGCACCGCCCTTGCGCACGACAGCCGGGAGCGCGACGGACTCGAGGCAGCGCTCGCCAGGGTCGCGAGTGCCGAGGAAACGACGGCTACGCTGACAAACATGGCGACTCGACTGGGCGCCACTTCCCGACGCGCGCAGGTGGCCTTGCCTGAGGCGCCGCTGCTGTCGGCCGCGTATCCGTGGCTCGACGAACGCCTGGTGCAGTGGTGCGCGGCGCGCGCCGGTCGGACCCCGTCATGGCTGCAACCCACCGTCGGTGAGGCCGATGCGGAGCAGCGCCTACAGCAGGCTGACACGCTGATGGCCTGGCTGTCGCGACATGGAACGCTTACGGACACGAGCTCGACACAGACGCAGGCGCTGCCGCTCGCGTTGCCCCGCGAGGTCCGGCTGTTGATCGAACTGCCCTGGCGCCCAGACGCCGAGGCGGCCGTCCTTGGCCTGCAGGCGCTCGCTGCTGGTGAAGCCCGGGCGCGCGCGTCGCTGCCCGGCCGCTGGCGGACAGATGGGCGCGCAACAGTTGTCGCATCGTCTGGAGCCCTGGGTCCAGGCGCGCACCGTCGACAGGAGCGGGCCGCTCGCCTGGCAGCGATGGCACTCCGTACGCAATTGGCCATCTGTCGCGCCGCTGAACGCCCTGATCCGGCGCTGCACGTGTGCGCGGCGGTGATCGACGGGTGTGTGCCCAACGCGAGTGACGAGGCGTTCGTGGTGCATGCGCGCATGGCGTTCCCAGGCGCGCAGTTGTCGGTTGCAGGGACCATTGCCAGCACGACACTGCTCAGCGCACTCGAGGGAGCACTGATGCGTGCCGACGCCACGCCGCCGCAGCCGCTCACCTTCCGATGGACGGACGGCCCTGCGCTGCACGCGCAGGTCGCCATCCGTCCGCGTCGCCGTGCATCGACGACAGCATCGCTCGACTGCCGCATGCCGTGTGCCTGGCTGCGGCCAAGGTGGCTGACCGATCACGGTCTTCCACCCAGTCATGCCGCATCGCCGTCAAGCGACGGACGGTACGCCGTGCTGACGCCGCGTGGCGCCCGCGCCAGTGTGCTTGTCGACTCCGCGGGGCTGTCCACTCCGCTCCGCGAGTGGCCCGTCGCGCTGGTTGCGGAGCTTCAAGGTCCGCACTGGCACGTCGCGCTCAGCCAGGAACACGACGGCCACGTCTGTGCGCGCGCGACCAACGACCCCACGACCGTCATCGGGGCGTCGATCACCGGCGTGCCGTACACGGCTGCCTGGGCTGACGACCATCGCGTTCTCGTGACCACGTCCACCGGCTTGTGGGAATGGAGGCCCGGCACTCCTGCGCGACTGGTCGTCGACGTGCCCCCTGCTGCCATCGTCGACGTCACCCGCGACAGCGTCCGGCTCGATCCGATTCCCGTGCTGGACGGGCGCCACGAACCGCGCCGCCTCAGTGAAGGCTGGCGCATCGACCTGGTCGACAGCACCGTCACGCGTCAGGCGCTCGATGCCGCCGGACAGGCCTGGGGCCGAACGCAGCGTGGTGACGTCATCGCCATCGCGCATCCCGAATCGAACCTGATCAGGTTGGACGCCGACAACACTTCGTGCTGGCTCGCATGGCACCGGCCCCGCGGCGTCGTCTGGCTCGACGAACATCTGCTCATCTGGGGCGCAGACGGGCGAATCGCGTTGGTTCGCGACGCGTGGTCGACCGTGACCTCTGCTCTCACCGGTGCTTCGCCGGCCCTTCAACTGGCGATGCACGAAGGACGGGAGTCATGAGTGGTGCCGGTCTCGAGATCGTGTTCGATCTCACGACCAGCGTCCACGCCGGCAAGCGAAGTGCCGGCATGAGCCGGGTCGAGAACGCGCTCGCACAGGCGTTGGCAGACGTGCACACCGGACCGCTCGGGTACGTGGCGTGGGACGCCACGAATGGCGCGGTCGTCGACCTCCCTGCGCCGGACAGCGCGGCCGCGGCAGCACGAATCGGTGATGTCCGCCAGCGCGTGCTACTGGTCACGGGTGGCGGCTGGATGTCCAACGCGCCGTACCTGCACGCGCTGCGGCGCTGGCGTGACGCAAACGGCGCGGCGCTCGTTGCCGTCGTGCACGACGTGCTGCCGATCATCCGTCCGCACTGGTTCCCGGCACGAGAGTCGGGGCGCAACTCGGCCAACATCGCGACGATGCTGGCGCTCGCCGACGGCATCCTGACGTACTCGACCTCGACGAGCGACGACCTGACCGATGCAACCAGGCGCCTCCACCTCTTCCCGGTCGAGGCGCGGCGCATCACGCTCGGTATCGAGATGTCGGTGACGACGCCGACCGAGGTCCCGCCGGCGCTTGCGCGGCTCGTCGATCGGCCGTTCGTCCTGTTCGTGAGCACCATCACGTTTCGCAAGCGACACGAGTTCCTCTGTGACGTATGGCGGGTAGTGGTGCAGGCGCTGGGCGCACGTGCCCCACGGCTGCTGCTGGTCGGCCGCACTGCCCCCGACGGCGCCGCCGTTGCCGACCGCATCCGCCGCGACCCGGCGTTGCACGACCACGTCGTCCATCTCGATGACGTGGACGATGAGGCGCTGGCGTGGTGCTACCGGCACTGCCTGTTCACGACGTACCCGTCGCTGTACGAGGGCTGGGGCCTGCCCGTGAGCGAGAGCCTGGCGCACGGCAAGGTCTGCGTTGCAGCCAACACGTCGTCGCTACGGGAAGCCGCGGCCGGCGTCTTTCCGCTCCTGGACCCCTACGATCACGTGGCCTGGTGTGGTCTCGTCGAGCAGCTC
Organism: Luteitalea pratensis; assembly: GCF_001618865.1. GTDB lineage: Bacteria > Acidobacteriota > Vicinamibacteria > Vicinamibacterales > Vicinamibacteraceae > Luteitalea > Luteitalea pratensis. The sequence continues at coordinate 4,395,637 of NZ_CP015136.1, forward strand.
TCAAGGCAGCCGGAGGCTCTGGCCGCGCGCGAGGCCGCGATACGCGAACATCGGACCCTGCCGACGTGGATTGACGCGGCTCACTCGGTGCTGGCGGCTCTTTCAACTCCGTTTGCTGCCCGCGCTCCTCTCCCCCCAGTGCCATGTCTCGATGACCTTGTCGTCTGGCGCGAGGGCTGTGACCTAAGCGGGGAAGGCGAGGTGAGTCTCACGCATCACGCGCGCCTGGGTGTGCTGATCGACGACGCAATGCGCGAAGCTGGCGTCGCGATCAGCGCGACGGCGGCGGGTGTCACAGGAACGCTCGCAATGGCCATCGGCGGCATACCGGCCGCGACCTGGGATATCGGGCCTTTGGCCAGCCGCCACGAGTTGCACGTGCCCCCGCTTGCACTCGTCGAGCGCGCGGTCCTTGACATCGAAACGACCTTCACGAGCGCCGTACCTGGCGACGCTGCCACAGCCGTTACGCTGGCCGACGTGCGATTGCGCGCGCTGTCGGACCAGGAGCGCACCATCGCCGTCGCGCGGCAGCGGATCGGCTGGACGGTGGGCGACGTCCTCGCCTTCGGTTCAGGACAGCGTGGGCTCCTGTTGCTGCAAGAGGGGTGGAATACACCCGCACACTGGGGCGTCTGGAGCGAAGGGCCGGCCGCTCAACTCACGTTCGCCCCGCTTCCTGCCGGTGGCCGCCGCCTTTACCTGCGGGCGTGGGGACGTGCGTTCGTGATGCCCCAGGCCCCGACGATCAGCGTCGAGGTCCTGGTCGACGATCGGGTCATGGACACGTGGCACTTCCGTCATCCCCACGACGAGCGCCCGGTCGAACGGATCGTGGCCTTCCCCACGACCGGCCGACCCGTGACGGTGACTTTACGCATCCCGGACTGCCGTTCACCAGAGTCACTGGGTCTCGGGACGGACACGCGTCGTCTCGGCTTCGGATTGATGTGCGCGCAGTTGACCGCGACCAAGCCCACGCCCGGCGATCGCCCGTGGCGAGTTCGCGACGCGTTGTCCTGAGCGCGCCGGCGATGCCCTTCAGCTGGGCAAACGCAACGTGTGCGGCGCCCTGGGATCCCACGCGGCGGCTCGTGGTGCCAGGTCTTCACCACGGCGTGACGGCTCCACGCGGGCGCAGTTCAGGACTGCGAGTCGAGACGTGCCTCGAGGGCGCGCGCACCGGCATGATCCGGCACTTCGCCGAGCACAAGCGCCAGGTGGCGACGAGCGGACTCGATGTCACCTCGCCCCGCCATGAGGCGCGCGAGGTGGAAGTGGCTGCCGCTGCGCAGGTCGGCAGAGGACGCTTCCCTCGCCACCCGCGCGAAGTGCAGCACGGCGTCGTCGACGCGGCCGGCCCGCGCCAGCACGGAGGCGAGGTTGTATCGGGCGAGTGTCCAGCCAGCGCGGTAGCTACACGCACGTTCGTACGCGGCGATGGCCTGTTCCAACCTGCCGGCCTGCTCCTCCGTCCGGGCCTCGATCAGCGCCAGCCAGGCCTGCGCCGCGCGATGGTCCGGCGTCGTCGCGAGGGACGCGTGAAAATGTGGCGCGGCCACCTCGGGCAATCCTTCCTGCATCGCCAACTCGCCAAGATGGAACCGGACACCCGCGCGAAGCGTTGTGTCCGGTGTCTCGACGATGGACTCGAAGAGGCGACGGGCATGCGGGCGCTTGTTCAAGCGCGCGAGCAGGGACGCGCGATTGTAGACAGGCTCGTGCCAGCCGCGCCGTGCCCGCGCAGCGACGAGGTACGCCTCCAGGGCGCGCTCGTGCTGGCCATCCGCTTCGGCGCGACGGCCGCGCCTGAGCGCCTCGTCTGCATCCGGCGCCAGTACCTGGAGTCGCTCCCGGACCCAGCGTGCCGTGCGCTCCGGAAACCATGTCGAGGCGATCGACGCGCGCGCGGCGGCGCCCTTGCGACGCGCCTCCTCGGGGTGATCGAAAGCCTGCCGCATCAGGGCAGCGGTATGGCCGACCGACGGCTCCGCCCAGCGCTGGGACGTGCGGTAGAACGGGCTACGTGCCGCCTGCGCCGCATCCACCGGCACGATGGCGTCCACGTCGATGAGCCACCCGGTCTCGTCGGTGACGAAGTCCAGGTGCCCGCTCCAGCGGGTCGCGATCACCGGCACACCGGAGGCCATCGCCTCCATGAAGGGCAGGCCGAGTCCCTCGCCTCGCGTCGGCAGCACGAACACGGCCGCAGCCCGATAGAGCCGCACCATCTCCGCGTCCGTGAGTGCATCGGGCAGCATGATGATCGGCGGGATCTCGTCGTGCGTCCGGCCGATCGAGGCCAACAGAGTATCGATCTCCGCCGTCACGTTCTCTTTGCGGCGGCTCGACGTGCGCAGGACGAGGCACACATCGTCAGCTGCGGTGAACGCACGCGCATAGGCCTCGACGAGCACGTCCCAACCCTTCCTGAGGGACCAGTCGAACGTGGCGAGGAACACGAAGCCGCGTCGACCCGCGATCGGCAACGGTGTGACGCGGCCCGGATCGAAACGCGCCGCGTCGATGCCTGTCGGCAGCACATGGATACGATCCGGCGACAGGCCCGCGTCCAGGAACAGATCGCGCACGAACCGGCTGGGCACCCAGAGTTCATCGAGCTCGGCGCAGGCATCAGCCCAGCCGACAGGTAGTGGGTCGCACTCGAAATGCGTCAGGCCCACATACGCGCGGTAGCCTGGATGCTCCTCCCGACGCTGACGGAACACACTGGCGCCTGACCAGTCGGTTGGCGTGTAGAAACTGACGTGCACGTCGCGGCGGCTGACGCGACGAAGCAGGCGCTGCCAGCGCTCGACGTCAGGTGCTTCCGGCGCCAGCATCTGCGCGCGCACCGCCGGCACGTCGTCGCGCGTGCACAACTGCACGGAGAGCCCGCCGGACGCGAGGGCTCGCGTCAGGTAGCGACTGTGCGCGGCATATCCCGTCGTGTTGAAGAACGGTCCATCCCAGAGCAGCGTCGGTATCCAGGCGCCCGACTCGTCGGGGGGCGGCACCGAAGCCAGACCGACGGGACGCAGGGCGCGACGAGCCGAAATCCGCAGTCCCCAGCCCGGCTCTTGTCGCGTGACGCGTTCGAAGCCCGCGGCGGCGAGCAGTCGTGTCACGAGCGTTTCGTCGAGCACGGCGCCGTGGAAGTTCTCCGGGTAGTCCTGGCCACCGAACATCTTGACCATCGCCCACGCGGACGCGTCGTAGCCTGCCAGCGCCCGGGCCGCATCGTCGCGCAGTGCCCTCTCGAGATGCGTGTCGGCACGGCCCTCCAGGTACTGCCGGCAGAGATACTCGAAGTCAGGCGTCCACAGGTCGAGCGTCCCGTGCGGCTTGAGGATGCGCGCCCATTCGCGTAGCACGGAGTCCACCTCACGCCACGGCACGTGCTCGAGGCAATTACGCGACGAGACGTGGTCGAACGTCGCGTCCGGGAACGGGAGCGGCGAGCGGATGTCGGCCACGTGGTCCACACCCGGCAGGTCGGCACGCGCATCGAGGTGCTCGTGATCCGGGAGCGGCGCGGAGCCACTGCCGATTTCCAGCGCGCGCCGTGGTGGCGGCGTCCAGCCGCCGGCATCGATGCCTCGAGCCGCCAGCGCCGTGCCGTACGCGCGTGCGGTATCCCGCGCCGCGTGTTGCCATGTGAGGGCGCGGGCGATCCAGGCCCGCATGTCGCGGGCTCGTGAGCCGCCGTCCCGGTCGTGCCACGCGTCGAGCACCGCGCGGCGGATGTCTCGCCAGTCCGACGGATCGCAATAGCGCGCCAGCGGCCCGAGCGATTCGCGTTCCCCGGACCGATCGCTGAGGACCAGCGAGGCACCGGCAGACGCGGCCTCGAGTGCAGAGAGCGGCATGCCCTCGCTCCAGCTCGGAAGCGCAAACACCCGTGCGCCGGCCAGCGCGGACGCCAATAGCGGGTCGTCATGCACAATCCGCGGCACGAAATGCACACGCGAGCCCCCCGCGGCCTGGACGAGCATCTGATAGTCAGGCTTGGGCGTGTCGCCGATCAGTACGAGATCGAGTCCCGTCTCGCGCAGCGCATGGGCCAGAAGCAACTGGTTCTTGCGCGGCTCGACACGACCCACACACAACACGTATTCACCGATACCGAGATGCTCGCGGAAGGCCGCCCCGCCGTCGTCGGCACGCCAGTCCAGGTCGACCCCGTTGTGCACGAGTGTACAGGGGCGAGTCAACGCGCCGAACTGATCGAGCAGGTCGATTTCGCGCGTGCTCAACACCAGCAGGTGATCGGCGAGACTCGTGATCTCGCGTACCGTCGCAGGCCATGCCTCCCATGCTGGCGAAAGCGCCGCGCCGAGCGCGCGCCGGTCGTCCATCGGCGTGGCGTGCAGCCGGGCGAGTTCGCGTTCGACGACATCGGGCGTGTGTCCGGCCCGGAACACCGGCAGGATCGTCCGCTGCGACCAGAGGCCCTCGAACAGGTCGAGCAGGATCGGCGAGAAGACAATGGGGACGCCCGCCGCACGGACGTGCGCGAGCTGAAGACGCGCCGATTCCGGCTCCCACACATTGAACGCGTGGACGACATCGTACCCGTTGACGTGGGGACATTCGCTGGTCGCGACATCGGCGTCAATACCGAAGCCTGCCAGCGCCTGCTGCATCTGCCGGACGCGGATCGATGGACCGCCCGTGGGAGCGATCGTCTCCGGGGCATGAAGCGCCAGCAGCACCCGCAGCCGCGGCGTGCTCGCCGTGGCGGGTTCGGCGGCGTCCACCGTCGCCGACGGTGGACCCAGCCGTGACGCCGACGCCAGCAGTTCACCGAAGATGCGGTCGTGATCGGCGGCCCAGGCATCCCAGGTGCGGTGCGCCACCGACTGCCGCAGGCCCTGGCGTCGTCCCACCAGTTCACGCAGCACCCGCCGCAGGTCATTGGGGTCGTCGCGCTCGTACGCGATGTGCGGGTACTCGTCGACGAAGCCGACGTCGGGTGCAATGACCTCCACACCGCTCGCGAGTGCCTCGAGCACCGACATCGGGCCACCCTCGTACCGTGCCGGCACGAGGATGTAGTCCATCTCGCGGTAGAAGGCCGGCAGGTCCGCGTCGGCGACGTGACGGCCAGGTCGAGGCCAGCCGCTTCCGGTGAAGTGCCATTCGATACCGGGTTCGTCCATGACTGCTGCGACGAGCGCCTCGCCCTTCCGGCCCGTGTGGTAGGCCCGGCCGGCGACGCCGATGCGGACGCGGGGCTGGAAGCGATCGAGGTCGACGCCGGGCGTCACCAGGCGCACGTCTCGCGCTCCCGCCTCACGCAGGCGCGTCGCGTATCGTGCCGCCATGCAGAGGGCGACGTCGACGCGACGGCCCGCCTCGAAGAAGCGATCGGCCGCCGCCGGCACATCGTCTTCGACGTGGGTGAAGAATGCGGCCTCCAGTCCGGCGCCGCCCCTGGCCGCAGGCATCGCCGAGTAATTCACGTAGTAGGTCAGACGCGCCCGCCCCGTGGGCGCGTCGACGATCCTCGCGTAAGACAGTCTCGACTCGAGTTCGCGTGCGCACCGCTCGAGAATCCAGCCGCGGTCGGCGAGCACGATCTCGACGGCCGTCTCACCGGATGCGTGAGTGAGTCGAGGAGTCGGCCGGGGCCGTGGTGCCGGCGAGGGCGCGGGACGCGGCTGCGTCGGCACGACGGCGGCGCGCACCTGGTCGAGGCTGGTCACGACGCGGGAGGCGATGCCGAGGTCGACCAGTTGCCTGGCGATGGCAGGCGCATACATCGACGTCAACCACACGACGGCGATGTCGGCAAAGGCCTCGCGCGACGGCTCGCGCACCGGCACGCCGTCGATCTCGCTGCCCCACCGGGAGGCGTCGTTGTCGAAGACGCAGGTGGCGCGGAGTCCCGCCGCGGCCAGGGCAGCCAATCCCTGTCGGCCGAACGATCCCGCGCCGAAGAGCGCGATCAGGCCTGGTCCCATGTCCCGCGTGCAATCGGCATCCGCCAGCCGGTGCCGAAGGCCCGCGGCGTCACCTTCAGCACCGGCGCAGCCTGCTTGCGTTTGAACTCCGAGATCCGCACCAGGTGCACCACCTGGTGCACCATCGTGGGATCGAAGCCCTCGGCGACGAGCGTCGGTCCATCGGCGCACTGCTCCACGTGTCGCACCAGCATGGCATCGAGCAGGTCGTATGGCGGCAGGCTGTCCTGGTCGGTCTGGTTCGGACGCAATTCCGCAGAGGGCGCCTTGTCGATCGTGGACGCGGGAATCACCACGCCACCACGGTTGACCCAGTGTGCGAGACGATAGACGAGCGTCTTGTACACGTCGGCGATGACCGCGAGCGCACCGTTCATGTCGCCATACAACGTGCAGTAGCCCGTCGCCAGTTCGGACTTGTTGCCGGTCGTCAGCAGCAGGTCGCCGGTCTTGTTCGACAATGCCATGAGGAGTGTGCCGCGGATGCGCGCCTGCAGGTTCTCCTCGGTCACATCGGCCGGACGCGCCGCGAAGGGCCCGGCCAGCACATCGTCGAAGGCGTTCATCACGGGGGCGATCGGCAGGGTGTGGGTCCCGATGCCGATGGCGGCGGCGAGTTGCTCGGCATCGGTCAGGCTGCCTGCACTCGAGAAGGGCGACGGCATCAGCACGCCCGTGACGTTGTCGCGGCCGAGCGCCTCGACGGCAATCACCGCCGTCAGCGCGGAGTCGATGCCGCCCGAGAGGCCGAGCAGCGCCCGCGTGAAGCCGCACTTGCGCGCGTAGTCGCGGACGCCGAGGACCAGCGCCGCGAACACTTCCGCCTCGACGGCCTCGTCCCACGGGTCGACGCCGCCGTAGGGCGCTCCGGTGTCGACGATGAGCGTGTCCTCGGCAAAGGCTGCCGCGCGCGCCACGCAGGTTCCGTCAGGCGCAAATGCGAGGCTGCGTCCGTCGAAGATCAGGTCGTCGTTGGCCCCCACCTGGTTGGCATAGAAAGCCCAGACGCCGTACTTGCGCGCGAGGTGGGCCAGCAGTTGCTCGCGCTGGGCGAGCTTGCCCTGTGCGTAGGGCGATGCCGACATGTTCAGCATGACCGGCGTCGCGAGATCGCGCAGCGCGGCGACGGGATCGCCACCGTACCGCCGCGTCGTCCACACGTCGGGATCGTTCCAGACGTCCTCGCAGATGCTCACCGCGGCCCGGCAATTCCCGATCGCGACTGCGCCGACCGTTCGGCCGGGCTCGAAGTAGCGGTCTTCGTCGAACACGTCGTAGGTCGGCAGCAACGTCTTCGCGAACGACTGCCCCACTGTCCCGCCTCGCAGGTGCACAGCGGCGTTGAGCAGCGGCCGGCCGGGCTCCACCCCGGATGGGATGGGCATCCCGAGCAGGACGTCCGGACCAGACGCGAGGACGCTCGCCAATCGCGAGGCGACCTCCTGGGCGTGCGCGATGAACCCTGGCACGAGCAGCAGGTCCCGTGGCGGATATCCCGTGAGGGCCATCTCTGGCGTGACGCAGACATCAACCCGACCCTGCACGGCACGAACTGCCGCTTCGATTCGGGAGGCGTTGGCGTCGAGGGCTCCGACGATGGGGTTGAGCTGGAGGAGCGCGATGCGCATGCGCGTCGCGATCTTAACCGGGGACGGGGGATCGCCGAACGGGTGCCGGATACGGGGTACGGGGTACCGGGTACCGGGTACCGGGTACCGGGTACCGGGTGCCGGGTACCGGGTGCCGGGTGCCGAGGTGCTCTTGTTCGCCGCTAGCCGGCGAACACGCGGCCGCTTGGCATCGTCGACCGCGTGCCCGCCTCTCCGCCCGCGGCGGGCGCGCGTGAGCCGGGCTCTTCGGCGGCGGCCGTCTCCTCGTTCAGGATGATGACGTCGACACGCCGATTGCGCGCGCGGTCGGCGTCGCTCGCGTTGGCGACGCGTGGATGGAACTCGCCGTAACCGGCCGCCGACAGCCGGCGCGGCGCCACACCGACCTGCTCCACCAGATACGTGACGACTGAGGTTGCCCTCGCCGTGGACAGTTCCCAGTTCGACCGGAACCGCCCGGTCTGGATCGGCACGTCGTCGGTGTGGCCTTCGACGCGCAAGGCCACGGCACTGTCGCCGCCGAGCGTGGCCGCCAACTCCCTGAGGACGTCGCGCGCCACGGCCGACAGGTCGGCGCTGCCGGTCGGGAAGCTGCCGGCTTCACGCATCGACACGACGACGCCCCGATGATCGATCTCGATGTCTACGGCACTGCCCGCAAGCCGCTCGCGTAGGCGCTGCGCGAGGGCCCGCTCGCGCTGTTCGGTGGTCAGGCTGGGCGCAGTGGGCGTGACGGGACGAGGCGCCGTCGTCTTCGGTGCGGCGACATCGATACCCCTGGAGTCGAACGCTTCCTGCATCGAGTCCACCATCGTCGTCAGCTTGCGCGCGTCGACCGTGGATATCGCATACATCGTGGTGAAGAAGGCAAAGAGCAGCGTGATGAAGTCCGCGTACGACACCAGCCAGCGTTCGTGGCTCGCCGTATGCGCCTGATGCATGCGCCGGCGGGACCGGCGCGCGCTCATGCGGCCCTCCGCCGTGCGCCCGCCGGGGGCGAGGCCTCCTCGGCTGCAAGCAGGCCCCGCAACTTCTGGTCGATCAGCCGCGGGTTCTGCCCTTCCTGGATGGCGAGCACACCTTCGAGGATCACCTCGCGGCGCCGCGCCCGTCGCAGTGCGCGACTACGCAGCTTTGCAGCAACCGGCAGCAGGATCAGATTGGCCGAGCCGACGCCATAGACGGTGGCCACGAAGGCGACAGCGATGCCCGCGCCGAGCTTGCTCGGGTCGCTCAGGTTCTCCATCACGTGGATCAGCCCGAGCACCGCACCGAGGATGCCGACGGTGGGGGCGTAACCACCAGCCGCTTCGTAGACGCGCGCCGGCGCCTCCTCGTACTCTTCGCGGCCGTCGTTCTCGGCCTCGAGCATGTGTCTCAGCGTGGTCGGATTGGTGCCATCGACGGCAAGCCGCAGGCCGCGACGCATGAACGGATCGCTCAGCGAGTCCAGTTCGTCCTCGAGCGACAGGATGCCGTCCTTGCGTGCCTTGACCGCCAGCCGCCCGATCGCCTCAAGGACCTGGCCAGCAGGCGGCAGGTCGTCCACGAACACGTGGCGGAGGCTGCGCCACGCTTCCGTCACGTCACGACGCGGATGACTGAGGAGCACCGCACCGAGCGTGCCGCCGAACACGATCAGCGCCGCGGCACCCTGTAGCAGCGACCCCAGCTTGCCGCCCTCGGCGACGTGACCGCCGACAATCATCGCGACACCGAGCGGCAGCCCGATGAGCGACAACATGTCGTAGGAACGCGGCGCGCGGGCGGCCATGGGCTACTCCACGGCGCGCAGCGCCGTGGCCTCCCCACGCCTGTCCCGCACGGGTGGCAGGCCCAGGCCGCGCTTGTATTCCTGCACCCGGCGCACGATGTCGTCGGGCGTGTCGCGCACCAGCAGCTTCTCGCCGTTGGCCAGCGCGATGACGGTATCGGGATTGAACTCGATCCACGTGATCTGGTCGATGTTCACCAGCAGCCCGGTGCCGTCGAGTCGAGTGACGCGGATCATGCGACCGCCCGCCTCACGAGCCGCCGGGCAGCCGCGATCACGTCCACCAAACCCGCCACGCGCGGGTCGAGGCCGTGGTGCTCGAGGTCGGCGGCGAGGCGCCGGACGTAGGCGAGGTCGTCGGGAGTATCCACGGTGAGTCGCAAGTCGGGCGCGCGCACATCGTCTGGGGCCAGCGGTACCACGCGTACGACGTCGTCGGCCCGTTTGACCCAGGGCGTCACGTGTTCCCGGTCGTACGCGGTGGCGGCTTCCCGCTGTGCCCGCAGCAGCACATCCCGCCGGACGCCCTCCACCGCTGCGCCCAACGGCAGCGCTACCTCGACGGCATAATCGGCACCGTCGGACAGCACCTTGAGAATTCTCGCGCACCCGGCCACGTCGACAAACGGATTGTCCGCCGTCGCCCGTAGCACGTAGCGTGCCTCCGGGTATTGCTCGGCCACCTGCGCAAAGCGCGCGAGCACGTCGTTGGTGGGTCCTGTCCAGGCACGCGCGCCGAGTTGCGCGCCGAGTGCAACGACAGGCCGATCCTCGGTCGCGGTCGTCGTGGCGACGACAACGGGACCGACACCGGCCGACGCCAGGCGTCGGACGCAGTACTCGGCGAGTGGCCACCGGAGCACCGGTGCCAGGACCTTGCCTGGCAGGCGCTGCGATCCCATGCGTGCCTGCAGGATGATTACCGTGCTCGCCAGACCTGTCACCGATCTTCTCCAGTCATTGCATGGTCACGTCGGCTCAGCACCTGCGCGGCGGCGGCGGTCAGGAAGAGCGACGTCTCGTAGCTGCTCATGCGAAGCGCGTCGGTGAACTCACCGAGGTGCGGGCGCAACGATTCGCCGCGGGCGACGCGGATCGTCCACTCCGCGAAATCGGCGCCGGCGGCCACCGTCAGCTGGATCCCGCCGCTGAACCGCGGATTGATTTCGAAGATCACTGGCGTGCCGTCGACGACGCGGCACTGCACGTTGACGGCGCCGCGGAACGGCAGCACCGCGGCGCAGCGCACCGCAAGATCCATCAGGTCGCGGCTGCGCACCGTTCGACCCCGGTCGGTAACGCCCGCTCTGATCACCAGCCGCTCGCGCGGCACCGCGGAGATCGGCCGGCCGTGCATGTCGCAGAACAGGTCGATGGTGAACTCCGGGCCTTCGAGGTACTCCTGCACGACCGGATCGGCTACGTATTGCAGGAAGAAGCGGAGCTGATCCCGGGTGCGGATCGGGAAGGCGCCGACGCTGCCCCGTCCGCAACGCGGTTTGATGAACAACGGCGGCCCCAGCTCGAGATCGCGCACCTGCGCAGGCGACCACGTCGCGGCCACGCGGATGCCATGGCGTTGGAGGTGCGCCGCCGTCCGCAACTTGTCTCGGCAGACCCGCGCCGTCTCGACCCCTGGCCCCATCACCACCACGCCAGCCGCGGCGAAGCGATCGGCAGCCGCGGCGATCGTCTCGAGCTCGTCGTCGATCGTGGGGACGAGGATGCCGGCGTCGTGCGCGTCGCACACCTCGAGAAGCGCCGTCACGTAGTCGGGATGATCGCTGCGCGGCACTGCCTCGGCGGCATCGGCGATGTGAACGGCTGGCGAGAAGGCATCGATGTCGGTCGCGACGACCCGTCCGTGTGGCGTTAACCGTGCCAGCGCGCCCTGGAGCGCGCGGACGAGTGCCACCCGGCGCGACGCCGCCGTGACCACGACATTGGGTCTGATCATGCGAGGCCTCCGGGACGGCGCGTGCCGAGATCGAGGGGCTCGAACGGCGATCCCGCCGCCATGTCGCGGGGCGCGCGGCAGCCGATCAGGACGCGCGCGTACTCGGCGCCAAGGGAGCCGACGGGACGCAGGGCGGCCACGTCCGCTTCTTCGATGACCTGACCAGCCACGATGGCACGGCGCGCATACAGTCCGCGGCGACTCGGGACGATGTTGGCACGCTCGGCCTCCATTGGTCCCCGGCGTCCCTCTCCCATGGCGTCGTGTGCCCGCGCCAGGCGCCGCACGATGTCGCGCAGGTCGTCCGGCGTCGAGGACACGGGTGCGTCGATGGCGTCGGTGCCTGGCAGGTACACGTGCCGTTCGTACAGCGTCGCACCCTGCGCGTAGGCCAGCAGTGCCGCGTCGGCCCCCATGCCGTGATCCGAGAGGCCTGTCGGCAGCTTGTACTCGTGCGCCAGGGTGGCCACGGCACGAAGGTTCTGCTGCGCATCAGGGGTCGGGTACGCAGACACGCAATGCAACAGCGCGAGCGATCGCGCGCCAGCGCCGACTGCCCAGTCGACGGCGTTCCAGACGTCGCTCTCCGTGCTCATGCCCGTCGACAGGATCACTGGCAACCCCGTTCGCGCCACCTGTTCGATGAGCAAGGCGTGAGTCAGGTCGGCGCTGGCAACCTTGAAGGCGTCAAGCCCGATCTGCTCCAGCATCTCGACCGAGGCGCGGTCAAACGCGGTGGCAATCGTGGCCAGCCCTCGTTCCCTCGCGTGGCGCAGCAGGCTGTCATATGCCGCCGCCTGCAACTCGAATCGCGCAAAGAATTCACGCAGCGATGTGGCCTGCACATGCGCCGGGGCCGGCGCGTCCGCCACCAGCAGCTCGTCGGCCTCGAATACCTGCAGCTTGATCGCCCAGGCGCCCGCATCGGCACACGCGTCGACGAGGCGGTGGGCCACGTCGGCGTCGCCCATGTGATTCAGCCCGATCTCCGCAATCACGCGCATCGGGCTGCCGGCGGCAATGGACTGACCGGCGATGTCAGCAGGCAGCGACATGATGTACCTCCAGCAGGCGGCCGACGAGGCCGGGTACGTCGGCGAGGCTCCGGGCCACTGCCTCGGCTGCCGGCGGCGCTGGGTCGAGGCGACGCCCTGGCAGCCAGATCGGACGCAACCCTGCAGCGGCCGCGCCAGCGATGTCCTTCTCCGGATGGTCGCCGATGAACACGGCGCGGGCGGCGTGGACATCGAGCCGCGCCAGGATGGTCGCGAAGCAGACGTGCGCCGGCTTGCCCTCCGGGGCATGCTCCTGCGCGTAGACCACCACGTCGACCAGGCCGTCGATCCCGAGGGCCCGCACCTTGGCGCGCTGCGTCGACGGCAGGCCATTGGTCAGCACGCCGAGGCGGTGACCGCGCGCCCGAAGCACGCCGAGCACGTCACGCGAGTCATGCGGTAAGCGGAGCCGCGGACCATGCGTGCGAATGATCTCGACCAGGCGCGGTACCTCCTGGGGCGACAGGGCGAACGCGGCGCACAACGCCTGCAGCAGGCCTTCGCGGCCATGTTTCCTGAAGCGGCGCACGAGGAACCGGTACAGGACGCCGGCCGGCATGCCGGTCTCCCCGCCGACGACGGTGGCCACTGCCGCATAGCCGCTCAGCGCGAAGCGGCGTTCGGGATACAAGGTGTCGTCGAGATCGAAGACGACAGCTGTGGGCTCACCCACGAGGGGCCTCCTTCGACACGGCAACAATCGCCTGGGCCACTCGCCGCGCGCCCAGTCCGTCAACAAGGCGCGGGCCATCGTCGCGAACGACCTCGCGAAGCGAGGAGCTTCGCGCAATACGCTCGACGCGTGCCGCGACGCGCCTCGCAACGACGTGCGCGCCGCCCGTCGCGAGGCCTGCGGAAACGGTCAGGTGATGGCGGGCAAAGCCACGAATCGTCGGCAGCTGCGCAGGGACGACCGCCACCGCCACCGTCGGCACGCCAGCCGCGACGGCTTCATACAGGGACACACCGCCGCCGACGATCGCGACGTCCACGCGGGCCAGCCACGGTGCCAGGCCGTCGGGCGCGGAGACGCGGCGGACGCGGGCGGGGGTTCCGGCAGCGGTTGGCAACACCTGTAGCTGTGTGACGAGCACCTCGACGTCGGGCAGTCGTCTCATGACTTCATCCGCGACGGCGCGCGACAACGCCTCGCGCGGGCCGCCCCCGAGCGACACCAGCACGCGGCGCACGGCACCGCGCCTCGTGGCCTGGCGAGGCCGGCCGATCACGGCATAGCGCAGTCCGCGCAGCGTGCAGGCAGCCGGCCATCCACGCGAGGGACTCACGACGCTGCCATCGATGGCGAGGCTCGATGGCACACGGGCGATGCCGAGGTCGTGGAGGCTGACGACCGGCACCCGGCGCCGCGTGGCGGCGGAAACCCACGCGCCTCCATGGCCCGCATGCGGGTCGTCCACGATCAGGACGGCCGGACGAACGGCGTCGAGCGTCTCTCCGGCCGCCGCCGGCGCGACGATGGACAGTCGTGTTCCCGCGCCGCCAGCGCCGCGGATGCTCACGCGCGCCGATCGTCCCAGCGCACACGCGAGGGCCTCGGCGCGACGCAGGTGGCCGTGGCCGATGCGCGGTCCAGCGGCGACCCTGAAGAGCGCAAACGTGCCAGTCACGCTGATCGGACGACGACGGGTCACGCTCACATCGTCCTGGAGAGCAGCTGCTGGAGGGTCTCGACGACGCGGTCCGCGTCGGCGAGGGGCATCCCGCTCCAGAACGGCAGGGAGAGCGAGTGATCGCTGTGGTGCTCCGCGTGCGGGTACATCCCGCGGCGCAGGGAGAAGCGCTCCGCGTAGTAGGAGTGCAGGTGCAGGGCCCGGAAATGGACGCTGGTACCGATCCCCTCACGCCCGAGCGCAGATTGCAGCGCGTCCCGGGTCCAGCCGCAGCGATCGGGATCGACCATCACGGTGTACAGGTGCCGCGCGTGCGTCCAGGTATCGGGTACGGGCGCCGGGCGCCCGAGCGGCAGGTGCGCGAGCCCCGCCTCGTAGCGATCCCAGAGGCGGCCGCGCTGCGCCTGCATGTCGGCGAGACGGTCCAACTGCGCCAGGCCGAGGGCGGCCTGCAGGTCCATCATGTTGTACTTGTACCCGGCCATCACGACCTCGTACTGCGCCGGCGCGCCTGGGGCGTTGCGCGCCCATGCGTCGCGCGACAGGCCGTGCAACGCGGCGACGCGCATCCAGTCGGCGTCCTCAGGCGAGTCGGTCGTCACCATCCCGCCTTCGCCGGTGGCAAGGTTCTTGGTCGAGTAGAAGCTGAAGGCGGTGACGTCGGCGATCGACCCGATGCGGCGACCGTCCACGGCGCCGTCGACGCAATGCGCCGCGTCCTCGATCAACTTGAGTCCCGCCGCATCTGCGAGCGCGCGAAACGTCAGGGGATCGGCCGGACGCCCCGCGTGGTGCACCGGCAGGATGGCACGCGTGCGCGGCGTGATCGCGGCTGCCGTGGCATCCGGATCCATCGTGCCGGTCGCGCGATCGACGTCCACGAACACCGGCGTGCCGCCAGCATGGAGGATTGTGTTGGCGGTTGCGCAGAAGGTGAGCGGGGTGGTGATCACCTCGTCGCCCGGGCCGACGTGACTCGCGAGCAGCGCCAGGTGCAGCCCCGCCGTGCAGGAGTTCAGGGCCACCGCTTCCGCGGCGCCGACGTGTTGCGCGAACGCCGCCTCGAACGCCTTCACGCGCGGCCCCGTCGTCAACCATCCCGACGCCAGCACCTCGGCGATGGCCGACAACTCGGCGTCGCCCATGTCAGGGCGAGCGAGTGGCACGAATGCGGGACCGGTGTGCCCCCTGGGGCCGATGGACATGGTGGTGAACTCGGGCAACGAGGTATCAGGCGACCGGGACCGGCAGCGCCGACAACAGCGCCTGCACCTGTCCGCGCCCCTCGACGAGCCGCGCCTGCCACGCCTCGAGAGATGACGAAAGGTCGTATTCCAGTGCGTCGGCCGCCGTGACCCAATCTTCGGCGCCCACGGCGCCCTCGATCGCTCCCGCCACCCGATCGACTGCGGCCACATCCTCCCCCAACCAGTCGCCGCCTGCCAAGCCGACCTGCCGCGCCCACAGGTCGGCGGTGTGCACGAGGGCAGCCATCAGGGCCAGGTTGTCGGCCAGCTCGCCGATCGCCTTGCGCGGCTCGTCCACGTGCGCGCCGCGCAGGCCGGAGGCCACGACTCGCGCCTCACCGGCGAGTACCGGCAGGAAACGGAGCGCGTCGTCCAGGGCCTGGAGGGCCATCAGGCCGACCGGGGTCGTATCGAGATCGATTTCGTCCACGCCGACGAGGCTGCGTTCGAGGATGTCGCGCTCGCGGAATGCCGGTTCGTCGACACCATTGATGCGGAGCGCCGTCACTATGCGCCCCGACTGGCCGAGGACGGGCTCGACCGCGGAGAGCAGCGCATCGATGGTAATCGGTGCATTCACGCCTGGGATTAGCGAGCAATCAACGCGAAGTGTGGGCATCGTGGTCTCCATGGTGCCAGGGAGAGGAGCAAACACGGGGCCAGCTTCGCGGACATCGAGCAACCGGGCACGGATGTTGGATTGATGCCCTGCGGCAAGTGAACGAAGGTGTGCGACCGGTGTGCGGAGACCGCACTCATGCTCCGCACACAGCCGCCGATTCCATTTGTGAGCCCTTGGCTCCCTACCCGGAGGAATAACTGCTATGGCGTCGTTCTCGGTCGTCACCAATGTGTCTGCGGTCAACGCGCAGGCCAACCTGTACCAGACCAACATCGGTCTGCGGCAGGCTCTCACCCGCGTCTCGAGCGGGTATCGCATCAACTATTCCGGCGACGATGCCGCCGGACTCGCGGTGGCCAACCGCTACCGATCCGATGTGGCGGTGCTGCAGCAGGGCGTCCGCAACGCCAACGACGGCCTGTCCGACCTGCAGATCAAGGACGGCGCCCTCGACAACATGTCGAAGCTGCTCGACCGCCTCGCGGTGCTCGCCACCCAGGCGGCCTCCGGCCAGACGACGACCAACTCGCGCAACACGCTCGACGCGGAGTTCCAGGACGTCCTCGGCGAAATCTCGCGGGAGTCGAACGTGGCGCGCCTGGACGTGGCCGGCGCCAGCCAGGGCTTCTCCGTGTTCGTCAGCAGCAACGGCACCAACGGCGTCGTCGCCGGTACGATCGGTGACGTGGACATCACCACGCTCGGCCTCACCGGACTCACCATCGCCAACCAGGCCGGTGCGCAGACGGCGGTCTCGACGGTGACCACCGCCATCACCAACCTGGGGGTGGTGCAGGGCCAGGTCGGGCAGCTCCAGAATCGCCTCAGCTACGCGATCAGCCTGGCGCAGAGCCAGATCGTCAACACGAAGAGCGCCGAGAGCCGGATCCGCGACGCCAACGTCGCCGAGGAGTCGGCCAACCTGACGCGCTATTCGATCCTGAATCAGTCAGGCATCGCCGCCCTGGCACAGGCGAACCAGTCGACCAGCGCGGTCCTGTCCCTGCTCCGCTGACGCTCGCGAGGACCCCTCCCCCGGGGTTGGCCCGTCGTCGCCGTCGCGGCGGCGGGCCGTGTCGTTTCTGCTATCCAGATGTAGTGGCTGCCGGGTTTAAAGGCAGGCCGACGTCGACCGATTACCTCCACGTCAGCGGCGCCCGTCACGGCGCCACCGGGCTCGCAAGGATGCGAACCCCTCTCGTTCAAGGAGGATCATCATGGCAAGTTTCTCGGTCATCACCAACGTTGCCGCCAACAACGCGCAGGCCAACCTCTACTCCACCAACATCGGCCTCCGCAACGCGCTGACGCGCGTGTCGAGCGGCTTCCGCATCAACAGCTCCGGTGATGACGCGGCCGGGCTCGCGGTCGCCAACGGTTACCGTTCCACCATCGCCGTCCTGAACCAGGGCGTGCGCAACGCCAACGACGGCCTGTCCGACCTGCAGATCAAGGACGGCGCGCTCGACAACGTCTCCAAGCTGCTCGACCGGCTCTCCACGCTGGCCACGCAGGCCGCTTCGGGCCAGACCACCAGCACGTCACGCACGACGCTGGACGCCGAATTCCAGGACGTGCTCAACGAAATCAACCGCGAGAGCAATGTCGCCAACCTGTCATCGGCACAGGGTTTCTCGGTGTTCGTCAGCAACAACAGCGCCAACGGCAGGGTGGGCGGCTCGATTGGCGCCGTCACGACGACCTCGCTCGGCATCAACGCCGATGCGCTGACCTCGCAGACCGGCGCGCAGACCGCGGTTGCCAACATCGCCACGGCCGTCAATACCCTGGGCAGCGTCCAGGGCCAGGTCGGTCAGCTCCAGAACCGTCTCAGCTACGCGATCAGCCTCGCACAGAGCCAGATCGTCAACAACCGGGCGGCCGAAAGCCGTATCCGTGACGCCAACATCGCCGAGGAATCGGCCAACCTGACCCGGTTCTCGATCCTGAACCAGTCGGGCATCGCCGCCCTCGCCCAGGCCAACGGGCAGACCGCGGCCGTTCTCTCCCTCCTGCGCGGCTAGTCGCTTCGCACCGTGGCGCCGGGCGGGCACCTCCGGGTCCGTCCGGCGCATTTTTCCCGCGCCCTCATCTCCCCCGCACGTCATCCGATCGCCGCCGCGTCCCTATAGCTTCCCGCTCCACTGCCGATTCAGAGGATAGGTCTCCATGATTCGGAGGCCGGAGGCGCGCGCCATGGGATCGCCGATCACGTTCAGCGGGTTCAACAACATCGACTTCAACGGTATCCTCGAGGCCCTGTCGGCCCAGGAACGGCAGCCGGTCGTCCAGCTCGAGACGCAGCAGGCGCAGCTGCAGAAGCAGCGCACTGCCTTCGGCACGCTTGCGACGCGGCTTGGTGCCGTGGAGTCGGCGGCACGTGACCTGGCGTCGGCGACCGCCTTCACCGGCACCGCTGCGACCAGTTCCAACGAGACCATCGCCAAGGTGTCGGCGGGCAACGGTGCACCCACCGGAAGCTACTCCCTCGTCGTCGGCGCGCTTGCGAAGGCGCAGGTCACCGCCACCAACGGCACCACACCGGATGCCGACACCACCGTCGTCGCCAACGCCGGTTCGCTCACGATCGGTGGCGTGAGCGTCACTGTCGCCGGCGCGGTCACGATGAACGGCTTGGCCGAGGCGATCAACGGCACCGCCAACATCGGCGTCACGGCCTCGGTGGTGCGTTCGGGATCGACGTACCAGCTGGTGCTGACCGGCAAGGGCACCGGCGCGAGCGAGTCCTTCGCGGTCAGCAACGCGCTCACCGGTGGCAGCGGCGTCAGCTTTGCCGCGACCAATGCCCAGGCGGCGCAGGACGCATCGTTCACCTTGAACAACGTCGCCGTCAACAGCAGCTCGAACACCATCGAGGGCGCCATTCCCGGCACGACGCTGACGCTGCAGCAGGAGTCGACGACGCCGGTGACGATCATGATCACCGCGGACCTGGCGTCGGTGGAGGAACTCGTGAGGAAGTTCACGAGTGCCTACAACGACCTGAACTCGTTCCTCGAGACGCAAGCCAAGGCCTATGCCAACAAGGAGCGCGACAACATCGGCGGCGACCCGCTGGTCCGTCAGTTGCGCAACACGCTCAGCCGCGTCGCTGGCGGTGAGCTGGCGACCGGCGACACGTACACATCGCTCGCGCAGGTCGGTCTCAGCTTCAACCGCACCGGACAACTCGAATTCCGCCCGGCGGACCTGAAGGCGGCGCTGTCGACCGATCGCAACTCCGTGGTCGCGCTGTTCCAGGGCGGCAGCGGCTTCGACGGTGCCTTCGACAAGGTCAAGACGGCGATCGGCAACTACACGGCCAGCGGCGGGCTGATTCCCACGGCTCAGACGCGCCTCGACCATCAGCTCTCCAAGATTGCCGACCGCATCGAGGAACTCGAGCGCCGGCTGGCCATTCGCAAGGAAGCGATGCAGAAAGAGTTCATCGCGACCGATCTGGCCATTGCGCAGCTCAACGCGTCGATGGGCCAGGTCGGCTCGCTCGGCGCGAAACTCTTCTAGCACGAAGCACGACAGTTACCAATGTCCACACTTCTCGCTTACGCGGCACCCGTCCGCCCGAATCCTTCCATGCACAACAAGGGTGCCCAGGCCTATCTGCAGACGCACGTCCAGTCCCGCACGCCGGTCGAACTCGTCGTCATGCTCTACGACGGCGCGATCAGGTTCCTCGGTCAGGCGCGCGACGCGATGGCGAGCGGCGACCTCGTGGTCAAGCGGCACGCGCTGTCGCGCGGTCTCGCGATCGTGCAGGAACTGCAGCACATGCTGAACATGGAGGCGGGCGGTGAAGTTGCCCAACGCCTGGACGGCCTCTACACTTACGTCCTCGGCCGCTGCTACGAGGCCAATGTGCAGCGCGACACGAAGGGCCTCGAGGAGGCCATCAGACTGCTGACGCCGCTGCGTGACGCATGGGCAAGCGTCGCAGCGACCCCGACGACTCCGGGCGCGTGACCGGACCAGCCCTGGAGGCTGCGCGTGACTGCAGATCTTGCGACGGCACTTGCCGACTACCGTACCGGCATGGACGCCGAGTTGCAGGTGCTTGCGCAGCTCGAGTCGATTGCCACACGCCAGCACGCTCTGCCTCACCCCCCACCCGCCGAGGTCCTGACGAGCCTCGGGCTCGAACGTGAACGGCACCTCACGGCGCTGACCGGCCTCGAACAGCAGCTTCAACCCCTGCGCGCGCTCGTCGCCGCGCACCTCGAACTCGCGCGCACGCTACCGGGATTTACCGGCGTCGAGGAACGCCACCGCCGCGCTGGCGAATACGTCGCCACGATCATGCGCCTCGACGGCGAGAGCCTGGAGGCCCTCCAGCGTGCCGACCAGGAACGGCGCGCCGCCGCCCACGACCTGGAAGCCGGCGAGGCAACGCTCGCGGCGTATCGACGCGTGCTGCAGCAGCCGCAGCCTTCGGCCGGGCTCTTCAACGAGCGCGGCTAGCGCCTGCCGGTTGCGTTGACGGCCCTCGTCGAACAAGGGAAGAGGGAGAACGAAGAAGTCAACAGGAAAGTACAAAAGGGACAAGGACAAGAGAGAGAAGGGACAAGGCGCACGCCTGCTGCACGCGGCTAGTGCGGTTTACCTTGAACCTCTTTCCTTGTGTCTTGTCACTTGTGATTTCCTGTTTACTTATTCGTGGTCACTTGTCTCTTGGTCACCGTCGCTAACGCGGCCTGGTCTATGCCGAGGCCGCCACTGGCGTTGACAGCACGCGACGGCCGAGCGGGCGCTCGGCATGCAGGAAGTACCCGGTCTGCACGAAACCGCGGGCGTCGTAGAGCGCTCGGGCGTGCGCGTTGTCCTCGCTCACCAGCAGCGTCGCCACGGCACGGTCGTGGCTCACGCCCCAGGACATCATCGTGTCGAGCATGCGGCTGGCCAGGCGCTGACGTCGCGCGTCGGGATCGACGACGAGTTGCGCGAGGTGGATCGTCCGCTGCGACAATCCCGTGACCACGGAGGCGCCTAGTACCTGTCCTGCCGCCGCCCCCGGCGCCACCATGCTTGCCCCGGGGAGGAACTGGCCGAGCGCCGCGCCACGCGTGAGCTGCCCCAGGTACTGGGCCCACTCCTCGAGGCGGCCATGCGGCGCGAAGCACCTCGCGCCGGCCACTCCCGAGTACGCGCGCGAGAAGAGCCGGACCAGGTCGGGGCCGTCGCCGTCGACCATGGCCCGCAAGCCGGGCTCGATCGGGACCACGCACGATCGTTCGAGCGCCCGCCGCAGGTACCAGTAGCGGGTCACCGAGAACCGTCTCCGCTGCAAGGCACTCTCGCAGGCCGGGCTGTCGGGATAGACGAAGAGGAGCACCTCGTGCGCGAGCGAGGCCTCGGGGGTCTTGAAGATTGCATCGAGCAACAGGCGCACGCCATCCGCGGTGCGCGAGTGGAGCGCGCCGACCTGCAGCACGCCGTGCTGTACCAGGAAGTAGGTCCAGCCGACGATGCTCTGGCCCGGCCCGCGAACAACGAGCCCGGGCAGCGTGCCTTCGGCGCGCGCGTGCTCCAGGATCTGCAGCGACGGCCCGAGGTCCCATTGCAGGCCGTTGGCCCACCGCGCGCGCTCGGTTTCGTACACCGGCCGCATCGCGTCGGCCGACAGGTTGCGCCAGTCGTCGAGCCTCACGACGTGCCGTCCGGCTGCTTCACCAGGCGCGCCCGCGAGGCCGGCAGTCCGGCCGGGGCGGCCGCGCGGCGGTTCTCCTCGCGAATCTGGTCGTAGACCTCCTGCCGGTGCACCGGGACGTCAGTCGGCGCGGTCACGCCGAGACGCACCGCATCCTTGCTGACCCGCAGCACGCGGATCTCGATGCCATCGGCGACGATAATCGCTTCGTTGCGTCGGCGCGTGAAGACCAGCACGGGCAGATTCCTCGCTCAGAACAACTGCGCGAGCTCGAACCGCAGCGGGTACAGGCTGTTCGAGGGCATCAGCTGGTAACCCAGCATCCGCGTGGGGTTCACGACGACAGGCGCACGCAGGTTCACGAGCGTCTGGTCGTCAAGGACGGTCACCACTGCAAGCCACACCAGCGCTGCCTCGTCGGGCTCGCCGAGACGCGCCCGATCGACGTCGGACAACACGCAGCGGTAGTCGGGGAAGGCGCGCCGCGGATCGACTGCCAGGAACGAGGCCGACGGGCCCTCCACCGACTGCAGGCACTGAAACGGATCGAGTTCGCGCGAGGACAGCACGACGAACCGGCGGCACTCCTCAAAGCCGGGCAAGCCGGCGGGAAAGGCAATGATTTCGTCGGTCGACACGTCGAACGTGCCGAAGGCGGTCTCCACGCGGGTGACGTCGCCTGGTGGTAGAAGTGGGCTCATCGGAGGTAGTCCATCAACGAGGCCTTCTGGCTCGTGCCGGCCGCGGCAATCGCGACCTGCTGAGCCTGCTGGGCGCGGCTCATCTCGGAGATGGCCTCGGCCAGGCTGATCTCTTCAGCCTGCGATCGACGCGTGTCGCTCGCGCGCCGCAGTTCGTCGAGGCGCGCCTTCTCGGCCGGCAGCGCGCTCAGCGTCGCACCGACACGGCTCTGCGCCGAGGTCACGCGATTGAACGCCTCCTCCAGCGCGGACAGCCCGCTGTCGATGCCGGCCATGTCGCCGGACCGCACGGCGGCCGCCAGGGCGTCAAGGCTCCGGAACAGGTCAGACGAGGCACTCCCCTGCATCAGGCTGCCGCCATCGACCGTCACCGCCGCCGACGACGTGCGCGAGACGTCCACCTGCACGACGTTCGCATCGCCCTGGTAAGCGGAGATCGTCGCGCCGGCGCGCGTGTACGGCGCCGACGTGTTGTCGGCTCCGGCAAACAGGTAGATGCCGCGGTAACTGGTATTGACCGCCGTGAAGAGGGCTTCCTTCGCGCCATCGATCTCGAGGGCCACGGCTTCGCGCTGTTCCGGCGTCAGCACCGTCGTGCGGCCCGATACGGCCCTGGTCTGCGCCGTGGTGATGCTGGAAATGATGTCGCTGAGGACGGCGTCGGTCACGCGCAGGCGCGAGTCCACCGAGTCGTTGGCGTCACGGTACCGATCGACGGCGCGAATTTCGGCCCGCTCGCGCAGTCCGATGGTCGCGGCGGCCGGGTCGTCGCTCGCCTGCTGCAACCGCTGCCCGGACGACACCTGCTGCTGGGCGCGCGCGAAGGCCTCGGCCGTGCTCTGGATGTCGCGCAACGAGTTGCGGAAGAGTGTGTTGCTGGTGACGCGGAACATTGGCGGCCTCGCGCTAGCGCTTCAGTGACAACAACGTCTGGATCGTCTCGTCGATCACGGTGAAGAACTGCGCGTTGGCCTGATAGGCCCGCTGGAAGCGCATCATCATCGCGGCTTCTTCATCGATCGAGATGCCCGACACGCTGTCGCGCAGTTGCTCGATCTGGTGGACGATCTCGCCCCGGCTGGCCTGCTCGGTGCGGGCGCGGCTGACGTCACTGCCGACGCTGTAGACCAGCGCCGACCACGCCTCGTCGGCAGTCTGCCCGTTCACGATCGCACCATCCCGCAGATCGGCCAGCTTGCGCGCGACGCCGTTGTCGCCAGGCGCAACCAAGCCGGCAGCAGCGATCCGTGAGGGATTGCCGAGCAGGGCCGGATCGACCGACAGCGCCGCGGCGGCTCCCGCGACACCGGCCGGGGGCGTGAAGAAATTGCCGCCGGCAGTGCCGTTCAGATCGAAGCCGGTCGCATGCACCGTGTTGACCGCGGTCGCCACGCCGTACGCAACCTGATCGAGTTGCGCGACATATCCCGGGATGTCGCGATCACGAACCTGCAAGACCCCACCGAGATGACCATCGGTGATTTCGGCGGTGATGTCGCGCCCACCCGCCTGTACGGTCGCGTAACCGGATGGCGGACCGCTCACCGCACTCAGCGGATACGCATCGTCGCCGATCACGAGCGGCCGGCCGCTGCGGGTCACGATCTGCACCGTGCCGTCGTTCATTTCCAGCACCTGTGTGCCGAGCAGCCCCGACAACTCCTTCACGGCCTCGACCTGCTGGTCGCGCAGATGCAGCGTCTGCGACGGGTCGGAGGAGCCGATCGACTTGTTCAGCGAGGCTATGCGGCTGGAGAGTTCGTTGATGCTCGCGACGTCCTCGCGGACGCGCGCGTCGGTGGCTCGCGCCGCGTCGGTCAGGCGCGAGGCCATGCCGTTGAAGGCCCTGGCGAGTGACTCGGCTTCCGAGACCACCTGTTGCCGTGCCGTCGGCGACGTCGGGGCGTCGGCCAGTTCGGCGAACGCGTCGAAGAAATCCGCGAGGTCGGCGTCGATCGAGCTCCCGGGCTGCCCGAGTGCCACTTCGGCCAGGCCGAGCGAATCGGCCATCGCCGACTGCTGTTGTTCGAGCGGCGACTCGTCGAACAGTCGCTGGTCGTACAGGCGATCGCGCATCGAGCGCACGCCGAGGACCTCGACGCCGTTGCCCGCCGAGAAGCGGTCCGGCGGCGGGATCGCGCCGAGATCGGCGACGCGCTTGGTGTACCCGGGCGTGTTGACGTTCGCGAGGTTGTTGCCGACCACATCCAGGCCGAAGCGCTGGACGTCGAGGGCCCGCGCGGTGGTGCCGAGCATGCCGAAGAGCGACATCAGCCTCTCGCAGTCAGGAAGGTGCCGCCGCCGCTCTGGGCCACGGGACGACCCACAGGGCTGTAGCCGCGCGGGGCATTGAGGGTCGCCGGTGACTGCCCCGCCATGAGGGACAGTGAGAGTCCGAGTCGCCGACAACGTGCGAGTGCCGTCATCACCGCCACGGCGTGTGCCGGGGTCAGCGTGTCGCCGTTCGCGCTCCCGTCGACCGCCGCAGCGCGGAAGTCGCCGCTCGTGGCTTCGATCACGTGCTGGCACGCCGTGATGGCGTCCTGGTCGGCATACGCCAGGGCGTCGCCCAATGCCGCGAGGGCCCGCGCCAGGGCGTCTGCCGTGGTGCTCAGTCGGGATGTCTCAGTCACACCCCACGCTCCTCGTTCTGGCCGGGCTCAGCCCGGCCTATGTCGACAAGAGGCTGTCGATGAGGCGATCCGCAAGCCGGCCCGGGTCGTTGCCGATCTCGCCGGCCGCCAACTTGGCCTTGGCGCGGTCAACGACGTCCTGCCGAATCTCCGGTGCCTTGCTGGCGGCGTCCACCGCCTTGCCGAGCAGGCGTGCATCGGCAGAAACCTCGACGCGGTCGCCGGCATCCACACCACCACGCGCCTGTTGCGTGCGCTGTCCGGCTTTGTCGACCTGCTGGGTCTGGCCGGCGTCCTGTACGCCCGAGGGGCGATCGCCCTGAATCTTCATCGTCTACTCCTGTCGCGCACGACGAGACAGCCGGCGCTTGGAGGAGGAATCGGCAGCCGCTCACTGACCTTTAGTGTCACTCGTCAAATTCCTGACGAACTGCTCCGGATCCACCCGTCGACCAGCTTGCGTCACCTCGAAATGCAGGTGCGGACCGGTCGACCGGCCCGTGCTGCCCACCCGACCCACGTGCTGCCCCTGACTCACGACGTCGCCAGCCTTCACATCCAGCGAGGCGAGGTGCGCATAGCGCGTCTCGATTCCGTCGGCATGCCGGAGGACGACGGTGAGTCCGTATCCTCCCTGGGCCTCTGCGGTGACCACGGTGCCGCTCGCAGCGGCCGGCACCTCGGTGCCATACCTGGCTGCAAGGTCGATGCCGCCGTGAAATTTCGTGTGGCCTTTCAACGGATCGTTGCGCCAGCCGTACGCCGAACTCACACGACCGGCCATTTCCAGCGAAAGGCCACCATCGGCGCTGCCTGCAGGCGCTTGCGGTACGGGCGCGACCTGTCGAGAAGCCGACATGGCGGCAGCCGACGTCGTCGGCAACAGGGCCGGTGAACCGACAGGCATCGCGCGACCAGCTGCCGGCGTCACGATCGATCCGGGCGCGACCGCGCCCTGCTGTCGTTGCCACGCGTCGACGAGCGTCGGCGCCAGCCCGATCCCGCCGGCCTTGGCCAGGTGCAGCGCCAGCTCCTGATCGATCGTCGAACTGTAGGTCTCCTTGCCCAGGCCGTCGCCTTCTCCCCCGTCGTCGAGGAGCGACTTGCGCATCTGCTTGATCATTTCCAGCATCAGCATCGACTCGAACTGGGCCGCCAGTTCTCCGAGTTTCTCCCTCTCGGCGGCCGGCGACGACGTGCGATCGAGCGTCGTCAACCGGTCGGCACCAGGGGTGGGGAACGAAAGCGGGGAGTGCGCGTCGGCGGACATGGGTGGGAGTCGCGAATCGGGAGTCGGGAGTCGGGAGTAGTCGGTGCCGGGTGCCGGGTATGGCTGCCTCGCGCCAGGTCAGGTCGACGGTCAGCTGATGACGATCTCGGCTAGATGATCACGATTTCCGCGCGGAGCGAGCCCGCGGCCTTGAGTGCCTGGACGATCGCGATGATGTCGCGCGGGGTGACGCCGAGCGAGTTGAGCGCACGGACCACCGCATCCAGCGTGACCCCCTCGTCGAGAGCGATCAGTCTCGCGTCGCGCTCGCTGACGTCGACGTTCTGGTTGGGCACGACGACCGTGTCGGCACGACTCGGACCCCACGAGGCATTGGGCTGCGAGACGTCGAAGCGCGTGGAGATGCGGACCGCGAGCGAGCCGTGGGCCACCGCCGCAGCGCCGAGCGTCACCTGCGCCCCGATGACGACCGTGCCCGTACGCTCGTTGATCACCACGCGCGCCGGCATGTCGGATTCCACCGGCAACGGTTCGATCCGTGCCATCAGTTCGGGGATGTTGCCGCGGAAGTGTGCCGGGACCGCGATCGAGACCGTCGCCGGGTCCAGCGCCTTCGCGGTGCCGACACCGAGCGCGCCGTCGACGGCCGCGGCCAGCCGCGAGGCGGTCGAGAAGTCCGGCGTGTTCAGGGCCAGCATCACCTGCTCGCCATCGGGCACCGTCGTCCGTGGCTGCACCTGCACCAGGCCACCGCCGGGCACCCGGCCCGCGGTCAGGTGATTGACCTGCACGCCGTTGGCCGCATTGCCGGCGCCGAAGCCGCCAAGCGTCAGCGGCCCCTGCGCGAGCGCCACCACCTGGCCGTCCATGCCGCGCAGGGGTGTCGGGACGAGCGTGCCGCCCTGCAGGCTGCGCGCGTCGCCGATTGACGAGACGAGGATGTCGAGTCGCACGCCCGGCCGCGCGAAGGGCGGCAGTTCCGAACTGACCATCACCGCGGCGATGTTTTCCACCTTCATCATCTCCGGCGTCACGACGACGCCGAACCGTTCGAGCGTGTTCGCGAGCGAGACGTTCGTGAAGAGCGTCTGCCGCTTGTCGCCGGTCCGGTTGAGACCGATGACCAGGCCATAGCCGATGAGCGGCGTCGGGCGCACGCCAACGAGCGAGGCGATGTCCTTCACGCGCATCGACGCGCCGCTGCGGGCGCGCAACGGTGCGCTGCCCAGGACCACCGTCGCCATCAGCACCGCACAGATCACCCGAGACATTGCGTCGCTCCGAAAGAGTTCACACCCGAAACCGTCGAATAGGCCGGCGGCTACACCTGTCGTCGTCCGCTCGCGACCGTCGACCTGAAGGTCGACGGCTACAACTTCGACTCCCGCTTCCCCACTGCCGCTTCCCGACTCCCGGTTCCCGATTCCCGGTTCCCGGTTCCCGGTCCACGACTCAGAAAACCTTGTTCAGCACCCGCACCAGCCAGCCCGGCTTCAGGTTGTCCTTCATAAGGCCCTTCCCGTAGTACTGGATGCGCAGTTGGGCGACCTGCGTGGACAGCACCTGGTTGCTGCGGCGCAGGTCCTGCGCACGGACGATGCCGGTCAGCACGACGACCTGGCGCTCGCCATTGAGGTCGATCTCGCGCACGCCTTCCAGTACCAGGTCGCCATTGGGCAGTACCTCGCTGACCCGCGTTGTCATCGTCGCGGTCAGCATGCTGGTGCGCGTGGTGCTGCCACCGCCCTTGAAGGCGCTCTCGTAACGGGTGCTCGCCAGGTTGTTGGGATCGATGCTGTCTGGCAGCTTGGTCTCGAGCCCGAACAACGTCGGCACCGCGGCCTTGGCCTTGCTCTCCTTGTCCAGCTGCGAATCGGCGGTGGCCGACGACTCGATGTTCTCGATGACCCGCACGGTGATGAGGTCGTTGACCCGGCTCGCCCGCCGGTCCGACGTCAGGCCAGTGATCCAGTCGAACGACGGCTCGTCGGACGGCGCGGCCGAGGCCCTTGCGAGCTGGCGGGCGGTCTCGAGGTGACGCGCGACCGCCTGGTCGTACGTGTCGTTGGACGGCTTGGTGCTGGACTGGGCGAACAGCGGCGCGGCAGCGAGCAGGCTGCCCACGGCTGCGATCACGATCCGCCTAAGAACCATGGAACACCTCGACCATCGCGGCGGCGACGATTCGCGCGCGCAGGCGCTTGCGACTGTCTGGATTGACGACGATCACTGTCTCTCCCAACCCACCGGACTGAGCGGCAATCGCGCGGCCTCGCACTTCGATCGCGCCGATGCGCGCAATCGTCACCACTTCCTCACCAGACGCGACCATCTCGTGTGCGACGAGCGCTACCGGCGTGATGACCTCGCCGGGCATGAGTGTCTTGCGGGTCGAAACACCGGTTACCGCGTCCATGGTCGGCAGCACGCCGAACACCTGGCGACCGATGTCGCCGCGGACGACTTCGACGTCGTCCGGGTTGATGACGCTTCGCATGGCCACGCGCTGCCGCGCTCGCACGTGGCTTGCGGCAACATCGATGCGGGCGGTGAGCCGCCCGATGCGGCGTGCGGGCCCCTCGCCCGCCGCATACAACACGAATCGCACCGGACCCGCGGTGCGGCTCGACGGTTCAGGCACGGCCCTGGTCACGAGCGTCGCATCTCCCGTGACCGAGAGCACCGGCTCGGAGACGGTCACCTCGGCGTCAACGCCGAAGGCCTCGCGCACAGCGGCGGTGGCCACCGCAGCGGCCCTGTCGACATCTGCCGAGGTCTGCGCGCCGGCCGGAACGGCGACGGCCAGCCACACGGAAGCAGCCAGGCCCATGTGCCGCCAGGCAAGACGCGGCCGGATGGCGTCAGCGAGCAAGGTTGTTCACCTGCGAGAGCATCTCGTCGGCCGTGCGAATGACCTTCGAGTTGGCTTCGTACGCACGCTGGCCGAGGATCATGTTCACCATCTCCTCGACGATGCTGACGTTGGATTCCTCGAGAAATCCCTGCTGCAGGGTGCCGAGGCCGTCGGTGCCCGGCAACCCGGTGATGGCATCGCCCGACGCCGTCGTCACCGTGAACAGGTTGCTGCCCATCGCGTGCAAGCCGGCCGGATTCTGGAAGGCCGCGATCTCGATGGTGCCGACCTGCTGCGGCGCGCTCTCGCCCGCCACCGTCGCCGAGACGATGCCGTCCTTCGAGATCGTCACCGAGACGGCGTTGGACGGGATGGTGATCGAGGGTTCCAGCACATAGCCCTCGTTGGTGACCAGCGTCCCTTCCTGGTTGACGTGCAGGTTGCCCGACCGCGTATAGGCCTCCTGTCCGTCTGGCAGTGTGACCTGCAGGAAGCCACGCCCCTCGATCGCCACGTCGTAGGGCGCGTTCGTTGCGCGCAGGTTGCCGCTGGCGAAGTCGCGCGAGATCGCCACCGGCTTGGCGCCGAGCCCGAGTTCCATGCCAATCGGCGATTCCGCTGTCGCATCGGTCGGCGTGCCCGGCGCGGCGATCTGCTGGTAGACCAGGTCCTCGAACTCGACGCGGCTCTTCTTGAACCCCGACGTGTTCACGTTGGCCAGGTTGTGCGCGATGTTGTCGATGTTGGCCTGCTGCGCGTTCATGCCGCTCGCGGCGGTGTACATCGCTCGAATCATGGTCGTCCTCGATCTGTCGATTACCGGTTCGCCGAAGTGCGGCTCATCACTTGGGTCGGCGGCCTTCGTCGTTCGGCCTTCGGCCTTCGGAGAGTCATGCCCGTGTTTCGTGTTGGCCGTTAGGCATCAGGCATCAGGCATTAGGCATTACTAGCGCCGCCCCAGTTCCGTGATGGCGCGCCCGTCCAGTTCGGTGCTGAGGATGTTGAGCCCGCGCTGCAGGGCCTCGAAGCCGCGCGCGACCTCGGTGAGCGCCACCATGCGGTCGACGACCGAGACGTTGGACGCCTCGAGCATGCCGGCGCGGACCGTGGTGGCCTCGGCATCGACTGGTGCGGCCGTGCCCGGCGCCCGGAAGCGACCGAGGTCCTCGCGCTGCAGGGTCGAGTAGTCGTCGAAGTCGACGATCCGCAGCTTGCCCGCCGCCTTCGTCCCCACACTCACGGTGCCGTCGTCGGCGACGCTGACCGGGCCGGTCGCCTTGCCGACCTTGAGCGGGCCCTTCTCGGTCTGCACTGCGTGACCGTCTGCCGTGGTGACCGTCCCGTCGGCAGCCAGCGAGAAGTTGCCGTTGCGCGTGTAGCGCGTGCCCTGGGGCGTGTCGATCACGAAGAAGCCGCGGCCCTCGAGCGCAAAGTCGAGATCACGGCCGGTCCTCTCCATCGAGCCGGGCCGGAAGTCGAGATGTCCGGGGCCGGGCGCGACGTCGACAGCAGCCTGCAACGTCCGGCCGAAGTTGGGACGTTCGACGGCATTCGTGGTGACGCGTTCGGCCTTGTAGCCCGCGGTCTTGGCATTGGCGATGTCGCCGGCCAGCCGATCGAGCTGCTCCAACCGCGTTCGCAATCCGCTCAATGCTGCGTACGTGCCGCCTGCCATGTGTGCTCCGTCCGAGAGGACGCGACAATCAGGTCTTCACTGCCCGATGCCCCGTCGAGCCGTATCCATGCAAATCCCGGGCCCCACGTGTGTTGCCATGTCGCGGCGCGTCCTGCGATCGCAGCGTCGGCAATGCGTCGGGCTGCCTGCACCGCCGACAGCCGGCCGACACCCGGGGCCGGCGACGGCGTGACGTCAGCCCCATAGGCGTCGAGCAGTTCGCGCAGCATCGCATCGCTCACCAGGTAGGGCCGGACGCGCAATCCCGTACCGGACTGCAGGGCGGCGATGGCCATGCGCGGTAACGGCGCAGTCACCGCGATCCGCAGCGTGCCGTCGCGATCGCTCTCGAGCGGCACGACACCCAATGCCTGGACGACGGTGCGCGAGAGGCCACCCACGGTCTTGCGCACGGCTCTCACGTCGACCTTGGTCAGGAAGCCCACGCCCGACTGGCGCGCGAGCGCATGCGTGATCGTGAGTTCCTCGACCGCGCCCATCGCCACGAGCTGGGCACCGAGACGGAGTCCGGTCGTGGCCTGGCTCGCGAGCGCCTGCGCGAGGACGTCGGAAGAGATGCTGCGCGACGCCAGCAGCGTTGCGCCGAGCCGCACCGGCGGCATGGTCGGCACGCGCGCGATGCTCGGCGGCCGCAGTGCCTCGAGGCGCCGCGCTGTCGCATCGGCGAGGCAGCCGGGACCGCAGAACCATTCACTGTCGAAAGTAATGCCGCGGCGCATCGCGGCGAGGAGCCGCCAGGCGCGGCAATCGCTATGCGCGCAGCGACGCACGTCCACTCTCCGTCGTC
Source organism: Luteitalea pratensis (assembly GCF_001618865.1). Lineage (GTDB taxonomy): Bacteria > Acidobacteriota > Vicinamibacteria > Vicinamibacterales > Vicinamibacteraceae > Luteitalea > Luteitalea pratensis. The sequence goes on from NZ_CP015136.1 coordinate 4,427,063, forward strand.
TTGCGGCTACGCCCGGAGGCACCGGCGTCGGCGAGCGACAGGCGAAGCCGCACCTCCCCCTCTGACACCCGCTCGGCAACGGCGATCTCCTTGACCGTCCGGCCACGACGTGCCGCCGCGCGAAGCCGCACTGCCGTGGGGCGCGCAGGAGTGGCTGCCGGTGCCGCCGCGCGCTTGTCCGCCGTAGCCTTGGCGAAGGGGGACGAGGCCGCGCTCGCTGTTGAGAGGCGCTCGATCTCGGTGGCGACCTGCCGGAAGCCGGTCTCGGTCGTGTCGGTCAGCAGGTTGATGCCCTCCTGCAGGCGGACGACCCGCTGCTCGAGTTCGACAGTGTGTCGCAGCGCGCGGACGAGACGGGTGGCGACGAGCAGAATCACGCCGGTCGCCAGGAGCAGGATCGAGGTCATCACGAGCATCGGGATCGTCATCGAGGCACTCCTCAAAATTCCAGGCTGAGAAGGCGGTCTGCCGGGCTGACCACCTCGCTCACTCGCACGCCGTAGCACCCGGACACCACGACGACCTGGCCGCGTGCCACGAGGCGGCCGTTCACCAGCAGGTCGACGGGATCCTCGGGCGAACGTGCCAGGTCGATCATCGAACCCGGGCCCAGCCGCGCCAGGCCTTCGAGCGTCATCTGCGTCTCGCCGAAGCGAACGGTGATCGGCAGCTCGATATCGAGCACGACGTCGAGGTTGCGTGGCGGCGCAGCGAGCGAGGCACCCATCGAAGCGGCGGGCGGCGGCGCTGCCGGCATGGCGGTACGCGATGGCTCGGGTGACAGGCCCGCGACCGTACGTCCCCAGCCGACGATCCGGATCGGATCGCCCGTGCCCATCATCAGGTCGTAGTGCTGCGCGTCGGGCACCACGGGAGCGGTCGCCGGGACCGGTGTCTCGATGATGAGATCGAGCCCTTTGCCCTTGCCGTGCGCGTGTGCACTGGCGGCCTGGCCGAGGAGCTCCTTCATCGTGTCGACGATGTCGGCGTCGGCGACGAGGCTGGCGTCACCCAGGATCGACGCCACGAGCCGTGTCGCGTCGGCCTGGCCCACGCCGAGCCACACGGTGCCGACCGCGCTGCCACCGACCTGTATGGGTACCTGCCAGTCCACGGTCACTTCGCCCACGGTCGGCATGGTACGGACTGCCGTACCGGTCATCGCCCCAAGCGATGCCCCGAGGCTGGTCGCGAGTGCGTCCAGGAGCGTCCGTGTGTCAGCCATGCACCACCTCCGGGACCGCGGGATTGGCCACGGCGTGCAGCAGGCGCACGCCGGCGCGGCCGTGTTCCTGCATCGGATACCCCTCGAACTTCACCGTGTCGCAGACGCGGATCTGCAGCGGATCCGAGAGACGATGACCGAGCGCAAGCACGTCACCCGGCGCGAGTTCGAGCACGTCCCGCGCCGGCAGCGTCGTCTCGACCGTCGCTGACACGCCCACCGGCAAGTGGCCGAGCGTCCGCCAGAACTGATAGCGGTCGTTCATCGTCGGCTCTCGGTGCGAGCGGTACCAGGTGTGGGTGAACGAGTCGCCCAGGGTCTCGATCGCCGTCGCCGGCAGGCAGAAATTCAACATTCCGCGGGCGTCGCCGATCTTGATGTCGAAGCCAATGAGGACGACGACTTCATTCGGGGCAGCGACCTGCAACATCTGGGGACGGGTGTCCCGGCCGTTGACCCGGAACCGCACGTCGACGATGTTGCGCCACGTCTCGGTCAGATGCTCCAGTACCAGCTTCACGACGCCATCGATCACGTTGTGTTCTATTTCGGTCAATCCGCGCGTCGGCGCCATCCCCTTGCCGGAACCCCCGAGCATCCGGTCGATCATCGAGAACGCCACCGAGGGGTTCAGCTCGAGTGCGCCCAATCCTTCGATGGGCGTCAGCGAGATCGCATAGAACGCCGTGGGATCGGGCAGCGACATCAGGAATTCGGAGTATGTGAACTGTTCCACGGAGGTCACGTTCACGTCGGTGACGGTGCGCAGGTATGCCGAAAGGGACGTCGAGATGTTGCGGGCGAAGCGATCGTGCAGGAAATGCAGCGAGCGGATCTGCTCCTTGTTGACCCGATCCGGCCGGCGGAAGTTGTAGACGATGACCGACTCGCCCGCGAGGGGCATTTCGGTGTGCGTCGTCTTCTCCAGGGCCGCGGCCGATGTCAGCAGCGCATCGATCTCGTCCTGCGAGAGGATCTTGCTCACGCCCTCGTCCCCGGCTTCTGCAGCCGTGCCTTGAGGCTGGTGCGGAGTCGGGACAGAGCCAGCGAACGCAGCTGTGACACGCGCGACTCGCACACCCCGATGACCGCGCCGATTTCGGCCATGGTCATCTCTTCCTCGTAGTAGAGGGCCAGGATCTGGCGTTCCCGTTCGGGCAGTTCCATGATCGCTTGCGCGAGCAGGACACGCAGTTCCTTGCGTTCGAGCTGCGCGTCGGGTCCTTCATCGACGTCGATGCACAGCTCGAGGAGGGGCTGGCCGTCTTCACCGGTCGCATCCAGCTGCCTGATGGCCCCGACGTCCAGCGTACGGACCTGGTCCATCGCCTTGTCGTACTCGGACGGCGACATCTGCATCTGGCCCGCGACTTCGTCCTCGGTCGGCTCGCGCTTCAGCTCGGCGCGCAGCTTGGCGACCGCGCCATCGAGTTCCCGACGCATGCGCCGCAGCGAGCGCGGTGCCCAGTCGAGATCGCGCAGGGCGTCGAGCATGGCGCCCTGGACACGGCGGCGGGCGAATGCGTCAAACGGGACGCCCATCGACACCTTGTACCGTCCGGCGGCGTCGATGAGGCCCATCACCCCGACGCTGATCAGGTCGGTCATCTCCACTTGCGCCGGCAAGCGCTGCGCGAGGCGATGCGCCATGGCCTTGACGAGACCGACATGCGCGATCACCAGTTGGTCGCGGTCCATATGGCTCGCCTGGGGGATCAGTACCGGCACGGCCTTTTCTCCTGTCCTGCGCCCTCTCGCGGGGGCATTCATGCGTGCACCACCGGCACCTGCCCGAGCAGGCACGCCGCGATCATTTCGGGTTCGCCCTCGACGAGATCCTCGGGAACCCGTTGCCCGAGGCCGATCAACGACACCGGTACTTCGCGCTCACGCAGCGCGCGCACCAGCGGCATCACCGTTTCGGCCTCGTCCACTTTCGACATCACGATCCTGTCGGCGCCCGCCCCCGCAAACCGCTCCCAGAGGCGATCGAAGTCGCGCGGGGTGGTCGCGCCCGGCACCACCAAATGTGTGCGTACGTGCGGCAGCGCCGCCAGGGCCGCAAGGAAGGCGCCTGCCTCCTCGTTGGCCGGCGACAGACCCGGCGTGTCCACGAGCACGGGCAGCTTGCTGCCGTTCACCGCACCGGTCACCTCCTCGGGCGTCCGGGCGACGACGAAGGGGCTGCCGATGATGTCGGCGTAGAGCCGCAGTTGCTCGATCGCACCGACACGGTAGCCGTCGGCGGCGACGAGGCGGAATCGCCGCTCGCCGCGGGCGCGGGCCTGGGCCGCGATTTTGGCGATGGTGGTCGTCTTGCCGACGCCCGGAGGGCCGATGAAGACGTTCACGTCGCCGAGCGCCTGGCCACGCGCTGCGATGGGCAGCAGGCAGGAGGCCAGGGCTTCGCGAATCTGCCCCTGCGACGCGTCACGGCGACGCGCCTGGGGCATCTGTTCGACGACCGACTCGGCGAGGTCGCGATCGAGGCCGGTGGCGATGAGGCGGGCGACGAGACCATCGGTGACCGGGCTGCGCGCATCGGTCGTCACGGTGCGCGCGGCGTGTGCGGTATTGGTCGTCCACGATCGTCGGTTCTCCGACACTCCGGCACCGATGAATGCCGAGACTTCGACTTCGCGGCCACCGAGCCAGCCCCGCCAGCCGGATGCCGGCACGAGCCGCGTGCCCAGCACGAGGGCCGACGGCCCGAGGGCTTCCTTGGCCTGCGCAAGGGCGTCACGAACGCTGGAACTGCGAAAACGCTGTGGAGTCATGGCGTCAATCGAGTACGGCTACGGGCGCGACCTTCACGTGAGTGGGCACTTCGCTGTGCGAGAGCACCCCTATCTGCGGCAGCACCCGGGTGAACAATCGCCACAGGTGAGGACGCAGTGCTGGAGAACACAAAAGCACAGGCTGTGCCACTGCCGTTTCGAGGGCGCGGGCGATACGTGACGCCATGTGCTGGGCATCGTTCGGATCGATCGCGAGCACCACGCCATGCTCGGTCCGGACGATGGCTTGCATCAGGCGCTCCTCGAGCGACGGCGCCAGGTTGATGGTCGGGAGATCGCCCTGTTCGGTCTGATGCTGGCGGCAGATGGCGCGACCGAGCGCCTGCCGCACGGCCTCGTTCAACTGGTCGGCGTCCTTGGTCTGCCCGGCGACGTCGGCGAGCGCCTCGAGAATCGTCGTCAGGTCCTTGACCGGGACGCGTTCGCGCAGCAGCTGCCGCAGGACGCGCTGGACGTCGCCGAGACCGAGCAGCTTCGGGATCAGGTCGTCGATCAGGCGCGGCGACTGCTGCGCCACGCGGTCGACCATGTCCTTGGTGTGCTGGCGCGTCAGCAGGTCCGGCAGGAAGTTCCTGATGATTTCCGACAGGTGGGTCGAGAGCGCCGTGGTCGGATCGACGACCGTGAAACCGGCGGCAGTGGCCGCATCCCGCTGCTCGGCCCGCACCCAGAGTGCCGGCAGCCCGAACGCGGGCTCGCGCGCCGTCGTCCCCTCGATGGTGCCGGTCGCGGTTCCGGGATTGATGGCCAGCAGCCGGTCCGGCATCAGCTCGGCACGCGCGACTTCGACGCCTTTCACGAGCAGCGCGTAGGTGCGCGGCCCGAGCTGGAGGTTGTCGGCGACGTGAACGGGCGGGACGATCATCCCCGTCTCGGTGGCGATCTGCCGCCGGATCGATTTCACCCGCTGCAGGAGCGTGCCGCCCTGGCGTTCGTCGACCAGCGCGATCAGCGCGTAGCCGACTTCGACGCTGAGCGGATCGACCGACGCGAGGGTCTCGACACTCTGTTCGGGCTGGGCGGGTGTGCCGCCCGTGTCGAGCGGCCCGTCGAGCGCCGCGTCGCCTGTCTCCGCCCGGTTGGCGTAGGCGGCGTACGCGAACGCCGCGGCGACGAGGAAGAACGCCATCTTCGGGAGCCCTGGCACGAGGCCCATCGCGAAGAGGACGGCGGCGCCGATGGCCAGCGGCTGCATCTTGCTGAGCAGCTGCGTCGCGACATCCTCGCCGAGCGAGGACTCCGACGAGGCGCGCGTCGTGATCAGGCCGCCCGACATCGACACCAGCAACGCCGGGATCGCCGTCACCAGCCCCTCGCCCACCGTCAGGATGGTGAACGTCTTTGCCGCTTCGCCGATCTCCATGTCGTACTGCATGACGCCGATCACCAGGCCGGCGATGATGTTCACGCCGGTGATCAGCAGTGCGGCCAGTGAATCGCGCTGCGTGAAGCGGATGGCGCCGTCCATCGCGCCGTAGAAGTCGGCCTCCTTGCGCACGTTGTCGCGCCGCCGCTTGGCCTCGCGCTCGTCGATCGCGCCGGCGTTCAGGTCGGCGTCGATCGACATCTGCTTGCCGGGCATCGCGTCGAGCGTGAAGCGCGCCGTGACTTCCGAGATGCGGACCGCGCCGTGGTTGATGACCACGTACTGGATGGCCACCAGGACCAGGAAGACCACGACCCCGACGACGAAGTTGCCACCGACCACGAACTGGCCGAACGACATGATCACGTGACCGGCCGCGTCGACGCCCTCGGCGCCGTACAACAGGATCAGCCGCGTGCCTGCGACGTTCAGCGACAGCCGCAGCAGGGTCAGCAACAACAGCAGCGACGGAAAGACCGTGAACTCGATCGGATCACGCACGTAGACGGCCGTCAGCAGCAACACGACCGACAGGGCGATGTCCACCGACAGCAGCAGGTCCAAAATGATCGTCGGCAGCGGCAGCACCATCAGCGCCAGCACCAGGATGACGACACCCGGCACCAGGAGCTGGGACGGCCCGAACGGCTTGGCACTCGACATCACGCGCTCCTCGGCTTCACAGGACCAGCTGCTTGAGACGAATCAGGTACGCCAGCACTTCGGCCACGGCCTCGAACAGGTCGCCGGGAATGAACTCCCCGACGTCGACCTGCCGGTAGATGGCCCGCGCCAGCGGCGGGTTCTCGACGATCGGCACGCCGTGCTCGCGGGCGATCGTCCGGATCTTCAGCGCGATGTTGTCGGCTCCCTTGGCCACCACTTCGGGCGCCGCCTGGCCGCGCGTGTACCGCAGCGCCACCGCGAAGTGGGTCGGGTTGGTCACGACCACGGTGGCCTTCGGGACGGCGGCGAGCATCCGCTTGCGGAACATCTCGCGCTGCACGCGACGCACGCGCGCCTTGATCTCCGGGTTGCCTTCGGCCAGCTTGTGGTCGTCACGGACCTCCTGCTTGGTCATCTTCAGCGACTGCGCGGTGCGCCACTTCTGCAGTCCGAAGTCCGCGGCCGCGAGCGCCAGCAGCGCGATGGAGGCGCGCTTGAGGAACGCCACGGTGTGCGCCCAGGCGCCGATGCCGGAAGCGAGCGGATCGAGCAGCGCAAAGCGTGTCGAGTCGGCCAGCAGCCCCGAGACGGCCGACCAGGCGACGGTACCGACGATGCTGGCCGCAATGATCGTCTTGACGAGATTCAGTCCGGCCTGCGACGGCATCAGGCGCTTGAACCCCGCAGCCGGGTTCAGCCGGGTGAGGTCGATGCGAAGCGCTTCGGTGGCGATGTTCAAGCCGCCCTGTGCCTGCGCCGACGCGGCCGTGGCCACCAGGGCAGCCAGCGCGAGCGGACCGACCAGCCAGCCAATCTGCGTCACACTGCTCACCGCCAGGTTCACGACCTCGCCCGACGTGATGGAGACCGACCGGGCGTCTCCCATGCGCGTGAGACCGGTGGCCATCACGGTGCCCATGCCCGAGACGAGCGAGGGTCCCCAGTAGGCCAGCACCATCAGCGCCGCCCCGAGATGGAAGGCATCGTTGAGATCGCGGCTGCGCGCGACCTGGCCGCGCTTGGCCGCGTCCTTCAGGCGCCGCGATGTGGGTTTTTCTGTGCGGTCGTCGGACATGGTCAGCGAAGCGCCGCCGCCGTCCGGGCGCCGAGCGAGAGTGCCTGCGGGAAGGCGCGGATCAGGATGTCCGGGAGCACCCGAATCGTCAGGGCCAGCGCCATCCAGCCGACGAGCAGGCGAACCGGGGCCGCCGTCACCATCAGGTTGAGCGTCGGCGCAACGCGGGCCATCACGCCGAGGACGACTTCGACCAGCAGGAGGGTGATCACGACCGGGGCCGACAGTCGAACGCCAAGTGTGAACATCAGCCCGAACATGCGCGCGACCATGTCGGCGATCGCGCTATCCACCACGCCAGCACCGATGGGCAGCGCCTCGTACGAGGTCGCGAGTGCCCGCAGCACTTCGTGATGCGCGTTGGTCAACAGGAACACCATCACCGCGATCGAGCCGTACAGCGCGGCAAGGATGTTGTTGCGGACGCCGCTCTGCGGGTCGACGAGGGCCGCGTAGGACAGGCCCATCTGGAAGCCGGTGAGATAGCCTCCGAGTTCGGCACCGGCCTGCAGCAACCGCACCGCCATCGCGAGGCCAAAGCCGATCAGCAACTCGCGCAGGACGACCGTGAGGAACATGCCGGGCTCGATCGTTCGCGGAACGCCGATCACCGGCGCCATGAAGGCGCCGAGCACGAGTACCAGGCCGATTTTCGGCGCCGCCGGCGCGAATGTCCCCCCGAACAGTGGCGTCGCCAGCACCAGCAGGCTGGGGCGGATCAAGGCCATCGCGAAGACGAGGATCGGCGACAGATCCATCAGCGCACCAGTTCGGGCAGCCGGGTGACCATCTGCCGCGCGAAGCCGGACATCAGGCGCAGCATCCACGGGAAGGTGATGGCGAAGGTGAGGAAGATCGCGGCGGCGCGCGGGATGAACGCGAGCACGTTGTCCTGGATGCTCGTCACGGTCTGGAAGACGCTGACGAGGACGCCGGCCACGAGACCCGCGAGCAACATCGGCAGGCTCACCAGGATGGCGAGCTCGATCGCCTGGCGCACGATACCAACGACAAGGGCTTCTGACATGACGGCCTCAGAGGAAACTGCGCACGAGGGAAGAGACCAGCAGGTTCCAGCCGTCGATCATCACGAAGAGCATGATCTTGAACGGCAGCGAAATCATCGCCGGCGGCAGCTGCAACATCCCCATCGAGAGCAGCGTCGTCGAGACGACCAGGTCGATGAGCAGGAACGGGACGAACAGGTAGAACCCCATCTGGAACCCGGTCTTGATCTCCGAGAGGATGAAGGCCGGCACGACCACGCGCATCGGCAGCGACTCGGGCGTCTGCGGACGCGCCACCTTGCCGAGTTCGACGAACAACGCGAGATCGGTCTCGCGCGTCTGCTTCAGCATGAAGCCGCGCAATGGCGGCGTGCCCCGCTCGAGCGCCTGCGTCACCGTGAGCTCGTTGCGCAGCGCCGGCTGCACGGCCGCCTGGTTGATCTGCTCGCCCACCGGCGCCATCACGAACACGGTGAGGAACAACGCCAGGCCGATCAGGATCTGGTTGGACGGCGCCTCCTGCGTGCCGAGGGCCTGCCGCAGGAAGTGGAAGACGATGACGATCCGCGTGAAGGCGGTCATCGTCATCAGGATGGCCGGGATGAAGCTGAGGAGCGTCAGCAGCAGCACGACCTGCAGCGGCGCAGAGATCGCGCCGATGCCGTCGATGTCGATGCGTGTGGCCCCGGCCTGGGCCAGGACTGGCGTGGCCATCGACAGCCACAGGGTGGCCGTGCCGGCAATCGCAAGCAGTGCGCGACGCCTCACGGCGCGCTCCCAACGGGCATGCGTGCCGCGAGGGTCTCGGGGAACGAGGGGCCGGCCGGGCCAAGTTCGGTCACCAGGGCGACATGCATCGGCGTGACGCCGAGCAGGAGCCGTCGACCCTCGACCGAGACGATCACCAGCTGACGGCGGTCGCCGAGGCCGACCGCGGTCTCGATCTGGACGGCGCGCGGTCCTTTCCGCAGGCCGCCCTGCCAACCGCCGCGGCGAATCAGCCACAGGCAGCCGCCGAGGAGGCCGAGGACGACCAGCAGGGAAAGCAGTGTGCGGACGACGCCGGGGCCGTCCGACCAACCGACGGCGGGCACCGGCGCCTGCTGTGCCTGCGCCAGGAGGAACGGCAGCATCACGCCAGGGCCTCGGTCGCGGTCTTCTGTCGGAATTCAGTGAGCCGGAGCGACACGCTGTCGTCGATGATCACGACCTCCCCGCGCGCGACCGGCACGTCGTTGACGAGGACGAAGAGGTCCTGGCCCGCCGACTGCGAGAGACGCACGACGCTCCCCCGCTGCAGGCCCAGGCAGGCTCGCAGCGTCATGGTGCCGCGGCCGAGGATGACGTCGACGCGCAACCGCACGTCGCCGAAACCCGCCAGCGCAGGCGGCAAGGACAGGTCAGAACTGGATGACGAAGTCGGAGAAGAGGACATCGAGCACCTCGTGATGCAGCACCCTGGCCGCCTTTTGGGCGATGGCCTTCTTGAGGGCGTCCTTGCCCTCCGGCGTCGCGATGTCTGCCGACTTCTGTGACGACAGCAGGTCGAGCACGGCGGAGCGGACCCGCACGACGGGAAGCTTCGCCTCTTCGATCTCCTTGATGAGGGCTTGGTCGCCGTCGATCACGAGTTGCACGTTGGTGCGAAGGAAACGCTGCGCTTCCGCGTCAGCCAGGTTGACGGTGAAGACGTCCAGCGCCATGAGCGTGCCGCGCTCGGCAGCCGCGCCTTCCGCCTTGCCGCCCTCGGCATGGCTGACCGCCTCCCCATGGCCAGCCTCGGTCTCGGTGGCCGCAGCGGCCTTCTGCCTGGCCAGCCACCAGTAGCCGCCCCCGCCACCGACGCCAAGCAGGACGACCAGACCGACGATCAAGGGCAGCTTGCCCTGCCTGGCGCTGACATCTGGGGACTTCGCGGCTTTGCTCATGGACACTCCTGCGTCCGCCCGGTGTGGCGGCGGTTGCCGGAGGAAGGAGCAAGGGCGATGCCGCAGCGCAGCAGGCGGCTGTGCCCGCGCCACACGATTCAAGTTGGCGGGAAATCTGCCGATTTCGATGAATCGGTATCGAGCGGGCGGCCGTGCCGCCGCCGCCCCTCCGGCGGGGGTGACGGCAAGGCGACACGGCAAGGAGAGAGGAGAGAGGACGGAGGAGAGAGGACGGAGGAGAGAGGACGGAGGAAGGATGGAGGAAGGATGGAGGGAGGAGGGTCGAGGAAACCCCGCCGCCGTCAACGGGCATTTCCTCGGTCCCCTGTCCTCCGTCCTACCTCTGTCCTCCGTCCTCCGTCTTCCTTCCTCTGTCTTCCGTCCTCCGTCCTCCGTCCTCCGTCCTATCTAGGCTTTCAGCTCGAATCGCGGCGCGGCGGGGTCCTGGTTGTCCTTCGTGGTGCCGCGAGGACGACGACCCCCTGGTTCGGGTGACTCTTCACGCGACTGCTGGCGCTGGTCGTCGGGCGACACCACGAGTTCGTCGAGTGTCAGGCCGGCTGCCTCCATCTGCTGGCGAAGCGTCTGCTGGTGCTGAAGGACCCACTCCTGGACCTGAGCCGATTCCGCGCGCACGACCGCGGTCACCGCACCGCCCTCGACCCGAAGCGACACGCTCACGGCGCCGAGGGCGTCGGGACGCAGGTGCAGCTTCGCTTCGCCTATCCCGTCTTTCCACTGCATCTTGATCGACGACACGAGCTGATGCAGCACCTGCTCGCCCGCCGCGGGCGGGAGCGGTGCCGCCGTGGCAGATACGGGCGTCGCCGTGGCGATTGGCGGGGATCCCGCAGACGTCGCGGTCAACACCTGGCCGGAGGCCGCCGTCGACGGTCCCGGTTCGCGCGGGTCGCGGGAGCCGCTTTCGCCGAGCGCCAGTCGCGTCAGCACGTCGGCCGCTCGGGCCGTGGGAAGCGGAGGATTCGAGAGCGGGGACTGGCCATCGACCTGCGCCCCTTCCTGGCGGGATGCCGTCCCAAGCGCCTGGGCGAGGCGACTGACCGCCTGTCCCGGCGCGCGTGAGACACCTGTGGCCTCGCCCTTGCGCTGCGCCACAATCGATGGCGGTGCGGGAACGTCGCCGCCCGATCGGCGGGCTGCAACGTGCCAGCGCGCCAGCATCTCGGCGGCCGGATTCGCCGATGGGGCATCAGACGATGCGACCTCGGGCCCCAGGGCGGGCGCCCAGTCTTCGCCCGCTCGTTGCGCGGTCAGCGCGGGCCCGTGCTCGACCGCTGGCGCGCTACCCGGAGGCAACGGAAGCGCCGCGCCTCCAGGCGCATCTTCGGGCGAGTTCGTGATCGGCTCGCTGCTGTCGCTTATGACGCCGACCGGCCCTGGCAGGGATGCTCTCCCGGGGACCACACCGTCGCTCGGGGTGCCCAATGTCGCTGGCGCGTCTGCGGGACTCCCCACGGCAGCGGCACGTGCACCGCTCATGGCGAGCGTTGACACGCCAGCCTCGCCGGCAGGGCTCTGGGCCACGGCCACGGCTGGCACACCTGTCTCGGTCACGCCGATCGTGAGGGCGTGTTCCGCGGCAGGCTCAAAGCATTCAACCAATGGCACTGCCGATTCGCTGGCAGCTTCATCGACGCGCGAGTACGCGCCAGTGCCGAGCGCCAGAAGCAGCCAGGGTGCCTGAACCGGCGCAGCGCCGGGCGACTCGACTGGCACCGGCACGATCGACGACGAGCCGTCGGCATCGTCGAGGACCTTCTCCGGCGTTTCTGCCTCGGCAACGTGCGCGACACGGCCAGCGCGACCGGCGTTGGCGTTCGCGGCAGGCGGGCCCTTCTGCTCCTGGACGACAGCCAGGACGTGGGCAAAGCGCGACGCGGGTCGATCTGCGGCGGGCTTCGCGTCGCTGCGCCCGATGGCGGCGTGGCCTCGCCCGGCGAGGGGAACGAGGGACGCCTTCGATGGCAGGGCTGCGGCCCGTGCCACGCTTGACGGTCCCCTGGCATTGGCAGTGGACGCAGGAAACGGAACGAGGCTCATGGAGCGCTCCGAACGGTGGTCGGCGGACGGTTCGGGAAACCGCCCGCCTTCACGGGTATTACCGCTTCAACTGGAGCGTTTCGACGAGCACTTCGTCGGCCACGGTGATGGTGCGTGAGTTGGCCTGGTAGCCGCGCTGCGCGAGGATCATCTGCGTGAACTCGGTCGCGATGTCGACGTTGGACTGCTCGATGGCGCTGCCGATCAACGTCCCGCGACCGCCGGTGCCGGCGGTGCCGACGTTGGGAATACCGGCCGCCTGGCTCTCGCCATAGCGATTGGCACCGAGCTTCACCAGCCCCTTCGGGTTGTTGAAGTTCGCCAGCGCGAGCTGGCCCACGGCGACGGTCTGACCGGCGCCGAACGTCGCGATGATCTTGCCCTCGCCGTCGACGGAGATGTTGCTGATCTGGCCTGCCTCGGAACCGTTCTGTGTCAGCAGCGACGTCTCGGATTTGGAGGAGAAGCTCGTGATGGACGGCTTGTCGGACGGCGGCGGCGTGATGTCCCACGTGATGTTGCCGCCGGTGGCCCCGTTGGCCCATGCGGCCGGCGCGGTGAAGACGACGTCGGCAGCGGGATTGGTCAGCGTACCGGTGCCGTCGAACGTCAGGGTACCGGTCGAGAGCTGGAACAGCCCCGTGCCGCCGTTGACGTCGGCCTGCGGCACCGTCGCGGTGTACGTCCACGCGCCAGGACCGGTCTTCTGGAAATCCACGGTGATGACGTGCGACTCGCCGAGCGCGTCGATGATCTTGATCGGCGTGGAGAAGTTGACCGCGCCGGTCACGTTCGCCCCGGCATCGAGGTTGATGTTGGTGCGTACGCTCGTCGTGCCCACCGGGTCGCGGAGCACGCCGGGGGGGACGACGATGTCGCTCATCCCGCCGGTCGTCACGACCTCGCCGGTCGCCGGATCGAGCTGCGTGTAGCCCTGCACGCGCCAGCCATCGGACGTGACCAGTTCGCCGTCGGCGTTGAACGAGAAGTTGCCGGCGCGCGTGTACGCGTCGCCGCTCTCGCCGCGGACGACGAAAAAGCCGCTGCCCTGGATGGCGACGTTGGTCGCCTCGCGGGTGTTCTCGATGGCGCCCTGGCTGAAGACCGGCGAGATCGAGCCGGTCACCACCCCGAGGCCGACCTGCATCGGGTTGATGCTGGTGCCGCCGACCGTCTGGCTCACGAGGTCCGCGAAGCTGACCGAGCTCGTCTTGTAGCCGATCGTGTTGATGTTCGCGAGGTTGTTGCCAATGACGCTCAGGTACGTCGCATTGGCGTTCAGCCCCGACAACCCGGCAGAAAAGGATCCGACTGCCATGTCACTTGCCTCCGTTGCTGGTGGTGCTGGTCCCGGTGTCGCCGGTGCTGCCGGGCGATGTGGCGCCGGTCGACGATGCCGCGCCGGTGCCGGCGGGGGCGGTCTCCGTGCCGGTGAGGGTCACGCCGAGGGCCGTCCCGATCTGATCGAGCCTGGTCGAGATCGAGGTGAGCTTCTCGAGCGAGCTGAACGTCGCCAACTGCGCGATGAACTCGCCGTTGTCCTGTGGCTTGGTCGGGTCCTGGTTCTGCAGCTGCGTCGTCAGCAGCTTCAGGAACGCGTCCTGGCCGAGGTCCCGTGTGGTCCGGTCCGTCTTGCCCTGGGTGGCGTTGGTCGCCGCCTGCGCTGTCGCGCCGATTGCTGGTGTGCTCACTGGAAGTCTCCTGCGCGACGGGCCGCCTTGGTCGTGGCCAGTTCGTCGATGGCCTGCATCTCGCGCCGGGCCGCCTCGGTGTCGAAGGCGAGCCGTGCGCGATCCTTGAACCGTTCGAGCACCCGGCGCTGCTTGAGTGCTTCCTGTGCCTGCTGCAGGCGCAGGTCCCGCGTCTCGAGCCGGTCGCGGACGTCGAGGCGCCCGGCCTCGACGTCACGTGTCTTCACGACAATCCAATTTCGATGCCACGTGAGCCGGACCACGTCCGCTCCTTCCCGCTCCGCCTGGTTGGCCGATACGTAGGCATCACGCAACCGGTCGTCGGCGAGCGTGAGTCCGCGTTCTGCCTCCTGCAGGTGCCGTTCTGCCCGTGCGAGCGCCTGTTGCGCCTGGTCCTCGGTGCGTTGGCGCATCTGCAGCACCGGCTCGAGCCTAAAGCGGAAGGGCGACATGCCGATTGGGTCGAGTGTGTGGATCCAGGCCCGCGTGCGCAAAGTGTCGAGCGTACGACAGCCTCGTCCGGGTGGCTTGCCGCGCCGAAGCCCGGAGGCGGAGGCGGAGGCGGAGGTGGGCCATGATCTAGAGCGCCTCGAGCGACTGGACCGCGCCGTCGTACTCGACGAGATCGTCGGACGGCTGCTTGAGGAACGCGTCGACGGCCTCGCGGTGCGCCAGCGCCTCGTCGATGCGCGCGCTGGAGCCGGCAACGTAGGCGCCGACCGACACGAGATCCTCGTTCTCGCGCACGAGTGACAGCCAGTCACGCACGGTGCCGGCCTTGCGCCGATGGTCCGCCGTGGTCACGTCGGGCATCGTGCGGCTCACGCTCGAGAGCACATCGATGGCCGGGTAGTGGTTCCTGGCGCCGAGAGCGCGCGAGAGCACCACGTGCCCGTCGAGGATGGCGCGCACGTTGTCGGCCACCGGCTCGTTGGTGTCATCGCCCTCGACCAGGACGGTGTAGATGGCCGTGATCGATCCGCGGCCCTGCACATTACCGGCGCGTTCGAGCAAGCCGGGCAGCAGCCCGAAGACCGACGGCGGATAGCCCTTGGCCGTCGGCGGCTCGCCGGCCGCGAGTCCGACTTCGCGCTGCGCCATCGCAAAGCGCGTCAGCGAATCCATCATCAGCAGGACGTGCTTGCCCTGATCGCGAAACCACTCGGCCATCGCCGTCGCGGCATACGCGGCGCGTAGCCGGACGAGCGGCGGGTTATCCGACGTGGAAACGACGACCACCGAGCGACGACGGCCTTCGGGGCCGAGGTCGTGCTCGAGGAAGCTGCGCACCTCCCGGCCGCGCTCCCCCACCAGGGCAATGACGGCGACGTCGGCGCCGGTGCCGCGCGCCATCATCCCGAGCAGGGTGCTCTTGCCGACACCGCTGCCGCCGAACAGGCCGATGCGCTGGCCGCGGCCGACGGTGAGCAAGGCGTCGATGGCACGGACGCCAGTGCCGAGCGGGATATCGATTGGCTGTCGTGCCAGCGGGTTGAGCGGCGGCGGATGCAGCGGCCCGAGTTCAGTGGTGCCGAGCGGGCCGAGATCGTCCAGAGGGCGGCAGAGGCCGTCCATCACGCGTCCGAGCAGGGCGTCGCCGACCGGCACCGATGCAGGCCGTCCGCGCGACACGATCAGGTCGCCCGGGCGGATGCCGGTGGTGCTGCCGAGGGGCACCGACTGCAGGAGGTTGTCGCGAAACCCGACCACCTCGAGCAACAGGGGCGGCTCGCCACCACGCGGGGCCAGTTCGCACAACTCGCCGACGCGCACCCGTGGACCGCGCGACTCGACGAGCAGGCCGACCGTGCGCACCACCTGCCCGACCATGGGAAGGGGATCGGCCGCCTGGACCTGCTCGTGATACCGGGCGAGGGAGAACCCGCTCGCGAAATCGATGACACTCATCAGGCGACACCCCGCCGGGCCGGCATCATCGGCACGGCCTCGCCGAGGACCGCACGCGCGATCTCGTCGACCTGCGCGTCGACCGACGCGTTGATGAAGCCGAATTCCGATTCGACCACGCAGCCGCCGCGAGCCACGGACGGATCGGCCAGAATCTCGACCTGGCGGCCAGCCAGCGGGGTCGCGTGCCCGGCAGTGACAGTCGTGTAGTCGTCGGGATGGAGCCGTACGGTCGCCGGTGTCGCTCCGCCGAGACGTTCGAGCGCGATGTGCGCGAGGGCGGCGGTGAGTTCGGGATCGACACTGACCTCGCGCTGCAGGATCCGCCGGGCGATCGCCACCGACAGGTGGACCAGTTCGCGTTCGGTCTGGCGCACCATGTTGTCTCGCAGACCGGAGAGTTCCTCGAGCGTCTGCGCGAGGCGGCGCAGCATGGCCTCCGCGCGCTTGCCGCCGGCTTCGAGGCCGGCGCGCTCCCCCTGCGCATACCCCTTCGTGAATGCATCCCGTTCGAGCGCGGCCAGTTGGGCCTGCTGCTCGGCGCTGGGCTGCCATGGCTCCGGTGGCGCCGCTGGCGACGCTGGACGCACCGCGGGCGACGTCGCCTGCGTCCGCTGCACGTCGGCGTCGTGGGGCGCCCAGATCTCGGCCGAACTCGGCGCCTGGAGATGGCCACCGGTCTCGGTGGGACTCCATGCGAAGCGTTCGACCACAACCCCGTCGGCACGCAGTCGCCGCGTCTTAAGTGACATACGGCTCCCCGGCGGCAGCGCCGGTCTGCAGCAGGCCTTCCTCCTCCAGCTTGCGCGCGATGCCGACCACCTCCTGCTGCGCCTTCTCCACTTCGCGCAGGCGCACCGCGCCGAGCAGCTCGATCTCCTCGCGAATCATGTCCACGGCACGCTTGGACATGTTCTGGAAGAACCGGTTGCGGATGTCCTCAGACGTGCCCTTGAGGGCGACCGTCAGGACCTTCTTGTCGGCGCGCTGGACGATCTCGCGCAGCGCGTTGTCGTCGACGTGGAGGAGGTCGTCGAACACGAACATCAGGTGACGGATCGAGACTGCCAGGTCCGGCGTCTGCGATTCGATCGCTTCGAGCACGGGCTGGCTGACGCTGCGATCGATCCGATTGAGCAACTCGGCCACCGCGCGCACGCCGCCGTACGACTCGTGCGTGCTCGCGCCCAGTGACTTCAACCGCTGCTCGATGACCGACGAAATGCGGGAGATGACCTCCGGCGAAATTTCCTCGAGGTTCGCCATCCGCGTCACGACCTCGACACGCAGGTCCTCGGGGAGACTCTGCATCAACTGCGCCGCCGGGCCCGGCTTGAGGTGCGCCAGGATCAGCGCGATGGTCTGCGGATGCTCGCTCTGGATGAACTTGGACAACTGCTGCGGATCCGCCTTCTCGAGGCCGGTGAAGGCCATCGACGACTCGAAGGTCTTGACGACGCGATCGAGCACGCGCTTGGCGAGTTCGGGACCGAGCGACTTGACCAGCAGCTTGGACGCGTATTCGACGCCGCCCTTGGTGACGTACTCGGCGGCCTTCCACATCTGGTGGAATTCCTCGAGCACGTCGGTCGCCGTCGCTGCCGGCACCGGACCGAGCAGCGCGACCTCGCGCGCGATCAACTCGATCTCTTCCTCGTTGAGGTGCTTGAACAGTTCCCCGGACACGTGCTCACCGAGCACCACCGTGAGGATGGCGGCCTTGCGGACGCCGTTCAGGACCTCGACCTTCGGAGCGAGCGCCGTGGCCATGTCCTAGCTCCTCCCCTCGGTCAGCCAGCCGCGTACCAGCTTGGCCGCGCTTTCGGGCTCCTTGTTGGCCAGCGTGGCGACCCGTCGCGTCAGCACCGGCTGGCGCCGATCGCCGTCGTTGGGCATCGCGTCGAGCCGCGCCTCGATCTCGCCCTCGATCTCCTCGATGGTTCGGGGCAGCTGTTGCGGCATGCCGATCGTCGCGTGTGGACGGTCGAGGGCCGGCACGGCGAGCAGGCGGCCCACCACCGGGCGGACGACCAGCAACAGCACCATGGCGACGATCAGCAGGACCGCCAGGCCACGGACGGCGCCGCTGCTCTGGTCGCTGACACGCTGCCACATCGACGGCTTGGCGATGGGCTCGCTGACGGGCGCCTCGAAGGGGATGTTCTCGACACTGACCATGTCTCCGCGCTGCGTGTCGATGCCGAGCGAGGCGGCGACAAGCTTCTGCAGCTTCTGCATCGCCCCGGGATCGCGCGGCTTGCGCTTCGTGCTGACCGTGCCGTCCTGCGCCGTAGTGGTCACGTGCTCGTCGTCCACGAGGACCGCCACCGAGACCTTGGCCACCTCGCCACGCGGGCGGATGGTGTGGGTCACGGTCTTGCTCACTTCGTAATTCGACAGCTTCGTGCTCTTCGTGAGTCCGCGACTCGTCGTCGTCGAGCCGGTCGTGGACGGCGACGGCGTGCCGTCAGGTCGCACCACCGCGGGCAGATTGGCCTGCGCGCCCGCAATGCCGCCGTTGCTGTCGGCAGTGTTGCCTTCGGTCAGGGTGCTCTCGCTGCGCAGCACCGTCTCCGGGTCGTACTGTTCCGTCGTCTGCTCCTGCGACGCCCCGTGCAACTGCACCGAGACGTTGGCGCGCACCCGCTCGACGCCGACCACCGGCTCGAGCAGGGCGACGACCTTCATGCCCATGTCGCGTTCGTATTTCTGCTGACGCTCGAGATCCGCGCCGGCCATCGCGCCGTCGTCCTGGCCCATCGCGCCGCGGGCGAGGGAGCGGCCGGTGCTGTCGATGATGACGACCTGTTCGGGTCGCAATCCCTCGACACTGGCGGCGACCAGGTTCGTGATCGACGTGGCAGCCTGCGGCGGCAGCGCCCGCGTGCCCTTCAGCGTCAGCGTGACCGATGCCTTGGCCGGCTGCTCCCTGGCGCCGAACAACGACTCCTTCTGCATCGCGATGTGCACCCGCGCGGCCTGCACCTCGGTCAGCGTCGAAATCGTGCGCGCCAACTCGCCCTCGAGCGCGCGGCGGTAATTGACGTGCTCGAGGAACTCGGTCTGCCCGAAGGCCACCTTGTCGAAGATCTCGAAGCCGATGCGGCCGCTGGTCGGCATGCCCTCGCCAGCGAACTGCAGGCGGAGGTTGTCCGTGCTGTTGGTAGGCACGAGCACGGTGCGGCCACCGTCCTGCAACTGGTAGGCGACGTTGTCGCCCTTCAGCCGCTCGACGACGCGCGCCGCCTCTTCGCCATTCAACTCGCTGAACAGGACGCGGTACTCGGTGCGATTGAGGTACCACGTCGAGCCGATGACCAGGCCCAGGACGCCAACGAACACGGCGGCCAGCGAGATCAGCTGCGCGGTGCTGAGCGAGGCGCGCACCACCTTGCTCTTTTCGACCAGCGCCTGCCACTGCACGGGAAGGAATGCCACGGCGGACTCGACTCCTCGGATGGGTGGACAGCCGCCCTAGACGGGCATCCGCATGATTTCCTGGTAGGCGTTCATCAGCTTGTTACGCACCTGCACGCCGAACTGCAGCGTCAGGTCCGCCCGCTGCAGCGCGATCATCGCGTCGTGCACGTCGAGTTGCCCATTGATCATCCCGTTGACGGCGGCATTCGCGCTGTTGTGGCTCTCTTCGACCGTGCCCACGAGACGCGAGAGCGAGGCGCCGAAGCTCTCGCCTCCGTCTTTGCTGCCGGCTGGCGCAGCCGGCGACGGGGTCGTCGTGCCAATCCCGGTGATGACCTTCGCGGTGATTGCGTCGATGGCCACGCTCATGCCCTTCCGAGTTCGAGCGACCGGGAGACCAGGTCGCGAATGAGGTTGATGGCCGTCAGATTGGCCTGGTAGGCCCGGGAGGCCCCGACCATGTCCACCATCTCCTCGGCCGGGTTGATGTTGGGCAGTTCGACGAAGCCGTCCTTGTCTGCGTCCGGGTGCGACGGGTCATAGCGACGCCGGGCGGGTGCGGTGTCCTCGACGATGCCCGCGACCTTGACGCCGGTGGCCGAGGCCGAACCGAGCGCGCTGTCGAAGCTCTGGATCGTGTCGGTGGTCAGCACCACGTCGCGGCGCCGGTACGGTCTGCCATCGGCGCCACGGGTGGACTCGGCGTTGGCGAGGTTGGACACCGCGACTTCGATGCGGGTCCGCTCGGCGGACAGGGCACTCGCGGCGACGTTGACGGCGGTATTGAGCGTCGACATGGTCGGTCCTTACCGGGACTCGTTGATGGCGTAGCGCACGAGCCGGAACTTGGCGGCCAGCGCCGTCTGGGCACGGGCGAACTCGCCCGAGGCCCGCGTCATGTTGAGGAGTTCGTGGTCGACCTGCACGGTGTTGCCGTCGCGACGGGCGGCGCCGTCTTCCGAGTCCCTGGTCGTGACGCCGTTGTCGGCCTGAAGGCTGCCCCCGAGGTGGCGGCTGTTGGTGACCGTCAGCCGGGCGCCTCCGCCCACCTGCTGGTCCAGTGCCTCGTCGAAGTCCACCTCCTGGGCCTTGTAGCCAGGGGTGCTCAGGTTGGCGAGGTTGCTCGAGGAGACCACCTGCTTGGCCGCGGCCAGGCTGAGGGTCCGTCGCAGCGCACTCATGGTCTGTGCGTCGGACGTGATGGAAGAAATTGGCATCGTCGGGTCGCGTTCAAGGACCGCCACCCGGTGCCGATTACCGGTCCGGAGGCGTCCGACGCTGCCGTAGAGCAAGAAGGACGCCACGCCGTCACTGCCTGCAATAGCTGGGGAATTACGCCGCAGGCAGCTGCGTCACCGTGACGGGCCGCCGGAGAGATCGTCGGTGAGCCGACGCTCTTGATCGAAGAGGCTGCCGTCGCAGGTGTAGCTGCCGGACTCTGTCCGGCAGCCTGCTGGCGGCGCGGTGGCCGTCGGACAAGGTCCGACGGCTACGACCGGGCCCGGAGTGCGGCTTCGATGCGAGTGAGGCGGGTCTCGATGCCGTCCAGCCGCATCAACAACGCCTGACGAAGGTCGACCGCGTCACGCTGGGACACCTGGCGCGTCAGCCGCTTGTTCTCGGCGTGCAGCATCTGGATGTCGTGAATCCTCTGCAGGACTACATCGATCTGCCCGAGCGAGAACGGCTTGGTGAGGTAGTCGTAGGCACCGAGGCGCACGGCCTGGATTGCCGAATCGAGCGACGCGAACCCGGTCACGATCACCACGTAGACGGCCGGATTGGCTGCCCGCGCGGCGCGCAGCACCGCGAGCCCGTCGGCGCCAGGCAGGTGCAGATCGGTGATGATCAGGGAAAAACGTTCCGGGTCTCGCTCGATCGCCTGAACCGCCGCCCGGCCGTCCGCTGCTCCGGCCACGTCGAAGCCGCGGGCGCGGAAGTACTCCGACAGCAGTTCCCGGATGTCCGCCTCGTCCTCGACGATCAACACCGCCTGACGTTCCTGGCCCTGGGTCACGTGCGCTCCTCGCCGTGCATCCTACCTGAGTCGGCAGGGTCGCAACGTCCGCTCGCGGACGCCTCGCCGGCCGTCGCGCACCGGCGGACACGCTCGTGGCCAGGCATAAAGTTACCCTGTCGGCTGACCGACAATCACGTTGACATGCGACACTGCTCAGCCCAATACTGGCCTCTCGCCCCGGACGCGGGTTGTCGGTGATACGACCTCAGTCCGTGGTCCCGTCGTGTCCTGTACGGAGGTGCCCGTGACCGCTCGTCCCCAGCCGTCGGTCCTTGTGGTCGAGGACGAGGCCGAACTTCGTCAGACCATCGCCGAGTCGCTCTCCGAGCAAGGCTTCGTCGTCGCCCAGAGCCCGGACGGCTCGGACGCCCTCGACCGGCTCAAGGGCTTTGCCTACGACGCCATCGTCATCGACCTGCGCCTGCCCGATGCGGACGGCCTCGAGGTCCTGGACGCAGCGATCGGGCGTTACCCGGACATCCTGGCGGTCATGGTCACCGGCTTCGGCGGCGTTGCCGAGGCCGTCTCGGCGATGCGCCGGGGCGCGATCGACTTCCTCATCAAGCCGTTCCAGCTCTCGCAGCTGGCCCGCATCCTCAGCACCTCACTCGAGCAGCGGCGACTGCGCGAGGAGAACGCGGAACTGCGTGCGCAGTTGCGCGACCGGTACCGCTACGACAGTGTCATCGGCCACAGCGCGCCGATGCGCCACGTGTTCTCCACGCTGGAACTCGTTGCCCCGATGAACAGCACGGTGCTGATCCAGGGGGAAACGGGGACCGGCAAGGAGTTGATCGCGCGCACGATCCACCACAACAGTCCGCGAGCGAACGAGCGCTTCGTGGCGTTCAACGCGGCGGCGATCCCCGAACCGCTGGCCGAGGCGGAACTGTTCGGCCACTCCAAGGGTGCGTTCACCGGTGCGGTGCAGGCTCGCGTCGGCAGGTTCGAACTCGCTCACCGTGGCACGCTGTTCATCGACGAAGTGGCGTTGATGACCATGCCGATGCAGGCAAAGCTGCTGCGCGCGCTCCAGGAAAAGGAAATCGAGCGCGTCGGCGAGAGCAAGTCGATCAAGTTCGACGCCCGCATCGTCGCTGCCAGCAACCTGGACCTGAAGAAGCTGGTGAAGGACGGGACCTTCCGCGAGGACCTGTACTACCGGCTGCACGTGATTCCGATCACCTTGCCGTCGCTGCGCGATCGCAAGGAGGACATTCCCCTTCTCGCCCGACATTTTGTGCAGAAGTCCTGCCGCAACAACAATTTGCCGGCGCGAACGCTGACCCAGGACGCGATGCGCGCGCTCATGAACTACAGCTGGCCGGGCAATATCCGGCAGTTGGAGAACGCCATCGAGCACGCGGTCGCCATGACCGGGCAGGGCACAGAGATTCAGGCGCGCGCGCTCCCCGAAGACATCTCGGCGCCGGCGTCGTCGCTGCTGTTGCCCACGGTGGCGATCCCGGACGAGGGCATCAACTTCACGCAGGTCGTCTCGCAGCTCGAGCGCGAGTTGATCGTGCGATGCCTCGAGAAGACCGGTGGCAACAAGCGCCAGGCCGCGCGGTTGCTGCAACTCAGCCGGACGACGTTGATCGACAAGCTGAATCGGTTGAACGTCGCGACGCCGCCCGAAGACATCAGTGCGAGCGCGTGAAACGATCGCGCGATTGGAAATTTGCAATTTGACATTTCCAATTGCACGACTTCATCGCGCCGGTACCCGCATCTCTACGACCGACGGCTCGGTGAAGCGCAACGAGCCGCCAACCGTTTGCACGAGGGCGCGTGCGGCCGTCAGGCCGAGGCCGATGGCTCCCGCCCTGGTCGTCATGTACGGCTGGAAGTACTCCTCTTCGCGTAACGGATCGATCCCCGGACCGTTGTCCCGCACCGTCAGCACCAGTGTGTCGCCCTGCCGGCCGTAGGCGATCCAGACGACCGGCTCCGGCCGTCCGGCGATGGACTGCTCCGCGTTGAGCACCAGGTTGACGAGGATCTGCTCGAAGTACTGCGAGTCGAGCCGCGCTGCGGCAGGTCCATCGGTATTGGGATCCACGTGCACGGTAACGCGCGCCCGCGCAAGGTGGTAGCGCCGCAGGTTCAACGCGCGATCGATGCTGCGCGGAACATCCGTCGTCGGTGACGCTTCGTCACGGCGGGCGTAGTTCATCAGCTCCCGCAGCAGGCCCGAACAGCGCACGGCCTGCCCGTGGATGCGCTGCAGCTTCTGCGCGACGTCATCCGAGATGCCGGGCTTGGTGGCGATGATTTCGCCGAGACCGCCGATGACCTGCAGCGCGTTGTTGATTTCGTGCGTGATGTTGGGCAGCACCAGCTCCAGCGTGATGAGCCGATTGGCGAAGACGAAGTCGCCGGCGCCGAGGTCACGTGCGGGACGGCCCAGGCCTTCTGGCGTCAGGGACAGCGGTTCGGAAGGGGACACATCACTCCTTTGCGGCGGCGATCCTACCTCAAGCCAGCACGAGCTGGGCCGATTAGCCTCCGTGACGCACGTGGGGACGTCGGGCGGCGCCCGGCCCCCAGAGTCTAGCAAGCCGGAGGCCCATGCGTTTTCTCGTGGTGGACGACTCGACGACGATGCGGCGCATCATCGTCAACACGCTCAACAAGCTGGGCTACACGGAGATCATGGAAGCCGGCAACGGACGCGAGGGCCTCGACAAGGTCACCGAGGGACCGGTGGACCTGGTCATCACGGACTGGAACATGCCGGAGATGAACGGCATCGAGTTCATCCGCGCCCTGCGCGCGATGGATGGCAAGCAGCACCTTCCCGTGCTGATGGTCACCACGAACGCCGCCAAGGACGACATCGTCGAGGCCTTGCGGGCCGGGGTCACCAACTACGTGGTCAAGCCGTTCACCAGCGACACCATCAAGGAAAAGATCGACGCGGTGCTGGCCCACTGAGGGCCCACCCAGGAGCGGACCATGGCATCCCCGGCCCCCGTGGTCGACCGGCACGCGACCCAGCCGCTGATCGAGACCCTTCGTGCGTGCACTCATGATGTGTTCGGGACCATGGTGGGCACGGCGCTGGCCGAGGGCACGCCGCTTGTCGGCGACGCGCTGCGTCCGCAGAGCAATGTCGTCGGCCAGATCGGTTTTGGCGGTTCCAGCAGCGGCCTCGTGGTGTTCTACGCCACGTTCGCTGGCGCCCGCGCCATCACCTGCTCGCTGCTCGGTCTGGACACGGCCGACGAGCCCTCGAAACCGGAAGTCGCCGATGCGATCGGCGAGATCACCAACATGATTGCCGGCTCCTTCCGCACCAGGATGGCCACCGAGGGCGACGCCTGGGCCGTCTCCATCCCGACGGTGACGATGGGCTCCGACTTCTACATGACGGCACTCACCGACGGCCAGCGCACCATGCTGCCGTTCCGGATGGACGATCACGAGATCTTCGTGGAACTCGTGATCACGACGAAGGTACGACGCACATGAACCTGCCAGCCGGGTCGGAGGCCGCCACCGCGGCCCTGGCCCTGCGGAACTCGGATCACCCGTGGCTCCGCCCAGACGACCTGTCCATCCCCATGCTGCCGTCCCAGGCCCAGCGCGTGCTGGCGCTGGTCGGCGACCCCGACGTCACGATTGCCACGCTGGCGGGCGTGGTGAGCAAGGACCCCGTCCTGGCGACACGTGTCCTCGGCATGGCCAATTCCGCGGTCTTCGGGGCGATGTCGCCACTCCGCTCGGTGTCTGACGCGGTCGTGCGACTCGGCACGTGCACGGTGCGCAACGTCGTCGTCACCGTGTCGATGCAGTCGCAGTTCAAGTCGGCCGAAGTGTATGGCCACGATGGCCACTGCTTCATGGAGCACGCGGTGGGCACCGCCTATGTCGCGCACCTGATCGCCGACAGGATTCGCGGCGATGTCGAGGAAAGCTTCCTGTGCGGCCTGCTGCACGACATCGGCAAGCTCGTGATCCTGCAGACCGCGCACCAGTACCAGAAGAAGCACGAGGCGGCGGTCCGCAACGACGAACTGCAGTCGGCCATCGTGCAGCACCACGCGGTGTGTGGTGCGCTGGCGCTGGGGTTCTGGAACGTGCCGGGCGAGGTGCGTGACGTCGTGCAGTACCACCACGCCTTCGAAGCCGCCACCGACCCACAGGCTGCGGCCGTCTGTTACGCGGCCAACCTGCTGAGTCACCGCTACGGGTTCGGTTGCCAGCCCGAGGGCGACGCTGTACTCGAGGACGCGGTGTTCGCGTACCTCGATCTCGATGCGGCCTGGCTTGCCAAGGCGGACGTGCGTGCGCCCGGCCTGTTCAACGCGGCCCGACAGGCCCTCGGCTAGGGCGACGGTCGCCGAGCACCCCGCGCACCTTCTTCAACAGCTCCTCGAGGGTGAACGGCTTCTGCAGGAAACTGGCACCGTCCTCGAGCATGCGGCGATCGCCGATCGCTTCGTCGGCATAGCCCGAGACGAAGATCACCTTCAGGTCGGCGCGCGATTGCAGCAGCCGCTTGGCCAGCGCCGGGCCGCCCATCAGCGGCATGACCACGTCGGCAATCAGCAGATCCACCTGCTCGATGCCCTCGGCGACCTTCAGCGCATGTTGCCCGTCTTCGGCGGCGTGGACGATGTAGCCGTGCGCGGCGAGCCACTCGTGGATCAGCTCACGCACGCCGTCTTCGTCCTCGACCAGCAACAGCGTGGCCGGCACGCCCGGGTCGGCCGTGTCGAGCGCCTCACCGACCGGCACCGGCTCGTCGGCCTCTTCCGGCATCTCCAGCGGCAGCGGCAACTCGTCGGCCCGCGGCAGGTAGATGCGGATGCGCGTGCCTGCACCCAGCTCGCTGTCCACCCAGATGTAACCGCCGCTCTGCTTGACGATGCCGTAGACCATCGACAGGCCGAGACCGGTCCCCTGCCCCGGCGGCTTGGTGGTGAAGAACGGCTCGAACGCGCGCGCCTTGGTCTCGGCGTTCATGCCCGTGCCCGTATCGGTGACCGCCAGCAGCACGTACGGGCCGGCGACGACCATGAAGGGTTCGCCATCCAACGAGCGCGTCAGGTCGACGTTCGCCGTCTCGATCGTGAGCAGCCCGCCGTCGCGCATCGCATCGCGCGCGTTGACCGCGAGGTTCATCAGCACCTGTTCGAGTTGCGCGGCATCAGCCTTGACCGGCCACAGGTCGTCGGCCAGGTACGTGCGCAGCTCGATGTCCTCGCCGATCAGGCGGGTCAGCAACTGCTCCACGTGATTGACGACACTGTTGACGTCGAGCAGCGAGGGCTGCAGGACCTGCTGGCGGCTGAACGCGAGCAGTTGTCGCGTGAGCGCGGCCGCACGGTCGCCGGCCTTCTTGATCTCCTCGGCGTTGCGCCGCAGCGGGTCGTCGTCGCGCAGCTGCCGCAGCAGCATTTCGGTGTAGCCGCCGATCGCCTGCACGAGGTTGTTGAAGTCGTGGGCGATGCCGCCGGCGAGCCGGCCGATCGCTTCCATCTTCTGCACGCTCTGGAGGCGGATCTGGCTCTGGAGCAGGCCCTCTTCGGTGACCTGGCGCAGGATCGCGGTGGCGAGGATGTTGCCGAGCGCCTGCAGGAACGTCAGGTGCTCCGTGCTCGGCAATCCGTCGTTGACGTTGAACACGGCGACGGCGCCGAGCGGATGGCCGATGCCGTCGAGGCGCACGCACGCCATCGACTCCACGGTGTGATCACGTAGCACCGCCGGCACTCCGAACTCGGGATGCGACGGCAGCGCGTCGACGACCCGCGTGGGTTGCTGGAGCACGTAGCGGCCGAACGAGCCCGGACCGGTGCTGAGCGACACGCGGCCGATCACGCCGGGACGCCAGCCGATGCCGGCGCGCATCAGCAGGGCGTCGCCACCCGGTGATCGCTCGAAGAAGACGGCGTGGTCACTCTGGGTGACCTCCCGCGCCAGACGCATGCCCGCGTCCAACAGGTCGCCCACCGGCGTGGACGACAACGCGCGCGCCCCGAGGTCGGCAACCGTTTGGAGCGCGCGTGCGGGGTTCACGAGGTCAGGAGGCTTTCGGGGCGGAAACCTGGAGCGCCTCGACGCGCTGGCGGGCGTCCGCGGCGTACGGGCTCTGCGGGAACTCGTCGATCACGCGCTGCAGCGTCTGCGACGCCTCCGCCGACCGCCCGGCCTGCTGGTAGGCGTCGGCGAGCTGGACGAGCACGGCGTCGACCGGCAGTGGACCATCGCGGCGCTGCGCGAGCTCCTGCAGCGCCTTGATCGCCGGATCGAACTGCTTCTGCCGCACCTGCATGCTGGCGAGGCCGAGCGAGGCCATCCGGCCGAGCAGCGTGGAGGCTCCGGCCTGGTCGCGCACAGCCGCGTAGGCGTCGCCGGCCTCCTTCGGCCGGTTCGTCTCCGCATACAGCGACGCCGCGTAGTAGCGCGCCCGCATCCCGGCGTCGGTGCCCTTGTACGCGTCGGCGGTGCTGAGCAGCTGCTTGAGTGCCGCGCCCGCACGGGCCGCCTCGGTGGCATACGTCCCCGGCGCGGCCCCGACTGGTGGCGCACCCGGCGTGGGCGCCGTGGCCACGGGCGCATTCAGGATTTCCACCGCCGCGGCCAGCTGCCTGTGCGCCCGCTCTTCGGATCGCGCCTTGAAGGCGCGATAACCGAACACGCTGCCCACGAGCAGGAGGACGGCCACTGCGGCCAGTCCGAGTGTTCGCCCATGCGGGGACAGATAGGTATTGGCGGAGACGAGGGCGTCGACCGCCTCGTTGTGCTTGAGTTGTTCGCGTTCGGTCTTGTTCATGGTGTCGTCCGGCCCTGCGGGCACTCCCGCGTGGCCGATGGTGAGCGTGCCCGGAGTCGAACCGGGGACCTGCCGCTTAGGAGGCGGCCGCTCTATCCGTCTGAGCTACACGCTCACGCGGTCTGCCCACGTCGCCCCCTGACGGGCCATCCGTCTTGCAGACCATCCGCCATGATGCACTGGCGCGCCATGCCTGAGCAAGACTGGCCTAGTCGTCGTACGGCAGCACCGCGTGCACGGGGGTCGTGCCGAGGCGCGCGCGCCCCTTCAGGAACGTCAGCTCGACCAGGAACGCGCAGGCCACGATCTCGGCCCCCAAGCCCGAGACCAGGTCGATTGTCGCTCGCGCCGTGCCGCCCGTCGCCAGCAGGTCATCCACGATCAGGACCCGCTGCCCCGCCTCGATGGCATCGGCATGGATCTCGAGGGAGTCGGACCCGTATTCGAGGTCGTACGACACCGAGAGGCATCGCGAGGGCAGCTTGCCGGGCTTCCGGACCGGTACGAAGCCGGCCTTCAGCCGATCGGCCAGGGCGGCGCCGAAGATGAAGCCGCGGCTCTCCATGCCGACGACGAGATCGACCTGGGCGTCCGTGTACGGGGCCGCCATTGCGTCCAGGGCCAGGCCCAGGCCCGCCGGGTCACGCAGCAGGGTGGTGATGTCGTAGAACAGGATGCCCGGCTTGGGAAAGTCGGGGACGTGGCGAATCTTGGCCTTGAGCAGGTCTGCAGTCATGTCGTTTGTCGATGTTCCTGTGTGATTGGTCGCGCCCGCGGGCGTCCTCTTCCGCGAATCAGGCGATGCGGAATCCAGTGGCGCCGCCCGGCACCACCTCCTCGCCCGCGACGTCGTCCACCCGCGCCATCGCCGGACCTTGCCAGAGACGCCACTCGAAGCGCGCCAACGCCTCCGCGTCGCCTTCGGCATGGACGGCCACGCTCCCGTCGGGCAGGTTCCTGACCCACCCGGCGAGGCCTTCGGCGCGGGCCGCATCGGCGACGAAGGCGCGGAATCCCACGCCCTGCACACGACCGGACACGGTGTAATTGGTGGCGCGCAGCAAAGCCCCTAATCCTAGCAAGAGAACCCGCGTCATTCGGAGCCGCACCCGCGGTCGTCGATCGCCGCACACGCGCGACGGCAGATTCTGCCACCCGCCTTGCGGCTCCGATTGGCAACTCCTTCACACCCCCGGTTCGAAAGGCCTTCAGGCCAGCCCATTCACGCCTGTCGCGCCCTGGCGCAGCCTTTGCCTTGCCGGGGAGTGGACGTGCGGGAGGTTGGCCCGCTCCATTTCCGGTGGCGCCGCTGCCGGAGAGGAGGCGTCCATGTGTCGAATCCCGCAGGCGGTCGCGACCGCCCTGCTGCTGCTCGTGCCCGGTCTCTGTGCCGCGCAGAGCGTGAACATGGGAAGCACATTCCACCGACTGGAGGCACGAGCCAGACGCGTGACTACCACCTTCCCCGATGTCGTGATCGACGTGCGCCGCGGCGACGACCAGACGATGGAGGCGATTCTTCGGAGCCGCGCAGAGGGCGTGGAGGGCGGGCGGCTGCACGTGAGCACGGCGTCACGCCGGGTGCAATGGCGACGTGCGGCGGGCGACGATCGACTTTCGGAGTTCGCGCTGCCCGACCAGGCGATCGTCGGTCTCGATTGGGCGGCCTTCCAGTTGTACGCCTTGCACGTGGACGAGGCCGCCTCCAACGGCGGTGCACTCGATGTCACGGGTGATGAAGGCGCGTGGGACGGTCACCTCCGGCGCAGTCGTCGTGCGCTCGGTCGCGGACTGTCTGCCGGGCAACTGGGGACTCGCGTCGAACAGGTCGAAACCGAGTTCGACGGGATCATCGTCCGTGCGGAGCTGGACCGGCACGTCCGCGTGAAGAGTCCCGGTAAGCGCATCGACTATTCGCGCTTCACCGCGACGATCGTGGACCCGCAGTCGGGCGCACCGCGCGGTTTCGTGCGCTGGTTCGACACCGCGCAGGTCCTCACCTGGAAGGTCGAGGGCGGTAGCCAGGGCGTGATCCTCCCCGAGCGACTCCCCGGCGGCTGGACGTTCACGCCGACCATGGCCTGGGCCAATGTGCAGGCATACCAGTTCGCGACCCAGGCCGCGAAGACACTCGAGCCCGACGAGCCGTTTGCCGGCCTTGCTGGCGCCTTGCTGGGCAAGCCTGTCGCGCCGACGCCGTTCCTGCAGATTGCCAGGGCAGTGGCGCCGCTGCCTTCAGCCGCACTCGCCGTATCGGGCGCCGTTGCGCGCAACGTCATGGCCGACGTGCCGGCGCTCGACGGCACGTGGATGCGCGGATGGTCATTCGGGGCGCGCGGTGGCGCCGTGGTGGTCAACGAACCCGGGTGCGACAACCTCCATTGGCTCGATGGCTCCATCTTCCGCGCCTGCTGCGACCAACACGATCGCTGCTACGAGGCCAACGGGTGCAGTGCCTCCAGCTGGTGGTGGCCGTTCTCGGGAAGCTGGTCCTGCGAGCGCTGCAACGCGGGGGCCGTGTACTGCTTCTGCACCGTGTCCAACCCGGCCTACTGTGGTGGCGCCGCGGTCGGATCAGGCGGTGACGGCGGCGCGGGTGGTGGCGGCTGCAGTTCGGTGGCCGGTGGCTTCTGTCCGATCGAGTGCATGACGTGCCAGTCACGGTGATGGTGATGCGCCTCACCTGAGGGGCAGTCGACGTTTCGCGGCGTTGGAGGGCAGGCGATGACCGCAGGGGGCACAGCAGTGGCGGTGCTGGCGTGGCTGATCGGCGTGGTCGTGCTCGGGTTCGACTGGCAGGGTCACGAGCGCGCGCCGGGCGTGTGGGCTGACGGAGTGTCGCTGACGCAATGGTCGGTGTGCTGGGTCCTGCTGGCCCTGCTGGCCGTCGCCACGGGCAGGCTCTTGCGGGGCTGGGCGGTGCGCCTGCTCGCGCTGCTGCCCCTCGCCGCCTGGATCGTCTGGCAGTTGCGAAACAGCACGCTCGGCCCGATTCCGATGGTCATCTACCTGGTCCCGACAATCGTCGCCTGGTGCGCAGGACTGATTGCCGGGAGCACCGCGCGGCAATGGCTGGCACGTCCGTGAAGACTCGTGAGACATGAGCAAGAACAACAACGTCCAGTGCCTTGCCCACCGCCACGCTGGGCATCCCGACGCTTCGCGACTCGCGCGCCGGGATGCCCGTGATCCGCGCCTCGGCACACCCGGAACCGCGGGAAGGCGCCGACTCCGGCGGCCCTTCCTTCATGTGCCCGAGATGCAAGTCGTCGACGTGCCGCTGGTAGCGCGCCCGCGACCACCCACCGGCTGAACTGCGCTGTGTCTTCTCGTTCGCGATCGTCTCGGCTCGCTACCGTGCCTGTGGCGCAGGACGAACAGCCGGGCGGTATTCGTGTTCACGACGAGCGCCGCGTACGTCGAGAACTGCTCGGCCATCCGTGCCAGCGGGAACTGGTGCGGCTCCTCGTCCACGTACAGCCTGTGTCTGAACCGTCGAGCCGGAGCGTAGCAGCCTACCCACGCCCGTCGGTCCACGGCGTGATCCTTCGCGAAGCGCGTGCCCCACGGAAGTCGGCACCTGAGCCGTAAGGAGAGCCCGACGGATGGGTCGCCCGAGCGGGTGATTCCCGGTACACTGCTGTCGCGCCTGCATCCTGATGACCGCAGACCGATGATTCCGCCGCAAGCGAAAGGTACGTTTTTTCCGTTCGACACGGCCCAGGCCGCAGTCGTGGAGTCGCTGCCGATCATCCTCTGGACAATCGGAACCGACGGCCACGTCGAGCACCTGAACGCCGCGGCGCGCGAGTGCACAGGGCTGACCGACGCCGCCGATTTCGAGCGCGCGGTGCACCCTGACGACCTGTCGGCACACCGGGAGCGCTGCGCGGGGGCGGTGCTTCGAGGCGAACAGCACGACGGGCGCTGTCGCCTTCACCGCGCGTCGGACGGCTCGTGGCGCTGGCATACCGTGCGGGTCGTGCCCATCCGCGACGCCGACGGTGCGGTCGTGTACGCGGTGGGGACCGCCATCGACGATCACGAACGGCATGCCCTCGTGCAGGCCAACCAGGCCTTGCTGGCCTCGGAGCAGCGGGCCTTGCGCGCCGCCGAGGACGCCGCCCGCATGAAGGACGAGTTCCTCGCCGCCCTGGGCCATGAGTTGCGCACGCCGCTCAATGCCATCGCGGGCTGGACCAGCCTTCTCAAGCGCGGCATCTCCGGAGCGGAGGCGGCGCGCGCCATCGAAGTCATCGAACGCAACTCGCAGGTGCAGCGCGACTTGATCGGCCGCATGCTCGATGCCAGCCGCATCCTGTCCGGCCATGTTCGGCTGGATTTGCAGGTGCTGTTCCTCGAGGACGAGGTGACGCTCGGCGTCGAGTCGATCCGTGCGGAGGTCGAGGCGCGCGGACTGTCAATCCGCACGGACGTGACCACGCCACGAACGGCCGTGAATGCCGACCCGGCGCGGCTCCAACAGGTGATCGGCCACCTCCTCGACAACGCGGTCCGGTTCACGCCGCACGGCGGGCAGATTCTGGTCAGGCAATGGCTGCAGGACGGGTCCGTGCACCTCGCCGTGTCCGACACCGGGAGCGGGATCGAGCCGGCGTTCCTGCCGGTCGTGTTCGACCGCTTCCGCGCCGGCGACGCCGCGGCGGCACATCGGCATGGCGGCCTGGGCCTCGGCCTGTCCATCGTCCGGCACCTGGTACAGATGCACGGCGGGCAGGTGGAGGCCGCCAGCGAAGGCCCCGGCCTCGGCGCGACCTTCACCTTTTTGCTCCCCGTCGTCGAAGCGGAAGGCGATGGAGACCTGTCGGGATCCACCGCCGCCCGGGCCACCGAGGACACGACGACGCTTCGCGGCCTGTCCATCCTGGTGATCGAGGACGATCCGGATTCTCGGGAGATGCTCAGCGTCCTGCTCGAAAACGTCGGTGCGGTGCCCGTTGCGGCCGGCACGGTCGGCGAAGGGCTTCGCCTGCTCGGCGACCTGGAGATCGACGTCGTCCTGAGTGACATCGGCATGCCGGGACGCGACGGCTTCGACCTGATTCGAGCCCTGCGCGCGTTCCCCAACCCGCGCGTCCAGCAGGCGCCGGCCCTGGCCGTGACCGCATTCTCGCGCGACGAGGATCGAGAACGGATCCTCGCGGCCGGTTTCGACGCGCACGTCGGCAAGCCGGTGGAGCCGCGTGAACTGTTTGCCGCGATCGGCGAGGCGGCAAGACGGCGGGCCGACCGAACCGATCATGTGGCCGACGCGCCTGATCCCTGAGCGCGATACGACCGCGATACCATGCGCGGCATGCGCCTCATCACCAGCCTGGCCCTTGCCGCCGTCATGTGTGCGTCGACGATCGCCGGCGCCGAAGTGCATCGCTTCACCCCCACGTCCGGAACGCCGACCTTCGCGGTGCGCGAACCAGTCCTTCGCATCAAGCCTGGCGACGTCGTCGAGTCGAACACCTTCTCGGCGCCCGGCGACTACTACGAACGGACGGGCGGACCGTGGCCTGGCGAGGTCGGCCCGTTCTTCATCGAGGGGCTGACGCCGTCGGACACGCTGATCGTGAAGATCGTCCGCTTGCGACCCAATCGCGACACGGCAATTTCTGCGGTGGTCCCCAACGGCATCAGCGCGGTCGCCGGCGACAACCGCACGCGCATCCTGAACGACCCGCTGCCGGCCCGCCGCTTCGTCTGGCAACTGGATCGGACGCGCAATGTCGGCATCCTCGACCTGCCCAATTCGGCGAGCAAGCGGATCGAGTTGCCGCTGCGGCCGATGCTGGGCCGCGTGGCGGTCGCCCCGGCCGGGCAGGAAGCCTGGGGCGGGCTGTGGCCCGGCAACTTCGGCGGCAACATGGACGCGTCGGACGTGCGCGAGGGCGCGACCGTCTACCTGCCCGTGTTCCACGAAGGAGGCTACTTCTACTTCGGCGACGGGCACGCGCTGCAGGGCGACGGCGAGATCGTCGGCTCCGGCCTCGAGACGACGATGGACGTGACGCTGCAGTTCGACATCATCAAGGGCCAGAAGATTGCGTGGCCGCGGATCGAGGACGACACCCACATCATGGTGGCCGGCAGCATCCGCCCGCTCGTCGACGCATTTCGCATCGCGCAGGTCGAGTTGATCCAGTGGCTGGTGGACGACTACGGCTTCGACAAGATGGAGGCCTACCAAGTCGTGTCGCAGGCCGGCGTCAGCCGTATCGCCAACGTCGTCGATCCGAACTACACGGTCGTGGCGAAGTTCCCGAAGTCGGCGTTGCCGGCACGTGTGAAACGCACGCCCTGAGGGCAGGGGCCGCGAGGCCATGATCCAGCGGTCCGTGGGGCCGTTTCCGAGCCCAGGCTGCCCGGGTACTTGTGGAACAAGCTGCAGGACAAGAACGGGGACTTGTTCTTGCCGATCTACTCACAGGTCGGCTGGACGACCGTCTTCGACCACCAGACTGGCGTCAACACCATTGGCAATGGTCCCGTGATTGTTCCCAGGGGGCGGACGGTCTATTTCGAGACGCCGGCGAAGGTGTTCGGGCACGTGGCGCTCTCGCTCGGCGACGGCAGGTGCATCAGCCAGAACTCCGTGATGGACTTCCTTCAGAGCAGCGCTGGACGGCCCGAACGGCGACGAATGGCGAAAGATGAGCGTGGCCGAGACGCACATCCTTCCCATTCGCGAGATGCTCGATCACAAGTTCAGGCCCGATCACGGCTACCCGAGGCTCAAGATTTCCAACGGTCATTTCTGGGACACCATCTCGATCAAGGAGCGTTGATCGGCGGCATCGCCCGTGGGCCAAGCCTTGACCCGCATGGCGAGAATCCTGTCGATCCCCGGCGCTGTCCATCGGCTCGAGATCCTCGTTCGACGCCGATGTCCCGGGTCAGCGGCGACAACCTGAACGACGTGACAGAAAAGTGAGCGTGCGGCACGCGGAATCGCTGATGTTCGCAGCGACGCCGGCAGTGACCGGAGGCGGAGCTGTGCCGGCGCACGCCGACGCTCTCCGATGGGTCTTACTGAGGGATTATGAGGAATGTTGGTCGGGGCGAGAGGATTCGAACCTCCGACCTCTCGGTCCCGAACCGAGCGCTCTACCAGGCTGAGCCACGCCCCGACAACCTGGAGAGTCTACAACGACTCCCCCGCGGGCCGCAAATGACGGCGAGGACGGGTCAGTGAAAACCGGTTGGCCGGACCGGCAGTTCGGGTCTCACGTTCCGGCCCGGACCGCCGATTGGGACCGTATGACGGGCATTCCTTCCCTCGCCATCACGGGCAGCGACGCCACTGTCGCGGCCCGGACGGATCGCACGACCCTGGCGGTCAGCAAGGCGCTCCACGAGAAGAGGCGTGAAGCGCACGCCCTGGTCCGCCTCATCGAGGGTGCCGGCGCGTCCGGGAAGGGCCAGTTGGTGGACTACAAGGCCTGACCGCGGACCGACGCGCGCGCGACCAGTGCTGCGGTGCCTGCGACAGCGGCATGCGCCGTCAGGTCGGCGTGCAGCGGCGTCACCGAGATCAGGCCGGCCCTGACGGCTTCGTAGTCGGTGTCCCCGCCCGCTGCCCACTCCATACGCCCCTCGTCGAGCCAGAAGTACGGCCGCCCCCAGGGATCGTCGCGCCGCAGCACGTTGGTCGTGTGCGTACGGGCGGCCTGCACGGTGGTCGCCCAGCCGGTCGGTATCCCCTGCGGCACGTTCACGTTCAACAGCACGCGCGGCGGCAGTCCGTGCGCGAGCACCTCGCCGGCAACACTCGCGCCCGCTGCTGCGGCGTGGGTGAAGTCGTAGACCGCGCCGCGCTGCATCGAGACGGCCACCGCCGGCACGCCCATGAGCAGGCCCTCGAGTGCCCCGCCAATCGTGCCCGAATACGTCACGTCGTCGCCGACGTTCCATCCCTTGTTGATGCCGGAGATCACGAGATCGGGCAGGCGCCCGCCGAGTACCGCGGCAACGGCGATGTTGACGCAATCGGCGGGAGTGCCGTCGACGGCATGGACGTCCGGACCCACGTCACGGAGGCGGAGTGGCCGCGCCAGGGTGAGCGCGTGACCGATGGCACTGGCCTCTCCGACCGGGGCGCAGACGATCACGCGGCCAAACGGCCGGAGCGCTGCAGCCAGCGCGTGAATCCCCTCGGACTCGACGCCATCGTCGTTGGTAAGCAGAATGGTACTCATCTGGATCTCGGGAGTCGGGAGTCGGGAGTCGGGAGTCGGGAGTCGGGAGTCGAGGACGCGGATTGCGGATCGGGAGTCGCCGGCCGGGCGTGCACCAGTCCTGGCGCGCTACGAGGACTATTATCGGGGGACATGCCTGCGCCGTTCGACGCCGTCCTGCTCGTCTCGTTCGGGGGTCCCCAAGGGCCCGACGACATCCGTCCCTTCCTTGCCAACGTGCTGCGGGGCCGGCGCATCCCGCCCCAGCGCATCGAGGAGGTCGCCCATCACTACGAGCTGTTCGGCGGCGTCTCGCCGATCACGCAGTACACGAACGACCAGGCGGAAGGGCTCCGTCAGCACCTGGCGGGACGGGGTCTCGTACTGCCCGTCTATGTCGGGATGCGCAACTGGACGCCGCTGCTGCCCGACGTGCTGGCGCAGATGGCGCAGGATGGCGTACGGCGCGCGATTGGTGTCGTGGCCGCCGCACACCGCTCCTACTCGAGTTGCACGCAGTACCGGCACAACGTCCTGCAGGCCCGCGAGGCGGTGTTTGCCGCCGGCAGGACACCCGTCGACGTCACCTACGTCGGCGATTGGCACCTGCATGAGGGC
The DNA here is from genome assembly GCF_001618865.1 of Luteitalea pratensis. Taxonomy (GTDB): domain Bacteria; phylum Acidobacteriota; class Vicinamibacteria; order Vicinamibacterales; family Vicinamibacteraceae; genus Luteitalea; species Luteitalea pratensis. Next base: position 4,463,816 of record NZ_CP015136.1, read on the forward strand.
TTCCTGACGGCGGTCGCCGATCTCGTTGTCGTCGCCCGCGACACGCTGCCGCCCGGTGTGCAGGGCACGGCGCGGCTGGTGTTCACGGCCCATAGCGTGCCGACGACGATGGCTGGCGCCGAGGCCTATCGGCTGCAATTGCGGAACTCCGCTGCCGAAGTCGCACGGCGGCTCGGCATCAACGACTGGGATCTCGTCTTCCAGAGCCGCAGTGGCCGCCCCGAGGATCCGTGGCTGGCTCCCGACGTCAACGACTACCTGCGCCAGCAACACGCACGGGGTGGGCTGCAGGCCGTGATTCTCAGCCCGATCGGCTTTGTCTGCGATCACATCGAGGTGTTGTACGACCTCGACCACGAGGCACGGGAGACCTGCGACGCGCTCGGCCTGCCGATGGTCCGCGCCTCCGCCGTCAACGCGCACCCGGCGTTCGTCGATGCGCTGGCCGACATGGTGGTCCGCACGTGGGAGATGTACAAGCGTGGCCGCCCGCTGACGCTGGTGCATCCGGACCACCCCGACGCCCTGGAATTGCCTCCGCCCGTCTCGCCTACGGTGAGGTAGGGACGGCCGTCCCGGCCGTCCATGGCAGCGCCCAGCTCCACGTTCACTGCGGAGATGGACCGCTCGGAGAGCGGTCCCTACCTTCGTAGGCCGGTACCCGGTACCCGGTACCCGGTACCCGTTACCCGTTACCCGATCTGCTCACGCGTTCTGCGTCGCGCAGTACTTGTCGAAGGCAGCCGTCAACGCCGCGGCGATGCCATCGGCGGTGTTCCCCTCGATCTGGTGTCGCTCCATCATGTAGATGAGCTTGCCGTCGCGGAGCAGGCCCACCGAGGGCGACGAGGGCGGGTAGCCGGTGAAGTACGAGCGCGCCCGGTCGGTCGCCTCGATGTCGGCGCCCGCGAACACGGTCACCGCGCGATCGGGCCTGGTGGCGTGCTGCATGGCACGCGCGATACCCGGGCGCGCCTTGCCGGCCGCGCAACCGCAGACCGAGTTGACGACGACCAGCGTGGTGCCCTTCTCGGTCACGGCGCGGTCCACATCGGGCGCAGTGCGGAGTTCGGTGAAACCGACGTCGGTGAGCTCTTCGCGCATCGGCGCGATCAGGAATTCAGGGTACGGCATGGGTCTTGGTGCTCCTTCATGGGGCCAGGCCCCTAGCATATATGTATGTATCAGATCGCCGCGGCCACACGCCGCAGCGCGCGGGCCTCGGCATGGGCCGCGACCAGGACGTCGACAAACGGCACCCACGGATCGAAGCCGATCACGGCCGGGGCATCGGCGACGAAGTTCGACAACGCATTCAGATCGTAGAAGTACGGCCGCCCATCGCGGTCGTCCACGACATATTCGACGCCGCCGACGTCGAAGCCGGCCGCATCGGTCATCCTCACCACCGCCTCGATCATCTCCCGGGGCGGATGCGCCTGCGCAGCCCGAGTGCCGGTCGCTGCCGGCGTGATGGCGCAGTTGCCCCCGAGTTCCACCGGTCCGGGTGCTGACGTAACCGTTCCCGGTGGCGGCACTTCGCATGCGTCGGCCGGGCAGAGATTGAAGCTGTGACCGGAGACCGGCATGTGAATCGCGTAGAGGTACGCGTGGTTCAGCACCTCGACGCGCGTGATGTGACCACCACGTGCGGGAATGAACTCCTGCACGAGCCCAAGGTGATCGACACCGAAATCGAGTTGATCGGCTTGCACGGCGGCGCGGAGGTCCTCCTCGCGATCGAAGCGCAGGACGCCTGCGCCGCTGCCCCCCACGCTCGGCTTCACCACCACCGGCCAACGCAGTCCTTCCGTGGCGGCCAGCGCCTCGCTCGCGGCGTTGATCACCCGCGTCTTCGGGAACGGAAGGCCCAGGTCAGCCAGCAGCGCCATCTGGCGGACCTTGGAGATCTCGAAGCCATACGCCCTCGAGCCATTGATCACGCGGACCCCGCCTGCCTCGGCCGACTCGAGATACTGCAGCGTAGGAAGGATGCCGTGGCCGTGACCGCGCCGGTCAGCCGAGGGGCTCATGCGGTTGACCAGCAGGTCCGGCGCGGACTCGCGCGCGGCGGGATCGTGTTTCCAGTCGGGCACGAACCTGAGCGCCGCGGCATGAACGCGACGGTACGGAACGTCACGCGCATCGAGAGCCTCGAAGAGCCGGGCGAACCACGCCGGGTGCTCGTACAGGATGTCGATCATTCCGTAGGTTCCTTGAGCAGTTCCGCCGCGTCATCGGCAGACTCGCTGGACGCGACGGGGCCCTGATACCGGGCATAGACGTAGAACACTCCGAAGATCACGACGATGAGCCCGAGCGACAACCACCGCGGCACTTCGAAATGCAGGTACCCGAGTTGGTGCAGGTACTCGATCAGCAGCTTGATGCCGACCCACGCGATGATCACGAACGCCCCGTCCACGAGCGCCGGGAATCGCTGTACCACGCTCAGCAACTTGCCGATCAGGAGCCGCATCGCAACGATGCCGAGCAGGCCTCCCGTGATGATCACCCAGAGCTTGGGCGACATCGCCACGGCCACGAGGATCGAGTCGATCGCAAAGACGATGTCGGTCAACTCGACCTTGATCACAGTGGTCCAGAACGCACCCAGGCCGAGCCAGCTGGTCGCCGGCTTGATCGCGCGGCGTGCCTCGTGGTCGCCGCCACGGAAGTGCTGCAGCGGCAGCCACAGCAGGTACAGCGCGCCAACCAGCTTCACCCAGGACAACTGGATCATGTACGCCGCGAAGAACGTGGCCAGGGCGCGGAAGGCGAAGGCGCCCAGGATGCCGTACCGCAGCGCCTTTCGCTGCTGGTCCCGCGGCAGCGCCAGCACCAGGATGGCCAGGACCAGGGCGTTGTCGGCGCTGAGCAGGCCTTCGAGCAGGACGAGCAGCCCGATGGTCAGCAGGTCGGTTGGCGCGAAATTCACGATGCCTCGACTGCCCGTGCATCCGGACGGCATGTCCGGCGCACGCGCAGACCTCCAGTATGCGGCAAGCTCGGGCTCGCGCCTACCGACATGACGGACCGCTTCGGGGCACGTGGCTGAGTTGAGGCGATGCGCAGCATCATGTTGACACGATACGTATCAAGGCATACACTCGGTTCGTGTCAATGTCCGGCGACCGCTCTCGTACCCCGTCGGCGCCGGCGCAGGGCGATTTCCTGCTGATCAGCGTCGCCGCGCGACATCTCGGGATGCACCCGCAGACGCTGCGCAAGTACGAACGGCTTGGGCTCGTCCGCCCCACCCGCACGCTCGGCAGCATGCGCGTCTACTCGCGTGACGAACTCGAGCGGCTGCGGATCATCAAGCACCTGGTCGACGAGGCCGGCATCAACCTCGCCGGCGTACAACGCCTGCTCGAAGTGGTCGATGCCGTCCAGCGGATCAGGCCGCTGGCCAGCGGCACCGGCGGGTCGCGGGCGTCGGTCCGCCGGCTCACGCAGGAACTGGATCGCCTGAGCGCCATGCTCGGGCTCTGAGCAGGGAGGCGGCATGGAATTTCGCGACTACTACGCCACGCTGGGCGTGCCCAAGACCGCCTCCGAGAAGGAGATCAAGCAGGCCTTCCGTCGCCAGGCACGCAAGCATCACCCGGACGTGAATCCCGGCAACGCAGGAGCCGAGACGAAGTTCAAGGAGCTCAACGAGGCCTACGAGGTGCTCGGCGACCCCGAGAAGCGAAAGAAGTACGACGAGCTCGGGGCCAACTGGAAGGCCTACGAACAGGCGCAGAAGGCGGGCTTCGACCCACGCGCGGGCGGCGGCCCCTTCGGTGGGGGCGGGTGGGGGTTCGGCAGTGGGACGTCGTCGGGCGACGCGGGTGGCAGCGGCTATCGCACCGTCTCGCCCGAGGAGTTCCAGGAGATGTTCGGTGAGGGGGCCAACCCCTTCTCCGATTTCTTCACGACGTTCTTCGGTGGTGGCGGCCCGGACGCGAGTGCGCCACGCGCGCGCGGCGGGCGAGGGCGCCGGCAGCAGCACGACGTGACGCCGGAATACGAGGTCACCATCAGCCTCGAAGAGGCATTCAGCGGCACGACGCGCAAGGTGTCGCTCGGTGGGTCGGACCGGGAACGTTCGTTCGAGGTGCGCTTCCCCGCCGGCATCCGCGACGGCCAGAAGGTACGCGCGGCATCCGAAGGCGGTGACGTGTACTTCCGCGTCCGCCTGGCGCCACATGGGCGGTTCGAGGCGCGCGGCGAGCACGATCTCGCGACGCGAGTCCCGGTCACGATCCCCGTGGCCGTCCTGGGCGGCGAGGTCGAGGTCGCGCCGCTCGTCGGCGCGAGGATCAGGGCGAAGGTACCTCCGGGCACTCGCCAGGGCGCAGTCCTCCGCCTGCGCGGGCACGGTCGTCCCGTGCTCGGCAAGCCCGGCGAGCGAGGCGACCTCCTGGTCACGCTGGAGGTGCAGGTGCCCACGGAACTGACCCCGGAGGAACGCCGCCATTACGAGGCGCTGGCGGCGCTGCGCACGCAACCGGTGTAGGCGTCCGAGTTGTCCGACGCGCGGCGCTGAAACCACTGGCCGGACAAGTCCGGCCGCTACACAGGACGAGACCTGCCCGATCGACTCGACATCGACGGAGGGGAAACAATGAATCTGAACCGACTCACGGAAAAGGCCCAGGAGGCCGTCGTCGCCGCGCAGCAACTCGCGGCGCGACTCAATCATTCGCAGATCGATCCCGAACACCTGCTGTCCACGCTCGTGGCCCAGGAGAACGGCATCGTGCCGGCGGTGCTGCGCCGGATGCAGGTGGACCCGGTCGCCCTTGGCCGTGTCATCGAGCAGGACCTGAACAAGCGGCCGAAGGCGTACGGGGGCAGCGAGCCCGCCCTCGGCAGCCGCATGCGGACTCTGTTTGACGCCGCCGAGAAGGAAGCAGCGCAGCTCAAGGACGAATATCTCAGCACCGAGCACTTCCTGCTGGCGATCGCGGGCGAGGGCGGACGCACGCCCGGTGTCGTCGCACTCCAGGCCGTTGGCGCCACGCGCGATCGGATTCTCGAGACCCTCGTGTCGGTGCGCGGTACGCAGCGTGTCACCGACCAGAGCCCCGAGGCGAAGTACGAGGCACTCGAGAAGTACGGACGCGACCTCACGGCGCTTGCCCGGCAAGGCAAGCTCGATCCGGTGATCGGGCGAGACGACGAGATCCGCCGGGTCGTCCAGGTCCTGTCACGGCGCACCAAGAACAATCCGGTGCTGATCGGCGAACCCGGCGTCGGCAAGACGGCGATCGTCGAGGGCCTGGCGCAGCGCATCGTGCGCGGCGACGTGCCCGAAGGTCTCAAGGACAAGCGCATCGTCGCGCTCGACATGGGGTCGCTGGTGGCAGGAGCGAAGTACCGCGGCGAGTTCGAGGAACGCCTGAAGGCGGTGCTCCAGGAAATCGTCAATGCCGAGGGCGAGGTCGTCCTGTTCATCGACGAACTGCACACGGTGGTCGGGGCCGGCGCGGCCGAGGGCTCGCTCGACGCCTCCAACATGCTCAAGCCGATGCTCGCGCGCGGCGAGTTGCACACGATTGGCGCCACGACGCTCGACGAGTACCGGAAGCACATCGAGAAGGACGCCGCCCTGGAGCGCCGCTTCCAGCCAGTGCTGGTCGGCGAGCCCTCAGTCGAGGACACGATCAGCATCCTGCGCGGCTTGCGCGAGAAGTACGAACTGCATCACGGCGTGCGCCTCAAGGATGCCGCGCTCGTGGCCGCGGCCGTGCTGAGCCACCGTTACATCGCCGATCGGTTCCTTCCCGACAAGGCCATCGATCTCATCGACGAGGCCGCGTCGCGGCTGCGGATGGAAATCGATTCGATGCCGGCCGAGCTCGACGAAGTCTCGCGCCGCATCATGCAGCTCGAGATCGAGCGTGAGGCCTTGCGCAAGGAGACCGACCAGGCGTCGCAGGATCGGCTGACGAAGCTCGAACGCGAACTGGCCGACCTCAAGGAGCAGCGCACCCGTCTGCAGACGCAGTGGGAGCAGGAGAAGGCCGCGATCCAGGCGACGAGTGCGATCAAGGGCGAGATTGAGCAGGTTCGCCAGCAGATCGAACAGGCGCAGCGCGACGGCGACTACGCACGCGCCTCGGAACTGCAGTACGGGCGCCTGCCGGAACTCGAGCGTCGTCGCGAGGCCGAGGACGCACGACTCCATGGCCCGCAGCAGTCACCGCGGATGCTGAAGGAGGAGGTCGACGAAGAGGACATCGCGGAGGTGGTCAGCAAGTGGACGCACATCCCGCTGAGCCGTCTGATGGAGGGTGAGGTCCAGAAGCTGGTGCACATGGAGGATCGGCTGCACCACCGCGTCGTCGGCCAGGACGAGGCCATCCAGGCCGTCGCCAGCGCCATCAGGCGCGCCCGTGCGGGACTGCAGGATCCGAATCGGCCGCTGGGCAGCTTCGTGTTCCTCGGCCCCACCGGCGTCGGCAAGACCGAACTGGCGCGCGCGCTCGCCGAGTTCATGTTCGACGACGAGCACGCGATGATCCGCATCGACATGTCCGAGTACCAGGAGAAGCATGCCGTGTCGCGGTTGATCGGCGCGCCTCCCGGATATGTCGGGTACGACGAGGCGGGCCAGCTCACCGAAGCAGTGCGACGGCGCCCCTACGCGGTCGTGCTGTTCGACGAGGTGGAGAAGGCGCACCCCGAGGTCCTCAACGTCCTGCTGCAGGTGCTCGACGATGGGCGGCTGACCGATGGACGCGGACGGACGGTCGACTTCCGGAACACCGTGGTGATCATGACGTCCAACCTCGGCAGCCAGTATCTGGCCGAGCGGGCGATGCACGGCGGCTCGATCGACGAGGGCACGAGGCGCGAGGTGCTCGACGCGATGCGCCAGCACTTCCGGCCGGAGTTCATCAACCGGATCGACGAGATCATCGTCTTCCATCCGCTCGGACGCGAACACATGGGGCGGATCATCGACCTGCAGATGGCACGCCTGCTGGCCAGACTCGCGGAGCGCAAGATCGCGCTGCATCTCACCGAGGCCGCGCGGCTGGCGCTGGTCGACGAAGGCTACGACCCGCTGTACGGGGCGCGGCCGCTGAAGCGGACGCTGCAGAAGCGCGTGCTCGATCCGCTCGCCATGGCGGTGCTGCAGGGCGAGTTCCATGAGGGCGACGAGTTGACGCTGGATGTGGTCGACGGCGCCCTGCACTTCGCGAAACGCCAGGCGGTGGTGCACTGAGCATTACGTCTTCAGGTCTCAGGTCTCAGGTCTCAGGTCTCAGGTCTCAGGTCTCAGGTCTCAGACCTGAGGTCTCAGGCCTCAGGAACACGGCCTTGCCTGAGACTTGAGACTTGAGACTTGAGACGCAAGAAGCAACAAGCAAGACACGAGAGCTGCGAGGTGCCATGCAAACCGTGGCGACGCTTGCCGTCCTGCTGACATCGCTGATCGCCTGTGTGCGCGGCGGTCAGGAGCCATACGTCATGCAACGTGAGGCGATGGTCCGGGAGCAGATCGAAGCGCGCGGGGTGAAGGACCCGCGCGTACTCGCGGCACTGCGCCGTGTGGCACGGGATCGCTTCGTCCTCAGCGGATCCGAAGCGGTGGCCTACCAGGATTCACCGCTGTCGATCGGCCATGGCCAGACCATCTCGCAGCCTTACATCGTTGCGGTGATGAGTGAAGCGGCCGCCATCGGCCCCGACGACGAGGTGCTGGAGATCGGGACCGGCTCGGCCTACCAGACGGCCGTGCTGGCCGAACTCGCGCGCACGGTCTACACGATCGAGATCATCCCTGAACTGGCCACGCGAGCAGAGGCACTGTTGCGGGCCCTCGGCTACGGCAACGTGCGCACGCGGCTCGGCGACGGCTACGCGGGCTGGCCGGAGCATGCGCCGTTCCACGCAATCGTGGTGACCGCGGCGCCACCGGACGTACCCGAGGCCTTGAAACAACAGCTGGCGGTCGGTGGCCGGATGGTCGTGCCCGTGGGCACCGGCGACCAGGAACTGCTGGTCATCGAACGGACGGCCGACCGATTCACGCAACGCCGACTGATGCCCGTGCGGTTCGTCCCGATGGTAAAGGGCAAGTTGTGACGGGAAGGTAGGGACCGCTCTCCAAGGTAGGGACCGCTCTCCAAGGTAGGGACCGCCCTCCTAGGTAGGGACCGCTCTCCGAGCGGTCCATCTTCGCCTCCGGTCAATCTCCGCATCCGTCTGTTCCGGGGCGAGGAGGTGGACGCCTCGGAGAGGCGTCCCTACCTACGGCTTGTGCATCGCGTTGAGGAAGTCGGCGTTGCTGCCGGCCTTGGCGAGCTTGTCGATCAGCAGTTCCATCGCCTCGGTGGGCGACAACGGGTTGATCACCTTGCGCAACACCCAGATGCGGTTGAGGTCGTCCTTCGGGATGAGGAGTTCCTCCTTGCGGGTGCCGCTCTTCTGGATGTCGATGGCCGGGAACACGCGCTTGTCCACCAGCTTGCGGTCCAGGTGGATCTCCATGTTGCCGGTGCCCTTGAACTCCTCGAAAATGACCTCATCCATGCGCGAGCCGGTATCGACGAGCGCCGTCGCGATGATCGTCAGCGACCCACCTTCCTCGATGTTGCGCGCCGCCCCGAAGAAGCGCTTCGGCTTCTGCAGCGCGTTCGAATCGACGCCACCCGAGAGCACCTTGCCCGACGGCGGCACGACGCTGTTGTAGGCGCGGGCGAGGCGGGTGATCGAGTCGAGCAGGATGAGGACATCCTTCTTGTGCTCGACGAGGCGCTTGGCCTTCTCGATCACCATCTCTGCGACCTGTACGTGGCGCTGCGCCGGCTCGTCGAACGTCGACGAGATCACCTCGCCACGCACCGAGCGCTGCATGTCGGTGACCTCTTCCGGACGCTCGTCGATGAGCAGGACGATCAGGTACACCTCGGGGTGGTTCTGCACCACCGACTGTGCGATGTTCTGCAGCAACATCGTCTTGCCGGTACGAGGCGGCGCGACGATCAGCCCGCGCTGGCCCTTGCCGATCGGCGTCATCAAGTCGAGGACGCGGGCCGACAGGTTGTCCTTGGCGGTCTCGAGCGAGAAGCGCGCCTGCGGGTACAGGGGCGTCAGGTTCTCGAAGAAGATCTTGTTGCGCGCGAACTCGGGCGCCTCGAAGTTGACGGCCTCGACCTTGATCAGGGCGAAGTAGCGCTCGCCGTCCTTCGGCGGCCTGATCTGGCCGCTGACCGTATCGCCGGTCTGCAAGTCGAACTTGCGGATCTGCGAGGGCGAGACATAGATGTCGTCGGGGCCCGCGAGGTAGTTGTAATCGGGCGCGCGCAGGAACCCGAAGCCGTCTGGCAGGACTTCGAGGACGCCCTCGGAGAAGATGAAGCCACTCTGCTCGGTCTGTGCCTTGAGGATCTGGAAGATCAGTTCCTGCTTGCGCAAGCCGGTGGCGCCGATCACCCCGAGATCCTGGGCGACCTGCATCAACGACTGGATGGTCATCTCCTTGAGCTGACCGATCCGCAAGCTGGCCTCGCTGCCCTCGGGCGGCAGATCGAGCGGTGGATCGTTGGCGACGTCGGGGATGTCGTTGACGGGGCGGCGGGGACCGGAGGGTCGCGGTCCGCGGCGACCGCCGGAGCGCTTCTGTGCTGGAGCCATGCTGTCTGCGGTGTGGAGATGGTGTGGGATCGCCGGGCGCGGACGCGACACGCGAGGCGCGCGGCACCGTAGCCTGGAACCACGAGGTGAGGCGCCAGTATAGCCGAAAACCCATGGTGTAGAATCCGCCAAGCGTGTCGCGGCATGTGCTCATACTCGGCCTGGTCTGCTTCCTGACCTTTTTCGCAGGCCTCGGCCGCGGCGCGATCGGAGATTCCGACGAGGCGTTCTACGCCGAAGCCGCCCGCGAGATGGTCGTCTCGGACGACTGGCTCACGCCGTACTACAATTACGAGCTCCGTTTCCAGAAGCCCATCCTGTTCTACTGGTTCGTGTCGATGGCCTACAAGGCCGCCGGCGTGGGCGAGGCGGCGGCGCGCTTTCCCGCCGCGCTCGCCGGGTTCGGCCTGGCCATCCTCACCTACCTGGCCGGGCGGCGCTGGTTCGATGCCGGTACCGGGTTCTTCGCCGCCAGTGTCGTCGCCACCAGCTTCGGCTACTTTTCCATCGGGCGCTTGTCACTGCCCGATCTCCCGCTCGCCTTCTTCATCGCGGCGGCCACATGGGGATTGGTCGAAGGCATCGGCTCGCCCCTCGCGACCGCGACCACGTCGGTCTCGCGACGGCGACTCTGGCTCGCGTTTGCCGGCGTCACGATGGGGCTCGGGCTGCTCGCGAAGGGTCCGGTGGGCGTCGCGCTGCCGGTGCTGGCCGCGATTGCCGTGTGGTGGAAGGAACACCGCAACGCCGGCACCGAGGACGAAGCCCGGCTGCCCGCCATGATGGACATCCTGCTCGTCGGCGGCCTGGTCGTGCTGGTCGCCGCGCCATGGTTCATGGCGATGGCCCAGCATCATGGCCTCGCGTACGTCCACCGCTTCTTCATCGGCGAGAACCTCGAGCGCTTCGCCACCGATCGATACAACGAGCCGCGCCCGCTGTGGTTCTACGTGCCGATCGTGCTCGGCGGGCTGATGCCGTGGTCGCCGTTCATCCTGCTGTGGCTGCCGACATGGCGGCGGGTGTTCCGCGGCGAACGCATGGTCACGCGTGCCGAGTGGCGCGCGATCATCTGGGCGGCGGTTCCCTTCGTGTTCTACTCGGCTTCGATCGGCAAGCAGCCGCGGTACATCCTGCCGATGCTGCCGCCGATGGCGCTGCTGCTCGCGCGGACGGTGATTGCGCGGCTGCCCGACGAGCAGCCGGAGAATTCGCCTCGCACCGGACGCCAGACCGCGCTGGCATGGTGCGGCACCCTCTGCGCCGTACTCCTGATGATGCTCGGGCTGCTGCTGCACCGCGCCCGCCCGCTGCTCTTCGTGCTCACGCCCTCGCTCGCCCTGGTGTGCACGGGCATCATCACCGTCGGCGCCCTGTCGGTGCTGGCCGCCGCCTGGAGCCGGCGCCGCTGGGCGCTGCCCGTCACCATGGCAGTGGCGTCGATCGCGACGCTGTTGTCGCTGCAGTATTCGGTGGCGTCGGCGGCCGACCTCGAGCCCGTCCAGGTGATGGCCCGCAAGTACGCCGCGGCCTACCAGGGGCACGAACCCTCGGCGACCTACCGCGTGTTCGTCCGCAACCTGGTGTTCTACACGGGCGTGAAGCAGACCGATCTCGTACAGCCGCACGAGGTCATCGAGTTCCTGCGGCGACCCCAGCGCGTGCTCTGCGTGATCACCAAGGACGACCTCGCGACCCTCGCCGGCGACCACGGCGTGGTCACGAGAACACTCGCCGAGGTCCAGTACTTCAATCCCGCCGGCGTGCGCCTCCGCACCCTGCTCTGGCCCGATCCCGCACGCGACCTCGAGACGGTGCTGCTCGTCACAAACCAGTAGGACCAATTTCAGAAGTCAGGAATTTCACAATGTCATTACCGCCAGCAAAGCTCCGAAGATTGGCTGCGGCGATGAAATTCTGCAATTCTGAAATTCTGCAATTTCCATTATTCGGGAAACATCTTCCCCGGATTGAGGATGTTCAGCGGATCGAAGGCGGCCTTGATGCGGCGCTGGAGACTGATCTCGATCCACGACAGTTCGAGCGGCACGAACGGCAATTTCGAGAAGCCGATGCCGTGCTCGCCGCTGATCGACCCTTCCAGGGCGACGACGCCCTCAAACAGCGCGCGCTCCGCGGCCCGGGCCGAAGCGACGGCCACCGGATCGGCCGGGTCGAGCATGAGGTTGACGTGGATGTTGCCGTCGCCGACGTGCCCGAAGCTTGGAATGCGGACCCCAGGCGACGTCGCCCGCAGCCGCGCGATCAGGTCGAACAGTTCCGGGACACGGCCCTTCGGTACGACCACGTCGTGATTGATCTTCAGCGGCGCCAGCACCTTCAGCGACAGTGACAGGGCCCGCCTGACGCGCCACAGTTCTTCGCGCGTCGCCTGGTCGCGCGCGACCAGCACCTCGGTCGCTCCGGCGTCGCGGCAGGCCTGTTCGACTCGCCGCCCTTCTTCCTCCACCGCCTCGGCGAGCCCGTCCACCTCGAGCAGCAGCAGGGCGCCGGTGCCCGCTGGCGCCAGCGCCCGCGTCTCGAGACTGGTGGCCACGGCATCCAGCGAATCGCCGTCGATCAACTCGAGCGCCGACGGCACGACCCTGGCGCGAACCAGGTCGACCACCGCGTCCACCGCCGCGCGGATCGTCGTGAAGGTCGCGCGCAGCGTGACCTGCGTCGGCGGCAGCGGCACCAGTCGCACGATCACCTTCGTGATCACCGCCAGCGTCCCTTCCGACCCGACCAGCAATTGCGTGAGGTCGTAGCCGACCACGTTCTTCACGCTCTTGCCGCCAGTGTGGATGATTTCCCCGGACGGCAGCACGGCCTCGAGCCCGAGGACGTAGCGCTTGGTGACACCGTACTTGAAGGCACGTGGCCCGCCGGCGCACTCGGCCACATTGCCGCCGATGGTCGACGTCGAGAGACTCGCCGGGTCGGGTGGATAGAACAGGCCCACGGCCTCGACCGCCTTCTGCAGGTCGCCGGTGACGACATGGCACTCGGCCACGGCGAGCAGGTTGCGCTCGTCGATCTCGAGGATCTTGTCGAGGCGTTGCAGCGAAAGGACCACGCCACCGAACGAGGGCACGGCCCCGCCCGTATACCCCGTGCCTGCACCGCGCGGCACGACCGGAACCCGGTACGACGAACAGGCGCGCAGCACGCCCGCCACCTCCTCGGTCGAGCCCGGCCACACCACCACGTCGGCCGGATGTCCCTTCTTCAATGCATCCGCGCCATAGGTGGTGCGTGCCTCCTCGTCGGTGCGTACGTGCTCACTGCCGACGACGTCGCGCAGGATGTCGAGGAAGGCCTCGTTCACGTCGCCATACGGACGGTTGCTGGACATGGTCACGGACCGTGTTGTCTCAGGGCTCAGGGCTCAGGGCTCAGGGCTCAGGGCTCAGGGCTCGGGGCTCAGGGCTCAGGCTCACGGCTCACGGAGCACGGAGCACGGAGCACGGAACACGGCGTGAGACCTGTCTACGACGTGACGCGTGCCGAGTATTTCCCCGCATCCACGTCGGCGATGAAGGCGTGCAGGCGGCGCGCCGCTTCCGCGAGCGTCTCGATGGAGGCGGCGTAGGAGATGCGCAAGAAGCCGGGTGCGTCGAACGCCTCGCCGGCCGTGACGACTACATGCTGCTGCTCGAGCAACGCCTGGCAGAAGTCGGCGCTGGTGCGCAGTCGCTCCGGCGACAGAAATGCCGAGACGTCGACAAACAGGTAGAACGCGCCCGCCGGCGTGAGGCACGAGAACCGTGGATCCTGGACGACGCGCGCCTGGATCAGGTCCCGTCGACGACGGTACTCGTCGAGCATGTCGGTCACGCACTGCTGCGGCCCGGTGAGCGCGGCCACGACCGCCTTCTGCGTGATCGAGCAGACGTTGCTCGTGCAGTGGCTCTGGATCGCATTGCACGCGGCCACCACTTCTCTTGTGGCCAGGAGCCAGCCACAGCGCCAGCCCGTCATCGCGTAGGCCTTGGACGCCGACCCGGCCAGGATCGTCCGATCGCGCATCCTTTCGCCAAGCACCCGCGGCAGGTTGTGGGCGACAGGGTCGTAAATCAGCCTCTCATAGCACAGGTCGAGGATGATCCAGATGCCGCGCGGCGCCGCGACGTCGGCAAGCCGAATCATCTCCGCTTCGGTCATCAACGCACCGGTCGGGTTGGCCGGCGAATTGATCACGATGGCCTTGGTCCGCGGCGTGATCGCGTCGAGAAACGGCTGCGCCCGCACCGCGAAGCCGTCCTCGGGCGACGTCCGCACGATGACCGGCGAGGCATCGGCCAGCTTGATCTGCTCCACGAGCGTCGGCCACCCGGGCGTGTGCGTGATCACCTCGTCGCCGGGGTCGAACACGACCAACGCGCCATTGAGCAGCGCCTGCTTGCCGCCGGCGCAGACGATGACCTCGCTCACGTCGTACTCGACGCCGTAGTCGGCGCGGTAGCGTCCGACAATCGCCTGCTTGATCTCGGTCGACCCGGAGTTCGGGGTGTACTTGGTGTAGTTGGCCGCGATGGCGGCGTGCGCCGCGTCCTTGACGTGCTCGGGCGTCGGGAAGTCGGGCTCACCCGCACTGAGATCCACCACGTTCACGCCGGCCGCGCGGAGGCGCTCCGCGGCGATGAGTCCCTTCATGGTCGGTGAGGACGAGATGCGGGTGGTGCGTGCGGCGAGCATACGTCAGCAATCCTTACAATTTGACGGTTCGAATGTGAAATTCCGCATTTCAACGTTCAAATTTCAAGTCTTGCCGTCGGCCTGGTCACGGCGTCCGAGGTGCGTGAGCACGGCCGGCGGCACGAACGCATCGATCGCGCCACCAAGCGCATGAATCTGTCGCACGAGGCTCGAGCTCACGTGCGCCCATTCCGCCGAGGCGGAGACGTACACCGTTTCGAGACCGGGCAACAGCCTGGCATTCATCCTCGCCATCGGCCACTCGTGCTCGTAGTCGGTCACCGATCGCAGTCCACGCACGACGACCGTCGCGCCATGCGTCACTGCCGCCTCGACCAGCAGACCCTCGAAGGCAACGACGTCGATGCCGGCAATGCCAGCGACCGTGTCGTGGATGACGGCAAGCCGCTCGTCGAGCGACAGCATCGGTGACTTGCCCGGATTGACGAGCACGGCGACAACCACGCGTCCGAACAGGCGGTGGGCGCGCTGGATCACGTCGAGATGCCCGTTCGTGATCGGGTCGAACGACCCGGCGACGAGGGCGACACGTGCTTCGCTCACTCAGGCCTCCGGTCCGGCTGTGCCGGGAGCGTAAAAGGTCAGGGCGCTGTCGCCCTGCCGCAGGCGACGCGACACCGCGAGACCATCGGCCGCTGCGGGCGCCTCGAGCCGCGACGCGTGCTCGAGGATGACGATCCCGCCAGGCGCCAGATGGGCGGCCCCCAGGTGGAGCCAGGGCTCGAGGGATCGCTGCGCGTACGGAGGATCGAGGAACACGATGTCGAAGGGTCCGCCAGCGAACACCGCCGCGCGCGCAAGCGCGTTGCGACGCTCGATAGTATAGCCTTCGCGTACCTCGCAGTGTCCCAGGTTGACCTCGATCAGCGCCAGGGCGCGGCGGTCTTCTTCGACGAAGGTGACCGACGCCGCACCGCGGCTCAACGCTTCGATGCCGACGGCGCCGGTGCCGGCGCAGACGTCGAGGAAACTGACGCCCTCGATGCGTGGCGCCAGGATGTTGAAGAGCGTCTCGCGCAACCGATCGGACGTCGGACGGAGACCCTCCCACGCCGGCGTCTGCAGCACCCGTCCCTTCAACGCGCCCGCGATCACGCGCATCAGCCGACCTGCGCCAGGTTGAACCGGCCAGCCCATGCCGCCCGCGCCAGGCGGCGAGGCAACGCATCGTCGGGTACCTCGGCGACGAGACCGCGCGCGATCTCGTGCGCGTCCGCCATCAGATCCTGGTCCCGGGCGAGGTCGCCGATGCGCAACGTCGGCAGCCCCGCCTGTCGCGTCCCGAACATGTCGCCAGGGCCACGGATCGCCAGGTCGCGCTCCGCGATCACGAAGCCGTCGGTCGTGTCGGTCATCGCCTTGAGGCGCTCGCGGGCCTCCTCGCTCAGAGGCCGGTCAAACAGCAGCACGCAATAACTCTGCGCGGCGCCTCGTCCCACCCGCCCGCGCAGTTGATGCAGTTGCGCCAGGCCGAATCGCTCGGCGTGCTCGACCACCATGACGCTCGCGTTCGGGACATCGACGCCGACTTCGATCACCGTGGTGCTGACGAGCACGTCGACGTCGTGCGCGACGAATGCCTGCATCACCGTCTGCTTCTCGGCGGCCTTCAGCTTGCCGTGCAGCAGGCCGATACGCAGTCCGGCCAGGGCCCCGTCACGCAAGGCCTCTTCCATGCTGACGGCGGCACGCACGTCGATCTTGTCGCTGTCCTCGATGATCGGCAGCACGACGTAGGCCTGCCGGCCTTCGGCGACCTGCTCGCGCACGAACGCATAGGCCTCGTTTCGACGCTCCTCGGGACGGGCGGTGGTGCGCACCGGCTGACGCCCCGGCGGCAGGTCGCGAATCACGGAGACGTCCAGGTCGCCGTACGCCGTCAGTGCCAGTGTGCGGGGAATCGGCGTGGCCGTCATGACCAGAACGTCGGGAAGCCGGCCCTTGCCCCGCAATCGGGCACGCTGACCGACGCCGAAGCGGTGCTGTTCGTCGATGATCACGAGGCCGAGACGATTGAAGAGCGCGGGGTCCTCGAGAACGGCATGCGTGCCGACGACCAGTTGCGCCTGTCCCGACGCAATCGCGGCGAGCGCGTCGCGACGCGCGACGCTGCGCTGGCTGCCCGTAAGCAGGACCGAACGAAAGGGCGTGCCGTCCAGCCGCGAGGCCACGGTACGCGCGTGCTGCTCGGCGAGGAGTTCGGTCGGGGCCATCAGCACGACCTGCAGGCCGTTGGCCATCGCCACGATCGCGGCGAGCAACGCGACGATGGTCTTGCCGGCGCCGACGTCGCCCTGCAGGAGGCGATTCATCGCCGTCGGGCGTTGCAGGTCCTCGACGATCTCACGCAGCGCCTGCTTCTGGCCGGGCGTCAGCACGAACGGCAGCACGCGCCGGGCCAGCGTCCGGATTTCGTCCGAGACGAGCACGCGATGCGGCTTCGCGGTGGTGACAACGCGCGCCCGCTGGTCGGCGAGCGCGAGCTGGAACAGCACGAACTCCTCGAGGATCAGCCGCACTTGTGCCGGCGTACGGAACGCATTCAGCGTGTCCACGCTCGTGCCCTCGGGGGGAAAGTGCGTATCGAGCAGCGCCTCGCGGCGCGTAGGCAGGCCGCGTGCACGGCGCACCTCGATGGGTAGCGGATCGGTAATCACCTCGGGCAGGCGATCGAGCGCGCGGGCGACGAGATCACGCTGCAGCTTCGGCGTCAGTGGGCCGATGCGCTCGTAGATCGGGACGATGCGGCCGGTGTGGACACTGTCGCCCTCGTCGACGCTGGTGAGGTCGACGAATTCATACTGCGGCGACTGGAACTGCGGACCGAGGCTCGTCCACTCGACCTTGCCGTGCAGCACCACCTGCTGGCCGGGCCGGAAGACCTGCGCGAGGAAGCGCTGGTTGAAGAAGACGGCGCGCGCCGAGCCGGTGGCATCGCGTACCGTCACCTCGAAGACCGTGAAGCGGGGACGACGCGTGGGCTTGATCTGAGCGTCGACGACTTCGCCTGCGATCGTGGCCGTGCCCGGTCGCAGCGTGGCGATGGCGACGATGTGCCCACGATCTTCATAGCGGAGCGGGAACCGGAGCAGCAGGTCCTCGAGCGTGCGCAGCCCCGCCGACGCCAGCGCGGCGGCGCGAGTCGGCCCGACGCCGGTCAGATCGCCGAGCGGGGCCTGGAGCGGATCGGCCGCGGTCACTGCAGCACGGTCACCTGGCCGGGCTCGACCCGGATCTCGCGAATCGACGAGGGCAGGTCGAAAGGCGCGTCGAGGTCGATGCCGTTGGGTTCGTCGGGCGACACGCTATAGCGCGAGACCAGCTGCGAGACGAGCACGCGCGGCAATGGGATGCCACCCAGTTCGGCCGACTCGAGTTCGAACCGGCCACTGCCGTTCTCGGTGACGAGCCGCCCGGTCACCTTCGCGGGCAGGCTGCCCGTCAGCATGCGCAACGGATCGAAGCCCTCGCTGGGTGGCCGGCTGGCATTCATCACCTCCAGATCGAAGGTCGCGGTTGCACTCAGCCGGTTGTCGGCGAGGATGCGCAGCACGGGCGTCGAAATCCCCGGCGGAATCTCCGCCCGCAGGTAGTGCTCGAGATATGCGTTGACCTCGCCCTCCTCGATCACGGTGCTCTGTGTCTCGAGGCGCGGGATCGCTCCGAAGCGCACGATCGCCTCGAGCTTCTGCTGCATGCGATCGGCGGCAGCAGTGCCGTTCTGGACGACGCTGGCCGATGCCGCGAACACGACGCTCGGCAGCACCGCCGGCGACGTCGTTACCGCGCCGGCGACAATCGCGAAGGCCGCCACGAAGTGCGACAAAAACCCGGCGTTACGAGGCGAAAGCGACGGTCTCTGCATCAGGGGCACTGAGACTTTGGAGTCTAGCATCGGGCCTTTGGCCGGGGCGCTTGACTTTCGCTTTTTATTTGCATACGCTCGCCGGCATCGACGCAGACGCCCAGTGTCGGGCTGACGCGACCGTGCCTCCTGGAGTGACCATCGTGCAGCCGCTCACCAAACGTCAGCGCGAAATCCTCGACTACCTCAACGACTTCATCCAGCAGCACGGGTACGCCCCGAGCCTCGAGGAAGTCGGCCGGCGCTTCGGGCTGTCGTCGCTGGCCACCGTGCACAAGCACCTCACCAACCTGCAGGACAAGGGTTTCATCAAGCGCGCCTGGAACCGGAGTCGCTCGGTCGAGCTCATCCCCGCACGTATCGGCGGACGTGCGCTCGAATTGCCGCTGCTCGGGTACGTCGCGGCGGGGCGGCCGATCGAGGCCATCACCAGTACCGAGACCATCACCGTCCCCGAAGCGCTGGTCGGCAAGCGCGACACCTACGTCCTGCGCGTCAAGGGCGACTCGATGATTGACGAACAGATCCGCGACGGCGACTTCGTCATCGTCGAGGATCGGAAGACCGCCGCCAATGGCGAGATGGTGATCGCGTTGCTGGCCGGGTCCGACGTCACCTTGAAGAAGTTCTACAAGGAGCAGGACCAGGTGCGGCTGCAGCCCGCCAATCCGACGATGGCGCCGATCGTGGTGGCGGCGGCCGACGTGCAGGTGCAGGGAGTGGTGATCGGCGTGATGCGGCGATACTGACGGCATGAGCCAGCCTCCCGAGTCCCGCCAGATCAACTTCACGATCGTGCCGGCCGACACGCCCGACGTCCCGCGCGTCTACGCGAACTTCTGCGCGGTGGCCAACACGCCGTTCGACTTCACGTTGACGTTCTGCGAGGTGCAACCGTTGTCGCCCCAGGACGTCCAGGCCGCCGAACGCGACCATGCCGTGCCCGCTCCGGTGAAGGCGAAGATCGTCGTGCCCGTGCCGTTCATCCCGACGATGATCGCGGCGCTTCAGGAACACATGCGCGCCTTCACGGAGTCGCAGAAGCAGGGTGCCCCCGGCTGGTCGGGCGAACCGGTCCACTAGCATGCGAAAGAGGGAACGAGGACAAGGAAAGAGGGACAAGTGACTTCTTCCCTCTTCCTCGTCCCTTTTTCACCGTCAGCAAGGGCCGCTGTCCTGTAAGGCGCCCCTCCCCTGTCAGACGACGACGGCCAGGCGCGTCACTTCCCCGTTCGGGGCATGGCGACGCGCCCCATTCAGCTCGATCAGCTTCGCCTTTTCTTTGCGCGACAGCGTCTGAACGGAAGGCAACACACGTGGCCACGCTCCTCACCCTCGTCCTGCCGGATTTCGTCGTCGACGTCGAACGACGTTGGGAAGGCCTGGCGCCGACACATCCGTTGATCGTCGGCGGCGCCGCCGACGGCCCGGGCCAGGTCGTCGCGGCCTGCCGGGTGGCGCGTGCCGCAGGCGTACGGCCGGGCATCAGCTTGCGGGAGGGGGCGCTACTGGTTCCGCACGCCCGTTTCGTGCCGGGCATCCTGGACCGGTATGCCGAGGCCGCGTCGCAACTGGACGAACTGGTGCGGCGCTGGTGCGCGGAAGTGGACTGGGTGGCCATCGACCGCGCGGTCGTTGCCGCGAGCGCGGTGAAGTCGGGCTCGCTGGCCGCGGCTGCCGACGCCATGCAGCGCGCCATCCGCGACGAACTGGGGCTTGGCTCGGCGGCCGGGTTGGCCGACACGGAGGTGGCTGCGAGCGTCGCCGCCGCGCTGGTCGCGCCGTCGGGCCTGCTCCAGGTACTGCCGGGCTACGACGAACGCTTCCTCGCGCCGCTCGACCTCTGCTGGCTGCCCCCGCTCTCTGCCGCCGCGCGCGAGCGCCTTGCCGAACGAGGCGTCACCACGATTGGCGCCCTCGCAGCGATGGCTGGGCACGAGGCCGAAGCCGCGATCGGTGCGGGCTGGGCGACCGCGTGGCGTTCGGCGCGGGCCGAGGCACCGCGTGCGCTGGCCGGAACCGCACTACCGCGGACGCTGACGCGGGTGCTGCCCCTCACCCACCAGGTCAGTTCCGAGGATGTGCAGTTGGCCGCCGAGCACCTGGCGGACCAGTTGTCGCAGGGGCTCGCGCAGATTGGCGCGTTCGCACACGCACTGACCGTACGCGTCATGGGCGTAGACCAGCGCTTCCGCGGTCGCGGTTTCACGCTGCGCGAGTCCACGCGCCAGCGCGCCGACCTCGCCCCGGTGGCCCGTACGCTGGCCGCGCGTCTGTGGAAGTTCGGTGATCCACCGGTGCGCGTGAGCGTGGTAGCCAGTGGCCTGACCGCGGATGGGCCGCAGCTCAGCCTGTTCGGAGTGCCGAGCCACGACCAGTCATCGTCGCGCCGCCTGGAGGGACTGCGTACGGCGCGCAACTTCCGCGCCCTCGCCAGGGGGTCGCTGGCGCGCCGGCCCCGGGCGAGTTGAGGAAAGCGCCTCAGGTCTCAGGTCTCAGGGCTCAGGGTTCACGTGAGACTTGAGATTTGAGACTTGAAACGCAGGACCTATGCGTGCTTTCCGTCGTGCTCGCAGTCGGGATACTTCTCGTGGAACACGTTGCCCGTGTATCCGAGTTCCTTGAGCCCGGGCTCGGACGCGAAGTAGATCCCCGACACCCACCCCTTGATGTGGTCGAAGTGGTCGCGCAGGGTCATCGGGCCGGCCGCCGGCGCCGGCACCGGGATGGGATCACCCTTCTTCCAGAACACGGGCGACCGGCTCGGCTGCCCGGTCGACGCCTCGGTGAGCAAGGCGATCTGGTCGGCCTCGGTGAGGTCCTTGAACGGCTTCTGCTTCGACTTGAGGGCCGCACCTTCGAAGGCACCGAGCGCGGAGATGAACCGGCGCCGGGTTTCGGCTGACTCCACCGTGAGCAGCTTGTCGAGGAACTCCGGCGAGCCGGACGCCTTCGCCCCGGGAACGATCAACTCCGAGAGCACGACCACGGTTGCGAACTGGTGCGCGTCCAACGTCGTCGGCTTGTAGGCGGGCGCCGGCTTGCCGGCGGCCCCGGGCTTCCTGGTCTGCTCGGCGACGGCAGCGACGTGCTTGTGGACGGGGTGATCGCTGGCCTCGGCAAGGCCGGGCACCGCTATCGATGCGCCGAGACCCGCGGCCAGCGACTGCAGCGCGGCGCGCCGCGACAGCCCTGCGTCAGGCGCGGGTTGGATGACGGGCAGCGTGCGACCTTCCTTCATGCGCGAGCACTCCTTCAGTCGAGGTTTCGCGAACGATAGCACAAGGGTTCCGGGTACCGGGTAACGGATACCGGGTATCGGGTATCGGGTATCGGGTATCGGGTATCGGGTATCGGGTATCGAGCCGGGAATCGTGGAACTCGAAATCGGTTGGGCGTTGCACACGGCGCTCATCGTCCAAAGGTAGCGCCGGGTTGCGCCAGCCGGCAGCCTGCGTTCGACATTGCGGCATTCGCAGCATTCCGGCATTGCGTGATCGACTATTTGACCCATGTGCGAACCAATGACTATGCTGCGCCTCGTCGTCCTTTTCAGCCAGGAGTGGTGCAGTGGCGCAAGCCTCGCGTGATCAAGCGGGTCAGACGTTCGATGTGATCGTGGTCGGATCAGGCGCCTCGGGCGGTTGGGCCGCCAAACGGCTCTCGGAGGCGGGCATCAACGTCGTGCTGCTCGATGCCGGCCGGGCGCTCACAGATGCCGACTACAAGGAGCACGCGCCGGCATACACGCTCGAGTACCGCAACCGCGCCGACGACCGCATCCGCGAAACCCGCGCCAGGCAGAAGGACTGCTACGCCTGCACCGAGTACAACTACGAGTGGTTCGTCAACGACAACGAGGAGCCCTATACCACCGCGCAGGGCAAGCCGTTCTCGTGGCAGGGACGCACCCGCATCATCGGCGGCCGCACGAACATCTGGGGACGCCAGAGCTATCGCTTCAGCGACAACGACTTCAAGGCCGCGAGCAGCGACGGCCATGGGATCGACTGGCCCATTGCCTACAAGGACCTCGAGTCGTACTACGACATGGTCGAGGAGTACGTCGGCATCTCGGGCATGCCCGAGCAGGACCCGATGCTGCCCGACAGCAAGTTCCACCCGCCGATGGGACTCAACTGCGCCGAGCACCACGTCCGCAACGTCATCAGGAAGAGCTTCAACCGGACGCTGACGATTGGCCGCGCCGCCAACATCACCAGGCCGATCAACGGCCGCGCGCCCTGCCACTATTGCGGCCCGTGCGAGCGCGGATGCGCGACGCATTCGTACTTCAACTCCGCGTTCACCACCGTTGCCGACGCCATCAAGACCGGCAAGTGCACCCTCATCCAGAACGCGATGGTGTACCAGGTCCTGATGGACGCTTCGGGCAAGAAGGCCCGCGGCGTCTCCTACATCGACCGGAACACGCGGCAGTTGAAGGAAGTCAACGCCCGCGTGGTGATCCTGGCGGCGCAGGCGCTCGAGTCGTCGCGGATCCTGTTGAACAGCCGCGAGGGTGGCCTGGCCAACAGCAGCGGTGTCCTCGGCAAGTACCTGATGGACCACACGTGGGTCGCCGGTGGCGCGAGCGGCGAGTTTCCCGATTACGCGCAGAAGCCGAGCGTGAACGGTCCGAACCGTCCGAATGGCACCTACGTCATCCGCTTCCGCAACCGTCCCGGCGAGCCGAAGCACAAGGACTTCCTGCGCGGCTACGGCTACCAGGGCGGCGGTGCGAGCAATTTCAACTACGGCGTGTCCGGCTTCGGCCGCGACTACAAGGAGGCGGTGGCCAACTCCAGCGTGACGCAGTTTGCCTTCTCCGGCTTCGGCGAGGTGCTGCCCTACGAGGACAACCAGGTGTCGATCGACCCGAACGTCGTCGACACGTTCGGGATCCCCGTGCTGCGCATTTCCATGGCGTGGAAGGAGAACGAGCAGAAGATGATCCCGGACATGGGCTACGCCGCGGCCGAGATGCTCGAGGCTGCCGGCGCCAGGAACATCCGTCCGTTCTTCTTCCTCGATCGCGTACCGGGCTACGGCATCCACGAGATGGGCGTCGCCCGGATGGGCGCCGACCCGAAGAACTCGGTCCTCAACCAGTTCCAGCAGACGCATGACATCGGTAACCTTCTGGTGACCGATGCGAGCGGCTTCGTGTCCGGCGGCTGCCAGAACCCGACGTTGACCATCATGGCGCTGACCGTGCGCTCCTGCGACCACCTGATGGAACAGATGAAGGCCGGGACGATCTAGATCGCGGATCGGGAACCGGGAATCGGAATCGGACGATCGAGGGCTCGATGGTAGGGCCGGCTCTCCGAGCCCGGCCCTTTATCTGAAGGCCGCGTTCGGCGAACGGGCCCTACCGGCGGCGGCACTCACCAGGCACATGCAGGAGCTGCGAATGACGAGTTCCGCCCAGGTGGCCGGACAGACGTTCGATGCCGTAGTCGTCGGGCCGGCGCATCCGGCGGCTGGGCCGCGAAGCGCCTGAGCGAGTCCGGCCTGCAGGTCTGCATGCTCGAGGCCGGGCGAGCCCTGACCGATGCCGACTACAAGGAGCACGTTCCGGCGTCCTCCCTGCCCTATCGCAATCGTGCCGACGAGGTGATCCGCCGGACGCGTCCGAAGCAGAAGGACTGCTACGCCTGTCGTGAGTGGAACTACGACTGGTTCGCGAACGACATCGACGAGCCGTACACCACGCCTGACGACAAGCCCTTCGCGTGGATGGGCCGGATGCGCGTGGTCGGCGGTCGCACGAATGTGTGGGGGCGCCAGAGCTACCGTCTCGGTGACATCGACTTCAAGGCGGCGAGCCGGGACGGCCATGGCGTCGACTGGCCGCTGTCCTACGCCGATCTCGCGCCGTACTACGACATCGTCGACGAATACGTCGGCATCACCGGCATCAACGAAGGCGCCGATGCCGTCGTGCCCGACGGCAGGTTCCACCCGCCGATGGGAATGTCGTGCATCGAGCACGCGGTTCGCCGGCGGTTGCGGACGCAGTTTGGCCGGACGATGACGCTGGGTCGCTCTGCCAACCTCACCAGGCCCATCAACGGACGGTCCGCCTGCCACTATTGCGGGCCCTGCGAGCAGGGGTGCGCCACGCACTCGTACTTCAACAGTGCCTTCACGACGGTGGCCGATGCGCTTCGCACTGGGCGCACGACCCTCGTCACCGGCGCGATGGTCCACCAGGTCATCGTCGATCCGGCGACGGGCAAGGCGCGAGGCGTCAGCTACATCGACCGTTCGACGCGCCAGGTACGCGAGGTGTACGCGAGGGTGGTGGTGATGGCCGCGCAGGCCCTCGAGTCCACTCGCATCCTGCTGAACAGCCGCGAGGGCGGACTTGCCAATGGCAGCGGCGTGCTGGGCAAGTACTTGATGGATCACATCAGCGGCGGCGGCGCATCGGCGGAGTTCCCCGACCTGGCCGGTACCGTGATGGGCCCCGACAGCCCACGACGGCCGAACGGGATCTACCTGATGCGCTTCCGCAACCTGCCGGGCCAGCCTGCTGCGAAGGATTTCCTGCGCGGCTATGGCTACCAGGGCGGCGGCAGCACCGGCCTGCGCGGCAACGCGCCTGGCTTCGGCGCGGCCTACAAGGCGACCGTGCGCGACACCGCCACCACCTTCAACTTCGGCGGCTTCGGCGAATGCCTGCCGTACGCGGACAATGAGGTCTCGATCGATCGCGACGTGGTGGATACATGGGGAATCCCGGCTGCGCGTGTCCATGCGGTGGCACGACAACCAACTCGCCCTGCGCCGCGACATGGCCTTGCAGGCCGCAGAGATGCTCGACGCCCTGGGCGGCACGCGCATCCAAATCCGCCTCAACGAGCAGCAAGCGCCAGGCTATGGTATCCACGAAGTCGGCACGGCCCGCATGGGCCCGGACGCGAAGTCGTCGGTGCTCAATCAGTTCCAGCAGGCGCACGAGGTGAAGAACCTGTTTGTCACCGACGGCGCCGGCTTCCCGTCGATCGCCTGCCAGAACCCGACCCTGACGATCATGGCGCTGACCGTGCGGTCGTGCGACTACATACTCGACGAAATGAAAAAGGGGAACCTGTAAGGTAGGGACGCCTCTCCGAGGCGTCCACCTCTCTCTCCGTGGCATCCACCACTCTCCATCGGCGAGTCCGGCGGCTGCGGAGATGGACCGCTCGGAGAGCGGTCCCTACCTGATCGATACCTTCTGCGACCCGGCCTGCAACGGGTAACGCTTCCCTTTCCAGAACAGATCGCCGCTCACGCCGTCCGGCAGTGTCACCGTTGCCTCGAGCGCGTCGCCGGTCCGCTTCAGGACGACGTCCACGAAGCCCGTCGGGTGCGGCACGCGTCCCGACACTTCAGTCAGGTCGCCGAGGTGGGGCCTGCCTTCGCGACTGGGACTCGGGATTCGGGACTGGCCTTCGGCCTGGCGCGTATGCGTCAGGCATGAGGCATGAGGCATCAGTCGTTAAGCGTTAGGCGTTAGGCGTTAATATGCCCCGTGCCCCGTGCCCCTAAAGGCGCGCCGACCCTCGTGCCGGCCGCGGCCGTGCTGGAGCGTCTGCTCCGCCACTACCCGACGCCGGACACCGAACTCGCCTACCGCAACGCCTTCGAACTGCTGATCGCGACCGTGCTGTCGGCGCAATCCACCGACCGGCGCGTGAACGAGACGACGCCGGCCCTTTTTGCGCTGTATCCCGATGCGCGCGCGCTGGCCGTCGCGGATCCAGCCGATGTCGAGCCGATCATCCACGCCACCGGGTTCTTCCGCGTCAAGTCCAGGGCCATCGTCACGCTCTCGCAGCGGCTCGTCGCGGAGCATGGCGGCGACGTGCCGGCGACCATGGACACCCTGACGACGTTGCCGGGCGTCGGGAGGAAGACCGCCAACGTCGTGCTCGGCCACGCGCTCGGCGTGCCGGGACTCCCCGTCGATCGCCATGTGCTGCGCGTCACCGAACGCATCGGCCTGACCTTCGAGACCACGCCCGAAGGTGTGGAACGCGACCTCTGCGCGGCGCTGCCCGCATCCGACTGGACGCGCATGTCCGACGCGCTGATCCTGCACGGCCGGCGCATCTGCCGGCCGCGGCCGCTCTGCGGCGAGTGCTTCGTCGCCGATGTGTGTCGCTACCCGTTCAAGACCGGAGGGATTGCGCCACTCGACCTCGGTGCGCCACCCACAGGCAGGCCTGCGGGCCGGGCTCGGCCACCTTCGCGCAACGCGCCGGGATCGCAGCGGTCTGATAAGGCTCCGCGCCCAACGATCGGGAACGCCATCAAGCGAACGACGACGAACCCGCAGGCTGGCTCGTCGCGCCGAAGCGGCAACGCCGCGAAGGCGGACTCGTCGCGCCGAAGCGGCAACGCCGCGAAGGCGGAAGGCCGACGGACGAAGGCCGTCAAGAAATGACCCGAGACGAGTTCGCGACATTGATCGAGGAGGCGCTGACGCTGATTCCCGAGAACTTCCGGGACGCGATGCGCAACATTGCGATCATCGTCGAGGAGTACCCGCCAGCCACGCTCCTCGAGGAGATGGAGATCGAGGCACCCGACACGCTCTATGGTCTCTATCTCGGCACGCCCATCACCGAGCGGCAATGGGACGACGGCAATCGCGAGCCCGATCAGATCGTCCTCTACCAGGGGCCGCACGAGGAGGACGCGATCAACGAGGACGACCTCGTGGCCATGGTCGCCGAGACGCTGATCCACGAGATCGGGCATTACTTCGGCATGTCGGAGGAGGAGATCCAGGAGGTCGAGGAGCACTTCTGGGCCGAGCAGGACGGAGATCACGACTAGTGGTTCCGCCTTCGCCAGGGCTTCGGCGGACAGGACAGGCGCGCAAGCGATTCGGGCAGCACTTCCTCGAGCGCCCGTGGGTCGACAAGGTCGTCGCCGCCATCGCCCCGCAGCCTGGTGACGTCTTCCTCGAAATCGGCCCCGGCCGCGGCCAGTTGACCGTCCCGATCGCGCGGGCCGGCGCGGTCGTTCATGCCGTGGAGATCGATCGCGACCTCGTGGCCGAGTTGCGGGCCCGCGCACTGCCCCGCGTCCACGTGCACGAAGGCGACTTCCTCGATGTGCCTCCCGAGACATGGTTCGAGGGAGACCGCCCGTATCGCGTCGCCGCCAACCTGCCCTACAACATCTCGACGCCGGTGCTCGGTCGCCTGTTGCGCCACGCCCGGGAGGGACGCGTCGCCGATGCCGTCCTGATGCTTCAGAAGGAAGTGGCTGACCGCTTGATCGCCGTCCCGGGCACGGGCGATTACGGGCCGCTGGCGATCGCGATGGCCTTGCAGGCCGACGTGAGCCGTGCCTTCGTGCTTCCGCCGGGGGCATTCCGCCCGCCCCCCAGGGTCCATTCTGCGGTCGTCCGTATCGGCTTCCGTGCCGACCGGGTGACCATCGCGGACCAAGCCCGCTTCGACGCCATCGTCCGGCACGTGTTCACCCAGCGCAGGAAGATGCTGGGGACCACGCTGCAAGCGCTGGCCAGGGGGGAAGGCGCCGACGCGAAGGCGTGGCTCGCCGAGGCCGGCATCGACGGACAGCGGCGCGCCGAGACGTTGTCGCTCGAGGAGTTCGCGCGCCTGGCCGCTGCGGCCCGAAGGTAGCCGCCGTTCCCGTGTTATCTTGTTGTCCGCTGTAGGACTTAGCGGATCCAGCCCAACCCAGTGGGTCTGGATTCTCACAGCCGACGCTGGCGCCCGCCAGGCCGGTCGGCTGTCCGTGTCCGCTGCGCCGGTCCCCCGCCTCGACCGGTGCTGGTGGCGCAGCACGTGTGCAGGACCGACGTGGCCTTTCGCTGCGCTCGGAGGTGTTGTCGGCGTATTGCCGGCCCTGGGAAGCTTCGATAAAGATGATCGTGCCCGAGACGACGCTGGCGCTGCCGGTCGACGTGGTGCCGCTTGGCGGCCTGCGCGAATTCGGCATGAACACGATGGCGATCACGTGTGGAGACACGACGATCGTTGTCGATGCCGGCGTGATGTTCGCAGAGCCCGATCTGCCCGGCGTCGACCTGGTCGTGCCCGACCTGGCCTACCTCGAGGGCCTGGGCCACAAGGTGGCCGCCGTCTTCCTCACGCACGGCCACGAGGATCACATCGGCGGGCTGCCGTACCTGATGCCGCTGGTCGAAGGCCCGGTCTACGGTTCGCGACTGGCGCTGGCGCTGGTGGAAAATCGCCTCGAACAGCACAGCATCGACGTCCGTGGACGGCTCAAACCGGTGGCGCCTCGCGAACGCGTGCAGGTGGGGCCGTTCACCATCGAGTGCCTGCGCGTCACGCACAGCATGCCGGACTGCCTGGCGCTGGCCATCCACACGCCGGCTGGCGTACTGGTCCACACCGGCGATTTCAAGATCGACCACACGCCGCTCGATGCCGAGACGACGGACCTGCCGCGCCTGGCCGAACTCGGTCAACAAGGCGTACTGGCGCTGTTTGCCGACAGCACCAACGTCGACCGGCCCGGCGTCGCCGGCTCGGAACGCGACGTCATCGACGGCTTCGAGGAGATCTTCACGTCCACGGCCGGCAAGATCGTCGTGGCGATGTTCGCCTCGAGCATCCACCGCATGCAGATCCTCGTGGATCTCGCGGCGCAGTTCGATCGCAACGTCGCCTTCGTGGGCCGTGGCGTGATCGACAACTCGGAAACCGCGCAGCGCCTGGGATTGCTGCGTATCCCCTCCGGCGTGCAGATTCGCGACAGCGAGGTCCGGAACTTCCCCGGCAGCGACGTGGTCTGCATCACGACCGGGTCGCAGGGCGAACCGGCGGCTGCCCTGTCGCGCATCGCGATCGACGACCACCGGTTCGTGAAGGTGGACGATGACGACGTGGTCGTGTTCTCGGCACGCGCCATCCCGGGCAACGAACGGGCGATCGGCCGGGTGATGAACCACCTCGCGCTGCGCGGCGCCGACGTGATCTACGAGGGCCAGAAGCACATTCATGTCTCCGGGCACGGACATGTGGAGGAACTGAAGCTGATGCACTCGTTGGTCCGGCCGAAGTACTTCGTCCCGATCCATGGCGAGTATCGCCAGCTCGCACGTCATGCCCGGGTCGCGCAGACCGTGTCGCGTGGTACCGAGATCCTGGTGATCGACAACGGCGACGTGCTGCGCTTCGACGGCGAGGGCGCCGCCATCGAGGGTCGCGCCGAAGTCGGCAGGCGGCTCATCGACGGCACGCGGACCGGCGAGGTCGCCGACGAGGTGCTGCGCGATCGCAAGCACCTCGCGGGCGACGGCCTGATCGTGCCGATGCTCGCCGTGAACATGCAGACCGGTGAGCTTGCTGGCACGTTCGAGATCATCACGCGCGGGTTCGTCGTCGACGAGGCGTCGGAGGCCTTGCTGCGTGACGCCACCGCGATGATTCGGGATGCCGTGCGCGCCGCGCCGATCGAGGAACGAACAGATGTGGGGCTGCTGCGCGAACGCGTGCGGTCCGAGTTGCAGCGTGTGCTGCGGCGCAAGGCGGGGCGGCGCCCGCTCATCGTGCCCGTGGTGATGGAGATCTGATGTCGGCATCCGTGATGTCACGACGTGCCAGCGAGGCGCTGGGCGTGGCGCTGTTCTTCGGCGCCCTGCTGTGGTTCGTCGCGCTGGCCAGTTACACCCCCGGCGATCCCGCGTGGTTCTTCTACGCGGGCCCACCGAAGCAGGCGGCCAACTTCGCCGGCACGTTCGGCGCCTTCATCGCCGAGTCGTCGTTCCAGTTGCTCGGCTATGCGTCGTTCCTGATTCCGGTCGTCTTGATCGTGGCCGGCTATCACTACTTCTGGTGCCGGAGCCTGCCGGCCGGCTACACCAAGTCGATCGGCGCCGTCGTGCTCCTGCTCTGCGTCTCCGCGTTGCTTGGCCTCGCGGGTGACGCACCGCGTGCCGGCGACGCGTCCGTGCCCGCAGGTGGGCACCTCGGAGCGATCCTCTCCGAACTCGCCGTGCAGTATCTCAATCGCACCGGCGGTGCGATCGTCATCCTGTCGCTCGGCCTGCTCGGGTTCATCCTCACGACCCAGGTCTCGCTGAGCGCGCTCGCCGCCGCCGCGGCCGAAAGAATCCGCGTGCGCGTCAGCACATTCACCGAGGAAATGAAGGCACGCCGCGAGGTGAAGCGACGCGAGGAACAGCGGCGTGAAGTCGTGCGCAAGCGACTCGGCCGCGATGCGACGCCGGAGGACCTCAAGGCGATCAAGCCGCGCACCGACGGGGACGCCGCGGACGTCACCCCGGCCAGGCGCCAGCCGACGCCAGCGACCTCACCGACGGCTTCCACGCCCGCTGCGGCGGCCAGGCCGGACCGGGCTACGGCCACCGCGGCTTCCGTGGCCGGCGTCGGGCCGTCTCCGGCGCGTATCGCCGCCGAGATGCCGGCCGTGCGCCCCAAACCGCCCGTGCGCGTGGCACCCTCATCGACGCCGACGTCCCTGCCCGAGCACGAGTCCGAATTGAAGGCGCCAGCAGAGCGCAAGGCCGGGGGCTACACGCTGCCACCGCTTGCCCTGCTCGACCCGGCCCAGGCCGAGCGCAAGGTCGACGAGCGGGAGTTGATGGATTCGGCGCGACAGCTCGAGGACAAGTGCCGCGAGTTCTCGGTCGAGGGCGCCGTCGTCCAGATCCTGCCGGGCCCGGTCGTGACCACCTACGAGTTCAAGCCCGATGCGGGCGTGAAGTACAGCAAGATCACCGGACTCTCCGAGGATCTCTCGCTGGCCATGCGCGCCGAGTCGGTGCTGATCGACCGCATTCCCGGCAAGAGCACGGTCGGTATCCAGATCCCCAACCCCGTTCGCGAATCGATCTCGCTGCGGGAACTGCTGGAGTCTGAGCCGTACCGGAAATCCAGTTCCAAGCTCGCGATCGCGCTCGGCAAGACCATCCACGGCGAGCCCTACGTCAGCGACCTGGCGACGATGCCGCACCTGCTCATCGCCGGTTCGACCGGCACGGGCAAGTCGGTCGGGCTCAACGCGATGCTGACGAGCATCCTCTACCGCGCCACGCCGGATCAGGTGCGCTTCATCATGATCGACCCGAAGCGCCTCGAACTCGGCATGTACGAGGACATTCCGCACCTGCTCACGCCGGTCGTGGTCGAGCCCAAGCTCGCGGCCAATGCCCTGCGCTGGGCTGTGCGGGAGATGGAAGAGCGCTACAAGACGCTGGCCGCGTTCGGGGTCCGCAACATCGAGCAGTTCAACCGCAACCTCAAGGCGTCGATCGACGCCGGCGAGGTGCGGACCGACTCGAAAACCGGCGAAGCCCTCAAGCCACTGCCGTTTGTCGTCGTCGTCATCGACGAACTCGCGGACCTGATGATGGTGGCCTCGAGCGAAGTCGAGCAATCCATCTGCCGGCTCGCGCAGATGGCACGCGCGGTGGGCATCCACCTGATCCTCGCGACCCAGCGGCCATCGGTGGACGTCATCACCGGCCTGATCAAGGCGAATATGCCGTCGCGCATCTCCTTCCGCGTGTCGTCCAAGGTCGACTCACGGACGATCCTGGACGCCAACGGCGCGGAGCAGTTGCTCGGCAAGGGCGACATGCTCTTCCTGCCGCCTGCGTCCTCGCGCGTCATGCGCCTGCATGGCGCCTACATCTCGGAGCAGGAGAGCGCGCGACTGGCGAGCTTCCTGCGCAAGCAGGGCCAGCCGTCATACGACCGATCGATCACCGACGAGGAGAAGTCGGGCGAGACGATGGCGGGCGGATTCGAGAAGGACGACCTCTACGACGAGGCGGCGCGGATCGTGGTGTCGAGCGCGCAGGCGTCGATCAGCTACCTGCAGCGGCGACTCCGCATCGGCTTCAGCCGTGCGGCGCGCCTTGTGGACATGATGGAGGCCGAAGGGCTGGTCTCGAGCGGCCAGGGCGGAAAGGCCCGCGAGGTGCTCGTGCCCAAGGACTACTTCGACGAGGTGGACGCGCAACTGCGCTGAGGACTTCTATGCGACGCAGCTTACGCATCATCGCCGCGGCGACGCTCGGCCTGGCCATCTGTGGGCCGGTGGACGCCACGCAGAAGAAGAAGCCGGGTTCCACGAAGACGGAACCTGCGGCAACGTCTCGGACCGCGAGCACTGCCAGGAGCGCCTACGATCGGACGCTGGCGCGCGAGCGCACGCTGCGCGTGTCGCGCCGTCAGGCGCCACTTTCGCAGATGCGGGCCGTGATCGAGGCCTACGAGGCAATCGCCCGCAGGTGGCCCACGAGCGGGTACGCCGACAACGCCCTCTGGAACGGCGCCAACCTGGCCTACGACGCCAACATTTCCTACGGCGCCAGGCAGGAGCGCGACCGCGCGATGGAGATGCTGCGCTGGCTGGTGAAGGAGTACCCGTCGAGTTCGCTCGCGCGCGACGCCCAGACGCGCCTGCGCAAGATCTCGGCGGCGGCGCCAAAGACGACCAAGGCAGACGCCGGCACGCGAAGCGCACGGGCCGAGCGCGCCGCGCCTTCCCCCGCCGCCACCGAACTCGCCAAGGCCAACATCCGGACCGCCGAGGCGGAGCCGACGGCGGCCGATGACGCGACCGTGGACGAAAGCCCCGCGGTCTCGTCTGCCGCGGCCACCGCGGCAAGTCGTACGTCCACCACTCCCCCACCGGCGCCCAAGCCCGTGCCGGCGATGCCGAACGTCCCGACACGGCCGGCCGTCGCCGGCAAGGTCGTGGTGCGGGACGTGAAGCGCGTCGTCCTGCCGGAAGTGGTACGTGTCACGATCGAACTCGACGGCGAGGTCGCCTATCACGAGGAAGCGCTCCAGAATCCGTCACGCCTGTTCTTCGATCTCACCGGCGCCAGCCTCGCATCCGCGATCGAGGAAGGCGTCAGGACCTTCACGGACGGCGACATCGTGCGCGAGATTCGCATCGGCACACATCCCGGCGGTGTCGCGCGCGTGGTGATTGATACCCGCGGCGTCGCCAGGCACAGCCTGTTCACGCTCTACAACCCCTACCGGCTCGTGCTCGACATGTATCGTGAGCCCGGCGCACTGACGCAGAAGGGGCCGACGTCTGCTCCAACGGCCGTCGCCTCCGGGCCGCGCCCCGCCGGTAGCGACACGCTCGTGCCGAAGAACACGATGCCGGCGCGCCCGCTCCCGCCACCCGCGCCAGTCGCCGAGACGACGCGTGCGACAGACGCGCCAATAGGGTCCGCGCCTGCGGGCCCGAATGTCGCCGCGGTGCCGACGGCACCCGAATCCAACAGCTCCGGCAACTACTCACTCGCCCGTCAGCTGGGCCTCGGTGTCTCGCGCATCGTCATCGACGCCGGCCACGGCGGCCACGACACGGGCGCGCTCGGCGACGGCATCCGCGAAGCCGAACTCGTGCTCGACGTCGCCCTGCGCGTGGAGAAATTGCTGAAACAGGAGGCGGGCATCGATGTCGTGATGACGCGTCGGACCGACGAGTTCATCGAACTCGAGGAACGGACGCGGATCGCCAACCGGCAGAACGCCGACATGTTCCTCTCGATTCACGCCAATTCCAGCCGGAAGAAGACGGCGCAGGGCGTGGAGACGTTCATCCTCAACTTCGCCAACACGAGTGACGCCGAGGAAGTGGCGGCGCGCGAGAACGCCATCGCCAAGGGCTCGATGCGACAGCTCCCCGACATCGTCAAGGCGATTACGCTGAACAACAAGGCCGACGAGTCGCGCGACCTCGCGGAGATCGTCCAGGGCAACCTCGTGTCGCGGCTGCGCAAGAGCGAGAGCGAGTTGCCCGATCGCGGCATCAAGCAGGCCCCGCTCGTGGTGCTCATCGGGGCGTCCATGCCGAGTGTGCTGGCCGAGATCGGCTTCGTGAGCACGCCCGACGAGGGCGGGCGCCTGAAGACCGCGAAGTATCGGCAGGAGATCGCGGAAGCGCTCCGCGATGCGGTGATCCGCTACCAGCGATCGCTCAAGGGCAATACCACGACCGCCTCCAGGTAGGGACGCCTCTCCGAGGCGTCCATGACCTCTCCGAGGCGTCCATGACCTCTCCGAGGCGTCCATGACCTCTCCGAGGCGTCCATGACCTCTTTGGGGCGTCCATGACCTTTCCGCGACGTCGCCGGCCAGCCATGGACCGCTCCGAGAAGCGGGTCCCTACCTCTCCGTAAGCGAGATGTGCTGCTCGGCGTCCTTCTCCGGACCGCCCCATCCGAGGCGGTGCTTCACCAGCACGAGGACACCGCCGAGCACGGCCCCGAGCATCACCGACGCGAGCACGGCGATGAAGACGATGCCGATGGAGCCCATCAGGACGTCGGCCACGCCCTTGGCCGGGGTGATCGGCCCGACCTCCACGCGTGTGCCTGCCGGCGCGTCCTTCTGGATCGACATCAGGGGCACCTGCTGCGGCGGCACACCAGGCGCACGCAGGATACCCGTGCCCGCGGGAGGGCCGGAAGGCATCGCCGGCTGAGTCGCGGGATTGTCCTTCGTCGCGTCGCGAGGAGTCGGTGGGGCCGGCGGCGGCGCATCCGACTTCGGCTGTGCGGGAGCCTGCGATCCGCCTTCGCCAAGGCTAGGGCGGACGGACATCGTCAGCCCCAGCTCGCCGACGACCGCGCGAGCTCGATCAGCGTACGAACGGCGACGCCAGTCGGGCCCTTCGGCTGGTACGGCTTCGGCTCGTCGGCCCACGCCGTGCCAGCGATGTCCAGATGCGCCCAGGAGGTGTCGCCGATGAAGGCCTTGAGGAACAGCGCAGCGCTGATGGCGCCACCATAGCGAGTGCCCGCCGCGTTCACCATGTCGGCGATGTCGCTCTTGAGCAGCTCCTTGTAGTCGTCGGTCATCGGCAGCGGCCACAGGAAGTCGCCACCACGCACGCTGGCCGCCTGCACCGTGTCGCGCCATGTGTCGGGCGAACCGAAGAGGCCGGACGCGACACGGCCGAGCGCCACGGCACATGCGCCCGTCAACGTCGCGATGTCCACCATGTGCGTCGCGCCCAGTTGCCTGGCGTACCACAAGGCATCGCCGAGGATGAGGCGTCCTTCGGCGTCGGTGTTGGTGATCTCGACGGTCAGTCCGCTCGCACCCGTGAGGATGTCACCTGGACGGAATGCCGCACCGCTCGGCATGTTCTCCACCGACGGGATGACGCCGATCACCTTGCCTGGTGCGCCGGTCCGGGCGATGGCGTGGAAGGCGCCGAGCACGGCGGCTCCTCCGCACATGTCGTACTTCATCTTGTCCATGTTGTCGGCAGGCTTGATCGAGATGCCGCCGGTGTCGAACGTGACCGCCTTGCCCACCAGCGCGAGCACCGGTCCTACGGAGGCCTCCGCCGGTTCGTAGGTCAGCACGATCATGCGTGGCGCGTGCACGCTGCCCTGGGCCACGCCGAGCAGCAGGCCCATGTGCTTCTCGCGCAGTTGGGCCTCGTCGAGCACGTCGACCTGCACGGGTGTCCCCACGAACAGGGCCTTCGCGCGATCGGCGAGCACAGCCGGCGTGAGGACGTTGGGCGGCTCGTGGGCAACGGCGCGCGCGACGTTGACGGCCTCGCCCAGCACCGATCCAAGCGCCACCGCATCAGCCAGGGACTCTGCTCCCCCGGTCGAGACGACGATGGCCCCTGACTGCAGATCGGCGAGCTTGCGATCGCGTGTCTTGTAGGCGTCGACGTGGAAGGCGGCGAGTGTCACGCCCTCGGCCAGCGCCCTGACAGTCGCTTCGCCTTGCAGCGGGCCATGCGCCACGATGGCCACCCGGCCCTGGCCCCGTGTGCGCGTGGCCAGGCCGGCCGCGGTTCCCAGCCGGCGCGCAACGTCGGCGGAGGCACTGCCAGCCGGCCCACCGCCGAGCAGCAACACCCTTCCAGCGGCCACCCCGTCAGCACGAAGCCAATGCTGCTCGTAGGGTTCGCCCTTCAGTTCCTGCGTGCCGCGCAACGCGACCATTCCCTGCGTCACGTCGTCTGGAAGATCGAGGGTGGCGGGGTCCGTGTCTGCAAAGACGGGAATCACCAACACATCCGCGTCGACCCTGGCGGTGGCTCCGACCACCAGACGCAGCGTGGGCGTGGTGAAGAACTCGTGCGACGGCATGACCACGAATTGTATACCGCGGGTCCGCGGGCCCGGGCACCGCAGCGGGTGCTACGATCCCGGGATATCGGCGGTTTCGAGCAAGGGACAGCGATGACTCGCATGTGGCGGACAGCAATCCTGGTGGGCGCGTGGAGCGTGGCAGCGGCCGCGCAGGCGCCCGTGCAGGAGAAGGACGGCAAGGCGCCGAAAGATGAGGCGCGCCCCGAAATCGGGCTCAAGGTTTCGCCGCTCATCGCGTTCTCGCCAGCCAAGATCGCTGTCCGCGCCGAGCTCAAGGGCGGCGCTCTCGACTATGAGCCCTTCTACTGCAACACCATCATCTGGGACTGGGACGACGGCACCACGTCGGAGAACACGCCCGACTGCCCGCCGTACGAACCGGGCCAGAGCCAGATCCGCCGCTACTACAGCAGCACGCACACCTACCAGACGGCGGGCCGCTACAACGTGCGCTTCCGGATGAAGAAGGGCGATCGCACGGTCGGTGGGAACGCCACGGTGGTCCAGGTGCGGCCGGGCATTCGAGACGCCTCCGAGCCGCCCCAGTAGGTCGCACCCCGTTCGGACGGCGTACCTCCGCCCTAGAGACGCTCCACCGCCATCGCGATCCCCATGCCGCCGCCGATGCACAGCGAGGCGATGCCACGGTGCGCGTCGCGTCGCTGCAGGGCGTGGAGCAACGTGACCAGGATGCGTGCGCCGCTCGCCCCGATGGGATGGCCGAGCGCGATGGCGCCGCCGCAGACATTGACCCGTTCGGGTCCGAGTCCGAGGTCGCGCATCACGGCCAGTCCCTGCACCGCGAACGCCTCGTTCAGTTCGTAGAGATCCACGTCCTTCTCGTCCCATCCCGCCTTCTCGAGCGTCTTGCGCACGGCGGGCACCGGGCCGAGTCCCATGACCATCGGCTCGACGCCGGCGGCGGCGAAGGCCACGATGCGAGCGAGCGGCCGCAGGCCGAGCGCCTCGGCGCGTGCCCCGTCGGCCACCACGAGTGCCGCGGCGCCATCGTTGATGCCGGAGGCGTTGCCTGCCGTGACCGAGCCGGTCTTGCTGAACGCCGGCCGGAGCGCCCCCAACGCATCGACGGTGGTGCCCGCGCGCGGGTACTCGTCGCGCGCGAACGTGACCGGGTCGCCCTTCTTCTGCGGAATCGGCACCGGGACGATCTCGGCGTCGAAATCGCCGGCCGCCATCGACGCCACGGCGCGACGCTGGCTCTCGGCCGCAAACGCGTCCTGTGCGGCTCGATCGATGCCGTATCGCCCGGCGATCTCCTCGGCCGTCATGCCCATGTGGCACGCGCCCAGGGCACAGGTCAGGCCGTCCGCGATCATGCTGTCGGTGATCTCGGCGTGGCCCATGCGAAGTCCCCATCGCGCCTGCCTGAGCAGGTAGGGCGCGTTGCTCATCGACTCGGTGCCGCCGGCAACGACCAACGTCGCATCGCCGGCGCGAATCGCCTGGGCGGCGCTGGCCACGGCCTGCAGTCCCGAACCGCAGACGCGATTGATCGTCATCGCCGGCACTTCGTCGGGACATCCAGCCGTGCGTGCCGCCTGTCGCGCCACGTTCATGCCCGCGCCCGCCTGCAGTACGCACCCCATCAGCACATCGTCGACGGCGCCAGCCGGCACGCCTGCGCGAGCGAGTGCTTCGCGAATCACGACGGCGCCGAGGTCCGCAGCCGACAGGTCCTTGAGTGCGCCGCCAAAGCTGCCGATGGCCGTGCGACATGCCGAGAGGATCACCGCCGTGTTCGCTGAGGACATCAGAAGCGCTCCAGGGGATCGGCGACACTGAACGCGGCGCTCGTCACCGCGCGGACCGCGTCGAGCGTGGTGTCCTCGGCGAGTTCACGCAGCACGAGTCCGTGGGGCGTCACGTCGATCACCGCGAGCTCGGTGACGATGCGATGCACGACGCGCAAGCCGGTGAACGGCAGCGTGCATCGCGGCACGATCTTCGGCTGCCCGTCCCGCGTGGCGTGTTCCATCGCGATGATGACGCGCTTGGCTCCGGCGACGAGATCCATCGCCCCGCCCATGCCCTTCACCATCTTGCCTGGCACCATCCAGTTGGCGAGGTTGCCCTGCTCGTCCACTTCGAGCGCGCCCAGCACCGTGAGGTCGATGTGTCCGCCACGGACCATCGCGAACGACTCGGCGCCGTTGAAGAACGCCGCGCCCGGCAGCGCCGTCACGGTCTCCTTGCCGGCGTTGATCAGGTCGGCATCGACTTCGTCTTCCCGTGGGTACGGGCCCACACCGAGCAGCCCGTTTTCCGAGTGCAGGACGATGTCAATCCCCGGCGGGACGTGGTTGGCCACGAGCGTCGGCAGGCCGATGCCCAGGTTCACGTAATCGCCGTCCTTCAACTCGGCCGCCACGCGGCCGATGATGCGTTCGCGTTTGTCCATGAGTCCCGCTTCGCTGACGGCCTTCGTCATTGGGCCTTCGGCCGTCGGTTCCCTTCATGAGGCATCAGGTCATGACGATGCGTTTTTCGATCCGCTTCTCGTATGGCCCGCCGATGAGAACGTGCGCGACGAAGATGCCGGGCGTGACCACGCTGTCGGCGTCGATGTCGCCTGGCCGCACGAGATGCTCGACCTCCGCGATCGTCACGCGCGCGGCGGTCGCCATGACGGGGTTGAAGTTACGAGCGGTGCGACGATAGACCAGGTTGCCGTGGGTGTCGCCGGTGTGTGCCTTCACGAGTGCGAAGTCGGCGCGCAGCGGTGCCTCGAGCACGTAGTGCACGCCGCCGATCTCGCGTGTTTCCTTGCCGTCGGCGACAATCGTGCCGTACCCGGTCGGGGTGAAGAAACCGCCGATGCCGGCGCCGCCGGCGCGGATCCGTTCCGCGAATGTTCCCTGGGGAATCAGTTCGACCTCGAGCTCCTTCGTGAGGTATTGCCGCTCGAATTCCTTGTTCTCGCCAACGTAGGTCGCGATCATCTTGCGCACCTGCCGGGTCCGAAGCAGCACGCCGATGCCGAAGTCGTCGACGCCCGCGTTGTTGGATATGACGGTCAGGTCGCGCGTACCACGGCGATGGAGCGCGGCGATCAGTGACTCGGGAATACCGCAGAGCCCGAAGCCGCCCATCATGACCGTGGCGCCATCGGGGATGAGGGCGACGGCCGCGTCTGCACTCGCGATCTGCTTGTCCATGCTTATCGAAGTATAGGCTTCGCGAGATGGGTACCGGGTACCGGGTACCGGATGGCAGGACGGAGGATCGAGGACGGAGGACGGAGGACGGAGGACGGAGGACGGAGGATGGAGGACGGAGGATGGAGGATGGAGGATGGAGGATGGAGGATGGAGGATGGAGGATGGAGGACAGCGTACGGGAGGTAGGCCGCTCTCCGAGCCCGGCCCGCTCCCGTCGACCTGACTTGTCCGCCGTAGCCTTTGGCGAAGGTGGAATGTCGACGGCTACGCAAGGCTGAGACAATGCGGCCTCGAGGTGCGTGTCGAGCAAGCTCGACACCTACACTTCTCGAGGTACCGGCCGCCCCGGCCGCCCGCCCTTCGTTCGGCGCTCGGCGCTCTCGGCGACTCCCGACTCCCGATTCCCGATTCCCGATTCCCCTACAGCTCCCGATCGACCGGGATCTTCGCGTCGTATTGCTCCTCGCGATACGGCACGAAGCCCACGCGCTGGTAGTTCCGGATGGCCGCCGGATGATCGAGCGAACAGGTGTGCAGCCAGACGCGATTCGGGCCACTGGCCCACGCTTGCTGCGCTGCTACCGTGAGCAACGCCGGCCCGAGCCGCTGACCGATGAATTCGGGCAACAGGCCGAAGTAGCCGATCTCGACCTCGTGTGCGGTGCGATGCAACTCGAAGTATCCGGCAGGCGTACCGGCCACCGACAGCAGCCAGATCTCGACACCGCCCGACGCGAGGTGTTCCGCGACGCGCGCGTCGTTCCAGTCCCACCGATCGAGCCAGTGCCAGGGACGCCCGACTTCCCGGTACAGGTAGCGATAGAGCGACCCGGGCACGATGTCGAGTCGCTGGACGACAGTGCCGACGTCGGGAAACGCGAAAGGCACGACCTGCGACGACGACCGCATCTCGAGGAACGTGCGCGTCGCCGGCCGATGCAGCAGGCGCGATGCGGACCGCGGCGGACGCTGGCCATCGAAGGCGGATCGCCAGCGACGCCCTTCCTGCAGCAACGGCTGAATCGGCGCGGCGTCTCCAGACAACATCGAGGGCGTCGGCAGCATCGTCCGCAACGTGTCGAGCGCCTGGCCGACGTGCGCGGCGTTGGTGGCAAGGATGTCGAGCCAGAGCGCGGGTGCGCTGCCTGCAAGTCGCGTCGTGTCGGCGAGCCCCGGGCCCGCGAACTGCAGCCCATCGCTCGTGACCGCCTTGCCCGCAACGGCCATCAACGTGCTGCTGACGATCTGGGGCAGATGACTCACGTAAGCCATCACGTGGTCGTGCTCGTCGGCGCCCATCACGACGGGCCGCGCGCCGATGCCGACGACGAGTTGGGTCAGCCGGGCCAGTGCGGCCCCGACCACCGCGGCGGGCACACGGCCGTCGGTGTCCGGCGTCAGGATCCAGGGGCGACCGACGAACAGGCCGGGATCGGCATATGCAAAACCGCTGTGCGTGCTCCCGGCCATCGGATGGCCGCCGACGAACGCGAGCGCCGGATGCCGCCGCGCGTGGGCGACCATCGCGCCCTTGGTGCTGCCAAGGTCGGTCACGACGGTGTGGGCGCCGACGTACGGCGCGAGCGCATCGAGCAACCGCAGGTTCTCCAACACGGGGGCACCGAGCACGACGAGATCCGTCGTTTCCGCCGCCGCCGGTGACGACACCAGCGTGAAGTGATCCTTCACCCGCGGATCGGCGGCCGGATCGAGTACCGTGATCGTGACCTCGGGCCACACTGTGCGGATTCCCAGGCCGAGCGATCCGCCGATGAGGCCACAGCCCACCAGCAGGACCCGCTCGAAGGGCGCCGGCTCGTTCACTGGCCCCAACCGCGCCGCGCCACCGGTTCCTGGCAGATGCTGCGGCCGATGGCCGGCGCGATGATGCGCAACTCCGCCATCAGTCGCTCGAACTGCCCCGGGTACATCGACTGCGCACCGTCGCTCATCGCGTTGTCGGGGTCGCAGTGCACTTCGATCAACAGGCCGTCGGCGCCGGCCGCGACGGCGGCGCGCGCCATTGGCGCCACCTTGTCCCGGCGACCGGTGCCATGGCTCGGGTCGACGACGATCGGCAGGTGACTCAGCTTCTTCACGACCGGGATCGCGGAGATGTCGAGCGTGTTACGGGTGTAGCTCTCGAAGGTCCGGATGCCGCGCTCGCAGAGGATGACGTCCGTGTTGCCGCCGGCCAGCACGTACTCGGCCGAGAGCAGCCATTCCTCGATGGTCGCCGAGATGCCGCGTTTGAGCAGCACCGGCTTGCGGACCTTGCCGAGTTCACGCAGCAGCGTGAAGTTCTGCATGTTGCGCGCGCCGACCTGGTAGATGTCCACGTAGCCGTCCATCAACGCGATCTGGTTCGCGTCCATGACCTCGGAGACGAGCTTGAGATTGTGCGCGTCGGCCCCGGTTCGGAGCATCTTCAGGCCCTCTTCGCCAAGCCCCTGGAAGCTGTACGGCGAACTGCGCGGCTTGAACGCGCCGCCGCGCAGCACCTTCGCTCCGGCCCGCCGCACCGCCGCGGCCGTGCTCAGGACCTGCGCCTCGTTCTCGGCCGAGCACGGGCCGGCCATCACGATGACCTCGTCGCCACCGATCCGGAGATCGCCGATGGTGATGACGGTGTCCTCGCTGCGGAACGTGCGGCTCGCCAGCTTGTAGGGCTCGGTGATTCGCATCAC
The DNA here is from genome assembly GCF_001618865.1 of Luteitalea pratensis. Lineage (GTDB taxonomy): Bacteria > Acidobacteriota > Vicinamibacteria > Vicinamibacterales > Vicinamibacteraceae > Luteitalea > Luteitalea pratensis. The sequence goes on from NZ_CP015136.1 coordinate 4,506,020, forward strand.
CTCGTGCACCCCGTCGAGCACCTCGAGCAGGCGCGGGTCGTGCTTGCCCTCGCCGCCGACGGCGCCGATGACCGTCCGGAGCGATCCGGTGGAGCGGTGCACATCGAAGCCCATTTGCACCAGTTGGGCCACCACGCGCTGGATCTGTTCCTCGCTCGCGCGTTCCTCCATCACCACAACCATGTCACTGCTCGCTTTCGTATCCAGATCGGCGCGTTCGGAGAACGCGCCCTACCTTCACGCGGTACCCGGTTCCCGGTACCCGGTACCCGGTCACGTGTCCGTTTCCGCTTCTGTCCTGCCCGCGTCGTGCGCCTTCTGCACCTCGCGCTCGAGGCGGCGCGCCTCGTCGATGATCCGTTCGAACAACCGCATCACGGCGCCACCGTCGAGCGGCCCGCCATTGACCCGCCGCACGTGCTCGAGCACGTCGCGCTCGCGACCGGGCTGGTAGATCGGCATGCCCGTTTCGCGCTTGATCTCACCGATCCGCAGCGCGCATCCGGCCCGCTCGTTGAGCAGGACGACGATCTGCTCGTCGAGCGCGTCGATGCGCTCGCGCAGTTCCCGCATCCGCCAGTCCGGGTCGGTCATGCCGACGCTCCCTCGCGCAGCCAGCGCACGAACCCCCTGACCTCGTCGGCCAGCGCGGGCGACTGCCCGTACCTTGCGACCTGCGCCACGAGCGCGCTGCCCACCACGGCCGCATCGGCATACTTGCCGACGTCGCGGATGTGCTCGGGCCGCGACAGGCCGAACCCCAGCGCGATGGGCAGTGTCGCGTCCTGGCGCAGGCGGTCCACGAGCGCTCGCGCGTCTCCAGCCACCTGGTCGCGGGCGCCCGTCACGCCGAGCCGCGAGATCGCGTACAGGAAGCCCTTCCCCAGGTCGTTCGCCTTGCGCACCCGCGCCCCTGTCGTCGTCGGGCTCACCAGGAAGATGGGCGCCAGCCCGCGGCCCACCAGGACGTCGCGCGTCGGCCCCGCTTCCTCGAGCGGCAGGTCCAGCAACAGCACGCCGTCGACGCCGACCTCCGCCGCGCGGGCGGCGAACGCCTCGACACCAAAGCGCACCACGGGGTTCGCGTAACTGAACAACACCAGCGGTGCGGCGACGTCCTTCCGGAGGTCCCCTACCAGATCGAGGACGCCTCGCAGCGTCGCGCCGGCTCGCAGCGCGCGCTCCGACGATCGCTGGATCTCGGGACCGTCGGCCAACGGGTCCGAGAACGGCACGCCGATCTCGATCACGTCGGCTCCGCCCTCGTCGATGGCGCGAATCACGTCGGCCGAACGCTCCAGGGTCGGATCCCCTCCGGACACGAACGCCACGAGCCCCGTGCGCCGCTCCGCCTTCATGCTGGCGAACGCCCCTTCGAGCGGTGTGCTCATGCCTGATCTCCGAGCAGTTCCTGGATGCTCTGCACGTCCTTGTCACCTCGTCCCGACAGATTCACCAGGACCAGGCCGTCCGTGCCCACCTCGCGTGCGACCTGCTCCACCGCCGCGATCGCATGTGCCGATTCGAGCGCGGGCAGGATGCCCTCGAGCCGCCCCAGCCTCGCGAAGGCCGCAAGCGCTTCGGGGTCGGTGGCATACCGGTACTCCGCCCGACCCTGCTGCAGCAGGTCGGCATGCTCGGGGCCGACGGCCGCATAGTCGAGTCCCGCCGACACCGAATGCGTAAGCTCGATGTTGCCATTGGCATCCTGCAGGACGAACGTCCGCGTGCCCTGGAGCACTCCCGGGGTGCCGCCGGCGAACCTCGCCGCGTGCCTGCCGCCCTCGATGCCCTCGCCGCCGGCCTCGACGCCAATCAATCGCACACCGCGATCGGCCACGAACGCGTCGAAGAGGCCCATGGCGTTGCTGCCTCCGCCGACACACGCCAACGCGACATCGGGCAGCCGTCCGTAGGCCGCCAGGCACTGCACGCGCGCTTCCTCACCGATGACCGACTGGAACTCGCGCACCATAACCGGGTACGGGTGGGGGCCGAGTGCCGACCCGAGCAAGTAGTAGGTGTCCTGGACGGTCGCGACCCAGTCGCGCATCGCCTCGTTGATCGCATCCTTGAGCGTTCGTGATCCCGAATCGACGCCGCGCACCTCCGCCCCGAGCATGCGCATGCGGAACACGTTGAGCGCCTGCCGCGCCATGTCGTCCACACCCATGTAGACGACGCACTGCATGCCGAGCAGCGCGCAGACAGTCGCGGTCGCGACGCCGTGCTGCCCCGCGCCGGTCTCGGCGACGATGCGCGACTTGCCCATGCGCCGGGCGAGCAACGCCTGGCCGAGGGCGTTGTTGATCTTGTGCGCGCCGGTGTGCGCAAGGTCTTCACGCTTGAGCAGGATCGTGGCTCCACCGCACGCCTCCGAGAGCCGCCGCGCCTCGTAGAGCGGCGTCGGCCGCCCGACGAACTGTCGCAGCAACTGCTCGAATTCGGCGATGAACGCCTCGTCCTGCCGCACGGCGAAATACGCCTCGGTGAGCGCCTCCATCGGAGCCACCAGCGTCTCGGGCACGAACCGTCCGCCGTACTCGCCGAAGTACCCGCGGGCGTCCGGGTCGCGACGCCCGAATACGGGCCGTCCCGTCCGTTCCTGCGCTGCCATCGTCATCGTCTGTTCCCTGCGTCCCTGTGGGCCGGCCTCGGAGAGCCGGCCCTTCCCTCAGTCGTCATTGTTTCCGTGCCCGCGCGGCATCGGCCGCACGCACTGCCTGCACGAAGGCCCGCACGCGGGCCGCATCCTTGACGCCAGGCGCCTGCTCGACGCCCGAGGCCACATCGACGCCCCAGGGCGCCACCAGCGTGACTGCCTCGCCGACGTTTTCGGGCCTGAGTCCGCCAGCCAGCACCAACGGTCGCGTCGCCGCGATCTCGCGCGCCGCATCCCAGTCCGTCGTGCGTCCCGTGCCACCGATCGTCACCGGGTCATGCGCATCGACGAGGATGGCGGCTCGGGCGGACCTCCACGGACTGGTCGCGTACCGTTCGATCGACAATGCCTTGAGGACCGGACGCGGAAACCGCGCCCACTCCGCGACCGCCTCGTCGCCGTGCAGTTGCACGCCGGAGAGGCCGACGGCATCGGCCACGGTGCGAACGCGATCCGGTGTCTCGTTCACGAACACGCCGACGGTCGATACCAACGGCGGCAGTGCGCGGGTAATCGCCTGCGCTTGCTCGACGCCCACGGCCCTCTTGCTGCCGGTCCAGAAGATCAGCCCGATGGCGTCGGCGCCCGCCTCGACAGCCATCAGCGCATCCTCCACGCTGGTCATCCCGCAGATCTTGATGCGGGTCACGCTTGCGCCTCGAGGGCCGCGCGCGCGTCGCCGATCACCGACGCGAGTGCTTCTCCCGGGTTGGCCTCGGTCATGAAGCGTTCGCCGATGAGGAACGCGCCATATCCAGTTGCGTACAGCGACGCGAGATCCGCACCGGTTCGCAAGCCGCTTTCGGCCACACGCACACGCGCCGGCGCGATGATCGGCGCCACGCGATATGCGGTGTCGATCGATACCTCGAGTGTCTTGAGGTTGCGGTTGTTGACGCCGACGATGGTGGCGCCGGCGTCCATGGCACGATGCGCTTCGTTCTCGTCGTGGACTTCGGTCAGCACATCGATGCCCACCTGCGACGCGAACGCCAGCAGGCGCACGAGAGCCGGTTGATCGAGGGCCGCCACGATCAGGAGCACCGCGGATGCGCCCGCGAGCACGGCCTCGGCGATCTGGTACTCGTCGACGGTGAAATCCTTGCGCAGCAACGGCACGTCCGGATGCGCCGCATGGACGGCCACCAGGTGATCCAGTGCGCCATCGAAGAAGCCGGGCTCGGTCAGGATCGAGATGGCGGCGGCGCCTGCCGTCGCGTACTGACCAGCAATCGCCACCGCGTCGTAGTGTGGGCGCAACACGCCCTTCGAGGGCGATCGACGCTTGCATTCGGCGATGACGCGGATGCCTGGCTGCATCAACGACGCCATGAAGGTGCGCGCTGCGCCAGCGCGGCCCGCGTTGGCCGGGCGGCCGCCTTCGCCAGGGCTTCGGCGCGACTCCGTCGGAGAGCCGGCCCTACCTTCGGCGGGGCTCGGGACGGTAGGGCCCGTTCTCCGAACGCGGCCAGACGGCTCAGCCTGGATCGCAGAACCGGTCCCCCTGCCGACAGCGATCGCGCGTTCGAGGTCCGCGAGGCTTCGCCGCTCGCGCGCCACTTCGACCCGCTTCCGTGCGGCCGCGATGATCGAGTCGAGCACGGACGGCACCACGGGCACGCTCACGCGTCCACCTCCGGGCCATGCGACACGCGCACGAGATGCGCCAGGACCTGCGACGCGCGGCCACTGTCGATGGCCTCGGCGGCCATCGTCACGCCGTGCTGCACCGTGGGGACTCGACCCGCGACGAGGAGCCCGGCGCCGGCGTTGAGCAGCACCACGTCGCGCACCGGGCCGGCTTCTCCATCCAGCACCGCGCGCGCGACCTTCGCGTTGTGCACCGCATCACCGCCGCGGAGATCCTCCAGCGAGGCCTTGGCCAGGCCAAACGTCGACGGGTGCACGAAGAACGTGCGCAGCAGGCCATCGCGGCACTCGGACACCTTCGTGTAGCCGGTCGTGGAGAGTTCGTCGAGGCCATCGGCGGCATGCACGACCCACACGTGCGCGGACCCCAGCAGGCCCAGCGACCGCGCCACCAGCTCGGTGAGTTCGGGTCGGGGTACCCCGACCAGCTGTCGCGTGGTGCCGGCCGGATTGGTCAGCGGACCGAGGAGGTTGAAGGCCGTCCGCACGCCGAGTTCGCGACGCACGGGCGCGGCGTGGCGCATCGAGGGATGGAACGTCGGCGCGAACAGGAACGCGAGGCCCACCTCCTCGAGGCAGCGCGCGACCACCTCCGGCGTGGCGGCCACGTTGACGCCGAGCGCCTCGAAGACGTCGGCACTGCCGCTGCGGCTCGAAACCGATCGGTTGCCGTGCTTGGCGACGCGAACGCCGCACGCGGCGACGACCACCGCGGCCATCGAGGACACGTTCACCGTGCCGAGGTTGTCGCCGCCGGTGCCGCACGTGTCGAACACATCGGTGAACGACCGCGGCAAGGGCACCGCCGCCTCGCGCATGGCCCGCGCGAGCCCCACCAATTCCTCCGGGCGTTCGCCTTTCGAGCGCAGCGCCATCAACAGCCCGGCAATCTGGGCCGGAGTCACCTCGCCGCGCATGATCGCCGCCATCGCGTTGGCGGCCTCGTCGGTCGTCAACGCGTCGTGCCGCTGCAGTTTCTCGAGCAGCGGCGCAATCATCGGATCTCCAGGAAGTTTCGCAGCAGGTGGTGTCCAGGGCCGGTCAGTACCGACTCCGGATGGAACTGCACGCCGTGCATCGGATACTCACGATGGCGCAACCCCATGATCGTCCCGTCGCCAACCGTGCGCGCCGTGATCTCCAGCGATTCGGGCAACGCGTCGGGCGACACCACGAGGCTGTGGTACCGCGCCGCCGTGAACCCCTGGGGAAGGTCGCGGAACACGCCCTGTCCATCGTGCTCGACATCCGAGGTCTTGCCGTGCATCAGCACGGTCGCATTGACGACGCGGCCGCCAAACGCGTAGCCCATCGCCTGGTGGCCAAGGCACACGCCGAGAATCGGCACCGACGGACCGAACCGGCGCAGCACCTCGACGGAGATGCCCGCGTCCTCGGGCCGGCCCGGGCCCGGCGAGATCACGATGTGCGACGGCGCAAGCGCCGCCACCTCGTCGAGCGTGATCTTGTCGTTGCGGTGCACCGCCACTTCCGCACCGAGTTCGCCGAGATACTGCGCGAGGTTGTAGGTGAACGAATCGTAGTTGTCGATCAACAGGAGCATGGCTACCCGGCGTGATGCCCCAGCGAATGGGCGAGTTCGAGCGCACGCAGCACCGCGCGCGCCTTGTTGAGACTTTCTTCGTACTCGGCGGCCGGATGGCTGTCGGCGACGATGCCGCCGCCGGCCTGCACGTAGGCAACACCGTCGCGCATCCACACGGTCCGGATGGCGATGCAGCAATCGAGGTTGCCGGCAAAGTCCACGTAGCCCACCGACCCGGCATAGACGCCACGCGGACGCCCCTCGAGCTCGGCGATGATCTCCATGGCGCGAATCTTCGGTGCGCCGGACACGGTCCCCGCGGGGAAGCACGACACGAGCGCATCGAGCCGGTCGGCATCATCGGCGAGCGTCCCGACGACACGCGAGACCAGGTGCATGACGTGCGAGTAGCGCTCGAGCGTCATGAACTGGGGCACCCGCACGGAGCCGTAGGCGCAGACGCGGCCGAGGTCGTTGCGGCCGAGGTCCACGAGCATGACGTGCTCGGAGCGTTCCTTCTCGTCGCGCTTCAGCTCCTCGCCGAGGCGAAGGTCCTCCTCGTGCGTCCTGCCGCGTGGCCGCGTGCCCGCGATCGGATGGGTCTCGGCCTGGCCGCCTTCGACCCGGACGAGCATCTCGGGCGACGAGCCGACGATCGACAGTTCGCCGACACGCGTGAAGTACATGTACGGCGACGGGTTCACGTGGCGCAGCGCGCGATAGACCGTGAACGGGTCGGCCTGGATGTCGACCTCGAAGCGTTGCGACAGCACCACCTGGTAGATGTCGCCCCTGGCGATGTACTCCTGTGCCGTGCGTACGTTGCGTTCGAAGTGCTCGCGGCTCGTGAGCGCCCGGACGGCAGGCGGCTCCGACCCGGGGGCACCGCCGGCAATCGGCTGCGCATGCGCCTGCTCGAGTTCCCGTTGCAGGAAGTCGAGCCGCGCGTTTGCGAACTGGTACAGCGACGCCAGGTCGTCGGACGGCGAGATGCGGGCGTTGGCGATCAGCAGGATCCGGTGCTTCACGTGGTCGAACGCGAGCACCGTGTCAAACAGCATGAACGCCGCCTCGTCGCGCGGGTCCTGCTGGCCCTCGTACTTCTTCCACACCTCCTGGAGGGCGGGCTCGAACCACGGCGCCGCGTCGTAGCCGAAGAACCCGACGGCACCGCCGGTGAATCGTGGCAGCCCGGGGACGAAGGGCGAGCGGTACTCGGCCATGATGCGACGCAGCGCCGCGACGAAGCCCTCGTCGAGCGCGGCGGTCTGGCCGCCCTGCTCGATCATCGCCTTGCCATCGCGCGCCCGCAGCACGAGGAACGGGTCCTTGCCGAGGAACGAGTAGCGCGCCACCTGCTCGCCGCCCTCGACGCTCTCGAACAGGAACGCGTAATCGGAATGTTCCGCGACGCGAAGGAAGGCCGACACGGGCGTGAGCAGGTCGGCCAGGAGTTCGCGGCACACCGGCACGAACGTCCCCCGGCGGGCGAGATCGACGAATTCGTCGAATGTGGTCTGGGTCATCGCGGACATGTGGTCTCCAGCACCAGTTGCGGCGCCTCGGCGTGGATGGCAGCGCGCATCGCCTCGACGGGAGGCTCGACGGGGAACCAGGTGGCGACCTGCACCGCCGCCTGGGCAATCAGCATCTCGAGACCACCGAGCGTCTCGCAGCCGGCCGCCGCCGCCTCGCGAAGCAGGCGCGTCCGGCCGGGGTTGTAAACCAGGTCGTAGACGAGCGCACCGGCGCCGAGCAATTCCGCGCCGAGCGGCGTCTCGTCGGCATGGGGTGCCGTGCCCACGGGCGTGGTGTTCACGAGCAAATCCCAGCTGCCCGGCGGCGGTGGCCACTCCCCCACCGTGGCGCCCAGCGGCACCAGCGACTCGGCCTGGCCGCGACGCCGGGCGTGAACGGTCACGCGAGCGCCTTCGGCATGCAGGCCGGCGACCACAGCGCGAGCGGCGCCACCGGCACCCAGCACCGACGCACGGGCCCTTGCAAGCGGGAGCCGCGCACGGAGCGGATGCAGGAAGCCCTCGACGTCGGTGTTGCGCGCGACCCAGCCGTCAGGCGTACGCGTGAGCGTGTTGGCCGCTCCGAGCCGACGCGCCACCGGATCGGCCGAGGACGCGCGCGCCAGCGCATCGAGCTTGAACGGGGCGGTGACGCTGAGGCCGCGCACGTCGAACGCCGCTGCCGTGGCCAGCAGGTCGTCGATGTCCTGTGCCTCGAACGGCAGGTAGACGCCGTCGACGCCGAGGGCACGCAGGGCAGCGTTGTGGAGCGTCGGCGACAGGGAATGACTGATCGGCCGTCCGGCCACGCCGAACACCTGCGTGCCGGTCGTGTGCTGCCCGACACGGTAGCGGGACCGCATCAGCTCCGGCGTCACCTGCCCGGGGGCGATGGCGGCGCCGGCGTAGGTCCAGCACGAGCCGACGTGACCGGCAAGGATGCGCGAGGGCAGGCCGGCAGCGCCCATGGCAATCAGCACCACTGGCGTGCCGGCGGCCGCGACGGCCGCGGCGGCGAGCTGCAGTTGGTCGGTCAACCGCGTGGGCGTCACCGCAAGCTTGACGATGGCGGGATGCCGGGCATTCATTGCGCGCACCAGGCCGGCGAGGTCGGCGGGCAGGCCCACGAAGTCATGACGCGAGAGCACCACCCGCCCGGGATGCGCCGCGATCACGGCGTCGGCGAAGTCGGCGTCCCATTCCACGTCGACAAACGCCGCCCCCATTGCCAGCGCGTCGCGGAGCCGCTGCTCCCGCGTCGCCTCGTCGCCGCTGAACAGCCCACCTTCACGCGTTGGCCGGAACGTCACGACAGCCCGCGCCGTGGCCTCACCGAGAACCTCCCCCAGCGGCAGCGGCGGCAACCGATCGAGGCGAAACTCCACGAGATCGGCCACCCGCAACGCCTCTGCCCGCGCCGCCGGCAATGCCTCGACGGTCAGGTCGGCCAGGGTGGCCACGAGTTTCACGGGGGTCGGGGTAGGCATGATCGGGAGTCGGGAGTCGGGAGTCGGGAGTCGGGTACAAACCTCAGGGCCTGCGGCCTGCCGCCTCCGGCCTACGGCTCAGGGCTTAAAGGCGTTTAGGCGTTAGGCGTTAGGCGTTAGGCGTTAGGCGTTAATGCGCGTTCGGCGTTCGGCGTTCAGCGTTCGTCAGGAAAAACAAAAGCGCCCCGTCGGCAGGTGGCCGAAGGGGCGCCAGGAACTCGTTTCGAGTCGGTACTGGTCAGTGTGCGGCTAGACCGCCGCCCCCTCGGCTGTGGACCGATACCACCACCAATAGCGCGCCGAAAACGGCGCGCGGTCGATGGCAGGTCCAGAGACGAAGGAGAAGGCGGCAAGAACCCGCATGTGCACCAGACCGTACCAGAGTCGTCCGAACGGCGTCAACAATCGTCATAGGGTATGACGCGAGCCATGCGCTCGCTTGACCCCCTTCGGACCGCGTGTCATAACCGAGCCATCTTGCCCGCATCCTCAGCCGTGACTGCTCGTCTGCTTCGTGGCGCCGTCGCCGCCAGCCTGGCGCTGGCCCTCTGCGGCGCGCCGTGGTCGGCGTACCTGCCCGTTTCCGCAACGGCGGTCAAGGCCGCAGGCACGACGTTCCCCGTCTCCGAGATCCGCCGTGGACAGGTCGCCGAGGGCGTCACGCGCATGGATGGTGACGAGCGCGTCACCTTCAAGGCACATATCCTGGGCGTCCTCGACGGCGTGATCGGGCCCAAACGTCAGGTCATCCTGGCGCGCCTCGAGGGTGCAGGACTCGAGAACACCGGCGTAATCGCCGGGATGAGCGGCAGCCCCGTGTACATCGACGGCCGCCTCGTCGGCGCGGTCGCCTACTCCATGGGCCAGTTCGCGAAGGCACCCATTGCCGGCATCACCCCGATCGCCGAGATGGAAGACGCGACAGCCGCGTCCGCGGCGGCGCCCCCGCGCCGGGTGGCGTCCTTTCCGCTCGACACGGCGCTGACGGCCGAGGCACTCCGCGAGGCGTTCCTGGCGTCGATGCCCGGCCGCGACGGCGTGAACGTCTCCCCCGCCTCGATGCGCGGGTTTGGTCTCGACACCGTCAGCAGCCCTGTCCTTCGCCCGATCGCAACGCCGCTGGCGATGGCGGGTTTCTCCACCCCGGTCGGTTCGTGGTTGTCGGACACGTTCGCGGCGGCCGGCTTCGCCCCGGTCTCGGGAGGCGCGGGCATGGCCGTCGCCGAAACCGGCGGTGTGCCAGCTGCAGCGACCACTGCCCCCTTGCAGCCGGGTGATGCCGTCGGCGTCAGTCTCGTGAGCGGCGACCTGTCGCTCGGCGCCACCGGCACCGTGACGAGCGTCGAGGGCACCCGCGTGCTCGCCTTCGGCCACCCCTTCTTCAACCTCGGCCCGGCGCAGCTGCCGATGACGCGCGCGCACGTCGTCGCGGTGATTCCGAGCCTGCTCAACTCCATCAAGCTCGCGCAGCTGGGTGAGGTGATGGGCGTGCTGGACCAGGATCGCGCCACCGCGATCGCCGGCACGCTGGGCGTTCGGCCGCGCACGATTCCACTGACGGTCGCGATGCGCGCCAATGGCGGCACGTCACGGTCGTTCGCGTTCGAAGTTGCCGAGGACCAGCTCTTCTCGCCGCTGATCGTGTTTGCCGCCGTCGCCAACGTGCTGCAGTCCTACCAGCGCGAAGTGGGCGTCTCCACCATCCGCATGAAGGGCGCCGCCGAAATCGGCGCCTCCACACTGCGCATGGACAACGTCTTCGGCGGCGACAGCGCCGTCGTGACGGCCTCGGCGTCGCTGGCCGCGCCGTTGGCCGCGGTGCTCCGCAGCGATCTCGGCACGCCGAGGATCGGGCGGATCACGCTCGAGGTCGACACCGACGAACGACAGCGATCGACACGCCTGGATCGCGCCTGGATCGCGCAACCGCGCCCCCGCGCCGGAGACACGGTCACATTGATGACCGAGACGCGCAGCTTCCGCAGTGCGCCGCAGGTGCAGCGGCTGCAGGTGCCGATTCCGGCAACCGCCACCGGCACGCTGCAGTTGCAGGTCATCGACGGCACGACGCTCGCCCAGCTCGAGGGACGCCGCCGGTCGCTGGAACAGGCGCGGAGCGTCGATGAACTCGTCGGCCTGCTCAACCAGGCCAGGCGGGGCGATCGCTGGTACGTGCGCCTCACGCGCCAGGCCCAGGGCTCGGTCGTCAATGGCCGCGACTTGCCGGCCCTGCCCGGCAGCGTGATGCAGGTGCTGGGCGCGGCTCCCGGCGTGGTGGCAACCACGCTGGACCAGGACGTCCTCGGGGAATGGGAACTCCCCGCCGACGCCGTCGCCACCGGGCAGCGCACCATCGCCATCACTCCCATCGTCCCGTAAGCGCTAAATGACATATTCGTCGAGAGTGTTCATGACGATCGCCGCCGTGGCGGTGGTCGTCTCGCTGCCCGTGCGGGCCGCTGGTCCGTCGCGCTGGGAAGTCAGCAGCAGCGACCAGTGGATGGCCGGCCGCGGCGAGCAGGTGGCGGTGACCAGGGATGGCCGGCTGACGCTCGGTCCGGCGGTTCGGGTACTTCACGAGGACGCGGCGCCGGCGCTGTGGACGGCAGCGACCGCGCCTGACGGCACGCTCTACGTCGGCACCGGCAACGATGGCCAGGTACTGGCGGTGTCGGGCGAGAAGACGCGCGTGTTCTGGGACAGCGAGGAACTGCAGGTCCATGCGCTCGCGTGGCAGGGCGACGCGCTGCTCGCCGGCACATCGCCTGACGGCAAGGTGTATCGCATCACCCGGGACGGCAACGCCAAGGTGTTCTTCGATCCGGAGGAGACCTACGTGTGGGCGATCGCCGTGGACCGCCAGCAGCAGGTGTACGTGGCCACCGGCGGCAAGGGCCGCGTCTATCGCCTGCCGCAGGCGGGCGGAACCGCGACAACGATCTTCGAGAGCGCCGCGGCCAACGTGACCGCGCTGTCGGTCAACGACGCCGGCGACGTTCTCGTCGGCACCGACAGCCCGGGACGTCTCTATCGGGTGCCCGCCGGCGGTAAGCCATTCGCCCTGCTCGACGGCCCCTACTCGCAGGTCCAGGCGATCCGGCCCGGCGCCAACGGCATCACGTGGATCCTGGCGGTCTCGCCCGGGGCGACACCCACGGCAACGCCGGCCCCGCCAGCCCCCATCAGCGCCACGCCGACCCCGCAGGTCAGCACGGAAGTGACCGTCGTCGCCATCGGCGACTCGACCTCGGTGAGTGCGGCGCCCGCGGCCAGCGTCAGCAGTGTGTCGGGCGCGACCAGCAGTGGCGCGAAGGGCGCCGTTTTTCGCCTCGGTGCCGACGGCCTGGTAGACACGTACTGGGAGGCGACCGGCGAGCTCCCGTTCGACCTGTTGCCAACGCCGTCAGGGCGCCTGCTCGTGTCGGCCGACAACGGCGTCGTCTACGCGCTCGATGGCGATCCCGTGCGCACGGCTCGCATCGCGCAGGTGCCTGGCCGGCAGCTGACGCGCATCCTGCCGCGCGGTGACCGGTTCCTCGTCACGGCGTCCAATCCCGGCAAGATCCTGGAACTCGCGGGTACGTCGGCGCCCACCGGGAGCTACACGTCGGAGGTGAAGGACGCCACGACGGGCGCCAGCTGGGGACTGCTCCGATGGGAAGGCACGCGGCCGGCCGGCAGCACCATCACCTTCGCGACACGGAGCGGCAACACATCGACGCCAGACGAGACCTGGGCCGACTGGGTGCCGGTCCGCGACGACGAGGGGGTCCAGCGTATCGCCAGCCCACCGGCGAGGTACCTGCAATGGAAGGTCGATCTCGCCGGCGCACCCGTGCTCGACCAGGTGACGCTCACATACCTGCCGCGGAACCAGCGTCCGCGCCTGACCAGCCTCACCATCCACCCGCCTGGCGTCGTTTTCCAGCAGCCCTATGCCACGCAGGAACCGCCCGACCTCGCAGGATACCTGTCCACGACGCCGGCACCGGCGCGCGATCAGGCCATCGCGGCGGCGACGCAGACGGCAACGGCGGCGCCCGTCGGCCGGAGGCTGTACCAGAAGGGATTCCAGACCTTCCAGTGGGAATCCACCGACCCCGACAAGGACGACTTGCGCTACGAGGTCGCGGTGCGTCGGGTCGGGGCTGACGACTGGCGCGTGCTCGCGCGTGAACTCGTGGGGACGGTCTACGCGTGGGACACGTCACTGCTGCCGGACGGTCGCTATGTCGTGCGCGTCATCGCCGCCGACAACCGCGCCAATCCGGACGCGACCGCCCTGCAGGGCGAGCGCGAGAGCGGGCCGCTGACGATCGACAACACGCCACCCACCGTGCAGATCACCAACGCGGGGACTGCCGCGTCGAGCGCCAGCCTGGCCTTCGAAGTCACCGATGCCGCGTCGACCCTCGACCGGGTCGACGTACTCCTGGGGAATGGACAATGGCGGCCGGTGTTCCCGGTGGACGGCGCACTCGACGGGTTGCGCGAGCGTTTCAGCATCCCGCTGGCGACGCTTGGCGACGGGCCCGTCGTGCTGCGGGCCACCGACAGCCTCGGCAACCTCGCGACGCTCGAAGTGCGAGCGCAGAAGGCCGCAGCCGCACCCCGCGAATAGACGGTCGAGCCGCCGCCTAGGTCGAGATGTCGGAGGCGACCCGGTGGGCCGATTGCGGCTTGATGATCGGCGGACGCACGGTGGTGTGGCTCACGAGCCAGACCAGGCTCACGGCCACCGGGCTGCCGGCGCGGCTCGCGGGATGGAAGCGTGCGGCGTCCTCCAGCGACTGCACCAGCCGCAGGTTGGGCGTGCCTTCGAGCTGCTGCGTCTGCTCGATACGCCCTTCGCGGGTCACGACCCCGGAGATCGCCAATTCGACGTCCTGGTCGGTGGCGAGCGTGAGATCGCTCGCGAGCATCAGCGGCATCACCGCCTCGGCCGAGACCCGCGGAGCCTGCATACCTGGCGCGAGCGGCAACGGCTCCAGGTCGGTGCCCGCCATCGCCATCGTCGTCACCATCGCGCGCAGCGAGTCGGCGCGTTCGGCGGCCGGCGCCAGCAGAACGATGCCAGCGGCCAACCCAGCGCACACGACCACGGCGGCGGTCGCGCACAGGCCCGCCCACACGAGATGCATGTCGTCGAAGGCGTCGCGCACCCGCACTGGCCACGACTGCTCCTGCTCGGCCAGCACCCGGCTCACGACCGCGCCGGCGAGTCCGTGCGCCACCGGCTCGTCGCCGACGGCCGCCGATACCACCGCCGCCTGGTGACGCAGGAGTTGCCCGAGTTGGTCGAGTTCGTCGAGCGCGCGCCGGCAGGACGCGCAGTGATTCAGGTGCTGTGTAACGTCGAGGTTTTCCGCAACAGGCAGTTCGCCGTCGCGGAACGCCGACAACTGCTCCTTGATGGTCGTACAGGAATCCAGACTTGTCACTGCTGCAACTCCGCCCGAAGCAGCTGGCGCGCACGCGCCAGCCGTGACTTGACCGTTCCCACCGCCACGTTCAGCGAGTACCCGATCTCCTCGTAACTGAGGCCGTCGATTTCGCGCAGGATGAGGGCCGTCCGCTGATCGAACGGCAGGTCGCGCAACGCCTGCCAGACGCGATCGGCCTGTTCTTTCTGTCTCAGTAACCGCTCCGGTCCGCATTCGTCGCGTGGCGACGCGAGTTCTCCGTGCTCGGACACGTGTACGTCCAGCGGTACCTGCGCCGACTGGAAGCGCCGGCGCCACCAGCGTTGCCGGTTGCGTGCCTGGTTGACGACGATGCGGTAGATCCAGGTGCGGAGGGCGGACTGGCCGCGGAACCGATCGAGCATCCTGAAGACCGTCAGGAACACGTCCTGCGACAGGTCCAATGCCTCCTCCTTGTCGCCAAGGAGATGGAAGGCCAGCTGGTACACCATGCGTTGGTGGCTCTCGACCAGTTCGGTGCATGCCGGTTCGTCGCCGGCAAGGCATCGCGAGACCAGGGCAGCCTCGGCGTCACTGACGCCTGCCCAATCGAGCGTGACGGGCTTCATCGAAAGTTCCCCTGCCACCCTGCGGTCACCTCCTGAGCGTACCGATGTCTGGTTGGACACCGCAACTGGTGAATTGTTCCGGTTGACTTGGCCCGACACATTCCTGGGACAAGTGGTCCGTGGCGGGGCGCGCCGCTGGCCGGCGCGAATTCGTGGGATGTAGCCGCGGGGCTTCCGCCTTCGCCGAGGCTGCGGCGGGCAGGTCGTCCCGCGGGCAGTGCGCCGGACAAGTCGGGCGCCTACGGGATTCGTTGCCGGAACGGCATCACTTGAGCCGCCTGGGGTCGATCCGGTCCCGCAGGCCGTCGCCGAGGAAATTGAAGCCCAGCACCAGCAGGGCGATGGCCAGCCCCGGAAAGATGGTCAGGTGCGGCGCGTCCATCAGATGACTGCGGCCCGCGTCGAGCATTGCGCCCCAGCTCGGCGTCGGTGGCTGCACGCCGAGGCCAAGGAAGCTCAGGGACGCCTCGGCGACGATGGCGCCTGCCATCCCGAGCGTGGCCTGCACGAGCACGGCGGGATAGGCGAACGGCAGCACGTGCCTGACCAAAACACGAGGGGCCGACGCGCCCAGGCTCCGCGCCGCCTGCACGTACTCGAACTCTCGCGCCTTGAGCACCTGGCCGCGTACCAGACGCGCGTAGCCCACCCAACCGATCGTGGCCAGGGCGATCACCACGTTGCGCAGGCTCGGGCCGAGCGCCGCCACGAGCGCAATCGCCAGCAGGATGCCGGGAAACGCCATCAGCACGTCGATCACGCGCCCGATGAGCGTGTCGGCCCATCCGCCTGCGTAGCCGGCGATGCCGCCGACCACGAGGCCCACAAGCGCGGACACCGAGACCACCGACACGCCGACGATCAGCGAGATGCGCGCGCCGGCGACGAGCCGGGCGAGGATGTCGCGCCCGAGTTCGTCGAGCCCGAACGGATGCGCCAGCGTCGGACCGGCGAGACGGAGGGCCAGCTCCTGCGACCGCGGATCGGCGGGCACGAGCCAGGGGCCGAGCACCGCCGCCGCGAGGGCGACGACCACCAATGTGACCCCGATCCGCAGGTTCATTCGTAGCGGATCCTCGGATCGGCCAGGCCATACGCGAGGTCGGTGAGCAGGTTGACCGCCACGTACGTCACGGCGATCAGCAGGATGCACCCTTGCACCATCGGGTAGTCGCGGAACTGGATGGACTGGATCAGCAGGCGGCCGAGTCCCGGCCAGGCAAAGATCGTCTCGGTGATGATGGTGCCGGTCAGCACCGCCCCGAACTGCAGGCCGACGATCGTGATGATCGGAATCAGCCCGTTCCGCAGAGCGTGGCGCAACACCGTGCGGCGCGTCGACAGTCCGCGCGACCGCGCCGCCCGCACGTACAGTTCCTTCAATTCCTCGACGAGACTCGCCCGCGTCATCCGCGCCAGAATCGCCGCGAGCGCGAGGCCGAGCGTGAGAGCAGGCAGCACCAGATACGCCGGTGGCACGCGAGGCACCGACCCGATCAGGAACTCGGCCGACGGCCCACGGCCCGAGATCGGCAGCCAGCCCAGGTAGACGCCGAACAACAACGCGAGCAGCGGACCGAGCCAGAAATTCGGCATCGACACCCCGACCAGGGCGAGGGCCATCGCGACGTTGTCCACCCAGGTGTCGGCGCGCACCGCCGCGATGATGCCGAGCGGCACGGCGACGACCAGCGCGACGATCATCGCGGTCACGGCCAGCAGCACCGTCGCGCCGAGCTTCTCGGACAATTCGGTCGTCACCGGCCTCCCGGTCCGCAGCGACTGGCCGAGGCGCCCGCGCACGGCATCGGACAGGAAACGGCCGTACTGCGTGGGCAGCGGGTCGTCCAGGCCCAGCCTGGCGCGCAGCGCGGAGACATCGGCCGGAGTGGCGGCCTCGCCGAGCATCGAGACGGCTGGGTCCCCGGGCACGAGGTGGATCAGGGCAAACACCAGGGTCGCGACCCCCAGCAGCACGGGGACGGTGAGCAGCAACCGCCGGGTGAGGAAACGCAACATGAGCGGCCGCTATGGTAGTCGAGAGCCCGCTTCCTCTTCGTCCAGGCCAAGCCGGCGCACCAGCTTGCTGAGGCCCTGCCGCGTGAGCCCGAGGTCCCGGGCCGCGAGTGAGGAGCGCCCGCCCGCGCGGGTCAGGGCCTCGCGGACGTAGCTTGCCTCGAACTCGCGCCGGGCGGCGTCGAGGCCTGACCGGCCCGCGTAGCAGGCCGAGGGCTGCACGCCGCGGACGTCTGCCGGAAGGTCGTCGACGCCGACACGTCCGCGCGGCGGCACGCGCACCGCCAGCGCCGCCAGCGTGTTCTGCAGTTGGCGGACGTTGCCTGGCCAGTCGTGCCGCGCGAGGGCTTCGAGCACGGGTGCGTCCAGGCGGGCACGACTCCCGACGCGCGCGGTGCAGTCGTGCCAGAAGTGCCGTGCCAGCATAGGGATATCGTCGCGCCGCTCGCGCAGGGCCGGCATCCGCACACGCACGACGTCGAGGCGGTAGAACAGGTCGGCCCGAAAGGTGCCGCGGCGCACGGCCTCTTCGAGCGACACGTTGGTCGCGGCGATCATCCGCACATCGACGCGACGGGCCTGGTTCTCGCCCACTCGACGCACCTCGCCGTCCTGCAGCACCCGGAGCAGCTTGGCCTGGGCACGTCCACCGAGTTCTCCCACCTCGTCGAGGAACAACGTCCCCCCATCCGCTTCGTCGAACAGGCCGGCACGATCGGCAGCCGCGCCCGTGAAGGCGCCTCGCACGTGGCCGAACAACTCCGACTCGATCAGCTCGTCTGGCAAGGCCGCGCAGTTGATCGCCGAACACCGCCGATGGCGGCGCTGCCCGAGCGCGTGAATCGCGCGCGCGGCGAGCTCCTTGCCGCACCCGCTCTCGCCGCGGATCAACACCGGGAAGGGCGCGCGGGCGGCCAGGGCGATCTGCGCGCGCACGTCGCGCATGACGACGCTGTCGCCGACGAGCGTGTGTTCGAGGCCGGGTGCGACGGCCGGAACGACAGGCCCAGGCACGTCGACGCGACCGGCCACGAGCCTGGCGAACACCGTCAGCAGTGACTGGCGCGACTGCCCGGTGTCGCGGGTGGGCCAACACGCGTAGACGCACACGGTCGCATCGTGGTCCAGTGCTTGTTTCCCCACCGCGTGCCACCCATGCGCGGAAGCCAGTGCTTCGGGCGCGTCGGCCCGGCACAGCTGCCGCCACGCCAGGATCGAGTCTCCGGGTGGCCCATCGCTCGCCAGCAGGCGCGGTTCACCGTTTCGGGCCACGAGGATGGCGGCGTGTTCGGCCTGGGCGTGCTGTCGCACGGCCCGGCATGCGACGACGAGCGCGTCCTCGTCGCGGCGAACCTCCTCGAGCTGCGCACTGATGTCGAGCAGTTCCAGATGGGTCATGCGATCACGACCTCCAGCGGACGGCAGGATGGCGACCAGCGAAGGACAGTGCGGCGCGCGGTCGATCGCGCGCAGGGCCCGACGCAGTTGTCGCGTGTGGGCAGCCACCACGTGCGTGCCGTGGCGCCACATCGGTTGCGACAGACGAGACGACGGCGGCGTGTCTGCGATCCAGGCCTCGGGCAAGGCGATCGTCACGGCCAGCATCGACACCCGACCGCCGCGCTTCACCCACGATTCCGCGCTCGCAGCGCCTGCGGCCAGCGACGCGTCCGTGCCACCAATCAACAGCGGCGGCCACTGCGCCGCCGGCGCAGTGCCGAGCACGGCCAGCCATGGCGCCAGCACGGGCACGAGGCCGCCCGCGCGCGCGGCTGCGGCGCGTCGGCACCACCCGCCCGCGCCGGTCGTGCGCGTCAGCCCGATGGAGCCAGGCGAAAGCTCCCCCCAGGCCGGTGCTGGTGCCGGAGCCGCGAGCGCCCACGGCGGGTCGGCAGCCGCAATCGTCACCACACGCTCCGTCCATCGGCCCAGCCAGTCCTGCGTGAGCCAGGCGTCCAGCACGACGTGACTGCCGTCGCCTGACGGACTGCCCGGCGCCGGCGAGGTCCATGCCGATGCCGAGTCCCGGGCGATCGGCCGGCTCCCCAGGAGCGCAGGACGCCCCGTCGCCAGGTCCACCAGGCCCGTCGCGGTCTCGAGCAACCGCCCGCAGCGGAGCGCGCCGAGCGGCAAGGGGCGACCGGACCAGTCCATGCCCCCGGTCCGAGCAAGCGCCTCGCCAGCCCTCGGTGCGGGCAATCCGGCGCGAATCGCTCGCGCACGGCGTTGCGAGTGCGAAATCTGCGCAGGACCCGCGTTCCACGCGCCGCAGGAAGTACCACCGCGGTGCCGCCCCGGCGACCACCGGGCGTGTAGAATCGGCGGTTGATGCTGCGTTTTCTCACGGCAGGTGAATCACACGGACAGGCGCTGGTGTCGACGGTGGAAGGCCTCCCGGCCGGTCTTGCCATCGATCAGGACGCCCTCGCCCGCGACCTTCGTCGTCGGCAACTCGGCTACGGCCGCGGCCGCCGCATGCAGATCGAGATGGACACGGCGGAGATCCTGAGCGGTGTGCGCAAGGGCCACACGCTCGGCAGTCCCGTGGCCATGCTGATCCGCAATCGCGACTGGAAGAACTGGCAGCAGACCATGCACGTGTCGCCTGAGGCGCCTGCCGAGGCGACAGGCGCCAGGCGCGCCCCGGTAACACGCCCTCGTCCTGGACATGCCGATCTCGCCGGCGCGCTGAAGTACGACCGCGGCGACATGCGTGACATCCTCGAGCGCGCCAGTGCCAGAGAGACGGCCGCACGCGTCGCCGCCGGTGCACTTGCCCGCCAGTTCCTCGCCGCGCTCGACATCCATGTCGTCAGTCACGTGTTCACGCTCGGTGCGGTGAGCCTGGGCGATCCGCTCGTCGTGACCTACGAACAGATCGCGGCCATCGACGACGAGGCGGCGCTGCACTGCGTGGACGACACGGTGCAGCAGCAGATGATCGAGGCGATCGACGCCGCGCGCGCCGCGGGTGACACACTCGGCGGGGCGTTCGAGGTCGTCGTGCGAGGCCTGCCCCCCGGGCTCGGCTCCTACGTCCAATGGGACCGCAAACTCGATGGGCGCCTCGCGCAGGCCGTGATGTCGATCCCCGCGATCAAGGCGGTCGGCATCGGCAAGGGCGTCGGTGTCGCGTCGGTGCCGGGATCGCAGGTGCACGACGAGATCGTCCTGCCAGCGGCCGGCGACGAGGGTCGCATCATGGGCGTCTCCCGTCCGACCAACCGGGCCGGCGGCCTCGAGGGCGGGGTGACCAACGGCGAAGACCTCCGCATCACCGGGTACATGAAGCCGATCTCGACGCTCATGAAGCCGCTGCGTTCGGTCGACCTGCAGACCATGCAGGAGTCACCGGCCGCCATCGAGCGCAGCGATGTCTGTGCCGTGCCGGCGGCAGCGGTCGTTGCCGAGGCGATGGTGGCCTTCGTCCTCGCCGATGCCGTGCTCGAGCGCTTCGGCGCGGACACGCTCGACGACATCAAGGCCGCCATCTCGCGCGCGGAAGCCCGGGTGCAGCAGCGTTTCCATCCCGCACCCGCCGAGGCGTGACGCGATGCGCCGGCCGATCCTGCGCTATGGCGCTCCCGTCCTGCACACGCGGGCCGCACCCGTCCCCGCCGTGACGCCCCAGATCGACGCGCTCATCGACGACATGCGCGAAACGATGCAGGGCGCGGCCGGCGTCGGGTTGGCGGCGCCGCAAATCGGTGAGTCACTGCAGGTCTGCATCGTCGATCTGTCGGCAGGCCGCCGCGCCGACCAACTCCTCGTGCTCATCAACCCTGACGTCATCGAGAAGGACGGCCTCCAACTCAAGGAGGAGGGTTGCCTGAGCGTCCCCGGCATCGAGGCGACGGTGCCGCGTCCGCTGCGCTTGACCGTTCGGGCACAGGATCGTGACGGCGACGTGCGGGAGATTCGTGCCGAGGGTCTCCTCGCACGCGCGATCCAGCACGAGGTGGATCACCTGAACGGCATCCTGTTCCTCGATCGCCTGCGGCCGGTCTACCGCTGGGCGCTCAAACGCCGCATCTCTCGCCTGCGTCGCGCCGGCAAGTGGTAACCACGAAGCCACGTCGATGCCACTCCGCCTAGCCTTCTTCGGAACCCCGGCGTTCGCCGTACCGACGCTCGATGCGCTTCTGGCATCGCACCATCAGGTGGTTGGCGTGGTCACGCAGCCGGATCGTGCGCGTGGACGCGGACAGCAGGTGTCGGACTCACCCGTCAAGGCGCGAGCCACCGCTGCGGGTGTGCCGATCCTGCAGCCGTTGAGGTTGAAGGATCCGGATTTCCTCGACGCATTCCGTGCCTGGCACGCCGACCTCGGCGTGGTGGCCGCGTACGGGCGTCTGCTGCCGCAGGCACTCCTGGATCTGCCCCCGCTCGGCCTGCTCAACGTCCATGCATCCCTGCTGCCGGCCTGGCGCGGTGCGTCGCCGATCCAGCGGGCGATCCTGAATGGCGATGCGGTCAGCGGCGTGACCATCATGCGGGTCGTGCTGGCGCTCGATGCGGGGGCGATGCTGGGCCGGGTCGAAATGCCGATCGAACCTCACGACACGACGGGCTCGCTCGAACAGCGCCTCGCGGTGTCCGGTGCCTTGCTGTTGCGCGAGGTGGTGGACCGGCTCGGTCGCGGCGAGACCGTGGACGAAGAGCCACAGGACGACGCCCTGGCCACGCTGGCGCCGAAGATCGAGAAGCACGAAGGGCTGATCGACTGGACCCGCCGTGCGCACGCGCTCGACTGTCATGTGCGCGGCATGCAGCCGTGGCCAGGCGCGTTCACGTTCGTCGATGGACAGCGCCTCATGGTGCGCGAGGCGACAGCCGACACGCGGCCGGTAAGGGGCACCGCCCCTGGCAGCGTCGTGGCCTTTGACGACGACGCCATTGTCTTTGCGTGCGGACAGGACACGACGTTGCGGGTCGTGCGCGTGCAGCCCGACGGCAAGCGGGTGATGACGGCGCGTGAATGGCGTCTCGGGCGGCGCGGCGAAACGCCCCTGCACGCGAGCGGCGCGCCATGATCGCGCCGGCCAGGCGGGCGGCCACCGAGGTGCTCGCGGCCGTCGATGCGGGCCGATGGGATCTGGCCACCGCCCTGGCGCAGGCGCATCCGTCGCTGGCCGACGCCCGTGATCGAGCACTGCTGACCGAATTGGCGACCGGCGTGCAGCGCTGGAAACTCGCCCTCGATTTCGCCATTCACGCACTGACGAAGCGCCAACCGGCCGACCTCGACGCGGATGTGCGCGCGACGCTGCGGCTCGGGCTGTACCAGTTGCAGCATGCGACGCGGATCCCGGCGTCAGCCGTGGTCAACGACGCGGTGGAGATCGTCAAGCGCGGCCCGACGCGGAGTGCCGCCGGCATGGTCAACGCGGTGCTCCGTCGCGTCGTCCGCGAGGGACCGCCGAGGCTGCCCGAGCCACCGCGCGTGCCCGTTGACGATCCCCGCTGGCGAATGCAGGCGCTGGCGTGGCTCGCGATCGCGCATTCGCATCCCGCGTGGCTCGTCGAGCGCTGGCTGGATCGCTTCGGCATCGAGGCGACCGAAGCGTGGGTGCGTTACGACAACACGCCCGCCGACGTGACGGTGTGGCCACTCCCGGGAGTCGGGAGTGGGGAGTCGGGAGTCGGGAGTGGGGATTCCCCGATCCGCGATCCACGATCCGCGATCCGCGATTCGGAATTCGGCAACGTCGAAGGCACGCCGACGCGTTTCGTGCCTGGAGGGATCGTGCTGGCGAACGGGCGCGATGCGCTGCCGCACCTGCGCGCGGGTTCCGCGTACGCGCAGGACGAAGCGTCGGCAGCGATTGCGGTCGTGGCCGGCACCGTCGGGCGTGGTCGCGTGCTCGACGCCTGTGCGGCTCCGGGCGGCAAGAGCCTGGCGATGCGGTCGTGGCTGCCGCCGGATGCGCGGCTCCTCGCCAATGACATGCGCACGCGTCGCATTGCGTTGCTGGCCGCCACACTCGGCCGCGCGGCCGGCCCCCGTATTCCGATCGTTCGAAGCGACGCGACGCGCCTGCCGTTCGACCGTTCCATCGACACGATGCTGATCGATGCCCCCTGCTCCGGGCTTGGCACACTGCGGCGCGATCCTGACGTCCGCTGGCGGCGCACCGCCGCCGACCTGGCCGCCTTTGCCACGACGCAGCGGTCGATGATCGAGGAGGGACTGCGCGCCCTCGCGCCCGCCGGCCGGCTCGTCTACGCCACCTGTTCCAGCGAACCGGAGGAAAACGAGTCCCTGGTCGCGGCCCTGCTGCAGGAGCGCCCGGAGCTGCGACGGCTCGACCTTCGGCAGGAGCCCCTGCCGCCGTCGATGACCTCGCTGCTGACAGACGAGGGCGCCCTCCGGACGTGGCCCCATGTCCACGGTCTCGACGCCTTCTTCGCGGTTGCGCTCACCAGGCCGTAGAAACGGGCAATTTCAGATTTCAAGATTTCAAATTTCACTACACCGCCATTGGTCGAGCTGCCGACAATGGCTGTGAAATTCTGAAATTGTGAAATTGTGAAATTGCGCCTGTAAGATCAACGGCTGATGGAGGCTCGGCGGGGATTCACGGGACGCGTCTGGGGCGCGGGAAAGCTCGTCATGCTGCTGGCCCTGCTGTGCGTCACCTACGGGGTCTCGTTCGGCATGGCGATGCGCCTCGCGCTGCGATCGCGTGACGTTCGCGTGCCGGAGTTGCGTGGCCGCACCGTCAACCAGGCGAGCACGTCGCTCACCGAACTCGGCCTGCCGCTCAAGGTCGAGGAGGCCCGGCGCTCCGACCCGAAGGTGGCCGCCGGGCTGATCCTCGCGCAGGACCCGGTGTCGGGCAGTACGGCGCGTCGGCCGCGAAGCGTGAAGGTGTGGCTGAGTGCGGGGCCGACGGTCAGTCGCGTGCCCGCGGTGGTCGGGCTGACGGAACGGACGGCACAGTTGCGGCTCGAAGGCGAAGGCGTGGGCATTCGCGACCTCGCGGCCGTGCGATCCTCGGCCTTCCCTGCCGGCATCATCGTGGCGCAGAACCCCGCGCCAGGCGCCGCCGCGGACACCGTGTCGTTGCTCGTGAACCGCGGCGAACGTGGCACAACATACGTGATGCCGGATCTCATCGGCGTCAACGCCGAGCAGGCAGCCGAAGTGCTCCGCGTCCGCGGCTTCCGTGTCGCCCTCGTCGCCGAGCAGCCCTACCCGGGCGTCCCTCCGGGCATCGTCTTGCGCCAGTCGCCGCTCGGTGGCTTCCAGATCGCACCGGGCAACGCCATTTCCCTCGAGGTGAGCCGGTGAGCGTGCGGATCGCGCCGTCGGTGCTCAGCGCCGATTTCAGCGCACTCGGCAACGACGTCCGGATGGTGGCCGACGCCGGCGCCGACTGGATTCACGTGGACGTGATGGACGGCCGGTTCGTCCCCAACATCAGCATCGGCCTCCCGGTCGTGGCGGCCCTCGCCCGGATTTCGCCGCTGCCCCTGGACGTACACCTGATGATCGTCGAGCCGGAGAAGTACGTCGACGCGTTTGTCGAGGCTGGCGCGGCGTCGGTGTCGGTGCATGTCGAGGCGACCGATCACCTGCATCGGCTCGTGCACCGCATCCGGCACGCCGGCGCCCGTCCGGGTGTGGCCATCAATCCTGCCACGCCGCTCGACACGCTGGCCGACATTGCCCCGGACCTGGACATCGTGATCCTGATGACGGTCAACCCGGGCTTCGGCGGCCAAACGTTCATCGAGCGCTCCTATGACCGGCTCCGTCGGCTGCGCGATCTGCTGGATCGCACCGGCTCCGCGGCGACGATCACGGTCGACGGCGGGGTCGACCCGGCACGCGCCGAGGCCGTGGTCGAGGCCGGTGGCGACGTCCTGGTGGCCGGAGCGGCCGTGTTTGCCACGCCCGATCCGGCCGGGGCCATCGCCGCACTGCGCACCGCCGGCCAGCGCGGCTGGCAGGCCCGTGCGCGCCGATGACCGTCCTGGGCACCGCCACCATCCGCGTACGCTACGCCGAAACCGACCAGATGGGCGTGGTCTATCACGGCAACTACTTTGCGTGGTTCGAGGTGGGGCGCGTCGAACTGCTGCGCCAGGCCGGCTGGAGCTACAAGACGCTCGAGGGGGACGGCCTGAGCCTGCCCGTGATTGAGGCGACTTGCCAGTACAGGCACCCGGCGCGGTACGATGACGAGTTGGAGATTCGCACGGTGGGTCGCATGGCGAGCGCCGTCCGGGTCGAGTTCACGTACGAGTTGGTCCGGATGGCGGACGCCCGCGTGCTGGCGACTGCCCGGACCCTGCATGTACCCATCACCCGGGAGGGGCGGCCGTGCCGCCTCCCAGGGCCGTTGAGGGAGATTTTCGCGTGAAGGCACTCGTCACCGGGGCGGCCGGATTCATCGGATCGACCCTCACCGACCGACTCGTGGCCCAGGGCGCCGAGGTGGTCGGGATCGATTGCTTCACCGACTACTACCCGCGGTCGCTGAAGGAGCGCAACCTCGCCGGCGCCCGCGACGCCGCGAATTTCCGTTTCGTCGAGGCCGACCTGCTGGACGCGGACCTGGATGCACTGCTCGACAACGTGACCCACGTCTTCCACCTCGCGGCACAGGCGGGGGTACGCAAGAGTTGGGGCCGCGACTTCAGCGTGTACGTCAGCAACAACATCGCGGCGACGCAGAGGCTGCTCGAGGCGTGCAACGGCCGGCCGCTCGATCGTTTCGTCTATGCCTCGACGTCTTCCGTCTATGGCGATGAGGCGGCGATCCCGATGCGCGAGGAGCAGCGGTTGCAGCCGCTGTCACCGTATGGCGTCTCGAAGCTGGCCGCCGAGCACCTCGGGCACCTGTACCACGTGAATCACGGCGTGCCGTTCGTGGCGCTCCGCTACTTCACGGTCTACGGGCCGCGCCAACGCCCGGACATGGGCTTTCATCGCTTCCTGACGGCAGCCATGGACGGACGTCCGCTCGCACGTTACGGCGATGGTGAGCAGACGAGAGATTTCACGTTCGTGGCCGATGCGGTCACGGCGACGACGGCTGCGGGCACGAAGGGTGTGCCCGGGCGCGTCTACAACGTCGGCGGCGGATCGCGTGTCACGGTCAATCACGTGTTCGAGATCATCGAACGGCTCGTGGGTCCGGTGACCATCGATCAGCAGTCGCCCCAGAAGGGCGACATGCGCGACACCTACGCCGACACGAGTCGGGCGGCGGCCGATCTGGGATTCGCGCCGTCGGTCACGCTCGAGCAAGGACTGGCAGAAGAATACGCATGGCTACGCAGCGAACGCGCATGAGCCGCATTGGTGGGCTGACCCGCATCGCCCTCGTCGTCCTGATGACGATGGTGGCGGTCGCGTGCGCGACCAAGAAGGGCAACATTCCCACCGGCGTCACCGAACCAGACAAGTACCTGTACGAGCAGGGCACGGCCGCGATGACCGACAAGAAGTGGTTCACCGCCCGTGAATACTACCAGCAACTCGTGGACAGCTATCCACAGAGCCCGCTGCGAGCCGACGCCAAGCTCGGACTCGGCGATGCGTATCTGAACGATGGCTCGACGGAGGGCAAGCTGCGAGCGGAACGCGAGTTCCAGGAGTTCCTCTCGTACTTCCCCACGCACCAGCGGGCCGACTACGCGCAGTTCAAGCTCGCGATGACGCATTTCGACCAGATGCCGAAGGCGGAACGCGATCAGACCGAGACGCGCGCCGCGCTCGACCAGTTCGCGGCGTTCCGCCAGAAGTTCCCCAACAGCACACTGATGCCCGAGGTCCTCGAGAAGGAACGCATTGCCCGCGATCGCCTGAGCGAATCCATCTACAAGGTGGGCTATTTCTATTACAAGGCGCGCTGGTATCCGGGCGGCATCTCGCGGTTCCGGCAGGTGCTGCAGGAAGACCCGCAGTTCACGCGCCGTGACGCCGTCTACTACTATCTCGCCGACGCGCTGGTCACCGTCAAACTCGAGGCCGAGGCGCTGCCGCTGCTCGACAAGCTGGAGGCCGAATTCGTCGAGAGCGAGTTCCTGGAGCTGGGTGCGACACTCAAGGCGCGCGCCCAGGCGACGCTGGCCGAGCGCACGCCGGGTACCGAGGGCAGCCCCACCACGACCGGGACGACGACGGCCCCCGTGTCCCCGACTGCAGCACCCGCGGCCACTGGTTCGACTGGCACGGTCGTCCCGCCCGCGCCGACACGACCGACGGTCGACGCCAAGCCGCCGTCCTAGGCGCAGCCGTGGACACGGCTGTGCCTAGGAATGCCGCAAGGCATTGGCGCAGTTTCATTCGCCGTTGAGTACGTCGCTGAACCGTCGGTAGTAGTCGTACGCCGACCACAGCGCCAGCACCAGCATCATCCACAGCGCGATGGTGCCGACCCAGTTGAGGGGGAACGGCACGCTCGGGGCGAGCAGCAGGCCGAGAATCGCGGTGACCTGCGCGGCCATCTTGCGCTTGCCCAGTTCCGAGGCCGGCATCGCCACGCCGCGTGCGGTGGCCACGCTGCGCATCCCGGTCACCGCCAACTCGCGACCGACGATGATGGTGACCATCCAGGCGGGGGCCCGTTCGAGCTGCACCAGCGAGATGAGGGCGCCGAGCACGAGCAGCTTGTCTGCCAGTGGATCGAGCCACTGCCCCACCACCGTGATCTGCCTGCGGCGCCGCGCCAGCCACCCATCGAGCAGGTCGGTCAGCGACGCCAGCCCGAAGATCAACGCGCCGAGGAAGTCACTCTGCACCCCTGTCCATTCCCAGCTGTGGGGCGGCGTGAGCATCACCACGACCAGCAACGGCACCAGCACGATGCGGAGAACCGAGAGCGTGTTGGGAAGGTTGAGCATCGAGGGGAGGCGGCGCCATTGTACCGGCAGCCGCCAGGGCGAGAGGTCTGCGCTATCATTCCCTGCTGACATGAAGGCTATTCTTCTCGCAGGAGGCAAGGGCACTCGCCTCCGACCGCTTACGCTCAACACGCCGAAACCGATCGTCCCGATCTTCAACCGCCCGTTCCTGATGTACCAGCTCGATCAGCTGCGCCAGGTGCCCGAGATCACCGAAGTGATCCTCAGCCTGAACTACCAGCCGAGACGGATCGAGGAGACCTTCGGCAACGGCGAAGCGCTCGGCATCAAGATTTCCTACGCGGTGGAACCCCAACCACTCGGTACCGGCGGCGCCATCAAGTTCTCGGCGCAGACCGTGCAGGACTCGGTCATCGTGCTCAACGGCGACGTCCTGCAGCAGATCGACCTGCAAGCCGTGATCGCGCGCCATCGGGCGGCCAACGCCAAGGCGACGATCGTGCTGACGCCGGTCGACAATCCCTCGGCGTACGGACTGGTCGAAACCGACGCCAGCGGCAACGTCCAGCGCTTCCTCGAGAAGCCGGGCCAGGACGAAATCACCGTCAACACGATCAACGCCGGCGTCTACGTACTCGAGCCGGACACGCTCGATCGCATTCCGGACAACGAGACGTACTCGATCGAGCGGCAGTACTTCCCGTCGCTCGTCGCCAATGGCGAGACGTTTGTCGCGTATGTGAACGACGGCTACTGGATCGACATCGGCACGCCGGAGAAGTACCGGCAGGTACACCGCGACATCATGGACGGCCGGTACCACGCCGCGCCGTTTCTGGATCGCGCCGGCGGGATTGTCGACCTCGGGGCGCGCATCGAACAGGACGTGCACATCCAGGGTCCGTGCTTCCTCGACGAAGGCGCGGTCATCAAGGCCGGTGCGCGGCTCGGGCCGTACGCAGTCGTCGGCCGCCAGGTGCAGGTCGACGAGCAGGCGCAGGTGCGCGACGCCGTCATCTGGGCCAACTCGGTGGTCGGCGCCGATGCGGTGGTCGAGGGCGCCCTGGTCGGGCGCAACTGCCACATCGGCCGCAACACCGTGGTCGGCGGCGGCAGGATGCTGGGCGATCGCAGCACCGTGACCGATTACAGCAGGCTCTGAACGCCCCTGGCGGGCAATTCGCGCGGCGGGCCCGCGGGGCCCCGGCGCCTGGGACTGACGCATGGCAGACGTGAACGTCGTGAACCCGAACATCTTCAAGGCCTATGACGTGCGGGGCCTCTACCCGTCCGAGGTCAACGAAACAGCCGCGCACGACATCGGCGGCGGCTTCGTCACCTACCTCGGTGCCAGGCGGATCGCCGTGACGCGCGACATGCGCACGTCGTCGCCGGGCCTCGCCGAGGCATTCATCGAGGGCGCGCGCCAGCAGGGATGCGACGTCATCGACTACGGCATGCTGCCGACCGACGTGATGTACTTCGCGGTGTGCCGCGACGGGCTGGACGGCGGCGCCCAGATCACGGCGTCGCACAACCCGAAGCAATACAACGGCATCAAGCTGGTCGCGAGGGACGCCAAGCCGCTGAGCGGTGACATCGGCCTCAAGGAGATCAGGGAGATGATCATGGCGCGCGAGCTCCCGCCGAGCAAGCCGGCGATGGGGGGCTACGAGCGCCGCGAGGTCGTCGACGACTATCTCGAGCACATCTTCAAGTTCATCGACCCGTCGATCATCAAGCCGTTCAACTGTGTGCTCGATGCCGGCAGCGGCATGGGCGGCCTGATCGGACCGAAGATCTTCGCGCGCCTGCCCTGCAAGACCTCGCACGTGGCGATGGAAGTGGATGGGACCTTCCCGTATCACGAGTCCAATCCGCTCATCGAGGAGAACCGCCGCACCGTCACGCAGCGAGTGCTCGACGAGAAGGCCGACATCGGCATCGCCTGGGACGGCGACGCCGACCGCTGCTTCTTCATCGACGGCACGGGCGATTTCGTCGCCGGCGACTTCGTGACGGCGCTGCTCGCCGAGGCGTTCCTCATCAAGTACCCGGGCGAGAAGGTCCTGTACGACGTCCGCGCGAGCTACGCGGTCAAGGACATCGTCGCGCAGTACGGCGGCACCGCGCTGATGAGCCGGGTCGGCCATGCCTTCATCAAGCAGCGGATGCGGGCCGAGAATGCGATCTTCGGCGGCGAGGTCACGGGGCACTACTACTTCCGCGACAACTTCTTTGCCGACAACGGCTTCATCCCGGTGTTGCTGATCCTCGAGCTGATGTCACGCAAGGGCAAGACGCTCGCCGAACTGCTGGCGCCGCTGCGCGAGAAGTACTTCATCTCCGGCGAGATCAACACCAAGCTCGCGAGCATGGAACTGGCCGACGCGAAGATCGCCGACATCACGAGCCAGTACGCCGACGGCCACGTCTATCACCTCGACGGGGTATCGGTGGAATACCCGGACTGGCACCTCAACGTGCGAAAGTCCAACACCGAGCCGCTGCTGCGCCTCAACCTCGAAGGGGTGACGAGCGAGATCATGAAACAGCGCCGCGACGAGGTGCTGGGGATCATTCGGGGGTAAAACAGGCTGCAGCCTGCAGGCTACGCGCTCGGGCGCGTCGGGAACGACGGAGGGGCCGACCCACATGCTACGGGCGGCCCCTTCTCCGTTCCGCGCGATCTTTTACTTACAAGTTGACGCGATCATCTTGAGGCTGGTGACTCGCACGATGCCGCCCATGCCAGCCTGGGCCTGCGCCGCCATCGACCCCATCGACGAGGGGCTGCCCGCACTAGTCGAGCCCGTGCCTCCGGCCGCGCCGCTGCCGGTGCTGCCGCTGCCAGACGTCGCCTGACCCGAGTAGCCGGTACTGCCGCTGCCGGCACCCGCCGCGCCGCTACCCGTCGTCGCGGTGCTGCCCGCCGGACCGGCGCTGCTGGTCGGGCCGGCGCTGCTGGACATGCCGTGATGGCTGCCCGCACCCGCCGAGGACAGCGTGCCGGTTACCTCGACCTGGTGGCCGACGTGCTTGGACAGGTCCGTGGACGAGTCCGCCAGCAGGTGGTACACACGACCACCCTGCTGGCCGGCGGTTGACCGTTCATCGGCCTGGCCCGCCGTCGACGGCATGCCAGTGCGAGACCCGCTGCCACCATCGGTCACGCGCAGCGTGTACAGGCTGCCAGCGGCACCACTCGCTTCGCCGCCCATGCGACCCGCGCCTGCGGCCTGTCCGCTCTGCGCGGTCGCGCCCTGCGTGCCCGCCGCGGCGCTGGTGCTGCCCGTCGCGCCGGTGCTGCCGGTGCTCGTACTACCCGTCGCCGTACTTCCGGTGCTACCGGTCGAGGCGCCGGTCGTGCTGCCGGTCATCGCCGTTCCTGATTGCAGGCAACCCTGCAGCGTCACCGACTGACCTTGGGTGAGCCCCGAGGTCATGGGGGTTGTGGGTGAGCCCTGCGGTTGTTGGGCCAGTGCCGTCATGCCCGCAGCCACGGTAAACGCCGTCACCCAATGGAATGTGCGCTTCATTGCTGTTCCTCCCCGTCATGCAACGATCGATAGCCCCGCCGCCAGGGCGGCTGGGGGCGTCGCGGTGCTCGGCGATGCCGTGCCCGCCTTGCCATGTGTGTGTCATGGCAAGAAGCGGACCGAGGCCATGTGGCGAGGAGGTCGCCACTGCGGCGCGGATCCGGCGAAGATAGGCGCGAAAACCTGTATTTTGCGCCTACAGGTACGTGCAAACGGACACATTGCGGCGACGGCCCCGGTTCAGTTGCGATCGGGCACGGCCCAAGGCTCAGGGCTCATGCCTCAGGCTCAAGCCTCAGGTCTCAGGGCTCAGGGCTCAGGGCTCAGGGCGCAAGCCTCGAGGCTGGAGGCTGGAGGCTGGAGGCTGGATGCTCAGTGCCCAAGGATCAGACTGGAAGACCGCAACCATCAAAATGGCGGTCGTGGCAGGGACGGCTGTCCAACTGTCCGATATGGCGAGGCAGCGTCCCGTGGTCGGCGTCGCGCTCGATGACGGTTCATCAGTTCTCGAGGCAGCGCGGCATTGACACGCGCTGACGCGCGCCGCGATAATCGCAGGCTGCGAGCGGGCTTAGCATAGTGGTAATGTCCTGGCTTCCCAAGCCAGTCAGACGGGTTCGATTCCCGTAGCCCGCTCCACCCAAACCCATTCTACTGCAACAACTTACGGTGTCAAGGCTGAGGCTGTTGCTCGCCTGTTGCTCCCGCCGCGAACGCGACGGGAGTGTCCAGGAGGGCGATGGCAAGTTCGGCCTGCCCTGGGGCAAGGTGCATGTAGCCCTCGGTTGTACTGAGGCTCTCATGCCCCGCCAGCGCCTCAATCTGCTTGCTGCTCACCCCCTTCATCGCCAGGTGCGAACAGAACGTGTGCCGCAGGATGTGAACCCCGTGCTTGGCACCAGCCGCACGGGCAACCCCGGCGCAGGCGGTTACGGACCTGGTTGTTGGTCATCGGGCCGCTGGAATCGTTCCCCGGCAGCACAGGGCCGGCCGGCGCTCGATGCTTCGACAGTGCCGTACGCAGGCGGTTGGTCAGGGGCACGGTCCTGGCCCTCAATCCTTTGGTACTGTTCAGCACGTTGCGCCAGTAGGCTCGTTGGACCACGAGGCGATTCACGTCCCATTTGACATCCCGCCAATCGAGCGCTCGCATCTCGCCGAGGCGCAGCCCCGCCTCCCCACCGAGCAGCACAATGAGGAGGGCTTCCCGTCCGGACTCCTCGGCGGCGCCAACAACCCGGCCGTATTCGGCGAAGTCGTAGAAGGCGGCGCTCGTCTTGGCGACCTTGGTCCGCTTCACGGTGCATGGCATCAATTCAAGCACGTCCCATTCGACCGCGACGTTCAGCAGCTTTCGCAGGACTGACATGATGTTCTCGACGGTCTTCGGGCTCCGTCCGTCACTTGCGAGTTTGGCCTTCAACCGCTGCACCGAGGCCGTATCAATCTCGTCCAAGGCGCGGGTGCCGAATGCCGGGAGCAGATGGTGCAGCAGAATCGACTGCTTACCTGCGACTCCGCTGGCCTTGTGTCGGTTCCTCTACGCGGCCGTCTGCAGCGATGATTTCTGAGACGAGGTCCGTGCAGTGCGTCGGGCCGCTGGGGCCAGCCACCTGCTGGCAGGGCTTCAATGCTATACAAACCCCGAGACGGACTCCTCCGTTTGCCAGTTCAAAGCGGGTTTGCGCCGCCGCGGCGTCTATCGCTTCCCATCCCCCAAGTGGGCGGTCCTCATCAACCCGGCTTCCCCGGGCAGCGGGCGGGCGTCCGTCCCACTGATAGGCTCGATGTTTGGCGTCGGTTCGCTCATTCAGCAACGGGCAGAGCCGACTGGTTGCAGCAGCGGTAGTCAGGCAGTAGGCTAGGCCGTCCCGCGAGCCTCCAGCTCAACTAGACGGCGAAGGGCGGCGCTCGACGTGGAACATGACGGAGTTGGCGTATGGCAATGGCCCCTCGTACCCGCGGTGCTGCGCTTGGAGACCAGGTTCCGCATCTGTTTCTTAGCCACAGTTCCAAGGACAAGACGTGGGTCGCACAACTAGCGGAAGATCTCAATCTGTGCGGCGTCGATGTCTGGTTCGATTCGTGGGAGCTTCGAGTCGGTGATGATCTTCATGAACGCATCGCGGACGCGATCGACAAGTCTCGATTTGTTGGTGTAGTCGTCACGAAGCACTTTAGTGAATCGAAGTGGATTCGCGGAGAAGTTCATCAAGCTCTCTCACGCGAGAAGGCCGGGGACCGCACCGTGGTACTACCCCTCCTCGCGGACGAGGTGAGTGTGCCGCCACTCCTTTCGAGCAAGAAGTTCTTGGATTTTTTCCGCGACTACTTCGGCTCTCTGGCCTATGTCGCTGGGCTGATTCACGATCTGCCGGCAGACGCAGTAGAACGCGCAATGCGATTTCGTGAAACACGTAGTGTTCGTGACTGCATCGATTTGCTCGAAGATGCCGGCTGGGCATCGCGACACGTAGTTGGAACAGCAGACCTGGCCGAGATCGAGCAGGCCGGTGGGGTTCGCAGGGGAGATGTTGTGCACTTCTCACCGCAAATCATGCTCAACTCCGGAAGAATCTCGAAGTCGCTACGACGCTATTTGGAGCGGCTTGTATGATCGATTGGGCGAGTATGATCAAGGCCGAAGACGAGACGGCGAGCTACAACAATCGGATTGCACGGATCGAGGCGTCCGTTGACGTACTGAAGTGGATGGTCGCGACCAACGTCAGCCTGACGCTGCTGGTGCTGGGGAAGCTGTTCCTGACACGGGGGTGAGGCGATGACACCACTTCGCGACCTACTCACCAACGACGACCTGCACGCCGCCGTCCTGCAGCTACGCGCTGACTTGATCAAGCTCCAGGTCGGCACGATGCTCGCGATGACCCTGATCGACATCGCCATCGTCGCTGCACTCAAGGTGTTTGCATGAGCAACCAGATCGACCGCGTGCTGGCCCAACTCCGGTGGATGCTGGGTACCGCGGTTGTGCTGGAGATCATGACTCTCGCCGCGACGTTCGCGGTGCTGTACCGCCTGGCGGAGCGCGAATGACGGGTCTGGACACCCATCCCGCTTGCATGAGGAGCTGGAAGCAGATCCAGGGCCTGACGCACGGGCCAGCGGACTGCGGACTCTCGCCCTACCAGTAGATGCCGCGGGCTTTGGGGACGGTCCGACGCCACACGCCCACAACATAGACAATCCAGAGCAGCGTGAGCCCCATCTTCAGGAGACTGACGGCCAACGGGCCGAACCGTTCCATCACGACCGCCTGCTGTGACAGGCGCAGGATGGTGTCGTCCGCCACCTGCCGGTAGGCCACGAGATCCTGAGCGGTCGACGAGAGGAAGACTTTCATCGTGATGCTGGTCGTTGCTGTCGAGGGAGGAGGCTATTCGACCCCGCTGCCCGGCTGCAAGGAAAGGCGTAGGCCCGTTCAGAAAATGTCTATCGGGCCGTCGTGCGAACACGCGCACCCGCGAGCGCAGGCCGAATGCCGAGTACGGCAGTCACGGACGGGCCGACGCGTGTCTTGGGCGGAAGACTGGGCGCACGTAAACGTGCCTGACGGGCTGGACGCAGGACTACGAGGATTCGGCGATGTTCCGCGATCCGCGAGCAGCATGAGGCCCAGCAGTTCCTGCTCGGTGTCAACGCCGGAAGTCGCGCGCCATCAATCAGTTTAAAGAAACACGCTCAAAGGGTTCGATTCCCTAGCCCGCTCGACCTTCTCTCGTTGTCGCACGGAAGGTGTCTCGCCGTAGCGCTCGAGCGCGAAGGCGGACCGCATCGCCTGAGGCACTGCTTCCCGACACTGGTTTCGCTTTGAAGACACTCAGACCACTACCTGATTCACTGATCGTGGTAGGCATCAGCGCACCTGGCTGCGGCGCCGCTCTCACGGCGTGACATTTGGTGGCGCTTTGCGGTCGATGCAGGCGTTCTGATCGGACTGGCTGGCGGATCTCGCCGATCGTCTATGTCTGCACCGTGGCGAAGGGGACGGAGCGTGAGCGAAAGCATCGCAACGTAACAACGGCTAACCGGACACCGCGATGAACGCGGTGCAACTCGAAAGCCCACCGTTGCCGGACGGCTGGAACGGGCTGCCGTTGAAGCACACGGGGTGCAAGAGTTTCCGCTTCGCGCAGTCCTGCTTCGGCTCGGGTTCGCGCTGACGGCGCCTGTTCATTTCTTCCGGTTGCCCCGGGCGGCCTTGGCACGAGGCCGCCCCTGAGGCCGCGCTTGGGCGCGCTTGGCGACAGCGGGCTTGACACTCTGGACGGCGGCGACGGTGACGTCGCTGAGTGCTGCGGCCGCTGCCCGCGCCTTCGCCCAGCGCCGCTTCACCGCTTCTCGGATTGCCTGTCGCCCCGCCTCGGACATCTGCCGGGCGCGCTTGACTGGAGTCGCAGTGACCGTCTGGCCTCCTCTGGGCGCACCATCGAGGGAGGCCAACAACGCCCTCACCCGCTCGCGCTCGGCGTCGAGTCTTGCCAGTTCCGCCGCCAGCCCCTTCCGTGCGTAGATGTGAATCTCTGGGATCATCCGCTGATTGTAGGCTCCTCTTCGTCCCTTTCTCCCTACAATTTGCACGGCGGGACTCCTGCTGCACATGTTCCTCGGCGGGAAGACCGTGTGTTACAGCACTACGTGATGTCGGTGGTGTTCGACGAGATCAGGAGCGCGACGTGTCTCACGTCCCCGGATTCCTCGGCGGAACCGCATTCGTCCTCGGGGTGGGCCGCCCTCTGGAATGTGCTGCCGCCATCGGCTGGTGACTCGGCAGCGTGATCAGGCCAGGGATGCGAACCCACTACCACGTGCGGCCGACGAGACGACGACGTTCAGTCGCAGCCACCGCCTCCGCCGCCATCGCTCGCTCCTCCACCGTCTCCACAGCCCGCATCCTCGCCGCCCGCGTCTGCGTACAGGAAGGCCGTCTCCGCGCCCCCGTCAGCAGGGCGACGTCGCGGCCGAGGCACGACACCATCGTCTGCATCGCGCAAGCGGTTCCACACGACCACGCCGATCGCTACGAGGACCGGGAGCAGCAGAGGCCACATCGGATCTTCTCCTCAGGGAATTCGCCGTGGCGATCGTACCGTCGGCCTGTGACGACGGCATGACCTCCGCGATCGCCGACAGGATGTGGAGTGCAGCCCCAAAGATGACGCCGGTGGCCAGTACGCCCGACAATGGCGCATGCTCACGGTGCTCCTCCTGGTCATCTCGAACACGTTCATGACGGCCGCGTGGTACGGCCACCTCAAATTTCGCGATGCTCCGCTGGTCACCGTGATCGTGGTCAGCTGGCTGATTGCGTCGGTAGAATACGCCTTCCAGGTCCCCGCCAACCGCATCGGCTACGGCACCTTCTCCGGCTATCAGTTGAAGATCATCCAGGAGGCGATCACGCTGGGAGTGTTTGCCGTCTTCGCCTGGCTCTATCTCGGCGAGACGATGCGCTGGAACCATGCGCTGGCGTGCGTGCTGCTGTTCGGTGCGGTGGCGGCCGCGTTCTGGAAGCCGTAGGAGGCCACTGCCCATGACTGCCACGCCACGCGCCGGCGTTACCGTCCTGACGGTGAGGGGGCGCCCCGCACGCGTGACATCGCGCGCGCGTGCGTCGGGCCGTAGATGGCGATCACGACGCCGAGCACCGCGAGCAGCATCACGGCACCCGTCCAGATGAGCAGGGGCGCGAGCAACTCGATGCGCCGATCGACTCGGGCGCGTGTCGGCCGCTCGGGGTCATAACGGACCCCAACGGTGTCGCCAACTGCATAGGGCGGCTTGCCGTAGTTGCTCACGCTACGGAAACGGATCCGGCTCCCCGAGGGCGTCGAGAACGACACCACCATCCGGAAGCGTTTGGTGACCTTCCAGGCTTCCCGCTCGAACGCTTCGTGTGCCACCACCTGCCCGGTCGCGCGCGCCGCGTGCAGCAGGAAGTAGCGGTCGTTCTCGGTGAGGCGCCAGCCGGCGACCAACAGCCCCAACGACACCAGGACGAGCACCGTGCCCAACACGCTCCGTCCGGCGGACGCCATCCCCGCAGCATAGCAAGTCGCCCTCCAACCCCGGCCGGTGGCCTCCGCCGACGCCCGAGAGACAGCCCGGCGCTGCCTTCGACATTCCCGGCATTCCCGGCATTCCCGGCATTTACGCGTCCCTATCCCCTTGGTACGGTCCCTGCAAAGCTCAGTACACATCTGCGACACCAGTCGCGCCGGAATCACGCAGAATCGCCAGCAATTGCCCGACGTATGCACTCTGAGGCCGCGGACGCCAACCGTGAGTGACTGGAGATTTCCGGCTACACTGTGTTCAAGAATTGAACATTCCATGGCGATCCCTGCCTACGGGGCATGCACCAAACGCTGAGCCCAAGGACTTACGCATGAACCCACGCGATACGATGCCGGCCGCCCGCATCCTGCACGTCGACGACCAGCCCGAGACCCACGAGTGGCTGAAGCTGGCCCTCGAGCGCAAGCAGTACGAGGTCACCGTCGCGACCGACGGCCAGTCCGCGCTCAACTCGTTCACCACGCATCGACCCGACGTCGTCCTGCTCGATCACGAATTGCCCGACCAGAGCGGACTCGAGGTGCTGCGGCATCTCAAGAACGCCGATCCGCTCGTCGAAGTGGTGATGCTGACCGGGCATGGCAGTGTCTCGCTCGCCGTCGAGGCGATGCGCGAAGGCGCCTTCAACTTCGTCGAGAAGCCGGTCGAGTTCGCGGTCCTGGAGGCCGTGCTGGACAAGGCGCTGGCCCATCGGAATCTCCACGCCGAAGCGGCGCGCCTGCGCATGAGCCACGAGCGTCGCGACGGCTTGGGCCGCATGGTGGGGACGTCGCCGGCGATGCGGCGCCTGTTCGACCTGATCACGCTGGTCGCGCCGACCGACGCCTCGGTCCTCATCAGGGGCGAGAACGGCACCGGCAAGGAACTGGTCGCTGACGCAGTCCACGAACGCAGCCCCCGCGCCAACGGGCCGATCATCAAGATCAACTGCGGCGCGATTCCCGGTGAGCTCTTCGAGTCCGAACTCTTCGGGCACAAGCGTGGCGCGTTCACGGGCGCTCTCGCCGACAAGCGTGGCCTGATCGAATCGGCCGATCGCGGCACGCTGCTGCTCGACGAAATCGGCGAAATGCCGGCCAACGCCCAGGTGAAGCTGCTCCGCGTGTTACAGGAGAAGCAGGTGCGCCGGCTCGGCGAGACACGCATGTTCACCCCGGACTTCCGCCTGATTTGCGCCACCAACTCGCGCCTCGAAACGCTGATGGCCGACAACCGGTTCCGCGAGGACCTGTTCTTCCGCATCAACACGGTCGTCCTCGACATCCCGCCCTTGCGCGAGCGGCGCGAGGACATCCCGGTGTTGTCGCAGCTCTTCCTGCAGCGGTACGCGGAGAAATACGAACGCGAAGTCGTGCGCTATCACCCGTCGGTATTGCAGCGCCTGATGAAGCATGTCTGGCGCGGCAACGTGCGCGAACTCGAACACGTCGTCGAGCACGCCGTGATCGTGGCGACGGGTCGCGAGATCCAGTTGCGACACCTGCCGGACACGTTCCGGTCCGGTTCGACCGTCGACGACACCAGCCCGCTCTGCACCCTCGAGGACGTCGAGCGCGCGGCCATCGTCCGCACCCTCGCTTACACGCGGGGCAACAAGCGTGCGGCCGCCGACATCCTGGGCGTGTACCGGCCGACGCTGTACGCCAAGATGCGCAAGTACGGCCTGATGGCGCCCCAGGAAGAGGTGGCCACCGCATGAGTGTCGGCGAACAGATCAGCGCCGATCCCGCATGTCGTCGTGTTCTCGACCAGCTCGTCGCGCTGGTCCGTGTATGGACCCCTGCCGAGGGGGTCATCTACGTCAATCGCGCCTGGCGCGACCTGACCGGGACCACCCTCGAAGACAACCTCGGGGAAGGCTGGCTGCGCGCGGTCCACGCCGAGGACCGCGCCAGACTGCTCCTCGCGTTCGGCAGCACCACCGGCGCGGCGCACGCGGACTACCGCCTGACCACGCACGAGGGGCAGACGGTCGCCGTGCGGGACACGCCGACGCCCTGGGTCGATGAACACAGCGACGGGATCGTCGAGGTCGTCCATACGATCACCACGAAAGACATCGCCAGCGGGAGCGTACAGACGATGTCCAGATGGGCCCATGAGTTGCGTGGCCCGCTGAACGCCATCCTGGGGTGGTCCGACCTGCTCGGCAGTGGCGAGAGCGACCTCGAAGTGATGCAACGCGGGCTGAAGGCGATCGCGAACAATGCACGTCAGCAGGCGCTGATCATCAAACGCATGTCCGACTGACGGCCAGCAGACGAGGACGTAGGCGTCGAGCGTGCTCGACGCTTACGTCGTGCGACCGGCGGTCATTGGCGCCGTTCAGGTCCGCGACAAGGTGGCGTCACCGCGGTCATCCCGGACTGTGCAGGGCGCTGCCTCCCCAGTTCGAATCGGCCCCCTCTTCCCTGTCGATTTCATCGAGCCGACGCTCCACGTCCTGACGCGACATCCCGTACCGTTCCTGGATGTGCCCGACGAACTGGTCACGCTGACCGTCGAACCGATCGAGATCGTCGTCGGCCAGGTCGCCCCAGGTCTCCTTGATGCGTCGGCGAAGCGCCTTCCACTTGGCTTCGGCGGTCGTGCGGTTCATGGCTGGCTCCCGGCACGTACGACCATGTTGTCGATGACGCTCGCAACGCCTTCGGTCTCGCGCGCGATGCGCAGCACGCGATCACGCAGCGCGGCCGACGGCACGTCGCCGCTGATTGTCACGACGTTCTTCTTCACCTTGACGTCGACGTCCACGTCCTCGAGCGCATCGTCGGCGTTGATCTTGCTGGCGATCTTGCTGGTGATCCACGTCTCGTCGATCTTGACCGGCGCGGCGACCACCACGTCCTTCGTCTTGTGAGCCCCGGCGACAACAGCGTCCTTGGTGGCCTCGGCGGCATGCTCGACGGCGTGGCCCGTCTTTTCGAGTGCGTCCTCGGATTTGTCGGCGGTCACCTTGGCGCTGTCCTTCACGTCACCCGCGAGCACCGAGCCCTTGGTCCCCTCGGGCGACGCGCCGGCGACTCGCAGCGTGATCTGGTTGTCGACCTCGGTGACGCCCTTCACGCGCTTCGCCAGCCGTTCGGCGGTCTGGCGTTGAGACGCGTTGGCGACCTGGCCCTCGAGGATCACGCGCGATCCGTCCATGCGGGCATCGATATCGGTGTCGGCCAGTTCCTTGCTGGTCGCCCAGAGTTCCTCGATCCGATCCGCGAGAGTACCGGACATCGCGGCGGCCAATTGCGGCACAGCCGCTGCGGTGATGGTGCCGGTAGCCTGCGCTGGCGTGCCGGCGATCATGGCGGCCCCGAGCACGAGGCCGAGGCACGGAATGAAGTTCCGACTCATCAGCTTCTCCTTTCCCCTGCCGAGCGATTGCCCGGCATTCAATGGGTGGAGAGAGAGCAAGCGACGGTCCAATCGTGTGGCAACCGCAGTCGCCGAGAAGTGGCGTCATTGCCACAGTTTTCGACGTCTATGCGTTCAGTCGACTCGCCGGGCCGCTGTGGAACCTCGACGACATTGCTGCCACTGTCCTCGATCGCTGCATCTCGTCGAACCTCAGCGGCACAGCCCGGCGCTATCATTCCCCCTCCATGCCCCGCGTGCTGGTGCTGTTTGCGCACCCCGCCTTCGAGAAGTCACGCATCAACCGTCGCCTCCTCGAGGCGGTCCGCGATCTCGAAGGCATCACGATTCACGATCTGTACGAGGCCTACCCGGACTTCCTGATCGACGTTCCCGCCGAACAACGCCGGCTCGTCGCGCACGACGTGATCGTCCTGCAGCATCCGTTCTACTG
This sequence comes from Luteitalea pratensis, assembly GCF_001618865.1. Classification (GTDB taxonomy): domain Bacteria; phylum Acidobacteriota; class Vicinamibacteria; order Vicinamibacterales; family Vicinamibacteraceae; genus Luteitalea; species Luteitalea pratensis. Next base: position 4,547,187 of record NZ_CP015136.1, read on the forward strand.
GTACAGCGCCCCCGCGCTCGTGAAGGAGTACCTCGACCTCGTGCTCGAGCACGGCTTCGCCTATGGATCGACAGGCCGTGCCCTCGAAGGCAAGGTGTTCGTCAACGCGACAACCACCGGCGGACCCGAGGCGGCCTACCAGGTTGGCGGGCGAAACCGCTTCACGATGCGTCAGTTGCTGGCGCCGTTCGACCAGACCGCGGTCCTGTGTCGCATGGCCTACCTCGCGCCCTTCGTGGTACACGGCACACACACGGTGGATGCCGACACGGGCTTCGGGCCCGCGCAGCGGCAGTACCGGACCCTGCTCGCGCAGTTGCGCGACGGCACGCTCGACCTCGCACGCGCCGCCGCCGTGGACCGCGTGAACGATGTCCTGGGGGAGGCGTGATGCACGACAACGTCCTGCTGCAGGCCTTCGTCTATCTCGCCGCCGCGGTCGCTGCCGTGCCGATCGCGCGGCGACTCGGCATGGGCGCCGTCCTCGGCTACCTGCTCGCCGGCATCGTCATCGGACCATTCGGCCTGCGTCTCGTCGCGGAGAGCCGCGAGGACGTCCTGCATGCCGCAGAGTTCGGCGTGGTGATGATGCTGTTCCTCATCGGCCTCGAACTCCGACCCTCCATGCTGTGGCGCATGCGTGTGGCCGTCCTGGGTCTCGGCGGCGCGCAGATCGTCGGCACTGCCCTGCTGGCTGCGCTCGTCGGGATTGCCGCCGGCAGCGCCTGGAAACCCGCACTGGCGGTCGGCTTCATCATTGCGATGTCCTCGACCGCGATCGTGCTCCAGAGCCTAGCGGAAGCCGGTCGACTGCGAACCGACGCCGGGCAGCGCATCTTCTCGATCCTCCTGGCACAGGACATCTCGGTCATCCCGATCCTGGCCGTGCTGCCGTTGCTCGCGACACTGCACGTGGGGGCAGGCAGCGAAGCCCACGGCGTCGCCACGCTACCCGGCTGGCAACAGGCGTTCGTCGTGCTGGCGGCAGTCGCGGCGATCGTCGGCGGCGGTCGCTTCCTGTTGCGTCCCGTCTTTCGCGCCATCGCCAGGACGAAGCTGCGGGAGGTGTTCACCGCGACCGCATTGCTGCTCGTCGTCGGTATCGCCCTGCTGATGCAGGCAGTAGGACTCAGTCCGGCGCTCGGCACCTTCCTGGCCGGCGTCGTATTGGCCGACAGCGAATACCGCCACGAACTCGAGGGCGACATCGAACCCTTCAAGGGCCTGCTGCTCGGCCTGTTCTTCATCTCTGTCGGTGCGGGCATCGACTTCCGCCTCGTGGCGCATGCACCGGCAGCAATCCTCGGCCTGGTCGTCGGCATCATGGCGCTGAAGGCGCTCGTGCTGTACGGGGTGGCGCGGTTGTTCCGCGCAACCACAGCTGACGCCATGTTCGTCGCCGCGGCCCTGTGTCAGGTCGGCGAGTTCGCCTTCGTCCTGCTGGCATTGGCGCGAGGGAGCGGCGTACTGGGCGACGCCGAGGCCGGTCGTCTCGTCGCGGCGGTCGCGCTCTCGATGCTCGCGACGCCGTTGCTGCTGCTGGCCCAGTCGCGACTCGTGGAGCCGCGATTCGCCGTGCCGGCTGTCGAGCGCGGCGCGGATGCGATTCCCGACGAGGACACGCCGGTCATCGTCGCCGGGTTCGGGCGTGTCGGCAGCACCATCGGGCGATTGCTGCGCGCCAGCGGAGTCGGCACCACGGTGCTCGACCTGGACGGCGACCAGATCGAACTCCTGCGCCGCATGGGCCTCGAGGCCTACTACGGCGATGCAACGCGGCTGGAACTGTTGACTGCGGCCGGAGCGGCCAATGCGAGGGTGCTGGTGCTGGCGGTCGATGACTTCATCGTGACCGAACGGCTGATCGCGGTCGCGCGTCGGCACTTCCCGCACCTCCAGTTGATCGTGCGCGTACCCGATCGACCGGAAGCGTACACACTGCTGCGCGACGGCATCTCCGAGGTGTTCCGCGAGACGACTGGCACGGCGTGCGACATGGGATTCGCGACGCTGCGTGCGCTCGGCCATCGCGCATTCCAGGCACGCCGCGCCGTGCAGGCCTTCCGGGCGCATGACGAGCAGGGAGTGCGAGTGCTCGCAGGTAAGTGGGGCGACGACACGTCGTACATGTCCGAGGCTCGTGCAAGAATCGCCGAAACCGAACAGTTGCTCGCGGCGCTGTCCTTCGTGGATCACCACTTCGATCTTGCGTGGGACAACACGACGTTGCGTGAGGAAGCCCAGGGCCGGTCACCGTCGGGGCACACCGCCGGACCGGAGGGAACGGATTGATCGAACGAGGAGCATGCCGATGTTCTACGCCTGGATGTTGCTGACACTGCTGGTGACGACGGGAACGCAGGATGCGCCGAAGGGACAGTTTCCGGACGGCTGGACCGTCCGGCTGGATGACGCCGCGGGACATGCCGGCCATGGCGCCGCGCCGGCCGGCGGACCATCGACCAGGGACATCTCGTTCGTCACGATGAAACCGGGGTGGCACATCACGACCGGTCCTTCAGCGATCCTCTACCAGCCGACGCAGAAAGCCTCCGGCGCGTACACCCTCAAGTCCGAGATCTTCCTGTTCGATCCGGGCGAACGACTGGAAGCGTTCGGCGTCCTGCTCGGTGGACGCAACCTCGACGGTCCCGACCAGTCCTATACCTACTTCGTCATCCGGCGCACCGGCGAGTTCCTGGTTCGGCGACGCACTGGTGCGACCACCATCAACGTCAAGGAATGGACGGCACACCAGGCGATCAAGAAGTACGAGGACCGTGCGGCCGGCAAGTCGTCGGTGCTCAACGTGCTCGAGGTGAAGGTCGCAGCCGATACCACTGCATTCATGGTGAACGGCACCGAGGTCGCACGCGTGGCCACCAAGGACGTCGACACCGACGGCATCGTCGGCCTGCGCGTGAACCACCAGCTCAACCTGCACGTGAGCGCCCTCGACATCGTCAAGTAGGCTCATCTCGAGAGTCGGGAGTCGGGAGTCGGCCGTCGGCGGTCGGCCTTCGGCCTTGGCATGGCCTGAGACTTGAGACCTGGGACACGAGGGTGCTTTCAGCCTTCAGCGCCCGACGTTCGGCGTTCGTCCCAGTCCCCCCTTATCATGGGGTGTGATGTCGTTCCGCCCGGATTTCCCCTATCGGCTCGCCGCGATCGACATCGACGACACGCTGGTGGGTCCGGACAAGCAGATCAGCCCTCAAAACCGTGCGGCCATCGATCGGTTGCAGGCAGCGGGTTGCCGCGTCGTGCTGGCCTCCGGCCGCGAGCACCACAGCATGGCCATCTACCAGAAGCGACTCGGCCTGGACGACTTCGTCGTGGCCAACCAGGGCGCACTGGTCGTCCATCCCGCCAGCGGCCGTCAGCTGTGGCGGCGCCCGGTCGAGCCCGAGCTCGCCGCCCGCCTGCTGGCACGTGGCCGTGCCGAGGGCTTCGATGTCCTGCTGGCCACCGACGAAGGCTTCGTCGCCAGCCCGACCAGCCCGTGGGTCGTGCACGACTATGCCCAGCGCGACGGCACCTTGCGCGTGCACGCGCGCGATCTCGATGACGAGGTCATACGCGCGCCACTCAAGGTGTTGTGGTACGGGCAGACAGCCGAGGTGCACGCGTTCAACCGGGTGATGACCGACGAACTCGCCGAGACCGCGGAAGTGGTCGTCACCACCGCACACCTGCTCGAATTCAATGCACCCGACGCCACGAAGGCCGCCGGCGTGGCCGCGGTCGCCGGCCATTACGGCATCCCACGCGCTGAGGTTGTCGCCTTCGGCGACAGCCACAACGACGTGTCGATGCTGCGCTGGGCCGGCCTGGGGGTCGCGATGCCCCACGCCCTGCCGGAAGCACAGGCGGCCGCCGATTTCATCGCGCCTGACGCGGATCCCGAGTACGCGCTCGCCGTCGTCATCGATCTGCTGCTCGCCGGCGATCACGTCCAGCGCTGATCGCGAACCGCGCCAGCCCATCACGTCAGAGGGCCTGGTGCTCCATCACCAGCGACGTTGCGTCAGCCGCATCATCGCGGCGTTCGAGCAGGCCGCGTAACCGCTGGAGATCCTCGCGCACCTGGGCCTGTGGATCCTGGCCGAGCAGTGCCGCCACCTTGCGTCCGACGCTGCCGCCCGGGGGCGAATACTGGAAATGCACGGCGATCTGCGTCTGGCCCGACCCGATCGGGCGGAAGATGACGCTGCCGGCGCTGACGATGTCGGCCGGCGTCGTGCTCTTCCACGAGAGCAGCGCATTGGGTTCGTCGCTCAGGATTTCGGCGTCCCATTCGAGGCGCAGGTTGCCCGGTCCGCGCACCACCCAGTGCGATCGATACGCGTCAATCACGTCCACCCGCTCGACGTGGCGGAGGAAGCGCGCGAGATTACCGAGATCACGCCAGAAGCGATACACCTCGCCCACCGGACGGCCGATCATGACGCTCTCGCGCACGTGGATGCCCGCGGCCCCGCCAAGCCAGCGCTTCGTGTCGGTGCGGGCGGCCTCGTCACCGAGCAGCGCCAGTTTCACAGGGCAGTGACCAGTCACGCCTCGTGCGAGCAGGCTCGCGCCGAGCGCGTGGCGGGCGCCCCGCATGCGCGGCTGCCGAGAGGCCAGGTACAGCAGGCCCGCGCCCGCCGCTACCGATCCGATTCGCTCCCATCGTCCCAGGTTCGTATGCACGTCGCGAACTCCTCTCACGTGGACCGACGCCCTGCCGTCGAGCCATGCCAGGGCGCCTCCATGGACACGCACCCGTGACGAGTGCGCCACCTCCCGTCCATGCAAGAACGCGTGCAGGTCCGGAGCGACGGCTGGACGTCACGCGGAATGTCCCTTGCATCGGGTGACCTGACAGGAGGAAAACCATGCTCTGGACTTTGGCGTTGATCCTGTTCGTGCTGTGGCTGATCGGAACGGTGAGTGCGTACACGATGGGCGGCCTGATTCACGCGCTGCTCGTGCTCGCGCTCATTCTGGTCGTACTGAATCTGTTCACTGGCACCCGTCGCACCGCACTCTAGCCGGGCGGGGGCCTTCAGCCGGCTTCGGCGCCGCGCCCTTCGGCGCAGGCATCCGCGATTGCTGAGGGCTCCCGCCGCGGGCCGGTTGTGTCTGCGATTGAGACTACCTGCCGCGCTGCCCTACAGGCGTGCTCGAGTTCACGGGCAACCGCTGTGACGAAATCCATCGACCCGGCAAGCTGGCACCTCAGGCACGGCCCTTGCCAAACCGGCAGCCATGGTCGAGTCCTCTCGCCTCCAGGAACCCGCCGGCCGCCTCCACCGCGCCTCCAGCGCCCCGGTCGCCGCCGCGCGACGGCTCCCCATCGGCGCGGACGTCGTTGCACGGTCTTGCGTGCACGTGCGCGTCTGGGCGCCCGCGCACGCAAGTGTGTCGGTGCGGCTGGACGCCCACGACTGGCAGCTGCGCGCCGAACCGGGCGGCTACTTTTCGGCCGAAGTGCCTGGCCACGCAGGTAGCCGGTACGGCTTCCTGCTCGGGAATGACGCCACGGTGTATCCCGACCCGGCCTCGCGGTCGCAGCCGCAGGGTCCTCACGGCCTGTCGGAAGTCATCGATCCCGCCTCGTATGCGTGGCGTGACGATGACTGGGCCGGACTCACCCGTGACCCGATCCTGTACGAGTTGCACGTCGGCACCTTCACGCCGGAAGGCACGTATGCGGCCGCCGAGGCGCACCTGGACGACCTCGCGGCTCTCGGGATCACGGTCCTCCAGGTCATGCCGGTGGCAGAATTCCCGGGCACGTTCGGGTGGGGATACGACGGTGTCGGCCTGTTCGCGCCATCGCACCTCTATGGACGCCCGGACGACCTGCGCCACTTCGTCGACCGGGCGCACGCCGCCGGTCTCGCGGTGATCCTCGATGTCGTCTACAACCACGTCGGACCGGACGGCAACTACCTGCGCGTCTTCGCACGCGACTACTTCACCGACCGCTACGACAACGAATGGGGCGACGCACTGAACTTCGACGGCCCCGCCTCCGAACCGGTACGTGAATGGGTCCTCAGCAACGTCGCGTACTGGGTGCGTGAATTCCACGTCGACGGGTTCCGTCTGGATGCCACGCAACAGATCTTCGATGCGTCGCCAGAGCATCTCGTCGCCGCAATCGCGCGAACCGCGCGCGAGGCCGCTGGTGGCAGGCGCGTGCTCGTCACGGCCGAGAACGAACCGCAGCATGCGCGTTTCGTGCAGCCGCGCGAGGTGGGCGGCTACGGACTCGATGCGATGTACAACGAGGACTTCCACCACTCCACGCGCATGACCCTCGTCGGGACACACGAGGCCTACTTCACGGACTATCGCGGCGTCGCCAGCGAATGGCTCGCGTGCGCTCGGTGGGGCGTGCTCTTCCAGGGGCAGCACTACTCGTGGCAGAAGGCGCCACGGGGCACGCCGGGCCTCCGCCTTCCACGCAGCACCTGCGTGCACTTCCTCGAGAATCACGACCAGGTCGCCAATACGGACCGCGGGCGGCGGCTCGTCGATCTCGCTCGTCCCGCCGATCTGCGGGCCATGACGGCGCTGCTGCTGTTGTTGCCCGCGATGCCGATGCTGTTCCAGGGCCAGGAGTTCGGGTCGCGTCGGCCGTTCGTCTATTTCGCCGACCACCAGGCGCCACTCCGTGACCACGTGGCGAAGGGACGCCGGGAATTCCTCGATCAGTTCGAGCGCCTGAGAGATCCGGCCGTGGCTGCCGCGCGCGCGGCGCCGCACGAGGCCGCGTCGTTCCGGCAGTGCCAGCTGCATCGCGATCCGCATGATGCGGATCAGGCGGCGTGGCGTGCGCTGCACCGCGATCTGCTCGGCCTGCGATGTGACCGTCCCCGCTGCAACGGCGCGCATGTCCTGGACGGCGCTGCCCCGGATGCCACGCTGCTCCTGCTCCGCTACTTTGGCGACAACGATGCCGACTGGCTGTTGCTGTTCAATGCCGGCGCGGATCGTGATGTCGCGTCACTCTCCGAGCCGCTCATCGCGCCGCCTGCGGGTCGCACCTGGCAACCGCGGTGGTCGAGCGAAGCATTCATGTATGGCGGACAGGGCGAGATGTCCTGGTCGCCGGGCCGGTGGCCGGTGTCGGGCCACGCACTGGTCGTGATGCAGGCCGCGCATACCGAGGACGACCCTGCATGACGACTTCCATCCACGCTCCCGACCTGCTGTCCGAACTGGTGCCGCTCGTGCGGCGGGTTCCGTTCGTCGCTGGCGAGACGCCCACGCTCGAAGAACACGGCAGCCGTGAGTGGCTCGTCACCAACGGGCTCGGCGGTTACGCGTCCGGTACCGTCACCGGTGCGCTGACGCGCCGCTTCCACGGCCTGCTCGTCGCGGCGCTGCCGTCGCCGCTCGGGCGCCAGATGCTGCTCACGCATCTCGAGGAGCGCCTCACGTTTCGTGATGGGCATCGCGAGTGGCTCGGCCTGCACGGCACGACCGGTCAACTCGCGCAGGCCGAAGCAGGCCGCTACCTGGAGGAGTTCCGGCTCGAGGCGGGATTGCCGGTCTGGCGCTACGTCGTCAACGGTGCCGTCATCGAGAAGTCGCTGCTGATGCCACACGGGCAGAACACCGTCCACGTGACCTATCGACTGCTGGATGGCGCGAGGCGCGTGCGCCTCTCGCTTCGCCCCATCGTCGGCTTCCGGCCGCACGAAGCGCCCGTCGACCGCTCCCCCGTCGACGGTTACACCGTCAGCGTCCGCGGCCAGCGCATCGAGGTCGCGGCCGACGAACAGCGGCCCGCGTTGCGCCTGGTGCTGCACGCGCCGACAGGCGGGTTCTCGCTCGACGACCAGGCGATCCACGACGTGCGCTACCTGGTCGAGGAACGCCGTGGGTACGACTTCGCCGGGCCGCTCTGGAGCCCCGGCCGCTTTCGCACCGATCTCCTGCAGGGCACGCCCGTCACGGTGATCGCATCGGCCGAGTCCTGGGACATGCTGTCTGCCGTGAACCCCGAGGGTGCCCGCGCGATGGAGCGCGCCCGCAGGGCACGCCTGCTCTGCATGGCGCGTCCAGCCGTACGGAGCGGAGTCGGCGCCGAACTCGTCCTCGCGGCCGATCAGTTCCTCATGACGCCGATCTCGCGCACGCACGACCAGGTCCGCGCCGAGGCCAGCGGCGGCCACGCGCGGTCGGTGATCGCCGGTTATCACTGGTTCACCGACTGGGGACGCGACACGATGATCTCCCTCGAAGGGCTGACGCTGTGCACCGGCCGCGTGGACGAGGCACGCGATATCCTGCGTACGTTCGCCTACCACGTGCGTGACGGCCTGATTCCGAACATGTTCCCAGAGGGTGGGCAGGAAGGGCTGTACCACACCGCCGATGCGACCCTCTGGTTCTTCCACGCCGTCGATCGGTACCACCGGTACACGCACGACGACCTGCTGCTGCGTGAACTCCTGCCGACGCTGCGGCGGATCGTGGACGCGCATCGCGAGGGCACGCGCTTCGGGATCGGCGTGGACCCGGCCGATGGCCTGCTGCGGCAGGGCGCGGAGGGCTACCAGCTCACGTGGATGGATGCCAAGGTCGACGGATGGGTGGTCACGCCGCGTCGCGGCAAGGCGGTCGAGATCAACGCGCTCTGGTACAACGCCGTGTCATTGCTCGCGGGATGGCTCCGGGGCGGCGACCATGACGCCGACGCGGACGGCCTCGCCGAGTACGCCGCGCAGGTCCGGGCGACGTTCAACGCGCGCTTCTGGAACGACGGCAGCGGCTGCCTGTTCGACGTCGTGGACGGCGAATCAGGAGACGACCCGGCCTGCCGCCCGAACCAGGTCTTCGCCATGAGCCTTCGGCATCCCGTGCTCGAGCCCCAGCACTGGGACGCCGTCCTCGAGACGGTCCGTCGCGAACTGCTGACGCCCGTGGGCCTGAGGTCACTCTCGCCTGCGCATCCCGACTACAAGCGACAGTACTTCGGCGACTTGCGTACGCGCGACGCGGCGTATCACCAGGGGACCGTGTGGAGCTGGCTGATCGGCCCCTTCATCGATGCGTGGCTGGCGCGCCATCCGGACGACGCGGAGGGTGCCCGCCGCTTCGTCGCGCCGGCGCTGGCCCACCTCGATCAGGGCTGCGTGGGATCGGTGAGCGAAGTGTTCGACGCCGAAGCACCGTACGCGCCGCGCGGGTGCATCGCCCAGGCGTGGGGCGTGGCCGAGTGGCTGCGCGCGTGGGACCGGACGGCTACTCCTCCGCGTCCGTCGCGGTGATCGGCTCGGCGTGCCACAGGCCGTATCGCCGCAGCTTGTTGTAGAGGGTCGGGCGGTGGATGCCGAGCATCGCCGCGGCGGCCCGCTTGTTGCCGCGCGTGCGCTCGAGCGTCTGCACGATTGCCAGTCGCTCGATCTCCTCCAGGGACTGCCCGATCGGCATCGACCCGTGGCGCGACACCGTCATCGGGTGACGCACCGTATCCGGCAGGTCGTCGAGGCGGATGTCGGAGCCGATGCACAGGATGACCGCGCGCTCGATCACGTGTTCGAGCTCGCGCACGTTGCCCGGCCATGGATGCCGCTCGAGTGCTCGCAGCGCCTGCGGTTCGATCCCGCTCACGTGCCGGCGATGCCGTTCGGCGAACTGCCCGATGAACCGCACCACCAGCAACGCAAGGTCGCCCTCGCGCTCGCGGAGCGGAGGCAGATCGATCACGATCGTGTTGAGGCGGAAGAAGAGGTCCTCGCGCAAGGCGCCGCTCCTCACCGCCTCGTCGGGATCGACGTTGGTCGCGCAGAGCACGCGCACATCCGCCCGCTGGCTCGTGGTGCTGCCGACCGGCCTGAACTCGCGCTCCTGCAACACCCGCAGCAGCTTCACCTGCAGCGCCAGGGGCATTTCCGCGATCTCGTCGAACAGGACCGTGCCGCCCTGGGCGATCTCGAGCAGACCCTTCTTGTCGGCCATCGCGCCGGTGAAGGCGCCGCGCCGATGACCGAACAGCTCGGATTCGAGCAGTTCGGCGGGAATGGCTGCGCAATTCAATCGGATGAAGGGATGCGAGCCACGCAAGCTGTGCTCGTGCACCGCCGAGGCCATCAGTTCCTTGCCGGTGCCGTTCTCCCCGACGATGAGCACGTTGGCATCGGTCGGCGCCGCCGCCCGCGCCAGGCGAAATGCGTCACGCATGCCTGCCGACCGTGAGACCAGCGAGCCGAAGGTCTCGGCGCCAGGCTCGAGTTCAGCTCGGCTCGCCTCGTCCACCGACGCGGCACGCCGCGCCAGAGCGCGACGCAAGTGCTCTATCAACGACCCGGGGTCGACCGGTTTCTCCAGCAGCGTGAACGCACCCTCGCCAAGGATCTCGACCGCAAGCGACACCGTCGCATGCCTGGTGACAACCAGCACGGGGGCGTGGCCCAGGTCGTCATGGCAACGACGCAACCAGTCGAGTCCGGACTCGTCTGGCAGGACCAGCTCGAGTAGCACCGCGTGAGGACGCCACAACCGCAACTGGATCTCCCCGCCGGCGCCCTCTCGCACCAGTCGCAAGGCGTACCCCTGCGCTTCAAGGGCCGCCACCACGACGTCGTCTTCGGGTAGCTCCGGGTCGACCACGAGCACCCGTGTGAGCGGTCGCGTCACGATGGATCGTGCCTCGTCACGGACGCCGACCCCGCAGACCCACAAGGGGATGCCGCGCCGCAACAGGGGCCGTCCCGATACGTCGGGGTTCCACGGCGCACGCCCGCCGTTTCGCGGTCAGCCGATATCGCTCGTCCACGACGATCGCTCTTGCAAGCGATGTACCGCGCCGCAACGCACGACAGCAGGTGGTTTGCCGGGCTGTACGCGTCTCCGACACCGCGTTGTCTATTGCGACGACTGCACGGGACTGCGGCAGGAGGTCCGCATCCCGCCCGGGCCGCGAACGACTCACGACCGGCTGACGGTTCTTCAAGGGAATCATCGAACCCATGGCGGCTCCAGCGGCCGGCGATGCACGGAACGTCAGTTGCAGAGCGGCCGGTGGTCATCGAACCGCTCGTGCCATGCCCACAGGAGCCCTTGCATGCTGACGCATCGTCATGTCGTCGTGATTGGCCTGTCCATCAGTTCGTCGTGGGGCAATGGCCACGCAACGACGTACCGGAGCCTCCTGGGTGCGCTGGCGCGGCGTGGGCATGACGTCCTGTTCCTCGAGCGCGACGTGCCGTGGTACGCGGCGCACCGCGACCTCCGCGACTGGGACAGCGTGCGCGTCGCGTTCTACGACTCGCTCGACGACCTCGGACGCCAGTATCGTTCCGCGATCCAGGCAGCCGATGTCGTCATCGTCGGGTCATTCGTGCCGGAAGGTGCGGCGGTGCTGGACTGGGTGCGCCGCAATGCGAACGGAGTGCTGATGTTCTACGACATCGACACGCCGACCACGCTGTCGCGGCTCGAGGCGGACCAGTCGTGCGAGTACGTCCGTCGTGACCAGCTCGGGCTGGTCGACACGGTGCTGTCCTTCGCCGCCGGTACCGCGCTCGATCGACTGACGTCTCTCGGGGCACGCCGCGCGCACGCGCTCTGCTGCTCGGTTGACCCCTGTGTGCACCTGCCCGTCAACGAACCGACGCGTTGGGACCTCGGCTACCTGGGGACCTATGCCGCCGATCGGCAGGCGGCGGTCGAGCGGCTCCTGTTGGGCGTGGCGAGGCAACGCGTGACCGGGCGCTTCGCGGTGGCCGGCCCGATGTATCCCGACACTATCGACTGGCCTGCGAACGTCGACCGCGTGGATCACCTGCCGCCGCTCGCACACGCGGCCTTCTTTTGCGGGCAGCGGTTCACGCTCAATCTCACGCGCGCCGACATGCGTCGTCTCGGCCACTCGCCGAGCGTGCGGCTGTTCGAGGCGGCGGCCTGCGGCGCCGCCATCATCAGCGATGCATGGGATGGGCTGGAGGACTTCTTCGAGCCATACGTCGAAATCCTGCCGGCCTCGAGCGCGGCCGACGTCCTGCAGTACCTCGACATCTCAGACGCCGAACGACGCACGATCGGCCAGCGGGCGCGTGACCGCGTGCTCTCGGCCCACACGTCGGAACATCGTGCAGTGGAACTCGAAGCGTACGTCGCCGAGGCAATGGGCCTGCATGACCTGGCGCGCGCACGGATGGCGGCAAGCCCGGAATGATCCCCAGCGACCGGACGCCGGGCTGAGACAGCCCGGCGCGACCAGACACACGTCAACGTGCCTCGGGGCCCACTTCAGGCCTCCAGTTCCTCTTCTTCCTCCTCCTCTTCCTCGTCGTCTTCGTCGTCCTCGTCCTCATCGAGGATCTCGAGGTCGTCCTCGTCGAGTTCGTCCTCGTCGTCGTCCTCGTCGTCCTCGTCGTCCTCGAGGTCATCGTCCTCGTCCAGCTCATCTTCGCCATCGTCGGCCGCCTGCACATGCAGGGCAGCTGGCGAGATATCGACGGAGAGCGGGGCACTCGAATCGGCATATCCCAGGAAATCGAGTGGAATCAGGGGGAGGGTGATGTCGGCCATGGCGTACTCCTCGTGGATGGTGATGGTCGTGCACGGGGCCCATCGGGTTGCGCGCCCGTCTGCGGGACGCCGCTCCACGAGGCCGCTCATCGTGCCCCCCTGCAAGGACGCTGCCCTCCGGCGAGAGCAGCGGAATCGTGCGTCACGTGGCCGGCCCGACATCGCTGGAACCCGCGGATCCCCGCGAGCCTGTCGCGAACACGACACGGCCGGTCACGTGGTCGAAGGGAAGCACGCGACCGGCACTCTGTCTTGGATTGCAACGCCACGGTTGCACAGGAAACACCAGCGAATGCACGTCCAGTAACGATGGTGAGCAGACCTACTCATATCCCAGGAAACGACAACGGCCCGACGCGTCAGTCGCGTCGGGCCGCAAATGAATGGCTCCTTCCCGTTGGTTTCGAACGGTCAGGGTCTTGCTGACGGCAGGTGCCACTGGCATCGGCAGCGGCCGTGAGGCTTCGGGCCTCGTTGTCGCGGCATCCGTGGTCAGCGCGACCTGCAGGCCGTGGGCGTCCTGTTCGGTGGAGTGTCCTGGTCCATGTGCTCCTCGCGGAGGTTGAGTTGTGGCCACCGACCCCGGTCCGTCGCCGGCGCGCCGGATCTCGTGCTCGGCAGCTGCCGATGGGTCTGGGCCCATGTGACGATGGCTACGCGAACGACCGGACCGTCGTGACGGTTGGCATGACCGATGTCATTGCTGACGCCTGCCATGCCGTTGGTGGAAAGGTGGATCTCCTTCAGCCATGTTCTCTGCTTTCTCCGGGGAGTCGGCGAAACGAATGAACCGTGCTGTCAAGGCTCACGCTACGCCCCGCCCCGCTGGTCTGCAAGGTGGATCGCATCAAGGGATGTACATATCGATCTTTGTCGCCAGGGCCCTGGTTTTTGCGCGAAATACGAGCGCCGAATAGGCAGCCCAGCGCGGTTCTGCTCTAATGGGGCATTCATGTCGGACCGGACATCCAGTTCGCCACGATCCGCGCTCCCTGTGACCGGTGCGGGACGTGGCCGGGGCCGGAGGGCTGCACGCCTGGCTCTCCTGCTGACTACCCTGTTCGCGGGCACCAGTCGCCAGGCTGCGGCACAGGAGGCCGAGCCGACGAGGGCGGCGGAGGCCGAAGCGGTGCGGCGCGCCAAGGCCGAGGCCCTTGCCGACGCGCCTCCACCCAACAAGGTCGAGCGGGCGTTCGGTTTCGTCGAGAGCTCGCGGCTGCTTTCGCGCATCTTCAATCCGCCTCGCGGCTGGTTCGCGCAAATCGGCGGCGTCGGGGAAGGCAACGGGTTCACCCTCGGCGGAGGCTATCGGCAGCCGACACCGGCTGGCGTCCTCACGCTGCGCGGCCTCGGATCGATCCGCAGGTCTCACTTGTTCGAGGTGGAGTTGACACGCGCCTTCCTGCCAAGGGAGGCCGGGTTCGTGACGGGCAGGGTCCAGCGCCGTCACGAGGCGGCGCAGCGGTTCTACGGCCAGGGGCCCGACTCTGAGTTCGACGACAAGACCAGCTTCGGCTTGTCCGCCACTCTGGTAGACGCGACGGCGGGCGTGCACGTGACGCGCTGGCTCACCGGGTCGGCCGGCGTCGGCTACGCCAATCCCGACATCAAGGAGTCGTCCGAATCGAGCAGCGTGCCACCCACGCAGGGCGCATATGACGACCTGAGCGCGCCGGGACTCTTCTTCCAGCCCGAGTACGTCACCTCGCACGTCGAGGTCGCCATCGACACACGCAATGCCGGCAATCCGCGACGCGGTGGCTTGTACCAGGCGCAGTTGCGGCGGTTCGACGATCGTGAAGGCGGAGCCTACAGCTTCGCTGACATGCGCATCGAGTTGCAGCATTACATCCCGTTCTGGAACCTGAGTCGCGTGCTGGCGCTGCGCGCCCTCGCGCAACACGCCGACGGGCTGGGACAGGCGCAGGTGCCCTTCTACGTGATGCCGACGCTCGGCGGCGCGCGCACGCTGCGCGGCTACGAGCGGCAGCGATTCCGCGACCGCAGCCTGCTGCTGTTGTCGGCTGAGTACCGCTACGAAGTGAACCCGTTCCTGATGACGGCCGTCTTCTACGATGCGGGCCAGGTCGCCCCCGACTGGAGCGACTTCGCGCTGAAGGACATGCGCGACAACTACGGCTTCGGGCTCCGGTTCGGTTCCAGCAATGCCGTGGCATTCCGTGCTGATCTGGCCTTCGGTGGCGAGGACTCGGTTCGCTTCATCTTCGGATTCGCCTCGAGCTTCTGACATTGTCCATGCCAGCGCCTCGTGCCGCCCGCACCCCTCGCCGTGCCGCCCTCGCAGCAGTCGCCTGCCTGCTGCTCCTCGGGGCGTGGCGCGCCGACGAACCGCAGTTCGTGCATTTCAAGCCCGACGATCCGCTGTGGGTCGACTCCGACATGCTGGTCGATGCCAGCAGCGTCAAGGCGCAGGAGCTGAGCCAGTACTACGACTTCCTCGAGAATACGTTTGCCCTCAAGGGTGACCAGCGCGACGTGCGCGCGATGAACGTCAACACCCTCGACGAGGTGCCGGACTCGAGCTGGTTCAAGAACCGGATCACCCAGCGGCCGATCGACGACACGGATCTCGTGCGCGGGCCGAACTCTGTGCAAGCCCTGCATGCGCCGGGATGGACCATCGTGGCCGGCAAGAACACGGGGCTGCAGCCCGGCTTCCGCGCCGTGATCAGCGGCGCCTCCGACAAGCAGTTGTACCAGGTCGAATTCGATCCGCCCGGCTATCCCGGGCTCGCGACCGGCGCCGAGATGGTCGGCACACTGCTCTATCACGCGCTCGGCTACCACGTCGTCGAGAACTACATCGTCTACGTCGATCCCGCGCACATCACGATCGACCCGAAGGCCTCCTATCGTGACCGTGACGGTCGCCGGAAGCCGTTCACGCCTACGACGCTGGAACACATCCTGTGGCGCGCCGCACGTAGCCCCGACGGCACCTACCGGGCGCTGGCGAGCCGCTTCGCGCCGGGCAAGCCCGCGGGCCAATTCCGCTACTACGGCACGCGACACGACGACCCGAACGACATCTATCCGCACGAGCATCGTCGCGAGCTGCGCGCCGCGCGCGTGTTCGCGGCGTGGGTCAACCACGACGACTCGCGCGCCAACAACACGCTGGACATGCTCGAGGGCGACGGCGGTCAGTCGGCCGTGCGCCACTACATGTTCGACTTCGGCTCGATCATGGGCAGCGGCACCACGGGCCCGGACACGGCGCGATCGGGACAGTCGTATCTGCTCGACGCGCCGACCGCATGGCGCGTGCTGTGGACAATCGGCATCTGGGCGCCCTCCTGGGCGCGCCGGCACATGGCGCCGTATCACCCATCGGTCGGCCCGTTCACCGCCGACGGCTTCGAGCCCGAGGAATGGAAGGCCGAGTACCCCAACGCCGCCTTCCTCAACATGCGCGCCGACGACGCGTTCTGGGGCGCGCGCCGGGTGGCCGCCTTCACCGATGGGCAGCTGAAGCTGCTGGCCGAGCAGGGCCGCTACAGCGACCCGGCCGCGACCGCGCAGGTGGCGCAGGCGCTGATCGGCCGGCGCGATCTGATCGCGAGGGCCTGGCTGACGAAGGTGACGCCGCTCGTCTCGCCGGCGCTCGAGGAGGGTCGCCTGCGGTTTGCCAATGCGGCCGTGGACGCCGGTGTCACCCAGCCACCGACGAGTTATGACGTACAGTGGGTGCGCTTCGACAACGACAGCGGCACGCACACCGCCGTTGGCAGCGCCCTGACAGTCACGGCGCCGGAAGCGCCGTTGCCCGTCGAACTCGCAGAGGAGCGCTACGTGACTGCCCGCGTGCACGCCACCCACCCCGAGTACCGGCACTGGAAGACGCCAGTATCGTTCTACTTCCGCCGAGACGGCGACCGCTGGACGCCCGTCGGCCTGATCCGGTGATGAACGATCCTCGCACGCTGGTCTCGCACCCCGAGCTTCGGTCGCACCAGTCGTTCCCGCATTTCCAGACCGTCGGCGAGACGCCCAAGAGCGCGCTCGAACGCGGCCTGTCGTTCTTTGCCGATGTCCGATCCGGCGAGGGCGCGTCGGTCCTGCTCCTGACCTGCACGGTCTTCCTGTTGCTGGCCAGCTACTACCTGCTCAAGACCGCACGCGAAGCGCTCATCCTGAGCATCGACAACGGCGCCGAACTGAAGGCGTATTCGTCAGCGGGTCAGGCCGTCCTGCTGCTTGGCGTGGTGCCAGCGTACGGCTGGCTCGCCTCGCGCATGCCGCGCGTGCCACTGATCGGCGTGACGACGGCGTTGCTCGGCGTCAACCTGCTGGCGTTTGCCGCGCTCTACGCCGCCGGCACGGTCATCGCCGTGCCGTTCTACATCTGGCTCGGCATCTACAACGTCTTCACGATTTCGCAGTTCTGGGCCTTCACCAACGACCTCTATACGGAAGGCCAGGGGCGGCGTCTGTTCGCCTTCATCGGCGTCGGCAGTTCGCTCGGGGCGTGGTTCGGGGCCGAGGCGGCAGGCGCGCTGGTCAAGCGCACCGCCGCCGAGCCGGGGACGCTGATGATCCTCGCGGCAATCCTACTGACCACCTGCTTCGGGATGATCGTAGTGGTCAACAGGCGCGAGGTCCGGCGCGCGGACCCGGTTGGACAGCATCAGAGCGAAGCCCCGATCGGCGGGCGCAACGGCTTTGCCCTCGTGTTCAGTGACCGCTACCTGTTGCTGATTGCCGTCCTGATGGTGTTACTCAACGTGGTCAACAGCGCCGGCGAGTTCGTGCTCGGCAAGCTGGTGAGCGCGCAGGCGATGGAACTCTTCGCTGGCGACGCGCTCGCAAACGAGCGCCGCCGTTTCATCGCCGCCTTCTACGGCTCGTTCTTCGGGCGAGTCAACCTGCTCGGGTTCCTGCTGCAGTTGTTCGTGACCTCGCGCCTGCTGCGCGCCCTCGGCGTGCGCGGCGCGCTGTTCGTGCTGCCGGTCATCGCGCTCGTGAACTACTCGGTGATCATGGTGGCGCCGGTCCTCGCCGTCGTCTCGGTGCTCAAGATCTTCGAGAACGCCACCGACTACTCGGTCCAGAACACGGTCAAGCAGGCGTTGTTCCTGCCCACCTCGCGCGAGGCCAAGTACAAGGCCAAGGCGGCCATCGACACGTTCTTCATGCGGCTCGGCGACGTCACGCAGGCGGGTATCGTGCGGTTGGGTACCAGCCTCGGCGCCAGTGTCGCCGCCTTTGCCGCCTTCACCGTCGGGCTGACGGTGCTGTGGTTGGCGGTCGCGGGCCAGATTGCCCGGGAGCATCGCCGGAAGACGGTGTGATCTGGCGGTTCAGCTGCTCGAGCAGGCCATCCTGCGAGCGCAGCAACTCCTCGAGGGCCGTCTTGGACGTCGGACTGCCTTCGGACCGGCCGGAGCCGGCGTCCAGGATGTCCCAGAGGCGCACGCGCACGCTCTCGGGCAGCACGCCGGTCAAGTACTCCAGCGCCAACCCCCGCAGCATCGGGTCATCGGTGTGCACGACGCGGAACGCCACCTTGATGGGGTCGCGCGGCAGCACCGTCACGAGCAGCGAGAAGACGTGCTCGAGGCTGCGATTGGCACGGTCCCGCAGGTGTTCGTCGAGGAACATCACCGCGTCCGAACTCTCGAACTGATCGAGCAGCCGATGGCCATTCCAGACCGGGCGTGCGACTGACAGCTCGCGCTCGACAATCTGGAAGATGCGTGGCGCGTCGACGCGCAGCGAGGGGTCGGCGACGAGGATGCGATCCATCGCCCGGCTGCACTGGTAACGCACCTCGAAGCGAGTGTCGGCCAGGCCGAGCGCCAGGCCATCGAGCGCGCGCTGCGACGGCGCGCCGACGAGGATGCGCGGAATGCGACGGCGGATGGCGAAGTCGGTGGCGCCATCGAGCAGCGCATCCACCATCAGACCCACGTGCCGTTCGACGGTCCGCTCCAGTGCCCGTCGCACCTGCGCGGTCACGTCGTCCCACGCCAGCAACTGCAGCGTCTGGGAGACATGGATCGGCTCGAACGTCTGGGCGGATTCGAGCGCGACGATGACGCGCTCGCGATCGCCGGACCTGAGCTGCCGCAGCAGGTCGAGTGGTTCGTCGAGCAACACCTGGACCGGCACGTGCTCGCGATGGCCGGGGCGGACGTCCTCGAGCGCGAGCGGTGTCTCCACCACCGGCACTTCCAGGCTGAGGAGCGAGGGGCCGCCAAAGTCGCCCATGCTCATGAGTCCGTCGGATGCGGCCTGATCGACGAGCCGTTGCTCGATACTGCGCAGGTACATCGAATCCAGCCGTCTGCCGATCCAGATGCTCGCCGCGGCCATGAGCAGCACGACGCCGAGCATCTCGTTGACCACAAACAGCGGCCCGGTCATCAGCAGGAGTTGCACGACGCTGGCGCCGAGTGCGTCGCCGGCGCGATCGCACGCGACGTCCAGGAAAGTCTTGACCCGCCGCTTCTCACTCGGTGCCATGGCCGAGAAGAGCAACTCGTAGCCGCTGCGGAACAGCGATCCCCGCACGACCGATTCCGTGCCACGCGCGAGCGCGAACACCGGCGTCGAGGGGAAGAACACCGACACGATGGCGCCGACGCCGAGGCCGACCGGCAGCATGGTCACCGACCGGCCGACGCCAAGGCGACGCTGCACGGGTACGGCGGCGAAGGCCTGGAAGACGAAGGTGACGACCTGGATGACCGTGTAGAAGATCGCAAAGAACTGCAAAAGGTGGCCCTTGTCGTAGTCGGCGGCGGCACGTGACTTCAACAGGTAGTCGAGGATGGCGGCACTGGCCGTGCCGAAGATGACCAGGATCGCGATTTCCCGCGCTTGCGGCGACGCCTGGAACGACTTGAGCGCGAACACCGGCTCTGGTGCCAGGGCACGCGTCCGAGCTCGCACGGAGCCGCAGAGCGGCCAGAGGCCAATGGCGCACGCTGCATGCAGCGCCGCGAGCAGCAGCAACGCCGTGTCGGTCGACGCCCAGGCGCCGATCCGCTCGACAGCGAGACCACCGACGATGCCGCCCAGCGAGCCGGCGGTGGCAATACGAACGACCTGCTCACGCGCGGAATGCGGATCGAAGAGTTCGCTCGTGAGGGACCAGAACCCTGACAGCAACAGCGCCCCGAACGCGGCGACGTGGATGTACACGACAACGGGAATCACCGTCCCGGTGCCGGTGCCGGTCCATGCCCATTCGGCTACGTGGGCCGCGGCGCTGAGGATGAACCCGAGCGGCACCAGCCGGCGCGGCCCGAGCCTCGCGAGCAGGTTCGAGTAGACCGGCACGGCCAGCACCGACAGCACGGCTGACAGGATGACCATACGCGGCAGGGCGGTGACCGGCAGCGCGCCGAGAAACAGCGCGTCGCGCACGGCCTTGCCTGCGACCTGGTGCGCGAGCATGACGGCGGCAACCGTCATGGCCATCCGCGCGAGGGAGACGATGTACACGGCTGGGCGTCAGCGTACCAGCACGGGCGATGGCTGTAACAGGGCGTCGGGCTCGAGCGCAGGCGTGCGGTGCGAGGAGGACGGCGGCAGGTGCGTCCGCCACCACGCATCGGCATCCTCGCTGCACCACTGCTTGGCGTCCACGCAGGCGTCGAGCAAGCGGATCAGCGCCCGGGCACTCGCTGGCCGGTCCGCCGCCTTCTTGGCCAGGCACTGCAGCACGACCTTCTCGAGGTCCGGCGACACCGGCAACTCCGTGCGCTCGGACGGCGGCGCCGGCGCCTTCTGCACGTGCGCCACGGCCATCGCGGTGGGGCTGGTCTCGGTGAACACCAACGTCCCGGTCAAGAGGAAGTACGCGACGCAGCCAAGCGTGTAGATGTCCGCCCGCCCGTCGATGCGTTCCTCGCCCATCGCGATCTCCGGGGCGATGTAGCCCGGCGTGCCGGCCGACACACCCTCGACGGTGAGGTGCGTGAATTCCTCGGCCTGCGTCGGCTTCACCAGGCCGAAATCGAGGACCTTCACGAAGTCGTGCTGCAGCGCCACCTTGCACGCCATGATGTTGGATGGCTTCAGGTCGCGGTGAACGAGACCGCTGGCATGTGCCTCCTCCAGCGACAGGCACACCTGTCGCAGCAGGTGGATCACGCGGGATCCCGGTTGTGGTCCGAAGGTCTGCACGAGTTTCTGAAGGCTGACGCCATCGAGCAACTCCATGACGAAATAGAAGTGCCCTTCGCGCGAGGTGCCGAAGTCGTAGAGGTAGACCGTGTGCGGACTCTGCAGGTCCGCGGTCACCCGTGCCTCGCGCTCGAAGCGCCGCACGGCCACGTCGGCCTGTCTCGCCGACGCGCCCTGGACCAGTTCAGGGCGGATGATCTTGATGGCCGCCTCCCGTGCCAGCATCTTGTGCCGCGCACGCCAGACCTCACCCATGCCGCCACGGCCGATCAGCGACTCGAGGTGATAGCTGCCGAGGTCCTGCGCCTTCTGCGCGGCGAACTCCATGCCCTGGACCCGCTTGGCGATGAAGTAGGCCCACAGCGCCGCAAGGTACGGCATGGTCACCCAGACAATCAGCCGGTTGAGCGGCAGCGGCGGCAGGTCGAGCCGCGCCATGTTCATGAAGTACGCAAACGGCCACATCGACGCGGCCAGCAGGGCCACACTCAGCGTCACGATCGGCCGGGTTGGCACCAGGAAGCCGACAATGATGATCCAGACGGCGAGGTTCGAGCCGCCGCGGACGAAGGCACCGGGATCGAACGGCAGGCTCGTCTCGAGCGTTGAAATCGAGAACGCCACCACCACCTCGAACAACATCCCGAGTTGCAGGATGGTGGCCGGTGGCACGACGCGATACCGCTGGGCGGCGATCAACCCGGCGGCAAAGAGCACGTTGGCAAGCAGGGCCAGCGAATTGACCGGGTCCTGCTGGACCGGCACGACTTCGGGCTGCAGCACCCGCTGCAGCACGAACGAGAACACGGTCGTGGTGGCTGCCAGTAGCGAGACCCAGCACAATCGCCGCGTGGCCTGGCTCACCAGCCGCGGCGACATCGTCACGTCGTGCTCTTCGGGACCGGCGGTCATTTGCCCCGGCGTGGTGGCGCGGACGATGTCCTGCATGTCGAATCAGAGAAGCGATCGCGGCCATGATGCCCGATCGACGGACCAGAGAAGCCCGGGCGTCCGGGCGGGCTGCGCAAGTGAGTACTTGCGCTCCATGGAATAGCACATTCGGCCTGCCCTTGCCGATGCCTGCCGTGTGTCAGGCCTCCGACACGCGCGCAGCAACCCATTCTCAAGAACGTCGCGAGCCCCCGCGGGCGAACGGCGGGCTCGACCTGGACCCCATCCGTGTGCGCAAGAACCGATACGTCCGTTTATGTCTGGCGAGCCCTGGTGCGACAGGACGGCCGGCCCGTCGCTCGTCGCGCCTCCATCACGTCATTCAGGGGGAGCATGGCATGACCGCCTCACGACTTCGCGTACTCGGACGGGTGACTCATGGGATCGCCCTTGGGGCCGCACTCCTCGGCATGGCCTCCGCAGCCGAGGCGGCGCCGGTGGTGCGGCGCGCCAACGGCGCGGCAGCCAGCGACATCCAGGCCACCGTCGAACAGTTCAGGACCGACCTCGGCGGCGCCAACAACGGAGTCGGCGGCTCGACCACGAACGGGCGTCGCGAAATCAACTGGGACGCCGTGCCTGCCGGTGCGTCATCGCCAAATCCGTTGGCGACAGACTTCTTCAACGTGAACTCACCGCGCGGCGCCGTCTTTTTCACCAATGGCGACGGTTTCCAGGTCAGCGGGACGCCAGACCGTTTCGGCAACTTCAACCCCACCTATCCTGGGCAGTTCACGACGTTCAGTCCGCAGAAGCTCTTCGCGCCGACGGGCTCGTTCATCATGGACGTGACATTCCGCATCCCGGGGACGTCGGTGCCCGCGACCGTCTCCGGCTTCGGCGTGGTGTTCACCGACGTGGACGTGTTCGGACCGACGAAGGTCGAGTACTTCGACGAGCGCGGCCAGCGGATCGGACCGGTGGTCGACACCACCACGGCTTTCGTCGGAGCGATGAGCTTCGTCGGCGTGTCCTTCAATGCCGGCGAACGGGTCGCCCGCGTGCGCATCACGAGCGGCGATGCCAGCGTCTCGGCTGGCGCGAACGATATCTCCAACGGTGGCCTCAGCGACGTCGTCGTGATGGACGACTTCATCTACGGCGAGCCGCAGCAGATGACTGGCGCGACCAACCTCGACACGTCCTTCAATGCCGACGGACAGGCCGAGGTCAGCCAGGGGTTCGTGGAGCAGGGTGAAGCGATCGCCATCCAGCCCGATGGCAAGATCGTGGTCGTCGGCTTCTCCGATGGCCTCGGCGGCGCCGGCGAGGCGGATTTCCTCGTAGTGCGCTACAACCCCGACGGCTCCCGCGACGCCAGCTTCAGTGGCGACGGCCGCATCAACTTCAGCTTTGGACCCGACCTGACCGGCATCGATCGCGGCAGCGCGGTGGCACTCCAGCCCGACGGCAAGATCGTGGTGGCCGGCACGACCGATGCTGGCGGCGGCAACATCAACCACTTCGCTGTCGCGCGGTTGCTGCCCAACGGCGAACTGGACCCCAGCTTCGATGGCGATGGGCGGGTCACGATCGACTTCAACTTCGACGACATCGGCAACGCCGTCGCCATCCAGCCGGACGGCAAGATCGTGGTGGCCGGCCAGTCTGCAGCTGACACGGCGGTGGCCCGCTTGTTGACCAACGGCTCGCTCGACCCGGACTTCAACCCGGTCGCAGTCCCGACGCTCGAAAACGGCGACGGCCGCTTACGCATCGACCTCGGCAACACCGACTTCGCGCAGGCCATCATCGCCGCCCCAGATGGCAGTCTGTTGGTCGCCGGACGTGCCGACAACGGCGGCGGGGACGACATGGTGGTGTTGAAGCTCGATACGTTTGGCACCCGGGTCGGCGGGTTCGGGAGCAACGGCGCGACCTACATCAACTTCAGTGGGGCGGATCGGGCCGACAGCCTCGCACTGCTGCCTGACGGACGGTTGGCAGTGGGCGGGACCTCCGCAGCGGGGACCGACTTTGCCGTCGCGCGCCTGGCGGCCAACGGCGCACTCGACAGCACGTTCAATGGCACGGGGCGGGTGACACTCAACTTCGGCGGCAGCGACGTCCTCACGGGCCTGGCCCTGCAACCGGATGGCCGCCTGGTGCTCGCCGGATTCACCAGTGCCGGTGGTGGCACGCCGCAAAACATTGCCATCGCCCGCCTCACCACAACGGGGCTCGCCGACACCACGTTCGCCGCTGGCGGCCGTGACATGCTCGACCTCGGGTTCAGCGAGATTATCCGCAACGTCGCCCTGCAGTCCAACGGGCGCATCGTCCTCACCGGGAAGACGACCAACAACGAAGACATGTACACCGTGCGGCTCATCGGCGGACCGCCGCCGTCGGTCTCGATCGTCTCCCCGACGACAGCGATCAGCACGACGGCGACGTCGACGTTCCTGGCGCTGGCGGGTACGGCCGCCGATGCCGCTGGTGTCACACGCGTTACCTGGACGACTGACCGCGGCT
Organism: Luteitalea pratensis; assembly: GCF_001618865.1. Taxonomy (GTDB): domain Bacteria; phylum Acidobacteriota; class Vicinamibacteria; order Vicinamibacterales; family Vicinamibacteraceae; genus Luteitalea; species Luteitalea pratensis. Next base: position 4,571,301 of record NZ_CP015136.1, read on the forward strand.
TCTCAGGAACCGCCACAGGCACTACCGCGTGGTCTGCCGACGTCGCGCTGGCCGCCGGTACCAACCGAGTGACCGTCACGGCCACCAACGCCAATGGTGTGATCTCGGCCGATGCGTTCGTCGTCACCGTCAGCGAGTTCGCGTACTTCCTCTCGGAGGGCGCGACGGGCTCGTTCTTCGACCTCGACATCCTCATCGCCAATCCGACGACGACGGAGGCCAACGTCGCGATCTCGTACCTCAAGCCGGACGGGACGACGGTGCCGCAGACGTTCACGCTGGCGGCGCAGTCACGACGCACCGTCAAGGTTGACCAGGTCGTCGGTGTCGAGAACACGGCGGTATCGGCCGTCGTGCGATCCACCAACGCCGTGCCACTCGTCGTCGAGCGGACGATGTTCTGGGACAGCACCTATTACGGCGGCCACACGGGCAATGCGGTCGACGCGCCTGCCACGCAGTGGCTCTTCGCCGAGGGCAACCAGGGCTTCTTCGACACGTACGTGCTGCTGGCCAACGCCAACGCCACGGAGGCGACGGCGACCGTGACGTTCCTCGTGGAAGGTGGCGCGAACGTGGTGCAGGTGGTGCCGGTGCCACCGACGACGCGGCTGAACGTCTACGCCGGCATCATTCCGCAACTGATCGGCAAGTCCTTCTCGATCGTCGTCACGTCGACGCAGCCGATCATCGCCGAGCGCGCGATGTACTTCGGCACCCGGCTCTTCGAAGGCGGCCACGAATCGGCCGGCGTGCCGGCGGCCTCCACCAGGTGGTTCCACGCCGAGGGCGCGACGGGGTCGTACTTCGATTTGTACCTCCTCGTCGGCAATCCCAATCCCACCGTGGCCAACCTGACCGTGACGTTCCTCAAGGACGACGGCACGACGCTGGTGCGCAGCAAGCAGGTGCCGGCCAACAGCCGCTTCACCATGCACGTGGACGGCGAGGATCCGTCGCTGGCCAATACCGCGGTGTCGACCACGGTGGTATCCGACATCCCCGTGGTGTCGGAACGCGCCATGTACTGGCCGGGAGATTCGAGCACCTGGTTCGAGGCACACAACAGTTTCGGCGTCACGACCACTTCGACGAAGTGGGCGCTCGCGGAGGGACGCGTCGGCCAGCTGCAGGAATTCGAAACCTTCGTCCTGATCGCGAACCCGTCGACATCGCTGGCGACGGTGCGCGCCACGTTCCTGCGCGCCAATGGCCAGCCGCCGGTGACCAAGACCTGGGACGTGCTGCCGACGAGCCGCTTCAACATCTGGGTGAATGCGATGGTGCCCGAGCTCGTGAACGAGGAATTCGGCGTGCTGATCGAAGTGCTCAACGGCGTGGACGTCGCCGTCGAGCGCGCCCTGTACTGGAAGTCAGGGGACGTGGAGTTCGCCGGCGGAACGAATGCGACGGCGGTGCGAGTGCCTTAGGGCGACTACTCGACGAACGTCGGACGCCGAACGCCGAACGCCGCCTCCACTCTCAGCATTGTCGCCAAATGAGCGCGGGCCGACTCGACCGAGTCGGCCCGTGCCGCGTCTCACTTGATGAACTTGTTCGCCATGCCCAGGATGTCGTCCATGACCGATCCGTCGTTGTTGCCATCGAGCACGGGCGTGAGCATGTCGAGTAGCCCGCCGCCGGCACCCACCTGCGGCTGACCGGCCTGAGCCAACGCGCCGCCCGAGCCGCCTTTGGCCAACGCCCCCATCACCAGCGTCGCCACCATCGGCAGCATGGCCTTGAGGATCTCAGGGCCGACGCCAGACTGCGCGGCGGCGCGCAAGGCCACTTGACGGCTGACGTCCTTGCTGCCGAAGATCTGGCCGAGGATGCCATTGCCATGGTCCACTGCGGCTTGCTCTGCGAGCTGCGACGGATCCTCGGCATACCTCGAGACGCCGGCCCCTGCCAGCGAGCCGAGGAGGGCGTCGAGCCCAGGGCCACCGGCGGCGTTGCGCTGAACACCGGCCGCTACCGTCGGCAGCAGCGCGCTGAGCGCTGACTGCGCCTGTGCGGCGTCGAGACCGAACTGGCGGCTGATCTGATCGACCGCGACTCCATTGTTGGCGCCGAGAAGCTGCTCGAGCATATTCATGTGGGCCTCCGCGTGAAACGCGCAGGCTACTGTACTCGCCTTTGCGGGAATGGTGCCGCGGCCGAGCTCGCAGTTGTGATACGCCTGACGTGTACGCCGCGTCAGCCGATCACGAACAGACCGACAATGAAGACGCCGGTGAGCAGGAGGAACAGGACCAGCCATACCAGGGCAATCGTGCGCTCCTCCTCGGGCTTCGGCTCGCTGATGCCGATGGTCATGTGGATCACGCGTACCAGGCGCACGAGCGGGTCGAGCATGTGCCATTGAGTACCACGAACGGCCTGCCCGGGCCCCACGAGGGAACGAGAATCATGCTGCACATGCGTGCGTTGTCCGTCCGGTCCTGGCGATCCCTCGTTGCCGGTCTCGCTCTCGTCGGCGCGTGCTCGGCCGGGCCCGAGGAGAAGCGTGTTGCCGTGAGTCAGGACACTCCTGCGCCAGTAGCACCGGCCGCGGCCTCGATCACCGAAGGCCAGGTGGCCGGCGCCACGATCAGCGGCCTCTTCGCTGCGCCTGCCGCGTTCGTGGAGGGCAGCCACGAGGGCGCGCCGTTCGCGCAAGGAGGCGCTGCGCGACCGCTGGCCGTGATCATGATGCCGCTCGTGCGGTTTGGCGAACTCGACGCCGCGCCCGGCGCCGACGCGGCGGTCGTGATTGCGTCCAACGAGGGAGGCAGCGGCGAGCGGATCACGCTGGCGATCGTCGGGATGCGCAACGGCACGGCGACCGGCGTTGCAACCGCGAGCGTCGGTGATCGCACGAAAGTGCGCGACGTGCGGGTGGCCGGGCCGGACATCAGCATCGACGTCGTCGAGATCGGCCCGGGTGAGCCGGCGTGCTGCGGCACGCAGCTCGCCACGAAGACGTATCGTCTCGAGGGATCGACCTTGTCGCAGAAGTCCTCGCAGCTGACCGGCACGTTGTCGCTCGCGGCCACCGTCGCGGGCCACACGTGGACGACGGTGGCCATGGACGGCGCGCCCGTCGCTACCGGCGTCACGCCGCCGACCCTGACCCTTGCCGAGGGGCGCATCAGCGGCACGTCTGGCTGTAACCAGTACCGCGGCCCAATCGCCGAGCCTGCGCCGGGCACACTACGGATCGGTCCGACGGCCGGGACGCGCCGTGCGTGTGCCGGCGGCGCGGGCGACGTCGAGGCTCGTTTCCTGAAGACCCTGTCAGCAACGACCCGTTACACGTTCCTGGCCGGGCGGCTGGTGCTCTCTGGAGTGGATGGCGATCAGATGCGCAGCATCACGTTCTCGCGCTGACGTTGCGCTCCACTAGCCGACGATCGCCCGCGACCGAAGCACGGCCCCGGCGAGCACATGGTCGCCGCTGGCCTGGCAGTCGCGCGCGATGTCGTGTGCCGACAGCCCTTTCGTGAACAACCGCCAGGCGATGCGTGCGGGGATCGTCACGTGCGCCAGCGGAGCAGGTTCCGGATCGGGCCGCTCGGCATCGGGGCCTGGCGCACCTGCTGGGCCGTCGAGGTGCCAGGCAGCATGCTCGCGAGTCAGCGTCCACGCGCCGCCGCCTGCTCCGTCGACGATCACCACGATGCGCCCGCTCTCCGGTGCCTCGAGGTCGCGCAGCGCGTGCGGCAGCACGCGCATGAACGTGGCGACCAGCGGCGCGTAGAAACGTGTCGTCATCAGCGGCTCGAGCGCACCGACGGCCAGCCGAATCTGTGCCTGGTGATGCCATCGCTCCGTGTATTCGCGAGCCACGTCGAACCAGTGCGCGGATGTCGACTCCCCCGCCCAGCTCACCGGGAATGCCGCGATGTCGTCAGGTGCGCTCGCGCGGAGATGGTCCCGTAGCTGCGCCGCGGCCAATGTCATCAGGTCGATCAGGACAGCTGGACTGAGGCGACCGTACGTGCGGACGCCCTCGGCGTTCATGGCGTTGACGAACCGGACGAGATCCGCTTCGGAACGGATCTCGACGTCGGGCGGCCATCCATCGCGGACGAACGACAGGCGCCGAAGCGGCGTATCGAGCAGGTGCCCCACCACGTCGCGCACCGTCCACGCACCCGCGATCGTGGTGCGGCTCCAGTCCTGCCGGGACAACGACCGCAACAGCGTCAGCAGTTCATTATCGAGCGGCTCGAACAGGGGGAGGGTCTGGATCACGATCGGGAGTCGGGAGTCGGAAGTCGGAAGTCGGAAGTCGGGGTGCCCGGCCCCGGCACCCGGAACCCGTTCTTCAGAGCGCGTACGGCTTGCGGAACTTCCGCGAGAGATGCTTGTCGGCGTCGCCGTCGCCGACGAAACGTTCGCGGCTGTCATCCCACTGGAGCCGGCGTCCCGTTCGATACGCGATGTTTGACAGCAACCCGAGCTTCGTGACCCGGTGGCCGTAGCGCACGTTGCACGTGGTCTCGATGTTGCGCGCCTTGATGCCGTCGAGGAACTCGCGCAGGTGTCCCGGCGAATCCGGGATGGTCTGCGCCGGCCGCGTGAAGCTTTCGACCAGCTTCCCTTTCACCCAGAGTTCGTGCTTGGTGTAATTGACGACGAGCGTGCCGTCGCTGCCCTCGAAGACACAGCCGATGCCACCCATGTGCGTAAAGCCGGGTGGCGGCTCCGGCCGCAGGCTGAACGAGACGATGAGGCCAGGATACTCGAGCATCGCCTCCATCGTGTCGGGCGTCTCGGTGGCGTCGTTGACGACGAAACGTCCGCCCAAGGCCGAGACCGAGCGCGGCGCCTTCAGGTCGAGCGCCCACACCGCCACATCCATGATGTGACACCAGAAGTCGATGAACGTGCCGCCTGAGTAGTCCCAGAAGTTGCGGAACGTCAGGTGCGACCGCAGGGGATGATAGGGCCGCTTCGGTGCCGGGCCGAGCCAGAAGTCGTAATCGAGTTCGGGCGGCTCGGTGGCGGGCTCGTTATTGGTAAGGGCCGCGTTCCACGTCCGCCAGCACCCGGCGCGATGAATGCGCCCGAGCGTGCCCGATTGCACGATCTCCACGACGTCGCGGTAGTTCCGCCCCGTATTGTGGATGTGATTGCCCATCTGGGTGACGCGGGCGTGACGGGTCGACGCGTCGGCCATGGCCCGACCTTCCGCCACGCTGTAGGAGAGCGGCTTCTCCACGAAGACATCCTTGCCCGCCTCCATCGAACGCACTGCCGCAATCGCATGCCAATGATCGGGTGTCTGGATCGCGACGGCGTCGATGTCCTTGTTCGTGAGCAGGCGGCGGAAGTCGGCCTCACCCGGCGGCGCGTACCCCAGCGTCGATCGCACCAGGGCGATGGCCGCGTCCCGATGGCGCCCGTCGACGTCACAGATGGCCGCGATGCGGACATCCGGGTGCGTCATGAACTCCTTGAGCCGCCCGGTCCCCATCCCGCCGACACCGATCAATGCCAGTTGGATCTGGTCGCTGGGCGCCGCCGGTTGGGCGAACAGCGGACGATGGATCACGGTGGCGAGCCCAGCGGCCGCGCCGAGGAACACGCGGCGCGACACGCCGCTCGAATCGTGCAACACACGGAACTCCCGGGTCTTACTTCTTCAGTTCGCCGTAGATGGCGGTGACGTTGGCTTGCCCGCGCCCGATCTGGTACTCCTTGAACTTTTCCGGCAGCTTGAGCCCGGCAAACGCCTCTTCGGGCGTCTTGCCGTCCTTGACCGCCTGCTGGACCGCCGACAGGAACGCGGCGTTGAACTCGCCGAACTCCACGAACTTCGCCCAGGGCATCACGTCGGAGTGCCCGGGAATCACGGTGTCGACGCCGGTGATGCCGGCGGCGGCCTTCTTCAGCGTGTCCGGATAGGCCACGCCCGAGCCACCGTTGTTCGTGTCGATCAGCGGCGTGCCCAGCCCGGCAAACAGGTCACCGGTGTGGGCAACCCGCAACTCGGGGAACACGACGATGGTGTCGCCGTTGGTGTGACCAGGTCCGAAGTAACGCAATTCGATGCGCTCGGCACCAGACCCGACGGTCAGCTGGTCCGTGTACGTCCGATCCGGCAGGAACTGGGCCTTGTCGCCAGCAAACGCCGGCATCTTCTCCATGTTCGTCTTGGTGTTGGCATGCGCCACGACCTCGACCGACGCCGGGAAGAACTCGTTGCTGCCGACGTGATCCCCATGCGTGTGGGTGTTGATGATCATCGTCACGGGCTTGTCGGTGACGGTGCGCACCTGCTGCATGATGCGCTCGCCCCAGTTGGCCAGCTTGGTGTCCACGAGCACGACGCCCTTGCTCGTCACGAACGCCGCGGTGTTGCCGCCACCGCCCTTGACCACGAACAGGTTGTCCTTCACCTTGACAAGTTCGGCCGTTTGAGGCGGGCCGGAGGCAGGCTGCCGGGCCGCGATGCCAGCCGCACCGGCAGCCACGATGATTCCGATCAAGAGAAGACGTCGCATGGGTCCTTCCGTGTCTCACGAAGTCAAGGTCAGGCGCGTCCTTGCAGGACGCGCTCCACGAACCAGTACGCGCCGGCGAGCATGACGAGGGCCGAACCGGCCGTCGCCACCAGTCCCGACCACGCAGGACGATGCCGCCGCAACAGCCCAAGCCCGAGCGCGGCAATCAGCACGATGACCGCCTGCCCGATTTCCACGCCGAGGTTGAACGCGAACAACGATACTCCAAGCGCCGCGGACGGCAACCCGGTGTCGCGCAGCACGCTTGCGAACCCGAACCCGTGCACCAGCCCGAACGCCAGTGCCACCCAGGCGCGAATGTCGCGCTCGCGACTACCGACAAACAGGTTGTCCGCGCCCACGAAGACGATGCTGAGGGCGATCAGCGGCTCGACGATGTGCGACGGGGGCGTGAGGATCGACAGCGTCGCCAGGGCCAGGGTGATGCTGTGACCGAGCGTGAAGGCGGTGACGATGGCGAGCAGACGGCGCAGGCGCCCGCCTGGCAGGAGCAGTCCGATGAGGAACAGGATGTGATCCGGGCCGATCGCGATGTGATGGATGCCGGACGCGACGAATCGGCGCAGCACCGCCATCCGCCCCTGTGGCGTGCCCGTGTAGTGGTCCGCACGGACCCGATCGCGGTTGAGCACCTCCTGCCATGTAACCCGGCCCGCCTCGTACACCGTGACGAAGGTCTGGTGCGTCGCGTCTTCCGGAAAGAGCCGCGCGCCCAGCCCGAGGTGCCCGGCCGGGCGCGACAGGGCGGCATGCCACGCGACACCGACCGCATCCTGGCCGGGCATCGGTTCCACCCGGTCGATGACCCATGTAATCGGTGTGCCGTCGGCTTCGATCGCCACCCGCGTGGTCACCAGCGTCACGATGCCGTCAGCCTGGGCAGTAACCACCTCCTCATTCGCCAGGGCCGACGGGTCCGGCATGTCGAGCGCGCGAGCGACGTCGATGGCGTGCAGCACGACAGTGCCCGAGAGGCGGTCGGACGCGACGGTGATGTCGAGATAGCTGAAGGGTGCGGGATGGGAGCCGGCGATCCGGGGCGATCCCGCCCAGACGGCCGTCATGACGAGTCCCACCAGCCAGCAACTCCCCCCACGCGTGCTCACCGCGCGAGATTCTATAGGCAGCGCCGTGCCGGGCCATGCCGATGTCGCTGCGTAGTTGTCGACCTTCAGGTCGACAGTCAGTTGTGTTCCGGGAAGCTGGGCCGCCCGCCGCGCGTCAGCGCCGACCTGGAGGTCGGCGCCTACGAAGACCCGGCAGGTAGGGCCGGCCAGCGCGGCCCTCTGTTATAGTCGCGGCCGCCTCACGGAGATTTCCCATGCATCGACTCCTGATCGCGACCGGTCTCGCGCTCGCAGCGCTCCTGCTGCCCGTTACTCACGCATCTGCCCAGTCCGCGGCCATGGATGGCATCCGCGGCGAATTCACTGCCGTGAAGACCTCGGTGATGACTGCGGCCAACAAGGCCCCCGAGTCCATCTACGGGTTCCAGGCGACGCCGGAGGTGTACACGTTCCGCAAGATGCTGCTTCACATTGCCGATGCCGGCTACAGCATCTGTTCCGGATTCAAGGGCACGCCGGGGCAGCGGCCCAAGGTCGATGCCGACGCCGTGCTTCCCAAGGCCGACGTCGTGGCGGCGCTGACCAAGGCCTTCGCCTTTTGCGACGAGGCCCTCGCGGCCGCCAACGATGCCACGCTCGGCGAAACCGTGACGGCGCCCTCAGGAACGAAGCGGCCCAAGAGCTATTACGCCAGCCACCTGCTCGCGCACACAAGCCTGCACTACGGCAACGTGATCACGTACATGCGGCTCAACAAGCTGTCGCCGGGCGAGCAGTAGGGGCGCCGACGGCCGGGCTCGGAGAGCCGGCCCTACCGCGGACGGTGAACCAGCCTACCGCGGATGATGGCCCGCCTGCCTCGGCTAATGAGCCGGCCTGACAGGTATTCGGAGCCCCCGATTCGGACGGGTCACGCCAGCAGTGCGTCGACGACGGTGCCGCTGACGTCGGTGAGCCTGAAACGGCGGCCCTGGTGCAGGTACGTCAGGCGTTCGTGGTCGACGCCGAGCAAACGCAGCAGCGTCGCGTGGAAGTCGTGCACGTGTACCCCACCGTCGACGATGTTGTAGGCGAAGTCGTCGGTGGCGCCGTGGACATAGCCGGCCTTCACGCCGGCGCCGGCCATCCAGATCGAGAAACAACGCGGGTGATGGTCGCGACCGTAGTTGGAGGACGTCAACTTGCCTTGTGAGTAGCTGGTACGACCGAACTCCCCGCCCCAGACCACGAGTGTGTCGTCGAGCATGCCGCGACGTTTCAGGTCGGTGACCAGAGCGGCGCTGGCCTGGTCGGTCTCGCGGCACTGCCGCTCGATCCCCTTGGGCAGGCTGTCGTGCTGATCCCAGCCCTGGTGATAGAGCTGGATGAACTTGACTCCGCGCTCCGCCAGGCGTCGTGCCAGCAGGCAATTGGACGCGAAGCTGCCCGGGAGCCTGGCGTCCGGCCCGTAGAGATCGAGTGTTGCCTCGGTCTCGCCCGACACGTCCATCACCCCGGGCACGCTCGCCTGCATCCGGTAGGACATCTCGTACTGCGCGATGCGTTGGTCTACCTCGCCGTCGCCGAGTTGCTCGGCGGCGTAGGCGTGCAGGTCGCGCAGCCGATCCAGCAGGAGCCGGCGTCCCTGCGGCGTCACGCCGCGAGGGTTGGTGAGGTACAGGACCGGATCCTTGCCGCTGCGGAACTGCACGCCCTGATGCCGTGAGGGCAGGAACCCGCTCCCCCACAACCGCGAGTACAGCGGCTGATCCACCTTGCCAGGCGTGATCAGTACGACGAAGGCTGGCAGGTCCTGAGTATCGGTGCCGAGTCCGTAATGCACCCACGCGCCGATGCTGGGGCGCCCGGCGATCTGCGAGCCGGTCTGGAAGAACGTGATCGCAGGGTCGTGGTTGATCGCGTCGGTGTGCATCGATCGGACGATGCAGAGGTCGTCGACGACCCGGGCTGTATGCGGCAATAAGTCGGAGACCCACGTGCCGGACCGCCCCTGCTGCGAGAAGCCGAACTGCGAACCGGCAAGCGGCAGCACCGACTGGTTGCCTGACATGCCCGTGAGCCGCTGCCCCTGGCGGACCGAGTCTGGCAGGGACTCGCCGTTGCGCGCGCGGAGCACGGGTTTGTCGTCGAAGGTCTCGATCTGGGAGGGCCCGCCGGCCATGAACAGGTAGATGACCCGCCTGGCCTTCGGCGGGAAATGCAGCTGCGAGCCGAGCACGCCCGGGGTCGCCTGCGACGTCATCGCCCCGAGCCGCAAGGGGTTCACGAGATCGGCAAGGGCGATGCCGCCGAGCCCGAGCCCGAACCGGTTCAGCACAGCGCGCCGCGACAGGCCGGCGGCTGGTAGCGCTCCCGTGCATTGATGGTTACTCATCTGGCGGCCTCATCGAATCACCACGAACGCATCGAAGTTCAGGATCAGCGTCGCCACGTTGGTGGTGGCGGCGACGTCGGCAGCCGGGAGCGTGGCATCACGCGGTGTGCCGCCGACGGCGAGGAGTGCCGCGGCAGCCCGTGCGTCAGCCTGGTACAGGCGGCGCTGTTGCTCGAACGCCTGCGCGAGGATCGCCGCTTCGCGCGCGTCCGGTGCCCGTCCCGTGAGCTGCTGGAATGCTCCTCTGTGCCGAGCCGCCGGGTCCTGCGGATGCTCGCGGACCAGGCGCTCGGCGAGTACTCGAGCCGCCTCCACGAACTGCGGATCGTTGAGCAGCACGAGCGACTGCAGCGGCGTCACGGTGACCTCGCGCCGCGCCACGCACACCTCGCGCGACACGGCGTCGAAGGTGGTCATCGCCGGCGGCGGCGACGTCCGGCGCCAGAACGTGTACAGGCTGCGCCGATAGAGCTTGTCGCCCTTGTCCTGGCTGTATGTCTGCCCGGTCCCGGACTGCTCCCACAGGCCCTCCGGCTGGTACGGCTTCACGCTGGGCCCGCCGATGGTCCGGACCAGCAGGCCGCTTGCGGCGAGGGCACTGTCGCGGATGTGTTCCGCGGGCAGGCGCAGGACCGGCCCGCGGGCGAGCAGCAGGTTCTCCGGGTCCAGGCGCAGCGACTCTGTCGATGCCAACGACGACTGGCGGAAGGTATCCGAAGACACGATCAGGCGGTGCAGCGCCTTGACGTCCCACCCGCTCTCGACCAAGCGCGAGGTGAGCCAGTCGAGCAGGTCGGGATGCGTCGGTTGTCGTCCCTGGCTGCCGAAGTCTTCCGGCGTGGCGACGAGGCCCCTGCCGAAGTGCAGCTTCCAGATCCGGTTGACGACGACGCGAGCGGCCAGGGGGTTGGCGCGACTGGTCAGCCAGCGCGCGAGGCCGAGCCGATTCCGCGGCTGGTCGGCAGGGAACGGCGGCAGGCTCGCGGGCGTGTCACGGGACACCACGTCCTTTGGCGCATCGTAGGCGCCCCGTGCGAGAAGGTGCGCCGGGCGGGGCTCCGCGAGTTCCTCCATCACCATCAGCTCGGGTACTGGCCCGATCAGCCGGTTCTGCTCCACCCGCAACCGTTGCAGCGCCGCACGCGCGGTGCGCGACGGCACATGCACGCGGGCCAGGAAGTGCGCGCGGGCAACGGTGTCGCCCGCATCATCGCCTGGCACCGTCCCGGCGACCTCCGCGGCCGAGAGGGACACGTCGTAGACACGCAGGTCGTCCACGAGGCCGTGCCTGAACCCGCTGTCGCGAAAGCGTGCGCCAAGCGTAAGTGCAACCGGCTCCTTCTGCAGGTCGCCAGCGCCCTTGTCGTACAGGATGTCCTTGACGAGGCGGTCGCGCACGACGTCCACCGGCACGGGTGCCCCATCGACGTAGATGACGATGCCTTCGGCGCGGCTCGATCCGTCGTAGGCAATCACCAGGGACGACCAATGTCCGATCGGCAGCGGGATGCGCGCCCGCACGGCGATGGCGTTGCCGGGCCAGAAGTGAATCAGTCCGAAGAATGGCCGGCCATCCTCCAGTGTCAGCTCGAAGCCGCGGCTGCCCGCATCGGTCCAGGCCCGCGACTGGTGCAGCACGACGGCGCGCGCCTGCGTCTCGGTCGGCTTGACCCGAATGGCGATCGAGAACGGGTCGGTCCGCGAGAATGGGCGCAGATCCTTGAGCACGACGGCGTTGTCGCCGCTGAACCGCAAGGCCCGCCCGCCGCTCGCGTCGGGATCGTCGACCAGTGTCGGCCCGTCCTGCAGCGTCGCGACCGCGCTGGTGATCGCGTCGGGTGTGGTATCGCCGGCCACGGTGTCGAAGGCCAGATGCGCGATCGGTGCGGGTGGCGTGACCGTCGCGGATGCGCGCCAGGCGCGGAAGGCTGGATCGGACGCCCGCGCGAGTTGCCGCAGGCGTGACTCGGTGGCCTCGATGCGGCGTTGCACGCGGCTGTAGGCAGCCTGCTCGTGCGCCGGCCAGAGCAGCAGCGACGGCGACGGCGTCGCATTCGTGAAGTGCGAGTACAGGCCGGATTCGTCGATGCTGTTGAAGAACGCGAACAACGAGAAGTAGTCGCGCTGGGTGATGGCGTCGAACTTGTGATCGTGGCAGCGCGCGCATTCGAGCGTCAGCCCGAGCATGGCCGTGCCGAGGGTATTGACACGGTCGGCGACGTACTCGGTCCGGAACTCTTCTTCGATGCTGCCGCCTTCATTGGTCTGGCGGTGGAGGCGATTGAATGCGGTGGCGATGCGCTGCTCGCGCGTCGCGTCGGGAAGGAGGTCGCCGGCCAGTTGCCAGGTCAGGAACTGGTCGTACGGCAGGTTTGTGTTGAAGGCTCCGATCACCCAGTCGCGGTACGGCGACACATCGCGGGTCACGTCGGCCTGGTACCCGTACGTGTCGGCGTAACGCGCGAGATCGAGCCAGTCGGCGGCCATCCGCTCGCCATACGCCGGCGAGGCCAGCAGGCGGTCGACGACCCGCGCGTACGCGGATGGCGAGTGGTCGGCGCGAAAGGCCTCGATATCGGCCCGGCCTGGCGGCAGGCCCGTGAGGTTGAACGAGAGACGCCGCAGCAGCAGTTCTGGCGCGGCCGGCGGGGACGGCGACACGCCCTCGGCCGCAAGACGCATGCGGACGAACGCATCGATGGGGGTTTGGCCAGCGTCGCTCAGCGCCGGCACCGGCGGTGACGCGACCGGCTCCCACGACCAATGGGCGCGATAGGGCGCGCCCTCGCTCACCCACCGTGTCAGCAGGGCCGTCTCCGCTGCCGTCAGCGCCAGGTGCGCGTCCGCGGGTGGCATCAGGTCTTCGTCGTCGGACGGCAACTGGATGCGGCGAATCATCTCACTGCGGACCTTGTCGCCCGGCGTGACGACCGCCATGCCCGCCTCGAGGTCCTTGAACAGGCCATCGCGCGTGTCCAGGCGCAACTTGGCCTTGCGCTTGCTGGCGTCGGGGCCATGGCATCGGAAACAGCGGTCCGACAGCAGGGGGCGGATCTGGCGGTTGAAGTCGACGGCAGGAGCCTGGTCGGGGGCCGCCGCCGGGGGCGCCGGCTGCCGGGCTCTTGCCGAGGATGCGCCGCACGCCACGATCAGCAGGACCATCGCGGTCAGGTGACGCCAGCGTGTCCCGCTCGCCCGCATTGGCGCATTCTCTGGCCCGGGTCGGCGGGTGTCAATCGCGGCGACGTCGGTCTCAAGCCTCAAGCGTCAAGCCTCAAGTCTCAGGCCTCAGGTCTCAGGTCTCAGGTCTCAGGTCTGGCCGGCAAATCAGGGACGCAGTCGCGATCTCGCCACCAGCGTCGCGACCGATGCCACCAGTTCGCCCGGATCGACGGGCTTGGCCAGGTGCATCTCGAAGCCGCTCCGCAGGGCCTTCGTGCGGTCCGACGCTCTGGCAAACGCGGTGAGCGCCGCCGAGGGGATTCGGCGGACGTGCGGGTCATCGGAACCGCGGATAGCCTTCATCATTTCGTATCCGTCCATCTGCGGCATACCGATGTCGACCAGCAGCACGTCGGGGCGCAACGTGCTCACACGTTCCAGCGCGAACGCCGCTGAGGACATGGTCGTCACCTCGGCACCCGCCGACTCGAGCACGACACGCACGAGCGAGAGCGCGTCCTCGTCATCGTCGATGGCGAGCACGTGGACGCCGGTGACATCAGCGAGATCCCGCAACGGCGCCGAGAGTTCCGTGCGCGGATGCTGGCCAGTTCCCGGCACGATGGGTCCGGCGCTCACGATCATCAGCGGCAGACGCACGAGGAACGACGCTCCCTGATCCGCGCCGGCGCTCGCGGCCTCCACCGTGCCGCCGTGCATCTCGACGATGTGCTTCACGATCGCGAGCCCGAGCCCGAGGCCGCCGGTTCGCCGGGTCGAACTGGAATCGGCCTGGCGGAAGCGTTCGAACACGTACGGGAGGAAGTCCGATCGGATGCCGGCGCCCGTGTCGCTCACCGTGAGTTCGATGTGCGAGTCGACACGCTCGAGACGCACCTGGACTTGCCCGTTGCGCGGGGTGAACTTCACCGCGTTCGACAACAGGTTCCACGCCACCTGCTGCAGGCGCCCGGGGTCGCCCGACACGGGGCCGACCTGCGGATCGAGCAACGTGTGCAGGCGGACACCCTTGGCGTCGGCCGCGGGGCGCATGGTGGCGATGGCATTCTCGATGACCAGCGGCAACTCCACCGACTGGACGTCGAGGCGGAGCTTGCCCGAGACGATGCGCGACACGTCCAGCACGTCGTCGACGATCTGGGTCAGCCATGTCGCATTCCGCTCGAGAGTCCCGAACGCGTCGTTTGCCTTCGATCCCGTGAGCAGGCCGCTGTGCAGCAGTCGCGAGTAGCCCATGATCGCGTTGAGGGGTGTCCGCAATTCGTGGGACAGCACCGCCAGGAACTCGTCCTTGAGGCGGTTCGCCTCCTGCGCTTCGAGGAACAGCCGTGAGTTCTCCAGGGCGACCGACGCCCACGCCGCGACGCCAACCGCGAGGCGTTCGTCCTCGGACGTGAACATGCCGGGTAACGAGTGACCGAAGAACAGACCGCCCAGTACCGCCTGGTTGCGCCCCTTGACCGGAACCGCCAGATAGCTGCGGACGGCGAGATGGCCAGGCGGCATCCCGACGTACGGCGCGTTGCCGCCGTAGCGGGGATCCTCGGTGACGTCCTCGAGGCGCACCGGACCATCGCCGCGAAAGGTCGGAGCGAAGAGCTCGGTCGCGCGCGGATGCGGAAAACCCGCGAAGGCTTCCTTGGGCGCGCCGGAGAGTGAACAGAGCATGTAGGCGTCGCCCGTCGCGGCGGTGCGGACGTTGTAGAAAAACGCACCGAACTGCGCGCCCGTGAGTTCGGTGGCCGCGTCGGTCACCTTCTGGACGATTGGCTCACGCTCGAGCGCAGACGCGAGGAGCACGCCGACGTCCGAGAGTCTCTCGGTGTTGCGAGCTTGTTGCTGCGCCAACGCGCGCAGCCGCTGCTGATCGGAGATGTCGCGCGCGATCTTCGAGGCGCCCACGATCGTGCCCGATTCGGTCCGGATGGGAGACACGGTGAGCGAAATCGCCACCAGGCGCCCGTCCTTGGCGCGGCGAGTCGTCTCGTAGTGATCGACGGTCTCACCGGCGCGAATGCGCGCGATCACCACATCCTCCTCGCCCTGCAGTTGGTCGGGGATGAGGATGCGGATGGACTGTCCGAGCGCCTCGGCGGCGGTATAGCCGAAAATCCGCTCGGCGGCCGGATTCCACGACGTGATGATGCCGTCGAGTGTCTTGGTGACGATCGCGTCGTCGGACGACCTGACAGCCGCAGCCAGCCGCCTGATGGCCAGATCGGAGGTCTTGCGGTCGGTGATGTCGCGGGCTATCGTCGACGCACCGATGACGACGCCGGCCTCGTTGCGAATCGGGGACACCGTCAACGAGATGCTGATCCGCGCGCCGTCCTTGCGTACGCGCACGGTCTCGAAGTGGCTCAGCGCCTCTCCGGACCGGATCTTCGCCAGCACCGTGTCTTCTTCGGATTGGAGTTCCGGCGGGATGATCATGCGCACCGAGCGGCCGATGGCCTCGGCCGCGGTGTAGCCGAACATCCGCTCGGCGGCGCGGTTCCAGGACGTGATCGTGCTGTGCAGGTCCTTGGTGACGATCGCGTCATCGGACCACTCGACGACTTGCGCCAGGTGCTGAATCAGCGAGTGCGGTGACAGTTCGGACATGCGCGCGTTGCGATGAGTGTCGGGCCGCGATTCGCCATCATGGGATCGGCCGAATTGTATCGTGGCGAACGTATACAGCGGTCCGATGGGCCTGGCCCCCTGGCGCTGACTCGAGCGTAAATGACGCTTCGCGACCAGGGCGCTCATGGGTACCGGGTACCGGGTAGGGGTGCCGGGTATCACGGATTCCGTGGCGGCCCTCGGCCGTCGGGAGTCGAAATCGGTCGGGAGTCGGGAGTCGGGAATCGCCGACGTTGTGGGCCAGCGCGGACATGGTTCGCAAGCCGAGCGAGAAGTCGCGGCGCTGGCTTTCGACATTCCAGCATCCTGGCATTTCGGCATTACGAGGCTCTTGTCAGTCTCGGAGGGTCTCGGGTTGGTGAACGACGAGCACGAGTCGACGGGTGAGGCGGTGCGCCAGGCGTTGCGCGGGTGGGAGCAGCGTGTCCAGGCCGTGATCGAGATCGCTCGCGATAGCGACGACCTCGCTGCGCGATTGCCCGTCCTCGATGCGCTCGCGGAGGAACTCGTCAGCGATCTGGAGCGCGCGATGTCGGGTCTCGACGCGGCGACGCACCGCCCGGGGGCCGCGCTGCCCAATGGGGCAGACACCCTGCGCGAGGCGCTGGGAAAAGCGCACGCGCTGTTGCATGGCATCGCGTTGTGGCATCGGCCCCCGAGCGTGGGAGCCTTGCGAAAGGCGCGCGATGGGTTTGCCGTGGCCGCCGACCGGCTGACAGCGCGCCGAACTTGAGTCGGAGGCGGGCGTCAGGAGCCGTGCGGCCGTTCCCAGGGGAGCGGCTGCCGTTCCGGACCGGCCGTGCTGTCGCGCACGAGCGTGACGCGATTGTGCGCGGCCTTGGTGCGTACCGCTGCCACGGTTCGCCCCAGTATCCGTGCGATCTCGCCTTCCGGCACGCCGCGGACCGCAAGGGTGGTGAGTTGCCGGACTTCGTCTTCGCTCCAGCGCTGGCTTCTCGGTGAGGTGGTCACGTGTCGTTACCCTAAAACCGGGCAATCGTCACAAGGGCTGCCGCACACGACGTGTGCGCTTTCGCTCATCGCCATGCACCACTGCGCAACATTGCCGCATGGCAGTACGTCCCGAGGCCATCAGGGACAGGTACAGGTGAGACTACAGGTGGCGACACTGCCGCCGAGGCAGGGACGAGCGGCGCGCCATTCCGTAAGTGACGCGTGTCCGAACGGCCACTGTCCGTGCGCGGCCCTGCCAACAGAAGGCGAGAGTAGATGTTGGTGGGCGATGCGGCCGTAGCCACGCCACGAGGCGAAGCGCAAGGCTGGCCGGACGTGTCAACGACCGAAGATGTCGTGGGGCGTGGGGTTCCGGGACCGGCTGCGGGAGGCGGTCCTCAGTGCACGTCCTTCGCGGTCTCGTATGGCGGAAGAAGCGAGTACCCGTCTCCGACGTGCCGCCAGGCGCGTGTGCCCTCTTCGTGGGCCAGGAAGCGAGCGCGCGCCTCGAGCTGGTCAGCCTGTTCGATCCATCCCTCGGCGATACCGCCGAAGCCGTCCTGGGCCACTTGCACCAGGAGGATCGGCGGCTCGCCGGAGTCGTCGGACTCTGCGTCGAACAACAGAATGAAATCGCCGACCTGTGGCTCGTCGTGTTCCGTCATCGACTGTCCTTGCGCCGCGTGGCCCTGCGCCACCCAGAACGAAAACAGCCCCGGAGTGACCTCCGAGGCTGAGCGGCCAAACCTCTGCATTGCAGCGGCTTAGACTGGTCGGGATGGCGAGATTCGAACTCGCGACCCCCTGAACCCCATTCAGCCGAATGCGGGTTTCGCACTGCTTCATTCCCCGTGCTGACCACAACGCAAATGACTGTCTTTCAAGCCATTTACGGCTTCTAGGTGCTACGATGGGTTTCACCGCGAGCCACTGCTCGCGGTTGACCAGTCGGTTGACCAGCAGATGCTGAGGGCATCTCAGAGGGTCGCGACGGGTGCGGTTGACCAGTTGACCAGACACGGGAGTACCTCTGATGCGCAAAGCCTTGACACCTCGGTTCGTGGAGTCCGTCGCAAGGACCACGGGACGCGCCGAGTACGTCGACACTACCACGCCCGGCTTGGCCCTACGGGTCGGCCCGCGTGCCAAGACGTGGGTCGCGCTGTACAAAACGGCCGGTGGACAGGTCCGCCGTCAGACGCTCGGGCGCTACCCGTTCGTGTCGTTGCAGGACGCCCGCATCGCTGCCTGCGACGCCATGCGCTCGGTGCACGCGGGGGCTGACCCGCAGGCCGAGCGCAAGGCGGCTGAGCACGACACCTTCGGCGCGCTGGCGACCTTGTACATCGAACGGCACGCCAAGAAGCGCAAGCGCACGTGGCAGGAGGACGAGCGCATTCTCACCCGCGACCTGCTGCCCACGTGGCGTGACGTGCCCGTCCGCCAACTCACACGACGCACGATCCGCGAGCACCTGGACGCGATCGCGGATCGGGCACCCGTCATGGCGAACCGCGTCGCGGCGCTCGTGTCCAAGATCCTCAACTTCGGTGTCGACCGTGAATGGCTGGATGCCAACCCCGCCGCTCGGCTCGCGAAGCCGACGCGTGAACGCTCGCGCGAGCGCGTGCTGACCGACAACGAGATCCGGGCACTCTGGTCCGCACTGGCAGACGCAGAGTCCACGTATCGCCGCGTGGCTCAGGACGGGCGCGTCACGGAGGCCAAGACGGGCGACACGCCGCTGCTCCGTCCCATGCTGGCCGACTGGCTGCGCGTGCGACTCCTGACGGCCCAGCGCGGCGGCGAGGTGATCCGGATGCGCTGGGCCGAGTTGGACCTCGACGCAGCCACATGGATGATCCCCAGCGAGACGACCAAGAACAAGGTCGCCCACGTCGTGCCGCTCGCCGGGCCGGTCGTCGAGATCCTGCGACGTCGCCGCGCTGATGTGGACGAGGGGGTGCCGTGGGTCTTCCCCAACGACCTCCTCCGTGGCCCAGCGGCCGACCGCGCCAAGAAGGTTGCGCTGTCCACCTTCCTGCCGACGTCCGCCGACGTGCGTGGGCACGACCTCCGACGCACAGCGGCCTCAGGCATGGGGCGGCTCGGCATTGGGCGAGAGACAATCGCCCGCGTCCTGAACCACACGGATCGCGGTCCGCGCGCGACCGCGATCTACGACCGCTTCGACAGGCTGCCGCAGAAGCGGGAGGCGCTAGAGGCGTGGTCGACGGAGCTGCATCGAATCGTCGCTGGCATCACGGCGGTGCCCCTTGCGGGGTAAACGTCCCGACTACGACGCGACGGTCGACCACTTCCGGTCGGAGTTGCCGGACATCACGCGACGGCTGACGGAGCCTGAGACGACGGATCGGATCACCGGCGACCAGCTGCGCGACATCGCGACTGTGCTGCATCTGGCTGAGACGGGCGCGCTCGACGAGGACGAGCCGAAGGTGTGCATCCCGACGTGGCTGCTACCGACGCTCAAGCAAGCGCTGCGCAGCGCCTATCAGCAGGCGTCCGCCGGTAAGGGACGCACTGCGCGCGCGGACCGCGCGTGGCGCGCAGCGCACACTCGTGTCCGCCGATACCAGCGCGTCCTGGACCTCACCCACCCACTCGATGGTGGCGCAGCCTTGAGCAAGGCTGCCGCGTTCCGGGTGGTCGAATACGAGGAGGTGCAGGTGTTTGATGAGCCACCTCCTGGCGGGCGGCGGCGCACGCGTCAGACGCTCTATGCCAAGTACACCGGAGCTCGCGTGAAACGGGACTACTGGCATCTTGAACGCACCCACTCGCACGCCAAGCTCCAACGCTTGATTGACGCGCGAGCGGATGCCGCCGCGCTCCGGTGGCTCGCGTTCGCTCCGTCGTCGCTGAACGGCGAGCAGGTCGACTCGGGCAAGGCTGCGGTCGAACTCGCGATCCGTCACGAACGCGAAAGCGCCCGAAAACGCGGTTAGCTTTTGACCGAGATTTCTCCCGTCCAGCCTGTCGCATCCTGTCGCTGTGGAACCCACAGCACCCGCCGCAAGCCCCCGTAAACGTCTACACGCTCGCTCCCGTGGCGAGCGCCTGCTGCCTCGCGACCCCTCGGCGCTGCTCAGCGGCCCAGACGTCGAGCAATTGCTGGGCATCGCGCGCGTTACGTTATGGAGATGGCTGAAAGACGGCCACTTCCCTCCGCCCGATCGGCTGCTCCCCGGACGTCCTCCGCGCCGTGCGTGGTTGCGTCGCACGTACGAGACGTGGTCCGCCAATCGCGGGGGACAGGCGTGAGCCCCGCCGAGACGCGTCTCGCGCTTGAGCAAGAGGTACGCGAGACCATCCGCACGATCCGATTGGGTCTCGATGACTTGTCTGCCGTCCTGGAACAGCTGCGTCAGCTGCGACACGACGAGGCGCACGCGTCGCGCGACCATCGCCTCGTCGTCGAGCACGGGCCGAACGGTCGACCCGAGGTCGTTCGATGAAGCCCGTGTGTGACGCGCAGGGCGAACCGCTGACCGCGAGTGCGATGCTGGTCGACGCCCTGCGAAACGCCGACGTCTACCGACTCATGGCGCAGTGCGCCGTCGACCAACTGCGCGTCGCGCAGCTCGCGCTCGCGCAGACCCGTGCGGACTACCAGCGCGTGCTCGAAGAGTTTCGACGCTACCGAGACGATCATGGCGTTCGATGACACGACGTTGACGGCAGCGATCTTCGGAGATCGCGTGCATCCGGCCGATCCGCCCACAACGGATCGAGGTGCGCATCCAGCACCCAAGCCGCAAAACGCTACAGTGAGGGTGCCGGTGCTGTCCGAGGTTGTCTCGGTGCGAGCCTCAACGCTGGCACCCGAACACGTCACATGGCTCTGGCCGGGTTATATCCCGTCAGCCTCGTCGAGCATCTTGGCGGGCCGGGCCGGATTGGGTAAGTCAACGCTAGCCTGTGCCATGGCGGCGACGATCACGCGTGGTGGACAATGGCCTGATGGCCAGCGTGCCGTGCGCGGTCGCGTGGCGTACTTGACGGCTGAGGATCACCACACCAAGACCATGGTGCCGCGCTTGATGGCCGCGAATGCGGACCTCGATCTCGTGGAGATCATCACGATGGTGCGTGTGCCAGATGAGCACGGTGAGGTATGCGGACGTGACCTCGACCTCGTGCAGGATGTCGCGGCACTGGATCGCTTCCTGACGCGTCACGGTGACGCGCGCCTCGTGATCGTGGACCCGATTACGGCCTACATCAACGCCAGCAAGAATACCCATCGCGTCTCTGACGTGCGGTCGGTGATGCGACCGCTGGAAGCACTGGCACACACGCACGACTGCACGATCCTTGCGATCAGTCACTTTAACAAGGCCGTCGGCAACCACGACGCGATGACCCGAGTCACTGGCTCGCAGGCGTGGGTCGATGCCGTGCGTTCGGCGTTTACGGTCGTGGCCGATCCCGAGAACGAGGACCGTCGGTGTTTCCTGCCGCTCAAGGTCAACCTGTCCCGCAAACCTGATGGTCGAGCCTACGTGGTCGAAACCGCCAGCGTCACGCACCGCGGTGAGCGGTTCGAGACCAGCCGCATTCGGTGGACCGATGAGCCGGTGACGTTCACCGCCAACGAGGCGCTGGCGGCGCAAGCGTCAGTAGGAGACGACCGCACGGAGCGCGATGAGGCGAGCGCGTGGCTGCGCGACGCACTCAAGGACGGACCGCGCGCATGCGCAGCCATGCGACGTCAGGCACGGGCGGACGGCCTCGCGTGGCGGACCGTGCAGCGGAGGGCGAAAGTCCTCGGCGTGACGATGGGCAAGGGAGACTTCGGGGGCGAGGGGCTGTGGTCGCTCGACACGTCAACCGCGCCAGTCGAGCCCCCAACCGCGCCAACCGCGCCAGTCGTGCCACGTGGCGCGGTTGGCGCGGTTGACGTCGACAACTCGGCTGTAGTTGGCTCAGCCGTGCACACGTCAGCAGCGACTGACGCAGGCGAAAGTCGCAACCACGATGGCGACGAGACGGAGGTGGCAAGTGCCGAGTGACGTGCTGGCAAACGTCGAGGCGCGTGGCCTGCTGCTCGACCTTGACGAGAAGGGCGTCCGCCTGTTCGTGCGTGCCGGGACGCTGATGACGAAAGCGGCCGCACGCCTGACGCCCGATGACCGTGCGGCCATCCGTCAGCACAAGCCTGACCTGCTGGTGCTCGTCTTGATCTGCGCCGACGCCACCCTTGATCGTCTGCTGGCACTCCGTGCGGGGACGCTCGGCCGTGAGCGACACGAGCGCGGGTGCTACCTCTGCGGGCAACCGCTCCCGTCCGACCGTCCGCTCGGGCGCTGCGGCTGGTGCGCGCTCGCGTGTCGACTGCACGCAGGCGGGCCGGTGCCTGCGGACCTGATCGCGCTGTTCCCCGAGTCCATCCGTGGCACGACGTGCCCGCAGTTGCGTCCTGGCAGGGCGTTACCGTTCGACTGCGCGCAGCCCACGCTCGAGTTGCAGGAGGCATGACCTTGTCGGATCACACGGACGACTCACCCTTGGAAGCCGAGGCGGAAACGCTCCGATTGGAGCTCCTGCGCGTGCTGCGCGACAGTCGCGTCGACGCGCTCAATAAACCGTTTGTTGCGTTGCTGGCTGCCGCCGATGTCTGCATGATGGCGGCCGAGGGGTCCGACTACATGCGTCTGCGTTGTGCGTCTGCGGCCATGCGCATCGCGCAGATTCTCGCACCTGAACGGACGCACATCGTCCCCGTGTCGCCAGTCGGCAATTGACACGATTGGTGGCAGAATGCACTGACCGCCCGCGCACGCGTCCCCCTGCCATGTCGCGCACAACGACAGCAAGGACGGACGATGACAGCAGCAATCGATTCCTCGATACGCGAGCCGCTCGAACGACGCGGGCTCGCCGACGGCGCGCAGCTCACGACGACAGACACCGAAGGCCCCGCCCGTCTGGTCGGCTACGCCTTGCGGTTCGGCGTAAGCTCCGAGCCCTTGACCGGCAAGAACGGCGCGACCTTCGTCGAGCAGATCGATTCGCACGCCCTCGACCGCTTGCCGCAACGACGCGACGTCAAGGCGCTGCTCGCGCACGACAGCTCACGCGTGCTCGGTTCGACCAAGGCAGGCACGCTCAAGCTGGCCGTTGACACCGTCGGCTTACGGTTTGAACTGACGCCGCCCAACAGCCCCGCAGGCGTCGACCTGGTCGAGTCCGTCAGACGTCGGGATCTCGACGGCGTCAGCTTCGGATTCAAGACGCTGCGCGACGAATGGCGGGAAGGCTCGCCGCCCCTCCGACTCCTGACCGATGTTGACCTGTTTGAAATTTCTTTCGTGGCGTGGCCTGCCTATCTCGCGGCCGACGTCGCGATTGAAGCCCGCGCGTTGATGCACGCCGCGCAGCTCGTGGCCCGTCAGGGTCGAGCACAGCGCCGCCGTGCCCTCGACGCGCTTTCGGCGCGACTGGCCGCGTTGCGGTAGTCGCGCGTCTCCGAGCGTCGACGACAACGCGACGTGTCGGCCCTGAGCGAACGCACGCGAACACGGAAGCAACCTCACGCGAGAGCCGACAGGCATCGTCAGGAAGGCTTGTGAGCCGAGTTCGTCAGGAACGTGCAGCGGGCACACGCGCAGTGTCGCGACGCATTCATAAGCAAGTGAGGTTTTATGTTTGCGATTAAGCATGCCGAGCGCAACCTGACCGCCGCTCGTGCGATCCACGAACGAGCCGAAACCGAGAATCGCGATCTCTCCGTCGAGGAACGGAGCGAATACGACGGACTGATGTCGGCCGCACAGAAGTACGCCGCCGACGCCGAGCGCGACGCGGAGATGGCTTCCGCGCTCGCGAAGTTCAACGGCGATCCTGTCGTCGCGTTCCGTAGCGTTGTCAGCGACGCCGCAGCGGGGCGCAGCTCGAGGACGGCCGCAGCCATTGAGCGCCGGAGCGCACGCCCACACGTCGAGCACGCCGTGCTCGTGCCGTCGACGAGCGAGTACCGAGCCGCGCAGGCTGAGGGCACCGACGCCGCTGGCGGATTCCTCGTGCCCATTGAGCAGGCACCTGTGATCGTCGAGCGGCTCGCGCCCGAGTCCGTCGTCCTGGCTGCGGGTCCACGTCTGTTCACGATGACGTCGGACACGATGACCGTGCCGAAGGTCGGGACGGGTGCCACGGTCGGATTCGTGCTCGAAAACGCCGCGATTCCCGAAGGCAACATCGTCTTTGAAGCGGCCACCTTGACCGCGCGCAAGCTCGCTGGATTGACGCGGTCGAGTAACGAGTGGCTCAACGACGCGATCCCCGATGGCCGGACGGTTGTCGAGCAGCACTTGCTGCGCGAGCTCGCGATCAAGCTCGATGATGCGTTTTTCAACGGCACGGGTGTGGCCCCGCAGCCGTTGGGCATCCTCAATTGGCCGGGTGTTGTCTCGACGCCGGGCGCAGCGACGCTCGACGACGTCGCCGCCGCGATTGCAGGCGTGGAAGCGGCGTACGCCTCGCCCAACGCGATCTTTATCAGTCCGGCGAACTGGTCCGCGTTGCGGCTCGAACGTGACGCAGGCGCAACGGGCGGCTATGTCCTGCAACCCGACGCGAGCGCGGCGACACGGCCGGTCGTGTTCGGCGTGCCGGTCTACATCACGGCTGCGGTCGGAACGTCGATTGTGGTTGCCGATATGCGATTTGTCGGCATCGGCGTGCGGGATAGGTGGGTCGTGCATTACGACCCGTACCGTTACAGCGAGTACGACCAGAGCGCGATTCGGGTCACGAGTCGTTGGGCCATCGCGCCGCTGCACACGGCCGCTGTGCAGATCGTCGAAACCGGGGCACTGGCCGCACGCGACAAGCCCGCCGTGACCACGCCTGCCGCGACGACGCCTGCACGGAAGGCGTAAGAAGCCGCGCACCCGTCACGGTGTGATCGCACCTTCCGTCCGATCAGACCGTGGCGGGGCTCGCGTGCGCCCGACGTCGATGCCATGGCGAACGACACCTTGGGCGCGCACCGAGAACGCGATGCGGTGCTACGATCCGACCGCCGAGAGGCTCGATGCTGACCTTCCCGGAATGGACGACGACAGTCGGGAGGCACCTCTGCAAACACACTGGTTCTACACCGTTTGGCCGTTCATAGGGGTGGGAGGTGCGATTGTGATGATCGCCATCCTGCTGATGACCGATACATTCCGTGGCAACGCTGCGGCGACTCGCTGGCGTGATCCAATGTGGCTGGCGTGGCTTGCCGTGCCGCTCTACTGGCTGCATCAGTTCGAGGAATACAGCCTGCCAGTGATCGGCATCGACTACTCGATCCAGGAAATGATCTGCGAGAAGATCGGCTTTCCCCCGTATCCGGAATGTCCGATTCCGCTGGCCTTCTACCCAGTGGTGAACATCGCTCTCATGTGGTTTGGGGCGCCACTCGCGGCATACCTCTTCCGGCGCAACGTCCTCATCGGCCTCAGCTTCTGGGGATTGCTCTTCGCCAACGGACTTGTGCACACGGCAGGCGGGGTCGCGCAGGGCGGTTACAACACCGGCCTGCTGACCGCGGCCTTTTTGTTTGTGCCATTGTCCGTTTGGGTCCTGTACGCCAGCGCGATTCGCGGACCGTACAGCGGCAAGGTTGTTGGCGTGGCGTACGCTGCCGGAGGCGCCACTCACATCTTGCTTTTTATGGGTTACGGACTCTTCAAAGCCGGTGTGATCGGCAATGCTGGCCTGCTGGTCTATGCCGCCGTGATCGGTTTCACGCCGATCATCTTGGCGGCCCTTGCAAGCCGCTTCTTCAAGCCTGAGTTGCTGTCGCCGGTCTAGTTCTGCGGGCATACCCGCCGCTTCGTCGTACTGCGAACCAGTTGCGCAGCTTGCACAGCTCAGACGGCCGAAGGTCCATTTTACGTGTCGAAAATGCGCGCGTGGGGCCACGGTCGTCAGCCTTACACGGTGCCAGCGATTGCGACCCCCCTACCCGCCCCGACGGACGCACAGGTGAACCCCTGAGAAACCCGGAGCACACGATGCCGACGCACGCAGTCATGGAGCCGTACAGCGGGTCAGTCCCTCGTCCCGACGTGTCCGTGTCCGTCGCACGCTGGGGCGACGAGGAAACGTGGGGCGGCTCGTCCTGGTCAGCAGTCCACGTCCCGACGCAGATCGTCGCCTACGTCTCGTTCGAGCGCGGCTCATCCCCGATGACGTCGCGCTGACGCAGCTGCTCGACGTCCTTGGACCGTCGCGTCCGACGCGCGACAGCGGAGCAGGACTGATCGTCCCGGACGCCGCCGCGCTGCCGCAGCTGCCCAGCTGATGGAGCTCCCAGCGGCTTCACTTTTGAGTACAGGGCGGCAGTGCCGACATGTCTCGCCCGAACAGCTCCGCAGCGGTCGACGTTCCCATTTCGACCTTGAGGCGGCTCGCCCAATCTGGCGACGCGGGAAGTCTCTGTTGCCCCGCGTTCGTTTCCAGAACCACCACCAGCCGGACGTCTCGATCAATGAGCACATCCTTGCGACCGTTCCATTTCAGGAGACCATGAGCCACCAGCGGCACGGTTGCCGCCTCGTTCAACATCACTTGAGCGTCGCGTAGCGGGCTGGTGATCGACACTTCGCTGACGAATGAGGCAGGTAGCCCCTCTACCTCGATGGCAGTGACACGGGTCACGCTAATGGGGCGTCGCCCGACGTTGCTCACCTGAAAGCCAGTCTGCCACTCGAAGCCCTCAGCGCAGCGAGAGAAGCCTTGCGGCACCGTTCCGTCAATGAGCGCGACGACGAAGGGCCTGTCGCGCGCGTCGCGCCTGTATTCCTGGACAGCAAGGAATGTCGACAGGCCAGCCGCGTAGAGAGCAACGTAAGGCGACAAGCCCGCTGCCAAGCGTCGCCACTGACCTTGCTTCGCCATCCACTGCATGGCGGGCAGTTTACGCGACTCATCCACACGTCGGCATTTCGCGGGGCCGCAACGGTGGCCTCGCTGGGGCACGCCGCAATCCTTTGGTGACGCAACGCCGTCGTGGGGTCGGCTGCGACAAGCTGCGCGCCCACAGGAGCGACGCAGGGGGCGGACGCGTCACGAGCCTGCGTCGCGTGTCCTCGTGTTGCTGCGAGTGCGTGCGGGGGAACAACGAGCCACGCTGTGTCAACGCAGGCAGACGCCGTGACCACAAGCCCCTAGGTTGACCATAGGTTGACCAGTGGGTTTTTCGCGGCTCGCCTAGCGGCTGTAAGTTGTTGGGTTTATTGGTCGGGATGGCGAGATTCGAACTCGCGACCCCCTGAACCCCATTCAGGTGCGCTACCAGGCTGCGCTACATCCCGACCGGCGCCGTGAGGCGCGAACGCGAATTGTACCGCAATGGCCTGCGGCTGAACAGGTCCTCAGTCGTTGGGCGCATGGTGCCGGGCTGCTGAACGTGCGCGTCAGCTGCGCTTGCCGCGCCGGGGCGCCGAGGGCGGACGCGCCGGGGGCGCCGCAGCGGCGTCGCCACCCAGCAGGTCGAGCAACGAACGCATCTCCTGCTTCAACTGCACCAGGGTGGCGCGGGCCTCCACGGGAACCACTGTCGCTGCGGATGGTGCCGTTGCCGACACGTCAACGGTCGCGCCGTCCGCCGTCATTCCCGCAGGCGCCGCCAACGCCGGGACCGAACTCGCCCTCCTGCCGGCGTTGGGCGCAGCGGCTTCGGCGTTCGACGTTCCGCCAGCCTCGACGCTTGGCGTTCGGCGTGCCGGGTGCGGGGCGACGGTTTCCGCTTCGACGTTCAGCGTTCGACGTTCAGCGTGCGCCTGCGCGGCCTTGGCCTGCGCCGCCTGGATCTCGGCGACGAAGGTGAAGAGATCGTCCTGCGGCTGGGGCTGCTCGGCATCGAAGCGACGCCGCACGCCCGAGAGCGTCAGTCCCTCGGTGAAGACGAGGTCGCGGATGCGCAGCACACGCTCGACGTCCGTGCGCCGATAGATGCGCGGCCCGCCGGGGGTCTTCGAGAGACCCAGTTCCGGGAACTCCGACTCCCACGAGCGCAGCACGTACGGCTGGATCTGCGCGAGCTCGCACACCTCACTCGCCTTGAACGCAGGCTTGTCCGGAATGGTCACGCTGGGAGAATCAGCCACGAGGGAGAGTATAGAACCCGATCGGGAACCATGGACCGGGTCGGTTGCCGCCGACCGGAAGGTCGGCGGCTACAGGGTATCGGGAACCTCGACCGGTAATGGCGAGGCGTCTCAGGGCAGCCGGGCTCGGCCACCTTCGCACTCTCGCGCTTCGGCGCCAGGGAGATCCGGTCCCACCGGCGCGAGGCGTGCGCGTCAGCCGCTCGGCATGCGCGTCAGGCATCAGGCATCAGGCACAGGCATCCTCAGTGTTTCTTTTCCCGCTCCCGGCCGCCGCGCTTGCGGACGGTGATCCGGATCGGGGTACCCTCGAAGCCGAACGTGTCGCGCAGGCTGTTCACGAGGAACCGCTCGTAGGAGAAATGGAACTCGGTCGCCACGTTCGTGAAGAAGACGAACTGCGGCGGCGCGATGCCTGTCTGCGCCGCGTAGAGGATCTTGACGTGCCGCTTGTCTGGCGTGGACGGCGGATGCTCGCGGCCGACACGTTCGACGAAGCGGTTGAGCTCGCCGGTCGTGATGCGCCTGCGTCGCGACATGGCCACCCGGTCCACCGTCTCGAGCAGCTTGGTCGCACGTTCGCCGGTCAGCGCCGAGATGTGCAGCAGCGGCGCATACTCGAGGAACTTCATCCGGAAGCGCTGCTCCTCGTCGAATTCCTTGTAGTACCGATCGCCCTCGCCCTTGGTGAGGTCCCATTTGTTGGCCGCGATGATCATGCCGCAGCCGAGCCGCTCTGCCTCGCCGGCGATCGCGGCGTCCTGGTCGGTCGCGCCCTGCGATGCGTCGATCACGAGGACGGCGACGTCGGCGCGCTCCATCGCGCGCTTTGCCGTGAGGACGCTCACCATCTCCACCGCGTGCGAGCTCGCCACGCGGCCGGGTCGTCGGATGCCCGCGGTGTCCACGATCCGGAACGTGCGCTTGTGCCACTGCAGCAGTGTGTCGATGGCGTCGCGCGTGGTGCCGGGGATGTCACTGACGATCAGCCGTTCCTCGCGGAGCAGTCGGTTCACGAGCGACGACTTGCCGACGTTGGGCCGGCCGACGATGGCGACCGCAATCTCGTCGGGCGTCTCCACCGATACCGATCCGCCCACCTTGCCGGCGGCCTTGAGTTGCCCCTGGACCGCGTCCATCAGATCGTGCACGCCCGTGCCGTGTTCGGCGGCGATTTCGAACACGTGATCGAACCCGAACGCGAAGAACTCGTACATGCGGTCGCGGGCACGCTTGTCGTCGGCCTTGTTCACGGCCAGCAACACCGGAGCCTGGGCCACCCGGCGAATCTCGGCGGCGATCTCGTCGTCGCCCGACACGCGCCCCTCGCGCCCATCGACAACGAAGATGACCAGATCGGCTTGCAGGATGGCGCGCTTGCCGTGCTCGACGACCAGATCGTGGAGCGGATCCTCGGTATGACCGAAGATGCCGCCGGTATCCACGAGCCGGAACGACATGCCCAGCCACTCCGCGTCGTGCGCCATCACGTCGCGGGTTGTCCCGGCCATCGCATTGACGATGGCACGGCGGGTCCGCGTGATCCGGTTGAAAAGCGTCGACTTGCCCACGTTGGGCCGGCCGACGAGCACCACGGTGGGCAGCGCGCGGGCGTGTGAACCTGTCATGCGGACATCTTGCGGATTGACACTCTAAACCCCTGTATCTATGCTTCTTAGCGGCACACGATGATCAAGGTCGACATCATCAACGAAGTGGCGACTATCGCCGACATCACCAAGGTGAAGGCCGAGGTTGCCGTAGAGGCCGTCTTCGAGGCGATGCGCGAAGCCATGAAACGAGGCGAACGCATCGAACTGCGCGGGTTCGGCGTCTTCCAGGTAAAGCCTCGCAAGCGCGGCATCGGCCGCAACCCCCGGACGGGCAAGGAGGTGCGCATCCCGCCGGGCCGCACCATCCGGTTCAAGCCGGGCAAGGAACTCCAGAACATCGGCGGCTGAGCAAATCCCGCCCTTGTCCATGCCCCCGCTCCCGCCCGCCGGGCCCGACTCAGTGCCGGGACGTCCCGCTCAACCCAGCATTCCTGTTCGGTGGTCCGACCAGGACAACGCCTGGGTGACCGGACCACTCACGCCTGCCGACGCCGATCTGGACCGTGGTGCGCGTGTCGGCTCCCGGCCCTGGGTCCACCTGCTGCTCTTCGTCCTGACGTTCCTGACAATGACGTGGGCAGGCTCCAGCTTCTTCCTGAACTACATCACCGCCGTCGGCACGCGGCGCGTCGTCATCGCGCCCGCCACCGCGCTGCTCGGAGGCTTGTGGTTCAGCGTTCCGGCGCTGCTGATCCTGGGTGCCCACGAGTTCGGGCACTACTTCGCGTGTCGATATTACCGGATTCCGGCCTCGCTCCCGTACTTCGTGCCGGCGCCCGCCTTCTCCATCGTGGGCACCCTCGGGGCGGTCATCCGCATGGCCCTGCCCCGCACGCGCAAGGCGCTGTTCGACGTCGGCATCGCCGGGCCCATCGCCGGATTCGTCGTTCTGCTCCCGCTGGCGGTGTACGGCGTGTCGCATTCGTACGTCGTACGATTGCCGCGTGCGTTGCCCCTGCGGGGTGGCCTCGAGCTCGGAGACCCGCTGCTCCTGACATTGCTGCAGAAGGCGTTCTTCGGCACCCTGCCCGACCACGCGCTCTTCGTGATGCACCCGACCGGCTTCGGGGTCTGGTTCGGGCTGCTCGCTACCGCGTTGAACCTGTTCCCGGCCGGGCAGCTCGATGGCGGGCACATCGTGCACGCCATCATCGGGCGCGCGTCGCGGTACGTGACCATCGCGTCCATCCTCGTCCTGCTGACCCTCGCGGTGTTCGTGTCCTCGAGCTGGGCGGTCTGGAGCGTGCTGCTGGTGTTGATGACGTATGCCTTCGGCCTCGATCACCCGGCCGTCGGCGAGGAGCACCTGCCGATTGGCAAGGCACGCCTGGCCCTCGGCGTCTTCGCGATCGTGATGTTCGCCCTCAGCTTCACGCCCGTGCCGATCAGCCCGGTCGATTTCATCGGCCGACGGTAGGGTGCATCACGCAGTTTCAGAAGTGCAGAATTTCAAAATTTCCTTAGCATCGCCACGCTTCGAAGCGCTGAGGTGGTAGTGAAATTCTGCAATTGTGAAATTCTGCAATTCCTCAGAGCATCGACAGCGGATCCACGTCGACGGTGACGCGCTTCTGCAGCGACGGCATGCCGGTGATCGCCTGCCGCGTCACCTGCCGCATCGCGGCCCGGTCACGTCCCTTCAGGAACAACTGCACGCGTGACTCACCTCGCAGCCGGCCCAGCGGCGCCGGGGCGGGACCGAGCACGCCGAAGCGCTCGGCGCCAAGCGCGCGCAGCTTCTCCGCAAGCAGGCCCGCGTCCTTCAAGGCGGTTGCCAGTGACTCGTGCCGCACGACGATGTTGATCATCGACAGCCACGGCGGGTACCGCATGCGCTCGCGGAACTCCAGTTCGTGCCCCACGAAATCGTCGTACGCCTGCCGCGCCGCCATCACGATCGCATAGTGCTTCGGATGCAGCGTCTGCACGAGGGCTTCGCCGCGCGCGTCGCCACGGCCGGCGCGCCCGGCCACCTGCGTGAGGAGCTGGAACGTGCGTTCCGCCGCGCGGAAGTCCGCCACGCCGAGGCCGATGTCGGCCGAGACCACGCCGACCAGTGTCACCTGCGGGAAATCGTGGCCCTTCGCGATCATCTGCGTACCGACGAGGACATCGACCTCGCGGGCAGCAAACCTTGCCAGCACCGTACCGATGGCGCCGCGACGCTGCATCGTGTCGCGATCGACACGCGCGATCCGCGCCTGCGGGCACGCGGCCAGCACCTCCTGCTCCACCCGTTCGGTGCCGACGCCCGTGTACTCGAGGAACTCGCCCTGGCACGACGGACACGTCGACGGCAGTGGCGCCGCATGGCCGCAGTAGTGACATCGGACCTGCGCCGCTCGTCGATGCACGGTCAGGGTGACCGCGCAGTTGGGGCACTCGGTGGTTTTGCCACACCCGCGACACAGCAGCGACGGCGCGTATCCACGACGGTTCAGCAGCACCATCGCCTGCTCGCGGCGCGAGAAGCACGCCTGCAACGCCTCTCGCAGGGGCTGGCTCAGCACGACCTCGGGCCCTTCGCTCGCCAGCACATCGCGCATGTCGATGATGCGGACGTCGGCCAGCGGTCGATCGTTGACGCGTTGTCGCATCCTCACGAGCCGATAGCGACCCTCGGACGCATGGCGCCACGTCTCGAGTGAGGGCGTCGCCGACCCGAGCACGGCCAGCGCACCCGCATCGCGGGCCCGCACCAGCGCCGCGTCGCGGCCGTGGTAGCGCGGACTCTCGTCCTGCTTGTAGGCGGTGTCGTGCTCTTCGTCCACGATCACCAGCCCGAGCCTGGGCAGGGGCGCGAACACCGCCGATCGCGTGCCGATGACGATGTCCACTTCGCCGCGGCGGATCCGGTGCCACTGGTCGTAGCGCTCGCCGTCGGACAGGCCGCTGTGCTGGATGGCCAGGCGCTCGCCGAACGCACGTCGGAACAACGAGGCCACAGCGGAGGTCAGTGCGATCTCCGGTACCAGCAGCAGGACGCCGCGTTCGGCCTCGAGCGCGGCGCGCGCCAGGCGCAGGTAGACCTGCGTCTTGCCGCTCCCGGTGACGCCATGGAGCAGCGCCGGTTGAAAGCCCTGACCGATCAGCGGCTGCAGTGCCGCCAGCGCATCGGTCTGTTCCGGGGTCATCGGCAGGAACAGCGGCGCCGCCAGCGCTTCCGACGTGCCTGCCGATCCGCTCGCGAAGGGATCGCGCGCGACCGCGCGCCACTCGACGATCGCCAGTCCGAGCGCCACCAACCGGCGCACGACCTCGCTGCCAATCCCCTGCTCGCGGAGCACGCCCGCGTCGATGCCCTCCGGCGTGCCGACCAGCACGCCCACCGCGGCCGCCTGCTTGGCTCCGAGTCGCGTCGTCGCTGGCTCGAATGCCGCCGGCGTCGGCCGGATCCACCGCTGCTTGCGCGACGCGTCGGCCTGCCCGGTGACCACCGGCTGCAGCCGCACTGCACCGATCTTGAGCAACCGGCGCACCGCCCGCGAGATGATCTCGGGCGTCGCCTCGAGGTCGCGGACACGCGCGGCGACGACGCGGGCGACCTGCCGGCGCAGCACCGGGCCCTTGGCGCGCAGCAGCGCGAGGATGGCCTCGTCGACAGGCTGATCCAGCGGGAGTTCACGCGGGACCTGTTGCGCGGCATCCGCGGCGTCCTCGGCCAGGGCCAGCGTCATGTCGCTGCGCAACCAGCCCTTGGGCGGCATCGCCGCCGACATCACCTCGCCAGGTCCGGCGAGGTAGTAGTCGCCTACCCACAACGCGAGGTCCACCACCTCCTCGGGCAGGAACGTCACGTCGTCGAGCACTTCGAGGATGTCGCGCAGCCGCGCCGGCGTGTCGTCGAGCGGCGCGTTGTCGTGCGTGACCAGGCCCGTGAGCTTGCGGGGGCCGACCTGCACCACGACGCGCGTGCCGCGCGGCGCCTGCAGGCCGTCGGGGAGCCGATAGGTCAGCAGGCCGAGCCCTGGCACGGGCACGGCCACGCGGACCAGACGCATCAGCGCGCCTCGCCTCGCAGGAGAGACCGGACCAGCTTCATGTCTTCCCAGGTCTCCCGCTTCTTGTCGGGACTGCGCAGGAGATACGCCGGGTGGAATGTCGGCACGAGCTGCGCGCCGCGGAACGGATGGATCTGGCCCCGTAGCCTGGTGATCGGCGTGTCGGTCCGCAGGAGCGACTGAGCCGCGAACTTCCCCAGCGCGACGATCACCTTCGGCTGGACGAGGTCAATCTGCTGGAACAGGAACGGCTCGCAGGTGTTCACTTCGTCGGGTTCGGGATTCCGGTTACCCGGCGGCCGGCACTTGATGACGTTCGCGATGTACACGTCGTCGCGATGCAGCCCGATGGCCTCGATGATCTTCGTCAGCAGTTGTCCGGCGCGGCCAACGAATGGCACGCCCTGCTCGTCCTCGTCCGCACCCGGTGCCTCGCCGACGAACATCAGGTCCGCCGTCGGATTGCCGACGCCGAAGACGACCTGCTTTCGACCGAGCCTGCAAAGCTTGCAGCGCATGCACTGTGGCCCGATGTGCGTCTGGAGGGCATCGAGCGCGGCCAGTGATGACTCCGTTGGTAGGGACCGCTCTGTTGGTAGGGACCGCTCTCCGAGCGGTCCATCTCCCACAGACGGATCGACAGGATGACCCTCGCGGGCACGGACGCCATCGCCCACGCGGCGATGGACGCCTCGGAGAGGCGTCCCTACCTGATCGACTTCGGCGTGCGGTCCATCTCCCACAGAGTCCGTTGGTAGGGACCGCTCCGTTGGTAGGGACCGCTCTCCGAGCGGTCCATCTCCCACAGACGGATCGACAGGACGACCCTCGCGGGCACGGACGCCATCGCCCACGCGGCGATGGACGCCTCGGAGAGGCGTCCCTACCTGATCGACTTCGGCGTGCGGTCCATCTCCCACAGAGTCCGTTGGTAGGGACCGCTCCGTTGGTAGGGACCGCTCTCCGAGCGGTCCATCTCCCACAGACGGATCGACAGGATGACCCTCGCGGGCACGGACGCCATCGCCCACGCGGCGATGGACGCCTCGGAGAGGCGTCCCTACCTGATCGACTTCGGCGTGCGGTCCATCTCCCACAGAGTCCGTTGGTAGGGACCGCTCCGTTGGTAGGGACCGCTCTCCGAGCGGTCCATCTCCCACAGACGGATCGACAGGACGACCCACGCGGGCATGGACGCCATCGCCCACGCGGCGATGGACGCCTCGGAGAGGCGTCCCTACCTGATCGACTTCGGCGTGCGGTCCATCTCCCACAGAGTCCGTTGGTAGGGACCGCTCCGTTGGTAGGGACCGCTCTCCGAGCGGTCCATCTCCCACAGACGGATCGACAGGATGACCCTCGCGGGCACGGACGCCATCGCCCACGCGGCGATGGACGCCTCGGAGAGGCGTCCCTACCTGATCGACTTCGGCGTGCGGTCCATCTCCCACAGAGTCCGTTGGTAGGGACCGCTCCGTTGGTAGGGACCGCTCTCCGAGCGGTCCATCTCCCACAGACGGATCGACAGGATGACCCTCGCGGGCACGGACGCCATCGCCCACGCGGTGATGGACGCCTCGGAGAGGCGTCCCTACCTGATCGACTTCGGCGTGCGGCGTTCGGTCTTCCGCGTTCGACGAGTTCGCGGTCCACGACTCGTCGCGACTGAACCCCGGCACACCGAGCTCGGAATAGAACTCCAGATGGGCACGCAGCTGCGCGCGCGGATCGGTGCGGTCAGTCATTGGGCGTTGGCTGGGTTCGGAGAGTTCACTCGATCGGCCGGGCTGCCGCCTGCGCCTGCAGGCTTCGGCGTGTCAGGCGAAGAGCCGCCCATACCGTCGGCTGTGGCTGCGAGTCGCTCGGCGATGTACGCAGCGATGCGTGCCGCCAATGCCGCCTTGGCTTCGAGGGGAAACGACTGCACGCCCTCGGCGGTCACGAAGCTCGCGATGTTGGTCTCGACCTCGAAGCCGGCACCGGGTTGGCCGACGTCGTTGGCGACGATCAGGTCCACCCGCTTGGCCTCACGCTTCCGCGAGGCATAGCCCAGCACGTCGGTCGTCTCGGCGGCGAACCCGACGAGCACGGGAGACGGACGGTCCGCACGCCACCGGCCGAGATCGGCCAGGATGTCCACGGTGCGTTCGAGTGTCACGGTGAGGCCGCCGTCCTGCTTCTTGACCTTGTCGCTGGCCGCGCCGCCGGCCGGGGTATAGTCGGCGACGGCGGCAGACATCACGATGGCGTCGACGGCCTCACGTTCGGCCGTGACAGCGGCGTGCATTTCGCGGGCGGACCGCACCCGGACGGTCTTCACACCGGCAGGCGGAGCAATCGAGGTCGGTCCGAGGACGAGCGTGACCTCCGCCCCCTGTCGGGCCGCTTCGACGGCCACGGCCACACCCATACGACCACTCGAGCGGTTTCCCAAGTACCTGACGGGATCGAGGTCCTCGTACGTGGGGCCCGCCGTCACGAGGACGCGGCGTCCGCGCAGGGCCCCCGGTGGCTCGATGATGCGCAGGGCCTCGGCCGCGATCACATCCGGCTCGGCGAGCCGGCCCTTCCCTACCCAGCCGCACGCCAGGTAGCCCTCACCGGGCTCGACAAACCGCACCCCGCGCGTCCGCAGCAGCGCCATGTTGGCCTGCGTCGCGGGGTGGTCGTACATGTGGGTGTTCATCGCCGGCGCGACGAGGACGGGCGCACGCGTCGCCAGCGCCAGCGAGGTCAGGAAGTCGCCGGCCAGCCCGTGTGCCATTTTGGCGATGGTGTTGGCCGTCGCAGGGGCGACCAGCAGCAGCGCGGCTTCGGAGGCGAGGGCGATGTGCTCGATGTCGGCGTTGGCGCCCGGCGTCCACTGGCTGGTGATCACCCGCCGCTGGGTGATCGCTTCGAACGTCAGGGGCGCGACAAAGCGCGTCGCGGCACGGGTCATCACGACGGCGACCTGGTGTCCGGCCTTCTGCAGCTGGCGCACCACTTCGACCGCCTTGTAGGCGCTGATGCCGCCGCTGACGCCGACCGCCACGAGGGCCATGCCGCTGTCCGCCGGGTCGCCCTAGGCGAACGGACGCGCCTGCGGGTCGATTGCGGGCTCGTCGTCGTACACGGGCTGTACGTAGCCCTCGATGACCTCGCGCTGGGCGGTGCGCGCCGGCTTCCCGCTCGGATCGACCTTCGGCACGCACCCTTGCAGCAACTGCTTGGCACGGGCGGAGGCCACGACGACGAACTCGAAAGCGTTGGGGAGGGTGCTGCGATCAACCATGAGGGCGGTTCCTGTGTTCGGGCAGTCATCCGGGCCCGGCCGGGTGTCAGACGACCGGCTGGACGCCGAACGTCTTGAGAATCACGTCAGCCTTGCGTCGCATGCGCCCGCGGCGCACCCGCTCGGCCAGGATGATGCTGCGCATGGCGGTGACGCACGCATCCAGGTCGTCGTTGACGACCACGTAGTCGTAGTCCTCGTAGGCCGCCACCTCCACACGCGCCGTATCCAGCCGGCGGCGGATGGCATCGCCGGAGTCCTTGCCGCGCCCACGGAGACGTTGCTCGAGGACCTCGAACGCTGGCGGCAGCACGAACACGGTGACGAGCGGGATACCCGCCGCGCGGACCTGCCCGGCTCCCTGGACGTCGATCACGAGGACGACGTCCTTGCCCGAGGCCATGAGGCCCTCGGCATCGGCTCGGCTGGTCCCGTAGAGGTTACCGAAGACGTCGGCATACTCGAGGAACTCCCTCCGGGCCACCATGGCCTCGAAGGTCGCGCGGGACACGAAATTATAGTCTACCCCGTCGCGCTCGCCGGCCCGGGCCGGCCGGGACGTGTAACTGCGCGACATCGTCAGGTCGGGCACGACCTGCACCAGGCGTTCGACCACCGTCGTCTTGCCGGTCCCCGAGGGGGCCGACACGACGAACAGCTGGCCTCCGCCGGGTGCGCCGTCACTCGACATTCTGGACTTGCTCCCTCATCTTCTCGAGCTCGGCCTTGGCGGTCACGACCAAGGCGGACGCGCGGGCGCCCTCGGCCTTGGAGCCTATTGTATTCACCTCGCGGTTCATCTCCTGCAGGAGAAAGTCGAGCTTGCGGCCCACCGGTTCGTCGCCAGCGACCAGGTCCATCCAATGCCCGAGGTGCGCCCGCAACCGCACCAGTTCCTCGCGAATTTCGGAGCGCGCGACGAACTTGACCACCTCCTGCGCGACCAGGGTCTCGTCGAGCTGCGGGTCGAGACGGATTTCCGCGACGCGCTGGAGCAAGCGCTGCTGAATCCCGGCCGCACCCTCGCGGCTGGCCTCCTCGAGGGCGTCCACCAGTGCGACGAACGCCTGTCGCCGCTCCTCGATCTCGGTGGCCAGGAATTGGCCTTCTTTCTGCCGCATCTCGTTGAGGGCCAGCAGTGCCTCGTCGAGCACCGCTCGTACCACCTCCTCGA
Source organism: Luteitalea pratensis (assembly GCF_001618865.1). GTDB lineage: Bacteria > Acidobacteriota > Vicinamibacteria > Vicinamibacterales > Vicinamibacteraceae > Luteitalea > Luteitalea pratensis. Next base: position 4,609,207 of record NZ_CP015136.1, read on the forward strand.
GGCGGGCAGTATCGACGGGCTGACGCTCCTCCCGGACCTTGAGCACTTGCGGGATCCGCAACATGTCGCCGGGGAGCAGGGGCCCTTCTACCAGGCCCGACTCACGCGCCTTCGCGACCGCGTTCCCGACGGCCTGCACCAGCGCCTCGTCGATCTCGACCACCATCACGGGCTCGGTCCGCTCCTGCACGCTCATCGCCAGTTCGACCCGGCCACGGGCCAGCCGTTGCTGGATGGCAGCGCGGAAGGCGGTTTCGAGCCCCTGGACCGACTGCGGCAGCCGGAACTGCACGTCGAGATGGCGATGGTTCACGCTGCGCAGCGTGACGTTGACGGCGAGGTCGTCACTCTCGCGGGTGGCGGCAGCAAAGCCGGTCATCGATACGATCATCGGTCTTCCAGGGCCGGGGCCGGGCTGTCCTGGCCCGCCGTCGCACGTGAGGAGGTCCCCGCGCGTCCGCGCGCGGCGGAGGCCTCAGAGTCGGCGTCGGGGCCGTTGCCATCGCCGAACATCTGCAACGCGTAGAGCCGGCTGTACACCCCGCCTTGCCGCGCCAGGAGTTCGTCGTGCCGCCCGGTTTCGACGATGCGGCCGTGTTCGAGGACGATGATGCGATCGGCACTGCGCACCGTCGAGAGCCGGTGGGCGATCACGAACGACGTGCGGTTCCGCATCAGCGCCTGCAGCGCGTCCTGCACCAACCGCTCCGACTCGGCGTCGAGCGAGGACGTCGCTTCGTCGAGGACGAGGACGGGCGGGTCCTTCAGGAGGGCACGCGCGATCGCCAGCCGCTGTCTTTGCCCGCCGCTGAGCCGGCCACCGCGCTCGCCGATGCGCGTCTCGTAGCGATCGGGCAGCATCGCGATGAACTCGTGCGCGTGCGCCGCCCGTGCGGCGGCCTCGATTTCGCCCTGCGAGGCGGCCGGGCGTCCGTACGCGATGTTGTGCGCGATCGTGTCGTCAAACAGCACGGTCTCCTGCGTGACCAGGCCGATGTGCGCCCGCAGGGACGCGAGCGTCGCATCGCGGGTGTCCTGGTCGTCGATCAGAATCGCCCCGCCCGTCACGTCGTAGAAGCGCGGCAGCAGGTTGACCAGCGTGGTCTTGCCCGCGCCGCTCAAACCGACGATGGCGACGATCTCGCCGGCGTTGACGCGGAAGGACACGCCGTCGAGCACCTTGCGCCGTTCACGATCGGCGTAGGCGAAGCTGACGTCGCGGAACTCGACGCTGCGGCGTGGCCGCGGCATCGGCAGCGCGCCCGGTCGGTCGGTGACCTCGGTGTGGATGTCCAGCAGTTCGAAGATGCGCTGCGCCGCCGCCATGGCCTGTTGCAGCGTCGCGTTGACGCGACTCAGGCGCTTGATCGGTTCGTACATGAGGAAGAGCGTCGTCACAAAGAGCATGAACTCGCCCATCGTGAGCCGGCCCTGGCCGATCTGCGAGGCGCCGTACCAGATCATCGCCGCCACGGCGATCCCGCCCAACCACTCCATCAGCGGCGGCAGGGCCGACACGGTACTCGTGACCTGCATGTTGGTACGGTAGACCCGATGGGATGCGTCCTCGAAGCGCGCCTGTTCACGTGCTTCGGCACCGAACGCCTTCACGATGCGGTGGCCGTTGAAGGCCTCCGCCGTGATGTGCGTGAGCACCTCGAGTTGTTCCTGCGAGCGCCGGCCACGACGGCGGACGCGTTGCCCGAGGCGGACGAGCGGATAGATCAGGACGGGGGCGCCGGTCAGCGACACGAGCGCGAGGCGAGCGTCATGGTAGAAGAGCAACCCGATGTAGCCGACCAGCGTCACGCCCTCGCGAACCAGGTCGCCGATCGTCTGCGACACCACCTGTTGCACCTGGTTGACGTCGTTGTTGACGCGCGAGAGCAATTGTCCGGTCGACCGCCGCGAGAAGAACGTCGCCGATTGGCCCAGGACGTGCCCGAACATCTCGTTGCGGATGTCACGGACGACCCGTTGGCCGACGTCGGTCATCAGGTAGGCCGACAGGTACGCGCCCAGCCCCTTCACCAGGTACACACCGACGATCGCCAGCGCGATGTTCGACAACTGGGACTGGCTGCCCAGCGCCTGGTCGAAGATGGGCTTGATGAGGTAGACGACGCCGGCCGACGCGGCAGCGTACGCCACCATCGCCGCGAAGGCGGCGATGAGGCGGGCGCGATAGGGCGCCGCGTACCGGAGCAGCCGGAGAAGGACAGTCACTCGTACGGCTTATCGGACCTCAATCGCCGTATCCGTTGGGGTGGGCCTCGAACCAGCGCCACGCGGTCCCCACGATGGCATCGAGATCGGCATACCGGGGTGTCCAGCCGAGCGCGGAGCGGATGGCCCCGTTTGCGGCATACAGCGTCGACGGGTCGCCGGGCCGGCGGGGACCAACCGTGTAGGGCACCGCTCGCCCCGACACGCGACCGACGGCGTCGATGACTTCCTTCACGGAATGCGGCGTACCGGTGCCCACGTTGAAGCGGGCCGACGGGCCGCCTCCCTCGAGCGACTCGAGGGCGCGGACGTGTGCATCGGCCAGGTCCGTGACGTGGATGTAGTCACGCAGGCAGGTGCCGTCGGGCGTCGGGTAATCCTCACCGAACACCTTGAGCGTATCGGTGCCCGTGGCGGCAAAAATAGCCCGCGGGATGATGTGGATCTCCGGGTCGTGGTCCTCGCCGAGCAGGCCGTCCGGATCGGCGCCGGCGGCATTGAAGTAGCGCAGGGCGATGCTGCGCAGCCCGTAGGCCGTCTCGAAATGTGGCAGGGCCCGCTCGACGGCGAGCTTGGTCTCGCCATAGGCGTTGATCGGCTGCTGCGGGTGCGTCTCGTCGATCGGCACCCGCTGCGGCTCGCCATAGGTAGCACAGGTGGACGAGAAGATCAGGCGGGTGACGCCGGCCCGGCTCAGGCCCTCGAACAGGCCGATCGAACCGGTGACGTTGTTGCGGTAATAGCCAGCTGGATCGGTGACCGACTCGGCCACCGAGAGCCATGCCGCAAAGTGCATCGACGCGTCCACGCCATGCTGACGGCACGTAGACTCGACCGTGGCGGAGTCGCCGATGGCGGCTTCGACCACCGTCAGCTGTCCGGGCGCCGCGATGGTCGCGAGGGCCGCGCACGCTGCTCGGTGCCCCGCGGTGAAGTCGTCGAGGACCACCACCTCACGACCGCCGGCGAGGAGGGCCTTGGCGGTGTGACTGCCGATGTACCCGGCCCCGCCGGTGACGAGTACGGCCATGAATCAGCGTCCGATCGAGTAGTACGTGAAGCCCTGGGCCGCGATTGCCTCTGGCTTGTAGATGTTGCGGCCGTCGAAGATGATCGGCGTGTTCATCCGCTTCTTCATCCGCGCGAAGTCGGGTTCGCGGAACTCGTTCCACTCGGTCACGAGCGCCAGTGCGTCGGCGCCCTTGAGCGCCTCGTACGCGTTCCTGGCATACGTGATGCGGTTGCCGAAGATCCGCCGGGCGGTCTCGTGGGCCTCCGGGTCGTAGGCCTGGACCGTCGCCCCCGCCTTGAGCAGTCCCTCGATGATCGTGATCGCCGGCGCCTCCCGCATGTCGTCGGTCCGTGGCTTGAACGCCAGGCCCCACACGCCGATCGTCTTGCCCTTCAACGATCGGAGACGCTGCTTCATCATCTGCAGCAGCTTCTTCTTCTGCTGCGCGTTGACGTCCTCCACGGCGTCGAGGATGCGGAAGTCATAGCCCTTGTCCCTGGAGAACTTCAGGATCGCCTTGACGTCCTTCGGGAAGCAGCTGCCGCCGTAGCCGACGCCCGGGAACAGGAAGGACGGGCCGATGCGGTTGTCGGACGCGACTGCTCGCCGCACCTGGTCGACGTTGGCGCCATACAGCTCGCAGACGCGCGCCACTTCGTTCATGAAGGAAATCCGCGTCGCCAACATGGCATTGGCGGCGTACTTGCACAGTTCCGCGCTCGCGCAGTCCATCACCATGACCGGCGCACCGGTCCGCGTGAACGGCGCGTACAGCTCGGTCATCAGTGCCGCGCCGCGCTCGTCGTCGGCGCCAATCACCACGCGGTCGGGTTTGAGGAAGTCGTCGACGGCAGCGCCCTGCTTCAGGAACTCCGGGTTGCTGACGACGCTGAAGGGGTGGCGAGTTTCCTTGCGCATCACCTCGCGCACCTTCTCGGAGGTCCCGACCGGCACGGTGCTCTTGTCGACGATGACCTTGTAGCCGTCCATCGCGCGGGCGATGTCACGGGCGACGCCGAGCACGTGCTTGAGGTCGGCAGAGCCGTCTTCGGCTTCAGGGGTGCCGACGGCGATGAAGACGATGTCGGAGGCCTTGACCGCCGCGGCCAGCTCTGTCGTGAACGAGAGGCGCTTCTCGGCGGTGTTGCGCTTGACGACTTCCTCGAGGCCCGGCTCGTAGATCGGGATCTTGCCGCGCTTGAGGGCCTTGACCTTGTCGACATTGGTGTCGACGCAAATGACGTCGTTGCCGTTCTCGGCAAAACACGCACCGACTACCAGGCCGACGTAGCCCGTGCCCACGACCGCAATCTTCACGCCTTGCTCCCCCCGGCCCGGAGCGCGCCCGTCGCGCATCGTCCCGTCCACACCCCGTAGAAGAACGCAGGCGGCGGGTGGCCGAACACCTTACGCTAGCATACGTTCCCGTGAGGGTGCTGCTGGACTATCGACCCGCCCTGCGCGCGCGGACCGGCGTCGGTGAGTACGTGCACCGGACGACGCTCGCGCTGGCCGCAACCGCTCCGGCGGGGCACAGCGTGGCGGTCTTCTCGAGCAGCTGGAAGGACCGCCTGCACGCGCCGGGGCCCGGGATCGAGAGTCGTGACGCCCCTGTCCCGGTGCGGGTGCTGAACTGGGCGTGGCATCGCCTCGAGTGGCCGCCCATCGAGTGGCTGGCCGGCGATGTCGACCTCGCGCACTCCCCCACGCCCCTGCTGCTGCCCGCCGCGCGCGCCGCCCAGGTGGTCACGATCCACGACCTGTTCTTCCTCGATCATCCGCGCGACACCGCCGCCGAGATCCAGCGCGACTACCCGTCGCTGGTCGGCGCGCACGCCAGACGCGCCGACCTGGTCGTCACCGTGTCGAACACCGTTGCGGGGCAGGTCGCGGACCGGCTCGGCGTCGATCCGTCACGCGTGGTCACCTGCCACAACGGCGCGCCCGGGTGGACCACCCGCGCACATGTACCTGCGGACGGGCCGGTCATCTGCGTCGGGACGCTCGAGCCGCGCAAGAACATCGCCGGGCTGCTGGATGCCTGGACACACCTGATCGACGGCGGATGCAGGGTGCCCCTGTTGCTGGCTGGAAGCGCACCGTCGTCGGCTGCGCCACTGCTCGATCGGTTGACGCATCCACCGCTGGCCGGCGTCGTCGGTCATGTCGGCTACCTCGAAGAGGGTGACCGCCGCGCATTCTACGAGCGCGCACGCCTGCTGGTGCTGCCCTCCTTCGACGAGGGCTTCGGGATCCCCGCGGTCGAGGCGATGGCGGCCGGCGTGCCAGTCGTCGTGTCGCGTCGCGGTGCGCTGCCAGAGGTCTGTGGCGATGCGGCCGTGTACGTGGACCCCGACGACCCGCGCGCGATGGCCGCGGCGATCGCCGCCGTGCTGTCTGATCCGGTGCGACTCGAGGACCTGCGGCAGCGAGGCGCCGCACGCGCACGACAGTTCTCGTGGATCGCGTCGGCCGAGCGGCTGTGGCAGGCCTACGCCGACGCGGTCGATCGCCGGAGCCGACGGTGATGCGGATCGGCGTCGACGCGCGTGAACTCGGGGGCCGACCAACCGGGGTCGGCCGTTACCTGCGCGAGCTGCTGGTGCGATGGCAGTCCGACGCCGCGTGCGGCGGCCACGAACTGGTGATGTTCACGCCGCGCCCTGGCCAGGACATATGGACGACGCCGAAGGGACGCGGTGCCCGCTTGTCCTGGCACCTGGTCCCCGGTGCCGGCGGCACGCTCTGGCAACAACGCGATCTCGCGCGCGCCGCGGGCGCCGCCCGCCTCGACGTGCTCTTCTCGCCCGCCTACACGGCGCCGCTGCTGGTGTCGATACCCAGCGTGGTGGCCCAGCACGACGTGTCGTTCGCGGCCCACCCGGAGTGGTACGCCTGGCGTCACGGTCTGCGCCTGCGCTGGCTCGCGCGTTGGTCCGGCCGACGGGCGCATACCGTGCTCACGCTCACGCAGTTCTCGGCCGACCAGATCGAGCACTACCTCGGCGTCGCGCGGCAACGCATCCGCGTGATTCCCCTCGCCGTGGACTACCACGATGCCGCGTCCCATGCGGCAACGGCCGCGCCAGCCACGCCGGTGGTGCTGTTTGTCGGCTCGATCTTCGAGCGTCGCCATCTTCCGACCCTAATCGAAGGCGTGGCACTCGCGCGGCAAACCATTCCCGACCTGCGCCTGTACGTCATCGGCGAGAACCGCACCGAGCCGCGGCAGGACCTCGAGGCCATTGCCCGCGCCTGCGGGGCCGCCGAGGCCCTGCACGTGCGCGACTATGTCCCGGACGCCGAACTCGAGGCGGCTTACGCCAGCGCCGGCGTCTTCGCGTTCCTCTCGGAATACGAGGGATTCGGCCTGACGCCGCTCGAGGCGATGCGTCACCGGATTCCGACCGTCGTGCTCGACACGCCCGTGGCCCGCGAGGTGTATGGCGGAGGCGCGCGCTACGTGCCGGCTGGCGACGTGAACGCGGTCGCGACGGCGCTCGTCGAGTTGCTGCGCGATCCGGCTCGTCGTGCGAGCCAGATCGCCGCCGGTGACGCCGCCGTCGGCCGGTACCGCTGGCACGACGCGGCGGCGGCCACGTGGGAGGCGCTCATGGCCGCTGGGGAGCCTCGCCCGTGAGCTCGCTCAGGTTGTCCATCGTGGTCGTGACCTACAACGCGCAGGCCGACGTCCTCGCCTGCCTGGCGTCGATCCACGCCAATCCTCCGGACCGCCCCTGGGATCTGGTCGTCGTCGACAACCAGTCCGACGACGGCACGCCGGACGCGGTTGCGACCCGGTGGCCCGACGTGTCCCTGGTGCGACTGCCCGAGAACATCGGCTTTGCCGCCGCCAACAACGTCGGCATCCGCGCGACCGACGGTCCTCTCGTGCTGCTCCTCAACAGCGACACACTGGTCACGGCCGGCCAACTCGAGGCGCTGTGCCTCGCGCTCGAGCGCGAGCCCCTTGCCGCCGCGGCGGGTCCCCGCCTGATCGACGTCGACGGCCGGCAGGAGCTGTCGTTCGGGCCGATGATCTCCCCGCTGAACGAAACCCGCCAGAAGTTGCGTGGCCGAATGCTGACCGATGGGCCAGGTGCGGTGCGCCACCGGATCGAGGCCGACATGGCCCGGCGGCAATTCGTGGACTGGGTGAGCGGTGCGTGCCTGCTCGTGCACCGCACGGCCGCCGACCAGGTCGGGCTGCTCGACGAGCGCTACTTCATGTACTGCGAGGACGTGGACTTCTGCGCGGGCCTGCGCGCCATGGGCCACCAGATCCTGTATGCCCCGGACGCCACCGTGACGCACCTGCGCGGACGATCCCGCGCCTCGGCCGCCGCCGTGACCAACAGGCGCTACCGCGACAGCCAACTGGCCTTCTACCGCAAGCACCATCCGCGCTGGGCGCGCCTGCTGCGGTGGTACCTGGCTGCACGCGATGTCACGGGGCGGACGTCGTAGGTCGGCTTACCTCGTCGGCCTTCGTCATTCGGCCTTCGGCCTTCGACGTTGGCGGTCTTCTCCATTCAGCCTTCTCCCTCCGGGCTTGGGCCTGGGCCTTCGACATTCGCGGCATTCGCAGCATTCGCAGCATTCCGGCATGCTCGGGCATTCGGCACGCACCACCCGAATGCCTCTCGCATGCCGGTGTAGACTCGCGACCGATGCGTGTGGCCATCGACATCCGGAAGTTGCGGGACTACGGCATCGGCACGTACGTCCGCAACATCGTGTCGTGTCTCGCCCGCCTCGACACCGAGAACGAGTACCTGTTGATCAGCCGCCCGGACGACCTGGACTTCACCAGGTCGTTCGGCCCGAATGTCCGCGGCGTCGTCAGCACGGCCGGCAACTACTCGGTGCGCGAGCAGTTCTCGATTCCCTCGATCGTGCGCCGGGAGCGTGTGGACGTGTTCCACGCGCCCCACTACGTACTGCCACCGCTCGTGACGTGCCCGTCGGTCGTGACCATCCACGACTGCATCCACCTGATGTTTCCGCAGTACCTGCCGAGCCGATTCGCCTACACCTACGCGCGCGCGTTCATGTGGACGGCGACTCACCGCTCGTCGCACGTGCTGACCGTGTCGGAAGCCTCCAAGCGCGACATCCTGCGCCTCTACCGCATCCCGGCCGAGAAGATCACGGTCGCCTACAACGCCATCGACGAGCGGTTCAACCGCGAGCCGGTCGATGAAGACATCGCCCGGGCCAAGGAGCGGTTCCAGCTCCACGATCCGTTCGTGCTGTATGTCGGCAACATCCGGCCCCACAAGAACATCGAGCGGTTGATCGAGGCCTTCGCGCTCGTCCGGACCGGGGCGCTCGCCAACACCAAGTTGCTGATCATCGGCGACGAGATCAGCAAGTACCCGACGCTGCGCCGCGCCGTGCACCAGGGGAAATTGCACAAGCACGTGCGGTTCCTTGGATTCGTGGGCGACCAGACCCTGGCGGCGCTGTACCGGCTCGCCACCGTGTTCGCGTTCCCGTCGCTCTACGAGGGTTTCGGCCTGCCGCCGCTCGAGGCGATGGCGAGCGGCACACCGGTCGTGACCTCCAACGTGTCGTCGCTGCCCGAGGTGGTCGGCGATGCAGCCATCCTCGTGGACCCGCGCGAACCGACGGCTATCGCGCACGGCCTGCGCCGGGCCCTGCTCGACCCGGTGCTCAGGGCGCAGATGCGCGAGCGCGGCCTGGCGAGAGCCCGACACTACTCCTGGGAACGCACCTCGGAGACCATCCTGCGGATCTACCGCGAAACCGCGGCGGGGCGATAGGCGTGCCCGCACCGCCCGGCCACCCGGGTCCGGACGCACCGCCCTCCGACCCGGTCGGCATGGCTGTCACGCCGGCGCTGCCGGCGGCGCTCGCTGGCGTTCGCGTCGCCCTGGTCCACGACTGGCTGACCGGCATGCGCGGCGGCGAGCGGGTCCTCGAGGTGCTGTGCGAGACGTTCCCCGACGCCTCGCTGCACACACTGCTGCACGTGCCGGGCAGCGTCTCCCCGGTCATCGAACGCCACGTCCCGCAGACCTCGTTCCTGCAGCGCGTGCCCGGCATCGCCCGCCTGTACCGTCATCTGCTGCCGCTGTACCCGCTGGCAATCGACGGGCTCGACGTCGGTGATGCCGAGGTCGTCATCTCGACCAGCCACTGCGCCGCCAAGTCGGTCCCCACCCGGCCCGGCGCCCGGCACCTCTGCTATTGCTTCACGCCGGTGCGGTACGCGTGGGATCAGTTCGACGCCTATTTCGGCCCGGAACGGGTCGGGCGGACACGTTCGGCGGTGATGCGGTTGCTGCTGGATCGGTTCGCCCGCTGGGACCAGCGCACGAGCATCCGACCGGACCGCTATGTGGCGATCTCTCAATATGTTGCACGGAGGATCGGGCGATACTATAATCGGCGATCGGCCGTGGTGTATCCGCCGGTGGATACGATGTATTTCACTCCCGGCACCGCGCCGCGGGACGGTTTCGCGCTCGTGGTTTCCGCCCTCGTGCCGTACAAGCGGGTCGACGTCGCCGTGGCTGCGTGCCGGGCGGTCGGCGTGCCGCTGAAGGTGATCGGTCAGGGTCCGGACGCGCCGGCGCTGGCCCGGTTGGGTGGACCCGGCGTGGAGTTCCTGGGCGCTCTTCCCGATAACGACGTACGGGAGATGTATCGTCGCGCGGCGATGGTGCTGTTGCCCGGCGAAGAGGATTTTGGCCTGGTGCCAGTGGAGGCGCAGGCGTGCGGGACCCCGATCGTGGCCCTGGGACGAGGGGGGGCCACCGAAACCGTCGCGAACGGCGGCACGGGCGTGTTGACCGGCGAAGGCGTGGACGCCTTTGCCGCGGGGATCCGGCGGGTGCTGGACGAGCCCCCGTCACCGGCTGCCTGCCGCGCGCAGGCAGAACGGTTTTCCACCGAGCGATTCGTGCAGCAACTCCTTGATGCCGTGATGGACATGCGACTGGCCGCCCCCGGGGCGGTGCGATGGTAAGGCGCTACAACCGCCTCCTGGTGGTGCTGCACGTGGCCGCCGACTCGGGCGCAGGCGTCGCTGCCTTCCTGCTCGCCTACTGGGTCCGCTTCCACTCCGGACTCATCCCAGTCACCAAGGGCTACCCACCCTTCGTGCAGTACCTGTGGCTCGCGCCGCTGATCGGCGTGCTCGTGCCAGGGGCCTTCCACCTGCATGGCCTCTACCGCCTCCGCCAGGGCCGCTCACGCATCGACGACTTCTTCGGTGTCCTGGTCGGCAGCGTCCTCGCTGTCGTCCTGGGAGTCGTCAGCACCCTGTACGTCCAGACCTACTACGTCCCCGATCAGTTGAAGGACCGGGGTGTGTTCGAGGTCAGCCAGCTGGTCTGGGGCCTCTTCCTGTGCTTCAACGTCGGCCTGACGTGCCTCACCCGGGTCGGCGTCCGCGACTGGATGGAGCGCCGGTGGCGCGCCGGCATCGGTCTCAAGCGCGTCTTGGTCGCCGGGTCGGGCGACCTGGGCCGGCTGGTCGTCGATCGTATCCTCGAACACCGCGAGCTCGGCCTGAAGGTGGTCGGCTTCGTGGACGACCGTGCCGAAGGCGGCGCCCACCTCGGATACCGTGGCCTGCCACTGCTCGGCACGCTCGAGGAGACGCCCGAGATCCTGCACCGCGAGAAGATCGACCACCTCTACATCGCGCTCCCGCTCGAAGAACACGTGAAGATGCTCGGCCTCGTGGAGAACGCCAACCGCGAGATCGTCGAAATCCGTGTCGTGCCTGACCTGCTGCAAATCATCTCGCTGCGCGCGCGCCTCGAGGATCTGGACGGCCTGCCGATCATCAACATCCACGACGTTCCCCTGCGCGGCCTGAACGCCGTGCTGAAACGGACGATGGATTTCGTGCTCGCGTCGGCGAGTCTGCTGGTGCTCGCCATCCCGATGGGCGTGCTCACGCTGGTGATCCGCCTCACCTCGCCGGGACCGGCGCTGTTCCGGCAGGAGCGCATGGGCCTGGACGGCAAGGCGTTCTACGTGTGGAAGTTCCGCTCGATGTACGACGGCGCCGAGCGCAACTCCGGCCCGGTCTGGGCGGTGGAGGACGACCCGCGCTGCACGCCGATCGGCCAGTTCCTGCGCCGCAGCAACCTCGACGAACTGCCGCAGCTCTGGAACGTGCTGTGCGGCGACATGTCGCTGGTCGGGCCGCGCCCGGAGCGACCGTTCTTCGTCGATCAGTTCAAGCAGCGCATCCCGCAGTACATGCTGCGCCACAAGGTCCGCGCCGGGCTGACCGGCTGGGCCCAGGTCAATGGCTGGCGCGGCAACACGTCCATCGAGAAGCGCATCGAGTACGACCTCTACTACATCGAGAACTGGTCGCTCATGCTGGACCTCAAGATCATGTGGCTCACCGTGATCAAGGGGTTCTTCCACAAGCACGCCTACTGAGGTCCGCCCATGCCACGCGTGGTCATCACCGGAGCCGCCGGCTTCATCGGCTCCCATCTCGCTGAAACCTTGCTCGATCGCGGTTATTCGGTCGTCGGCATCGACAACCTGCTGACAGGCGACACGGCCAACATCGCCCACCTCGCCAACCGCGATTTCATGTTCATCAAGCACGACGTCACCAACTACATCTACATCGACGGTCCGGTGGACGCGGTGCTGCACTGGGCGAGTCCGGCAAGCCCGATCGACTACCTCGAACTGCCCATCCCGACGCTCAAGGTCGGCGCACTCGGCACGCACAAGGCACTCGGCCTGGCCAAGGAGAAGAAGGCACGCTTCGTCATCGCCTCCACGTCCGAGGTCTATGGCGATCCCCTCGAGCATCCGCAGAAGGAAACCTACTGGGGCAACGTGAACCCTGTCGGTCCGCGCGGCGTGTACGACGAAGCCAAGCGCTTCGCCGAGGCCATGACGATGGCGTACCACCGGTATCACGGCGTGGATGCCAAGATCGTCCGCATCTTCAACACCTACGGCCCGAGGATGCGCGTCAACGACGGCCGATCGGTTCCGGCATTCATGAGCCAGGCGCTGCGCAACGAGCACGTCACCATCTTCGGCGACGGTTCGCAGACGCGCAGCTTCTGCTACGTGACCGACCTGGTCGACGGCATCCTCCGCCTGATGGATTCGGCCACCAACGAACCGGTCAACATCGGCAATCCGCACGAACTCACGATCAAGCAGATTGCCGAGACGATCATCAGGATGACGGGGTCCACGAGCCAGCTGGTCTACCGGCCGCTGCCCGAAGACGATCCGAAGGTGCGCCGCCCCGACATCACCAAGGCACGCACGCTGCTCGGGTGGGAGCCGAAGGTCTCGCTCGAGGACGGCCTCACCAGGACGATCGAGTACTTCAGAAAGAAAGTGCTCGGGTAGGCTTGGGGGTCTCAGGTCTCAGGTCTCAGGTCTCAGGTCTCAGGTCTCAGGTCGCAGGTCGCAGGTCTCAGGTCGCAGGTCTCAAGCGGGTACGTGCCTGAGCCATGAGACATGAGACGTGAGACCGGGGCTGCAGGCTGCAGGCCGTAGGCTGCAGCCTATGACGGTTTGGTCTTCGGCCGTTGCGCGGTGAAGAGGTAGTGCAACGCGCTGAAGACGGTAATCGCCAGCGATGCCGCGAAGAAGACGCGCGGGATCGGCGAGGGCATCTCCAGCCAGTTGAACAGCAGGGTGACGACACCCGTCGCCGCGAACGTCGCGGTGGCCAGCTTCCCCCAGATCGACGGGTAGAAGGTGCGCGGCCCGAGCGCCAGGTTCACGATCGACACCGTGAGCACGATGCCGAGGTCACGACTGAACACCACCACCGTGAGCCACAGCGGGATGCGGTGCGTCAGGTGCGGCAGCGGCAGCGTGAGCACGATGAACATCGTGAGCAGCAGCAGCTTGTCCGCGACCGGATCGAGCCAGGCGCCGAGCGTGGTCGGATGGCCGGATCGCCGCGCGAAGTACCCGTCCAGGATGTCGGTGACCGAGGCGATCGTGAAGACGGCAAGCGCGCCGCCGAGCTGCCCGTACATCAACAGGATGGCAAACACCGGAATCAGCAACATCCGCAGCAGCGTCAGCTGATTTGCGAACGTCAGCACCGCGGTGGCTCCTGCATGACAGCTACTCGCGGCGGCCGCCGCGCTGGCCCGCTCCGCCGCCACCACGACCGGCCTGACCCGCCAGCCGCGTCAGCCGATCGACGGCCGCGACGGCCTCCGCGCCGGTCATCGGCCGGCTGATCCCGAACGTCTGCCCCTCGACCGGCTGCATCACGCCGCTCGCGACGGCGCGCGAGATCGCGAGGTAGAGCGTGTGCCCGGGCCGGACGTCGGCAAACGTCAGCCGCGCATCCTGCCATCGCTGCGCGGCCTCCGGCGTACGCGCCGCCACCAGGTTGAGCACGCGGGTCACGACCGCCGCGAAGTCGCCGCGGTTCATGCCGGCGCTGGGCTGGAACGTGTGATTCGGGTAGACCTCCATCGCCCCCGCCCGCGCGGCGAGCAGGATGGACGCCTGCGCCCAGTGACGACGGCTGTCGGTGATGAGGACCGTGCCGCGTGCCGAGTCCTGCAGCAGCGCCGGGATCCGGTACGCGAGCAGCGCCGCGGTCTCGCCGCGGGTGACGCGAAGCGTGGACCCAATGGCCTTGAACTCGGCCGGCAGGGCCGCTTCCTCGAGGCCGGTCTCGATCTCCGTGATGCGCTTCGAGAGCTCGCTCAACGCAGGATCGAGCTCGAGGGCGCGACGATAGTCCGTCAGCGCGGCGGTCGTGTCGCCGCTGGTGTCGGCGAGGGCGCCGCGCAGCGCATGTGCACGCGCATCCAGAGGATCGAGGACAAGGGCCCGGTCGACGAGCCCACGCGCGCGAGCGGTGTTGCCGAGACGACGCTCGACGTCGGCGAGATCGCGATGGAGGAAGCCGCTGTCGGGAGACGCCTTGAGGGCGCGACCGTAGTGATCGCGCGCTTCCTCGAGGCGATTGCCGGACAGTGCCGCCTGCGCGGCCGAGACGTCGCTCTGCACGGCCCGGAAGCGCAGCACCTCGGCGCGACGGAGGGCGACGGGCTGGTCTGGCATGCGCTCGAGTACGGCCTGGTAGGACTCGAAGGCATCGCCCTCCCGCCCGAGCTCGACGAGGGCCTCGGCGCGTCCGACCAGTGCGGGTACATACCCCGTCTCGGCCTGGAGCACGCGATCGAACCACTGCAACGCATCGGCTGGCTGGTCCTGCGCAAGCCGCGCGAAGCCCAGCGCAGCCTGCGATGGGTACGCGCCCGGGACCTTCTTCAGGAGTTCACGGAGTGTACGCTCGGCGCTCCTGGGATCGCCCGATTGCAGCTGCACCCAGGCTCGCTCGTGCTGCTGCGCCAGTGCTTGCTGGCGCGCGAGATCGGGCGTCAGGCCCGGTTTCGGGTAGTCGGGGTAGCGCTCGCTGCCCGGTGCCAGGACCGGCGGAAGTACGGGGCTGCCACAACCGCCAGCGACGCCGAGGAGCACGACCGCCGCCACCATCCAGCGGCGAACCGGACCGATCACAGGGACAGCCCTTCCTGCAACCGTTGCATCAGGCGACGCGGCACCTCCGCCTCGATGCTGACCCGGTCACCGTCGGCGTCGTGGCTGAGCACGCGCGCGACCCGGTACAGGCGCTCGATCGCCTCGCGGTCCTCGGGGCGAGCCTGATCGAAGGAGAGCGTGACGCGCCGGGTGTCGAGTGCGAGCGCGCGGGCGATCTCGGTGAGCAGCCCGGCGACGCCATCGCCGGTCAACGCGGAGATCTGCAGCGAACCCTCGTAGGCCTGGCGCAGGTGCTCGCGGGCGCCCTCGTCGAGGCGGTCGGCCTTGTTGAACACGAGCAACATCGGGACGTCGCCGGCATCCACTTCCCCGAGGACGCGGTCGACGGCCTGCATGTGCCGCTCGTAGTCGTCGATGGAGGCATCGACCACGTGCAGCAGCAGGTCGGCGTCGGCGACCTCCTCGAGGGTGGCGCGGAAGGCCGCGACCAGGGTGTGCGGCAGTCGATCGATGAAGCCGACCGTGTCCGAGAGCGCGGCGTGCTGCCGGTTGGGCAGTTTCAGCTCGCGGGTCAGCGGATCGAGCGTGACGAACAACGCATCGGAGGCGACGGCGGTGTCATGCGTCAGGCGATTGAACAGCGTCGTCTTGCCGGCATTGGTGTAGCCGACGAGCGCCACGGCTGGCATCTCCGAACGACGCCGGCGGTCGCGCAACTGCCCGCGACGCCGACGGACCTCGGCCAGATCGTCGGTGAGCGTGCCGATGCGCAGGCGGATGCGCCGACGATCGGTTTCGAGCTTCGTCTCGCCGGGGCCCCTGGTGCCGATGCCGCCACCGAGGCGCGACAGTGCGGCGGAGGCGCCGACCAGCCGCGGCAGCAGGTAGCGCAACTGCGCGAGTTCGACCTGGAGCTTGCCTTCCCGGGTACGGGCGCGGCGGGCGAAAATGTCAAGGATGAGCTGGGTGCGATCGATCACCCGCAACTCGAGGATTTTCTCGATGTTGCGCAGCTGGGCTGGCGTCAGCTCGTTGTCGAAGATGGCCAGTGAAAGATCGGACTCCTGGCACGCCGCCTTCAGCATCTCGAGCTTGCCCGATCCGATGAGCGTGGCGGGGTCGGGGCGGTTGCGATCCTGGGTGAACCTGAGGACCGGCTCGATGTCGGCCGCGTCGGCCAGGCCCGCCAGCTCTTCGAGCGCGTCCTCGACGTGCGTCCGCCGCGTGTCGCCCGTGATCAACCCGACGAGCGCTGCCCGTTCGCGACCTTCGGGGCCGCGGCCGTTTCCCTCGACATCCGTCACCGAAGGCATGTTAGCACCTCGGTCAGGACGCGATCGCCGCGTCCACCGCGTGTGCCTGCAGCACCTCGGTGAGGACGTCGGGCGAGACACTCACCAGCAGGCCGCGAGCGCCGCCGTTGACGTAGATCCGGGGCAGATCGAGGATGCTCCGCTCCACATAGATAGGCAGGGGCTGACGCGTACCGAACGGCGAAGTGCCGCCGAACTGGTAGCCAGTCGCGCGTTGCGCGGCCGCCGCGTCCGCGGGGGCGACGTGCTTGACCCCGAGCGTCCGCGCGAGCGCCTTGAGCGACACTTCACGGTCGCCGTGCATCAGCATCAGCAGCAGCCGCCGCTGGTCGTCCTGCAACACGAGCGTCTTGACGACATGGTGCTCGTTCACGCCCAGTTCGCGCGCCGACACGCGAGTACCGCCACGGTCTTCGTAGCGGTACGGGTGCTCCTCGAAGGACACGTCCGCGGCGCGAAGCGCCCGGATCGCGGCGGTCGTGCTCACGTCTCTTCCACCGACGGATATGCCGCCTGTTCGACCCGATCGCGCATCACGTAACTGACCATCGCCGAGAGCACCGCCAGCGTGATCACTCCGACGATGAAGACGCTGCGGATGCTGATCCGGGCGAGCACGCCACTGGCCATCGGGCTGACCGAAAGCCCGGCGAGCGATGCACTCGTCAGCAACCCGAATCCGGTGGCGCGCGCGTGCTCGGGGACGACATGCCCTGCGGCCGTGAACGACGCCGTCATGGCGACGCCGATCGCGAAGCCGAACACCAGGGCGGCGGCGATCAGGGCGCCGAGCGACCACTCCAGGACGAATGGCAACAAGCCCGCCGCAGCCGCCAATGCGGTGTAGCGCAGCAGCGCGCGCGGCGCCAGCCGGTGCAGCAGCCGCTGGGTGACCAGGTTGCCGATCGCACCTGCCCCGGCGACCGCGGAGAACAGCACGCCGGCCGCGAGCGCGATGCGGTCGGCAGGGACGCCGAGTAGCTCGAGATACAGCGGCAGGACCGGTCCGAAACTGCGGTCCACCAGCTGCAGCCCGAAGATGACGCCCATCAACAGGACGAACTGCTGGAAGGCCGCGCCGCTCACGAAGCCTGGTTGCTGCGGCGTTCGTGCGGGGGCCGTAGTACGAGGCGTCCTGGGCGGTTCCTCGAACCAGCGCCAAACGAGAATCAGCGCCGCCAGGTAGAACAGCGAGGAGACGAAGAACGTGGCGCGGATGCCGATCGCCACGGCCAGCACGCCGCCGATGACCGGCCCGACGGCCGGCCCCAGCCGTTGCGCCGTCTGTACGGTGCCGATGGCACTGGCCATGCGATCGAGCGGCGCCGACTGGGCGGCCATGGAGACCGCCAGCGCGCCGTAGCCGGCAAAGAAGCCCTGCAGCACACGCAATCCGAAGATGTGCCACGGACGCGTCACCAACCCCATCAGCACCATCGTGATGACGAAGCAGACCAGCGACCGCAGCACGAGGAACTTGGTGCCGTAACGGTCCGCCACACGCCCCCACAACGGCGCCAGCAGCGCCGTCATGCCCGGCGTGACGCCGAGGCTGAGCCCCGACCAGAGCGCGATGTCGGCGGCGTCGCGCATGCCGAGCTGGGCGAAGTACAGCGGCAGGAACGGCATCGCGAGCGTGAAGCCCGCGAAGCCGATGAAACACGCGGCGGCGATGGCGAGGAGGTTGCGGTTCACGCCCGGCGTACGGACATCAGGCGTGAGCCGGTTGGCCCTCGAATGGCGGGAGTTCGCAGCGCGTGGGCTTGTCGGCCCGGTAGCCGAGCAGGTAGTCGGCCTGCATCAGCGCGTGGATCTCGCGCGTGCCCTCGTAGATCACGGCGCCCTTGCAATTGCGATAGTAGCGGCCGACCGGGTACTCGTCCGAATAGCCGTTGGCGCCATGGATCTGCACGGCGTCGCCCGCGGCGCGTTCGGAGGCGACCGTCGCCATCCACTTGGCCAGGCTCGTCTCCTTGGTGTTGCGGCGGCCGATGTTCTTGAGCCAGCCCGATCGCAGCCACAGCAGACGCGCCTGCTGGTAGTCGGCCTCCATGCGCGCCAGCATCTCCTTCACCAACTGGTGCTGGCCGATCTCGACGCCGAACGTGTGCCGCTCCTTCGCGTACCTGACGCTGGCGTCGCGACAGGCCCGGATCAGGCCGGTGGCGCCGGCCGCGACCGTGTAGCGGCCCTGGTCGAGCGCGAACATCGCGATCTTGAAGCCTTCGCCTTCGCGGCCGAGCAGGTTCTCGGCCGGCACCTCGACCTCGTCCATCTTGAAGTGCCCGGTATTGCCGGCGAGGATGCCCCACTTGTGCGTGAGGGTGCCGCTCGAGAAGCCCTTGAACGCGCGCTCGACAATGAACGCGCTGAGGCCGCTCGGGTCCTTCGCGCGCTTCTTCTCCATGTCGCTCCACGCGATCACGAGGAAGTGGTCGGCGACATCGGCCAGCGAGATCCACATCTTCTCGCCCGACAGCACGTACCGATCGCCCTGCTTCACCGCCACGGTCTGGATGCCACGTGCATCGCTGCCCGCTGCCGGTTCGGTCAGGCCGAAGGTGGCGATCTTCTGTCCCTGCGCCTGCGGCACGAGGTAACGGCGCTTCTGATCCTCGGTGCCCCATGTCAGCAGCGACAGGCTGTTGAGCCCGACGTGCACCGAGAGAATCACCCGCAACGACGTGTCGACGTATTCGAGTTCTTCGCTCGCGACGCCGAGACTCAGGTAGTCCATGCCGGCGCCGCCGTACGCTGCGGGCACGCAGATGCCGAGCAGCCCGAGTTCGGCCATCTGCGGCAGGATGCGCGGGTCGAACTTGTGGGCACGATCGAGTTCGGCGATCTGCGGGGCCACCTCCCGCGCCGCCCACTCCCGTACTGTCTGCTCGAGCAGACGATGCTCTTCGGTCAGGTCAAGATCGATCATGTCGGCACGAATCTACCTTAAACGGCCGTCCCAGGGCGCGCCGCGGAGCTACGGTTTCGCGGCGGCGGGCGCCTTCTTGCGCAGCAGCACTTCGCGGGTCTTGTTCAGGAGGAGGAAGCTCTCGGTCACGCCGAGTCCTTCAAAGAGCCGCTCGATATCACGGTTCTGGTACACCGTGCGCTTGCCGTGCGCGGCCGGGGCGGTGCGGTACAACAGGTGATTGGTGTCGGCGATCACGTAGCGGGTGTATACGGGCGCCGGTGTGGCCACCGTCGAGAAGAAGCACAGCACCACGCCGCCCGGTTTCACCCAGCGCACCACCTGCTGGCTGAGTACCGCCGCGGCCTTCTTGTCCATGTAATCGAGCACGTCCCAGCACAGGACGGCGTCGAGGCTCTCGTGCTCGCAGCTGAAACGGGCGGCGAGGAATTCGGACAAGGTGTCCAGGCGCTGCTCGCGCGTCAGCCTGTCGATGTCGGCGAAGAGATCCTCGACACGCAGCTTGCAGCCGAGCTGCTCGCCGAGGAACGACACGTTGCTGCCGACCACCGGGCCGAGATCCAGCACGACCGGCGCCTCGCGATGCGCCAGCGCCGCGAGCAGCTTGGCAAGCACCTTCGTGCCGACTGGCGGACCCGCGTCGCGTCCACCCCCGCCCGTCCCGTCGCCGCGACGGGTCCAGCCGAAGAGGCGCGAGGCGAGCGAACGTTCCGGAGTATCGGCCACGGGCAGGGGCAGGCGTGCGGGCGCGACGGAGCACCGTGCGCCCCGTCGCACTGCTCGGAACTCAGGCCTTGGCGGCGGGTGCCGCTGCCATGGCCGGCTTGGCGTCGGTCTTCGGCGCAGCCGCGCCGGCAGCGCCGCCACGGTTCATGTCGATGGCGCCACGGAAGTGTGCGCCCTCGGCAATAGCCACCTTGGGCGACGTGATGTCGCCATCGACCGAGCCGTTGTCCCGAATGTCGACCTTCTCCGAGGCAGTGATGTTACCGGTCACCTCGCCGAGCACGATGATGATCTTGGCAAACACCTGGGCCTTGATCTTCGCGTTCGTGCCGATGGTCAGGACATTGTTGTTGAGCTCGATCTTCCCCTCGACCTGGCCTTCGATCGTGAGGTCCTCGCTCCCGCTCAACTCGCCCTTGATGATGACCGACTTGCCGATATTGCCCATACTCATGGGTGTCCGTTCTCCAGCGCCCGGCGTTGGCCGGGCGGCTACCGCCGGGGCCGGATCGACCGCCGCCGGGGGCGGGGCGGGTGGTGCCGGCGGCGTAGTGGGCGGCGCGGAAGCAGGTTGCCGCGGCGCGTCATCGCGTTTCCACATGTTGGCTTCTCCAGAACTGGGGCCGCAGAGTGGCGACGACCCACGTCCGGCGGAGTATACGCAAGGGCATAGACACTGTCTAGGTGAAGCAATTGCTGTGGTTTACGCGGAGAGCGCGATGATACGATCCTCCTGTGGTGGCCGCCCGCCCGCGCATCTACCTGGACCATAACGCGACCACGCCCGTCGATCCCGACGTAATCGAGGCCGTGGCCGCGGCGATGCGCGACGATTTCGGCAACGCGTCCAGCGTCCACCATTTCGGCCAGCAGGCCAAGGCTCGCCTCGACGACGCACGACAGGACGTGGCCGCGCTGGTCGGCGGCGCTCTCACCGAGGTCGTGTTCACGAGCGGTGGCACCGAGGCCGACAACTTCGCGTTGCGCGGCGTTGCCGAGGCACTCGAGCCCCTCGGCAAGCGACACCTCGTCACGAGCAGCATCGAGCACGAAGCCGTGCTCAACACGATGCGCGCGCTCGAACGGCGCGGCTGGCGCGTCACGCGGGTCGCGCCCGATCGTGATGGCGTCGTACGTCCCGACGCCATCGCCGCCGCCTTCGCAGACGACACGGCGCTGCTCAGCCTGATGCACGCCAACAACGAGATCGGCACGCTGCAGCCCGTTGCCGAGTGTGCCGCGCTGGCGCACGCGCGCGGCATCGTCGTGCACACCGATGCCGTGCAGTCGGTCGGCAAGGTGCCTGTGGACGTCCGGGCGCTCGACGTCGATCTGCTCAGTCTGTCTGGACACAAGTTGTACGGACCCAAGGGCATTGGCGCGTTGTGGATTCGCCGCGGCACGCGACTGCTCGCGACGATGACCGGCGGCAAGCAGGAACGCAGTCGCCGCGCCGGTACCGAGAACGTGCCAGCGATCGTCGGGCTTGGTGTCGCGGCGCGGCTCGCGTCGTCACGATTGCGTGCCGAGGCCACCGCGCAGGCGCAGCTTCGCGACACGCTCGAACAGGGCATCCTGGCTCGCGTGCCGGGGACGCACGTCAATGGCGCGGGCGCCGAGCGCGTGCCCAACACCACCAACATCGGCTTCGAAGGGATTGAGGCCGAGTCGCTGCTGATCGCGCTGGACCTGGACGGCTTCGCCGTGTCGACAGGATCGGCCTGCTCGTCGGGGACGCTCGAGCCCTCGCACGTGCTCAAGGCGATGGGGCTGCCGCTGCACGACACGCAGAACGCGTTGCGCCTGAGCCTTGGCCGGCACACGACCAAGGCGGAGATCATGGCCATCGTCGATGCCCTGCCGCCCCTCGTCGAACGACTCCGCGCGCTGACCGACCGCCGCCAGCCGCAACTTGCCGAGTCCGCGTCGCGCAGCACCGAAGGGACGGCCTGAGCGATGCGTATCGCGGTGGCGATGTCGGGCGGAGTCGATTCCTCGGTCGCGGCCGCCTTGCTCGCCGCGCGGGGACATGACGTGGTCGGACTGTCGATGCAGTTGTACGACCAGCAGGAAGGGCAGGTGAACTTCGGCACCTGCTGCACCATCGACGACCTGCACGATGCGCGACGCGTCGCCGGCCGCCTCGGTATCCCTCACTACATCGTCAACTTCGAGTCGCACTTCCATGCGCAGGTGGTGACGCCCTTCGTCGACGACTACGTGGCAGGCCGGACGCCCATTCCGTGCACGCGCTGCAACAGCGAGGTGAAGTTCGTCACGCTGCTCGACCGCGTGGCGGCCCTCGACGCCGACCGGCTCGCGACCGGACACTACGTCCAGTCGCGCCAGGACGAGTCGGGGCGATGGCGCCTGTTGCGCGGCGCCGACCACGGCAAGGACCAGTCGTACTTCCTCTTCGCGCTGACCCAGGCGCAGCTGGCGCGGGCCATCTTCCCTGTCGGGCACATGGACAAGCCGTCAGTGCGAGCTTACGCAACTGATCGGCAGTTGCCGGTGGCGAACAAGCCGGACTCGCAGGAAATCTGCTTCGTGCCCGATGGCGATCAGGCCGCGTTCGTGGCCAGGGCCGCGGGTGACCGCGCGCCGCATCCGGGTCGGATCCTCGATCTCGCGGGGCAGGCGATCGGCCGGCACGACGGCGTCCACCACTTCACCGTCGGCCAGCGCAAGGGGCTGCGTCTTTCTGTCGGGGTCCCGCTCTACGTCGTCGCCATCGACGCGGGAACCAGTGAGGTCGTCGTCGGGCCGCGCAGCGCGCTCGAGGCACGCCACTGCACGGTACAGGAGGTCAACTGGGTCTCCGGCCGTGTCCCAGAAGCACCGCTGCGCGTCGACGTGCAAATCCGGCATCGGCATCCGGCGGCGGCCGCTTCCCTGCTCGCGCTTGGCCCCGCTGCCGTCGCCGTGGAGTTCGATGCGCCCCAGTACGCGATCACGCCAGGCCAGGCCGCGGTGTTCTACGACGGCGATGAGGTCATCGGCGGCGGATGGATTGGCAGCGGTAACGTCTGACGCCTGACGCCTGACGCTCAACGAATGCCGATATCGAAGTGGCGATGTCGAGTGCGTAACCCTTCAGCCCTGCCCTTTTACCTTCTGCCTTCCGAATTCGACATTCCGGCATTCCGGCATTCCCGGCATTCCCGGCATTGTCGTGGAGGCGAATGAAGCGGCGTTCAAGCGCTCGCCGACGCCGCGACCGATGCCGACTCTCCGTCGTGGTGGTACTCGGAGTCGCCGAGTTCGAGCCAGCGCTCAGCGTCCATCGCGGCCATGCATCCCGTCCCCGCCGACGTGATCGCCTGGCGATAGACCTGGTCCTGCACGTCCCCGGCCGCGAACACGCCGTCGACGTTGGTGCGGGTGCCGTTCGTGATCAGGTACCCGCCCTCGTCCATGTTCAGGTGCCCCTTGAACAACTGCGTGTTCGGGGTATGACCGATCGCGACGAAGACCCCGTCGACCGACAGTTCGTCGACCTCGCCGGTCTGCAGGTTGCGCAGGCGGGCGCGGTTCACGTCGCCGCGCTCGTCCGACAGGATCTCGTCGACGGCGGTGTTCCACCTGAATGAGATTTTCGGGCTCTGGAACGCCTTGTCCTGCATGATCTTCGATGCGCGCAGCGTGTCGCGGCGGTGAATGACCGTGACGTGCGAGGCCAGCTTCGAGAGATAGATCGCCTCCTCGAGGGCGGTGTCGCCACCGCCGACGATGGCGACCGGACGATTGCGGAAGAAGAAGCCGTCGCAGGTCGCGCACGTGCTCACGCCGCGCCCCATCAGCTTCATCTCGGACGGCAGCCCGAGCAGTTTGGCCGTCGCGCCGGTGGCGACAATGACGGTCTTCGCGCGGAGCACCTGTCCGCTGTCGAGGGTCAGCGCAAACGGACGCGACGAGAAGTCGACGCGCTCGACCAGTCCGGTCAGGAACGCCGTGCCGAAATGCTCGGCCTGCGCCCGCATGTCCGCCATCAACTGCGGGCCCATCACGCCGTCACGATGGCCCGGCCAGTTCTCCACCATGGTCGTGATGGTCAACTGCCCACCGGGCTGCAGCCCCTCGATCACGAGAGGGTGCAGGCTGGCGCGTGCCGTATAGAGCGCTGCCGTGAGCCCGGCCGGACCGGACCCGATGATCACCACATTACGCACGTCGTCGCTCATCACGCCTTGCCTCACCACACCCGTCTCACATCACGCGGCCGCCGTCATGCCGGCTTTTTCGACATTCCTGGCATTCCGGCATTCCGGCATTCCAAGCGCCCCTTACATGTGACGTTCGAGCAGCCGCTTCAACGCGTCCTTCGATTGCACGCCGATCGTCTGGTCGACCAGTTGGCCGCCCTTGAACACGAGCAGCGCGGGAATCGATCGGATGCCGTAGTTGCCGGGCACGTTCGGGTTCTCGTCCACATCGAGCTTGGCGATCATCGCCTTGCCGTCCAGCTCGTCGGCCAGCGCCTCCATGGTCGGGGCCAGCATGCGGCACGGGCCGCACCACTCGGCCCAGAAGTCCACCAGCACCGGCTGCGTCACGCTGCCGATGACCTGGGTGAAGTTGCCGTCGGTGAGGGTCTGCACTTTCTCGGAAGCCATCTCTCGTCCTCTCGTCGCGCCTTACGCCGTCACGCCCTGTCGCCCCGTCACCTGCGCCCGCGCCCGATCGTAGGCTTCGAGGTATGCATGCGCCGACGCATTCCAGGAAAAGTCCCGGGCCATGCCCGCCCGCTGCAGCTGTCGCCAGCGCTCGGGCTCGTTATGAAAAACGTGCAACGCCCAGCGGAGCGTCCCCAGCAGGGCCTCCCCACTCGCGTCATGGAACTTGAACCCGTTGCCGGCGCCGCTGGCAGGGTCGTAGTTCTGCACGGTGTCATCGAGGCCACCGGTGGCACGTACTACCGGTAGTGTGCCATATCTCAAGCTATACATCTGATTGAGCCCGCACGGCTCAAAACGTGACGGCATCATGAACAGGTCGGCACCCGCCTCGATGACGTGGGACAGCGGCTCGTCAAAGCCGATCCGCACGCCGACGCGGTCGGGATAGCGGCGCGCGAGTGAGCGCCACATCTCTTCGTACCAGGGTTCGCCGGTGCCGAGAATCACGAACGCGGCGCCGAGGTGGGGCAACTGCTCGGCCACCGACGCGATGAGGTCGAGGCCCTTCTGGTCCACCATCCGCGAGATCATCGCCACGACCGGACGCCGGGCCAGATCGTCGCCGGTCGGCAGGCCGTACGTGTCGAGCAGCACTCGCTTCGCGTCCAGCTTGCCGGAGAGATCGTCGGCCTGGTAGGCGCTGGGCAGGTACCGATCGGCGGCCGGGTCCCAGACATCGGCGTCGATGCCGTTCAGGATGCCGAGCAGGTTGGCCGCGCGATGCCGGAGGATGCCCTCGAATCCGAACGCGAACTCCGGCGCCATCAGCTCGTCGGCATAGCGCGGGCTGACGGTGGTGACCAGGTCCGCGAACATGACCCCGCCCTTCAGCAGGCTCGCGTGCAGCCAGAACTCCAGACCGTCCGTATTGAACAGCTCCCAGCCGAGGCCGAGCTGCGGCAGCCAGTCCGACGAGCAGTTGCCCTGGTACGCGATGTTGTGGATGGTGAAGATCGTCGCCGCACTGCCGAGCACGGGATCACCGGCGTAGCGGGTCTTCACATACACCGGCGCCAGGCCGGCCTGCCAGTCGTGGGCGTGGACGATGTCGACCGGCCGGCCCTCGAGCCGGGCGAACTCCAGCGCGGCCAGGCAGAGGAACGCGAAACGCCGGGGATTGTCCCCGTAGTCCTGGCTGCCGATCCCGTACAACGCGTCGCGGTCGAAGAACGCGGGGTGATCGACGAGCGCCACCCGCACGCCCGGGCTCGTCTGCTGCACGTAGACGTTGGCCTGGTAGTGATGCCCACCCATCGAAACGGCGTAGCTGGTGGACGGCTCGCCCGTGACGGGGATGCCCCGGTACCGCGGAATCACCACCGTCACGTCGTGCCCGAGCGCACCCAGCGCCTTGGGCAGGGCGGCGACCACGTCGGCAAGGCCGCCGGTCTTGGCAAACGGCACGGCCTCGCTGGCCACCATCAGGATGCGGAGACGTCGCGCCGGCGCACCGGCATTCGTCACGAGTGGCGTCGCCGGGGCTGAGGCCCCCTCGATCTCCTGCACGTGTTCGACGACTGGCGCAGGTGCAACCGCGACGGGCGCAAGAGTCTTCGTAACCCGGCCCTTGGCGGCTGGTTTGACGACAATCGGCTCGGGGGCCGCCGGCGTGGGCGGGACGCGCTCGATCGCCTCGGCAAGCGTCCGCGCCTTACGCACGCGGGGCGCGGCTGGCGCGGTCTTGCCGGCCGGTGCAGCCGCCTTGGCCGTGGTCTTCTTGCCGGCGGGCGCAGTTGTCGCCGGGCGCTTGGCCGTCGACGCCGTCTTGGCGGCGGGCTTGCCGGCCGCTGCCACAGGCGTTGCTGCGCCGTCGATTGCCGGCTGGCGGCGGGTCACGCGAGGCACCCGCGGCGCCTCGGGAATATCCGTGTAGACAGGCGCCTTCGCAGGGTCGCTGGCCGATTGTTCGGGGACGCCCATGACCGGCTCGGTCTGGGGCGCGGGGGGTGGCGGGTCGGCTGGAGCGGGCTTGCGGATACGTGGTGTCTTGGCCATGGAACTTGGGGGGCGCCCGGAGGGAACTGCGGGCGGGACGCTAGCACCAGTGTAGCGCACCCCTCAGCCTCGACGAGCCCATGCGGGCGGACATCGCCGCTCTTCCCCGGCCGAATGGAGGATGGTCGAAGCGCTATCGGCGGAGGCCGGACGCGCCTCAGTCCTGTTGTTCGGGAGTCTGCGTCGCGAGAACCGCGGGCGCCTTGCCGGCGAGCCAGTTGAAGAGGTGCCGCGTTTCCCAGAAACGTGCCGGATTGCTCTTGGCGCCCAAGACGACGACTGCGACCTGATCGCCCTGTGGCAGTCGCAGCAGGGTCGCCAGGCAATAGCCCGACTTGGAGATGAAGCCGGTCTTGCCGCCGCGCACGTCGACGTCGGTGCCGACCAGGTGATTGGTGTTGTGCAGCGTCACGGTTCGCGCCCGCGTCGGCGTGGCGAACTGATATTCCTTGGTCCGCATGATGGAGGCGATGCGCTCGTCACCGGCGGCAAAGGAAATCAGGCGGGCCATGTCGAAGGCCGAGGACATGTTGTCGGCGTAGAGCCCCGAGGGGTCGAAGTAGCGCGTGTTGGTCAGGCCGAGCTCGGCCGCCTTCTGGTTCATGCGCTCGACGAACCCGAGCGGACCGTACAGCGATGCGCGCGCGAGCGTGCGCGCCGCGACGTTGTCCGAGCCGATCAGCAACAGGTGCAGCAGCTGCTGGATCGTCACCCGATCATTCCGGCGCAGGTATGTCGTCGACGCACCGCGAAGGTCGTCGGGGTGAATCGTGACTTCGCGAGTGAAGTCGACTTCGCTCTCGAGGAATGCGACGGCCGTCATCACCTTCGTGATGCTGGCAATCGAGCGAGGCGTCTGGGCGTTGCTCTCGTAGAGCACCTGGTGCGTTGCGGGGTTGTAGATGATCGCGGCGCCGGCACGGACGTCGGGGACCATCTGACCGTCGGCGCCAGTCTTGAACTGTGGCGTCTGGATTGCGACGAGCTGGCGCGAGTAGGCCGCCTGCCGGGCCCGTGCCATCGCCAGGCGGCGCTGGCGCGACTTTGACGCGGAGTAGCGCGTCGTCGCACGCTTCGTCGACCCCGTTGTCGTCTTCTTCTGCGAGGAGCTCTTCACGGCCCGCCGGTTACGTGTCGTCGCTGCCTCGGAGATCATCGGCACGCCTACGAAGGCGAGCGAGAATCCGAGGAGAACGAGCGCACGTACAGATCGGAATCCGGCAAGCTGGAGCATTCAGAACTTCCTTGGTAAGGCGAGTGCCTCTGACGGGAACATCGTCAGTTTAACAGATTGTCTTTACAACATGCCTAAGATGCAAGCACTTGCACCGAATGTAGGCAAGAAGCGCGCCTATTGGCCGCCAGGGCAGACGCAGCACGGCCGGGCTGCCGACGATCCGCACCATGCTTTCAGGGCTGGGCAAGGGCGATGGCAAGCAGGATCGCCTGGCGCACGCCCTCCACGCCACCAGCCGGATCGAACGATTCCGTCAATGAATGCGCGGCGTGACCGCTGCCTCCGCCTCCGATCGTGATGGCCGGGATGCCGCGAGCCATGGCGACGTTGGCGTCGGTGGACGAGGTGCGGAGCGCGACGGGCAGGCGCAACGCCCGAAGCACGGAACCGGCCGCCTGCATGATGTCGGACGTGTCGGATGTCCGGCCGGCCGGTCGGTCACCCACCAGGGCGAGATCCAACGTCACCTTCGCCGGGTGCCGCCACCTGCCGTTCTCGGCACGCACGGCCGCCTCGACCGCCTGCCGGAGGCGCGCGTCGAGTTCCGCCAGCTCCGCGGCGTCCTCCGACCGCAGGTCCACCTCCATCCACGCCTCGAACGGAATCGAGTTCACCGACGTCCCGCCACCGACCCGGCCGACATTGAAGGTCGTCTTCGGCGTCGCCGGCACCTCGAAGGCGGCGACTGCTGCGATCGCGCGCCCCATGGCGTGCATCGGGTTCGGCATCCCGAACGCCCCGTAACTGTGCCCGCCTGGTCCCTTGAACGTCGCCCGATAGCGCTTGCTGCCGACTCCGCCGTTGGTGACCTCGAGGCCGGCTCCGTCGATCGACACGAACCGGTCGATCCCCTGTAGCCCGTCGTTCCCGAACAGGGCTTTGACGCCGCGCAGATCCCCCAGCCCCTCTTCTCCGACGGTGCCGACAAACGTGATTCGCCCCGGCGTCGCGACCTGTGCCTCCTGCAGCGCGCGAATGACGCCGAGCAACACGGCGAGTCCGCGGCAATCATCGGTGATGCCGGGGCCGTGCAGTTGGTTGTCCTTGCGGCTGACCTTCACTGCCGTGCCTTCCGGGAACACGGTGTCGAGGTGCGCGCTGAAGACGAGATGAGGACCGGTCCCCGCACCTGGCCGCTCGCCAATGACGTTGCCGACCGCATCGACGCGGACGTTGCGCAGACCGTGTCGCACGAAGGCTTGCCGGTACACCTCCGCCCGCGCCTTCTCCGTGAATGGCGGCGCCGGCACCTCGCAAAGGGCCACCTGCTGCTCGAGCACCCATGGTTCGAGGGCATCGGCCATGCGGACCGCGGCGGCCGCGGCGGGTTGCTGCATCAGGCGGGCGCCGATGTCCGCGCTGCCCTGCTGTGCATACCCGGCGGAACCGACAAGAAGGCAGGTACAGCAGAGCCAGACACACCGCAGGATTGGCCGTCTCACCGTCACTTGCTGGATCACCGGGTCAAGATACATGCAGACCGCCACCTTGGACACACACAGTCCAACTTTTCGCAGACGCCATCCGGATTTGTGAACCTTATCTTGGACGCCCGTGCCGAAATCGTCATCCCAGTGTCATCGAACCGTCTTTTTCCGATGGCATGCTGTCTGAAATTGGCACAAAGTCAATGGGTTGTGTGCGTGCCACCCTTTGGCAGCACATGGCTCGGAACATGCATACCGGTAGCCATCCAATGCAAGACCGCTTTGGGTGAGGGGTCAAGTCCATGAGCATCGTGAAGCTGCTGGGTTTCGAGACGCTGGGCTGTGGCTGTGTCGTAGGGCACTATCGGGATGCCGGCACTGTCCGCGTCGTCACCTACGTCGAGGAGAAGGCGACGACTTGCGGGGAGCCGAGTCATCGGCGCAACCACGCCACGGTGTCGCGACGACGGCGGTCGAGCACGACGCCTGCGCCCGAGTCGCCGGGTGCGCCGCGCGTGTCCGCGCGCTGACGCGGCCTCGTGGTACCCTCCGGTCGCGCCATCGCGCCCCGGAGGCTCCCCCATGCGCCACGTTGCCGCTGCACTCCCCGCCATCACGGTCGGTGACATGGCGCCTCCCCATGCGCACACCCCCATGGGCGCCTGCAAACGCGGGTCGAAGCGCTGATCGGCGAGGTGGCATCGGGACGCATCGTCCGGACGCCCTGCTCCCGCATGGACCTCCGCCAACTCGAAATCATCCGGGCAATCGCCGAAACCGGCTCCTTTACGGCAGCGGGCGAGAAGCTGAACGTCTCGCAGTCGGCGATCAGCCGCCAGGTGCTGTTGCTCGAAGAGGAACTCAACGAAGCGGTGTTCCTGCGCATCGGCCGCCGCATCCGGATTACGCCAGCGGGCGAAGCGCTCTTGCAGCTGAGCCATCGGGTTTTCCTGGACCTGAAGGACACGGTGGCGCGGATCACCGACACGCAGGCGTCGCTCATCGGTCCGGTGCGGCTCGCCGGCGGCATGACCGTGAGCCTGTACGTCTTTCCGGTCCTGCTGCGTGACTTCCGCAAGCACCACCCCGATGCCGAGATCAAGATCACGGCCGGGTCCACCGACAAGTGCATCGCCGGCCTTCGCTCGGGGTTGGCCGATGTCGCCCTGCTGACGCTGCCGATCAACGATTCGGATCTCGTGACGGTGCCGGCACTGCAGGAGGAGCTCCTGCTGGTCTCCTCGCCGAATCACCCACTCGCGGCCAGGGCGAAGGTGACGCCCGATGATCTGCGCGATCAGCCGTTCGTGCTGTTCGAAACCGGCTCCAACACCCGCCGCGTCGTCGACGAGTTCTTCCTCCGCAACCAGATCACGCCGCAGATCGTGACCGAAACGGAGAACGTCGAAATCATCAAGGCGCTGGTCCGCGCCGGGCTGGGCCTCTCGATCATCTCGTACCCGAGCGTGGCCCGGGAGGTGGCTTCCGGACAGTTCTTCTGCGCGCGGATCACCGGCCAGACGCTGATCCGTGAAACCGGGTGGGTGTACATGCGCGCCAACCGGGTGCCTCGCGCCGTCCAGGAGGTCCTGGCATGCTTTGAGCGGATCAAGCCGCGCCTCCGCGTGATTCCGCCTCCCGGACGAGACCGCATCGGTCCTGACGTGCACGCCTGACGGCACGGCCATTCACCCGATGAGCTGTGACGTCACATAAGACACATCGATGCATTCGATAACATCATTCTATTTCCATCGACGGGTGCATAAGCAGTAGTGTGCCCGCAGCACGCGGCCACACGCGTGTCGCACCACAGCCAGTACGCACGTCCCTCCTTGGGCCGGACGACTCGCACCCGTTCGGCCCCTTTTGGCAGGAACACAGGAGCACAGGAGCACAGAACTCCCGACTCCCGGACTCCCGCCCTGCTGATTTCCTGACCTCCTGATTTCTTGCGTTCCTGTCATAGGCCATCCATCCAGCCATGCGCATATCCACATCGCATGTAGAATCCGGGGTGATGGCACTGTCGGTGGGATTGCTGGGGTTCGGCACCGTGGGCCAGTCGGTGGCGCGCCTGATCGTGGAACGCAACGACGGCCTGCTGGCGCTCACGCACATCTTCAATCGGGACATCGCGCGCAAGCGCGTCGATTGGGTCCCGCCTTCCGTCGTCTGGACCGAGCGGGTGGAGGACGTCCTCGACGCCGATGTCGTGGTCGAGGTCGTCGGCGGGCTGGATCCGGCGCGCCGCTGGCATGAGGCCGCGCTCGACGCAGGCCGGCCGATCGTCACCGCCAACAAGCAGTTGATGGCGACCCACGGGCATGCGCTGCTCGCCCGGGCCGCGCAGCGCGGCGTCGATCTCCTCTTCGAGGCGGCGGTTGGCGGCGGCATCCCGGTCGTCCGCGGGCTGCGCGAAGGGATCGCCGGCGACCGGCTGACGACCGTCTCGGGCATCCTCAACGGCACCTGTAACTACATCCTGACGCGTATGGAATCGGCGGGCCTGGCCTTCGACGCCGCGCTCGCGGAGGCGCAGGCGCATGGGTTCGCGGAAGCCGATCCGACCGACGATCTCGAGGGCTACGACGCCCGGGCGAAGCTGTGTATCCTGGCACGCGTCGGCCTGGGGCTCGACCTCTCGCCGCTCGATGTGCCGTGCGAGTCCATCCGCAGCATCAGTGACGACGACTTCGTCTACGCACGACGCCTGCAGGCGACGATCAGGCAAGTCTCGCGCGTGGCGATCGTCGACGATTCGGTACAGGCACGGGTAGGCCCGGCACTGGTCCCGCTCACGTCTGCCCTGGCGCGGGTGATCGGCAGCCAGAACCTCATCGTCGCCGGGGGCACCTACGGCCGCGAGACGACGTTTGCCGGGTATGGCGCGGGTGGCTTCCCCACCGCCGTCGCTGTCGTGTCCGACCTGCTCGCGATCGCACGGCGGGCTGGCGGCGCGCCAGCGGCGTGGCCCGACACGAGCCAACCGACGTCGCTTACCGGGCTGCAAGTCGCGCCGTATTACCTGCGCCTGGTCGTGCGCGATCAACCGGGCATCATCGCCGGCCTCGCTTCCATCTTCGCCACCCACAACATCAATATCGACGCCGTCCTGCAGGAACCGGGCGGCACCAAGGAGCGTCTGCCGTTCGTGATCACGCTGGAAGCGTGTCCGACGGCAGCGATGGACAAGGCGCTGGTCGAGATCCAGACGCTGCCCTTCCACGTCACGCCGCCCCTTTGCCTGCCGGTCCTCGCATGAGTCTCGCCCGCCCACTGGCCACGGTCATCGTCCCAGCCTCGACTTCCAACCTCGGGCCCGGCTTCGACGCGCTCGGCCTCGCACTGGGCCTGTACCTTCGCGCCGAGGTGACGGCGGTGACCGAAGACGGCGCGGGACAACTGCGCTGCACGTTCAGCGGTCCGGTCCCTCCCGGGGAGAACCTGATCGTCACGGGGTTCCGCGCAATCTGCAGCGCGCGCGGCGCGGTGCAGGTCCCGTCGCTCGACGTCGCGGTGACCTGTGACATCCCGGCCTGCGCGGGTCTCGGGAGCAGCGCCGCGGCCCTCGTCGCCGGCGGCCGTCTCGCCGCCCTCGTCCTCGATGGCGTCTCCACCGACGACGTGATCGACGTGCTGACGACGATCGAGGGACATCCGGACAACATCACCGCGGCGGTCCTCGGCGGACTCGTCGCCGGCTGCGTCGATGCCCGTGGCCACGTCTGCGTCGTCGCCGCGCCATGGCCTGACAACGTACGACTCGTGATCGCGACGCCGCAACTCTCGTTGCCCACGAGGACGGCGCGTGCGGTCCTGCCCGCGCAGGTGTCGCGGCAGGACGCGATCTACAACGTGCAACGCACGGCACTCTTGCTCCAGGGCGTCGCGACCGGTCGGCTCGACGTGTTGCGTGAAGCCTTCTCCGATCGGCTGCACCAGCCCTATCGCCTGTCGCTGGTGCCCGGGCTGGCCGAGGTCCTCGCGCTCGACGCGCCCGGCATGATCGGCGCCTTCCTTTCCGGCGCTGGCCCGTCCGTGGCCGTCTGTGTCGTCGGGGATCCAGCTCCGGTCATCGACGCGCTGCACTCGATCTACGCGACCATCGATCCCGAGGTCGCCATTCGTGTCCTCGACGTGCACCAGCCGGCACCCTCCACGCCGCTGGCCGTGTCTCACGGGTAAGGATCCAGAACGTGTCCACACTGATTGGCCTGCAATGTCACGTGTGCCACACCGCGTTTGCCGCGGAAGCCACATACGTCTGTGACCAGTGTTTCGGCCCGCTCGAGCCGGTCTACGACTACGACAAGGCACGCGCGACGTTCACCCGCGAGAACATCGCGTCCCGCCCGCGCAACCTCTGGCGCTATCGCGAACTGCTGCCGATCACGGGAGAGCCCCTCACCGGATTCGGATCCGGTTTCACGCCGCTGATACCGGCGCCGCGCCTCGCGGCACGCCTCGGCGTCCGCGAACTCTACGTGAAGGACGACGGCGTGAACCATCCGACGCTGTCCTACAAGGACCGTGTCGTGTCGGTGGCCGCCACGCGGGCGGTCGAACTCGGCTTCACCGTCTTCGGCTGCGCCTCGACTGGCAATCTCGGCAACAGTGTCGCGGCGCATGCGTCGCGTCTCGGGCTGCGCTGCTTCGTGTTCATCCCGGACGACCTCGAGCCATACAAGGTGCTCGGGTCGGCGATCTACCACCCCACGCTTCTCGCCGTCCGCGGCAACTACGACGACGTGAATCGGCTCTGCACGCAGGTGGCCGACAAGCACGGCTGGGGCTTTGCCAACATCAACCTTCGCAGCTACTACGCCGAGGGCGCCAAGACGATGGGGTTCGAGATCGTCGAGCAGCTCGGGTGGCGTTTCCCCAAGCACGTCGTCTCTCCGGTCGCGGGCGGCACGTTGCTGCCACGCATCTTCCGCGGCTTCCGCGAGTTGCATCAACTCGGACTGGGCGAGGGTGACCTGCCGAAGATGTACGGCGCGCAGGCGGCGGGCTCGGCGCCCGTGATTCGCGCGCTCCACCAGGGCATCGACTACCCCGATCCGGTCAAGCCGGACACGATCGCCAAGTCCATCGCCATCGGCAACCCGGCCGACGGGTTCCAGGTGATCGAGGTGCTCAAGGAGTCCGGGGGCTGGGGCGAGATGGTGACCGACGAGGAGATCCTCGACGGCATCAACCTGCTGGCAGAGACCGAGGGCATCTTCACCGAACCGGCTGGAGGCACGACCATCGCGGTCACGCGCAAGCTGATCGAACAGGAACGGATCCCGCGCAACGAGTCGATCGTGATGTGCATCACCGGCAACGGCTACAAGACGGCCGACATCATGACCGGGCGAGTGACGCGGGCGATTCCCATCAGCCGCTCGCTGGAGGACGTCGATGCCTACCTGGCGGGGACGCTCGCCGGCGTCGGGGGCGAGCAGGCATGAGTCGCTTCGAGCGGTCGAAATTGCTG
The DNA here is from genome assembly GCF_001618865.1 of Luteitalea pratensis. Classification (GTDB taxonomy): domain Bacteria; phylum Acidobacteriota; class Vicinamibacteria; order Vicinamibacterales; family Vicinamibacteraceae; genus Luteitalea; species Luteitalea pratensis. The sequence goes on from NZ_CP015136.1 coordinate 4,643,738, forward strand.
GTCCAGAAATACGGCGGCAGTTCGGTCGCCACCCCTGAGCACATCCGCAAGGTCGCCGATCGCATCATCGCCTGCCAGGCCGAGGCGCGGCACATGGTGGTCGCGGTATCGGCGATGGGCAAGACGACCGACCAGCTGATCGCGATGGCGGGCCTCGTGTCGAGTCGCCCCTCGGGGCGCGAGATGGACCAGTTACTGGCGTGCGGCGAGACGATTGCCGTGTCGCTGCTCAGTCTGGCGCTGCAGGATCGTGGCGTGCCGGCCGTGTCGCTCACGGCGTCGCAGGTCGGCATCCGTACCGACGGCTCGTTCAACCGGGCGCGGATTGCCAACGTCGACACCAGCCGACTCGTGCACGAACTCGAGAGCGGTCGTGTGATCATCGTCGCCGGCTTCCAGGGCGTGACACGAGACCATGAGATCACGACGCTCGGACGCGGCGGCGGCGACATCACCGGCGCGGCACTCGCGGCGGCATTGAATGCACCGGTCTGCGAAATCTGCACCGATGTCGACGGCGTGTACACGGCCGATCCCAATGTCGTCGAAGACGCGCGTCTCGTGCCGGAGATGAGCTACGAAGCGGCCATCGAACTCGCGGCCAGCGGCGCCAAGGTGCTGCATCCGCGTGCCGCCGAAATCTGCATGCAGTACGACGTGCCCATCCATGTGCGGTCGACGTTCCACCGCGGTCAGGGCACCTGGATTCGTGGAGGAGTCATGGAAGACGCGGCAGTCGTGGGCATCACGTCGGACAAGAAGATCGCCAAGGTCACGCTGCTCGATGTGCGCGACGAGCCGGGACTCGCCGCTGCCATCTTCCGCGATCTGGCTCGCGAAGACGTCAATGTCCGCCTGATCATCCAGGCGGCAGCGACGCACGACCGCAATCGGATCACGTTCGTCACCGACAACGATCAGGTGGACCGCATCAAGGAGCTCGAAAGCACCTGGCGGACGCGCAAGATCGTCGGCGACGTGCAGGTCGATCTCAACGTCGCCAAGATCGCGATCGTGGGTTCACGCATCGCGTCGACGCCCGGCCTGGCGGCACGCATGTTCACCGCCCTCGCGAAGGTCGGCGTGAACATCGACTGCATCAGCACATCGGAGATGAAAGTGAGCTGCGTGATTGGCTGCGACGATCTCGACCAGGCCGTCCGCGCGGTCCACGCCGAGTTCTTCGGGACGAGCCGCATCGCGAGCACGCACGCCGCTGGCGGCGCGAAGCGGCCGTCGGCAAAGCAGGTCGCGCCGCGCAAGGCCGCCACAAAGACAGCGGGCGCCACGACTCGTCGTCGCGTGCTGAAGTAGGACCTCGCCGTTGGTAGGGACCGCTCTCCGAGCCGTCCATGGCCATCGACCAACGCTCGAGGCGGGAATGCATCGGGATCGCTGCGGGATGCGACCGGGAGGAGATGGACGCCTCGGAGAGGCGCCCCTACCTACTTGCTCTTCTCGTCGTCCTTCGGCGTCTTCAAGGCATAGCCCTTGCGCGCCCAGACGCTGACCCCGGGTCGCTTCACCTTGACCTCGATCTGGCGGCGCTTGCGCGTCGGATCGGGGTTGCTCGAGTAGTAACCGAGGACGTAGTAGTCGCTCGTCTCCGCGTCGATCTTCTTCAGCGCCTTGACGAAGTCGTTCTGGTTGACGATGGCGATGCCGCCGGTCTCCTCGGCCAGGACGCGCATGCTGTCCTGGGTCTTGCGGACGTAGTTGTTCCACTCGACCATGTCCACTTCGTCGTCCATCTCGGCACCGCCGACGAGACCGCGTGGATCGATCGTGTAGATGGTGGCGTTGGCGCGGTTGGCGGCCCTCGTCAGGTCGGCAAGCTCACGTGCGAGGTCGGCGTCGGCGAACTGCTGCCCCTGCCGGTTGGTCACGGCGGCAGGATCGCGCGGGTCCATGCCGGTCTGGTTGTAGCCGTACAACGAGTCACGCTGCAGTCGGCCCTGCGGGAACGGATCGAAGTCGTAGCCGTTGCTGACGTAAACGAGGGCCTTGCGTCGGTTCTGCACCTTCTCGAGCTCGCGCATCAGGTCGAAGGCGGTGCTGAAGGCGACGTGCGCGCGATACCGGAGTTCCTGGTTCCCCTGCTGCCCGTTTGGCTGCTCGAGAATGTCCTTCGGCTTGAGCGCGCTGCCGCTGATCTTCTTGATCGACTCGTCGAGCCGACGCCGGTCGTACGTCAGGTCCACCGAGATGGACGAAGGCCCTGTCGAGACGATCCCGAACATGTCGCCGTCGTGGATCAACTCGGTCGAGATCTTCTTGAACAGATCACGGATCCGCGGCGTGTTGCGGAAGTCGAGGTGCAGGTCGTCGACAAACAGCAGGAAGATGCGGCCGGCGGCGTCGTTCACGGGACGCGGCGGGGGCAGCACCATGCCCTCTTCGACCGGTGCTGGCGGCGGCGCGGCGAGGTTGAAGTAGCGTCCGCCGTGCACCAGGGTGAGCGAGGCGACGGTCTGTTCGACGCCGTCCTCGACGACCAGGAACTCTTCCCTCTTCAGATCGGCGAGGAACTGCCCCGCGCCGTCGCGCGGGATGACGTCTGTGCTGACCAGGCTCGTGACGGTCGCGAAGTCGGGCTTCGAGGGGTCCTTGGCAGGCGTCGGGACCTGAGCGGCGGGCTGGGCCGGGTCCTGTGGAGGCGCCGCGGGAGGGGCGGCCGGGGGCTGTTGCGCGGTGAGGGTCACCGCGCCGAGCAGCACCGCTGCGGCGCGCATTCCGAGGCGGCTCAGACGTACAGACATCATTCGATTATAGGTGGCGCTGCCGAGAGAGGCGACACCGACGACGCACTCCCGGTCCCCGAGGGCGAGGATCCAGGCTGCCCGTCCCCGCCACGACGACGTTTCCGCCTGGCTCCGGACGGCTTGTCGGCCGCTGACTCAGACGCTGGCGGGCGTCGTTCGGCCTTGGGGGCCGGACGCACCCGGCGGGCCTGCGGCTCGACCTGGGGTGGCAGGCGCCGTTGCTCGATCTCTTGCAGCAGGGCCGGCCAATCGAACGTGATGTCGGGATACCGCTGCTCGAGCGCCCGCTGGGTGAGTGGATCGAGCGCCTGCCGGCCGAACAGCAGGCCCTGCGGCCCGGCACAGAAATAAATCACGCGGAGCCGCGTCTCGCCATGGCTGTCTGAGCCATAGTGCAGCAGGTAGAGCGTGTCGAGCCCGCGCTTGTCACGGGCCAGGCGGATCAGCGGCACGCGTGCTCCTCGCCCTTACTTCCGCTTCGGCTTCCCTGCCGAAGAGCGAGCCGGGGCACGCCGGGCCTGGGCTTTTGCCGCCGGGCGCGCCACCTTGACCGTTGCGGCCGAACGCGTGGCTTTCGTGGTCCCACCCCTCGACGGGCTGGTCTTGCTGGCGGTGCGGCCCGCCCCTTTGGACGCCGGCCGCGGCGCGGGCCTGGCGGCGGTCTTGCCGACCCGCTTTGCAGCCGGACGACCGACCACGGCCTTCTTGGGCGGCGACGGCGGCTTGGACTTGCCGTGGGGCGCCGACGCTGCGCCTCGGGACGATTTCGCCACAGGCCGCGAGGCTGACGCGACTTTGCGGAGATGCGCCGGATGCGCTGACACCTTCCCGTGTGAGGCGGCCTTGTCCGGCGCCGCATGGGTGTGTGCGGGCTTCGCGGCAACGGGCTTGGCGGCAACGGGCTTGGTGGCGGCCTTGCCTGGAGCGGATTTCACGACGGGCTTCGTCCCCGCCTTGGGTGCGACGGGCGCAGCTGCCTTCGCCTTCGGCGCCGCGGCAACTTTCGTCGGCGGCGCGGCCTTGACTGGCGCCGCGGGCCTCGGAGGCGGCGCAGGCGTCTTGGTCGGGGTGGCGGCCTTGACCGGCGGCGCGGCGGGCGCGGCATGCGCAGCAGGGGTAGCCTTCGTCGGAGCCGCCTTGGCTGTGGCAGGCGCCGCGGACGGGGGCGGCGCGGCCGCAGGGGTCGCGGGCGCCGAAGGCGCCGACTTGACCGGAGCCGCACCCTTGGCAGTGGCCGCTGGCTTCGGCGCCGCGTCGGACTTGACTGCGGGGGCCAGCCCCGCTGGCGCCGCCGGCGCAGGCGCGGCCGGGGCCGTCGGGGTAAGCGCAGCCTCGGCGGTCGACCGGGCGGCCGCCTTGGCGGCAGCCGCAGCCTTCACCGCGGCGACAGCAGCAGCAGTGGCGGTGGCCGTCGGCACAACGGGACCGTTGCTTGCCGGGCGCGGCGCGCTTGCCGATGCCTTGGTGGGCTTCGTCTTCGGCGCCTTCGCCTTCAGCGGTGGGAGGCGCAGCGGTTCGGCCGCCGCCGCGGCTGCCGCTTCCGCGATGGCGCGGCGGCTGTCCACGGGACCGTCGTCACGACGGGGATTCTGGATGGCGGACTCGACCGCGGCCTCGATGTCGCTGGCCCGCCGGGTGCGGATGGAGACAATGTCGATGAGGGGTCCATTGGACGGCGCGCTCGTGTCGGCCGGGAGCGATGGGTCTCGAAAGACCCGCTCGAGCCGGATCTGGTCGCCGCCGAGTGACGCGTAGGACCAGATTTCTGCGGCCGCAATCGAGTGTTGCGCGCAAAGACGACGCGTGGCGTCCACGCAGGCGACTGGCACGTACAGGCGGAATTGGGCGCGTGCCTTGGCAAACAGCACCCACTGGTACATCGCTTCGAGGTTGTTGACCGATTCCCCGGTCTCCACCTCGACAATGGCGACAGCCTTCTTGACCGGGTCCAGCGTGGAGAGAATGAGGTCCGGGTACGCCTGACCGGTGCCGGTCTTGATCGGCACTTTCCGTTCATCTCCGACGTTGACCTCGACGGCAAACCGCTCGCCTAGCGCGAGTTCCAACGCCCGGATGACCCGGTCGTGCTCGAATTGTTCGCGTACCGGACGGATGAGAATTGCCACACAGCCTCCGCGGCCCCTCGGCGGGCGCCGGCCTGCCTCGCGCCTGCCAGGCGACGGCAAACGCGCAATGCTAGCATGGATGCGTAACCACTTGCCAGCGCGTCGCGCGCGGCGGGCCCTATTCTGCCACAGCCAGTCCGTATTCCCTAACGCCCTGTTTTCAGGCCACTTAGCCCCTCTGCCTCAACCGTGAACGACCGATTTCTCCGCGCCTGCAGGCGCCAGCCCGTCGATGCCACCCCCGTCTGGTTCATGCGCCAGGCGGGTCGATACATGCCCGAATATCGGGCCTTGCGCCAACAATACGGGATGCTGGAACTCTGTCAGACGCCCGAACTGGCCGTCCAGGTCACGCTCCAGCCCGTCGAGTCCATCGACGTCGACGCCGCCATCCTCTTCTCGGATCTACTGTTACCCCTCGAGCCCATGGGGCTGACGTTCGATTTCGTCAAGGGTGAAGGCCCGCAATTCGACGATCCCATCCGGTCGGCTGCCGACGTCGCGCGGCTCCATCCCATCGATCCGGAGGACGCGCTCGCCTACGTGCTCGACACGATCCGCCAACTGAAGACCCGCCTGGACGTGCCGTTGATTGGGTTTGTCGGCGCGCCGTTCACGTTGGCCTCTTACTGCATCGAGGGCGGGCCCTCGAAGGACTTCGCGCGCACCAAGGCCATGATGTACGCCGAGCCCGAGGCGTGGCACACACTGTGTTCGCGCCTGGCCGAGATGGCCGGACGCTACCTGCGAGCCCAGATTGCCGCCGGCGTCGATGCCGTCCAGGTCTTCGACTCGTGGGTCGGCCAGCTCGGGCCGGCCGATTACCGCGAGTTCGCACTCCCCCACACCCGGCGGGTCTTCGAAGCCATTGCCGACCTGGACGCGCCGTCCATCCATTTCGGTGTCGGCACCGCAATGCTGCTCGAGGACATGGCCACGGCCGGCAGTTCGGTCGTCGGTGCGGACTGGCGCACGCCCCTCGACCGCGCCTGGCAACTCATCGGGCCCGACCGCGGGATTCAGGGCAACCTCGATCCCACCCTGCTCCTGGGTCCGTGGCATCGGGTCCGCGCGGCCGTCGAGGATGTCGTCGCCCGCGCTGCCGGGCGGCCGGGCCACATCTTCAATCTCGGCCACGGCGTGCTGCCGATGACGTCGCCGGAGGTGGTGCAGCGCGTCGCGCGGCTCGTGCACCAATTGACGGCCTGGCGCAGCCGATGAGCGAGGCACTCCCCCGCGTCCTGATCCTCGGCGGCGGCATCGCCGGGCTCGCCGCCGCGTGGGAATGCCATCGTCAGGACGTGCCCTGTCTGGTCCTCGAAGCCCAGCCGCACGCGGGCGGCGTCATCCGCACGGAAGTCGCCGGGCCGTTCGTCCTGGACACCGGCCCTGACGCGTTCCTGGTGACCAAGCCTGGCGCCGTCACGCTCTGCCGGGAACTGGGTATCGAGGCGGAGCTGATCGCCATGAAGCCGCCGCGAGGGGCGGCGATCCTCCGTAACGACAAATTGCACCCGCTGCCGGAAGGCGGCGCCTTCGGCATCGCGACGCGGCCGGGACCGTTCCTGCGTTCGACCATCCTGTCGCCGCTCGGGAAGCTGCGCGTCGCGCTCGAGCCGCTCGTACCGCGACGCCGGTCGCTCGCCGACGAAAGCGCTGGCGCCTTCTTCCGCCGCAGATTCGGCGCCGAGGCCGCCATGCGCATCGCGCAGCCCCTGCTGGGCGGCATCCATGCCGGGGACCTCGACCGACTATCTGCCGACGCCGTCCTGCCCCAGTTGAGTGCCGTAGAGCGACAGGGGCGCAGCGTACTGCTTGCGCTCCGTCGCCAGGCGCAACGGGCCACGGAGGGAGGAGCATTCCGGAGCTTCCCGCGCGGGATGGCCACGCTCGTCGAGGCCCTCACGGCGGCGCTGCCCGCTGGCACCGTCCGCCTGGGAACCGCGGCTGAACGGCTGCATCCGGAGGGGAGCGCCTGGCGCGTGCTGACCTCCCGGGGCGAGACCATGGAGGCCGACATCCTTCTTCTGGCGGTGCCCGCTCCCGTCGTGGGTGGTTGGCTTCGCGAACTGGCGCCCGAGGTCGCCGATCGGGCCGCCGCCATCCGGTACGTGTCCAGCGCCGGTGTCCTCGCCGTCTATGCCGACGCGCAGATTGCCCGGCCGATGCGCGGTAGTGGCTACGTGTCGACGCCGGAAGCCGGCCGCGATTCCCTGCTCGCGACCAGCTGGCTGAGCAGCAAGTGGGCGGGCCGTGCGCCCCCCGGCCACACGGTCCTGCGCGGATTCTTCGGCGGCGCGCTCGATGAGGCGGCCCTCATGCGGAGCGACAATGAACTGGTCGACCTGGCCCACGCGACATGGGTTCGTCGCTTCGGCGTCGGGCGCTCACCTGGCCTGACGCGCGTGGTGCGCTGGATCCGAGCCAGCCCGCAGCACGAAGTCGGGCACGCGGCACGCGTGCGCACGATCGACGAGGCCCTGGCCGCACTGCCGCCAGTCGCGGTCTGCGGCAGCGGATTCCGGGCCATCGGCATTCCGGACGTCGTCAGCGACGCCCGCGCCACCATCGGCCGCCTGCTGGAGCGCTGGCGCGCAGGCTAGAATTCACGTCGCATGATCGTCTTGCGACTCCGCCACATTTCTGCTGCCCTTGCCTGCAGCGCGTTCGTCTCCCTCGGCTGCGGCTCACCCGCGTCGGACACTTCCAGTCCCCAGGCGTCCGGCGCCGAGGCCACGACGGCGCTACGGACCGCCGACGAAGTCGCGCGCCTGCCGGCGCTCACGCCCGAACTGCAGCGGTTGCTCACGACGATCCGCGCCGCCGACAAGGGGCAGCTGGCGATTTCGGAAGAGGACGGGCGTTTCCTGCGCCTCATGGTGGTGCTGAACCACACGAAGAAGGCCATCGAGATTGGCGGCGCGAGCGGGTACAGCGCGATCTGGCTCGGACTCGGTCTGCGCGAGACCGGCGGACGACTCACGACCATCGAGTACGACCCGGTGCGAGCCCAGGAGCTGAAGGCAAACATCGCCGCGGCTCGGCTCGGCGACGTGGTCACGGTCGTCGCCGGCGATGCCTTCAAGGCCGTGCCGGCCGAGCCCGGCACCTTCGACTTCGTCTTCATCGATGCATGGAAACCGGACTACCAGAAGTACTTCGACATGACCTTCCCGCGAGTGAGGCGTGGCGGGCTGATCCTCGCGCACAACGTCATCAACAAGGGTGCGGACATGCAGGACTTCCTCAAGACGGTCACCACCCGCGCCGACCTCCTGACCGCCATCGTCGCCCCCGGCAGCGAGGGCGTGTCGATCAGCGTCAAGCGCTGACAGCCGCGGCATGGCCCACATCCATCTGATCGGCGTCCCGCTCGACCTCGGCGGCGGACGACGCGGCGTGGACATGGGGCCGTCGGCCGTACGCATCGCGGGAATCGGAACTCGCCTCACCGCGCTCGGCCATCACGTGCAGGACCGCGGCGACATCCTCACGCCGACGCCAGAAACACGCGAGGCCGGGGATCCGAAGAAGCGGTACGTCCGCGAGATCCACGACGTCTGCGAAGCCCTGTACGCGCAGGCGCTCGACAGCCATGCGGCCGGCGCCTTCCCGATCGTCATCGGCGGCGATCACAGCCTGGCGGCCGGATCGGTGGCGGCGTCAGCGACGCACGCGAAGCGGCAGGGACGGCCGCTCGGCCTGATCTGGGTGGACGCGCACGCCGACATGAACACGCCCGCGACGACGGGGTCGGGCAACGTGCACGGTATGCCGCTGGCGGCGCTGCTCGGCGAAGATCCGCGCGAGTTGGCGCTCGTCGGCGGCTACCAACCCAAGGTGGCGCCCGGTCATACGGTGCTCGTCGGCATCCGCAACCTCGATGAGCGCGAGAAGGAGGAAGTGCGCGCCTCGGGCGTGCACGTCTTCACGATGAAGGATATCGATCGACAGGGCGCGGCCTCCGTGATCGAGCAGGCCATCGAGATCGCCGGCCGTGACACGGCGGGCATCCACGTGTCGTTCGACCTGGATGTGTGCGATCCGGCGATTGCTCCCGGCGTGGGCACGCCGGTGCGGGGCGGCCTCAACTACCGCGAGGCGCACATGGCCATGGAGATCCTCTCCGACGCCAGGCGGATCATCGCGCTCGACCTGGTGGAGGTCAACCCTGTTCTGGACCACCAGAACATGACCGCGGTGCTGGCCGCCGAACTGGCTGCGAGCGCGCTCGGCCAAAAGATTCTCTAACGTGGGCCTTTGCGCCAGCGGTCCTGGTCGGTTGCCCAAGCCTCAAGCCTCAAGCCTCAAGCATCAGGCATTAGGCGTTATAGTCCCCCAGGCCTGCCCTGCGGCAGGCGCGTTCCCTGGAGGAACATCCATGCGTCGTGCGCTCCTGAACCTGACCGCCATGGTGGTGGTCGTCACCGCCACACTCGCCCTACCAGCCAACGCACGTGCGCAGAAAGTCGTGGCGACGACGCCAGGCCAGGCCGGCAGCCCTCACGAAACCGTCGAGTACAAGGTCGGTGACGCCACGGTCACCTTCGTCTACGGTCGTCCGTACCTCAAGGGACGCAGCCTCGAGACACTCGCGCCGACCGGCAAGGTCTACCGCACCGGCGCCGACGAGGCCACCACGCTCAAGACCGACAAGCCGCTGCAGATCGGCACGCTCGCAGTTCCGGCTGGCACCTATACGATCTATACCCTGCCCGGCTCGCCCTGGCAGCTGATCGTGAACAAGCAGACCGGCCAGTGGGGCACCGAGTACCGCGAGGGGCAGGATCTTGGTCGCACACCGATGACCGCGGGTACGCTTGCCTCGCCGTCCGAGCAACTCACCGTGGCGGTCGCAGGCTCCAACCTCGAGATCCACTGGGGCACGATGAAGCAGTCGGTGGCCATCAGCGCCAAGAAGTAAGAGACGGGTACCGGGTACCGGGTACCGGGTACCGGGTACCGCATACGTAGCCGTCGACCTTCAGGTCGACGGTCGCAGCTCCGGTGGACAAGTCAGGTCGACGGTCGCTCCACGTGTCGCCGCCGGGGACGCAAACGGCCGGACAAAATCCAGCCGCTACGCTCGCGCCGCGTTCGCGGTCCGCAACAGGAAGGCAATCACTTCCGCGACAGCCAGGTAGAGCGCCGGTGGGATCGCCGTGTCTGGCGGCAGTTGCGTCAGCAGGTTCACCAGGTCGGGGTTCTCGTGAACCGGGATGCCATGCTCGCGAGCCAGCGCGATGATGCGATCGGCAAGCATCCCGTCGCCGGTGGCCACGATCTGCGGCGCCGACGTCTCACCCGGCACGTAGCGGAGCGCCGCGGCACGACGCCGATCGGGAGGGGGCGCGCCGGTCATGCCCGGGTGTCCACGATGCTCCGCGGCGACGGTAGTTCTGGCAGTTCGTCTGGCGCGCACACGCACACGGGATCGACGACGACGCGTGACAGCACCTCTGCGAAGCCGGCGCGCTCCAGAGCGACGTCGAGGTCCACCAGACCCGCCTCGATGCGATCGGCCGCGTCCGGATACTCGACGAGGAACTCGGTGCGTACCTGCCCATCCACGAGCCCGATCCGGACCTGCACACGGCCCAGTCCCTCGAGATCGAGATCCAGCCGCACCTGGCGCCACGGGGACGGGTCGTCTTCGTCGCTGCGCCCGGCCGCGTCCCGCTGGATACGCATCCGCAACCGCATCTCGGCCTCGCGATCCTCGACCTGCAGCGGCACACGGACGTCGACGACACCGTCGCGGGCGAGGTGCGCCGCAGCCCGGGCTTGCTCGGCCAGCAGTGCCTCCTGCAGATCGGCCACGGCCTGCCGCGCGCCGTCGACGGCGGGCGGCGCCTGCTGCAACAGGTGGGCGGCCACCGCGAGGCGGGATCGCAGATCGTTGGCCGCCGCGGTCCTGGCAGCGTGGGAACCGTGCCGCACGAACTCGGACAGTCGTCGCTCGAGCAGGAGTCCCCCGTCGCTGACGCGCGCGGCGATCGCACGCGCGACCGACTCGGCGGCGACGCGATCGTCGGAATCGTTGGCGTCACCGCCGTGGACTGGTACCGGTGCGAGTGCCTGGGACAGCGCCTCGCCCTGCGATGTCGGGAGCACGCCGCTCGCGACGAGCGCAGGCACCCACCGAGCGAACGCAGCCGCTGCGCCACGCACGTCCGGCCCGTCGCGAGCCGCGAGCACCGCGGCCGCGAGTCCGTATGTCACGCTGGAGACGGGTGGCCAGGCCGGCAGCGGCACCGGCCCCTCGGCATCGTCCGCGTTCTCGACCAGCCCTGCCTCGGCCGATACCAGCCGTAGCAATGGCTGCGGCCCCCCCTCCACCACTTCCAGTCGCAGGGTCGTGCCCGGTCGGTATGGCAGGGTGCCGCTGGTGGGCACTTCGCGCCCGCCGACCAGGAGCAATGTGCCGCCCTCGAGCCCGCTGCTCGTCACGGTCGCCAGGACTCGCGTCCCTGGCGTGAACGCCTGATGGGCGGCGGGCACCGACACGACGCCATCAGACGGCACCAGGGGCGGGAGGAGGGTAATCTGCATGGGCACAGCGCCGGCCGCGGTGTCGGTGCTTTGATATCATCGGCCCCGCACGTCACAAACGCGAGCGTATGAACGCCACAACAGCTACGAAGGAACGCGCGGTACGTGGACGCGGCGCCAAGCGGCGGATCCGCCTGCCCGCCACGCGCACCGACTGGTCCCAGTGCGATCCGGCCAACCTCGAACATCCGGGGCTCTACATCAACCGTGAACTGAGCTGGCTGGAGTTCAACCAGCGTGTGCTCAACCAGGCGCTCGACCCGGGGCATCCCCTGCTCGAACGCGTCAAGTTCCTGGCCATCGTCGCCACGAACCTCGACGAGTTCTTCATGGTGCGCGTGGCCACGCTGCTGAAGAAGTATCGCGCCGGCATCGAGGACGTCAGCCCGGACGGCCTGAACACCGAGCAGCAGTTGGCGGCCACCCGCGCCCGGTCCTCCGAGATGATGGGCGCCTTGCAGCGGTGCTGGCGGGAGCAACTGCGCCCGGCCCTCGCGAGTGAGGGCGTACACATCCTCGACCCCGAGGAGTACACGCCGCAGATCGCGGCACACCTCGCGCACTACTTCCGTGCCGAGATCCTGCCAGTCCTGACGCCGCTGGCGTTCGACCCTGGTCATCCGTTCCCGTACATCTCGAACCTGAGCCGCAACTTCGCGGTCGTCGTCCGCCACAGCGGCCGCACCAAGTTTGCGCGCGTGAAGATTCCGGCCACCCTGGATCGGTTCGTCACCATCCCCGCCGACATGTCGCCGCACGCGGGGCTGACCTTCGCGTTCCTCGAGGACATCGTCCGCGCCAACCTGCACCACCTGTTCCCGGGCACCGACCTGCAGTCGGCCCACCTGTTCCGCATCATCCGGGACACGGACATGGTGATCCAGGAAGACGAGGCCGACGACCTGCTGGAGTCGGTGGACCGGAGCCTCAAGCAGTTGCGCTACGGCGCCCTGTGTCTGCTCGAAGTGGAAGAGGCGATGCCGCGCCGGGTGCTGAACATCCTCGTGGAGAACTTCGAGATCGACGAGGACGTCGTGTTGCGCACCAGTGAGCGAATGGACTGGGACGACTGGCATCAGCTCACCAGGCTGCACCTGCCGCACCTGAAGGACGCCCCGTTCTCGCCGCGCACCATCTGGTCGGGCTACACCGAGATCTTCGACGACCTCCGCGAGGAGGACGTGCTGGTCCATCACCCGTTCGACTCGTTCTCGTCGGTCGAGGCGTTCCTGCGGGCGGCCATCGAGGATCCGCAGGTCATCGCGATCAAGATGACCCTGTACCGCATCGGCGCGAACTCGCCGGTGGTCGACATGCTGGTGACGGCCGCCGAGCAGGGCAAGCAGGTGGCGGTGCTGGTCGAACTGAAGGCTCGCTTCGACGAGCGCAACAACATCGCGTGGGCAACCCGGATGGAGTCGGCCGGCATCCACGTGGTGTACGGGATCGTGAGCCTGAAGACGCACGGCAAGTTGTGCCTGATCATCCGCAAGGAGCCGGACGGCATCCGCCGCTATGCGCACGTGGCGACCGGCAACTACAATCGCGCCACCGCACAGGTCTACACCGACATCGGGCTCTTCACGTCGGACTCGGCCATCGTCGACGACATCTCCGAGGTGTTCAACTACCTGACCGGCTACTCCAGCCGACGCACGTACGACCAGTTGTTGGTGGCGCCCGTGTCGCTGCGCAGCCAGATGAAGGCGTTGATCGATCGCGAGTGCGAGCACCATCGCGCCGGCCGGCCCGCCCGCCTCATCTTCAAGCTCAACGCGATTGCCGATCCGGGCATGATCCGCAACCTGTACCGTGCGAGCCAGTGCGGGATTCCCGTGGATCTCATCGTCCGCGGCGTGTGCTGTCTCCGGCCGGGCATCCCCGGCATCTCCGACACGATCACGGTGCGCTCGATCGTCGGACGGTTCCTCGAGCACTCCCGAATCTACTCGTTCGAAAACGGCGGCGACCCCGAGGTCTACATCGGCAGCGCTGACCTGATGGAACGCAACCTCGACCGCCGCGTCGAGGTGCTGTGCCCGGTCCATCAGCCTGACCTGCGCGCGCACCTGCGTGACGTCGTGCTGGAGACGTTGCTCGTCGACACCGACCGGGCCCGTGTGCTGCGCACCGACGGGTCGTACGTGCAGGTGAACGGCGAACCGGGCAGCGAACCGATCAACGCGCAGAAGCGGCTGCTCGACGTGTACTCGATGCTGTCTTCTTCCTCGCTCTGAACGACCGTGGTCGACATGTATCGCGGGCCCGAGGCGGTGCTGCAGCCAGCGATCTACCGCGTACGCGCCACGTCGCTCGCACCCGACGCGCTGCTCGCGCAACAGGGCTGGAACGACGCGATGGCCGTGACGTGGGGCCCTGACGGGTTCGCCACGACCTTCCGGGCGGTGTGGGCGCAGGACGGCTTGTGCGTCCGTTGGGATGCACAGGACCACGCGCCGTGGGCGACGCGCACGCAACGCGACGACGGCCTGTGGGAGACCGAGGTCGTCGAGGTCTTCCTCGATCCGACCTGCAGCGGCGAAGACTACGCGGAACTCGAGATCACGCCGACCAACGTGGTCTGCGACCTGCACATCGAGCGGCTCGCTCCGGAGCGGCGCGTGCACCTGGCCTGGGACTTCGCGGGACTACGTACGGCCGTCCATCGCGCTGGGAACGGCGACGACTGGTGCGCGATCGCGTGGATGCCGTTCACCGACTTCGCCACCCTGGCGCCTGGCGTTGCCGAGTGCGTGCCGGTGCATGGCGGAGACGTGTGGCACTTCAACGCCTTCCGCATCAAGCGACCCGGCGGGCCAGGGCTTCCCGAGGACGGCGCCATCTATGCCGCGTGGTCGGTGCCGGACGCGCCGACGTTCCACGCGCCGCTGGCGTTCCGGCCCCTCGTGTTCGAGCCGGCTCAGGCCTGAAAGGTGTGGCGGGAATGCTTAGCCGTTGGCGTGCGTCCCGTCAAATATCCTCTGGCCTCTTACCTTCGGGCACCAATTGTCTACTTGGGACGTCATAAGGGCGTCGTGGCTTCGCTTCATCCGCTCCTCCCCCGCCTCACCAATCTGGACCTCGTGCTACGAAGTACTACCGAAGGATGGTTCGTAGAGGACGCCACGGGCCGTCAGATCTGCGAAACGCTGGACTCGATAGCGGAAGCGCGGTTGATCGGCCGAACGTTCGTACAGCCGAGGGGACGCGTCTGGGTCTGTCGCGACGAAGGATGGACCTTGCTGGACGATGAGTGAAGAGCGCGGCTGCGGAGTGCCGTACACTTACCGCCTGGCGGCGTCTCCTTCCGGCGCGGCCCGAGCGAGCCGTGAGCCCTGACATTCCGCGGGACGACCTGCTGGCCATCATGGACGGGCTCGGCCGAATCGAGACTCCCGGTCTCGAGACACCGGTCGAGGTCGGCTACACCATCACGATCGTCGCCCAGCGGCCTGGCCAGCCCGACCCGCCCGGTGGTGGTCCATTCTTCACTCGGGTGCTGCTGCGAGCGCGCGTCGCCGACCTGTTCCATTGGTACACTGAGCACCGCGACGACCTGATGCTCGTCCTCGATGACGGGCGGCGGTTGCCGCTGATCATCACCTCTCCTGACGGGGACGCGATCGGTCAGGGAATGCTTTCCTGATGCCGCTGGCTCGTCGTTTGCAGGTATCGAGGAGCACGCGGGTGCCCAGCGTGAATTTTCCGGCGTGCGCAGGGCCTCGCGCCGGCGGCGCCTGGAAGCGTTTCGAAATGCATGTATGACGGACGGACATTGCACATGCGCGCTCTCGCTGCGCCGCACTGGCTGGAACTGACGGCGGCGATCACTCTGCTGTTGTGCGGAAGCGCATGTGGCGGGTCGTCGTCGACGCAGACGACTGGGCCCACATCGCTCGACCGTTGCAGTGTCAGCCTCGCGAACTCGGCGCCACAGGTCTCAGCCGAGGGGGGCACTGGCACGGTGAACCTGACCATCAACCGCGAGTGTGCCTGGAACGCACGCGCCGGCGCCGAGTGGATCGCATTCACGTCCCCCACCAGCGGGCAGGGCAGCGCGACGCTGGCCTTCACCGTGGCGCCCAATCCGCGGGGAACACCGCGGCAGGCCGCACTGACCGTCAATGAGGGGCGCTCCGACGTGCAGCAGGCCGCTACCCCCTGCCCGTTCACGCTCGATACCGGCGGCAGTGGCTTCCCAGCGGTGGGCGGGACGGTACGTGTCGGGGTGAACACCCTGGACGACTGCACGTGGACCGCCCAGAGCAGCGCGCCATGGCTGCAGGTCGGAAGCGGCACCGCCCAGGTGGGATCGGCAGCGGTCACCATCGTGATCGCGGCCAACCAGGGGCCGGCGCGTACCGGCGTCGTCACACTCGGCGGCGCGGTCTGGACTGCGGCCCAGGAGGCGGCGGGGCCGATACCCGTCCCGGAACCGCCGGTCGCCGGCGCGCCGCCCTCGCCAACGCCGACGCCACAGCCGGGGCCGACGCCACCCGTCGCTTCGGCGCCAACGCCTGGGCCTTCGCCCTCGCCATCTCCCGCGCCCGCGCCAACTCCGGGTCAGCCGACGCCGGGCCCGTCGCCGACTCCACCGACGACACCCACGCCGCCAACGACACCGCCAGCGACCCCGACGCCGTCGCCTGGAGACCCCTCACCTCCGACGCCGACGCCTTCACCGACGCCGACGCCTCAGCCGACGCCTACACCGACGCCTACGCCGACGCCGACACCAACGCCCCCGACGCCGGCTCCGCCGCCGCCCGAACCACCGCCGCCCGAGCCCGAGCCACCGCCGCCCGCGTGCACCTACGAGGTGAAGCCGACGGCCATCAGTGCGGCTGCGGAAGGCACCAGCGAGACGATCGCCGTCGATGCCTCGCGCGGCAATTGCGCGTGGACGGCACAGAGCGGCGCGTCGTGGCTCGTGCTGGAGGGCACCAGTGGTGTCGGTGACGGCGGCGTGACCGTCCGGGTGGAGGCCAATACGGCCGACACGCCACGCACTGGCGCGGTGACCGTGGCCGCGCAAGTGATTCCGGTGAGCCAGGCGGCCGCACCGGGTGTGGTCGTGGAGGAGGTCCGGCTCGAGGGGCCGGCATCCCAGGTGTCGGGCGCGTGTCCGACGATTACCTTCCGGGTGGAGGGTCGCCTCATCCGGACCAACGCCGCGACCAACTTCCCCGGCAACCGCTGCGACCGCGTGCGTGACGGCCAGGTCGTCAACGTGCGTGGGACGCCGCAGCGGGATGGGTCGGTGCTGGCGACCCGCGTACAAACGAACGGAAGCGGATCACAGGAAGAGGGCGGCGGCGTTGATGCCCTGCGCTGAGGGAGGTGTGCGTCGATCCGGTCGCATCGGCGCGGCCGTCGCGTGCCTGCTGCTGGTGGCACTTCCACGTCACGCGGCGGCGCAGCAGGCCCCACTGGCGGACGTGCTCTCGTTCCTGCTCACCAACCGAGGCGTGCAGAGCGGAGATTTCGAGCGTGACGTCGCGGCTGCTCGGGCGACCGCTGACACGATGAGCCGGCTCCTGCTCATCCAACTCTCGACCCAGCCAGTCAGCGCCGCCTCGCCTGGATTCGTTTACAGGCTGAACCCGGCGCTGGGCGCGCCGCAGCGCGCCAGCGCAAGCTTCGGTCCGTTCTTCACCGAACGCAGCCTGACGACCGGCGCTGGCCGGCTCACGCTGGGCGCCTCATTCACCGCGCGTCGCTACACCACCCTCGACGGTCGCGATCTCGATGACGGCACGTTCGTCACCAGCGGCAACCAGTTCCGCGACGAATCCGCACCGTTCGACGCCGAGACGCTGTCGATGACGCTCGAGAGCCAGACGCTCACGGCCAGCGCTACCTATGGGTTGCACGATCGCGTCGATCTCGGCGTGGTCGTGCCGTTTGTGACGATCGATCTCCGCGGACAGCGCACCAACACGTATCGCGGCTCGTCCGACGTGCAGGCCACCGCCGACGCGACGGCCAGTGGCATCGGCGACGTGGCCGTTCGTGGCAAGGTGCGGCTGCTCGGCGAGCACGGCAGCGGCCTGGCGTCCATCGCGGAAGTGCAACTGCCCACGGGTCGCGACGAGGATCTACTTGGCGCAGGAAGTACGTCGGCGTTGGTGGCAATGGTCGTGTCGGGCGAGGCTGGCGTGATCGCTGGCCATGGCACCGTCGGCGCGACGCTTGGCGGACTCTCGCCCGGGTTCCAGTACCGTGGCGCATTCACCGCCAATGTGGCGCGTCAGCTCACGCTGGTGGGCGAACTGATCGGTCGAACCGTCGACGCAGCGGGGCGTGTCGCGCTGACCCGGGTGCCGCACCCGACCATCGTGGGCGTCGACACGCTGCGGCTGCTACCCGAGGGCGACTCCACACAGAATGCGCAGGCGGTCGTCGGCGCGAAGTGGAACATCGCGCGGACCTGGCTGCTCGGCGCGCACCTGATCCTGCCGCTCACCGACGAAGGCCTGAAGCCGTCGCGCGCCTTCGTCATCGGGCTCGAGTACTCTCTCGCGGGACGCTGATGTTCGCCGAGGCGATCCGCCAGTTGGCGTCCCGACTTTTCTCGAGTTCGAACCGCCAGGCCCTCGCCTCGGTGCGCGGACTCTGATCGCCAGCCCGCGGCACGTATGTCGTCGCACCGCGACACGCGGCCCGCGCACGCAAGCCATCGACGGCGATGTCGCAATCGTCGAACGTGACGCGTTGCGACCGCAACTCCGCAAATGCGCGCCCCAGCGCGCGTGCATCGACCGACGGCCAGACCGCACGCGCCGCGGCTGCGTCCAGCCGCGAGTACGCGGCGCCGTAGCGCGACAGCGCCTCTCGGACCGAGGCGACTTCGAGAGCGGCGGGCACCGCTGCACTCGCGGTCATCTCCGTCGCGGCGGCATGCGTCGTCGGCTCGGCCGCAAGAGGCGTCTCCCTGATCACCTCGCGCGCCGGGATCGCCGATGCGAGCATCGGAGCACTGTCGTGAAGGCCCGGGGCCGGGACCGCTGCCGCCTCGAGCGTGGCCGGCACGATGACCGGGGGAACCTCGATCGGTGGCGGCGCATCGCGTCTGTCGCGCTCCACTGTCGCATCAGTCGCGGGACTCACGCCGAGCGCTGGCACGACGCCAGGCGTCGCCAAGGCAACGACCAGCCGCGGATACTGTTCGCCCGGCGCGTGCCGAGGCAGCGCCGATGCGGCGCGTGCCGCTCGCTCCCGCTCCGCAGCACTGCCGGTGGTCGCGGCCAGCGAATGCGTCGAGGGACTGTCGGTCGTGAGGGCCGGCGCGACGTTGGTTGTCGCCCGGGCAGGCACACTCAGGAGAGGCGGATCGGCAACGGCGGTTTCTGCGACCCGGGCTGTGCGCAGCAACGTGGGAGTGGCCACGGCGAGGACGGCAGACGCCGCTACTGCGAAGGTCCAGCGGCCAGGGCGCCGGCGCGCCGCGATCGGAGCAGCGCGCTGTGGCTCATGATGGGGGGCGTCGACGGCGTCAGGGCCGCGAGATGGCGGGATTGGACGCGGCTGCCGCAGCCACGCGTGCAGATCTCCCCCGCCGGCGCTGATCACGTCGACACACGAGATGGCGTCGAGATCGGCCGCCGACGGGGGCCACCGCAAGTCTGCGGCGTCTCCGTCGGCGTCATGATCCTGCGCCCGCGCGGCGGGTCCTGGTGTCACACGATCACACGCCCTGCACGCCGGTCGGAGATGACGGTGTCGACGACGTGGTGCTCGTCAAATCGTCGGCCACCTCCTGGACCTTTTCGCGCACCTGGTCTTTCAGTTGCTGCGCCGAGTCGCTCGCCCGATCGATCAGCGCGTCACGGGACGCTCCCATCACCTGATTCTCTGCGCGCGTACGGGGCATCGTCAAGCCGACCACCGCGCCGGCCGCCACAGCGGCGATGCCGACGGCGAGCGGATTCTCCTGCAACCAGTGATCGAACTGCGTTGACGTCTGGCGTGAGACCTGGCCGGCGCGAAGACGGGCCGAACGAACCGTGCCGCTCACCTGTTCGCCGAGGGCGCTGGCCTTTTCGCGGGCCGTCTCGCCAAGCGCACTGGCCTTGTCGCGCGCCTGCTCACCGAGGGCGCTGGCTTTCTCGCGTGCCTGCTCGCCAAGTGCCGTGGCTCGTTCGCGCGCCTGTTCGCCAAGCGCGGTGGCCTTTTCGCGGGCCTGCCGCCCCAGGTCGCGGGCGGCATCGCTGACGCGCTCAGTCGTCGACGCGCCGGAGATGTCTTCGTCGTCGTAGCCCGCGTAGGCCTCCGAGCGTACCCGGTAGTCGTCGGCCATCACCGACGAGCGGCGATTCCAGAGCATGTAGCCGATGCTCGCCGCCGCGATGGAGGCCGGAAGCGGGTTGTCGCGCAGCAAGCGCATCCAGCCGCCATCCTGCCAACGTCCACCATTGCGATCGTCGTTGTAATCGAGAGACGCCTGGTCACGTCTGTAGCCGCTCGTGCTCATCGGATCGTCGTCCCAGTTGTACATGTCTTCGCTGCTCCATGTCTGCCGGCTCGAAGCGCGGCGCATCAACCACCAGGCGAGGACCACACCGGCGCCCGCGAGGACGATCGGTACCGGGCGCTCGCGCACCTGTTCCACCATGGGTCCGGCGGCTTCCTGGGCGCGCCGGGCCACCTGCGTGGCCGTGTCCCCAGCGGACCCGACCAGTTGCTGCACGCGGCCGACGGTGGCCTCCCGCACCGACTCGCGCGCCTGCTGCGCGAGGTGCTGCGGGCTGAGTCGCTCCTGCAACTCGTTGATGGTCTGGCTCATGTCCTCGCGCGTCCGCTCGATCTGCTCGCGGATCACGTCGGGATCGTCGCTGCTCGGCGTGGCGAAGGCTCCCGTCCCACTGGCAGCGGTCACCCCCGGCGGGATCGTCGCGTCGATGCGATCGCCCGTGACACCCGGCCCCAGGTCCGCGGTGGTCACGCGACGCGGGACATCGACGTCATCGAGTTCGGTCGCAGCCAACGAGGCCGCGACCGGCTGATCCGGTGCGAGCAGCGATCCGACCGGACGGGTTACCTGGTCTCGTTCTTCAGCCACTGTGCGGTCTCCTTGATCGAATCGATCGTTTCCACCGGCGCCATCGGCTGCCGCAGCTTGCGCAGCCCGCTGCGCACGAGCACGTAGCCCACGGCGGCAAGCAACACCGCGGTCAGGCCCGCGGCCGCCCACGCATCGAGTCCGAACTGCACGAGCAACAGGACGATGGTGGCGGTAAAGGTCAACAAGGCCGCATTGACCACTGCCCCGCCGGCGCCAAGCATGGCGCCGGCACGTCCGGCCTGCGTGGCCTTCTGGGACAGCTCCGTCTTCGCCAGTTGCACTTCCTGGCGTATGAGGAGCGAGGTCTTCTGCGACAGGTCGGCGAAAAGGTCACCAAGCGATCGCTCTGGCCGTGGCGTGTCCATGGAGTTCCTCCCGGGCAGGTCGCGCATCAGCTGGTGATGCCCCGTGCAGGATCAGTCGAGATGCCGCCTCCCATGCTCGAGACACTGCCGTAGCTGCCGTAGTTGCTGCCATAGTCCGCGCCGCGCGTGATGCCCGTGTCACCGAAATCGGAGTCGCGGTGGCCGAGGCTGCTGTCGCCGTACTGCGCCTCGCCGGAGCTCTTCAGGAAACGCGCCAGCGCGATCCCGAGGACGAACGCCCCACCGACGAATGCGGTCGGGTTTCGGCGAGCGAATCTCTCTGCGTCACGCACCATGTCGGCCGGATCCTTGTCGCGCATCCGGTCGGCGAAGAGCTGGATCTGATCCACGGCCTTGTCGGCATACGTGGAAAGCGTCTGGTTCTCGGCGCGCAGGTGCTCGCTCGCCTGCCGGATCGCGGAGGCCACCGACCCCAACCCTTCGGCCGCGCGCGCCTTCTGTTCGTTCACGCGTGTCGAGGCCTCCTGCTTGACCTGATCAATCACGCCGGCGGCTCGGGGGAACTCGCGAGTCGCACGCTGCGTCGAGACTCCGATCGTGCCGAACCCGTCGTCCGCGCCGAAGCCGCTGGTGGTCGTACCCGGGCCACTACCGAGCCCCGTCTCACCAGGCAGTTCTGTCGTGATGCCGGACCCCGTCGGGCCTGCGGGCATTACTTTTTGTGTCGCCATTCGCTGCGTCTCCTGTGATGTGTGTCCGCCCGGGCGCCAGCAAGCGGCCGGCACGTGTTCATTGCCATCACTCAAAGGAAGAACCGTGCCAGCGGGCGCGCGGCGGCCAACCGCGTTTACGGCGCTTTGGACGTTCGGGATGCAGTGGCCTCGACGTCAGTTGCAGTGGTACACCACACTCGTCCTTGCATCGGGCACTCATCTGGACCTCGCGTCCCCCGTGAGTTGACGGGTTGGCCCGTGAAACTCCCGAAGCCAGACTGTCGCCAAAGGCAACACTGCAGTGCGCGAGTGCCGCAAGGACCGCTAGTGGAACAGCCCGCGGATCTTGCGTGCAAGCCCTGCGGTCCATCCCTCGATGGTGCGCGTGACCTGCTGCCGCAGCGTGCCCTTGTGGACGGGACAGAGCTGGTCGGGCGACGCGTCGCCGCGCTTGAGGTATTCGGTGTAGACCGGGCAGCTGGCCACCGGCCGCTTGTACGAGACGCGGCACAGTGTTTCCTCGCGCAAGCCCGAGGGCCGGTCGAAGGCCCCGGGGGGCCGCACGCGTGCCGCCCGGCGCATGAAGTCGGACCAGATGGGCAGCGCGTACCGCGCGCCGTACGCCTCCCGGCCGATGGTCGCCGGCTGATCGAAGCCGACCCAGACACCCACGACCAGCGACGACGAGAAGCCGACAAACCACGCGTCCTTGAAGTCATCGGTGGTGCCGGTCTTGCCACCCACCGCGAAACGCACGCCCATGCGCCGGGCATCCGACGCAGTTCCGCGATCGACCACGTCCTGCAGCATGGACACCATCTGGTAGGCGACTTCCGGCGCGATCACGTTCTCGCGCACGACGGGATTCGTGAACGCCACACTCCCGTCTTCGTCCAGAATCCGGAGGATGCCGCGAGGCCGCACCGACCGGCCGCCGTTGGGGAACATCGCGAAGGCGGTCGTGAGTTCCAGCGGTGTCACCAGGCCGGTGCCGAGCGACAACGACGGCACGTTCGGCAGGTCGCGCAACCCGGCGTCGCCGGCAACCCGCATCACCCGGCGTGTGCCGACGCGCTGTTGCAACACCGTCGCGGCGCGGTTGTTCGATTCGATGAGGGCGGCCCGCAGCGTCAATGCCGGCGCGGTCTGCCCTGTCGAGTTCTCCGGAGCCCATTCGTCGGGGCCCTGCGGCGTGATCGCATCGAGCCCGTCGAGGATCGATACGGGGGAGAAGCCCTGCTCGAGCGCGGCTGCGAAGAGCAGTGGCTTGAAGGCGGACCCTGGCTGGCGGCGGCTGCGCGTCGCGCGGTTGAAGGGGTACTTCGCCGGGTCACGGCCGCCGACCAGCGCCAGCACATCGCCCGTGTCCGGATCCATCGCGACGAGGGCCGCCTGCAGGTCGCGCTTGCCGAAGCGACCGAGTCCCTCCCTCACGACGCGATCGGCGGCTTCCTGCAGCGGCGCGACGATCGTGGTGTCGACACGCCATTCCGGCGGATGGTCCCCGCCCAGCGTGTCCCTGAACAGCTGGCGAATGTACGCCCTGGCGTACGCGTCTGACGCGGTGCTCGTCGGCTCGTACGGCCGCACGCGCAATCGGGCGCGCCTGGCGGCACGTTGGTCGGCGTCGGTGATGAAACCGGCCTCGCGCATGCGCGCCAGCACGACGTGGCTACGCTCGAGCGCCCGCGGAAGGTTGGACCACGGCGACAGCGCCGCCGGCGCCCGCGCCAGTCCGGCGATGAACGCGCTCTCGGCCAGGGACAGCGATTCGGCAGGCTTGCCGAACACCCGCCGCGCCATCGGCTCGACGCCGTACACGCCGGCGCTCAAGTAGATGCGGTTCAGGTACAGCTCGAGGATCTGCGCCTTGCTCAGCTGCAGTTCCAGCTGCACCGAGAGGATCGCCTCGCGCAGCTTGCGCGTATAGCTCTTGCGGTTGGAGAGAAACAGCGTGCGCGCGAGCTGCTGGGTGATCGTGCTCGCCCCCTCGCTACGCCCGGTCATCGTGTTGCGGTAGACGGCGCGACCCAGGCCGATCGGATCGAGGCCGGGATGCACGTAGAAGCGATGGTCCTCGACGGCGATGAAGGCCTGCTGGAGGTACGGCGTGATCCGGGCAAGCGGCACATCCTGGCGCTGCTCGTCGAGGCGGAACCAGCGCTTGCCGTCGGCCGTGTGGAACCACGTGTCGCCCACGCCGCGCGTCAGCCTGTGCACGGCCCAGGTCTGCTTCCATATCCAGGCCGTGAACAGCACGCCCACCAGGAGCCCGGCCTGGACGATCAGCCGGACACTGCGGTCCTGCGCCGTCAGCCACGCGCGACCCCTTCGAATCACCCTCCTAGTGTCGCATCAGGACGCTGGCGCGCGACGACGTGGGTCGAGGCTGGGCCGCCTCGGGAGGCGTCGTACCATGAACGGCTCAAGGAGATCGATTGCCAATGAACCGGTGCCTGTCCCGCTGCGCGGCCGCTGCCGTCCTCCTGCTGCTTCCCGCCATCACGCGTGCCCAGTCTCACGATCACGCCTGCCTCGACGACGCCTGCACCCGCCTGGCCCTTGGGGCGACTGGCGAGGGGGCTGGTGCCGTCGCCGGCGAGGCGCCACGATTCGGCACGTGGGGAATTGACCTGTCGGGCATGGACACATCGGTGAAGCCCGGCACCGACTTCTTCCGGTACGTCAACGGCGCCTGGGCGGACCGCACGACGATTCCGCCCGACCGCACCACGTTCGGCTCGGCAGCCGTCCTGCGCGATATCGCCGAGGGCCAGGTCCGCGCGCTGCTCGATGAATGGGCGGCGGCCACATCCCTCGCGGCCGGCTCCGACGAGGCGAAGCTCGCGCGGCTGTACCGCAGCTTCCTGGACGAAGCCGCGGCCGAACGGCGCGATGCCACTCCGCTCGCCCCGAGACTTGCCGCGATCCGCGCCGCCACGACCTGCGAGGCGCTGGCCACCCTGATGGGCGAGACGTCGCGGGGCGCGGGCGCTGCCGTCTTTGCCGCGGGCGTCAGCGACGACATGCGCAATCCGGAGCAGTACACCCTTTACCTGTCGCAGTCGGGCCTGGGCCTGCAGGATCGCGAGTTCTACCTGCGCGACAACTTCGCGCCCCAGAAGAAGGCGTACCGCGAGTACGTGGCACGCATGCTGGGGCTCGCTGGATGGACCACGCCCGAGGCCGCGGCCGACGCCGTGATCGCCTTCGAGACCCGTATCGCGGAGGCGCACTGGACGCGGGCCGAAAGCCGCAATCGCGACAAGACGTACAACCCGACGACGTGGACCGCGCTCGCCAGCAGCGCACCGGGGTTCGCGTGGCAGGCATTTGCCAGGGCGGCCGGCATCGACGGTGCGCCCAAGGTGGTCGTCCGCCAGGACACGGCCATCCCGAAGATTGCGGCGATCGTCGGCGAGACGCCGGTGGACACGCTGCAGGCCTGGCAGGCGTTCCGCACGATTGACCAAGCAGCGCCGTACCTGTCGGCGCGCTTCGTGACCGCGCACTGGGAGTTCCGCTCGATGTTCCTGCAGGGCGCGCAGGAACCACGGGCCCGCTGGAAGCGCGCCGTCGCGTTCGCCGAGGCCGGTATGGGCGAGGCAATCGGTCGCACGTACGTCGCGCGTCACTTCCCTCCCGACTCGAAGGCGAAGATGGAGCGACTCGTCGCCGGACTGCGCGAGGCCATGCGCATGCGCATCGAGGCGCTGCCCTGGATGGAGCCGGCCACCAAGGCCGCGGCGCTCGAGAAGTTGGCGAGCTTCGGCGTCAAGATCGGCTACCCGTCCGAGTGGCGGGACTACAAGGCGCTGGAGGTGACAGGCGAACTGTTCGCGAATTGGGAGCGGGTCGCGGCGTTCGAATGGGCGCGGGACGTCGCCCGCATCGGCCGGCCAGTCGACGAGGACGAATGGGGGATGACGCCGCAGACCGTCAACGCCTACTACTCCGCTGCCAAGAACGAGATCGTCTTCCCGGCCGCGATTCTCCAGCCGCCGTACTTCGACCCCCAGGCCGATATGGCCGTCAACTACGGCGCCATCGGCGGCGTGATCGGGCACGAGCTGACGCACGGCTTCGACGACCAGGGCCGCAAGTCCGATGGCAAGGGCGTCCTGCGCGACTGGTGGACACCCGATGATGCGAAACGCTTCGAGGCGCAAGCCGATCGGCTCGGCGCCCAGTACGAGGCATACGTGTTCCCCACGCTGCCCGGTATGAAGCTGACCGCCCGCATCGTCATGGGTGAGAACATCGCCGACCTTGGCGGCGTGCTGCTCGGCCTCGATGCGTACCAGTTGTCGCTGCAGGGGAAGCCGGCGCCGGTGCTCGATGGCTTCACCGGCACGCAGCGGGTGTTCCTCGGGTGGGCACAGGCCTGGCGGATCAAGTCGCGCGACGACGCCTTGCGGCAGCAGATCGTGAACGACTCGCATTCGCCAGGGTTCATCCGCGCGTTCGCGCCCCTGCGCAACGTGGACGCCTGGTACGAGGCGTTCGACGTCAAGCCCGGAGAAGCGCTGTACATCGCGCCCGAGCAGCGCGTTCGTATCTGGTGATTCGCCCCGATGCCCGTACCACCCGGTACGGGCATCGGAACCGGGAACCGGGAACCGGGAATCGGGAACCGGAAACGGGAACCGGAAGTCGGGAGTCGCCGACTACTTGAGGCGCGTCGCGAGGACGTTGGTGCCGCTGGCCCAGCGTTGCCCGGGCCCATCGGCATACATCGCACGTTCGACGACGATCGGGGCGGGCGTCTCGCCGAGGCTCTCGATGAGCGCGCCGCAGCGCTCCCCGGCCGCCTCCGGAAACGCATCCGCGACGCTGACGCCGAACCGGCTGCCGGCCGCAACCGGAAACTCCCGGCTCACGGCCGGCAGCCCCGGCCTGAACAGCAGCGTCACGCGCACGCGCGCCTCCTGCTCCGACGTGTTGGCAACGAGGAGGTAGGTCGCGGTCGCCGTCAGGTCGGTGGAGACCTCGCCATCGGCCACCGCCCAACGGGTGCCCGTCTCAGTGGCACCGGGCGAGTTGTGCGCTTCGGTCCACGTTCGCGAGTCGCCGGGCCACCACATCGACCGTTCCACGACGATCGGCGTGTCGTCCACCGACTCCACGATGGCGGACACCGCCGTGTCGGCGAGCGGGCCACCCTCCTGGTCCACCCAGATCGTGTAGCGTTGCGACGGACCGACATGATGGAGGCGGCGCTCCCGCGTCCCGTCAGGCAGCAGGTACGTGACCTGCACGTCGGTTCCGTGATCGGCAGGGTTCGCGATGAGCAGGAACAGGTCGAAGAATGGCCCGGTGGCGCCTTCGGCGAAATACCAGCGAGTCGCAGGCGCGGTGACGCCGGCGCTCTCGTGACCAGCCGCGAACGTGGTGCCTTGCCGGCTGTCGTACATCGCGCGCTCGACGACGATGCCGGCACCATCGAGTGTCTCCACGATCGCGGAGACTTCCGTGTTGTTCAGCGCCTGTGCCCCCGTCGCGCCGAACACCTCCTGGTCGACCCACACGCTCGTCCGGCTTCGCGGCGGCAACTCGTAGATCTTCTCGAGCACCTCTCCCACCGGCCGCAGGTAGCGGATGCGCGCCGACACCGTGCGCTCCTGCGGGTTCAGCAACAGGTAGAACAGATCGAAGCCGGCATGCGTCGCCCCTTCAGCGAGGTACCAGCGCGGCGCGGGCCCGGCCACGCTCGTCTCGGCATGCGAGCCGTAGGCCACGCCCCCCGGCGCATGCCAGGACATCGTGCGATCGATCACGAGCGGCGTGTCGCTCTCGACGATCGTCGCAAACGATCGGCCAGCAAGTCCGGCGAACTGTCCGGCGTCGATGCGCGCGCTCGAGAGAGGCGCGACCTCGGCAACGTGGGGTACGACGACGCCGTCCTCGCGCAGGAACTGCACCGAAGCATGCGCCATCCGTCCGCCCGGGTTTGCCAGGACAAGACGCGTGTCGAAGAAGTCGCTGGCCGCCCCCTCGGCGAGATAGCGCGTGTAGGAGGACGGCGCCGTGTCGTCGCCCCGCTCGAAGATGGCACGCACGGTGGTCGCCGTGTCGAGCCTCACCGTGCAGGATCCATCGCCGCTGCAGTCGGCACCCAGCCACCCGACGAATCGATGACCCGGCGCGGCCGAGGCCGCCAGCGTCACGGGCGTACCGCGTGGCAGTGCCGCGGCACATGTGGTGCCGCAGTCGATGCCGGCGGGCGAGCTGGCGACAGTGCCGCCCTCGCTGGCGCCCTCCACCGTGAGCATGACGTCAGGCCACTCTGCGGCGAGGAGGCTCACGACGTCGGGAGTGGCGGCTCGGGGTGGTCCCGGGGCCACCACCGACAACTCGTTGGAGGGACCGCTTCGTCGGCCCTGTGCATCGACGGCGCGGACCGTGAAGTAGTAGCGGAGACCGGGCCTCAACCCTGTGGCTTCGAACGAGGTCGTGCCTCGCGGCACGGTCGCCGAGACGACGGCGGCGCCCGGTGCCGGTCCCCACTCCACGACGTATGAAACGTCGGGCGTCTGGATCGGCGGGTCCCAAAAGAGCAGGGCGCTGGCCTGTGCGTTCGCCGGCGACGGCGACGCCATGGCAACGGCGACAAAGAGGACAAGGATCGTGGCGCGTCGGACACACGCGCCCATCAGGCAGGCGAGCCGAGGCTCGCGAATCACATTGAGTTCGTACACGAGATTGGGGGTGACGGACGCCCTCCATGGGCGCCCTCCCCCTTGCTTGAGCAAATGTCGGGCCCGCGCCTCGGCAGCGGCACGTAGTGCGATGTACCGCAGGAATCTACGGAAAATCGCCCGAACCGTTTACCGCGTGCGCCTGGTCCGACTCGTGCCCGACGCGAATCACGTCAGATTCGACAAGCCAGAGTTACACAGCCGTCACAAGGATGGCAGCCAGATCAGGGCTGCACTTGGTCGGCGCCAATGTCGGCGGCGACTCCGGCCGGCCGCAACTGCCCTTCGGCGTCCGTGTCCGCGAAGGTCGTGAACACGCCCTGGTCGATCGCGGCACGTGCGGCATCAATTCGCAGGCGCAAGTCCTCTCACGCAGGGGCGATGAACATCGTCGCGTCCGCGGTCGAGAGATTGCGCACGATCATGTTGTTGCGCACGATGCCGCCCGTGTGCTGGTTCGGGGTCCGATCGTCGAGGCCCAGCACGATCTCGCGGGTCGTGTTGATGAAGACGTTGCGCTCGACGACGGTGCCGCCACTGCCCTGCACACGGCCAGCGACGGTCCGAAGAGCACGCGTGCCCGCGGCTTACGTCGAGAAAGCGGTTGCCACGGATGATCCATTGGCGCCCGCCCGGGATGTCGAGGCCTGTCGGCATGTTCCTGCCCAGGCCCGCGTACTCGAAGGCGCATGCCTCGATCAGCCCTCAGGGGCGGCGGTACGCAGAGCAAGACTCGCGCCCATTGGCGCAAGACAAGTCTGTGAGCGCAGCGCCCAGTCCATTTCGAACGGCTGGGTATTGAAACGTGTCTTGGCCGCGGTGCGTTCTTTACACGCAGTAACGAACCGGGCTCATCCTCGCCCGAGGTATGGCATGCCCGTTGCCATCACGGTAATGAATGGCACGTTGGCTTCGACTGGCAGCCCGGCCATGAACATCACCGCATCAACGACGTGCGAGAGATCGAGGAGGGGCTCGACGGCCGTCGTTCCGTTGGGCTGGAGGACGCCGTGGGCATAGCCGCGCGCCATGTCGGTGGCGGCATTGCCGATGTCAATCTGCCCGCAGGCGATGTTGAACGCGCGCCCGTCGAGGGCCGTCGCGCGCGTGAGTCCCGTGACCGCGTGCTTGGTCGCGGCATATGGGGCGGCATGCGGTCGGGGGACGTGCGCGGCGATCGATCCGTTGTTGATGATCCGTCCGCCGCGCGGCACCTGGGCCTTCATGATTCGGAAGGCCTCCTGCGTACACAGGAAAACGCCGGTGAGGTTGACGCCGACCACCTGCTGCCACTGATCGAAGCTCACGTCCTCGAGGGGAACGGCAGGGGCCGTCACGCCGGCGTTGTTGAACAGCACGTCGAGGCGGCCGTACGCGACGCGGGTGCGAGCAAAGACGTCACGCACGGCGTCGGGCTGGGTCACGTCCGCCGGCAGGACCAGTGCGGCACCCGGTGTCGGGCCCGCCTCTGCGACCGTCTCCTCGAGTGCCGAGGCGCGACGCCCGACCAATGCCACCGCATAGCCGGCCCGCATCAGGCCAACCGCCACGGCCCGGCCGATCCCGCTGCCGGCGCCGGTCACGAGTGCAATGCGCGCTGGTGCCATCACGGCGCGAACGGTAGCATGGGCTGGCCGCTTCACGCAGGAGATCCCCTCGATGACCGTTCTCGTCACCGGCGGTGCCGGCTTCCTCGGCACGCGTCTCATTCGTTCCCTGCTCGCCGGCGCGAGCGGTCCCGCGCCGACGCGCGTGATCTGCGTCGACCAGGTTGCCAGCGCCGTCGACGACACGCGCGTCGTGTCGGTGATCGGCAGCGTGGCCGATCCCGGCGTCCTGCGGGCGGCCGTACCGCCTGACATCACCACGATCTGGCACCTGGCCGCCGTCCTGAGTGGCCAGTCCGAGGCAGAGCCCGACCTCGCGATGGCGGTGAACGTCGGCGGAACGGAGGCGCTGCTCGACGCGTGCCGGACGGCGGCGCGGCCACCACGATTCGTGTTCTCGAGCACGGTTGCCGTGTTTGGCGGGCCCCTGCCCGCGGTCGTGCCCGAGGACCACGCGTTGCGTCCGGCGTCCACCTACGGCACCACGAAGGCCATCGCGGAACTGCTCGTCCTCGAGGCCAGCCGGCGCGGCCTGATCGACGGTATCGCCTGCCGCGTGCCCACCGTGTCGGTGCGTCCGGGCCGGCCGAACTCGGCGATGTCGAGTTTCGTGAGCGGCATCGTCCGCGAGCCACTGGCCGGCATCGAGAGCGTCTGTCCGGTGCCGCTCGATACGCGCCTGTGGGTCTCCTCGCCGACGGTCACGACGTCGAATCTCGCGCATGCGGGGCGTCTGCCTGCCGGGATGCTCCAAGAGGTCCGCTCGATCAACCTGCCAGGCATCTGCGTGACGCCGGCGCAACTACTCGACAGCCTCGAGCGCGCGGCCGGTGCCGCCGTCCGCAACCTCGTGCGGCTCGAACCGGATGCACGCGTCGCCGCCGTGGTCGAAGGCTGGCCGGGCGCCATCGATGCGTCGCGCGCACTGCGGCTCGGCTTCTCGGCCGATCAAAATGCGGATGCGCTCGTCACGCAGTTCATCGGCGAACGCGCCTCGTCGTAACGCACCGCTCGGCAGGCACTCAGCGCCAGCGTATCTCGTCGGGCGACAGGAGCGGGCGTGCCTCGCCCTCGGGCGCGGTCCCGAACACGTCGTGCGCGGTCAGCGACCCGAAACGCAGGCCGGCGCGCTCCTCGATGGCGCTGATCGGTACCTGGTACGTCTCGTAGGCGCCGAACACCGTCTCCTGGTGCGGCAGGAAGCCGCGTTGCGACAGGATGTAGCCAGAGACGCTGAGCACGTGCGTCTCGTCGTGGACGAAGACGATCACCTTCCAGAACTCGAGCGGCACGGCCACGTCTTCAAAGATCGGGTCGTCATCGCGCAGCACCGGCCCGGTCATCACCGAGATCTTCTGGTCGTCTTCGCGCGCGTTCTGCAGCGCGTAGTCCTCGAGCGACAGCCAGATGCCGGCGTTGAAGGGCTGCATCTGCGGGACGGCGTTGGCGAGATGCATCGAATCGGTGTTGCCCTCGTCGGCCTCGGCGCGTGTCGGTCCCCACGCCGGGTCTTCGCGACGCGTCATGTGGCCGCGACTGAAGCGCGGCGCGTTGCCATAGACCGGCCCCGACAGCTGCGCCGCCTCGGAAAAGCGAGGATCGAAACGCCAGTCACGTCGGCGCAGGTGGCCGATGCTCGTGGCTCCATCGATGTTGACCGCGCTCAGGTAGCACATCCGGCGATTGATGCTCATCACGACCGAGAAGTGCCGGTACGGCATCGCCTTGAGCGCCTGCCCCTGCCACGTCACCTCGAGCACATCGTCGGCACGCACGACGTCGGGCAGCGGCGCCTCGGGCTGGTCGGGGCCGAGGAAGTCGGCGCGGTAGCCGTCTCTCGTCTCGTAACCAGTCGCTTCCGGAAAGAACGGCCGTGGCTCGACGCCGACCGCGACGCCGACTGGCATTGCAGGGACGACGACCAGCGGTGTCGCGGCCGCAATGGCGTCGAGCACGTAACTGCCGCGCACCGCATAGTTGGCGCGTTCGAGTGCGCCCGCGAAGTGCACGCCGACGGCCCCGCCCGTCTCGAGATCGATGACCACCGATCCCGAGCTGCCGCCGAGTGTCGTGGCGTCATGGCCAAAGGCCCAGGCGCCGTCCGGCATCGGCCCGATCTTGCCGGGCGAGAAACGTTTGACGCCGTAGATGCCGCCGAACAGGCGCCGCGCCGTGGCAATGCTGCCAGAGCCGATCGGGTCCTCGGCCGGGAACCCCACCACGGCGATGTCGCGCCCCAGGTCGAGCGGCACGTCGACGAAAGGGATCGGCGCAGGCAACCGCACCCCCTGCCCGGGCGACAGACGCAGCAACGCGAGATCGGGTGCCTGCGCGTCGGTGAGATCGGCGAGGTACATCACCTGGTCCACGCCGATCTCGAACTCCTCCGGCTCACCCGCGTCGACGTACTCCTCGCGCAGGTCCACGCAGGCCGACATCGCGGCGTCGCCAAACGTTCGCCGGAACACCAGGTGCGACTCCTGGCGCGCCACGAACTCCGCCGCCACGTGTGCGTTGGTCACCACGAGGTTCTCGGCGACGATCCACGCCGTGCCCGCCTGCTGCAGGCGCGGATGTCCGGAGAGTTCCACGCGGCCGACACTCGCGAGGCGCGATTCGTACCGCACGCGCGTGGCCTCGATGCGACGACGGAGTTCCGGGGATTCCGGCAGCTGGATGCGGTTGCGCTGCACGAGCATCGACGGGCGACCGTGCGCGAGGACGACGGCCTCGACGTGGAAGCGGCCATCGGCCTCGGCGCTGCTGCGCGCCCGTGCGTTCCAGCCGGGTTCGCCCTCGACAAACGCCCTGATGGACGCCGTGCTCACGCCCGCACGTGCGGCTGGCGCTGGCGTCACGTTCCGTTGGGCCATCGCCAGCAGCTCGCGCGCGATGGCGGGGTCGGTCGACAGAAGAGCCTCGGCTCGCTCACGGAGAGTCATGATCGATCAACGCTGGAGCGGGCCGCGGGCGTACATCGGGCAGTACGGCAACGGGTGCCGGGTACCGGGTACCGGGAATCGGAAATGGGCCGTGGGCTGGGATTGGGGACTGGCGTGGTTTGCTTTCGACATTCCCGGCATTCGCGGCATGGCGGCATTACGGGGGCTGTCATACGGCCGGTCGTAGCCGTCGACCTTCCGCCTTCGCCAAGGCTACGGCGGACAACTCAGGTCGACGGAAAACGACGCGCTCGCGGATGAGGGCGGAACGTAGCGTTCGGCGTTCGACGTTCGGCGTTCGACGTTCGGCGTTCATCATGGGCCTGTCCCACCCCCGCGTCTCCTCAGCGTTGGCCCATCTCCATGTCCACCATCAACAGCGCGTCGGCGTCAGCGCCGTATGGCCCCTCGAGCCTGGGCTCGCCGTCCGGCCCGACGACGAGGGAGCAGCCGATACAGGCGTGACCATCCCAGGCGCCGAACGTGATCGGGCCGACATTGCTGGCGCCCGCGATCCACACGCTGTGTTCGCGCGCGACGATGCCGTAGCAACGTCGCCAGAGGTCTCCATACGGTGCACGCGCGTGATCGTGATCGGGCGGCACCGCCCACGCACATGGTGAGAGAATCATGTCGGCGCCCATCAACGCGAGCGTGCGGCTGACGACCTCTCCTGGTGCGAACGCGTCGGCGCAGATCATCAGGCCGATGCGCCCCAAACGGGTGTCGACGACGCCCAGGCGATCCCCGCGCGCGTACAGGTCGTGCGCGATCTCCAACTCGTTCACCTTGCGATGGTGCAGCAGCACCTGTCCGTCGGGATCGATGAGCACGGCGGCATTGAAGACCACGTCGCCCGCCCGTTCGACGATCCCCGTACATACGAAGACGTGGTGACGAGCCGCTGCTTCTCGAAACGCGACGCACGTCGTCCCGTCAGGAATGGCATCGGCACGCGCGTGCGTGTCGGCCGCCATCCAGCCGAGCGGCAGCGCTTCGGGTAACAGCACGACGTCCGCGCCGCGTCGTGCCGCGTCGTCGATCCGCTGAAGGGCGCGTGTGAGCGTGGCAGCACGCTCGCCCGGATCGACGCGCAGTTGGGCGAGCACCAGCCGGACGGACACGCGTGTCTGCGGCATGCGGTCAAGGGTACCGTGAGCCGCGGCTGTGCTTGTCCGCTGATCAGCGTGGCACGCGGTTTCTCACCGCCGGCACGGTCCGCAGGTAGGCGTAGATCGCGCCGAGATCGTCGGTCGTCATGCCGCCGTAGTCACGCCACGGCATCTCGGTGTTGGGCCGTCCGTTCAGCACCAACTCGGCCTCCGGTGCGTCAGCCACGGCCTTGAATCTGCCGATGAATGCCTGCTCGGTCCAGGCGCCGATGCCCGTCTCGACGTCTGGCGTGATGTTGGCCGAGAACTGCGCGTGGCCGAGCCGGGTCTTGAACTCGAAGCCGCCCGCATAGTCCATGCCCTCGATTGGGCGGCCGCGGTCCATCCTGGTGTGGCAGGTGGCGCAGCTGGCGATGGTGGCCAGGTAGCGCCCGTAGGCCACTCGATCGGTGCGGGGCGGCGCGTGTGCGGGCAACGTGACTGGTGTGGGCAGCGTTCGCATGATCAGGTTCATCGGGAATGTGACCGTCGAGGCCGGGATGTTCGTGACCGCCGGCGCCAGCGTGCGCACATAGGCAATGAGCGCCTCGGCATCGTCTTGCCCGAGCACACGGAAGTTCTCGTACGGCATCATCGGAAACAGCGGACGGCCGTCGCGCGACACGCCGTCGGTCATCGCCCGCAGCACTTCGCCGTCGGTCCACGTGCCGATGGCGGCAGGCGTGATGTTGGGCGCGTGCAAAGTCGCCACCGGCAGCCGGAACGTCATCCCGCCGTGGCCCTCGCGACCGGGCATCTGTGGGGCGGAGTATCGCGTCCAGTCGCGCTCGCCATGGCAGTCGGTGCAGCCGACGACGTGATGACTCAGGTACGCGCCGCGGGCCACCTGCTCCGGCGTGCCGGCCACCTTCAACGCACGGGGAGGGGCGAGGCGCGGATACGCGGCCATGACGTACGTCCAGCCAGCCCCGGCCACGACCGCGAGCACCAGTACCACCACCGCAACGACCTTGAGAGCCAGGAACACGAGGCGCTTCATGACGTGATCAACGACGAACAGGCGGCTCGAGAACTGGCGGGTCGGCGTGTGCGGCGTGTCACCGCGGACCGTCTGCCCTAGCTCGGCTGGCGGAATTGACGTGGTATCCTTGGGGGTCGGTCGCGTCGCCGCACCCGCGGCCACCGAGTGACCGACGCGCGTACGTCAGACGTCCCCATCGTCCAGAGGCCCAGGACGCGGCCCTTTCAAGGCTGAAACACGGGTTCGAATCCCGTTGGGGACGCCACATCCTGTACAGTCGCCAAACCCTCTAAAATCCCGGGCTTTATCGGCGCGTCCCAGCGAATGAGGTCCTCCTCGGATCCGCTGTCACACGCCGAGACGACGCCCACGGCCAACGCCTGTTCGGGGCTGAGCGGGTCCTCCAAGAAAATGGGTCCGACGAGCTTCCGCAGGAGGATGCGCGCCACGTGGACCTCCCCTCTCAGCACCTCGCGCCACTCGGCGCAACGCTGAAGCAGCGCGTCTCGTAGACGGTCCACGTCCGGCGGTTCCTGTACAGAGGCGAGGCGTTTGGTTGCCGCCTCGATGCACGCCCGCCGTACTGCGATCTGGTCCGCGACCTCCCGTGGGTCCACACCGTGCGCGATCGACCCGACGAGCCGCTGCACCTCCGTCTCCAGCCGCTCACGCTCTCGCTCGAGCCGGGGCGTCTCCGCAGGGTCGGTCCCCCGCGCCATCATCGCGAGCAGCGTGTCGACGTACGCCGGGCTCAGGACCTCATCCTCGACCATGTCGAGCATGATGTTGTCCGCGTCGAAGATGGGGATGGCCGCCTTGTTGGTGCAGACCCCCGGCTTCCGCCGCCGTGTGGCGCAAACGTAGACGGGCTCGGGCTTCCACGACGTCGTGTAGGCCTCGAAGTGCCCGCCGCAGCACCCGCACACGAGCATGCCGCCGCTGAGGAGGTACTTGCCACCGGCGTTCTGAGGAGCGCGCCCCTTGGCCTTGGCCACCTCGGTGCGCTCGCCCCACACGGCCCGCCGTGCGTCTACGGCGCCTAAACCGCCCGCGCAGTTTGGGGCGCGCGATGCGCTTCAGGCGGGGGCTGTCTACCTCAGGTCGGCACCTGCCACGCGCTCCCCTCCTCCCCGCGCACCCCCGTGCGAACGTCTTGCACCCCGGCCTGTCGGCAGGGCCGGTCCTGTACGAGCAGCCGGCCCCACCATCCCTGGTTGCTGGATGGTCACATCGCGATCAGCATTGTCAGCCTCGAGTGCACCGCGCCCGCTTCAGTCCTGAACGCACCACACCCGTCCCGCCTGATTGCAGAACTCAAGCTTGCTCTCCCAGGGCACCAACCTCGATTCGAATCTGAGCATGGCGGAAGTTCCAACGTTGGCAGGACTGTTGTTCGTCCACACGGTGCAGTGGGCCGGGAAGCCCGGGGTGGTATCTCTCCCGGTTCGAATCCATCCTCCCCGATGGATCGGAGGCCCTGATCCCGAATCGACATTGCGATACCCGAGCTCGGTGTCGTAGCGCAGGGTTGACGGCTCACTGACCTCGAAGATCGACGCCATGTGGAAGCCGGTCGCGCAAGCACCCAGGACTGTGGCCCCGTCGAAGGTGTCCTCCTGTGTCAGATAGAACCTCCTTGGTTTCAGCCCAGCGACGCTGCTCTCGATAGCGGCCAGTTGGGCTCGCAGTTGTTCGACTTCCGTCAGGAGCGCCGGGTTGCCCACCGACGTCTGGCTCTGGGCGACTATCCCCGGGGCCGTGAACAGCGTCGCCACAGCCGAGAACGCAAGCAGCGCACCCGCGACAGCCAATGTCTTGAACACAGTCTTTTCCATCACACGCCTCCTCAGCGGCAGAGTCAGCCTTTCACAAGACATATGCGCCTCAACGTGATCGACGCGCTCCTCAGATGCCAGCCCGACCGTGGTCTGTCGTTGGACGCGGCCGTGGCGTTTTTCGATTCACCGCCGCCCGGCGCGACCGGTGCCTCGATGACAGGTCGGCCACACGCCGCCCCACAGACACGTCGAGCGGGAGCCCCCGTGAAGGGAACGCTCCGGCTCTAGGTGTTGCGCTGGGGGCAGGCTACGCGATGCGCCGGTAAGCCCCGTGGAGCGCGCTGTACTGGTCTGGGTTTGCTGTTGGGGACGCCAAACTTTCCTGGGGCTGTTCACCAGGCTCCAAGTACCTGAAAAGAGAAGCGGTTACGGCGGTTCGAATGAACCGATGGCCGTCGTACGCGATGCCCTCGGGGAACAACAGCTGCTGGAGCCGCTGCTTGTAGTCCAGCGGCGCCTGTACCCACAGATCCGCGGCGCGCGGCAGGATGCGCTCCGCGAACGCCAGGACACCCTCGACATCGATTCGTCGACCGCCTCGGTGTGGTGGTCGATCTGCGAGAGCGTCAGCTCCTCCCGGAGCTTGTCACGCTGCCGGGTATACGTGGCCAGGTCGATGGACTCGGCGTACAGGAACGCCTCGTCGAGCCTGTCGAGCTTGTGGCGCACGCTCTTCACGCGGCGTTCGACATCGGCGGTCCGATCTCTCGCCTCGGCACGCCGCTGTTCCCAGGCGTACAGGATGCGGTCCTTGATTAACCGCATGTACCCGGGCGTCGGCTGCAACAACGCGAGTTCGTCGACGAAGGCGCCTTCCAGGACGCCCTTGCTGACGCTTCCGGTGCGACAACGGCCCGGGCAGTGGTAGTAGGAACCGCATCTACATCGGGCAGATCGACATCCCGGAGTGCGGCGTGAGCGCGCGGGGTGACTTCGAGCCGCTGATCGGCGAGGACACGTTCTAACGCGTAGCGGCCGTTGCGTCCGCGTGACCAGCTCCCGGTGAGCGTCCGCACGTGGCGCGTCGCGATCGGGCCCAGGCGGTGCTCGAGGGCCGTGTGCCGGTCGTGACGCCGCGCCAGCGCAAT
Source organism: Luteitalea pratensis (assembly GCF_001618865.1). GTDB lineage: Bacteria > Acidobacteriota > Vicinamibacteria > Vicinamibacterales > Vicinamibacteraceae > Luteitalea > Luteitalea pratensis. The sequence goes on from NZ_CP015136.1 coordinate 4,681,587, forward strand.
CACCCGCTGCGTGCGTTCGCAGCATGTTGCCGAACGTCTGGGGCGATAGCGCACGGTCGCGTCTTGTGCGCAGGCCAGCCTCAGTAGCGCGGCGGATGACGTCCCTGATGGTGAAGCGTCCCGAGGCCATGTCCTCGAACGCCTGCTTGACCAGGGGTGCCCGGTCGGGATGGAGCACGAGGCTGCTCTTCGACCACTTCGGCGCGTTGAGGTAGCCGAGCGGTGCCTGGAACGTCCAGCGCCCCAGCGTGAGCGCGGCCTTCATCCCGGCCAGCGTCCGCTCCGATCTGACGTCGTTGTCGAACTGTGCGAAGGCGGCCAGCACGCCTTCCATCAGCTTGCCCGTGGACGTGTCGTCAATCGGCTCGGTCACCGACCGCAACGAGATGCCCAGGGACTTCAGGTGTGCCCGCAGCGCGAAGTGGTCAGCGCCACGATCGAGCGTCGCGAGAGTCGCACGGTTCCTCCGGGCACTTTGATCGGCCTAACGTGTAGTAACCCGCAGGCCAAACGCGCCATTCGCAGGCTAATCGGCGCTGGCCTGCCCGCCCAGCAACGCCGAACCCTCTCAGATGTCACGACTTGCAGGCACACGCCCCGTCCTGTGGCTCCGGGATAGGCTGGTCTGCGTTGCCCGATATGCTGCACGGGTCACAGAAGCTCGTCAAGCGGGCCGCTCACGCCGCGACCGCGCGGTTCAGTACGTGCGAGTAGATGATCGTCGTGCTGACGTCGCCCGGGCCGAGGAGTCCCCCGCCTGCCACTATTCGTGGCGCCGCGTCGCCGGGTGAACGCGCGCAGGCGGCGGGTGTTGGCACTTGTACTTGGGCGCGGGGTTGGCGGTTTTCCGCGCTGGCCTGTCGGGCGAGGCAGACAGGGAAGACGCGAGAAGCCGGTGGCGGGGCGAGCGCCCTCGTCTTGACCGAGCAGGGGCCTCGGCTACCCGGGCCGCTTCGTACGACGTCCGACAGCACCGGCCTCATTCTGCGCCGTCTGCAGATCGTAGTCGGGCCTGCAGGTGCAACCAGAACCGCGCCGGCATTTTGAATCGCCGCTCGAGCCGAATCGCGGTGTCGGACGTCGCCGAACGTTTGCCCAGCACCAGCTCATTGAGGCGGTTGCGGCTGATGTCCAGTTCATCGGCCACGACGCTCTGCTGGAGGCCGAGCGGACTCAGGAATTCCTGCAGCAGCATCTCGCCGGGATGAACGAGCGGGCCGAGCACCGCGGAACCGCGCGGCAGGTTCGCTGGCTCAGTGGGATTTGTCGCACCGGACGTCGAAGGCATCGTGTCCCTCCCATCGAAAGGTGATCCGGTGCTGATCGTTCACCCGGATGGCGTGGCGATGATTGAGCTCAACACCGAGGACGAGCTCGACGCCCCGGACCCGGCCTGTGACGCGACGTCGTTCCTGCCGAGACCGCGGCGCCGAACTCATCGCGCCGTTCTGAATCGCTCCCGCCCCTTCGGAGGTATGCCGACGCGGCGCACTTCACCCAGCCCGACGCCACCTATAGCCTGAAGCAGGTCAGGGATGACAGGCTGCAGGTCGGCCATGCGGTTCGACGCGGCGCCGATGACCACCACGCCGAACGGGAGGTTGACCAAGTCTTGTTGGTGCTCGATGTTGCCGTCCATGGTGACGAAGACGTCGCACTCGCCGCCGGCGCGTTTCAGGAGGGCGCCGTTCTTCGTACCCGCCCACCCCAGTCCCTGGACGGTGGACACTGCGTGGCCGGGGATCACCCTCGCCAGATCGTGTGGCAGGTTCTCGTCAAGCAGGACGCGCACTGGTCAGCAACGTCTCTCGCGCGAACTCGAGGGCTTCGATGGCCTGCTTCCGTGGGACTGATGGAAACTGCCGGAGGAACTCGTCCAGCGTCTCCCCTGCCTCCAGGTAATCGAACAGGGACTGCACCGGGACGCGGGTGCCGACGAACACGGGCGTGCCGCCCAGGATGTCGGGATCGGAGTGCACCACTCGTGAACTGCGGGGCATGACCACGTCAGTATAGCTTCGGCAGCGCAGTTGGCCCGGCCCCCGTCAGGCGGCGAGCCGCAGACCGTCGACGGCCCGCAGCCACTGCTCGAGCTGGTTCCAACTCGCCCACACTGGGGACGCCAACAAACATGAACGGCCGCGAAGTACGCGATCAAGTGCGATCGCGCCCTCGAATTTGAGGCACGGCTCACCCTTCCCTGCCTGCGGCACACACATTAGCGGTCCGTGGAGCAGCGCCCGCAGCACCTGGCGGCCAGCCTCAATGGCGCCGGTCAGCAGCCCTCGCCAGTCCTCCAGGTCCCGCAACAGTTCGGCGCGGAGGCCCCGCCGATCGACGGCCATCGGCGTATGCCGGCGCAGCGCCTCGAGGTCTGCCTCCACGGCCGCCCGCTCTCCGTCACGCCCCTGCAAGAGCTGCACGAGCGACGCGATCGGGCCGCCGGCGGCAATCGCAGCCGCCAAGCGGACGCACTCCGCCGAGAGCGCGTCGGTCTGGCGCTCCGAGTGCGAGAGCCGGGAGCGCGAAGGACCGGCCTCGAGCTGGTCGAGCGCGAGCTCAACAGCCTGCGTCAGGACCTCGGGCCGGAGGACGTCATCCCGGAGCGCCTCGAGGACCGCCGTGTCGACGTCCTCCATGGGCGTGAGTTGGGACACCGGGCAGACGCTCTTGCCGCGGTCGTACGAGGACGAGCAGACGTAGAAAGCCGCACGCCGCCGCCCATGGGAGCGCGTCACGACTTTTAGCCCGCCGCCGCAGTGCGCGCACCTGGCGAAACCGGGAAGCAGGTACCGCGAATCGCGGTCATTGACGCGGCCGTAGGCACGGCCGCCGGTCGCCTCGAGGTACGCAGCGCGGCGGGCCTTCCGCACGCCGTGCACGGTTTCCCAGACGGCCTCCGGGACGATCCGGAGCTAGGGGGCCTCGAGCCGGATCCACTCGCCCTGGTCGCGCTCCGATCGCCGCGCCTGCCCCCATGAGTCGCGCTTCCGGCTCTGGTTCCAGATCACCACGCCGCGATAGAGCTCGCGCTGTAGCACCGCAAAGACCGAGGACGGCGCCCAAGCGACGGGCCGACCCTGTTGGGCGCGCGGCGCGATGGCGCCTTCGTCGTTCAGCAAGCGAGCCAGGCGGCGCACGCCGACGCCCTCTGCCGCGAGGTCGAAGATGCGGCGGACGACGGCCGCCTCGGCCTCGACGATGCGTCGCTCGACGTGCGACCGTGAGCCGTCAGCGAGCCGGATCTCGACGTTCTCGTACCCGAATACCCGACCGCCGGTGACGTGACCCGCGCGCGCCTTCCGCTGCATCGCGTCGTAGGTCCGCTGACGCGCCTTCTCTCGCTCGAGCTCGTCTGCAAAGGCCGTTGCGGACATCAGCAGTTTGTCGGTCGGCGTGTCGAGCGTGCGCTCCCGGCCTCGAGGTAGAACCAAACGCGGACGCCGGCCTGTACCAACTGCTTCAGGGCGTACGCCGTCTCGATCGCCTCACGGCCGAGACGCGATTCCTCCGACATCACGAGCACGTCGAACGGCGCGCGTGGCCGAAGTGCATTCATGAGACGTACGAAGCCAGGCCGCGCGGCGAACTCTGCGCCGCTCACGCCGTCATCGACGTAGACGTGCGCCTCGTCGACCTGCCAGCCGTGGCGCGCGGCGAACTCTCTGGCGTGTTCAACCTGCCTCGTGACTGAGCGCGCCTCATCTGCAACGCCGCTGGCATGGAACCGCAGACCCATCCGAGAATCGTTTCGAAATCGTCAAGGATCTCGGGCCGAATCTCCAGCGCGACGACGGTCCCATCCCATCCCTTGAAATCCGCGAACATCCGGTGCTTGTCTCGTTCTGGTTCGGGAAACAACGTCCCCTGCTCGCCGCCGTCGTCAGACCTGAACGTGCGATAGGCGGCGCGTCCGGATACGACAGCGAAGTAGCCCCCCGTGCCCTTCGCAATTGACCGCGTGACGTAAAGTCCCGCGCCAGCGTTATTCGGCGTGCCGTACATTCCACGGATCGCGCCGGTGACGCCCGGCTTGAGCGACTCATACACGGCGCGAGCGTCGTTGCCGCGGAGCTCCGGGTACGCGGCTGCCAAGTGATTCGGGATTCCGATCCCGCAGTCCGCAACCGCAATCGAGATCCGCGATGGCGCCGCGCCGACGAAGTAGTGGGCACACAAATGCACCATCGGGCGAGCTCGAATGCTCTATCACATTTCTCAACAGTTCCGAGAGACAGTACTGAACCGCATGCAGCACGTCGCGCCGACCGTCCAAGTGGAGTAACGCCGAGATATCGGCTACCGCCGCGCGGATGTCATCGTTCGTCTTCACGTTCCGCAAGGGTATGAACCGACCTGCTTCCTCGTGCGTACGGATTGCGAACGGCGACTCGATACCCAGGACCTCAAACAGCTTCATCCGGTCGAGGTACATTCCTCGTTCGATGTTTTCGACTTCGATCTTGTAGCCGTCTCGGATCATGCGTGAGCCCCACGCTCCCGCCATGGCGACGCCGATAGGCTCAACGTGCATATAGCGCGGGTGTAGCGTCACGATTGCACGGTCGCCCGGCGCGCCGAGAAAGTCGTTGACAGACCACATGTGATTGACCGCCTCGACTGTTGCGCTGTTCGGCAGAAAAATTTCGGCATTCAGCTCCAGCCCTTCCCCGCAAACGCGTGCTGCCAGTCGTGGGCCAGGTCCTCGGCCGTCTCCGGTCGCCGCTGCACGGCCGTCTGGCGGACCTTGTTGTCGACCGCACAACGGAGCTCCCACCCAAGCGGATGCCGCCACAGCTCGCAGCGGGCGACGCGGGAACCCTTGCGCAGTTCCCACATCACCGCATCGAGCGGGTCGTCGATAAGGGCGTCGGGCTGGCCGTCGTGCGGGTGCATTGGCCCTCCATATTAGGCTGAGGCGCGGCTCACCCGAGTTCGGCAAGGCGTGTGCGCCATCGCGCCGCTGCCTCCTCGTTGCCGTGCTGGATCGCGCACCGCAAGTAGCCACGCACGACTCGGACGTCTCGGCGCCGCTTGGCGTCTCGCGCTCGGCACAGTGACGACACACACACGGACCGCGGTCGGCCGCCTCGAGCCCCTGGCAGGGGCAATTGTGAGCCGCACTGGCGGCACGGCCTAACAGCAGGTTTTCGTTCCATGGCGATTCTTTGAATCGTCCCCCGCGTGAAGCCGGCTCCTGCGCGGGTCGCCACGATGATGGCTGGAGCGATCGCGGACCGCCCTCCCCCTCGGTCGGCAGTACTGATGTTGCCGCGGATCTTGTACACGCGCTGTCCTCAGCAAATGTCATCAGCAACGCCGAACCAGGCGTTTTGCACGGACTCGTGGCCTGCGACCTTGGCCCGCGGCTTGCGATAGCAGCACCCTGGTCGGGCCGGTGCAAACTCCCTTGGTGCGGCGGTGCTTCCCCCGGAGCACGCGTCGTTGGGAGGGCGCCTCGGTCCGCACCATCGCTACTGACAACGCAGCACCGGGCAGAGAAGGCACGGCGGCGCCGGTTACTCCCTCGATGCAACCGACGCCTTCCACCGCTGGGCATCCTGCCCACAGACGTGGCAGTTCAGAGTGCGCGCGCCCTGACGGGCATCCCTCCCACGCCTGGCAACGTTGGACACGGAGCCCTGACCGACTGGGCGCGGTCGGCCAGGACACCGTCAGTGCGCGGCTGCTGAGGACCGGGAACCACGCGACTCCGCACAGCCAGGAGAGGCGCGGAGGCACGGACACCACTTGGAGACGGACGTTAGATCGTGATGTCCGTCAGGAGCTCAACGCCCTCGGGATTGAGGACGGCGATATCGAAGCGAGCCGTCAGCCGGATCAGCGACTGGTCGTACTCGGCATAACGCGAGCTGTCGTAGAACAGCGTCACGCGGTCACGGACGCCAACGCCGATCTGGCTCATGTCCGCGACGATCGCGGCATCGCTGAGGAAGGGCGTCACGTACACCGGCACACCGAACAACTGCCGGCGCGCGTCTCCGCTCGGATCCGGATTGAGCTGGTACCGATCGTCGCCGTCCTTCGCCACGCGGAGGTCACCCCAGACCGCGGGGCCGACGAAGATGGCCGACGCTGTCGCGCCGTCCGCCTCGAGCCATTCGATGGCTGCAGCGATCGCATCGAACGAGATCGCCGCGGTAAGCGCCGTGTCGGTCACGTCCGGATCGTTGAGCAGGCCGAGCATGTTGGGCGGCGTGCCGTTGCCGCCGAAGCACTGCTCGTCGAGCTTCTGCCCGAGTTCGGCCATCAGGTCGCGCTCGACGATCTCGCGCGCATCGGGCATCCGATCAGCACGATCGCGAAGCTCCAGGATGCCGAGCTCGTACGGCTGCTGGACAACGCCAATGCACTGGCGGCCCGAACGCCAAAGGCGCTGGACGTCGCCAATCTGGAGCCGCTGGGATCTGCACTGAGCCGTTACGATCTCGATACCATCGAGTCGATCCTGAATCGGCATGCGGCCATCCTGCCGCCTCGTGAGCTCGTGTTCTCGGTGGTGTTGCCGCTCTTGCGAGACCTGGGCGATCGGTGGGAGAGACAGGCGCTGCGTCCGGGGCAGGAGCATCTCGTGTCGGCCATCGTGCGCAGCGTGCTCGGTAGTCTCCTCCGCACGATCGCGTCCCCTGGCGCGACGCCGACGATGGTCTTCGCCACGCCCACGGGGGAGCGGCACGAACTGGGACTTTTGTGCGCGGCCGTACTGGCCGCGTCGGCCCGGGTTGGCGTCCTGTACCTCGGAGCGGATCTTCCTGCGGATGATATCGTCCACGCCGCGACAACGACGGGCGCACCGATCGTCATGGTGAGCCTGACGACACCCGGGGCCGCGGCCCGCAGCGAGGTCAAAGGGCTGGCGCGGCTCCCGGCCGGCCTCGAACTCTGGGTGGGAGGCCCCGAAGCCCACGTTCTTCTGACCGCCGCCGGATCGCGCGCGGCAGGTCGAGGCGCTCGATCAGATCGTCCCGATGCTGTCACGGTATGGCCGCTGACCGCTTCAGCCACGCCTTCCCGCGAAGCATCGTCATGACCGAGCCTCGTGGGCCCGTACGCAACATGCTCTTGTCCGGCGCATCACTCCTGATTCTTCGGTAGACGTCGGCGCCCCCGGTCGTCGCCCGATCCGCCGCCTGGAGTCGCGTCCCCTGATTCCCTCTGCTGCACCTCCACGTCCTCCTGCTTGGCTGCCGCCATCGACTCCGGCTCCATCTCCTCGGCACCGCGATTGAGGTGCACGAAGACCCCCCAGGCCGCCAGCAGCACGGCGGCGCCCAGGGCAATCGAGGCCGCGTGGGGCAGGTACTCGGGCGTGTCCGACGCGGCGTGGAACACGGCGATCAACGACTCCACAGCGAGGGCGACGACCACGACGACCAGGAAGCGTGAGAGGAAGCGGCGAGCGCGCGTCGGTCCACTGACGTGCGTGCTGCGGAGCACTTCCTCCTCCAGGACCGTCTGTCCGAGCTCCAGGGCCGCCACGCCGATCGTGAGGTGGCCGATGGTGCGCAGGATGGCATCGAAGCGAGCGGACTGCGCGGTGCCAACATCCATGACGCCGTGCCACAGCACCTGGCCGGCCAGCCAGACCAGCGCCACGCCGCAGGCCAGGAAGAGAACCACGACGAAACAGTAGGTGCCGACGAAGGCGGTACGGAGGATGCGGAGCACGATGTCGCCGATGCTACAGCAAGGCATCGGCGCATGGCTCACGCTAGACTCGCAGGGCCCCAACTACGGCAGATCGCAGGCAACTCGGGCCTGCTCTACAACGATCGCCAGGCCGTCATCGATGACGGTGTGTCCAGGCGCACGACGTTGGCGCGAGCGACTTCTGCGCGGGGTTCATCGATGAAGACGGCATCCGGTCACAGGCCTCACCGCAAGCCTGGCAGTCGAAGCATGCAGCGATGACACGCTGGTTGGAGGAGTGCGATGACCGCCCGCTCTTCCATTCGAACCGGCCCCTGCATCAGGGCTTGAGTGTGTGCATCGTGCCAAGCTCCGGCTCGGTGCCGGTCAGCCAGCCCTTCATGAGTTCATACAAGACCACCGGCTGCGGCTTGTTGACTTCCAGAAACACCGCCCCATGAATCTCGACCCCGATGAGCACCAGGCGCGGGTCCTCCGGCGTACCGTGCCGTGCATCTCCGTCGTCCGGAAACCACATCTTCCAGTCGGGCGCGTACAGCTCGCGAATCTTCCGCCTGTCGCGTGAGATCGTCGCCTGTCCGGACACCGAGATCCATTCGCGCGTCCGATCCTTGTAGTACGACAGGTTGATGTGCGGGTCGGCCTCGAGGCTGCGAAGCTTGCCGGTACCCTCCGCGGTCACGAACCACAGGTCGGCTCCTGCCGCACGCTTCTGATTGGCCATCGCGCGGGACTCGAGATGCCCGTCCGGCCGCCGCGTCGTCATCATCGCAACACCAATTTCTTCAACCATCTCGTAGAAGGTGTCGAGTTCGGTCGTCATGCGTTCCTCCGGCTGCGAATGGCGAGAGGGCACCGGTCCCGTCTCGATGCTGGTATTCGAGGGCTCCGTTCCCGTCGTCCTGCGGACGCCATGGCCATGTGTCGGTCCAGCGGCATTGCCGCGATGAACGCCCACCGGAGCGCTTATGGCCGGCGACGTCTCCGTCTACTTTGACCCAACATGCGCGCCAGTGGACCCGAATCCGAACATCTCCTTTTCACCTAGGAACCTGTCAATGGACGGATTTTGAACGACGCTCAAACGATCTCGAGGCCGTCCGCTGTGAGAACGATTCACCCGTCGGTGACGGCCGCACTTCAGACGCGCTTCCGAAGCAACAGCTCGTGATGTCCTCGGTTGGCCTGCAGGCGTGCCAGGCGCGCCGCCGCCGCGCGTGACGTCAGGTCTGCCGGGAGCGCGTCGCCGGTGCCGAAATACGTCTCGTCCGGCGTCTGTCCGCGAAACGCCGAGTGCGGCAGCACGCCGTTTTGCTCGTCGACGTAGAACGCGACCAGTGGACGAACAGTCGCGATGCTATCGAGCGCACACACGCCATCCGGCTCGGACCAAGGATTGGCGCTCGCACAGACTCGCAGACGCAGGTCTTTTGCGGGTACGCCAGTGCAGAGTCTCCATGGGGCGCGGATCAACTACGTATGCAGCGCAATCCTGCGTGCTGCCGCAACGCGACCTGCACCGGGCCTATCGCATGCTTGCCCTCTTCTCGTCCTCACGAGGGCGCTTCGCGCCCGTAGAAGAAGCTTGCCACACGGACGGGAACTACCCGTGAAGCTCCAAACAATCGAGGCCAGTGGCGGCAACAAACTTGCACTTGCAGGCGCGGCGCTTCTCGAACGCCGCGAGGAACACAGGAGTGCACGAACCATTTTGCAGGCTGAAAGAGTTGCGCGATTCATACGACGCTGAACACCAGCTCTTGAAGGCACCGCCGGCGTGGTGGCAGCGGCGAGCTCCACTGAGCTTCCAGCGCTGTGGAAATCCACGCCAAGGACACTCGGCACTTCGATCGTCTGCTGGCCGAGGGCGTCAAGGGCCTGCGCCTGCAATTCATCGAGCAGGGACCTCGCATTGATGATCTCCCGCAGGCGAGGACCGACGGTTGGATCGGGCAAGGGCATGGGGCTCGGCCTGCCAGGCGCCAAGCGCCTCATCAGCGACCTGTCGACATCACGCAGTCGGAAGCCGGCCGGGCGAAGGGCTTTTCGATCGGGTCCGTCCTCGGACGGGGAACGACGGTGGAACTGATGGACCCTTTGCAGCTGTGCATTCCTGTGTCGGACCGGAGCCAGATCGGCGAGGTCCGCCGTGCCATCTCGCGGATGGCGGAGACGCTGGCGCTGGCGCCGTCACGACGGGGTGATGCCGCGATCGTCGCGACCGAACTGGCGACCAACCTCGTGCGCCACGCGCGCGACGGCCGGATGTTGCTGCAGGTGATATCGCACGGGGCGTCCGGCTGGCTGGAACTACTGTCGGTGGACGGTGGCCCCGGGATGACCGACGTGCAGCGATGCCTGCAGGACGGATTCTCGACCGTCGGTACGCCGGGCAATGGGTTGGGTGCCGTGAAGCGGCAGTCGGATGAATTCGACGTCCACTCGACGCCAGGGAAGGGCACGGTGATCGTGTCGCGGATCGCCACCAGCACGGCGCCGTCCAACGTGTTCACGGTGGGCGCGGTGTGCCTGCCCTTTCCCGGCGAGGAGGTCTGCGGCGACACCTGGCGCAGCGTCGAGCGCGAGCAGGAGATTGCCGTGATGGTGGCTGACGGCCTCGGCCATGGGCCCGAGGCGGCTGTCGCCGCCCGCCTCGCGGGTGGCGCCTTCGAGGACGAGCCGTTCGCCACGCCGGAGCAGTTCTACCAGCTCGCGCATCGGTCGCTCAAGGGCAGTCGTGGCGCGGCGCTGGCGCGGGCGATCATCGCCCGGTCGGGGGACGTGCAGTACTCCGGCATCGGCAACATCGCAGCGAGCCTGGTCAGCAGCGAGCGCAGCCGCGGTCTTGCCAGCGAGAACGGCACGGTCGGCGTCCAAATCCGCAGCCATGTCTCCGCATACGCGCACGTGATGCCGGCGCCGGGCGTGCTGCTGATGCATTCGGACGGGATTACCAGCCGGTGGTCGTTCGACCCCTACCCGGGCCTGCTCCTGCGGCATCCGGCGGTGATCGCTGGCGTCCTCAGTCGCGACTTCGTACGCGGCCGGGACGACGCGACGATGCTCGTGGTGAGCCGGTCGCGAAAGGGAGAGGGCCCTGTCTGAGGTGGCGGGGCGTCTACGCGCGACTTGGTCGAACAGCTGCGCCCTCTACGAGGTGTCGAGGGACTACGTGCCCAGCATTCCGCACTTTCCTGCACGAGTTCTCGTCATTCAGGCGAAAGCGGGCGACGCGGGCCTTGAGTCGTGGTGTTCACACCGTCGCCGTGAGTACCGGACACCTGTCGCAGCTCACCGGTCGGTTGGCCTGCAAAAGGCGCTCGGAAAGTCATCGACCCTTGGCGGCGCGTGGGCGCCGGGGAGCTTTTCGTGAGCGCTGCTTGTCTTGGCCAGACATGTCGTCGACCCGCGCTTCGCCGTTCGGCGCAAGGCCGGTTGCTTTTTCGCCGGCCGTGATCGCTCCCTTGATCCCGCCCATCGCGGCCCCTGCTGCGGCGCCGAGCGCCACCGCCGCGACGACCTTGCCGGCCCGGGTCATCATCCCAGCCGAGGAGCTCGCCTTCTTCTGACCCTTCTTGCTCGCGCTCTGCGTGCTCGTCTTCGGCGACGATGCAGCCTTGCGTGGAGAGGACTTCTTCGCCACTCTTTTCGTCGCCGACCGCCTCGTGCTGCTCTTCTTCGCCATTGCTGTCCTTTCGGTAACAGGCCCAAGCCTGCGTCACTGATGAACCGACGAGAATCGGTTCAGCATTTGTACGTCTGCGGCTCGGCGCGAATGCGTTGCCGGGCAAGACTGGACGTTGCCTCATGCGCGCCTCAGCTGCGAAGGCGTCGACGAGCACTGCGGAGAGGAGCACGTTGCGTACCAAGCCAACGATCCGGCGCCGAATCTGGTTGGAAAGAAGCCGCACGGGCCGTCGAATGGCAGGTGTTTCTGCGCGGACGGCTTACGGCGCGTAAGAAAGGTGACACACCGAGCAGGCGAGGGAGCGAACTCGCCGTCCTGTCTGCCGATCCGACACGTTGCAGTGAACAGCGGCAGGTCGTGATTCGCTGCACACGGTGAGGGGGTAGGAGCACACGATGGGTGGGCCGAGAGCCAAGGCTAGGCGACGCAGGCCAACAACCCAGACAGACGTGTCGGGTGTCAGGCATAGGCTGCTGAATGCAGCGGCCGTCCAGTCCAGTCCATTCGGTCCCGGCCTTCTCACTGCGTATGCGGAACGCAAGGTCAATAGAGGAAGTGGGTGAATAGGGGTGGACGGAACCGACGGCGTGGACGCTTACCGGCGGCAACCGGTATGGTGACTCCTACTTCGCGCACGACGAGGTCCGTCAGGGCACGGTCAACTCCGGCGGGAGCGCCTTTCTGACCACGTCCTTTCCGGAAATTCTGGCCATCTACGGTAGCGCTAGTGGGCCAGACGATCGTCGGACGCGTGCGATCGTTCGCCTGAGCTTGTCCAGCTTTCCGCCGTCTTGCTGATACACAATTCTTCCGTGACTTCCGATCCTCCAGAGAGCCAGCGCAGCACGCTGGCCGCACTCCCTTTCTTGTTCCGCCAAGCGCTCCTCGCGTGGTGGAACGACGACGTCCCGCGCCTCGGCGCGTCGCTGGCCTATTACACGCTGTTTGCCATCGCCCCGGTCCTCCTGGTGGCGATCGCCATCGCGGGTGCCGTGTTCGGCGAGGAAGCCGTGCGCGGCGAGATCGTCGGGCAGCTCGACGAACTGCTCGGACGCGAAGGCGCGCAGGCAGTGCAGGCACTACTCGAGGGCGCACGGCGGGACACCGGTGACATCCTTGCCACCGTGTTCGGCGGGATCACGTTTGCTCTGGCCGCGACCGGGGCGTTTCTCGAGTTGCAGACGGCACTTAACACCATCTGGCGGGTGAAACCCAAAGAGAACGCCAATGTCGCGTCGTTCCTGTGGGACCGCGTGCGCTCATTCGCGCTCGTCGTCGCGATCGGCTTTCTGCTGCTCGTCTCCCTCGCGGTCAGTGCCGCGCTCGCCGCGCTCAACACCTGGCTGAATCGGTCGCTACCGGGTATGCCCCTCACGGTGTGGAGCATCGTCAACGTGCTGCTGTCGCTTGTCGTCATCGGCGTGCTCTTCGCTATGCTCTATCGCTTTCTGCCAGATCGAAGGCTGGAGTGGCGGCACGTCATCGTCGGCGCGCTGGTCACGACCGTGCTGTTCAGCATCGGCAAGCAGGTAATTGGCCTGTATCTCGGCCAGAGCACGACAAGTTCCACCTACGGAGCCGCGGGGTCAGTGGTAGTGCTGCTGCTGTGGGTGTACTACTCGTCGCAAGTGGTGCTGCTTGGCGCCGAGTTCACCCGCGTCTACACTGAGCACTATGAGCGGCGGCGCCCACCGCCGCAGGAGTTCGCGGAGAAGGACCCGCACGCGGTGAAGCCATCGTCGGCCGGCACGTCGTCTTGACCGGCACGTCGACCGGCTGTCCCCTATAAAGGGGCGATGCACTCTTAGCTCCGTGGCGTTTGACGATCCAGAGACTGCCGTCAGTTAGCACGAAGGAGACGGGCTGCGATTGATGACCGCACTACCGAGTGGGGCACATCGCGTTCGTCAACCGCGACATCTCCTCTTTCCCGGCATCAGCATCCTTGCGGTCTGCTTGTCTGGACTAGATCTCTCACATCGCTTCGCCCCGAGCGAAGCCGAAGCGGCGCAGCACTTGGGTATGAGTCGGGCGTGGCTCAAGAAGGCGCGCACCGCGCGCTTCAGAGCGGCGATTGATGGGCCGCCGTTCGTGAAGGCCAGCGCCAGGAGGGTCGTGTATCGCCGCCGCGATCTTGAGGACTGGGTGCAGGCGCACGTCTGCAGGCAACACGAGACTACGGTCCGCAGAGGTGCCGCCTCCGGCCTCGCACCCCTAATGCACCCCCGAACCCGCGCAGGCTATCCGGACCAGAAAATCGCCTTCCACGACATCCGGTCGAGCGGCGTCGTTGCGCGCAGCTACGGAGCCTCTGCCCTCGCGTCGAGCGTCGAACGGCTGAGACAAATCCCTGTTGGTCATCGTGCGTTTCCAGCTTTGGGCACAGCACGTCTCATGCCGATCCCCACAGCCGCGCTGGGGGCCGGGTGCGGTGAGCGGCGGCATACGGCTTGCTCCGATGTCTCTTGTGAAACACCGTCGAGCCGATCGATTCGCCGCCACGCTTCTGACCGTTGGTGCCGGCCTCGCGCTTGGTGCCGTCGCAGTGGGCCACCGGCCGCGCGAGGACGATCCCGAGCGCAACCTCGCGAGTTACCTCACTGATCACTTGATGGATCCGACGCGGCGCTGACGATCGTCACGCGGTTGGCGCTGTCGCATGAGGGCACGCCGGAGGGTGCGTTGTTCGGCACTCTCAAGAGAGAGTTCGATGCCGAACGCAGCATCGTTCGCTCCGTCCTCAACCAACTGGGTAGCTCCTCACTGTCGGTGAAGCGCGCGGCAGGCTACGCGTAACGACACCTCGCAATCCGGGCGTGGCGTCGTTGCGCCGAGCCTGCCGCCCTACGGACCATTGGGCGCACCACATCTACCCGCCCGAACGAGCCACCGGCATCTTGCCCATGGCAGCGTCACACACGGATGTTGGTGATCACGGGCGGCCCGCGGGCGGCGCCAGCGTCCGCGCCAGGTAAGGTGCGGTCCGGCTGTTGCGCGAGCGGGCCACGTCGGCGGGCACGCCGGAAGCGACGACGCGCCCGCCCGCCGCGCCGGCGCCAGGCCCGATGTCAATCACCCAGTCGCTTGCAGCAATGACCTGCATGTCGTGCTCGACCACGACAACGGTGTGGCCGGCGTCGACGAGCCCAGCGAGTTGCGCCAGCAGACGCTCGACATCGGCCGGATGCAGGCCGGTCGTGGGCTCGTCCAGCACGTAGAGCGTTTCGCCGCGGCCGCTGCGCTGCAGTTCCGTGGCGAGCTTGATGCGCTGTGCCTCGCCGCCGGACAGCTCGGTGGCCGACTGTCCGAGTCGTAGGTAGCCCACGCCGACCCGGCCCAGCACGTCGAGCGAGCCTCGCAGCGCGGCGTGATCGGCGAAGAATACCGCGGCCTCGTCGACCGTCATCTCGAGCACGTCGGCGATCGATCGCTCGCGATAACGGACCTCGAGCGTCTTCGCGTTGTAACGGGCGCCGTGGCAGGTCGGGCACGGCGTGTACACGCTCGGCAGGAACAGGAGTTCCACCATCACGAAGCCCTCGCCCGCGCACTGCTCGCAGCGGCCCGCCGCGACGTTGAACGAGAAGCGGCCCGCGTCGTATCTCCGCGCGCGCGCCTGCCGCGTCGCCGCAAACAGCTTGCGGACGTGATCGAACAGGCCCGTGTAGGTGGCCAGGTTCGACCGTGGTGTTCGGCCGATGGGCTTCTGGTCGACGCACACGAGTCGGGTGAACCGCTCGCCGCCCTCAGCGATGCGGCCGGCAGTGGGCCGCTCGGGAGCGCGCTCGAGATCGAGCCGATCGTCGGCCGCCTCGCCGGCTGTCGTCGCCGGCTCGTGGGCGCCAAGGCGCGCCGTCACCAGCTCCAGCAGCGCCTGGCTCACGAGGCTCGACTTGCCGGATCCCGACACGCCGGCGACCGCCGTCATCACGCCGAGCGGGAAGGCGACCTCCAGATCGCGCAGGTTGTTCCGCGTCACGCCGGCCAGCCGAAGCCAGCCGCGCGGTCTCCGCGGCGTCCGTGCCTCCACGGTTGCCGGCTCGAGATAGCGGCGCGTCCGCGACGCGGTGACCGACGCGAGGCCTTTTAACGGGCCGCTGTAGAGCACGCGACCGCCGCCGGTCCCGGCGTCCGGGCCGACGTCGACGATCCAGTCGGCGTGGCGGATCACGTCCAGCTCGTGCTCGATAACGAACAGCGAGTTGCCCGCCTCGCGGAGCCGATCGAGCGCGCGAAGCAGCGCCTCGGTGTCAGCCGGGTGCAGCCCCGCCGACGGCTCGTCGAGCACGTAGACGACGCCGAACAGGTTGGATCGCACTTGCGTCGCGAGCCGCAGTCGCTGCAGTTCGCCCGGGGAGAGCGTTGGCGTGCTGCGCTCCAGCGTCAGGTAGCCAAGGCCCAGGTCGAGCAGCACCTCGAGGCGTTCCACCGCGTCCGCGGCGATCCGCTGGGCGACGATCGCCTTCTCGGGATGGTCGACTGCCGAAGGGGCCGTCGCGGGATCGCTGGTCGCAAAGGGACGCAGCGTCTCTGAAAGTGTCGTCAGCGGCAGGCGCGAAATCGCGGCAATGTCGAGCCCCGCGAACGTGACGGCCAGCGCCTCGGGCCGGAGCCGCCGGCCGCCGCAGGCGGGGCAGTCGGCGCCGATCAGGTACCGCGAGACGCGCCGCTTCACGACGGCGCTTTCGGTGCTTGCGAACGTCTGTAGGAGATACCGACGAGCGCCGGAGAACGTGCCCATGTAGCTGGGCTCGTCCTTGCGCTTCAACGCGCGCCGCGTCTCGGCCGGCGTGAAACCGGCGTAAACCGGCATCGTCGGCGTCTCGTCGGTGAAGAGCAGCCAATCGCGATCCTTCCGCGGCAGGTCCCGCCACGGCGTGTCGACGTCGTAGCCGAGCGTCACGGCGATGTCGCGAAGGTTCTGGCCGTGCCAGGCGGGCGGCCACGCGGCGATCGCGCGATCGCGGATCGTGAGCCGATCGTCGGGCACCATCGACGCCTCGGTGGCGTCGTAGATGCGGCCGAGGCCGTGGCAGGCCGGGCACGCCCCCTGCGGCGTGTTCGGCGAGAAGTCCTCGGCGTGGCGCATCGACGCACCCGGCGGATAAGTCCCGGCCCGCGAGTACAGCATGCGCAGCAGATTGGACAGCGTGGTGACGCTGCCGACCGACGAGCGCGTCGTCGGCGCGCCGCGCTGCTGCTGCAGCGCGACGGCGGGCGGCAGCCCGTCGATTTCGTCGACGTCCGGGACGCCGAGCTGGTGGAACAGGCGCCGCGCGTAGGGCGACACGGACTCGAGGTATCGCCGCTGCGCCTCGGCATAGAGCGTGCCGAAAGCAAGCGAGGACTTCCCCGACCCAGACACGCCAGTGAACACCACCAGCGCGTCGCGCGGGATGTCGACGTCGACCCCGCACAGGTTGTTCGTCCGTGCCCCGCGGACGCGGACGACGCCGCCCGCAACGGTTGAGGCAACAAGCGCATGAGGGCGCATGCTCAACGGTCTCATCGTGACAAGGTCCTCGCAAGCGCGGCCATCTCGCCGAGGCGCCGTTCGGCCTACCTCCGCATCCTTAACCGTTAAGGCGCTTCGATTTCGGCCTACCTTCATGAAGACCGAGACGCCAGTTGCCTATCGGAGATGCATCTTGAGGCCACTGATAATCCGCCAGTGGCAGCGCAAGAAGACGCGACTCGACGACCTCGAGCGGGAGCGCGGTCGGATGCGGGACATTGCGCAGCCATTCAGGCAATGGACTTCGCTTCGAAGGACGGCATCGCACAACGGCTGACTGACGCGATTCACCGACAGACAGCCACGGCCGAAAGGTCGAATGGAGCGAGCTCGTCAAGTTCCACCGGAGTCGGATGAAGCAGCTACCCATTGAGCTGCGGGGGCGCAGCAAGACGTCGATCGGTTGCGTGAGCGCCGGAGCACACTCGTCGAGGGCACCAGGTCTGGCGGCTCCGGCTCGATGGACTTCAGTGCGGACGCACCGTCTCGGACCATACGGATGACATACCCCTGCGAGAAAACGGAAATGGCTCAAACGGTGTGGGCAGAACGGCATTTGCTGTGCGCGAGGCTGCACTCTGGTCAGCGCATCCGTCGCTCAGCCAGTGATTCACGGCACATCGGCGCAGACCACGATCGTCACAGGCAGGCCGCCCGGCATGAATTCGGTGATGTCGCACCTGAAGGGCGTGTAGCCACCGTCGTGCGTGACGACGAGCACGTCGTCGACCCAGACGGTGGCGCGATGATCGACCGCCCCGAAATGAAGGAGGATGCGGCAAGACTCCGGATCCCACGGGTCGACCGTGCGTCGGTACCAGCAACGCGGGATGAAGCCCGGATGGTGGATGCCGCTGGCCACGGTCTCCGGTGCGAACGGGACGACGATTGAGGCGCTCCAGACGACATCGCCAGGCAGGTGTCAGGCACCGGCAGGGTCGGTCGCGAAGTCCCAAGCGCCGTTCAGCAACTGCCAAGGGTCACGCTGCAGCTGGGGACGCGGGTATCGCCGGACGCCAGCGGTCCCACGGCCGTTCACCGAGCGGAGGACCCAGGAGCCGTGCACTCGCACTAAACGCGCGACAACGCCGTTCAGGGCGCACCTCGGCTGCTTGGCCTGGCATCGACGTTGCTGTGCGTTGTCGAATGGCGCGAGACGACAAGTCGGCACGACACCGCTTGACCGACTGGTTCCTCGAGGGCGTCCCCGAGCCAGAGGGCGCGTATGCCCCACCGCCGGAAGTCCATCAGTCGGCTTGGTGGAAGGTCATGTGCCTTACGGGCGTCGACTACTTTTCCACGTTGGGCTACCAACCGGGCATCGCCTTCCTCGCCGCCGGTCTGCTTTCGCCGCTGGCGACCCTGATCTTGTTGCTCCTGACACTCTTCGGTGCCTTGCCGATGTATCGGCGAGTGGCGGAACTCAGCCCGAATGGGCAAGGCAGCATCTCGATTCTGGAAGCGCTCCTGCCCCGTTGGCGCGGCAAGGGCCTTGGTGCTGTGCCTCCTCGGGTTCGCCGCGACCGGGTTCATCATCACGATCACGCTCTCGGCGGCCGACGCGACGGCTCACCTCCTCGAGAACCCCTTCATGCCGGGCTGGACGAAGCACCCCGTGATGCTGACCCTGGTCCTCCTCGCTGCGCTTGCAGCCGTGTTCCTCAAAGGATTTCGGGAAGCCGTGGGCCTCGCCGTGCCCATCGTGGCGGTCTACATCCTCCTCAACCTCGTCGTCCTGACGTGGGGACTCGGCGCGTATGCAACCGGCGTGCTGGTCCTGATGGGGTCCGCCGCGCTCGCCGTCACGCTCGCCGACCGGCGCCAAGGGCGTGGCGCGTGGGTCGGATTCGCGCTGCTGACGGTCATTTTTGCGTATACGACGGTGGTCAACATCCTCGAACGGCCAGAGGGTCTGAAGATTGCCGTCATCTTCATCGTCTCTACCGTCCTGACGTCGTTGGTATCGAGGGTGCTGCGTTCGACGGAGCTGCGCATCCATTCCGTACAGCCTGATGCCCAGGCGCAGCTGGTCCTTCGAGAAGCCGCGGGGGCACCTATCCGCGTGATCGCCAACCACCCGGACGCGGGTGCTGTTGCGGCGTTTGAACACAAACTGGAGGAGGCCGAAGAGAGCCATCACTTCGTGCCCGACGCGTGCGTCTTGTTCATCGAAGTGCAGCCGAGTGACGCGTCCGCGTTCAGCGATCAGCTGTGCGTGCAGGGCACGCCGATAGGGGCCATTACCTTCGGAGTCGCGCTATTCGACTCCACGGACAGAAGGCGCCGCTACCAGCAGCCGCGGCTGCAACGCGCGCAGGCGCGGAGGAAACGGCAAGCAATGTCTAGATGCCTTGGGCACTATCAGGGGGAATCATGCAACCTTTCGCCGAAGGATGGCGCCGGCTCGAAGCATTCCTGACGTCGGGCATTGCAGGGAGCGAATTCACGCCGCTCCGGCTCCTGACGGTTCTCGTCTTGGTCACGGTGCTGGTCTGGGTGACCAGGCGTGTGACGCGATGGCTGATCGAGCACGTGCTGGCACGCCGCGGCTTCGACATCGGTATGCGCGAAGGGCTTGGCGCCATCGTTCGATACGTGGTCATTTCTCTGGGAGCCCTCGTGATCCTTCAGGCGGCGGGCATCGACCTCACGTCGTTGAACGTGCTGGTCGGCGCCATCGGTGTGGGTCTCGGTTTTGGTCTCCAGAACATCACGAGTAACTTCTTCAGCGGGCTGATCCTGCTATTTGAACGGCCGATCCGGATTGGTGACCGCGTCGAAATCTCTGGATGTGTCGGCGAGGTGAAGGAGATCGCGGCCCGTGCTACCACCTTGGTCACCGACGAGAACGTCGCGATTATCGTGCCGAACTCGCAGTTTGTCTCCGAACGCGTCACGAACTGGAGCCGCCCGGGAACGTTGACCGCGTACATCGTGCCGTTTTTCGTCTCTCACGAATCAGATCCAGAACGAGTGCAACAAGTGCTGCTGGCGGCGGCCAGTCAGCACCGAAACGTGCTCCAGAATCCGGCGCCGGAGGTCGAATTTGTCGAAGCAGGAATGGGCGCGCTTCGGTTTCATCTGCAAGTGTGGAGTACTGAGCATCTGAAGACGTCCGGAACGCTAAAGAGCGACCTGAACTTCGAGGTGTGGCGTCAACTGGCAGCGGCAGGCGTGACGATTTCACCGGTGCACCGCGTCCTGCCGGCGGGTGTGCCACTCGCGCAGCGATCGTCGACGTAAGCAGGATTCGTCCTCCGGTTGTGTCAGTAGCCGCTACGCCAGTGGCTCGCCGCTCACGCCAGGCCTTCGCGAACGTCGTCGTGTACCGCTGCGGGTCGGAACGCTCAAATCAAGTACTCGCCGACCTTTGTCTTTTCCTGACTTTCACCCGGCGGAGCGCGTTCGGTCCCCATTGCTTGGCACGCTTCAGATAGATGCAGGGCGAGGCAATACCTGCCGGGCAGTGCACCAGCGTTAACGGCCGACCCGTCACGTGCGGCACGATCCAGTCGTGCGATGTTCTCGAAATACTACGCGAGTTGGCCTTCGAGATTTCCTGATCCGGATAGATCAGGCGGTCAGGGTGCGAGATGGGGACACTTGCGACTGTCAACGACGACGACCGCGCGGCTTTGCGTGGCATGTGGCGTCCGAATCAACCCTGTTCCAGTGCAGCCCCTCACCACGAGCATCAATAGCGCTGACAACACGACGCTGATGACGATGGAGCCAAGCAACCGAACCGGTTCGAGAAGAAGAAGAACACGAGGTCCTCCGTCTGGCGCAATGGTACGTGGACGAGTCCCGATCCCGCCTCCAATGGGCGGCGGTATCCAGGATGCATCTTCGTGGTCGTGCCGACCTACGACGGCCAGAACTCGTTCCGCAGTTCCCGTCGAGCAAGCTCGACGGCTACACGCGTGGGCCACCCTCATCACCGAGGCGCCGCCGTCTCCTTCGCGCAGACGGGTGATGACGATGGGCGGCGAGGGCGGGTCGTGCAGAGTTCACGGCCGCGTCGGCGAGTCCGGCGTCGTAGCTTCATGCTCCACCGAACGGCTGGCGCGCTGGCCCTGCTGACCTCCCTCGTCAGTACGGCCGCGTGCGGCGCTGATGCCCTGCCGACGGCACCCTCGACGTCCAGGGCGTCCTCCCCAATTGTCGCGGTACTCGGCGACAGCCTCTCGGTGTCTCCGTCGCGCGAGGCAAGCTTTCCTGCCGTGCTTCAGCGCCGGCTCGAGGCCGAGGGACTGAAGTGGCGAGTCGTCAACGCCGGGCGTTACGGCGATACGACTGCGCAAGGACTCGCCCGGCTGGACGACGTGCTCCGCGAGAGGCCTGCCGTGCTGATTCTTGCGCTTGGCGCCAACGATGGGCTAAACGGCGTGCCGGTGGCTATCGTCAGACGTCAACTCGACGAGATCATCCGGACATCGAGGTCGCATGGTGCGCGCGTGCTGCTGTGCGGAATGGAAACGCCGCCCTTTCACGGATGGGACTACTCTTTGGCGTTCCACGCCATCTATCCCGATCTTGCAGCCTTCTACGACCTGCCCCTCGTGCCCTTCCTGCTGGCCGGAGTGTTCGGCGACTTCGATCTCAATCAGCCCGATATGATTCACCCCAACGCGGCAGGCGCGCAGCGGATCGCCGATACCGTGTGGCCCTTCCTCGAGCCGATGGTCCGCGTCGAGTCGCTCACCGCGGCGCGCTGACTGGCCGGGCAGCCCGCGGCTCGACCAAGCCAGCCGCGCTCGAGCGATTGTTTACGCTGAAAACCGAGGAGCCTCCGATGCCAGCAGATGCCGAAATCCGACGCATTATCGAGTCGCACGCCGACGCGGTTCGGCGAGGCGATGTCGAGTCGATGCTGGCCGACTTTGCTGAGGACGTGGTGCTGTTCGATGTCGTCGATCCACTCCGACGTTTCGGCCGAGCCACAGCGCACGCGCGCGCGGCTGAGTGGGTGGCCGCTTACAACGGAGTGATCAACTGGGACAACCTTGACGTTGCCATCATCTGCGACGAGGCAGCCGGCTTCGCTTCGATGCTGAGCCGCGTGAGGGGGACCCTCAAGACTGGTGACCGGGTAGACATGTGGTTCCGGAAGACCCTCGGCCTGCAGAAGCGCGGGGACCGCTGGCTCATCGTTCATGACCATGGATCGGTCTCGTTCAACCCGGAAAGCGGTCAGGCGTCGCTCGGGCTGCAGCCGTAGCTCGTCACGCGTGGCCAGGAACACCCGCACGTCGTAGCGCTCCGCCTCCTGCGCGTGTGGCTGCGCGATCGGATCGGGAGTGACGTCTTGTCCACCTCCGCCGGCTCGCGGTTGCTGACTCGACAGCAGTCAGGTCATCGCGCGGCTAGCGCACGAACCCGCGACACGAGCTGATCGAGAAACGCGGTGGACTTCACGAATACCGCGAAGTGCCCGCCTCCCTCGATGGGGACGAATGCCTTCGCTGGTGCCCGGATGGAATCGACGAACGAGCGTGCGAGGCTGGTCGGCGGTTGGTGCGGCGCTGGCTGACCAAGTCCCTGCGCCGCGCTTGAGGTGGATTCTCCTGGCCAACAGATCTCAGCTCTGCTCCGGTAGTTCCCGTGCCACCGTCGCAGCCACCTTCTCCACGTCGACCTCATGGAGCAGCTCCGTCAGCCCCTCCGGCACCGCGATGTCCGCCCGCGCACAGAGATCGCGGAGCATCCGAAGCACCAGCGTCATCTCCTGCTCGGCGAGCAGGTTCACCTGCAGGTCGATCTGGGCGCGCTGATCGGAGTCGCGGGTCAGACGGTTCTGGCTGTTGAGAACGAACAGTGACAGAAAAATGGCCTCGAGGCTGACGATCGACGTCAGGAGCGAAAACGGAAACGGGTCAAACGGTGTGGGCAGAACGGCATTTGCCGTGACCCAACACGAGAACCACAGGGCGTGCAGGATCAATGACGCAGTGGTGCCCACCGAGTACGTCACGCGATCACACACCAGAGCAAAGGCTGACCGCTGGAGCGCAGAACGCTTCGCCAGCAGCGCGACGGCTCGGGTGTTTCGGACGATCGGATCCTCTGCGTTCCCTGGCGCTGTCGCTAACGGCGTTGAGAGTGTGGTCACCTGAAGGCCTTCTCCCCGAATCTGTCGAGAGAAAGGCTCGACGTCCTGTGTTGCGTCCGGCGCATGCCGAAGGCGATCTTGCCCGCGTGGCCGAGCAGCAGACCGCAAAAGATTCCCTCGCACTGACCTCCTGCCCGTAACCTCCAGCGCCAAGGCCCCCACGACGCTCGGTACGCGCTGACCACGCGACCAATGCGTCGATCAGCGGTAACGTCGTGTATCCGCGACGGACGTGCGACGTCGAACAGAACGGACGGCGCCCTATCTCGCTGGTCGGCCGCGCCTTGATGTGCGCGGGACTGCACTCTGGTCAGCGCATCCGATGCTCAGCCAGTGATTCACGGCACGACCGCGGGAAGCGCGCGAATGGGAATCTCCTCCTCACCGAAG
This sequence comes from Luteitalea pratensis, assembly GCF_001618865.1. Classification (GTDB taxonomy): domain Bacteria; phylum Acidobacteriota; class Vicinamibacteria; order Vicinamibacterales; family Vicinamibacteraceae; genus Luteitalea; species Luteitalea pratensis. Next base: position 4,704,963 of record NZ_CP015136.1, read on the forward strand.
CGTGCCGCCAGCTCACGCGCATAGGCGCGCCACTGTTCGCGCTCGAAGATCTCGATCAGCACTTCGACCATGATGACGTCGTCGTGCTGCTCGATGCCGTCCGGCCCTACCCAGGCGCCTTTGGCCGGAGAACGGACATACGCCGTCACGCCCTGGTACCGCTGGACCAGCTCGGCGCGCGTCTGTGCGATAGCGGCGTGGTTGCCCGGCGCGGACGTGACGGGAAGAAGAAGCTGAATCAGCACACGGCCGTCCTGCTAGCGCTTCTTGCTGGCCCGCTTCCCTGGAGTCTTCTCAGGGGATTGGTCACCCTGGTCGCCGAAGCCAGCCTTGACAGTCTTCTTCGCGGTGCGCATGCCATCTGCGCGCTGCGATCGCCCGACGTCGTCCATTTCGTTGAACTGGCCGGCGCCGGTGCGCTTTGCGTAGGCGCTCGCGCCGGGCTTACGAACCAGATCCCTCTTCGTGCTGGCGCGTTTCGTGGTCTTTCGAGCAGTTGCCTTGGCCATCTTTCTCGTCTCAAGTTGCGCACTGTTCACGGTCGTCGAAATACGTTTCGCTGGCACGCGCAGCAATGGCGCTGTGAAGAAGGCATTCACAATTGGTGCCGGCAGGTTCAAGAAGCGACGGGCGAGACGCCAAGGGCTGTGATTCATTCGGCGACACGGCTGCTTCGATCCAGCGACAACCCACCCTGGAATCATCTTTTCAGCAGTCCGCTACCAGTCCCCACGCGGGCCCACTGTCCTCGCCCAGGCGATGCTGACGAAGGCTGCCCGTTCGCTGGGGAACGTCATGCGATGGCCCGCTTCAGCAGTGCGAGACGCTTGGAGGGCGGGGCTTGTGGCAGATTGCCGTGAAGAGATGCTCCTGCGTTTCGGTAGGAGTCGGACGCGCGGTGTACGCGATCCTAGGGGTCTGCGAACATCGCCGCGCAAATTGGCTGTTGCGGTCCGACAAAGCGCACGCTGAACTCGAGCATGCGTACGAGCCGCCCCTCGACGTCTGCCAATCCATGCCTACCAGGAGCGCGTTGCCTCCTCTATCGCCTGCTCGCCTTGTTGCTGAATGCCCGCGAGTTCGTTCCCCGCGCCGTCGACAGCGCGTACGAGTTCATCGATCTCGAGATGCAGGGCGCGCGTGTCGGTGTAAGGGTTGGTGTTTCCCGCCCGAACTCTTCGCCACTGCTGCTCGGCGTCGGTGACGCTCGAGCCTCAGGTAGCGTCCGCGTCCGAGCTGGGCCGCCGGGCGTCCGCGTTGCACAGCTTCGAACGTGATGGCGTCACGCTGACGGCAGAGTGACCGTCGCCGATCACTGCAGCTTGTTCTATCCGCAGTCTGCAGGCCTTCACACCTGACATTCGGAAGCCAGCCGGGCCTTGCTCACAAACGTGCGTGCTTGAGAATTCGCCCCTATTGCGGGCCCGGAAACGGATCCCAGCAGACGGTTGGTACGCAACATGCTCTCTGCACAATCGCCTTGTGAATGCGATGGCGTGTTCGACCGGCCCAACTCCGTGTGCGGGCCTTGGCCATGGAACTGCTGGAGGAAAGAGATCAATGGGTAGACCATTTGCCATCGTCACAGGGGCCTCGTCAGGTATCGGGCTCGAGTTGGCTGAAATTTGTGCGCAGGAGGGGTTCGATCTGCTCCTCGCAGCGGATCGTTGCGAACTGCAGGCGGCCGCTCACCGGCTCCGCGGTTTCGGTGCGGCGGTCACCGCGGTGGAAACCGACCTGGCCACGACTGCTGGCGTCGACCAACTGTGGGCTGCCGCTGCTGGCAGACCCGTCGATGCGCTCCTGGCCAACGCCGGGCACGGCCTCGGGCATGCCTTCCTCGAACAGGATTTCGACGATGTGCGACACGTCATCGATACGAACATCACGGGCACGATCTACCTGATCCAGCTCGCTGCGCGGCAGATGCGCGAGCGCAGCACGGGCCGCATTCTGATCACCGGCTCGATTGCTGGCTTCATCCCCGGCACCTATCAAGCGGTTTACAACGGCACCAAGGCGTTCGTCGACTCGTTCGCGTTCGCCTTGCGCGCAGAGTTGAAACACAGTGGCGTGACGGTGACGTGCCTGATGCCGGGAGCCACGGACACAGACTTCTTCGAGCGAGCCGACATGCTGGACACCAAAGTCGGCCAGGGGGCCAAAGACGACCCCGTCGATGTGGCCCGCGCCGGCTACGACGCGATGATGCGTGGCGACGGCGACGTGGTCAGCGGCTGGAAGAACAAGGTCCAGTCGGCGCTAGCCAACGTCACGCCCGCCGGAATGCCGGCCGAACAGCATCGCCGCATGGCCGAGCCTGGCGGCGGCGACAAGCCAGGCCAGTAACGCCGTCAGCTGCGCATGGGTGGGCGCGTCTCCCATCGCCGGGTAGTCGAGGTGCCTAAGGTTAGTAGCGCCTCTCGAATGGTCACAGTGCCGGTCGTGGGGACCGCATTGCTGCTCATCGATGTAATCAACGATTTGGCGTTCGACGGGGCGGACGCGCTCATTGCGCAGGCCGAGGCCATGGCCAAGTGCCTGGCAACCCTGAAGGGCAGGGCGATCGGCGCCGGCGTCCCTTGTATCTACGTCAATGACAACTTCGGTCAATGGCGTTCGGACTTTCGCCGCACGGTGATGCACTGTACAGCGGCAAGTTCTCCCGGCCGACGGGTCTCGTCGCGGCTGCGGCCCACACGTCACGACTTCTTCGTGCTGAAACCCAAGCACTCCGGATTCTTCGACACCACGCTCGACACGCTGCTCAAGACCCTCCGCATTCGCCGCGTGATAGTGACCGGCATCGCCGGCAACATTTGTGTGCTCTTCACTGCCAACGACGCATACATGCGGGACCTGAAGCTGTTTGCCCCGCGCGACTGCATGGTCTCCAACACCACCGCGGACAACGCCTACGCGCTGCATCAAATCGAGACCGTGATGAAGGGCAACGTCACCCCGTCCACGGCCTTGAGGTTTGGTCGCGCCAAACGCTTTCCGCGGCGCGACGAGTGACGCGAGCGGCCAGCGGTGTGGCGTTGCCATCGACGGCCGGCGCCAGCGACGGCTGTAGTGCTGACCAAATCGATTGCCATGTGGTCGTCTGGAAAGCCGTCGTCGCTGTCCTCGCCGCAGTACGACTCTTGACCCGTCGCCAATCACTGCAGCTTGTTCAATCCGCAGTCTACAAGCTGCTCAATCGTCCACAGCGAAGGCTGCATCGCGCCCGCTCACAGGGGCGCGCGGCGGAGAAACCGCTCGCAAGACGGGCTCGACACGGCTTCCGGCGGCCGTCGTGGCCAGGCCGTCACACGCTGGTACGCAACGTGCTCTTCTCGATATCAGCTTATGACTACCGATGCCCTGTATGAGCGCCCCATTTCTCTGAGCACTGCTGAAGACTGGATCGCGCTTGGCGGCGGGGGATTGTTGCTGCTCCTCGGCGCGTCGCGACGAGACGCCGTCGGTGCACTCCTGGCGATTTCCTCAGCACCCCTGCTGTACCGAGGCATCACGGGCCAATGGCCGGCGCGTGTGAATGGCGACACCCCTTCCGACAGCACGACGAGGGCGCTCGGTGGCGAGCGCGGCGTGCACGTCCGGGAATCGATTCGGCTCGAAGTGCCGATTTCCGAAGCCTACGGCTTCTGGCGTCGCCTCGAGCAGTTGCCGCGATTCATGAAGCACCTGGACCGTGTGATCGAAAACGCGAACGGGACGTCGCACTGGGTGGCGGCCGGGCCAGCCGGGCTGCCGGTCGAGTGGGATGCCGAGATCATCAACGAGGTCGAGAACACCCTGATCGCGTGGCGGTCCCTTCCCGGATCTGACGTCGTGACCGCCGGGTCAGTGCGTTTCGACCCGGTCCGCGCCGGTCGCAGTACACAAGTCAGCGTCCACCTCCAATACGCGCCACCGGCCGGAAAGACCGGCGCGCTGATCGCGTCGCTGTTCGGCCGCGAGCCTTCTCAAACCATTCGCGAGGATCTCCGGAACTTCAAGCAGTTGCTCGAAGCCGGCGAAATTCCCCGCGCAGCCGCAACAACCTAGGGAACGACCATGCGAGCCGTCTGCTGGGAAGGCACGGAGAAGATCCAGGTGGAGACGGTTCCGGACCCCGTCATCCTCAACCCGCGCGACGCCATCATCAAGGTGACGACGACCGCGATCTGCGGGTCCGATCTGCACATCTACGACGGCTACATCCCGACGATGCAGAAGGGCGACGTACTCGGCCACGAGTTCATGGGCGAAGTCGTCGAGGTCGGGAAAGAGGCGACGCGGCTCAACGTCGGCGATCGCGTCGTGGTGCCGTTCACCATCGCCTGCGGCCACTGCTACTACTGCAAGGAGCAGCTCTGGTCGCTGTGCGACAACTCGAATCCGAATGCGTGGATGGCCGAAAAACTCTACGGCTATTCCGGGTCCGGCCTGTTCGGGTACTCGCACATGTACGGCGGCTACCCCGGCGGGCAGGCGGAATACGCGCGCGTCCCGTTTGCAGACGTCGGCCCGCTGAAGGTGCCTGACACGCTCACCGACGAGCAGGTCCTCTTCCTGTCCGACATCTTCCCCACCGGCTACATGGCGGCTGAGAACTGCAACATCAGGCCCGGCGACACGGTGGCGGTCTGGGGTTGTGGCCCGGTCGGGCAGTTTGCGATCAAAAGCGCCTATCTCCTCGGCGCCGAGCGCGTGATCGCGATCGATCGCTTCGCCGAACGGCTCGAGCTCGCATCCTCACAGGGTGAAGCCGAGACGTTGAATTATGAGCGGGTCGACGTCCTCGATGCGCTCCGTCAGATGACCGGCGGCCAGGGGCCGGATTCATGCATCGATGCTGTCGGCCTCGAGGCGCACGGCACGACGCTCGACGCCTGGTATGACCGCGCGAAGACGTCGATGTTGATGGCAACCGATCGGACGCATGCGCTGCGCCAGGCCATCAGTGCCTGCCGCAAGGGCGGGACGGTGTCCATTCCAGGCGTCTACGGCGGATGGCTCGACAAGTTCCCCATGGGCGCCGCATTCGCCAAGGGCCTGACCCTCAAGATGGGCCAGACTCACATGCACAAGTACATGCCGATCCTGCTCGATCGCATCGAACGAGGCGAAATCGACCCATCCTTCATCATCACGCACCGGATTGGCCTGGAAGATGCGCCGGCCATGTATCGCACCTTTCGCGACAAGCACGACTCGTGCATCAAGGTCGTCATGAAGCCTGGCGAGGCGACGCCAGACAAAGCCAAGGCGGGCCATGAGCGTCGGCGTGCCGATCTCGATCGGAATGTCGAGCTGGGGTCTGCAGGAACGGGCCGCGAGTAGGCCCCCCGATGTCAACACGGCCCCGCGTTCCAGGCGAAACGCCGTCCCCCGATCACGACGTCCCGATGAAGTCGAGAGCAAGCGGCGCTCGTGTGTCGAGGGTCATCCGTCACGTCTTCGGTCTTGCGGGACTTCGCCCGGGCCAGCAGGCGGTGATTGACGCGGTGCTCGCCAAGCGACATACGCTCGCAATCATGCCCACCGGGGCTGGTAAGTCGCTGTGCTACCAGGTGCCGGCCATGCTGATGCCGGGCATGACCGTCGTCGTGTCGCCGCTGATCGCGTTGATGCGCGACCAGTGCGACAAACTGTCCGCGCTCGGCCTCGAGGCCGTCCAGGTCAACAGCGCGATTCCGAGTGGCGACGTCCAACGCGCCCGCGCCATGATTGGCCGTCGTGCCGTCGAGTTCGTGTTCACGACGCCCGAACAGCTTGCAGCCACGGAACTCCGTCAGTTGCTGGCCGGCGCGGCGGTCGATCTCGTCGTCATCGATGAAGCCCACTGCATCAGTCAATGGGGGCACGACTTCCGGCCGGCGTACCTCGACGCTCTTTCGGGGCTGCGCGCATTGGGGTCGCCCACGGTCCTGGCGCTCACGGCGACCGCGACACCCGAAGTGATTGCCGACATCGAACGGCAACTGGATCTCGGGCCCCTGCGTGTGATCAACACCGGGGCGCATCGTCCGAACCTGTCATACCAGGTGCGGCCCGTCTCGAGCGATGCCGACAAACAGCGCCAACTCGTGGACATCGTCCGCGCGACGACCGGATCCACCGTCGTCTACGCGGCGACGGTGCGCCACGTCGACGCACTGCAGGCGCTGTTTCGAGAAGAGGGGATCGCGGCGACCTCGTACCATGGCCGCCGCCGAGCTGTGGAGCGGGGCGAGTCTCAGGACGCCTTCATGGGCGGGGCGGTGCCCATCATCATCGCCACCAATGCGTTTGGCATGGGCATCGACAAGCCCGACATCCGCACGGTGGTCCACTATGACCTCCCAGCCTCACTCGACGTCTACTACCAGGAGTCGGGTAGAGCCGGCCGCGACGGCGAGGCCGCCGACTGCATCCTGCTGTTCCAGCGACGCGACCGGGGGCTGCAACGATTTTTCATGGCCGGACGGTATCCCACGCACGACGACTTCCTGGCGCTGATCGAGGGCCTCCGCAGTGCGACACGGAGCAACGCGATGACCGTCGATGCGATCCGGAGCGCCATGCCTTCCGTCGCGGCGAGCAAGCTTCGCGTGATGCTGGCTGCGCTGAAACAGGATGGCCTGGTCCGCGAACGTCGCGGTGCGAGATACGAGCTGCGGCCGCAGTTGTGGACTGCGTCCATCGAACCGCTCGTGTCGGCCTACGAACAACGACGTCAGCGAGACCAGACCAAGCTCGAGCAGATGGTCGTTTACGCGCAAACGGCGCTGTGTCGAACGCGTGTCCTGCTGGAGGCGCTCGGCGAAACGGTGGAGTGGTCGCAATGCGGCACATGCGACAACTGCCGCGGCCTGTCGATTCGCGCCGAAGCCGTCGCTGAGGGAGCGGCATGATGGACACGCGTCGAATACGGTCAACGAGTCATCCCGACCGCAACGGCCGCTGGCACCGCTCCCTCTACATGCCCCCCATCACGGTCAAAGACGTTGAAAGGCATGACGATGGCCACCGCACAGCATGACACCACCCCGTACTGGTCGACGTCGGCCACGTTTCCACAATTTGCCAAGCTGGCCGGTAATGCCGACGCCGATGTCGTCGTGGTCGGTGGTGGGATCACCGGTCTCACTACCGCCTACCTCCTCGCGAAGGCCGGCACACGCGTCGTCGTGCTCGAACGTGGCCGTTGTGCCGCGATCGACACGGGACATACCAGCGCGCACCTGACGATGGTGACCGACACGCGTCTCGGCACGCTGGTGACGAACTTCGGACGCAGCCATGGGCAAGCGGTGTGGGACGCAGGGCTCGCCGCCATCGCCACGATTGACGACATCGTTCGTGAGCACGCCATCGACGCGGGCTTCGAGTGGGTGGACGGCTACCTCCACGCACGGTTCGGCGACGGCGCAAGCGATCAGCGGAAGCACCTCGAGGCCGACGCGATGTTGGCCGGTGAGTTGGGCTTCGATGCCGAATACATCGAGTCAGTACCGCTGGTGGGCCGCCCAGGCGTGCGCTTCGCCAATCAAGCCCGCATCCATCCGCGCCAGTACCTCGCGGGGGTGGCGAAGGCGATCGTGGCACTCGGGGGCCGCATCTACGAGCATTCCGAGGCCGACGAGTTCTGCGAGGGCCCACGCCGTGTGAAGGCCAATGGCCATACGGTGACGTGTGCCGACGTCGTCATCGCGACCCACAATCCCGTGGTGGGCTTCGGCGGCACGGCGGGCGCCACCCTGTTTCAGACCAAGCTGGCGCTGTACACCAGTTACGTGATCGCTGGGCGTGTTGCCAACGGTGTCGTGCCGGATGCGCTCTGGTGGGACACAGGTGACCCCTACCAGTTCGTTCGCGTCGATCCGCACCAGGACTACGACGTGGTGATGCTTGGCGGCGAAGACCACAAGACCGGGCAAGAGGACGATACCGAGGCGTGCTATCGGCGCCTCGAAGAGCATCTCCGGGTAATCGTTCCGGATATCGAATTGACGCATCGCTGGTCGGGCCAAGTCATCGAGACGCCCGATGGCCTGCCGTACATCGGCCAGAGCGCCGACCACCAATACTCGGCGACCGGATACGCCGGCAATGGCCTGACGTTCGGGACGTTGGCTGGTGTCATCATCTCGGACGCCATCCTCGAGCGCTCGAACCCGTGGACCGAGCTGTTCGATCCCAGTCGAAAAGCGCTGACCCGCGGCCTGTGGGACTACGTCAAGGAAAACGTGGACTACCCGTATTACATGATTCGCGATCGCTTTGCCGGCGCCGACGCGAAATCCGTTCGTGCGGTCAGACGCGGCCAGGGAAAGGTCATCGAACGGAATGGCGCCAAGGTCGCGGCGTATCGCGACACGGCTGGCACCGCCACGCTGCGCTCCGCCATCTGCACGCACATGGGCTGCACGGTGGGCTGGAATGCGGCCGAGCGCACATGGGATTGCCCCTGTCACGGATCGAGGTTCACGACGTCTGGCAAAGTCATCTCCGGACCGGCCGAAACGCCACTCTCCGACGTTGACTGAGACGCGGGCTGCGGAATGGTGACGCAGGAACCCCGGTCATGCGCGGATAGTGACGGATCGCTGGCGGGATGGCTGGCCTGGTCGCGCGATCGGTCGGCAGGGTGCCGTCGTTGAGCGCGCCACAACGACCGTTGCGCGTCGGACAGCCTCTATGGCTGGCTGACGCTGCACGCGGCCAACAACGGTATCCAGCCCTGTCGGGTCGACACGACGCGGCGGTCGCTGTCGTGGGTGGTGGAATCACCGGCGCATTGGTCGCACACGCCTTCGCGACGGCAGGTATCTCCACGACGGTTCTGGAAGCTGCGGCAGTCGGGAGAGGCAGCACGGCAGCAAGCTCCGCGCTTCTCCTGAAGGAACCGGACCTCGAGCTCACGCAACTGACCAATCGGTATGGCGTCCGCCGCAGCCGGCGGATCTGGGAGTTGAGCCATCAATCGGTCGATCAATTGATTGCGTTGCTGAAGCGTCGTCGGATCCGTTGCGATTTGAAGATGCGAGATGCCGTCTACTACGCGACGACCGCGCAGGCAGCCGAGCGTCTTCGTCAGGAGCATGAACTTCGTGCGCGGTTGGGGTTCGAGTCCGAGTGGCTTGGCCCCGTTCGACTTCGCCGTCTGACCGGCATCACGGGCCATGGCGCGGTGCTGACGAAGGCCAGCGCGCAATTCGATCCGTATCGCGCGTGTGTCGGCATCCTCCGCGCTGCCTCAGCCGCGGGCGCCCATGTGTTCGAACGGTCGGAAGTACGACGGATCGAAAAAACACCTGATGGTGTGTGCATCAGCACCCGTCACGGGACGCTCCACGCGGACCGCGTGGTCATCGCGACCGGTTACGCGACGCCCCGGTTTCGTCCGTTGGCGGGACGTTTTCGCATGTATCGGACGTATGTTCTTGCGACCGAGCCGCTCGACATTGGCCAGCGTGACGACGTCGGTCTGTCCGACGTCATGGTCTGGGACACCGAGCGGCCGTATCACTATGCTCGCTGGACACCGGATCATCGACTTCTCCTGGGCGGCGGGGACCGTCTGGTAAAGCCCGGCCAACAGCGTGGTCAACACTCCGGGACAGCTGCACGCGATCTGCGTGCGTACTTTGACGCCCAGTTGCCTGCCCTGGCCACGGTGCGAACAGAGCGTGTGTGGGAGGGACTCTTCGCAGTGACCGCCGACAGCCTTCCCTATATCGGGCCCCATCGTCGATATCCGCGTCACTGGTTCGCCCTGGGCTACGGCGGCAATGGCATGACCTTCGGCTCCCTGGCAGCTCGCCTGCTGCTGGAGCGGTGGCAGGGCGTGAAGTCGCGCGATCACGCGCTGTTCGAGTTCGCTCGTCTGCGCAGGCCCTGAGTGGCGCTTTCGAGCCCAATTCGATGCACGCGGGATACACGGTGCGCCGCGCGAGCGCGCAGGTGACAGCTGTCTCGGTCGGCGGAAGGGCGCGGGGATGTACGCTACATCCGGAGGCCCATTCGTCACGGCCCGCTGTTTGCAGGTGATTGAACCGCCGTCGGAGCACTGGGAGGAACACATGGCGACGTACAGCAAGGCCGCGTCGAAAAGCGTCGAGTCGACGATGCGACGTCGGAAGGCGGGCACGCTGAAGAGCGGCTCGGGAAAGACGGTCAGGAGTCGCAAGCAAGCGATCGCGATTGGCCTCAACGAAGCCCGGGAGGAGGGCGCCAAGGTACCGCGCAAAGCCTCGGGCCCTCGCAAGCGCGCTAGCAAGAAGCGCTAGGTCATGGCCATAAGGGGTCTACTGGCCGCGTCATCTTAACGACGGCACTGGACATCGCTTGAGGGAATGAACCATGAGCAGCGGTAGAGCAAGGAGGACCGGACTGGCGCTCGTCGCTGCTGGACTTGCGTCAGCCATCGCCTACGGCGCAAAGGGATCTCGACGGGTCTTTGCGTTCCGCGGCAAATCGGTTGTCGTCACCGGCGGATCGCGCGGTCTCGGACTCGTCCTTGCGCGTCAGCTCGCCGCCGAAGGCGCGCGACTTACGCTCATTGCTCGCGACGAGCGCGAGCTACGGAGAGCTGAGCACGCTATCCGCGACCGGCACCGGTCTGCAGAGGTGTTTGTCGTGTGTGCGGATGTTGGCCAGCGTGAGGATGTCGAGCGCGCCGTCTTGGAGACGGTAAGGCACTACGGGGCCATCGACGTCCTGATCAACAACGCCGGAATCATCCAGGTCGGTCCGCTGGTGCATATGCAGCTGTCCGACTTCGACGACGCAATGAAGACTCATTTCTGGGGTCCGCTCTTTCTGGTGCTCGCGGTGCTGCCGCACATGCGAAATCAGGGAGGCGGGAGGGTTGTTAACATCTCGTCCATCGGCGGACGGATCTCCGTCCCCCACCTGGTCCCATACTCGGCGAGCAAGTTCGCCTTGGCCGGGCTGAGTGATGGCCTTCGCGCTGAGCTCGCGCACGAGCGCATCTTCGTCACCACCGTGTGTCCAGGCCTGATGCGGATAGGATCGCCGGTCAACGCGGCATTCAAGGGGCAACGATCGAAAGAATACTCGTGGTTTGCTGTCGCCAGCTCGTTGCCGGTTGTCACCATCAGCGCCGAACGAGCGGCCCGTCGGATTCTCGATGCGTGCCGGCGTGGCGACGCCGAGCTTGTGATCACGATTCAGGCCAAGCTCGCCATTCTCGCGCGCGCAGTCGTGCCCGAACTCTTCAGTGATGCGATGTCGCTCGTACACCGCCTGCTGCCGCGGGCCGTCGGACCGGAGGGCGATGTCGCCGCGCCTGGCCACTCCGTAGGGCCGGACTGGGCGCCATCACCGATGCTCGCGCCGATGTATGCCGCCGCCAAGAAGAACAATGAATTGTGAAGACGCGGGCGCCTTTCAACAGCGTTCAACGCCTTGAAGGCTTTCTCCACCTCCCCTCGAGCAAGAGCACGACAGGCGCAGGCACCCAGTGCTCGTGGGCCTCGGCATGACACGTGCAACTTGCGAATCGGAGGCATCACATGACTTCGCCAGGCACACCTCGACAGTTTGACGCTCGTGAAGAGGGCAAGGGCAACGTAGCCACGGCCTCTCCCTGATGGATTCGACAACCAAGGCCCGTCCGCGATGACGCCCACGGGCAGCGACTCCGGGGCGTCCGATGGGGTCGCCGAGCTGAAGAGGATGGAAGAGAACGCCGAAGACGGCCGCGGGTGAGCATTCGCGACACCTGCACAAGTCGAATAGTCGGGAGAACTGCAATGCCGGACGGCTCCTCCTCGGGCCACGTCTGATTGGCGCCGCCCGAGCCTTCACGCGGCAACACGGCTCGTCATTTGCATTTCCCTGTCTTTGCGATGGACAAGCCAAAGATCCTGACCGCCAAGGAACTCCGCGTCATCATGCCGCGGTTGGCCGGGTGGAGGCTCGCTCAGAACAAGCTCTCGCGAACGTTCGAGTTTCAGGATTTCGTTCACTCACTCAGCTTCGTGAACAGTCTCGTCGTGTATTTCGAAACCATGGACCATCACCCCGACGTGCGTATTGCGTATGGAGAGGTGACCTTCGAGCTGACGCGGTACGACCTTGGCGGCAGGGTTACCGACCGAGATGTGGAGGTCGCGAAAAAAATATCGTCCGTGTATCGGTCGCGCGCGTAACGTACGCCCACACTAAGAGGCTGCAGGCGATACTCGACACCTCCGGCCCCGCAAGGACGGCCACGGCGGCGCAGCGGATCGGCTCGTTCGCCACGCCCCGGCACCTGCGTTGTAAGGAAGTGCGACTCGACTCCCGACTTCTGGCAACGTTCGGCCTGCTTCTGACGCTGCCCTCTACCGCCCACGCGGCCGACCCGTTTGATGGGTCCACGTTGACGCTCGTCAGCGCCCCTCCGGCCCAGGGCGCTGTCCTCACGTGCGGCTTGCTCATCCGAAATGCGGGTGAAGCGACGTCGGCGGTCGTCGAGTTCGAGGTGGCCGGCGGCGCGATGTTCGTCGATGCGCCCGGGCTCGAGGGTGCGTCCCTCGACGCCACGCGCCGCGTCGTACGTTGGGAGGGCAAGGTACCGCGTGGTGAGGCGCGGGCGGCGGGCTGCGCTTCATCGCCGCGCCGAACGCGGGCAGCGTGGCTTCGGTGCGCGTCGAGCTGCGTGCGTGGAGCCGCGACGCGACCTACCTGACACTGGTCGTGGACGTGGACACGCGAGTGGCGCCGTCGGTCGTGAAGGTGGGCGGCCTAGGCGTCACAGCTGCAGGCGTCGCAGTGTTCGGATGGCTCGGGTTCGGTGCCCTCCTTGACGCACGGACATCCTCATCGTCGACCTCCACGTCATCGCGTCCCTCGACCGTGTACCGGCCGCGGCTCGCGGTCACTTACATGGACGGCGCGCGCCAGCGCGTCGCGCAGGGCTTCGGCACCGATAGCCTTCTCTCGGGTGCGCGTGCCGCGTTCGCGCAGCGGTCGATCGAACCTACGCGGTCGGCGCGACCGTACCGTGCGCGATCGATCCTCGCGACCCGAGTCGCGCGTACGTGGAGCGGCGTCCCGGCGCTGCGTACCTGTTCGCGCTCATCCCTTTGCCATTCTTCCTGCTCGGCATCTGGGGACTCGGATGGATCGGGCGAGCCCACCCGGCAGCGGACGCCGTCCAGACACCAAACGCACCCTGACGTCTGATGGGGCGCGCAATGTCACTCGTGACGTCGACACGCGTGTCCCCCGTCAATGGTCACAGTGCCGCGCCCGGCGCGCGGATCGTCGGGACTCCAAGCCACCGCGGAACGACGCCCTGCGGGTACGGGCAGATGCGGCGACGGGCGTTGGTGCATGGCTCGACCTGGACTCATAGTCCGCCCTACCCAAAGCCCTGGCCATTCGCTGGTCCTCGACGAGGGTAAGTCGGGGGCGCGGTGGCCGCGACCTGGACCTGACCGAGTCGCCCCTGCGCCAGTGGGCGGAGCGCGCCCGGGCCGACCGCACCGGGGGCATGAGAGGCGTGAGTGTCACCGCCAGCAACCGACTGCGCGGACGCGGGCTTCAACTGCGAGATGGCACTTAAGGTCCAGCCGCGTGGCCGTTGGCCTTGCATCGCGGCTCGGTCCCCGGCTGCGCTACCATCCAGCCGTGCTCGCCAGACCGCTCGGCGTCGTCATTGCCTGCGCTCTTGCCCTCGTCCTGAGCGGCTGCTCGATGTTGGCCGGCCCCGAGTCGGGCTTCATCATCACCCTCGAGGATCCGGCCGGGCGGCTCGGACCGCCGCCCTGGTCCGTCGCCGTCTTCAATCCCTACTTCGGACCCGAGCAGGCCCGCACCACACGCACGGCTGGATCTGCGGGACCGGATAAACCTTTCGAGGTCCTGGTGCGCAGCAGGATGGAGAGTTGGCGGATCCAGGATCGGCTGGTGGGCGACCGGAGCACGGTCTTCGGGCTCGTCTTGCCGTCGCTGCGCGCCGACGGCTACTGGCTGGCACGCGTCGACCATGCGCTGGGCGGGTTCAGCGGAACGGGCAGCGCGCGGTTCTGTCGCTGGGGGCGGGTCGAGCCCGACGAGGACAGCGAGGAGCTCCCGATTGTCGTGCGGCACCGCAAGGATGCGCCCGGCCTGCAGCTCGAGACGAGGGTCCGAATCCCGGCACAGCCGCGCTCGGGTCCATCAGGTCGCCCATGACGTGCGGCACTCGCGTCATCCTCACGCTGATGCGCCTCCTGTCGCTTCCGGCAGTGTCTCTCCTGTCCGCATGTGGCGCCGTCGGGGTCACCCACGACGTGCGCATCACCATGGACGATCCGACCGGCCGTCTCGGGGCTCCACCCTGGTCGGTCGAGATCGGCAGTGCGTCTGGCGGCCAGACGACGTTCGGTTCCGCATCGCCAGATTCGCCGTTCCGCGAAACCTTGAGGGAGGTCCGGGGTGTCCATGGGCTGACCGCTCGCTCGAACGAGCAGCGATTCAACTTCAGGATGCCGGCGCCGGCCGATGGCTAGTGGCATGCCATCGTGCTCGTCTCGAACGGTACGGCAGAAGGGTACGCGCGTCTTTCCAGCGAGGGCGGGCCACCCGACGCTGATGCAGAAGGACTCTTCCTGCGCGGTACCGCGATACCCCATCCGGATGCCAATGGTTGGCGACTCGATCTGCAGATGCGGATCCCCGCCGCACCCAGCAAAGGCAGGACCGCAACGCGGCTGCGGCGCCCCGAGGAGGGCGTCGCCCTCCCCGGAACCTGCAGCTTCGGGATCGAGGGACAACTCACGATGCGTCTGCCGGGGGATGCCAAAGTGCTGGTGTTGACGAAGGGCGATGCCGGATACGAGGCCGTGGTGCGTTTCGAGACGCCGGCCGGACGGCAGGCGCAGGTCGACTTCGCGGAGTTCCGCTTCCCGTGGGGCAAACGCTACGCGTTGCTGGTGGTCCTCGGCTACTCGCGGCTGCTGTGGTGTCGCTTCTGTCTGCGGCAGGACATGCGGACGCTGACCACCGGTTTGGAGGACGCCTTTCTGGCGTTCGGGGGCGTGCCGCAGGCGCTGCTCTTCGATCAGATGAAAGCGGTGATCACGCGCGACCTGCGGCTGCAAGGGGGCGCGTTAATCCGCAATCTCGAGTTCCTGCGCTTTGCGCATCATTGGGGCTTCACCCCGCGCGCCTGTCGGCCCTATCGCGCGCAGACCAAAGGCAAGGTGGAGCGGCCCGTGCGCTACGTCCGCGACAATTTCGTGTACGGCCGCACCTTCCTCAATGACGCCGACTTGGCGCAGCAGTGCGCCGACTGGCTCGAGCGCGTCGCCAATGTGCGCCGGCACGGCACCACGCTGGAGCCGCCCCGTGAGCGCTTCGAGCGCGACGAGCGACGGCGGCTGCTGCCGCTGTCCCCACACCGCTACACCTCGCTCGTGCTCGATGCGCCGGCCGTGACCTCGACGGCCGCGCGGCGCGTGCCGCCGGTGGTGCCGGTGGAGAAGCGCCCGCTGGCGACCTACGCCCAGCTGACGGGAGGCCTCGCATGAAGACCGCCCCGCTCTCGCGCCGTGATCGCCTCCGGCAAATGCTGGCCGACCTGCGCATGCCCGGCGCCTTGGAAGCCCTCGACGCGATCCTGCGCGACGTGGATGGCGGCGCCCTGACGGCCGCGGATGCGATCGAGCAGCTGCTCACCGCGCAGATTCAGCTACGCAACAATCGGCGGCTGCAGGCGGCGATGCGCTCCAGTCGCCTGCCGGCCGGCAAGCAGCTCCACGACTTCGACTTCACCTTTCAGCCCTCGCTGCGCCGGGAGCAGATCGACCGGCTCGTCCACCACTGCCACCTCGTCACGATCCGCGGCAACAGCTACCGCATGCGGCAGCACACCGAGCTGTGGCAGACCCTGCACGCCGCACACGACGACGCGCCGGCGGCTCGCCGCCGGCTCCCCCGTCAGGACGTCGCGACGTCCTGAGGCTCGTCCCCTCGTCGATCTGTCAGATTTTCGCCCGGCGTTGACACGCCAACGGCTCCGCAGTCCCGATCCGTACGCTGCGTGGTCCGGGAGTGCAGCCCGCAAAGTGGGCAGGCACTCGACAGACCGATGTGTCTGGAGGAGGTGTCAGGAGTGGCCTGACTCGGCACGGGACGATGAACACCGAGGCGTTCACCGTCCTGAAGCGCGGGAGGCCTGAGGGCGCCTTGGACAGCCCGTGGCAGCCCTGTCGCCGCGCACCTCGACAGTGCAGGACTGCATAGTCCGGCCAGCGCGAACAAGGCGCATCATGTTTGCTGGAGGTCCAAAATGGCGACTGACGAGAAGCGCGACGCGAACGCGAACGGTATCGACGACGAGATAGAGCCACCTGTTGCCGACGTGACAGCCGGCAGCCGACAGCTTGTCGATCGGCTCGAGCAGCATCACGGGACCGACCCGACGCTGTCGGGCGGCGACGTCGATGCTCGCTGGGAGGATGCCGAATCCGGCGGCGACGAGACGGTCGGCGGAAGCACGGCCACGCCTGGACAGAACGACGTCGAGTCGATGGGCAAGGCGTTGGGCGTCACGTACGCCGACAACGAGACTCTCGACCCGGGGGGAAAGGAGGCCGAGCGCGACGCCCACCGATGGGAACTCGATCCGGCCTCATCCGAGGACTACGCCGAGCGGACGACGCCCGAAGAGTAGCAAGGACGCGCTCGACCACTGGTGCGCCCCAGCTGTCCTCTTGCTCGCCTTCGGCTGAACTCGCGTCGCGGACGTTGCGGAGAACCGGGCGGTTCCACGGACATTTCCTGAATCTCGCGCGCGAGATCTCGTCATCCAGACGCGGTAACCCGCAGTTGCGGAACGGCCGCTGCGGTTCCGGACATGGACTGGCCCGCCACTCGCGCGGCGGCGCGGTCCGGTTGCGCGCGCATGAAGCGGCGGCGAGAGCACGTCGTGCCTCTGAGCCGACAGACGTTAGTCGCATTTAACGGGCCTGCAGCCGCTGAGCCTGCGAGGCGCCGTCCGTCTACGACAACTCGCGCGGAAACTTACAGAGCATCATTGGGTACAGCTCGTCGTCTCCATGCACACTGACGACTTCATTCGGCGAAGCGCCAAGCCACGCACGCGCCATCGATCGCGGAACACCACGATTCGTGCGAGACGGAGTCGCCCGTGCACCGCACGAGTTCCCGCAGCCGTTGGTCATAACGCTGCTGCCGGCGGCCTGAGGCGGGCGTGGCCCATCATCGCCTCCCTCGCTACACAAGATCTCCGCGCATCGGTCGGCGTGACGACGACGCGCGCGGAGACGTGCGGAATGTCCTGGCGCTCAGCACCGCGGCGGGCAGCCCCCCGCGTGGTGCCCTTCTCACCTGCCCGCCACGTCCTGTGGCGCACCGCCGGCCGACCCGACACACATCGACGTACCGCCTGCGTCAGGGTTCGCCCGGGACGCGGCCCTGGTCGCCGTTGGCCGTCATCCAGGCATCCAGTTCGGCGCGCAGCGTCCGCAGCTGCCCGGCATGACGCGGGTCGCTGGCGAGGTTCTGCAGTTCCTCGGGATCGGCCCGCAGGTCGTACAGTTCCTCGGCCGGACGCTGGTGATACCGCGCGACAACTGCGGCGGCGGCCGGGTCGGTCGCCGCCTTGTCGCGCCAGCTCGCGAAGTAGCCCGCGCCGTCCACCGGCTTGCCGCGATCGATGTGCGTCGTGAAGGTTCGACTCGGTTGCAGGTTGCGGATGTACTTCCAGTCAGTGGTCCGGACACTCCGCATCGGGTACACGTTCATCGGCGGGTCGCTGGTGTGCGTCGTGAAGATGCGATCGCGATGCGTGGTGGTCCTCCCGAGCAGCACGCCCGCGAACGAACGGCCATCGAGACGCGGTGGCGCCTGTCCCCCGCCGACCTCGATCAGGGTCGGCAACAGGTCGACCCAACTCACCATCGCGTCCGAACGCGCCGCGGCGGCGACCTTGCCCGGCCATACGGCGATCATCGGCGTGCGGATGCCGGCGTCGTACAGCGTCCACTTGGCGAACGGCCACTGCGCGCCGTGGTCGGCCGAAAACAGAAAGAACGTGTCCGGTCCGAGAACCGCTCGCGCGGCGTCGTAGACCTCGCCCAGTTCGGTGTCCATGCGGCTGACCGCGGCGTAATACTTCGCACGCATCTCGCGCGTCTGCCGCGTGTCGACGTGCGACTTGGGCAACCGGAGCGACGTCACGACATCGCCGCCATCGGCTTCGGGCCATGGCACGTGCGGCCAGTTGGTGCCGAACAGGATGCACAGCGGCTTGCCCGGCTTGCGCTGGCGCAGCCAGGCGATGCCCCTGGCAATGGCGACGTCGTCATGGAACGTGTCGTGCGCGAAGTAATCGAATCCGTAATCGGCGGCGTACTTGTAATGAGCAACCTTGCCGAAGGCGACCACCTCGTAGCCAAGCGCCTGGAGGTACGCCGGCAGCGTCTGGAGATCCGGCCGCGGCTTCGAGTGATTCGCCTCGGCGCCGTTGCGCGCCGGCATGAGGCCAGTCAGCAGGGCGGCGCGGCTGGGCGCGCAACTCGGTGACGCCACGAAGGCTCGATCGAACGTGAGGCCTGCCTTCGCCAGGCGATCCATCGACGGCGTCTTGACGTCTCTCGAACCGTACACGGTCGAGTCGAGGACGCCGTGATCGTCGGAGATGAAGACGACGATGTCGGGGGGGCGCGTCTGGGCCGCCGCCGACACGGCGAGCGCGAGGCTCAGTATCCACGCCGCGACGAACACGAGCCTGCTCGATCTCACCCTCATCTGCCCCCCGGCCAACTCGCCCGCCATGCCATCACCAGGTCTGTCAGCGCCGTCACGACGTCCGGCTTGTCCGCGGCACGGTTGCTCGACTCCTTCGGGTCGGTGGCCAGATCGTAGAGCTCGGCGCGCGACCCATCCGGATTGATCAGCAGCTTCCAGTCGCCGCGCCGCACCGCCAGGCTCGGGCTGCGATCGGGCCCGAACTTGAAGAACTCGTCGTTGCGCCCGTACTCCCAGAAAAGCGGACCATGCGACGGCAGCGGGCGACCGCGCCAGGCCTGCAGGACGTTGCGGCCGTCGAGCCGCGCGTCACGCGGCAGCGCCGCACCGGCGACGGCACTCAACGTGGGGAACAGATCCTGGGCGATGAGCACCGACCGCGAGTCGACCCGTCCGGCCGGCACGTGGCCGGGCCAGCGGACGATGAACGGCATGCGAATGCCGCCTTCGTACAAGGCCAGCTTGTGCCCGCGATAGGGTGCCGACCGCTGCCCGTCGAACGTCGGCAGGGCGCCGTTGTCACTGGCGAAGATGACGAGCGTGTCGTTCTCCAGCCCGCGCGCCTTCAGACCGTCGAGCAGGCGGCCGATCTGCCGGTCCATCTCGGCCAGCACCGGCTTCAGGTTGGCGGGCGTCTCCTTCCGATCGGACGACGCGTCGGGCACCCACGGGGTGTGTGGATCGTCGAGCCACAGGTTGACAAAGGCGGGCGTGCCCTGGTGCCGGTCCAGGAAGTCGAGCGTGCGATCGACGAAGAAGGCCGACCGCTCCCACCGCTTGACGGCATCCTGGTCGGCCCAGATCCAGTTGGTGGAGGTGATGTCGGGATGCGGCTCAGGGCTCTCGTAGGTCCCGACGCCTTCGTCGTACCCGTAGGCGGCGAACTTCGGCGGTGCGGTCACGTCGCGGCCGCCGCCGAGGTGCCACTTGCCGATATGCGCCGTGGCGTACCCCGCCGCCTTCAAGGCTCGCGGCAGCGACGGCGCGCGGGGGTCGAGGGAGTCGGCCATCTCGGCGCCGGCGTTCCCCTGCCTCGTCTGCAGGAAGCTGGTGATGCGCCAGCGCGCCGGGTGCTGTCCGGTAATCAGAGCGGCGCGCGACGGTGAGCAGATCGGCGACGCCGAATAGTACTGCGTGAACCGCGTCCCTTCGGCTGCCAACGCGTCGAGCCGAGGCGTCGGCACGAGAGTGCCGCCGTACACCCCGACATCGCCAGGCCCGAGGTCGTCGGCGAGGATGACGATGATGTTCGGTTTGGTCGCACCGCCAGGACTCGCGACCGCCATGAGCACGGTCGCGGCGCAGACCGCCGTCGCCCACAATTGCTGCTTCAGCATCCGGCAATTCCCGGTCTCACCGGCACGCGACCCACCGTCACCGCCTTTCGTGTCGGCAGCCATTGTCGCTGAAACCGCGCTACGGCGCGCGAGCGAGTGCCGTCACACGAAACGCGGACCGACCCGATCGGTCCGCGCTCCCACCCGGGGCTGCCTGCACGGACATTCAGTACTTTCCTACGCGAGTTCTTGTCATCCATGCGTGAGAACACGGAGCGTGGCATGTGACGGAACTGCCGGGCAGCGTTCTGCCATCATTGTGCGAACGCCACGAGTCCGGCGGCCGTGGCACGTGAGCGGGACGAGCCCCTGACGCGGCGTTGGTGCACGGCTCACTCTGGAGTCGTAGTTCTCTCAACCCAAGGCCTCGTCACCGACTGATTGCTGACGAGTCGGGCCCGCCAAGCGCGGCCTTGAACGCGCTGGCGAGATCGAAGTCACGTGCCCAGTGCTCCGGCTGCTTCAAGACCGGATCGTAGGGTACGGCTCCCGGCGTTCGATGGTGACTGGCGGTCCTCGACGTGGGCGTCAAGGAGAACTGGCGCGGGACCGTGCTGAAGGACGTCGCGGTGACTGCCTCACCCGTGGAGGTCAGGCTGCCCGTGGAGTGATGGCGTGAGGTGATGGGTCGGGCGCTGCACCCACCACATCCGAGTCACCAGCACGAGACCACACCCCGCCAAGGCATACATGACCTCGAGCGCATACCAGGCCGAGCGCGTGGCGCCCGTATGCGAGCCGAGCGCAGCGACGTCTTCCCAGAAGAACATCGGCGCGTTCACTGTCGCGTGAGCGAGCACCACAAGAAAGAGGCGTTGACCGGTATGGACCCAAGTCCAGGTGAATAGAAACGACAACCCAAGAACCGCGAACAGGAAGAGCGCGGTGGTCCTGGGGGGCGACAGGAGAAGGGGTCCATGCCACAGCCCCCACGCAGCGGCCGTCAGGAGGGTGGCCCGAAGCCGAGTGAATCGTTCCAATAGCCGGGGCAGAAGCCAGCCCCGCCAACCGAGTTCTTCGCCGATCGAGACGATCAGGATCTGCAGGACGCAGTGGGTGAGAAGCAGGAGCCCGGCGGAACGGATCGCGCCCACGAGTTCACCGAAGGAAACTCCCGCGCGCGCCAGCGCGAGACCGGAGCTGACGGCTCCCGCCAAGACGATCCACACGGCCCACGGCAAATCGCGGCGGCGAGGAACGAGACGGCGCACAAGATCCGTCGCCCCCGGACGGCCCTGAGCGAGAAGGGAAAGAAGGATCGCGGCTAAGCCAGGGCCATACACCACGAGGACGCGTGAGGCGTACGTCCGCAGCACGCGCGGCTGCGGCGGCGCCCAGGCGGTATAGGTGATGAGCGCCGGGAAGCCGATCAGGTACGAGATCCCGAAGGTGAGCAGAAGGAAGCCCGCGATCGGGTGTTCGCCAAACCAGCGGGTCAAGAATCGGAAGGATACGAGCATGCGAAGCACATTCTGTCTCGCCCGACGGATTCCATCGTTCGCTATTGACCCCTGTCGTTGACCACCCCGTTGAGCCATCCCACGATCGCGGCGGTGAGCTGCTGGTTCACTCTCGTCCCCGCTGGAAGGCGACGAACTCGCGCCAGGCGCTATCCCAGTTGTCCGAGACAGAACAGGGCGGCGACGAACAGGCCCGCAACAAGGTACCAGCGGAGGAATGCTCCGGCGCACGGGGTCGGGGGTTCACGCAACACGCTGATGCCGAGGGGTACGAGCGCGACCGCCAGGCCCGCGGTTGAGAGCACGGACATCGGCGAAGTGCCCTTGAGAACGCCAATCATCAGCGCCGCCATCAGGCCCAGGGCGATCGAGCGAACGAGGCCAAGCGTGCCGGCGACGTAGGCGCCAATCGCGAGCACGATCCAGCCGAAGACGATAGTGGCCGTGAGGCCGGTCACGACATGGAAGGCGCCGTAGGAGCCGGCGACTGTGCCGGCGGCACCCGACACATCCTGCCTTCGCACCAGCTGGAAGGCCAGGTGGTCGACGCCGGCGTGGAACGTTCTCGCGAACAGCCCGAACATCACGAGACTCCCGCCCCACAGCGCCCAGCGTGGTCTAGTGGCGCCAATGCGTGTCGCGAGTGTGACGATCGCTGGCCAGAGCGCGATGTTCCCGACGAGAAAGCACCCGTACGACGCGGCGATCAACGTGGGATGTGCCCGATAGGCGGCAAGCTGTTGCGGAAAGAAGAAATGGAACTGGACGCGCAGCAGGACGCCGCAAGCAGCAGAAGCGGCGCCACGACGAGCGATGTTCCCCCAACCCAGCGTCCCGGGAACCAGAAGTCGTCACTCTTCACGTGCCTCTTTCGGGCCATCAATGGGTCTATCGATAGGTCGCCGGCGGTGGCTGAACCTGCGTCGGAATCGCACTGCGCCGCGGCGATGTTCCGGTGCCATGCTGGCTAGCCGAAGGCTTGGCAGTGTCAGGCCTCGACGCGTCCCTTGCCCTCGACGATTGTGACGTAACGATCGAACGGGAGGTCCGTGAGCGCTCCACGCGTCCGCTTGGCGGCGGCCACGTGATTTCGAGCCAGTCGACCTTCGCCGCTGAGCCGCGCCGAGACGTCGCGCATGTCGTGCGAGCCTTCGCCGCGTTGGCGGCCACGTCAAGGGCCTGCGCGAGGGCGAATACGAACCCTATCTTCACCATCGATCGAAGTTCGGCAAGGTCGCCCGTGTTGAAAACACGCACGGCTCTACGCGCTGCCGCCCTGCATGCGGTCACACTCGGCCTTGTATGCTTCAAGCAGCGTCGTCAGGCTGGTCTGAAAGGCGCTCTGCACCGCGTACACGTCGGCGACTTTGCCGCCCAGGTCTGTCTGCTTCAACTCGTCCTCCACGGTCATCTGGATCGCTGCGAGTCGCTCGAGATGCGCCCGTGAATGGAACTCGAGATCCTTCAACTGGGCGAGCACGACCAATGACCCCTCGAGCGCGGCGCGGCGGGCCGCCGGCGCCTGAGCCGCGGGGTCGGCGCTGGTGTCTTGCGTTTCCCCGACCGTGGCCGACGCGCTGGCTGGATCCGTCTTCGGGGTCGCCACCGCGCTCTTCTTCCCTGGCTGACCGTGTCGTGCGTCGTGGCCATCGACGTCTGCGACCTGGTGCTTCTTCTCTTGGCTGACCTTCTTGGCGTGCGCGACGTTACGTGGATCGGACATGAGACTCCCCTTGTGGGCGTGCTGCAAGACGTGCGGCCTGACTGGTGACCACACCACTGTGACAGACATCGCGCTGCTGGTGCGCTGGCACATCGCTGACGCTGCATGCCGGACGAGATCGTCTGTGGCGTGAAGGAACTGGGCAGCGGCCCTCATCCGAGAAGGAACACGCGGCTGGCTCGGCGCGTTGTGGCGTCCAGGGGAACGCTCCAGTTATCTGACGACACCGTTGGGACGCCAACTCCAACACGTTGACTCCGGGCCCCTTCACGCTGGACCTGAGCGGTGTTCGAATGAGACGAGCGTATGCCGCGAGCGCTCAGGAGAGCCGCTTCATCCGCCGCTGCACCGCCTTGGCCTCGTTCAGCGCCGTCTGCAGATCGTAGTCCGCTTGCAGATGCAGCCAGAAGCGAGCGGGCATCTTGAATCGCCGATCGAGACGAATGGCGGTGTCAGCGGTGACCGACCCCTTGCCCAGGATCAGTTCGTTGAGCCGGTTCCTGCTGATGCCCAACTCGTCGGCGACGACGCTCTGCTGCAGGCCGATCGCGACGCCCAGCGGCAGGATCGTGCGGTTCTGTTCGGTCTGGCAGATCGACACTGGAGCCGACGTGCCCCGATTCATTACCATGTACCCGAGGTAGGACATGCCCTTCGACATGTACGACGACGTGATTCTGACCCGCGACGTTCCCGAGCACGGCGTACGCGCCGGCGACGTCGGTACGGTCGTCGAGCGCCACATTGTCCCAGGCGTCAGCGAAGAGGGCTTCTCCGTCGAGTTCTTCGACATGACGGGCAATACCGTCGCCGTCGTGACCTGGCCGGCAAGCGGGCTTCGCCAGCCGACTCCGGCCGATCGACCGGCTGTCCGGGCGCTCTCCACCTGAGCCTCTGATCCATCAGGCAGCGCAACGCAGACCATCCACTGCGCGCAGCCAGCCCGCCATCTGGTTCCAACTGGCGACCATTGGGGACGCCACTACTAACGCATAGGCCCGGCCGGGATAGGGTTCCATGCGGGGGGTAGACACTGTGGCCGAGCCTACACCTTTTGCCCGCTCCCCGCGGGCCCCTAGCTGCCCCCACAGACACGTCGAGCCGGAGCGCCCACCCTATGGGTCCACACCGGCTCGGATTGCGCTGTATGGCACCCTACCGGCAGGCCGGGCGCGTCGAGAGCGCGAGCCCCGCTTGCAAGCACGTCTCCGTCGTCGTCTACTTCTTCGTCGCCGTTCCTTCGAACGTCGGGGCCCACTCCTTACCGTCGGTCGACATCTCGCACTTGACCATCAACGTCGAGCCCCCGGTCCCGAACTCCAACTTGCATCGATCGCGCCAGACCGTCGCGCCCATCGTCGACGTCCCCGTCGCGGTCCAGGTGTTGCCCTCGACGGCCATCGTCCCCGAGCCCATCATCCCGATGCTGTCGAACGAGTTGAACGTGTAGACCTTCTTCGCGGCATCGTACGCATAGATTTCGATGCCCTTCACCTCGCCCATGGGCGACTTTCCCTCAAAGCTCCGCTGGATGAAAAAGTTGCCCGGCGTCCATTCGATACGATCCTCGCCGGTAACCTTCCCACCAGGCCCCATCGGCCCTGGCTTCATCTGCCCGTCGAACGTCCAGTTGCCGACAAACGCGCCCAGTCGCTGATGCTCAGGGCCAGGCTTGGGCATCTCCTGCTTCTGCGCGCCCACGACAGCACTACACAGCGACATGACAGCCGCGATCACTGCAAGACGCCTCATGATTTGCTCCCTTCATCTGGTGATCCGCCGGAAGGCCAATTATGCGGCACCAGCGGCGCGGACTTCATGGGCATCGAGCATCACCGACAGCAGCCGCGCGTTCCGGCTGCCGGACGGCATCGCGCTGAACTCCGTCGCCGCCATCACGGCCACGGCATCGTTGCGCGCCACTTGCCACGCCCGATGGCTCTCAGACGCCTGCGTGTTGGCCTGCAGCCGCGCCGTCTCGCGCGCCAGCACCCGGCACACGGTCGCCTGCGAGATCTTGAGTTGCTTGGCGATGGCGCGTTGGTCGAGACCCAGGGACCGCAATCTCGCGCACGCCTCGGCCCGCTGGTTGGCCATGAAGACGCGCGCCTGAGTCACGGCCATGATGATTCACACCTCGCACGCGCGCCGCTGTCCCGTGGTCATCGCCGTGGCTGGCGTACACCTTCCGTGACGAGCGGCGCGCGTCGAGATCCCGCCGCCATCGTGCTGCTGCGCGTCAGGCGGAGAGGTCGAGGTCTTCGATGACTGTGGGGCACGCAGCGGGCGCGTGGCCACGATGCGCGAACGCCGCTCACTCCAACCGGCATAGCAAGCCAGCGTGCCGCCCTTGGCTCCCCAGATGTCGTCCGGCCCCAGCGTGAACGGGCACTGGCCCAGCCTGCGGAGGGCCTTCCTCCGCGCTTCGGCGTCTGCCAACGCCTTCTCGATGGCGTTCTGCTGCTGGTCGAGGCGGCGCTCGGTCGCGGTCACGCGGCGCTGCCTCCCTGCTGCTGGCGCTCGTGCAGCACGGCCGCGATCACCAGTCCGAGCATCGCTGGCTGACGGCACTGCAGCAACAAGACGGCCTTCTCCTCGCGGGTCATGCCCACGCGGATCACTTGCTTCAGCGCCATCGCGTCTTGTGAGGTGACGCGACCGTGTTCGAGGTCAGCGTGCGCCTGCGCCAGCGCGTCCTCGTAGCGGCTGCAGATGGCCTCGACAGTCACGCGATGCCCGCTCCCACGGCCTTTGCATAGGCGGTGTACAGCGACGGCGCTCGCAGGCCGCCACGATGGCTCCGCGTTCGCTGACACTCATCAAGTTGCCTGCGTCCGTGAAGCCCAGTTCGGTTCGCTCACGCCCCGACAACTTGTTGCCGTTGACGTCTTGTTCGCAGGCCGCCGTGAGTTGCTCGAACGCTGATCGACACGCGGCGAGTGCGGTCTTGTCGCCGTCGTCGAGGCCGCGCTTGATGACGTCCTCGCTGGGGATGAGGCTGTGCATGGTCTTTGCCCTCTCGGCCCGCTCTTTGGCGAGGCCCTTCTGAATCTGCACCGCCTGCGCGAGTTGGTTCTGCATCCACGCGACCGTCTTGCCGACAGGGACGACGAACTCCAGCGAGGCACGGTCGCGCCCCTTGCACAACAACAGGTGGCGCTCGCAATCAAGTGGCAGCAGCGACGCCAGCTTCAGCACGTCTCGATCGCGGACCGTCGGCACGCGAAGCCCGAAGCCGACATAGACGGCGGGGTCGCCCTTGCTGACATTCACCGCGCCCGGCAGTGCTTCAGCCCACGACTCCACGCTGTACTTGTCATCGACCCACAGGTGGCGGCCTTCGTCCCGCCTGCGGCCCAGCCGCGCCATTCGTTCGGGATCAGGAGTCGAGGGTCGTGCTTCGGGGTGTCGGCCCTCCAGATGAGGATCGAGGCGTGCGGGTTCGCAGGCCGGTCGACGACGTCCAAGCGGTCGAGCACGATGTCGGTGAGCTTGAACACGTCGATCCCCCTACGGCTTTTCATCACATGATGAAGCAGTAACTTACGCACCACACATGCCCCACATGCCTCGATGGCGGAGACGCTGCGCGCCCACCGTCCCGGCCATCAAAGGCGCAGCAGGTCATGCCGCACGACGGAGATACACCGCGCTGCCCGACAAGGTCCAATACAACTTCGACATTGAAGTGAGGTAGTACAACACTGCATCCGATGGGTCGCACTCGGGCCGCTTCAGCAACGAAGATTCGATGCCCCGGCTCCCGCCATCAGGACACCCGCTGAGAGATACGGGAGTACAATGCGCCCCCATGACGACTCATATGGGCACCGCGCGGCGTCGAATGTGCGTTCTGCTTGGCATGATCGTATGTGCGACATGCCTCACGACGTTCGCGCAGGAGCCGCCAGTCCCCGGCATGTGCAATGTGCCGGTGAGCCAACGAGCGGGAGACATCGGTTGCTATCTGACGGCTACCGAGACGTTGGGGGCACTGCCTGAGGATGCTCGTTTCTGGCATGTCTACAACTATCCGACGCGCTCCGCTGCGGAAGCAGCCAAGGGGCCACGAGGGACTGTCGTCGAGGCCTTCGGAAAGGTCTGGCTTTACACCATCGCCGCTTCTACCTGGAAACCCACCGATGGCCAGCGCGCTGCCGTCGTCGGTCCATTGCCAATCGCCAAGGGCACGAACTACACGGCGCGCTACATGGAGGCAGTGTTTCCGGCGAACATGGCCACATCGGTGCATGTGCACTCAGGGGCTGAGGCGTGGTACGTCGTGAGCGGTGCGCAATGTCTGGAGACGCCAGACGGCTTCACGGTCTTACGGGCGGGTCAGAGCGGTCTCGTGCCTGCGGGGCCACCAATGCGCCTGTCCAGCGTCGGTACGGACACGCGTCGTTCGGTGTTTCTCGTACTTCATGACACGGCCCAGCCTTGGATGACCGATACCGGCGACTGGAAGCCGAAAGGTCTGTGCCCACAGTAGAAGCCTGTGCTTGAACTGCTCCGAATCCGTTACTGCGCGATGCCCCGCCTCCCGCCAGCAGGACACCCGCTGAGGCGAGGCGTCCGGGTACCTCTGGAGAGCTTGAGAGGGAGGCGCTGACGCCCCCCTTGGGTGAGAGTTTGAAACTGTGTGTGGTAGGTACTCGGGCCGAGGCCTGTCAGGCACGCTCGGCCCCCTGCGGGCAGCCTACGCGCGCCGTGCCTTGAGGCGGGGTGGCCACGGCTCGATGGAAGTCGCCATTCCCAAGAGCCTCGAAGCTCTCGTTCGCCGCAAGGTCGAGGAAGGCCACTACGCCACG
Organism: Luteitalea pratensis; assembly: GCF_001618865.1. Classification (GTDB taxonomy): domain Bacteria; phylum Acidobacteriota; class Vicinamibacteria; order Vicinamibacterales; family Vicinamibacteraceae; genus Luteitalea; species Luteitalea pratensis. Next base: position 4,733,035 of record NZ_CP015136.1, read on the forward strand.
GAGGTGGAGGTCGTGGCTGACGCGCTCCGCCTCATGCAGGTTCGCGACGAGGTCGGCGCGGTCAAGCGAGAGAGACTCCGGGATGCACTTGCACGAGGCTACGAAGACATCGCAGCCGGGCGGGTGGTAGACCTCGAAACCGACGACCAGATCGACGCATTCTTCGCGAGCCTGTGAAGCGCCTGGTCATCGCCGAGATCGCTCGGGCGGACCTCACCTCCATTCGCCGATACTCCACGCGAACGTGGGGGCCGGGAGCAGACCGCCAAGTGCATGAGTGCCTTCAGGACTGCCTGAAGGCATTGACGCGGGGCACCGAGTTTACACGCTCTCGCGACGACTTGTGGCCCCGCATTCGGATGGCGACAAGTGGCCGCCACAGCATCTTCTTCGAGACCGACGACGCCCAAGTCCTAGTCGTCCGCGTCCTTCATCAGAGCATGGACTATCGGCGCCATCTGGGCGCTACTGGCGAGGCAGCGGATGAGACGAACTGATCGCGACCGTCTCACTCGTCCGTATGGCACACCGGCCGACTCGCCCATCGCCCGGCCCCGCCGGCGCCTTGGACGTCGAAGCGCCGCAGATGCAGCGCCTGGCGGATGCGATCTTTGCAGAATTCTGCGCAGACCGCCCTTCGGAATCGCGTGGTGGGCTCCAGGCCCAAGAACCACGCGACGAGTGCTGATCGGCGACCAGTTGTTCACATGTGCGACGAGCACGCGAGACAATCTCATCGAAGTCTCGCTGCATTGGCTGGAGCCGCCCACAGATCCGCGTCGACGATCCGCTGGTGCTCGGCGTCGATCGTGAGGTGCTCGCCTTCGGGGCGCACTTGTGTCTGGCGCTGGCCCCACGCGTTGCGCTTCCTCGTGGCGTTCCAGACGATCAGCCCGCGGTAGATCGGCCGGCGCAACACGACGTGCACGGACGAGGCCGCCCACCCGGTCGGCCGTCCCTGCTGCGACCGCGGTGATGCAGCGCCATCGGCGTTGAGACGCTTGCGATGCGATGAACGCCGTCGCCCCTAGCGGCAGCCCGGTAGATCGCCCTGATTAGGCCACGTGTCGTGTCCGGCGGCTTCGATGGGAAGGCCGCCTGGCACGCGCAGCATGAGCGTCACGCGCTCGCCGTGGCCGGCGCAGCAATGTCCTCGACAAACAGCCCCCTGAGACTGAAGTCGGTGATGCGCACGCTGCGGTGCCCGGACATTCCGCTCCAGGTTGCCTCGAATGGGCCGCTCACCCGGTGCTCACCGCGACGCTCAGCCGTCATCGGCCTGATTGTGCGTGTCGACACTTCCTGCCACTCGTCAGCGAGTCAGGCTGAGCACTGGGCGCGGTGCCCCAGGCGATCTTTGACGTACGGGTGTACGACGCTGATACCCTTCCAGTCGCCGCCACGCCTACGCGGGAGGCAGCGCGGTGCCGGCCCCGATCTTGCTCCTTAGTGCCACCGCACGGCTCCATTCCCGGAGCGAAGGGAGACAACGGATGAGAACATCTCTACGGCCAGCATTCGTGCTGGCCAGTATGCTCGCCGGTCTCGCGCCTGCGGCTGACGCTTCGATCATCTTCGAGGCGAGACCGGGCTTTGTGCAGCCTGACGAGAACCTGCTATTCCACGGCGATGGCGTGTTCCCTGGCCCAGGGTCGACGGTGCAGGGCGCGACCAACCAGACCGACACCATCTTTAACCTCGTCGGCATGGAGAGCCTCGTGACGCCGTCCAATGGGCAGGCGCGCGTCGAAGATGAGAGCGAGACAGGGTTCACCTACCTGCTCATCGACGCGCTCGACCCCAACGTCTTCTATGGGGAGTTAGAGGCCAATCTGAATGCCGAGGCCAACGGCATCGCCAACATCCGCGTCATCGATGACAGCGGCGCGGTGTTCACCTTCGCCTTCAACGTCAACGGGGCAGGCCAGAACTTCTTCGGCCTCAGCGCTATCGACGGGCAGTTAATCGATACGGTCCAAATCACCACGGCCGGCGTCGAGCTACATGACGTCCGGCAGATTCGTCTCGGCGGGATCACCGATGGCGACGGCCCACCGGACGAGGACGTGCCGGAACCGACGTCCCTGTTGCTCCTTGGGTGCGCTCTCGGCGTGACAGGATTCATCGCCCGACGTCGCAGATAGCTGGACTATATTCGCCGTTGACGCACGCGCGTGCGTCAACGGCGAATACCCTTTGGCCTCACCCGAGCCCCTCGGACGGTGATGTCGCGGACCGAGTCGTCAGCCTAGGGAGGCTATTGGCTAGCATTCGACAAGACCCGCCGCATCATGCAGGAGCGACGGCCTTGCCGGCGGCGGCCCGTCGAGTGTCGCAACGTCGCCGGTGAACGAGCCGCTTAGCATCACACACGGCGCACCTGCGAGCACCGGCTCGACGTACCGTCGAAGCTCTGCATCATCCGGTTACCGACAACACGAAACCGTCCACACCGCACACGTCCAGGCTGAGACGCTGGACGAGGCGGCCGTCTTGCGCGTCTATCGGGCACTCGGCGACAGCGGACGGAGAACGAGCCACACGCAGAGGTCGCTGGCACCATTGGGAACGCACACGAGCGCCGGCGGCGCTCCGGCTGGTCGCCCGGCATGGAATTCCAACAGGCCGTCCTCGCGACCGGAGGGGTGCCATCGTTCACCGAAGAAGTTCAACCACACGCGGTCCACTGAGAATGCAACGTCTGCCTTGTGCAGCTGCAGTAGGACAGCCGAGGCGGCATAGAACAGTTCGGGCGAACCCGTCTGGATCGCGACGTGCGGTCGATGGACGCCGGAGGCGAGCAGTTCCGCCCGCACGGCGTCGCTGACTGATCGGGCTGGCTGGAACTGGCTATCGTGCACGAGCGGCCGGCCGACCAGGGCGACGGGGATTGCCAGGCCGACTGCAAGGATCAACGCGCCTTGGTCGCGGCCGATCGGGAGTGCCAGACCTCGCGACGCCAGCACAGGGCCTATCGCCGCCAGGGAGCCAATCACGCCGACCATCGAGATCCATGCCGTCACATATGGTCGGATCTCGCCCGACACGCGCGTCGTGGCCAGCACGGCCACGATCGTACACGCCAGGCACACGCACGCGAGCGCACGCAAGAACGAGGGTTCGCGCAGACGCACCGACCAGAAGGCCAGCAGGCCAATCTGGCCCAACGCGAAAGCGCCGCCCACGGCTTGGTGCCATCCTTCCAGAGGCTGGTACGGGGCGTACCACGGCAGCGTTCCGAACAGGAAGTACGACCACGGCCAGGCAATCTCTCGCGTCACGATCGCCAGCGCCTCGCCCCATGTGTGACCGGCGGATTCCCCCCTGAAGAACCGCAGGATGAGGCTCATGTTGCCGGGGTCTCGGGTCATCTGCTCGACCAGTGGCATCGTCCATAGCGCTGCGAGTGTCGCAACGGCGAGAATCATCGGCAGGTGGCGCGATGTCGCGACATCGCCGTCACGCCGGCGGCGTCGGAGCCACAGCGCGCCCGAGGTGAGCGCCCCCGCCGCCACGCAGGGTAGATAGCCCACATGCGTCTGTACCAGGAATGTACTGAGGCCGGCCACGATGGGAAGGACTCTGGTCCTCCCGCATGCCAGGCCTGCGCACAAGATCAAGAACACCCCGAGAGGCAGGATCGTGACCGCCGGGTTCCAGATGTTGTAGAGAAAGCCCGGGCCAAGGTACAGACCGTAAACAAGAAATAGTGCCAGGGCGAATATCGGAACCGTCGCCCGATCGACCCATCGACCGAGACACGTCACGACGCCGAGCAGCGCCGCCCAGTTGAAGATGAGAACGGCCACGGGCAAGCTTGCTGAGCTCGCGCCGGAGGCCCCGTAGAGCGGCGCCTGCAAGTAAAAGTATGCGGGCCCCGGATGTCGCCATCCAAAGCGCGAATACGGGCCGAGCAGTTGCGTCCCTCGTAGCGCTTCGCCGGTCGAGAGCTCCAGCAGCGCAAAGTCCGATGCCGGCGAAGCGTTTCGCATGCCGTCGATGATGCGAGATGCGGGCATGATGACCGGAAGGACCGCGAGGCCTACCAGAATCGCCAGCACCACGACCTGGTGCCTACCTGCCGACCAAGACATGCCGGAGCCCATTACGGAGCGTCCTCGACCAGTTGATTTCCGGGCTCCCTCCGTCAGCGGTGAAGGATACCGCGAATCAGTTAGAACCTCCCGAGTTCTAACCGTTAATGGACATCAGCGTGCCAGGCCGCTTTCCTGATCAGTGCCAATTCAGGAAGATCCACCGTCCAAGTTCCTTCAGGTCCCGTTGGGGACGCCAGTCTAGGCGGGTCCATTCCGGGGATTGCGCCCTGCGCGCCACACGATTCGGCAGCCTCGCAGGGACCCGGCTCCCCTGCCTGGGTTTGGGTACCGGAGCCCCGGCGGTGCACAACCGGGGCAACTTGCGGGAACGGGACGACCTCGTTTGAAGCGGTCTCGGGGGACCGGACCCGGAATCGGTACACACCGAGAACTGATCCGCTCGCCCCACCGCTGCGCTGGTATGATTCGCAGCCACGACGTGTCGCTTTACGATCACGCCTGATCGATTCGCGACGCCGATCACCGAGGTTGATTTCATGAGCATCGTTGTCCGCTTCAGTCCCATCGCCCTCACTGCCGAGAAGTACGCGGAGGCGACTCGCGTGCTCACGAACGCAGGCGAATGGCCACCGGCCGGGTGCGACTACCATGTCTGCTTCGGTTTGGCCGGCAACCTTATGGTCAGCGAGATCTGGAATTCGCGGGAGCAGTTCGAGGCTTTCGGCACGCGTCTGATGCCGATTCTCGCCGCCGCCGGCATCCAGTTGGCCAGCCCGCCGGACATCTTCGAGGTTCACAACGTCGTCAAGGGCTGACAATCGGGCGCGGTGCGGATCGAGAAGCGTCAATCGTTCGCGCCGCAACCGCCTCGCCGTCGGCGACCTCCGGTCCCCGTCAGGCGGCGATCCAGCGGTCCACTGACAGTTGCATGCAGTCCGTTCCCGTTGGGGACGCCACTCCAGTTGGCAAATCCACGATTCCGGACACCAATCGGTCGAGCGCGATGGCGCCCTCGAAGCGGTAGCCGCGACGTCGTTCGTCTACGACCGGCGTGAAGCGGAGCGGGCCGACCAGCAGCGTCCGCAGGAGGTTCCGCGCCTCGTCCAGATCCGACCGCAGCAACCGGCTCACGTCTGCCAGTTTGTCGCGCAGGCGCCGTTCCCATCCCGCGCGCGTCTCCACCTGGCGGCGCTCGCCCGCCTCGACGGAGTAAGGCGGCGTCCAGCTCGGCGAGGTGCGCCTGGCGGGCCTGTAGACGTGCCACCAGCGCCGCCATCGGTCCGCCCATGCCTGCAGCCTCAGCGAGCCGCTCGCACTCGGCCTGCACGGTCTGCCGCTCGCGTTCGAGGGCCTGCCGCTGATCGTCCCGGAGTGGCAGGTGCAACGCCTCGAGCGCGAGGCGATCGCCTGCTCGATGACGGACGCGCGCAGTACGTCCTGCTCGAGGACGGCGAGCACCTCCGCGTCGATCGCATCCTGCCGGCCGACGAGGTTGTTCTGGCAGACCGCAGTTCCCCGCTTCGAGTGCGACGTGCAGCCGTGGAAGTGGGCGCGGGCCTGTCCGTGCGACCGGCTGTGCCCCGTGAAGCCGCCACCGCAGCAGGCACATCGGGCGAATCCGGCGAGCAGGTAGGGTCCACTCCGGCTCTTGCGCGGCGTCAACTACTCTTGCCGGTTGACGACAACTATTTCTGCCGGCGAAGGGTCAGCGAAGCGAGACCCACCGCCGGGTCCGCCTGGTTGATGGTGGCCGGTCGGTGGCCAAGTCGCCGTCGGATCGGTGCGTCTCTGGGCCGCCCGAGGGCGGCCCAGAGACGCGGGCCGGTCAGGCGGTGGACGCGGCCGCGCGCGAGGCCTTGCCGCGGCGGCTGGCGTGCTCGGTCCGAAAGCTCGGCACCTCGAACTCCAGCAGCACGGAGTGGTGCACCAGGCGATCGATCGCGGCCGCGGTGGCCATCTGATCGCGGAAGATGCGATCCCACTGCGCGAACATCAGATTGCTGGTGATGAAGACCGAGCGCCGCTCGTAGCGCTCGGCCAGCAGCGTGAACAGAATCTCGGCCTCCTCGGGGCTCTGCTGGATGTAGCCGACGTCGTCGAGGATCAGCACGTCGAACTGATCGAGTTTGCGCAGGGCCCGCGGGAGATCGAGGTCCCGCTTCGCCGCGAGCAACTCCTGCACGAGGCTGTAGGTCGGCATGAAGAGCACGGCACGCCCGCGCTCGATCAGCGCGTGCCCGACCGCACACATCGCATGGCTCTTGCCGACGCCGGGCAGCCCGAAGGCCAGCACGTTGGTCGCCTCGTCGAGGAAGTCGCCGCCCGCGAGCTCCTGGAGCCGGCGCACCAGCGCCGGTGGCAAGCGTCCTTCGTCGAGCGTCCCGAACGTCTTCCCGGGTGGGAGCTTCGAGGCCCGACGCAAGCGGGTGATGCGCCGCTCGTGCCGCTCCTGCGCTTCGAGGTCGAGGATCTCCAGCAGCAGTGGCAACGCGCTCGGCTGGTCGGCTTGGACGAACCGCGTCACCAACTCGCGCGCGGCGGTCGTGAGACCAAAGGTGATCAGCCGCGTCGTGATCTGATCACCAACGGTGACGGTCGTGGGGGTGCGTCTCATGCCGCGGCTCCGCCGCGCAGCGCATCGTAGACCGCGAGATCGGGGGCAGGAATGTGGACGGTCGGGACGACCAGCACGGGCGGCGCCACCTCGGCCTGGACCGTGCGCGCGTCGAACGCGAGACCGGCATCGAGCAGCGTCGCCAGGACGGCGGTCACGCGCATCTCGCCCGCCGTCGATGCCAGCTGTAAGACCCGCAGGTACTCCAGGTCGGCGCGCTCGCCGTGCGCCCGGGCCAAGGCATCGTACGCGCGTCGAAACGTGACCGACGGATACAAGTCCTCCCGATAGCGGTAGCGCGCAAACGCACCGGGTTTGCGCACCAACCAGCCGATCATATGGCGGTAGTCGATGCGGTGCTCGTCCTCTTTCCGCAGCCGCGGCATCGTTTGCACGATCTGATCGCGGTAGCGCACCTCGACCACATTGGGATGGACGCGCGCTTCGACCGTGTGGCCCATCAGCTGCGCGGGCACCGAGTACGTGCGGTGGGCCACGCGAATCGTGCTCCACCGGCGCACGACCGGGTAGTACGTCGTGTAGCTGGGGATCGCCGCAGACGGGAGGGCGCCGAGCGTCGCCCGCTCCTCGGCGAGGCGGGCCAGCGCCGGCCGATTGCGCCAGTAGGCGACGACCTCCTGCACAAAGGCGTCATAGGCGGCGATATCGACAAACGCCGTGTGGCCGCGCACCAGCAGCGCCTGTGCCAGGAGCGCTTTGAGGCGGCGATGGGCTTGCTCAGCGACGCCGTTTTCGTGCGCACGTCCCGGCGTGATCCGACTGGAGCGGATCCCGTCGTGCTCGAGCACGGCGCGGAACCGCGGCGTCAACGCGCGACCGCCACTGGTCTTCAATTCGTGCGTCGCGGCTGACAGATTATCGCTCCGCAGCACGGGCGGGACGCCGCCCAAGGCCCACAACGCGCCCTGCACACCCGCGACGAGCGCCTCGAACGTCTCGCCAAACGCGATCGTCACCCACGTCCAGTGGCTGTAGCTGAGCACGAACTCGAACAGCAGATGCGGGAAGGGGGCACCGGCCACGGTCACGCCTAGGTCGGTGGCGTGGGTGAAGTCGATCGCGGCCTCACGTCCCGGGACGGCCACCTGCGGAAAGAACACCTCGGGCTCCACGCCGTGCCGCGCCCGCCAGTCGCGAAAGCGGCGCTGCAATGTGCGCGCTTGTCCGGCATGGAACTGGTCGGGGTAGCGCGTGCGCAACACCTCCAAGACCCACTTGGCCTCGAGGACCCCCTTGACGTCACGGCTCAACAGCGGCTCGACGTCGGTGTGCCAGACCGCGGCGAATGGATCCGGACGCGTCCGCCAGTCGCGGGCCTGCGTCGTCGCGCTGGGCAGCGGCCCCGTGTCCCACTCCCGCGCGGTCCGGAGACTCATGTCACTGGCGGCCGCTGCGGCCGCCTGGCTCTTTCCATCCATGCGCTTCTGCCTCAAGAGCCGAACCTGTGCATCCGTGACCATCGGTCAGGCTGACACGGCCGGCGTGCTGGGCCCGAAGCGGCAGATCTAGTCGTCGCTACCCGGCAGATCTAATTGTCGCCGCGCAGCTCTGATTGTCGCGCTGTGTGCGCTGGACGCCCTGTCGGTCTAGACTCGGCTCATTGGCGTCAGGAAACGGGTACGCCCTCGAATATCAGCGAGCCGGCAATCTGAGCGCCGATCCCGGCAATCCCGGTGCTGCCGCTCCGGTTATGCGCGATCCTGGTCCCTACTGCCGTGAGGTCGAACCGCACCGGCCGAGACAACACAGTGTCCGGTGCCCCCGCGGTAAGCACGGCCATCACCTCGCCGGGGACCAGCGTGTTGGCGCGGGTCAGACCGATGGTGACCTGCCACTGCAGAACATTGCCCTTGTTGGACACGACGGTCACGTTCGGCGCGAAGAACACTCATTGCACGTCCAGCACGTCACGCCGGCCGGGCACTCGACATTGCTGATAGCGGCCAAGCTTCCAACGGACGTGGCGATCGGGTCGGTGCCGCCCACGCTGCCTATGTCGAGGCTACATTTCACGAGATCCGGCGTTGATGTTGTGTTCGTCACCAGCACCGGCACCGGATGGCTCTCGTCATTGACGATGAGTGCCGCGAGTGGCTTGAGCGCGCCCTGGGCCAGCGCCGGGAGCGCACCTGAGACCGACAATACTGCCGCGACCAGCGCGGTACCTGCCGCGATTCCTACGTAACGTCGCATGACCCACCGCTGCCCGAGGGCTGTGGTCCAGCACGATCACCGACGGCAGCGTGCGCCCGCACAAGGCACGGCCCTCAAGCGTGTCGGAGCCGGCACGCCGGTGAGGAGGCGCTCTCGGATGCTCCCCAGGGTGGCGACCTCGGCCAACATCAGTGGTCGCTGGCCCCGTCTCGCGTGAGTCCCCTGCTACTGCGCTGCTACCACGAGTGCAGTCGTTGCGGCCGGCGCCGGTTGGATCAGAAGGGCTGCGCGAATGTCCTGGTTCGTGCCATTGAGCACCAGGACCTTGCAGAAATACTGCCCTGGAGATTCGGACGCGTACAGATTAGACGACCCCGAGTCATGCTGCGGCTCGACAGCAGAGTCCACCCATCCGGCGGCTACCTGTCCCGTGGCTACGTCGATCAACTCGGTCCGAATAGCGCGAGCCGAATCAGCGATGTTGACGACGCCGCACGTCAACACCCCGCTGTAGAAGTGGACCATCGGCGTAAACGCTACATTGGACTCGTTCGCGGCGGCCAAGCCATCGACGCTTTCCTGCAAGGTCGTCAGCGACGCCCGGATCTGCTCGAGAAGCGCGATAACGCTTCCCGGATTCTGGCGTGCCGCGACGACTGTGCCAAGCCCGCTGATCAGGATCACGACGACCACAACCCGCAACTTCCATACACGTTGAACAGGGGTAATCCGCGACATAGCTATGCTCCTTCGTGGCGGCCGATCCGAGGACGGCAACGTCACCGCGGCTACGGCAGCAAGGATTCGGATGGAGGGAGGGCAGGGCCTCTTTGTGGGCTGCGCTCCGAAATCGCGGTGCGAAGGGAGGGTACGCGGCATCCACTCGCCTGCACAGAGCATGACCATGCTCTGTTGTGACAATGGATGACTCGGGCGTTGTAGGGTTCACGTCCGAAAGAGGTCGAAGCGCGCCTCGGACTTCTGGGTGTACGCCGGATTGAGCGTCTTCCGCCAGGGCTCGGCGCACTGACGTAGGGCGAGTCGGCCGGCTTGCTGACGATGCCTTCCAGGTCGAGCGCGCAGGCCGCCCGGAAGACGTCCACGCCATCGCACTGCACATGCGGCACGTACCGCACGCGAGTGTGTCGTGTCGAATGAGGTGGCGTTGAGCCGTGTCGTGTCGATGTGCATCGACTTCGTTGCCATCGCGCACGCAAGGCGCCTCAGGCGGCCGTCAGGTCCGAGAAACCGTCGACCGGCACTTGCGGCAGTTGACGGTACGCTAACGCACCGGCTTTCGTCTTCATTCCTGCGCGCAAGTCGAGCGAGCGCGCGGCGGTACCGATCCCATGAACGTCAAGGAGCGAATCGTGTGATGAAGACAGTCCTCCTTTCAAGCCTGCTCGTGACGTTCGTAGCCGGTATCCCGACGTCCACAGCACAACCGCCTCAATCCGGGCCGAACGAGGAGCGGGCGGCGCAAAGAATCGCCGACGCGACGCATGATCTCGATCCCGCACGTCTCGCATCGCTCGCTGATGATGTCTGGGAAGCGCATCGTGAACGGGCGACAGATCGCATCAGACGCGAAGTCACACGCTACATGCAGAGTGACATTGTCCCCAGTGAGCCATCTGCAACAGTTGAGGCGAAAGTTCGGGCTGTGCTCCGGTCACATCACGTCGATTCGGAGTGCCGCGCGTGGGACGCGTGGCCATCGATGGCAGCAAGGTCCAGGCGAATGCCTCCAAGCACAAGGCGATGAGCTACGGGCGGATGCGGGAGAAGACGACGCAATTGCGCGACGAAGTGGCGGCCTTGCTCGCGCAGGCCGAAGCGGCCGATGCGGCTGAGGACGCGACCTACGGCGCCGATCGCCGCGGCGATGAACTGCCCGCTGAACTGAAGCGTCGTGAGGATCGACTGGCGCGCATCAAGGAGGCGAAGCGCGCGCTGGAAGCCCAGGCGAAGGCCGAGGCCAGCGACGCCGGGACGTCGCCAACGAAGGCGAAGCCGCTGCCGAAGGCGCAGTACAACTTCACCGATCCCGAGTCGCGGATCATGAAGACGCCCGAGGGGTTCGCGCAGGCCTACAACACGCAAATCGCGGTCGATGACCTGCAATGGATCGTCGGGCAGTGCGCACGCAGGCGACCAACGACAAGAAGCAGTTGCTGCCCATGCTCACGACCATCACCCGGCAGTCGGGCGAGATGCCGACGCAGGTCTTGGCCGATGCGGGCTATTGTTCGGAGGCGAGCCTCATGGCCGCCGCGGCGCTACCGATCGACGCGTATGTCTCCACGCGTAAGCAGAAGCACGGCGAGCGCCCTGGGCCCTGCCCGCGCGGACGCGTACCGAAGGCGGCCACGGTCCTCGACCGCATGACGCGCAAGCTGCAGACCAAAGCCGGCGCCGCGATCCATGCCGCGCGCAAGGCGATGGTCGAACCGTGTTCGGGCAGATCAACGAGGCGCGTGGCTTCCGTCGGTTCTTGCTGCGCGGCTACGCGAAGGTGCAGGCCGAGTGGGCGCTGGTGTGCACGACGCACAATATTCTCAAGCTGTACCGCCTCTGCCTGTGAACCAGGCACGCGCCCGGCGTGGACGTGTCGATACACGCCCACGCGCACCGCCACGGGGCGGTCCGAATGGCTCGGTGACGCCGTAGCGCTACGACAGCACCGACGCGGCGACCTCGGTGATGGCCGTCACTTGCTCAGACCGCGGTCGCGCGGTTAGTCGGACACGCTCCTAGCAGCGGTTCGTGGATAGTCTGAGGCACTGACGGGCTCCGAGTCGTTCCTCGGCGGCCGTGCCCTTCCAAGGCCGGCTGCCTGCTCCTCATGGCCGACACGAACTGATACGTGCTCGAACGAAGAGAGGCGAAGAAGCCTGCGTGCTGGGTCTTGGACGCAGCCGCGAGCGGTTCCCACCGCGCTCAATTGCGCCGCTCCGTGACGGTCAGCATCCGAGGGGCCGGAACCGGGACTAGGCCGCGTCGATCACGCGTCGCCGCTCCATTGTCCACAATGTGTCGAATCCCCTGGGGTTATGACCGGCCGTCACCCCACTTGATCGGTCGAATCATTACGACAGTCGCACGTCCGCGGTTGACGACGGAAGCATCAGCGGATACAGGTTGACGGAAGACCTGTCGTCGGCGTCAACAGCCGTCGCTGGTCGGGCAGCACCGGCGAGCTGCCTGACCTTTCCGCATGTCTGCACGTACAATGCGCGGCATAGGGACAGTCGACCGCTCATGTCGCTCGAAATCAACGAGATATACGGGTTCGGTTCCTGCCGGCTGGACGTCGGCCGGCGGCTGGTGATCTCCGCGGGCAACCCGGTGGCGCTGCCTCCGAAGACCTTCGAGCTTCTGGTGCTGCTCGTTCGCCACGCCGGGCGCGCCCTCTCGAAGCAGGAGTTGATGACGGCCTTGTGGCCGAACACATTCGTCGAAGAAGCAAACCTGTCATTCCAGGTCTCGACGCTGCGGAAGGCGCTTGGCGTCGACGGCGCAGCGTGGATCGAAACGCTCCCCACGCACGGCTACCGGTTTTCGGCGGACGTCCTCGCTCTCGCGCCGCCCGTCGCTGCAACACCGATACCCTCGCCGACGCCGGGGCCGTCACGGGCCCGTGTCGACTGGCGCTGGATTGGGATGGGTGCGAGTGTCATCGTCCTGGCGCTGGCCGCGTTCGTCATTCTCGATCGAAGCGGCCGGCGATTGGCTGGTGGAACCGACGGCGAGACCGAGGCAGTAACGCTCACCGCCTACGAAGGCATGGAGTCGAGTCCTTCGCTCTCGCCCGACGGCAGCCAGGTCGCGTTCGTCTGGAGCGGCGCGACGCCGACGCAGCAGGACATCTACGTGAAGCTGGTCGGCCCGGGCGAACCTGTGCGACTGACGACTCATCCCGCTCGAGACGACTCGCCGGCGTGGTCCCCGGACGGCCAGAGCATCGCGTTCCTGCGCTGGACGGCGGGCAACGACACGGACGTCGACGTGTTGCTGATACCGGCACTCGGAAACGGGGCGGAGCGCCGGATCGCGTCGACGACGGTTCGGCCAACGTCGCGCCACATCAGCCGGCTGGCCTGGACTCCCGATGGCAAGTGGCTCGCCATCGCGGCCGCGCCATCGCCGACGCAACGCCACGGCATCTGGCTGCTGTCGCCTGACGGCCGTGAGCAACGCCGCCTGACCAAATCGCATGGCATCACCGGTTACGCCAACGGCGACGCCAGCCTGGCGTTCTCGACCGACGGCCGCCACCTGGCGTTCGCGCGCAGCCGGTCGGCCGGCGTGGACGCTCTCTACGTGCAGGCACTGTCGCCTGACATGAAGCCCGTCGGCGATGCCGTGGCTGTCACCGAGGAGTCGCCGCGCGCGTCGCTGGGCAAGCGCTCGTGGTTCGGCGTCGCGCTGAGCCCCGACGAGTCCACCCTCTTGTACTCGGTCGTCGAGAGCCTCAATCGCGACCTGATGCTGGTCGATCGTACCCGGTGACGCGACGTCGCCGGCGCGCCACAAAATCAAGACGGTCGAGCAGCTCACGGACCCGTCGGGCGCGCCTGCAGTCCCCTTTGCGCAGGGCTGGGCGCTGGGCGTAAACTGTGCTCCTCCGAAGTCCCCGGGGAGGCTTCGGATCCTTCCGAACCCCAATAGGGCATGCCGTGCAGTCTGCACGGCACTGTAGATCCCCGAAGTTGCAGAACCTGTCCGCCGTAGCCTTGGCGAGGGCGGAATCGTTACGGCGTCTCGGCGACCCTGTGAGCTCGAAACGGGGGGAGTCATGAACGCGAACGGCAGCTTCATCGGCCTGCAGGCACCCTGCGGCCAGATCGTCGACGGAGAGAACTACGAGGATCACGACGACGAGGTCGTTGTCACCCGGGAGACGTTCTATGCCTGCGGGTGTCGGAGTATCCAGCACGAGTACCACGACGGCGCTGTCAGCCGGCGAATTGTCCGGCACGACGGCCACGTGCTGATCGACGAACTGCTATCAGCGGAATAACGGCGGGAGACAACTGTCACGACGGCCGCCTCGCTCGGAAACGCGAAGGAGCACGGGCGGAGAGGAGACCAGGACGTGACCCCTTCTCATGACGTGGTGCTGGTCGGCGGTGGCGGCGCGGGGCTCAGAGCCGCGATCGCCATTGCTGAAACCAATCCCCGACTCGATGTCGCGGTCGTCTCCAAGGTATACCCCATGCGTAGCCATACCGTCTCCGCCGAGGGCGGAGCGGCGGGGGTCATCGCGCCCGATGACAGCCTGGACGCGCATGCGTACGACACGATCTCGGGCGGCGACTGGCTTTGCGATCAGGATGCCGTCGAAGCGTTTGTGACCGAAGCGCCCCAGGAACTCCTTCGCCTCGACCATTGGGGCTGCCCCTGGAGCCGCGAGGCCGACGGCCGGATTGCCGTCCGCCCCTTCGGGGGCATGACGAAGATGCGCACGTGGTTTGCCGCCGACAAGACCGGCTTCCATATGCTCCACACCCTGTTCCAGACCTCCCTCAAGTTCCGCAGCGTGGTCCGGTACGACGAATGGTTCGTCACCAGGCTCCTCATCGATGACGGCAGCGTGCAGGGCGTCGTCGCGATCGACCTCAAGTCGGGGCGCATCGAGGCCATCACCGCCCGGGCAGTCATTCTCTGCACCGGCGGTACGGGCAAGGTGTTCCCCTTCACCACCAACGCCGCCATCAAGAACGGCGACGGCATGGCGCTGGCCTACCGCGCCGGCGCGCCGCTCAAGGACATGGAGTTCGTCCAGTACCATCCGACGGGGCTGCCGTTCACGGGCATCCTGATCACCGAGGCGGCGCGCGCCGAGGGTGGATACCTGATCAACAAGGACGGCTTCCGTTACCTTCAGGACTACAACCTCGGCCAGCCCCAGCCGCAGCCCGTGCTGCGGACCATGGAGCTTGGTCCACGCGATCGGCTGTCCCAGGCGTTCATGAAGGAGCTGGACAAAGGACGCACGATCGAGGCGGAGTACGGCCACGTGGTGCACCTCGATCTGCGCCACCTTGGGGCGAAGAAGATCAACGCCAAGATTCCATTCGTGCGCGAACTGTGCCTGAAGTACCAGAACCTCGATCCCATCACCGACCTCATTCCGGTACGTCCGGTTGTTCACTACATGATGGGCGGCGTGCACACGGACCTGAACGGCGCGACGCCGCTGCCAGGCCTGTACGCAGCTGGTGAAGTGGCGTGCGTCAGCATCAACGGCGCGAATCGGCTCGGCTCGAACTCATTGCCAGAGTTGCTGGTTTTTGGCTCGCGTGCCGGCCGCGCCGCCGCGGAGTACGCGTCGCGCGGACGCGACGTCAATCCGAGCGTGCTGGCCCAGGCGAAGGATGAGGCGCATCGCCTCGAGCACGTTCTCCTCAACACGAGGGGGCGAGAGCGCATCGCCGACCTGCGCGAAGCCATGCAGAAGACCATGGAGCAGAGCGCGGGCATCTACCGATCGGGTGCCTCGCTCGAGAATGGCGTAGGGCAATTGCGGGGGCTGCAGGATCGATATGCCGACATCTCCGTCCAGGATCAGAGCCGAACGTTCAACACCGAGCGCGTCGCTGCACTGGAGCTCGCGTTCATGCTCGATGTCGCCGAAGCGATTCTTGGCTCGGCGCTCCGACGTGAAGAATCGCGGGGTGCCCATCAGCGCACGGATTTCCCGAAGCGCGACGATGAGCGCTTCCTCGCGCATTCACTGACCTATCGCAGCGCTGACGGTTCGTCTCGCGTGGAGTACCTGCCGGTAACACTCACCCGCTGGCCGCCGGCCGAGCGGGTCTATGGAGAGGCCGCACCGCATGGCGGACCACATCACGTTGCAGGTCGCAAGGTATCGTCCGGAACAGCAATCTGACATCACCTTCGACGAGTACGAAGTCCCCTGCCCGAAAGAGTGGGTGGTGTTGGACGGGCTGAATCACATCAAGGACCGCCTTGACGGGACGCTGTCGTACAGATGGTCCTGTCGCATGGGCATCTGCGGGAGCTGCGGCATGAACGTCAACGGCGAACCCAAGCTGACGTGCGCCACCTTCCTTGCCGACTACGCCCCCGGCCCGATCCGGGTGGAGCCTCTCCCGAATTTCCCCGTCATCCGCGATCTCATCGTCGACATCGGCGACTTCATGCAGAAGCTGGTGCGCGTGAAGCCGTGGATCATGCGACAGACCGAGAAGCCCGTGTCGGAAGGTGAGTACCGGCAGACACCGGAGGAGCTGGACGAGTACAAGCAGTTCAGCATGTGCATCAACTGCATGCTGTGTTACGCCGCGTGCCCGATTTACGGCCTGGATCCCAAATTCCTCGGGCCCGCGGCCATCGCGCTCGCCCAGCGGTACAACCTCGACAGCCGCGACGAGGGCGCCTCGGATCGCATGGCGGTGCTCTCGGAGCATGAGGGGATCTGGGGCTGCACGTTCGTTGGGGAGTGCACGAAGGTATGCCCCAAGCACGTCGATCCGGCAGGCGCCATCCAGCGCTACAAGCTGACCGCAGCGCTGGAATCGATGAAAGCCATCTTCATGCCACGAGGGGCGTGATGAGCGACAGCCACGTCTACACGCCGTACCATCCACGCTGGCTTCGACGACGGGTCTCCACCTACTGGTGGCTCCAGAAGTGGTCGTATTTCCGCTTCATCCTGCGAGAAGGCAGCTGTCTGTTCGTGGGGTGGTTCGTGTTGTACATGCTGCTGCTGGTGAACGCCGTCGGCAAAGGGCCCGATAGTTATGCGCGCATTCTCGAGTGGTCGGCAGAACCGTGGGTGCTGGGCCTGAACGTCGTCAGCTTCCTGTTCGTTGCCTTTCACGCAGTCACGTTCTTCGAAGCCGTGCCGCAGGCGCTCGTGGTGCACATCGGGCGCACCCGCGTGCCAGGACGTCTGGTCATGGCGGCCCACTACATGGCGTGGGCTCTGGCATCGGTGCTCATCGCCTGGCTGATTGTGGGTGCGTAGATGATCAAACAACATCCGGAACCATGGCTGTGGCTGCTCTTCAGCGCCGGCGGCGTGCTGTCGGCGATGCTGATGCCCATGCTGCTGCTGTTGTTCGGCGTCGCGTTTCCGTTCGGGTGGGTGGCCGCTCCCAGCCACGCACAGATGGTGGCGGTGCTGGGCAATCCGCTGACACGCGTGGTGCTGTTCGCGCTGTTCATGCTCTCGCTGTTTCACTGGGCGCACCGGTTCCGCCACACCCTCTATGACGGGCTCCAGATCAAGCACCTCAACGAGGTGATTGCGGTGCTGACGTACGGTGTTGCCGTGGTCGGGACGGGCGTGGCCGCGTACATCCTCTGGCAGATTCCGTAGCCAACTCTAGGACTCCATCACACGCGTCAGTTCCGTCGCGTACGTGCGACTGCACCGCAATCGCCGGTCCGACGACAGCACCACCTCGAACTCACCGTGGAACGCCGGCCGCAGCTCCTTCACCTTGTCGATGTTCACGATCGCCGATCGATGGATGCGGACGAATCGCTCGCGATCGAGCCGCTGCTCGATCGCGGCCATCGCGTCGCGTACGAGATGTGTGCCGGTCGCGGTACGTAACTCCACGTAGTGCCCGGCCGATTCCAACGATTCCACGTCGTCGGCCCGCACGGCGTACACGCGCTTCGGCGTCTTGACCAGGAAGCGCTGAAGAGGTCTGTCGGCGCGGACCGTGTCGACGAGCGCATGGAGCCGCGCCGGGGTCCCGCCGCTTCCAGCGAGCGCCGCCGCGCGCGCCAGCGAGCTGCGCAGCCGGCCGCGCTCGAAAGGCTTCAACAGGTAATCGACGGCGTGCACGTCGAACGCCCGCAAGGCGTACTGGTCGTAGGCCGTCACGAAGATGACCGCCGGACACTCGGCGTCGGGCAACAGCTCGATCACGTCGAAACCGTCGAGACCGGGCATCTGGACATCAAGGAACACCAGGTCCGGGCGCAGCCGCCGGATCCCGGCCAGCGCGGACTCTCCATCTTCGCTCTCGCCCACGATCTCCACCGACGGTTCAGCCTGGAGCAGCCCTTTCAGCCTGCGCCTCGCGATCGGTTCGTCGTCCACGATCAGGACGCGGACGGTCATGACGAAGCCCCGCGCAACGGGATGTCGAGGCGCGCGCGGGCGCCTCGCGGGTTCGTGGGGACCACCGACAATGACGCATCGTCGCCATAGAGCGCCTGCAGCCGCGACCGCGTGTTCCGGAGGCCATAGCCCTCGCGAAGTGGCTGCGGCGGCCCTGGGCCCTCGTCGGTCACATCGACGCGCAGGCGCTCCGACTTGGCCGACACGCAGATCGCAATGCAGCCGGGGCCCGGAATCGCGCTGAAGCCGTGGCGGATCGCGTTTTCAACGAGCGGCTGCAGGATGAGCGTCGGAACAACGTGCTGTCGACAGCCATCCGGAACGTCGATGGCGACTTGTAGCCGGTTGCCGAACCGAGTCTGCTGGATTGCCAGGTATGCGCGCAGGAGCCGGAGTTCCTCCGACAGCGGCACCTCTTGCACCCCTTCGGTCTGCAGCGTGCCGCGCAGCAGCTCGCTCAGTTGCGCCAGCATCGTATCCGCCAACTCCACGTCCTCGCGCATCAGGCCGGCAATCGCGTTCAGCGTGTTGAAGAGGAAGTGCGGATGGATCTGCATTTTCAGCGATTCCACCTGCGCGCGGGCGAGCTCGGTCTGAAGCCGCGCGGCGCGGAGTTCCCGCTCGCGCGACAGGCGCTGCTGCTCGGCATACTGGACGGCAGCGACGATGGCCCAGTATGTCAGGACGGTGACGTGGATCTTCAACAAGCTGAAGGGCACACGGCCGGGACCGATGATCGCGCGGACCATCAGCCCTTCGGCGACCAGTTTCGCCACGGCGATGCCGAGGCTGGCGGGCAGGTGGACCGCCAGCGACCTGGCGAGCCGCCGGCGCGACAACGGCACCCGTGCCGCCAGCAGCAGGACGATCGGCGCGATGAGCGTCCACAGCTCCCAATCGACGAGCGCCACCGCGAAGGCGCGCGACCACGGCAGCGACCTGCCAGCATAGGCGTAGTCGACCCAGACCTGCCCCGTGAAGAGGATCGCCGCGAGCGTAAAGGAGCACGCCGCCACGATCCATCGTCGTCGCACCGGTCGGAGCTTATACCTGGTTGGCGCCGCCTTCGCTGAGGCTACCGGGGCCATGTGGCATCGGGGCCGTACGAATCGCGGGGCGCCACGCGCGGCGGCGGCGAGCGACGCCGATGAGCGTCATCACCGCAAGCCACATCAGCGGGGCTGCAACGCGGGGGGCTTCGTTGTTGAGGGCGTGGGTCGCGGCGGCGCCGATCAAGATGGCTCCGAGCAGCGAGGCCGCATACGACGACAGCCTCGGCACCAGCAGCAAGACGCCGCCGGCAATCTCGAGTGCGCCGATGACCATGTAGAACCCGTCGGGATATCCCCACCGTGCGAAGTTGATCGCCCACTCTGCAAGGCCGAACTTGGCCACGCCGATGGCGACGAATGCCGCCGCGGCCAGGATGTTGACTATCCAGAGCGCCACCGCTCCCACAATCCTCAGTACGCGCATGTGCGCCTCCTCGGACCGAGAGTAGGGTCGACGACAACGTATCAGAAGCGATATGTCCTGAAGCGGCCCGCCGGCGGCGCGGGACGGCCTGGCGGTTCCCTGCGGTCGCCACTCCGCTCGGCGATCGCCATGAGCGTTCCTAATGCCAGCCCAGCCTGCGAGAAGCCTTCCCTGTTCAAGCGCGGCAACTGCGCCACGTCCGACTTCGGGTCCGACATGTTGCCGTTCCACGCCACGCCAGAGGACATCTGGAGCAGGTGCCTGAGCGTGACACCGTCGTACGACGTACCCGCCAGCGAGGGCACGTACTTGCCGACCTCATCATCGAGCGTGGCGATGCGGCCATCGCGGATCGCGGCACCGAACAGCATCGACGTGACGGACTTGGCGGCCGACCACGACTCCCATCGCGTCTCGGCAGTGTGGCCGCGCGCGTAGCGTTCGAGGACAATGCGCCCGTCGCTGATGACCAGCACCCCGACCACGTTGAGGCTGGTCATGAAGTGTTCGAGGTCGTGGGTCGTCCCGCGGAAGGTGTCGGGTTTGCTTCACGCCGTCTTGTCAGACGTCGCCATGGGCCCGGTATGCATGATCAGGCCGCCCATCAGCGTCCGCGACAAGGCGACGCCGGTTTTTAAGATTCGAGCCGGTTTGTCGAATTACAACCAGGGCCTCATCACGCTACGGCCTCGGCTCGACGTTGTCGTCTCACGCGACGGCGCTGAGCTTCTGACTGACATCGGTCGTGTCGGGCGAGGCGTGTCACGGCTCCAGGCCGGCAGTGAATCCTCCGCCTGTAGCCTGCGGCGGGTTGGCTGATTTCGGCCCGCTGACGGCGCCCGAGCCGATCGCGCAAGGTCGGTCCGGGGCTCCCGTGCCCCCTGACGCGGTTCTCCTGAGGAGTCGCCGAGGACCCATGTCCGAAAGCAAGAGTCGTAGATGGACAACCGAGGAACTCGTGCTGCTCCTGTTCCCTTTGAAGAGCGACGCCCGATGAGTGACGGTCCTGCTCCTTGTGCACCTGGCCCCGGAGACTACGTCGTCCTCTACCAGCGGCAACGTCCGTCCGGCAATCCGCGTCTCGCCCTGATCCGGCTCTCGGATAAGGCGACCCAGAGTGTGATTCGGACCACGTTCGAGTCCGTCGTCGAGGCCGGCCCCCGCTTCGAAGACGAGGCCCGACTGATGGCCGCAGCGTCCAGCACACGCGGCTACCGCTGCGTTGACGGGCTGTACACCCCGCTGGACGCCACGGTCGACGACCATGACGCCTAAGAGAGCCGCCGGCGGGCAGGTGGACGAGGCGCCAGCGCTGTCTGACCCGCCGACGAGCGACGAGAACTGTTCGACGCGCCGAATCGCGTCGATGACCGCCGAGCGTCGCGGTAGCTACCGGGTCATTGGCCCATTCGAAGTGACTTGGAGCGGACGCTCGGGGGACCGCCACGTGCGCGTCGCGGACTTCAGTCTCACTGGATGTTTCGTGGAGGATATTGCCGCGCCGGCCACGGGCGAGCGGGTGACGCTCACGCTGCGAGTTCCAGGCGGCGCCCCCATCGAAGCGGCCGGGCGCGTGGCCTACGTCAATCGTCCACTCGGGTTCGCAGTGGCCTTTGAGGAGGACGATCACCTTGCGAGCGAACTGGCGTCGGCTGCGCGTCGGATCACGCAACAGCGCCGTTGATGGCCGATCCGCCGCGTCCTGATCTACCTTTCGCCGTGGCCAAATACCCAACAGGCGAAGCGCTTCGGCTGGACTCACCCCGGTGGTTCAAGGGCGCATCGCGCGGCTCGCAGCGGCTTTGCCGCATCAAGCGGCGATCCAGCGGTCCATCCGCAACTAGCTGGTCCAAGCGCGACACGCCCCACGCTGCTGTCTGTGGAGGCTCGTCTCTCATAGGCCGACTGAGGCGAAAGCCGACGACGTGGAACGCACCTCTCGGATGCGCCCGCGTGCTACGCTGAGATCGAACCGCTTGGTACTCGGCCGCAACCTCTCCGGATAGGGCGCTCTCCCGACAACTCTTGATCGTTCAAGGCGCTCGATGCGGTTGCGCACCCGCGCCGCGAGCATTGCCTTCCAGGAGCTGCTGCATGACGCTCGAGTTCACCGGCCAGATGTTGTGCTCGGCCGGCGTGAGTTATTTCCACGTCTATCCCAACGGCGACGTGTATCGCTGCCTGGCCGACTACAACGCCCGCCGGCCGCCGATGTTCAACCTGAAGCGCGACGGCTGGAAGGGTGCCGTCGATCCGCCCGTGTGCGATCACGAGCGCTGCTACAACGCCTGCGACCTGGATTGGACGACCAAGTGGCAGGTTGATGGCCAGGGCCGTCTGGAGAAGACCTTCGAAGGCCAGCGGAAGGACATCGAGAAGGAGGTCTCGCTGCTGCTGTGCTCGCAGCGCCTGGAGTCGCCGCAGCGCCGGATGGCCTACTTCATCTGGTCACCGACGCTGGCGTGCAACTACACGTGTGCCTACTGCGGCTGCGCGGCCGGGGAGAAGCGGGTCAGGCACGACTTTCCCTCGTCGTACCCCGAGCTCTCCGTTGCCGAGTGGATCGGTATCTGGAGCGACATCCTGGAGCGCTTCGAGTACGGCATCCTCAGCATCACGGGCGGCGAGCCGCTGCTCAGCGAAGCGACGATCCCCGTGCTCAGCCGGGTCACGAAGAAGTTCGCCTGCTACATCACGTCCAACATCAGCCGCAACATCATGGAGTTCACCCGCAGCAGCATCCGTCCGCGGGGGCCGAGTGAGATCGAAGGCTTTGGCCAGGTGCCGGTCGGCCTCGCCGGGATCAACTGCAGCCTTCACCCGACCTCCAAGGGCTTCAACTGGGAGCTCTTCAAAGGTGCGGTCCTCTTGCTGCAACATGCGGGCTTCCATGTCTCGGTCAACTACGTCGGCTATCCGCTCCAGCTCTATCTGGCGCCCACGTACAAGGCGTGGTGCGAACAGAACGCGATCGAGTTCACGCTGTCGTCCTGGCAGGGTGTGGACAACGAAGGCACCGTCGCGCGCTACTCCCTCCCCGAGCGGACCTTCTTCGAGGAGATCGCGCCCTCGCATCGCAAGAAGGCGAACGAGCTCGTGTTCATGGAGTGCAGCTACGACGTGATGTTCGACGACCCGGTCACGCATGTGCTGATGGCCGACATCCTGACGCTGACGGGTCGCATCCGTAACCTGTCGCCTACCGTGTGGCAGGTCGGCAGCGGGCCCGGCCGGTGGAGCGTCGCCGGCTATCTCACCCGCGTCGGGCAGCGCAAGAAGTGGCTGCGCGAGTTGCGCACCAGCCCCCTGGACTGCGGGGTGCCGCAGAACGGTGAACTGGAGTTCGCCCTGCGCATCGACACCGGCGGGCTGCCGGCCGGCACTTACGAGGTGTGGGTCGACATGCTGATGGAGGGCCAGTACTGGATGGCGTTTCACGGCGCGGTTCCGGGCGCCGCCACCCTCCGGATCGAGACGTTCAGCCACGAGATCGCGGTGGACGCCGACGCCGTGACCCTGTCGCCCGGAGGCACCGCCGTTTTGACGGGCACCGTGCGGAACACCTGCAGCAAGCCGTGGCCGGAGGGCGCGGGCGCCGAGCCGCTGAAACTTGGCGCCCGCCTCTCCCGGTCGTCCGTCACGGGCGAGGCGGTGGGCGAATTCCGTACGCCTCTGGAACGGCTGCCGGAGACCCCGGAGGATATGGTCGCCTTCCGCCTTGTCCTCGATCCAGAAGAGCTGCAACGCGGCGAGTACGCGCTCAGTATCGACATCGTGAAGGAGGGCCAATTCTGGCTGGCCGACAAGGGGGCGACGGCCACGGTCATCCCGGTGGTAGTCGCGTGACGGGACGCACGTGAGTGCAAAGAGCCCCAGATGGACCGCCGACGATCGGTTGTCGCATCACGCACCTGTGGAGGAGATCGCCGCCGCACTGCGGCGAACATGGGCCGGAATGAGGACATCGCGGCCGTAGAGGCCGTAGGCAAACAAAACACGAAACTGCTACCATTGGCGCGGTCATGGCGCCCACGGTGTGCACCGTCCGCTTCGAAGATGCCGAAGGTACCGTGCACACCGTGACGGTGTCAGCCGCCAGCCTCTACGAAGCCGTCGGACTGGCGGTGCAGGCCTTCGCGGCACAACCCTGGACGCCACCGATTCCAGCCGCCGCGCCACTCACGGTCGAAGTCCGTCCCACGTCAGTGGAACACCGCGTCACCATGCAGCGCGTGCGGCAGTGGGCCGCGGCCACGGCGACCTCTCCCGCCGACCGGCTCCACCGCCAACGCGTCGGCGCATTGCTCGCCGGTCGTTGATTCGTGTCTCACGCCTCACGTCGCAGGTCTCAAGCCTCAAGCCTCAAGCTTCAAGCTTCAAGCTTCAAGCTTCAAGCTTCAAGCCTCAGGTCTCAGGTCTCAGGCCTTCAGGTCTGGCCGGCAGGGGCGCCACCATGCGAACGGCGCCGGCGCGCAGCCGGTAATGGCAGCGTGACGCGTCGAGCACCTCCCCGTCGGTGTTGATCCGGATCGTTCGCGCGAAGGTCATCGACACCTCGCGCGTGCGGAAGTAGGACACGTCCTCGTCGTCCACGTGGCCGCCCGACGAGAGCCGCGGCAGCAGCGCCAGGAAGTCGAGCGTCGACGTCGCCCGCACCAGGCACACCTCCATCACGCCGTCGTCGGGACGAGCCGTCGGCGCGAGCTGGTGGCCGCCACCGATGTAGGGGCCATTGCAGACGGCGAAGAGTTGCAGGTCGGCCTCGATCACACGGCCGTCGGCTTCGACGCGGACACCCACCGGTTCGTACTCGAGCACGGCCCGTGCGCCGCCGATGAGATACGCGAACGACCCGACGGCCTGCTTCAGGTCGCTCGTGACGTTGGCAGACGTCTCGGCCGTGAACCCGCCCGCCGAGGCGTTGAGGAACACACGTTCTCCGAGAGAGATTACGTCCACCGCACGCGTCGTTCCGTCTACCAACGCCGCGACTGCCACGTCATGATCGTCGATGCCGAGCGATCGTGCGAAATCGTTGCCTGTACCGAAAGGCAGCAGGCCGATCGCGCACCGCGACAACGCCTGGGCCACTGATGCGACGCCATTGACGACTTCGTTGAGCGTGCCGTCACCGCCGGCAGCGACGACGACGTCGGCTCCGAGACCGACCGCCTGTCGCGCCAGCCGTTCGGCATCACCCTGCCCCGTCGTCTCACGCACGTCCACCTGATGCCCTGCGGCACTCAACTGCTGGCATGCGCCCTCAACCGGCGACCCGTCCCGGGCGGTACCGGCGGCGGGGTTGACGATCACGGTCACGCGCATGGCCGGGCGTCAGGGCTTCGCATTCCGACGCTGACGCGGCCGCGATTGGCGGACCGGCAGCCAACCCCGCAGGCGCTGCCAACTGCGTGCGGGCGACGGCACACCGGCTCGCACCTGCCCGATGAGTTGTTGTGCGAGAACTCTTCCCTTATCGAGGCCTTCCGCCGTGTAGCGCGACAGACTGTCCGCCGTCACTTCGGTACCGCCGATCGCCCACGCGGTCAGGCCTCGACCCATCGCGTAGGTGCCGGCATACGCGATGGCGACCTTCGGTACCAGGCCGGCGATGGGAATGAGGCCGACCAGCTGGCGCGCGACCTGCCTGAACATGAAGCCACCGCCGATCACGCCGAGAATTTCGGTCAGCATCGAGCGGGGGTCGTCGTCGCGGCCCGCAGCGAGCGAGATCTTGTAGCCCATGATCAGCTGGTTCTTCGTGAGGATGACCATGTCGCCGAGGTTGAGTGGCGCGGTCAGCACCGGGATCGTCTCGGCCAGCCCTGTCGTCACGGCGAACGAGGCGTTGGCCTTGGCGGTCTCGTCGACGACCGTGTCAGCGACAACCTGGCGGAATACGGGTAAAGCCGCGGCCAGCGCCAGGCGGGCGTCGCCTTCCACCAGCCCGACGATCGCCGACAGCAATGGCCGGGGCGCGTTCATCACGTCGACAACCGCGATACGGGCCTGCTCGGCGACGCGACGTGCACCGGCCTCTGGAGCGTCGGTACCGAGGATCAGCGTGATGCGAGGGACGCTATCGCGAATGCAGTGCTCGTCGGCGGCCTTCATCCGCACCGAGAGGTCCGGCGTCGCACTCGCCAGCACGGCGATGAGCGGGGTCGTCGGGCGTTGTCGTGCGTTTTCCGGATCGACAGCGACGACGTAGGGGTGGACGGCGCCACCGGCAACGGCGCCCAGGCCGGCTCGGACACGCTGCCCGACCGCGTCGTCCTCGGCGATGACGAGCAACTCGAATGGCATCCGTGCGGACGCCCGGATGCGCTCGAGATCGACGTCGCTGATGACACGCCAGAGATTCGCCAGCTTCAACGACGACATGGGGCTGCAGTGTACCCGCGTCGCCGCAGCGCGTCACGCCCGCGGCGGGGGATCACGCCTCCTCTTCCATGAAACCATCGCGCAACCGGATGATGCGTCCGCCGAATTTGGCGTTCTCTTCCGAGTGCGTGACCTGCACGATCGTCGTACCGCGATCGTTGAGTTGTTTGAACAGCTTCATGATGTCGTGCGCCTGCGATGAATGCAGGTTGCCCGTCGGCTCGTCGGCGAGGACTACCGACGGGCTCGCCGCGACGGCTCGGGCCACGCCCACCAGTTGCTGCTGGCCGCCCGACAACTGGCTCGGGTAGAGATCCTTCTTGGCGACGATGTGGAACCGGTCCAGGACCTCGGCGACGATGCTCTGGCGATCGGAGGACTTGACGTCGCGATATGACAGCGGCAGTTCGATGTTCTCGTAGACCGTGAGGTCGTCAAGCAGGTGATAGCTCTGGAATACGAACCCGATGTGGCGCTTCTGGAGCGCCAATCGCGACTTGTTCGGCAACGCGTGAATGGGATGCCCCATCAGCGAATAGCTGCCGCGCCAGTCCGAGTCGTGCATGCCGAGGATGTGCAGCAGGGTGGACTTGCCGGCCCCCGACGGACCCATGATCGAGACGAACTCGCCCTCACGGATGTCCAGCGAGATGCGGCGCAGCAGGAAGAGCTGGCCCGCGCCCTGCGGAATCGACTTTTCGACGCCCCTGAGCGAGATCAGCGCCCCCGGGTTGGCGGCAGGTGCGTCAGGCACGTCGGGTACGGGAGCGGGAGACGGGGTTGATCGTTTGAAGAGCACGCTGCTTCCACCCTACCGCATTGCATCGGTCGGCTGCACGCGCGCGGCCCGTCGGGCCGGCACGATGCACGCCACCAGGGCCGCGGCACCGAGCAGCGCCGCGACCATCGTGAATGTGAGCGGGTCGAGGCCGCCGCCCGCGAAGGCCGACAGCTGACTCGCCAGGAGCCTCAGCAGCACGACGCTGCCCAATCCGCCGACGGCCAGGCCGACGGCGACCAGTCCGAGCCCAGTGCGCCCTATGTCCTGCACGATTTGTGCGGGATGGGCCCCGAGCGCCATGCGGATCCCGATCTCGCGACGGCGCATCGAGACCAGGTAGGCCAGCACGCTGTACAGCCCCGCCATCGCCAGCATCAGTCCAAGCATTCCGAATGCGGCAAACAGGGCCATGGTGAAGCGCGGCTGGGCGGCCTCGTTGGCCACGACCTCCGTGAACGTGTACGGACGTGCCAGCGGCTGCAGCGGATCGAGTTGCTGCACCTGGGCGCGCATCGCGTTGAGCAGTGGCGCCGCGACGCCGCTCGTCCGCACGGCCAGGGTCCGCTGCGCCGGCGCCACCAATGTGTACGGCACCACGACCGCCGGCTGCACGTCGTTCCCGATGCCGTCGTTACGGGCGTTGGCCATGATGCCGACGACGGTGACCTGCGGCGAGGCGTTCTCCCTGGTCAGCACGGTGGCATTGCCAGGGCGGGTGACCACATCGACGCGCACCTGGCGGCCAATCGGATCCGTTCCCGGCGGCCACAGGGCCGCGGCGGCCTCATTGATGACGGCCGCGCTGTCGCCGGACGTCACTTCTCGATCCGTCAGCGCACGTCCCCGCCGGATCGGCACGCGCAACACCCGCCAATAGTCCTCGCTGGCCAGGTACACGCGGAGGCGCTGGCCGTCGGCCGCCGGCTGTCCGTCGATCGCGTAGTCCGATTGGGGGCCGCCGAAGGGCATGCCGCCATTGCCGATGCTGACCGCGTCCACGCCCGGCAGCGCGCGCACGCGCTCGATCAACTCGTGGGCAAACCGGTTGCGGGACTCGAGCGAATCGTACGTGCGCGGTGACAGTGGCAGCCCGACGGCGACCACGCCTTCGGGGTCGAAGCCGAGATCCACGCGCTGCAGGGCGAGAAAGCTGCGCACCGTGACCGCGGCGCTCGCGAGCAGGATGACCGACACCGCCACCTCGGCGACGACCAGCATGCCGCGGGTGAACTCTCGTCCGCCGCCGCTGGAGCCGCGGGCTTCCTCCTTGAGCGTCGTCGTGAGGTCCGGCCTGGATGTCTGCAGGGCGGGCATGAGTCCAAACAGGATGCCGCTCGCGAGGGACACCAGCGTGCAGAACAGCAGCGCCAGGGCGTTCAACTCAATCCGCGCTTCGTTGGGCACGAAGAAGTCGGGCATCAGGCCCACCATGATGCGGATGATCACGTACGCGCACGCAACCCCGGCGATGCCACCGAGCAGCGCCAGCGCGACGCTCTCGGTGAGCAACTGTCGGACGATGTGCGCGCGACTGGCGCCGAGCGAGGCGCGCACCGCCATCTCCCGGCCGCGGGCCGAGGCACGCGCCAACTGCAGGTTCGCCACGTTCGCGCACGCGATGAGCAGCAACAGGACGACGGCGCCGAACAACAGCCGCAGCGCCTGCTGCATCGGTCCACTCGCGACAGTGATGTCCATGTAGTTGGTGAGGATGCCGCGGGCCCCGTCACGCGGGAACCCGTCGGAATGCGCGGCCGAGAGCATGGGCACCAGGGCCGCCCACTGTTGCGTCGCCGTGGCAGCCGACGCTCCAGCACGGAGCCGGGCAATCGGGAACACCTGCCTGTCGCGACCCGTGCGCCCGAGCGGCACCCAGACGCCATCGGACGTCCACCATCCGAAGCGTGGCGGCATCACCCCGATGACTTCGTGCTCCACATCGTCGAGGCGCAGCGTCTTGCCGAGGACGTCGGTTGCCCCCGCGAAACTCTCCTGCCAGCGCCGGAACGTCAGCACGGCGACGGGCCTCGGTGCCCCGTCTGGCAACACGTCAGAAGGCTGAATGACGCGGCCGAGGATCGGCGCGACACCGAGAAAGCCGAACGCGTTGCCGGACACCTCGATCGCGGGGACGGTCTCGGGCGCAAACGTGCCCGTCAGCAGGCGCGAGCCCGGTGCCGTCGCCATCACGTCGCCCAGCGCCGGCAGGCGCGCCATCTCTTCGAAGGCGTCGTATCGGAACGGGCGCAGGCGCTGGGGGCCAGCCGGCGCACTCACGCCGAAGGCCCAGATCTCGTCGGGGTCCGCGTACGGATACGGACTGATCAGCACGCCGTAGACGACGCTGAACAGTGCCGTCGCCGCACCGATGCCCAGTGCAAGCGTGCCAGCAGCCACGCAGGTGAACGCCGGTCGCTTGACCAGGTGTCTGAAGGCGAGCCGAACGTCGGACATCCAGCCTGTGGGCATGTGTGCGGGTCTCCAGTGCCACGACGGCAGCGATGATGAGTCTATCGCGAGCAACGTCGCGGCGAGTCACCGCGGCACTTTGGCTGGGACCATCTGCGGCGGCCGATCGTCACGGCGATCGCAGGGGCGCGTGGCAGGTTCACGACGAACGCGAGTTCTTGGCGAGCGGACCAGAAATGGCTACCCGGCAGGCTCGCGGTGCAGCACGACCACGGAACGCGCACGAACCGTGTACCTCTCCGTCGCCACGTTCGGCTCGGTTCCCGGTTCAACGATGTCTTCCGGGCTCGGTCGCGCCGTGTCGACGACGCGCCGCCATGGACAGGCCCGCCTATCCTGCACCATGAAGGAGTGGTCTTCCCAATGCGCGTTGATCATGACGTACAGATCGCCGTCGCCAACCGATGCGCCGCGCAAGCGTGTAGGCGAGGCACCGTGATTCATACCCGAAATCGACTGGCCCGTCTGATCTCGGCGATCCAGCCATCGCCAATGGCGTCCGTGATCACCCTGGCGAGCGGCGGATTCGCGACCAGCAGGAAACGCCGCTGGGTGACGCCATTGGTCTTGTTGTTGAACCGGTCGGGGAACAGGGCGGCGAAGTCGGGCACGACGGTCTGCGTGAGCAACTCCGAGTGGATCGCCGCCACGCCATTGGTACTATGCGCGCCGACGATGGCCAGGTGCGCCATGCGGACCTGCTTCGGCTGCCCCTCCTCGATGAGGCTGACGCGCGCGACCCGTCCGTCGTCGCCAGGGAAACGGCCGCGAACGTCGTCGAGGAAGCGGCTGTTGATTTCGTAGATGATCTCGAGCTGTCGCGGCAACATGATTTCGAACCACGGCAGCGGCCATTTCTCCAGCGCCTCGGGCAGCAGCGTGTGGTTCGTGTAGGCGAGCGTGCGCTGCGTGAGATCCCAGGCCTGGTCCCATCCGAGCGCCGCGTCGTCGAGGAGGATCCGCATCAACTCGGGGACCGCGAGCGTCGGATGCGTGTCGTTGAGCTGCATCGCGACCTTGTCGGGCAGCGCGGACCACTCATTGCCGGCGGCGCGGAACCGGCGAATCGCGTCGGCCAGTGTGCAGGCCACGAGGAAGTACTGCTGGAGAAAGCACAGGCCCTTCCCTTCCGTGGTCGAGTCGTCAGGATAAAGCACGCGCGTCAGCGTCTCGGCCGTGAGCGTCTCGGCCAGTGCGCCGACGAAGTCGCCGCCGCTGAACTGCTGGAAGTCGAAGTAGTCCGGCGTCGCGGCCGACCAGAGGCGGAGCGTATTGATGGTGCGTCCGCCGTACCCTACGACCGGGCGGTCGTACGGAATCCCGATGAGCGTCGACGGTCGGTGCCGGACGGTCCTCAGCGCGCCTGCGTGAATGTCGAATGAGCAGGCAAGTCGCACTTCCACAGCTTCGTCCGGCCGCGCGACTTCCCACGGGTCCGGCCGCGCAAGCCAGTGATCCGGCTGCTCGTGCTGCCAGCCGTCGCGCATCGTCTGCTTGAAGATGCCGTACTCGTAGCGCAGGCCTGAAACCATGCCTGGAATGCCGAGCGTCGCCATGGAGTCGAGCAAGCACGCCGCCAGTCGGCCGAGGCCACCGTTGCCAAGACCGGCGTCCGGCTCCTGCTCGATGATTTCCCGCGGATCGAGCTCGTGCTTCCTGCAGAACTGGGTCAGACCGGATCCAGCAACAGGTTGGTGATGTTGTTGGTAAGCGATCGGCCGAGCAGGAATTCGAGCGACAGGTAATAGACACGTTTGACATTTCGCAGCTGGTACGCCTGCTCGGTCTCGATCCAGCGTTGCGACAGCAGATCCCGGACCGCGCGACGGCCTCGAACTTGACGCGAGGCGTGGCGGCAGCGACCGGAACGACCTGATCGAAAGTCAGATGTCGTTCGTATAGCGCGTCGCGGCCGCCGAAGAGTGTGACCGGCCCGCTCGTGAAGCCGTCGGCAGCAGTGGCGTCCGGCGACGATCGTCTTCTCTTCATCGGGTCAGCCATCTCATCACACCTTCAACGTCGCGCTGGACCGCAGCCGCCCGTACCACGGATCACACTGGACCCGCGGCCTTGATCTCCGCTCCGACGCCGGACTCGTACTTCTTGAAGTTCTCCCGGAACCGATGGGCGAGCTTCCTTGCCGCCGCGTCGTAGGCCGCGGCGTCAGGCCATACGCCGCGCGGCCAGAGAATGTCCCGAGGCACACCGGGACACTCGGTCGGCACGTCAAAGCCGAAGATTGGATCCCGCTCGGTCCTGGCTGTCGCGAGAGCGCCATCGTGAATCGCGTCGATGATGGCGCGGGTGTGCTTGAGACTGATGCGCCTTCCGGTGCCGTACGCGCCCCCACCCCAGCCCGTGTTCACCAGCCAGACGCGGGCGCCGTGCTGCTTCATCCGGGCGGCCAGGAGCTCGGCGTACTTGCTCGGATGCCACACCAGGAACGGCCCACCGAAGCAGGGCGAGAACGTGGCCTGTGGCTCGGTGAGCAATGCTCGTCATCCCCGACCAGGTGTCGTTTCGGATCGGCCGACAGCGTCGTCTTGCCTGTGCCGCTGAGCCCGAAGAGGAGCGACGACTGGCCGGTCTGCCGATCCGCCGTGGCCGAGCAGTGCATGGAGAGAATTCCCCGCTTCGGTGCGAAGTAGTTCGCCACCGTGAAGACGCCCTTCTTCATCTCGCCGGCGTACTCGGTGCCGAGGATCACCAGCTCGCGGTCCTCGAGGCTGAGTGCGATGCTCGTTGTCGAACCGATCCCGATGGTGAGGCGATCGGCTGGAAACGCCCCTGCGTTGTAGATCGTGAAATCGGGCCTGCCGAAGTTCGCCAACTCGTCAGGGGTCGACCGGATCAACATGGTGTGCATAGAGAGCGCGTGGTAGGGGCGCGAACAGATCACCCGGACCTTGATGCGATACTTCGGATCCCACCCGGCGAACCCATCGAAGCAGTAGAGGCGCTCACGGGTGTTCAGGTAGTCGAGCGCGCGCTGGCGATTGGCCGCTAAGGTCTCCGCGTCGCACGACGTGTTGACGGGGCCCCACCAGACGTCCCGTTCCGAATCCGGGTGTCTGACCACCCGCTTGTCCCTCGGCGAACGACCGGTCTTCACGCCCGAATAGGCAACCAGTGCGCCGTTCTCAGCAATGCTGGAGTCCTTTCGTAACGAATGGCGTGCTCGTACAGCGCACTGGACTGCGCCTGACGATTGGCGTGGTGCCGGCGGACGGAGAGTCGGCAGCAGAGGGCGTACGATCTCCGATGATGCGGCTGAGCGGGAAGTGAGGATACATGCGCGACAGCGATCTCGATTTCACCGTAGCGAGGCTCGGCGAGTGCCGCCACCGCTCGCCGGTGTCAGGCGTCCGGTTCACCGACGATGCCGAGCGGGTCATTTATCACTCCACGCTCGAGCAGATGAAACCCTGGCTCGAC
Source organism: Luteitalea pratensis (assembly GCF_001618865.1). Classification (GTDB taxonomy): domain Bacteria; phylum Acidobacteriota; class Vicinamibacteria; order Vicinamibacterales; family Vicinamibacteraceae; genus Luteitalea; species Luteitalea pratensis. The sequence goes on from NZ_CP015136.1 coordinate 4,765,536, forward strand.
GCCGGCGCAGCGCCTCCGGCCATGGAAGCCGCCGGGCCACGCCAGATGCTGTACTTCGATCCGGCCGGGCTCACGTGCGGCATCGTGACGTGCGGCGGGCTCTGTCCCGGGCTGAACGACGTGGTCCGATCGATTGTCAGGAGTCTGCGCCTCAACTACGGTGTCAGGACGATCTACGGCTTCCGTTTCGGCTACGAAGGGCTCGTCGGCCGGCTCGGGCACGAGCCGCTCGAGTTGACACCCGAATTCGTCCATCGGATCCACGAGGGCGGCGGGTCGATCCTGGGGTCATCCCGAGGGCACCAGGACGCGGCGGAAATGGTCGACTACCTGAAAGACCTGGGGGTCGGGGTCCTGTTCGCCATCGGCGGGGACGGGACGCTCCGCGGGGCACAGACGATCGGCGAGGAAGCGGCGCGGCGGGGACTCGAGATCGGCATCATCGGCGTCCCGAAGACGATCGACAACGACGTCTCCTTCGTGCAGCGCACGTTCGGATTCGAGACGGCCGTAACCGAGGCGCGGCGCGCCACGCTGGCAGCAAACGCCGAGGCCGAAGCCGCACGTAACGGCATCGGGCTCGTGAAACTCATGGGCCGCGATTCGGGGTTCATCGCCGCGTACTCGACACTTGTCAACAACCACGTGAACTTCTGCCTGGTGCCGGAGGTGCCGTTCACGCTCGAGAAGTTCCTCTCGGCCCTGCAACAGCGGCTCGAGCGTCGAAGCCATGCGGTCGTCGTGGTCGCGGAGGGCGCCGGCCAGGATCTGATGGCAAAGAGCGGCGAGCGAGATGCGTCCGGCAACGTCCGGTATGGCGATATCGGTGCCTTTCTGCGCAATGCGATCACCGATCACTTCACGCGGCATGGCGTCGCGATCACGCTCAAGTACATCGATCCCAGCTACACCATCAGAAGCGTGCCGGCGACCGCCCACGACTCTGCCTTCTGCCTGCTCCTCGGGCAGAGCGCGGTTCACGCCGGTCTCAGCGGCCGCACCAACATGGTCGTCAGCTTCTGGAATCACCATTTCACGCACGTGCCGATATCGCTCGCGGTGTCCGAGCGCAAGAAGATTGACCCGGAAGACACACTCTGGAACAGCGTGATCACGTCGACCGGTCAGCCTCGCGACATGCGGTCACGACGCGAAGCCAGATCGGCGAGACTGCCGCCGACGAGGAGTCCGATCGCCATGACCCCGACCACGAACACCGCCTTGAAGGAGAGTGCCAGGGTTGTAGCGGCGAGCGATGGATCGGCGGCCGTGCCGGCCGCTGACAGGCGCATCGCGCCCGCCATGCTCTGGTAGATGAAGACCCCTGGCATCATCGGTACAGCACCAGCGAACGCGAGCGCTGAAAACGGCAGGTGCATGCCAATGGCGGCGGTGTTGGCGACGAGGCCGATCGCCAGGCATCCGAACAACGTCGACATCGACATCCCCAGGGGTTCGAGCCCGACGTAGCGGAGACCATGCCCGACCATGCCGCAGACTATGGACACCCAGAGGACCCGCCACGGCGCGTTGTAGAACGCGCCGAAGCCGCACGCGGCCACGCCGGCCAGCGCCATATCCAGCGGCAACCCGATCGACACCGCCTCTGACGGCAACGTCAACATGGTGGCAGGACCGAGCGTGGGCCAGCCACCGAGGACGACGCCGAGCGCGGTGGCGATGAGGATGCCCATCGCGAGCACCAGCCGGTAGATGCCCGTCGGTATGTGGTTGTCCAGCATGTCGTACACGCTGTTTATGAGGTACGGGCCGGGCACGAGCATCAATGCCGGCACGATCAGGCAGAAGCCCGGTGTAGCCGTCCAGGCCAGACGGATCGCCAGCCCGCCAATCGCCGCGCCAATCAGCCCCGCCGCGAAGGGTTGTGCGAAGAGAATGACAGGCCGCCTCGCAAGCACCTGCCGCGCGAGCAGCCCGACGGAGGACGAGACTCCGCTCGCGACGACCGCGCCAGAGTCCGCGCCCAGTAGCCAGGCGATTGCTGATGCCGCCAGGCCGAAGAGAGCGACCACCACCCAGCGGTCGTGCCGCGGAGGCAGGCGTTCCAGGGTCTCCAGACGCCGCGTGGCTTCGTCGAGCCCGATGTGATCAAGGCACAGCTCGTCGCTGACACTCAGTACGCCCGCACTGACGGCGACGTTGATTCGAAGCTCCGGCGCCCGCGCGTGGAAACCACGTCCATCGGCCAACGCAAGCGTGACCTCTCGGTAGCCGACGACCGTCTGCACGCTGACGCCCACGTGCCGTGCCACCTGACCGATAGCGCGCTCGAGATGTTTCGAGCGGACGTTGTATTCGACCAGGAGGCGCGCATTCAATTGAAGAAAGCGCAGCGCTGCCTCACTTGGTCTGGCAACGTCGTGTGGCGGCTCGATGGAGCCCGATTCGGAGGTCATCGTCGCGGGCGCAGCCTGCGCAGCGTCCTCAGACGCATGGGCCGCCGGCCACTCTTCGACCGTGCTCTGCGAGCAGCGTACCACTGTCCGATACGTTGCCACCCTTCCCGCACCGCGGCTGTTCGACCTGCATCGGAAGACCCGGCCGCCAGGTCGGATCGCCGCGTCCGCGTGGCGATCAGGCCGGCCTGGACCACTTCTTGAGTAAGTCAGCATCGTGGTTCGGCGATCAGGATGGCTGGCTCGATTGGCCACGGCTTCCGCGCAGGCGAACCATTTTCACGTGGGCGGTATTTCCCAGATGACGAAGAAATTCCCCGCGCTCCGGGTCCTGGTGGTCGAGGACGAGCGGCTGCCCTTCAGGACTGGCTGCGTCAGGCGCATGTCTCAGGACTCGGGTAACCAACCGATCGTCCCGTGGACGAGGGGAGGACGTGGCCGAACGGTCGGCAACCGACGACGATCAGCGGATTGTCCGCGGCCTCACCCCTGACGACGATGATCACCGAAGACCAGACACCCGTTATCGAATTTCTGACAAGGCCATCCACGCACGGCGGAGCGACGGTCGAGCGCATCGACACGCACGCCTCCATCGTGTTTCTCGCGGGTGCGCGAGCGTACAAGCTGAAGCGGGCCGTGCGCTTCGACTATCTCGACTTCTCCACGCCCGAGCGCCGCCACGCGCTGTGCCAGGCGGAAGTTCGCCTCAATCGACGGACGGCGCCGACGCTCTATCGTGGCGTCGTCGCCGTCACTCGCCAGCAAGACGGGCGCTATGAGCTGGGTGGTGCAGGCACGCCAGTTGACTGGCTCGTGGAAATGCATCGGTTTCCGCAAGAGGCCCTGTTCGATCGACTGGCAGCGGCCGGTACCCTTGGCGTGACGCTCATGTCGCCCTTGGGGGCGGCCATCGCTGACTTTCACAAATCCGCCGAGCATCGCCCGGATCACGGCGGCAAGGCGGGCATGTCCTGGGTCGTTGATGGCAATGCCGCAGGGTTTGCCGAATTCGGGGCCGCGTGTCTGGAGCGGTCAGCAGCACATCGGGTGACCGCCCACGCGTCCAGCGAACTCGACCGTCTCGGGCCCCTGCTGGATCAGCGCCGGGAGTCAGGTTTCGTTCGGCAGTGTCACGGCGATCTCCATTTGCGCAACATCGTGCTGTTGGACGCAACACCAACCCTGTTTGACGGCGTCGAGTTCAACGAGGAGATCTCCTGCACCGACGTCTTGTACGATCTCGCGTTTCTGCTGATGGATCTCTGGCGGCGACGACTGCCGCGTCATGCCAACATCGTGTGGAACCGCTACCTGGCCGAAGCCGCAGACATCGATGGCGTGGCTCTCATGCCGCTGTTCTTGTCCTGCCGGGCGGCCGTTCGCGCCAAGACCAGCGCGACGGCGGCACAGCTTCAAGACGACGCGCAGCGCCGCGGTGAGCTCGAGGCACTCGCGCGCGAATATCTCGCCATGGCCGACCTGGTGCTGCATCCACCCACGCCCTGTCTCGTCGCCGTTGGAGGTTTCTCGGGCTCGGGCAAGTCGACACTCGCGCTGGGCCTCGCTCCGTCGATCGGCGCCGTCCCCGGCGCGATCGTGTTGCGCAGCGACGAGACGCGGAAGCGTCTCTGCGGTGTTCCCCTCCTCCAGCACCTCGGACCGGAAGGATACTCGGCGAGCGTGTCCGAGCGTGTGTACGCCACGGTGACCGAACATGCCGCACAGATCCTCCGCGCGGGCCACAGCGTCATCGTCGACGCGGTCTCTTTCCGCCCGGCCGATCGGGACGCGATCGAGCACGTGGCGGCGGCCGCCTCGGTGCCGTTCATGGGGTTCTGGCTGGAGGCGCCAGAGCCGATGCTGATGCACAGGACGGCGCAGCGCCATGGCGATGCATCCGATGCCGATGGCAGCGTCGTTCGCACCCAGCGCGCTCATGACACCGGTGACCTGCGTTGGTGTCGTATTGATGCTTCCGTGCCGGCGGCATCCGTGTTGTCCGTTGTGATGAACCGCGTCCGGGAGCGACGGCACGATGCCTTGAACCTCGATTGATCAGGCTCTGCGATTCAGCACCCCTGCGAGCGCGTGTTCGGTGCACGTGTCTTTGCGGGAGTGCTGGACGGACGTGCTCACGGACTCCCGGCGGCGACCGCGAGCGGAGTACAGCAGTTCCTCGTTCGCGCAACTGGATCACACATGCTGATTCACCAACTCCCACTGGACGCCGCGTTTGCAACCCTGCGCAGTGTCCCGGCCGGCCTGACACACGCAGAGGCCGCTGCACGATGGCACGAATTCGGTCCCAACCGCATCGAACCCCTGGCGCCAACGCCGCTCGCCGTTCGCTTCCTCCGACAGTTCACCCATCTCTTCGCGATCTTGCTGTGGGTCGCCGCGCTCCTGGCACTGATCGCGAACCGATGGATGCCGGGTCAGGGAATGGCCACGCTTGCCGCCGCCATCGTCGCCGTGATCGTGATCAACGGCGCCTTCTCGTTCTGGCAGGAGTACCGTGCCGAAGAGACGATGTCCGCGCTGCAGCGTCTGCTCCCTCACCAGGTGAGGACGCTGCGCAACGGGGCAACGGTGGTGCTCGCATCCGAGGACGTCGTCCCCGGCGATGTCATCTTTCTGACTGCCGGAGACGACGTGCCCGCCGACTGTCGGCTCGTCGAAGGATTCGGCGTTCGTGTCAGCAACGCCACGGTCACCGGCGAAGCGCGACCCGTGTCGCGAGACGCGCACCCCTCGGCCGATCCGGACCTGCTGCGGAGTCGAAACGTACTGCTGGCTGGCACCTCCGTGACGAGCGGTGAGGCAAAGGCGCTGGTATTCGCGACGGGGATGCATACCGCGTTCGGGAGAATCGCCCATCTGACCCAGACGACGATTGATCCACCGTCGCCGCTTCAGAAGGAGATTGCGGCGCTGAGCCGCGTGCTGGCTGCCCTGGCGATCACAATCGGCCTGGTCGTCTTCGTGATTGGTCGATTCATCGGCCTGTCCACATCCGTCAGCGTCGTCTTCGCCATCGGCATCATCGTCGCGAACGTGCCGGAAGGTCTGCTGCCCACGGTGACACTGGCGATGGCCCTGGCCGCCCGCCGCATGGCCAGGCGAAACACATTGGTGCGTCACCTGCCCAGCGTCGAGACGCTTGGCTGCGCCTCGGTCATCTGCACCGACAAGACCGGCACGCTGACACAGAACCGCATGGAGATTCAATCACTCTACGCGGACGGTGTGTTCGTGGATCCACATGCCGCCGAAACCGCGGCGTTCGCCGCCAGCCATCGCCATCTCCTCGAGTGCGCCGCATGCTGCCACGACCTGAAGTACGCGGGCGAGGGCGGACATTCCCAGTGGATCGGCGATCCCATGGAGCTGGCGCTGGCACGGATGGCACGGACGGCACTTGGCGACACGGCGGGCTTCGTCCGCATCGACGAGATCCCCTTCGAATCAGAGCGCAAGCGGCTGGTGACACTGCATCGCGTTGCTGGTGAGCCTGTGGCGTTCGTGAAGGGAGCTCCGGAAGCGGTGCTCTCGCGTGCGAACCGGATCGACGTCGATGGCGGCGCGGTGGCGTTGCGCCTCGAGCAGCGCGAGGCGTTCGGTGAGGCGGCGACGGTCATGGCTGATCGTGGGCTTCGGGTTCTCGCGCTTGCATATCGAGCCCTCCCGGCCAACTACGTGCTGGCCGACGCCGAGCAGGACCTGGTCGTGACGGGGCTCGTCGGCTTCGAGGATCCGCCGCGACCAGAAGTGCCGGCTGCCGTGCATCGATGCCGTGAGGCGGGCATCAAGATCGTGATGGCGACCGGCGACCATCCGCACACCGCCGTAGCCGTGGCGCGCGAGATCGGACTCGTGCAGGGTACGGCGCCCACCCTGTTGACAGGAGACGACATCAGTCGGATGTCAGACACCCAGCTCCAGCTGGCATTGGATGCCCCGGAGATCGTCTGTGCCCGGGTCACGGCCGAACAGAAGCTGAGAATCGTGAAGGCGTTCCAGCGCAAGCGCCACATCGTGGCGGTCACGGGTGACGGGGTGAACGATGCGCCGGCGCTGCGGGCCGCCGACATCGGCATCGCCATGGGCATTTCGGGCACGGACGTCGCCCGCGAGGCATCGGATCTGGTCCTTCTTGATGACAACTTCGCCAGCATTGTCAACGCCGTCGAAGAGGGGCGCACGGTCTTCGAGAACATCCGCAAGTTCCTGACGTACATCCTGACGTCGAACGTTCCTGAGCTGGTCCCGTACCTGGCATTCGCATTTGCCCGGGTGCCGCTCGCGCTCACGGTGATTCAGATTCTCGCGGTCGATCTCGGTACCGACATGGTGCCAGCCCTGGGCCTCGGTGCCGAAGCGCCGGATACCCGGGTGATGCAACGCCCACCTCGGACCCGGCACGATCGCCTGTTGACGGCCGGGCTCCTCGTGCGTGCGTACCTGTTTCTTGGCGCATTCCAGGCCGTGGCGGCTATGGCGGCCTTCTTCTTCGTCCTCGCTGGAAGCGGATGGCACCGGGGTCAGGAGGTCTCGGTGACCGACGTGCTGTATCGGCAAGCCACCACCGCGTGCCTCACGGCGATCGTGTTGATGCAGGTCGTCAACGTGCATCTCTGCCGCAGTCGCCGGACGTCGATTGTCTCAAGGCCGTTCTTCGGCAACTCGCTGATCACCGCCGGCATCGTCGCTGAGGTCGGATTGATTCTCGCCATCAACTACACCGCTGTCGGCAATGCCGTGTTCGGCACGGCCGCTATCGGATACGAGGCGTGGCTGGTGGTCGTGCCTTTTGCAGTGGCGATGCTGGTGCTCGACGAGGCGCGAAAGGCGTTCGTCCGCAGGCGTGAACGGAAGACGCTCGAGGGTCGCGGCCCAGCGAGCGTCGAAGAGATCGCCGCAACACGGCCCTGAACAGGACCGTACGCGCGCCGGCGACGATCCCTTGGCCCGACCAAGGTGGCTCGGCGCTCGCGTCCGAACACCGCTGTCTGAAGTGAGGAAATTTCCGTGCCTGGCGCGGACTAACGCATCGAATGGACGTCTCCATGCGCTGACCGCTCCGGCAACCACGATTCCCGACGCCACCGGAGGTGCCGGTAGTCTGGAGTCCCGTTTGCAGGTGTTCTTGCCGGGCGTCGGAACGCTCGCCGTCAGCAGGAGGACTACATGTGCACGATCCCCGTGTTCTACGCCACGACCCACGGCCAGACGAGACGCATTGCCGAGCGGATCGCCGAGGCACTGCGGCGCGAAGGTCACGCAAGCTTTCCGCTCGACCTGACCTCCGAGACCGCTCGTCACTTCGACTGGAGGCGCGCGAGCGCCGCGGTGCTCAGCGCGTCCCTCCATACCGGCCGCCATCAGTCCAGCGCGGTGCACTTTGCCCGGACGCACGTCGATCGCCTGAACGCCATTCCGACCTGGTTCGTGTCGGTGAGCCTGAGCGCTGCCTCGGCACACGCAGAGGAACGTTCGGCCGCCGAACGTCTTGCCCGCGAATTCGTCGAGAGTGTCGGTTGGGCGCCAGGCCGGGTGTCGTGCGTCGCCGGGATGCTTGCCTACACTCGGTATTCATTCGTCACGCGGTGGTTCATGCGGCGGATCGCGCGCAAGGAGGGGGCGTCCACCGACACATCCAGGGACCACGAATTCACCGATTGGAGTGCGGTCGCACTGCTCTCGAGGCAGTTCGGCCGCGAGGTCTGGAACCGTGTCCAGGCCCGAGGTGTGAGGAGCAGGGAGGAGAGATGGGCGAACGATTCCAGACGATAGTCGTGGCTGTCGATTTCAGCGAGACCTCAGAGGAGGCGTGGACCGCGGCGTGTCGTCTGGCGATGGACACGCAGAGCGATGTGCACTTGCTGCACGTGAGCCCAGACCCGTTGCGGCAGGCGTGGACCGTCGAGACGATCGGTGTGGACTTCGCCGGCCTGGCTGAGGACTGGCGTCGGTTTGCAGTGGAGCGACTGGCCGCCATTCGTCCGGTCGAGGGCCTCCCCGAGGCGCGCATCACCCGCGAGGTGGTTACCGGCGTGCCGCACGAGACCATCGTCGACTATGCCACCGCGCAGCATGCGGACCTGATCGTCGTCGGCACGCATGGGTATGGCCCCATCAAGCACCTGCTGCTCGGGAGCGTTGCCGAACGCGTCGTTCGGCAGGCACCGTGTCCCGTGATGACCGTGCCACACCGCTCAGTCCGGGCCGAAGCACGCCAGAAGGCAGACGCGTCGCAGATTCCGCGGTAAGGGGGCCTTGTCGCCTGTGCTTGACGTATGCCTACTTCACTTCACCCACGTGCCCCCGCTCCTGAGCCTGCGATCGCCTTCGAACACGTATCACTGGCATTCGACGGCACGACCGTCCTGCGCGATGTGACATTCGCACTCCCCGAAGGGGACACCGCGATCCTCATCGGACCAAGTGGGAGCGGCAAGTCGCTGCTCCTCAAGCTCACACTCGGATTGTTGCAGCCCGATGCCGGCGCCATTTTCGTGCACGGTCGTCGGATCGACCGCCTTTCCGAGCGGGAGTTGGTCGCGGTCCGGGACGAGATCGGCATGCTGTTCCAGGAAGGCGCCCTCTTCGACTCGTTGACCGTTGGCGAAAACGTCGGCTTCAAGCTGGCGGATCAGGCCCGGCTCGCGCCAGACCGCATCCGGGCCCGGGTCGAGGAAGTGCTCGGCTTCATCGGGCTCGAACCCTACATCGACCGGCTGCCGTCAGAACTGTCGGGAGGGCAGCGCCGCCGCGTCGCCATCGCGCGTGCAGTGGCGGCACGACCCCGCGTACTGCTTTTCGATGACCCAACCGCCGGTCTCGACCCGATCACCGCCAAGAGCGTCGACGCCGAGATCATCAAGCTCCGCGACCTGCAGCACGTGAGCGCGCTGGTCGTCACGCATCAGCTGCAGGATGCGTTCTACATCGCGACGCACGAGGCCGCCGTCACCAACGGAAGGTTCGTGATCCGTCCGCGTGCCGATCAGGCGGCCAGCAGGGCCCATGTCCTCTTGCTGCGGGACGGAGCGATCGGGTTCGATGGACCAGTCGCGGCCCTTCTCGACAGTCGCGATCCATACGTGCGGACGTACCTGACAGGCTGGGTACCGCCACTCAGCCTGCACGCATCCGCCGGGGTAGCCTGAGGATCATTGGGTGGCCGGTGGGCTGCTGGCCGTGGGCCGGCGAGCAATGCCGGCTCACCTACCCTGGCGGTCGGCGGTCAGGTCCCCACGTGCCGACACCGTGCTCTTGATGACAGCCCGCGCAAGTACTCAGCACGCGACCATACACACGGGCGCGATCAGGCGGACGCGCCGCCTCTGCCGCTGCCGCCGCAAAGGCCGCGAAGCGTGCATCGCCAATCAACGCCCGCGCGCGCAGTTGGCGCGAGGGCATGTCGCCTCGAGGCAACCGGATGCGACTGAATGTCTGGACGCCTTCGTCCCACGACGACGTCGACGGCTCCACCAGCGCGATCAACAGCAGGTCTGCAGCGGCCTGATGGTCGCGCATCGACGTGGTTGCCGGTGCCGCGTCCTCCAGGTGGCGGGCAGCGCCGGGAACGACATGCTGGGCCTGATGGCACTCGCCGCAGCGTGTCAGCAGCACGGCGGTCGCCCTGGCCGCCACTTCCAGCGTCGGCGCGGTTTCAATCTCGCGCGCCGCATCTCCCATGAGCGTGGAGAACGCGACCCAGCCAGCCGGAAATGGCACGTCCGGGCGGTGGGCCGCAAGCCGTTGCGCGTGCGCTCGTGCGGCGTCGAGATCCCCTCGGACCACCGCGTCGTGGGCCCGGATGACATCGGAGAAGTGCGCACGCATGTAGGCGGCGCGCCGGTCATGCAGGTCTGGCTGGCGTCCGGTCGCCGAAGCCAATGATAAGAGGGCTGCGCCTGCTGCCAACACGCCCAATACGAGTTGTCTCGCCATCACGACTCCCCGCTGCCCTCTCTCACTCTGCTCGCAACGCCGCCACAGGCTCGAGCCGCGCGGCACGCCGTGCCGGCAGGACGCCTGCGAGGAGCCCGGTGGCGATACTCACCGTGAGGGCAAGCACACCGACTTCTGGCAGCACCGCCAGGGGGAGCGCCGGCCACAGCAGCGCGAGACTCATGACCAGCGCGCCCGCGACAGCCAGGCCGGCAAGGCCACCGAGCCCCGACAGCGTTGCAGCTTCCAGGAGGAACATGGCGGTCACCTGGCTGTTGCTCGCCCCTATCGCCTTGAGCAGGCCGATCTCACCAGTCCGCTCGGCGACGGTAATCCACATGATGGTCAGGATGCCGAGACTGCCGACGATCAGCGAGATCGCCGCAATGGCGATGACCGCCGCCTGCACCACGCGCAGCACGCGCCCGAGGGACTCGAGCATCTCGGCTTGCGTCGTGACGGTAAAATCCACCTCGCCGTCGTGCCGGCGCGCGAGTACGCGCGTGATGCCGGCCACGAGCGCATCCGGATCCATGTGGGGCGCAAACTGCACGTCCAGGTGCGTCACGCCAGCATGCCCGAACAGGTCCTGGGCGCTCGCCACTGGCAGGTACACGGCATCGTCCAGGTCGACACCGACAAACTGTCCGCGTGGCGCGAGGGTGCCGATCACGACGAAGCGGCGGCCGCCGGCGTGGACATGCTGTCCGAGTGCATTGCGGTCGCCAAACAACTCCTGCTTCAGTGTCGCTCCGAGCACCGCCGCGGCTGCGGACGCCGAAGTGCCGCTCGGCAGGAACTGCCCCGACGCGATGCGGAGTTTCCAGACCAGCAGGGCCTCGCCCGAGACCCCATACACGAACACGCTTCGCCCACGAGTTGACGTGCTGACCCGCACCTGGCCGATCTCCACCGGCACCACACGTTCAATGCCCGGCACGCGCCGCACGGCGTCGGCGTCGGCCAGCGTGAGCTTCCGAACGGTGGCGCCGATGCCACCCGGCACGCCGCCGGTGGTCACCCGGCCCGGACTCACCGACAGCAGATTCGTCCCGAACTGCGCGAATTCACCGACGATGTAGCGGCGGACCCCCTCCCCCATGGCTGTGAGGACGCAGACGGAGGCGACCGCAATCGCGATGCCGAGCATGCTCAGCGCCGAACGCAGGCGATGGCCCCACACGGCGCCGACAGCGAGACCATACACGTCGGGCAGGTAAGGCATCGGCTACCTCCGATTGAGTGCGACCACCGGGTCGAGCGACGCGGCACGACGGGCTGGCCAGCCGCCGAACGCCAGTCCGATCGCCATCGAGAGGGCGAGCGCCGCACCGGCCGCCCAGATCGGCGGCGTGAACGGAAACGCCGGAAACAGCAGGGCGAAGATCGATGTCACGGCATACGCCACGGCAAGGCCGAGCAGGCCACCGAGGCCGGTCAACAACGCCGCTTCCATCAGGAACAGCCACAACACCTGGCCATGACTGGCGCCAAGCGCCTTGATCAGGCCAATCTCGCGGGTGCGCTCCGACACCGTGACCAGCATCACGTTCATGACGCCGATGCCGGCGACGCCGAGGGAGATGCCGCCAAGCCCCGCAAGCAGCAACGTGAGTACGGCGACGATGTTGCCGAACGACTCCAGCAACGCATCCTGCGTGATCACGGTCACGTCGTTCTCGCCGCGATGGCGGCGTGTGATTTCGCGCACGACACGATCGCTCAGCGACGGCAGATCGGCTGCGTCGGATGCCTCGACGACGACACGGAACACCGAGCGCAGGTCGAACATCTGCATGTGCCACCGGATGGGGATCGTCACCAGATCATCCATGTCCATGCCGAGCGACGTGCCACGCGCGAGCGTGACTCCGACCACCCGACAACGCTCCTCGCCGACCCGAAGGAGTTGCCCGAGCGGATTGCGGGCGCCGAACAACTCCCCAGCCACCGTCGAGCCGATCACGCACACCCGCGGTTCTCCCGCCGCACTCCAGGGCAGGTACGTACCTGCGGCCATGTCGATGTTGCGGATCTGGCGATATGCGGCCGTGGTCCCCACCACGAGCACGTCGCGACTACGCCCGCCGAATCGCACGGTGGCGCGGCCGACGGTGAGCGGCGCCGCCCGGCGCACGCGGCCCAGCCGCTCGAGCGCCGCGACATCCTGGAGGGTCAGGTCGTGCGTGGCCACGGAGATGCCGGCTCCGCCCAGGCCTGATGTCTCGGTTCGCCCCGGCAACACGATTATCAGGTTCGCGCCGAGCGACAGGAATTCGCGGCGCACGTAGACACGCGCTCCCTCGCCAAGGCTCGTGAGAAGCACCACGGACACGACGCCGATCGCCACGGCGCCCACCGACAGGCCGGTGCGCACCATGTGCCCCCGCAGCGCCTGGGCGACGTACCCGACGCGATCACGCCATGACATGGTGCGGCTCCGATGATGCGATCGGGCACGGAGGTCGTTCGTCGGCAACGATGGTGCCGTCGACGAGTCGCAGGATCCGGCTGGCCCGTCGTCCGAGGTCAGGATCGTGGGTGACGATGATCAGCGTGAGCCCTTCGGCGTTCATCGCCTCCAGGAGGCTCACGATGTCGCGTCCCGCGGCACGGTCGAGATTGCCCGTCGGCTCGTCCGCGAGAAGGAGGGATGGTCCCATGACGATTGCCCTGGCGATCGCCACACGCTGTCGCTCACCGCCAGACAGTTCTGCGGGGCGGTGATGCATGCGCGACGAGAGGCCGACGCTTTCGAGCGCGGCCCGGGTCCGCTCGGCCCGCAACGCGCGTGGCACGCCTGCAAACAGCATCGGCAGCGCGACGTTGTCGACGGCGGTCAAGCGAGACACGAGCTGGAAGCTCTGGAAGACAAAGCCGATACGATGCGCCCGGACGCGGGAGAGACTCGCGTCATCGAGCGCCATGACGTCGGTCCCATCGAGGCGATAGGTACCGGCGGTGGGACGATCCAGGCACCCGAGCACGTTCAGCAGCGTGCTCTTGCCAGATCCGGATGGCCCCATCACCGCGACGTACTCGCCGTCGCCGATGCTCAGCGACACGCCGCGGAGGGCCTGCACAGTCGCGGCGCCCACCTGGTAGGTCCGACGCACGTCGTGCAACTCGATCATCGGACGCGCTCCGGCTCCATGCGCACGCGCGCGCCCGCCCGCACACGCGGCCGATCCAGGCTCACGACGATCAGTGCGCCCGGCGCCAAGCCACCGGTGACCTCCGCGAACGCCCAGTTGCGCAAGCCGAAGCGCAGGTCCCGCTCGATCAGGCGGTCACCCTCGACGACGAGTACGGCCCGATCGTCGACGATCGCATTGGTCGGGACCCGCAGTACGCCGTCGCGGCTGCGCACGATCACCTCGACGTCGGCCGACGTGCCCGCCAGCACGCCGACGTCGGCGAGCGGCGCGTCCAGCGTGACGTCCACATCCACGGTGCGGCCCTCTTCCTGCTGCTCGAGCACATAGGGCGCCACCCGGGTCACCTTGCCCCTCAGCGTCCGTCCCGGCAGGGCGTCGAACACGACGCGCACCGGGAGCCCGACCTGCACGCGCGCGACGTCGACTTCGTCGAGTGGCGCACGCACCGACAGTGCGCCTGGTCCGATGATCTCGACTGCGGGTGGCAGGTGGATGCCGGGTGGCGCCGGTGTGATCCATTCGCCGACCTCCGTATGTACTGCCGCGACAATGCCCTCGAATGGTGCGCGCAAGACGGTGCGACGCACCACGACGTCGGCGGCAGTCACCGCAGCGGCCGCGTGCGCCACGTGGGCGCGAGCTGCCTCGCACGCCGCGGCGAAGGCCGCCCGGTCGGTGGCCGCCTGGTCCACGGCCGCGACGGACACGAGTTCTGCGGCCGCGAGCTGGCTGATGCGGGCGTACTCCCGGCCCGCGCGGTCGGCCATGGCGCACGCCTGCCGCGCATCGGCCTCTGCAGCCTCCCGCGCGCGTCGCTGCAACCGTACGTTGGCGACCGCCTCCTCGTCGGAGAGCCGCAGGAGCACGTCACCCCTGCCGACGCGCTGCCCTTCGACGACGGGAATCTTCACGACCCGACCGGCAAGCTCCGGACTCAGCGCGGCCCGATGCTCTGCGCGCACCGTGCCGGCCTTGCTGTTCGTGAGGGTCTCCTCGACCAGGCCGAGGGCCACCTGGTGGACGACCACCGTCACGGTGGGCGCACCAATGAGACCAGCACGCCGCGCCCCCAGGACGCTGATCCCGACGACACCAAGGGCAAGCACGATCCACCAGCGCAGGCGTCGGCGACTGGGCCGAAGCACCTCGGATGCGTCGGAAGGTGTAAGGGTCTTGACCGGCCGGAGCAGGTGCACGTTTACCGACACAGCAGCCTCCAGCCGATGCACGAGCAACACACGTGCCGCGAAGCCCGAGCCATGATCGACCCGCTCGGAAGACCCCGTTGGCGGTCAGTCGCTTGCCGGATTCTTCCCCACCGTGGCCGGAAGATTCCCGCGCGCCGCGGTAGTGGCCCATGCCGATATCGGGCGGTGTGGGCATACAGCACGCACCACCACCGGGCACAACCATTGCTGATGTGCCGCACAAGGGGAACCGCATCGATGCAGCAACCGCCCGAGTATCCGAGGACGGCCGGAGACCACACCAGCACGGGAATCCACGTGGATGCACTGCCCGGTGCTTCCGATGCGGTCTCGAGGGCCACGACGGATCGGATTCTTCTCGAGGGGCCTCATTCCCGCGGCCGGGAACTCTGGCTCGTGGTCCGCGCCCTGCGTGACTTCATCGAAGGGTTCAGAACGCTGCATTTTGTCGGGCCGTGTGTGACGGTGTTCGGTTCGGCCCGCTATGACGAATCGCACCCGTACTACGCGCTGGCGCGCGAGGTCGGGCGCGCTGTGGCACGCCTGGGGTTCACCGTCATGACCGGCGGCGGCCCTGGTCTCATGGAGGCGGCCAATCGGGGCGCGCGCGACGTCGGCGGTCGCTCGGTCGGTTGCAACATCGAGCTCCCCAGGGAGGAGGGGCCGAACCGCTATCTCGACCGCTGCGTCATTTCTCGCTACTTCTTCGTGCGCAAGATCCTGCTCTTCAAGTACTCATACGCCTTCATCGGACTCCCTGGCGGCCTCGGCACCCTCGACGAGCTGTTCGAGGCCTTGACCTTGATCCAGGCGAGAAAGATCGCGAACTTTCCGATTGTCCTGCTTGGCACGGAGTACTGGCGTCCGGTCCAACACCTGCTCGAGCACCTCGCCGACGAGGGCACCATCGATCGCCCCGACCTCGCGCTGTTCCTGCTGACTGATTCGGTGAGCGAGGCGGTGGAGCACATTCAGCGGCACGCCATCGAGCGGTTCGGCCTCAGGCGGCGCCCAATCCGTCCGTCGGCCTGGCTGCAGGAGCGCGACGGCGCTCCTGCCCCGGGGGCTGTGCACGGGCCGAGTCTTCCCGCGCACCCGCGGCCCCTCCAGCGTGATACGCGGATCAGCGGACAAGGCTCGTCGGCACCGACTCCGGACGCACCGCCGTAGTCTCGCGCGTGTTCGCATGTGGACAGAACCTTGCAGCACGTCCTGGTGGAGCCGGCATGAGCGTCGCATGTGTGGCGGCATCATCCACTCCGCCGGCTTCTCTGGCCGCATCGCGTGCAGAACTCGGTTCGAGTTCACCTACCAGGAGGAGACGTCGTGCGCGTCGAAGACATCATGGAACGTGCCGTCGAGGCCGCCGACGCGAGCATGCCAGCCGGCGTGGCGTGGGACCGCATGCGCCGTCGAGGCCTGCGAATGTTTGCCATCGTCGACAGGACGGGCATCGTCGGCATCGTGACCCGCGACCAACTCGGCGGACACGGCGCGCCGACTCGGCGTGATCGGACACTGGGAGACTTCGTCCGGACCGACGTCCTCACCACCACTCCGGATTGTCCGGTGACGCACGCCGCGGCAGTACTCAGTGGGCGTACGCAGGGCTGCCTCCCGGTCCTTCGAGGCACGCAACTGGTTGGTGTACTGACGATCGCGCAACTGCTCGAGAAGCTTGCGCATGCGCCGCACATGGGCCGCGCCGCCCACGTCTGTGGCGCGTGCCGCGAGTCCGAACCTGATCAGAAGGGACACCGCGTGTCTTGAGTGCCTGCGCTCATCGCAGGGAGGGCGCGAAAGGCCGCTGGTTGCGGCAACTTACCCGGGCACGCACATCTCCGCGGGTTCGGCAATCTCGACACTGGTCTCCAAAGTGACCTGGGCGTTCAGCGACCTGGAGATCAGGCAGTTGCTTTCCGCCTTCTCGAGCGCGTGTCGCGCCGCGGCGGCATCCACTCCGGCAGGCACCACCAGATGCGCGCTCATGTCGACGCGCGTGAACTGCGTCACTCGGTCTACCCGATCGAGTGTGCCGGTGGCTTCGCAATCGAGCGATATCCAGGACACTCTCGACGCATTGGAGATTGCGCGAAACGTCAGGATGAAGCAATCGACCACGGCGCCGACCAACAGCGTTTCCGGCGACCATCGGTCACCCGGGCCATCGAACTCGGCTGGGGAAGCAGACTGGAGCACCGTCAGCCGGGCCGCCGACAATGCGACATCGCCTGTGATTCCCCCAGTTCCCCTGACGCGGTATCGATGTGGAAGCGCCTGCATGGTCTCACTCCCGAGTGAATCTCTGCGATGGATACGGTCCGGTCGATCTGCTCGTCTCACGCGCCACGCCCCGTGCCTCGCCACCTGCGCGTCCGCGTGGCCGCCTCCGCTTCGCGGCCCTTCATGCGTATACGCAGCAGATTTCGATCCATTGAGTCCACCTTCGAGTTCGTGGGAGGACTGCAGGAGGATCCGCTGTTTACGTGGCTGCGCCCGGGCGGCTGGGCGCCGAAGTCGGCGACCGAGAACATCGATGTCGTCGGCGCTGCGCGAAAATCTCCACATCCGTGGGTGTTCTTTCGCGGGCTTCTGTCCACCGCCTGTGGAGTGCGATGGCTGGAACTCCGTGCCTCGGCCACATCGGCCCGAGAGCCCCCGATGCCTTTCAGGCACGCTTGTTGCCTTCGAAGCTTGTGCAGCCACCAGCCCGTTGCGGCTGGTGCCAGAGAGGAGGATCCATGTTCGAGAAGAAGCCAGGGCCCCTCGTCCCAATCCGCGGCACGCGCGACCCCTTTGCGCGGTTGCGGCAGATCACCTCAGAGCTCGATCGGGCGTTCCAGGACTGGCCGTCGTTTCACTGGCCGTCGTTTGGCCAGTTCGCGACGTCGGAGTCCGTCGCCTGGTCGCCGAAGATCGATGTCTTCGAGCGAGACCACCGGCTGGTCACGCGAGTCGACCTGCCGGGCATGAAGAAGGAAGACGTCTCGGTCGAAGTGACCGATGGCCACCTCGCGCTGTCCGGGGAACGCAAGTGTGACAAGGCCGAAAAGAACGACAACGTCTATCGAATCGAGCGCGAGTACGGCAGTTTCTTCCGCGCCGTGCCGCTGCCGGACGGCGTCAAGGTCGAAGACGTCAAGGCCACCTTCGCCGACGGCGTGCTCGAGGTCAGCGTCCCGTTGCCCGCGAAGGCCGCGGCGACCGTGAAAACAGTCCAGATCGAGGAACCGAAGGCAGCCACCAAGGGCGCGGCGTAAGAGGTCAGCCTTGCTCCTCCAGCCCCGCGTCCCATGGTCACCGATCCGGTATGGCCGGACCGGTGACCGCATGTGATCCGGGCACCCACTCTTGTGGGCCCATGCGGTCCCGGAGGCGAATACCGCGGCAGGTCACTTGCTGAAGTGCAGGCGGAGCTACCTGTGAAGCTGTCTGCCATCGCGTTGGATTACGACGGCACTATCGCCAGCGGGGATGTGTTGGACCCATCCGCGCAAGACGCCATCGCCGCGACTCGCGCACGCGGGATCGTCGTCGTGTTGGTCACGGGGCGAATTCTCGACCAATTGCGGCGGGTGGCTGGTGACCTGCATTTCGTCGATGGCGTCATCGCCGAGAACGGCGCGGTGATGCATTTTCCTGACAGTGGACGGACCTCCGCACTCGCACCTCCGGTGCCTGAGGAATTCGTCGCCGAACTGAGTCGTCGTGGGATTCCGTTCGCAGCTGGACGGTGCCTGGTCGACGCGGACGCCAACGACGCGCCGCGGCTGCTCGACATCATTCGGACGCTGGAGTTGCCACTCGTGCTCATCTTCAACCACGGGCGCGTAATGGTGGCATCGCAGGGCGTGAGCAAGGCGACCGGCCTGAACGTCGTCCTCGAGACGCTGCGTCTCTCGGCCCGCAACACGGTCGCGATCGGGGACGCGGAGAACGACCACGAACTCCTGCGACTGGCCGAAGTTGGTGTCGCCGTCGCCTGGGGGCGGAAGGCTTTGCAGGCGAGCGCCGATATCGTTCTCGATGGCACCGGCCCGGCGGCGGTGGGCGACTATCTGCGAACGCTCGCCGCGGCCGGAACGCTCCCGATCCCGCCGCGCGCCCGTCGTCGCCTGTTACTCGGGACTCTGGCGGATGGTCGTGAGTTCTCACTCGCGGTTCGCGGGCGCAACGTCCTGGTGACCGGCGACGCCACGTCCGGAAAGTCCTGGGTCGCGGGCCTCCTGTGCGAACAACTGATTCTCCACGGCTACTCCGTGTGCGTCGTCGATCCAGAAGGGGACTACAGCTCGCTGGAAGGGCTGCCCGGCGTGACCGTGCTCGGACGCGACGATGCTCCGCCGACGTCGCGCGAGCTGCTGCGCGCGCTGCGGTATCCGGATCGGAGCGTGGTCCTTGACCTGTCTCGCCTCCCGTACGATGACAAGTTCCATTACGTGCGCGCCATATTGCCGGCGCTGAACGTCTTCAGGCGCCGCACAGGCCTTCCGCATCGCATTCTGCTGGACGAAGCACACTACTACCTGCATGACACGGACGCACCGCAACTGCTCGACTTCGAGCACAACGGTTACACAGTCGTCACGTATTGCGCGTCTCGCTTGCCACCAGCGGTGCTCACCAGCACCGAGGTGATGATCGTGACGCGCGAATCGAACCCCGCCGAGATGGACGCGCTCCGCGCCCGTTGCCGGGGATGTGCCGCGATTGACGCGTCGCGCTGGGCTGTGCTTGGCCACCTGAAGGTCGGCCAGGCCGTGGCACTTCCTATCACCGAAGAAGCCGCTGGCGAGTTGCGACTGTTCACGATCGCCCCCAGGCTCACCACTCATGTGCGGCATCGCGAGAAGTACGTCGACGTTCCCGTGAGTTCCGATCGCGCGTTCGTGTTCCGCACGGACGGGCACGCTGGGCAGAGAATTCGTACGCTCCGTCAGTTCGTGTCCGCCCTGGAGACGACGTCGAAACCATTGCTGGCCGGCTACATCGGCCGCGGCGACTTTTCGCGCTGGATTGGCGATGTGTTCGGCGATCGTGCACTTGCCGCAGAGCTGCAGGCGCTCGAACGGCGCCATGGTGCCGGACCGCGGGAGGAGACGCTTCGGGAGATGGTGAGCGCCGTGCGTCATCGGTACGACCTCGCTGACGACGACGTCGAGACGGCGGAGTCGAGTGCACACTGATGCCATACCCTTCTCTACCGTCAACCTCCGGCATCGCCCTTGGCGCACGCCCTGGGCAACGTCACATTGCCTGGAATCTCGCACACTGGGGCAACGCGGGACATTTTGCGGAACCTGGGTGAATTTACCCAGTTGGCCCGCGGCGAGGCCCGCGCGATGGCCGCGAGAATTGCGGCCGGCGACTGTCGATCTTCAAAGAGTTGGCTCAAGCCGCTGGCCAGGTTCGTACGGTATCCGCTTTGCGTGATCTCTCGTTGTGCTTCATCTCGACGCGCTCGCGCCTCGCACGCCGCGGCTGCCGCACCTGCCGTGGGGCGCCTTGGCGCGACTCGCGGTGTCGACTGCGCTGCACGTACCGCTTGTCGTCACCATCGCGAGTGTGATCCAACCCCGGTCAGCACCTCGTATCGACGTTCGCCAAGCCGCAGGCGTCACCGAGCAGCAAGAAGTGGGCGTCCGCCATATCGTGTTTCTCCTGCCGGACGGGCCACAGACAGGAAGGGGCGGGGGTGGCGGAGGTAATCAGCAATTGCAGCCTATCCGTCGCGCGCAGGGGGTCGGCGAGGACACGATCACCCTGCGGGTGCTGAAGATGCCGTCCCCGCCAACCCCAGTGATACCGGCTTCCGCACTTGCCGTCGAGGACGTTCGCACGCTCCCCGCGATCGTGCTCGATGCCAAGCCGCTGGCCTCCGGCCTGTTCGATCAGATCGGACTGCCAACCGGCGGCGTGTCATCGGGCACGTCCACAGGTCCAGGTTCGGGGGGCGGCGTGGGCACTGGAATCGGAACCGGAATCGGCTCGGGGCGTGGCCCCGGATTGGGTCCCGGCTCCGGCGGTGGAACCGGCGGTGGCGTGTACCGTCCTGGCGGTGCAGTATCGGCACCTCGCCTCATCAAGCAAGTCAAGCCCGTGTACACGAGCGACGCGCTCGCGAACGGACTGCACGGCACGGTCGTGCTGGAGGTCGTCGTCACCGCTAACGGGTGCGCGTCGCAAGTCCGTATCGTCGGTTCGCTGGACGCAAGGGGCCTCGATGAAGCAGCCGTAGCGGCCGTTGCTCAATGGCGATTCGAGCCGGGACGTCTTGCGGGCACGCCCGTCGATGTGCTTGTCACGATCGCGCTCGACTTCGCCATTCATTGAAAGCCGTGAAGCCTCTGGGCGCCGTCCATGGGCTTGATTGCGTCGCCGCGCCCGGCAGCGATAATCTCCGCGCATGGCCAACAACCTCGCCAGCTTTGCCATCCACGCTGACGACGTCCATCGCTGCCGACGATTCTACGAGGCGGTATTCCAGTGGCGATTCGAGCCCTGGGGTCCCCCGGATTTCTACCTGGTGCGCACTGGCGACGAGGACAGGCCAGGCGTGCAGGGGCTGATGCACAAGCGCCAGCAACCGCGCGGGGCCGGTGGTCCCAACTGCTTCGAGTGCACCATCGCGGTCGATGATCTCGACGCGGTCACCGGCGCCATCGCGGCCAACGGCGGCCGCATCCTGATGGCCAACGCGCAGGTACCCACTGTCGGCGTGCTCACGAAGTTCGAGGACACCGAAGGCAACATGCTCAGCGCGATGGTGTACGAGCACGAACCGCATACCTAGTCATGACGGCCATCATCGAGGTGTCTGGGCTGACCAAGCACTATGGGGGCAAGCGTGGCGTCATCGACGTGTCGTTCCAGGTGAAGGAGGGCGAGACCTTCGGTTTCCTGGGACCGAATGGCGCCGGCAAGACGACGACCATTCGCCTGCTCATGGGGTTGCTTTTTGCGAGTGCTGGCTGCGCCCGCATCGCCGGACTGGACTGCTGGCGACGGTCAGTCGAAGTCAAGCGGCTGGTGGGCTATTTGCCTGGCGAGCTCGCCCTCGATCCCAACCTGACGGGCGGGCAGATCCTCGCCTATTTCGCCAACCTCCGCGGCGGCGTGGATCAGATACATCTCGAACGGCTCGTCGCCCGGCTGGACCTCGATACCAGTCGCCAGTTCCGGCACTACTCACACGGCAACAAGCAGAAGGTGGGGTTGATCCAGGCGTTCATGCACCGCCCACGCGTGCTGATCCTCGACGAGCCGACGAGCGGTCTCGACCCGCTCAACCAGCAGGAGTTCCAACGGATGGTCGCAGAAGCCCGTGCCGAAGGGCGGACAGTCTTCCTGTCGTCGCACATCCTCACGGAAGTGGAGTCGATGTGCGACCAAGTGGCGATCATCCGCGAGGGTCGGCTGGTGCGGGTCGGGGGCGTGTCTGAACTGAAGGACATCAAGCGCCACGAACTGGAACTCACGTTCGCCGGCGCCCCGCCGATCGATGCCTTCCAGGGGCTGGCGGGGCTGGAGCGCGTGGAGGCGCTGCCCGACGGACACACGCTGCGCCTCACCGTCCAGGGCGACGTGGATGCAGCGGTCAAGGCGGCAGCGTCGTATCGGCTGGTCAATCTCGTCAGCCGCGAGCCGAGTCTGGAAGACATTTTCCTGCGCTACTACCAGGGCGAGCACGTGGCCGCCGGACCGGAAACGGGCCGTGTGGTTTCGTAGCATCTTCCTCAAGACGCTGCGCGACTTCCGCGTCGCCATCGTCAGTTGGGGACTCGGGATCGGCGTGCTGACGCCCCTCGTCTTCGTCGTCGTCCCGACGCTGCTGGCTGACCTGGGATCCCGAGCTGAAGTGCTCGCGCTGGTGCGGCATCCGGCGCTGCGCCTGTTTGCCGAGCCCGTGGACGTGCTCAGCCCTGGCGGCTATGCAACGTGGCGTCTGTCGCTCGTGCTGCCGCTGGTGGGCATCTGGGCCTTGCTCGCGGTCAGCCGAACGCTCCGCGGCGAGGAGGAGTCCGGTGCTCTCGATGTCCTGCTCTCAGCGCCTCGGTCGCGGCTTCGGGTCGCCACGGAGAAGCTGGCCGCCGTTGCGACGGCGCTCCTGTTGATGGGCGGGTTGATCGGAATCATGGCATTCGCAGGCGGGCAGGTCGCGAAGACCGGCCTGCGACTGAGTGCGGCACTCCTGTTCGGTCTCAACGCGACGCTGTTGGCGGGGGTCTTCGGCGCGATGGCGCTGCTGGCGTCCCAGTTCACGCGCGCGCGCCAGACCGCGGCCGGAATCACGGGGGCGCTCCTCGGGCTCTCGGTGGTGATGACGAGCGCCGGCCGCACCGTCCCAGGCGGCGCCTGGATCGGCCAGCTCTCTCCTTTGCATTACTTCGAGCTGAGCAAGCCGCTCGTCCCGAGCTACGGCGCGAGCCCTCGTGCCATGCTCGTGCTCACGGCACTCTCGGCGGTTCTGGGCGCTCTTGGCCTCGCGCTGTTCGTGCGCCGCGATCTGGGGGCACACGTCGCGCTGCCCACAGGTCTGCGCCGTACGGATCGCCAGATGAACGTGCGGGCCGTGCCACTGCGCGCGTGGTCACTGCGATCGGTCTTCGCTCGCAGTCTCGCGTCGCTGGGTGCGGCAACGTCGTGGTGGGGTCTCGCCATCGCCATCTACGCCGCTGTCATCACGGCAATCCTCCGGCAGACGCAAGAAAACCTCCTCGGACTGCTCCAGACTGCCGCCAGGCGCGGTCCGGTGTACGCAGAACTCATCGCGAGGTTCACGGGCGGCGACGATAGCGCCATGAACGCGCGCTTCCTCAGCGCGATCTTCACTCTCCTCGCGGTGGTGGTCGCTGCCTTCGCCGTGACCCTCGCCAACCGCTGGGCGGCCGAGGAGGAGGAAGGACGGCTCGAGCTCCTGCTCGGTACGCCTCAGGCAAGGCAGCTCGTGATCCTGGCGCGGTTCGCAGCTGTCGCCGTCGCACTACTGATGGTCAGCGGGCTGATCTTTGCGAGCGTGACCCTGACCGGCTTCCTGGTCGACTTCGCGCTGGACAGGAGCCGGCTCGCGCAGGCGGCGTTCGGGATGGTGCCGATCGGACTGGTCGTGGCGGCGATCGGCTATCTGCTATCCGGCTGGCTGCGCGCAACGGCCGTCACCGGCATCCTCATCGCGCTGCTGCTCGCCTCGTTCGTGATCACGTTGCTGGGATCGGTCTTGAGGTGGCCACCGTTGCTACTGCAGCTCTCGATCTTCGAGCAGTACGGCACACCGCTCGTAGACGGGTTGCGCCCAGGCAACACGGCGGGGTTGTTCATCGTTGCCGCCGCCGCGTTGACAGCGGCCACGATCCGATTTGCGCGGAAGGATCTCGCCCGTTGACTGGTGTAGCAGTCAACAGACAAGAATTCGTGCACGTCTCCATGTCGCCCAGCCGGCCACCTTCTCGCTGTCGCTGGCTGAATCGATTACTGCAACGGCTCCAGGACGAAGAACCCCCGTCGTGAACATCGGCTGCGGAACTGTCGGGGCGATGTCTGCACTCGTCTGCACGATGGAGCCCCGGACGACAAGCGGGTTGTCCTTGCCCGCCTCTTGTCCGAGCTCGGCAGGGACAAAGTGCCCATGCAGCTCGTTCGTGAATTGCTTTCCCCCTGGAAGCTTCATGACTGCCGAGGCGGACAGTCCTGCAGGAGTGCCATCCATGACGACGAACTTGAGATCGAGCTTGATGGGCGTTCCCGTGAACTCCAGCGTGCCTGTCGTTCCGCCCTGGTCGACGGTTACCACGCCGGGGGGCGACCAGGGAACGAATGTCGGGGGATTCGGATCGGTGGCAACCGAGCCGGGATCGGGACGGTAACTCTGATACTTCCACCTGCCCTCGAATTTCACCATGACCAATTTCTCCTTTTGGTTATGACTGCTTTGCTTATTAACTCAGGAGCCGCCCAACGGACAGGACTGACCCGCGGCGTGCTCTCCAATGCCGCCGGTGAATGCGTGTTCGCATCTGTCAGCATCGACACGATGGCCCAGACACGCGCACGGCGCGTTCGATCGTCAATGACTCGCGTCTCGAGGCGCAGACGGGCGCCAGAGACGCAATGCCTTCCGACCTGACGCGCAATCCGGCTCCACCTGCGTATGCAACGATTCGTTGTTCCACCGGATTCGGTGCGTAGCAACCTGTCGCTGCAGGCCCCGCATGCAGAGGCGAGTTGACGCGTCGTCTCGCGCTTACTCGGCCACGCCTTAGAACGCTCGACGCCGTCGGGCCGTACATCACGAGCTTCGACGGCGAGCAGCGCCTCAGCGCGCGCTCTCTATGGTGAAGGCGCCGACAGTGCCCACGGGCATCCTGCAGGCTTGGTCGCCGGGTTGCTGTCCGGCCCGCGGACGGCCCGGACGGAGCAACGGACACTGAGGACACGCGCGACATCGTTGCGATGGGCTCCTCCTGGTTTTCGGCAGGACGAGTGCTGAAACACGCCGCGAAACGCCCGCTCAGGCTGAGCCTGATGTCGGGCGTTTCTCTTGCTGGCGCCCACGCACCTCCGACGCGATCGTGAACGCCGTGTTCGCGGCCGGCACGCCGGCGTACACGCCGGTCTGCAACAGCACCTCTTCGACGTCCGCCCACTCGACGTCGGCGGCGAGGCCGGCCTCCAGGTGCAGGCGGAACTCTTCCCAGCGGCCGAGCGCAGCGGCGATCGCGAGCACGATCAGGCGCCGCGTATGGAGATCGAGGCCCGGGCGCGTCCAGATCCCGCCCCAGGCGAATTGCGTGATCCAGCGCTGGTAGTCGTGGGTCAGGTCGGTTGTGGTCGCAATCCGGGCGGCGACATAGTCGTCGCCGAGCACGGCGCGTCGGATGTCGAGGCCGGCCTCGAACGCGTCGCGCGGGTCGGACGACAGGAACTCCAGCAACGTTCGCGTGAACGTTCGCGGCAGGACCAGGTTCGAGGCGTGGGCGGTCGCGAGTCGCACCACCGTCGCATTCGGCATCGCGGCCGCGAGGACGGCGCCGTGCGCCTCCCACGGCATCGAGACGTCGGCGTCGCCGCTCACGACGAGCGTGCGCGCAGTGATCAGCGATAGCAGCTCAGTGCCATCGAAGTCGCGCAACGCCGCACAGCAACCGGCGTAGCCGACGGGATCGGTAGCCAGGAAGGTCTCGCGAGCCGACGCGATCCGCGGCGGGTTGGCACCGACAAGCGCATCCCCGAAGAAACGAGGCATCGCGGTGTCCACGATCGCGCGGGTCCCGCCGTCGAGTACGGCCCGGCGCCGCGCCTCCATGCCCGGCGGATCTGCAATGCGCGGGGATGTGTTTGCCAGGATCAAGTCCGACAGCCGATCGCCCGCGTGTGCGGCCAGCCACTGGCCGACCATCCCACCGAGCGACCCGCCGCACCATGACACGCGATCGAGCCGCAGCCGATCCAGCAGGGCGAGCGCATCGCGGCCAAGCCGTTCCACCGTGTAGTCGCCCGGCGTCGCGTCGCTGCCGCCATGACCGCGCAGGTCATAGCGCAGCACGCGCAACTGCGCGGTGAGGGCCGGGATCTGTGGATCCCACATCGTGTGATCGAGTCCCAGCGCGTGGGACAGTGCGACCACCGGCCGTCCGGCCGCGCCTTCGAGCCGGTAGTAGACGCGAACACCGTCGAGGTACGCGATGGCCATGGTCAGCGTCGGGCGATGGGCGGGTCGGCGGCGTCGGGTTCGTCGACCGAGGCCAGGAGGCGGCGCCGGAGGGTCTCGGCGGCGCCCAGGTAGGCGCGCGGATCGTCGAGCGTCCGCAGGGCCTCGGCGTCCACGACGCGCGACAGTTCCGGGATGGCGCGGACGATGTCGGCGAGCGACTGCCCGCTCGCCTGCGCGCGGGCCAGTGCCTCCTTCAGGAGCTGGTGCGCGACCGATCGGCCGAGGACGGGGGCGGCGATCATCACGACGCGTTCGGCGAAGATCGCGCCGCGGGTCGCGTCGAGGTTGGCGCGCATGCGCGCGGGATCGACCGCGAGGCCGTCGATGACGTCACGCATCGCCTCGAGCGCGGCGCCAGTGGCCTGCAACGCCTCGGCGATCACGGGCCACTCGGCCTGCAAGGCGCCAACGGCCCGCTCGTGCTCCTGGACGAGGCCGGCCAGCATCGTCGCTGCGAGGCCTGGCAGGCGGGCCGCGGCCGCAAGGGTCCGTGCGCATCCCGACGGATTCTGCTTGTGCGGCATCGCTGACGATCCGCCCCCCACCTCGCGCGCTTCGCCCACCTCGAACTGCATCAGGAGGCTGACGTCGCGGGCGATCTTGCCGAGCATTCCGGCGACGATCGCGCAGGCCGCAATCAGCGCCGCCAGCCGATCGCGCGACGTGTGCCACGGCGCATCGTCACCCGGTGCCAGCCCGAGTTCGCGCGCCAGCGCTGCCGCCACGTCCGGGCCGCGATCGCCGAGCGCAGCCAGCGTACCCGAGGCGCCGCCCAGCTGGACCCGCACCGCCTCGCCCCGCGCCTGCTCGACGCGGGACCAGCTTCGACGCACGCCGGCCAGCCACCCAGCGGCCTTGAGCCCGAAAGTGATCGGCGGCGCCGGCTGGAGCAGCGTCCGCCCGACCATGACGGTGTCGGCGTGACGATCGGAGAGATCGCGCAGCGACGCAGCGAGCGCCGCGGCGTCGCGGGCCATGGCAGCGCAGGCGCGATCGATCAGGAGCGACATCGCTGTGTCGGCGATGTCCTGGCTGGTCGCGCCCCAGTGGACGACGCCGGCCGCCTCCGGATCGACGACCTCGACGCGCGCCGTCAAGGCCGCAACGAGCGGCACTACGATCGTCGCCGACGACCGGGCGTCGCGGGCGATGGCGTGCACGTCGATCGCGTCCGCGACCGCGGCGCGGGTGATCGCCGCACCAGCGCCGGGCGGAATCACCCCGAGCGCCGACTGCGCACGGGCCAACGCCGCCTCGACGTCGAGCAGCGCCTGTACGACCGAGCCGTCACTGAAGATCCCGCTCAAGGCCTCGGTCGTGGCCAGCGCATTGATGATCGACGACGTCACGGGTCCTCACAGATCGAAGAAAACGGTCTCGTCGGGACCCTGGAGCCGCACGACGAAATCCCAGGTGGCGCCGTCGCCCGCGCGGTGTGCCAGTAGCGTTGACCGGCGCTCGGCCGGTACCAACAGCAGGATCGGGTCGCGATCGAGCGCCAGATCGTCTTCGAAGTACACGCGCGTGTAGAGGTGCCGCAGCAGGCCACGCATGAACAGACACACGGTGACGTGCGCAGCGCCGTCCGCATGCGCGGGCGCACCCGGGCGAATCGTCTCAAAGCAGCAGTCGCCGTCCTTCGACGTGCTCAACCGGCCGAAGCCTGCGAACTGGGGCGGCGGATCCTCGAGACTCGTCGGCGGGAGCGCATAGGCGCCATCTGCGTCGGCCTGGCGGATCTCCACCATCGCGTCGTCCACCGGCGCGCCGTCGCCGTCGAGGACGCGAATGCACAGACGGATTCGTTCGCCAGGAACCCCGGGCCCCGCGAGCACGCCGCAACGATCGCTCGCGCCCGGCCCGACATGGAAGAACGGGCCGACCGTCTGCGACGCACTCGCGACCAGCGGTTCCTGTGGCTCGCTCATACCCGCGCCTCGAATGGCGTGGAGTCGCGCCCGCGCAGGACGATGTCGAAGCGGTAGCCGAGCGCCCAGTTGGGCTCAGTGAGCGACAGGTCGAACTGCGACACCAGCCGCTGTTGCGCCCGCGGATCCCGGACCGACTGGAACATGGGATCCCACGCGCACAGCGGATCGTTCGGAAAATACATCTGGGTCACGAGCCGCGTCGCGATCGAGTGCCCGAACAGCGAAAAGTGCAGGTGTGCGGGCCGCCAGGCGTTGTCGTGGTTGCCCCACGGATAGGCGCCAGGCTTGATCGTCACGAAGCGGTAGCGGCCCTCGGCGTCGGTGATCGAACGGCCGGCGCCGCTGAAGTTCGGATCGATCGGCGCGGGGTGTTTGTCCTTCGCGTGGCGGTAGCGCCCCGCCGCGTTGCACTGCCACAGCTCGACGAGCGTGTGCGGCACGGCGCGGCCGTCCTCATCGAGGACGCGGCCGGCAACGATGATCCGCTCACCCTGCGGCTCGCCTGCGTGCTGACGGGTGAGGTCGTTGTCCGCTTCACCAATCGGCAGGTAGCCGTAGACAGGCGTGGCGAGTGACGCAAACCGCTCGGGGATCACGATCAGCGGCTGCGTCGGCGCCCGCTTCACCGTGGACTTGTACGGCGGGTAGAGCAACGGCGGCTGGCTGCCGGCTTCGAGGGCATGGCGATCGCTCATAGGACGGTTACTCATGTCGCACGCCGATCATTCCGCTGGCACGCCGTGCGCCGCGGCGGTCCGGGCGTGGAGGTCACGGAGCACCTCGAGCTCGCGCGCCGTCGGCGCCGGGGTCTCGACCACCACGCCGGAAAAGGCCACCGGCCAGCCGGTCTCCTCGACGACCCGGTCACGGGTCACGCCTGGATGCAGGCTTGTCACCTGTAGCTCCTTCGTCTCCGGGTGCGGGCGCATGATGCAGAGATCGCTCACCAGCAGCGCTGGCCCCTCCGTGGTGAGGCCGAGGGCCCGCCGCTCCTGGCCAGTCGGCCCGTGCCCGAGCGTCGTCAAGAACGCCAGCCGGTCCACGAAGGCCCGGCGGGAGTGTCGCATGACGATGAAAATACGTCGACAGCAGGCCGCGATCTCGGGCGCCCCGCCGCCGCCGGGCAGGCGCACCTGCGGCCGCGCGTAGTCGCCGATCACCGTGCTGTTCAAGTTGCCGAAGCGATCGACCTGCGCGCCGCCGAGGAACCCGATCGTGATGCGGCCGCCCTGGAGCCAGTACTGGAACATCTCGGGCACCGACACCGTCGTCAGCGCCGTCTCGCACAGCTCGCCGTCGCCGATCGAGAGCGGCAGCACGTCCGGCCGCGTCTCGATCGTGCCCGACTCGTAGACCAGTCGGAGGCGCGGGGCGTGGGTCAGCCGCGCGAGGTTGCAGGCCGCGGATGGTAAGCCG
The DNA here is from genome assembly GCF_001618865.1 of Luteitalea pratensis. Taxonomy (GTDB): domain Bacteria; phylum Acidobacteriota; class Vicinamibacteria; order Vicinamibacterales; family Vicinamibacteraceae; genus Luteitalea; species Luteitalea pratensis. The sequence continues at coordinate 4,795,335 of NZ_CP015136.1, forward strand.
ATCCCGACGAAACAGACGTCGTCGTCGGTGAGCGCGCGCGCCGCCGTGACCGTCATCATCTCGACCGACGTCCAGGTCACGACGCGACCTCAGCCGATCGCGACAGGACGTGCTCGCCGATCCAGGCCTGGAACGTGCCGCGATCGCGCGAGATGGCGTCCCACGCGACGTAGAACGCGTTGTCGCGCGCGTAGTAGCCGTGCGCGTAGGACGGCTTCGCGCCGCCTGGGGCAACCGCGATGGCCGTCACCGTCCAGGACGGCAGGACAACGGCGTTGGGACTGGTGCGCGGCAGCGCGTTCACGACCTCTTCGACCGTGACCAACGACCGCCTGGCCGCGAGCACCGCTTCCTTCTGCACGCCGACGATGCCTTCGAGCAGCACGTTCCCCTCACGATCGGCCTTCTGCGCGTGCACGATCGCAACGTCGGGCCGAAGCGCCGGGACGGCGGCAAGCTGCTCGCCGGTAAACGGGCAGTCGATGAACCGCACGTTCGGGTTCACCGCGGCGAGATCCGATCCCAGATATCCCCGGAAGAACGCCGCTGGCATGTTCGCCGCTCCGGCGGCGTACGCGTGTGCCATCGCCGCGTGGCTGTGCTCCTCGAGTTCAATCGGGCGCGGCCAGCCGCGCTCGACCGCATCGCGCAGCCGATGGAGCGACCCGACGCCGGGGTTGCCGCCCCACGAGAACACCAGGCGCTTCGCCAGGCCGCACCCGATCATCTGGTCGTAGAGCAGATCGGGCGTCATCCGGATGAGCGTGAGCTCGCCGATGCCCTGGCGGATCACCTCGTGGCCTGCAGCGAAGGGGATGAGGTGCGTGAATCCCTCGAGCGCGACGGTGTCGCCCGGGCGCACCAGTCCGGCCACGGCGGCGTGCAGGCTGAGGAATTCGCTCATTTTGGGCGGCGCCGATTATCGCACAACATGTTCGATTATCGATTGACTTAGCGGGCGTCACCCCCGTAATCTGGCGGCCCGTGAACCCTTCACGTCTTTCCCGGCCGGTCCGGCTCGAGCGGAGCGACGCCGTCCGGCCGCCGATCGGCGATCCGGATTTCATGCTGTCGCTGGCGCGCGGTCTGGCGGCGATCCGCGCCTTCGGAGACGCCGGCTCGCAGCTCTCGGTCGCAGACGTCGCGCGCCTCGCCGGGCTGTCTCGCGCGTCGGCGCGCCGCTGCCTGCACACGCTGTCGGTGCTCGGCTACGCCGCTGCCAGCGGAGGCCGCTACGAGTTGACGCCGTCGATCCTCACGCTCGGCCAGGCTTACCTGTCGTCGACGACCATCGCCCGCGTGGCCCAGCCGGTCCTCGAGCGCGTGTCCGACCAGCTGCACGAGTCCTCCTCGGTCGCGGTCCTCGACGGCGAGGAGATCGTCTACGTGGCACGCGCGTCCGCCCGTCGCATCCTCACGATCAGCCTCGACGTGGGTAGCCGGCTGCCGGCGGCGTGCACGTCGATGGGCCGGGTCCTGCTCGCCGCGGCCGATGCCGACGGTCGGGCACATGTCCTCAAGCGAATGAAGCTGCCGCGGTACACCGCCCGCACGATCACCGACAAGCCGGCGCTGGCCGCCGAGCTCGAGGCGGTGCGGGCGCAGGGCTACGCGATCGTCGATCAGGAGCTGGAACTGGGCCTGCGTTCGTGCGCGGTGCCGATCGCCCGGCACGACGGCACCGTGGTCGCCGCGCTCAACGTCGGCGCGCACGCTGCTCGCGCCGACGTGGCAACGCTGCGCCGCGAGGTCGTCCCGCTGCTGCGACAGGCGGCCGACGAGATCAGCGCCGCGCTCGGGACGCCGCGTGAGCCGGGCGAGCCCGCCGGCCGGATCGTCTGATGGCGACGTCCAACGGCCTGCAGCCGGTCTACTTCTGCGACGCCGTGCGCACCCCGTTCGGGCGCTACGGCGGCGCACTGGCGGGTGTCCGGACCGACGATCTCGCCGCCGAGCCGCTGCGTGCCCTGCAGGCACGCAACCCTTCCGTGGACTGGGGCGCGCTCGACGACGTGATTCTCGGCTGCGCCAACCAGGCGGGCGAAGACAACCGCAATGTCGCGCGGATGGCGCTGCTACTCGCCGGACTGCCCGATCGCGTACCCGGCGCGACGGTGAACCGCTTGTGCGCGTCCAGCCTCGACGCTTGCATCAGCGGTGCGCGTGCGATCGCGTCCGGGGAGATGTCGCTCGTGATTGCCGGCGGAGTGGAGAGCATGTCGCGGGCGCCGTTCGTGATGGGCAAGCCGGCCGCGGCTTACGCCCGCGACCTGGCCTGGGCCGACACCACGCTCGGCTGGCGCTTCGTCAACCCGCGGATGCAGACGCAATACGGCATCGACTCGATGCCGGAGACCGCTGAGCACGTGGCCGCCGAACACGGCATCGCTCGCGTCGATCAGGATCGGTTCGCGCTGCGCAGTCAGCAGCGCGCTGCCGCGGCGGCGGCCACTGGACTATTCGCCGGCGAGATCGTCCCGATCGTCATCCCTCGACCGAAGGGCGCGGCTCTCGAGGTCGCGACCGACGAGCACCCGCGGCCGGAGACCACGCTGGAATCGCTGGCGAAGCTCCAGCCAATCGTCCACCCAGGCGGCACGGTCACGGCCGGGAACGCCTCGGGCATCAACGACGGTAGTTGCGCGCTGCTGCTCGCGTCGGAGGCGGCGGTGCGGGCGCACGGCCTGACGCCCCGCGCGCGCTACGTAGGCGCGGCGGTCGCGGGCGTCCCGCCGCGCGTGATGGGCATCGGTCCGGTGCCCGCGGTCGAGAAACTGCTCGCCCGCACCGGCATCGCCCTCGATCGCGTCGACGTGATCGAGCTGAATGAGGCATTCGCGGCCCAGGCGCTGGCCGTGTTGCGCGCGCTCGGCGTGCCCGACGACGCGCCCCATGTGAACCCCAATGGCGGGGCCATCGCGATTGGACATCCGCTCGGCGCGAGCGGTGCGCGGCTCGTGACGGCTGCGATCGCGCAGCTCGGCCGGATGCGCGGCCGCTATGCCCTCTGCACCATGTGCGTCGGGGTCGGCCAAGGTGTGGCGCTCCTCATCGAGCGCGTCTGAGCCGTCGCCATGGCCATCCACCGCATCCCCGTCGGGATCGTCGGCGCCGGACCGGCCGGACTCCTCCTCGGCCACCTGCTCCAGCGCGCCGGCATCGAGTCGATCACCGTGGATATCCGCAGCGAGCACCACGTGATCGAACGAGTGCGGGCCGGCGTCCTCGAGCAGACGACGGTCGACCTGCTGCGCGATGTCGGGCTGGGCGGCCGTCTCACCAACGAGGGGCTCCGGCACGAGGGTCTCTATCTCGCGTTCGGCGGCGTGCGGCACCGGCTCGATCTCGCGGACCTCACCGGCGGCCGGGCAATCACGGTCTACGGCCAGAACGAGATCGTCCGGGACCTGATCGAGGCGCGGCGTGCCGCAGGCGATTGGATCCTCTTTGACGCCGAGCACGTGGCGCTCACCCATCTCGACACCGAACAGCCGCGGCTCCAGGTTCGGACGGCTGATGGCGAGGAGACGTTCGTGTGCGACTACATCGCCGGTTGCGATGGGTTCCACGGGATTTCGCGCGCGTCGATCCCGTCGTCGGCGCTACGGGTGTACGAGCAGGTCCATGCTTACACATGGCTGGGAGTCCTCGCCCAGGCCGCGCCTGCCTCGCAGGAGCTGGTGTACTGTCTGCACGACGACGGCTTCGCGCTGCTCAGCATGCGATCGACCAGCATCACGCGCCTCTACCTGCAGTGCCCGCCCGACGAGCGGCTAGATGCCTGGCCCGACGAGCGGATTTGGCGCGAACTGCGGATCCGCCTGCAGATGCGCGACGGCTGGGTGCCGAACGAAGGTCCTATCCTGCAGAAGGGCCTTACCGGCATGCGCAGTTTCGTGATCGAGCCGATGTGTTTCGGCCGGTTGTTCCTCGCCGGCGACGCCGCGCACATCGTGCCGCCGACCGGCGCCAAGGGCCTGAACCTGGCCGTCGCCGACGTGTGGCGCCTCGCTCGCGCGCTCGACGAGCACTATCGAACCGGCAGCGACGCCGCGCTCGACGCGTACTCCGATGCCGGGCTGCGCCGGACCTGGCGCGCACAACGGTTTTCGTGCTGGATGACCTCGCTACTGCACCGCCCAGAGGGGGCCACCGACTTCGATCGCCGCCGTCAACGCGCCGATCTCGAGTATCTCGTTCACTCCCGCGCGGCGATGACCAGCCTCGCGGAAAACTACGTCGGCTTTCCGTTGGATTGACCAGGGCCGCTTCGCGAACGCGGTCTCCGCTGCCCATGTCCGAGCTCGTACGCACCCATCGTGACGGCGACGTGCTCGTCGTCGAGATCGACAACCCGCCCGTCAACGCGCTCGGGCCCGGGGTGCCCGAGGCCCTGGCCGCCGTGCTCGACGCGGCGGATCGCGACGACGGTGTCGCCGCGATCGTGGTTCGCGGTGCGGGCCGGACGTTCGTCGCCGGCGCCGATATCGCGACGCTCGAGGACGCTGCCTGGGGCGACGAGGCAGCCGCGGCCGACTTGCACGATCTGCTCCGGCGCGTCGAGCAGTGCCGCACGCCGGTCGTGATGGCGATTCACGGCACCGCGCTCGGCGGCGGCCTGGAGCTGGCGATGGCCGGCCACTACCGTGTGGCGGACGCCGCGGCCCAGGTCGGACAGCCGGAGGTGAACCTCGGGATCGTGCCTGGCGCCGAAGGCACGCAGCGGCTGCCGCGCCTCGCGGGAGTCGCCAAGGCGCTCGACATGTGCGTCTCGGGTCGCCCCGTCACGGCGCAGGATGCGCTGGCCGCCGGCATCGTCGATGAGATCGCGGGCGAGGATCTCACCGCGTCGGCGGTGGCGTTCGCGCGCCGCGTGGCGGCGCGGAGCTCGCACCCGTTGACGAGCGAGCGCGCCGAGCGCCTCGGCGACCCCGAAACGAACGCGCCGCTGCTTGCCGCTGCCCGCGCACAGGCGGAGAAGATCCGGCGCCACCAGGTCGCGCCGCTGAAGGCCGTGGACGCGATCGAGGCCGCCACGCGGCTGCCGTTCGAGGCCGGCTGCCGGCGCGAGCGCGAGCTCTTCTTCGAGTGCGTGCGCGGTGAGCAGGCCAAGGCCCTGATCCACGTCTTCTTCGCCGAGCGCGCGGCCTCGAAGCTGCCCGAGGACATGGCCCACCTGACCCCGGCCGAGATCCGCACGATCGCGATCGTCGGGGGCGGCACGATGGGGTCGGGGATCGCGATGGCTTGCGCGAACGCGGGCCTCGACGTGATCCTGACCGACGCGACCGGCGATGCGGTGGCCGCCGGCGAAGCCGCGATCCGCACGAACTACGACGCCACGGTCGCCCGCGGCCGCCTCACGCCCGATGCCGTCGCCGATCGGCTGGCCCGCATCCATCTCACGCCGCCCGCGGCCTTTCCCGCGCGCGCCGTCGAGGCGGATCTGGTGATCGAAGCGGTATTCGAGGATCTCGCGCTCAAGCAGCGCGTGTTCCGCGAGATCGACGCGGCGGCCAGGCCAGGGTGCATCCTCGCCACCAACACGTCCACGCTCGACATCGACGCGATCGCCAGCGCCACGTCGAGGCCGGAGGCGGTGATCGGCCTGCATTTCTTCAGCCCTGCGGCGGTGATGCGGCTGCTGGAGATCGTGCGCGGATCGCGCACCGATCTCGACGTGCTGGTGGCGGCCCTGGCCTTCGCGAAGCGCGTGCGCAAGCTCGGCGTCGTGGTCGGCAACGGGCCTGGCTTCGTCGGCAACCGGCTGATGTTCCCCTACATGTACGAGACGCAATTCCTCGTCGAGGACGGCGCCACGCCGGCGCAGGTGGACCGCGCGCTGGCGGGGTTCGGGATGGCGATGGGGGTGTTCGCGGTGGACGACATGGCAGGGCTCGACGTGGGCGCGCGAGTGCGCAAGGCGCTCGGCCACTTCAGCGACCCGCGCGAGCGCCGACCGCTGGTCCACGAGCGGCTGGTGGCGATGGGCCGGCTCGGCCAGAAGCGCGGCGCCGGCTGGTATCGCTACGACGAGCCGCGCAAGCCGACGCCGGATCCCGAGGTCGAGGCGCTCATCCGGTCGCTGGCGACCGACGCCGGGATCGCGGCCCGGACCATCTCCGACGAGGAGATCGTCGATCGCGCGATCCTCGCGCTCGTCAACGAGGGCGCGCGGGCGCTCGAGGCCGGCGTCGCGGCCCGCGCCTCGGACATCGACGTGATCTACGTGAACGGCTACGGGTTCCCGGGCTGGCGCGGCGGTCCGCTGTTCTACGCCGATCGCCGCGGCCTCGGCGAGGTGCTGGCCCGCATCCGGGCGTTCCACCGCGAGCACGGCGAGCGCTGGCGGCCGGCGCCGCTTCTCGTGGAGCTCGCCGAGCGCGGCGGCACGTTCCGCGGCGGCGCGTTGCATGGCAGGGCCGGGGCAAGGAGCCGCTGACGTGTCGCCCGCCTTCGAGGGACGCCTGCGCACGCCGCGGATGCTGCCGCCGGACGCGATCGTCAGCCGGGACGATCGCGGCCGGCTGCGCGTCCGCTCGCCGCACGTCCTGGGGCCGTATCCGGCGACCCTGACGCACTGCCTGGCGAAGTGGGCCGATCGCGCGCCCGACCGCACCTTCGTCGCCGCGCGTCGCCCCGACGGCTTCTGGGAACGCCTGACCTACCGGGTCGCGTTCGAGCGCACGCGCTCGGTCGCGCAGGCCCTGCTCGATCGCGGCCTGTCGGCCGACCGGCCGATCGTGATCCTGTCAGGCAACGGCCTCGAGCACGCCGTGCTCGGCCTCGCCGCGATGCACGCTGGGGTGCCGTACGCGCCGATCGCGCCGTCCTACTCGCTGATCTCGCAGGACCACCGCACCCTCGCCGCCGTCTGCGCGGCGATGCGCCCGGGGCTCATCTTTGCGGCCGAGGGCGAGCGCTTCGATCGCGCCCTGGCCAGCCTGGCGCTGCCCGACGACGTCGAGGTCGTCACCGGCAGCCCGGCCACGGGCTTGAGCCGGCAGACCAGCTTCGCCGCGCTCCTCGCCACCACGGCGACCGCGGCGGTGGAGGACGCGCACGCCCGTGTCGGGCCCGACACCGTCGCCAAGGTGCTCTTCACGTCCGGGTCGACGGGCGCGCCGAAGGGCGTGATCAACACCCAGCGCATGCTGACCGCCAATCAGGAACAGATACGGAGCGTGCTCGCGTTCCTGGCCGACGAGCCGCCTGTGCTCTGCGACTGGCTGCCCTGGAACCACACGTTCGGCGGCAACCACAACGTCGGCCTGACGCTCTACAACGGCGGCACGCTCTACATCGACGCCGGGACGCCGACGCCGGCCGGCTTCGCCACGACCGCCGCCAACCTGCGCGAGATCGCGACCACCGCCTACTTCAACGTGCCGAGGGGCTACGACCTGCTGCTGCAGGCACTGCGCGGCGACGCCGACTTCTGCCACCGCTTCTTCGGCCGGTTGCAGATCCTGTTCTACGCCGCCGCCGGACTGCGGCAGGAGGTCTCGGACGGCATCGATCAACTGGCGGTCGAGGCCTGCGGGGAGCGCGTGCCCTGGGTGTCCGGCCTCGGCGCAACCGAGACCGCGCCGTTCGCGCTGTGCACCGGGGCGATGGCCGTGCCGGTCAGCGGACGCGTCGGCGTGGCCGCGCCAGGCGTCGAGCTGAAGCTGGAGCCGGTCGGTGCGCTGCTCGAGGCTCGCGTCCGCGGGCCGAACGTCACCCCCGGCTACTGGCGCGATCCGGCGCTCACCCGGGCCGCGTTCGACGACGACGGCTTCTATGCGATGGGCGACGCGCTCGGCTGCGTCGATCCGGCCGATCCCGCGCGCGGGTTCACCTTCCAGGGGCGCATCGCCGAGGACTTCAAGCTGTCGACCGGCACGTGGGTGCGGGTGGGGCCGCTGCGCGCGGCGCTGCTTTCGGCGCTCGGCGAGCTGGCGCAGGACGTCGTCATCGCCGCGCCGGAGCGCGACGACGTGCGGGTGCTGGTGTTCCCGAACCTGGCCGCGTGCCGCCGCCTCGCCGGCCTCCCGGCGGGGGCGCCGGTCGGCGACGTGCTCGACGGCGAGGCCGTCTGCGCCGGGTTTGCGACCGCCCTGTCGGCGTTCAGTGCGGCGCAGGCCGGCAGCTCCACGCGCGTCTTGCGCGCGCTGCTGCTGGCCGAGCCGCCGTCGATCGACGCCGGCGAGATCACCGACAAGGGATCGATCAACCAGAAGGCGGTGCTGCGGCGCCGCGTCGCGTTGGTCGACGCGCTCTACGGCGCCCGTCCACCGATGCGTTTCATCGACGTCGAGGAAAGGACGATCGACGCGTGACCACCAGACCCTCGACCATCCAGGCGGGCGACAAGATCGCCATCGACGTGCACGTGCACCTCGAGCCACCCGCCGACGGCTCGGCCGCCGACCTCGCCGCGCGCCAGTACTTCGGCGACAGCGGCGCGGCGCGCGACGCGCACGGCCTGGCCGAGTACTACCGATCGCGCCGCATGGCGTGCGTGGTGTTCTCGGTGGACGAGCGGCTGTCGGGGCGCCCGCAGCTCTCGAACGACGAGGTCGCGGCCTTCGCCGAGGCGAACGCCGACGTCGCGATGGCCTTCGCGAGCATCGATCCGCACCGCGGCGCCGACGGTGTCGCCGAAGCCCGGCGCCTCGTCTCGGCCGGCCGCGTCCGCGGGCTCAAGCTGCATCCGCCGCTCCAGGAGTTCGTGCCGAACGATCGCCTGGCGTACCCGCTCTACGAGGTGTTCGCCGAGGCGCGCCTTCCGGTGCTCTTCCACACCGGGCACAGCGGCATCGGCACCGGCATGCCCGGCGGCGGCGGCGTCCGCCTGAAGTACGGCCATCCGATGCCGATCGACGACGTCGCCGTGGACTTCCCGGAGATGCCGATCATCATGGCCCACCCGTCCTTCCCCTGGCAGGACGAAGCCATCTCGATCTGCCTGCACAAGCCGTCGGTCTACATCGACCTGTCGGGTTGGTCGCCGAAGTACTTCCCGCCGACGCTCGTGCAGTACGCAAACACCCTGCTCAAGCACAAGGTGATGTTCGGATCCGACTATCCGCTGATCACGCCGGATCGCTGGCTCGCGGACTTCGAGCAGACGGCGATCCGCGCCGAGGTGCGGCCGCTGATCCTGCGCGAGAACGCGATCAAGCTGTTGGGCCTCGAACCCCAGAGCGACAAATGACTGTGTCAATTTGCAACTCTCGATTCCCAACTCCCAAAAGGTGCTTGGCCCGCGGTGTCCTGGTCTAGCGCCCGTGGTAGAGAGGAAACCCATGCACGTGTGGAGAAGCGATGTCGTCGGCAGCCTGCTGCGGCCGGCCTGGCTGCAGGAGGCCCGCGGGCAGGTGGAGCGCGGCACGCTCGCGGCCGCCGCGTTCAAGCGCATCGAGGACCGCGCCGTCGACGAGGCCGTCGCCCTGCAGGAGGCGGCGGGCCTCGAGGTGATCACCGACGGCGAGATGCGGCGCTACGCGTTCTTCGGGCACCTCATCGAGGCGGTCGAGGGGTTCGATCGCGAAGGGGGATGGTCGGTGACCTTCCGCGACGCCGAGGGCCACGCGGCGCCGCTGCGGCGGCCGGTCGTCGTCGGCAAGCTGGCCTGGCGCCGGCAGATGAGCGTCGAGGAGTTCACCTACCTGCGGGGCCGCACGACGCGGCAGGTCAAGGTGACGCTGCTCAGCGCGCAGCAGGCCGCGGCCTACTACGATCCGGAGTTCTCGAAGGCCGCGTATGCCACTCGCGACGCCTACCTCGCCGATCTCGTGGACTTCACCCGCCGCGAGATCGCGGAGCTGGTACGGCTCGGTTGCGAGTACATCCAGATCGACGCGCCGCAGTACGCGGCGCTCCTCGACGAGACCATCCGCGAGGGCTACCGCCAGCGCGGTAGCGACCCCGACCGGTTGCTCGACACCTGCATCGAGCTGGACAACGCGATCATCGATGGCCATCCCGGCGTGACGTTCGGGATCCACATCTGCCGCGGCAACCACAAGAGCATGTTCTACGCCTCCGGCGGCTACGACCGGATCGCGGAGCACATCTTCCGGCGGGCCCGCTTCCAGCGCTTCCTGCTCGAGTACGACGACGAGCGATCGGGGACGTTCGAGCCGCTTCGCCACGTGCCCGACGACCGGGTCGTCGTCCTCGGCCTGGTGAGCTCGAAGAAGCCGGAGCTCGAGGCCGCGGCCGAGCTCGAGCGGCGCATCGCCGAGGCGTCCCGCTACGTCCCGCTGGAGCGGCTCGCGATCAGCCCGCAGTGCGGCTTCGCGTCGACCCACGAAGGCAATCGCCTGACGCCCGATGACCAGCGCGCGAAGCTGGAGCTCGTCGGGCGTACGGCCCGCGCCGTATGGACGCCGGCGTCCACGCGCTGACCTGGAGACGTCATGCCGAGACCCTTCGCCATTACCTGCGCCCTGCTCTGTCTGGGGGCCACCCGTGCGGCCGCTCAAGCGCCGCCCCCGTCCGCCGAGGCGTGCGCCGCGCTCTCGACACTGCAGTTGCCGGGTCTCACGCTGAGCGAGGTCAAGGGCCAGCGAGTGGCGGCGGGCCCGGCGCCAGCGCCCTTTCCGGGCGCACCGGCCGCAGGGACGCTGCCCGCGCACTGCCGTGTCGACGGGGTGATCGATCGGCGGACCGGTCTTGACGTGAAGCGCTACGGGATCGGCTTCGCGGTCGCGTTGCCCGACGACTGGAACGGCCGGCTGCTGATGCAGGGCGGTGGCGGCCTCAACGGCCGCGTCGCGCCGCCCGTCGGCGGCGTCGCCGCGGGCGACACGCCGGCGCTCGCCCGCGGATTCGCCGTGGTGACGACCGACACCGGGCACGAGGGCGAAGTATTCGACGCCAGCTTCATGCGCGATCAGCAGGCCGGGCTCGATTTCGCGTACGTGGCGGTCGGGCGCGTGGCGTCGGCGGCAAAGGACGTCGTCGCGCGCTACTACGGCCGCCCCGCCACGAAGGCCTACTTCGCCGGCTGCTCGACCGGCGGTCGCGAAGGCATGCTCATGGCGCAGCGGTATCCCGGCTACTTCGACGGCATCATCGCCGGCGCGCCGGCGATGCGCACCGGGCACTCGAACCTCGCGGTGCGCGCGATGCGCGTGGCGTTCAACCGGCTCGCGCCGCCGGACGCCGCCGGCAAGCCGCAGCCCGCGCTGGCGTTCTCCGACGCCGATCGCAAGGCGGTGATCGAGGGCCTGCTCGACGCGTGCGACGCCAACGACGGCGCGAAGGACGGCCTGATCTTCGACACCCGCGCGTGCCGCTTCTCGCCGGCGTCGCTGGCGTGCAAGGGCCTGAAGGCGGACGGCTGCCTGTCGGCGCCGCAGGTGGCGGCGATCGAAACAGCCTTCGCCGGGCCGCGCGATTCGAAGGGCCGCCAGGTCTATCCGAAGTTCCTCTACGACACCGGCATCGTCACCGCGGGCCCCGGCATCCCGGGCATCCTGATGCCGAACGCGGGCTCGCCCGTCCCCCCCGTGCCCGGCTTCGAGCAGGACGTCGACGCCGAGGCGCGGGTGGCCGAGGAGGACGCGCAGCAGGCGCTGACCGACACGGCGACCTGGACGAACCTGAGCACGTTCTCGGGGCGCGGCGGGAAGCTGCTCTTCTACCACGGCGTCAGCGACCCGTGGTTCTCGGCGATGGACACCGTCGAGTACTACGAGCGGATCGGCGGGACCAACGGCGGCGCGGACGCGGTCCGCGGCTGGAGCCGCCTGTTCCTCTCGCCTGGCATGGGCCACTGCGGCGGCGGGGCCGGCGCGCTCGATCGCTTCGATCTGCTGACGCCGCTGGTGGCGTGGGTGGAGCAGGGTACGGCGCCAGACGCGGTGCCCGCGACGGGGCGCAGCGCCCCAGGACGCAGCCGGCCGCTGTGCGCCTACCCGCAGCATGCGCACTACAAGGGCACCGGCGATCCCGAGGTCCTGGCGAGCTACGAGTGCCGGCCGTGATGCACGCGCCCGCCGTCCGGGGAGCCGCCGATGGCCACGCCACGCGTCGTTGACGTCGGCCGGCTGCTCGACGATGGCCGCGGCAGCGGTTATCAGCGCTGGCTCGTGGCGCTGACCGCGCTCACCATCATCTTCGACGGCATCGACAACCAGTTGATGGGGGTGGCCATTCCCACCCTCATGCGCGAGTGGTCGGTGCCCCGCGGGGCGTTCGCGCCGGTCGTGTCGCTCGGCTACCTCGGAATGATGGCCGGCGGCGCGATGGCGGGCCTCGCAGGCGATCGCTACGGGCGCCGCACGGCGCTCCTCGGCTGCCTGTTCGTCTTCGGCGTGATGACCATGGCGGTGGTGGCGGCGGACGGCGTCGCAGCGCTCGGCGTCCTCCGCTTCCTCGCGGGGCTGGGGCTGGGCGGCGCCATTCCCAACGCGGCGGCGCTCTCCGGCGAGTACGTCCCGCTCCGGCACCGCCCGCTCGCGGTGACCGTGACGATCGTGTGCGTGCCGCTCGGCGCGACGCTGGCCGGACTCGCGGCGATCCCGGCGCTGCCGGCGATCGGCTGGCGCGGGCTCTTCTTCATCGGCGGCGCGCTGCCGTTCGCCGCCGCGCTCGTCCTGCCGTGGCTCCTGCCCGAATCGCCGCGTTTCCTCGCGCGCCTTCCGCATCGCCGGCCGCAGTTGATCGCCACCTTGCGTCGCATGCGCTTCGCCGTGGCGGACGACACGACGTTCGCCGATCCAGCGCCGGTCGCGGCATCGCGCGCGCCGGTCGTCGCGCTGTTCACGCCCGAGCGGCGGGGCGACACGATCGCGCTGTGGGTGTCGTTCTTCTCGTGCCTCCTCGCGGTCTACCTCGGCTTCAGCTGGATTCCGTCGCTGCTGAGCGCCGCCGGCTTCCCGTCGTCGATGGCAAGCACCGGCATCGCCGCCTTCAACCTGGGCGGGGTCGCCGGCGCGCTGGCGGGCGGCGTGTGCATCACCCGGTGGGGCTCGCGCGTGTCGATGGTCGCGCTCGCCGGCCTGGCGGTGGCGAGCGCCGCGGCGATGAGCCTGATGCCGATCGCCGCAACCGCACCGATCGGCCCACTCATCGCGATGCTCGCGATCACCGGCGCGCTCATCAACGGCGTGCAGACCACGATGTACGCGCTCGCCGTGCACGTCTATCCAGCGGCGATCCGCGCCACGGGCACCGGCAGCGCCGCCTCCTTCGGGCGCATCGGCGCGGTGATCAGCGGCTACGTCGGCGCCTGGGCCCTCGAGTACCGCGGTGCTCAGTCCTTCTTTGCGACGATCGCGATCGCGATGCTCGTGTGCAGTGCCGCGCTGGCCTCGGTCCGTCGTCACGTGCCGGGACGCGGTTAATCCGCCTACTCTCCAGGAGGACAGATGCGCTCGAATCGTGCGCTGGCGTTGGCGATGATTGTGGTATCGGGTGTGGCTGGGGGCATCCACGGCCAGACTCTCGGGTCAACAGCATCACCCGTCTTCGAGGTCACCGAAGCCACGATCGACGACGTTCAGGCCGCGCTGCGCGACGGCCGCGTTACGTGCCGTAGGCTCGTGGAAGCCTACCTCGCTCGCATCCATGCGTACGACAAGGCCGGCCCCGCCCTGAATGCCGTGCAGACGATCAACACGCGTGCACTGGAGCAGGCTGATCGACTGGACGCAGTGTTCAAGGCAAGCGGCCCAGTCGGACGACTGCACTGCGTGCCCACCCTGGTAAAAGATCAAATCGACACGATGGAGCTGCCGACAACGCACGGGTTCGTTGGCTTCAAGGACTTCCTGCCACAGAGTGACGCGACGGTGGTTGCGCGACTCAAGGCGGCGGGCGCGCTGATCATCGGCAAGGCGACCATGGGGGAATTCGCGTCCGGATACATCAGCTCGGCGTCCGGACCCATTCGCAATGCCTATGACCCTCGGCGGAGTGCGAGTGGTTCGTCGGGAGGCACTGGATCCGGAGTCGCCGCAAGTTTTGCGACCATCGGGATCGGCGAGGATACCGGAGGTTCCGTCCGTGGGCCGGCAGCGGTACATGCGCTCGTCGGACTGCGACCGACACTTCCCCTTGTAAGCCGGCATGGAATGAGTCCCTCGAGGCCGAGCACTGACACCATCGGTCCCATGACCCGAACCGTCAGAGACGCCGCGATTCTCTTCGATGTGATGGTTGGATACGACCGAAACGATCCGGTCACTGCTCTCGGTGTACGGCAAATACCAGACACCTACACCTCGTCGCTTCGCACCGATGGTCTCCGCAAGGCGAGGGTCGGGGTCATTCGGGAGCCAATGAATGGCAACACCAACGCGAATGCTGATGACTATCGACTGGTTCGAGGCGTCGTCGATCGCGCAATTGCACGCATGCTTGAGCTCGGAGCAGAAGTCGTAGACAACGTGACGATTCCCGACGTGATTGAGCGCCTCAAACGCACCTACGACGGCAACGTATTCGAGACCGAGCGCGCGATGGATGCATATCTCCGGTCGCATTCGAATGCGCCGTACAAGTCACTGCGAGACATCCTGCTCTCGGGACTCGTGGCGCCGGCTCGGGCACGTACTCTGATGGAAACCATCGGGAAATCTCCCGACGATCTCGGATACGCCCAGGTGCTGCGCAACCAAGACGACCTGCGCCAATTGGTGTTCACGCTGATGGCTGATTTGCGCGTCGACGTCTTGATGTATGCGACCTTCGATCACCTTCCCGGAATCATCGCCGACGACGCCATGACCCGAACCGTCCTTCCTGACACCGCGGGCCTTGGGAACAATCGGCGGCTGAGCCCCGTTCTTGGCTTCCCCGCGATTGCAGTCCCAGCCGGATTGATTGGTGATCTCCCGGTCGGCATCGAATTCATGGCGCGGCCGTTTGGGGAGTCGGACCTTTTCCGGATTGCGTATGCCTTCGAACAGGGAACACACCACCGCCGCAAGCCGCCGCTCACGCCGGCCCTCACGGGTCGATGACTCGGAAATGCACCAACGCCACGCCGAGATGGGACCGCCAATATGCGACGCGACGGACCGGCCAACCGCTCTCATCAACCATTGCCGATATCCGCCGCTTCCAGTGGCATGGCTTCCACCACGCTTGGACCGACGGCGGTCGGGACCACGGAACACGTCGTGGAGCCTGCCCTGACCAGAAGGGACTGGTATTCATCAGCCGTCCTTTCGCGCGCTCCTGGTGCCATCACGAGCATGTGCAGATCGACCCATTTCCCGAGAAAGGGCTCGTTGCCGGGCGGCAACACGAATTCCACGAGCAGGAGTCGGGAAGTCGACGGCATGACGCGGCGACAGTTCTTCAGGATCGCCACACATCGCTCGTCGTCCCAATCGTGCAGGACCTGCTTCAGCAGGGGCGGCGCGCCTCATGGAAAACTTGTAGGGGCTCTGTTCACCCGCCGGGAGAGTCGAGGCCGTGCCGGAGCGCGTACGCCGTCGCGTCGGCTCGCCCGCGCGCACCGATCTTGGCATAGAGATTGGAGAGGTGGCGCTCGATCGTGGGAACCGCGACCCCGAGCGTCGCCGCGATTTCCTTGTTTCGGAGCCCGGCCGAGAGTTGCTGGCGGACCTGCACCTCGCGATGCGTGAGTCCGTCCGGGACAGCACGCGCGTCGGGCGTCGGTCCGGCGTCGACCGACACGTACCCGTCAACGCGGCCAGCACGGAGAAATCGATCAATGACGGCCACATGTCCATCATGCGCAGTCCCGGCGATCGATCGCCCACCGACGATGACGAGGCGTGCGCCCGGAATGCCGGCCGCGACCTGCCGGCATTGATCGAAGGACCCGAACGGAAACGCCGGTTCATGGATCACGAGCGTGGGCAGGCGCACATGCGGCAGCAGGCCTGCGAGCGCGATCTCCTTTGATGCCCGCTGATGGGCCTCGAGCCCGGACCAGGACGTGCCCTGCTGAATCGCCTCGGCGATCTGACGCCCGAGCCCCTGGTCGCCGAACGACGTGGACACGCTGCCCAGCACATTCGCGACGACGCTCCATTCGTGATCGTCGTTGACTCGAGCCGCTGTTGCGACGCGCAGTGCTGGCAGCTCGAACAGCTCCGCGCCCGACGCAAACGGACTGAGGAGCACGAGTTGAGAGACCATCCCGGGGTGTCGCGCCGCGTAGGCGATGGCGGTTGCCGCGCCTATGCTGGTCCCAACCAGGGCGAAGCGCGGCAGGCCGGCCACCTGCACCACCGCTTCGAGGTCCCTCACTCGTCCATCCAGACGCAGGTCCTCGACGTCTCGGTCCGAGGAACCCATGCCCCTGTGGTCATGCCGCAGGACACGCCAGCCCAGGGCGCACAGCTTGTCTGTGATGCAACGGACGTGCGGCCACCCGAGGCCGTACAGGTGCGCGTCGCCGAAGATGTTCGACGCAAAGACGATCGGGCGCCCCTCGCCGCTGCTGAAGAAGGCGATGTTCACACCGTCGGTCGTCCTGGCGTACTGAAGCGGTAGAGCGTTCACGGACATTTCTCGAGCTCCTACCATTCGCGTCAGTTCACCGCACGACCAACGCGACCCACATCGGTGAGAAGGTCGGGATGTATGGTGCCCCTGCTCTACTGCCCTCGCCGAGAAGCCCTGAATTCGATCTCCAGGTGGATCTTGTCATCCACGCTCACCAGCCTGGCCAGAGACGGCTTGGTGAGATTGAAGGCAGCGAAATCGACCGTAGTCTTCGCGCTCCCGCTCACGGCGTCACTGGCGAACGTCGCGATCGTGGTCCAGACGATCTCCTTGGTCACCCCGTGCAACGTCATGTCCGTGACCAGCTGGAATCCCATTTGAGCGCCCATGCCGGACGGAAGCGGCATCTTGAGGCCATTGGCACGCTTGGGCACGATCGTGAGCGTCGGGAACTTCTCGACCTCGAGCGTGTTGCGCCGCACGTAGCCGTCCCGCATCGCCTGATCGGTGGACAGCGTCTTCAGGTCCACGTCGATCTTCGAAGTGGGGCCGAAGGAACCGTCCGGATTCAGAACGATCGCGCCAGTGATCGCGTCTGTAGTGCCGACCGCATCACTCGGGAAGCTGATGCCCGCGAGTTGCTCCGTGACGCGATATCGAGCGCGAGTGCCCGTCGTCACGGTCAAGACCTGGGGCTTGGTCTGGTCCGGCGCTGGTGGCGCGCTTGCAGGCCCCTGACCCGGCTGCCCGGCTGGCCCAGCCTGCGCTGACGCAGGAGGCTGATTCTTCGCCGTTGCGCCCACGCCGTGCAGGACCACTATTGCCGCAATCGCGACGACAGTGGTCGCGAGAGTTGTTCTTAGACGTTTCATTCGCGCCTCCGCATGCGTCCCGCCTTCGAGACCGCAAACCGCCTGGTTGATGCCAACAGGTTAACGCCGGGCGTGTCGTGGGTGTTTCAGGCTTCGATCGAGGCGAGTGCTCCAGGTGCCGCGGCCGTTCCGGCGAAGCAGACGGAACTCCCTCCGTTCGCTGCGGCAAACGCGTGGACGTCAGCCAGCGAGGCGCTCGCCAGCAAAAAATGACGCGTCTACTGGGCGATGCGGAACGGCAGCATCGCCTGGGCACGATCCTCCCCGGATGCCGCGTCGATGGCCAGCAACCATTCCCCGGCCGCGATGTTGGAGAGCGGCAGGTCGATCTCGAAGCGGCCCTCACCGCGGGCGACGACGGGGATGGCCGCGCCATCGACGCCGCGCCTGTTGACCAGGCGGGCCGTCGCCTGCGCCGCGGTCGCGGCCACGCCGAACGCGCCCACGCGGATGAGCAGGCGGTCGCCGCGTGCGAAGTCGCGCAGCGCCGTCGGTGTGGGCGCTGTCGCGCCGCGCAGCGAGCGCCACTCGAGCGGCCCTCGCGCGCGGAACACCGTCGGCGTCGTCAGACCGATCGGCGTGCCGGCGGGATCCGGGATCGTCAGCGTCCGTATCTCGCGGTCGAGCGCTTCCCCGGCGCTGTTGCGGAACGCAATCGTCAACTGGAGCGACCCTGGCGTGACGCTGAAGCCGGAGCCCTCGAGCCGATCGACGGACCCCATAAACACCGGACCGTGCACCGTCCGGGCCTCCACGTGGACGTCTGCCACGGCGTCGGTCGGAGCAGTCCCCGGCCGTGGCGCCCAACTCACGTGGCCGGTGAACTGCCCGGCGGCCACCGACGTGCCGAACCAGACGTCCGCACCGCGGCGCGAGATCGCCGGCGTCAGGTCGGCAAAGCTCCGCTCGACGCTGGGCGGCACCGCGGCGTTGGCGGCGGCCGTCGCGGAGCGCTCCGTTTCCGACAGGCTCGGCGCCCAGTAGCCAGCCCGCGCCTTCACCTCCATGCCGCCGCGCTTCAGCCGCACCTTGATCTTGCGGTACTTGCCGTCGCGCGTGCCGTTGGACGGGGCGTAGCCGAGCAGGTAATAGGCGCGAGATGCCGCGACCACTTCCTGCATGGCGTCCTTCATGTCGTTGCGACGATACGTCCTCCCCCCCGTCTCGCTCGACACCGAGTCCATCCACATGCTCCGCCCGCCGCCGACCATCAGCCCGCGCGGGTCCACGATGTGGATCGCGGCGTTACTGGCGTTCGCGGCGCGGATCAGGTCCAGCATCACGTCGTTCTCGCCGCGGAATCCTTGCGACACCACGATGATGTCCTTGCGGCTCTCGCGGATGGCGCCGAGGTGCACGGCGGCCGCCTTGATCGCGGAGACCGTCACCTCGTGCCGCAGGCGCTCGACGTCGCGCATGGCCGACAGGTGTGCCTCCTCGGCGCCGTTGCGCGGCGGCACGTAGATGCCGCGCCGACCCTGCAGCTTCCGCGCCTGCTCGGCAAGCTGGCGCCGGTCGCGCGTGAATTCGATCGCATCGAGCGGCGTCATCGGCTCCATGAAGGCCACGAGGTCGGTTGGCCCGAACGCCGTCAGCACGAAGTTCGTCAGCGCCTCGCGCGATCGCAGCGCGCTCGCCATCTGGTCGATGTGGTACTCGTCCCAGAAGATCAGGAACACCCGCACGTCGTCGCGCTCCGCCTCCTGGCGCGCGTGGCTGCGCGATCGGATCGGCAGCGACGTCCTGTCCACCTCCGCCGGCTCGCCGCTCGCCTCGACCAACTTGAACGACGTGATCGGCTGCGCCACGTCGTCCTCCTCGACGACGAAGTCCTCCATCGTCAGATCGGTGACCAGGCGTCCGCGGCGATCGAGCACCGTGACGTCGACGCGCACGACCTCGGTGTCGACCCGGATCGTGGGCTGCCGCTGTTCCTGCTCGGGAGGCTGCTGTGTCGGTGGGGTCTGGTCACGGGTGCCGGCGCGCACCGTCGGCGAGCCGGCCTGGGCGGCCGCCAGGATCGCCATCACCCACGTCACCCACGCCAGCCGCGTCAGTTTCATCATCGTTCACCGGCCGCGGTCAGAGGCTGACAGTCGACATCGAAGGGGCCGCTGGACGCCGCCCTCCCCAATCAGAGCGCCGGCTTCATGCCAAGACGGTTGGCCGACCAGTTCTGCCCCGTCATGCTATCGCCTTCGACCCGGCCAGCGTAGACTCGTTCACCAACCGTGATGCTGATGTCGGTGCCATTGAGCTTCCCAGCCGTGATTGGCCTGCTTCAAGGGTTCCCGACAGCCTCTGATACGGGTGGGTAAACGCCAGGGTCTCGTTCCCGAGCCGCCACGTGCCCGCCGCCCTGCTGGCACCACCCACGCAAGCGCATTGCAATACGTCTCGCAGTCGGAGGCCGTCGCGTTTGCATCCGGTTCCCAGTCACCCATGCCGAAGGTGTTGGATGCGATGCGCGTGCCTGGTTGCAGTTCGAGCAGCTTCGGCCGCAGCGTTTCGTTGATGCTTGGCAGCAGAAAAGAGCGTGATGACCGTTGCCCTGGACAGATCGGCCTCGAACAGGTCGCCCTGGACGAACGTCGTCCTGCCCGACACACCAGCGTCCAGCGCCAGGCGTCGGGCGAGCGCCACCATCTCCGGGTTGGAACTCCACACCGTCGCGGTGGCGCCCTTCTTCGCGGCGCTGATGACCGTAAGCGCCCCGAACCCGCACCGGTCGCTCGCTCCGGCGCCGGCTAATGTCTTTCAACTATTCACATGTAACGACTTATGGTGCGCCCTTGGGGACCAGAGCCCGAGGCGAGCGTTGGTGGAGCCGAGGCGGGCGGTACCGCCGGGCCCTGCGCGCTGTGGTCACTCGCGGACATACACGTCTGCTGACCACATCCACGTCTGGTGACGACTCACGAGCCTGAACCCGCCTCGGCCTATCGTCGCTTCAATGGCGGCGGCGGAGTGCACGAACGTCCGGAACGCGTTGCGTGCCAGCCAGCGTCCTCCGTTCTCCAGTTGCATGGCAGCACGCACGTACCACACGTCCCGCGGATACGAGAGGGCGAGGCATTGCTCTGCCCGGTCGAGTGCGGCATCCAACAACTGTTGACACGACGGATAACAGCACACGACACGATCCAACGTGACGACGCCGGCCGGCGCGAGCTGCGTGCCGGCCCTGACGAAGTCGATGTGCACGAATTCAATGGCATCGCTTCGGCCTTGTCGGGCCGCTTCCTGGCGCGCTGCCTCGACATACGCTGTCGACGCATCCACCGCCACTGCACGCGAGGCGCCACGTTCCAACAGCCCGAAGGTCAGCCCCCCGATACCGCAGCCTATGTCCAGCACAGTGCCGCTCAATGCTCCCGATCGGGCGATATCATCGATCAACAAGCGCGTGGTGGGGCGAGGGCCTTGCTCACGGTAGCGTTTCAGTTCGTGTGCGACTTTCTTTGCGTTGAACTGCTGGTCCGCCGCGGATTCAAATGGTGAGCCACAGCAGCTCTGCATCGCTTGCTCCTGTTCCAGTGAGGCCAGGCGTCACGTTGCGAGATCTCAGGGTTCGCTCAGTCCTGGTGCAGCCTGGCCAGCAACGAATGCACGAGCCGCACGGGCGACTGCCGCGAGAACACTCATTCTGAACGTGTCGCCGCCCGTGTCGAAATCACCCGAGGTCTTGTCGACGCTGTTGCTCACCAGCGCCACCATGGCCACCTGCGCCCGACGGGCATCGACGAACGCGAACAGCGACGCCGCCTGCATTTCAACCGCAAGCATATCCCGCCCAGCCCAGAAGCGCTCGGCCCACCACGGACGCGCGGCGCTGCTCCACTGCCCTCCCGAAGCGCCGCGCGGGGTTCTTACCGTTCAGGACGCGGAGGCGGCAGTAAGAACGCAGGAACGCCCAGAACGAAAAGCACCCCCGATCTCGGCCGAATGCCGCCAACACGGACAGCAGACTGGTTCGAAATGCGATTGTGATGATCTCACTGCCGACGTCCCGTGAGTTTGGCGACCAGTTCCGGGACGGCGGCGAAGGCGGCCATTCGCTCGCGATAGTCGCTCGGTGACAGCGTGCAGGCGATTGGAATTTCCGTGCTCATCGGGCCTCCTTCAGGAACGGGCACTTTGGCCGAGAGGCGCTGCCCGAGTCGTCAAACGGGTTCCTTGATGTATAGTCGGCTCGCTCGAATGTTCTCCCTCGCCACCGCCTGTCGCTGTCTCTGTTGCACCACGCGTGAGTGTGCGTGTACACAGCCGACATCTGCCAGGCGGATGAGAACATCCCGCCGCAATTGGTAGCTTCTACCAGCGGCCCAGCCCAGATCGTCGGCTCCCCTACACGAACAATCAACACTGCCGTGCGCGACTTAACCGCGCGGCCGGTGCCTACCGTCTTCGATCGCCAGGAGAGAAGCATGTCTCGTGCTTCGTTGAATCTTCTATTCGCGTCTTTACTCTCGCTGCCCTCGGTCGCCATTGGTCAGACTGCAACGAGTTCTGTGACCGGGGTTATCACAGACCAGACTGGTGACGTCCTCCCACGATGGCAACCGTGAAGCGGTGTGGTCTGTTGGCGACTCTTCTGTGGCTCACTGCCCTATCGGCTCATGGGCAGACGGCGTCGCAGAAGCCGGCTGCAGACCAAGACGGAGCACCGCCGGCCCCGCCGGCCGCTCCCCATTGGGAAATGATCCAGCGCAGCCGATATGCGAGCCTTCGGAATCAGTTCCGCCCTGGCCTCACTGGTGACGACCAGGCTTTGGCTCTCCGCACGACCCTCCGGGTGGACCTACCGCTAGGGAGGGTGAGGCTGGTCGGCGAGCTGCAGGACGCGCGGGCCTATTTGACGGACACACAGAGCAACGTCTCGACGGCGCTCGTCGACGCGTTCGATCTGCTGCAGGCGCACGTTCGTCTTCCCGGCGGCGGCACAACCAAGCCGTTCTTTCCAGAGGTCCAGGCCGGCCGCTTCAGCATGGAACTCGGGAGTGGACGTCTCGTTGCACAAGAGGCGTACCGCGACGTGACTCGGACATTCACCGGCATCCGGCTGAATTGGCGGAACGCCCGACAGGCCATTACGACTTTCGCCGTGATTCCTGTCCTCACGCTGCCCGATGATCGCCAATCGCTATTCGAGAATCGGCTTCGTGCTGACCGCGAGCATCTGGGGACGAGATTCTGGGGAGTGTTCTACGAGCGTCCTAGGCTAGTGCGGGAGGTGCGTGCAGAAGCCTATGGCTTTCGGCTTGATGAACATGACGCCTCTGGAACGCAAGGGACTCGAGATCGGCACATCTGGACTGGGGGAGCACGCGCGTTTCGCGCCAGCAAGCCCCAGACGCTCGATCTTGATGTCGAAGCAGCGGGGCAAACGGGCGCCGCGCATGCTTCCAATATGCCCTCCGATCGGCGCCCACTCGACGTCTCGGCGTGGTTCCTCCATTCAAGCAGCGGCTACACATTTGGCCGCGCATGGTCGCCACGGATTGGCGTCGAGTACGACTTCGGCAGTGGGGACGAGAATCCAGGTGACGCCAGGTGGAATCGCTTCGATGCACTCTTTGGAAATCGGCGGGTCGATCTTGCTCCCACCAGCATCTACGGTGCGCTGGGCCGCGAGAATATCCGTACGGCAGGGGTACGGCTTTCGGTGGCCCCAGCACCGCGACTCGACGGATTCGCTGTGTATCGATGGGTAGGGCTGGCTGCGGCGGCCGACGCATTCGCGAGCACGGGTGTCCGTGACCCAAGCGGCCACTCAGGCCGCGATGGCGGACGCCAGGTGGACGTTCGCATCCGCGCTTGGATTGTGCCTCAGATGTTACGCATGGAAACGGGTTTGACACACCTCATTCCCGGACGGTTTCTGCGCGACGCACCAAATGCGACGCAGGGCGGTAGGACGACCTTCTTCTACGCCGATGTGACCTATTCAGTCAGCGGCACATGGAAGCGCGGGTTTCACCGACGCGCCAACTAGTGCTCGAGTCGCCCGCGCTCGGCGAGTTCGCCCTCTTCGCTTACACGTTTGAAGTCATGTGCACATCTCGGTGCGTCACCGTTTGCTTCTAGGCCTTGAGTGACGCCATGTCGATGACGAACCGGTAGCGCACGTCGCCGCGCAGCATCCGCTCGTACGCGTCATTGATCTCGTCGATGCGAATCATTTCGATGTCGCTGACGATGCCGTGCTCGGCGCAGAAGTCGAGCATCTCCTGCGTTTCCTTGATGCCCCCGATGCCTGAGCCGGCGAAGCGACGGCGTCCCGTCAGCAAGCTAAAGGCACTGACCGGCAGCGGACGCTCTGGTGCACCGACGAGGGTCAACGTGCCATCGAGTTTGAGCAGCGCCAGGTATGCGTTGATGTCGTGATCGGCTGACACCGCGTCGAGGATGAAATCGAACGACGACGTGTGCTTGTTCATGGCATCGTCGTCCTTCGAGACCACGACTTCGTGCGCGCCCAGCCGCAGTCCGTCCTCCACCTTGGCCGCGGACGTCGTAAACAGGACGACATGTGCGCCGAACGCCCGGGCGAACTTGACGCCCATGTGGCCGAGCCCGCCGAGACCGACGATGCCCACCTTCTTGCCGGGTCCGGCATTCCAGTGCCGGAGCGGCGAGTACGTGGTGATGCCGGCGCACAGCAGCGGAGCCGTGGCGGCGAGGTCGAGTCGATCCGACACCTTCAGCGTGAACGACTCCTTCACCGTGATGCTCTCGGAGTAGCCGCCCAACGTCGGGCCGCCCAGGACCGGGTCCGGTCCGTTGTAGGTGAGCGTGCTGCCGTTGGTGCAGTACTGCTCGAGGCCTGCGGCACACGGCGCGCAGCGCTGGCACGAGGCTACCATGCAGCCGACGGCGGCGAGGTCACCCTCACGGAACTTCGTCACGTGAGTGCCCACGCGCGTCACGCGACCGACGATCTCGTGGCCGGGCACGATCGGGTACATCGACGAATGCCATTCATCGCGCACCTGGTGCAGGTCCGAATGGCAGACCCCGCAATAGAGGATCTCGATCACCACATCGTCGGGCAGGGGCTCGCGGCGATCAATGGAGAAGGGCGCGAGGGGCGACGTCGCGCTCTGTGCCGCCCAGGCGCGCGCGGCGCGGACGGAGGGACGGGCCGACTGAGACAACGGCGCGGATGCAGTGGACATGATTGCTCCGAAAGAAATGAGGATTTAGCTGACGGCGCGGGCGTCGGCCGCCGCCGGTTCGGCGATGATCGCGTGCACGCGTTTGGCCTCGTCGGCCGGGCTCGCACCAAAGAAGCGTTTGAATTCGCGACTGAACTGCGACGCGCTTTCGTATCCGACGGTGGTAGCGGCCGTCGCGGCGCCCGAGCCCTCGTTGACGATCAGGGCCCGGGCTTTGTGAAGGCGGACCGACTTCAGGTATTGCACGGGCGAAGTTGCCGTGAGTGCCTTGAACTGATGATGAAATGCCGACACGCTCATGCCGACGTCGCGGGCCATGCGCCCGACGCTGAAGGGCTCGGCGTACCGGTTGTGGATCCACTGCAGCGCGGCGTTGATCTGCGATGCCTGGCCGTGGCGACCAAGCATCGCCAGTAGCAGGTGTCCCTGTGGACCGCCAAGCGCACGATAGACCAGCTCGCGCACAATGGACGGCCCGAGAATCTGCGCGTCGATTGGCGTGCGCAGACATTCGAGCAGTCGAACCGCCGCGTCGCTCATCGCGACATCGAGTGGCGTGGCCTCGACGCAGCCGAGACGATCCGTGTTGCCGGCACGCAGCCGGGCCGGCATGTGCACGGCCAGTTCGCTGACCACGCTGGGTACGATGCGCACCGAGACCCCGAGCATCGGGCCCTCGTCGTCGGCTTCGGTCTGACACTCGAACGGCAGCGGTGCCGCAAGCACCAGGTAGTTGTTGCGGTCGTAAACGAAGCGACGATCGCCGATGAAGCCGATCTTGCGGCCGCTCGCAACGATGTAGAGGCTGGATTCGTACAGCACCGGTGCACGCCCGTAACACCGATCGGCCCGTCCCAGCTTCACGTCCTCCAGGAGGGAGCACCGCAGTCCTTCCCCGGTCGTTAGTTCGGCGAGGAGGGCAGCCATGCGCCGCCGATTGGCCTCGACCCGTGCGACAGAATCCATCTGCTACATCAGACTACTGCTGTGGCGAGCAATCCAGTACCAAAGCTGTCCAATGCTTGCCTGATCCTGCTGCGAATAGTTCAGGCAGCCGCGACCGGCTGATCCGTGGAAGCCGACGCTGTGCTCCCGCGGCGAGCGTGGTGATGGCCAGTCTCGCTCGGACAGAACTCAAACGCGGAAGATGCTCCATCCGCCCTCGAATTCGGGGTTGCTCCAATCGCGCGAGGATCGTGCCAAGTGGACTCGAGCCCGAGGCGAGCTGGCGCGGAGCCGAGGGCCGGAGGCAGTCGTCAGTGCGGCCCGCCAGCGGAGCTATCTGCACGGACATTCTGGAGTCTGCGCGCAAGTTCTCGCCATTGAAGGCGGCTATCCACGCATCACGTCTTGCTACCGCTCCCCCGCCTTGGCCGTGGTGCGCTCTAGTCCCGCCGAACGATGGGCGGGACGCTACGTCAAGCATCGCGCGGCTACGGCACTGCAGGCCGGTCGACTGCGTGGAGTTCCACAGCGTCGAGCGGGACGGGCACTGGTGGCGGGCTCAGGGTTTCGGCGCTGCGCGTCAGCCACGGCACCGACCGTTGGGACCGGTCCCGCGTCCCTCCCCTATTTCTCCACGGAAGTGGCGAAATCAGGCGGCGCGCACCAACCCGACTCGCGCTATTCCGTGCAATTTATGCTCGGGCTAGGCCGGACGCGGGCGCGGGTCCGCCGCCTCCACTGGCGAGTGTTGCTCTGAGGCGCCATGGTGGGAGCCACCGCCAGAGCGTCCATCGCGACGCGTTAGCACGTGCAGCCGATGTGGGGCGCCGGCAAGTGGCAGGACCGACTTGAACGGAGACACGATGAGCGCTAGACGCGTCAAATCGGATTGTCGGCTCAGCGGCTTTTGCTGCGAACCAAGAGGTGCCGGGCCGTACTGGCAACCCTCGATGGTGCAGAGTGCGCGAGCTGCTCCTTCTACACACTGGGCGCGATTGACGAGGACGGCACGCTGTCACAGTCGCAATCTTCCTACTGGACCAGCACGGTGCCACGCAGCATGTCCATGCCGCAGGCAAACGCGATCTCCTGATTGTGGGTCGTGAACTCGACAGCCACTGGCGTATCGAGAGGTAACGGGCGCCGGATCTTCAATGTTGGGACGACGACCTCCTTCGCACATGTGGCATCGGTCGTACGCGTGAACGTCAGCCGGACGGCCTGGCTCCTCCGCACGCGGATCGTGGCCGGCTCGAAACCTCGCTCAGTCACCTGAACAGCGATGTCCTGAACCTTGCCCCCAGCCGACACGGGGGAAACGGGTACCGCGGGATGCACCGGCGAGGCGTGCGGCGCCGGCCCGCCCAGGCCCAGGCGCTCGCGCTCTGCCCGGATGAAGAAGCTGCCCTTGGTGGCGACGACGTCTCCAGGGGAGAGTCCTTCTGACACCACGATCGTTGTGCCATCGGCACGCCCCACGGTGACTGTCTGCTCGATGAACTCGCCTGCGTTGGCAGGGTTGACCTTGTAGACGACCGTGCGTTGCGCGATGGTCTGGACCGCTTCGCGCGGCACCACCGTCACCACGGCCGGCGCCGCGCCGGCGAGTTCCACGTCGACGTACATCCCGAGGCGGAGCTGCTCGCCCGCGGTGTTCGGCACCTCGACGCGGACCCGAGCCGTCCTCGTCTCCGGGTTCACCTGCGGGTCGATGTAGCTGATGCGCCCGTCGATCGACAACGCGGGGTACGCGGCCACCCGTACCACCGCCGGTGCGCCAACCCGCAACACGCCGAAGTCCTTTTCATAGACACTCGCCACCACCCAGACATGAGAGAGATCGACGACCCTGAACAGCATCATCGCGGGATCGACGTTCAGTCCGACGTTGGCGGCACGCTCCGTGACGACGCCGGCAATCGGCGCCGGGACATGGCTGGTGGTCTCGAGAGGACGTTCCTCGGACCCGCCTTCGAGTGCCGCCCCTGGCACCCCCAGCAGGGTGAGGCGCGACCGTGCACTCTGGACCTCGGCGGTCTGGGCTGCGTGCTCGGCATGGGCGCCGTCGAGCTCCTGTTGGCTGGCGGCGCCGATCCGCACCAGTTGCTGTGTGCGCCGCAACTCCTGATCGTGGGCGCGTAATCGCGCTTGTGCCGACGTGTACTTCGTGTGGGCCTCGGCGAGTTCGGGGCTGTAGATCTCGGCCAGGGTCTGCCCGCGGCTGACACGCTGACCGAGTTCTCCTGCCACGCGCGTGACACGGCCACTCACCTGGGCGGTCACGGCAACGCTGCGGTATGCGTTCGGCTCGATGACGGCCGGCACGCGCAATGTCGTCGCGCCAGTGGTCGTACCCACGGTCGCCACGAGAATGCCGGCACGCTCCGCCGCTTCCCTGGAGACAGGCACCACGATCGGCCGCGACGCCTGTGCCGGCGACTCGCCAGCCAAGGAGGAGTGTGCTGGCCCGCGTTGCGCCGCCGCTGCGTCGGCTGAGGTTCGCACGACCGACGATGCCGGCCGCAGGACGAGGTACGTGACACTCACACTCGCCGCGATGAGTACGAGAGCCGCGAACAGCGCGAGCCGACCACTGATCGTGAAGCGTGACGTTCCCGTCATCGGACGTCTCCCGTCGCGAGGCGTAACGCGGTGCGTGCTTCGTAGGCCAGGCGAAGGGCCTCGGTGTACTCGCGCTCCAACTCCAGGAAGCGTCGCTGCTCCACGAGGACGTCGGAGATTCGGAGTCTCCCGAGGTCGTACGCCTGCTGAATCACCGCCAGATTCTCCGCGGCCTGCACCCTGGCCTCTCGAACGTGAATGCGCGCCGATTGCGCCGCGGCATCACCTGCGCGAGCTGCGGCGAGTTCCGTCTGCGCCTCCAGGCGCACCGCGTCTCGTTTTGCCTCTTCCGCAGTGTGTTGTGCCTCCGCTGCCTCGAGGGCCCCCTGGTTCCGATTGAACAGCGGGAGCGAGACACGGAGGCCGGCAGACACGTAATGGAACACCCCCTGCACGCGCTCCAACGTCGCGCCCGGGCCAATGCCCTGCTGCGGAAAGCCGGAGTTCATGCGCATGTAACTCCCGAACACGCCGGCGTCGACACGGCCTTCGTGTTGCGCCTGTTCCACCCGCGCCGCCGAGGCCGCGACGCGCGTCTCGGCCGCGCGCAGGTCGGGTCGCCGGTCGACGACCCCGGCTTCGGGCAGCGCCGTTGGCACCACGGCAGTGTCTTGCAGGACGAGCGACTCGATCGTGTGCCGGAGGCGGAGGGGTGCCTCCGGTGCGAGTCCAATCAACCGTTTCAGTCGCATCATCAAGACAACGGCGCGCCCCGCCTGCAACATGCGATCGGCTTCCAGCCGGCGGACGTCCACCGCGAGCACGTTGCGATCCAGCGGTGGTGAGGCACCCTGGGTGACCCTGGCGCTCAACACCTCCAGTTGCCGAGTACCAGCCGCGATGAGCTCGTCGAGCACGACGATCTCCCGCACCGCCGCGGCGGCCGCGCCGTAGGCGTCCCGGACCTCGCCGAGGAGCCGCCGGATCCGGTCGTCGTAGGTGCGCGCCGCGGTATCCGCGTCCAGGGTCGCCACACTGACGCGCGCATCTCGCCGAAAGAGGTCAAGCGGCCAATCGACGGCAAACGCCGTGAGGTTGTCGGTCCCTGACGGTTCCTCGCGGCGTTCGACCGAAATCGACGGATTCGGCCGGAGCTCGGCCTGCTTCGTCACCGCGCGCGAGACCTCCACCTCATATCTGGCCGCACGCAGTTCGGGTTCGCCTTCGACGGCGCGGGTCATGGCATCTGCGAGCGCAAGCCCCTCGGATTCGTCCAGGAGGTCGGACGCCTTGATCGGTATGGTTCCGGTCGACTGGGCCAGTGCCGGTACCCACGCTGGCGTCAGGACGACGAGCACGGTCAATGCGATCACCCGAATCACTGCACCACTCCTTCGAAATTGGCCGACCCGCGTCCCGCGGGCCCTGACCAGTCGAGGCTCATGCGCCAGGCGCCGGCCATGTCGAACTGCGCGGTCGCGCGATAGCGACCTGGTACATCCGTCGGCTCGACCGTCAGCCCCGCCGACATCACCATCCCGGGCATCGACATGGCGGCCGTCGCATGGACGTCGCGCACAGCCACCAGTCGCTCGGTGCCTCTCTGTCGGAACTCGATGGTGAACGCGTTGCGCCCCAGCCGCAGGGCGCCCGACGACGCGAGCACCACGATGTCGAGTTCGCCTGCGGTAATCGTCTTCGCGACCCGTTCGGCGAGCCGTTGCGGCTGGGAAACAACCGCGCGTGACCGGCTCCACCAGACGGCGCCCGTCACAACAGCCACGGCGAAGAGCGCCGTCGCGACGGCGCGGCGTGAAGGCCGAGAGCCTCTCTGCTGCGCTGCTACCGCCTCGCTCCCGAGCCCGAGTTGCCGCTCGCGAATCCAGAAGAACAGTACGGGTGTGATCACGAGTACGTGCAGCAGCGACGACACCATGCCGCCGAGGACCGGCGTCGCCAACGGCTTCATCACTTCGGCACCGACACTCGTGCTCCACATGATCGGGAGCAGGCTGGCCACCACCGTGGACACCGTCATCACCTTGGGCCGCAGCCGCAGGAGCGCGCCCTCGATCACGGCATCGTGCAGGCCCGTGCGCGTGAGCGTCCCGCCGAGTGCCTGCCGCTTTCGTTCGACCGCCTCCTCGAGGTAGATGACCATCACCATGCCGGTCTGCACGGCGGTGCCGAACAAGGCGATGAACCCCACCCACACCGCGACGGAGAAGTTGTAGCCGAGCAGCCAGAGCAGGTAGACCCCGCCGGTCAGCGCGAAAGGCACCGCCAGGAGGACGTGCGCGGCTTCGAGCGCGGAGTGGTACGTGAAGTACAGCAGGACGAAGATGACGATCAGGACCCCCGGCACCACGACCTGCAGCCGCTCTCTGGCACGCACCTGGTTCTCCCAGCGTCCGCTCCACCCGACGAAGTAGCCGGCCGGCAGGCGAACCTCGCGAGCCACGGCTGCCTGGGCAGCGGCCACGAATCCTCCCGGATCGCGTCCCTGCACATTCATGAGCACGGTGGCCAGCAGGAGCCCGTTCTCGGACGAGATCATGGCGGGGCCGCGCGCGTGCTCGATGCGGGCCAGTTGGGCGAGCGGCACCTGCGCGCCCGAGGGTGCCGCAACCAGCACGTTGCCGAGGGCTGCGGGATCGGTGCGGTAGGCCGGCGCGTAGCGGACCCGCACCGGAAAGCGGCGACGCCCCTCAATCGTCGTCGTGAGCGTCGTCTCGCCAATCGCGGTCTCGATGACCTGCGACACGTCGCCGACCCGGATGCCGTAGCGCGCCGCCGCCGTCCGGTCGATCTCGATGTTCAGGTACTGTCCGCTCGTGACGCGCTCCGGGTAGACGTTGGCCGCCCCCGGCACTCGTCGCAGTGTGTCGGCCACACGCGCGGCGAGGTCTTCGAGGACCTCGAGATCGCTGCCATACACTTTGACACCCACCTCGGAACGCACGCCCGTCGTGAGCATGTCGATCCGGTTGATGATCGGCATCGTCCAGATACTGGAGACGCCAGGCAGTTGCACCGCGCGACTCATCTCCGCACGCAAGTGCTCGAGGGTCATCCCAGGCCGCCACGCCTCTGGCGGCTTCAACTGGACGATGGTCTCCGTCATGTTCAGGGGCGCCGGATCCGTGGATGTCTCCGCGCGTCCGACCTTGGCCACCACGTGCGCGACTTCAGGAAACGCGAGCAACGCCGCGTTCTGTCGCGCGGCAATCTTCGTGTTCTCCTCGAGAGAGATGCTCGGATCGGCGATCGGCATGAACAGCAGGTCGCCCTCGTTCAACGGCGGCATGAACTCACTGCCAATGCCGCGCGCCAGCACGAGCGCGCCGACAAACAGGACGGACGCCGCTCCAAGCGCCCACGCCCGAGCCGTCAGTGCCCATTCGAGCACCGGTCGGTAGAGGCGCCGCAACCCTCGCATCACCGGGTTCGCCTCCTCGGGATGCAGCGTGCCGCGCAGCAGGTACGTGCAGAGTACGGGCACCAGCGTGATGGCGATGACCGTTGCGGCGAGGACCGCGATGGTCTTGGTGAGTGCCAGAGGGTGGAACAGCTTCCCTTCCTGGCCGGTGAGCGCGAAGACGGGCACGAACGCGAGCAGGACAATGGCCATCGAGAAGAACACCGGCCGCGCGACCACATGGGTTGCCGCGACCACGGTGTGCCACACGCGGGGCCGATCGGCCGTGTCGATGCGGCCCTGCTCGAGCGAGCGGAACGCGTTCTCGGTGACGACAATGCCCGCGTCCACGAGGACGCCGATGGCGATGGCGATGCCGGCCAGGCTCATGATGTTCGAGGACACCCCGGCGTAGTACATCCCGAGGAACGCCGTCAACACCGCGAGCGGCAGGGGCAGCGTCACGATCAGGATCGAGCGCAGATGCATCAGGAACACGACGTGCGCCAACGTGACGAGGACGATCTCCTCGATCAACGCCCGCCGCAATGTCCCCGCCGCCTGCTCGATCAGGCGCGAGCGGTCGTAGAACGGGACGATCGAGACGCCCGGGGGCAAGCCTGGCGAGATTTCCGCGATGCGTGCCTTGACGCGATCGATCAGGTCCTTGGTGTTGACGCCCGTGCGAGCGACCACGACGCCGCCAACGGCCTCCGTCGTGCCCTTGACCAGGGACGCGACACGAAACGCGTCCCCGACGTGGACCTCGGCCACCTGCGACACGTAGACCGGGACACCACCGGACGCCCCGACGACGATCTGCTCGACGTCGTGCACCGAGGTGATCAAGCCGACGCCGCGCACGATGAGCCAGGCGCCGCTCGACTCGATCACGTTGCCGCCGACATTGACGTTGCTCTCGCGGACGGCGGAGACCACCGCACTGAGCGGCAGGCCATATGTCCGCAGCCGATCGGGATTGACATCGATCTGGTACTGCTGCACCAGCCCGCCGACCGACGCGACTTCCGCGACGCCAGGAACGGCGGTCAGTTGGTAGCGGATGAACCAGTCCTGCAGGCTGCGCAGGTCGCGCAACGAGTGCGTGCGGCTCTCCACCGTGTACCAGAAGACATGGCCCACGCCCGTCGCGTCTGGGCCGAGCGTGGCCGTCGCGCCGGAAGGCAATGTGCGCGTGACGAGACTCATGCGCTCGAGCACGCGCGAGCGGGCGAAGTACAGGTCGACGTTATCCTCGAAGAGCACCGAGATCATCGAGAACCCGAACGCGGACTGCGAACGCACCGCCCGCACTCCAGCCAGCCCCTGCAGCGTGGTGGTCAGCGGGTAGGTGACCTGGTCCTCGACTTCGCGGGGGCTGTGTCCCGGCCAGTCCGTGAAGACGATGACCTGGTTGTCCGACAGGTCAGGGATGGCATCGATGGGCGTATGGCGTAGCGCCCACCAGCCCCAACCAGCCAGGCACACGTACAGCAGGAGGACGATGAGTCGGTTCTTGACCGACAGTTCGACGAGCGAATTGATCACGAATCACCACGGCCGTTCATGCCTGCACGCAGGCGTGGAGACGACTGCCCCACGCACGAGGGCGCGCCGGGCAGCGACACGACGGGGGTGGCGACTAGATCAGGAAGGTAACCAGGAGAACGTGTCGGGGCACACGCTCCACGGCAGCAGCCGGTAGGTCCAGTGCCGCAGGGGACAGCAGGGTGACCGGTGGCGTCTCGGGCGCGACGAGTGGTTCGACGGCGGCGGGGGCGGGCATTGACGCGACGACGGCGTGGCTTGCCTGCTCCACTGGTCGCTGCTCGCTGCTGGCGCAACAGCTATCGGCCGATGCCTGGCTCGTCACGTGCGAACGGCTGGCGGCGCCGGCGCACGACTCGTGGTGTGCGCAGCAGGCCATGCGGCCCTCGGGAGTCGCCTCCCACCCGCCACACGCGCCCACACTGCTGACCGGCAGGACCAGCAGGAGTAGCGAGACGAGCACGCGGCGGAACAGTCCACTCACGCCTCTACGATGCGCGCACACTGCGAGGCTGTCAATGCTCGACCGCGGCCGTCGATGACGGGCAGTCCACCCTTCGCATCGTCGCAGACCGTCATGCCGCAGTCGATGGATTGCCGACTGAAGTGTCGTCTCCCGACCGCGCTGCCAGGGGTTCGCGGCTAGTCCTTCGAGCCCGAGTTGTCGAACTCGAAGGAGCTGACCTGATGCCGCACGCAAGTTCCTAGGGGAGGCTCACTCTGGTTTCAGATCGACCCGGTGGCCGACGCTCGGCACACCGGTCAGCGGCAGCTTCGTCTACGAGGTGCCGAGAAGCGGCCTCCTGGACGGCTTCCGACTCTCTGGCTTCGTGCAATTACAGTCCGGCAGGCCCTATTCAATCTTCGCCGCGGGGCAGAACGCCACGACGCGGCGAATTACAACGACCTGAAGCTGGGTTCGGGTGGGCTCTATCGCCTGGCCTTTGGTCGGCCGAGCCTGTGCGGTTCGCTCGATGACCTGCGCCAAGCTGGTTCGGACCCGACGCTCGAAGCCTTCAACAAGGGCGTGTTGTGCTCACCCCTCTCGGCCGCCGGCGGGTATCCCGAGAACGAGGGCTTCGGCGATCTCGGTCGGAACGTGCTCCGCGGACTCTGGCAGCGCCGGATCGACCTGAGTCTGGCGAAGGTCTTCGGGGTTGGCGCCCGCTCCAGCGTCGAATTGCGGTGGGATGTGTTCAACCTGTTAAACAACGTGAACTTCGGCTTGCCGAACAACGTCATCGGGGATGCCTCCACCGACTTCGGCATGATCGCCGATACCGTCGGCGGGCCTCGGGTGATGCAGTTTGGTGCCAAGCTGCGATTCTGATCCCGTCAAGCGAACGTACGAGGGCGCAACCGTGCGTGGGTTGCGCCCTTGGTTCTTGTCAGTTCTCACAACGAATGGGGCTCTGCAGATTCTCTGGGATAAGCCGCTCGACGATGACGACATCGAGCCAGCGTCCGTCGAGCGGGGCGTGCTTCTCGTAGATGCCGACTTCGCGGAACCCGCAGGCCGCGCAGAGGGCACGACTGGCCGTGTTGAACGGGAAGATGCGCGACACGAGCTTCCAGAAACCTCGCTCACGAGCCGCGTCGATCAGTGCCATCAGTAGCACACGTCCCGTACCGCGGCCCCGCGCTGCTCTGTCCAGATAGATCGAGAACTCCGCGATGCCGGCGTAGCAGTCTCGTGGTCGGTAGCTGCTGAGGCTGGCGCACCCGAGCACGCGGCCATCCGACGCGGCCACCAGCATCGGATAGCGCTCGATCTCGCCGATCCTCATCTCGATGTCGGGCAGTCGTACGAGGCACGGTGTCGAATGTCGCGGTCCGTTCGGCAATGCCCTGGTTGTAGATGTCCGTGATGGACGGAGCGTCATCGACGGTGGCAAGGCGGATGCTGCACGACATGGGCCGATCTCACAAAGGACGAATTGGGGACGCTGAAGCCGACCGCGACGGCGACGCCAATGCAAGGGCCGCGAAGGTCGCGCCGAGCACCACAAGCACGAAGCGATACCCGGCTAATGACGCGAAAGCTCCCGCGACAACCGGGCCAGCGGCTCGAGCCAGTTGCTGGGCGCGGGCAATCCGGCCATTCAACTGCCCGGCCTGTTCGGCGCCAAACTCGTTCTGCACCAGGTAAGGGCGGACGAGCGTGGACAGCCCGGCGCCCACGGCGAACACCGCCAGCCCGAGGACCACCGCGGTGTCGGACGGCACCACCGCCCAGGCGAGCAGCCCGACGGCCTGCAGGCAGAGGCTCACGCCGAGCAGCACAGACGGTGACGTGTGGTCGTCCGCCTGCAGGAGCAGCACACGCCCGGGCAATTGCATGACACCGAAGAGGCCGCCCAAGGTCGCCGCCGTTCCCGCCGTGAACCCTCGCTCGCTCAGCGCGGCAACGAGGTTGGACATCACGGCGGTGCCGGCGAGGCTGACGAACGCGAAGGTGACCAGCATTGGCTGAAGGCCTACAGCGGGCTTGCGTGATGCGGCTCGCTGAACTGCTTGCGCCAGAGGTTCCGTGCGTGCTGCCGCATCCCGGCACGCCACGCACCATGTGATGAGCGTGGACGCGCCGATGCAGGCAGCGAGGGCCACCACAGCGCGCCGCCACCCGACCTCGCCAATCAGCCAGCCCGTGAGCGGCAGGAAGACCGTGCTCGCAAGCCCACCGAAGATCGTCACGAACGCCAGCGCGCGAAGGCGTCCGGCGGCATTGCTGTGCCGCCGTCCGACGATCGCGAACGCCGGCTCGTACAGTGTGGCGGCCATGCAGAAGCCGAGCGCTGCCCAGATCACGTACAGGTGGAAGACGTGTGACGCGAAGGCCGAGGCGGCGAGCAACACGGTCGCCGCGACGCCGCCGATCTGCATGATGCGCGGCGCCTCGCCACGGTCACTCCACTGCCCCACCACCGGCGCGGCCAGGGCCGCAACGAGCAAGGCCGATGAGAATGCGCCCGTGACCACCCAGGGAGTGGCTCGGAGGTCGGTCGCCATCGGCAGCAGCAGCCCGGCGAAGGCGTAGTACAGGACGCCCCAGTTGATGCACTGGCCCAGCCCCAAGCCGACGAGCGCACGGCGTGGCATCGTCGGCGCGACTTCTTCAGCCACAGCACCCGGCGCCCACGCGAACGGCCACAGGGGTTGCCGTGAGGACCTCGAGGGGCGCGGGCGCGCTACCGCAGCAGGCGACGGTCGGTGCTTCGTCGCGATCGAGCGAGCACGCGCCAGTCTCCGGCAGGACGAGTTCCACCCGACGCGCCGCGTCCCAATCGCCTGCGATCGCACTCACGACCGACCTGGCCTGCTCGTATCCCGTCAAGAGGAGGAACGTCGGGGCACGGCCGTAGCTCTTCATGCCAATCGCAAACAGGTTCGCATCCGGATGCTTGAGTTCCTCGGCGCCGTGCGGACGCACGGTTCCACAACTGTGCACGTTCGGATCGATCAGGGGCGCGAGCGCACGCGGGCTCTCGACGGCAGGATCGAGATCGAGACGCACTTCACCAAGAATCGACCAGTCGGGGCGGAAGCCCGTCGCGGCAATGATCTCGTCGACGGGAGGCAGATCCTGCGCACCGTCGCTCACCACGAGCCCCGCTACCGTGGACGTGATTCGCGCAATGCGAAAGGCCCTCACGAGTTGCAGACGATTCGTGTCCAGAAGCGTGCGTACTCGGGCGCCGAGGCGCCCACGCTCGGCGAGCTGATCGTTCCTGGCGCCGCCGAGGGTCTGCGCCAACGCCGGTCGCCTGATCGCCCAGATGATGTGCGTCCTGCCGTCCGTCTCGACGAGCTGCGCGAGATCGAGCAACGCATTGAGCGCCGAGTGTCCGCTGCCCACCACGAGTACGCGGCGGCCCTGGTAGCGCGAACGCTGCGAGCCGAGAACGTCGGGAATGCCGTAAGCGATACGGCCTGCCGCGCTCCGCTCGCCGATGGCCGGCAGGCCCGACCCGCCGAGGACGCCTGGGCGTTCCGTGGTGCCCGAGGCATCAATCACGGCCTGGGCCAGCACGTCCTGCTCGCCGGCGGCGCCATCGACGCGGACGAGAAATGGCGCGGTCTCGCGCGTGGCGTCCTTCATCAGGTCGTGTTCGTGCCGCGCGACCGATGTCACTCGCGAGTCGTAGCGGATGTGCGGCGCCAGTTCCCGTGTGCTGGCCAGCGGCTCCAGGTACTGTTCCACGAGCTCACGGCCCGTCGGAAAGGTCTCGCCGTCCGGACGCACCCAGCCGTGGCGCTCCAGGATCGCCGCCCCCTCTGCGTCGACGTCGTACTTCCAGGGCGAGAACATGCGGACATGGCCCCAGCGTCGCATCGCGGCGCCAGCGGACGGGCCCGCTTCGAAGACGAGGGGCGTGAGGCCACGCGAGAGTACTTGCGCTGCGGCGGCAAGGCCCACCGGGCCTGCACCGATGATGGCAATTGGAAGAGAGGTGAGCTCCATACAAGGTCTCCCGTCTGTTTTGTTGTCACTGACAACCAAATGGCCAGGAACGGACTAAGGACAGGCCGACGAGGTCGCTCCAGGCGCGCAGCAACTCTCGGCCGGGACGGATTGGCCCGCACGAAATCGCGCATCCGCCGCACGGGCCAGCCGTCGAATCGTGTCGACCACCCCGGCTCGTACCGTAGGGTCGAGGTCTTCAATCAGCTCGCGCTGCTGGGCGACGAGACCGTCCTGGATCCGCTGGTACAACTGGCGTCCTCGCTTCGTCGCACTGAGCGCCGTCGCCCGAGCGTCCACCGGATCCGGATGCTGCTCGACATAGCCCTTCTTCACGAGCGCCGACACCACACGACTGCTGGTGCTCTTGTCGAGGTAGAGGCGCTCCGCGAGATTCATCAGCCGCATGGGACCAGCTGCGACAAGTGCCTCGAGGGCATGGCACTGCGTCACCGAAATGTCGTGGCAGCAGATGCGGTCGCGGTCGCGGAACTGATACACACGAACAAGTTCCGACACAGCGGCGTGCAGGGCGACGGCATCCCGATCGACGGCCGTGCGAGACGATTTGATGGACGCAGGTTGCGGCATATCGTTGTCACTAGCAACTATAGGTACAGGTCAGACGGATAGCAACCGGCAATTGTTCCCGCCAACCTTGCTTGACGCAGGCCCGCACCCTTGAGTTCAGTCACAGCTGTCGCAGCGCGTGCAGGAGTCCGGCGCCCGACGTTCGTACCCGACGAGCCCGCCGCGACTGTCGAGGTCGATCCGGCAGCAGGCGTCGAGCACGGCCTTCAACTGGCGACGCCCGCGCTGGACACGGCTCTTCATGCCCGACACCGACACGCCCAGGCGCTCGGCGCCTTCCGCCTGCGTGATCCCCTCGAGATCGGCCAGCATGACGGCCTCTCGATACGTGGGTGACAGCTGACGCAACATGGGCGCGAGGCACGTGGCCAGTTCGCGCAAGGCGATGGTCTCGTCATCGACCGGCAGTTCGGGACCACCAGCCATCTCGAGG
This sequence comes from Luteitalea pratensis, assembly GCF_001618865.1. Taxonomy (GTDB): domain Bacteria; phylum Acidobacteriota; class Vicinamibacteria; order Vicinamibacterales; family Vicinamibacteraceae; genus Luteitalea; species Luteitalea pratensis. The sequence goes on from NZ_CP015136.1 coordinate 4,833,763, forward strand.
TCGTCCGCCGCACCGCTCGTCACCTCGCGCTGGATACTCGACGACCGATAGTGATCGACGATCACGTTGCGGGCGGTCCGGTAGACCCAGGCATGGAGTCGTTCAGCATCGCGCAACGAGCCGACGCCCTTGACGATCTGCAGCAGCACACGCTGCACCAGATCGTCCACGTCGGCGTCATTGCGCACGCGCTTGCCGATGAAGGCGCGCAGGTTCCCGTGCAGTTCCTGCCAGGGCAGATCGACGCTGACGGCCATCGTGCTCATGATGCTACCGCTTCTGACCTGCGTTGGCGTGACACCCGCACGTCCTGGCCTGCGGCGATTGCCCACAACAGGCGGACTTGGCCTCTGGCGGACAACAGGTACTGAGCAGCACGGTCTCGCAGCAGGCGGCTGAGTGAATCGTTCCAGTGTTCGACGACGAGGGTGTGGCAGGCATCGGCTTGGCCGCCTCGATCAGGGCGGACGCGACGGCTGATGCTGCGCCGGTCCCGTGACTCCAGTTCTCGACAAGATCCCGGCTGTGCGCCTGAACTGTGACGCGCACTCGCTCGAACCGGGAGGCGGCGAGCATGCGTTCGATCTCCGCGACGGGCGCCGCACCGGCAAGGCATCCCGTGTAGGCCGCGGGGTCGGCCGCGACAGCTGCCGGCAGGTCCCCGATCGCGACCATGTCGGAGATCGCCAGCCGTCCGCCTGGTGCCAGCACGCGGAAGGCCTCACGGAACACGGTCGACTTGTCGGGCGCGAGGTTGATGACGCAGTTGGACATGATGACGTCCACCGACGCGTCGTCGACCGGCAGCTGCTCGATGTCCCCGAGGCGGAAGTCGACGGTCGTGAGACCGACCTTTGTGGCGTTGGCGCGAGCGAGGCCGATCATCTCGGGCGTCATGTCCACGCCGATGACGCTTCCGGTAGGACCGACCTGGCGCGCGGCAAGGAAGGCATCGAAGCCTCCCCCGCTCCCCAGGTCCAGCACCCGTTCTCCGGGCGCAAGGCCCGCGATCGCCTGCGGATTGCCGCAGCCCAGGCCCAGGTCGGCCCCGTCGGGCACGGCAGCGAGATCGGCGTCGGAGTAGCCGAGCCGCGTCGAGGACGATCCTGTCGGCCCGCAACAGGAAGTCCCTCCCCCGCAGCAACCGGCCTTCGGCTTTTCGGTGGCGACCATGCCGTACACCTGGCGGACGGTCGCGCGAATCTGATCGGGTGTGGAAGTCTGCATCGTTGTCTTTCCGGTAGACGCTCTCTGCTCCTACAGACGGGGACGATGCGAAAAGGACGCAAACGACAATGAACCGGGCCAATCGTCTCGATTTGCGGCAGGGTCGGCTCCGGGCGTGATATCGTCAATCGACGATAGACGATTGCCATGCCCTCCAAACAGAAGCGTTCAGGCCCCTCCCCTGGTCCCGCGGCCTGTTGCCCCCCTGAGACGCCAGACGCGCTGGACCGGCTGGCGGCTGCGGTCGAAGACCCAGCGGCCGACGAAGAGCTCGCGACCTTCGCGAAAGCCCTCGGCCACCCGGTCCGCGTGCGGATCCTGCGGATGCTCGCCAGCAAGGACGCGCGGATGTGTTGCCATATCGTCGACGAACTGCCGCTCGCGCAGTCGACGGTGTCCGAGCACCTGCGGATCCTCCGCACCGCCGGCCTGGTGCAGGTGAACGAGACGGGGCTGCGCGCGGCCTACTGCATCGTCCCGTCCGCCTTGAAGCGGCTCAAGGCCCTCCTGGGGGCGATGTGATGGCGACGAAACGACTGAACCCGTTCGAACGCTACCTGAGTCTCTGGGTGGGCCTGTGCATGATCGCCGGCGTGGCGCTCGGCATGCTGGCCCCGGCGCTCATGGACGGGCTGCGGGGGCTCGAGTTCGGCGACGGCAGCCAGATCAACATCCCGATCGCCGTCCTCATCTGGCTGATGATCACCCCGATGATGATGAAGGTCGACTTCGGCGCGATCCGCAACGTGGGTCGCCGGCCGCGCGGCCTGCTCGTCACGCTGTTCGTGAACTGGCTCGTCAAGCCGTTCTCGATGGCGCTCATCGCGTGGGTCTTTTTCGGCGTCCTGTTCAGCCCCTGGATCTCGACGGCCGATGCCGACCAGTACATCGCGGGCTGCATCATCCTGGCGGCGGCGCCGTGCACCGCCATGGTGTTCGTGTGGAGCTATCTGTCCGATGGTGACCCGGCGTACACGCTGGTGCAGGTCTCGGTGAACGACCTGCTGATGCTGATCCTGTTTGCGCCGATCGTGCGGTATCTCGTGAGCGGGGCCTCCTCACTCGAGGTGCCGTTCATGGTCCTCCTGTACTCGGTGCTCGTCTTCATCGTCGTCCCGCTCGTCGCGGGTGTACTGCTGCGCCACTGGTTCGTGGGGAGCAGGGGCACCGCGTGGTTCGAGTCGGAACTGCTCCCGCGGTTCGCGCCCATCAGCATGCTGGCGCTGCTGGCCACGCTCGTGCTGATCTTCGCGTTCCAGGCCAACAACATCCTGGGCAAGCCGCTGCACGTCGCGCTGATCGCCGTGCCGATCCTGATCCAGGTCTACTTCAACTCCTCGTTGACCTACGGCCTGATGCGCCTGTTCCGTGTCGAGTACGCGATTGCAGCGCCCGGCGCACTCATCGGGGCGAGCAACTTCTTCGAGTTGGCCGTCGCCACGGCGATTGCCTTGTTCGGTCCCGAATCCGGCGCCGCCCTGGCCACCGTCGTGGGCGTCCTCATCGAGGTGCCCGTCATGCTCTCGGTCTGCGCCGTGTGCACCCGCACGCGTCACTGGTTCCCCGAGCCACAGCCAGGCATCGCTTCCTAGAAAAAACGTCTCCCATGTCGCACATTCACGTCTTCGACCCTGCCCTGTGCTGCAGCACCGGCGTCTGTGGCACTGATATCGATCAAGCGCTCGTCACCTTCGCCGCCGACGTGGAGTGGGCGCGCCAGCAAGGCGCAGCGATCGAGCGCTTCAACCTCGCACAGCAGCCGACCGCCTTTGCCGCCCGGCCCGTGATCGTGCGCTTGCTGGAACGCTCCGGGCCGGCTGCGTTGCCCGTGGTGCTCGTGGACGGCGAGGTGGCGATGGCCGGCCGCTACCCGCAGCGCGCAGAACTCGCGCAATGGTCTGGCCTGGAAGTGTCCAGAACCATCCCGGTCGCGACCAGTTGCTGCTCGGGTCCGGACTGCTGTTGAGACGGGAGCACGACCATGCAGTTCCTCGACGATCTCCCGCGCTACCTGTTCTTCACCGGCAAGGGCGGCGTGGGCAAGACCTCGATTGCGTGCGCCACCGCGGTGCATCTGGCTGATGCCGGCGCGCGCGTGCTGCTCGTGAGCACGGACTCGGCCTCAAACGTCGGCCAGGTGTTTGGCCTGCCCATCGGCAACCGCGTGACACCCATTCCGGAAGTGCCCTGCCTGTCCGCGCTCGAACTCGATCCCGAGGAAGCTGCGCAGGCCTATCGCGATCGCATCGTCGGGCCGGTCCGGGGCGTCCTTCCGGAAGGCGTGGTGAAGAGCATCGAAGAGCAGTTGTCGGGGGCCTGCACGACGGAGATTGCGGCGTTCGACGAGTTCACCGCCCTGCTTACCGATACAGGCATCGCAAGGGACTACGACCATGTCGTGTTCGACACCGCGCCGACCGGGCACACCATCCGCCTCCTGCAGTTGCCGGGCGCGTGGAGCGGCTTCCTGGAGTCCGGCAAGGGCGACGCCTCGTGTCTCGGACCACTGGCGGGCCTCGAGAAGCAGCGGGCGCAGTACAAGGGCGCGGTGGATGCGCTGGCCGACGCGCAACGGACCCGCATGGTGCTGGTGACACGCGCGCAGCACTCCTCGCTCGCCGAGGTCGCACGGACACACGAGGAGCTGACCGCAATCGGCATCACTCGCCACCACCTTGTCGTGAATGGCGTGTTGCCCACGGCCGCGGTCGACGGCGACCCCCTCGCCGACAGCATCAGGCGCCGTGAGCAGGCCGCGTTGCAGGCCATGCCCGACGCGCTGCGGACATTGCCGCGAGACGAGGTGACGCTCAAGCCCTTCAATCTCGTGGGCGTGCGGACGTTGCGGTGCCTCTTCGCGGACGACGCCGCCAGCCTCCCGGTCGCCTCGGCACAGCCAGACCCGATCAGCACGGGAAGCCTCAAGGAACTCGTTGACGCGATTGCCGCCGATGGGCATGGCCTCGTCATGCTGATGGGCAAGGGTGGCGTGGGCAAGACGACCATTGCCGCCGCGGTGGCCGCGGCCCTCGCGCGACGGGGACTACCGGTCCACCTCACGACGTCCGATCCGGCGGCCCACCTCTCGCAGACGCTGGCAGATGAGGTCGAACACCTGCGGGTCAGTCGCATTGACCCGCACGTCGAGACCGAGCGCTACCGCCAGCGCGTGCTGCAGACGAAGGGGCGCGCCCTCGACGCCGACGGCCGCGCGATGCTGGAAGAAGATCTCCGTTCGCCCTGTACCGAGGAGATCGCCGTCTTCCAGGCCTTCTCGCGCATCATCCGCGAGGCGCGCCAGTCCTTCGTCGTGATGGATACGGCGCCAACGGGGCACACGCTGCTGCTGCTCGACGCCACGGGGGCCTATCACCGCGAGGTGACACGTCAGATGAGCCGCAGTGGCATGCACATGACCACGCCACTGATGCAGCTGCAGGATCCGCAGCAGACAAAGGTGCTCATCGTCACGCTCGCGGAAACCACGCCGGTCCTCGAGGCCGCAGCTCTGCAGGCCGATCTCCGGCGTGCGGGCATCGAACCCTGGGCGTGGGTCGTCAACCAGAGCCTGGCGGTCGCACGCACGACGTCTCCGCTGCTGCAGCAGCGCGCCGCCAGTGAGCGTTCGCGTATCGAGGACGTCGCGACGCAGCACGCTCGCCGCTACGCGGTGGTCGGACTGCAGGCCGTCGAGCCGGTCGGCGCGGAACGCCTGGCCGCGCTGACCCAGGCCAGCGGCGTCACGGTGTGAGCGTGTTCACGGATGGGTCACGACCCAGTTCTTTCAGGAGGCCATCATGGTGTCACTCAGAGTCGTCCGTCACGTTCCACCACCGCTCGTCGGTGTCATTGGCGCAGTGCCTGACCGCAGGTCAACGGCGTTCGAAGATGCGCTGGATTGGCTGGAAGCGGCCGGTGTCTTGGTAGAGCGCGTCGACACAGACGCCTACGCGCAATCGACGGTGGACATCGCCGTCCCCACGGCGATGGCGTTGCCGGCGGTGTTCATGAACGGAGACGTCGTATCCGAAGGACGGTTTCTGACACGGCACGAGCTGGCGCACCTCGTCGCCGAAGCGACCGCGAAGCCACCAGCGGCACTCGTGCGCGCCGTGGCGGCAGTCGGTGCGGCGGCCGCCGTGGGCGCCGCCGACGCCATCGCGACGGCCGTGCGTGACGCGAAAGCAAACGGACTGGCCGAGGGGCTGATCGACATCGCCCTGCGAACCGGAACTGACGTACGCAGGGCTCACCGCTCAGCACCCGCTGCGTGAACCAGCCAATAGCTCACTAATCGCTAAGGGCGACGGACCCAGCATGCGCATCGCGATCATCAGCGACATCCACGGCAATCTGCAGGCGCTCGACGCGGTACTGGCCGATCTGCGGACACGGCCAGTGGATGCGGTGTACTGCCTTGGCGATCTGGTGGGCTACGCCGCTCACCCGAATGAAGTCACCGAGCGGGTTCGAGCCGAAGGCATCCCCACGATCATGGGCAACTACGACGATGGCGTGGGTTTCGAGCGAGACGAGTGCGGGTGCGCGTACACGAACCCCGTCGACAAGGCGCTCGGCGATCGGTCGCTCGCGTGGACGAAGGCGACAGTCACGTCAGAGAACAAGGCGTTCTTGCGCACCCTGGTGAGCGAGATCCGGTTCGACGCGGACGGCAGGCGCGTGCTCCTCGTCCACGGGAGTCCGCGGCGGGTCAACGAGTACCTGTTCGAAGACCGGCCGATCTCGAGCTTCCAGCGGCTGGCCGCGTCCTCGCAGGCGGACATCATCGTGTTCGGCCATACACACAAGCCGTACACGAAGCTCGTCGACGATGTGCTCTTCGTGAATGCGGGATCGGTCGGCAAGCCGAAGGACGGCGACTGGCGCGCGTGCTACAGCATCCTGGACGGAGCGGACACCACGAATCCTGTGGCGTTCATCCGCGTTCCGTATGACGTGGCGAGCGAGGCGGCCGCGATCCGGGCCAGTGACCTGCCCGACAAGTTCGCGGTGGACATCGAAACTGGCGGCGCTTCGATTGTTACGCCTGCATGATCGGTAGCGCCGAACGACAGCTCGACGTCGGAACTTCCTCAAAAGCCACGTGAGGCCCACGGTCGGGCCCAGCGCTACGTGACGTGCGCCTTGCGCGGTGCTGGACCGTCGGGAGTTGCGGAGATTTGCGGTGAGGATGAGGCCGGTACTGTCGAACAGGCCGGCGTCCGTGCTCGATGCTGGTGCGCCTGGACTAGATCTCTCACGTCGCTTCGCCCTGAGTGAAGCCGAAGCGGCGCAGTACCTGGGTATGAGTCGCGCGTGGCTCAAGAAGGCGCGCACGGCGCGGTTCAGAGCAGCGATTGATGCGCCGCCATTCGTGCAGGCTGGCGCCAGGCGGGTCGTGTATCGCCGCCGCGATCTCGAGGACTGGGTGCAAGCGCACGTCAGCAAGCAATGCTGAACGGCAGGTTTGGCAGACGTGCGGTCGCCAACCCGCACCCCTAATGCACCTCCAAAGCGCTGGAAGGCTATTCTGGCGGGTCGAGATAAATCATCTAAGTTGTTTATTTAAAGATACTTACTTGGTGCGCCCGGTGGGACTCGAGCCCGATGGCGAGCCGAAGGCGGAGCCGTGGGCCTGAAGCCAGCCGGGCCGCCACACGCGCGAATGCGCGTGTGGTGCGCCCGGTGGGACTCGAACCCACGACCAACGGCTTAAAAGGCCGCTGCTCTACCGACTGAGCTACAGGCGCACTCAGAGAAAGTCTAGCCTACCGCGTGAACGGTTCGTCCGCACTGCCGCCGTACATCGCCGGCACCTTCGAGCCCAGCCCGCGCAGGTAGGCCGTGAGCTGGCCACGGTGGTGGATGCCGTGATTGTTGGCCAGGCCGAGGAACTTCACCGCCGGCCACTGGACGACGCCGAAGAAGTCCACGGTGCGCAGCAGGTCTTCGGGCGACATCGCGCGGACCCGCTCGAGACAGGCCGGCACCTCGCGCTCGTAGAATCGCACGACATCCGCGATCGACCCGAACCCGGCCCGTTGCGACTCGGCTGCATCGCCGTCGCTGCCGAAACGGCCGTTGATCACACCGTTGAGGAACCAGACGTCGCTCTGCGCCACGTGGGTCGCGAGCTCCCACGCCGTCCGCGACTTCTCGTCGGGACGATACGAGCGGCCGTCTTCGGTCACCGCCCCCAGCACCTTCAGCGTTGTCTTCACCTCGCCGCTCATCAGCGAGACGTAGTGATCGGCAAGGAATACAGCCTGTTCGTTGGTCATGACCCCTGTTTCTCCTGTCCACGGCGCACCGGGCGCGCGGACGATCAGCGCCAGCGGAAGAGCCGGAGCGCCGCCGTGAAACTCACGAGCGTCCATCCGACGAGAATCGTCACCTGGGGCGTGAGCGTCGGCAGCCCGCTCCCGTCAATCATCACCCCGCGCAGCGCCTGGTTCAGCGCCGTGAGCGGCAGCAGCGAGATGAACGGCTGCATCGCCTCCGGAAAATTCTCGGAGGCGAAGAACACGCCGGAAAAGACCCACATGGGCACCATCACCAGGTTCATCAGGCCCGACACGCCCTCGACCGTCTGCGCCCGGCTCGCCACGAGCAGTCCGAGCCCCGAGAACGCCAGCGCGCCGAGCACGCAGAGCGCGCCCAATAACAGCCAGGACCCGTTGACCGGGATGCCGAAGACCGGCACCGCGAACCCCAGGAGCAGCCCCACTTCCAGCACCAGGAAGATGAGACGCGAGGCCATGTGCGACAGCAGGTAGTCGCGCCGGCGCATCGGCGTGGCGATGAGCCGCTTGAGCAGCTTGCGCACCCGCGAGTTGACCACCGAGAAGGCGACGCTCCACATGCCCGTGCCCATGATGTTCATGCCCAGCAACCCGGGCACCACCCAGTCGATGTAGCGAGAGCCCGGCACCGTCACGAGCCGGTCCGCGACAGGCACTGCCGCCCGGCGACCCGCGGCCCCCTGCAGGACGTCGTCCACGACGAATCGGCTGACACGACTTTCCGGACGGCTCGGATCGAGTTCGTAGGTGACTGGCACGCCAGGCACCACGAGGAGGTGAATCGCGCCGTTGCGCAAGGCGACGTCGGCTTCGCCCCGATCGACGACGCGCACGCGCACGCCCTTGACGTGCTCGAGCGTCGAGACGATCGCCGCGTGCGGCACTGCCCCGCCTCGGAGCACGCCGACGAGCACGTCGGGCGCGCCCTGGTTGCGGAACGCCAGGCCGAGCGCGCACGCCAGCAGGACCGGGAACGCGAAGACCCAGAACACGGCTTCGGGCTCCCGGAGGAACTCCTTGAATCGCGAGAGGGTCAGCTCGATGAGCGGATGACGGGGACGCATCAGTGGCAGGAGAACAGGAACACAGGGACGCAGGAAATCAGGAAGGCCCCGCGAGCTTCGAAGGCCGATGGCCGACTGGCCGTGGAGCACCGCAGAAGGCGGCCGCCCTCGTCACGTGTCCCTCAATTGGCGGCCCGTGAGCGCGACGAACACGTCCTCCAGCGTCGCACTGTGCGTCGTCAACAAGGTGAACGCGTCCGCGTCGGCCACCGACGCGAGCAGGGCGGGCAACGCCTCGTGCAGGTGGGAGACGATCAGCGTGCCTCGGTTGTCCTGCACCGAGGCGCGGCGCACGCCCGGCAGACGCGTGAGCGCATCGACCGCTGGCAACGTCCTTCCCTCGGCGAGTGCGAAATCCACGACATGCTCGGCGCCGAGCGAGGCGATGAGTTCCACGGGAGTGCCGAGCGCGATGACCTTGCCTTGATCCACGATCGCCACGCGGTCACACAGGACCTGCGCTTCGTCCATGTAGTGCGTGGTGATCATGACGGTGCGCCCGCGTTGCTTGTACTGCGCGAGCAGGTCCCACAATTGGCGCCGCGATTGTGGATCGAGCCCTGTGGTCGGCTCGTCGAGGAACAGCAGGTCAGGATCGCCTGCCAGTGCGCAGGCGAGCGCCAGGCGCTGCTTCTGGCCGCCCGAGAGCTTGCCGTACCAGGCGTCCCGCTTCGACTCGAGCCCGACGCTCGCGATCAACTCCCCCACCGTCGGCCCTTGCCCGTAGAACGAACGGAAGAGCCGCAGGAGTTCAGCCACGGTGAGCTTCTCGTTGAGCTGTGTCTCCTGCAGCTGGATCCCGAGTCGCTGCCGAAGATGATCGGCGTCAGTCGCCCAGCGACGGCCGAGCACCTCCACCTCGCCGGCGTCCGGCGTGTTGAGGCCTTCCAGAATCTCGATGGTGGTGGTCTTGCCCGCACCGTTCGGACCGAGCAGCCCGAAGCATTCGCCGGTGTGAACCTCGAGATCGAGGCCGTCGACGGCGATCACGTCACCGTAGCGCTTGACCAGCCCGACGCACCTGAGTGCGATCGGCACGTCTGCGGCCGCCCGCGCTGCGACCCGAACCGAGCCAGAGGCGGGAGTCGCGATCATGTCAGTCGGGCAGCGTGAACCAGCGGGCGGCGATGGAGTCGCCGCGCAGGATGGTCTCGTGGCGATCGGAGCCGGTGGAGATGAGCGCGACAGGCACGCCGCAGACATCCTCGAGCGTCGCGATGTAGGCGCGCGCTTCTGCCGGCAGATCCTCGAAGCGCCTCACGCCCGCGGTCGGCGCCGTCCAGCCTGGCACTTCGCGGTACACGGGCTCGCAGCGCGCGAGCTGCCCGATCTCCGACGGGAAATGCTCGAGCGTTTCGCCGTCAACGGTATAGCCCGTGCAGATCTTCAGCGTCGGAAAGCCGTCGAGGACGTCCATCTTGGTGATGGCCAACGCATCGAGGCCATTCACGCGCACGGCGTAGCGCACCGCGACCGCGTCGAACCAGCCGCAGCGGCGCGGCCGCCCCGTCACCGATCCGTATTCGCTGCCGCCGTCACGCAGCTTCTGGCCCATGTCGTCGAGCAGTTCGCTCGGGAATGGCCCCTCGCCCACGCGCGTGGTGTACGCCTTGGCGACGCCCATCACGCCGGTGATGTGCTTGGGACCGATCCCGAGGCCGGTGCAGATGCCGCCAGTCGTGGCGTTGGACGAGGTCACGTAGGGATAGGTACCGTGGTCGATGTCGAGCAGCGTGCCCTGGGCTCCCTCGAACATCACTCGCTTGCCGGCGCGAATCGCCTCGTCCAGCAGTACGGACACGTCGGTGACGAACGGCGCGAGCCGGATCCAGATCGTGTCCAGTCCCGCGAGCACTTCGCGCCAGTCCATGCGCGCGTCCGGGATCAGGTTGTTGCGCGCTTCCACGTTATGGCGCACGGCATCCTCGAGCATCTGTCGCGACGCGCCACCAGACAGGTCACCGACGCGGATGCCGCGGCGGCCGATCTTGTCCTCGTAGGCAGGCCCGATGCCGCGCGAGGTCGTCCCGATCTTGCGCTCACCACGCTTGGCCTCGGAGAGGACGTCGAGTTCCTTGTGATACGGCAGGATCAGGTGCGCCTTGCTGCTCACGAACAGCCGGCCGGTGACGTCGATGCCCGCCGCCGTGATCTCGTCGATCTCGGAAAACAGCGCGACGGGATCGACCACCAGGCCGTTGCCGATGACGCACGACACGGTCGAGTGCAGGATCCCCGACGGCAACAGCCGCAGGATGAACTTGCGACCGTTGACGTACACGGTGTGGCCCGCGTTGTGCCCCCCCTGGTAACGCGTCACGAACGAGAAATTCGGCGTGAGCAGATCGACGATCTTGCCCTTGCCCTCATCGCCCCACTGGGCACCCAACACGGCAATGTTCATGACGGAGATACTCGGCACGGAGACTGTCGCACGCCCTCGCGCGACCACGGAACACGCCATCCTAGCAAACGGCACTCGCAGGCGCCACCCATGCTTGCATCCTTGACATGGTTGACACTGCCACCGGGCCTCCGTAGGCTCTAGTGCTTCCGCTCATGCCATTGATCGAACTCGTGCTGACCGTGCTGGCCTCGCCGACGCCAGGGATCCCGCTGCTGATCGGCGGCTGCAGCGCGGGGCGCACGCACGCGCTGCACGCAGTGATGACTCGCCTTGGCGCCGACACGATGCCGGTGTACCTCGACGTCGAGCGCCTGGCCACCACGCCGGAGCAGTGCTATCGATCGCTGTTACGCCACGTACGCGTCGCCGAGGACGCTCCCGCGCTGCCGGCGCCGGCCGCGCTTTCGTCGCCACGCGAGGCGTTTGCCGCCATGCTCGCGCTCCTGACCAGCGCGCGCGCCGCATCGGGTCGTCGGTTCACGTTCCTGCTCGACGAGGTCCTCGACCTCCGGACGTTCGAAAGCTTCCCTGGCCTGAAGGCGTTGATGAGCGAGACAGGCCAGGCGCTCGGCGTCTCCGACAACCGGTTCGTCCTCGCCACCAGGTTCCGCCAGCGCGGCGCTCGCCTCGCCGCGAGCTGGCCGCGCATCTCCTCGGTGATGCTCGACGATGCGACGATGACCGGCGACGGGCGGACGGCAGAGGCACTTGCTGGACTCGATCCGCTGGAACAACAGCAGGTGCTCGCGCTCACCGGGGGACGCCTCGGGTACGCCGTCCTCGTCAGCGACGCGCTGCGCCAGGCGCGCCGCCACGGCATCGCCGATCCGGTCGGCGCACTCACCGAACAGTTGCTGTGTGGCAGCGCGCTCGAGCGTCGCCTGCGGCTCTCTTACGAAGTGCGCCTGCAGCGAGCCCGCGGCTACGGCGCGTTGCGCGCCATTCTCGACGTGCTGGCGGAGCAACAACCGCTCACGCTCACGCACATCGCGCAACGGTTGCATCGCACGCCCGGCTCGACGAAGGACTACCTGTCGTGGATGCTCGACGTGGACCTGCTCACGGTCGACCGCAAACGGTACACGGTGACCGATCCACTGCTGCGCCTCTGGGTGCGCCTGAACAACGGCGCCGACGTGCCCACCGATGCGCAGGTCGCCCGCGAGACGCAGCGCTACGCGAGCGAGCGCCTGGCAGCACTGCCCGACGTCCCCGTCAGCGTTGGCCGGCCGTCGTCATCGACCGGCGGCATCATCGAGATCGATTGAGCCCTGCTGGAGCGCATCCAGCGCCGCACGCGCCGCCTGCTGCTCGGCCTCCTTGCGACTGCGTCCCTCGGCCTCGCCAAGCACGCGGCCGACCGCCTGTACGTCGACCGTGAACGTCTTGTCGTGATCGGGCCCTGCCTGATCGACGATGCGGTAGACCGGTGGCGGCAACCGCCGCGCCTGCAGGTACTCCTGCAGCGACGACTTGAAGTCGCCGGCGCCCGCGGTCGCCGCCCCGCCCGACCTGACCTCCTCGAGCAATGGCATCAGCAGGCGCAGCACCAGGCCGCGCGACGCACCGAGGCCACCGTCGATGTAGACCGCGGCGATGACCGCCTCGCAGGCGTCAGCCAGGAGCACCGGCTTGTGCCGTCCCCCCGTCTTCTCCTCACCCCGTCCAAGCCGCAGGTGCGCACCGAGTTCGATGCTCTCGGCTGCCCGCGCCAGCGCCGTGAACGACACGAGCGACGACTTCATCTTGCTCTTCTGGCCCTCGTCGGACTCCGGGAACTCCTGGTAGACGAGATCGGCGATGACGAAACCCAGCACGGCATCACCGAGGAACTCCAGCGACTCGTTGGTGGCGTCCTGCCCGAGGCCGTCCTCGTGGGCACGCGACCGGTGCGTGAGCGCGAGTTCGAGCAGGCCGCGATCGCGGAAGCGATAGCCGAGGCGATGTTCGAGCGGCGCAAGATCGTCGCGCAGCGGCACGACCTTCGGACCCGCATCGGCGGGCTTGTCGAAACGGCGGAGCAGGCGGCTGGCTTCGTCAGCCTCCTCGTCGGGCACGGTGACGCGCAACTGGCCGAAGAAGGCAATCGGGACCGGGAATACGCTGCGGAGCGGCGATCGCTCGATGGCTGGCGAGAAGCCTTCGGCCTCGAGCAGCCCGGCGACCAACGCCGCCTCGGGCTCGGACGTCGTGGTGCACACCACTGTCCGTCCGGTCATCCGTGGACCTCGCCGACGTGGCTGGCGCTCGCCGCGGCGCTGTTGCCCACCTTCAGCACGATCATCGTCATGTCGTCATGCTGCTCGGCGCCATCGGCGAATTCCCGCACGCTCTCGAAGATCTCGTCGCACAGGGCGTCGGGCTCGAGGTGGGCGTGGTCCTCGACGCAGAGGCACAGGCGATCCTCGCCGTACAGGTCGCGCACCTCGTTCATCGCCTCGCTGATCCCGTCGGTGAACAGCACGACGGCGTCGCCAGGGGCGAGCGTCAGCGTGTGCTCCTTGAGCAGGCCCTCGAAGCGCGAGCGAATCGACGCCATGCGCACGCCGAGGACGAGCCCTTCGGGCGCCACCAGGCGCGTGCGCGGAAACACGTCGCCCGAGCGGAAGTGAATGAGTGGCGTGTGCCCGGCGCGGGCATGCGTCAGCGTCCGCTGGCGCACATCGAGCACGGCGTACGTCATCGTCACGAAGCTGGTGCGGCCGAGGTTGTCCGAGAGGACGCGATTGACCTCGCCGAGCAGCGCTCGCGGCGACTGGTGGGTCCTGGACAAGGCAAGCATCAGCCCCTTGAGTTCCGCCATGTACAGGGCCGCCGATGCCCCCTTGCCGGAGACGTCGGCGACGAGCAGGCCGATGCGGTCGTCGTCGAGCGGGAAGAAGTCGCAGTAGTCGCCGCCGATCTCGCGGGCCGGACGGCATGCCGCAGCGATGGTGAATTCACCGCAGCGCAGTGTCTCCGAAGGCAGCAGCGAGGTCTGGATGTCTCGGGCCAGCTGCAGTTCCTGCTGGAGGCGCTCCTTGACGACCTTCTGCTCGAGCAATTCCTCGATGGTCTCCACCATCGAGTTGAACGACGAGGCAAGCGCGCCGAACTGGTCGCGGGTACGTACCCGGATGCGGTGCGAGAGATCCTCGGCCTGCACGCGCCGCGTGCCCTCGAACAGTTCGTGAATCGAGCCGGTAATCGATCGGGCGAGACTGACGCCCATCACGAACGCGACGATCTGGATCACGAGGAACAGGCTGCCGATGATCAGCAGCATGATCACGAGCATCTGCCCGAACGACAAGCCGCCGCCGATGGCCTGGGCCTCGGTGATACGGCGGTACAAGTGCACGAGGCTCGGCTGGATGAGGAAACCGAGCTTGCAGCTGGCGCCGGACTCCCAGTTGGTGGCGTCGAGGAAATTGACCCACGACAGCGAGTACGGCGATGGGTCGATGCGCATCTCGCCGCCCTCAGGCACGGGGCACGGACCGGTGATGGATGGACCCATGCGAACGAGGCCACCCAGCCGGATGCCCGTTTCCTCGCGAAGCACCGCAGACGCCGCGTCATCGAGCGGAAGATCCACGACCACTGCCCGTGACGCCGTCTCCGCGGTGCCAATCCACGACACGCTACGGACGATCAGGCGTGCGCCGGCTGCGGCGGCCGCCTCGTCGCTCACCGGCACGACGACGACCGACGGGCCCTGGCGCAGCAACCACTCCGGAATGGACGAAGGTGGGGTGCCATGATCCCAGGCACCGACGGTGAGCATGCCCGTGCGTGTGTCGCCGTTCATCGGCAGCAGCGCGATGGACAGCCCGGGGTAGGTGCGTGCGCCGGCGCTTGCCTTGCGCGTCAGCAGGTCGCGCACTTCTCCGGGGGTGCGGGTCTGCTGTAGTTCGACGGCCGTCATGTCGGCATACACCCGGCCTTGCGCCTGCAGATCCCCCAGCTTCTCCTTCACCAGGTAGGAACTGAAACTCAACAGCGTGAGCGCACTGACGATCAGGAAGAACAGGAAGATGAGCGCCGCGGGTACGACGCCGATGAAGAAATAGGACAGGATGAGCTTTCGCCGCACCCGCCACAGCAGTCGCTGTCGCAGCACCCGGCTCAGTCGCCACACCACGACGGAGCCACCGACGATGACCGCGATGGTGGCGAGCCGGCGCAGCGTGTCGAGGGGGGCCGAGGGTCCGATGGCAAGACCGATCAGCGACAGCAGCACCCGCGACAGCAGGCCGGCTACCAGCAGCAGGCCGGCCCAGTGCTCGAGGAACAGGGCGCGCGGCGAGGGCAGCGGAAGCAGGGCGTGCGCCGGAGGCGCTTCGAGGCGCACCGGGCCGGGCGAGTCAGGCGGCATGCGGTCTCGGCCCCGGGGAGCGCACGACGGCGTGCGCGTCAGGCCAGCAGTGGCCGAATGATACCATCGCGTTTTTGTTCGCCCTCGAGAGGACTGTCGTGAACGTCGACCCCACTGCGCGCTTCTCCACGCTCTGCATCCATGCCGGGCAGGAACCCGACGAGGCGACTGGCGCCATCATCACGCCGCTGTATCAGACCTCGACGTACGTCCAGGAAGGCCTCGGCCGACACAAGGGCCACGAGTACGCCCGCACGAGCAACCCGACGCGAAGCGCCGTCGAGGCAAACATCGCTGCCCTCGAGGGCGGCACGACCGGCTTCGGCTGGGCCTCCGGCATGGCTGCCATCAACGCCGTGCTGACGCTGCTCGAGCCCGGCGATCACGTCGTGGTCACTGACAATACGTACGGCGGCACGTACCGATTGTTCGAGCGCGTGCTGCGAAAGGGAGGGTTGGACTTCACGTACGTGGACACGTCTGACGTCGAGGCCACCGTGGCCGCGTTCACGGACCGGACACGGATGCTGTTTCTCGAGACCCCGACCAACCCGGTGCTCCGCCTGGCCGACATCGCCGCCCTCTCGGCGGCGGCGCACGCGCGCGGCGACATCACGGTCGTCGTCGACAACACGTTTGCGAGTCCCGCCGTCCAGCAGCCGATCCTGCTCGGCGCCGACATCGTGCTCCACAGCACGACCAAGTACCTGAACGGGCACTCGGACAGTGTCGGCGGGATGGTGGTCGTCACGCACGCGGCCCACGCCGAGTGGCTGAAGTTCTACCAGAACGCGGCTGGCGCGATCCTGAGCGCGTTCGACTCCTGGCTGATCCTGCGCGGCACCAAGACCCTGGCCGTGCGCATGGAGGCCCACAACCGCAACGGGCAGGCGATCGCCGAGTACCTCGCCCAGCATCCGAAGATCGATCGCGTGCACTACCCCGGTTTGCCGGCGCATCCGCAGCACGCCCTCGCGCAGCAGCAGATGCGGGGGTACACGGGGATGGTGTCGTTCGACGTGGGCACCCTGGAGCGGGCCCGTGGCGTCCTCGAACGGGTCCGCCTGTTTGCGCTGGCCGAGAGCCTCGGCGGCGTGGAGAGCCTCATTTCGCACCCCGCCTCGATGACCCACGCCTCGGTGCCGGCCGAGCGTCGCGCCGCCCTGGGCGTGACCGACAGCCTCATTCGCGTCTCGGTGGGCATCGAGGACGTCGACGACCTGCGGGCCGATCTGGAGCAGGCGCTCAGCGTTCTCTGACGGCCTTCGTCATTCGGCCTTCGTCGTCATTCGGCCTTCGTCATTCGGCCTTCGGCCTTCATTGCTCCGAAGGCCCCAAGGCCGATGGCGATATCCGACGTTTTGGCCGTGGACACAAGGGTCGGGTTTAGCGTTCGACGTCAAGCGTTCGGCGTTCGGCGTTCGGCGTTAGGCGTTAGGCGTTAGGCGTTGTTCCTGTGCTTGCCCTTACCCACCCCAGGTACGCCTCGCTGCCGCCCGTAACCGTAATCACCAGCCACTCGGGGGTCTCGTACGGGTGTGCGGCACGCACCGCATCCCACAGCGCGTCGAGCGCGCGGGCGGTGGTCTTGATCACCCACTGCCGCTCTTCGGCCTCCTCCACCGCTCCTTGCCATCGATAGACGACGGCATGGCGAGGCAGGCGTGTGACGCACGCGGCATGACGCGCCTCGACGAGTTGGCGCGCGACAGCGGCGGCGCGGTCGTCGTCAGGCCACGTCGTGAGCACGATCACGACGGGATCTGGCCGATCCGCACCGGCTTCGGCGTTGTGCGGGGCTGGTGATTCCTGTATCGTCCTCATGGCTCCGTATGTCTGCTCCTGAACCGATGCGCCAGTCTAGTCCTGCCAAGCCGCGACGTGCGGCCGGCAGCGACGCCGTATCGGCCGTGCGCCGCCGGATGATGCGCACCGGGCTCGTGCTGGTCCTCGTGTTCGCCATCGTCGACGGCGTGTTCGGTGAGCGCGGTCTGCTGGCCAACATGGACGTGCGGCATCGCATCGCCGTGCAGCAGGTCGCGATCGACGAGATGACCGCGCGCAACAATGGTCTCACCGAGGACATCCGCCGGCTGCGCGAGGACCCCTCGGCTGTCGAAGAACTCGCGCGCGAGGAGCTCGGGCTCATGAAGGACGGCGAACTGCTGATCATCCTCCGGGACATGCCGTCCTCGGCAGCCCAGCCGTCCAAGGGAGGGGCCCCGTCACGTTGACCGGGTGCGGGGGCCGTGATAGGATTTACGAGTTGTTCGGGGAGCGCATGTCGCTCCAGTTCAGCGTGACGCGGGGTGGAGCAGCCTGGTAGCTCGTTGGGCTCATAACCCAAAGGTCGCGGGTTCAAATCCCGCCCCCGCAACCAGTTTTATTTGGACCAAGAGGTCGCCGGTATCTGGCGACCTCTTGCTGTCTCCGGCCGCGCTCAACATCCCCGCCAGGTTTGCCCTTCAGCGTGATCTTCAGTTGCTCGCCGTCGGGTTCGAGCAGGATGGTCTCGATCAGCGCACGTATGGCCTCTACGGCGCCTGCGCGGCTTTCCTCGCTCTCCAACGCGCGAGAGAGACTCCCAACCTTCTCGCGATAAACATCGGCCATGCGCGGCAACTTCCCGCTCGAACCATTCGCGTGCGGCCTGGCGAGCAAGAATGCGTACGACGACGCGCAGCGGCTCGTCGCGGCGATCGTGCGCCGCGCTCCGCGGTGTTTTGCGTCGAGTCCGTCGATGGCGCTCACAGCGAATTCGCACACCGCAAACAACATCGCGGGATAAACGCACCTCGCAACCACGTTGACCAGGCCACGCGCCTGGCAACGAGCAGCTCGCCAGGGAGGGGGAACACTGCTCCCGCGTCTGTGTTCCCCCTCTTGCGCGAGACATTCATACGCAAGTTGCGTATACTAGATCGCGTGGAGTCCATCGAGGCTCCCACGTTTACAGCGATGGTCGCGGGCTACCTGGAGGACGATGAATATCGAGCGTTGCAGCTGTTCCTGGCGGGGGATCCGGAGGCGGGCGATGTCATGCCGGGCACCGGCGGCTTTCGTAAGCTGCGATGGGCCGATCGGCGCCGAGGCAAGGGCAAGCGTGGTGGCCTCAGGGTGATCTACTACCACCTTTCGGCAGATGCTCAGATCTGGCTGATGACGCTCTACGACAAGGACGAAATGGCCGACCTGAGCGCCGCTGAGAAACGGGCTTTGAAGGCGGCTCTCGAGGCCGAACTTGCGCGGCGTGCCGCGCGCCGCCGGCTACGAAGGAAGTGAACTATGGCAGCGAAGAAGCGACCCGTGGCACGAAATAAGCGCAGCCTCTTCCGAGAACTCATGTCGGGTGTGGAGGCTATGCGGGATCACCGCGAAGGGCGGCTCACCTTAAGGACACGAGAGATGCAGCCGATCACGGTTCCGCCAATCAACGCGGACGTTGTCCGCGAGACGCGCGAGGCGCTCAAGATGTCGCGTCACGTGTTTGCATTCAAGATTGGTGTGAACCCCCGCACGCTCGAGCGATGGGAACAGGGACGGAGCAAACCGAACGAGCAGGCTGCCGCCTTGATTTGGCTGGTGCGGAAATATCCCGACACGCTCAAGCGGTTAGAGTCGCTCGCAGCCTCAGCTTGAGTCTCGGGTTGAGCCTCGGCTGAGGATCGGTGTACGTCGGCTTGCCGCGCAGCCTCACCGCGATCCTGGACAGGCCTCGCCTGCCATCCTCAGCGACACACGCAGCGACCTGACTTTGGAGTGACCGCGACGAGGTCTTGGTGCCCCGCATACCCACGCCGCCGCGGCCACGAC
The DNA here is from genome assembly GCF_001618865.1 of Luteitalea pratensis. Lineage (GTDB taxonomy): Bacteria > Acidobacteriota > Vicinamibacteria > Vicinamibacterales > Vicinamibacteraceae > Luteitalea > Luteitalea pratensis. The sequence goes on from NZ_CP015136.1 coordinate 4,852,933, forward strand.
TCCAGCATCGACGCTCTGCGCCCTCAGTGCTTTGGGATCATTTGTGCGATGATTCTTCGCACCCACTCGCGGGCCGCGTGCGTGTCGACGCGGGCGCGATCGTCCCGCGAGAAACATACGTCGCCGCCGTCGCTCGCCACCGCAACGTTCTCGTTGCCGAGCCGATTCCGTGACGGGTCGTAAAGGAAGGTAGGCGAACCCGAGTCTCCAAAACAGACGACGCCAGGCAGTGACCAGCTCGCCCACTCATTGTCAACGACACGGCGAAGTTTCGAGATCTTGATTCGACGCCAGCCATCCCATTCGGAAACAGGCTGAGGCCCGCCGCCCGGCGCGGAGTCCAGGTCGCCATATCCCGGGAGAATCATCAACGCATCGTCGGCTCGATCGCCTTTCAGCGCATTGGGCCGGGCGAGCGTCGCAGGCGTGATGCGCCGGACGGGTTCGCTGAGGAAGATCAGGCCGATGTCCAGAATCCCTGGATCGAGCCCCCGAAACGTGCAGAGATCCGGCGGAGGACAGGGAGGCAGGGAGGGGTGTGCTACGTGGCTGGCGACGGGGCGCCAGCTGGATCGCTCGCGAGCATTCGGGTTGAAGGTCACGAAGAACTTGATGGATGGAGGGAGTGTGACCTCCTTGATCCAGGCGACACAGTGACCGGCTGTCAGGAACACACGCTCGTCGATGAGCGTGCCGGTGCAGCGCGTCAAGAGTCCCTCAGGAGCGCCGAAGTCGTTGGGCTCTCCCCACACGACGAACGCGCCGACATTCGGGAACAGGTTGAAGAAGTCGACCACTCTCAGCGAATGGAGCTCAGGTGTCTCGTTCTGGTTCGCGCTGGATCGCTCCACCTGAGCGCGCAGCGTCTCTCGTCCAAGCAGTGACACCAGGGTCAGCGCCAGCACGAGCATCGTCTTTCCGTTCCACGTCCGCTTATCCATAGCGATCCTCCGTTCTGGAATGCCCGCCGGCAGAAAGTGCCGCATTCAAGTGGCCCCCGACCCTCGGCTGCCGCTTGCGACTGAGCTAGAATTGCCGTCCGGGACGAGGCCGCAGGCATGCGGCCCGGCGGTGCTCCTCGCGTTGCCGACAATGCAGCGGAGGGGTCGTCAAAGTCCTCACGCCAGTCTCAACGCCGCTTCATGGTTCGCTCAATTCCCGCCGAAGCCTGACGTCAGGGGGTGCGCGTGGCGGTTTTCGAGTTCGGCCCGTTCCTCCTCGATCCCTCGACACGCTTACTGCACCGCGACGGAGTTCCGCAAACTCTGGCGCCGAAGACGTTCGACGTATTGCTGTTGCTCATCGAGCAACGGGCGCGGGTCGTCTCGAAGGACGAACTCCTGCAGACGGTGTGGCCGGGAACCTTCGTCGAGGAAGGCAACCTCAGTCAGCAAATCTTCCTGCTGCGCAAGATCCTGGGTGCAGACGACCAACCCGAGTACATCTCGACCGTCCCCAGGCGTGGTTACCGCTTCGTTGCCGAAGTGAGAGAACGATCCGAAGAGCCACGGGCTCTTCCTCGGGCGACACGGCTGAGCCATACGCTCTCCCGCCGCCTGGCAACGCCGCTGATTTCCGGCGTGCTGATCGCGGGAGTTGCGTCATTGGCCTACATACGCTGGGGCGGGTCGGCGGCGGAGACTGCCGACCCGCGCATTATTTCTGTGACGTCGCTTCCCGGTCTGGAGTCCTCCCCCAGCATTTCACCCGACGGGAACTTTGTAGTGTTCTCGTGGACCGGGCCGAATCCTGAAGGCATCCCCGATTTATGGGTCAGCGCAGTCGATCGCGATTCCCGTCAGCGCTTGACACAGACGCCAACCGCGGCAGAGACCTCACCCGCCTGGTCGCCGAACGGGCGTGATATCGCATTCATCCGGGTCGGCGAGGGTGTGTTCGTCGTGCCGGCACTGGGAGGGCCCGAACAGAAAGTGGGCGATTCCGGTTCGATGGTTGCCTGGATGCCGGACGGCCGGTCGCTGCTTGTCAGGGATGGCGAGCCTGAAGCCGGCACTCCCTATGGGATCTTCCAGATCGACCGCGAGACGTCCAAGCGTACCCAGATCACGCACGCGCCCAGTGGAATCGGCGGCTCGGCGTTCGACGTCTCTCCAGACGGACGGTCGCTGGCATTCATCCGATACGAGCGGCCGGGTGTCGGCGATGTCTATGTCGCTCCCATTGCCGGTGGTGAAGCTCACCGCCGCACGAACTGGAATACCGAAATCAGCGGCGTCTCGTGGACGCCCGACGGACGCGACATCGTGTACGCCGTCCTCGAAGAGCCTGGCCTCGACCAGACGCTGTTTCGGACTCCAGCCATCGGAAATCGACTCGATCGGGGCGTCAGGGCGCTCCACGTGAGTGCAGAGAGCCCATCGATGTCCAGGCCGCCACCCGGTGAGTCCGGCAGGTTGGCATTCACGACCGCACGTATTGATGTCGCGCTTCGCCTCATCGATCTTCAGGGACCGCTCTCCGACGGCGTGTTCCAGAGTGTTGGCCGATTCGCGGACTCGACGCGTCTGGACGTGCCGGGGCCGTTCTCGAAAGACGGCGAGCGCGTCGCATTCCGTGCTGTCGACGATCAGGTGCAGCGGTCCTGTCGCCGGGATGTTGTGCACCGCTACATGCAGCGATTGACTCCGGCGAGAGAGCGTCGTGTGGTCAGGGGCGTCAAGACTGGCGCGCATCACGGTCAGGATCGACCGGACGAAGCCCTCCGTCTGGCGCAAGGGCAAGTGGAAGACGAGTCGGAGCGTCAGGGCGGTCTCGATGGCCAGATCCGAGAACCACTGCTGCCCGCCAGGTCGGCCCGACGGCGGCACTCCCCACCCAGCCTTGGCGTCTGGCGAGAGCCAGAGCGTCACGTCGCCCCGACTGACGAGGCCGCGCTCGTACGCCCGCCAGTTCCCCACCCGATAGTGCGCCTTGTACGTGGGATGCACCCGCGACTTCATCCCACGATCATGCCGCGGGGCCGCCGGTAACCCAACAGGAGACCCAGCAGCCGTGCACCAACGCCGTGCGCGACTATCCATGTTGGCCAGGAGGGACACGCCCTCCGCACACAGGCCGGATATACGACCGCAGCCGACTCGACGGACCAGAGGTCATCGCTCATTCGCTTGCACACCGGGAGGAGTCCATACGGGCTTCTAGCCCCGGCCAAAACGACAAAAGCCACGATTTCCTAAGGCAAGAACCGGTCCTTATCGACGTTCCCCGCAAGTACGCCGCCGCGGAATGATCGTCGACCTCGCGCACCGTTGCCACAGTCGGAACCTGGGCGAGGTGCATGGCGACGCGTGTCGTTCTACTCCTGCGCGCGCGCGATGACGGCGATATTCGCGCGATAGATTCTGACGCCTGCCTGGTCGCCGTCATCCGTGCAATGTTTCAAGGCGAGCTCCGTGTAGCGTGCGGCGTCCGCCATTCTCCGCAGGCGGAATGAGTTCAGCCCAAGCAGGCCATACAGCTTGCCGCGGAACGAAGCCTGGCTTCCGGCCGGGAGTGCCTCCATCTCACGGAGCACTGCCTCGAGCACATCGTTGCTTTCGTCGTACCTGGCCTCGTCACTCAGGTCCTGCGCCAGGGCAATTTCCTTGCGAAATCGGAAGACTGGTGGCGTTGCGACTTCCCGGTCCCCGTCCTCCGTCCCGGAGTTGAACAGGAACATGTTTTCCGTGTATGTCCTGCTGCCCTCGTCATCCGCTGTTCGCCTGCATTCCTCCAATGCCAACGCGGTGTACTTGCGCGCATTGGGGAGGTCTCGCAACGAGAAGTAATTGGTCCCCAACAGCCCGTACACCCTACTTCGGTACTGATCGATCGCGTTGCCCTCATGGCTCTCCATCTCGGAAAGCACTCCGAGCAGCAGGTCCTTGCTCTGTGAATAATCGCCTGCCACGGCTCGGGCATGCGCCTCGCTCATTGTCTCGCGCCAGCGATCGGCGGGAGTGTCGTCACGGTTTCCGATGAGGTGTGCCAGAAGGGCAGGTTCGCCGATGGACATGAAGTACTGGGCGATCTTCAGCAGGCGGGTCACATATACGGTCACCTCCTGGGGGCGATCCAGGATCGCTGCGGGCACCTTCTGCCACAGTTCAAAGGAGTCCACCACAAGACGGCGGTTGTCGCTGCACAGACGCATGAACTCCTTCTCGTCATCTCGTTCCATCGCGGAGAACAGAGCGTCGCGCAACGTCTCCGGATCAGTGATGGTGGCGTGTCGTCGGAAAAGGCGGAACATGATTACCCCGTGGCCGGGGCATCGGGCGAATCGGCGTCCTGCCCGGCGGGACGCTCCGCCACCAGGTACTCGACGAGGCTGGACCTCAACAGGCCGCCGGCATGTCTTGGGAACGTGACCCCGAACAGTTCGATGTCGCCGCCGTCCGAGGGCTGGCCCGTACCGGCCAGTTCCAGCTCGGCGACGTTGTCTTCATGAGCGTCGATGGCAAAGGCGAAGCAACGCGCTTTCGCTCGGCAGAGAAGCGCCAGGATGATGGCCGTCACATTGCAACTGATGAAGCGCGCCTCGGAAGCAACGACAATCCACTGGGGGCAGTCAACAGCCACGGCCTGAAGCGTTCCCTGGACGAAGTGCCCGACAGGCGCGACATCCGTGGCCAGCCACGACAGGCTCTGCAGCACACTGCCGAGCAGTTCTTCGAGTTCACCGCGCTTCGCACGCACCCAGTTGCTCAAGAGGACCGCTTCGCCCTCGCAGGCCGCAATGACCACGACGTGGCACCGCGGACGACGATCCTGCGCAGGAACAGCGCCATGAAGCGGCAGGAAAGGCGTGATACTCATCGCGTCATCGTCAGGCCCCCAGCACGATTCGAGTTCGAGCGCTCCGGTCCAGTTCAGTGACCATCGCGCTTTCCCCGTCATCTTTACGGAGTCTCGAGATACGCGAGGTACGAGAACCCGCCGATGCTCGGTCACAGGAAGCGGGACAACGCCGGTAACGACTTCCATCGCGTCGGAGTGGATCTTGCGCGGCGCGCTCAGCCTGCGCAGGCTCTCGTAGATCAACGCAATATCGGTGGGATCGGTCGCGCTCAGGTTCAGGCGGGCCATGCACTGTTCGGGCCGCTGCACTCTGAACACCTCGGTATCGAGCACAGCGCGCCATTGTATGTGCGGACGGTCCAAGAGCAGATTCTCGAAATGGAGCTCAACAGACCCGCTGCGCAGATTGGTTCGCTTCGAGCCGACAAGAAGATCGGTCGTGTCGCCGGGATCCGCGACGACAGCCTCCAACGCACACCATGCACGCGAGAGGTAGTCTTCCGCATCATCGAGCAGAATGGCGGTTCGGCCGAGCAGCTGAATCGAAGGCAGGTGCGGCAAGGCCCGGCGAAAGAACCGCTCGTCGTCGGCGCTTCGAGGCGGCTGTGGCAGGCAACTGTAGTCGTACCAGAGAAAGACCCGTTCGCACAGTGAGCGCAACGCTGGGCGCTTGCGGAGCAGGTTCGACAACTTCGTCAGACCCACGTCCTGATCCGCGGTCGCCGTGGCATAGGCGGCGATCAGGTGCTCCTCGACCAGCGCTTCGTGCCAGGCCTGCTCGATGAGGCCATCGCGGCCGGCCGGACGCAGCACATTCACGAGCAGTGCCTCCGCAAGACTGGATCCAGAGGGCCCGACCGGTGTTGACATCTGGGCAATGAACTTGCGCGGCGACTGCAGCCCCCGGATTCTCGCAACGCGCACGGCCTCGCACAGGTGCGCGAACATCTGCCATGCGAGAAACGCGGCTTGTCGGCCTTCGGGATCAGGCTCTGTCACTGCTAGCCAACGGTGCGAAACAAAGCAATAGAAACAGCCGGGCGCGGTGACGTCGACCAGACGACCGCGCCATTGCTGCATACGCTTGAAATAACCGGCTTCGAGCAGTTCGAGGAAGGGCAGCCAATGCACGCCTGGCACGTTCGCCCTGCCACGCTGCGTCGGCAGGCGCGGAGAGTCACTAACGTCCGCTCCTGCCATCAACCCGCTCGGCAGCGCGGAAACAGGGAATCTCCAGACTTCACCCCGACGGACGGCTTCGCCGTCCTCATTCGCAATGAAATCGATGAGCTTTCCTCGCCGCTGCCACGTAAATCCGGCGTTCGGAGGAAGGTCGAGCGGACGGTGCCCCAGCCGTTCCTGCTCTGCAGCGTGTAGATCGTACAGGTCGCACGACTGACGTGCGGCTTCAGTGTGCCGCAGTCGCGCGGAGTCGATCGTCTGCAATGGGACCTCGCCTCGCACAGGAACGGCGGCCGTCCAGCGGAAACCGATCTCGTCGTACAGCAACGATGCCGTTGCGCGTGAATACTTGAAAGCGCGAGCGGCGGCATGTCTATCCACATGTTCGCGGCGCTTCTCGAGGAGCTCTTCGGGCTGTACGTCCGCCCAATCCGTGATGTCGACGTCGTCGAACCAGGCTGGTACCGCGATTGGCATGGTTGATGCCCCAGAACTTTGCGTTTGATTGTAGCTGATCGACGTCGGCCGACCAGAAGGCCACGACGTTTGCCGTTGCCCGGAATCGCCTTGAGGGAGGGAGCCAGCCGCGCCTCCGCGGAGCGCACGCGTTTTGAACTTGCACGGTTTCGAGCAGAGGCCCGCCAGAGACAAGGGCGGTGCCGATTTCCCCGGGCAGCTTTGGCTTCGGCGCTCTCGGCCGGGTTCAGCTCGATGAACCCGCCGACTACGGCACCAACGGCATCACCTCATTTCGCAGGAGAGCCCCTTGGTTGGCCTCGATAGACTCGAGGTCACCGGGGAACATTCTTCGGCTTCCGCGGCGTGAACGCGTCGTCGTCCTCGAGCCCTTGCGTCAGGCGAGGGGATTCAGCCTTGTTGCGCGCGGCGACCGGCCAGCGAGAACAGAATTCTGCGCGCGCCGGTACAATCGGCCGCGATGGACGGTGAAGACTCCTCGCCGACCGATACGTAGTGTCGGTTGACGTTCCCCCGGCGCTGCATAGCGGCTCGGTTTTGTGTGCGGGGGGTCGCCGGCGCCGGTTCGGCGTTAGGAGAATGGCGCGCCGATTCCCGGTAGGGATTCGCCCTCGTTTGGCGTTCATCCAAGTAGGCCGCAAGCTTGACGATCCTTGCCGCTGAGCGCAGGCCAAGCGTTCGTGGCGCGACGTCGGCCTCGGTGTTTGGTGCTCACGCTGTAAGGTTTCGCCGGCGAATTGCGTTCATCCAGGTAGGCGAGAAATAGGCATGGTGCCGTGACGCTGGAGGTGTGTATGGCGGAGAGGGTGGGATTCGAACCCTCGTGCCTTTCCTCGCCGAGATAGGAGTGTCGGCCAACGGACGACGGATGCCCGCACCGACAGCTCATCTGAACGACGAGGATACGGTGGCGTGGCGCACAGCACAGCAGTCGGTCGCTTGGCAGCGCGTGTCGTTGTCGACTCGGAGGCGTCAAGAGACCGCGAGCAGTTCGGCCACCGTCAACGGAAGCTCCAAATCCAGTGGGCTGCGCGCCCCCGCAACCCACTGAATTTGGACTAAGAGGTCGCCCGTATCTGGCGACCTCTTGGTGTCTCTGGCGGCACTCAGCATGCCTGCCAACTCCCCTACCAACGTGATTTTCAGCCGTCCACCGTCCGGTTCGAGGTGGATGCTCTTGATCAGCCCTCGAATGGCGTCCGGGCTGCGTGCACGGAGATCCTGCACTTTCCTGCGCGAGTTCTCGTCGTCCATGCCCGAGAACAGGCGACGAGGCATTTGACGGAATCTGGGACATGGTGCTGCGTCCATGTGCGCGGCCGACGAGTCCGGCGGGCGGTGCCGCGTGAACGGCGAGCCCTGAGGTGGGTGGCCTGCCCCGTGTCTGGCGTTTACACCGTCGCATTCAGTACCGGGCACGTTTCGCAGGTCATCGCTCGGTTCTCCTTCAGACGTGCTCGGCGTGCGGCGTCCGCGCGTGATGCGAGTTCCGCCGAGATCGCGTCCCCCGTCCCGAAGTACATCTCGTCCGGCGTCTGGCCGCGGAATGCCGAGTGTGGCAGCACCCGATTGTGCTCGTCGACGTAGAACGCCACCAGCCGGCGAACCGTGGCTACGCTGTCGAGCGCGTACAAGAACAGCCAGTGATGCTTTAGGGAGCGCCACCAGGCTTCGATCATGGAGTTCGAGAATTTCAGCTCCGTCATGGCCAGTAGACGCCGAAGCACGCCCGTGGCGAGCAGTGCATCGATCTGCGCGTTGACGTTTCTCCACGCCCGCGTCGGCCAGCACGACGGGGACAGGTTCTCACGGCGAAGCGCGCTCACTGGCGGCGAGGAGTACGGCCACGCTGTTGCCCGGTGCGAACGCACCGGCCACGTGCCATCCCAGAATTCTTCGTGAGAAGTTGTCGATGACGGCGTGCACGTAGGCTCGCGTGCCGTCGAGGCGACGAATCACGCTGGTATCGATGTGCCACATCTCGTTCGGACGCGTCGTGCGCAGGCCCACGTGCGGCTTCTGAGGATGGACGCGGAGCCGTGGGCGTCGCCATGCGTGCGTCCGCACGAGGCGGTACCAGGTCGAGGGCGACGCGCAGACGGTGCCGAGCCGCTGCGCGAGCACCGCGAGCGTCCGGGTCGGCACGTGACGGTAAGCCGGCGACGTCACCATGCCTTCGATCGCGCGGACCTCCCGCGCGTCAGTCGATTCGGTGACGTGCGAGGACACGATCGGTGATCGTCGAGCGCACATGTGTGCTGCCTTCGGCGCCAGGCGTGAAACCGGCTCGGCGACAGATGCAGGAACCGCAGGATCCCTCGCAGCGAGATGCACGTGCGAGCGCGATCCACCGCACGCAGGATTCGCGCTTTGGCCGGTCCGTCCGGCAGACGCTCCCCGCTGAGCCTACGCTCGTCGCGTGGTCGCACGGCGAGCGCCAGCCGGAGCAGGGCCGCGAGCTTCTGGACGCGTCGCTGTAGCGCCAGGATTTCATGGCGAAGTTCCGGCTCCGTCACTTCTGCTGTATGCAGACTCACCAAGATATTCGGCGCGGCGGCGAGCCATCCACGCGCCGTCGATCGCGGGACGCCGTGATCCGTGGCGAGGCGGAGCTCGCCTGTGCGTTGGACGAGCTCCCGTAGCCGATGGTCATAGCGTTGCTGCCGGCGGAGTGTGATGCTCATGCCGTCATCATCGCTACCAGGTCAATGCCCAAGGCACACGCCGCCTCTGGCAGCTGGCGACAACTCGCGCTGCGGCGTGCGGAATGCGAACCCATCAGGCTTTTGCCGCACGTCATGGCGCCGGCTCAGCCGCCGCCCGACGCGCGGGTCGCCGTAGGGAGAAACGCGCCGGCTGGCACTCAGCTCAGCCAAGCCGAGGTGCCGCTCAGCGCTTGACTTCGAAGTCGTGCGCCTTCGCGATGAAAGCTGCTCGCAACGGCGACCGGCAGTTGCAGGACGTGTTCGTGATCGCCAGCCGAGGCAGGGTGCCTTGCCGGCATACCCCGCCGCGCCAGGGCCGCAGTGCAAAACGGCTTACGGAAGAGCAGGGCAGGCCTTCCGGTACGGACCATCCACTTTGAACTCCTTCCATTCGTCGGGTGTGAGATTGCGCGGCAAGAGCCTGCACGCCTGCTCCAGGATTGCTTGCGAACGTAGCGGCCACAGTCGGACGGTGCCGTCACGGGCCGACGTCGCAAGCCACTGTCCTCGGGCGCTGAACACCGCGTCGACGATGTCGCTGCCATGCTCCAGGCGCGCGATGGTCCGCTTCGACGTTGCTTCGGTCAGGTCCAGCGTCGATCCGTCGGGAGACGCCTGCAGGGTGTGATCCGGACTAATCGCGCGATCGCTGCGGACGCGGCCGATCGGCCGACCAGTAATCGAGCTGTCGGCAGCACTGGGCCATGTTGCAGACGCGACGACCAGCCGTTGATCGCCGCTCGCTTTTGCCGGTTGGTCGAACGGCCCGACGACTTTCTCCAGGGAGGCCACCTGGATGCCTGTGGCCGCGCTCCACACCGTTGTGGAGTCCAGGGATCCTTGATGTTGCAGATTGCGCTCGCTGAAAGCGGCCAGGAACCGACCGTCCGGACTGAACCTGATCGTCTCGAAGTGGCCGGCGAGGGAGGGCCTCGCCGAGTGCCACGTGGTCGTCTCGAAACAGCGGATGCCTTGCGGGCCCACCGTGACCAGCAGGCGACTGTCCGGACTGAACGTGGCGGCGGTGATCTCGCCGGGCAATCCGTTCGGCGACAGCTTTTTCCAGCCGCTCGTGTCGAACACCTCGGCGCCCGCGTGTGCGGGTGTCAGGAGGAAGCGACCATCAGGGCTGAACACTGGACGGCCGAGTTCCGACCCGATTCGGATCGCATGCAGCGTCCGGCTTGCGTTGGCATGTGAGATGTCGACGACCCGAACGGTCTCGTCATTTCCTGCGGTGACGAGCCAGCGTTCGTCGGGACTGAAGACGAGTGCGGACGGCAGCCCGTCGATGTGCACGTGGATCGCCTCGGTCCCTTTCGTCATTGGCCACAAGGCGATCGACCCGTCCCTCAGCCCGGCCGCGAGCGTCTGTCCGTCCGGCCGGAAGGCCACAGCAATCGCCGGCCCGCTCATCCGGCGAATTTCCTGCTCGTTCTGCTTCCCGAATACGTGAATGACCCCGCCACTCACGGCCGCCACGTAGTGCCCGTCGGGACTGAGAGAAAGGCCGTCCGACACCTCGGAGCTGCCCGCGTCCTTACGCGAGGCGTCTGAGGTCCGGAAGCCCTCCTCTTCCCGGTTCGCGACCAACAGTCCTCCGCTACAGAGTGCGGCCAGCGTCTTCGCGTCAGCGCTGAGGGCAAGTGCCCCGCACTTGCCCTCGTTCCACGTCGGATTGCCCGCACGAACGAATGCCTCCGACCCCGTGTCCAGATTCCAGAACCAGACGCCGTGCTGGTGGGGGCTCCCATGCGTCCCCGCGATCGCCAGCAAGCCGTTGGCGACGAAGGTCACGCTGTTCGCTTGGTACACGGTCGTTGCCGCCACCGAGCCGGGGAGCTCGTGCCAGTCGTCACCGGTTCGTTCGAACACCCTGACCAGGCCCGAGCCCAGGGTCGCCGTGGCCATGTGCTGTCCATCGGGGCTGAAGGCAACAGACCTGATCAGGTTGTCGTGTTCGATGGGCGGCTCCGTGGGGACTGCAGTGGCCGTGTTCCAGATCCACAGCGATCCCATGCCACCAGCCGCGAGCCATCGACCGTCCGGGGCGAGCGCAAGTCCGAACCCCGACGGGGCGGAAGGAAATCTCCCTTGCAAGACTGTCTTCCGCATGGCGTTCGACACATCCCAGAGCACGGCGCTGCCGTCCTGCGCGGCGGAGGCCATCAAGCGCCCGTCGACGGTAAATGTCAGGGCCTGAACCGGCGCCTGGTGAGCGTTCGGGAACCTGGCCGGTGCGGCAGGAATGAGCCGGACAACCTGCGCCAGTGCTTTCCACCCTTCCGTGCTCGGCGCGACGGCCATCGCGAGTGCCGCCAGCGCACCGCTGAGTTCAAGTCCCTCTTGCGAAGCATCGAACCGGTACAGCGCCTCCGTGGCGAGTCTCCGCCCCTCGGCGTTCGCCGCCTGGCGCTCCGCGTCCTGACGGGCCGCGTCGGCCCTGATGTACAGCCGGCCGAACAGCGCGACCAGTGACACCAGCAGCACGACGGCAGCGGCGAACAGAGCCATGCGCCGACGCTGACGACGACTTCTGACCCTCTCGCGCTGCGTGCTGCGGTGGGCTCGCACGACCCCCGTGAGCAGATCGTGCGTGAGTTCCACGCGTTCCGTGCCCCGTTGCGGCTCGATGCGCAACAGCCTCCTGTCGACGAGCAGCCGCAGCTCGCGATCGGTCACGCCGTGGATGCTGCGCGCATCATCCACGTCACAGGCCTTGCGAAAGCCCCGCTCGGTGATGAGCTCGTTTTCGATGAACCGCTGAGTGCGATCCGGTAAATCGCCGACCGCCCTGTCGTAGTAGTCAGCGATCACTGCTTGGCCGGTCCCACTGAGCAGGGCCGCGTCGAACCGGCCCTTGCCCTGCGCCTTGCGCTTCTCGTTCAATCCGTGGCACACCAGGCTCAAGAGCGCCGGTTCCACCCCCAAGTCGCTCAGGCTCTCCGGATTCTGGCGGCCGGAGCCGTCCTGCGCAGCCGCCACGAACCGGACGATGTCCCGGGCGAGCGGCTCGTCCACGAGCCTGGCAGCCGTGGTGTAAACAGCCTCGAAGGCCTGCTCACCAGACATCGGCAGCAGCCTGAGACGATTGCGCAGGAGTGATGGCACCTCCCGCCTCCAACCCTCGATGGCGGGAAGGAAGTCCTCGCGAAAGCTCAAAATTACCTTGTAGCGTTGACTGTCCAGGGACAATTCGTCTTCCGCGACTTCGCCTTGCGCCAGCCGCCGGGCCCACTCTGCGGGCATGCGGTTTTCGATGAGATCGGCGAGGTCGACACGGAGTCGCCCGATGCCAGTGGGGTTCTCCGCTCCGAGCGTGAAGACCTCCTCGAACTGGTCGAGAACCAACACCGGCGAGAGGAGCTGGTTCTGTTCGCTCCATAACTCGAGGCCCGGCCGGTGGAGATATGTCCACAACGACTCGTCGGGGGCGATGCCAGGGGCGTCGATCCGCCGCTGGCGGAACTGGGCCAACAACGCCAGCTTGACCTGCTCTATGAGCGGCGCGCTCTCGTCACGCACGTCGAGCCGGATGTAGATGGGAAGGTAATGCTCCTTGCGAAGCGCCGGGAACAGGCCGGCGTGCAGCAGCGACGTCTTGCCCAGACCCGACGCACCGAACAACACCGTCAGCGGCGCACCCAGAACCAGACGGCGCAACTCCGCAGATTCGATCTGACGACCATTGAAGAACCGCTCGGCTGCCTCGTCGAAGGACCCGAGTCCCGGCCACGGGTTGTCCTCATCGATCGCAGCGCTGGCCCTGGCAGTCACTGCGCCTTGCCCCGCCTCAGGCTGCGAAGCTGGTCGCGGAGCTCCGACTTGAGGGCGTCCGAGAGCCGTCCCGCCGGTGCGTGCGCAAACTGGAACGCCTTGAATGCTTCGGGAACCAGGCCATACGCCTGCATCGCGCCGGCATAGTCCGGATCGATCACGGTGGGAAAGATGAACTTGCGTCCCTGGATCTTACGGGCGCGGTCGGCCGCTTCGCTCCACTCCAGTCGAAAGTACCCTTCGGTGCGCCGCTCGGTATTGCCCGAGAGCAAGGGCAGGAACAGACTGCACCGCTGCACGGCGCTCTTGAGGCGCTCGTCCCATCTGTCTCCCGGCTTGAGTGCGCTCTTGTCGAACCAGGCGACGTCCCCGCCAATCTCTTCGAGCTCGGCAACGAGCTGCTTCGCGGCGCCGAGGTCCTCGCTCGAGTAACTGACGAAGATCGTGCCGCTGGAGGAGGTCGCGGCGGACTCGCCAGGCTGCGCTGCAGCCGGCGCAGGCGCCGCCTCGTCCGGATTGCGCATCACCCACCGGCGATGCAGCTCCGCGACGAATGCGCGGGCGTCCATGTCGTACGAGCGCGAGTCCTGGCTGAAGCGCTCCAGGAAGACCGTGAAGTTGACATCAGCCATCCCGCGATCCCCGGCGAAGAACTCCTTCTTCGTCCGCTGGTCGGAGAAAAGCCGTTCCGAGTTCGACAGGCGGAGGAAGAAGCGACTGAGCCAGTCTGAAAACCCGCAGCCCAAAAAGAGCAGGTTGCGGCTGCGCAGCTCCGAGAACATGTGCTCCGGCGCATTGCCGGCCTGCATCGTATACGCGAACTCGAGAACGTCTTCGTCGTGAATGGCGTAGAACGGAGAGACATCGGCCTTTCCGAACAGGTAGAACACGGCCGTGTATTTGGACGACGGCATTTCGGGCATGTCGCGGCGCCGGTCGGTCGGCAGCTTTGGCGCGTACTCGATCTCGTCGGTCTGCCGCATGCCACCGAAGCGGACCGCGTCGAGTGTCTGCACCAGCAGGTGGTCCGGGGTAGTAGACGCAAACAGGTCGAAATGCCGGATCGAGGCGAGCTCGCGCAGCGGCGTGAGGACGGCCTGTTCCTCGGCGATGAGCTTCTGGAGGATGTCGTTGATCGGCCGGTACAGGTCCCTGATTCGACGTCCCGCGGCTGCCAGCACGCACACGGCGTCGTTCAGCTCGTGACTGTCACGAAGAACCGCGCCGTCCGGCAAACTTGCCGCGGACATGCCGTACTTGTTCAGGAGCCGCTCGGCGACGACGCGGTAAAGGAACGTCTGCGTGCCGCCGGATTCAACGGTGAGCAGCTCGGGGCCCACAACCGGCAGAACCCGGCCGTCCTCGATGAACGCCAGCAGGTCCTCCCAGAATTCCTCGGGGTCGAATGGTGCCGAGGTCATCCTACCCTCCAGGACCGAAACATGGCGAGCTGTTCTGGGACCTCCAGGATCGGAAGTCAACCGTATCGTATGCCGGTTTCGGGAGCGCTCTCGATGACCGTTTCCCCGGGAGCGCCCATCATTCAGTCGAGGCGGTCGGTCAGCCCCATTTCGCGAACATCACCCACGCACAATGAACTTTGACCATCTTTACGCGTGAGCTACTGCGTGTCGGGACATCCACCCCTGCTCCAGCGCGTACCGGCAAATCCACTGCCGGTGGCACGAATACGTTCCATGAAATCAGTCCCTCTGACCCGCAAGGTCAGCGTTCCCGATCCATGATTGCGCCCGCCCACATCGGCCCACTCGCCGGTGATGACGCCGCCCTTCAGGGTACCTTTGAAGACATTTGTCCATGACTTGCCGTTATCAGCGCTCTTTCCAGTCCAGAAGACGTTAGTGCCTGTAATGCGAACCTCATAGCTTCCGCCGTCGTTCGCGTGCCATTGACCGTTCAGGTTTGGCGGGGCCTCACATTGCGCTTGAACATTCGCCGATGTGAGAGCCCAGCTCAGGCTTAGAATTGCGATGCTTCGTGCGAGAGTCTTCAACATTGATGTCTCCCCTTGCGATTACTTGTGCGCTTCCTACACACAAGACAACGCTGCGTCATGGTGATTCGCACGGTGTGGGCAGCTCTTTGAAGGATCTCGAACCACGCAGCCGGGGTAGGAACCGCGATGGCGACTTCGGGCCATGGATGCCGCAAATAAGCGGAGCGCCGGGGCGCGCCGGGAGGAGCGCTCGCGCGTCCCGGCATCATCACGAGCATCGCGGGCGGCTTCGATCGTCTCGCTGTCGCTTGTCTGGAAACTGATAAGATGCCCGGACTTGTCCAATATGTGAGTGCAGCGTCACGCGTCTGGGTGACGCCGGGCAGCGGGCTCGTTGTGAGGCCGCGGACCTCGATGTAAATCGATCGACGAAGGAGCCTGCAGTTGCCGACCTGCATGCAGATTCTACGATGCGCTGGACGCGGCGTTCGTCACTCGAACACGTCACCGCAAAAAGCGGGCAACGACGTGGACGCGGTTCGACCGGACTTCACAATCGTCGTGTGGACGAAGCGGTCCGCCACCGCCGCGACGATGCCATCGACGCGATGTTCGCGTTGAGCGCCCGGCACTTGCGCGTTCAGACGCCGATCCCCGGGAGCCACAAGACCCACCGCCGTGCTTTCGATTGAGACGGTAACCGTGAACGTGAACACCTAGCCGCGGCGACGCGGACGAGGACTGACACATGCCCACGAGAATCGAGATTCATCCCGCCATCGGCATCGCTCGCCTCGGACCGAGCGAGGAGTTCTTTGTGGCCCCGGAGCCAGGCCTGCCGCCGCCCGATCGCTATCGCGATGCGGGCGGGCGGCTCAAGCGGCAGGCCGCACGCTTTCGTCTGTTCGAGTGCGAGCGCGACGACGCTGGAATCCTCACGACCGCGCGAGAGCTTGGCCCCGAGACCGGCGAGATTACCTGGACGGTGCACCTGGTGAATCGAAAGGGGGCCGCCCCCAATTTCGCGAAGCCGAGTGGCGGCCGGCGTAACCAGGCCACTGGCAACGATGAGCAGGACGGCGCCCTGATCATCGATCCGGGGCCTCGATCCGTCTCAGGCCGCTCGGCGCCGCCGGCGCCCTTCGATACGGGGTCGTTCAAGGAGACGGTAGTACCGCTTGGGGACATCAGAACCGACAGCTTCGGCCGCCTGCTCGTGTGCGGCGGACACGGTGAGTCGGACTCGGTTCCGCCACAGCCGAATCCGGAGCGGCCGATCCAGGGATTCGCCGACAGCGACGGCTGGTTCGACGACACCGCGGACGGTCCAGTAGAGGCCACGATCCGGTTCGCGTCCGGCGACATGGTGACCGCCGAGCCCGCGTGGGTGATCGTCGGTCCGGCGGACTTCGCGCCTGAGATCAAGAACCTGGTGACGTTGTACGACGTCGCCTTCGACGTCGCCGTGCGCGAGGGACAACGCTCAATGCCGGCAACGCCGTCGTTCGTGCGCGACATCCAGCCCATTCTGCAGCGCGCGGTCGACTACCAATGGGTCAACCGGTTCGCGAACGGCGGACACTCAGGGTCGCGTCCTGGGAACTTCGCCTCGGACTGGAGTGCATTGGCCAATCCGGCGAACCCTCCCGCCGAGGCGCAGTTCCTCCTCGATCGGCTGCGCGACAGCACGCAGAGCCCGATCCCGCCGCCCGTCGAGTCCCACGCGCGGCGCTGGATGCCGCGGCTCCACGACGAGCACAACGATGCGCGGGTCCTTCCCGTGACCTCGGTCCAGTACACGATGTTGCTGCAGTGGGCGGCGGGAAACTTCACCGGTGATCTCCAGAATCCACCGCCGCCGCCCGATCTGTTGCCGGACGCGCTCGATCGCGCTGCATTGGAATCCTGCTCGGGCGGCGCTTTCTTCCCCGGCATCGAGGTCGGCCAAGTCATGAAGGATCCGGGGACCTACGAAGAGCCGTTCCGCATCGCGCGGACCATGCGGCCAGGCCAGTTGACAGCCGGCAACGCCCTGCCCTGGCAGGCAGACTTCCACGCCTGCACGTGGGAGATGCAGGGATTCATCGGGTGGTGGCCGGCACAACGCCCGGATCACGTGCGTCCGGAGAACGCGGCGACGACGATGGTGGATTGGGCGCGCGGGATCTCCGGCGTCCAGGACGGCACCGATCGAGACATGGTCGACGGTTGGCACCGGCTCGGCATCGTGCGTTCGCGTGCAAACGCGTCTGGGACGATGTTGCTGGAGACGGAGCGCGATCCGACGCTCTAGAAGCACGACCCGTGGGCAACTGCTCCTACGATGCGTTGATCGTCGGTGGTGGGCCGGCCGGCGCGACCGCCGCGCTCGGCCTCGCACAGTGCGGATGGCGCGTGTGCCTCCTGCACCGGGCGCAGCCGCGTGCCTCCGTGCACGCGCGCACAGGCGAGACGCTGCCATCCGCCTCGCGCGCGACGCTGCGCGCGCTCGGCCTCTGGTCCACTTTTCTCCAGGACGGTCACGTGCCGTCGCCCGGCACCGTGGCGTGGTGGGATGCCGAGAACCCGATCGAACAGGACAGCGTCTTCGATCCGTGGGGGCCCGCGTGGCATATCGACCGGTGGCGCTTCGACCATCGGCTGCGTGAAGCGGCCGCCGTGGCTGGCGCCGAGGTGCTGGACGGCCTGCGCCTGGTGGACGCGCAGCGACTCACGGCGGCACGCGCCTCAGGAGCCGCGTGCTGGTCCGCCTCGCTGCGCGACGAAACCCGGACCGTCCCGGTCCGGGCGCGCGTCCTGATTGTCGCGACCGGACGCGGCCGACATCCCGTGGCGTGCGGCGGGCGGCGCGGCCGGCTCGATCGTCTCATCGGGCTGGCGGCGCTCGTACCCGCCGGCGAGCCTCTCGCCTCCGTCGATCAGCGGATCTGGATCGAGGCGACCCCGGAGGGCTGGTGGTATTCGGCACCGACACCCGGTGGTCCCTGGACGATCACGTTCTTCACGGATGCCGATCGCGTGCCTCGAGAAAAAGGCCGCGACGGCATCAGCCGCTACTGGCGCGAGCAGTTCCTCGGCTCGCAGCAGACCAAACAGCGGATCGCGCACCTAACGTCGTTTGCGCCGATGCTCGGCACCGTCACCATGCCAGGTGCCCTCCGGGTGTTCGCGGCCGACAGCTATCGCTCGGCGGCCTGTCACGGGCCCGGGTGGATGGCCGCCGGCGACGCCGTTTCCGCCTGGGATCCCTTGTCGGGGCAAGGCATCGAGAACGCGTTGCAGTCCGGATCGCGCGTGGCGCGCGCGGTCCATGCGATCCTACAGGGCGGCGACGCGGGCGCAATTTGCCGCGATTACGCTGACGAGGTCGAGGCGCGGGACGGGCAGTACCGCCGCGACCGGTCGGCCTATTACGGGCGCGTGCAGCGCTGGCCCGACGCGGTCTTCTGGCGGCGCCGCACGCGCCAGGATCAATGAATCAGGCAAGTCGCGAGCGCAAGAGTAGCGGCCTGCCAACGAGCCAGCGTTGACACATTGAACGTGCGCCATGAGTTCGAATTAGGTCACCACCGCGGGGCGGGTGCATGGCTCGACACCAGACTCGCAGTATCCCAACGTGCGGCCGCGTCACCGACTAAGCGGCGACGACTGGGGCCTGCCCAGCGCAGTCATCCGATCCCAGGACACGGCACAAGGCTCCCCTCCATGTCCCGGCCTCCTTTACTCCGTGCGCGAAGGCCCATCGCCATGACGGAGTTTAGCGGAAGACGGCGTTCTCCACCCGGGGCTGTCGATGGTAGCCCCAGGCCTTCTGCGATCGGCGTCGGCCGAGCGTTTGCACGTCGGTGATCACGCGATCGCGCGCCTCGAACGCGGTCCGTGTCGAGACACTCTCGACGGTCAGCGACAAGATGGCCAAGGGCAATCCGTACGCATCGTCCTGAACCTGGACTTCGTGAACAACGACGGCCCGACGTTCGCCCCGGCATTGAGGGCCGAGATCGAACTCGATCGCCGGAGACCGACCGCAGAACAGGAGTCGCGCGGCCTCAAAGAGATCGTCGTCGGCAAGGGGGGCGGACGTCATCCGCGTATTCCCATGAGCCCTCACCGGAGCCGACGACCGGTTGCGAGTGCTCGATCGGGAGTGCGTCGCCGCGTGCCCCAACTTGAAGACATCGGGCGATCTCAGTCGATCGGGCCCGGACGTGGCACTGACCCTCGAAGGCCGAGCGCACGCCAGGTCGCCTGGCTGGCGCGCCGTTGTCCTTGCCGTCACAGATGATCCGCACGTCGACGCCCCGGTCGATCGCCTTCTTGAGCGCCTGCGCGACCGGCAGATACCGGAATTCGTAGAAGCAGCAGCGCAACGCGTCGCCAGCCTGGGCGGAGCGGATGAACCTGAGAATCGCTTCGTCGAGCTCGCGCGTGAGCCACTGGATCGCCCGCTCCTGTTCCTCCCTGCTCAAGGTCGGGTCATCTGGCTTCTTGTTGCCGAACTGGCGGACGTACGCCTGGCTGCTCGCCACGCCGCGATTGAAGAAGATGTCGTGCTCCTTCGTGCTGAAGAGCGGCTCGGTGTGCACGGTGATGAGAACGGGCGTCGCGTTGCGGTCGATGTTCTTGGGCTTGCCCCGCAACGGATGAAACGTATACGTGTAGTCGCGATCTGGCTTCGCGGTGAAGTCGTCCCACACGAAACTCTGCACCGGGTGCTGGAACGTGGTGACCTCGTCAGGCTTGGGGACCAGCGACTTGAACACCTTGAACCCGAACATGAAGAAGCGCTCGTCCTCGGTCGGATCCGCGCGCGCGACGGCAAAGCCGAGCAGGCCCTTTCGCGCCTGCGTGTCGGCGTCGATCGCGAACGAGATCGTGTTGACGCCGGTCACGGCAAAGAGACTTGAAACCCATCCAAGATCTCGGATTTGCTGCGCATAGGAGCCTCGGATCTGTGAGTGCGGTACTCGCCCTGTCACAGCTTTCAGCCGGTTGACGCTCGGAGCAAGGCCTTCCTCAGACGGCGCCTTGGCGTCGTCGCGCGATGCTTGCCTTGTATACGGCGAGCCGAAGACGATTGATGGCGCCGACGGGGCGGTGCGCCGGAAGTGCGTGCCACGGCGTCCGGAAGAGGGACTCACAGCGCGCGTCAGCATCGGACCGTAGTTCCTGCTGCGGGATCACGACCGTCGCTATCGATTTGGAACGGCACGTCGGTGGCAGCCCACGCCTCCGTCACATCTTCGACGTGGGCGGCTGGTGGCGGTGGACGCCCCCGGGACGGCGAAGTCGAACGTCGCTGCGCCGCTGCGCAGACTCTCGCCCAGGGCGGCGCGCAGGTAGTCGCAGTCAAGCGGCGCGGGAAGCGCGGTCTCCGCCGTGAGCGATAGTGGCGTCACCGCAAACTTCATGACGCAGTCAGAGCCGTGCGAGCCATGTGCCCTCCGGACGTCGGCTGACGACTCCAGCTGGGGCGCTGAAGTAGGCTCGCAGGATCGCTGGAATGCGACTGTGCATCTAAACGCTCCGGGCGCTCGCACCGTACAGGCAGGGTGGACAAGCGTCGAACGCGTCGTCGCGCGACCTGCGGGGCAACACACTCCATCGCCGACTCCGGCGCCGCCGAGCTCACGACTGATGGCGTCGATCACGCTCTCGTCAAGGTCTCGTCCTGTGTCGAGCACAGTTGCGCAGAGGGTGCGTCAAGGCCTTCACCGCATTACCCTCGGCCACGCCCGCGTACAGCTGTCCGTGCCTCCGCGCGAACCAGCTCGGCCAGCCGGCGGCCCTGCGGCCGAACCTGCCGACCACCGGCACCAGCATCCGTAGGTATCGCTCACCGTATTGCCGCCACGCCCAGCGTCGCCGCAATCCCCGATTCGATCGACCGCCTTCCACCCGCCCGCCCCGGGAGCCTGCCCCGGCCTGCGTACGGTTCCAGCCCAGTCCCGAAGTGACTGGGCGGCCCATCTACGGCGAATCGGTCCTGAGCCGCTGGACCCCTTGCCGCGACCGTTTACGGCGTCATGTTGCGGCCGTGTTGGCGCGCCGCGCGGTTCTGCTATGTTACGGACTGCCGGTGCCGCGTTCGCCGGACTGGGAGGTTCACATCGGCCGGGTCTCGTCTGCGCGCTGACCAAGGAGGTGACATGCCAAGAACGTTTGCGGCGACGATTATCACGGAAGTCGAATTCGTCGGGGGGGATTCCGAGTCCGAGGAGGTTAACAAAAAATATCTTGAGCACCTGATGCAAGAACTCGAGAAGGTAGCCAGCAATCTGTCGCTACGGACCATAAAGGACACGCGCGTGACGATGTCCGCCGGTGCAATGATGCGACCTGCACGATGAGGAGCTAACGTCCTGTGTCGTATTCCACAAGGGCGCTGCAGTTCGGCCAGCTTGATCAGAGACAGAGCGAGGGTCAGGCTCGTATCCCTTCACGGGTTTCTCTCTCTTCAGGCCGCGGTCGCACGGATCCCGCCCTAATCGCCAGCGCCGCGCAGCCGTCGGCGGGCATCGTGTCGTCGTGGGGCTCGTCGAGGCCCCACCTGGTTGACAGCTGCCTCGATCCCTACGGTCCGGCCTGGCACCTTGACCGAGTTGCGTTCGAACGCCTCCTTCGCGACCAAGCGATCGCGTCGGGCGCGCGCATCCTGCCCGACACGCGCGTCGTCCACACCCGACGGTCCGCCGCGGGGACGTGGACGGTGACGACGCGGGGTGGGGAAGAAACGTCGAGGCGGGCGGCGCTGCGACAGGGACACGGCACGTCACCGTCACCGTCGTGAGCGACGCGCGAGTTGAGGCAGTTGACCGTGCAGGGGCGGCAGGCGAAGCCGCACGCATGTTGAAGGAGCTAGCGCCGTCATGATCACGCTCAATCAGGCACTGTTCGCCCACCTCCAGCGTCGCGATGATCCCAAGCAGGGGCTCCTCGACGCGGTTCAAGCGGCGGTTCAACTCGAGCGCGCGACGCTGCCGCCGTACCTCTATGCGCTTTATTCGTTGGATCAGGAAAAGAATGGCGTGATTGCGGAGCTGATTCGCAGTGTCTTCATGGAGGAGATGCTTCACGTCGCCCTGGCGGCGAACCTTCTGAACGCACTCGGCGGGGATCCGAGGATTGCGTCCTTCGATACGGTGCCGCGCTATCCTGGCCCGCTGCCCGGCGGCGTCGAGGACGGGGTGGTCGTGCATCTCGCGCCGTTCTCCGACTCACAGCTCGACACGTTCCTGCAGATCGAGGCGCCCGACAACGTGCTGGCGTTCCGGGTTGCCGGCGGCGAGGTCGCCGGCGAGCAGCCGCGCCGGACGATCGGGCAGTTCTACCGCGGCATTCGCGACCGCATCGGTGAGCTCGCCGACGGCGGCGTCAACCTCTTCACTGGCGATCCGGCCAGGCAACTCGCCACGGCGCTCGAGGGCGTCGTCAAAGTCAGCGACGTGGCGTCCGCGCGCGCGGCGATAGACACCATCGTGGAGCAGGGAGAAGGTACCGAGCAATCGCCGTTGGAAGCGGCTGCCGCGACGCTGCCGGCTCACTATTATCGATTCGCGGAAATCAAGAATGGCAAGGAGTTGATTCGCAATCCGGACGCCCATCCGACGGACCCGCCAGAGGCTCAGTTCATCTACGGCGGGGCGCCCATCGTGTTCGACCGAGATGGTGTCCTGCCGCTGCCCACCGATCCCAAGGCTACGAGCTTTGCGGAGGGCTCAGTGGAACGTACCAGGATTGATGCGTTCAACCAGACCTACAGCGCGATGCTCGTCGCGTTGCAGGCGGCGCTCACGGGAGCACCGGCGACGATCTTCGGCGCGGTGAGGCTGATGCGCCAGATGTCACAGCAGGCCGAGGAGATGGCCGCCCTGGGCATCGGTCCGACGTTCGAGTACGGGGCGATGGTCGGCGGACGCTTCAGTTACACGCCGCCGGCCTGACGCTGCCGGCGCTCAGTCGATGCGCACCGAACCGATCCTCCTGACCTGCCCGGGCGACGGCCCCAACGTTACGACCATGCCGTTGAAGGCGTGCTGGCCGTTGTCGGCGTTCTGGAAGTCGAGCCCGACGAAGTTCGGTTGCTGGTTGCAGCCCGTGTTGTCGTCGTAGCACTGGCTGAACGCGACATCACGAATGCGATACCAGCGGTTCCCGGTGCCGTCCCAGGTCGCTCCACCCGAGTTCTTGAACTCCTGGGCGTAGAACGACGCATTCCGGTTCACGCGGCGCAGATCGACGTCCCACAGCTTGCGGGATTGGCCCGGATTGACCGCCCACCAGCCCTGTTTCCGGAATCGCGTGGGGCCGCAGCCATTGTCACCGTATACAAGTGCGATCCATACCGGGTTGCGGTACAGATTCTGGAACTCGAGGGCCATGCTGGCATCCCTTCTGGGCGGGGTCTTACCTGTGGCGGATCAAGAGCTGCTGCCGGCCGGCAGGCTCTCGGGCAACTCGTCGTGCGTGGGGGCCGTACCTGCATCATCGGCGTCGCGGTTCCGCGATGCTGAGGGCGCCTGGCCAGCGGGAGTCCGGTTGTCGGGCGGGTCTCCGTCGGGTGCGATGGGCTTCGGTGTCGGCATGGTCCTGTCCATTTCATGAAAGGGGTTAGTCCTCGGCACTGACTAACTGATAGAGCTCGCCTTGCGTCGCTCCGGTCGTCTATCCGGAGCCCGAATCGACAGCGGTGGTAGCCGGGCGCAGCGTGACAAGTTCGGGCGCCGACGTCAAATCCGGAGTCATTGGAAATTCCCGCCGGTCGCCCACAAGCCGATCAGGCCAGATCACGCTCCGACATGTAGAACTCTCGAGTGGGCACGACCTCGACGGCGACCTTCGCGTTCGCCACGTTCGCCGTCCCGGACACGGCCTTACCCTCGACCAGCCGGCTGGCTACCGTGTTCGCCTTGCCGGTGAAGCGCACGGTGACGCCGTGCCGCAGCTCATCGTCCGTGAACTGACGGCCCCGGATCTCGGCCGACACGACCTGATCGAAATCCCCCTTCCTGGTCAGGAGATGCGCGAGAAAGAGCTCCTTTCCCTTGCCGAAGAGGACGTAGGCGAGACCATCGAGGGGCGTTGGCAACGGGAGGAGTTTCTGGACGAAGATCACGTTGCCGATGGTGACGTCGACAGCAGCGCCGATTGATGCCGGCTCGTCCGGGTATTCGGCCGGCTGCTCGAAATGGCCGCGGAACAGCTCGCCGCTGATACGCTTGCGCTTCGGATCCGGTGGAAAGAGCTCCGGAAGGACAAAGGGATCGGGAGCAAACGTGTACACCCGCGTGTCCGGGTGGCTGTGGCGATCCTCCCTGTAGGTTCGTTGCGGATCCGCCCCGGCCTGGGAGAAGGTGCCCTCGAGGATGGTCTGATAGTCGTGCGGCGACATGAACATGGGCAGGTGATAGAAGAAGGCCGTCTCCTGGCCGAGCACGAGCATTCCGTGGCTGACCGCTCGGTCCACCCGGGCCGAATCGTGGGCGTGATCCGTCATATGCGCGTGCTGATCCATGTGATGCCGCCTTTCGTTGATTGAGACCGACGAGTAGACAGGGTCAGGTGCTTCAACCGGCCTCGTTCCGGGCACCGGTCATGAAGGCGTCGATCTTTTCGCGCGCGGTCTTCCTGACTCGCGCGCACCCGCTCTTCGACGTCGATGGGGAGGCTGCGGCCAGGCAGCTGTTCCAGCTTGTCCTCGAGAAAATCGAATGCGTGCGCGCCCTTTCCGATCGGGCCTACCGCCTGGTCAAACCACTTCCAGAACTCGCAGTCGTCGCGATGCTCGCGGATCAGCCCGCCTTCGAATCGGAACTTAGAGTCGATGCCACATCGCACCGACCTCGTCGCCGTGTAAATCGAAGCCGATGTCGGCGAACTCCACCTCCGGATGCAGACACGACTGCATCGCACGGTAGCACCGGCAACGAAACTCTCGAAGTAACGCCTCAAGGTGCGCGAGTTCAGGTACGTCGCGTCGGGTTCCTGCCGAATCGTCCCTGTCGAGGTGTGGCGCGTGGACGACGGCACCTGCGCCTTGGGTGCGCTGACCGATGACGGTTTGACGAAGTACTTCACGACGTGGCGACCAACTGATATGGCGTCTGACTGAAATACTCCCGAGTCAGTGGAGACGTCGCTGTGGAGAAAAAGCCGCCCAGCGCCGGGAATTCCGTCCCGAGCCGAACCCTGTGCGCCGCGTCCAGAGCCATCAGTTCTGCCTCGGTGCTGCCGGCCTGCATTGCCTTGGCTCGCTCGGCGGCAAGCTCCCTTTTCAAGCCCAGGAATCGGAGGAAGTGCATCGCGTCCCGGGCGAAGAAGACGGGATGGTCCGCCAACACGAAGTCCTGTGTGGTCGCGGCTGCCTCCCCGGCCCTGCCTTCGTTGGCCAGCAAGTCCAGCAGTTTGATCGCCATGCCGTGAACGTCAGGCTTGCGGTCGTCCGATTCCCTGCCGTTCGAGAAGCGAATCCACGCCGGGAAGGAACCGGACGTGCTGAAAATTCCAGCCCGATATGCCTCAGGCACATCGTGCACACGGAATGTCGCCTGCACGACGCCGTGCGTCTTGGGATGCTGACTGCGTACACTGGTGCCGACCTGCTGGTGCACCGCAGCCATCGCGGCGCGAAGCTTCTGAAACAGAACATCGTCTTGTACTGTGGCCAGGGCCGGGCCCGGAGCGTCAGCGTCAAGAGTCATGTGTCGTCTCCAGTCGGTGCGCGTCACTCGGCCCCGGCCGTTGATGCCGCGCGCGCCATGTCGCACGCGTTCCCACAGTCCAATTATTTCGGCTACGGTTATTAAACGCCGGACGCGTCGAAATTGCACACTTCCACGATCAGCCTTTCACCCTCGGGCAACCTGCCGCATTCGTGGCCACGCGGAGTTCGCCCGTGCGTCGGACGAGTTCCCGGAGTCGATGGTCATCGCGCTGCTTCGGCGGAGTGCAGTCGGCATGCCTGATCATCGCCGCGCGCTCAATGCCCAAGGTACACGCGACCTCTGGCAGCCTGGCGACACCTCGCGCAGCGCTGTGCCCAAATGTCCTGGCGCACAGCAGGCATCTTGCTCACCAATGCGGCGTTCCGTGCCGCCCATGGTTTCCAGGGGCCGGTGATGATCTGGCTCAACCTCAACAGCAGGCCTGACGTCGACCAATCGTTCGAGAGGTGGAAGGACGCCGGCGCAACGATCATCGCGGCCGTCCAAGACAAGCCCTGGCAGCTGCTCGAGTTCACTGTGGCGGACCTCGACGGCAATCAGCTGCGCGTGTTCTACGGCTTCAGCCGCGAGTTTAGCGACCGACGCTGAACATCCTGAGGGCGTTCCGGCGCGCGCGCAGCGCAAGGGCACGGCTGAGCAGCATGAGCCCGGGAAGGTCGTCTGGCCGTCTGTCCCATCCGGTCCTCTCGAACGTTCTCTTTACTGAGGCGGACTCGCGTCGAGTGGTCCCGCCGATGGCGCGCAGGTGAGGCAGCGTTCCGGGATGCTGCAGCCCCGTCATCACCTGGTCAATAGTGACGCTCGCCCGGCGGAATCAGTCGTTCGAGGTATCCGTTCTTGACCTACTTGCATTGATCTCCATCCGGTCGGTGACCACGACGCGGGATTAGCTCCATCTCTTTGCTTCGGGCGAACTTGGGCGTGGCGCATAGAGACGAGGGGTCATGCGCTTCGCCTCGCCGTCGACACGGCCAGTGTGCCGGTGCCAAGGAGGATGAATGTGGAGGGCTCCGGAACAGCTGTTGGACAGATAGCACAAGTTGCGGCGCCGTTCAGTTCTTGATGTTGGAACCGTCAACGGACGCTACAGCCCACGGTACAGCGCGCCACGACTTGACGATTCTCACCGCGCTCGACCCCACCTTGCGAAGCTCGTTCAATGCACATTCGCGGGAACGCGGAAGCTTCAATCTACTGGACACCACGTCGGGTGCGCACGAAGTCCGCGGGGCTATTCGAGCACTGTGGACGCGGAGGGCCGCGGAACGAAGTCCCTTGGGCTATCCCATCAGCGACGAATTCTCCACCGGTCGAGGAGACGAGCGGCGCAGCAAATTCGAGCGTGGCTCGATCAGTTGGACAAGCGCTCGCGGTGCTCGTGTCGACGGCGAAGTCGCCATCGATCCTGGCACTGCACTGCATCCCGTCGACGAGTGAATGACTCGATGGCGAGGCGGCGCCGAGCACATGAACGAGATGCGGCTGTGGTCGATCTGTCCCATTGCTGCGGGTGACACTTCGGACCTGCGCGGCGACAATTATGAGATCTGCCGGCAAGAGGCCCACCGGTATTTTCTGCGTCCAGGGAGTCAACACGTTTGCCAAATGAGTCCATGTTCCTGGCCTTTCTTTAGCCCTGCGCCGTCGTGCACTGACGTCTGCTCGCGCTCAACTTATTTCCGTGAGGAGCGTTCGTCGAGTACCCAGCAGTCGCGGAAGGACATCTCGCAGGTGGCAAGTCTCTGTAGGACTTCCGACGGAATGGTTCGAGCCTCCAATGCGACCGCGATTCTGAAGCCCACGTCCGTGTGGCTTGTTTGGACTCCGTCCTGAAGCTGCTGGGAATTAAGGAAGGGGCGAATTTGTGACAAGTCATCCAAATAGCCTCCCCCTCTCAGTTCGGGTGCGTGACCTCTCAGGTACGACCCCCCTATCATTGAGCGAGAGAACGTGCTCTTACCAAGACACCATTCCCACACGTTACCGATGGCGTCCGGGAGGACCACAATGTCACGTCGCCCCGACTGACGAGGCCGCGTTCGTACACCCGCCAGTTCACCACCCGATACTGCGTTGTGTACGTGGGATGCACCTGCGACTTCATCGCACGATCATGCCGTGGGAGGACCGGCAACCCAACAGAAGACCAGCAGCCGTGCACCAACGCCGCTCGCCGATGCCGCCCACCGCCTCAAGGCATACGGACGTCCGTGCGACGACACCTCGCGCGGAAACGTACCGAATGTCGATGAGCACACCTCCGCTGTACGCATCCGTGCGTACCAGCGTTCAGGGATACAGCACATTCGCCGGCGTGATACGTGGGCGGTCGGGCACACGGACCCTCTCTGGAGGGTGCGCTGCCGGAGCGGCGTACGGCCTGCCCCGATCGGCATGTGCACCCTACGTCGGAGCGAAGAAAGGTTTGAGCGAATGGCTACGGAGACATGCACGATCAAGACGGTGCCCACTGATCAGTTGGTTGCAGCCGCCAGCAATGCCATCGAGGTAAATCCCGCCAATGCCACTGTCCCCCAGGCGCTGCAGCGAGCGCTGCCGGACGAGGTGATTCCGCCGGACCATCTGGCGATCCTGACGGCAAAGTACTGGGGATCGGCGGGTGTGAAGCTGACCGTCGGCTTCCTCGACAATCCTCCGGCCGATCTGCGCGCCCGTATCGTCAGCCACATGAATGCGTGGAGTGCCACGGCGAACGTCCAGTTCGTCGAGACGGCCGTCAACCCGCAAGTCCGCATTGCCAGGACGGCCGGGGACGGCTATTGGTCGTACCTGGGCACCGACGTCAAGCTGATTGCCGCCGGCCAGCCGACGATGAACCTGGCATCGTTCACCATGGCCACGGCCGACTCGGAGTTCCACCGCGTGGTGCGTCATGAAGCCGGCCATACGCTCGGCTTCCCGCACGAGCACAAGCGCACGGAGATCGTCAACCGCATCGATCGCGAGAAGGCTATCGCCCACTTCATGGCGACACAGGGATGGTCGCGCGAGAAGGTGATCGCGCAGGTCCTGACGCCGCTCGACACGTCGGCCCTGATCGCCACCGCCACCGCCGACCCCAACTCCATCATGTGCTATTGGCTGCCGGCGTCGATCATGAAAGACGGAGTTGCCGTGAACGGCGGCCCCGATATCAACGCGCTCGATGCGCAGTTCGCGGCCTCGGTGTACCCGAGGTTCGCCAACTGGCAACTGCTGGACAACAATCCCTCGACCGGCGCGATCGCCGCCGATGGAGCGGCGCTGTACCAGATGCACAAGAATGGCCGCATCTGGAAATACACCGGCACGCCGCTGACCGGATGGCAGGAGCTGGACAACAATCCGGCGACCAAGAAGATCGCAGTCGCAAACGGCAATCTCTACCAACTGCACAACAACGGCCGGATCTGGAAGTACGTCAGTCCACCGATGACAGGGTGGCAGGAGATCGACAACAACCCGGCGACAGTGGACATCGTGGCAACCAGCGGAGATCTTTATCAGCTGCACAACAATGGTCGCATCTGGAAGTACACCGGCGTGCCGCACACCGGCTGGCAGGAACTGGACAACAATCCGGCGACGAGACGGATCGCCGCAGCAGGCGGCCAGCTCTATCAGCTCCACAGCAACGGCCGGATCTGGAAATACGTCGGCCCACCGATGACCGGTTGGCAGGAGTTGGACAACAATCCGGCGACCACGAGCATCCTGGCCTCGGACGGCGACCTCTATCAAATGCATGGCAACGGTCGCATCTGGAAGTACACCGGCGTTCCGCACACGGGCTGGCAGGAATTGGACAATAACCCGAGGACGCGGCAGATCGCCGCCGGCGGCGGGCGTCTATACCAGATCCACACTGGCGGAGCCATCTGGAAGTACGTCGGACCACCGCTGACAGGCTGGCAGCAGATTGACGGCAACGGCGCATCGACCAGCATCGCCGCGTCAGGTAACAGCCTGTATCAGCTGCACAACACCGGGTTGATCTGGCGATACACCGGATAGCCGCGTACTCGACGACGCCCTTGCGAGCATGGGCCGCCGCCGTGCCGCTGGTCCTCAAATCAACGTCGACGCGATTGGACCGGCGGCGGTCGCTGCATCCATCGAGCGACCAGCAAGCAGGACTCTGATGGAGATCCGATTGGTCGGCGTGGGACCTGTGTCGCTCGAGGAACTGGAGGCGCGCCTCTCGGCCTACCTGAATGCAGGCGCGCCCAAGCCCGTGCTCGAGGGCACTCTACAGCAACAGCGAGAGGTCCTCGAGCATGTGGCGTCGCGCGGGGATTCGCAGATGAAGTCGGCAGTCGCCAACTATGTCATGCGGGAGTCGAAGGACTAGGCCGCCCTGGGTTGACGAAGCTGGCCAAGGTCCTGGCAACGGGATCTCGAGCGGACCTTGGGTTGGAGAAGTGCCAGTGGGCCGAGCGGGCGCCGGGGGCGCCGAGGAGAGACCATGATTGAACCGTTGAGTCCCGTCGCCGGCGTGGAGAACGTTCCGCAGGGTGAGACCGAGCAGATCGAAGAGATCGCAGGCCTGATGCGCCAGCTGTTGGAGAAGCGCTATGGCAGCGCCCCGCCGTGTCTACGGGGTGTCCACCCGAAAGCGCATGGTTGCGCACGCGCAACGTTGACGGTGAACGCCGATCTGCCAGACGGGTTACGGGTCGGTTTGTTCGCAGACGCCGGAGCCAGCTACGAGGCAGTCGTACGGTTCTCCAATGCCGCGGCGCTCGTTGGCCCAGACTGCCAGGACACCGTGAAGAACGGTGTCCTGGCGGCACGCCAGCACGGCAGTCGTGGGATGGCGGTCAAGATCTTCGGGGTGCCGGGCGAAGGGCTTACCGATGACGAGCCACACACCCAGGACCTGCTGATGGTCAATTTCCAGGTGTTCCCTTTCGCCAATGTCGCGGATTACCTGGTCCTCACTCGCCTCCAGCTCAGGGCCGAATCAGCGCCGCCGAGCGCCCCGAGTGCAACGGCGGGACAGGATGTTGAACCCGACAACGTGAGACTTTTCAAAGCGTTCGGCGCCGAACTGGTCAAGACTCAAGGCGGCGCGCTACGCGCCACGAGAGCACGCGAGATCAGCACGGCCATCCAGAGCAGCGCCATGACCGATCCGGTCTCGAGCAAGTACTTCAGCGCGGCGCCCTTCATGTTCGGGACCGATCGCGTGATGAAGTTCTCGGTCCGACCGGAGGCGCCCGCAGCGGACACGCCGCTCGCTGACACGCTCGATCCCGATTACCTGCGCACGGCACTCGCGAACCGGTTGCGCGCAACGGATGTATCGTTCGAGTTGGCCGTACAGGTCCGTGAGCCGTCACAAGAGGCCGCAATCGAAGACGTGACCCACGACTGGGCGGACGTTGCCTACCAGCCTGTCGCTCGCATCATCACCCCGAAACAGGACACCGAAGATATGGACCTGCGTCAACGATGCGAGACTCTATTCTTCACGCCGTGGCATTCACTGATCGACCATCGCCCGGTCGGCGGCATCAACCGGCTGCGCCTCGCGGTCTACAGGGCGAGTGTGGAGCGGCGACGACAGTAGGCTCGCGCGTCACGTTGGAGTCCTGCGGACTTGGCCGGCGGCGTCGCGCCGGCCGTAAGTGCGCGCCTGCGAAGGCACTGGTCGAAGGGCAGAAGCCGCGGATGTCAGCCGTCACGGCCACAAACACGGGTCAGATTGACTTCAGATATTCGAGGATCGCCCGCTTTTCCTCTGGCGACGGTTCCCGCCCTTGGAAATGCGCGGCGCCGGCGTGACCGCTGCGGCTGTTGCCGTTGTCGTCCACGCCCGACCGGCGCACCGACGTGATCAGCTTGAAACACGTGGGAGGGCGATTCGCCGCGCCGCAGATCGCTTCGCCCTTCTTGACGTCAACGCCCACCGCACGGGGATCGAACTCATTGTGGCCCACCCAGAAACTCTCGGGCCGTGTCTCGGGGAACAGGACCGATTCGAGGGTGGGCCAGGCGCCGTTGTGGCCATAGGGTGAGGTGAACGCGATGCCGTTGAGCGGCCGAGCCCGGTAGACCTTCATCTGCGCCAGCGTCGGCGGCTGCGGCCGTGCTCGGAAGAAGGCGAACTTGTCACGATCGCTTGCCGCGGTCTGCCGATCCGAGTACGCGTCGAGGAAGTAGGAGTCCACGGCGCTGGCAGTCGACCCCGCGAGGAGCATCAAGGTCATCACCGAGCCGTCCGTCCGGCGCAGATCGTTGCCCGGAGTGAGTTGAGTCTTCCTGAGTTTGTCGAATTGCGCGTTCACGATCGCTTGTCCAGCCAACGTCACGTCGCGGCCCTCGAGCTCGGCGATCCGGGCAGCAAGCAACGCCGCCGGGCCTCCGACCCTTTCGCGGACGGTCGCGAGAATCCCATCGCGCATTTTGCCATCGAGGATCTCGGTCGCCCGTGGATTGAGCGTGTAGCGGGAACCCGCGTGAGCCTTGATGAACTGGTCGTCCGTACCCACCTTGTCGAACGGCACCTTGGTGACCCGCCATCCGTATCGAGTCCGACCGAGGTAGCTCTCCGAAACGAAGTGGTTATCAAGGTCACTCGGATCTTCCGTGCCGCCCCAGTTCTCGCCGACGGTGTCCCACTGCGCGCTGAACTTGGCGAGATACGGCTGCGCGTGACACCCCTGGCAGTAGGTGACGAACGCTTTCGCGCCCGCAAGGGCAAGGTTTTCGTCCACGGCTGGGAACTTCGGCGACCACCTGGGACTCTCGACCCAGTCGAGAGCCTCCTCGAGCGCATACAGATTCTTGACCTTGGCTGTCGAGCGGACCCGCCATCGCCCTGAGGAGTCCTTGTACGTTTCCGAGTCGCCGAACACACCGAGGACTTCGCCCACGTTGCGCGTGAGAGAGTTCGATGTCAGACAGTTCGTTTGTACGCACTGCAAGCGCGCCGCGTTCCACACCGGTGGCACGCTCACCGGCACCTGGATGGGCTTGATGCTGGCCCGGTCACTTCCGGCCGGATCGTAAGGCCGCGAAGGGTCATTCGAACTGCCGTACTGGTGCCCGAACACTTCGTTCAGGATGTGGCCAACGGCGTCCAGGCGACCGGGCCCCGCCTCCCGACCTTGTGGCACCTGCCCGCGCTCGCGCAAGCCGTCCATGCGCGCCTGGGCGGCGGCCAGGCGCCTGGTCGCCTTCACTTCGTCCACACCTTTCGCCGCCATCCGCTCGAGGTACCCGGTTCCCTTTGGATCGTGGGAGGCCTTGGAGACCGCCGCGTTCAGGTCCGAGATGAACCGCTCGTAATCGAAGTTCGCTTGCCCGGCGTGGACGAGAAAACGTTCGCCCTTGAACTTCAGGTCGCCCGTGTGACACGCGGCGCACGTCAGGCCGACGTACTCTTGGGTCAGGTCCTTCGCGTGCTTCTCGAGCGGCGTATAACCCTCGCCGCGCCTGTCCTTCACGACGCCGATGGGCAGGTCCAGGGTCTCTTTCTCGCGGCCGCCCAGCTCCTGGTAGTCGTCCGCGTAGAGAAAGCCGTAGGCCTCGAGACTCTGCCTTGCGGAAAAGAGCGTGCCATCCGACGGTCCGGCAATCGACATGAACACGTCGAAGTCGAGCAGGTGTGAGCCCTGCGTGGTGAAGTACCACGTCCGGGCGAGTCCCTGCGCATCCGCGCCCTTTCTCCAGTGGTTGAGAAATCCCGCCTGTGGTACGGCAGACGCGCGTGGTGTCCGGAGCGCTGGCGCGGGCTGCGTGCATGCACCCGCTACCGGTGCCAGGACACAGATGGTGAGAGGCGCTGATCGTGCGACCCGAGAGAGGGCTGAGAAGAGACGGCGACCCATACTCCGAACTCCAGTCTGGAGGTTGGCTCCATGTTGCTCCGCGCCGACGACGGATGCTTGCACGGCCGACCGGCTCGTGACGCCGCTGCCGAGGCATGCTCGGCGGGAGAACGCTCACCATCAGGGCAGTCCCGCGCAGGTCTTGCAGTACGGCTCGCTGGTCCACGCGGAAGTATGGCGAGGCTCCAGTCCGCCTGCGGCAACGGTCGCTGGCCCTCGGACAGGGCGGGAATGCTGCTGCCAAGGCTCCAAGGCGACGGTACAGCAGTGCACAACCATGCAGGCGTTACGGGTACCGCCGCCCCTGGTAGCGATTGGTTTCGAGTAACGGTGACGGCGTCACGCCTGTAATGCGTGCGAACTCCGACGACGTCAGCACCTCCACATGGACGCCCATCGCGGCGAGTCTCGACCACTCGTCTGAGTCGATGCGCGCGCGACCCTCTGTGTCGGAGCCGCGTCGCAGGGCGACGACTTCTACCCACAGGCGACGGTTTCTCGGTCCGAGACCGCTGACAAATCGCTCCGGCGGCACGATCAGGTAGTTGCGCGGATCGTGCGACAACGCGGGCATCCACTCTCCTCCGCTTACGAGATCGGCGTCTCGCGGCGACTCCTCTCTCACCCGCACGGCAACCTGCACCGCCCTCTGGAGCGGTTGAAACCCGATCCAGAACACCTCTCCGGTTCCGACGCCCGCGAGCACGACATCCTGACCCGCCGCAAGCGGTGCCCTGCCGTAACTGGGCCGCGGATCATGATCCGATGGAGCACTCAGAAGCGTTCGCTGCAGTGAGATCTCGAGCACCTCACCGAGCACGATCCCATCGTCAGCGATTCGCCACGAGTGCTCCGCCACTACCTGCCGCCTGCTATCCGGTACATGCCTAGGTGCACGGCTGCTTGCGCGGCCCCTGGAATGGATAGTTGCACTGATTGTGCGCGAACTTCTTGTCCACCTCCGAGAGCTTCTCGTTCGGCTTCGAGCTGAAGCCGTCCGTCGTCCAGCTCTGGGGAATGGCGTACAGCATTATCGACTTCTTGTCCAGCGACGTGCCGTTGATCTGATCCTGGTCGTACGTGTCGAACATGTTGTGCTCGATCGTGGCCGCATCCCAGAAATTCGGTGACCCGCTGAGATCGGCGATCACTGCCGGCTTATTCCACTTGATGCCGCCCTCGGGGTTCTGGTGTTCATGGATGAGACCGATGGCGTGTCCGAACTCGTGCAGCACCACACCCTCGTCCTGCCATCCGAGGTTCATCGTCGGTTGCCCGACTGGAATGCTGGCGCAGTCAGTACCTATGTACGACCAGGCGCCATCGTTCTCGTCGAACGTGATCCTGATCTCCGAGTTCTGGTCGTTACCGAACACGAGCTTGATGTTGGCGTGTTCGGCCCACTGTGGCGCGAATTGCTTGACGATGTCCTTCTGCTCTGGTGTGCCGCTCATGAATCGCACGCGAAGCGTCTTGCCGACATCCCAGAGCTTCGCGATCTCGAAGGCTGCACGTGTCCGCGCACCGGCAATGGGCGCCGATGGACGAACCTTGTTGAGGTCTTTCGGCAGAATGCGATCGAAGCAGACTTTGGGCGCCATGGGAATTTCTCCTTTGAGTAGTGTCGACAGCCGGTCGACTGCGGTTGTGACCGCGCTTTGGGGAATCCCGAGCGCCTTCACCATGGATGAGTCGAGCAGGAACTGATCCCGCGCGTCCTTTGCCCACTCGAGCACCTGGTTGGCGTCGGGAAGATGACGGCCCGTCACCCAGCCGTATGCGGAACTGTACAGCCGCCCTGACAGATTCGAAGGTGACAACGGCGACAGCTCAGAAGCGAGCTGCGACTGGCGCGCGGCGGACGCGAGATAGCGGAGCACGCGCGTCTCCGATGCGTCCAGATCGAGGCGCCTGGCGAGAGCCGTGATGTAGCGGTCGGCGTGGTGTCGCGGAAGCAACTTCCCGAGCTTGTCTATGACCTCTGCGATCTGCTTGCCGCGATCGGCGCCGAATGCCACCGAGCTCTTGCCTGACGCCATCGATCTCGCCGCACGGACCGGCCTCGTTTCTGCGGGAGGTGCTTTCCACACCAGCCATGCGCCGCCGCCCCACGTGAGCGTGGCGATGCGCGCGGAGTACGAATCCATCGGAATGATTCCCGGATGTTCGACCGACTTGTCGATGACCAGTTGCCAGCTCGATCGAAGCATGGGCGGCATGGGGAATGCGGCGTCGCCTTGCCAGCCGGCCGCGTATCGGAGCGCAGCCACGTCGGGATGGCCGGGCACCAACCGCTCGAGGTTCCTGACGACCTTCTGCAGTAGATCGATGTCCACCTTTGCCTCTAACAGGAGGAGGTGACCACCGAGGATGCCCAGCATCGGGTTGGTGAACTTCTCGGCGAGCAGTCTGTCCACCGAGGTCCCTTCTGACTGAGGCACGGCGTCGGCTTCAGCGACTGCGTCGCGCAGGGCGGCAATCGGCGCGGCGGGAGTGCGCGCGAAGAGCGCCACTTTTGCAGCCTCGACCCAGTCGACAGCCGACGCGTCGATGCTACAGCCCCTGCCCTGCAGCGACATCAGCACCGCGCCTCGCCGGAGGTCTGCGCCCTTGAAGCCCTCGGTGCCGTAATCGGTGGGCGTCAGCAGCACCTGCGTCTGCCATCCTGCGACGGCGTGAACGGCTTGCTCGAGGCGCCCGAGCGAGCCTGCCGCGGCGCTGAGGACGTAAGTGCCTGGTACAACGGCAATGGTGTGGGCGCGCGCGCCGGCGCCTTCCTTGTACCAGCCCGCGTCCTTCCCGAAATCTGCGATGACGAGCCCGTTGCTGTCCTTCACCTGGACGTCGAAGATGCCGACGTGCGTGGAGGGGTCTTCCTTGCCGAGCAGTCGCGAGAAGATGAACAGTTCCGAGCCCTGGCCCGGTGCCGTGTGCACCTGCTGACTGACGTCGGCAACCCATTGCATCAGCTTGCGTCCATCGTCTGTTGTGCGCTGCGGCAATGCCGTCGTGCGGGTCGAAAGCTGAGGAACGGGAACGATGCACTCGGCAGTCCCCCCGCGGACGCGCACGGTCTGCTCCTGCACGCTGCGGCCCGCCTTGTATTGCAACTCGTACAACCCTGGCGCCACCTGCACGTCGAGCACGCCGACGGCGTGCGCAACCGCGGCGAAGTTACCATCGAACAGCATGATCTCGGCCGTCGGGTGGCCGGCGTTGGCGACGAGTCGGACCGTAGACGACGGCTGCGGCGACGATGCCGAAGACCAGCGGCGCGACATGCTCCCGATCCAGTCCGCTACACCCACGGCGCTACTCCACGGTGACTCGTCCGGCCTCTTGCACGTCGTTCGACAAGCCCGGGCGAACTTTCAACAGAGCCTCAGTGCCGTCGCTGAAACGCACGCTGTACAAACCGGGCTTCAGCGACACCTCCGTCCTGGTGGCGGACGCGGTCACGCGCACGGGCGGCGTTAGCGGACTGTCATTGCCGTCACGCACGTCGCCGGCCTTGCCGTGGAACGTCTGGTTCCACTCGATCGTGACCTTCGGCAGCGTCGTACCGGTCCCGCTCTCGAACAGCACGATGTCGTCGAGGTTGCCGAGGTTGAATCGCGGGAACTGCGGCACGTCCCCTTCGCGCAGCTTTGAGATCGAGAGCTGCAGGGCGCCTTTCAGACCAAGCGCCGTGAGCGTGCCGTTGGTCTGACCGGCCCCGCTGCGCAGCACCTCGAGCAGTGCGTAGGTGAACACGCCGCGGGATTCCGGTGGCGAGCCCAGCGGCTGCTCGAACGACGGCGCGTCCCACTGCGTCGCCAACACGTTCAACGTCTTGACTTTCGTCGGATCGCCGCCCTTCACGGGCGAGAACGGGACCGGCGCCTGTTCGATGTCGTCCAATGCATTGCGGCAGCAATCCATGAACAGGATGACCTCTTCGAAGGCATGCGACTGCCTGAACCACTCCGCGTACGCCGGCCCCGCCAGGTGCAGCCCGGTGCTGCCGTGGTCGGCGTTAGCCATCAGCAGCGCCGCACTGTCCAGACTGTTGCTGGTAACGCGAGGGGTGATGCCGTGTCCAGCCAGGTAAATGTAGAGGCGCCGCCCGACGCGCGGGAGCTTCTGAAAATTCCGGCGGGTAAGATCGGCCAGCTCCCTGAAGTGTACGTTGACCGCCTCGATGGCCGGCTGGGTGAGTGCCGGCGGAACATCCGCCGACACGACATTCGGCGAATACACCTCCCGAATGTTTTCGGGAGGCACGCTTCCGTGCTCAACAAGCCAGTTGCGAAAGGCCTGCGCGTCTTTCACGGGGCCTTCCAATCGATCGAAGGCCGGATAATTGTTGATGCCGACCACCACTGCGTAATCGTTCATGGCACGTTACTGGCGAGCGTGGTCATTAGTCGAGCTGCGGGATCGAGAAGTCTTGCGACACTGGCGCGAAGGAACGCCGCGGCCCATTGTGTGCCTTGCTTGGATTCGTCGATGGCATCGAACGATGTTACGGCGCAACTTCGACGACGTCTGCCGTCACGCCGCTACGTCGCAACGCTCGATGCATCCGGCGAGCGGTTTCCATCCAACTCCAACCGGGACAGACGCTGCAGATTTTCCCGAGTGGACTTGACGTTTCGTCTTTATTTCGCTTTACGCAGTGCGAGCCGTGCACCTCTGGGAATAGAAGAACGGCGGAGCCCTCAACTTTGTACAACATCGGTATCGCGGCAGCGCTCGCACCACGACGCGCTGCACTCCGCACACATCGAGCAATCGCAGGACTCCTCGCAACGAGATGTGCTCCCGGGCCCGATCCACCGCGCGCAGGATCGCCTTGGCGGGTCGGTTGAGCAGGCGCTCGCCTGCGAGCGTACGCCCGCAGCTCGGTCGCGAGGCGAGGCCAGCCGGAGCAAGGCCGCGCGCTTCAAGTGCATGGGGCGACGCGAGGAGCTGGATTGTGTCCAATCCCATTGGTCTTGGCTGTCTCGAAGAGTTCAAGGAACGCGCCCTGCAGCACATCCGGTCCGAGGACTTGGAGGACGCAGATCGATGAGCTGTTTACGAAATTCGACCACACCGAGGCGCGATCCCTCATTGGGAAGACGAACAGGCTCCCGTCGAGCTGAGCAAGCAGATCCTCTGCGACGCCTGGCGATTGAATCCGCGCGGGGGCCTTCAGCCTGTTGTCCCTGTGTGGACGTTCATGCAGGGTCTGAATCAGGCCGCGCGACATGATCTCGAAGCCAGAGACTTCCGAGTCATCGACTTTACCAAGGCAAACCTGTTCATGGAAATGAAGCAAGCACTGACGCCTCTTGCCCGGCGATAGGCCTGGGGGGCGCCATCGTGGCGCGCGCAACCGGCGCGTCCTTGCGCTGTCGTCCGAGAGCGCGTTCGTACACCCGCCAATTCCCCACCCGATAGTGCGTCTTGTACGTGGGATGCACCCGCGACTTCATCGCACAATCATGCGGCGTAGGCCGTCGACACGCCACCGGTTCCACCGCGCGCCCATCGACGGAGCCCAGCAGCCGTGCACCAACGCCGGCCGAGACCGAGGTGATGGAGATGACCAACCTGGCCGCCGGCAAGGCACCCGCGCGCACCGACACCCAGCCGTAAGGGTAGGCCAGTGGCAGGCCCCTCACCGCGGGAAGAAGTAGTACAGGCTGATCTCGCTCCCCTGCCATGGGCGGCGAGACACCAGACGGAAGTCCGGCGCGCGGGCATCGAGGGCGGCAATCAGCCGCTGGTACTCGCCCTCCCGCATCATCTCGCCGTGCACCACGACGTAGCGGACGTCCAGCCCCGCGACGGTCGCCTCCGTCTCGGGATCCGGGAAGCGGTTCAGGGCCCCGATGAGCCGCATGTAGCGGTCCGAAAAGAAACCGCTGTAGCCGTTCACCAGCGTCTGCCAGTGGAACGTCGAGTAGTACATGTAGGTGGGATCCGCCCCCGCGATGGGCAGTTCCAGCACCACCGAGGGTCGCGGGTCCGACAGGCGGCGGATGACCCGATCGTGCGCCACCTCTCCCTTGTCGCGGAGCAGGTCGGCGTACGTCTCGGGCGGCGTCGTCGCGACGACGCGCAGCCCCAGCGGCGCCACCCAGCTGTCGGCCATCACCAGCGCCACGGCTACGCTCGTCACCGCGAGCTGCACGCCGCGTGACCGCGCCAGCCGCAGCAGCCGCTCGACGCCGAAGCCGGCAAGCACCGCGAGCCCCAGCCCCATCACGATGGTCATGCGTGCCGGCACGCGCATGCTGCGGAAGGCGAACACATGGTCGTACAACGCGCCGTACAGCCACCCGTTCAGCCCACGCGCGAGCTCCAACGAGACCAGCAGCCCGGCCAGGTAGGCGCCGCGCGCCCACGAGAACGGTGGCCACAGGGCAACCAGCGCAAGCACCACCCCGATTACGCCGGGATACAGCCGCCGCTCGGGCGCACCGTACGGAGCCGACCATCTCCCATGCAGCCAGCTGTGTCCGGCCGACGACAGGAAATGCTGCCATTCGGCGCTCCCCACCGCGACCTCGGCGCGTGACCGCTCGCCCACCAGTTCGCTCGCGCGGCTGTGGACGATAGCCACCGGAGCGGTGAGGGCGCCGGCCACGAGGATGGAGGCGAGCAACAGGCGCCAGCGGGCCCGCGCTCTCGCCAGGTCCGCCAGCAGCAAGGTGCCGCCAACCACCGCGATGAACACGCCGAAGAACAGCGCGTTGTACATCGACGTCAGCGCCTGTCCGCCCACCATCAGCCCGAGCATCACGCCGTACACGATCCGCCCCTCGCGCAGCAGGCGGTGCAGCGCCCACAGTGCCAGCGGCATCCACTGCGTCTGCAGCAGCTGGAAGTGCCCGTAGTGATCGAAGCGCCACGGCAGGAACGCGAAGACGGCTCCGGCGACCACGCCGGCCGCGCCGCTGCCGGTGAGGTCGCGCACCAGCAGCGCCGTGCCCACGCCCGAGAGGACGAACGACGCCAGCATCAACAGGTTGTAGACGAGGACGGGTCCAGCACCGAGGTACAGGAGCGGCGCGCCCAGCACTCCCGGCGCCAACAGCGTCTCGGAGTACGCCAGCGTGCGGCGCTCGGGGTGGAAGATGTTCCCGTCGAACACGTGCGCCGGAGCGAACGGCAACTGGTGCGCCACCCAGGCCAGCGCCCAGGTGTTGAGCAGCGGGTCGCCCGGGTCGCTCACGCGGTCGGTCGCGTAGCGCGCCTGCGGCCACGTCGCGGCGACGGTGAGCAGGGTGAACAGGGCGAGCGTGGCGAGGACGTATCGAGCCGTGGACGTCGGCGATGCCACGGCGGGGGTGTCTGGTGTCAGCATGCGGGGAGTGACTGGCGGGCCATTGTAACCGGAGCGCACCGCCGCCAACATCCCCGCTTCGTGCACGCGTCTGCGCCGTGGCGAGGACCAGCGCCGCGTCGATGGCCGAGACGCGCTTGGCGGGGTTGTCGTCGTCGTGCAGGGCTGCGTGGTCGAACTGGGAGTGCAGCGAAGCTTCTCCTGCTCACGGCCCCAATGTGCGCAATTGGCATCCGACAGCCACCCGTCGCTCGCGCCGCGACCTGCACGTCGTCACAGGTCGGCATGGGAGTCGCCGGATCCGATGGCGGACGTCGTGCCTTTCACCCGGCGGGCGTCGCTGTCGGGTGCATAATCCCCTCCGAGCTCCACAAGATGAACTGCACCATCGATCGGACACACGACAAGGAGACGAAGCGATGAAGCACAAGGCCCTCGCCCTCGCGCTGATGCTGGCAGTCACGGTGCCCGCGTACGGGCAGACATCGGAGAAGAAGCCGGCGCCGGCAGCGAAGCCCGCTGACGCCAGCGCCGAGCTGATGAAGATCGAACACGAGATACTCGCGGCCTTGCTCAAGAAAGACACCGCGACGTTCGGCAAGCACTTCAATGACGACGCGGTGTTGACGACGCCCGACGGCGCGGTGCAGACGAAGGCACAGTTGCTGGGCGACGTGAAGTCAGGGGCGCTCGTGCTCGAGGCCTCCACCATCTCCGACATGAAGGTGAAGGTCCATGGCAACGCCGCCGTGGTTACATACATCTCGACCGACAAAGGCAAGTACAACGGGCAGGACATCAGCGGCCGCTTCCGCTGGACCGACGTCTTCGTGCGTCAAGGCGGCGCCTGGCAGCTCGTCGCTGGTCAGGGCACGCCTATCCAGGCACCGGCGAAGTAGGCGACCCTCTTTCCGGGAACCGCGGCGCGGAACCATCAGGAGTTTTGCTACCCCGCTTCAAGCCCGCATGGCGCGCGTTGCGCGCGCATCCGCTCGTGGCGCTGAGGAGCCACTGACGGGCTGACGCACGCCGCCGATGAAGACCTGCATGACCTTCAGTTGCGGACCAAGCACGAGGACGTCGGCGCGCTTGCCCACCGTCAGGCTACCCGTCTCGGAGGCGATATCGGTACGTTCAGCCGGCGTCAGGCTCGCCATGCGGATGATGTCGCACAACGGGGCCTTCGTCGCGGCGTACATCGTCCGGACCATGTGATCCATGCCAACAGACGAACTGGCGAGTCCGCCAAGCGGCGCGCGGCCGACCTTGCCGTCGTGGTCGAAGTCCGTGCCGGTCACGGCATGTCCGAACTTGTAGCGGCCCGGCGGCAGGTCGACCGCGCGGCTCGCGTCGGTCACCAGCAACAAGCGCTGCGGGCCCAGCATCCGCCAGGCGAACCGGAGGAGCTCCTGCGACAGGTGCTGCCCGTCGGCGATGACCTCTGTGCTCATCGCGTCCTGCATCAGGACGTATTGCTCCATGCTGCCCTGCATCGGCGTGCCCAGTCGCGTCCGGATTGAGGGCACACTGCTCATCGCGCACCAGAAGTGATCCACGTGCCGCATGCCGGTCCGGAAGGCACGGTCCATCTCGGTCCACGTCGCGTTGGAGTGGCCGCACGTGATGAAGCACCCTTCGCGCTGCGCCCTGCGGAAGAACGCCGCGGCGCCGGGCAGTTCCGCCGCACAGGTCGCGATGCGCACCAGGCCCGTGGCGAAGTAGCGCGAGTACTCTGCCGGCGTGGGGTCACGTCGTCGGTCGGGGGAGTGACATCCGACCTTGTCCGGCGCGAAGAACGGACCATACAGGTGGATGCCGCCGATCCGCGCGCCACCCGTGGGCGCAGCCGCGTCGCGGACCTCGCGGCACGCGGCGATCATGTCGTGGATCTCCTGGGGCGAACCGGTCGTGGTCGTCGGAAAGATCGTGGTGGTGCCGTGTCGCGCGTGCGTTGCACAGACCGTGCGGACGGCGTCGGGCGTCCCGTCCATGAAATCGGCCCCACCGCCACCGTGCACGTGCACGTCCACGAAGCCCGGGGAGACGAACCCGCGCCGGGCGTCGACCACCTGCACATCACGAGGCACGCGAGTGCCGCCGCGGCCGACCGCCGCGATGTGCCCAGCACGCAGCACCACCCGGGCGCCGGGCAGCAGGCGGTCGGGCAGGATGGCGGTGGCGTTCTCGATGACGACGGAGTCGGTAGGCATGGTATGCATCGTCGCGCCATGGCACCGGGCGCGGAAGGCGAAGACACATCAACGGGATCGGGCGATCATCGCAGTCCTTCGAAGAGGTCCGATTCCATCGCCCGACCGCCGTTGACGACGCTGAACACCCGATAGAACTCCTGGGTGCCCCATAGTGCGCGCTGGTGGTCGTCTGACAGCGTCGCCAGCCCCTTGAAGATCGCCATCTGCGTCTTGTGACACGACACCGCGCGCCAGACCGTCGGCCACACGTGGCTCGTGTCGACGACCGTGGTGATCGCCCAGTCCGGCCACGGCACCGCCTGGCGCTCTACACCGTCCACGGCGCTCACCAGCCGACGGAGAGCTGCCTGGTACGCGGCCCACTTCGCGCCGCTCCACGCGATGAAGTACAGCTTGGCGACACGATGCGGCGCCCCGAGCCGCGTCGCGTCGCCGAAAGCGGGATCGGCGGCGCAGGTGACGGCAGCGACGGTCAGTTGACTGATCGCAATGTGGTCGGGATGACCGTACAAGCCATCCGGACCGAACGTGACGACCACGTGCGGCCTGACCCGGCGGAGGTGCCCGACGATCCGTTCGATGGCTGCTGCTGGCGCCACCTGGTCCAGCTCGCCGTCGCGATAGCCTAGAAACTGCACCTCCCGCAGTCCCAGTTCCCTGGCGGCTGCGTGCAGTTCGGCCTCTCGCGCTCGCCCGACGGCGTCAAGACCCGGCGATTCAGCAGGATCGCCGTAGCGGCCACGTTCCCCGCGGGTAGCGGTCACCAGGTACGTCTCGATGCCCTGGGCCGCGCAACTCGCCAGCGCGCCCCCGGCGCCGAGCGACTCGTCATCCGGATGCGCCAGCACACACATGAGGCGGAGGGTTGTAGTCATGGCCTCCTGCGGCACGACGATGCAATTCTACCCACTCGTGACACCGGGCTGGCGAGGGCGTGCGTGGAGTAGCGAGGGCGACATGCCGCCGTGCCTGGTCCGAAGACTATCAGCCGGTCGGTCCACGATGCTGTCGCGAACCAACGCGTTCGTGTGTCGACGCTTGTGGCGACTCACCATGCGCTTCACGCTGGCGTCCGACACAGACGCCGATACAGTGTGTCGCGAGCCCCGCACCCCGCAATTTGCCTCGACCGCGATTCGTAAGTGGGCCAGTGGACGAGGAGGGGGAACACCTCGCGCGAGCCCGTGTTCGCCCTTGCGTTCCCCCAGGGCCGCCGCCCGCATGCGGTCCACTCTGGCACGTCGGCGTGTGCTGCACGTGATCACGCGTGACATCGTGTCCGACTACCTCGCGTGGCACGTTGTCGTAAACGGCGGCGACTCGATTCTGGAGGCGCTGGAGCTTGAGGCGCGGTACCAAGTCTCGTTCTGGGATGCCCTGGTGATCCAGGCCGCTCAGGTCGCGGGGGCCGAGGTTCTTTACTCCGAGGACTTGGCCGACGGGCAACGTTACGGAACTGTGCGGGTCAAGAATCCACTGACGCATGGCGGGTGACATGGAACAAGGACGGCGATGCGGCTCATCGTGCCACGGCGCGGACCGGTTTGGTCGCACCATGGGCAGAGGTTCGCGAGGACGATGTGTCTGGCGGTGCCTTCGAACGCCACAACCCCAATGCTAGACTTCGCGCATGTGGGACGCCCTACGCCTTGACGTCCGGCATTCCTTCCGCAGTCTGCGACGGGCGCCGACCTTCTCCCTGATCGTCATCCTCACGCTGACCGTGGCTGTTGGCGCGACGACGGCAGTCGGCAGCCTGCTCAACGCACTCGTGCTGCGGAAACCCGCGGTCCCCAATCCCGAGCAGCTCGTGGCCGTGTCAGCCCTTGACCCGCTGGAGAACGTGTCGGGCTGGCTCTACGCCGACACCTTCAAGGCCTACCTGGGCACGCAGCGATCCTTCGCACAGATGTCGATGTATGCCGGCGGACGACTCGTGCATGTCGAGGCGCGTTCCGGCGCCTTCGAGGCGTCGACCGAGACCGTGTCGCCGACGTACTT
Organism: Luteitalea pratensis; assembly: GCF_001618865.1. GTDB lineage: Bacteria > Acidobacteriota > Vicinamibacteria > Vicinamibacterales > Vicinamibacteraceae > Luteitalea > Luteitalea pratensis. Next base: position 4,897,919 of record NZ_CP015136.1, read on the forward strand.
CGACCTGGTCGGTGCGCGGCTGTCCGCGGGACGGTTCTTCAGCGACGCAGACGACGCGGCCGTCGTGATCAGCGAGGGCTTTCGGCGGCGCCTGTTCGGTAGTGGGTCCGGCGTCGGACAGACCATCACGGTGAACGCCGTGCCGACGACGGTGATCGGCGTCACGGCGGACGGCTTCCAGGGTCTGCAACACGGCGGGCCTCCCGACATCATCCAGCCATTCGCGCTGATCCCTGGCGACCGGCCCAGGCCGCTTCGATCGAGCAGCGTGGTCGGGCGTCTCGCAACGGGCGTGTCCATCGACGCAGCGCGCGACGAGCTACGAGCGCGCTGGCCGCGGATTCAGTCGGCGACCCTGCCGTCCGCGTTGCCTGAACGCGATCGGGAGGCGTTGCTGCGTCAGCGGCCGGAGGTGGCACCGCTCGAGACGGCTTATTGGGCTGTGTCCAGCCGGTACGGCACCACGCTCGTGGTGCTCCAGGGCCTGGTGGCCATGCTGCTGGCGGTCGCGGCCGCCAACCTTGCCGGCCTCACCCTGGCGCGCTCGCTGACCCGGCGGCACCAGTTCGCGGTTCGCCTCGCACTCGGGGGAAGCGCGGCGCGCGTGTGCTGGCAGTTGCTCCTGGACGGCATCCTGCTGTCCGCCGTGGCGTTTGCCGGTGCGGTGCCGCTGGCGTGGGCAATCGTGCAAGCCGTGAGGGAGTCCCTCGTGGCTGGCCTATTTACGTCGAGCCGTTGGTTTCCGGACGTGGCGCCTGATGCCGGCGTCCTCGCCGCGACGGCGCTGCTGACGCTCGTGATTGGCCTCGCCATGGGCGTCGTCGCCGCGTGGCAGTCGGTCACGGTTCGCGTCGACCAATGCCTCCGTCGCGGGCGCGGGAGCATCGAATCGTTCGGCCGGTTCGGGCGTGGCCTCCTGGTTGCGCAGGTTGCGTTGTCGATGACGTGTCTGGTCGGGGCTGGACTCTTCACGGCGACGCTGGCTCGCTTGCGCGCGAACGACACATCGCTCCAGTCGCAGCGCATCGTCTTCACCCGCGCGTATCGCGAGCCTGGAGATCAGGCGCTGTTGCCACCGGAGTACTACCGCGCGCTCGTCGCGGACCTTGGCCACATGCCGGGGGCCGAGGCGGCCGCGCTGTCGGTGTATTACCCGACGTACTTCCACACCTCGGGACCGCTCCCGACGGAGCACTACACGCGGGCCGACGGCGCCGCCGCACCCGAAATCGCGGTGCTGCCGGAGCGCGTGTCGCCGGGCTTCTTCGATCTGTTCCGACTGCCGCGGCTGCAGGGCCGCGACATCTCGTGGGACGACGGCCCGGCGACGCCGGCGGTCGCGCTGCTCTCGGCGTCGGTGGCTCGCGTGCTGTTCCCGGCAGGCGACGCCGTCGGCCGGTACATCCGGCTCGCCGGACCCGAGCGTCGTGACATCGAAGTGATCGGCGTCGTCGCCGATGCCCCGTACGGCAGGCTCGACGACCCGCGGCCGTTCGTCGTCTTCCGGCCGATGCTGCAGGACCTGGCGAGGTCGCAGTTTCCGATGGCCTATGTCCGTGCGAGCAGCGGCGACCTCGCGACGGTGCACGATGGATACAGGCGCGTCATCAAGGCGCTGGGGCATCGGTTGCTGCGCGACTTCATGACGACGTCGGAATACGTCGACAATGCGCTGCTGCGGCAGCGTTTCACCGCAGGGTTGGCCACATTCGTCGCGGCCATCACGATCTTGCTGGCATGCATGGGCGTGTACGGGCTGCTCGCGTACTCCGTCGCGGCGCGGGTTCGGGAAATCGGTGTGCGCCTGGCGCTTGGCGCCGCGCGAGGGACCGTCATCTGGATGATCATGCGGGACGGCCTGGCGATCGCGGTGCCCGGTGTGCTCGTCGGCACCGCGTGCGCGTGGTCCGCCGCGCGGCTCGTACGGGCACAACTCTACGGCATCGCTCCCGGTGATCCCCGAATGCTGCTGATCGCCGCCGCCGTCTCGCTTGCGACGGTGCTCGCGGCGTCATGGCTGCCGGCGCTGCGCGCGTCGAGAGTAGCGCCCGTCGAAGCACTACGCGAGGAATAGCCATCTGGATTGCTGCAATCACTTGCGTCGGCAACGCCTACACGCCGGAGTGCTGTTGGACCAGCAGCAGTAAGCGGTCTCGCCGCACGCTGGCGTCAGGCCGTCGTCGTGGACAATCGTCTCAGCACGGAAGGCGTGATCGGCGTGCAGACAAAAGGTACGGGACCGATACATCAGGTCAGTTCGCGCGGACAATTGGTGCGCGAGGTTACCTGATGAGCGCGACCCACCGAACCGGAACCCTGGCGGCTGCTCTGCTCGTCGCGATCGTGGCGGCCGGTGTGACGCATGCCGCATCCGAACCGGATGCTCGCCCGTTCAACGCCAAGGCCGCCGCAGCGTATCTCGATGCGCGAGCCGAAGCGTGGTCCACATGGTCGAACGCCCAGCGAGATCGCGGCACCTTCTGCATGTCTTGCCACACAACGCTGCCGTACGCGCTCGCACGCCCTGAACTCAGGGGACGCATCGGCGAGACGCAGCCGTCCGCGGCTGAGGAGAAGATTCTGGGCAACCTGCTCACCCGGGCACGCAACTGGCGCGAGGTTGAACCGCTCTATCCCGATCAGACACGCGGCATACCGAAGACCAGTGAGTCGCGCGCGATCGAGGCGGTGATGAATGCCGTCGTCCTGTCGCGCCGGGACGCCCGGAGCGGAGGCCGCAGTGACGACACACGCACGGCCCTCGACGTGATGTGGTCCCTGCAGATGAAGACCGGCCCGAACAGCGGCGCCTGGACGTGGCTCAACTTCAACTACGAGCCATGGGAGTCCCCGAACTCGCCGTACTTTGGCGCGTCGATGGCGGCCATCGCTGTGGGTCTGGCACCGGAAGGGTATGCGACGTCACCCGCGATTCAGGACCGCATGGAAGCGTTACGCGGCTACCTCCGGCGTCAGCATGGGACGGTGTCCCTGCTCAATCAGTTGATGGGTCTCTGGGCCTCGGGCACGGTGCATGATCTGTTGGCCGTCGAGCAGCGCAACGCTACGATCGCGGCAGCGTTCTCGATGCAGCAGGCCGATGGCGGCTGGAGCACATCGTCGCTTGGCACCTACCAGCGTGTCGACAAGACGGCAAACGACACGAAGAGTGATGGCTACGGTACCGCACTGGCCTGTCTGGCGCTGCAGGCCGCCGGTGTCCAGGATCCTCGAGTGACGAAGGGACTGGACTGGCTGCGGCGCAACCAGGATGGCGCCACTGGACGATGGACCGCGACGTCTCTCAACAAGCAACGCGATCCGGCATCTGAGCCCGGCAAGTTCATGGACGATGCCGCGACCGCATATGCCGTTCTGGCGCTGACCATTGATAAGCGCTAGCCGTCAGCGTTGGGCAGCATGTGGCTCGGCGCTCTTTGCCAGGAAATAGATGGTCGCCGGTCGTGTCCCGGTCTCGACAAGCGTGAACCCTGCTGCGCCGAGCGCCTCTGTCCATCGGCGCCGGTTCTGGGTCGAACTCCAGAAGCCGTGGCCGTGCAGCGACCACGGCATCGCCACCTTGATCCATGCGTCGCTGTTCAGGCTCACGATCAGCAACTGCCCTCCGGGCCGCAGGACACGTGCGGTTTCCGTCAGCGCCTGCGCAATACCGTCCCAGGGCAGGTGATCGATGGCGGCGACGCTGAACACCGCGTCGAAGCGGCCCGCTTCGAAGGGAAGCCTGCGCATGTCGGCCACCTGCACGTGCACGCGGTCAGCGACGCCAGCGGCGCGGGCATTGCGCATCAGGCGCTCCGGGGTGTTGTCCTCGATGCCGAAGTACCCGCGGTAGGCGTCCAGCGCGGTCACGCGTGCCTGTGGCCGGGCGAACAGGAGGCCGATGGTGGCCCGGCCCGATCCCGCGCCGAGTTCGAGGACCTCGCCGCGCCCTGCCGGGATGAACGACTCGGTCGCGAGCCGCTGCGGCGACGCGATCTGCACCGCGTAGTGCATGGCGATCGCGCCGGCAGCGCCCCAGAGGCACAAGAGGCCGGAAGCCACGATGCGCCAACGCCGCCAACCGAAACGCCATCCCAGCAGCGCCAGGGCGACACCGGCCAACGAGAGCAGGACGTGCCCCCAGCGGAGTGGCCAGGAATAGTCGAAGTCGTAGGTGAACATGAGCGCCAGCATGATCGACGTTCCCTGAATGCGGCCTGAAGCCCGCGTTCAGGTGCCGTTCAGGCAACTTCGCGCTATAACGGCAGCCGTGCGGGTGCTGGTGGCGGAAGACGAGCGGGCGCTGGCCGAGCAGCTCGAACTGGCGCTCACCGCGGCCGGGTACGCGGTCGACGGCGCCGCTGATGGTCCGCGTGCCGACTTCTTGGCGCGGACCGAAACGTACGATGCGGTCCTGCTGGACCTCGGGCTCCCCGGCATCGATGGACTGACGCTGTTGGGCCGCTGGCGTGAAGCCGGACTGGACGTGCCCGTCCTGGTGCTCACCGCGCGCGGCAGTTGGTCCGAGCGCGTGCTCGGCATCGACAGTGGGGCGGACGACTACCTGGCGAAACCGTATCGCATCGAGGAAGTGCTCGCGCGAGTCCGCGCGCTCATTCGTCGGGCCCATGGGCACGCGCAGCCCGAACTGCGGTGCGGCGACGTGACCCTCGATCGCGCCCGGGCGCAGGTCACCGTACGTGGCACCGCAGTGGCGTTGACCAGCCACGAGTACCGGTTGCTCGCCTACCTGATGCACCATCCCGGGCGCGTCGTCTCGCGGCAGGCGCTCACCGAGCACATCTACGCACAGGACTGCGATCGCGATTCGAACACCCTCGAGGTGTTCGTCGCACGGCTCAGACGCAAGCTGGGCGCCTCGGTCATCGAGACGGTGCGCGGACTCGGTTACCGAATCACCGGCGTCGCGGCGAAGCAGGCATCGGGCACGTGAGCGCATCCGGCTCGTTCCGCTCACAGCTCCTCGCCGGCTCGATCCTGTGGACGTTCGGCGTGATGCTGGTCATCTCCGTCGCGCTCGTGGCGTTCCTGGCCATGCATCCACAACCCCATCGCACGCTCTTCGACTGGTTCATCTCCGTGCCTCTTGTCGTGAGCGCGGTCGTCGGGCTTGCCTGCCTGGCGGCGGGAGCGCTCACCATCGGGCGTGGAGTCCATGCGATGGACCTGCTGCGGGCTCGCCTGGCCGATGTCCGCCGGGGCACAGCCACGCGATTGGCGGGCGCCTACCCCGCGGAGGTCCAGCCACTCGTGGACGACCTGAATGCACTGCTCGAGGCGCGTGATGCGCGCGTGGCCCGTGCCGGAGAACGAGCAGCGGATGTGGCGCACGGCCTCAAGACGCCGCTCGCCGTGCTCGCGCGCGATGCCGATCGCGTCGCGCGGCACGACCCTGCGCTGGCCGCGTCCATCGGCGCGGAGCTCTCACGCATGGCGCGGCAGATCGACCATCACCTTTCGCAGGCGCGCGTCGTCGCGGCCGGCACGGCCGCCGGGCTACGCGCTCCGGTGCGTCCCGCGGTGGATGGCCTGTTCCGGGCGCTCGGCCGCCTGCACGCCGAACGTCGTCTGTCGCTCGAGCAGGACGTCGCCGTCGATCACGTCGTACGGTGTGCGCCGCAGGATCTGGACGAAATGCTCGGCAACCTGCTCGACAACGCCTGCACGTGGGGCCGCCGGCGTATCCACGTGTCGTCCTCCGTTCACCATGGCCTCGTCACGCTGACGGTAGACGATGATGGCGAGGGGCTGGAGCCGGCGCTGATGCCACGGGTGCTGCAGCGCGGTGTCAGAGCGGATGAACGCGTGCCTGGCTCGGGTCTGGGCCTGGCTATCGTGCACGATCTGGTCGAACTCTACGACGGATCGTTAGTGCTCGAGCGCTCGCCGCTGGGCGGGTTACGTGTTCGGCTGACCCTGCCCGGCGTGGCGGAGTAACCCGATACTCGTGTCGGCTGAAGCCTGTTCGTTCCAATCCCAGCCAGGTGAGAAGTACAAGGCAGTCATCCGAGTGCAGAGCCGCCGGAGCGCGACGATGACTACTGGACGTCGAGGATGGCGGTGCAACTACCCTTGACGTGGCCTACCGTTGTCTTCTCCCCCGCCAGTCCACGCCTGAACGCTTCCCGGACCTGTTCGGCGTACGCGCGATAGGCGGCCTGAGCGCTGCCGGCGGCGCGGCTGTCGGGCGGCACCTTGAACATCAGGTCGAGTTCACGCTCCCACTGCACGACGCCGATCTCGCGCAGGTTGCGGCGGCTCGCCGCGAAGTCGTGAATCCCGAGGGCGATTCCCGCCGTCGAGTTGATCAGACGGCATTCCATCAGGGTGCGCTGGCCCTCGTACATCGCGTCATGCGTCTGCGTTTCCGAACTGGCCGCGCCCATCTGCGGCAGCACGATCGACTGTGCACCCGCCGCATCGAGGGCTGTCAGGCAGGCCGCCACCCCGCGGCGCACGCGGTCCTGCGCGTAGAGCTCGCGGCGATCGACCGCTCCACCCTGCGCGAACTCGGTGGCGATCAGGCACGCCGCTTTCGGGAAGTTGGCGTTGGCCGGAGTCATGGCGCTCCGTGGCAGCTGCGCGACAAAGGTGTCGACACCAATGCGCAACACGCCCGGCTCCCCCGCAGCGTTGGCGGCTGGTTGCTTCTGGCGAGCCGCGATCTGATCCTCGAGATCGCGCATCACCTCGGGCTGCTTCTGGACGCGCGAGACCAGGACACGTTGCGTCGCCGGCTGCGGCGCAGTGATCGACAGGTCGGTGTTGGTCGGGACGATCGCCGCTGCTGGTCGAAACTCGGGCCGGTCGAACGCGCGCTCGAGGTCGCCCGCGCTGAGGTAGACGCGCAGGGGCGACTGGTCTGCCTTTGTCGCAGGCAGATCCACGAGTTGAAAGCTCGGCTCACGCGAGGCGTGCCGTGCCTTGTCGCTCTCGAACATCGCGCCGACCGGCCCCTGTTGTGCGATCGCCACGGCGGCCGGCACGGCCACGATGGCGACCAGGAGGGCGAAGGCGCGAGCACGGCCTGGAACCAGCAGCATCGGCATTTTGCTCCAATGTCTGAATCGAACTACCGGGGGATTCTAGCCGACCCTCGACCTGCGGCTGGCTCCTTCCTCACGACCGAGCGGGCAGGAACGCGAGGAGGTGCGGGATATTCCCCATTTGGGCACGATCAACAGCAGTTGCATATAGAGCAGATGCGGTACGGCAGCTGGCGCGTCTCCTGCACGCAGTGCGGCTATGGTCGACCGTGATCGTGACCTGACGCACCTTCCGGACTTGTGGCACAAGCCACAACACGGACCAGTCCGGAGCAGGCGACCGGTCTACGAGGATCTCCTCCCGCCATGCAATCACGCCTGTCCGGCAGGTGAACCGATTCAGGGCTGGCTCGATCATGCGCAGGCCGGCCGTTACCGCGAGGCCTGGTCGCTGCTGGTGCAGGCCAACCCGTTCCCCGCGATTCACGGCCGCGTCTGCTACCACCCCTGCGAGTCGGCCTGCAATCGCGGCAAACTCGACGCCGCCGTCAGCATCCACTCCGTCGAACGTTTCCTCGGTGACCTGGCCCTCGACCAGGGGTGGCCGCTCCCGGCGGGGGCCCCGGCTTCCGGCTTGAAGGTCCTCGTCGTTGGCGCCGGTCCGAGCGGACTGTCGGCGGCATACCACCTCCGGCGCCTCGGGCACGACGTCGTCGTCCGCGACGCCGGACCGGTCGCCGGCGGCATGATGCACTTCGGCATTCCGGCCTATCGCCTGCCACGCGCCATCCTCGATGCGGAGGTCGGGCGACTTGCCGACCTGGGCGTCGTGTTCGAATTCAACCACAAGGTGACCGACCTCGAGACCGAGTGGCAGGACGGCGGCTTCGCGGCCGTCTTCCTTGCGGTGGGCGCACACCTCGGCAAACGCGCGGGCATTCCGGCGCGCGACGCGGGGCGGATGCTCGATGCCCTGGCGTTCCTGAAGAATGTCGAAGCCGGCACCCCGCCGAAGCTCGGGCGCCGCGTCGCCGTCTATGGCGGTGGCAACACCGCGATGGACGCCGCCCGCACGGCCGTCCGGCTCGGCTACGAACCGCTCATCATCTACCGGCGCGACCGCGAGCACATGCCGGCGCACGGCGAGGAAGCCGACGACGCCCTCGAGGAGGGCGTGAAGATTCACTGGCTGCGATCGATTGCCGGGATGGACGGCGGCGCGCTGACCGTCGAAGTGATGGCGCTCGACGAGCGCGGCCGGCCGCACGGCACCGGTGAGTTCGAGACGATCGAGGCCGATGCCCTGATCCTCGCGCTCGGGCAGGACACGGACACGAGTTTCCTGAAGGGCGTGTCCGGCGTCACCATGACCAGCGACGGCAGCGTCATCGTCGACGCTGCGATGATGACCGGCCGCCGGGGCCTCTTCGCTGGCGGTGACATGGTGCCGGCCGAGCGCACGGTCACCTATGCCGTCGGCCATGGCCGACGCGCCGCCACGCACATCGACGCCTGGCTTCGGAAGCAGGCGTATGCGACGACGGACACGGGCCCCATCGCGACCTTCGACAAACTGCACCTCTGGTTCTACACGGACGTCTCGCATCGTCCGCAGCCGCGCGTCGACGCCGACATCCGCAAGACCGGTTTCGGTGAAGTCGTCGCCGGCTACACGGAGCAGGAGGCCCAACGGGAGGCGGCACGCTGCCTCTCGTGCGGCACCTGCTTCGAGTGCGACGGTTGCTACGCCGCCTGTCCAGAGGACGCGATTCTCAAGCTTGGTCCCGGCAAGCGGTACGCGTACGACTACGCGAAGTGCACGGGCTGCGCCGTGTGCTTCGAGCAGTGCCCGTGCCACGCCATCTCGATGGTGCCCGAGCCCGAGGCCCAGTGAGTCCCGCCATGTCCTCGCCTCCGTCCCCCGAGTCCCCCGTCCTGGCCACCATCGACGGCAACGAGGCCGCCGCCAGTGTCGCTTACCGGCTCAACGAGGTGTGCGCGATCTACCCGATCACGCCATCCTCGACGATGGCCGAACTTGCCGATCAGTGGTCGGGCGAGCGTCGCCCCAATATCTGGGGCGACGTACCGACCGTCATCGAGATGCAGAGCGAGGGCGGTGCGGCAGGCGCGGTGCACGGCTCGCTCCAGGGTGGGGCCCTCACGACGACCTTCACGGCGTCGCAAGGGCTGCTGCTGATGGTCCCGAACATGTACAAGATCGCCGGCGAACTGACGCCAGCGGTCTTCCATGTCGCGGCGCGGGCGCTCGCCTCCCACGCGCTGTCGATCTTCGGCGACCACCAGGATGTGATGGCCGTACGGGCCACCGGCTTCGCACAACTGGCCTCCGCGTCGGTGCAGGAAGCCCACGACCTGGCTGCGATTGCACAGATGGCCACACTCGAGTCACGCGTGCCGTTCGTGCACTTCTTCGACGGCTTCCGCACCTCGCACGAGATCACGCGCATCCTGATGTTGTCCGACGACGACCTGCGCGCACTGATCGATCCATCGCTCGTCACGGCGCATCGCTCGCGATCGCTGAGCCCGGACCATCCGTTCATCCGCGGCACGGCCCAGAACCCCGACGTCTACTTCCAGATGCGTGAGGCCGCAAATGCCATCCATGCGCGGGTGCCGGCCGTGGTCGAGGCCGCGATGGCACGCTTCGCCGCGCGCACGGGACGGCAGTACGGCCTCGTGGAGTACCAGGGCGCACCCGATGCCGAGCGCGTGATCGTCCTCATGGGGTCCGGCGTTGGTGCGGCGAGCGAGGCCGTCGAACTGCTCGTGAAGGGTGGCGCGAAGGTCGGCGTGTTGCAGGTGCGGCTCTACCGGCCCTTCCCGATCGCGAGGCTGCTCGAGGCCCTGCCCGCGCGCGTCCGGACGATTGCCGTGCTCGATCGCACCAAGGAACCGGGGGCCACGGGCGAGCCGCTGTACCTCGACGTCGTCACTGCCCTGGCCGAGGGCGTGGCCCGCGGCACGCGCGCGACGATGCCGCGTGTGGTCGGCGGGCGCTACGGGCTGTCGTCCAAGGAGTTCACGCCCGCCATGGTCAAGGCGGTGTTCGACGCGATCGACACGGCGCAGCCGCGGACCGGCTTCACCGTCGGCATCACCGACGACGTCAACGGCACGAGCCTGGACGTGGATGAAACGTTCACGACCGAGCCGGACGACGTGTTCCGGGCCGTGTTCTACGGCCTCGGCGCCGATGGGACGGTCGGCGCCAACAAGAACACCATCAAGATCATTGGCGAGGACCCTGACGTCCACGTGCAGGCATACTTCGTCTACGACTCGAAGAAGTCCGGGTCGCAGACGGTGTCGCATCTGCGCTTCGGGCCGAGGCCGATCCGGTCCACGTACCTGGTGGGCGAGGCGCAGTTCATCGGCTGTCACCAGTTCCAGTTCATCGAGAAGGTGGACGTGCTCGCGCTGGCAGCCAAGGGCGCGACCCTGCTGCTCAACAGCCCGCACGACGCCAGCCAGGTGTGGGACTACCTGCCCCGGCCGGTTCAGGACCGCATCGTCGAGCGCAGGATGGCCGTCTGGGTCATCGACGCCAACAAGGTCGCGCGCACGGTCGGCCTCGGCAGCCACACCAACAGCGTGCTGCAGACGTGCTTCTTCGCCGTGTCCGGTGTGCTGCCCCGCGAGCGCGCGATCGAGAAAATCAAGAAGGCCATCGCCAAGACCTACCGCAGCAAGGGCAAGGACGTCGTGCGCAAGAACTTCGAGGCAGTCGATCGGACCATCGAGGCGCTCCGGCGCGTCGAGGTGCCGGCCACGGCCACGGGTTCGCGGAGGATGCTCCCCATCGTGGCGGCCGGCGCACCAGCGTTCGTCCGCGGGGTGGTGTCCGAGATCCTGGCCGGGCGTGGCGACCGGCTGCCGGTGAGCGCCTTCCCGATCGATGGCACGTTCCCCAGCGCGACGGCCCGCTGGGAGAAGCGCGGTATCTCCGACACGGCCCCCGTGTGGGAACCGGAGCTCTGCATCCAGTGCGGCAACTGTTCGTTCGTCTGCCCGCACGCCGTGATCCGTACCCGCGTCTACCACTCGGATCGGCTGGCCGGCGCACCTGAGGGGTTCCTCAGCGCCCCCATCGAGGCGCGCGGCTTCCCGGACAGCCGCTACACGCTGCAAATCTACGAAGAGGACTGCACGGGGTGCACGCTGTGTGTCGAGGTGTGCCCGGTGAAGGATCCACACGAGAGTGGGCGGCGCGCGATCAACATGGCGCTGCGAGCGCTCGATCCCACTCCGGCCCGCGCCGCTGTCGCCTTCTTCGAGACGCTTCCGGTCACCGAGCGCGGCCACGTGGACTTCTCCACCGTGCGTGGCACGCAGTTACTCGAGCCGCTCTTCGAGTTCTCCGGCGCGTGCGCAGGGTGTGGCGAGACACCCTACCTCAAGCTCGTCTCGCAGCTGTTCGGCGACCGGATGGTCGTGGCCAATGCGACCGGGTGCTCGTCGATCTACGGCGGCAACCTGCCGACCACGCCGTGGGCGGTCAACCACGAAGGGCGTGGACCGGCCTGGGCCAATTCGCTCTTCGAGGACAACGCGGAGTTCGGCCTCGGCATGCGGCTGGCCGCGAACCACCAACTCGGTGCGGCCCGGCGCCTGCTCGAGGCGATGCGGCCGCAGCTGGGTAACGAGCTGGTCGACGACCTGATCAACGCCCCGCAGCGCACCGAGTACGACATCCGGCAGCAACGGGCGCGCGTCGCCGAGTTGCTCGATCGGCTGGCCGGGCTTCAGCACCCGCTCGCCGCGAGTCTCACCGCGGTGGCGGGCCAGCTCGTACGCCGGAGCGTGTGGATCGTCGGCGGTGACGGATGGGCCTACGACATCGGTTCCGGCGGCCTCGATCACGTGCTGGCCAGCGGGCAGGACGTGAACGTGCTCGTGCTCGACACCGAGGTCTACTCGAACACCGGCGGACAGGCATCCAAGTCAACGCCCCTCGGCGCTGCGGCCAAGTTCGCCAGCGCCGGCAAGCAGACCGAGAAGAAGGACCTGGCCCTGCAGGCGATGGCCTACGGCCACGTCTACGTGGCCCGCGTCGCGATGGGCGCGAACCCGCAGCAGACGCTCGACGCGCTGCGCGAGGCCGAGGCCTACGAGGGCCCATCGCTCGTGCTCGCCTATTCACACTGCATCGCGCACGGCATCGACATGAAGCAGGGACTGGACCAGCAGAGCCGCGCCGTCCACTCGGGATACTGGCCACTTGTGCGCTACAACCCCGAGTTGCGCGCCGCCGGAGAACGTCCGTTCACCCTCGACTCGGTTCGGCCGACGCTGCCCTTCCGCGCCTATGCCGAGCAGGAACTGCGGTACCGCATGCTGCTCCTGAGCGACCCGGCGCGCGGTGAGGCCCTGCTCAATGCCGCGCAGGCTGCCGTCACCCGGAAGTGGAAGCAGTACGAAGACCTCGCGGAGTTGAGGTAGGCCATGGCGGACCTCTCGACGACATACCTCGGGCTCCCGCTGCCGCATCCGATCGTGGCCTCTGCAGGACCCATCGCGCAGTCGCTCGACGGCATCCGGTGCCTCGAAGACGGCGGCGCGGCGGCCATCGTCCTGCCGTCGCTGTTCGAGGAGCAGATCCAGCGCGAGAACGAGGCCCTCGCCCGCCTGACGGCCGCGGGGGCCGACAGCACCGGCGAGGCCAGCAGCTACTTCCCGCCGAAGGCCGGCGTCGAGGCCAGCTCGGGCGCATACCTCGAGCTCGTGCGCCAGGCACGAAGAGCGGTGAGCGTGCCGGTGATCGCCAGCCTGAACGGCGCCACGACCGACGGGTGGGTCGACTACGCGGGACAGGTCCAGGAGGCGGGGGCGCACGCCATCGAGTTGAACTTGTTCCACATCCCCACCGATCTGGCTGCCACCGGACGCGACGTCGAACGACGATACGAGGAGGTCGTCGGTGCCGTGTGCGCTGCCGTCTCGATCCCGGTCGCGGTGAAGATCGGTCCGTATTTCAGTGCCATGGGCGAGATGGCGGCGCGTTTGGTGACCGCCGGGGCGCGCGGACTCGTGCTGTTCAACCGCTTCTACCAGCCGGACTTCGATCTCGACCGGATGCTGGTCGCGCCGACCCTCGACCTCAGTTCACCGGCCGAGATCAGGCTGCCACTGCTTTGGCTCGCTGTGCTGCACGGCCGTCTCGACGCGTCGCTGGCGGCGACCACCGGCGTGCACTCGCACGTCGAGGCCGCCAAGTACATCCTCGCGGGGGCCGATGCCGTGATGTCCACCTCGGCCCTGCTCAAGCACGGCCCAAAGCATCTCGCGACGATGCGCCAGGACCTCGAGGCATGGATGGACGAGAAGGCGTTCACGTCCGTGGCGCAGATCCGCGGATCGATGAGCCAGCAGCGCGTTGCTGCGCCCTCGGCCTTCGAGCGAGCGAACTACATCAGGATTCTCAATAGCTGGTAGGGCCGCGGGTTCAACGGCGCCGCGCCAGGCGCAAAGACCGACGCTCCAAGGCGGCAGCGGGCCGCATTCGCCTCTACCGAGCCGATCGCTGACGTTTCAGCGCCTCGAACTCCTCTTGCAAGCGATCGAGTTCGTTGTCCGACATGCCCTCGAGCCGGACCAGATGATCACGGGCACCGGTCGTACTGCGAATCAGTTCGTCGAGCTTCAGTTGCAGGGCCCTGGTGTCGCGGTTCTGGGTGTTCTGCAGGAGAAACGCGACGAGAAACGTCGCTTGGGAGGCCAGGGTATTCATCGTCAATTGCCAGGTGTCGGAGAATCGGAACACCGGTCCCAGGACGAGCCACAGTGCGGTCACCACCACGGACGCCATGAACGTCCAGGGCGATCCGATGATGGCAGCAGTGCGGTCGGCGATGTTACGGAATGTGTCCTGCATACGAAGTGGCTCCCTGATCGATGCGCCGGACTCCCGGGCGGTGCAGCCCTTCGCATTGCAACGGGCGTACCTTCTGCATCGATCGGGCACCTGCTCGAATGGCAGGGCTGGCTGTGGACGCGGCTTTCCACTGGCTCGACGACCCGTACCGCCACGCACTACACCCTGAAGGTCGATATCGGCGGCCTCAGTGGCGTCCTTGCGCCGCTGCTCGGCAAGCAGCCGCCCGATTCGCACGTATGGATTCTGGGCGGCGAAGCGCCAGCATTCGTGAAGTCCGAGCAACCGCTGTACATGGGCGGGCCGCTCTGGCGCATCGAACTCGTCAGCCCGACGTGGCGTCGGGCGGGAGCGGCGAAACACTGACTTTGCAGCGTGACTGCGCGAGGCGTTGCGCATCGCTGCGCAGCGACGGCCGCTGGAGCACCGACGGACGACGCGGCGTCGCGCCGGCGTCGTCCGGTCAGCTGGCGCTTACTTGCTGGGTACCGCCTGCACCGACAACGTGATCTTCACGTCGTCTCCGACCAGGAATCCGCCGGTCTCGAGCGCGGCATTCCAGTTCAGGCCGTAGTCCTTGCGGTTCAGCGTGTATTCGGCCTCGAAGAAGATGCGCTCGTTGCCCCAGGGGTCCGCGGCCTTGCCGAGGAAGCTCACGGGCAGCGTGATTCGACGAGTGACGTCACGAATCGTGAAGTCGCCGGTGACCTCGAACAGTTCGCCGCCGCGCGCCGCCAGCGAGGTACTGACGAAGGTGATCGTGGGGAACTTCTCGGTGTCGAAGAAGTCGCCCGAACGGAGGTGCGCATCGCGGTCCTTCTGGTTGGTGTCGATGCTCGCGGCCTGGATGGTGAAGGTCACCGTCGAATTGGCCGGGTTGGCATCGTCGAAAGCGATCGTGCCGGCGAACTCCGAGAACCGGCCGCGCACCTTCGTGATCAGGTGGCGCACGGCAAACGTCGCGTCGGAGTGGGTGACGTCGATCGCATAAGTCTGAAGGCCGATGGGAGCGGTGGCGGTGGCGGTAGTAGTCATGGTCTTGTCCTTCGATTCCTGTATGTGGGCGAGCCCGCCGAAGGTGTCGTCGTGCGACGACTGGAACGGCCGGCTCTGGTTGAGTTCCAGCTGCAAGCCAGAGTGCATGTGACGACAATAAATGTTTAAACACACATTGTCAATCATGAAGAGACATGCCGTCCACTATCGTCTCCTCATCGCTCCGCCCTGGGCCCTGGGGACTTAACGGCGTGCTTTCGTATGCGGTCAGGCAGCGGACAAACCAAATCGGCCTGCGGATGGCGTTGGGCGCGAGATCACGGGATATCCTGCTCTCCTTCACCGGACGTGGCCTGCGCGAGCAAGCCGTATGGAGCCGGGGCACGGAGACGGGTAAGCCGATGTCACGATTGGATCGTTTCCGCGAGGCCCAGAATTCGTCGCACGCGGGATTCGAGTCCGCTCTCGCCGAGTTGAGAAGTGGCGGGAAGCGTGGACATTGGATCTGGTACGTATTCCCCCAGATCGATGGGTTGGGGATGTCCGGCATGTCGCAGGCGTTCGCGATCGATGGCGAGGACGAGGCCGCAGCATTCCTGCGCGACGCGGAACTGCGTTCCCGGTTGCTTACGATCACCAGCACGGTCGCCGAGCAGTTGAGCACGGGCCGAGTGTCGTCGCTGCGCACCTTGATGGGCTCCGACATCGACGCCATGAAGGTCGTGTCGTCGCTGACGCTCTTCGGCCACGTCGCCAGGAAACT
This sequence comes from Luteitalea pratensis, assembly GCF_001618865.1. GTDB lineage: Bacteria > Acidobacteriota > Vicinamibacteria > Vicinamibacterales > Vicinamibacteraceae > Luteitalea > Luteitalea pratensis. Next base: position 4,913,583 of record NZ_CP015136.1, read on the forward strand.
CAACGACATCGAGGGCCTCGATGCGTACGGCGCGATGGCGAGAGTCGCAGACGACGTATTGGCCATGGCGGAGTCGCAGGGATATCCGCCTTGCGCCCATACGCTGCGGCGCCTGCGCGCCACAGCGTGATGTCGTCAGCGACTTACGATTCAGTCCTTGTTCTTCTGCTCTAAGCAAGGTGCTCCCCTTCAGTCGTCGCTGGCCACGCGTCGCTCGCTCGACTCAGCGTCGAACCGCTGCCGCGGCCGCCGCGTCCAGTTCTTCCTCGGTCGGGAAGCGGTCGAAACGGCGCGTGAGCGGTTTTCCACGCAGGTGCGTGTCGAAGAAATCGAGCATCGCCGTCCAATCGTCCGCCGTGAACGCATGGCCGTGGTGGGCGTAGTTCACGCCGAGCCGAGTCTCGGCGCCCAGGAGCGCATACGCGGGCCTGGCGCCGAGCATCGATTGGCGGACGGCTTCCGGCAGCGAGATCGTGTCGGTGTCGCCTTCGAGGGCGATGAACGGGCGCGGCGCGGCGAGCGCCAGGAACCAGTGCTGATCGAACGGCAGTTTCTCGCGTTGGCCCCGGAACTGGTGCAGGTGCGGAGAGAACCAGTTCGGGTACTTCAACTCCATGATGTCGAGCGTCTCGCTCCGGCGCGGTCCCGCGAAGCGATAGGCGCCCACTCCTCCCCCACCGGTCACCACCGGCGCGCCCATCAGGCGATCGTCGAACGCCGCCGCGATCATCGCGGCCTTCCCGTTGCGCGACGCACCTGTGATGATCAGCTTGCCCGCGTCGATCGACTTGTCCTGTTCGAGGTAGTCGGCGACACGCGACGCACCCCATGCCCAGCCCGCGAGGATGCCCCAGTCGTAGCCTGGATACATCGGAAAGAAGCGGGTGTTCCGGAACGCCCAGCTCCCATCCAGGTTACGGAGCGTGGTGTCTTCGGCACAGTCATTCGGGTTGAACAGCACCAGCGCATACCCGCGACGCAGCTCGTCTGCACGCTCCGTCGCGAATGAGGCCGCTGTCGGTGGAGTGCGGCCGCCGCGACCGCCATCGGACGCCGGCGCCGCCGCGGGGACGGGCCCGACCATCAGCAACACGTTCTCGCCGCGTCCCTGGTTGGGCCCCTGCGGCAATCGCGGCAGCACCGTCCCACCGGGCGGCGTCCCTCCGAGGAGGATGACCGCGGGGAACGGCCCTCCCGTGACTGGCGCAAACAGGCCGATGTCGAGGCCGAGATGTTCGTTCGGACCAAAGGTCAAGTGAATGAGGCGATACCGGACCGTGCCATCCAGCACCAACTCGCTCGCGATCTCCCGTCCCCTGACGTTCCCGGGCGGCGGTGGCATGTGACCCACGGCGTAGTACGACAGGACCTGTCGCATCTCTTCCCGGCGTTGCTGCCACTGACGCCGGGTCGTGACCTTCGTGCCGTCGTTCTTCACCATGACGTCGGGCATCGCGGGCCGACCAGATAACTCCGCCGCTCCAGGCAGGCTCGGCTTGCCCGTGGCGATCGGCGGCATGGGAATCTCGCGAGCAACAGCAGCGGCAGGCGTCGCTGGATCCTGCGGGCGCACGACGCTCGACAGACCGAGCAGCCCGATGGAGATCACCCACGAGATGGAACGCATGCGGCGTAATCTAGCGCATCCAGGGTGCTCCGTTGCTGTGCGATGGCTGCTGGCACACCATCCACCTGCGGCCATGGCAAGCTCCGCTGGACAGCTGGGCGCTACCTGACGCAACCTCGACCTCAGGACGCGCTGGCGCCGCGCTGACGAAGCGCTCCGGAGACGACGACATGGCCACGGCACTGATCACGGGCACGAGCACGGGCATCGGGCTCGAGACGGCACGACTGTTTGCACAGCGTGGTTATCGCGTCATCGCGGCGGCACGCCATCCCGCCAGCGCCGACGGGCTGATCGCCGCGGCCGCCGAAGGGCTGCCGATCATGCCTCTCGCCCTCGACGTGGACAGCGATGCCTCCGTCGAGGCGGTGCTTGCGCACATCGGCCACGTTGACGTGCTGGTGAACAACGCAGGCATCGGTTCGGCAGCCCCGGTCGAACACATGCCGCTTGCCGAGACGCGCGCGCTGTTCGAGACCAATGTCTTCGGCGCGATCCGGATGACGCAGGCGGTGCTGCCCTCGATGCGGGCGCGCGGCCATGGCATCGTGATCAACGTCTCGTCGGTCATGGGCAGGCTCACCCTCCCCGGCCACGGCAGCTATGCGGCAACCAAGTTCGCCCTCGGCGCGTTGAGCGAAAGCCTGGCGATGGAAGTGCGTCCGTTCGGCATTCGTTCGTCCTCATCGAGCCCGGTGTCATCCTGACGCCGATCTGGGGCAAGCGCGACGTGCCGCTGCCGGAGGGGCATGCCTATGCGGCCACGATGGCTCGTCTCATGCGCATTTTCGGCTCGCAGTTCGAAGGCGGGACTCCGCCAGCGGTGGTGGCCACAGCCATCTGGCACGCGGCACAGCATCCCGATCCGCCGTTGCACATCCCGGTCGGGCCGGACGCCGACGTATGGGTTGAGGCACGCGAGCGACTCTCCGCCGACGACTGGGTGTCGACGATGGCCGAGCCCGATGACGAGCGTTTCATCGGACGGCTGGCCGACGCATGCGGAATCGACACGCTCGACGGCCCCTCCCTCTACGCCCGGCTGGCACCGGTGCGCACGCTCGCTCGCGACTACACGGCCGCGTGGTGCAGCCAGGACGCGTCCCGCGTGGCGTCGTTGTTCGAGGAAGACGGGACGCTCACCATCAACGACGGCGTGACCGCGCGCGGACGGGCGGCCATCGCGCAGGACGCGCAGGGCTTCATGACCGCGTTCCCGGATCTCGTGGTGACCCTCGACCGGCTGGAGCCGCGAGGCGACGCGGTGCGCTATCACTGGACGCTCACGGGCACCAATACCGGTCCAGGCGGCACCGGCAAGCCTGTTCGGGTGAGCGGTCACGAGGCATGGACGCTGGGCGCCGGTGGGCTCATCGCACGGTCGACCGGCGCCTTCGACGCGGCTGATTACGCGCGGCAACTCGCCGGCTGATCGACGGTCGCCGCGGGTGGTATCCTCCGCGGCGTGCGCCTCCTTGCAACGCTGCTGTTCGTCTTGACGGCCACGGTGGCCCAGGCACAGGTCGTCACGCGCGACATCCCGTACGCCAATCCCGCGCACGAGCGTCAGGTGCTCGACGTCCACGCGCCGCCGGGTGCCAAGGGACGGCCAGTCGTCTTCTGGATTCACGGTGGCGGCTGGCAGACCGGTCACAAGGGACTGGTCGCGCTGAAGCCGCAGGCGTTCAACGACGCCGGCTTCGTGTTCGTCTCGACCAACCATCGATTGTGGCCAGGCGTCGCGATGGGCGACATCATCCGGGACATCGCCAAGAGCCTGCGGTGGGTGCACGACCACGTCGCCGAGTACGGTGGCGATCCGTCCACCGTGTTCGTGATGGGCCACTCGTCCGGTGCACAACTGGCCGCCCTCGTGTGCACCGACGACCGTTATCTCAAGGCCGAAGGCCTGTCCCTGGGAATGCTCAAGGGTTGTGTGCCGGTGGATGCCGACACCTTCGACGTCCCCGCGATCATCGAAGTCGCCGAGGTCCGGGCGCGAGTACACGGCTTTCCGCTGCCGACCAGCGGACATCGCCAGAAGTTCGGCAACGACCCGGTGAAGCACCGCGACCTCTCCGCCGTGACGCACGTCGCGCCGGGCAAGAGCATCCCGCCGTTCCTGATCCTGCATGTGGCCGAGCATCCCGACGCCGGGGCGCAGGCCCGCCGCATGGCGGCGGCGCTGACGGCCGCGGGCATCACGGCCACCGTCGTGCCCGTCCGCGACACGTGGCACGCGGCCATCAACGACAACATCGGCAAGCCCGGCGATCCTGGCTCCGAGGCCGTGTTCGGCTTCGTCAAGCAGGTGCTGGCTCGGTGATATCCTGCCGCGCCATGACCCGTTGCCTGTTGCTCGCGCTCGGTACGCTCGTCGTCATGACCGCCAATGCGCCGGCGCAGACGCCTGCGCCCGAGGCCCAGATTGCCGGAGCCGTGCAGGCGGCACCCGCCGACCAGCGGGCCACCGCCACGGTCATCGGCTTCGATGCGCAAGGCAAGCACACCACCCTGCGCAAGGGCACGGGCACGCTGGTCTGCCTCGCCGACGATCCACGCGAGGACAAGTTCAGCGTCGCCTGCTATCACAAGGACCTGGAGCCGTTCATGGCGCGCGGCCGCGAACTCGGGGCACTCGGACCGAGGGGTCGTGGCCCCGAGGACCCGCGGTGGAAAGAGATCGAGGCCGGAACCCTGCCCATGCCGAAGGAGCCTCGGCTCACCACGATCGTGCAGGGCAGCGCGTTCGACGCCGGCACCGGCATCGTGGCCGACAGCTACACGCGCTGGGTGATCTACACGTCGGGCGCCACAACCGAATCCACGGGCCTGCCGACGACACCGGGCCCCGGTGCGCCGTGGCTGATGTTTCCCGGCACGCCGGGCGCTCACATCATGATCAGCCCGGCTCGTCCCAAGTAGGTCAGGACATGTCTTTCATGCGTGGCGAATTGCCTCTATGCAGAATCGCCCCGCTCACGCCCGGGGACAGGTGCGCGTCACGTGTCCTGGCGAGGCGACACGAGCCGCGAGGCGAGACGACGATCCCATCGTTTTTGGCATGGCAGACTTGTTGCGTTGGGATGGGTATGTGATGCCATTCCTTCGTATTGCCTCTGCTCTCTTGCTTGTCGCCGTCACGGTCGCGTGTTCGGCATCCTCATCAACTCCTACGTCGCCCACCGCATCGGCCGGCTCCTCGGGCCTGACCGCGAGCCAGGTGTCTGGCACATGGACACTCGTCTCTCTTCAGCTCGAGGGCCAGGCAGCGCAAGCCGCGCCGCCTGGATACACGCTCACCCTGAGTGATGGCCAGCTCTCGACGCGTGCCGACTGCAACACGTGCACGGGCCGCTACACCGTCGACGGCCAGACATTGACCGCCGGTCCCGTCCTGGCCTGCACCCGGGCCGCGTGCCCCACCATGGCGTTCGAATCTGCTTACACGTCTGCGCTGGGTGGAGAGAGCACGGCGACCATGTCAGGAAACATTCTCGTCCTTGCGTCCTCGCGGGGCGTCCTTCGCTTCGGCCGGTAGCGCGAGCAGGCTCGGCCATGGCGCCACGCGGTATACTCCGCGGCGTTCACGTCCGAGCCTTGACCATGACCCACACCGACCGGCGACACTTTCTCAAGCAGGGCCTGCTGGGCACCGCCAGCGTGGCCGCTGGCACCATCGGCACGACCGCGCGGTCGTACGCCCAGGTTCGCGGCGCCAACGATCGCATCAACATGGCGGTCATCGGCATCCGCAACCAGGGCACCGTTCACCTCGAGAACCTGTGCCGGCTCAAGGACAGCCACAACGTCCAGATCCGCACGGTGTGCGACACCGACGAGCGATTGTTCGCCAAGGGCGTCGCGCTGGTGGAACAGAAGACCGGCACGAAGCCGGCCACCGAATGGGACCTGCACCGGGTCCTCGAAGACAAGTCCATCGACGCCGTCTCCATCGTCGTGCCGAACCATTGGCATGCGCTGGCCGCCGTGCTGGCCTGCCAGGCCGGCAAGCACGTCTACGTCGAGAAGCCCGCCTCCTACAACATCTGGGAGGGGCGCCGGATGATCGAGGCCGCACGCAAGTACGGCCGGCACATGCAGGTGGGCCTGAACAACCGCTCCTCGGTGAACGTGCGTGAAGCCATCGCCTTCATGCACGGGGGTGGCATCGGCCCACTGTTCATGGCCCGGTCGCTCTGCTTCAAGGCGCGCGACTCGTACGGAATGTCGAGCGACAGCGAACCGCCAGCCACTTTCCACTACGACCGCTGGCTCGGGCCGGCGCCGTGGCGTCCGTACAACGAAAAGCGCGGGCACTACAACTGGCACTGGTACTGGGACACCGGCAACGGCGATACCGGTAACACCGGCCCCCATCAGCTCGACATCGCACGCTGGGGGCTCGCCAAGAACGAGCATCCGGTCTCGGTGTACTCGGCGGGCGGGCTGTACGGTTTCCGCCAGGACGATGGTGCGCCGACGCCGGCCAAGCACGTCTACGGCGACGTCGATACGTTCGGGCACGACAAGACGTCGCAGGAGACACCGAACACGCAAACGGCGACTTACACGTACGCCGACGGCACGCTGCTCGAGATGGAGACGCGCGGGCGCTACACCAACAACGAAGGCAGCCAGGGGCAGGAGGTCGGCAACCTCTTCTTCGGTACCGAAGGCTGGCTCGAGATCAGTGGCGACACGTGGAAGGCGTTCCGCCGACGCGAGCGCGAGCCCTTTGCCGGCTCGAAAGGTGGCGACCGCGAGGGGAATCACTGGGCCAACTTCATCGAAGGCCTGCGCGCCGACAAGGACGACGCATTTCACGCCGACATCCACGAGGGGCACATGTCCACGTCCCTGTGTCACCTCGCCAACATCTCGTACCGGGTCGGTCGATCGCTGAAGTTCACGGGCCAGACCGAGCGCTTCGTCGACGCGCCGGACGCAGACGCGCTGCTGATCAGGACCTACCGCAAGCCATACGTGGTGCCCGAGACGGTGTAGCCGGGGGGCGGGAATCCGTGGGGTGTAGCCGCGGGACTTGTCCCGCGGGCAGCGCGCCGGACAAGCGCTGACGCGTAGCGGACGTCCGCATGCCGGAACATCCGTGACCGTCGACCTGACTTGTCCACCGTCGCCTTGGCGAAGGTGGAAGGTCGATGGCTACACGACAGGACGTAGGCGTCGAGCTTTTTAGGCACGTCCCACGCGGTAGGGCCCGCTCTCCGAGCGCGGCCGACGGGCATGGGTCAGCCAGCACGTCTCTCACGGAAACCGGATGCCGACCGTGACCGAGTACCGCACGTGCGGCTCCCACCCGATCGTGAATTCGGGCGCGATGAACACGTGCGAAGTGGCATTGATGCGGACGCCACCGCCCAGGATGAAGGCGCCCTCGGTCGAGCTGTACGACATGCCGGCGTAGTCGTCGCTGTGGATCATCCAGCCGCCGCCGGCCGTGACGAAGGGCGCCACCCGGGACCGCAGCGGCAGGATCCCGAACCTCGCAACTCCCACCAGGAACATGTCACGGTCGTCGCCTGGCCCGCGCATGTAGAGAATCTCCGGGCCAACGGCGATGTGGCGCGTCAGCACCCACTCGAGACCACCTCCGAAGGTGCTGTGGCCGAGGCGGCCCTCATCGAGAAAATCGGCGTGTCCCGCCGTGCCGGTGACGGCCGGTATGGCTGCCGACGTCTGCGCGCGTACGTGCACGGGCAGGATGAGGCAGACGATGGCGAGGGCGGCGTGGACGAGAACGTGGGCGCGCATGAGCAGGTCTCCAACCGTAAAGGTGAAGACCGGGAGCAAATCGGCTCATGCGCCGGCCCGCTGGAACAGCGGGTCGCTACCTGGCCGTGCTCGGAGAGCGGGCCCTACCTACTGCTCGGAGAGCGGGCCTTACTTACTTCAGCGTGTCTGTGACAGGTGCGGCGCGAGCGTCGCGTGCAGCGCATCGTCGGTCGGTGGCTGCTGAACATCCTTGAACAGGTACCAGCGCTCTTCGTGTGTCGCGGCTGCTCCGGGCGCCAGCAACACCAGCGCGCCGAGCGTCTCCAGTTCGACGAACGCACCGGCCGTGTAGGCCTCCGTGTTGACGCCGAAGTCCGGATACGTCGCCGTGTCCTGCCAGTCGTACCGCTTGACGAACAGCTGACCATTCCGGTGGTATGCCGCCCAGCCCTGCCGATTGGCAATACCCACCTTCTGCGAGCCGGCACGTGCGGCATCGGTGCGAAGCCGCAGGAACTTCGGGCCGATCTGCCAGCGAGGATCAGAGAGGTCCGTGTACGCCCACATCGTCATCGCCCGGACGGGCAACAGCGCATCGTCATGTGAGGCGTACGGTTCCTGCGGAAGGATGATCGTGCCGCCCGTGTTCATGATCGTGAGGCCCCAGGGAGACACCTGCACATCCCACAGGCTCCGGTTCACCAGTCGATGACCAACGGTGACGCCGGTCCCCGTGTCGGCCAGCGTCACGGTGAGGATCTTCTGGATACCTGTCCGCGGTTCGACCGTCTGCGTCAGCGTGACCGTGCGCCCGTTCACCTGCACGTCGACGGGGTCGTTGTCAGGCGAATAGCTGCGCGGCATGTGCTCCGGGGCGATCCACAGCCGGTGGCCGCCCCACGGCCGCCACACGCCGAGGTCGGTCTTGACGCTGGTCTCCGGCACCCAGCCGAGGAGGTTGTCGCCGCCAGGGAAACCGTAGCGGACGATCCGCGGGCCAATGGCGGTCGCCACGAGCACCTCGACGGTGCCATTGGTCAGCCGGACGCACTGCCCGTCGCCGGGACATGGAACGCGATCCACCTTCACCTCCGCCACCGCCGACGATGCGAGCGCGAGCGACGTGACGACCACGATGAGCAAGCTGCGCATGGCCGGGATCTTACTCATTCCTGGCCGCGACGTATCATCGCCGGATGGTCGGCCCCGACGAGATCGCCGCTGCCGTCGCCGCGTTGCAGGCAGGTGACGTGATCGGCCTGCCCACCGAGACGGTCTACGGCCTGGCCGGGGATGCCAGCAACCCGGTGGCGGTCGCTCGCATCTTCGCCATCAAGGGCCGCCCTTCGTCTCATCCCGTGATCGTCCACCTGCCCGATGTCGCGCAGGTGCCGAGATGGGCACGCGAGACGCCGGCGGCCGCGACAGCGCTGATGCAGCGCTTCTGGCCCGGCCCACTGACAATCGTGCTGCCGCGCAGGGCATCGGTCTCTGCCGCGGTGACTGGCGGGCAGGACACGGTCGCCCTGCGCGTCCCTGCGCATCCGGTGGCGCGGCAGGTGTTGGACGCGTTTGGCGGTGGGCTCGCGGCACCATCGGCCAATCGCTACGGCCGGATCAGCCCGACGACGGCCGCACACGTACGGGCGGATCTCGGCAACGAGGTGCGCATCGTCCTGGACGGTGGCCCGTCGGAAGTTGGCCTCGAGTCGACGATCGTCGCGTGCATCGGGCAGCAGATCTCGATCCTTCGCCCTGGACGCGTCGGGGCCGAGGCGATCGAAGCCGTGGTGGGACCCGTCAGCGGTGCCTCACCGGTGGCGCCACGCGTGCCTGGCAGCGTTGCCTCCCACTACGCGCCCCACACCCCTCTGGAGATCGTGGAGGCCGTGGCCCTCGACGACGCCGTGGCCGCGCACGCGCGAGCGGGCCGTCGCATCGCAGTGCTCGCTCCTGGAGAGAGGCCCAATCCTGCCGCCGCCTGGCGGTCTGCGGCCACCGATTCGGAAGGCTACGGCCGTGCGCTGTACGACCATCTGCGACGACTCGACGAGGTCGGCGCCGACGTCATCCTCGTCGTTCGGCCGCCCGATGGACCGGAGTGGTTGGCCATTCACGATCGCATCAGGCGCGCGGCGGCTCGTCCTCGTTGAGGCGGCCCGCGCCTCCTCGGCTGCAGCCTGCCGTAGGCTGCAGGCCGTAGGCTGTAGGCCGCAGGCTACGTCACTGCGCGGTGCTCGCCGTCGGATATGGGCCGACGCGATCCGCCGCCACGGGAGCGTCTGTGCCTATCTTCCGGTGAAGGAAGGCCAACTGGTCGGCGAAATGCGAAGGCGGCAGCCGATGGCCGGCCTCGTACCACTGCTTCTCCGCTCCCGCGGGCGCCAACGCATGGAACGCCTCGGCGACGTGTGGCAGCACGGCCTTGTCGGCGCGTCCATTCTGGAGGTATATCCGGTCGCCGAGCGCTCGCGGAAGGAAGACCTGACCAGAGATCGGCCGCATCGCCGCAACCCATGTCTCCCGCTCTGCGCCGGGCAGGTCCGACAACGGCGGCAGCCAACTGCCATCCGCGGCTGTGAAGTGCGCCACGAATCCGGCATCCCCGACCGCGAGGACGAACGCGCCCACGCGATCTTCAACGCCGGCAAGAATCCCACCCATCGCGGCACCGTAGCTGCCGCCGATGAAGCCGAGCCTGGCCGGATCGACATCGTCACGTGCGACGAGCACGTCAACGGCGCGTCGCATGTCCACGATGGTCTGGACCTGTTCGTCGGCATCGCGTGCAGTAAAAGTGATGGGGTCGTTCCGATCGCGCCGGGCAAACGCCGCATCGATGCCAATCACGACGGCACCCTTGCGGGCCACGAAGAGGGCACGCGGATCCATGTTGGCGGTGCTGCCCGGGGCACCGTGGGCCATGACGATGCCGGCCAGGCGGGTCGGCCTGGGCGCGGTCGGCACGAACAGCTTGCCTGTCACGCGTCCGCCCCGAGGGCTGTCGAAGCTGATGGCGTGCACCTCGATGGTGCCCTCGCGACGGACCAGTGTCGATTCGAGGCGAAGCGGTGTCCGGGAGTCGTAGTCGAACGGCGCGTCGTGATGGGCCACGGCCGGGCACGCGACGAGCGCCACTAGCAGGATGGAAAACGGCCAGGGAGTCATGGCCGCAGAGACGAACAACCCGAACGCGTCGTTCGAAAGTGTCCGGGAACGGACGAAGTGACCGCTTTCGGTCGCTCGGCCGTTCGTCGCGGCTCGTGGTGTCGTTGACAGTACGGAAGCCGCCACGGCGCTTCCCGATTCCCGGTTCGCGATCCGCCGACTCCCGCCTCCCGACTCCCGAAATGGTGTCCTGGTTCACCTCCCTTGCCATCGCCCTGTTGACCGGCCTCGTCGCCCTGCTCGCCGGTGGGGTCGTCGCCGACTTGTGTGTCGGCTGGTACCGGATTTCTTCGTTCGAGGGCGCCTCCGGTTACTTCGTGATCCTGGTCGCCTTGCTGAGCGGCGGCGCCGGGGCGGTCGTCGGGTTACTGATCGCCCGTGCCGTGGCGGCAGTACCGGCGATGAACGCGCTCAAGACGGCGGGCCTCGCCGTGGTTGCCGTCCTGCTCGTGGCTGGAGGCGTGGCGGGCGCGGCGCGCCTGCTGGCCGACGTGCCGCCAGAACTCGATGGCGAGCGGTTGTTCCTTCTGGTCGAACTGCGCTGGCCCGGCAGCGCTCGCCCGCCAGGACTCGACCAGGGACCTGGCATCGTCCGCCTCGGCACACTCAGCGGCTCGACGATGCGCCGCGAGGAGGCGGGGCCGCTCTTCCTGGAGGACGCGCGGCAGGAGCAGGGCCATTGGACAGTGCCTGGAGTGGTGGAGATCTTCACCACGCGCGGCACGCCCGTCCTGAACGTGTTCGTCGGCGACACACGAGTTGCGTCACTGCGACCGCCGCTGCGTCGGTACCCCCAGCGCGAAGATCTGGCGTGGAGCGAATGGCAGCAGGCCCTGCCGCTTGGGCAGGGGCCCGGCGTCGCTCCCGTCAGCTATCGCTTCCGCGTTTCCCGGAGGACGGCGCCGGCGCGAACACAGCAGGTTGGCCCATTCACCGTCCACACAATCGTCCGTGATTTCGCTCGATTCGGTGACATCGAGGCGATCGGGGCGGTCTCGACCTTCCACCTGCAGGACGCCGGGCGCGACCTGCTGGCCGATCGGCGCATCGAGGACGTGGCCATCGTCTCCACAAAGCCATGGGCGCTGCTGGTGAGGGATGGTGAGGGCTGCCGGCTCGTGAAGCAGGGTGAGGCTGCGGCCTCACCCTCGCCGTCGCAGCCGTGCGAGGTGGAGCCGCCTCCGCCGTCGCTGCTCACGCTCACGGCGACGGTCGGATCGGTGACGCCAACCCCAACCTCACCACGCATCCACGGCTGGCTGGACACGGTGACGTTCCGGGCGCCCGGCCTGTACATCGCGGGTGCGGCCCTGCTCGACACGCGCACACTTGTGCTTACGCCACACGGTTGGCCGACCGAGCCCGGCCGCCAGCAGGACGTACCGCCGCTTGCGCTGTCGCCAGACGAGCGCACCGTCGTGTGGTTCTCTCCCGGCAACGGCTACGACACTGCGCCAGTCATCGCCGCACGTCGGCTCGACACCGGCGGCACGGCCACCTTCCCCCTGGACCGTGCGCGGATGCGCTACCGAACCGCGCAACTGGACATGACCCCCGAGTGGTTCGCGCACCATTTCGAATGGTCCCGCGACGCCGATGGCATCGACGTGCTGCACGCCCGGCCGGACGCCGTGCCGCTGCCCTACCGTGGCGCCTTGTCCGAGGGTGGACCCGGTGCGTATCAGACCTACCAGCTCTCGCCGGGTGGCCGCCCCCTGCGTGATGCCGTCTACGACATCCTCGTGAAGGAACTGCACGGGACACCGCGCGAGGAGGAACCCGCGACCGTCGACACGCCTCGCGTGGAGATCGATGGTGTCATCTACAGCGTGACGTTCAGCCGGGGTGGTGACACGGTGACCGTCACCACGTACAAGACCCGGCCAGAGGCCATGGCCCGCATGGCCGACCGCCTCGACGCCATCGTCGTCTCGGGTCGGCTGGACGGGTTGTTCACGCCTGATCCACCAGCACCCTGAGGTCGAGTCGCACCCTGCCGTCGCCATCCCGGCCCTGCCCTCGTCCCGTCCAGCTTCCTGGTGAGCACGCCTGCGTACGGAACCCCGGGCCGGCCAACTACGTCTTGCATGGATATATCGGAGTACGATACATACCATGCCCATGTCCCGCTCCACGCCACCGGACGTCAATTCCCTGCGGCCACTGCCGCCGGCGGTGTTCCACATCCTGGTCTCGCTTGCGGCTCGAGACGCGCATGGGTACGCGATCATGCAGGAAGTGGCCGATCGCGCCGGCGTGCGACTCGGACCGGGCACGCTCTACACGACCATCCGGCGACTGCTCGAGCAGGGACTCGTGGCGGAACGGCGATCGGCGCTTGGTGACGACAACGACGACCCACGGCGCCGCTACTACCGGCTGACCGCGTATGGGCGCGCTGCGGCACGAGCCGAAGCAGCCAGGCTGAGCGATCTGGTGCGCCAGGCACGCACCCTGGGGCTGGCATGATGACGACTGCAACGAGGTGCTTCCGGACACTGCTCCACGCCTACCCGGCCGCGTTCCGCGAAGAATACGGCGACGAGATGACCTGGGCGTTTGCCGAGCGACGCGCCGCGGAGGGCGCGTGGCGCGTGTGGCCGGCGACCATCCTCGAGATCCTGTGGACCGCCGCCCGTGAGCACCTCGACGTGACACGCCGTGACCTGCGCATCGCGGTGCGGGGGCTGTCGCGAACGCCGGCGCTCACACTGGTCATCCTGCTGGCGCTCGCGATCGGCGTCGGTGCCAACACGACGGTCTACACGGTCGTGCGACAGGTGCTCTGGGCACCATTGCCCTACGCGGATTCGGATCGACTGGCCGTCGTCCTCGAAGGCGGCCGGGGACCGGTCGCGCCTGCGATCGTCGCCGACCTCCGCGAGCAGGTGCCAGCGTTTGCCGACGTCGGCGCAGCGGAGCTCTGGGGCCCGACGTGGACCGGCGGCGCGCATCCCGAGCGGTTGCCCGCGATGCGCGTGACGCCCAATCTCTTCGTGCTGCTCGGTGTCTCGGCGAAGATGGGCCGCACGCTGACCACGGGCGATGTGCGTGGCGTCGTCCTGAGCCACCGTTTCTGGCAGGAGCGCTTCGGCGGTGCTCGCGACGTGATTGGACGCGAACTGCTGCTCGAAGGTGTGCCCCACCCCGTGCTTGGCGTGATGCCACCGGCGTTCGCGTTCTCACCCTTCTGGGCACGCGCCGAGGTGTGGGGCCCGCTCGACCTCGCGCCAAAGCGTGACGACCGCGGTGGCGCATCGCTGCGCACCTTCGCGCGCCTGCGTCCCGGCGAATCCATGGCCACGGCGCAGGCACAGGTCGCCGCCCTCGACTCGCGGCTCCGTGCCGTCTATCCAGTCGCGCACCGCGACCTGCACCTGCAGGCGCAGGCCCTGCATGCGAAAGTCACCGGTGACGTACGGCCGCTCCTGTGGATGCTCCTGCTGGCGGCCGCGTGCGTCCTGCTCGTCACCTGCGTCAACGTCGCCAGCCTGCTGCTCGCGCGAGCCGTGCAGCGGCAGCCGGAGATGGCGGTGCGCGTCGCGCTCGGCGGGCGCAGCCCGGCCATCTCCCGTCAGCTGTTGACCGAGAGCCTGCTGCTGGCCGCTCTCGGCGCAGCGGCGGGTCTCGCCCTCGCCTGCTGGCTGGTGTCGCTCGTGCCGGGTCTCACCCGGCTCGGCCTGCCTCGGCTCGAGGATGTGAGCGTGGACTGGCGCATGGCGGTGGTCGCCACCGCTCTCAGCGCGCTGACTGGCCTCGCTTTCGGACTCGCCCCCGTGTGGACGACACGGCGAAGCCTGCGCCTCGGTCCACGCGGCGCCAGCGAATCCCGGCGCGCACGCCGGATGCGCGGCGCGTTCGTGGTCGGTGAAGTGATGCTCGCCGTGTTGCTGGTGGTGACGGCCGGCCTCCTGGTGCGCAGTTTCCAGCGGCTCTCGAGCGCTGATCCGGGCTTCCGGCCCGAGGGGTTGCTCTCGATCGAGGTCTCGGCGCATGCGTCGCCGGCCTGGCGCAACAACCGCGGCGTGCTGTTCGAGCAGGTCGTGGAACGCGCGCGTGCCGTCCCCGGCGTGACGTCCGCAGCGGTCATCAACCACGTGCCGCTGGCTGGCGACGCCTGGGGTGCGCGGCCCCTGATCGAGGGGGCGGCGACCGAGGCGCGGGCACATGCAGTCTGGCGCGTGTCGGGGCCTGGCTACCCCGCGACGGCGGGCATCCGGATCAGCGGCGGCCGCGATTTCACACGGCAGGACGGCGTGGGTGCGCCGCTGGTGGTGATGGTCAACCAGGCATTCGCGCGTCAATACCTCGATGGCGCCGCGCTCGGCCGCCGGGTCTCCTTCACGGACGACGGCGAGGCGGCTGTCTGGCGGACGGTGGTCGGCGTGGTAGGCAACGTGCGGCAGCAGGAATGGGCGGCCACCACCGAACCCGAGATCTACGTGCCCCTGGCGCAGACACCCGAATACCTCGACGCCCCAAAGCCCCACTTCTCGGCGATGACACTCGTCGCGCGCACGACCGGAGACCCGCGTGTCCTGGGCGCGGCCATCCAGGCTGCCGTGTGGGCGGTCGACGCCGACCTGGCGCTCGCGAAACCGATCGCGCTGGCTGACGAGGCGGCACGGCAGCTATGGCGGCCCCGGTTCGCCTCGCTGCTCGTGTCCGCGTTCGGCGTGTTGGCGCTGCTGCTGGCCGCCACGGGCGTCTACGGGCTGGTGGCGCACGACGCGAGCCGACGCACGAGGGAAATCGGCATTCGCCTCGCGCTCGGCGCCCCCTTGCGTGGTGTGATGGCCTCGGTGCTCGGGCGCGGGCTCGGACTGGTGGCCGGTGGTCTCACCCTCGGTGTCGGCACCGCGATCGTGGTCACGAGCCGGCTTCGCCAGCTGCTCTTCGACCTCCCGCCACACGACCTCGTCGTGTTCACGGGGACCGTGCTGCTCTTCCTGCTCGTCGGCGTGGCCGCCTCTGCGGTGCCGGCGTGGCGGGCGGGCCGGGTCGATGCCGCTCGCGCGTTGCGCAGCGAATGAGCGCCAGCAAGCTGGCAAATCGCCACGGTTCGCGATCAAGACGGACTTCATCGGGAGGCCTTCGTCATTCGGCCTTCGGCCGTCGCGACATCAGGCATCAGGCATCAGGCATTAGAGGAGCGTGATCGGGCTGGTGGCCGCGGAGAGGATGCGGCCGCCGTCGAACGTGT
The DNA here is from genome assembly GCF_001618865.1 of Luteitalea pratensis. Taxonomy (GTDB): domain Bacteria; phylum Acidobacteriota; class Vicinamibacteria; order Vicinamibacterales; family Vicinamibacteraceae; genus Luteitalea; species Luteitalea pratensis. The sequence goes on from NZ_CP015136.1 coordinate 4,929,317, forward strand.
GGTGCAACGCATCGTCCTTCCATTGCCGCAGCCGATAGATCGTGGCAAACAGGACGTCGGGCGCGGCACCACCCTGTCCACCCACGACCTCACCCCCACGACGCACGTTGTCCTGCATCCATGCGGGCACCAGCAGGTGATACGGGTTGCGGCGGACCTCCTCCACGTGGAACGACAGCGCCGCCATCATGTCGGCCAGATCCTGCACGCTCGACTCCACCATCAGGTTCGGCGTCGACATCGCCCCCCAGAACTCGGTCTCGACCACGTGGCAGGCAAACGTCGGCCCTTGCTGCCCGAGCGCATCCATCAGCAGGTGGTAGGTGCCGATATGTGAGCTGTTCCAGTCGGTCTCGTGCGGAAAGAACACGACCGCAGGCTGATGCTCGGCAACGATGCGCGCAATCACTTCGACGCACGTGGCCCAGTGGCTGGGGTCGGCGCCGCGGGTCTTCGGGTTGATCTTCTCCAGCCCACCAGGCACCGTCTGCACCAGGTCGAAACCGAGGTACCGGCAGGCCTGCGTCAGTTCGTCCCATCGTCCCTGCTGCCGCGCCTTGTTGCTGCCCTGCGTCACCGCGACGTTGACAACGCGGTAGCCGGCCTCGCGCTGCAGCCGCAGGGCCAGCCCCCCGATGATGCATTCGTCATCGGGATGCGGCGAGAAGATGAGCGCCTTCGGTGCGTCGGACGCCACCGGCGGATGCGCCGGAATCGGGAAGCCTCCGAGCTGGAACTGCTTGCCGTCGTGCGCGAGGCGCGCCAGCGACGACACGTAGTGCAAGTACGGATTGCCGTCGCTCATCGCGGGACCTCCGGCAGGCTTGCCGCGGCGATGGCCTGGCCGTGCCGCTTGTCCTTCTCGTCGGGCACGTGGAGGGTGATGCGCCGCGCGAGGTCCGGGAACTCCGCGTCCAGCACGCGGCGTGCGCCGTCGACGATGTCGTCCCCGCCAGGCCCCGAGGTGACGCGACCGAGCACGAGGACGTGGGCGATGTCGTAGAAGTCGGCAAAGTGCGCGACGCCGTAGCCGAGGTACGTGCCGAGCGTGTCGTAGATCTGCCTGGCGCCTTCGTGGCCCTCGGCGCGCAACTTCTGCACGACCTTCAGCTTCTCGGGCAGGCCCATGTCGGCCGGCGTCTCGATACCGGCGACCGGCGCCAGGCGGCCGACGGCCTGCTGCGAGAAGTACTGGGATCCGACACCGAAATCCCCGGACCATTCGTCCACCGGCGCGTCAGGATTGAAGGCCACCGGGACGAACGCGAGCTCGTTGAGCCACGACGTGATGTTGCCGTCGGGCGTGACGTAGCCGGCCGCCGTGCTGGTCCCGAGCGCGATGCCGAGAATCGCGTTCTTGCCAAGCGACATCGACCCGGCGAGCGCGGTGACCTCTCCGTCGTTGACGACTTCGAACGGCACGCCCTGCCAGGCTTTCCTGACCTCGAAGAAGATGTCCTTCACGCGCGCATCGAAGAGATCCTGGGGCACGCCACGGAACAGGGAGCCGGCCTTGACACGGTTGTTGACGTAGACACCGGCGGCGCTGCCACCGATCCCGTCCACGCGCGGCAGGTGCTCGGCTGCCTTGCGCAGCGAGTCCATGATCCCGTCGAAGTGATACTGCGGATCCGGCTTGTGGTATGGGTCCCACACCGTTTCCTCGCTGTAGACGACCTCCCCGTTGACGACCGCCGCGACCTTGCGATCGCTGCCACCGAGGTCGAAGCCGATGCGGTAGCCCTCCAGGTGCCGCCCGAGCGGCATCGTCACCGATCGCTCGGCCGGCAGGTCGGTCGTGTGCACGACCTCGATCGGATGGTCGAACATGCGGAATGCCACGAGGTCGGCGTCGAAGCGCCCGGTCGCGGTGTCCTGGTAGTGCGCGTTCAGCGTGGCGGCCAGTTCGGCCGGGCCGTCGATGTAGATGCGCCAGCCCCCGCGCGACCAGAGCAGGAACTTGACGAACCGCTCGACGAAGGCGGCGTTACCGGCGGCGTCGCGATGCGAGGCCGGGAGCACGGCGATGTCGAAGCGGAACACCGAGCCATCGGCCTGTTCGATGGCGAGGCGCACCGGCACGCCCCCACCGGCCTCGGCAACCTGCGAGCGAAAGGCGCGCACTGCGAGCACGGCGGGACGGAAAGCCGGGTCCAGCACCGGCGTGATCCTGGGAGCGACGAGCGGAAGGCCGTTGAGGGTGTCCATCGGGCGGGTCCACGATACCACCGCGGCAGCGGGTGGCGCTCGTCGCGCACTGGCCACAGCGTTCCTGTACGCATGCGGCATCCGGCGCGATAGGATCGCTTGCCGATTGCGGCTGCCGCGATCCTTCGTAACCATAGACCTCGCCATGAACGCTCCCATCTTCATCGCCGACCAGGGCGAGCTCGCCGGGCTCGTGCACACGCTCGGCACCTGCGACGCCATCGCCGTCGACACCGAGTCCAACAGCCTCCACGCCTGGCGCGAGCGCGTGTGCCTGATCCAGTTCTCGACGCCGACCGCGGATTACCTCGTCGACGCGATCGCCATCGCGGATCTGTCATCGCTGGCGTCGATCTTTGCCAATCCCCACCAGCAGAAGATCTTTCACGCCGCCGAGTACGACGTGACCTGCCTCGGCCGGGACTACGGGTTCAGCTTCGCCAATCTCTTCGACACGATGAGCGCCGCACGCACGCTCGGATGGCCGCAAGTGGGCCTGGCGGCAATCCTCGAGACGAGGTTCGGGGTGACGCTGAACAAGGCGCACCAGAAGGCGGACTGGGCCAGGCGCCCGCTCACGCCGGAGCAGATCGACTACGCGCGGCACGACACGCATCATCTCGTCGCGTTGCGCGACCTGCAGATCGACGCCTTGAAGGCCGCGGGTTGCTGGGAGGAGGCGCAGGAGGACTTTGCCCGCCTGGCGCGCCTGCCGGCCGGCGCCCCCGCCGGCGTCCCCGATCCGGTCGCCTTCTGGCGCGTGAAGGGCGCCTACGACCTCACGCCGCCGCAGGCCGCGATCCTGCAGGCCGTGCATGCCTTCCGGGAGTCCGAGGCTGCCCGCCAGGATCGGCCCCCGTTCAAGGTCATGGACGAGGCGACGCTGCTGGCGCTGGCGCTACACGCACCGGCGTCCCTCGACGACCTCCGCCGCCTCGCGCGCATGCCGCCACCGCAGATCCAGCGATACGGGCGCGGCCTGCTCCAGGTCATCGCCGGTGCGCGAACGGCGGCGCCGGTGCGGCCGCCGGTCACCGAGCGCGAACCCGACGAGGTGCGGGACCGGTACGACCGCTTGCGGCTGTGGCGCAAGAAGCGCGCGCAGGCACGCGGCGTCGAGTCCGACGTGATCCTGCCGAAGACGACGATCCGGGACCTGTCGCGTCGGCCACCCACCACTGTCGAGGACCTCGCGCAGATAGCCGACTTCGGGCCATGGCGTCGTGCGACCTACGGCGCCGAGATCCTCGCGCTGCTCGCGGCCGATGCGGCGACGCCAGCCTGACGTACGAGGGCGGGCTACTCAGGCAAGCGCGGCGAACGACGCGGTGAAATGGCGGAGCGGGCGCGGCGCCGACGTGATGCGGTAGCCACGCAATCGATCGCGCATCGCCGCCACATGGATCACGGCCTCGGCGACGAAGTCGATGTGCGACTGCGTGTACACGCGTCGCGGAATCGCCAGGCGCACCAGGTCGAGAGCGCCTGCTGATTCGGTGCCGTCGGCGTGCAGGCCGAACATCACGGTGCCGATCTCGACGCTGCGGACACCCGCCTCGACGTACAACGCATTGACGAGCGCGATGCCCGGATACTGCAGCGGCGGAATGTGCGGCAGCAGCGCGCGAGCGTCGATGTAGACCGCATGCCCGCCTGCCGGCTGGATGATCGGGACGCCGGCTCTTGCAACCTTGTCCGCGAGGTACTCGGTTGACCGGATGCGGTACCGCAGGTACGGCTCCTCCACCACCTCTTCGAGGCCGCGAGCGATGGCCTCGAGGTCGTACCCGGCGAGGCCGCCGTAGGTCGGAAAGCCCTCCGTGAGGATCAGCAAGGTGCGGCATTGCTCGGCCCACGCGTCGCTGCGCATCGCCAGGAAGCCGCCGATGTTGGAGAGTCCGTCCTTCTTGGCCGACATGGTGCAGCCATCGGCCAGGCTGAACATCTCCCGAGCGATGTCGCTCGGCGTCCGGTCCGCCATGCCAGGCTCGCGTTGCCTGATGAACCACGCGTTCTCGGCAAAGCGACAGGCATCGAGGAAGAACGGCGTGCCGTAGCGATCGCACAGCGCCCGAACGCCACGCAGGTTCGCCAGTGACACTGGCTGCCCGCCGCCCGAGTTGTTGGTGACCGTAACCATCACGAGCGGTACGCGGTCACGGTCGCGCGCGAGCAACGCCTCGAGCGCGTCCAGATCGATGTTGCCCTTGAACGGGTGCACGACCGATGGCTGTCGCCCTTCCGCGATGACGAGGTCTCGCGCCTCTGCCTCCTCCACTTCGATGTTGGCCCGGGTCGTATCGAAGTGGTTGTTGTTGGGCACGATCTGACCGGCCTTCAGGATCGTGTGGAAGAGGATTCGTTCGGCAGCTCTTCCCTGGTGTGTCGGGATGACATGTGCGTACCCGGTGAGGTCGCGCACCACCTGCTCGAAGCGATAGAACGAACGGCTGCCGGCGTAGGACTCGTCGCCCTGGATGAGCCCACCCCACTGCGCCGACGACATCGCGCCCGTGCCCGAGTCGGTCAGCAAGTCGATCAGCACATCGTCGGCGCGCAGCTTGAAGACGTTGCCGTCCGCTCGTGTCAGCGCCGCGGCACGCTCCTCGCGCGTCGTGAAGCGGAGCGGCTCGACCGACTTGATGCGAAAAGGTTCGATGATTGTCTGGAACGGGTGCATCTGCGTCCTCGCGACCTGGCCGAAAGCTCCAGCCTACATCGCGCCTTCCTGCCACGACCGCCAGCTCATCTGGTCGCGTGGGAGTGCGAACTGCCCGATGGTCCGCGAGGCGTATCGCCGATCACACAGACGCGGAGTACAATGGGAAGTTTGCGGCGGGTGCCGCGAGGGTCCCCATGATTGCAGTCCACGGCGTCTCCATGCGGTACGGGTCGAAGGTGCTCTTCGACGATGTCACCACGACCTTCTCTGCCGGCAGGCGTTATGGCCTCACGGGGCCCAACGGCGCCGGCAAGTCCACCTTCATGAAGCTCCTCACGGGTGAGCTCCAGGCGCAGAAGGGGGCGGTCACGCGACCGCAGAAGCTCGGCGTGCTGCGCCAGGACCAGTTCGCCTTCGACGAGTTCCGCGTCGTCGACACGGTGATCATGGGCAACGCGCGCCTGTGGGCGGCGCTCGAGGAGCGCGATCGGCTGTACGACAAGGCCGACATGACCGACGAGGACGGCATGCGTCTCGGCGAGCTCGAGGGCATCGTCGGCGAGGAGGACGGCTACGGGGCGGAAAGCGACGCGGCCATCCTGCTGGCAGGCCTCGACATCCCCGACGAGTTGCACGAGCGGAAGATGAAGGAGCTGCAGGGCGGCCAGAAGGTCCGCGTGCTGCTCGCGCAGGCGCTCTTCGGGCAGCCGCAGGCGCTCCTGCTCGACGAGCCGACCAACCACCTGGACCTCGACTCGATCCACTGGCTCAAGGACTTCCTGGTGCGCTACGAGGGCGCGTTGATCGTCATCTCGCACGATCGGCACTTCCTCAATGCGGTCTGCACGCACATCGCCGATATCGACTACCAGACGATCATCACGTACACGGGTGGCTATGACGACATGGTCGTGGCCAAGACCCAGATCCGGTCGAAGATCGAGGCCGACAACGCGCAGCGTGACAAGAAAATCACCCAGCTGAACGAGTTCATCGCCCGCTTCTCGGCGGGCACCCGTTCGAGCCAGGTGACCTCGCGCAAGAAGGAAGTCGAACGCCTGCAGACGACCGAGCTGGCGCGCTCGAACATCCAGCGCCCGTTCATCAAATTCGGCATCGAGCGGCCGTCGGGCAAGCTCGCGCTCGAATGCAAGGGCGTATCGAAGGCGTACGGCGACCTCGAGGTCGTCCGCACCTTCGAAACGATCGTCAATCGCGGCGAGAAGATCGTGATGGTGGGCCGCAACGGCGTCGGCAAGACGACGCTGCTGAAGGCGCTGCTGGCCGACGCGCCCGGCGTGGACGCCGATCCCTCAGCGATCGACGCCGGGCAGGTGCGCTGGGGCCACGAGGTCTCGGTCGGCTACTTCTCGCAGGACCACACCGGCGCAATTGCGCACGGGACCACGGCGGTCGAGTGGCTGCACTCGTTCGCGCCCGATGCGCCGCGCCAGGACATCCACGGCCTGCTCGGGCAGATGCTCTTCAGCGGCGAAGAAGGCCACAAGCCGACGGCGGCCCTGTCGGGCGGCGAGACGGCGCGGCTGCTGTTCTGCCGATTGATGCTGCAGAAGCCGAACGTGCTGGTGCTCGACGAACCGACCAACCACCTCGATCTCGAGGCGATCAACGCCCTCAACATCGCGCTGCAGAAGTACGAAGGCACGGTGTTCCTCGTCACGCACGACGAGGACCTGATCGACGAGGTCGGCACCAGGGTGTGGCACTGCACCCGTGACGGCATCGAGGACTGGAAGGGCACGTACGAGGAGTACGCCGCGGCGACCCATTAGGACCCCGTCCCCTCGGACGAGTTCGGGTGATAGCATGCGGGCTGCGTCGTTCGAGCGCAGCCGGTCTGGCGCCCATGTCCGCACCCGCGACGGGAACTTCTCCTCGTTTCGTCGTTCCTCTGGGCCTCGCGATCACGGTCGTCGTGGCCGCGATCTACTTCGTCACCTCTCACCTCAGTGCCTTCTGGGCCACGAGTGGCCAGGCATCGTCGCCGATCTTCCCCGGGGTTGGCGCGGCGCTGGCCGCCATGATCCTGTTCGGCCGGCAGTACTGGCCGTCGATCTTCGCCGCCCGGCTGCTGGCCTTCTGGCTCGCCGGTAGCGATCGCGAGCCGTGGCTGATGGCTGCGATTGCCGGCGCCAACACCCTGACCGCGTGGGCGGGAGGCTGGGGGCTCGCACGATGGGGCCGCCTGGATCCCGCGCTCTCACGCCTGCGCGACGTGCTGTGGCTGGGCCTCGGCGGGGGCCTCGGCAGTTCGATGATCGGCGCCACGGTCGGTGTCTCGGCGATGGCCCTTGCGGGCGACGTGTCGTCGGCCAACTACATGGGCACGTGGATGCGCTGGTGGGTGGGCAGCATCGGTGGTGTGCTCGTCGTGACGCCGCTCGCGCTGGCCTGGGGTGCGGGCGATCCGCTGCCACGGTCGACGCGCTACTGGGCACACCTGCTCGCGTGTGTGCTGGCCGTGTCCGGGGTGAGCGCGTGGGTCTTCTTCGGCGCGCCGTCTGCGCTCGGTCGCACCTGGATCGTCTGGCCGGTGCTCCTCTGGAGTAGCCTCGCGTTCGGCGTGCGCGGTGCCACCCTCGCGCTGCTCCCCGCCACCCTCATCAGCGTCGCCGGCACGATCATGGGCACCGGCGTGCTCGCGCGCACCCTCGAGCAGGACGTGCGGTTCGTGCTGCTGCAGCAGTTCCTCATGGCCGCTTCGTTCACCTGCCTGGTGCTCGCCGTCGTCGCTGACGAACGACGAGGCAAGCAGGTGCTGCGCGATCGAGAGCAACGCCTGCACCTCGCCCTGGCAGCGGCACGGTCATTCGGATTCGAGGTCGAACCCGAGAGCGGCGCCGTCGTGCGGACGTCCGAATGCGCGGAGATCCTCGGCCTCCCCGCTGACGAGGCGGTGCGGGGAAGCGCGCCTACTTTCCTCGCGGGCGTGCACGAGGACGACCGCCAACAGTTTGCCGACGTGCTCACGCGCATGACCCCGGATCACCCGGGCGCACGCCTTGCCTATCGCTTCCTTCGCCCTGATGGTCGTGTCGTGCACATCGAGGAGAGTGCGACGGCGACATTCGACGACAAGGGGCGCATCGCACGCATCGTCGGCGTGGCGATGGACGTGACCGATCGCCGTCTCGCGGAGCAGGAGCGTGAGGCATTGCTGGTGCGCGAGCAGGCCGCCCGCCTCGAAGCGGAACAGGCGATGCTGCTGCGCGACGAATTCCTCGGCACCGTCTCGCATGAACTGCGGACGCCGCTGAATGCCATCCTCGGTTGGGCGCAGATCCTCCAATCGGGACCGCGCACCGCGGATGCGCTGCAATCGGGGCTTGCAACCATCGCCCGCAACGCTCGCCTGCAGACGCAGCTGATCGATGACCTGCTCGACCTGAGCCGGATGAGCGCCGGACGACTACGGCTGGATGCGCAACCCGTGGACCTCGCGACGGTCGTGCGCGATGCCGTGTTGGCGGTGACTCCAGCGGCATCGGCCCGCAACGTGCACGTCCAGCAGGACGCCACGCCGGTGACGCTCCTGGTGATGGGCGACGCCGAACGCTTGCAGCAGGTCTTCTGGAACCTGCTCGTGAATGCCGTCAAGTTCAGCGAGCCGGGAGGCCAGGTGCGCGTGCGCATCGACCAGGATCACGAGGGACATCGCGTCCGTGTCAGCGACACCGGCAGGGGCATCGCGGCCGACTTCCTGCCGCACGTATTCGACCGTTTCCGGCAGGCCGATGGCTCGACGACACGCCGGCATAGCGGCCTTGGGATCGGCCTGGCGCTGGTGCGGCAGCTCGTCGAATTGCATGGCGGAAGGGTGGCGGCCGAGAGTCCCGGCGAAGGGTGCGGCGCCACCTTCACCGTACACCTGCCCTCGTGGCGATCGTTGCCGTCGCTGGCCGCACCGGGCGGCGACGTCGCGTCGTCCCCCACATCACCGCCGCGGACGGGGCTGACCGTACTGGTCGTCGACGACGATGCCGATACGCGAGATATCGCCAGTCATTTTCTCGAGGGCGTGGGCGCACGCGTCGTGACCGCCACGAATGCGGACGAGGGCCTTCGCCTGCTGCGCGCCGAACGTCCTGACGTGGTGGTGGCCGATATCGGCATGCCGGGCACCGACGGGTATGCGTTCATCCGTGCCGTGCGCGCACTGTCGCATGACGATGGCTGCGAGACGCCGGCGGTCGCGCTGACAGCGCTGGTGCGCGAAGAGGATCGGCGGCGCGCGATCGAGGCCGGCTTCCAGTCGCACCTGGCAAAGCCGATCACCCGCGACGCCCTCGTCTCGACAATCAGTCTCCTACACCCACCTCGAAATCGAGCGTGAGCACGCCGGGCGCGGCGTCGACGCGGACGTGCTTCACGAGGCGCGCCAGCATCGCCAGGTCCAGCCCCGCGGCAGGCAGACGCGCCTGCCCGAGATCGCCGGCCGCGGCATCTGCGACAGCCTGGGCGATCAGGTCGTTGAGCAGCGTCACCGGCACCGGAATCGTGCCGGTCAGCCGCGCCCCGGTCAGCGCGGGCAGCCCGGTGGCCAGTTGCTGCTGTATCCAGGACTGCAATCGTCCACTCTCGGGCATTGGGCGGTCTTCCTCTCGGCGAGGGCGGGGAACGAATGTCGGCTCGGCGTTCGCGTCCACGACATGGAATCCAAACGCCAGTTCCAGGCCATTGGGTGTCGACGTACAGGTGGCGTGCGCGAGATGCGGCCACAGCGGCGCCAGGTCGGAGAGCAACGGTATGTCCGCGAGCGAGATCTGGACGAGGCGCCCCGACACCTGCACGAACGGCGGGAGCGGCACGAAGCGCAAGCCCAACGCGACCAACTGCGATGCCAGTTCGACCGTGACGATCGGCGAAGGGCGGAGCGCCACCAGGCGCTGCAGTCGTGCGTTCACGTGCAACGAGCCGTAGCGGATCTGCACGCGCTGATCCGGACCCAACGCGACACGTGCACCTGCGGGCCAACCCGGCAACAGGGGCAGCAGCTCGTCCACGACCCGGTGGTGCACGGGCAGGACGCCGTGCACCATCGCGCCGCGCAGTCGCGGCAGTCCCGCATGGACCTCGCCGAGCAGCCGCTCGATCAGACTCATCGTTCTCTCCCCAAAGCACGTCAGGGGCCAGTCGGAGTGATGTTGCCGGCCCAGTCGCTAGTGCGCAGGCGTCGTGATCAGGGCACAGCGCTTCCCAGTGTCCGGACGATCTCGTACTCGGCGCGAGTGACGGGCTGCACGGACAGCCGACTTCCCTTCTGGATCACCATCATGTCCTCGAGACCGGGAGTCTTCTTCAACGTCTCCAGCGGAATCGTTGCGGCGAATCGCGCGACGAACCCGATGTCCACCATGAACCACCGTGGCGCATCGGCAGAGCTGCCTTCGTCGAAATACTCGTGTCCGGCGGTCCAGGCAGTGTGGTCGGGATAACCAGCGCGGACAACCTCGGCCAGCCCGGTGACACCCGAAGGGTCAGCATTGGAGGCATAGAACAACACTTTGTCGCCGACCTGCATGCCGTCGCGCATGAAGTTCCGGGCTTGGTAGTTCCGAACGCCTTCCCAGCTCGCACGGCCGTCACGATCAAGATCGTCGATGGTGTAGGCGGCGGGCTCGCACTTCATCAACCAATACCGTATGGCCATCGGGTACTTTTCCTCCATTGAAGATTTATCAGCCACAACTGCACGTCGATGGGGGCAATTCGCCATATCGCGAGCACCCGTTATGAAATAGACCGTTACCCATCAGCTGGCTTGGCATTCCAAAGTGTAATTTCTACCTCGATTTTTTGACATGACGCATGGTCGTGACGTGAACGCCTTGTGTCATCGGAACGACTTCATGGCTCAGCATGTGCATAGCAGCCCGACAGCGTGTCTTTTTACCGCACACGCGAGCAAAATGTTCCGATACATCACCCTCCCAGCACTCGTCGTCACGCTTGCCGCCACTTTCATCCCCGCTCAGGTCGTCGCCCAAACAGTCCCTGACCTTCTGATTGCGCCGCGCGCACCCGCGGCTCCCAGACGGAACGGACCTGCGCGCCGCCTGCGAAAGGCGGGCATCAACCTGGGCGCGTTGGACTCCGCCACGGTCCGGCTTCAGCTCTTCGATGACGTGGCGCTGACGGTCAGTCGCACCAGGGAATATCGCCCGGCCAGCGACAAGCTGGTCTGGATCGGTCACGGCCCGGATGGATCCCAGGCCGTGCTGAGCGTGGTTCGCGGCGTGGTGACCGGCACGGTGTTTTTCGACAACCGCACCTTCGAGGTCACGATCGACCCGGATGGCGAATATACCGTCGCCGAACTCGACCCGGCCGCGTTCCCGCCCGACGACCCGATCGACCCTGCGCAGCTACAGATTCTTGACGCACCGGTCGACGGAGCGGCCGACCCGCCAATCGCCAACGCGGCGGCGAGCGGGGCGGTACAGGTCGACGCGATGATCGTCTGGACGCCGAACGCCGAGGCCGCCGCGGGCGGCCGCGCGGCCATGGAGAGCCTCGCTCTCGCCTCGGTCGCCAACGCCAACCTGGTGTACGCCAACAGCGGCATCAGCGCCCAGCTCAATCTCGTGTACGCCGCGCCGGTGTCGTTCACGGAGACGCCCACGTCGATCTCCACCGACCTGAGCGCCCTCCGCGGTACCAGCGACGGCTTCATGGACCAGGTGCACACGCTGCGCACGCAATACGGCGCCGACGTGGTGACCTTGATCGGCGAGGGCTATCGCGCGAGCGCTTGCGGCATCGCCTACCTGATGTCCACGGTGAGTACGTCTTTTGCGAGTAACGCATTCAATGTCGTCGACCGCACCTGTGCGGTGGGCAATCTGTCATACGCGCACGAAAACGGTCACAACCAGGGGCTCAATCACGACGCGGCCAACGCCAGCGGCACGGCGGCCTATTCGTACGCGTTTGGTTACCAGAGTCCGTCTGGGCTTTTCCGGACGGTGATGTCGTATGGCAGCGCGGTGCGGATACCGTTCCTGTCCAGTCCGACCGTGTTCTACAGCGGCCAGCCGACCGGCACCTCGAACGAGAACAACGCCAGAGCGCTCACCAACACCATCTCCACGGTGGCTGCGTTCAAGGCAACCACAAGTGCCCCGGCGCCGCCGACTTGCACGTACGCGGTGTCCACGACGTCAATCACCTTTCCGGCTGCGGGCGGGTCGCAGTCCGTGTCGGTCACCGCGCCGTCAGGCTGCAGCTGGCAGGCGGCCGGCGATGCAGCCGCCAGCTGGGTCAGCCTCAGCACGTCCGGTGGATCGGGCAGCGGGACGGTGACGGTCAGCGCGGCAGCCAACGCCGGCGCGGCGCGCAGCGCCATCGTGACCATCGCCGGCCAGGCGGTCGCGATGGGCGAAGCGGCGGCCGTCACACCGCCAGCGGGTGGAGGCGTCAACGTCGCGGCGGCCAGTGCGGGCGCCACGGCATCGGCGTCGACGACCTATCCCGGCTACGGCCCCGCCGGAGCGATCAACGGCGACCGTCGAGGCGCCAACTGGGGCGCGGGCGCCGGCTGGAACGACGCCACGCCGGGCAGCTTCCCCGACTGGCTGCAGGTCGATTTCGCGGGCACCAGGACCATCAGCGAAGTCCGCCTCTTCAGCGTCCAGGACAACTACAGCAATCCGGTCGAGCCGACCACCACGCAGACCTTCAGCCTCTACGGCATCACCAGCTTCACCGTGCAGTACTGGGATGGCGCGCAGTGGCTGACCGTCCCCGGCGGCGCCATCATCGGCAACCAGCACGTCTGGCGCACGGTCACGTTCCCGGCCATCAGTACCTCGCGGATCCGGATCGTGATCACCGGCGCGAGCGACAGCTACAGCCGCCTCACCGAGGTCGAGGCCTATGAGACCGCCGCGCCAGTGGTTCCGTCGGGCAGCAATGTCGCGGCGGCCAGTGCGGGCGCCACGGCATCGGCGTCGACGACCTATCCCGGCTACGGCCCCGCCGGAGCGATCAACGGCGACCGTCGAGGCGCCAACTGGGGCGCGGGCGCCGGCTGGAACGACGCTTCGGCCGACAGCTACCCCGACTGGCTACAGATCAACTTCGCCGGAGCCAAGACGATCAGTGAAGTCCGCATCTTCACCGTCCAGGACAACTACACCGCCCCCGTAGAGCCAACCCCCACCCAGACATTCTCGTCCTACGGTGTCACGGGCTTCACGGTGCAGTACTGGGACGGGGCACAATGGGTGACCCCTCCGGGCGGCACGATCATCGGCAATCGCAACGTCTGGCGCACGGTCACCTTCCCGGCTGTCACCACCGCCCATATCCGCGTCCTGGTCACGGATGCCCTCGGCGCCTACAGCCGCCTCACCGAAGTCGAAGCCTATGAGAGTGGCGCGGCGCCGGCCCCGGCGCCCGCACCCGCGGGGTCGCTCAACGTCGCCGCCGCCAGTGCCGGCGCCAATGTCTCGGCCTCCACCACCTACAGCAGTGCCTTCAGCCCGGCCGGGGCCATCAATGGCGATCGCAAGGGCAGCAACTGGGGCGCGGGCGGCGGCTGGAACGACGCCTCGGCCAGCAGCTACCCAGACTGGCTGCAGGTTGACTTCGCCGGAGCCAAGACGATCAGTGAAGTCCGCATCTTCACCGTCCAGGACAACTACACGGCCCCCGTAGAGCCAACCCCCACCCAGACGTTCTCGTCCTACGGTGTCACGGGCTTCACGGTGCAGTACTGGGACGGGGCACAATGGGTGACCCCTCCGGGCGGCACGATCATCGGCAATCGCAACGTCTGGCGCACGGTCACCTTCCCGGCTGTCACCACCGCCCATATCCGCGTCCTGGTCACCGATGCCCTCGGCGCCTACAGCCGCCTCACTGAAGTCGAAGCCTACTGAACTGGTAGCCCTTCCATCAGGTCCGTAACACGCCAGGGCCGCGTGCTCACACAAACGTAATGAGCACGCGGCCCTGGCCTACTCTTGACGGCACCATCTATAGTTATCAGCGCAGTAATGCCTCTGAATGCCTAAATGACACATGTTTAAAGCCAATTGTGTCTATCACAATGTTATGAAGAGCTGGAGTCAAGTGCGTAAAGCGTAATTTATACGTCGCTTTTTCGACAGCCCACTCGCTCGACTGACCATGCAATTTCTGTAAGTTGTTGAAAACACAAGAGCGAAAGATTGGATCGGCGCATGCACATAGGGCAAGGCAAGCGTGCCTCCCCGCGTGCACACAACAAGCCCATGTCCAAACTATTCGCCCTCTCTCTAGTCCTCGGCATCGTTGCCACCACTGCTGCGGTCCCTGCCGCTGCGCAAACCGTTCCTGACCTGCTCGTGGCGCCCCAGGCGTCATCGGCGGCCAGTCGCCGCGACGTCCCGGCGCGCCGCGTGCGCAAGGCGCGGCTCAACCCTCTGGCGCTCGATTCAGCCACCATGCGCCTGCACCTGTTCGACGACGTGCAGCCGACGATGAAGCGGAAGAAGCTGAGTCGCCCGTCGTCAGACACGATGGTCTGGGTGGGCGATAGTGAGAACGGTGCACAAGCGGTGCTGGCCGTGGTGCGTGGCGTGCTCACCGGCACCGTCTTCGCCGACAGCCGCACGTTCGAGATCAGCATCGATCCCGACGGGCAGTACAGCGTCGCCGAACTGGATCCCGGCGCCTTCCCCACCGACGATCCCGTCGTCGATGATGTGCGGTTCGAGATTCTCAATGTGCCGGACGGCTTCGTCGAGGACGCTGCGAGCGTGGCCGCGCCGACGGTCGCGTCAGTCCTCAGCGGAACGCCGGTGCAGATAGACGTGATGATCGTCTGGACGCCGCGGACCGAAGCCGCAGCAGGCGGTCAGGCGGCCATGGAAAGCCTGGCCCTCGCGTCGGTCGAGAACGCGAACCTGGTCTACGCCAACAGCGGCGTGAACGCGCAGCTCAGGCTGGTGTATGGGGCCAAGGTGAACTGGGTCGAGACCGACATCACCAACGACCTGTATGCGGTGCGCGGTACCGGTGATGGCAAGCTCGAGGAAGTCCACACGCTGCGCACGCAGTACGGCGCCGACGTGGTGAGCCTGATTGGCGAAGGCTATGTCTCCGCGGGGGCCTGCGGCATCGGCAGTCTGATGAGCACGGTGAGCACCTCGTTTGCCAGCAATGCCTTCAACGTCGTCGACCGCACCTGCGCGGTCGGCAATCTGTCGTACGCACACGAGGTCGGCCACAACGAGGGCCTGCACCACGACCCGGCCAACGCGAGCAGCACGCCGTCAGCTCCTTACGCATACGGGTACCAGGATCCATCGGGCTTCTTCCGCACCGTGATGTCGTACGGCGGCGCGACGCGTATCCCCTACCTGTCGAGCCCGGCCAATCAGTACAACGGCATCGTGACCGGTACGCCGAGCCAGGACAACGTCCGCGCCCTGAACGCGACGATCGGCACGGTCGCTGCCTTCAAGAGCACCAGCGGCGGAACCACCACGGCGCCACCGCCGGCGCCCACGCCTACCCCATGCACCTACAGCGTCTCGACGACCTCGCTGACCTTCCCGTCAGCGGGAGGCTCCAAGAGCGTGACGGTGACGGCACCGAGCGGCTGCAGCTGGAGTACTGCCAACGACTCCGCCAGCACGTGGGTGAACCTGAATACCGCCGGCGGGTCGGGCAGCGGCTCGGTGACGGTCACGGCCGCGGCCAACACCGGCTCGGCGCGGAGCGCCACGGTGACGATTGCTGGAAAGACGGTCGCGGTCAGTGAGAGTGCCGTGAAGACCAGGGGCCGTAAGTAGAGCTGCGGGCGACGACGCCCGACAGACGTGATAGCGACCGATGCCGGGTCCGGAACTCCTCCGGATCCGGCATCGTCGTTTCGGGGCCGATAGGATCGCCCTGCGGACCGGTGCCCGGCGCCCGGTTCCCGGCTCCCGATTCCCGGCTCCCGTTGCCCGGTTCCCGGTTCCCGTTCCTATCGGTAGTACTCCTTGTACATCCCGCGCCGGAACAGCCACCCGCCGAGCGGCCCGAGCCAGGCAAGCACGTAGTACATGTGCCGTAAGTCGATCATCTCGATCAGGTTGCCGTCGAAGTCGCGCACGAAGAAGAACCAGTGGCCGCGCGGTGATTGCTCGGGCGTGCTCACGATCTCGACGCCCTTGACCTTGAGATGGTCGTGCCACTTGTGGACATTGCGCACCTCGAAGCTGAAATGAGTCTGCCCGACGCGGTTCCAGGGAATGCGCTCCGGCGGCAGCTTCGGTTCGAACCCGAAGATCTCCAGCGTGGCGCCGCCGGGCACCCGGATCCAGCCGATCTTGCATCTGGGCACGTCATGGTCGTGCCCGACGCCGAAGAAGCTGCGAACACGCTCGGGTGGCGCATCCGACACCCCTACCAGGGGGCACCCGAACACGTCCGCGTAGAACTGCACGAAACGGTGGAAGTCGGACACGGTGATGCCGACGTGGCTGAACGACTGGACCTTCATGTGCGCTGCGCGGCCGCGGGCGCGACACCGGCGGCAGCGTCCTCCGGGAGGCGCAGGTCGGTGCGCCGAAGGTGATCGGCGACACGCAGCCCCTGCGCGACGATGGTCAGGCCTGGGTTGACGGCCGCCGACGAGGGGAAGAACGACGCGTCGACTACAAACAGGTTCGGGATGTCGTGGGTGCGGCAGTACGGGTCGAGCACGGACGAGACCGGGTCGTGCCCGAACACCAGCGTCCCGCACTGGTGCGTGGTGTTCTTGGCGCGGTGCGATGCCGTCATGACTTTCCACGCGCCAAGGCGCCGCAGCATGCGTGTGGCCTCGACGACGAGTTGCTCATGGGCAGCCACGTTGTTGGGTGTGTAGTCCAGGCGAATGCGGCCGTCTTCGGTGAGCGTGACGCGGTTGTCATCACGGGGCAGATCCTCGGACATGGCGAGCCAGTCCACGCCGCGCGCCACCCACGCGTCGTATGCCCACTCCGGCACCCAGGTCACGCGACCCGAGAACCACGTATCGCCGACGACCTTCGCCATCAGGCCATGGGTGCGGCCCTGCGACTGTATCTGTCCGAGTGGGTACGGAACGCCAGGGCCGCGCAGGTAGAAATCGTTCACCGCGACAGTCTTCTGGAAGACGGCCGTGTTGACGCGCAACGGATGGAAGCCCTGCATCATGGTCGCCAGGTGCGCCATGTAGCGTCGTCCGACGAGTCCGGACGAATTGGCCAGTCCCCGCGGATGCTGCGTGGTCGCCGAGCGCAGCAGCAGGATCGCCGAGTTGACGGCCCCACACGCGACGACGATCACCGGCGCTTCGACGCGGATCGTCTGTCCCTCGCGGTCGACCTCCACCGCCTCGACACGCGTGCCGTCGCGGGTGGTGAGCAGGCGGCGCGCCTGCGCATGCGTCCACACCGTCACGCCCGCGGCCGCCGCCGGGCGAACACAACAGACGTCCGCGTCGCTCTTGCGGTGGATGCGACACGGGAACGAGTTGCAGGTGTTGCAGAGCTCACAGCCTCCAGGCAGCCCTGGATCGATCAGCCCGAGCGGCAGCGGCGACGGGTGCAGTCCCTGGCGCTGCAGCCCCGCGATCACCGGTTGCATGGCCTCGGCATGCGGCACGGGCGGATGCGGATATGGCCCGCGCGGAGGCTCGGTGGGATCGGCGCTGGCCTCGCCGTGCACGTGGTAGAGGCGCTCCGCGATGTCGTACCACGGCGCGAGATCGTCGTACGTGATCGGCCACGCGGGCGAAACGCCATCGCGGTGTGCGATCTCGCCGAAGTCCTCGCGGCGCAGGCGATACAACACGCTGCCCCAGTACTTCGTGTTGCCGCCGACGTTGTAATGGGTATAGGGCTGGAACTCGAGGCCGTCGCCGTCGACCCAACGCTCGGACGTACGGTATCGCAGATCCTTCCACACCGCGGCCGGGCTCCAGTTCTCCGGCTCCGACGGGACCTCACCGCCGCGCTCGATCAGGAGAATGCGACGCCGCGTCGAGGCCAGCGCGTGCGCCAGCGTGCCGCCGCCCGCACCGGAACCGATGATCACCAGGTCGAAATCGTAGGTTTGCATCACGGGATATCTGGCGCCGCCGGATCGCCGCCCGTCGCGCGCGCCGTGACCATGATCTGCTCCATCAACTGCTGGTCCTCGATCGCGCGCTCGAGCCGCATCTCGGGCGGACGACCCGTGTGGATGCTCGCCACGAAGTCGCGATACATCGCCTGGTAGCCGCGGATGTCGCGGATGCCCGGCAGGATGAGTCGAGGAAACCTGCCTCGCCGACGCGCCACGATGAAGCCGCCGTTGGACTCGAACGTGATCACGCCGTCACGGCCGAACAGCTTGGAAAGCCGCAGCCCCCGCAGCAGCGAGGGGATCTCGCGCGAGTACGACAGCGTGCCGACGGCACCCGAATCGTATTCGAAGGCCACGAGCAGGCTCTTGGCGCGCCGGTCGGGCCCGCTTCGCGACACCGTCGGTCGGTACCCATGTGCACGCGTGATCCTCGGGCCGAGACTGCCCGCGACGTGCAGCCAGTGGATGCCCTCCTCGAAGAACGCGTCGCCGCCGGCCATGGCCTCGTCGTTGCGCCAGTCGTCCTCGGCCTTGAGTCGATGCGCGATCGTGGTGAAGTGCGCGAACACGAGATCGCCGACGACGCCTTGCGCCAGGAGGCGACGCAACGTCACCGCCAGCGGCTTGTAGTGATCGTTCTCGCCGACGATGACGATGCGGCCGGCCCGATCGCGGGCGTCACGCACGGACAGGTAGTCGGCCATCGCCGGGAACGCGGGCTTCTCGACGAGCACGTGCTTGCCGGCGCCGAGCGCGCGCAATGTCAGGTCGAGGTGGAAGCGCGGCGGGACCGCCACGACGACGGCGTCCACGTCAACGGCGTCGATGGCAGATGCATAGTCGGCAAACGCGGCCCTGCCGCCGAACTGCCGACGATAGGCCTCGGCCCGGGCTGGATCGCGACTGGCGAAGCTGCAGGTGACCTCCGATCCGAGCGCCCGCAGGTGCTGGCAATGGACCCTGGTGATGTAACCGCAGCCGAGGAACGCGACATGGACGGGACCGGGCATCAGTGCGCGGTGCCCCGGTGACGAGGCAACCCGACGAGTGTACGCTGGATCCCGACGTCATGGCTCGGACGCGACGCGCTTTCCTGACCGGTCTTGCCACCGTGGCGGCCGCCGCCATGCCCCCTGCCTGGCAGGCCGGTGCGCGGAGCGGCCCGGTGTGGACACCGCAGCCAGCGGCGCTGAGGGGCGGGCGCTGGCCACGCTCCCTCGCAGAGCGGCGGGCGCTCGGTCTTCCCGAACCATCGAGATACCGTCGCGGCACATCCTCGATCGGGACACCAGGGGCGACGGCACGCCCGCGGGAGCCGCTCCTGGGCCCATCGCTCGTCGACGAGCGGCGTTCGCGGGCGGTCCCGCGGAAACCGACGCTCCAGGCCCGCTTCCCGGATCTGCGCCGGCGATTCGTGTTCGAGTACTACCCGTGGTACGACACCGATCCGTGGTTCCACTGGAACGACGATGATCATGCGCCGCCGCTGGACGTGACGGCCTCCTCGATGCCGCGGCTCGGCGCGTACGACACCTACGACGTCCGGGTGCTCGAACAGCACGCGCGCTGGATCGCCGAGGCGGGAGTCGGCGCCATCAACCTGAGCTGGTGGGGCCGCGGCGACTACACGGACCTCGCGGTCCCGCGGGTGATGGACGTGATGCGCGATCACGACATCAAGGTCACGTTTCACCTCGAGCCGTATCGCGACGACCGGTCGCGCAACTACGCCGACGACCTGCTGTTCCTGCTGCGCGAGTACGGCGAGAAGCGGCGGTGGGACACGTTCCTGCTGCTGGACCAGGGCAATGGCCGGGTGGCGCCGGTCTTCAAGTCGTTCCGGACGATCGTGCCGAGCCAGGTTCAGGACTGCCTCGGACGCATCTTCGATGTGCCCGACTACACCGCCGACGGCGACTGGCGGCGACAGACCGACACCGCGCGCGAGGAGACGCGGCGCGATTTCTCGCGCCTGTTCCTGTTGGCGGACTCCCTTGCCGTCGACCGCATCGGGGCAGGCGGATTCGACGGGCTGGCGGTGTACGACAACTTCGTCACCCCACCGCAATGGACGCGGATCGCGCAGGACGCCAGCGACGTCGGATTGCTCGCGTCGTTCAACGTCAACCCCGGCTTCGACCGCTATCCGGACCGGCACCCACCACCGCCGCCCGAGGTGGATCCGTGCTACGGCGGCCCACTGGGGTTCGAACCAGGCGGCACGCACCCCGATTGGCGTGACGCGCAGGCGCGGATCGCCGCGCAGGACCTGGCGCTTGGCCGGATCACCGAGTCGTTCGCGGCCACGACCACCCTGCAGGCGCAGGACGGCTCGGCCAATGTCAGTCGTGGCTTCTTCCTGGCCTATGTCAACTCGTTCAACGAATGGCACGAGGGTTCGCAGTTCGAACCGGCCAAGGACTTCGCCGAGCTGACGCCCGACGAGCGCCGCATCGGCTACCACAATCCGCCGGATGGCCACGCGCGGCTGCGTCGGTTGCGGTCTCTGATCGACGGCCTCACGAGCCCCGCATCCGCCCAGGCTTGATGCATGGACCCGCACCTGCAACGAGCACTCACCGAGATCGAGGCTGCAACCCACGGCCTGTCGGGCGCTGACTGGCAACGCGCCCCCGCGGGTCACTGGCATTGCGCGCAAATTGTCGAGCACCTCGGCAAGGCATACGGCAGCACGGCGTACATCCTCGACAAGTGCGTGGCCGACGGTGCGCCCAAGGGGAGGCGGCCGTCCTGGCGGCAGCGCCTGTTCGCGACGATGGTCGTGAATCTGGGGTTCCTGCCATCAGGCGTGAAGGCCCCCGCGATGACCGTTCCCGGCGGACTATCGGGTGACGAGGCACTGGCCCTGGCACGGCGAACACTACAGGAACTCGACGCGGCCGCAGTGCGATGCGTGGACAGGTTCGGGGCAGGCGTCCGCGTGGCCAACCACCCGATCCTCGGCGGCTTCACCGTGGGCCAGTGGCGCCGCTTCCACTGGGTCCACACCCGCCATCACATGCGCCAGATCCTCCAGCGCCGACGGTGAGGAGGGCTCAGGCGCGCCTGCGGCGCCGCATGGCCCAGACGGCGAGCGCCAGGGGTCATCAACGACGATGTGCCGGGGGCGGGCACCGTCAGGTCCAGTGCCTCGCCCACGTGCACACCCTGGTAGCTGCCGGGGTGTCGTTTCCCCGCAAGCACTGAGTAACGTCGGCAGAGTGATGACGGCGCATGCGAGTGGCCCCTCTCGGCTATGATGCCGAACGCCGTGCACACACTCGATCACTTCCGCCTCGATGGACACCGCGCCTTGATCACGGGCGCCAGCCGCGGTCTCGGCCGCGAGATGGCGCTCGCCTTTGCCGACGTCGGCGCCGACGTCGTGATCACCGGTCGCACGCCCGAGACCCTCGAGCGCACGGCCGACGAGATCCGCGCGCGAGGGACGCAGGCCTGGACACGGGTCGTGGACATGGGCCAGCCCGAGGCGTGCGAGGCCGCGTGCGAGGCCATCCGTGACACGCTCGGCCGCATCGACATCCTCGTCAACAACGTCGGCAACCGTGTGACCGGCGGCGCGATCCAGGACGAGCCGCTGGCCACCTGGCGGACATCGATCGACCTCAATCTGATCAGTGTCGTGCTACCGACGCGGATCTTTGCCGCCGCCATGCTGGCTGACAAGCGGCCTGGCCGGATCATCAACATCGCCTCCATCAGCGGCCTGATCGCCAACCGCGGCATCGGCGGGCGCGACTACGAGACCAGCAAGGCCGCCGTCATCCACTTCACGCGCTGCGCGGCCGTGGACTGGGCGCCGCATGGCATCACCGTCAACGCGATCTGCCCGGGGCTCTTCATGACCGATGTCAACCGGGAGTGGAATGAACGCCGGCCGGACGTCATCGAGGCGTTCGTACGCAACGTGCCGATGGGGCGTGCCGGCGAACCGCGGGAGATCGGACCGTTGGCCGTCTACCTCGCGGGCGCTGGTGCGGCCTACGTCACGGGCGCCACCTTCGTGATCGACGGCGGCTACACGGCGTGGTAGTCAACGACCGGCACGGCCGGGACCGCGAGAGATCCACGGAGCCTCACGACGCGTGAGCCTCTCCCTGCGTCATCGCCTTCAGGTAGGCATCCGCTTCCCCGATGGCCTGCTGCATGTCGACGATGAGGGCATCCACGTCGCGTGACACGGCAGCGAGCTCCCTGGTCAGGGCGCCGAGCGCGCGCGCGTTCAGGTTGTGCTTGAGGAACAGCACGCGATCTCGCAACGGCTTGAGCACCGGATCGATCTTCTTCTCGACCTGCTCCATGCGTGCGACCAGTGCTTCCGTGCGGCGGCGCGTGTCGCGCAACTCGCGCTCACTCTCGGCGCGCAGGGTGCGGTCGGAGTACTTGCCGAGTTCGTCCTGCCATTCCTTGAACAGGTCCTTCGAGACGTCGCGGACGGCGTTGACGCGGTCGTGGACGTCCCTGGCCCGGTCTTCGCTCCGCTCGAGTTCCTTGTTCAGCCTGTTGTAGGTCTCCTCGAGCTCGCCGCCCTGCACGTCGACGATTTCCTTGAGACGTTCGAGCGCCGTCTTGAAGTCCTCTTGTGCCTTGACCTGGGACTCGCGCGCTTCCTTGACGCGCTTCACGAGGATGTCGCGCTTCTCGAAGCCGACCTTCTTCATGGCCTTGTAGTAGAGGCTGTCGCATCCCGCGAGCGCCGCGGCGCACCCAATCAGCAACGCCACCACCTGCCGCCGCATCCACGTCGTCGAGCCCTGCCCATGCATGCCCAGCAGTGTAGCGTGCAGTTCCAGTGTCAGCCTTTCTACCTGGCCGGCACGCGCGGAGGGACGGCGAGTGGCGGGCCGTAGTACGGGTACCGATCGTATCGATCGTCGTCGCTTGTCGCGCGCGGATCGCCGGTCGTCGACATCCAGGTGGCAAGGCGATCTCGCAGGCGACGCAGGGTGGGCGCGTGCGCGGGATCCTGCGCCACGTTGTGTAGCTGGCCGGGGTCGGCCGCCACGACGTACAGTTCCTCGGCTGGCCGCTTCGCCATCGCGTGCGTGCGGAATGCCGCGAACGCCGTCCCCTCACGCATCAACAGCTGCTTGCTCGGGCCATCGTCTATGTCACCGAACGGGCCCACCGAGTGGTGGAGTACGGGATCTCCGGCGGGCCAGCGATCCGGGCGGAAGTTGCGGACATAGAGATACTCACGACTGCGAGCGGCTCGAGACGGGTATGACAGATCGCCGGCGCGGACATTCGCGTGTCGTTCGCGCTCCAGGAAGGCCATGTCCCGCTCAGCTTCGCCCGAGCGGCCCTCGAGCACCGGACGCAGGTTCAAGCCTGTCATGTCGACAGGCACGTCGAGCCCGGCAGCCTTCAGAATTGTCGGCGCGAGATCGGTAAGCGTGACGATCGCGTCCGACACGTGGCCGGCACTCGCGACGCCGGGCCACCGTATGACGAGCGGCACGCGCGTACCCCCGTCGTAGAGTGTCGCCTTGGCGCCTGGAAAGGGCATGCCGTTGTCGGAGGTGACGATGAGCAGCGTACGGTCTAGCTCACCGGCCCCCTCCAGCGCCGCCACGAGCGCGCCCAGGTCGCGATCAAAGCGCTCGACCTCCGCCAGGTAGTCGGCCACGTCGCTGCGCACCTCGGGCGTGTCGGGCAGGAACGCGGGCACGCGCACGCGAGCCGGATCGACACCCGCGCGGGCCCCGCTGGCCACCTCGTAGGGTCGATGCGGGTCGCTGCTGCCAAACCAGTACGCAAACGGCACGTTGGCGGTGCGCGTGGCGAGAAAGGCCGGAAAGGATGCGTAGCGAGGACCGGCCGGATTGCGCGTCCGGCCACCAGGCTCGATCGAACCGGGCCCCCAACCCTTGCCGGTATGGCCGACGAGATAGCCCCGCGCCTCGAGCAGATCGGGATAGACCGCGAACCGCGACGGCAGATGACTCCAGAGTTGCGCGCCCTCGGCGAGCCGGTGTGGCGCCTGGCCGGTGAGCAGAGCCGCGCGGGAGGGGGTACACGAAGGCGCCGCCGTGAACGCGTGGGTGAAGCGCACGCCTTCGCGGGCGAGCCGATCATAGGTCGGCGTCCGTGCGGCCGGATCCCCATCGGCGCCGGTATGCGGCCAGGACCAGTCGTCGGCAATGGCCACCACCACGTTCAGCGGCGCGCGAGCTGCCCCGGAGCTCCGCTCTTGCGCGAGCGTCCCAGGTTCAGCCACGGCGAGGGCACCGGCGAGACCGGCCGACAGCAGCCGGAGGCTGATTTGTTCGCGCATGGGCGACAGCATAGGATGGAACGCGGAACCATGCTGCTCAACTCCATCCTCGACGCCATCGGCCGCACGCCCCTGATCAAGCTCAACCGCATGGGTGCACAACTCGAGTGCAACCTGTACGCGAAGTGCGAGTTCCTGAACCCGGGAGGATCGGTCAAGGACCGCATCGGCCTGTCCATGGTCGACGCGGCCGAGAAGGAAGGGCGCATCAAGCCTGGTGACACGCTGATCGAGCCGACCAGCGGCAACACGGGGATCGGGATCGCCCTGGCCGGCGCCGTGCGTGGCTATCGCGTGATCATCACCATGCCCGAGAAGATGAGCCGCGAGAAGCAGGTGGTGCTCGAGGCCCTCGGCGCGGAGATCATCAGGACGCCAACCGAGGCGGCGTTCGACTCGCCCGAGAGCCACATCAGCGTTGCGCGGCGGCTGCAGTCGCAGCTGCCAAACGCGCACATCCTCGACCAGTATGGCAACCCGCACAACCCGCAGGTGCACTACGACACGACCGCGCAGGAGATCCTCGACGATCTCGACGGCCAGGTCGACATGGTCGTGATCGGCGCGGGCACCGGCGGCACAATCACGGGCGTGGCGAAGCGGATGAAGGAAGTCAGGCCATCGTGCCGTATCGTCGGCGCGGACCCGGTGGGCTCGATCCTCGGCGGCGGCACCGATGTCGGCACGTACAAGGTCGAGGGGATCGGCTACGACTTCATCCCCGACGTGCTCGACAGGTCGATGGTGGACGAGTGGGTCAAGACCTCGGACCAGCCCTCGTTCCTGCTCGCGCGCCGGCTGATCCGCGAGGAAGGACTGCTCGTCGGCGGGTCATCCGGTTCGGCGATGTATGCCGCGCTGCAGAAGGCCAGCGGGTTACGCGCCGGCCAGAACTGCGTGGTGCTGCTGGCCGATGGCGTGCGCAACTACATGACCAAGTTCGTCGACGACAAATGGATGCGCGACAACGGGTTCTTCCAGACCCGCACGATCGACGCGCGCGTCGGCGACATCTGCAGCACCGAGGCCTCGTCGCGGCCGCCCCTGGTACTGGCCGAGGACACGCAGACATTGGAGCAGGTGGTGCAGGTGATGCGCACGCGCGGCATCTCGCAGTTGCCGGTGACCTCGGGGGGCGTGCTCGTCGGCATGGTGTCGGAGGCCGACGTGATGGCGTTCTTCGGATCCGGTGAAGGGACCGCGCAGGCGCTCGTGTCGAAGGTGATGAACCGCTACGTGCCCGTCGTCGGCGCGCAGACGCCGATCTCCACCCTCGAGGAAACGCTCCGGAAGAGTTCGGCGGTCGTCGTGGTCGATGAGGCTCGGCACCCGATCTCGATCCTGACGCGGATCGACCTGCTGCATTTCCTGCTCGAGCGCGAGCACGCCCCCGCGTGACGCATTCGCGGTCGTACATGCTGGCGCGGCGCATGACGGCACCACCACGCCAGACACGAGCTGGCGGCACGAATTCGCGATCGGGCTCGCCTGGCGGTTCGGTGGCGCGCAGGCCGGCTAGGATAACGCGACGTCGCCAGCCAGTGTCTCCGAATCCATAGCCATTGACATACAGATTCGGACCACTGTACCGTTGACGCATGGCCCCCGCGCACGCCCGCCCCCGCTACCCGCGCACCGCGGTCCCGGCTGTCGGGCTCCCCGACCTGAGCACGCGGGAGACACGTGAGCGCCTGAGCCCGGCGGCGCTGCGCGGTTTCTTCTCGATCATGGACCGCTGGCAGGTGCGTGACGACATCGCACGGCAACTGCTCGGCGGCATCTCCAATGGCACGTTCTACGAGATGAAACGGGATGCATCGCGCGTGTGCTCGGCCGACGAACTGACCCGCGTCTCGTACCTGATCGGCATCTTCAAGGCGCTCAACGTCCTCAATGGAGAGGCGCTGGCCGACGCGTGGATGCAGTTGCCGAACATCAATCGCCTGTTTGGCGGCGGCACGCCGCTCGAGTACGTGACGCGAGGCGGCATCCCGGCAATGGACCAGGTCCGGCGCCTGCTGGACGCACGACGTGGTGTCTGAAGATGCGGTGCTGCCGCGCACACACGAGGTGCGTGTGCGCGACGCGCATCGCCTGGTGCCTTCCCGTTACAGTGACGAGAGCGTCCTCACCAGGCTGACGGCCGACGTTGCCGACCTCCAGGCGCTGTTCGAACTGGATGGCGCCACCAACGCCCGGCTGGTTGCGGAAACACGCGGAGTCGCGGGTATCGGACCCGACGAACTCCTGGCCGGTGTCCCCTATGCCCACATCGTGAATGCCGCCTTCTGCCATCCGCTACCGGAAGGGGGCCGATTCAACGGCCCGGAGCGCGGCGCGTGGTATGCCGGGCTGGCGGTCGAGACGTCTCACGCGGAAGTGGCATTCCACAAGCAGGTGCAACTCGAGGAGATCGGCTGGAACGCACGCGAGGTGGTCACCTACGATGACTACCTCGCCGACGTGTCCGCCGACGTGCACGACGTGCGGCGCGATCGACGCTTCCGCGGATGCCTGGCGCCCGACTCGTACGTGGCCAGTCAGGCGCTTGCCGAACGCCTCCTCCTTGCGGGCTCGCTCGGCATCGTCTATCCGAGCGTGCGACACGCCGGCGGGACCTGCCTCGCCTGCTTCAGGCCGGCGATCGTCACCCATGTCCGGCGTGACGCCACATGGCGCTTCACCTGGGAGGACGGCGCGCTCCAGGACGTCGCGCGTGAGCGGCGACGCACCCGTCGCTGACACGACGCCGCGCGTCACGGCACCGCGCGTCACGACACCGCGCGTCGACCTGAAGGTCGACGCCTACAAGTTGGTCGTTACGTCGACAGGTAGGTCGACGCCTACGGGTTGGTCGGTCGTAGCCGTCGACCTTCAGGTCGACGGTCACCGGGTCAGAGCTTCGGCAGCGTGACGCCAACCTGCTTGAGGTACTTGCCCTTCTTGTCGGCGTACGAGACTTCGCAGGGCTCGTCACCCTGGAAGAACAGGACCTGCGCGATCCCCTCGTTGGCGTAGATGCGGGCCGGCAAGGGCGTGGTATTGCTGATTTCCAGCGTCACGTAGCCCTCCCATTCCGGTTCGAAGGGCGTCACGTTGACGATGATGCCGCAGCGGGCGTAGGTGGACTTGCCCAGGCACACCGTCAGGATGTCACGGGGGATGCGGAAGTACTCGATGGTGCGCGCGAGCGCAAACGAGTTGGGCGGGACGATGCAGACATCGGTCCTGATGTCCACGAAGCTGCGGGGATCGAAGTTCTTGGGATCGATCACCGTGTTGTTGATGTTGGTGAAGATCTTGAACTCGTCGGCCACACGGATGTCGTAGCCGTACGACGACAGTCCGTAGGAGACCACGCCCTCACGCACCTGCCGGTCCTCGAACGGCTCGATCATGCCGTGCTCGAGGGCCATGCGACGAATCCACTTGTCGGCTTTGATGGACATAGGCAAATGGTAGGGCCCGCTCTCCGAGCGGGCCGTCAGCGAGGCCGTTGAGAGGGCCGGCTGGGACAGCCGGCCCTACCAACAGCGCGTCATCTTCGAAACAGCGACAGGATGAGCGTCAGCAGCACGCTGACGACGATGCAGGTGACGATCGGGAAGTAGAACGTGCCCCGGCCGCGGGAAACGACGATGTCGCCGGGGAGCCGCCCGAGCGGCAGCCCCAGCAGCATCAGCGCGCCGATGGCTGCGACGATCAGGCCGACAACGACGAGCGTGCGTGCCATCGCCGCGGGTTCGCGCCTACAGTTCGAGGCCGCGGAAGAAGTAGCCGAGTTCGAAGGCCGCCGTCTCCGGGGCATCGGACCCATGCGTCGCGTTGTTGTCGATCGACGCGCCGAACTCCTTGCGCATGGTGCCGGGCTCGGCGTTGGCCGGGTTGGTCGCGCCCATCAGCGTGCGCCACGTCTTGATGGCATCGGGCGCTTCCAGGCACAGGAGGACACACGGTCCCGACGACATGAAATCGGTCAGGCCGCCGAAGAACGGCCTCGCGCTGTGGACCGCGTAGAAGCCCTCGGCCTCGCGCTTGGACAGGTGCTGCAACCGCATGGCGACGATGCGAAAGCCCTCCTGCTCGATGCGGGCAAGGATGCGGCCGATGACGCCGTTCTTCACGGCGTCGGGTTTGATAATCGCGAATGTACGTTCCATAGATGGGTCGGGACTCGGGATTCGGGATTCGGGACTGTGGATTTCGGGATTGGCGAATCGGGAATCGGGGATGCGGCTAGGAGTGCGGGCAACCCGGTGAGTTGCCCTGCCTGCGTTCGACGTTGTCGGCGTTCAGCGTTCGACGTTCGGCGTTTCCCTAACGGTGCTTCTCCATGATCTCGTCGAGCACCGCCTTGCCGGGGCGCGTCCGCGCCTGTGGCAGCAGGGCCAGGGGTTCGTCCACGAGGTTGAGCAGCGAGAGGAAGTCGGTCGCGTCGGGCTGCAGGTAGATCATGCCGGTCGCGAACTCGCCGCGGCGCACGGTCTCGTGCAGCGTACGAATCGCTTCCAGCTTGTCGGTCGTGTTGTACGAGGAGTCGAGCTTGCGCAGCACCAGCGTCGACCCGTCGTGCATCTTGACCGGCGTGGCACTCCCCTCTTCGTATTCGACCGAGATGTCCTCGAAGAACGGCACGAAGCTGATCTCGTTGACCGGCTCGTCGTGGTCCTTGGCGTAGGCGTAGCTCTTGGTCGATCCCTCGTGATCGTTGAACGTCACGCACGGCGAGATGACGTCGATCATGCACGTGCCCTTGTGGCTGATCGCCGCCTTGAGAATCGACAGCAACTGCTTCTTGTCGCCCGAGAACGACCGGGCCACGAACGTCGCGCCGAGCTCGATCGCGAGGGCGCAGATGTCGATCGGCGGCAGGTCGTTGACGACGCCGTTCTTGAGCGTGCTGCCGACGTCGGCCAGCGGCGAGAACTGGCCCTTGGTCAAGCCGTAGCAGCCGTTGTCCTCGACGATGTAGATCAGCGGCAGGTTGCGCCGCATCAGGTGCACGAACTGGCCGACGCCGATCGCGCCCGTATCGCCATCACCGCTGACGCCGATGCCGAGCATCGTCTTGTTGGCCATCAGCGCGCCGGTGGCAACCGACGGCATGCGACCGTGCACTGAATTGAACCCGTGGGCGGTGCCCAGGAAGTACGCAGGGCTCTTGCTGGAGCAGCCGATGCCCGAGAGCTTCAGCACGCGCGTCGGTTCCACGCCCATCTCGTAGAAGGCGTCGATGATCCGCTCGCTGATCGCGTTGTGCCCGCACCCGGCACAGAGCGTCGTCTTCGCGCCGCGATACGTCGCGGGCTCGAGGTTGATGCGATTGACCTTCTTCGGCGGTGTCGGAACGGCTGGCGTGGACACGGCTACACGGCCTCCTCTGCCCCGACGATCGCGTCTTCTGGCGATGTCTCGGGCGGCATGGCCATGCGCGCTTCGTGCGCGCGGATTTCCTGGGTGACCGAACGGGCGTCGATCGGCAGCCCGTTGTAGTGACGAACACTGGTGAGCTTGGCGATCTGCGAGCCCGCGAGTTCCTGGCGCAACAGTCCGGCCATCTGGCCGTCACGATTCTGCTCGACCACGTAGATGCGATCGTGCGCGTCGATGAACTCCCCGATCTCGGGCGTGAACGGATACGCACGGATGCGGAGGTACGACGTCTCGACACCCGATTCGTCGCGCAACTGATCGCGACTCTCGACGATGGCCCAGTGCGACGTCCCGTAACCGATGATGCCGATTCGCGCCTCAGCCTGCTGGTCGATCTCGGGCTGTGGCACGTACGTGCGCGCGGTCTCGAACTTGCGCAGCAACCGGTCGATGTTGTCGGTGTAGTCGTCGGTCTTCTCGCTGTACTGCGCCTTGGCGTTGTGCCCGGAGCCGCGCGTGAAGAAGGACGGGCCGAACTGCCCCGGCAGGGTGCGATACGGGATGCCGTCGCCGTCGACGTCCTTGTAGCGGCCCCACTCGCCGATCGCCTGGAGCACTTCGGGTGTCAGCACCTTGCCCCGATCGAGCGGTGCCTCGGGGTACGGGAACGGCTCGGCCATCCAGTTGTTCATCCCGAGGTCGAGGTCGGTCATCACGAAGATCGGCGTCTGGAACCGCTCCGCGAGATCGAACGCCTCGATGCTCATGCTGTAGCACTCGCCGACCGAAGCCGGCAGGAGCAGGATGTGCTTGGTGTCGCCGTGCGACAACCCCGCGGCAAAGGCGATGTCGCCCTGGGCGGTGCGGGTCGGCAGGCCCGTGGACGGGCCGACGCGTTGCACGTCGAAGATCACCGCCGGCAACTCCGCGTAGTACGCCAGTCCGGAGAACTCGGACATCAGCGAAATGCCGGGCCCGGAGGTCGACGTCATCGAGCGCGCGCCCGCCCACGAGGCGCCGACCACCATGCCGAGCGCGGCGATCTCGTCCTCGGCCTGGACGACGGCAAACGTCGCCTTGCCGGTCTCGGGATCCATGCGGTACTTGCGCAGGTAGTCGATCAGCGTCTCGCACAACGATGAGGACGGCGTGATCGGGTACCAGGCGACGACGGTGACGCCGGCCATCAGGCAGCCGAGGGCGGCGGCCTCGTTGCCCTCGATCAGGATCAGGCCTCGCGTCTGGGCCATTCGCGAGACGGCAAACGGCACGGGGCGATCGGCGAAGTGCTCGCTCGCGTAGGTAAAGCCCGCCTGCAGCGCGGCGAGGTTGAGCGCCAGCGCCTTGGCCTTCTTCTTCATCTGCCGGGTCAGCGCCTTGTCCATCTCGGCGAGATCGATGCCGAGCAGGCGCGACAGGACGCCGTCGTAGATCATGTTGCGCACGAGACGGCGCAGGCGCGCGTCCGGGCAGACCTCGGCGACGATCTTGTCGAACGGGACCGGGTAGAAGGCGAGATCCGAGCGGACCTGGTCCAGCTTGAGCGTCTCGTCATACACCACCGCACCGCCCGCCTCGAGCGACCGCACGTCCTCCTGCGCGGTCTCCGGGTTCATCGCGACGAGGAGGTCGATCTCCTTCTTGCGGGCGATGTAGCCGTGCCGGTTGGCGCGGATGGTGTACCAGGTCGGTAGCCCGGCGATGTTGGACGGAAAGAGGTTCTTGCCGGAGACCGGCACACCCATCTGGAAAATCGATCGCAGCAGGACCAGGTTGGCGGTCTGGCTGCCCGAGCCGTTGACCGTGGCGACCTGGATGCTGAAGTCGTTGACGCGGGTGGGCGACGCGATGGCTGCCGGCTCGGCCAGCAGGTCGGAGGAAGCCATGGGAGATCTGCCTCGAGTGGATCAGGGGCGCGAACACGCGAGCCGCGTGCGAGTGCCCAACCGGTCGATGATACCACGCGACGCGTCCAATTGGTTCAGTTCGCTACTAGAGCTGGGGGCTCCTGATGGCCGATGCACCACCTGAGGGGCGCAGCGATTGAACTGCCATGAGGCGATGGACGGCCGGGACGGCCGTCCCTACCTAACCCATGGGTAAGGCAGGGACCGCTCTCCGAGCGGTCCTGCTCCCCGGCGTGTCGAACGCTACAAGCGGCTCGCGATCGCCTGACCAATGTCGGCCGGGCTCTGCACGACCGTCACGCCTGCCGCCGACAAGGCGGCCATCTTCTCGCTGGCCGTGCCCTTGCCGCCCGAGATGATCGCGCCCGCGTGGCCCATGCGGCGGCCCGGGGGTGCCGTCTGGCCGGCGATGAAGCCGACGACGGGCTTCTTGAAGTTGGCCTGGATCCAGGCAGCGGCTTCCTGTTCGGCCGAACCGCCGATTTCGCCGATCATCACCACGGCCTCGGTCTGGTCGTCCTTGGCGAAGAGTTCGAGCGCGTCGATGAACGTCGTGCCGATCAGCGGATCGCCGCCGATGCCGATGCACGTCGTCTGGCCGAGCCCGAGCTTCGTGAGCTGGTGAATCGCCTCGTAGGTCAGCGTGCCGCTCTTGGAGACGATGCCGACGCGGCCCTCGGTACAGATGTGCCCCGGGATGATGCCGGCCTTGGCCTGCCCTGCCGTGATCAAGCCCGGGCAGTTCGGTCCGATGAGTCGCGACGGCTTGCCCTTCATGAAGTGCAGGGCCTTCATCGTGTCGAGGACCGGAATGCCTTCGGTGATGCAGACGATGAGCGCGATGCCGGCGTCGGCGGCTTCCATGATCGCGTCGGCGGCAAACGGCGGCGGCACGAAGATCACCGAGGCATTGGCGCCGGCCTTCGCGACGGCGTCGGCAACGGTGTTGTAGACCGGGAATCCTTCGTGGTCGGTGCCGCCCTTGCCGGGCGTGACACCGCCGACGACGTGGGTGCCGTAGGCCGCGGCGGCCTTGGCGTGGAACGTTCCTTCGCGCCCGGTGAGGCCCTGGACGATGAGGCGAGTCGACTTGTCGATCAGTACAGCCATGGCAGTGTCCGGTGATCCTTTAGCGCGCGAGGGCGACGACCTTGTCGGCCGCCTCGCCCATGGTGTCGGCCGTCGTGAAGTTGAGTCCGCTCTCGCGCAGCATGGCCTTGCCCTGCTCCACGTTGGTGCCTTCCATGCGGATGACGATCGGCACAGGCACGCCGAGTTCCTTGACCGCGGCGATGACCCCGGCCGCGAGCACGTCGCAGCGCAGGATGCCGCCGAAGATGTTGATCAGGACCGCCTTGACGTTCTTGTCCGACATCAGGATGCGGAAGGCGTTCTTGATCTGCTCGGCGTTGGCGCCGCCGCCGACGTCGAGGAAGTTGGCGGGCTGGCCGCCGGCCAGCTTGATGATGTCCATCGTCGCCATCGCCAGCCCGGCGCCGTTGACCATGCAGCCGATCGTGCCGTCGAGGCGGATGTAGTTCAGCGAGAACTTGCTGGCCTCGATCTCGAGCGGGTCTTCCTCGGCCAGGTCGCGCAGGTCACGGAACTCGGCGTGCTTGTAGAGCGCGTTGTCGTCGAAGGTCACCTTGGCGTCGAGGGCGATGAGGTCGCCGCTCTCGGTGACAATCAGCGGATTGATCTCGATCATCGACGCATCGGTCGCGACAAACGTCTCGTAGATCTGCTGCATCACCTTGACGGCCTTGTTCACGTGGGCCGGTGCGAGACCGATGCCGAACGCGAGCTGGCGCGCCTGGAAGGCGGTGAGGCCGGTCACCGGACTGATGGCGACCTTCTTGATCGCATCGGGGTTGTGCTCGGCGACCTCCTCGATGTCCATGCCGCCCTCGGCGCTGGCCATCAGGATCGGACAGCCGGCGGCCCGGTCGACCAGGAGCCCGAGATACAGCTCCTTGGCGATCTTCACGCCTTCCTCGATGAGCAGGCGCTCGACCTTCCGGCCGTCGGGGCCGGTCTGGTGAGTGACCAGGGTCATGCCGAGGATCTGCTTGGCCGACTCCTCGGCAGCTGCCGCATCCTTGACGACCTTGACGCCGCCGCCCTTGCCGCGTCCGCCGGCGTGAATCTGGGCCTTCACGACGGTTACGCCGCCGCCAAGGCGCCGGGCGATCGCACCGGCCTCGTCGGCCGTGAACGCAACTTCCCCGCGGGGCACCGGCACGCCGTGCCGGGCCAGGATGGCCTTTGCCTGATACTCGTGAATCTTCACCGGAGTTCCTTGAACGTGGTGGACCGTGGCGCCAACAACAGGGTGAGCCGGGGAGCGGAAGCGATCGGGACCGCGGCAGCGTCCCTATCATTAGGGAGCCGGAGGGGATGGTCAAGCCTGAGGTCCGCCGGACGTTGCCGGACGAGCGCGAGGCGGGATACCATTCCGTCGGTTCGGGCGGCCATGCACCTCACGGGGATGCCCATCCACCAGCGTTGCGCCCTACGCCAGATGTCATCCGACAGTTCAGTGCCTACCTCGACGCACCCGGACGCTTGCCCAGGCGAGACGGGCTGCGGAGTCTGACATGTCCAGTCGTCCTTCCTTCTTTTCGTCCACGGTCGGCTCCAAGATCCTCATCGGGCTCACGGGCCTGCTGCTCTTCGGGTTCCTGATCGCTCACCTGTTGGGCAACCTGTCGCTGCTGGCCGGGGCGAACGCGTTCAACCTGTACGCCTACAAACTGGAGAGCCTGGGGCCGCTGATCTACATGGCCGAAGCGGGCCTGCTCGCCATCTTCCTGGTCCACATCGTGAAGACGCTCGGGATGTACCGCCTGAACTCGGCGGCGCGTCCGGCGCGCTACCAGGAAAAGAAGTGGGCTGGCCACACGAGCCGCAAGACCTGGTCGTCGACGACGATGGCGCTCACGGGCCTGTTCATCCTCGTCTTCGTGGTCGTGCACGTGCGCACGTTCAAGTTCGGCCCCTGGTACGTGGAGCAGGACACGGGCCACCGCGACCTGTACCGGCTGGTCGCCGAGATCTACCGGAATCCCCTGTACACCGGCTTCTACGTGGTCGCGATGGGCCTCATCGGCATGCACCTCAATCACGGCATCTCGAGTGCGGCCCAGTCGCTCGGCCTGTCGAACGAGCGCCTGTCGCGCAACCTGGTGCTCGGTGGCCGCGTCCTGGCCGTGCTGATTGCCGGCGGGTTTGCCATCCTGCCGATCTACATGTACTTCGCTCACCAGGTGGCCCAGTGATGACGCTCGACAGCAAGATTCCAGGTGGTCCCATCGAAAGCAAGTGGGACCGTCACAAGTTCGAATCCAAGCTGGTGAACCCGGCCAACCGCCGCAAGCTCACCGTCCTGTGCGTGGGCACGGGACTGGCGGGAGCCTCGGCCTCGGCCGCGCTCGGCGAGCTCGGCTACAACGTCATCACGTTCTGCATCCACGACAGCCCGCGCCGCGCCCACTCGATCGCCGCGCAGGGCGGCATCAACGCCGCCAAGAACTACCGCAACGACGGCGACAGCATCTACCGGCTGTTCTACGACACGGTCAAGGGCGGCGACTATCGCGCCCGCGAAGCCAACGTCTTCCGGCTCGCGCAGGTGAGCGTCGACATCATCGATCAGTGCGTCGCCCAGGGCGTGCCGTTCGCGCGCGAGTACGGCGGCCTGCTCGACAATCGCTCCTTCGGTGGGGCGCAGGTGTCGCGCACGTT
Source organism: Luteitalea pratensis (assembly GCF_001618865.1). Taxonomy (GTDB): domain Bacteria; phylum Acidobacteriota; class Vicinamibacteria; order Vicinamibacterales; family Vicinamibacteraceae; genus Luteitalea; species Luteitalea pratensis. The sequence continues at coordinate 4,964,595 of NZ_CP015136.1, forward strand.
CTACGCGCGCGGTCAGACCGGCCAGCAGTTGCTGATCGGTGCCTACCAGTCGATGATGCGGCAGGTCGACGCAGGCACCGTCAAGCTGATGCCGCAGCGCGAAATGCTCGACGTCGTCATCATCGACGGCCAGGCCCGCGGCATCATCACGCGTAACCTCGCCACCGGTGAACTGGAGAAGTGGGCGGGCGACGCCGTGCTGCTCGCGACGGGGGGCTACGGGACGGCCTACTACCTGTCCACCAACGCGGTGAACTGCAACGTCACGGCCGCGTGGCGCGCGCACAAGCGGGGCGCCCTCTTCGCCAATCCCTGCTTCACGCAGATCCACCCGACGTGCATCCCGGTGTCAGGCGACCACCAGAGCAAGCTCACGCTGATGAGCGAGAGCCTGCGCAACGACGGACGCGTCTGGGTGCCCAGGAACACGGGCGACAAACGACCGCCGCAGCAGATCCCGGAAGCCGATCGCGACTACTACCTCGAACGGCGGTATCCGAGCTTCGGCAACCTGGTGCCCCGTGACGTCGCGTCACGCGCCGCCAAGCTGGTGTGCGACGAAGGCCAGGGCGTCGGCGAAACGGGCCTTGCCGTGTACCTGGACTTCGCCGACTCGATCCACCGGCTCGGCAAGGACGTGATCAAGCAGCGGTACGGCAACCTGTTCGACATGTACCAGAAGATCACCGACGACAACCCGTACGAAGTGCCGATGCGGATCTTCCCCGCCGTGCACTACACGATGGGTGGCCTGTGGGTGGACTACAACCTGATGAGCACCATTCCGGGCCTGCACGTGCTGGGGGAAGCGAACTTCTCCGATCACGGCGCCAATCGCCTCGGCGCGAGCGCGCTGATGCAGGGGTTGGCCGATGGCTACTTCGTCATCCCGTACACGCTCGGTCACTACCTGGCGGGCACGAAGTTGCCCAAGGTCACGACCGATCACGACGCGTTTGCCCAGGCAGCCAGCAACGCGCAGGGACAAATCTCGCGCCTGCTCGCGATCAAGGGCAAGAAGACCCCGCGCGAACTGCACCGTGAACTCGGGCGAGTGGTCTGGGACCACGTGGGGATGTCGCGCACCGCCGACGGCCTGAAGAAGGCGCTGACCGAGATCCCGCGGATCCGCGACGAGTTCTGGCAGAACGTCTCCGTGCCTGGTGAGCCCAACAACATGAACAAGAACCTCGAGTACGCCGGTCGTGTGGCCGACTACCTCGAGTTCGCGGAATTGCTGGCACTCGACGCACTGACACGCGAAGAGTCGTGCGGCGGTCATTTCCGCGAGGAATACCAGACGCCCGACAACGAGGCGCAGCGCGACGACGAGCACTTCACCCACGCAGCTGCGTGGGAGTTCACGGGTGTGGGTCAGGCGCCGGTCCGGCACGTCGAGCAGCTCTCGTTCGACTACGTCAAGCCGAGTCAGCGGTCGTACAAATAGGCGGGAACCGGGCGCCGCGTACCGGGTTGGTAGGGCCGGCTCTCCGAGCCGGCCGTCTCCGCGGATCGCGGATCGGGAACCGGATCCGGGAATCGGGATTCGGGACGCGGGATTCGAAGGACACGTAGGCGTCGACCTTCAGGTCGACGCGGAGCGCGCAGGCTGCAGGCCACAGGCCGCAGGCTGCTCTTGGTGAGCAGGCAACGATGGCACTGAATCTGACATTGCGCGTGTGGCGGCAGCCGGGGCCCACCGCCCCGGGGCGCCTGGTCGAGTACAAGGCCGACGACATCTCGCCCGACATGTCGTTCCTCGAAATGCTGGACGTGATCAACGAGGGCCTCATCCGCAAGGGCGAGGAACCGATCTCGTTCGACTCGGATTGCCGCGAAGGCATCTGCGGGGCCTGCGGCTGCATGATCAACGGCGTGGCGCACGGCCCGGACGCGGGCACCACGGTCTGTCAGTTGCACATGCGGCGCTTCCGCAATGGCGACACGATCACCATCGAGCCGTGGCGAGCCGCGGCATTCCCCGTGGTCAAGGACCTGGTTGTCGACCGCAGTTCACTCGACCGTGTCGTTGGCGCAGGCGGCTACATCTCGATGAACGTCGGCGCGGCGCCCGACGCCAATGCCATTCCGGTGCCCAAGCCGGTGGCCGATACGGCATTCGACGCCGCGGCGTGCATCCAGTGCGGCGCCTGCGTGGCGGCCTGCAAGAACGCCTCGGCGGCACTCTTCACGTCGGCCAAGATCGCGCACCTCAACCTGCTGCCGCAGGGGCAGGCCGAGAAGCATCGGCGCACGGTGCGGATGGTCGAGCAGATGGACATGGAGGGCTTCGGTGCGTGCTCCAACGAGGGCGAGTGCGAGGCCGTGTGCCCGAAGGAAATCAAGATCAGCAACATCGCGAAGATGAATCGCGATTACTTCAAGGCCCAACTGGCGGCTCGCTGACGCTCGCCACACATCGGCCTTCGCCACGGCTACGGCGGACAGGTCGTCGGCGCCTTCGCTGTCCGGCCTTCGGCCTTCAAAAAATCAAGGGCAGCCTCGGGATCCCGGGACTGCCCTTTTCTTCTTCTCACGTAGCCTGCAGGCCGTAGGCTGCAGGCCGTCGGCTATGCGCTACACGCCGATCACCGAGGTGAGTTCCTTCACGGCCGCCGCGGACTTGTCGAGCGCGGTCTTTTCGTCTGCCGTCAGCGTGATCTGGATGACCTGCTCCACGCCCTTCGCGCCGAGCTTCACCGGCACGCCGAGGAACTGGTCGTTGACGCCGTACTCGCCCTGCAGGTAGACCGAGCACGGCTCGATCAGCTTCTTGTCCTTCAGGATCGCTTCGACCATCCGCGCCGACGACTGGCCAGGCGCGTACCAGGCGCTGGTGCCCACCAGCTTCGTGATTTCCGCGCCGCCGTTGGCCGTCCGCTCGCAGATGGCGGCGATGCGCTCGGGCGTCAGCAACTCGGTGATCGGGATCCCGGCCACCGTGGAATAGCGTGGCAACGGCACCATCGTGTCGCCGTGCCCGCCGAGGACGAACGCGGTGACGTTCTCGACCGACACGTTGAGCTCGGCGGCGATGAAGGTGCGCATCCGCGCCGAGTCGAGCACGCCGGCCATGCCGATCACGCGCTCGCGCGGCAGGCCGCTGAGGCGGTACACGGCCTGCGCCATCGCATCCAGCGGATTGGCCACGACGATGAGAATCGCGTCGGGCGAGTGCTTCATCACGTTGGCCGTGACGTCCTGCATGATCTTGTAGTTGACCGACAGCAGGTCGTCGCGGCTCATGCCCGGCTTGCGGGGCACGCCCGACGTGATCACGACCACGTCCGAGCCGGCAGAGAGCGCATAGTCGCTGCCGCCGACGACACGCGTGTCGCTGCCTTCGACCGGACAGGCCTGCAGGATGTCGAGCGCGATCCCCTGCGCCTTGGTGTCGGCGATGTCGATGATCACGACATCGGCCAGTTCGCGGTTGGCGATCGAACGCGCCACCGTGGCGCCCACGTTGCCGGCCCCGCCGACGACGGTCACTTTGCGATTCATTGTTCACTGCTCCTGGACGGCCGTCGGCCGTCGGCCTTCGGCCTTCGTGAAAACCTCGCGTGAAGGCACCGCCCGACGAGTCCGGCGGCTACACCCGAGGTCGGCCCTGCGTCGGGCCCGGCCTCCGCACTGTTCAAGGTGGCGAAGGCCGACGGCCGAACGACGAAGGCCGATGTGGTGCTACATGTGGCTGATGACGGCGTCGCCGAACTTCGAGCAGGACACTTCGGTCGAGCCCTTGATCAGGCGCGCGAGATCGTAGGTCACGGTCTTGGCGTCGATCGCCTTCTCGAGGCCGTGGATGATCAGATCGGCGGCCTCGGGCCAGCCCAGGAACCGGAACATCATCTCGCCGGAGAGGATCACCGAACCGGGGTTCACCTTGTCCAGGTTGGCGTACTTCGGCGCGGTGCCGTGCGTGGCCTCGAACACGGCGTGGCCGGTGGCGTAGTTGATGTTGCCCCCGGGCGCGATGCCGATCCCGCCGACCTGCGCGGCGAGTGCGTCCGAAATGTAGTCGCCATTGAGGTTCAACGTGGCGATGACGTCGTACTCGGACGGGCGCGTCAGGATCTGCTGGAGGAACGCATCGGCGATCACGTCCTTGATCACGAGCCCACCCGGCAGCTTGCACCACGGGCCGCCATCGAACTCGACGGCGCCGAACTCGCGCTTGGCGAGCTCATAGCCCCAGTCACGGAACGCGCCTTCCGTGAACTTCATGATGTTGCCCTTGTGCACGAGCGTCAGGCTCTTGCGCTTGTTCGCGATCGAGTATTCGATCGCGGCGCGCACCAGGCGCTCGGTGCCCTCACGCGACACCGGCTTGATGCCGAGGCCGACCGAGTCCGGGAAACGGATCTTCCCGTACGGCTTCGGGAACGCGCTCTTGAGCAGCTGCTTCAACTGCTCCACTTCCGGCGTCCCCTCGGCAAACTCGATGCCGGCGTAGATGTCCTCGGTGTTCTCCCGGAAGATCACCATGTCGACCAGGTCGGGCCGCTTCACTGGCGTTTCCATGCCATTGAAATAACGCACCGGCCGCAGGCAGGTGTAGAGATCGAGTTCCTGCCGCAACGCGACGTTGAGCGATCGGATGCCACCACCGACCGGCGTCGTCAGCGGGCCCTTGATGCCGACCAGGTACTCACGAAAGGCAGTCAGGGTATCGGCTGGCAGCCACTCGTTGACGGTGTTGAACGCCTTCTCGCCGGCGAGTACCTCGAACCACACCACCTGGCGCGAGCCACCGTACGCTTTCTGCACGGCCGCATCGAACACGCGCACGCTGGCACGCCAGATGTCGGCGCCGATGCCGTCGCCTTCGATGAATGGGAGGATGGGGCGGTCCGGCACGACGAGAGCATCGGCTTGCCGGGTGATGGGCGCGCCGTCGGTCGGCGCCGTGAGATGCGTGAACTGCGGCATGGAGGTGAGGGTCCTGTGAATTAGGTCACGCCCCTGTGGCTCGTCACACGATATTCACAGAAGCTGTGGAAAACCCTGTTCAAAAGCAATTGCAAACAGGGTGTAACCCGTAGCGACACCGAAGCTGCGAGCGTCTTGCACCAACTTGGTGCGTCACTCGGGCAGGGGCACGATGAGCCGGACGATTATACGCCTCAGGGGCGCAACGCAAGTCGCAGCATCCTGTCTTCGGGCAGGAGCCGGACGTCCACGCCATCGCCGCCGATGCGCTCGACGCGGTAGACCTGTTCGAGCACTTCTCCGGCACGGGCATGGTGCACCCCATGCGGCCCGGACACGATGGCGGTGCGCACGAGCCCGCTGCCATCGCGCGCTTCGGCCACGCCGATCAATTCGAGCCGCGGCCACGCCGGCACGGGCGCCCCTGGCGCGACGATGGGCGTCGCGGCGGCCGCCTCCCCGCGATCGGCTCCGGCACTGGCGCCGCGCGAGGTCGACACTCCATTCGCGAACGGATTGCGCCCGTCGTCGGGCATGGGCCGCTGCGCCGCCTCGACGGCGAGATCGGCGAGGCGCACTGCGGGCACGTCCGGTCCCGACCGCGCCGTCGCGACAGGCAACGCCAGCCTGCGCGCGACGACGAGCTGGGTGTGAGGCAGCAGCGCCCAATACCATGCGCCGACCATCAACGCCAGGAGGCCCACCGCCAGCACGGGCTTGGACACCGAGCGGATCATACTCGGGAGTTCGGGAGTCGGGAGTCAGGAGCCGGGAGTGCGGCTGGGCCGCTCGTGCCTGCGTGCTAGAATTGCCCGTGCTGCACAGTGCCGGATCCGTCACCCGGTCACCCGCGACGGCAGTTGCCGTCATTCCCGCTCGATTCTCCTCCACGCGTCTCCCGGGCAAGCCTCTCGCCGACATCCATGGTCGGCCGATGATCGAGCACGTGTACCGGCGCGCGTGCGCGGCCAGGACCATCGCGCGCGTCATCGTCGCGACCGACGATCTCCGCGTGTTCGAGGCGGTCCGGGCCTTCGGCGGCGACGTGCTGATGACCTCGCCGCATCACCGCACCGGCAGTGAACGCGTGGCTGAGGTTGCCGCGCAGATCGACGATGCCCTCGTCGTGAACGTGCAGGGCGATGAACCACTGCTGGCGCCGGCCATGATCGACGATGCGGTCGCGGCCTGTCTCGCGGATCCGTCGCTGGTGATGAGCACGGTGCGCAGCCGCATCACCGACCCGGCCGAGATCGCGAGCCCGGCGGTGGTCAAGGTGGTGACCGATCTGCGTGGACGGGCGCTGTACTTCACGCGGGCGGCCGTGCCGTTCCTGCGCGATCCCGGCACACCCGTGACGTGGTACAAGCACGTCGGCCTCTACGTGTACCGGCGCGAGTTCCTGCTCACGTTCGCCGCGCTGCCGCCGACACCGCTCGAGTTGAGCGAATCCCTGGAGCAATTGCGGGCCCTCGAGCACGGCTTCGCGATCATGACCGTCGAGTCGCGCCACGAGGCGCTCGGCGTGGATACCCCCGACGATCTCGAACGGGTGCGCCGCCTGCTCGCGGCGCCCGCCATTCCCTGATGTCCACCATGCAGACTTCGCAGCCCCATCGGCCCGTCAAGTACATCTTCGTCACCGGCGGCGTCGTGTCGTCGCTGGGCAAGGGGCTCGCCGCTGCCTCGATCGGCGCCCTGCTCGAGGGGCACGGTTTCAAGATCACGCTGCAGAAGTTCGACCCGTACATCAACGTCGATCCCGGCACCATGTCGCCGTACCAGCACGGCGAGGTCTACGTGACCGACGACGGGACCGAGGGGGACCTCGACCTCGGTCACTACGAGCGCTTCACGAACACGGTCACGTCGAAGAATTCGAACTGGACCACCGGCAAGATCTACCTGTCGGTGATCCAGCGCGAGCGTCGCGGCGACTATCTGGGCGCCACCGTGCAGGTGATCCCGCACATCACCAACGCGATCAAGGAGAGCATCCTCGCGGTCTCTGACGGCGTGGACGTGGTGCTCGTGGAGATCGGCGGGACCGTTGGCGACATCGAGAGCCTGCCCTTCCTCGAGGCCATCCGTCAGTTCCGGCAGGACGTCGGCCGCGAGAACACGCTCTACATCCACCTGACGCTGGTGCCGCACGTCAGCACTGCGGGCGAGCTCAAGACCAAGCCCACCCAGCACAGCGTCCGCGACCTTCGATCCATCGGCATCCAGCCCGACATCCTGCTGTGCCGGACCGATCGCATCCTGCCGCGCGACATCAAGCGGAAGATCGCGCTGTTCTGCGACGTCAACGAAGATGCCGTGATCACCGCGCGCGATGTCTCGAGCGTCTACGAGGTGCCGATGGCGCTGGCCGAGGAAGGCATCGACCGGATCGTCCTCAAGCAGCTGTCGCTCCCCAACGAGCCGCGTCCGGCCGGTCTATGGGAGGAACTGCTCGACCGCATCAAGCACCCGCAAGACCAGATCACGATCCACGTGGTCGGCAAGTACGTCGGCCTCGAGGACTCGTACAAGAGCCTCACGGAAGCGCTCTTTCACGGCGGTTTCCATCACCGTCTGAAGGTCAACGTGAAATGGATCGAGGCCGAGGCCCTCGAGGTGGACGGCGGCGAGCTCGAACTCCAGGACGCCGACGGCATCCTGGTGCCCGGTGGCTTCGGCAATCGCGGCACGCGCGGCATGATGAAGGCGGTCGAAGTCGCGCGCGATCGCCGCATCCCGTTCTTCGGCATCTGCTACGGGTTCCAGTGGGCCACGGTGGAGTACGCGCGCAACGTCTGCGGCATCACACAGGCCGACTCGACAGAGGTCGCGCCCGATACGACCGACAAGGTGATCTACAAGCTGCGGGACCTGCTCGGCGTCGACGACCTCGGCGGCACCATGCGTCTCGGCTCCTACGCCTGCCAGTTGAAGCCCGGCTCGCTGTCGCATCGGCTCTACGGCTCCGACGTCATCCACGAGCGCCATCGCCACCGCTACGAATTCAACTGCCTGTACGAGCCCGCGATCACCGAGAAGGGCCTGGAGATTGTCGGTCGCTCGCTCGATGGCAAGTTCGTCGAGATGGTGGAACTGCCCTCGCACCCCTGGTTCGTCGCCGTCCAGTTCCATCCCGAGTTCAAGTCCAAGCCGCTCAAGCCGCATCCGCTGTTTGCCGGATTCGTCGAAGCGACGCACGCGCACGCCGTCGCGGCACGGTCCGCCGCGCACCGGCCGGCCGAAACGCTGGCGTAGTAGATAGGGACGCCTCTCCGAGGCGTCCACCTCCGATCTGCCCCCGCCGCAGCGGCTCTGGCGTAGTAGGTAGGGACGCCTCTCCGAGGCGTCCACCTCCGATCTGCCCCGCCGCAGCGGCTCGCGACCGACTGAGGAGATGGACCGCTCCCGCCTCCGCCGAAGGCTTCGGCGCGCCAGCGCGGAGAGCGGTCCCTACCAATGGCGAGCCCTATAATGTCGTGGTGCAACCGGTACATGTCGGGCCGGTGACCTTTGGTGCCGGCAAACTGGTGCTGATTGCCGGCCCGTGCGTCATCGAATGCGAGACGCATGCCCTCGAGCTGGGTCACGCCATCGCGGCCATCGCTCGCGAGGCGGGCGTCCCCTACATCTACAAGGCCTCGTTCGACAAGGCCAACCGCACGTCGCTGTCCTCCTTCCGTGGTCCGGGGCTCGACGCCGGACTTCGCATCCTCGGGCGCGTGAAGGCCGAACTCGGCGTGCCGGTACTGACCGACATCCACGAAACCGCCCAGGCCGCGCCTGCCGCCGCGGTCGTCGACGTCCTGCAGATTCCGGCGTTCCTGTGCCGCCAGACCGACCTGCTGGTGGCCGCCGCGCGTACCGGCGCCGTCGTGAACATCAAGAAGGGCCAGTTCCTCTCCCCCGCGGAGATGAAGTACCCGCTCGACAAGGTCCGGGCCTCTGGCAACCCGCAGGTGCTGCTCACCGAGCGCGGCACGTCGTTCGGCTACCACAACCTCGTCGTGGACATGCGTTCGCTGCCACAACTGCGCGCGCTGGAGGCGCCGGTGATCTACGACGTCACCCATAGCCTGCAACTGCCTGGTGCCGGCGACGGCCGGACGGCCGGGCAGGCCGCCTACATCGAGACGATGGCCAGCGCTGGCGTGGCCGCTGGCGTCGACGGCGTGTTCATGGAAGTCCACGAAGACCCGTCACGCGCGAAGTCGGACGCCGAGAACGCCCTGCGACTCGATCGACTTCCGGCGCTGTTGCAGCGACTGCTGCGCGTCCATGCCGCCGTCCAGGCGGCGCCGTGACGGTGATGACCGAGTCGGCCCGCACACCGCGTTCGCCCGCGCTCGAACTCGCGGCACGTGTGCTCCGCACGGAGGCTGCCGCTGTCGAGGGACTCGTCGCCCGCCTCGACGGTCGTTTCGAACAGGCGGTCGCGCTGTTGGCAGGGTGCCGCGGTCGTGTGGTCGTCACGGGGATCGGCAAGTCGGGTCTCATCTGCCGCAAGATCGCCGCCACGCTCGCGAGCACCGGCACGCCGGCCTTCTTCCTGCATCCGGCAGAAGCCCTCCATGGCGACCTCGGCGTGGTGACCGCCGACGATGTGGTGGTGGCCTTGTCGTATGGCGGCGAGACGCCGGAGGTCGTTCGTCTCGTCGAGATTGTGAAGCGGCTCGGTGCGAGACTGATCGGCATGACCGGTGCACCGCGATCGACGCTCGCGCAGGTGGCCGACGTCCACCTGGACTGCGCTGTCGACGAGGAGGCCTGCCCGCTGAACCTCGCGCCGACGGCGAGCACCACGGCGGCACTCGCCCTGGGCGACGCCCTGGCGATGGTGCTGGCCACCGAGAAGGGCTTCCGTGCCGACGACTTCGCCCATCGTCACCCGGGGGGATCGCTCGGCAAGCGCCTGATGCGCGTCGAGCAATTGATGCACACCGGTGACAGCATGCCGCGCGTCGACGAAGAAACGCCGTTGCGAGACGTGATCTACGAGATGAGTCGCAAGGGGCTCGGCATGACCTGCGTGACCGATCGCGACGGAACGCTGGTCGGCCTGGTCACCGACGGCGACCTGCGCCGCCTGATGATGCGCGACGAGGACATCAGCGGCCGGACGGCGCGAGAGATCATGTCGCGCGGGCCGGTCACCATCTCCGGCGACCTGCTGGCCGTCGCGGCCCTCCAGGTGATGGAGACGCGTCGCATCACTTCGGTACCCGTCATCGACGCCGCCAACCAGCCCCGCGGCGTCCTGCACATTCACGACCTGTGGCAGACGGAGCTGTTCTGATGCCGCCCCTGTCGCCGGTCGAGGTCACCGAGCGGGCACGGCTGATCCGCGTCCTCCTGTTCGACGTCGATGGTGTCCTCACCGACGGCGGCGTCATCGTCCATGCCGATGGCAGCGAGTCCAAGCGCTTCGACATCAAGGACGGCGCCGGCATCGTCATGGCCCGGCGCGCCGGACTGACGATCGGGCTGCTTTCGGCCCGGCACTCGGCCTCGACGCTGCATCGTGCGCGGCAGCTGGGCGTGGACGTCGTCCGGCAAGGCGTGACCGACAAGGGCGCCGCCCTCGAGGAATTGATGGAATCGCAACGCTGGCCATCCGAGGTCATCGCGTACATGGGTGACGATGTGGTAGACCTGCCGGTGCTGCGGCGGGTGGGCCTGGCGGCCTGCCCTGCCGACGCGGTCGCGGAAGTACGGGCGGCCGCACACGTCGTGAGTGTCCGTCCGGGCGGCCACGGCGCGGCGCGCGCCTTCATCGAGGACATCCTGCAGGCCCAGGGACACTGGGATGCGCTGGTCGCCGCCCATCTTCACGAACGCCCGTGATCGCCGACTACCTGCCCCTCCTCTCCGCGCTCGTCGCGTTCCTGTTCGGCCTGGCCGCCGGCAAGGCGTGGGAGCGCTACAAGCTGCACGAAGGCCGCTGGATCGATCGCCGCAAGGCGCGTCAGTCGCCCCATTACATCCAGGGCCTCAACTTCCTCGTCGCGAACCAGTTGGATCACGCGATCGAGGAGCTGAGCCAGGCGGCCCGCGTGGACGAGGATGCCGTCGAGATCCACATGATCCTCGGCAACCTGTATCGCGAGAAGGGCCAGGTCGGACGTGCGATCCAGATCCACCAGCAGATCCTGCAGCGGCCGCGCATCAGCAAGCTCGAACACACCTATGCCCTGCTCTGCCTCGGGCTCGACTTCACACGCGGCGGGTTCGTCGACCGCGCGCACGAGGCCTTCGGCGAGGTGTTGCGGCTCGACCCCAGCAACGAGCACGCGCTGCTGCAGTTGCAGAAGCTGTACGAAGACCAGAATCAGTGGGCCGAGGCCTATCGCGTGCGCCGCGAGCTGGCGCGCGAGGACGAACCGGAGCGGCGCACGCGCCGGCACCTCCAGATCCAGGCATTCCTCGAAAACGAGCTCGGCATGCAGGCGCTGTCGCGCCACGACTTGCCTGCGGCACGCAAGCACTTCGAGTCGGCGATTGAACTCGACGCCGAGGTGGCACCGGCGTACCTCAATCTTGGCGACGTCAAGCGTGACGCCGGCGACATGGCCGGCGCCGTGGAGATCTGGGAACACCTCATCGCGTCGATGCCGACACGGGCGCACCTGGTCGCCGATCGGCTCGGCGACGCGTACATGGCCGCGGGCCGCGCCGACGCATTCGAGCACCTGTTCCGCCGCATCGCCACGGACCATCCACAGGACTGGCGCGCGCGCCTCGCGCTTTCACGGCACATGTTGCGCGCCGGCCGCCCGGAAGACGCGCTGCAGATGGCCCTGGCCGCGTTGACGATCAACCCGCACGCGCTGCTCGTGCACCAGGCGGCGTGGGACATCCTGCTCGACCTCAACCTCGACAAGGCGTCGGTGGAACGGTACGTGACTCACAGTCGTGACGCCGTGTTCTACCGCGACCCGCACATCTGCCTGCGCTGCCGGTACCGGAGCAAGGAACTGCTCTGGCGGTGCCCGCATTGCCACGAGTGGAACTCGTTTGTCGAAGATCGCCTCGCACCGGCGCGGCCGTCCGAGGACAGCGATGCCTGAAGGCGTGCTGCGCGTGGGGCTCACCGGCGGCATCGCCACCGGCAAGTCCTACGTCACGCGGCGGCTCGACGAGGTGGGGCTCCCCACCATCGATGCCGATCGCCTGGCGCGCGAAGCGGTGGCTCCAGGGTCGCCCGGACTACGCGCCGTGGTGAACCGGTTCGGTCGCGACATCCTGACCGAGGGCGGCGCGCTCGATCGCGCGAAGCTGGGGTCACTGGTCTTTCGCGACGCCACCGCCCGTACCGACCTCGAGGCACTGATCCACCCGGAGGTACGGCGACGCATCGCCGAGTGGCAGGCCGGACTGGTAAAGAACGGCTACCGCGGTCCGCTCATCGCCGACATCCCACTGCTCTTCGAGACGGGCCGTGCCGGTGACTTCGACGCCGTCGTGGTGGTGGCGTGCGATCCGGCGCGGCAGAAGGCGAGATTGATCGAGCGCGACGGCCTCTCGGACGTCGAGGCCGGCCAGCGCATCGCGGCGCAATGGCCCATCGCAGAGAAGGTCCGTGGTGCGGATTACGTAGTCAGGACCGACGGCACCTTCGAGGACACGGACGCCCAGGTCGCGGAGTTGGTCACACAGCTCCGCGCCAGCGCGGACTCAGGAAGGTAGGGACGCCTCTCCGAGGCGTCCATCTCCCTTCCCGCCGCATCGATCGCGACGGACGCCGAATTGCGGCGTGCGATGGCCAGCGATGGATCAGATGGACGTGGACCCCTTCGGAGAGCGGTCCCTACCTCACGCGCCTCGAGGCGGCAGTCAGGGTGTTCTTCATCAGCATCGCAATGGTCAGCGGGCCAACGCCGCCGGGAACCGGTGTCAGCGCTCCCGCGACATCGGCAACGGCCGGGTGAACATCACCCATCAGCACCGATCCCCGCTGCTGCCAGGCCAGGTGACGCTTCGAGCCCTCGCCGAAGAACCCGACGACGTCGGCCTCCTCGGAGACCCGATTCATGCCGACGTCGACGACGGTCGCACCAGGCTTGACGAACGCGGGCGTGACGAACCCCGCACGCCCGATCGCTGCCACCAGGATGTCGGCCTCACGCGCCACGGCTGGCAGATCCGGCGTCTTCGAGTGCGCGATCGTGACCGTCGCATGGCGATGCAGCAACAACAACGACATCGGCTTGCCGACGATGTCGCTGCGGCCAATGACCACCGCGCGCTTGCCCGCAATGGTCACACCGTCCTGCTCCAGCAACTCGATGATTCCGGCCGGTGTGCACGCGACCAGTCCCTCGCGATTCTGCACGAGGCGCCCGACGTTCTCGGCCGTGAAACCGTCGACGTCCTTGGCCGGATCAATCGTCTCGAAGACCCGTCGCGCGGCGTCGCTGCCCATCGCCGCCGGTAGCGGTGACTGTACCAGGATGCCGTCGATCGCCGGGTCGGCGTTCAGGCCGCGCACCAGTGCCAGGACCTCGTCGAGCGAGGTCGTCGCCGGCCGCTGATGCAGGTCGACGCGGAAACCGACGTCGGTTCCCTGTGTCTTCTTGCTGCCGACGTAGACATGCGAGGCGGGATCGTCGCCGACGAGCACGAGGGCCAGCCCGGGCGGACGTCCTGCCTGGGTGGTGAAGGCCTGGACCTGCGGCTGCAGTTGCTCGCGTATCTGGCGCGCCAGTGCTGCGCCGTCGAGTGTGCGGGCTATCACGTCGTTCAGGCCGCAGTGTTGAGCTTGCTGTGCTGCTTGCTGTAGCCGAAATAGATCACGAGGCCGATGACGAGCCAGCCACCGAGTCGGACCCAGTTGGTCCAGCCGAGTCCGAACACCATCGCACCGCAGACGAAGATGCCCAGCGTCGACACGAGCGGCACGGCGGGCACACGGAATCCACGCGGAATGTCCGGCCGACGCACGCGGAGGATCCATACACCCGCGCACACGAGCATGAACGCGAACAGCGTCCCGATACTCGTCATCTCTCCGACGATGTCACCCGGAACGAAGGCGGCAAACAGCGCGGTGAAGATGAAGAAGAACCAGTTGGACTTGTAGGGGGTGTGGTACTTCGGGTGGATGTGGGAAAAGAACTTCGGCACGAGGCCGTCATGGCTCATCGAGTAGAACACGCGGGACTGCCCGAGCAGCATCACCAGGATGACCGACGAGAAGCCGGCGAGAATCGCGACGGTGACGAACTTCGCGAGCCAGTCGTAGCCGACCATGTACTTCGAAATGGCGAAGGCCACCGACGCCTCGCGACCCGTGCTCCGGAAGTCCTCCACCGTGGCAATGCCGCTCAGCACATGCGCGAACAGCACGTAGAGAATCGTGCAGACGACGAGCGAACCGAGGATGCCGATCGGCATGTCGCGTTTCGGGTTCTTGGCTTCCTGCGCCGCGGTTGAGACCGCGTCGAAGCCGATGTAGGCGAAGAACACGACGCCGGCCGCACCGAGGATGCCCATGATGCCGCCGTAGTTGTGGGTGATGCCCTCGGGCGTCGTGTAGAGACTGGCGGCTGGAATGTACGGCGTGTGGTTGGCCGGGTTGATGAACCCCCACCCGAGCACGATCACCATGATGACGATCGACACCTTGGTGATGACGATCAGGTTGTTGACCCACGCCGATTCCTGCGTGCCGCGCACGAGGAGCGCCGTCAGCAGCCCGAGGATGAGCACGGCCGGGAGGTTGATGATGCCCGCCACACCCGTGGCGGCATCCACCTGGAAGGGCGAATGGCTCCACGCGTACGGCACATGTAAGCCGACGAATTCCAGCACCTTGTTGAGGTACTCGCTCCACGCGATGGCAACCGTCGCCGCGCCGACCGCGTACTCGAGAATCAGGTCCCAGCCGATGATCCACGCGGCAAGTTCGCCCATCGTCGCGTACGAGTACGTGTACGCGCTCCCGGCAATGGGGATCATCGACGCGAACTCGGCGTAACACAGCCCGGCCAAGGCGCACCCGAGCGCCGCGACCAGGAATGCCACGGTGACGCCTGGCCCCGCCCGGTCCGCGATCGCCGCGGCCGTTCGCACGAAGAGGCCGGCGCCGATGATGGCGCCGATGCCGAGCGCGATGAGCGCGCCCGAGTTCAGGGTGCGCTTCAGCGTCCCCTCGCCCGTGGCCTCGCCCTCGGCGAGCAGACGGTCGATTGACTTGGTGCGAAAGAGTGAACTGGCCAAGAATGTCCCCCGGTTCGGAATCCCGCACGAAGGTGCAGCATGGCACCGTCGTGGCAAGCGTTGGCGCGCATTATATCCGGCTGAGTCGCTCAACAAAGGCGCGGACACGCGCGCCAGGCGTGCCCTCGCGCAGGAGATCCGTGATCACCGCCACCGACGACGCTCCCGCCGCGATGACATCGGAAGCCGTGTCGAGCGTGATGCCACCGATGGCCACCACAGGGACGCGGGCAACCTGCGCCGCCGCGTGAGCCCGACGGACGCCCGCGAGTCCGACCGCCTCGTATCCCGTCGCTTTGGTCTGCGTGCTGAACACTGGCCCCACCGCCAGGTAGTCGATCGGAAGCGCGCAGGCCGCATCGACCTGCGCCGGCGTATGGGTGGAGAGTCCTATCACGGCATCCGGGCCGAGGAGCGCCCGCGCGTCGGAGACCGGCAGGTCGTCCTGTCCGAGGTGAACGTGACGGGTGCCAGCGACGATGGCGATGTCCACGCGATCGTTAACGATGACCCACGCCTCACCGGCGCGGCGCGCGATCGCCTCGGTCCACGCGAGGACGTCCCGTGCGGGGGCGTCCTTGGCTCGCACCTGCAGGAATCGGACGCCAGCCTGCAAGTAGGCGTCCGCCAGGTCCGGGACGTGCCAGCCGGCACGGCTCGCGACGTCGGCATCGACAATGGCGTAGAGCCTGGACGGAAGCGGCCGGCGTGCGGTGGAGGACACCACGCCCTGGGTCAGGCGGCCGGCGGGGTCACCGGTGTCGTCGCCGATGGCTTGGGCGCGGCAAGGAACCGCTCCATGAACGCCGTCGAGATCCGGGCCTGCTGGAAGTCCTCGTCGGCCAGGATCTTCAGGTGCATCGGCACCGACGTCTCGATCCCTTCGATCACCGTCATCTCGAGCGCGCGTCGCATGCGGGCGATCGCCTCGGCGCGGGTGCGGCCGTGCGACATCACCTTGGCGATGAGCGAATCGTAGTTGGGAGGCACGACGGCTTCGGCATGCACGAAGGTGTCGACGCGGATGCCGGGACCGCCGGGCAGGCTGAACGCATCGACGCGGCCAGGACTCGGGGCGAACGTGTCGGGATTCTCGGCGTTGACGCGGCACTCGATCGCGTGACCGTCGATCCGCACATCCTCCTGCGTGAACGAGAGCGGCTCGCCGGCCGCGATGCGGATCTGTTCCTTTACGATGTCGATGCCGGTGACCAGTTCGGTCACGCCATGCTCGACCTGCAGGCGGGTGTTGGCTTCGATGAAGTACAGGTTGTTCTGCGCGTCCATCAGGAACTCGAACGTACCGGCACTCGAGTAGCCCACGGCCGTCGCCGCATCGACCACCATCTTGCCGAGGGCCTTGCGCTGCTTCTCGGTGATGACTGCCGACGGCGCTTCCTCGATCAGCTTCTGGTGGCGCCGCTGCACCGAACACTCGCGCTCGCCGAGGTGGACGACATGGCCGTGTTCGTCGCCGAGGATCTGCACCTCGATGTGGCGCGGTGCCTCGAGGTACTTCTCGAGGTAGACGTCGCCGATGCCGAAGGCGGCCTGCGCCTCGCGCTGGGCGGTCCGCAGGGCCTGCGAAAGCTCGTTGCCCGAGCGGACGATGCGCATGCCGCGGCCGCCGCCACCGTTACTGGCCTTGATGATCACCGGGAACCCGAGGTCGGCGGCGATCAACTGCGCGTCCTCCTCGGTCTCGACCGGGCCATCACTGCCGGGCAGGGTACTGACGCCGGCCTTCTTCATTGCCCGCCGTGCGCGCGACTTCTCCCCCATCAACCGGATGACCGAGGGACTCGGCCCGATGAACTTGATGTGGCAGGCCTCGCAGACTTCCGCGAGGTAGGCGCTCTCGGAGAGAAAGCCGTAGCCGGGATGGATGGCGTCGGCGCCGGTGATCTCGGCGGCGCTGATGATCGCCGGCACGTGCAGGTAGCTCTCGGCGCTGCGCGGTGGGCCGATGCAGACGTCCTCGTCGGCAAAGCGGACGTGCAGGCTGTGCTCGTCGGCCTCGGACCAGACGGCGACGGTCTTGATCCCCAGTTCACGGCAGGCGCAAATCACGCGGAGCGCGATCTCGCCACGATTGGCAATCAGGATCTTCTTGAACACGGCGATGTCCTGGTTACCTGGCGCGCACGGCGAACAGGCGCTCGCCGTATTGCACCGGCTGGCCGTTCTCCACGAAGACCTGGACGATTTCGCCGTCGTACTCCGACACGATTTCGTTCATCAGCTTCATCGCCTCGATCAGGCACACGACCTGGTTCTTTCGGACGGTGTCGCCAACCGAGACGAACGGCGACGCCGTCGGTTCGGCAGCCCGGTAGAAGGTGCCGACGATCGGTGCCTTCACCACGGCGAGTTCGACGCCTTCGGTCTCGGTGTCGTCAGCGGGGACGGCTTCAGGGGCGGCAACTGGCGCGGCGGCGCGCGGAGCCGTGGCGGCGACCGGTGCGCTGAGCGGTGCCGCGGGGCTCACGACTACCGCTGGCGCTTCCTGGCCCTTCTTCCGGACCCGCAACTTGACGCCTTCCTGTTCCAGTTCGAACTCCGCGAGTTCGTGTTCACGGACCAGGTCGAGGATCTGCTTGATTTCGTCGAGTGTCATCGTCAATGTGCGGTTGGCCAGCCGAGGGGCACGTCTGTGATTCGTTCGTGTCCGTCCACCGTCACGACCACATCGTCCTCGATGCGGATGCCGGCGCATGCTGTCACGTATGCCCCCGGTTCGATGGTGCAGGCCACGCCAGCCTCGAGGGGGGGCTGGGCGACGTCTTCCGGCTGGGGGCGTGCGAGCCGTGGCGCCTCGTGTATCTCGAGGCCGAGCCCGTGTCCCGTACCGTGTCCGAATGCCTTCCCGAAACCCGCGGCCTCGAGCACCTGCCTGGCGGCGCGATCGACATCGGCCGGGAACGCTCCCGGTCGCACCGCGGCACACCCGGCCCGCTGCGCCTCGAGCACCGCCTGGTACTGGCGATCGACCTCGGTCGTCGGTTGCCCCAGACACACGGTCCGGGTCAGGTCGAGGCAGTATCCGCCGTAGACCCCGCCAAAGTCCAGCACCACGACCTCACCCGCCTCCAGGCGGCGCGCTGTCGGCCGGGCGTGCGGAAGTGCACTGCGGGGACCACTGGCGACGATGGTGTCGAAGGCAGCCCGGGAAAATCCGGCGGCCCGCACCCGCGCGTCGATCTCGGCGGCGACCTCCAGTTCGGAACGACCGGCACGCGCGACTCCATCGGCCAGGACCCCGCGGGCAGCTTCGGACAGCCGGGCGCCGCCCTCGCGCAGCAACGTCAGCTCTGCCGTGTCCTTGATCCGGCGCAGGCCCTCGACGAGGTCCAGCGGCGTGTCGACGATGGTGCCGGCCCAGCGCTCGACAGCCAGCGCCCGCTGAATGAGGCGGGCATCATGCAGCGGCATCACCCGGCTCTCCAGCACCAGGTGAGCGACGCCTTCGCGAGCACAGTGCGCGGCGATCCACACGGATGGCCGGATGTCGGCGGTCGGAGCCGGCAGCAGGACGCCGGCGCCCACTTCGTCGGCGCGGTCGCGAGCGGCCGCTTCGTATCGGGGATCGACGAGGAGATGCAGTTGGCCCGCCGCCGTCAGCAGGCCCTGCCCCGCCGTCGCTTCCAGGCCCGAGAGGTAGCGGAGATTCGGCAGGTGGGAGATCACGAGCGCGTCGGCCCCGGCAGCTGCGAGCGCGGCAGCCGCACGGGACACGCGGGCCCGGAAATCGAAGGTCGGAACGAAGACCGGGGCGCGCACGGCGCCCTAGTGTCGCATGCCCGAATCGATCGGTTCGGGCCTGGCTCCACCGTCGCCACGGCTACGGTGGACAAGTCGGAGAGCCGGCCCTCCCCGACCGGGTCAGGAGTCCATCGGTCCGGACAGGGCCGCGCGACGCGCCCGAACGGCCGCCAGCATCTGTTCGAGCGAGGCCAGGACCGGCGGCGCGTCCTCGCGAAGGGCGGCGTCCTCGAGGGCGGCGTCGACGGCCGCGTCAGCCATCGCTTCGCGCACCATCGGCGACGGATGCGCCGGCGGCTCGAGCGATTCGCCATGTCCGGCCAGGGCGAAGACCTCACCCATTGCCGACTTGACCGATCCCGACCAGACCGCCTCGGCCGGCGATGGCCCGGTGGCGGCCGTGAGCGCAGGATCAAGCGCGCCGACCTTCAGGTCGGCGCCTACGTCTGCGGGGAGGGCGCCTACGTCTGCGGGAAGGTGGACGTCGCCATCAACAGTCCCGGCCAGCAGTGTCTCCAGGTCCTCGTCCAGCGGCTCGGCGATGAAAGCGTATGACGGCTCGTCCGGGATGGCAGCGAGCGACGCTGTCGCCGTATCGGCGAGCATCTCCGTCAGTGGCGCGGCCGACGTCTCGACCGGCGAGTCGGCCCAGGCCAGTTCGGACGCGTCAGTGATGCTCGCAAACGGCTCGGGGCTGGTGTCCTCGACGTCCAGCGTGCCCTGGAACGGGGTCGCGTCGGCACCGTCGGCTTCACGCAGGTCACTGAGGGCCCAGGTCGCCGACGGCCCGTCCGGCGTATTCCAGGCTGCGCTGCCATCGGCCACGTCTTCGTCGGCCCACGGTGACCGGTCGGCCTCCGGCGCCGTCGGCGGGGCTTCTTCACCCCAGCCGGCAAACGGCGCCGCGTCCTCGGCGACCGCTTCACCGCCAAAGTATCCCGTCCAGAACGGCGACGGCTCGTCATCGGTTGGCGCGTCGAGGACGCCATCCGCGTCGACCGGGACCTGGCCTGGTGACGTCGCGGCCACGTCGTCGGTTCCCGCAATGTCGGCAACAGGCGCTTCGATCGTCTGTGCGTCCCAGATGATCGTTCGCTCGCGCTCGTCGGGGTCGGATCGCTCCTCGACGGCCTGCCCGGCATCCAGACCAGACGATGGCGGATCGAGAGACCAGGAGAACATGTGGGCGCCATCGACAGCGGCGGGGTCGGCGGTCGACTGGTCGGCCGGGACCGGCCAGATGCCCGCCGGCTCCTCCCCTTGCGGATGCGCCGGGGTGACGTACGTCGTCGGCGACTCTGCGTGGGCGTCGAGCGCCTCGGTGTGGACGTCATCCTCCAGGGCCGGCGGCGCCGCGGCCACGGGCAATGGCGGGAGCACGTCTGGAAGCGACCAATCGGGCGCCAGGCCGAATTCCTGCGGGCCATCTGGTCCCGCGCCCAGTGCACTGGCAATCACGGATGACGGGACCGAGTCGTCGTCAGGCGTGCGCAGCGGCAAGTCGGCAGCGGTGGTGGCCGCCGGCGCCACCAGTGCGGGCGGCCACGGCACGTCGCCGAGGGCGGCGCGCGCCGTCTCGAGGGCGCGCGCAGCCGCCAGGTTGTCTGGCGACTGCGCCACCGCATGTTCGAGTTCGGTGACCGCGCCCGGGGCGTCGCCGCTGTCGAGCAGCGCACGTCCCAGCGTCACCCGCGCCGAGACGTAGGCCGGGTATCGCTCGAGCCCCTCCCGGCACACGGCGACGGCTTCGGCGAGTCGGCCAGCGCGGCGATGTTCCTCCGCGAGGGCGGCAAAGGCGGTGGGCGTCGCATGCGACTGCATGCGACGCCTGAGCTGTTCGAGCGGGTTGCCGGTCGACATGCGCGTCGTTCCTTGCTGGGCCGGCGGCTATGGCCGCGAGAGCACGTCGATCATCTTGGTCACCGACACCTTGTTGCCGAGGGCATTGGTGACAGTGAGCTTCACGTTATAGTCACCCCGCTGCGGGAACTGGTACTTGATGACCCGGCCCGTCAGGATGATGTTGCGGTCGTCCATGTTCCATTCGTACTGGAGCGTGGGCGAGTCGAAGCACTCGGTCGGAGCGGTGGCGGTGAGCGGGCAGTCCTTGGACTGTCCGGCGTCGAGCGTCACTTCGTCCATCGCGAACGCCTGGGTGGGGCGCCACGTGAAGTTGGCAAGCGGCTGCCCGGGGAACACGATGGTGCCCAGCGGGACGAGGCGGATGCTCACGGCACGCTCGACGGCATTGGCGTAGTCGCCGGTCAGCGGCGTGAAGCCGACCTGCACGACGTTGCTGCCATCGGTATTGCCTGACAGGCCGCCCGGCGGCGCGGTGTAGACGATCGTCGCCCGGCCATCGGCGCCGGTCGTCGTGCTCTTGGTCGACAGGCTGCCGAGGTCGACGATCGCGCCGCCGACACGGATGTCGGCGCGGAGCGGGACCCCCGCCTTTGGTTCACTGTTTGGCCCACGCGCCGTCACGGTGATCTGCGACGTCGAGAGGCCATCGGTGTTGAGAACGTCTGGCGAGGCCAGCACCTGCAGAGACAAGCCGAGTTCGGACGGGCCGGTGGCCTTGGGGATGTCGGGCTCGGACGTGCAGGCCGTCATGGCCCCAACACTCGCCAGCGCAAGCAGTAGATTAGTGAGTCGTCGTACGTTGGTCATGGCTGCACCTGGCTACTGGGCATCCGCCCAATCGGCGAAGTTGATGCTCATGGATCCGGTCACGGTCACGTCGCGGCCGGTCTGGTCCTTGCCGAAGAAGGTCACGTCGGCGATGGTCGAGATGATCAGGGCGCCACCGTTGGTGCCGACCAGCGTCACGAGCGGTTTCTCGAGCTTGGCCTGGGCACGGACCAATGTGAACACCACGGACGTGGACTGTTCGGTGATCGTCACGCCCATCGCACCCTCGATCGCGTAGGGCACGTCCTCGCCGGGCGTGTTGCGGCCGTCGGTCCGGCGGTACTCGACACGGTAGCGGTTCAGGGTGATCAGGTTGTTGGCCGACGGCCCCGTCGGATTGGTGACGTCCTTCATGGCAATCGACAGCGCAACGCGGCCGTTGTCCTCGAAGATGCTGCCCTTGGTCAGCACGTCCGACCGCAGCACGCTCTGGAACGTCGTGCCGGTACTGGCACCCGAGGATCCCTCGAGCCGCTCGAGCACCAGGTAAGACGATGCCTGCCCGGTGCGCACCGTCTCGCTGCACCCGGCGACAAGTCCGGCCGCGCCGACGATGACGAGAAGGGTCGCGGCGCGCGTCATGCGGGCCTGCCCGGTCTGTGCGAGATATCGCGTAAGTCTCATTTGACGGTTCCTCCGTCCCGCACGATGCGCGGCGTGATGAAGATCAGCAGCTCGCCCTCGTCGTCCGTCGTGGTGTCGCGGCGGAAGAGGCGGCCGATGAGGGGCACGCGGTGCAGGCCCGGCGTACGGTCCTCCGTGAACTGGGTGACGGCCTCGTTGATGCCGCCGATGACCGTCGTGCCCTGGTCGGCGACCAGGACGCGCGTGGTCACGCGCTGCGTGTTGATCGAGCGATTGCCGTTCAGCTCGACCTGGCCCGGTGACCCGTTGTCGACGTCGACGTCGAGGATCACCGTGTTGGCCTCGGTGATGCGCGGCGTCACGTTGAGCGTCAGCGCCGCCGTCTTGAACTGCACCTGCGGGACCGGCTGGATGACGCTGACGCCGTCGCCGAGCGGAGGCGCCGTCAGGGTCGTGTAGGGGATCTCCTGGCCGCGCGTGATCGTCGCCTTGACGTTGTTCTGCGTGACCACGCGAGGCCGCAGCATGACGCTGACGCGGCCCTGCGTCTCGAGCGCGGACAGCGCGACGTCGACGTTGAACGCGCCGTTGACGCTTCCGAGCTTGATGAACGCGTTGTCGGCGTTGGTGTTGATCGAGCCGGCGACGCCGCCGGTGGTGATCGAGTTGGGGAACGCCATGTTCGTGGTGTTGCCCAGCTCCGGGGTCATCTTGCCGCCGAAGCCCCACATCAGGCCGAGCTCGCGGGCGGCCGACTTGGTGGTGCGCACGATGCGCGCCTCGATCTCCACCTGCGCCTGCGGACGATCGAGCTCACCAATCAGCTGCTGCGCCTTGGCGAGGCCATCGGGCACGTCGAAGAGAATCATCGTGTTGGTGTTCTCGTCGACCTGCACGTCGCCGAAGGTCGACATGCCGGACAACTTCACCAGGTCGGCGAGGCTCTTGGCGTTGGCGTAGCTGAGGCGGACCGTGCGGTACTCCTTCTTGGACACGGCCAGTTCGCGCAGCTTCTCCTCGGCCTGTTTGCGCCTGTCGGCCGCTTCGGTGGAGAAGGTCGTCGTCGGCGCGATGCGCACGATGGTGCCGTCCACGCTGTAGGCCAGCTGGTTGGCGCGCAGGATCATCTCGAGTGCCTGATCCCATGGGACGTCGCGCAAGGTGACGTCGACGATGCCCTTCACGCCCGGGTCGATCACGAGATTCAGGCCGGTGACCTCCGCGAAGGTGCGCAGCACCGCACGCAGGTCGACACCCTGGAAGTCCAGCGAGATCGGGTGGCCGGTGTACTTGCCGCTCGACATCGCCTGCGTCGTGGCGACGGCCGTCGGTTCTGGCGGCCCGGCGACCGGTGCCGGTGGCACCGGCGGCGTCGTCGAGCGACGCGCCTGGGCCCGCGGGGCAGGTGGCGGAGCCTGGGCCGGCGCCGGTGCCGGCGCCTGGGCCGCGGCCTTCACCGGGGCCTGGGCGGAGGTGCGTGTCACGGCCGTGGCCGGCGGAGCCTCGGGGCGCGGTGCCGGCGCGCTCTTGGCTGTGGCCGGCGCCGTCGTGGCCGCAAAGGTGCGGCTCTGCGCCTCGTCGTCACGGCGCGCCCGCTCGGCCGGGTTGCCGATGGTGACCACCAGCGACTTCTGATCGGCGGATGGACGCACCTTGTAAAGAAAGGTGCCGCCCAGGTCGACGACCACGCGGGTGACCAGGGGCGTCACGCTGTTCTGCGCCACCCGGATGCGGCGAACCAGTCCCGTGTTCACCGCCGTCGTGGCCGCCACCTTGGGAGCGACGCCGGCAAAGTCGAGCACGAGCCGTGGCGGCACCGCGTCGGGTACCTGCACGGCCGACGCCACGAGCTTGCCGTCACCGTCGAGGGTGATCAGCACGTCGCCGTCTTCGCGCGTGGCGCGGAGGGCGGTCAGCGTGCGGGCGGCGTCGGTGTCCGTCGGTGCCTGGGGGGCCTGGTTAGCGGACACATGGGGGGACACGCGGGTGGGCGTGTCGATCACCAGGCGCTGTCCATCCTGGACCTGCTGCTGGACCTCGCGGGCCTCGCGGAACAGTCCCGACGCGAGCGGCCACGCGGGCGCGCCGACGGCGAGGACTGCCGTGAGGGTCGCGAGGATCGGCGTGCGCGGGCGCATCATCGGTTCTCCTCGGTGGTTCTCAGTGGCTTGCGAATCTCCCGCTGCTTCACGGGAGACAGCGGGTCGTCGACCCGCTGCAGGAAGATCACGGCGTCGTTGGCGACCACCTTGACGGTGCCGTCGTAGAGCACGTCGCCGGAGTGCACGGTGTAGGTCTTGTTGTCCGGGGCCTGGACGATGGCGAGCAACTTGCCGCTGGTGCGCATCACGCCGCGCACGCTGAGCTCGCCGATGAACAGGCCCTTGACGCCGACGGGGCGTCCCCCGACCGGCAGACTGGTCTCGCCGCGCGAGAGCAGGCTCACGAACGGGTCGCGCCGGCCGGCGGGGTCGTATCCGGCGCGATCTTCAGGGTGGGCCGGCACCTGCGGCGCAGGCGCGGCCGCAGGGCCCTTGGGCGCCGTCACCGGCGTCGCGGGGGTCGTGGAGTCGCCGTTGGTGGCCGCGGCGGCCTGGGCGAACCCGGGCACTGCCATGGCGGCCGACAGCAGGGCGATGCGGAAGGTCAGTCTGAGCAACATGGCGATACCTCAGCGAGCAGCCGCGGGAGGACGAGCGCCACCGGCAGGCGCGCGACGGCCGGCGACGGGAGCGGGCGCGGGCGGCGCCTCCATGAGGACGAAGGTGGTGACGGTGCACTGCGCGTCGACGGTGGCGGCCGAGGGCTCGGTCTGGCCGTGCGTCTTGATGCGGATGCCGGAGATGTTGATGATGCGCGGCATCCGGCTCACCTTGTCGAAGAACGCCCCGAGATCGTGATAGGTGCCTTCGAGGCTCAGCGAGATCGGCCACTCCGCGTGCTGCTGGCGCTGCGCCACCGCCTGCGGCTTGAAGCCGCGAATGGTGAGGCTCGACTGCGTGGCCAGCGTCTGGATCCGTCGCAACAGGTCGCCGACGTCCTTCTGCTCGGGGAGCACGTTGCGCAATGCAGACAGGCGCGCGTTCAGTTCCGCCACGTGCGTGCGGAACTCGGGCAGACGCTTCTCCTCGACGCGGGCCCGCGCGATGCCGGTCTCGATCTTCCGCCGCTCGGCGTGCGTGCGAGCCACGCCCGCCTGCAGGTCGACGGCATACATGTAGTGATGGGTGGCGACCAGGCCGCCGCCGACCACGACGTACAGGGCCAGCTGGCCCCACCACGGCAACTTGTTCAATCCCAGATCCATGGCCAGGGTCCTCAGCGCTTCGCCGCCGGCGTGGCGCGAGCGGGCTTGGTGGGTTCGGCCGGGGTGTCGAGCGCGCCCAGCGGGAACGAGGCCTTGACGGTGAACTTCATCAGGTCCCCTTCGCCCTTGCCGTTCTCGACCTCGGTGTTGACGATTTCGACCGGACGCGCGAACGAGCCGGAGTTCTCCAGGTTGCCGATCAGATCCGACAACGCCGTCAGCGTCATCGTCCGGCCCTCGATGGTCACGTCGGCGCCGGCCTGCGCGAGCTGCGTCAGCCAGACGCGGTCAGGTAGCTGGCGGCTTACCTGATCGAGCAGGGTGACCGGCGAGCGCTGGCCCTTGCGCAGCTGCTCGATGAGCGCGACACGCTGCTGGAGCAATGCCGTCTGGGCCTCGAACTTGGCCAGCTCCTCGGTCACGGCCTTGAGGCGCTTCTCCTCGGCCTTGGCCTGCTGCAGCTGCAGGTCGGCGTAGGTCTGCTGCGACTGCAGGTCGAGGTGGCGGTACCCGGCGACGGCCACGCACGCGGCCACGAGCACGAGCCCGATGATGTGCACTTTGTTGGCGCTGATGCCCGAGAAGGCCGGTGCCTTGGCGCGGGTCTGTTCAGCGGCGAGAAGGTTGACGCGAATCATCGGTCCCCCATTCGGCGAAGGGCGAGGCCGACGGCCACGGTGGCCGCGGCAGCCGCCTCGGCGATCACCGGGACACCGAACCTGGCGGCGTCAAAGCTCACGGTCTTGAACGGGTCGAGGAATTCGACCGGGTACCCGAGGCGCTCGTGCAGGGCGTCCACCAGGCCGGTGACCTGCGATCCGCCGCCCGTGACCAGGAGCAAATCGATGTGGTCGGCGCCCGTGGTGCCGCGGAAGAAGTCCAGCGTCTTCTGGACCTCGAGGAGGATGGCCTCGGTGACCATCTGCAGGCTCGGCCCGGTCTGCGCCGGCTCCAGCCCGTCGGCCGGATAACCCCGCTTCAGCAGGTCGGCACTCTCCTGCGTGATCTGGAAGTCCTTCTGCAGCGCCTCGGTATAGGCGTTACCGCCGATCGGCACGTCGCGCGTGAAGAGCGACTGGTCGCCGCGGACGATGTTGATGTTGATCGCGCTGGCGCCAATGTTGAGCAGTGCGACGATCGCGTCGCGCGTGCCGTAGTTGACCTCGTAGGCGTTCTGGAGGGCGAAGGCGTCGACGTCGACGATGGCCGGGACGCGCCCGGCCTGCGCGATCACGCCGGTGTAATCGGCGATCGTCTCCTTCTTGGCGGCCACCAGGAGGACATCCATGGTCGCGCCCGCGGCGTTCTTGGGCGGGCGGGTCAGGATCTGGTAGTCGAGGTTGACATCCTGGATGTCGAACGGAATGTATTGTTCGGCCTCCCAGGTGATCGACGTCGCCAACTCGGCATCGGTCATGGCCGGCAGCGTGATCTTCTTGACGATGACGGCGTTGCCGGACAGCGAGGCGGCGACCTCGCGGTTCTTGATGCCGAGGCGCTCGAAGAGCCGGCGGATGGCGTCGGCGACGGCCGTGCCATCGATGATGGCGCCGTCGACAATGGTGTCGGCGGGCAACGGCTCGACGCCAAACGCGACGACCTTCCAGCCCTTGCCGGAGGCCTTCAGCTCGACGGCCTTGACGGCACTCGATCCGATGTCGAGTCCGACGACGGGTTTCTGCTTGCGGAACAGCACGCCGACCTCACCTCGTTTGGGACGTCGCTGCGTTCGGCCTCATGCCGGAACGTCAGCTTCGTAACCGAACTGGACATAGGCAAGGGCGGTGCCAACCAGATTTGCAATCGCCGGAGTGTGGAATTGCCCGGGTGTAGCGGGATTGGCACTGCGAGACCGTGCGTCGGCTGGCAGAATTGTGACAGGGGTTGTCGGAGAAGCGACGGGCAGGTGCCGGAGGGCTACCTCGCCGACCGTCGTATTCCCGGAAGTTGTTGACACGGTTTATCTGCGGCGGGTATCCTCTCCTTTTGCTGTGTGTCAGCAAGGAGCCAAAGGGTCATCATGAGCACGTTCATTCCGAGCGCCAAGTCCATCGAGCGACGCTGGCACGTCATCGATGCGGCAGGCCGGTCGCTCGGGCGGGTGGCCAGTCTGGCCGCCAAGGTCCTGCAGGGCAAGCACAAGCCGATCTATACGCCGTACATCGATTGCGGTGACCACGTCATCGTGGTGAACGCGGCGCAGGCAGTGCTGACCGGGCAGAAGGAAGAGCAGAAGCTGTACCGGTACCACAGCGGCTACGAGGGTGGGCTGCGCGAAGAGCGCGCCAAGGACCTTCGCCAGCGCCGGCCGTCGCGTCTGATGGAAGAAGCCATCCAGGGCATGTTGCCCAAGACGACGATGGGCAAGCAGATGTACCGGAAGCTGAACGTCTACGAGCGCGCCGATCATCCCCACGTGGCGCAGAAGCCCCAGTCCCTCGAGGTCGAGTAAACGTGGCAGTCATCCAGTATTACGGCACCGGTCGTCGCAAGTCGTCGACGGCGCGGGTGTTCCTGCGCCCTGGCACCGGCCAGATCACCATCAATCACAAGGCAATTGCCGACGCGGTCAACACCGAGTCGCTCCGCCTGCAGGTCCGCTCGCCGCTCGTGCTCACCGAGACGCTCGACAAGTTCGACATCGTCGCGACGACGTCGGGTGGCGGCATTTCCGGGATGGCCGGCGCGTTGCGCCTGGGCATCGCGCGTGCGCTCTGCCTGTACAACGGCGAGTTGCGTGGCCGCCTGAAGAAGGCCGGCCTGCTGACGCGTGACCAGCGTGCCAAGGAACGGAAGAAGTACGGCCTGGCGGGCGCCCGCAAGCGCTTCCAGTTCAGCAAGCGTTAAACCATCGGCTGTCTGGCCGGCGAGGCCCGGCCCTGTCTGTACCGTGTTGGAGGAAGCTTGACCCCGATTGCTGTGAAGGACCTGCTGGAGGCCGGCGTACACTTCGGCCACCAAACCAAGCGCTGGAACCCCAAGATGAAGCCGTACATCTTTGGCGAGCGCAATGGGATCTACATCATCGACCTCGGCAAGACGGCGCGGCTGTTCCGGGACGCCGAGCAGTTCGTGATGCAGCTTGCCGCGGAGGGCCGCACGCTGCTCTTCGTCGGCACGAAGCGGCAGGCCCAGGAAGCGATCGCCGAAGAAGCGGCGCGCTGCGGCATGTTCCATGTCAACCAGCGCTGGCTCGGTGGTCTGCTCACCAACTTCACGACCATCCAGCGCAGCCTGGCTCGCCTCCGCGACCTCGAGGCGATGGAGACCGACGGCCGGTACGACATGCTGTCGAAGAAGGAGATCGCGCGCCTCGAGAAGGAGAAGCGCAAGCT
This sequence comes from Luteitalea pratensis, assembly GCF_001618865.1. Lineage (GTDB taxonomy): Bacteria > Acidobacteriota > Vicinamibacteria > Vicinamibacterales > Vicinamibacteraceae > Luteitalea > Luteitalea pratensis. The sequence continues at coordinate 4,993,425 of NZ_CP015136.1, forward strand.
CCAGAAGAACCTCGACGGCATCCGTCACATGGAGCGCCTGCCCGACGCCGTGTTCATCGTGGACACCAAGCATGAGCAGATCGCCGTGGACGAGGCCCGCAAGCTGAAGATCCCGGTCATCGGCATCGTCGACACCAACTGCGATCCCGACCAGGTCAACTTCGCGGTCCCCGGCAATGACGACGCGCTGCGTGCGATCCGGCTGTTTGCCTCGCGCATCGCCGATGCGGTCCTTGCCGGCCGCGGTGTGCGTGAGTCGGCGCAGGCCGAGACGCCCGTCGCCGTCGGTCCCGACGGCGAGGCTGTCGGCAAGTCCGGTGAGCCGCTCCGCGCCCAGCAGCGCCCTGCTCCCGCAGCACGCGCCGCTGCGCCCAAGTCCGAACCCGCCACGCCCGCCTCGGTCTGACCGAGGCGCGTCGTCGCGGCGCGTTCAAACGCCGGCCGAGCAGAGACCCGGCCGGCGTTTCGTGTGTCTGTTCGTATTCACCATCCTCACCTTCTGGAACCTCACCCCATGGCAATCACTGCTGAAATGGTCAAGAACCTGCGCGAGCGGACCGGCGCGGGCATGATGGAATGCAAGACGGCGCTCACCGAGAGCAACGGCGACGTCGATGCGGCGATCGAGTACCTGCGCAAGCGCGGCATGGCGCAGGCGGCCAAGCGCGCCGGCCGCGTCGCCTCCGAGGGCGTCGTGGGCATCAAGCTGAGCGATGACCGGACCCTCGGCGTCCTCGCCGAGGTCAACTGCGAGACCGACTTCGTCGCTCGCAACGATGGCTTCAAGGCCCTGGTCGACGAGATCACGGCAATCGTGTTCACGAGCGACCAGCCGTCTGCCGCGCTGGTCGCGGCAGACGGTCCAATCGGCAGCCGCATCACGGCAGAAATCGCCAAGGTCGGCGAGAACATGGCCGTGCCGCGTACCGCGAAGCTGACGGCTGATCATGTCGGCAGTTACAGCCACATGGGCGGCAAGATCGGCGTGCTGGTACAGATCGACGGCGCGAAGGGCGAAGCCGCCACCCACGACGCGTTCAAGACCTTCGTCAACGAGTTGGCGATGCACGTGGCCGCCGCCGCGCCGGAATACACGACGCGAGCAGAAGTGCCGTCCGAGCGCGTCGAGAAGGAGAAGGAGATCTACCGCGCGCAGATGGCCGAGTCCGGCAAGCCGGCCAACGTGATCGAGAAGATCATCGAAGGCAAGCTCGGTGCGTTCTACGAGGGCGTGTGCCTGGTGGACCAGCCGACGATCCGCGACCCGAAGGTGAAGGTCTCGCAGGCGCTCGACGCCGTCGCCAAGGCCGTGGGTTCGCCGTTGGCCATCAAGGGCTTCGCGCGCTTCAAGGTCGGCGAGGCAAGCCAGGCCTAGACAGCAAGGACGGAGGAAACGAGGAGAGAGGACGGAGGTAGGGACGACGACAGAGGAGTGAGGTTCGTGCAGCGCTCACGTCCCCGTGACCTCGCCATTCTCCTCCGTTCTCAGTTCCCCCTCCCTCCGTCCTCCAATCTCAGTCCTACTTCACTCCTCCGTCCTCCGTCCTCCCTCCTCTTTTCCTCGCTCCATTCCGGCCGCGGCCGCGCTTCTCGAGCGGCTATAATCGGCGGCGGCATGTCACCTCCCGCGTATTCCCGCGTCCTCCTCAAGTTGTCCGGCGAAGCCTTGATGGGCGATCAGGGGTACGGCGTGGATCCCGCAGTGGTCACCCGCATTGCCGACGAAGTAGCCGAGATCCGTGATATCGGCGTGCAGGTCGCCATCGTCATCGGCGGCGGCAACATCTTCCGCGGCATGGCGGGCAGCGCGCGGGGCATGGATCGCGCCACCGCCGACTACATGGGCATGCTCGCCACCGTGATGAACGGGCTGGCGCTGCAGGACGGACTCGAGCACCACGGCGTTCCGACGCGGGTCCTCACCGCGATCGAGATGCGGTCGGTGGCCGAACCGTTCATCCGCCGCCGCGCCATCCGCCACCTCGAGAAGGGGCGCGTGGTGGTGTTTGCCGCCGGCACCGGCAACCCCTACTTCACCACCGACACCGCCGCGGCCCTGCGGGCGATGGAGGTCAAGGCCGACGTGATCTTGAAGGCGACCAAGGTGGACGGCATCTACACGGCCGATCCGAAGCAGGACCCATCTGCCACGCGTTACGATCGCATTACCTATTTGCAGGTGCTCGAACAGGGGCTGAAGGTGATGGATGCGACGGCGATTTCCCTGTGCATGGACAACAAGATGCCCATCGTGGTGCTCGACCTGAACGAGCGCGGCAACATGCGCCGCGCCATCATGGGCGAACACGTGGGCTCGCTGGTCACCGTCTGAACCCGGAGCAGGACACACGACGATGGACGTCACGGATCTGAAGTCGCTGTTCGACGAGTCGCGCAAGCGCATGGGCGGGGTGCTCGATCACCTCAAGCGCGAGATGGCCGGCGTGCGCACCGGCCGCGCCTCCACGGCGCTGCTCGACAACGTGCACGTGGAGGCGTACGGCTCGTCGATGCCGCTCAACCAGGTGGCGCAGCTCTCCGTGCCCGAATCGACGCTGATCGTGGCGCAGCCGTTCGACCCGCAGTTGATGGGCGCCATCGAGAAGGCGATCCGTTCGGCCAACCTCGGGCTGAACCCGGCCAACGACGGCAAGGTCGTGCGCATCCCGCTGCCGGCGCTGACCGAGGAACGCCGCAAGGAACTCACCAAGGTGATCCACAAGCTCGCCGAGGAGGCACGCAACGGCGTCCGCCAGGTCCGCCGCGATGCCAACGACCGGCTGAAGAAGCTGCTCAAGGATCACGACATCTCGGAAGACGACGAGCGTCGCGGCCTCGACGAGGTGCAGAAGCTCACCGACCAGCATGTCGGGTTGATCGACGACTTCCAGAAGAAGAAGGATCAGGAACTCCTCACGGTGTGACCCCCACCGTCGCCATCCTCTTCACCGGCGGCACGATCTCGATGCGCATCGACACGCGCTCGGGATCGGCCGTCCCGGCCATGCGCGGCGACGACATCCTCGTGCACGTTCCGCAACTGGCCGACGTGGCCGACATCGAGCTCGAGGATGTCGCGCAGTTGCCCGGTCCGCACGTCACACCGGAACACATGTGGCGCCTGGCCCGTCGCGTCGCGGCATGGCTGGAGCGGCCGGACGTCGACGGCGTGGTCGTCACGCACGGCACCGACACGCTGGAGGAGACCGCCTACTTCCTGGACATCGCGCTGCGTACCGACAAGCCGGTGGTGCTGGTCGGCGCCATCCGCACGATGTCCGAGCCGAGCTGGGACGGTCCCGCGAACCTGGTGCACGCCGTGCAGGTCGCCGGCTCCCCCGCCTCCCGGGCACGCGGCGTCATGGTCGCGATGAACGAGCAGATCCTCTCGGCCCGGGAAGTCGAGAAGGTGCATACGGAAGCCGCCGCGTCGTTTCAGTCGCGCGAGTTCGGGCCGGTGGGCGTCGTCGATGCCGGAGTGGTGCGGTACCTGCGATCGAGTCCGCGCGAGGCCGGCTGGTTCGACGCCGAGGCCGATGGACTGCTGCGGGTGCGCCGCGTCGAGCCTGAGGTCGACCTGATCAAGGTCGCCGCGGGAGCGGACGGCCGGTACGTGCGGTGCTCGATGGCCAGCGGCACCAGGGGACTGGTGATCGAGGCACTCGGCCGCGGCAACGTGCCGCCAGCGATGCTCGACGACCTGGGCGCAGCCGTCCACAGTGGCCTGCCCGTGGTCCTCACCTCACGCTGCGGCGCCGGCAGCGTTCGCGAACGCTACGGCTACGAAGGTGGCGGACGCGGGCTGCGCGATCTCGGCCTGATCTTCGCGGGGCGCCTCAGCGGCGTGAAGGCGCGCATCAAGCTGATGCTCGCCCTCGGCCACACCCACGACCACGACCGCCTGCGCGAGATCTTCGACGATCCCATGGGCTAGGACTCAAGTCTCAAGTCTCACGTCTCACGTCTCAGGCAAGGCCTGCTTGAGACCTGAGACCTGAGACCTGCACCTATTCGTCCCCGAAACTGATTCCGAGCGACTTCGCGGTCCGGACGACGTCCCCGTCGGCCGGGACGAGGCGCATCTTGCCGCCGACGTCGGCCAGGGGGATCGATCCGATCTCCGGCGGGTGGAAGGCAACCATCCGATCGCTCTCGCCCTTGACCAGGAGTTCCACGGCCATCGCACCGAACCGGGTGGCGAGCATGCGGTCGAAGCTGGTCGGCGAGCCGCCGCGCTGGAGGTGACCGAGCACCACGGTGCGCGTCTCCTTGCCGGTCAGTTTCTCGAGTTCGGCGGCGACACGGTGGCCGACGCCGCCAAGCCGCTCGACGTATCCGCCGTCTGCCGCCTTGACGAGCGACACCTTGCCGCCCCGCGGCACGGCGCCCTCGGCGACCACGACGATACTGAACTTGGCCCCGAAGGAGTCACGCTCCTTGATCCTCTGGGCGACGATGTCGATGTCGTACGGGATCTCCGGGACCATGATGACGTCGGCGCCGCCGGCGACGCCCGAGTACAGGGCAATCCAGCCCGCGTAGCGCCCCATGACCTCGACCACCATGACGCGCTGATGCGCCTGGGCGGTCGTGTGCAACCGGTCGATGGCGTCGGTGGCAAACGCTACGGCCGTGTCGAACCCGAAGCAGTTGGTGGTGCCGACGATGTCATTGTCGATCGTCTTGGGCACGCCGATGATCGGCATCCCCTTCTTGTTGAACTCGTGCGCGATGGAGAGCGTCCCGTCGCCGCCGATGACGACGATGCCGTCGATCTGCAGCTTGTGGAACATCTCCATGCATCGCTCGGCGTAGTCCTTCGGGCCGTCGCTGGTGTCGATCGGCTTGAGGAAGGGATTGCCGCGGTTGACGGTCCCGAGGATCGTGCCGCCGACTCGAAGGATCCCGGTGACGTTCCGCGGCGTGAGCACGGTGTGGCGGTTGGTCTCGAGCAGCCCGTCGAAGCTGTTCTCGAGGCCGAGACACTCGATCCCGTAGTTGTAGGACGACTTGACCACGGCGCGGATGACCGCGTTCAGGCCGGGGGCGTCACCACCTCCGGTGAGTACACCAATCCGACGGACCTTGCTCATACGAAGACGTCAATCCTGAGAAGAAAAAAACGGGGAATCCAGCGTGGATCACGCTGTGGACTGCTGAAGTATAAACGCAAACGGGAGCGTTCCCGCGCTGGGAACGCCCCTGCCGAGTGAGCCGGACGGGTTACCGCGGCTGGCGCCGAGTGACCTGATCCCATACGGTGGCCGCGCCACCGCCGATCGCCGCACCGATGAGTGCGCCCTTCTTGCCGCCGGTGGCCGCCCCGACGCCTGCCCCAGCGCCAGCGGCCGACCCGATGATCAACGCGCTCTTCTGCCAACTTCGCGTCGCCGGCCGACGGTACTCGACGATGTCGTTGTCATAGGCGACGCGCCTGGCCTGTGGGCTCGAGGCAACTCTGCGCACCGGCGCCGCGGCGACCGGCTGGTATCCGCCCACGGGCGCGGATACGTATGTCGGGGTCATCGGACTCACAGGGACCACCGGGGCGGCAGCGACAAGCGGCGTCCCCAGGACCGGGGTCGCCATGGGCGCCGCGGACACGCATTCGACCTGCGGCACGACCGCGCCGGAGACAACGACCTGGCGCATCAGCGCCTGCTGCCCGGCCGGGCACGAGAGCAACACCGGCGCCGACACTGCAGACTGCACGCTCGCAGGCGTCCCCGAAGCAAGGCCGGCAGTGCCGGGCACCTGGGATGGCCCCGAGGCACAGGCGCTGGCGCCCGCGAGGATCGTGACCAGGGCGATGTGGGGGCGGATCGTGGCGAGCGTGGGAAGGGACATCATCGTTGACCTCCTTGGCCTGTTGCCTCTCTCCACACCAAGGGTCGTGCCACTCCGATTGCCCTCCCCAAGTGCCAGCAACGAGCGGATGCGGCGGTCCCGCCATCGTCTCGCTCTGGTCGGGGTGTGCCCTTGTGAGGACGGTCATCCCGGTACACGCACGAGGGGCCCGTACGTCGTCGACGCACAGGCCCGTCCATTCAACCTTATCAAGAGACCGGCTCAGCGGAGTTGGCGCGACACGGCGCCCACGCTCAGCAAGGCGCCGCCCACCAGCACCAGCAATGTGGGCTCCGGAACGTCGGTGGGAGTGGGATTCCCCATTTCGTCCTCGACGGCGCTGACGTTCAGGGTCTCGAACCCGCCTGCGGCGCCCCAAACGAAGAACTGCGCCCCGATGATGACTCCCGGATGTTGCCGGTACATGCTGGCGCGGGCGCGAAGGCACCGTGAAAGAGGCACTGAATGCGTACGAGATCAAACTCGGCAGCACGGGCTTCACCCATGACCTTCGTTCGCCATTCTTCTCCGCGCTTACGTGTCTATCGCCAACCCCGCGGCGAGCCACGCCTGACGTACGTCGAGCTCACGCGCCGCTGGCACGAGCACGAAGTCGGTGTCGAATGTCGCGGTCACGAAGACGGGGATGTCCACGCCGGCGAGCGGCGAGCTCAGCCGGGAAACGATGCCGGTGAGCGAGAAGTCAAGGGGACCGGCGACCACGAAGGCCGTAAACGGTCCTTCGTGACGCACGCCCGCCGGCACGCGGTCGATCGGACAGACGATGGACAACTCGTCCGGCGTTCGCGTGATCGACCAGACGGGTCCTTGCTGCATCCACGGCTCGACTGCGGCTGAGGGGTCGCACCGGCACACCGCGAGTGTGACCTCGAGCTTACGCAACCGGATGGGAAACGCGTCGCGCGTGAGGCTCATCGGCAACAGGGGCTGAAAGCGGAGGTCGGAAACGACAAACGCCGCAGCAGCCAGGGGCTCGTGCGGCGTTGATGTGTTGGTGGACGGCAGGAGGCTCGAACTCCCGACCTCCGCGTTGCGAACGCGGCGCTCTCCCAGCTGAGCTAGCCGCCCACTTCTGCTTCCGACCGTCTCGGGGGAGACGGCCGCGCGGCTGGCTCGCGGCCGGGCCAGACCTGCGTCGCTCGGCCTCAGGCGACCCTTCCGCCCGTTGACCGAACGCAAATTGTAGCACACCCGCCTTCGCCCTTGGCTTCGGCGAGGCCGGCGCGCGGCAGACCCCATTGGGCATTAGGCATCGGACATTAGGCATCAGGCATTGGGCATTTCTATAATGGTCCCATCGTGCCCATCTTCGAATACCGCTGCGACCACTGTGGCCACCGCTTCGAAGCCATCGTCCTGAATGGTCGGCAACCGGACCAGTGCCCGCAATGCGACCAACCGGACCTTCGCAAGCAGGTCTCGACGTTTGCCGCGCACGTCTCCGGTAGCACCAGTTTCCCCTCCGCACCCGCTGCCTGCGGCTCCTGCGGCGATCCACGCGGCCCCGGCAGTTGTCGGATGCACTGACCGGAGCCAGCGCCCTGTTCCATCTCCGCCGTCGCTCCCCCGTCGTCGTGGCCGATACGCTGGACCACATGGCCGGCCTGTGTCGGGCCCTGGGGCGTGCGCCCGAAGCCGCGCACTGGGCACATCTGTCCACCTCGATCCGCCGGGTGCTCGATCACCAGCCGCGCACGCCATGGAGCCTGCTGCGCCGATCGCTCGACGCGCAGGGATTGCTCGCCCTGCGTGACTCCGAACTCCTCGAAAGAGTTCGACGCGCCGATCATGACGAGATCGCCCACATGCAGCGGCGACTGCCGGCAGGCGCTCGCGCGCTGATCCGTCACGGGCAGCACCCGCTGCGGCACCGGGTCGCCGACGAGGACGTGCTGCTCGAGGCCGATCTCGAACGGCATCTGCCGGCCGATCTCGTCGACCTGCTGGCGCCCGAGGGCCCGGAGGACGCGCTGGTCCCGCTCGGCCGCGCGTGGATGCAGGCCAAACAGGTACGCAGGGAACTGGCGACCGCGGCCGGCACGCCGGATGCCTGGCACATGGTGGGCGGCCTGCGCCGCACCGATCCCGTCAGCCCTGATGTCGCGCTGCTCGCCGTCACCGAAGAGCCCGCCGCGTGGAGCCGGAGGGCGGCCGACGCCTTGCCCCGTGACGTACTCGTGGTGGCTGGCGCTCACGCCGTCGCGGTGGCCGCCGAGCCGGAGCCGATCGTCGTGCATGCCGTCACGCCGGAGTCCGTGGCGACCAGCCTGGCGTGGTACACCGGTCCGCGCGGGCACGTCCGCGCACTCAAGGCGCGCGCGGCCGCGGCGGGGCTGGCGCTGACGCGAGAGGCCTTGCTGGACGGCAGCACGGCGGTCCCACTGGCCGACGAAGGCGCGCTCTACACGCGCCTCGACCTGCCCTTCATTGCCGTGGAACTCCGGTCGCGTCCAAACGTGATCGAGGCGGCATTGGCAGGCACGCTGCCGACGTTGCTGGAGGTCGAGGACATCCGCGGCGATCTGCACATGCACACGGTGTACAGCGATGGTCGGGACAGCGTTGCCGGCATGGTGCACGCCGCCCGCGCGCTCGGCTACGGGTACATGGCGATCACCGATCATTCGCCGACGGCGAAGGCGTCGCGCGTCCTCACGCTCGAGCGCATCGCCGAGCAGGCCGGCGAGATCGCCGCGGTCCGCGCGCTGGTGCCCGGCATCACAATCCTGCACGGCATCGAATGCGACATCCAGGAAGACGGCAGCCTCGACGTGCCCGACGCAGTGCTGGAGCGGCTGGATATCGTGCTGGCCTCCCTGCACGAGAGCCATGGCCACTCGCCCGCGCGCCTCCTGCAACGCTACGAGCGCGTGATGCGGCATCCATTGGTCAACGTGATCACCCATCCGGCCAACCGCTCACCCGGCCGTCAGCCCGGTTACTCGCTCGCGTTCGAGCGTTTGTTCGAGCACGCTGCGCGCACGGGCACGGCGGTCGAGATCGACGGCGCACCGGGCCACCTCGACCTCGATTCCCCGCTCGCCGAAACAGCCGCGGCCATCGGCGCACCCATGCTGGTCGACAGCGACTGCCACATGGCCGACCGGTTGGGCCGGCAGATGCGGTTCGGCGTCGGGTTGGCGCGACGGGCGGGGATTACGAAAGCCCAGGTCCTCAACACCCGCGATGTCTCGGCCATCCGCGATTTCGTGGCCGCCAAGCGCCAAGGGCGGCCGTGGCAGGCGTAAGCGCGACATCCGACGAGACGGGGCCTGCGCACGTCAAAGGATTACCCATGCCCACCCGACGCTCGATCCTCCTCGCGTGCCTCGCCATGACGGCCATTACCGCGCCGTCGGCCCCAGCCCAGCCCGCCCCTTCCGACGCCCTGGCCAAGGCCGTCCAGGGGCACTATCAGCAAGTACGCGACTTCACCGCCAGCTTCGAACAGGCGTACGTCGGCGGCGCCCTCAAGCGGAAGACAGTCGAGCGTGGCACCGTCGCCATCCGCAAGCCGGGACGGATGCGCTGGGATTACGAGTCGCCCGAGAAGAAACTGTTCATCGCCGACGGCACACGCATGTACTTCTACGTTCCGGCCGATAAGCAGGTACGAGTCAGCGCCATGCCGGAATCGGGACGAGTACCGACGCCGATCCTCTTCCTCGCGGGCCGCGGGGACCTGCTCCGCGATTTCCGGGCCGAGGAGGTTCCGGTGCCGGCGGGCGCGACGGGCAGTCGAGCCCTGCGCCTCCGGCCGATTCGCCCCGAACCCGAGTACGACACGCTGACGCTGGTCGTGGACGGGACGTCGTTTGCCATGCGGCAACTGATCGTCGTCGACGGCCAGGGCGGCACCTCCACGTTCAGCTTCGGCAATTTGCGCGAGAATGTCGGCGTGGCCGACAGCCGGTTCGTGTTCACCATGCCCAAGGGTGTCGATGTCGTCACGCAGGAGTGATCGCGGCGGGCCCCGCGCCGCCGCACGACTGGCCATCGGGTTGGTGCTGGCCAGCACACTGGCCTCGTGCGCCACGACGCCAGACGCCTACAAGGTTGGTCAACTCGCCGAGCAACGCGAAGACTTCGACCACGCCATCGTCGCGTACACGCAGGCGCAGGTGGCCGACCCCGACGACAAGGAGATCGCGGTCGTCCTCAAACGCGCGAAGCTGCGCGCCTCGGCGCAGCACCTGGCGAAGGGGCGTCGCCTCGCCGGCGGCGGCACCTACGAGGAGGCGCTGCTCGAGTTCGAGCTGGCCCTCGAACTGAACCCTGCCAATGCCGATGCCGAGACGGCGGTGCGCGAGACCAGGACCGCCTTGCGCACGAAGATGGCCATACGCAAGGACGGTGGCACCCAACTCGAGTCGTTGATCAGCCGCGCGCGCGCCCTGCCGATGCAGGGCCGCGAGTTGCCCGACGTCACGCTCCCCGACTCCGTGGTGTTCCGCGAGGCCGGGAGCCGGGACGTGCTCACCTCGCTGGCCAGGTTTGCCGGCATCAGCATCGTCTTCGACCCACAATTCCGCAGCGTACCGATGTCGATCGACCTACGCGGCTCCACGCTCCCGTCGGCGCTGGACGCGATCGCGCGCGCTACCGGCACCTTCTGGCGTGTCACCGCGCCGAGCACAGTCACGGTGGTGCCCGACACGGCCGCCAAGCGCCGCGAGTACGAAGAGGAAGTGATCCGCACGTTCTACCTGAGCAACGCGGACCTGAAGGAGACCCTCGATCTGCTGCGCATCGTCGTCGACGCGCGGCGCCTGTCGCCGATCACGGCGACCAACGCGATCTCGATCAAGGACACACCCGAGCGCATCGAGGCCGCATCTCGGCTGATCGCGGCAATCGACAAGGCACGCGCCGAGGTCGTCATCGACGTCGAGCTGCTCGAGGTCGATCGCACGCGGTTCAAGCAGTACGGCATCCAGATTCTCTCGCCGGGCAACGACGTCGGGATCGCGGGCCAGATAGACATCAACCAGCCAGGCGGGCTGACACTCGAACAACTCACCAACCTGGGCAAGGGTGACGTGTTCTTCACGAACCTGCCCGGACTGTACTATCGGCTGCTCAAGCAGGACACGGACACGCGCGTGCTCGCGAACCCGCAGTTGCGAACCTCCGATGGACTGCCGGCCCAGGCGAGGTTCGGTGAGGAAGTCCCGGTGCCGCAAGTCACGTTCGCCCCCATCGCAACCGGGGGCGTCAACCAGCAGCCAATCACGTCGTTCACGTACCGCAACGTCGGCGTCAACATCGACATCACGCCGCGGGCGCACCACGACGACGACGTGAGCCTGGCGGTGAAGATCGAGGTGAGCAGCGTCGCGGGCACGGGGTACTCGGGGCTGCCGACCTTCAACACGCGGGCGATCACGACGACCATTCGTCTGCACGACGGCGAGACGAATCTCCTCGCCGGCCTGATCCGCGACAACGAGCGGACGATCCTCAAGGGGATTCCCGGGCTCAGCGACATCCCGGTCGTCGGCAAGATTTTCGCGAGCAACGAACGCGAGACACAGCAGACCGACGTGGTGCTGATGCTCACGCCGCGCATCATCCGGGTGCTCGACCTCGACGAAGAGGACCTGCGTCCGTTCCTCGCGGGCCGGGGAGGCGGGCCGGCCGGGGGCCCATTCGAAGGCACCGTCACGCCGCTGCCGATTCGCCCGGCGCAGCCACCGCAGCCAGACGCCGACAACCCTCCGGGGGCGCAGCCGTTCCCGCAGTTGCCGAGCATCCCCGAGCAGCGGACCGTGCCGCCTCGCACGCTGCCGCCGGCGCCCAACCCGCCGACACCGCCACGGTAGGTAGGGACGGCTCTCTGAGCCGTCCCTGTTCATACCGTCTCTGAGCCATCCATCTTCATACCGCAGTTGGTCCCTCGGCCCATTCGGGAAGCGGGTCGAGGCCTCGGACCGCTCGGAGAGCGGTCCCTGCCTAATCCTCTCGCGCGACGACAGCGCCCAGGGCCGTCAGTCGCTCGACCACCTGGGCGTAGCCGCGCTCGACCGTCTCGAGCGGTCCGACCACGCTTTCGCCGTCGGCGGCGAGGGCCGCCGCGATCAACGCCATGCCCGATCGGAGGTCGCGCGTGTCGAGGTGACGCCCACGCAACGGCGTCGGCCCCGTCACCACCATGCGATGCGAGTCGCACAGGAAGATGTCGGCGCGCATCCCGCTGAGTTGCTCGAGCGCGAACAGCCGCAGCTCGTACATCCAGTCGTGGATCAGCGTCCGGCCCTGGGCCTGTGTCGCCAGCACGGTGAACAGGCTGACCATGTCGCTCGGAAACCCCGGCCACAGCCCTGTCACCAGCCGGCCAGTGGCCACACATCGACCAGCACGCACGTGCACCGCACCATCGCTCATGTCGCAGGGCACCTGCATCCGCTGCAGGACGCTGACGATCGGCTCGAGATCCTCGGGCTCGGCGCCGCGCACCTCGATCGCACCGCGTGTCACCGCCGCGATCACCGCCCAGGTCCCGGCTTCGATGTAGTCGCCGCGCAGCGTGTGGGTTGCCCCACCAAGCTTCGAGACTCCGTGGACACGCAGCCTCGAGGACCCGGCGCCCTCGATGCGTGCGCCCATCGCCGAGAGCAGCGCACACAGTTCGATGACGTGCGGCTCGGTGGCCGCGTGGCGGATCTCGGTCTCGCCGTGCGCAGTCACCGCTGCGAGCACTGCGAGTTCGGTCGCGGTGACCGAGGCCTCGTCGAGATAGAAGGAGGCGCCTCGCAGCCCGTCGGGCGCCTCGAACGCGTGGCCGGCGCCCTCGACAGGCCGGGCGCCGAGCGCCGTCAGCGCCTGGACGTGCGTGGACAGCGTCCGCCGTGACGGGAAGTCTCCGCCAGGCGGGGCGAGGTGCACCTGCCCGCATCGCGCCAGCAGCGGACCCATCAGCAACAGCGATGCGCGCACGCGTCCGACGAGCTGCCCGTCCGGCGTCGCGCCTGGTCGTTCCGCGCCGCGAAGAACCAGCGTGCTCGTGCCGTGCCCCTCGACCGTCGATCCGAGTCCCTGCAGCAGTTCGAGCAACACGTCGACGTCGCGAATCCGCGGGACGTTGTGCAGCGTCACCGGCTCGGTCGTCAGCAAGCTCGCGACGATCAGCGGCAGGGCCGCGTTCTTGTTCCCGCCGACGGTCACGACGCCCTCGAGGCGACGGCCCCCCTGCACGCACAACACGGACATGTCAGCGCTCCCTTTCCCGTGAATGGTCCCACTGACCGAGGTACACGATCTCTTCGTGCAGGTGCACGCCGCTGGCGTGGGCGACGGCCGTACGGCACCTGTCGACGAGCGCCCGCACGTCCGCGGCTCGACTTCCCGGCGCCACGACAATGAAGTTGGCGTGGAGTGCGGAGACAGCGGCCCCGCCTTCCTGTGCGCCCTTGAGCCCGGCGCGATCGATCAGCGCACCCGCGGATCGCGGCACGCCCTCGGGGACCGGGTCTTCGGGGCCGGGGTTCTGGAAGATGCAGCCGGCACTGGACTGATGCAAGGGCTGCGTCCGCTTGCGGAACGCGAGCGACGTCCTCGCCTCGGCACGGAGCGCCTCGGGCGAGCCGCCAGGCGTGACCGCAAACAGCACCGACAGCACCACCTCACCCGAGTGCTGGATGCGGCTGCGGTCGTAGCCGAACGCCATCGCCTCCACGGGTAGGTCGATGACCTCGCCGGAGGGCTGCAGCACACGGACACTGCGCACGTGCTCGCCGATCAAGCGACCCTGGAAGTGGGCGTTGCCGCAGATGGCCCCGCCCACGGTACCGGGCGTCCCTGCCCATGCCTCGAGGCCGGCCAGGCCGCGCCCGGCGAGCCAACGCACCAGCCCGTTGATGGTCACGCCGGCGTCGGCGCGCGCACTCTCCGGGCCGTCCAGTCGCACTTCCCCGCCATGGACGCGCACGGTCAGCCCACGGATGCCGGCGTCGGCGACGACGACATTGGATCCGCCGCCCAGGACCGTCACCGGCACGCCGTTGGCCCTCGCCAGGCGAACCACGGTCACGGTGTCGGTCGCCGATGTCACCGAAGCCAGCAGGTCGGCGGTACCGCCGACGCGAAGGGTTGTCAACCGCGCCAGCGCCGCGTCGCGCTCGACGGTGGCGGCTGGAGCCGCGGTCCTCAGCGCCTCGACAAAGGTGCGCGACAGCTCGAACGGTCGACTCATGCGATCTCTCTCGCCCTGGCATCCTGCTCGAACAGCGCCCGAACAGCGTCGGCATGGCTCACCAACTCGAAGCGGACATCGTCGGCCGGAGCGAGTTGGGCGGCCTGGCCGACATCGGCAGTGATGACGATGGCGACGACCGGATAGCCGCCGGTCGTCTGCCGTTCGGCCATCAGCAGCATCGGCAGTCCCGACGGCAGGACCTGGATCGCACCAGTGACTGTGCCGCTCGACGGGCGATCGGGCATCAGCAGGTGCATCGGCGCACCGTCGAGCGGATATGCCATCCGGCTCGCTCCTGCGGTGATCATGTAAGTGTTAGTGCACATGATAACGAGCGCGTCTGCCGCGACTGGCGCGTCAGGGCCGGCGACCACCCTGAGCACGTTCGTCCGCGGCGAACCCGGCAATCGCCCGGGCCGCACTGGCCCGGCAACGCGCGAACCGATCGCAAGGCGCGAGCCGTCGGTCAACGCACCCCGCCGCGTGTCCAGCGGCCAGGCGCTTCGACTCCCGAGCACGAGTGGCGTGTCGATGCCGCCGCGGACGGCCACGCACGCGCGCGCTCCGCCGCGCCGCTCACCCAGTGTCAGGAGATCGCCGGCAGCCAGGGCGATCGCGGAGTCGGCCGCCATCGGCCGGCCATGCACATCCAGGTCGAACGTCGCGCCCGTGACCGCCGCGTGCATCGGCACTTCGGCGCGCAGGGCGCAGCCGACGAGCGTGACCTCGAGGGCGGCCTCACCCGGGGCGTTGCCGACCAGGGTGTTGGCGCGACGCAGTGCGTCAAGGTCGAGAGCGCCACCGACCGGCACCCCCAGGTGCTGATGGCCCCAGCGTCCCGCGTCCTGGACGGTGGTGTGCAGTCCGGCGCGAACCAGGGTCAGCCCGGGCGCACTCATCGCGAGGCGGCCTCGCGTCTGACGAACCGCACTCGCGTTCCCGGCGCCAGGCGGGCCGGCGGTGTGGCGCCCAGATCGAACAGGGACATGTCGGTGCGGCCGATGATGTGCCACCCGCCTGGGCTCGCCGACGGATAGATGCCCGAATAGGCACCGGCAATCGCCACCGACCCAGGTGGAACCTTCGGCCGCGGCGTGGCTCGTCGGGGCAGGTGCAGCCGCGAGTCGAGCGGACCGAGGTAGGGAAATCCCGGGACAAACCCCACGAAGCAGACGACGTAGTCGACGGCCGCGTGGCGCCGGCACACTTCCTCCGGCGCGAGACCGCACGCCAGCGCGACGTCCTCCAGGTCTGGACCAACCTCGCCTCCATAGACGACAGGCACCTCCACCGCGAATCCGACAGTGGCTGCCTCCCCGTCCGCCTCGGTGGCCCGCAGCGCCAGCGCCACCTGCCGCACGTCACAACGCAACGGGTCGACATGCACGACCAGTTCGCGCATCCCCGGCACGACGTCGCGCACACCCGCGACCTGTGCCATCCGCAGGCGCTGCGCCAGGCGGTGGATGAACGCATTGGCGGCGAGCGGCGAGCCGTCGATGGCGTGCACCGACAGCGCCGCGTCACCGAGCCACTCGAGACGCCAGCCGTCGCTCATCCGGCAGTTCCCGCGCGCAACGCATCGAGCAGCCGGTTGTGGATGTCGTCGAAACCGCCGTTGGACATCACGATCACGAGATCGCCGGGGCGCGCCTCGCGTGCGACGGCCTCCACGATCGCGGCGGTGCCGTCGATGTGGCGTGCGTGCTGACCGCGGGCCGACAGATCGTGCACGAGGTCCGGTACGGAGAGGCGCCGATCGTCGGCAAGGTTGGTGCGGAACACGGACGCGAGGATCACCTCGTCGGCGTCACCAAACGCATCGGTGAACGCCGCCTGGAACACGCGCAGGCAGCTCGACGCAGACCGGGGCTCGAAGATCGCCCACACGCGCGCGTCGGGGTGAGCCCGTCGCACGCCCCGCAGCGTCTCCGTGATCGCCGTCGGATGGTGCGCGAAGTCGTCGTAGATCGAGACGCCGCCAGCGACGCCTCGCAGTTCCATGCGCCGCTTGACGCCAGCAAACCCGGCGAGCGCCGCCGCGATGACGTCAAACGGTACGCCTCGCGAGGCGGCCACCGCAATGGCCGCCAGGGCGTTGCGTACGTTGTGGAGCCCGGTCATCGGCACCCGCGCGTGTCCCAACACCTCGCTGGCCCGCGTCACCGTGAACGACGTCCCGTCCGGTCCGGCGGCGAGCTCACGCGCCTGCCAATGCGCACCATCCGACAAGCCGAATGTCTCGACGACGCCGAAGGCCGCACCGACCAATGAGGCCGCCCCCGCGTCGTCGATGCCGATGAAGACGCGGCCGGTGGAGGGTACGAGCCTCAGAAGGCGCGTGAACGCGGTCAGGATCGCTGTGACATCGGGGTAGATGTCGGCGTGATCGAACTCGACATTGTTGACGATGACGGTGTGAGGCACGTACTTCAGGAACTTCGCCGTCTTGTCGAAGAACGCGCTGTCGTACTCGTCACCCTCGATCACGAAGTCGCGCCCCGCGCCGAGGCGATAGCTCGCGTCGAAGTTGCCGGCGATGCCGCCAACCAGGAGTGACGGGTCGAGATCGGCGTACGTGAGCACCCACGCCACCATGCTCGTGGTCGTGGTCTTGCCGTGCGTGCCCGAGACGACGATCGGGTCGCGATCCCACAGGAATTCGTCGCGAATCCGTTCCGGCAGCGAGCAGTAGCGCTGGCGTCGTTCCAATACGGTCTCGAGCTCGACGTTGCCTCGCGAGATGGCATTGCCCACTACCACCATGTCGGCTCCGGCATCCACGTGCGCTGCGTCGTAGCCTTCGAACACCTCGATGCGCTCGGCCCGCAGGAAGTCGCTCATCGGCGGATACACGCCGGCATCCGAACCGGTGACGTGGTGGCCCCGCCGTTGCAACATGGCGGCAAGGGTGGCCATCGCCGTGCCGGCGACGCCAATCAGGTGAATGTGCACGTTGCAGTCCTCGTCAGGCCACGGCCGGCTCGTCTATCGAGAGCGAGACATCGGTTCCGGCATGCAGCGTGACCTGCACGCCGATCGGCAGCGTGATCATCACGCCGGCGGTGTGCCCACTCGGCACGCCTGCCACAATCGGTCCATCGAAACCGGCCAGCGCATGACGCACCGCGTCGAGGGCCGTGACGCTCCCGTCCGGTTCGTCGCAGCCAGGCAACTCGTTCAGCACCACGCCGGAGACGCCGTCGAACACGCCGGCGGCGCGCAACTGCCACAGCAGTCGATCAAGACGGTAGGGACGCTCGTTCACCTCGTCGACGAACAGGATCGTCGGCTCGGCGGCCACGAACGCCCACGGTGTGCCCAACAGGGCCGCGATCTGCGTCAACGTGCCCCCTCGCAAGACACCACGCGCCGCGCCCGGTTGCAGGGTGCGCGCTCGTGGCGCCGCGATCTTCCCGAACGGTACGGGCTCGCCGACGATGCGCAGGAATGAGTCGGGATCGAAGGCACTGGCGCCGCGCGCGAGGCGTCCCTCCGCCATCGGGCCGTGCACGCTGACCAGGCCCGCCCGTCCCGCGAATGCGTCGAGCAGTGCAGTGATGTCGCTGTACCCGATCAGCAGCGTGCGGGCGGCACGGACCTCGGCCCAGTCGAGAAATGGCAGCAGCTGTGCCGACCCGTAGCCGCCACGCGTAGCGATCACGGCGGCAATGCCGGGATCGACAAGGGCATCACGCAGTTGCGCCGCTCGTGACATCGGCGCCCCGGCCACGTACGCGGGGCCGGGGCCGGCATTGACCTGGGCGATGACGACAGGCTCGAATCCAAGAGTCCGCAATTGGTCGGCACCGGCCGCGACGTCCTCGGAACGACATGGGCTCGCGAGTGTCATGAGGGCGACGCGGTCTCCTGGGCGTAACGCACGCGGCCGGACGAACGGGCGGACCGCCGTCACGCGAATTGCCGCATCTGCTCGGCGACGAGCGCATGCTCGGCCGAGCCGATGACGTCCCTGAGCGTGGGCGCCGCGGGCGCGCGGCGTCGCGCGTCCTCCGAGAGGTAGCGAGCCTTCAGCTCGGCATGGCGCGCCAACGCTTCGTCGACCCTCGTGGCCGGCAGCGTCTCGTCCTCGATGGCGCGGACGAGGCCTTCGAGCGCGGCATGGACGCGATCGAGATCACCGCCGCATTGAAGCACGCCGTCACAGCCCGCCGCGATGGCCCGAGCCGCAGCCGCGCCGGGCTCGAAGCGGAGCGAGATCGCCTTCATGTCCATGTCGTCGGTCAGGACCAGCCCGCCGAACCCGAGTTGTCCGCGCAGGCGGCCCGTGATCACCTCCGGGGAGAGCGTCGCCGCCGAGTGCTCGTCGAGGCTGGGCACCAGCAGGTGGCCGGACATCACGGCATCGATGCCGGCGTCGATGGCGGCACGGAACGGGACCCATTCCACGTGCTCCAGTCGATCGGGCGAGAGGTCAACCACCGGGAGGTCCTCGTGTGAATCGACCGATGCGTCACCGTGCCCCGGGAAATGCTTGGCGCATGCCGGCAGCCCTTCCTGCTGCAGGGCCCGCACCAGCGCCACGCCGTGGCGCGCGACGACGGCCGGATCGCTCGACAGCGACCGATCACCGATGGCCGGGTTGTCCTTGCGCGTCAACACGTCGAGGACCGGCGCGAAGTCGAACGTGATGCCCATCGCGCGCAGCTCTCGTGCCAGCGCACGAGCAAAGCGCCGTGTGAGATCGAGGTCATCGGCGCGACCGAGCACGGCGGCGGCCGGCCAGATCGTCAGCGGCGCCTTGACCCGCTGGACGCGGCCACCCTCTTGGTCGATGGCGACCCACACGGGGGCCGATCGCGAGAGTTCCGCCGCCTCGCGCGCGAGTTCGGCCACCTGCGCCGGTTCGGCCACGTTGCGGGCAAACAGCACGACGCCGCCGAGGTCGAAGTCGCGGGCAAGCGAACGGAGCTCCACCGGGATCGAGTGCCCGCGGAATCCGGCCAGCATCAGTTGCCCCACGTGTCGTCGTCTGTCGCGCTGCATCATCGATGGGGCCTCGGGGCGGCGGAAGCTCGACGACCGTGCCGCCGGACCGCCCCGCGCTGGGCCGAGGGTCATTATAATGACCACGATCCTGCGTG
This sequence comes from Luteitalea pratensis, assembly GCF_001618865.1. Lineage (GTDB taxonomy): Bacteria > Acidobacteriota > Vicinamibacteria > Vicinamibacterales > Vicinamibacteraceae > Luteitalea > Luteitalea pratensis. The sequence goes on from NZ_CP015136.1 coordinate 5,012,592, forward strand.
CCTCCGGGCGCGAGCCTACCCGGACCTCCCGTGGAAAACGTCGCCATCGCCCGCGTCCTCGCCGAGATCGGCGACCTGCTCGAGATTCGCGGGGACAACCCGTTCAAGGTCCGCGCATACCGCAATGCCTCGCAGGTCGTCCGCGACTGTGGCGAGCGGGTCGCGTCGCTCTCCGCTGCCGACCTGCGCGGCCTGCCCGGAATCGGCAAGGACATCGCGACGCGCGTGACCGAGCTGATCGAGACGGGGGGATCCACGTTCCATCGCGAGCTGGCCGCCGAGTTCCCGGCCGGGCTGCTCGACGTCCTGCGCCTGCAGGGCGTGGGGCCGAAGACGACGGCGCTCCTCTACAAGGAGCTCCGGATCGGCTCGGTGGACGAGCTCAAACTGGCGTTGGACTCCGGGAGCGTTCGCGGCGTCAAGGGGATGGGGCCGGGCAAGGAAGCGGCGCTGCGCAAGGCGATCGAGGATCACCAGGCGTTTGCCGGACGGTATCTCGCGTCCGAGGTGTGGCAGCAGGCGCACGCGTTGATCACGCATCTGAGGACCGTCTGTCCGGACGCCACCTTCGATCTCGTCGGCAGCCTCCGGCGCGGCGCCGAGACGTGCGGTGATCTCGACGTGCTGGCAACTGGTGCCGGTCCCGAGGTGATGGAACACTTCGTGGCGTTCGGGCGCGTAGAGCGTGTCCTCGGGCAGGGGCCGACCAAGAGCAGCGTCCGCCTCGGCAAGGGCTTGCAAGCCGATCTGCGGCTCGTGCCGCCAGCCTCGCGCGGCGCCGCGCTGCAATACTTCACCGGCAGCAAGGCTCACAACATCGAGCTTCGTGATCGCGCGGTACGACTGGGACTGAAGCTGAACGAGTACGGCCTGTTCCGCCTCGAGGACGACATCCGGATCGCCGGCGACAGCGAGGCGAACATCTACGAGGCGCTCGGCTTGCCGTGGATTGCACCGGAACTGCGCGAGCAGCGGGGCGAGTTCGAGGCCGCGCGGGATGGACGCCTGCCCGCTCTGGTCGAGCGCGACGACCTGCGTGGCGATCTGCATTGCCACACCACCGCCACCGATGGCAAGGATACGATCCGCGCCATGGCGCTCGCCGCGCGAGACGCCGGCTTGTCGTATCTCGCGATCACCGATCACAGCCAGGCACTGGCGATGGCCAACGGCCTCGACGAAGATCGGGCGCTCGCCCACGCGGCGCGGGTGCGCGCGATTGGCGACGAGATCGACGGCATCACGCTGCTGGCGGGCATCGAGTGCGACATCCGTGCCGACGGCACCATGGACCTGGCCGACGACTGTCTCGCGCAACTCGACGTGGTGATCGCCTCGGTGCACTCGGCCTTGTCGCAGGAACCCGAGCGCATGACCGAGCGGGTGTTGCGGGCACTGGAATGCCCGTACGTGGACGTCCTGGGGCACCCCACGGGACGCATGCTGCTGCGCCGCGAGGCATCCGGCCTCGACGTCGAAGCCGTGATTGCGCAGGCGGCACGCCTCGGCGTCGCCCTCGAGATCAACGGCCAGCCGCATCGGCGCGACCTGCACGACGGACACGCACGGCTCGCCCGCGATCGTGGCGTGAAGATCGTCCTTTCGAGCGACGCGCATGCGGTGGCCGGCTTCGAGCACCTGCACTGGGCCACGTTCACCGCCCGGCGCGCCTGGCTCACGCCGCAGGACGTGCTGACCTGCCTGCCACTCGTGGCGCTGCGCTCCGCGCTGCGCCGCCACCGGAGCCACGCATGACCGTGCTCGAGCAACTGCGGACCCTCTACTTCAACGCGACACGCTCGACCATCGGCGACGACTTCGGCAACGCCATCGATCTGTTCAAGCAACTCACGAGCGAAGAGGATCGCGAGAAGGCCGCGGTGTTCATGGAAGGCATCGCCGAGATGCGGCGGGAGTGGGGCGCTGGCTCGCTGGAGCGCGGCAAGAGCGCACGCAAGCCACCGGCCGGAGCAACGCGCGGCGCACGATCGAAGCAGCGCTGACGGCTCAGGACTTGCGCGACTGCAGCACGTTCAACTGCTTGCGTGCCGCCAGCCGCACGCTCTCGGGCACGTTGCGATCGACCGACAGTCCCTTCACGTCGCGTTCGACGAGGCGCATCATCAGCGGCAGCGACACCGCGGGAGGCGTCCTCGGGTTCTTCACGAGCGCCGCAATCACGCCGTACTTCTTCGTCCAGGCACGGCTCGTACCGATGATGCGCAGCACTTCCTCGGACACGTTCTGCATCCGCGCGAAGTTCTCGACTTCCGTGTCCGTGAGCTTGGGGCTCGCGAGGACCGCGGTGGACACGATGCGATTCGGGTCGCGCACGAGGATCGACCGTTGCTCGCGGCGTCCGAGCGTCGCAATCTTGATCTTGTCGGGCACGGGCAGCGCTGTGAGCAGCTGATGCACCGCCTCGTCCTCGTCGGCCGCCACCGCGGCGATCGCCTCGATCACCGCCGGGTCGGCGTCGAGCGGCGCATCGGGATCGTCGGAGGCAAGTGGACCATCGCGAGGTGCAAGGCGTCGCTCGGCAGGCGCGTCCGGGTCGTCGACCGCAATCTCCTCGACCGTGGCCACGTAGGGCGCGTACCACGAACGGAGTTCCCCGGGGACGTCGTCACGCTCGATGAACCGTCGCAACGCGCTGGTGGGGATGGCTGCAATCGTCGCGTTGGCGCACGAGGCCACTTCGACGTCGGCATCGGTCGTCAACAGCGCCAGCAGCGCGAGGCGGTCTTGCCCTTCCGCCATCACGAGACCGCGCGCCGCGAGGAGGCGAACGTCGCGAGGAACGTCGGACGACAGGAACAGCCCGACGACAGGAGAGCCGACGCCCAGGTACACGGGTCAGGGAGCCTGGAACTGCGGGACCGTCGCCGGCTGGATGGTCGCGCGGGCGACCTGCCCCGCGCGGCCGAGCGACTTGCCTGGACGACCGTTCAACTCGTAGGCGAAGTTGCCCGCATCGCCGACCACGACCTGCAACCGCTCTGCGGCGTCCACGGTGATGCGCTCACCGGCCGAGACCTCGCGCGCGACGCGCATCTGGCCGTCGGCAGTGACCTGTACCCAGCAGCGCCCCGACGGGGCTACGACGAGGCGCAGCGGTGACCTGGGAGATTCGGGAACCGATTCCTGCGTCGATGCCGCGGCAGGGGCCGGTGGGCTGGTGTTCTCAGTCGGGGTACGGGCGCCGGTGGTGGTGGCGGTGGAAGCGCCGGGCGAGGCCGAGGCGGCAGGAGCGGTTGAATCAGTTGCGGCGGGTGCGGGTGCACTCGTGGCATCCGGCGCCGAGGCCTGCTGCGACGGTGCGGACACCCTGTCCAGTCCAAGCCACCCAGGCTTGAGCAGATAGACGAACATGAGCGCCACGATCATGACGACGAGTCCGGCGAGGACGAACGTGGCGAGGGTCGGGCCGTCCCCCTGCGTTCGCGCCGGTGCCTGGTCGATGTCGTCGTCGCGCTGCGTCGGTTCGTCGGAGAGGAATTGCTCCACGGCGGCGTCCGGGTCGAGGCCCACCTGCGACGCGTACGACCGGATGAAGCCGCGGGTGAAGATGCCCCCGGGCAACTTGTCGAACTGATTCTTCTCGATCGCGTCGAGGAAGCGCACCGAGATGTTGGTCTTCTCTGCAATCGCATGCAGCGAGACCTTCTGGCGCTCCCGTGCTTCGCGCAAACGTTCGCCAACGGTCACTCTGCCCGCTCCCGATCTCGAAACACCGCGTGAACTTCGCGGACGACGGCGGCCAGCGCCGACGGCCCCTGCTGCCAGGCCTGTACGAACAAGCCTATGCCCGCGATGCCGCAGGCGCCGGCGTCACGCACCGCGGCGCAACGATCGACGCCGATGCCGCCGATGGCGACGACCGGTGCCATGCCTGGCCGGTCGGCCCAGGCGGTCAGCGCCGGCAACCCGGCGACCTGGGTATCGGCCGCTTTGGAGCCTGACGCAAAGACCGTCCCGAACATCACCATGTCCGCACCTGCCGCGTCCGCGTCGTCGTCACCGGGATGCACCGACCGGCCGATCAGCAGGCGCTCCGGCCAGGCCGAGCGTACCCGCCGTACCGGCATCCCCGTGCCCCGCAGGTGAACGCCGTGCGCAGCCGCCGCCACCGCGACATGTGCGCGTTCGTTGACCAACACCCGACACGCACTGCCTCGCACGGCGCTGACTGCCGCCCGCGTCACGCGCAGCACTCGGGCATCGGGCCAGTCCCGCTCACGTACCTGCACGGCATCCACTCCCGCCGTGGCCATGGCCGCCACGAAAGCGACCAGCGCGTCATCCTCGCCGCCGTCACCGCGCGCCGCCAGATGCCGACGATCGGTGATGGCGACGCTACGCGGCGGCCACATGCTACGCGCCCGGCGCCTGTGGTGCCACCGCGCGCCGCGACAGCATGTTGCCAATCTCCATCACCGCCGCGACGACGCTGACGATGCCGACGCCAGAGACCGCGCCACGCACGAACGGGTGCGTCAACCACGTCGCGAGCAGCGGTTGGAGCGCCGCGAAGTAGTTGCGATCCCAGAACTGCGTCCAGGGCGCCAGGATCAGCAGCAGCCCCGCCTCGAGCAGGTAAAGGGCGAGCAACACGCGACTGAACAGGGAAACGACTAGCCTCCGGCATCGACGCGCAGCAGCCGATCGAGCCGTGCGCGCGCATCACGATAGTCCTCGACCTGCGACAGCAGGTCCAGCAGCACGCCCAGGGCGCGATCGGACTCGCCGAGCGCCTCGAGCGACTCAGCCAGATCGTACAGCACCGCGCGCTTGACCGCAGCATCGGGGACGGGCGCCATCGCCGCCTGCTCGTACCACCCGACCGCATCGAGCATCTGGCTGCGAGACTTGTGCAGCTCGGCCAGGGCCAGCGTCGCGGCGAACCGCGACCGCGGCTCCAGCGACGCGCGCTCGAAGGCACGAGCCGCTTCGGAGACGAGTCCGGCCGCCAGGAACACGCGGCCAGCCGCAAGTTGCTGCTCGGCGACCATGCGATCGTCGGTGTGGCGCTGCATGTCGGCGAAGACGGCCTCGAGCTCCGCGGTTCCCGAGGCAGGATCATCGTCCGGAGACGATGCCGGCGGGTACTGGTTCAGCGTCGGGCCCTCGGCTTGTGGGGCGGGCGCGGCCGCCTGGGCAACTTCGACACGGTCAATGACCGCCGCATCCTCGGCGGTGTCGACAGGCATCACATCCGCAGAGGGCTCTTCCCGCTGGCGGACACGCGGCTCGGGCAGCACCGGGTCCCACTGCTTCAGCTCTTCGAGCAACTGGGTGAGGTCGACTTCTTCCTCGACCGGCAGCATCTCGGTGAGATCGTGCCGCCACTCGCCCGGCTCGGGGCGGCCATCCCCTGGGGGTGGCATGTCCGGCTCCTCGACATTGGCTGGCGACGTCGGCCCTGCGTCCGCGTCGACAGCCGGGTCCTCTGCGTGAGGCTCCGCAGCGGACGGGAGGACCGCGGGTTCCTCCGGCAGGTCCAGCGATGGCTCGGCGTCGCGAGAACGGTCACTCGCGCCTTGCACTGCCGGCGACGCCGCGAACAACCCGGTGCGCGCCGATGAATGGGCCCACCGGGCTGGCGTCGCGTCATCGTCGAAGAAGAAGTCGTCTGCCGGCGCGCGGCGCCGTGGCGCGTCGGCAGACGCGGGCACCGGCGATTCGCTGAGCCACGCCGCCGGCATCGAGAAAGACGGCTGCAGTGGAGCGTCATCGGCGTACAGCGGCTGCGCGCGCAGGTCACCGATGCGCAGCGGGGATGCGTCGGCAACCAGTGACGTGTCCGGTGCGGCGGCAACTGGAAGCTCCCGCAACGGCTCGGGCGTAGAGGTGCGCTCGACGACTTCGGGCACATCAGAGACTGTCGCCTGGACTGGAGCCGGTTCCGGCCCAGGTTCCGGCTCGCCCTCAGGCTCGGACTCGGGCTCGGGCTCGGACTCGCGCTCGGACTCGGGCTCGGACTCAGGCTCGGACTCAGGCTCGGACTCGGACTCGGACTCGGGCCCGGGCTCGGACTCGCGCTCAGCCTCCGGCTCGGGCTCGGGCTCAGCCTCCCGCTCGGACTCGGGCTCAGGCTCGGACTCGGACTCGGGCTCAGGCTCGGACTCGGACTCGGCGGCTGCGGACTCCACGGGCGCCGGGACTACGAGCGGCGCATCGACCGGCACGGCGCTGACGTCGGGATCCGGCACGGTGCTCGCGACATCAGCAACCGACGCATCCATGGGCGAGGAGGCGGTGATCGGCGCCGGGAACTGCTCCAGGTCGCGGCCGAGCAGATCGGACCAGTCAAACAGTGCCTCTGTATCGGACGTGGCAGGCCACGCTGCCGCGGCGGCCACGACCGGTTGCGGCACGTACGGTGCCGCCGTCGACGCGCCCAGGAGGTGATGGACGGCGTCGATGTCCGGCGCCTCGAACGGCTCGTCCGCCGCGGGCGGCGCGTCGGCGACGACGGGCCACGCAATCGCCGGCGCCGCGACCTCCGGAAGACTCTTGTCGTCGCCCTGCTCCGCTCTGTCACTCGGTGGCGTCAGCAGGTCCACGAGCACTCGGTGCGGATCGTCGACACCCTCGCGATCAAGGATGTCGAGCAGCAGTGCGCGCGAGGGCTCTGCCCCGGCATCGCGCACAAACACGTCCTCGGCCACCGCACGCGCTTCGGCCAGCCGATGCTCGGACCGATATGCGCCCGCGAGCGCTCGCTGGGCACGCGACAGCCCGGGCAGGCCGGCATCGACGCAGATCTCCACCCACTGCAGGTACAGCGCGGTCGTGAGCAGGCCGCGTGCCTCCGCCTGTTCGAGCGCGGCAACGGCGTACCCGGGCTGCCCCGCGACCACCCAGGCGCCGACCGCCGCGGCGAGTGCCGCACGGGCGGCGCCGGGCCGCCGGGCCGACAGCGCGTCGACCGGTCCGAACACGTGTGCCGGCAGTCCCCCGGCATGGACGCGATCCGCGATCAGGCGCTCGACATCGGCAGACCGGCCGCGCTGGTGTGCGAGATCCACGAGCGCGACCAACGCCGGATCCTCGGACGCGTCGAGCGTGACCGCGAGGCGCGAGGCCACGTCGAGGTCACCGCGATTGGTCGCGGCGTGCACGAGCCTGAGGCGCACCGCCACGTCGGCGGGGTCGGCCGCCAGCACCGCCTGCCAGGCCGCGTCAGCGTCACGATCGCCGCGGGCGTCGGCGTCTTCGGCCTCGCGGCGCAAGCGCGCCAGGCGTTCCGCGACGGACTCGGGAGCAGGGGCCACGGGTGCGTGAACCGTCACGCCTTCGGTCGCCGACGCTCCGGTGAGACGCGGCGGAAGTGACGGCAAGGGTGGCGGAACGATGGGCGGCACGATGGGCGCAGCAGCAGGCGCCTGCACCGGCGCATACGCCCGAGGGGTGGCAAGCGCCGCCGTCGGCACGACGGGCATGCCGTCGAGGCTCGCCAGTCGCTCACGGGCAGCAGCCGCGCCCGCGGCATCGCCTCGGCGCTGGCGAATCTCCGCCACGCGCTGGAACGCGAGGCGCGCGTCGGCCCGGAGCTTCAGTTGGAGCGAAACCTCACCGAGTTGCCACAGCGCGTGCTCGTCGGCCGACTCGAGCTTGAGCACCTTCTTGTACAGGGCGGCGGCTTTCGAGTGAAAGCCCTCGACGAAGAGGTGATCGGCCCAGCGCGCAAACTGCCGCGCGGCGCTCTCGCGCTGGCCGGCGCGCTCGAGCAGGTCGGCAAACTGCTTGACCAGTCCCCAGTCGACGGGCGCAAGGTGCGCGAGCTCCTGGTACTGCGCAATTGCCTCGTCCACCCGTCCCAGGCGGAGAGATCGTTCGGCCTGGCGGGTCAGTTCCTCGCGAATGCTCATCAGCAACCGATATCGTCGTCGTCGATCAGGAGGTCGAACAGGGTCGCGCGGCGGAAGCTGCGCCGGTGCGCGTCGCTCAACCCATGCTGCCGGATGGCGGCCAGGTGCTCGGCGGTGGCGTAGCCCTTGTGCCGGGCATAGCCGTACCGCGGATCCTCCTGGTCCATCGCCACCATCAGCCGATCCCGGGTCACCTTGGCGATGATCGAGGCGGCCGCGATGCAGGCGCACCGCTGGTCGCCTTTCACGAGGCCCTGGTGGGGCAACGAGAGGCCGGGGATGGCAAAACCGTCCGCAAGGACGTAATCGGCGGCAGGGACCAATCCCAACACCGCATCCAGCATGGCGGCCAGGGAGGCCCTGTGGATGTTGAGGGTGTCGATGTCGGCAACCGATCGCGAGACGACGCGCCAGGCGACCGCGCGGCGCACGATGCGGTCGTGCAGGCGGACGCGGGCGTCGGGCGTGAGGAGCTTGGAGTCACGCAGGCCGGCAATTGGCCTGTTTGGGTCGAGCACGACGGCGGCGGCCGTCACGGGACCGGCAAGACAGCCCCGCCCGACTTCATCGACGCCGGCCACGCACAGGTGACCGGCACGCCGGAGCGCGTTCTCGAGGTTGCGACGCGCAATGAGCCGCGACCGAGCGGGACCGGGTGCCATCGACGTGGCGCGTGGGATGCGCTGGCTCGGGCGAGGAGGGTCGGCGCCAACCGTCGACCTGAAGGTCGACGGCTACGACCCTGATGGGTACGTAGGCGCGGACCTTCAGGTCCGCGCACTGGCGGCGAGCCGCTAGCCCAGCGCCGCCTAGGCCTGCGGGGTGACCTTGCGGGTCGCTTCCTTCATGCGAGCCGCCTTGCCGCGGAGGGCGCGCAGGAAGTAGAGCTTGGCGCGGCGAACCTTCGCCGTGCGGATGACCTCGATCTTGTCGATGACCGGCGAGTGCAGCGGGAAGATGCGCTCCACGCCCTGGCCGAACGAGACCTTGCGAACGGTGATGGACGCGCGCGTGCTGCCGCGGTGCATGCCGATGATGAGGCCCTCGAACACCTGGATGCGCTCCTTGTCGCCCTCACGCACCTTGACGTGAACGCGGACGGTGTCGCCGGACTTGACGGCGGGGCGCTGGGTGAGCTGCGCGGCTTCGATGGTCTCGATCGGGGTCATGACTGTGCTCCGTTCCTCTCGCCAGCCGTCCACGCGGCCAGCCATTGTCGCTCTTCGTCGGTCAGCGCCTCGTCTGCCAGCAGGTCCGGTCGCCGTTCGTACGTGCGCCGCAGGGCCTGCTGGCGTCGCCAGCGGTCGATCTCGCCGTGGTGCCCCGACAACAGCACCGCAGGTACGTCCAGGCCGCGAAGACTCGCCGGCCGCGTGTAATGCGGGTGATCCAGCAACCCGCGCGTGAAGGAGTCACGAACCACCGACTCCGCATCTCCAACGACGCCGGGCACCAGACGGGCCACGGCATCCACGATCACGAGCGCGGGGAGTTCCCCACCCGAGAGCACGAAGTCACCGATGGACACCTCCTCGGTGACCAGGGCCGTGCTCACCCGCTCGTCCACCCCCTCGTACCGCCCACACAGCAGCACCAGGTGCGCGCGGCGGCTGTATTCCCCCGCCACCGCCTGCGTGAAGCGCCGCCCCTGGGGCGACGGCAACAACACCGCATCCGGCGTCCCCCGCGTGTCCCGGACATGCTCCACCGCCCGGAACATCGGCTCGGCCTTCAGCACCATGCCGGGCCCGCCGCCAAACGGCGTGTCGTCCACGACCTTGTGCCGGTCGGTCGTGAAGTCCCGCAGGTCGTGTACCTGCAGGTCAATCAGTCCGTTGCCCACCGCCCGCCCCAGGATCCCCTCCTGGAGGCCGGCCCGCACCATGGCGGGGAAGATGGTCACGATGTCGATGCGCACGCCGCTTCGGCCCCCTGGTGTTCAGGTCCAGCAGTCCCTCGGGCGGCCGCACCACGATCAGATCCGGGCGCAGCACCGGGCACATCGACGGCGTGAGCGGGATCTGGACTTCGTCGGTCCCGCGCTGCACCACCAGCATGCCCGACCCGCCCGTGGGCTCGACCCGCACCACGGTCCCCACCGATTCGCCCGCCTCGGTCTGCACCGGCGCGCCGACGTACTGGTACCAGTAGTACTCGCCCTCGGGCAGCGGCACGAGCGCCGACTCCGGGATCCGCAGTTCGCGCCCGAGTCCCTCGACGTCCTCGATGCGCTCGAGTCCCCGAAAGCCGACGAGCAATTTGCCGGCATGCACCCTCGATCGATCGATCTCGAGCGCGACCAGCGTCTCGTCGCGTCGCGCGAACAGCGCCGCGCCCTCGGCGAACCGCACTTCCGGGAAGTCGGTCTCGGGCGCGATCAGGACGTCGCCGCGCAACCCGTGCGGACGGGCGATGCGGCCCACCAGCACCATGTCTTCCCAGCGCTCCACGGTCGCCTCGTCAGCGACGCGGGCTGCCGTCGCGGAACTCGACCTGCACCTTGCGGCCGTCGCGTTCGGCGGTGGTCTGCGCCAGCGTGCGCAGCGCCTGCGCCGTGCGGCCCTGCCGCCCGATGAGTCGTCCCAGCTCACCCGGTGCCATGAAGACCTCGACCACGGAAATGCCGCGGTGTTCGCCTTCGGTCACCGTCACCTGCGAGGGGTCGTCAGCCAACGCGCGGGCCACGACCTGCACGAGTGCGCGGACGTCGCCCATCTACGCCGTCGCCGCAGGGGCGGCGGCCGCGACGACCGGCGGCACCGGGGCGCGCTTGACCAGCGTACGGACCGAGTCGGACGCCTTCGCGCCCACGCTCAGCCAGTACTGCAGGCGTTCACGGTCGACCACGAGGGTCTCGGGCGACTTGCGCGGGTTGTAGTGGCCGAGGATTTCCACGAACGCACCTTCACGCGCGTTGGCGGAATCAATCACCACGATGCGATAGAACGGGGACTTCTTGGCGCCCTGGCGGCGCAGCCGAATGGTAACCATCTGCTCTCTCTTCATGGCCGCGCTCGGAGAGCGGGCCCTACCTGCCGCAGCGCGTCCCGAGAACGCGCCCGAACGACCTACCGCAGCGTCCGCTGCGCCTGCATGGCGGCTTTCATCATGCCGAACTGCTTGCGCAGCTTGCCGCCTCCCTTGCCGCCCGCCAGCCCGCCCATCATCTTCATCATCTTCTTCATGTCGAGAAACTGCTTGATGAGACGATTGACTTCCTCCACCGACCGGCCGCTGCCGCGCGCGATGCGACGACGACGGCTGCCGTTGAGGAGCTGATGGTTGCGGCGTTCCCGGGGCGTCATCGACAGGATGATGGCCTCGACGTGGGCCATCTGCTTGTCGTCGATCTTCCCCTGCATCTGCTGCTTGATCTGCCCCATGCCGGGCAGCATCCCGAGGATGTTCTCGAGCGGCCCCATCCGCTTGATGGTCTGGAGCTGCTCACGGAAGTCCTCGAGCGTGAAATCGTTCTCGAGAATCTTCTTTTCCAGCTTCGCGGCGTCTTCCTGCGTGACGACCGACTCGGCCTTCTCGATGAGCGACAACACGTCGCCCATGCCCAGCACGCGCGACACGACGCGATCGGGGTGGAACGCCTCGAGATCCTCGAGTCGCTCGCCACTGCCCGTGAACGCGATCGGCACGCCGACCACCGACACCACCGACAGCGCCGCGCCACCGCGCGCATCGCCGTCCATCTTCGAGAGCACGACGCCGGTCACGCCGACGCGGCGGTTGAACTCGCCCGCGCTCTTGATCGCGTCCTGCCCGGTCATCGCGTCGGCGACGTACAGCTGATCGGTCGGCTGCACCGCCGCCTTGATCGCTTCGAGCTCCACCATCAGCTCGTCGTCGATGTGCAGACGGCCCGCGGTGTCGACGATGATCGTGTCGTACCCGAGCGTCCTTGCCTCCTGCATCGCGCCAGACGCGCGCGACACCGGATCGAGGTTACCCGCCGGGTCGTGCGCCCGCACGCCCGCCTGCTTCGCCACCAGGTTCAGCTGCTCGATCGCGGCCGGACGACGGACGTCCGTGGAGACCACGATCGGGTGCTTGCCCTGCTTCACCAACCACTTCGCCAGCTTGCCCGTGGTGGTCGTCTTGCCCGAGCCCTGCAGGCCGAGCATGAGGATCACGCGCGGTGTCGCCGACACCGGCGGCAGCCCGCCCTGCGTATCGCCGAACAGCGCCAGCATCTCGTCGCGGACGATGCGGACCACCTGCTGACCGGGGCTCAGGCTCTTGAGCACCTCAGCATCGACGGCGCGATCCCGCACCTTGTCGACAAACGCCTTGACGACCTTGAAATTGACGTCGGCCTCGAGCAGCGCCATGCGGATTTCCCGCAAGGCGATTTCGACCGTCTCCGGCGTCAGGCGCACCTCTCTCCCGAGGTTGGCAAAGACGTCCTGGAGGCGGTTGCTGAGCGAGTCGAACATCACACACGTCCACCCGGACCGCCCAGCGGCCCCGTGGCAAACCACGAGTCTAACACGGCTTACGGTTGGGGGAACGGGGAACGGGGAACGGGGAACGGGTGCCTGGTGCCGGGTGCGGCGCCAGCTCGACATTCCCGGCTTCCGGCATTCATGGCATTCCGGCATTCCGGCATTAATGCCTTGGTCCCTACGGCACAGGCGTGCCCAGGTACACGGTGCCGGTGCCGAGGCCCGACGAGTACGCCGCGCGCTCCACCACCACGGGCACCGCCGGCTTGCTACCCATCGGCAGGCTCTCGACAACGGCGCGGTAACGCGCGGCCGGCAGCAACGGGTTGTCCTGCGCCGGCCATGCCGTAACGCGACCGCTGGCTGGCAGGGCGTAGGTGCGGCTCCCCGCTCCCCCACCCGCTTCGCTGTAGTAGGTCACCAGTACCTGGCCGGGCTGGGAGGAAGCGTTGGCGATCAGCAGGAACGCGCTCTCGGGCATCTCGGCCACGGCCCATTGCGTGGCACCTGCCGTCGCGCCAATCTCCGTGTGCCCCTCGACCCAACCGGCCGAGGAGGGAGTCCGCCACCACATGGCGCGCTCGGCGACGATGGGAACGTCTGAGTTGACCACCGTCGAAAACGCCGTGTCGGCGAGCAGACGGTCTTCCTGATCGACCCACACGGTCACGCGCGACTCGGGCGGAATGGTCGCGACCCGCGTCACCGACTGGCCCTCTGGCAAACGGAACGTGATCTCGGCTTGCGCCTGGCCCTGCGAGGGATTGGCAAGCAGCAGGAAGGCGTCAAACAGCGGCCCGGTTGCGCCCTCGGCAAACAGCCAGCGGGTGGCTGGGGCCGGCGCACCCATGCTGGCGGTTCCACCCGCAAAGCCTCCCGGCCCCGCGAGGTACATCGCGCGTTCGGCCACGATGGGCCGCGACGACCGAATCCGTGCCGCCACCTCCGCGCTGCCAAGACCGTCGCCCTCTTGGTTGACCCAGACGGTACGACGCCCGCCGGCAACCACGTCGTATCGACGGGTCACCAGGCCGCCGGCCGCCTTCAGATAGTCCACCTCGACCGTGGCACGCGTCTCACCCGGATTGGCGAGCAGATAGAACAACTGGAACCCACCGATGGTCGCGCCTTCGGCGAAGTACCAGGTGGTGGATGGCGTCGCGCCGGATGTGCCATGCGCACCCGTTGCCACGGGGCTTCCCCACCGCGTGATCCGCTCGACGGCAACCGGCCAGGGGCTTTCGACGATCACCGAATACTGCCCCGTCCCCAGCTCCGCCGGGGGCCGTATCTCGAAGGGACCCGATTCGGGCCAGAACGGCGGCTGGTAGGGTCGCGACAGGCGCCGCCCGTTGTCGCCCAGGTAGGTGATGACCGGCGGTGCGGCGATGCCCTGCCCATTCAATCGTGGCCGGAACAGGTGCAGGACCGTGTCGAAGTAGGTGCTCGTCACGCCCTCGGCAAAGGTGCGCTGGTAACGGCCGAATGGATGCGAGCGCAGCCGGAACTCGTCGGCGTTGATGACGCCATCGCCATCGTCGTCGGCAGCGACGTCGTCAGGGTCGCTCGAATCGAGGCCGAATGCCTCCTCCCACGGGTCGTACAGGCCGTCCGCATCGCCGTCGAGATCGACGAGCGCGGTTTCGCCGTGCTGCAGGTTGCCAAGGCCGATCCGGCCGGTGGCTGACAGGCCGACGAGGCAACAGACACGAGGGTTGGCCGGCATCGGAAACCGGGGCGTCGAGAACAGCGGCGACTGCAAACGCACATCGAAGACATCAGCGGCAGCACCCGGCGGCAAGAAGCCGCCCTTGATGTACGCGCCGTCGTCGGTGATGACCGGCCTCGTGCTTACGGCGAGGAATCCTGACGCCAGGACACGTTCCGCAGCCACATCGAACACCACGCTCTTGACTCCAATCGACGCGATCTGGCTTCCGGATCCGGTCATCGCGAGCGTGTTCGACGCTGACGTGCGTATCTGCGTGTACTGCCGTCGCACCAGCGTCGCCCTGTCGAATGTTTCGACCGTGGACTCACCGCCGCTCACGACGGCATATGCGATGCGGTCGCCAGGTGCGGTCAGCGCCACCGACGCCGGACAGATCCGATCCGTCGTCGGGCATGCCTGGCCGATTGCCACGGGCGGCTGTCCCACGGTGCCAACGAGCACGGCGTTGTTGGCGCCAATCCAGCCAAACGTCGATCCATCTCGACTCATGACCGGCTGCGCGAAAGGGTCGAACGCGTTGTCGCGGATCACGTGCCGCGTGCCGGTCTGCAGATCGTATCGAGCCAGGAAATCCTGGTGTTCCCCGTTGACTCCCGGCAGCCAGCGTACACCGACGTAGGCGATGTAGCGGCCGTCCTCGGAGAGCGACAGCAGCGTGATGATGCCCTGGCCATACGTCTCTGGCGCGCCCAGGAGCACAAGCCGAGGGACGCGCTTCCAGCTGTTGGTGTCGAGGCTGTACACGTACAGGTCGGGCGCCTGATCGACGTCTTCGGGTACGAACCGATTGTCGACCACAGCGGCGATGATGCGGCCCGAGGGACTGAGGATCGGATCGCGGAGGGGCGGGTGGGTGACGAGGATTCGTTCGGCCGTCGCCTGCCCGGGGAACAGCCCGATCACCACGACGACACGCGCGAGGACACCCGCAAGCATATGCGCACGCTTTTGCATGCGCGAAAGTCTACCCGAAGGAGTGCGCAGCCTGTAGCCTGGGCCTGCAGGACGAGGGGACGCCGGGCTGGGACAGCCCAAGCGCGAGATGTCGCTGCGCGTTTCCATCGGCGCCAGTCGCGGCCGGGATCCCGCAGGTGATCACGCCGCTCGATGCCTTGAGCCTCGCCGTGCCGCTCGGCACGTTGCCAATGGCCGCGGCACTCGCTGCCGTCGTCCCCGCCTGGCGCGCGGCGCGCGTCGATCCCGTAATCGCCCTGCGTCACGAGTGATCGACGTTCGGCGTTCGGCGTTCAGCGTTCGCCCTAGACGCCCTTGAGGGTGTGACCCAGCTTGTTCTTTTTCGTCTTGAGGTACTTCAACGTGTGCTCGCCCGCGGGGATCTCGAGTGGAACACTGGTCGTCACGGAGAGCCCGTACCCATCGAGGCCGACGAACTTGCGTGGGTTGTTGGTGAGCAGCCGCATCGAGCGCACCCCGATGTCGCGCAGGATCTGCGCGCCGATGCCGTAGTCGCGCTGATCGGCCTTGAAACCGAGCTGCTCGTTGGCCTCGACCGTGTCGAGCCCCTGGTCCTGGAGCGCGTACGCACGAATCTTGTTCGCGAGACCGATGCCCCGGCCTTCCTGATTCAGATAGAGGAGCACGCCGCGTCCCTCGGCGGCGATGCGCCGCATGGCGGTCTGGAGTTGCGGGCCGCAATCGCAGCGTGCCGAGTGGAACACGTCGCCCGTGAGGCACTTGGAGTGCACGCGCACCATGACGTCGGTGCCATCGCCGATCTCGCCACGGACCAGTGCGACGTGTGTCTCGCCGTCCACCGGACTGTCGAAGGCGTGTACGGTGAAGTCACCGAACTCGGTCGGCAGCCTGGCCGTCGCCACCTCGTGCACCAGCCGCTCGTTGCGCATGCGATACCGCACCAGGTCCGCGATGGTGATCATCAGCAGTCCGTGCTTGCGTGCGAACTTGCCGAGATCGGGCACGCGCGCCATGGTGCCGTCGGGGCGCATGATCTCGCAGATGGCGCCGGCCGGCGCCAGGCCCGCGGCGCGCGCCAGGTCGACAGCGGCTTCGGTGTGGCCGGTCCGCACCAGGACGCCGCCGGACCGCGCCCGCAGCGGGAACACGTGCCCCGGACGGGCAAGGTCGTCGGGCCGCGTGACAGGATCGATGGCGGCGCGGATGGTGGCCGCACGATCGGGCGCCGAGATGCCCGTGGACGTCGACTTCTTGGCCTCGATGCCCACGCACATGGCGGTGCCGGTCCGGGAGGAGTTCAGTTGGACCTGCAGCGGAATCTCGAGGGCGTCGAGCCGTTCGGGTGTCATCGCCAGGCAGATCAACCCGCGACCGTGCGTGGCCATGAAGTTGATGCTCGCGGGCGTCACCAGTTCGGCCGCCATCGTGAGATCGCCCTCGTTCTCGCGATCCTCGTCGTCGACGACGATGAGCATCTTGCCGGCCTTGAATGCCTGGATGGCGTCCTCGACGGTCGCGAACGGCCCACGTCTGGCCGACGAGCCCTTGGCGATGCGGATGGTGGTGGTCATGCGCGCACGGTACCCAGCGACAGGCCGCGCAAGATGTACTTGCCGACCATGTCGCATTCGAGGTTCACGATGGCCCCTGGCTGCGCGTGACACAGCGTCGTGGCCGTCCAGGTATGCGGAACGATCTGGACGTCGAAGGTCGAACTCGAGAGCGAGGCCACGGTCAGGCTGATGCCGTCGACCGCCACCGAGCCCTTCTCGATGAAGTATGCGGCCAGCCCCGGTGGGAAGGAAATCCGCATCCGGTAGAACTCGCCCTCCGGGATCACGGCTTCGATGCGCCCGGTGCCGTCCACGTGCCCCTGCACGAAGTGGCCGCCGAGTCGACTGCCGACGGCCAGCGGCCGCTCGAGGTTCACGGACGCGCCCTCGACCAGGGTGCCGAGCGCGGTCACGCGGAGCGTCTCGGGCGAGACGTCGGCGCTCCAGGCGCCGTCGCCGATCGCCACGACGGTGAGGCACACGCCACTCGTGGCCACGCTGTCGCCAAGGGCCAGCTCGGCCGCGAGCGCGGTCCCGATGGTGAGGCGCTGGCCGCCGGCCACGGGGGCCAGCGCGAGCACGGTGCCGGTGGCTTCAATCAGTCCCGTAAACATCTGCTTCCATGAGGATATCGCGCCCGAGCGGCACCGTTCGCGGGGTCCACCCGTTCAGCCAGGCCGGTACGTCCCAGCGTACGGCACCGGGCCCGAACGCGCAGTCGCTCACGAGCTCGCTGACACGATCGACCACGCCGGCCGCCCAGCACGCGGCCTGCAACGTCGGCCCGCCCTCGATCAGGAGCGAGTGCACACCACGCGCCACCAGGGCCCCAAGCGCACCGGAGATGGTGCCATCGGTCGCCTGCACGACGACCCCGCGGCCGCGCAGGCCTGCCGCCGCGGCGCCGTCTGCGTGCAAACCATCGGCGATCACGATGACCGGTCCCGCATCCAGGCTCCCGACGAGCCGGGACGAGGGCGACAGCGACACCTGCCGATCGAACACCACGCGCAGCAACGGGCGATGACGGTACACGTCACGGGCCGTGAGGAGTGGGTCGTCGATGCGCGCCGTTGCCGCCCCGATGGCAATCGCGTCCACCCGTCCACGCACTCGTTGCGTCCACCGGGCCGCTTCGGGGCCGCTGATCGTCGTGCGCTCCCCGCGTCGCGCCGCCACCGCGCCATCGAGGCTCATTGCGACCTTCAGGTGCACCCACGGGCGTCCGAGTTCCACGGCGCGAAAGAACGGCGCGTTCTGCCGGCGCGCGTCGCGGCGGCCGACGCCGGTGGCCACCTCGATGCCACGCTCGCGGAGGTAGGCGAAGCCGCGGCCGGACACCTCGGGAAACGGGTCACCCGTGGCCACGACCACACGGCGAACGCCTGCTTCCGCCACGGCGACGCAACACGGGCCCGTTCGCCCGGTGTGGCCACAGGGCTCGAGCGTGCAGTACAGCGTCGCACCCGCCGCAAGCGCCCCGGCGGCCTGCAAGGCCACGACCTCCGCATGTGGTCCGCCGGCCACCTGGTGATGCCCCGCGCCGACGACGACACCTTCGTCGCTCACGATGACCGCCCCGACCACCGGGTTCGGGGTTGTCGCGGCGCGGCCGCGCTCGGCATGCCAGAGCGCGCGGGCCATGAATCGGGCGTCCTGAGGTTCGAGAACGCCGTCGACGTGACGCAGGTCTACCACGCGTCTTCGAAGAGCGCGTCGACGTACTCACGAGGATTGAACGGGACGAGATCGTCGATCTGCTCGCCGGTGCCCACGTACCGGATCGGCAACCGCAGGTCCTGGGCAATCGCGACCGCGACGCCTCCCTTGGCGGTGCCATCGAGTTTCGTGAGGATGATGCCGTTGACACCCGACACCTTCATGAACTCGCGGGCCTGCGCCACGCCGTTCTGCCCCACCGTGGCGTCCAGGACGAGCAGCACCTCGTGTGGCGCGCCCTCGACCTCGCGTGCCGCGACACGCTTGATTTTGTCGAGTTCCTTCATGAGGTTCACACGCGTGTGCAGGCGCCCTGCCGTGTCCACCAGCACAGGATCGAGCTGACGCGCCTTCGCGGACTGGATGGCGTCGAAGACGACGGCAGCCGGATCCGAATTGGGCTGCGCGCGCACGAAGCCGACGTCGGCCCGGCGGGTCCAGATCTCGAGCTGCTCCACGGCCGCGGCCCGGAACGTGTCGGCTGCACACACCAACGGCTTCTGGCCTTCCTGCTTCAGCAGGTTCGCCAGCTTGCCAATCGACGTTGTCTTGCCGGTGCCGTTGACCCCGACGATCAACACGACCCGCGGGTGAGCCCCGGTGACCGGCGGCGGCGCTGCCCCCTGGAGGATCGACAGGATCTCCTCGCGTACGAGCGGCAGCAGGTCATCACCTCGACGCGCCTTGCGGCGTACCGACTCGACGATGCGGTCGGTCGCGGCGACGCCAACGTCGCAGGTAATCAGCGCCTCCTCGAGTGCGTCGGCCGATTCGATGCGCCGCGTCCGGGTGCCGACAGTCGCGGTGCCGCCACTGGCTGCAGGCGCAGCGCTCTCCTCGAACGCCCCGAAGAGCTGGTCCTTCGTCTTCTGCAGGCTGGACTTCAGGCGGTCGAAGAAGCTCACTCAGCGAGTGTAGCAATTTCAAAATTGCACGATTTCACAATTTCATCAGCCACCGCCGCGCTCCGCTGTGCCGGCCAAGCCGCTGCAATTCTGAACTTCTGAACTTCTGCAATTCTGCAATGCTGCAATTCCCTAATGCCGCTCATGCTTCTGGGGGCGCAGCATGAGGGCCTCGGTGGCGGCCATCGGGTGAGTGCGGCCCGTGAGGACGCTGGCCATCTGCTCCGCGATGGGTAATTCCACGCCCGCGGCCGCGCCAAGCGCGAGGATGCCCTCGGCGGTGTTGACGCCTTCGGCCACCATGCGCATGCCGGCGAGAATCTCCGCGAGGGCTCGTCCTTGGCCCAACTCGACGCCGAGGTGGTGGTTACGGCTGGCGGCGCCCGTGCACGTCAGCACCAGGTCGCCCAGGCCACTCAGGCCGGCCAGCGTCTCGTGCCGGCCGCCCATCGCCACGGCGAGGCGCGTCATCTCCGCGAGCCCTCGCGTGACCAGGCCAGCCAGCGCATTGTGCCCCAGGCCCAACCCTTCGACTACGCCGGCGGCGATCGCGATGACGTTCTTGTACGCGCCCCCGATCTCGACGCCGACCACGTCGTCGGTCGCGTAGAGCCGGAAGCGCTTGCCGCGCAAGTCCTTCAGGACGCGGGCGCTCGCCGCCGCGTCGGTGGCTGCCGCAACCATCGCGGTGGGCAGTTCTCGCGCCACTTCGTGAGCGAAGCTCGGCCCGGAGAGAACGACGATCGGACAGCCCGCCGGAAGTTCTTCGCCCAGCACCTGCGACATGCGCGTCCACGTGACCCGCTCGAGCCCCTTGGTCGCGCTCACGATCACGGTGCCGGTCCGCACGGCATGGGCGCTCGGGCGCAACATGTCGCGCGTGCCATGCGAGGGCACCGCCCACACGATCATCGACGCCGACGCAACGGCGGCCGCGATGTCATCGGTCGGATGCACGTTGTCCGGCAACCGAAGTTCGGGCAGGTAATCGGCGTTCTCGCGTGCCTGGCACATGCGTGCGGCGAGAGCCGGGTCGCGCGCACACAGGTGCACGTCATGGCCGACGCGCGCGAGATGCATCGCCAGCGCCGTGCCCCACGAACCCGCACCGACGACCGTCGTGATCACAAGCGTTGCCCCAGGCGCAGCTCGACCCCGAGCCAGAGGCGCCGCATGTTGGTGCGGTGGCGGAACGCCACGAACGCCGACGCGACACTGGCGCCGACGACAACGGCCGGCGAGCCGGCAAACCAGGCGGTCAGCGGCGGCAACGCCACCATCGCCCCGATCGATCCCACCGAGACGACACGCGATACCGCGATCAGCACCACGAACACTGCTGCAGACACGGCGGTCGCGGCAGGTGCAAGCAGCGCGAACACGCCAGCCGTGGTCGCCATGCCCTTACCGCCGCGGAAGCCGAGCCACGGCGGATAGGCATGGCCAGCGATGGCAGCCAGTCCCGCACAAATGGCGACCGTCGACTGCCGGGTGATCGCCTCGGCGAGCCAGACGGCCAGGCTGCCCTTGGTCGCGTCGAGCGCAAGGACGGTGACGGCCGTCGCCGGTGACGAGACGCGCAACACATTGGCGGCGCCGACATTGCCGGAGCCGACCCTGCGCAGATCGATGCCG
This sequence comes from Luteitalea pratensis, assembly GCF_001618865.1. Taxonomy (GTDB): domain Bacteria; phylum Acidobacteriota; class Vicinamibacteria; order Vicinamibacterales; family Vicinamibacteraceae; genus Luteitalea; species Luteitalea pratensis. The sequence continues at coordinate 5,033,400 of NZ_CP015136.1, forward strand.
CTACGTCGCGTCAGCAGGTAGGGAAACGGGATGGATCCGAGAACGAACCCCGCTGCCACGACAAGGACCGACGCCCCGCCGATCATCGAGCCAGCCCCACCGGGTCGTGGCCCGTGAGCGCGAGTCGCAGCATGTCGAGCGCCGCGGAGACCGACTGGTGGCGCACGACGACACGATCGCCAACGAAGTGAGCGTGCCGGCAGGCGACGATCGACGGCGTGTGCAGGGCGATGAACACCGTCCCGACCGGCTTGGCGTCTGTGCCGCCGTCCGGCCCCGCGATGCCGGTGATGCCAACGCCCACTTGCGTGCCGCATCGGTCACGAACGCCGGCAGCCAGCGCCAAGGCCACTGGCTCGCTCACGGCTCCGTGCTCGGCGATGAGGGCTGCAGGCACGTCAGCCAGGACCGTCTTCAAAGCGTTGCTGTAGGTGATCACACCGCCGTCGACCCATGCCGAACTGCCAGGCACGTCGGTCAGTCGCGCACTCAGCAGGCCGCCCGTGCAGGACTCGGCGACCGAGACGCGCCACCCCGCGGCGCGGAGCAAGTGACCCGCGAGGTCCTCCAGGGATTCGTCGGTGGTCGTGTAGACCGACGGCCCAAGCGCCGTTGCTGCCTCGGCAATCGCCCGCGACAAGGCCGCCGCCGCCGCCGCGGGGTCCGCGGTTCGTACGAACAGGTGCAGTTCGATGCGCCCGAGCAGCGCGAGTATCGTCGCCTCGACCGGCAGCGCGGCGGCCCGCCACGTCGCATACAGCGGCTGCAGCGTCGCTTCCACCGACGACTCGCTCCGGCCCGCCACCTTGAGGCCACGGCTGTAAGTGCGCTGCTCCCCGGCCCGGGCCCCGAGCACACCCGCGACGAGGCGATCAAGCATCGGCGTCATCTCGCGCGGCGGCCCTGGCAGCAGCGCGATCGCTTGCGGCCCCAGATCGATCCACTGGCCGGGCGCGGTTCCGTTGGGATTGTCGAGGCGGACCGCGCCATCGATCACCATGGCCTGCCGCCTGTTGATCTCCGGCATTGCGAGCGCCCGCTTCGCGAACCGCTCCGTGATGCGCGCCATCTGCTCGGCATCCTCGTGCATCTCGCGCCCGATCGCCGCCGCCACGGCCTGCCGTGTGAGGTCGTCGTCGGTGGGCCCCAACCCGCCGGTGATGAGGACCACGTCGGCGCGTTGCAGGGCCGTGCGCACGGCGATCTCGACGTGCCCGAGATGGTCGCTGACGACGCTGCGCGCGATCACGTCGATACCGAGCGTGGCAAGGCGGTCGGCGATCACGCCGGAGTTCGTGTCGACGCGGCCCAGCGCGAGCATCTCGCTCCCGACGGCGATCGTCTCGGCGCGGGCAAACGGCCTCACGCGAGCATCCATGCCGGCGCCACCCACGCCAGCAACCGCACGCAGGCGTACGCGTACAGGGCGGCCATGAGGTCGTCGCACATCACGCCCCATCCACCCGGTAATGCCTCGAGACGATTGCAGGGAGGTGGCTTGATCACGTCGAAGATGCGGAACAGCACGAACCCGACGAAGGCCCCGGTGACCGACACCGGCAGCAATGCCAGCGTCACCAGCATGCCGAGCACCTCGTCGATCACGACGGGACCGGGATCGATGTGGCCGAAGTGCGCCTCCGCAGCCGTCGCCGCCCACACGCCCGCGAAGAAGACAGCGACGATGGCGGCGACCTCCACAGCCGGCTGCCCGGTCGCGCGAACGGCGGCAAACACCACCAGGCCCGCGAGCGAGCCGAACGTGCCGGGGGCGAACGGCACGTAGCCGACACCGAGGGCCGTGGCCACGGCCACCGACAGACGAGCATTCACGAGTGACTCCTCAGGCAGCGGGCACGACTCGGGTGCCTGCCAGGCGGTCGTGCGCGCCACGGCGCTCGGGGTCCATGAACACGGGCAGCAACCCGAGTCCGGCGGGAATGGCGCAAAGCAGGAGCGCGACGCTCCGTAACACCGCGTGTCCGAACGGCACGCGGCCGTGATCGCCGTAGACGACGCGGACCCCGCTCAACATCTTGCCGATCGTCTGCCCGGATGCGGCGGTGAAGGTCACCAGGTACGCCGTGTCGAGCAGGAACACGAAGCCGGCCAGCGGTACCACCGGCAACAGCCGCCACTCGTCCAGCGAGACACCAGCGACACGCAGCGTGAGCCAGAACACCAGCAGATTGATGCTGCCGAGGACGAACGCGTCGATGATGCCCGCCTTCAGCCGCGGGCCGATCGGATCGGAGACCTCGGCGACCGGGGGCGCGGGCTCGGGCACGATCGCTGCCATGTCCGGCGTGGTCGGCTCCTCGGACCATTCGAAGGCCGCTGACGTCGCTCGAGAGTCCGTGACGTCGGCAGGCACGTCGACACGGGCCGGCGGCCGCGTGATGTCGACCTTGCGACGCACCGACAGCGGCGGTCCCGCGGGCGGAATCATCACCGGCGGAGGCTCGGGCGCCGGTGAGTCCTCGAAGAGAGGCAGGTCGAGCGGGCCGCCCTCGGCGGGCGGCATCGCGTCCATCACCCCCGGTCGACGCCGGCGTGAGGGTTCCCACGCGCGCGGCTCGTGCGTCGGGTCGATCGCGACAGTGGGTTCCACTTCGCGCGGCGCGGTGGCAAGCGAGAAGTCGTAGCCGCAATTGCGACAGCGCTGCACGTCGTCATAACTGAGGTAACTGCACTTGGGACACCGCATCGGTCAATCCGCCAGGGAGGTGGTCATGGGCCGGTCGGCACTTCCACCGCCACCGGGCCCTCGCGCGGCTCGCGGCGCGCCGGCACGATGCCGAAGGCCTTCATCTTGCGATAGAGATTGCTGCGCTCGACGCCGAGCACTTCGGCGGTGCGCGAAATGTTGCCCTGCTGGGTCGCCAGCGTGCGCACGATGTAGTCACGCTCGAAGCGTTCGCGCGCCTCGTGGAGCGGCAGCGACGGGCCATTGGCCGGTTCGGCCAGGCCCTCGACGACGTGTCCGCCCTGCAGGAACGAGAGATGGGGCGGCTCGACGACCTCGCCGGGCACCATGATCAGCAGCCGTTCGACAACGTTGCGGAGTTCACGCACGTTGCCCGGCCACGGGTACCGGCGCATCACGTCCATCGCGTCGGGATCGATCTGCCGGGGCCGTCGGCCGTGTTCGCGCGACGTCTCCTGCATGAAGTGGGCAATCAGCCTCGGGATGTCTTCTTCGCGCTCGCGCAGCGGCGGCACGAAGATGGGAATCACGTTGAGGCGAAAGAACAGGTCCTCGCGAAAACGTCCGGCGCGGATCTCCGCGGTCAGGTCCTTGTTGGTCGCCGCGAGCACGCGGACGTCGACGCGCACGCTGTCGTGTCCGCCGACCGGATCGACCACCTGCTCCTGCAGCACGCGCAGCACCTTGGCCTGCGTCTTCAGGCTCATGTCGGCGACCTCGTCGAGGAAGATCGTGCCCTCGTCGGCGAGTTCGAAGCGCCCGCGCCGGTCCGAGACGGCGCCGGTGAACGCCCCACGCACGTGCCCGAACAACTCGCTCTCGATCAGCTCCTCGGGGATCGCCGCGCAGTTCACTTCCACGAAGGGCCCGCTGCGTCGCCGGCTCAAGGCGTGGATGCTGCGGGCGACCAGTTCCTTGCCGGTGCCGTTCTCGCCGAAGATCAGCACGCGGCCGTTGGTCGGCGCCGCCATCGCGATCTGCTCGCGCAGCGATCGCATGACGTAGCTCTCCCCCACCATCACGAAGCGGCGGTCGACATGCTCGCGCAGGGCGCGGTTCTCCGCCTCGAGCTGCCGCTGCCGCAACGCATTGCGCACGACGTGCAGGGTCTTGTCGATCGAGAGCGGCTTCTCGACGAAATCGAACGCGCCCATCTTCACCGCGCGCACCGCCGACTCGATGTTGCCGTGCCCCGAGATGACCACCACCGCCGCGTCGACATGGCGGTCGCGCAGCCGCGACAGCGTCAACAGCCCGTCGATGCCCGGCAGCCAGACGTCGAGCAGGATCACGTCGAAGTGCCGTCCGGGAGCGATCTGAAGGCAGGCCTCGCCCGACGGCACGGTCTCCACCTCGAACCCTTCGTCGCGCAGCACGCCCGAGAGGGCCGATCGCACACCGGGTTCATCGTCGACGATGAGGATGCTCGGTCGCATGGGCTAGGCCGGGAGCTCCATCGTGAACGCCGCCCCGTGCGGGACGCGATCGGAGGCCTCGATCGTGCCTCCGTGCTCGACGACGATCCGGCGCACGATCGCCAGGCCCAGCCCGCTGTCGCGACCCTTCGTGGAGTAGTACGGCAGGAACAGCTTGCTGCGATCGGCATCGCCGAGCCCGGGGCCGTCGTCGGCGACGGCGAGACGCGCGACCCGATGCGCCTCGTCCCACGTCGTCTGGACGCTGATCGTGCCGGCCGCACTCGCGGGCACGCCGCCATGTGCGGACGCCAGTGCTTCGACCGCGTTGTCCACGAGGTTGATGACGACGCGCTTGAACTGCTCCGGGTCGACGCGGACGACCGGCATGGCGGGATCGTACTCCCTCGCCACGGTCAGGCGTGGCAGGCCGGTGTAGAGCGCCAGTGCTTCGTCGAGCAGGCCGTGCAGATCCGAGGGCACGGCCTTGGGCGCCGGCATCCGCGCGAACTGCGAGAACTCGTCGACCAGCCCCTTGAGCGACTCCACGGCCCCGATGATGTTCGTCGAACATTCGTCGACGAGTTCGCGCGTGGTCGGCGTGGCGGCCATGAAATGCCGCCGGATGCGTTCGGCACTCAGCTGGATCGGGGTCAGCGGGTTCTTGATTTCGTGTGCGAGGCGCCGGGCCACGTCGCGCCACGCCGAGACGCGCTGGGCGCGGATGAGGGGCGTGACGTCATCGAACACCAGGACCGTCCCCTCGGAACTGCCCTCGTCGCGCAGCGGCGTCGCCGCCACGGCCAGGTGCAGGTCGCGGCCGTCCCGGACGAGCGCGATCTCGTGTCCCGCCGTACCGCCGCGGGTGCGCGCCGCGGCCTGGGGAATCGTCAGCAGCGGCCGGAGATCAGCACGTGAGAAGACCTCCTCGAACGACTGCCCCAGCGACGTCTGGTCGAGGCCGAGCAACCGCGCCGCGGCGCTGTTCATGGTGTTGATCCGGCCGCGCGCGTCGAGCGAGATGACACCTGTCGCGATGCGTTTCAGGATGGTCTCGATGTACCGGCTGCGACCTTCGACCTCGCGGCTCTTGCGCTGCACCTCGGCGCGCGACTGCTCCAGTTCGCCGGCCATGGCGTTGAACGCCTCCACGAGCTGCCCGAACTCGTCGGCCGTTTCCGGTTCGATCCGGTAGTCGAAGTTGCCCTGCCCGATTTCACGCGCGCCCGCGGCGAGCAGCCCGATCGGCCTCGTGATCCGCTTGGCGGTATAGAGCCCGAGCCAGGTCGCGCTCACCAGGATGAACAGCGTCATCATCAGGAAGAACGACAGGTAGACGCCCTCGATCGGCCGGCGCAGCACGCGCAGTTGCTGGTAGCCCTCGTACGCTTCGACGATACGGCGACTGTGCTGCGCCAGGCTGCCCGACAGGTGCTCACTGACAATGACCACGCCGACCGGCTCCATCGCGTCGGGCTGCCGCACGAGTGACGCCGTGCGAATCAGTTCGCCGCCGCTACCGAGGGGCTCGATCACCCGCGTATCGGCACTGCCGGCCGCCACACGCGCGGCGAGCCGATCGGCCGAGGCGCGTGGCACGTCGCGCGGCACAGTGGGCGAGGCGACGTCGAACAACGGCATCACTTCGAGCGGATTGGTGCCCTGGAGGATGCGATACACCTCGACGAGCGTGGACCGTCCCGAGGCGACTTCGGGAGAGACGCGCGCCCGGATGGTTTCGACATCGCCGCGCTCGATACCTGCGGTAGAGAGCAGGCGGGCCAGGCGCACCGACTGGCGACTGGTCTGCACCTGGGTGTCCTGGTAGTAGTCGCTGGCGATCTCGCGGGCGGCGGCGAGCACGTCGTCGATCGGTGGCGCGAACCAGCGGCTCGCGCTGTTGCGAATCAGTTCGCTGCCGACAATCAACACGAGCACGGCGGGGACGAGCGCGAGGCCGAGCATCGCCGCCACGAGCTTGGCGCGGAACCGTGCGAACGGCAGCGCCCGACGACGCTCGACCAGCAACTTGATGACGTTGCGTGCGAGCACGAAGCCGAGCGCCCCCAGCATCGTGAGGTCCACGGCAACCAGCGCGTAGAGGACGACCTCGCTGAGCAGGGCCGGCGACAGCCCCGTCGAACGATCGGCGAGCGTGACGAGCGCGACGAGCGCGCCGACCAGCAGGCCGATGGCCAGCAGCACGAAGATCGGATTGTCGCGAAGGGGCCGCTGTGGCGGTTGCGGCGGAGCGGGCACGCGCGTAACGGGCGCCCCAGGCGCCGGCGGCGCCGCGGCCGCGACGGACGTCTCGGTCAGGTTGAGGATGGCCACGTCACGGTCGGAAGCGGAAACTCACGCTGCCGAGCACCGAGCCCGGGGTCCACGGCCACGCCCAGCCGAGCATGCGTGGGCGGGTCTGCGCCTTGACGTTGACGTGGTACTCGCCGTCCTCCACGAGCCGATGCGCTGACAGCCGCCGCCCGTGGAACTCGGTGAGCCATTGCAACGCCTTGGCTTCGTCGTCGGTCGTCCGCACTTCCTCGACGCGGCCGTCCTCGATGAAGGTGATCTGGTAGCGGCGCGTGAGGTTGTCGAAGCGGACGACGGCGGACACGCGCATGTACGCGATGGTCCGGTCGAACCACCAGCGCGACGACTGCTGGAGCGTCACGTCGTAAGCAAATGTCGTCGGCAGGCCGCTCTGGATGGCGGCGCGGACGGCTTCGGACACCGCGTCGGTGACCTGGAAGCTCACACGCACTTCGCCATCGTGGAGGGTCGTTTCGACGCGCACGGAGGCGTCGGCCCACGCGGAAGTGGCAAGGCCCAGCACACAGGCCAGCAGCAGCATCGCTCGCAGCCGCATCGTCAGTCCTTCGATTTGATCAGATCCTCGAGCTCGGTCAGGAACTCGCCGATGTCGCGAAAGTGCCGGTAGACGGACGCGAACCGCACGTAGGCGACCTTGTCCAGCTGGCGGAGTTCCGACATGACGTGCTGACCGATCTCGGTGGTGCTGATCTCCTTGTCCGGGCGCTCCTGCAACGCCGCCTCCACGCGGTCGGCGACGGCCTCGAGCGCATTTACGCGGACCGGCCGCTTCTCGCAGGCCTTGAGCAGGCCGGCGATCAGCTTCTGCCGATCGAATCGTTCCCGCCGGCCGTCCTTCTTGACGACCATGTACGGGATTTCGTCCACTCGTTCGTACGACGTGAATCGACGGCCGCACTCCAGGCACTCACGACGCCGGCGGATGACCTCGCCCTCGCGGCTCTCGCGGGAATCTACCACCTTGTCCTGCAGGTGGCCGCAATACGGGCACTTCATCCGGTTTCGCTCCCCTCGAGGGACGCGGTGCCGGGGGGCCCCCCCGTCCTCGTGATGTCCTCGATGCGCCGCAGCGTCAGGCCCTCCCGCGCCACCAGCACCAGCGTCGCGAGCGACACCGGGATGAACGACAAGGCGTGCAGGGCCACGGCGTAGGCGACGGCCCGGTCGTTGTCGGCCGCATACAGCGAGGTCAGGGCCAGGCGCACCGACTCGTGGAAGGCGCCGACCGCGCCCGGCGTGGGCACCGACACCCCCACGGCCATGAACATCATCACCGTAAACGTGCCGGGAAACGGCAGCGACAGCTCGAATGCGCGCGCCATCGCCCACGTGGTCAGCGCGATGGAGAGCCACACCGCCACCGACCAGGCAAAGGCCAACCCGAGCGCGGCGGGCGACCGCAGCACCGCAAAGCCGCGGCCGAAGGCCGCCACGACCTTGATCGCGAGTCGCCCGAATCGCTGCGGCAGGCGCCGGGTGAGGCGCTCGGTCAGTGCGGTCACGCGCTCGGCGTGGCCGGCGAAGACAAACGCCACGGCCAGGCCCGTCAAGGCCGCGCCAGCCGCGACAAGCCCGCCAAACTGAACTGCCCGGAGCATTTGTCCGTCACTGACAGCGAACCGCGTGTCGAGCAATGCCACGCTGAGCGCAAACAGGAGCAGCAGCGTGATGATGTCGAGCGCGCGCTCGAGCACGATCGTCGCAAACGTCGCGGTGGGGTCCAGACCGGTGTTGCGCGCGAGCATGTACGGCCGCACCACCTCGCCGACGCGGCCGGGCAGCATGGCATTGGCGCCAAACCCGATGATCGTGGCACGAAAGGCGGGCCAGAACGGGACGCGACCAGCCGGCAACAACAGGTACTGCCAGCGAAAGGTACGGCTGATGAACGTGGCCGCCGAGGCGAGCAGCGCGATGAGCACGCCCCCTGGGTGCGCATGCGCCAACTCCCTCCCGACGGCCGACAGGTCGGCCTGCCGCAGGAAGAGCGCGATGAGCGCCACGGTGACGAGCAGGATGCTGAGGTGCTTGAGGTAGCCCGTCATTCGCAGGTGGGCTGTACGGCCGGGACTGTACTATAGGTTGGGTTTCCGAGGCTATGGGAAAGCGCGAACTGCTACTGCTGGTGGTCTTCGTGGTTCTGGGCGTGGGCGTCTACCAGGTGTCGGCGCCGGCCGCTCCTGCCGACACTCCGGGTTTCTCGCTGTCGCGGCTGGTGCAGATGGCCAAGGCGCACTTCCACGGCCCGCAGGTCCGGCGGACGGTGACCCGAACCGCGACACTCACCGTGCCCGAGGACACCGACACGCTCGACCTCGGCGAGATCCGCGGCACCGTCGTCGTCGAAGGCACGGACCAGGCCGAGGTCTCGGTACGGCTCGAAGCGATGCTCGGGGGCATGGACGACGCCGACGTCGCACGGCAGGAGAAGGCCGTGCAGCTCGAAATGAAGAGCGACGGCACCACTGCGTCCCTGAGCCTGCAGAGCAGCAATGAGGGGCCCGGCCCCCGCTACGAGATGCGCGGCGGACCTCGTCCCCACTACGAGGTGCGCGTCGAGATGCCGAAGCGGCTCAAGCTCCGCCTGGCCGGTCGTGGCACCGCGGAAGTGAGCGGCATCGCAGGGCTGGAACTGGACGAGTATCGCGGCGAACTCACGACCGAAGCCGTATCCGGACCGATCACCGGCGACATCCGTGACGCGCGAGCCGAATTCGGCGCCGGCGCGATTCTCGACCTGGACACCAAGAACGGACGAATCCGCGCCGAGGGCCCGGCGTCGGTCAACCTGCGCAGCGAGCGCGGGTCGGTCGACATCGTGGATCCGAAGGGCGCCGTCGCCATCAAGACCGATTTCGCGCGGATGGACATCCGGGGCACGGGCGGGCCGGTGACGATCACCGGCGAGGGTGGGGTCATCGATCTGCGAGACGTGGCCCACCCACTCACAATCGAGGCCGACCGCCTGACGGTGTCGGCTGAACTCGCCACACCAGTGGCGACGACGATCACGGTGAGCGATGACACGGTGGACGTCACGCTGCCGCGTCAGGGTGGCGTGCAACTCGAAGCGAGCATCGAGGACGGCGCGCTGCGCCTGCCAGGCGATCTCACGTCCACGAAGAACGACCAGACCGAATCGGTCAGCGCCGCTATCGCCGGCGGCGGCCCGATCGTGAAGATCGTCGTCAAGGGCGGAGAAGTCCGCATCCGGTCGCGCGCGCCGCAGCCGGGCACGTAAGGACAGGAACACAGGACAACAGGAACTCAGGAACTCAGGAGGATAAGTTCCTGCGTTCCTGTGTTGCTTTGCTCCTCCTAGAAGGAGTATCGCGCACTCAGCAACACGGTTCGCTTGCCCCAGTCGTTCGTGTTGGTGCCGAACGCCGTGTTATTCATGCTGTTCACCGGCACGCCGTAGTTGTCCTGGTTGAAGGCGTTGAACAGATCGACCCGGACGAACACGCTGTCGTTCTCGAACGGCAGCGAGAAGCGGCGCCCGAAGCTCAGGTCCCAGTTGTACCAGGCGGGCGCTCGCAGCGTGTTGCGACCGAGGTTGCCGTTGCCGAGGCTGTTGAGCAGCGGCAGGCCGTTGGTCCCGACCGGCACGAGGAACATCCCCGACGTCGTGAACGTGCGCAGGTTCCCGGTATCGGGGTCCGGCGTCAGCGTACCCGCCGGATCGAAGTTGGGTCGATCGCCGCCGGCGCCGTTGCCGTTGGTATCCACGCTCGTGACGATCGTGAAGGGCTGGCCGGACTGGCCGACGTAGGCGCCGGCAACTTGCCAGCCACCCGTCAGCTGCCGGAAGAAGGCGTTGCCTACGCCCGTCGTTTCGTACAGCCAGGTGGCGACAACGCGGTGCGTCCTGTCGAATGCCGACAGGCTCCACTCCGCGTCGATGTTGTTGAAGTCCTGCGGGATCTGCGGCGACCCGCCGGTGATGGTCGCCACGCCGAGCGACTCGTCGTTGTTGGACTCGTTTCGGCTGAACGTGTAGTTGGCGCGGAACTGCAGGCCTTTCGATAGGCGGCGGGTGAAGCTCACGTACGCCGAGTGGTAGTTGCCCTCGGCGGTGGTCGCGATGAGCACCCGTGGGCCGAACTCCGGGAAGACGCGGCGCGCCTGGGCGGTGGGGATCGAGGTTCCGCTGAGCGTCTGGCGGACGGTCGCCGCCTGTGCCTCGGTGAGCACCGCCGGATTGGCCTGCAGCTGGTTGACGCCATTGCGGCTCTGGCTCCCGTTGTAGCCGAACTCGATGCTTGTCGTGCCCGAGAGCTCGCGCGCGAATGACAGCGACCAGTAGTTGCTGCGCGGGTACTGCGCGTCCACCGGGGTGTTGACGTACTGCGCTACCGGGTTGAACACGGCGCTGCCGCCCACGGGCAGTAGGTTCGGGTAGGTGTCAAACACGTTGTCCACGCGCGGGACGACGACACGCGGGTAGTTCGAGGCGTTCACGGTGAGGATGTTGTAGAAGAGGACGTCATACCCGACGCCATAGCCGCCACGAAGGACGCTCTGCCCCTCACTGCCGAACAGGCCGCCGAGAACCCCGCCGTCCGGCCGCGGCGTCCAGGCGAAGCCCACGCGGGGGGCCCAGTTGTTGTTGTCGCGCTGCACCGGTCCGGGCACCAGCGCGCCGAGCGACTCCTGGTCTTCGGCGCCGAAGAAGCCGAGCGGCACCGAGCTGTTCTCGTACCGCAGGCCGAGGTTGAGCGTGAAGTCGGGCGTGAGCTTGAAGTCGTCCTGTGCGAAGAAGTACAGCTGCGTCTGTCGCGCGTCGAAGCTGGCGGTCTGCTGCGCCTGGACGAACGAGATCGCGAAGTTGTTCACGTAGTCCTGCAGGTTGTTGAACGTGTAGGTGCCCTTCGAGTCGAAGGCCGCCTGGTTGTCCAGCTGCAGGTAGCGCAGGTCGCCGCCGAACTTGAGCGAGTGACGGCCCGTCTGCCAGGAGAACACGTCCTGGAACTGGAACGAGTTCTGGATGCGCCCCTGCGGGAAGTTGCTCAACCCGCCGATCGTGAACAGGCTCGTGAGCGTGGTGCTGGGCGTGACCGGGTCGGCCTCCGGGAACGAAAGGTCGCGGCGGATGTACGAGAAGCGGAACTCGTTGAGCTGCCGCGCGCTGAGCACGCGTGTGTGGCTCAACGCGAGGTTGGTGTCCTTGGTGGCCGACTCGGCGGCGAACAGGCTGCCGAACTGCAGGTTGCTCGCGGCGTTCTGCGTGGTCGGACGATCGGAGATGAACCGGCCCGTGATCGTGTCGTTGGACGTCATCGCCCAGTCCACGCGACCGATGGTGTTGTACGCGTCGCGGTCCTGCTGGATCGGCAGGTTCACCTGGCCGATCTCGACGGGTACGCCGTTGACCGGCGTGGTGCGGACGTTGGTAAACGCCGGGTTGCTTGAATACACCTGCTGCAGGAAGCCGATCGAGTTGAGCACCGCCGCGCGGCTGGCTGCGGTCTGGCCCGAACGCAGCGGCACGTTCTGCAGCGTCGCGTAGCCGGACTGCGTGGGAATGTTGGCCGTCGAGCCCGGACCGCCGTCCTCGCGCCGGATGTCGGCCTGGAACAGCCCGAAGAAGAACAGCTTGTTGCGCGCGATTGGACCGCCGATGCCGCCGCCGACCTGGTGGCGCGTGTAGCCGGCCGGATCGTCGAAGCCGGTCCGCTTCTCCACGTTGGTACGCGCGTTGTATTTGCTGTTGGCGTAGTAGTCGAAGACGTCGCCGCGGAACGCGTTGGTGCCCGAACGCGTGATGACGTTGAACTGCGCGCCGGAGCTGCGGCCGTATTCCACGTTGTACGGGTTGGTCTGGACGGCGATCTCCTGCACGGCCTCGGGGACGACGGGCGTCGTCGAGATCGTGACGCTCACGTCGTTGTTGTCCGACCCGTCGATCATGAAGTTGTTGTTGCGGGTGCGCTGGCCGTTGGCCGAGATGCCCTCGGCGCCGGGACCGGACACGACGTTGGGCGAGAGCAGCGCCACGCGGGTGACGTCACGCGTCGGCGAGATCGGGAGCTCCACGACCTGTCGCGCGTTCATGACCACCCCGACCGTCGCATTGGTGCGGTTGATCGCGACACCGGTGGCCTCGGCGACCACCTGCACCGTCTCCTCCAGGCCGCCGACCGTCAGCGCCGGGTTCAGCGTCGCCTCCTGACCGGAGGCGACGCGGATGTCCTTGGTCTCGAAGGTCTTGAACCCCTGGAGTTCGACGCGCACAGTGTAGGGCCCGGGTTCCAGCGCTGGAGCGCGATAGACGCCCGCCTCGTTGGACGTGGTTGTGCGGGCCACGCCGGTTTCTTGATTGGTGAGGGTCACCGTCACGCCCGGCAGCACACCGCCGCCCGCATCGGTGACGGTCCCGGAGATGATCCCGCGAGTCAGCTGCGCAGCGGCCGGCAGGGCCGTGGCGCACAGGGCAAGGCATGCCGCCGCAATGCGGAGGCCCACACGTCGTCTCGACATCATCGCTCCTCACTCCAAGGTAAACACGGGGTATCCCGAGTTTGACGCGCCCAGGTGGAGTTTGGTGATTATGAACGCGCAGTGAGCTGGGACGAATCGGCAACGCCCCGGTGCGCCGGGGTACGAGCCGCTGGCGCGACCGGGGGTGTCGGGCCACAGGGAATCGCGCTATCCTGTCGAGCCGTCCGTTCGGGAAGGTACCATCCAGTGTCCGCGTCCCCACTCCTCTCCACTCCGGCCATCGGCCTGCCGCTCCTCAGGCGCGGCAAGGTTCGCGACGTCTTCGAGGCCGGGGACGACCAGCTGCTGATCGTCGCCACGGACCGCATTTCCGCGTTCGATCACGTACTGGGATCGGGCATCCCGGACAAGGGCCGGATCCTCACGCAGCTGTCGGCATTCTGGTTCGGGCGTCTCGGTGAGGTGACGCCCCACCACGTGCTGTCGACCGATGTCGCCGACTTCCCCGCCGCCACGCGCTCGGCCGCGGCGGATTTGGCCGGCCGCTCGATGCTGGTGCGCCGGACCCGGCCGCTGCCGGTGGAATGCGTTGCGCGCGGCTATCTCGAGGGCTCGGGCTGGAAGGACTACCAGGCGACGGGCACGCTGTGCGGACACCACCTGCCGGCAGGCCTGCGGCAGTGCGATCAGCTACCGGCCCCGCTGTTCACGCCAGCCACGAAGGCAGAGTCCGGGCATGACGAGAACATCACCGAAGCGCAGGCCGCGGCCGTCCTCGGCCCGGACGTTTTCAGCCAGGTGAAGGCGCTCACGCTGGCGCTCTACACGGCAGGCGCGGCGCATGCCGCCGCACGCGGCATCCTGGTGGCCGACACGAAGTTCGAGTTCGGGCTCGTCGACCAGAATGGCACGGCACGGGTGATTCTCATCGACGAGGTCCTGACGCCGGACTCGTCTCGCTTCTGGCCAGCGGACCAGTACGCGCCGGGCGGCCCCCAGCCCAGCTTCGACAAGCAGTTCGTCCGCGAGTACCTCGAGCGGATCGCGTGGAACAAGCAGCCGCCGGTCCCGTCGCTGCCAGACGATGTAGTCGCGCGTACGCGCGACAAGTACCTGGACGCCTTTCGTCGCCTGACCGGCGCCGATCTCGCCTGATCGAGCCTGCCCGTGGCCATGCATCGCGACCTCGAGCGGCTCGTTGCCGAAATGGTGGAGAACGGCATCCACTACGGCGACGCCGTGCGCGAATTCGAGCGCCGTTTCCTCGAGGTGGCGCTGCGGCGGACCGACGGCAGCATCACCCGCTGCGCCGCCCTGACCGGCCTGCACCGCAACACCCTGACGCGCAAGATCGCCGAACACGGGCTCAAGGGGTAACTGGCGATGCGTCGGCCTGAGGTCGACGCCTACGGCCGGCCATCGGCAGTGTCTCCGGACGGCCTTCGGCCTTCGGAAACGCGCCCCGCCAGGCCATCCGGCAGGTCAGCCAGCGGGCGTCGTCACACGGCAAGAGGGTGGCTGTTGACGAAGGCCCAGGGCCGAATGCCGAAGGCCGAGGTGGTTTGGCACTCTCCCCCCTTGACTGCCAACACGGACGGTCTATACTTGGCAGTCGTCCACACCGACTGCCAAGTCGCTGTGGGCATCCGGAACTCTTTCGGGGCGGGCGCCGCGTGCGCCCGACGTCACGTCTCATCAGGAGTGGACCAACCATGAACCTCCGACCTCTCCACGATCGGCTCATCGTCGAACGTATCGAAGAAGGGGAGCAGCAAGTCAACGGGATCATCATCCCGGACTCTGCCAAGGAAAAGCCGCAGCAAGGCAAGGTCGTCGCTGTCGGCAACGGCAAGGTGAAGGACGACGGCAAGGTCACCCCCCTCGACGTCAAGGCGGGCGACACCATTCTCTTCGGCAAGTACTCGGGCCAGGAGATCAAGGTCGAGGGCCGCGAGTACCTGATCATGCGTGAGGATGAAGTCCTCGCGGTGATGGCGTAAGGGGAGCGAGAAAACCATGGCAAAGCAGATCGTCTACGGTGCGGAATCGCGGCAAGCGATCCTCCGCGGTGTGAACCACCTCGCCGATGCGGTGAAGGTCACGCTCGGCCCCAAGGGCCGCAACGTCGTCCTCGACAAGAAGTTCGGCTCGCCCACGATCACCAAGGACGGCGTCACCGTCGCCAAGGAGATCGAGCTGAAGGATCCGCTCGAGAACATGGGCGCGCAGATGGTGCGTGAGGTCGCGAGCAAGACCAGCGACATCGCCGGCGACGGCACCACCACCGCGACCGTGCTCGCGCAGGCCATCTACCGCGAGGGCGCCAAGAACGTCGTGGCCGGCGCCAACCCGATGGAGGTCAAGCGCGGCATCGACAAGGCCGTCGAGGTCGTCATCGAGCAGCTCAAGTCGTTCGCCAAGCCGGTGAGCGGCAACGCGATCGCCCAGGTCGGCACCATCTCGGCCAACAGCGACAGCACGATCGGCACGATCATCGCGGAAGCGATGGAGAAGGTCGGCAAGGACGGCGTCATCACCGTCGAAGAAGCCAAGTCCATGGAGACCTCGCTCGAGGTCGTCGAGGGCATGCAGTTCGATCGCGGCTACCTCTCGCCGTACTTCGTGACCGACCCGGACCGCATGGAAGTGGTCCTCGAGAACCCGGTCATCCTGATCCACGAGAAGAAGATTTCGTCGATGAAGGATCTCCTGCCGGTGCTCGAGCAGGTGGCCCGTGGCGGCCGTCCGCTGCTGATCATCGCCGAGGACATCGAGGGTGAGGCCCTGGCCACGCTCGTGGTCAACAAGCTGCGTGGCACGCTGCAGGCGGCGGCCGTCAAGGCGCCGGGCTTCGGTGATCGCCGCAAGGCGATGCTCGAGGACATCGCAATCCTCACGGGCGGCCGCGCGTTGACCGAGGACCTCGGCATCAAGCTCGAGAACGTCAAGCTCGAGGATCTGGGCCGCGCCAAGAAGGTCACGATCGACAAGGACAACACGACGATCGTCGAGGGCGGCGGCGTGTCCGGGGCCATCGAGGGCCGCGTCAAGCAGATCCGCACGCAGGTCGAGGACACCTCCTCGGACTACGACCGCGAGAAGCTGCAGGAGCGCCTCGCCAAGCTCGTCGGCGGCGTGGCGGTCATCAAGGTCGGTGCGGCCACCGAGACCGAGATGAAGGAGAAGAAGGCGCGCGTCGAGGACGCAATGCACGCGACCAAGGCGGCTGTCGAAGAGGGCATCGTGCCCGGCGGCGGCGTGGCCCTGATTCGCGCGGGCAAGGCCCTCGAGAGCCTCAAGCTCGACACGCACGACCAGCAGGTCGGCGTCAACATCATCAAGCGCGCCATCGAAGAGCCGATGCGCTGGATCGCGACCAACGCGGGCCAGGAAGGCACGATCATCGTGCAGCGCGTCAAGGAGAACGACACGGTGGAGTACGGCTACAACGCCGCCGCCGAGAAGTTCGAGGACCTGATCGCGGCCGGCGTCATCGACCCGGTCAAGGTGGTCCGCACGGCGCTGGTGAACGCGGCCTCGATCGCGGGCCTGCTGCTCACCACCGAAGCGATGGTGTGCGACATCCCCGAAGAGAAGAAGAACGAGCCGATGCCCCCGGGCGGCGGCGGCGGGATGTACTAAACACCGAACACCGGTAGGGCCGGGCTGTCCCAGCCGGCCGTCGCCGGGTACCGGGCACCGGGCCGGGTACACACAGAAAGGGCCCCGTGAGAGCAATCTCGCGGGGCCCTTTTCTTTCGTGACGAGGACGGAGGAGAGAGGAGTGAGGACGGAGGTCAGGTGCGAGGGACCAGGTGCGAGGTGCGAAGGGCGCGGTCCGAAGTGCGACGACGGCCCTCGTACCTCTGGCCTCCGTCCTACCTCGATCCTCCGTCCTCTTTCCTCCGTCCTCCGTCCTCCGTCCTCTTTCCTCCGTCCTCTTCCTATCTGAGGCTGAACTCCATCTCCACCACGATGATGGTGGGGACGGCAGCGCCCTGGCGCATGCCTGGCCGGAAGCGCCACAGGCGCATGGCCTTCATCGCTTCCTCGTCGAGGCCGAACGTGCGGTCGAGGGAACGGGCGACCTTGATGTCGCCGGGACGCCCGTCGGGCATCACCACGACCTCGAGCCACACCTTGCCCTGGATCTTGGCGCGCATCGCCTCGGTCGTGTACTGCGGCTTCACCTGGGACACGAGTGTCGGTGACGAGACCCCGGAGCCCGGACGATAGGCGCCACCGCCTGTGCCGCCGCCGGAGCCCGGGCCGAGGCCGCTGCCCTGCCCCGGGCCGACACCCGTGCCCGTGCCCGTGCCTGCGCCGCCACCACTGCCACTGCCCTGCGAGGTCCCGCTCGGCACGGCCGTCCGGTCGATGACGCCGGCCACCGCCACCTCGCCAGACGCCAGGCTCTGCACCGGGATGTTCATCTGCGGCACCGGTGGCGGCTCGACGTCCTTGGGCGGTTCCTTCGGCGGCGTGACGTTCACCTTCGGCGCCACCGGCACCGTCATGCGGTCCTTGCCCGGAAGTTCGGCCTGCCGAGGCGGATCGGGGCTCCTGTTGCCGCCGCCACCGCCGCCACCGCCGGGGCCCGGTTCGGCCAGGAATACGAGTTCGTAATTGGGCGGGGGCGGCTTGACCTCGTCGGTCTGGCCAGCGGGGACCGCCCGGATGCCAAGCAGGAGCAGCAGGCCGAATGCGACGTGCGACAGCAGCGACACGACCGCCGCGCCCCCCGATCTCTGCCCGCCCTGGCCAAATTCGAGATTGATCGTCGGATGTTCGCCAAGAGGCAGGATGACGGACCCGTGTGAGTTCGGCTCCTGTGAGGTGGCGGCAGTTGCTTCAGACATATCCGGACGATTGCGTGAGAACGCGTTCATTCTGTCAGTACTCTTGCGCTACCCGCAACTCGAGCGTGGCCCGGCTGACCCGGAAGGCCCGCCGCGCAGCCAACTGGAAGGCTGCTCCGCGGCGGGAACGAGGGCACTCGAGGGTTAGACGCCACGAGGCCGGTATCTGGCCGACTCAACGAGCCAAATACCCCGCCCGGGCGCGCACATGATGCTTCTGCCGCGCGACCCGGACCTCGATGCGGCGGTATTGGCCGCTCACGACCGGGCGCAACGGCTGGTACCCGAGCAGGTACTGATGCCGCAATTCGACGGCAATGCGGCGCAGGACACCCGGCAGGTCCGCCAGTCGTTTCACCCGATACGCCTGGCCGCCGGTGGTCACCGCGAGTTGCGCGAGCACCTCGGGCACCTTGCCCTGCAGGACCACCGGGTAGGCGAGCACGTCGCTCGCCCGCACCCGCGCCAGCACGTCGCTGGCGCTGCGCCGGCTGCCCCGTTCGAGGCCATCCGACACGATCACGAGCGCCCGGCGCCCCGGGGCCGGCTCGATGGCGTCGAAGGCCGTGACCACCGCGTCGTGCAACGCGGTGGATCCCCACGGATCAAGGGCCTGCAGCGCAATATCGACGGCCCGTCGGTCGTTGGTGAGCGGCACCGGGACGTCCACCTCGGACCCAATCGCCACAAGCATCGCCCGATCCTGGTCGCCGAGTTCGAGCAGGAGTTCCCGCCCACCACGTTTGGCGGCCTCGAGCTGGCCCGTGGCCATGCTGAAGCTGCGGTCCACGGCGAGCGCGATCGACACGGGCTGTTCGCCGTCGGCGAAGGTGGTGACCTGCTGCGCCACCCCGTCCTCGAGGACGGTGAACTCCCCTCTTGCGACGTCGGTCACGAACCGGCCCTCGCCGTCGGTGACCGTGGCGTAGACCTCGACCAGTTCGGCACGGGCGGTGAACTGCTGCGCGGCCACCGACGGGATGCCGTGACGGGCATTGACGCTCGTGAACGCCAGCAGCGCCAGTCCAGCCAGGACCCCGGCGCGTTGGGCGAATGGTAGAATCACGCGGAGTAGGTGTTTGCCAAGGAGTTCTTCATGATCGCGCTGGGCCTCGGGCCACTCGGTATCCCCGAACTGATCATCATCCTGTTCATCATCGTGCTGATCTTCGGGGCCACGCGCCTGCCGGAAATCGGGCGCGGTATCGGCAAGGGCATCCGCAATTTCAAGGAAGCCACGAAGGAAGGCGCGTCCGGCAAGGACGAGTAGCCGTCAGGTCCCCGTCAGCACGCGCGCCTCTCCCTCCCGACGGGTCACGCGCGTGCGGTCGAGCCATTCGAGCAGCGGGATCGCGGCGCGCCGCGTCAACCCGTATCGCTCTTTGAACCACCCCACCTCGATGCGCGCGGGCACCTCACCGGTGCCGGCCAGCCGCCGTAGCTCATCCGTCAGCCCCTTCAGCCGTGACGCCGACACACAGAGGTCCCCGAGACGCTCCACCTCGCGGGTCTTCACCAGGCGCGCAAGCATCGTCGCGGTCCCCTTGCGATCGATGCCAGGCAGGGCGGCCTCGAGTTCCGGCAACGACAAACCTTGCAGCGCTGCGGCCTCGATCAACGCGAGCACGCGTGTCTCGAGGGGGTCTCGACCGGCCGGAGCCGCCGCGACCCGGGCGATCCGATCGTCGCCCGCGACGACGCCCTCGCGCACCAGTCGCGACAACACCAGATCGACGAGTTCCGGTCTCCAGCGCCGCCCCGCCGCCACGCGCAGTGAGGCTCGCGGAATCCCGGCCTGGAGAGGATCGGACGCATGCGCCGTGTCGATAATCTTCAGCAGGGTGGCGCGCATCTCCGGCATCACGTCGGCATCGACCCAGTAGCTGCCGAGCGACACCAACTGGCCGCGAGCCTCGAGCTCCCGTATCACCTGGTGCGTCGTCGCCGGAGGCAGGCCGCATCGCGCCGGTAACTCGGCCTCTGGACACCCGAACGTGCCGCGTTCACGCACGCGCGAGAGGACGAGCGCGGCCGAATCCTCGTGCGGAGTGCCGGCCCGGTGCAGCATCCGCGGCGGCGGTAACGGATCGGTCACGCATGCGCCACCGATCGTCGTCACTGGTGAGTAGGAACGGAGCACGAGGCGATCGCCACGCCGTGGGGGCAGGGGCGCCTCCAGGCGGAGCAGCGCGGCGCCGCCCTCACCCGGCGCCAGGACGCGGACCTCGCCCGTGGCCTCCCGACCAGGAAGGATCAGCCGGCCCAGCACGACGGAGGTGCCGAGGTGGACGTGCACGCGGGTGCCGTGCTTCTGGGCCGGTGCGTCCGGCAGGATCTCGACGTCCACGGCCATCCGCCGTGTCGACAACGCGACG
This sequence comes from Luteitalea pratensis, assembly GCF_001618865.1. Lineage (GTDB taxonomy): Bacteria > Acidobacteriota > Vicinamibacteria > Vicinamibacterales > Vicinamibacteraceae > Luteitalea > Luteitalea pratensis. The sequence goes on from NZ_CP015136.1 coordinate 5,053,531, forward strand.
CCGTCCCCGAGCAGCACATGTCCGCGCTCGACCTGCTCGAGCGCGACGCTCGCGAGGTTCACCGCGACGCGCTGCCCGGCGTCGGCGCGCGCCGCGGGCGCGCCGTGCACCTGAAGGCCGCGCACCCGCACCGCCTGCCCCGCGGGCCAGAGGGTGAGCTCCGTCTCGAGCTCGATCGATCCGCTCCACAGCGTGCCGGTGACGACGGTGCCGAACCCCTTGACGGTGAACGCCCGGTCGATTGGCAGTCGCGCGGGCACGTCGGACCGGCGAAGCCGCCGCGAGTCGCCGCATCGCACCAGTGCCCGCCGCAGGGCCTCGAGGCCCTCCCCGGTCCGCGCCGACACGCGAACGATGGGAGCCGAGGCGAGCGGCGTGCCGGCGACGAGTTCCTGCACGTCAGACTCCGCCACCGCCTGCATCATCTCGTCGGCCAGATCACAGCGCGTCAGTGCGATCACGCCGCTGCGGACGTCCAGCAGCCGACAGATGTCGAAATGTTCGCGCGTCTGCGGCATCACCGACTCGTCGGCCGCGACGACCAGCAGGACGGCATCGATGCCGCCAACTCCCGCGAGCATTGTCCGGACGAAGCGCTCGTGCCCCGGCACGTCCACGAACGACAGCGTGACGTCGCCCACGGTGACGTGCGCGAAGCCGAGCTCGATGCTGATGCCACGTGCCTGCTCCTCTGGCAGGCGATCGGGATTGGTGCCCGTCAGCGCCTGGACCAGCGCGCTCTTGCCGTGATCGATGTGCCCGGCCGTGGCGATGGTCAGGTGCGTCATTTGCGGCTGTTGGTCGCCTTCTTGATCGCCCGTTCGCGCTTGCCCGGCCGGCCCTTGCCCGCCGCGGCCTTGCCGCGCGAACCGGCCTTGCTGGTGCGCGGCCCGCGATTGCGTTCCGACTCGCGGATGCGATCGAGGACCTCGACCACGCCCAGGTCGACCTGCCGGCGGTCCTGATCGACGCGGATCACCTGCACGCGGATGGGATCGCCGAGCCGGAAGACGCGATGCGTGTTCTCGCCGCGCAGTTGATGCACGCGTTCGAGGTACCGGTAGTAGTCGTCGGCGAGGCTCGAGATGTGGACGAGCCCCTCCACGTAGTGCTCCACCAACTGCACGAACAAGCCAAAGGGCGCGACGCCGGTGATGAAGCCTCCGTACTCCTCGCCGACCTTGTCGGCCATGAATCGGACCTTCTTCCACGCGACGAGCTCGTTCTCGGCCTCGTCCGCGCGCCGCTCCATCTCCGACGTGTGTCGCCCGAGCTCCGGCAACTCCTCGACCCGCTCCTCGTACAACGCGTCGGTGAGCTTGCCGTGGCGGAACTCACGGAGGGTCCGATGGACGATCAGGTCCGGGTAGCGGCGGATCGGTGAGGTGAAGTGTGCGTAGGCGTCGGCGGCCAGGCCGAAGTGGCCGAGGCACGACGTGTCGTAGCGCGCCTTCTGCATCGTCCGCAGCATCAGCGTCGCAATCGGCCGTTCCTCCGGCTTGCCGCGCAACTTCTCCACCAGCTTCTGGAAATGGCGCGGCTTCACCGCGCTCATGGGGGCCGCCAGCGTGTACCCGAGCGTGCTGATGAACTCCTCGAACTGCTCCACCTTGAGCAGGTCGGGAGCCTCGTGGATGCGATACAACGTCGGCACGCCATTGGCCTCGAGAAAGGCCGCGACGGTCTCGTTGGCGACGAGCATGAACTCCTCGATCAACCGGTGCGCGATGTTGCGCTCGGCCATCAGGATGTTCTCGATCTGGCCTTCAGCGTCGAGCACGATCTTGGCTTCCGGGAGGTCGAAGTCGATCGATCCACGCCGGTGCCGCCGCTGGTTCAGGATCTCGAACAGCTCGCCCATGCGCTCGAAGTGCGGCACGAGTTCGCGGTAGGTCTCGCGCAGCGCGGCATCGCCGGCCAGGATCGCGTGAACCTCGGTGTAGGTCATGCGCGAACGACTGACGATCACGCCGTCGTGCATCGTGGCGTCGACGACGCGTCCCTTGCCGTCGATCTCCATGACGCACGACTGCACCAGGCGATCGACGTGCGGCCGCAGCGAGCACAGGCCGGTGGCGAGTTCCTCCGGGAACATGTGCACGGCGCGCTCGGGGAAATAGACCGACGTGCTGCGCTCGGCCGCCTCCCGGTCCAGCGCGCTGCCCTCGTGGACGTAGTGCGCCACGTCCGCGATGTGCACCTTCAGCAGGTAGTGGCCATGCTCCAGCCGCTCCACCGACACCGCGTCGTCGAAGTCGCGGGCCGTCTCGCCGTCGATGGTGACGACGACGTCGTTGCGGAAGTCGGTGCGGCCCTCGATGTCCTTCGGGTCGATCTCGACACCCAGCCGCCGGGCTTCGGCGATGCTCTCGTCGGAATGGCGGTCCGGAATACCGTGCTTGCGGATGATGATCCGGGTGTCGACGCCTGGCGCCTCGAGGTCGCCGATGATCTCGATCACGCGCCCGAGCGCTCCACGTCCGTGCACGGGCCACCGGGTGATCTCGATCACCACCATCTGGCCTGGTGTCGCTCCTACATCGTCACCAGCGGGGATCTGCACGTCGATCAGCAGCCGCTTGTCGAACGGCGTGACGTAGAGCAGCCCGTGGTCTTCCTTGTCGAACCGGCCGACGGTGGTCGCGGCCCCGCGCTCGAGGATGCGGACGATGCGGCCTTCGGAGCGCCCGTCACGGCCATGCCGCTCCACGCGCACGAGGACACGGTCGCCGTGCATCGCGTCGTGCAGGTTGTGCCCTGCGACGTAGATGTCCGCGGTGACCTCGTCGATCGGGTGATCGAGCTTCACGAAACCGAAGCCGTTGGGGTGCACCGTGATGCGCCCCGGCGCCAGGTCCATCAGCTCGGGAACGCCGAAATGCCGGCCGCGTGTTTCAATCAGCGCACCGCGGTCGACCAACGCTTTGAGCGCGCGCCGGACGCCGGGAGCCTCCGACTTCTGGAGCTTCAGCGCCCGCATCAACTCCTTCACGGTCGAAGGGTGGGTCACGCGCTCGCGGATGCGGTGCAACAGGTCGTCTGGTGTCATGGCCTCGTCAACTTTCCCAACCCCGGACCCACGCGGTCAGTCTACAGGCTTGGTGACCGACGAGGAGCTCGTGGCCCGCGCACAAGGGGGCATGCCCGACGCATGGGCCGAGCTCGTCCATCGGCACCATGGGGCCGTGTTCCGGACGGCGCACGCAGCCCTCGTGTCGAGCGCCGACGCCGACGACGCAGCGCAGGAGGCGTGGATTGCGGCCTGGAAGGCACTCGGCGAGTTTCGCGGCCGCTCCTCGTTCCGGACGTGGCTCCTGGCCATTGCCTGGCGCAAGGCGCTCGATCGCCGCAGGGGCGTCGCCGGCTGGATGCGGATGCTGCGGATCGAGCGGGGCGAGGACGACGATGGCCGGTCCGTGGAGCTGACCGCGACGGGCATCGACGCGGAGACCACAGCGCTTGACCGCACCGCGCGTGCGCGCCTGAAGACGCTGGTGAAGGGGCTGCCGCGTGCTCACCGCGACGCGCTCCTGCTGGTAGCCACGCAGGAACTGACCTACGCCGAGGCCGCGGCGCTGCTGGACGCGCCCGTCGGTACGGTGAAGTGGCGCGTGAGCGACGCACGGCGGTTGTTGCGGGAGCGGATGCAGCGGCAGGACGCCGGCCTTCGCAAGTCGGCCATCGGCCTTCGCAGGGACACGTAGCCGCCGGACTTTGTCCGGCGGTCTGAAAACAACATGACCGATCACGACGACACGCAACTCGATGCCGCCCTCGAGGCGCTGGCTCGCCAGGACATACCGCCTGACCATGTGGCGCGCGTCCTCGCCCGGACCAGCGCGGAGCAGGCCAATGCGCCTGTCGATGCGCGTGGCGGGCAGGTTCTGGTCTACCTCCGGCCGCGGTGGCTGTTCCCCATCGCCGCAACGGTGCTCGCGGTCCTGGGCGCCACGTGGCAGTTGAATCGGCAGGTGGAGACCTGGCTCCCTGCGGAGACGGCCGGCTCGGAGAGCCGGCCCTACCAGCTCCATGTGTGGGGTGCGCCGGAGGAGATCGTGCAGCCCGTACTGCCGCCGCAAGCGTACTGGGGCATGGATCCCTTCCGCGAGTTCGCGACGCTGCGGTCAGGAACACAGGAACACAGGAACACAGGAACACAGGGGGGGCGTCAGGCAAGCGCGGGCACAGCGCGCAACGGGGCGGCGTGGGTGCCGCCGCCGTCGGACCTGCCACCGATCGATCTTGAATCCATTGTCGCGGCCTCGCTCGACGTCGCGCCTGCCGAACCACTCGAAGTCATTACGCTCGCGGACATCCCGCTGGCGACCATCGTGATCGGCCCGATCACCGAAGAGGAAGATCCGTGAACCCGATTGTCATCGCGCTCTTTGCCACCGCCCTGCTCGCTCCGGACTTCACGCAGGATCAGCCGAACGCGCCGCAGGCGCCACAGGCCGCGCAGCCAGCGCAGCCACGCACACCGCAGCCGGCCCAGGCCCCTCAGGGCGAGGAGCGCGAACGAATGATGCCGCCGCCCCCGCCAGCCGCACCGCCGCCGCCGGGTGAGCGGCGCCCCGCGCCGACACGCAACGTCAAGATCGACGTGACGATTACGGACCAGACCGGATCGGCAGCGCCGATGAAGAAGGTCGTCTCGATCATCCTCGCTGATGGGCGTCCAGGGGGCGTGCGCAGCATGACCAGCGTACCGCTCGTGTGGGGCGGGCCCAATCGCGAACTGCCGCTCAACGTCGACGCCACGGCGATGGTGACGCCCGAACAGAAGGTGCTGCTCGATCTGCGCTTCAACTACGCCAGCGTCAGCGTCATGCCACCCGTGGGCGCTGGCGCCGGCCCGGCGCCAGTGACCGAGGAGGAGAAGGCTCGCGATCGCGACATGACCGCGCCGCGGCCGGCATTTGGCAACATCACCGAGAACCTCGCGGTGCTGCTCTCGCAGAACGTGCCCATCGTCGTCGCACGGTCGGCCGATGCCGCCACCGACCGCACCGTGACCGTCGAGGTGAAGGCGGAGATTCTGAAGTAGGCGGGAATCGGGAATCGGGAATCGGGAATCGGGCACCGGGCACCGGGCGCCGGGAACCGGGAATCGCGGATCGCGACGGTAGGACCTGAGCGGGGATGTAGCCGCCGGACTCCAACGATATTCACCGCCTACGGCCTGCGGGCTGCAGCCTACCCGGACCGCATATCGTGACTACCGGTGGCGCTGGCGTCATAGATACTTGTCAGGCGGTCACCCCCTGGCCTGGCCCGGCGTTCGGAGGCGTCCCGGAAGCAATCAGTAGAATGTCGAGATGAAGGCCGCGGCCGCATCTCGACAACACCAGTCGCACTCCCTCCGCTTGATGCTGGAGCGATTTTCCACGGCGGTGACGCGATGGACGGGAGGGACATCCGCCTTCATGGTTGCCCTGGGCGTCATCGTCGTCTGGGCGGTGACGGGTCCCCTGTTTGCGTTCTCCGACACGTGGCAACTCGTGATCAACACGGGTACGACCATCGTGACCTTCCTGATGGTCTTCCTGATCCAGCGGGCGCAGAACAAGGACAACCGGGCCATTCACCTCAAGCTGAATGAACTGGTCGCAGCCGTCGAAGGCGCCAGCAACCGGTTGATCGACGCCGAAGATTTGACCGAGGACGAGCTGGAGCTGCTGCACCGGTTCTATACCGAGCTGGTCACGCTGTCGAAGAAGGACCGGCACCTGTCGGAATCCCACTCGGTCGAGGAGGCCAGGAGCCGGCATTCGGACAAGCTCGCGTGAGCACGGCGCATCAGGCATCAGGCATCAGGCATTACTCTGTGTCATGACTCGCGCACGTCTCTGGGGGTACTTCGCGGGCACGGCCGCCGTCGCCGCGCTCTTCGGGTTCCTGTTCGGTTGGTACCAGGCGTACCCCGCGCAGCATTCGCGTGATCGGGCGCTGCTCCGACTCAGATTGTCGGAGGCGCGATCCCGCACGCTCGACACCCGCATCGCACTGCTCAGGCGCAACTACGGTGACGCCCGCCAGCACGTCCAGGAGGCGATTCGCCTGCTCGACGTCTTCAAGGCGTCAGGGCAACAGCAGCTGCCCGACACCGAGTCGGCCAAGGTGGATCAGGCGCAGCAACTCCTCAAGGACACGCTTGGCCTGGCGCCGAACGCCACGGCCGCGGCACCCTCGGGCGCACGGCCCGAAGACCAGGCGGAGGCCAAGGCGCTGAATGCGGCGAACCTGTTGGGCGAGGTCTACCGCGCGACGCCGGAACCGTGAAACGGCCTCACTGATCGGCCTTCGGGAGCGGCTGCGCTGTCCGGCCCTCGGCCTTCGATCTACGCCCGGGCGCTTGAATCGTCGCGGCTGCACCTGGAGCGGCGCCCCTCGCGTCGACCTGAAGGTCGACGCCTACTACAGGCCGCAGGACGTAGGCTGCAGCCGGCTTTAGCCAGGCCGTAGGCTGCAGGCTGCAGGCTGTAGCCCTCTCAATATATGAGCGCGATCTGCAGATCCCCGACGTTGGTGTCGGTTGGTCCGGTGCGGATGAGAGTCCCCAGGCGCTTGTGCAACTCGTAGGCGTTGTTGTCGGCAAGCAGCGTCGCGATCGAGAGCCGCTGGGACGTCGCGATCGCGGCAGTGTCGGTGTCGGCCCACGCGCCCGCCGCGTCTGTCGGACCATCGACGCCGTCGGTCCCGACGCTGCTGAGCAGCATCGGCCGCGGCTCCCGCGAGAGCACATCAATCGCACCCGCGACCAACTCCTGGTTGCGACCACCGCGGCCCGTGCCGGTGACGGTCACGGTCGTCTCGCCGCTGCTGATGACGCAGAGCGGCCCCCGACGATCGGCGCCCGCGTCTCGCAGCGTCGTGACATGCGCGACGCCAGCAGCGCGCGCCTCCCCAAGCACTGGTGGGCCAATGACGACGACGTCGTAGCCGCGTCGCCTGGCGTCCTCTGCCGCGCCTGCCATCGCCACGTGCCGCGTGCCGATCAATTCGTAGCGGCTCCGCGCCATCGCTGCGTCTCCCGGCTTGGGTGACTCGCGGGCGTCGCCCGATACCCCACGCTGCAGCCAGGTGCGGACGGATGCGGGCACCGCCTCCTGGGCCGCCATCCGCGAGACGATGCCCCACGCGTCGGCGAATGTGGAGGGATCAGGCACGGTAGGCCCCGAGCCGATCACGCTCGGGTCATCTTCGATCGGCGCGACCACGTCGGAAATCGCCAGCGTGAGCGTCCGTCCGGCACACGCCGCGGCGAGGCGGCCGCCCTTGATGCCCGACAGGTGCTTGCGGACGCAGTTGAGTTCGTCGATGGCGCGGCCGTCGTGCATCAGCGCACGCGTGATCTGCTGCTTCTCGGCCAACGTGACGCCTGGCACGGGACGACACAGCAGCGCCGAGGCGCCGCCGGAGAGGAGCACGATGAGCCGGCCGTCGATGGGCACTGCGCCAGCGGCGGCAAGGGCCGCATCGGCGGCCGCCACGCTCTCGCCGGTCGGCGTGGGATGCCCACCGGTGAACCACTCGACGTCGTCGGGCACACGATGCGCGTCGTGGGTCCCGACGCCGATGGCCCGCCGGGGCAACTCCGGCACGAGTGCGTACCACCGCTCGAGCATGGCAGCCGACGCCTTGCCAGCGGCGATCAGCGTGTAGGGCTGCCCTGCCGAAATGAGCGCGTGCGTACCCTGCAGCGCGCGGCGCAGGAGTGCTGACGCGGACACCGACGCGAGGCCAGCGGCGGTGATGGCGGCAAGGTCGTCGCGGGCGCGCGACGGGAGCGTCAATGGAGGCAGCGGCCGTCCACCCACGCCTGCGGGGCGGTGACGTGACTGAAGTGATCGAGGATGCCGCTGACGACCTGATCGGCGCGGCCCTGGCGGCACAAGAGCTCGAGTTGATCCATCACGCGGTCGAGCGCGAGCTCGACGCAGGCGACCGTGTTCCGGGAGTAACAGTCACGGTGGCTGTCGAGCTGATGGTGACAGCGCTGGAGTTCCTCGCGATAGAACTCCGCGAGCAGGGACACACGACGCATGGAGTCCACGTTGATATTTCTTGGCGTGTCGGAGCGACACTCCCACTCTAGCGAGCCGCGCCACCGAGTGTCAACGGGAGATCTCGCGCGACCCCACCCACCCCGCGAGGGCTCCGGCCAGCAGCGTCACCACCGTAAGCGTAAGCATGTGCTGCCACGTCAGGAAGGGCACGTCTGGCAGATCCAGCGCCCGGCCCCAGGCCGACGCTGGCCCCTGCCCGACGACCCACACCGCAGCCCGGAGCAGGAGCAGCGCCAGGACCGTCCCGGCCGCTGCCTGGAGCACGCCCTCGGCCACGAAGGGGCCGGAGATGGCGCGCGGGGGCGCCCCCACCAGGCCCAGCACCTCGATTTCGTCACGGCGCGCGTAGTAGCCGAGCCGCAGCACCGCGGCCACCGCCGCAAACGCCGCCAGCGCGAGCAGCACCGCCAGTGTCGTCACCACGCGTCGTACGGTCGTCACGGTCAGGAGCACACGGCGCAGGACTTCACGGTCGTAGATCACATCGTCCACGCCGGCGGCGCTGCGCAACCGCGTCACCAACGCATCGACCTGTGGCGCGGTCGCCGTGGGAGCGAGGCGCACCTCGATGACCGCGCCGAACGGCCGGTCCGGCAGCGCGGTGATCACCCCCGCCAGATCGGGAAAATCGGCCGTCACGCGCGCGGTCGCCTGCTCTGGGTCGAGCACATCAGCCACGGCCACTGCCGTGTCACTGCGAGCGATGCGGGCGGCCGCATCGCGATCGGTCGTGGTCGCCTCGCGCGCCAGGTACACCGAGAGTTCGGCGGCCTGCGTCATGCGCGCGGTCACGTCGCGCAACGCGACCGACGCACCCAGGGCCGCGGCCATCACGAAGACGGCCGCACCGAGCAGCAGCGTGGACAGCAGGGTGACGCGCCACCGGCGCGTGAGTGAGGTCCGGGCCTCGTCGAAACAGTACCGGAGAAAACCGACGGCGTTGGCGTCTTCATGCCGGCGCGCGTTCATGACGGCCTCCGGTCGCCAACCAGCTGGCCGTGCTGCAATTGCACGACACGCCGGCGCACGTACGCGATGAGGTCCTGGTCGTGCGTCGCCATCACCACCGTCGTGCCCGACGCGTTGATGTCCCGGAAGATGTCCATGACCTCCAGCGACAGCGCGCGATCCAGGTTGCCCGTCGGCTCGTCGGCCAGCAGGATGGATGGCGCATTCATCAGGGCCCTGGCGATCGCCACGCGTTGCTGTTCGCCGCCCGACAGCTGCAGCGGGAACGCTTCCATCCGGTGCTGCAGCCCCACCTGCTGCAGCAGCATCGACGCGCGCCGCCACTGCTGCGAACGCGGCATGCCCATCACTCGCGCCACCGTCGCCACGTTCTCGAACACGGTGCGTGCGGGCAACAGCTTGAAGTCCTGGAACACGAACCCGACCGTCCGCCGGTACGCCTGACGCTCGTCGCGGCGCAGGGTGGCCAGGTCGGTCCCATTGACCAGCACCTGGCCGGACGTCGCGACGTCCTCGCGCAACAGCAGCCGCAGGAGAGTCGACTTGCCGGCGCCGCTCGGGCCCGCGAGGCAGACGAACTCGCCCTTGTCGATGTCGAGCGAGACGTCGCGCAGCGCGTCGGCGCCCTGCCCGTACGACCTGGTGACCGCAGCAAGCGTGATCACGTGCGTGGCACTCCGGAATGGGTCTCGATCAGTTCCACGCGCACGCGTCCGAAACCGGCCGCAACGTCGATGCGCAGGGGCAGGCGCCGCTGGTCGGCGCTCAGCCAGAGGTCGATGGCCGGCGGTGCCCGGCGCTGGACGCGCTGGACGAGGGCCGGACGCATGCGCAGCGCGCGGACCTGCTGGCCGCGCCACTGGATTGTCTCGGCCGCGAGCGGCCCGGACTGCAGCGTCAGGTTGCGACCCATGTCGTTCACCGGGATGGCGACCTGGCTGCCAGCCGCAAGCGCGAGCGTGCGCACCAGGAGGAACGCGGCGATTGGGTCACGGTGGTCAGGCGGAGCACGAAAGCCGGGACCCGCCTCGACCGTCGTGGCATCGGGGGGCACGACACGCACCACTCCGCCAGCGCCGTCATGGAACACCGACTGATCGACCTGGCGTCGTCCTTCACGGATCTCGCGCAGGTGCGCGACGGGGCGGAATTCGCTGTCGGTGAACGTCCGGAAGACGTCGCGCGCCTCGAAGAATCGCGCCACCCACGGCGCGGTCTCGAGCGACACGCGAGCCTCGTACCGGATGCGTGTCCGGTCGGCGGCCGAGAGCCAGCGCGGCAGTCTCGCGTCCGAACCGGTCGCGGCGAGCACGGCAATCTCGATCGTGCCGGCCGACACGTGTGTGCCGGCCCCGTCCCAGAAGACGTCGTACCGGCTCACCTCGCCAGGCGCAAACCCGGGAACGCCCGGCTGCGGAGCGCTCACCGCGGCAGGCGCCCCCACCGCCGCGAGCAATGTCGTCTCGTCGGCGAGTTCGTAGATGACCGACGGCGCGCCACCGCGACCGGCGACGCTCGCGCGTCGCGCCAGGGGCCACGCCTTGTCGAGGCCGTCGTCAGGCGCGACAACGAAACGCACGCCGAGGTCGTGCAGCGTCCATATCGCGTCGGCCGACGGGAACGTCGCCAGCGCGCCCGCGACAGCACCGGCAAACGCGGGTCGCTGACCGCTGTAGCCGTTGACGATCGGGCGGCCGTGCGTCAGCGTCTCGAGCATCAGCGGCGTCGCGGCCCGATCATCGGGCTGCGGGAGAAACGCGACCGCCCCAGGACCCTCCACATCGCGCAGCCAGGCACTGACGGGCGTCTCGAACGCGGGAGCGGGAACGTAGGGCACTCGCCAGGCGACCGCCTCGATCGCCACGACCAGCGACAGGGCGAGCACGACGGGATGCGATGCCGGGCGCCGTTCACGGCGCCACCAGGTGACCGCAAAGCCAGCCGCCGCGGCGACGCCGAACGAGAACAGGACACCAAACCGCGCCGGCGCGCGAATCGCCTGGAACCCGAAGACCCAGCGATGCGCCAATGCATACACGCTGCGCAGGCCCTCTGGCCCCAGTGCAAACACAATCCCCGATGCGGCGACGGCACCCCAGGTCCAGAGGAGCGGTTGCCGGCGCGATCGTGGCAGCGCTGCGGCGGCGAGCACCGCCAGGGCAAGCGCACCCCAGCCGGGCAGGAGACCGTCTTCCTCGGTGCGGCCGATGGGCGCAAGCGCCACCGGCCGCCAGGGTGGGTCGCTCACGAAACTGGCAAGGGTCGCCGCATGCCGGCTCGCTTCGTCCATCGTCCGCACGAAGCCTTCGCGCTGTTGGGCCTGGACGTACGGCACGAGCACCGGCGCCACCAGCGCCGCAGACACCAAGCCGCTCACGGCGAGGGGCGCAAGCAGGCGCCCGAGCGAGACGCGGCCAGCGCCCGCGACGAGTGCGAGTCCACCGAGACCCAGGGCCACCAGGCCGATCACGGCGTAATAGACCGCGCTGACGGCGGTCAATCCGAACCAGAGACCGAGCCACGCGCCGTCCTGCCACCGTCGGCGCGCGACCAGCCGGTGCAGGGCGCCGAACGCCAGCGGCAGGAAGTACAACGCCTGCAGTTGCAGGTGCAACACGTGCGAGAAGCGGTATGCGCAGAAACCCCACGCGAGACCGCCGACGACCGGACCGAGCCGATCGTCGAGCAGTTGCCGCAGGTACCACCACATCGCCCAGGCGCTTGCTGCCAGTGACGCGATGAAGACGGCGTTGTAGCAGAGGACGGGATCGCGCCAGATCGCGTAGATCGGCGACACCAGCAGCGCTTGCAGCAGCAGGTGATCGGTGAAGGCCAGCGTCTGGCGCGCCGGATGGAAGATGGGCGCATCGAAGACGCCACCGGTGACCCACGACGATGGGGCGAGGAACAGTTGCCGCAGGTCCCAGCCCAGCGTGAACAGGTTGAGATACGGGTCGCCTTCGCCCTGCGGCGCGCCGAGCAGGGTCCGCGGACGCCATCCCAGCGGCCACGTCGCGAGGACCGCCACCACGACGTAGATGGCGAGGGCAAGGGCCCGCTCTCGCCAGCCAGGGCGGCCGAGATCAGGCGTCGAGCTGACGCTGGACGAGGGCATGCACCACTTTCGGGTTCGCCGTGCCGCGCGTGAGCTTCATCACCTGCCCCACCAGCGCGCCGATGGCCTGGACGCGGCCGGCTTTGTAACTCGCCACCGCCTCGGGGTTGGCGGCAATCACCGTGGCGACGTGCGCCAGCAGCGCCGACTCGTCACCCACCTGCTTCAACCCCTCGCGCGCGACGATGGCCGACGCCGGCTCGCGCGTCGTCCACATTGTCTCGAAGACCTGCCGGCCCGCGCCGGTGCTGATCGTGCCGTCATCGACGAGCCTGATCAGATCGGCAAGTGCGGCGGCCGTGACGGGGACGTCGGCGATTGCGGTGTCCTCGTCCTTCACCTTGCGCAGCACCTCACCCATCACAAAGTTGGACGCCAGCTTCGGCGGCGCCACGCTGGCCACCTGCTCGAAATACGCGGCGAGGTCGACGTCCTGCGTCAGGACAGCGGCATCGTAGGCCGGCAGGCCGTACTGCGACACGAAGCGCGCTCGACGAGCCGCTGGCAATTCAGGTAACGCCGCGCGCACGCGATCGACCTGCCCGCGTGACAGGACGAGCAGCGGCAGGTCCGGCTCCGGGAAGTACCGGTAGTCGTGCGCCTCCTCCTTGCTCCGCATGGAGAAGGTCCGGCCGGTATCGGGATCGAACAGGCGCGTCTCCTGCACGATCGCGCCGCCGTCGGCGACGACGGCCGACTGGCGCGCGATCTCGTACTCGATGGCCTTCTGCAGGAAGCGGAAGGAGTTGACGTTCTTCACTTCCACCTTCGTGCCCAACGCCTGCTGCCCGAGCGGGCGCACGGAGACGTTGGCGTCGCAGCGCAGGCTGCCCTCTTCGAGATTGCCGTCGTTCACGCCGATGGCGACGAGCACGTCGCGCATGAACGTGAAGTAGGCCGCCGCCGCCGCGGCACCGCGCAGGTCCGGCTCCGAGACGATCTCGATCAGCGGCGTCCCGGCCCGATTCAGGTCGATGCCGGTGAGGTTCGGATCGCCGGTCCCCTCGTGCAACGACTTTCCCGCGTCCTCTTCCATGTGGATGCGGGTGATGCCGACACGGACGGCCTGGCCGTCGACCTCGAGATCCACGTGGCCACCGGTCGCGATCGGTCGATCGAACTGCGAGATCTGGTAGCCCTTCGGCAGGTCCGGGTAGAAGTAGTTCTTCCGCGCGAACTCGGAGACCTCGTGCACCGTGCACCCGAGCGCGATCGCGGCCGCGATGGCCTTGTCCACGGCATCGGCGTTGAGCACGGGCAGCGCCCCGGGCATGCCGAGGCACACGGGACAGGTGTGGGTGTTGGGTGGCGCGCCGAACGCGGGCACGCATCCACAGAAGATCTTGGTACGGGTCTGGAGTTGGGCGTGCACCTCCAGGCCGATCACGGCCTCGAAGCGCACCGAGACGGAAGTCGCCGGCACGGAGAGATTGTAATGCTGCGGTGCCTCGACACTACGGCAACGGCCTCAGCAAGGCCCGCTCGCCGGAGCCCTGTCAGACGAAGGCCGCGTTCGGAGAACGGGCCCTACCACGAGAACGGGCCCTGCCAACTGCGTCGGCAAAGCGAGGGAGGGCCGGCTCTCCGAGCCCGGCCAGACGGCGGGTCTCTGAGCGCGGCCAGACGCAGTGCCGCCTCCCAACGGGCCTAGGCGCGTGACTCGGGCGCACCCAGTCCGGGCAGATGCGTGAACGTGCGCACGACATCCGGGTCGAACTGCGTGCCGCTGCCGCGCACCAGTTCGGCCACGGCCTGCTCGTGGGTCAGGGCGTCGCGGAACGGTCGTGGCGATCGCATCGCGTCGTAGGAATCGGCGACCGCCAGCACGCGGCTGGTCATGGGGATCTCGTCGCCGGCCAGCTGCCGCGGGTACCCGCCGCCGGCGTACTCCTCGAATCGCGACCGGACGATCCCGGCCGCGGGCCGCAACGCGGGCACGGCGTCGAGGATGGACGCCCCGAGGTCCGGCACCCGTCGCCACAACGCGCGCTCCTCGGTCGTCAGTTCACCCGTCTTGTTGAGGAGTCCATCAGGCAGGACCAGCCGGCCGAGTTCATGCAGCAACGCGGCCTGACCGAGGGCGTCGACCTGGCGGGCCGGTACCCGGCACGTCGTGGCCAGGGCAATGGCCAGGTGCCTGACGCGCTGGCTGTGCTCACGCCACACGTCGCTGCGGAACGCCACCAGATCGAGTGCGGCCTCGACCTGCTCGGTACTCGACACCTCGAGGCGGGTCATGGCCTGGGCGAGCCGGGCGTGCCGAACGCCGAGCTCAGATGCGCGCTGCTCGCGCAGCAAGCGATCCGCCCGCCGGAGGCGATGCTGCCGCACGCCGTTCTCGAGCGCACGCGAGAGGCTGCGCTGATCGAAGGGCTTCAGCAGGTAGTCCACCACCCCGTGCTGGAGGCCGCGCAGTGCCCAGTCGACATCGTGCACGCCCGTCACGAGGACGACGGCCATGTCGGGATGCCGCTGCTCCACCTGCTCGAGGAACCAGAAGCCGTCGTGTCCCGGCATCTGCACGTCGCAGAGCGCGATACCCACGCCGCACTCGTCGGCAACCTCCAGGGCTTCATCGGCGCTGCAGACCGGCAACGGATGGCAGCCGTCGGCCTCCACCCACGCCGTCAGCACCTCGCGCACGCCGTCATCGTCGTCGATGACGAGGACCGGCGCGGGGACGTCGAAGCGATCGCCGGCAAGCACGTCGAGCCCCTGTTCGGTTTCGCTGCGCGCCGTCATGCTGCCCCCTGCCCACGCCGGATGATGGTGACGCCGAGGTCGAGGCGTTCGAGTCTGCGATAGAGCGCCCGCCGGCTCACCCCGAGCAGCAACGCCGCCTTCTTCTTGTTGCCATTGGCATGCTGCAGCGCCCGCATGATGTGCTCGCGTTCCACGTCCGACAGCGGCTCGAGGTCGTCCTCGCGGCGGGCGGGGCGGACGGCCAGCGGAGGGCCAGCGAGCGGAGTGCGCCAGGCATGTGGCGACGGGACTGGACGTTGCGCCGGCAGGCTCGCCTTCACGTCGAGTTCGCCGACCAGCCTCCCCTCGGCCATGAGGCAGGCACGCTCGATCACATTGCGCAACTCACGGACGTTGCCTGGCCAGTTGGCTTCGCCCAACAGGCGTTCGGCTCCCGACGTGAGCCCGTTCAGCGGCTTCGCGAGGCGGGCTGCGGTGGCCCGCATGAAGGCGTTGGCAAGGTAGACGATGTCTTCACGGCGATCGCGCAGGGGCGGGACGTGCAGCTCGACGACGTTGAGGCGGTAATACAGGTCACGGCGGAAACGTCCCTCGTCGCACTCGATTTCGAGGTCGCGGTTGGTGGCCGCGACTACCTGCACGTCGACCTTGCGCGGCTCGAGCGATCCGACCCTGTGCACTTCGCCGAACTCGATGGTCCGCAGCAGCTTGGCCTGGACGCCGGACGGCAGTTCCCCGACCTCGTCGAGGAACAGCGTGCCGCCGTCGGCCAGCTCGAACAGTCCTGGCTTGGCGTCGGTCGCGCCGGTGAACGCGCCACGCACGTGCCCGAACAATTCGCTCTCGAACAGGGTCTCGACGACCGCCGAGCAGTTGATGACGACGAAGCGCCGGTCCGCACGCGGACCGAGTTGATGCAAGGCACGCGCGACCAGTTCCTTGCCGGTGCCCGTCTCGCCGCTGACGAGGGCCGTCCGCACGTGCGGCGCCATCGTGCGCAGCATCCGGAACAGCTTCTGCATCGGCACGGATCGGCCGATCATGCCGTGGAACGAGACCCCTGTGGACCGTTCGGCCGGAAACAGCCGGACCCGGCGCCGCAACGCATCGTCGAAGCGATCGGTCAGGAGTGCGCGCAGTTTCTCGACGTCGAGCGGCTCGCGCATGTAGTCGTAGACGCCGAGGCGGATGGCGGCAACGGCCGACTCCACCGAGGCGCGCGCGGTCAGGAGCACCAGTGACAGATCGGGTGCCTCGTCGCGAACGCTCGTGACCAGCGCCATGCCTTCCATGTCATGGACGTCGAGCGACGCGACCAGCGTATCGGGAGGCCGCTGACGGAACGCCGCGAGGCCTTCGGTGCCGGTGTCGCACACCTGCAGGGCAAACCCGAGGCGCACCGCCATGTCGAGCAGGAGGTCCCGCGACGGGGTCGGCGGATGGATGACCAGCAGGGTCGGTGTGCTCAAGATTCGCGCTCCACACTTCCCAATCGACCGCCGCGGACTCACCTTGAACCAAAGTGGCACACGGGCGCACACGACGCCGGGTTCCGGGTTCCGGGCACCGGGTTCCGGGCACCGGGCGATCTGTCAGGCGTCGGAATGACGCGCGGACGAACGCCGAACTTTTGTCGAAGGAATCCCAATCGTGTAGGCGTCGAGCTTGCTCGACGCTGACGTCCCTCCCATGCCGTGACGTAGCCCTCCTGTGCCCCGACGTAGACGCTTATGGAGGACCGGCCCCCGCGTCGGTGTACGCGGGTTACGCTGCGGGTCGCAGGTGATCCGACGGCGCAGAGCCGTCAAGCGACGGGAGGTCGGTCATGGGCGAGTCTACGACGTTCATCGGGTTGGATGTGCATCAGGCGAGCGTGACGGCAGCGGTGTGGCGCCCGGGCGCGGGCGCGCCGGAGGTGGGCGCGGCGCCAGTCGAGGTGCCGAAGCTGGTGCGGTGGGTGCAGCGCCTCGCGGCGGGTGGCCCGGTGCATGTGGCCTACGAGGCCGGCCCATGCGGCTATCCACTGGTGCGGGCGCTGACGCGCGTGGGCGTGCACTGCACGGTGGTGGTGCCCTCGCTGATTCCGCAGGCGGCGGGGGGGCGCCGCCAGCGCATCAAGACCGATCGGCGCGATGCGCGACAGCTCGTCACGTATCTGCGACAGGGCCTGCTGTCGGCCGTGACCGTGCCGAGCGAGGCCGACGAGGCGTTGCGCGAGCTGGTGCGGTGCCGGCAGCAACTCCAGCGCGATGTGGTGCGGGCCCGGCATCGCGTCAGCAAGTTGCTGTTGCGGCACGATCGGCGGTGGACGACGACGCGTCCGTGGACGCAGGCCTATCGGCGCTGGCTGCGGGATCTGTCGTGGGCCGAGCCCGGCGTCGCGCTGGTGTGTCGGACGTACCTGGATGCGCTCGAGAGTGCCGAGGCGCGCGTGCGGGCCCTGGATGCGCGACTGGCCACGTGGGAGGTGCCGGCGGCGCTGGCGGGCCCGGTGGCGCACCTGCAGTGTTTTCGCGGCATCGACCGCCTGCACGCGTTGACGATTGCGGCCGAAACCGGTGATGGGCGACGCTTCCCGAGCGCCCGGGGGTACATGCATTACACCGGCTTGACCTGTTGGGAGTGGTCGAGCGGCGCGCGCCGGCGGCAAGGCGGCATCAGTAAGATGGGCAATACGCATTTACGTCGGGTGTTGGTGGAAGCGGCGTGGCATTACCGGACCCGGCCGGCGTGTGGCAAAGGCCTGCGGGCCCGCCAGCGCGGGCAACCCGAGGCCGTGTGCCACCTCGCGTGGCGGGCGCAGGAGCGCCTCCACGCCAAGGTCCGGGGACTGCTGGGGCGCGGCAAACGCTCGACGGTGGCGGTGACCGCGGGGGCCGGTCCTCCATATGAGCCGTCGACCTTCCACCTTCGCCAAGGCTACGGTGGACAAGTCAGGTCGACCGGCGCTGGCACCAGGATCGAGAAGCCGGAATCGCCGTCCGCAGCGCCTCGGAATCGGGATTTCCCGCGCGATGAGCGAACATGGCACGTGCCGCGCCGTCATGCGGAAGCGTTCCAGCGCCTCCATCGTCATGTCCCATCGCCACAGCTCTCGACGCTGACGCTGTTGTCGGCCCTGCTCGTGGCGATGAACGGGTGCGGCGGCGGCACACCGCCGCCTAGGACGAGTCCGGCACCGCGACCGTCACCTCCCCGTGCAGGCACACCGCCGCCAATCGCCGCGCCCGTGCAATCCGGGGAAGCCGCGCCCCTGCGTATCGAAGTGGGGCCGCGCGGCAGCGGCGCGTTCGAGGACGTCGGGCTCGAGGACTATGTCCGGGACGTGGTCGTGGGCGAGTTGTCGATCGGTGCCGCGGACGCCGCGCTGGCGCCAGCCGCTTACGAGGCTCAGGCCATCGTCGCGCGCACCTACGCGCTGGCGGGACGGCGCCGCCATGCCGCCGAGGGCTTCGACCTGTGCTCGACGACGCATTGCCAGGTGTTTGCGCGCAACCAGTGGCGGCGGAGCCGATGGGCGTCTGCCGTGGATGCCGCCGTCGCGCGAACGCGCGGGCAGTACCTCGAAAGCGCAGGCAGGCCCATCGAGGCCGTCTTCCACGCGCATTGCGGCGGACACACCAGCGCGGCGGTGGACGTGTGGCGCAGTGCGGGCGCGACGTACCTGCGCGGCATCGACGATCCGTACTGCCTCCGTGAGCAGGAAAGCGCCTGGACGAGCACGCTGGACCTGGAAGCCGTGCGCCTGGCCCTGAACCGGCGGCCGCGGACTGAGGTCGGAGATCGACTCGACGGCGTGCAGGTGCTGCGACGCGATGCCGGCGGACGGGTCGTCGAAGTCGCGCTGACGGGGTCGCGGGCGCCGGTCGTGACGGGCGAAGACTTCCGGCTCGCGATCATGGCCGTCGCCGGACCGAGCAGCCTGCGCAGCGCACGCTTCGAGGTGGAGCGCCTGGGCGCGCAAGTGCGGTTCACGGGCCGCGGATCCGGCCACGGCGTCGGTCTCTGCCAGATCGGCATGATCGGCCGCCTGCGCGCGGGCCAGACGCCGGCACAGGTCCTGCTCGCCTACTACCCAGGGGCCATCATCACCGTCGCCGGGACCTGAGGGCCGCCGGGCGATCAAGGGGATAGGGACAGGGAAGAAGAGGCGTCCTCATCCCTTGAACCTCTTGCCTCGTCCCTTCTGATTTCCTGGTGACTTGTTCCTTGTCCCTTCTCCCTTGTTCATGGTTCAGAACATGTCCCTGAGCTCCCCGAACCGCTCGACCTGCCGGATGCCGGGATCGTGCGTTTCGGGCAGGTCGGTGAGTTCGAGGGCCCAGGTGCCCGGGTGTGGCACGAACACGGCTCCGAAACCGGCGGCACGCGCAGGCATGATGTCGGACTTCGGGCTGTTGCCGATCATCCAGGCATGCTGGGGCCGCGCGCCGAGCCGGCGCGCGGCGTCGGCGTAGGCGGCCTGGTCCTTCTCGCGCACGACATCGACCTGATGGAACAGGTCACGCAGGCCCGATCGGACGACCTTGTCCCACTGCTCGTCGTGGTTGCCCTTGGTGAACAGCACCACGCGATGACGCCGCCGCAGGTAGGCAAGCGTGTCAGGGACGTCAGGCAACAACTCGAGCCGCTTGCGTCGCAGCGCCGCGATCTCCGCACGCAGGAACGGCCGCAACTGGTCGAGCGATTCGCCGATGCCGACATGCTCGCAGAGCACCTCGAGCGACGCTCCGAAGTTGAGTGACCCGTAGCCATGGGCGCGCGTCCGCTGGCGTTCGATGGCGAGCAACGCCTCACGTGTCCGCTCGGTGCTCACGCCGTACTCGGTCAGCCGCGTCGCCGTCCGGTCGATCACGGAGTCGAAGTAGATGTTGTTCTCCCAGAGCGTGTCGTCGGCGTCGATGAACAGCGTCAGCCCTGGACGCACGACGCCTCCTGCAGGGCAGCCGCGGTCACGACGTCATGGCGTACACGGCGATGTTGACGGCGAGCTTCGTGTTGTCCTCCCGGCGGAATCGCTTGTTCTTCCAGTCGTAGTCCCATTCGCAGCCGTAGTCCTTGTTGCTGTAGAGCACCCCGAGCCGGCCGTCGTGCTCGACGCCGCGCAGGTAATCGTGCACGAGGTCGTCGCCCCAGCCGTTCAGCTCGTGCGCCGTGGTCGGCGGGGTGTCGAACGTGAAGAAGCAGCGGTAGAGGGGGTGCGTCGCCGGCAGTTTCGGCATCGTACCGGCCTTGCCAAACGTCGCCCGCATCTCCTGCTCGAAGCTGCGCGCGTACAGCCCGTCGACGTCGTGGTTGCAATCGTCGGAGAAGAGCAGGCCGCCCTGCTCCACGTACGTCCGGAGGCCGCGGCGCTCCCGATCGCTGAAGCGCACCAGCAGGTGTCCGGTCATGAACAGGAACGGAAAGGCCGGCAAATCGGCAGCATCGGCCGGAATGATCACTTCATCCCGGTAGACGGGGATGGTGGTGTACTCGACCAGGGTGTTGAGGACGTTGGCCGCCACTTTCGGGTTGTAGTCCCAGTCGCCCGAGGCATACCGCAGCCGTGCGAACACGAACTCCGAGGCACGGGGCTGGGCCCGGACGAAGGGGGCGCCGGCCGTGACCAGGACGGCCCCGGCGCCCGCGGCCATGCCCTGCTGGACGAACGCCCGACGACTGACCGGCACGACGGCAATTGTAAATCGCCGCGTGCCCGTAGTAGCGTGATGGGGTCCATGTCCTCGCCGGTAAACGCACGCACCACCGACGGGCGTACCCTCCTATGGCAGCCATAAGGCCTCCCGGTTCGGCTGCCGTCGGCGCGCCGGTCGACGTCGACCTCGCTGCCGCCGTCAAGGCGCACCTCGCCGCCGACGAGGGCGTCGCTGCGCGCGAGTTGTACGGGGAACTGGTCCGCCGGCACCAGCGCAAGGCCACGCGCATCGCCCTGTACTACCTGCGCGAGTCTGCGGAAGCCGACGAGGCCGTGCAGGACGCGTTCGTGAAGGCGTACACGCACCTGCGCGACTTCGAGTACGGCCGATCGTTCGAGGTGTGGTTCACGCGGATCCTGGTCAACAGCTGCCTCGATCGCGTCAAGGCACGGGGCCGCCGGGCGCGCTGGATGATCGCCGCCGACGACCTCGGGGACGCCAGCCCGCTGGAGCGGGTGGCAGTGCCGCGTGACTCGACGCCGGAGGCCCTGGCGCTGCGCCGCGAGCGCGGAGAGAGGCTGATGGGCGCCATCGAGCGGTTGCCCGAGCGGCAGCGCACCGTGGTGCTGCTGAGCCAGATCGAGGGCGCCACGACGCGGGAAGTGAGTGAAGTGACAGGCTTGCGTGAGACCACGATCCGGGTGCACCTGTTCCGTGCACTCCGGCGCCTGCGGCTCCTGCTCGCCGACGACCCGGCGTTCGGCCGCGCGCCGGCCCGGGACTGAGAGAGATGCCATGCTGACGCGCCCGACGCGCTGGTTCGGTAGCTGGGGACGTCCCCATTTGAGCGACGAGTCGCTCCTGGAGTTGCACGCCCTGCTGGTTGCGGGCGAGCACTCGGTGGCTGGCCGCTACCTCCGCCACGTGAAGCAATGCGAGGTGTGCGCGCAGCGCCTCGACGGTGTCCGCGAGGATGCCGCCGCGCTCCGACAAGACGTGACCGCCAGCATCGACGCCCGGATAACCCCGACCCGTCTCGAACGTCAGTTCGACGTCATCATGCGCCGCCTCGAGGGCCACTCCGGCAAGGTCCTCCCCTTCCCCACCACCATCCATCGTCCGGCCGAGGCTCCGACACTGCGCCGATGGGTGGCCATGGCTGCCGCGTCCGGATTGCTGATCGGCATCGGCGCAGGACGCCTCATGGGGCCGATGTCCTCCGCGCCCGCACCACCCTGGCAGAAGGTCAGCGCCAGTCCTGCCACCGGCACCCCGGCAGGCGTACAGGAGTCCGACGAGCAGATGCTGGTCGAGATCGACGCGGCCCTGGCGCGCAGCCGCACCAAGGAATTTCGCGCCCTCGACGAGTTGACGCCCCGCGTCGCGGACGCACGCGCGCGGAGTCCACGATAAGGTAGGGACCGCTCTCCAAGCGGTCCATCTACTCGCCGGTCACCTTCGCCACCTCGAGGACGTGGACGCCTCGGAGAGGCGTCCCAACCAGGTACCCGTATACTGGGGAGTGGTGCAACCACTCATCTTCCGCAAAGGGCTCGACCTGAAGGACGCCGTCAAGGGCGAGCTGGCGCGCGATTACCACAGCGACGTCGTCGAGCGGATCCGAACCAGCGACTTCCGGTACGACCAGGGCCGGCTGACTATCCACCTGGCGCGGGAGTTCGGCTTCTGCTATGGCGTCGACCGCGCGGTCGATTACGCCTACCAGGCCCGGAAGCGGTTCGCCGATCAGCGGGTGTTCCTGACCGGCGAGATCATCCACAACCCCCACGTCAACGAGAAGTTGCGGACAGCGGGCATCCGGTTCCTGAGCGATCCCGGCGAGCCGTCTCCCGGTCTGGGCGCGGGCGACGTGGTGATCATCCCGGCCTTCGGCGTGACGGTGCATGAACTGGCGCGTCTGCAGGGGCTTGGCTGCACGCTCGTCGACACGACGTGCGGCTCGGTCCTGAACGTGTGGAAGAACGTCAACCGCTATGCCCGTGAGGGCTTCACCGCCGTGATCCACGGCAAGGTCAAGCACGAGGAAACGCAGGCGACGGCCAGCCAGGCCCTGAAGACGTCCGGCGGACGCTATCTCGTCGTCCTCGACCGCGTGGAAGCCGGTCACGTCTGCCAGTACATCCGTGGCGGTGGCGAGCGCGAGGCGTTCATGGCCCGGTTCGGCAAGGCCGTCTCGGCCGGCTTCGACCCGGACCGCGACCTCGCCCACATCGGCGTGGCCAACCAGACGACGATGCTGATGTCGGAGTCGCTCGAAATCGCCGACATGCTGCGCCAGGCGATGGTGGACCGCTACGGCGAGGACGCGCTGGCCGAGCGGTACAGGGCGTTTGACACCATCTGCAGCGCGACACAGGAGCGCCAGGACGCCGTCATCAGCCTCCTCGACGATGAGGCGGTCGACCTCATGCTGGTCGTCGGCGGGTACAACAGCAGCAATACGTGCAATCTCGCCCGTATCTGCGCTAATCGCGTGCCGACGTACCACATCGCGGATGTGGACCGTCTCGTCTCGCCCGAGTGCATCCGCCACCGGCCCGTGCCGCCGTCCGACCAGCCGCTGGCGAAGTTGCCGGAAACGGAGACGCGCGGCTGGCTACCGTTGGGTGGTGCCGTACGCGTGGGCCTGACGGCCGGGGCGTCGACGCCCAACAACATCATCGGGATGGTGGTCGAGCGCCTGACGGGCTTCACCGCCGAACCGTCCGTATCCGACGCCGCGCGGTAAACAGCAGCCGAGCCGTCGCCGTACCCGGAGGACGGGGAAGGTGTGTCCATGAACAAGTTGGCAACAGGAGCCGCGTGTCTCCTGGCCCTCGCCGTTGGCCTGGGCCCGAGCATCGCAGGAGCCACCGAGGGGCAGAAGCCCTCCAAATGGTGGCAAAGCCCGATCTGCAAGTCCCGGGTCGGCTTGACGGCCGCCCAGACCGCCGAGATCGAGCGGATTTTCCAGTCGGTCCGCGACGAGTTGCGGGCCGAGAAGGCCGAACTCGAGAAGCAGGAAGCGGCGCTCTCGCGGCTGCTGTCCGAGTCCAATGACAACGAAGCCGTCGTGGTGCGAACGGTCGACCGCGTCGAGGCTGCCCGCAGTGCGCTGGCCAAGACCCGCACGCTGATGCTCTACCGCATGCACCGGCTCCTCTCGCCGGAGCAGCGCGCCCGCCTCGATGCGTTCGAGCGGGAGCAAGCCAAGTTGATGGAATCGCCGCAACCACCGGGCCAGACCCGGCCGCGCGAGTGAGGGCCCCGGACCCGTTCCGGCGCGTCGGTCCACGGACCGGCATTGGAGGATGGTTCGTGAGATTGACTGTGTACCTGGCGGGGGTCGTGGTAGCCGCGAGTGCGGGCCTGATGCCCGCGACGGCGCTGGCGCAATCGCGCAGCACCGATGTCTCGGATGCGCGGGTCGCCGAGTTGCTGCGGCTCGTGGCTGGCAAGGCAGGGCAGCAACCGACGGTTCCGGGCGGCGCCCCGCCGGCGGGTAATGTCTCTGATGTGCCGCTGAAGATCGAGGAAGCCGTCGCGATGGCCCTCGAGAAGAACCTGGACATCGCGGTCGAGCGGCTCAACCCCTCGTCCTTCGATTTCAGCCTCGAGGCGCTGCGCGCCACCTTCAACCCGACGGCGACCTCGACGGTGGGCTACAACAGCACCTACCAGCTGCCGACCAGTCAGCTGGTGGGCGGCGCCCGCGTCAAGAACGACCAGGCGACCTGGAACTTCGGCCTGCAGCAGTTGCTGCCCTGGTGGGGTGGGTCCTACCAGGTGCAGTTCAACAACCGCCGCAACGACAACAACAACGCGTTTGTCACCTTCAACCCACAGTACAACACCCTGCTCAGCGCCGCGCTCGTGCAGCCGCTGCTGCGCGGCCGCGCGACCGACAGCACCCGCACGGCGCTGATCATCACGCAGATCAACCGCGAACTCTCCGACGTGCAGGTCCGGACGACGGTCATCGAGACGCTGGCCGACGTGCGCAACGCCTACTGGGACCTGGTCTTCGCCCAGGAAGTGGTCAACGTCGCGGCGCGCTCGTTGCAACTGGCCGAGAAGCTGGTCGACGACAACCAGGTGCGCGTCGAAGTGGGCACGCTGGCGCCGATTGACGTCGTCCAGGCCCAGGCCGAGGCGGCGACCCGCCGGCAGACCCTCGCCGCGCTCGAGGCGCAGGCCCAGACGGCTGAACTCGCGCTCAAGCGCCTGATCGTGTCCGGCACCGCCGACCCGATGTGGGGCGCGCGCCTGAAGCCGGTGGATCGCCCCACGCTCACCGAGCGGGCCGCGCCGCTCGAAGAAGCGCTGCGCAGCGCGCTCAACAACCGCACCGACCTCATCGAGCGGAAGCGCAACCTCGAGATTACCGATGCGAACCTGGCGCTGCTGAAGAACCAGACCGGCATGTCGGCCAACCTCGTCGCCAACTACGGCGGCCAGGGCATCGGCGGTACGCGCATCATCCGGGACGGGACCGGCGGCCCGATCACCGGGGAGATTCCGGGTGGCTACACCGACGCGCTGGACCTGATGTGGCGCCGTGAGTACCCGACCTGGACCGTCCAGGTCCAGTTTGCCTACCCGATCGGCCCGAACCCGCAGTCGGCGCAGCTGGCACGCGCCAGGATCGGCCTCGAGCAGAGCCTGACGCAGATTCGCAGCCTCGAACTGCAGATCGCCGCCGAGGTGACCAACGCACGCCTGCAGGTGGACGCCAACCTGAAGCGCATCGAATCCGCGCGGGTGGCACGCGAGCTGTCGCAGCGCCGCCTCGAGGCCGAGCAGAGCAAGTTCGACGTCGGCCTCTCGACGAACTACTTCGTGGTGCAGGCCCAGCGCGACCTGCTCGACTCCGAGAACACGTTGCTGCGCGCGGCGCTCGACTACCAGCAGTCGCTCGTCAACTTCGAGCGCGCGCAGATCACGTCGGGCAATACCGGGGTCACCATCACGAACACGCTGGGCGCCGGGACGGCGACCAGCGTCGGCGGTGGCGGCACGGGCAACAACAACAACGCCGCGGGTACGAGCACTGGCACCACCACCGGCATTCCCGGCACGGGAGGTCAGTGATGCGCAAGTGGGTAGTCGGACTCGCGCTCGTCGTCGCGGCGGGCGCCGCGTACGCCGTGTTCGGCAGCAAGGACGAAGCCGCGCAAGCCAGCGGGGCCGGCGGGGCCAAGGGTGGCCCAGCGGGGGCGTTCGCGCAGCCGCCGATGACCGTGCAACTCGCGAAGGTCACGCGCGCGTCGCTGCAGGCCTACGTCGAAGTGGTCGGCAGCCTCGTTGGCGCGCAGACCGTCGACATCGTGCCGCGCGCGCAGGGCCGGTTGCAGTCGATCGGCGTGCGCATCGGCGACTCGGTGAGCCGCGGCCAGGTGCTCGCCAAGGTCGAGGATGAGGAACTGCTCGAGCAACTGCGGCAGTCGGATGCGTCGTACGAGGTCGCGCGCGCGACGATCCGGCAGCGTGAGGCCGACCTGTCGTTCGCCAGGACGAACCTTGCTCGCAACAAGAGCCTGTTCGAACGCAGCCTGCTCCCCCGCCAGTCGCTCGACGACGCCGAGGCCCGCCACCAGGCGTCGCAGGCGCAGCTCGATCTTGCACAAGCGCAGTTGCAGCAGGCGTCGTCGCGCCGCGAGGAACTGCGCATCAATCTCGCCAACACCACCGTCAACTCGCCAGTGAATGGCTTCGTGGCCAAGCGCTTCGTGGACCCGGGCGCGTTCGTCACGCAGAACGTCATGCTGCTCTCCGTCGTCGACATCTCGATCGTCCGCCTGGTGGTGAACCTCGTCGAACGTGATCTCCGCAAGGTGAGCGTGGGCGCCGGTGCCGCGGTGAGCGTCGACGCCTATCCCGGCGAGACCTTCTCCGGTCGCGTGGCTCGCGTGGCGCCCGTCCTCGATCCAGCCACCCGGACCGCCGAGATGGAAATCGAGGTTCCCAACCCGTCGGGCCGGCTCAAGCCGGGCATGTACGCCCGGGTGCGCCTGATCAGTGCCAACAAGGAGAACGCGCTGGTCGTACCCAAGTCGGCAATGGTCGACGCGCAGGGCCGCCGTGGCGTGTACATGGTGCAGAAGGGGCAGGCCGTGTTCCGCGCCGTGACTCTCGGGCTCGAGGAACCGGACCGGATCGAGGTCACCGACGGGCTGAAGGAAGGCGACGAAGTGGTCACGACGGGCGCGTCGGCACTGCGCGACGGCGCGAAGGTGCTCCTCGCCGGCCCGGCCAGTCCCGGAGCGACATCAGGCGGCGCACCGAAGGCCGATCCGGCGGCGCAGGCGCGTGGCACGGCCGCACCTCGCTGAGACGCCAGGCCCCGAAACGCAGGCAGGAGTCGCTCGGATGAGCGGCCCCGAACGGCCGCCACGACGGCCCGTCAGGACATTACGCCCATGAGTATTCCTCGCACAGCCATCGAGCGCCCGGTCACGATGTTCATGATCAGCGCGGTGATCGTGCTGCTCGGCGCGATTTCACTGGTCCAGCTTCCCGTCGATCTCCTGCCGGATCTGACGTTCCCGAGCCTGACGGTGCGGGTCGCGTACCCGGGGGTCGGACCGCGCGAGATCGAGGAGTCGATCACGCGACCGATCGAGCAGACGGTCAGCGCCGTCGCCGGCCTCGACCAGCTGAGTTCGACGTCGTCGGAAGGCAGCAGCACCACGCGACTCAACTTCGTGTGGGGCACCGACCTCGGCGAGGCCGCCGACGACCTGCGCAGCCGCATCGACCGCATCCGTGGCCGCCTGCCCGAGGACGCCGACCCGCCGGTGATCTTCAAGTTCGACTCGTCGTCATGGCCGATCATGTCGATCGCAGTCCAGGGCGAGGGCGACGTGGACCCCGTCGCCTTGCGTGAGATTGCCGAGCGGACGCTCTCGCCGCGCCTCGAGCGCGTCAACGGCGTGGCGGCCGTCACGGTCCAGGGTGGACTCCGTCGCCAGATTCGCGTCGATCTCTCGAAGGAGAAGATCACCGCGCTCGGGCTGCCGGTCGACCGCATCGTGCAGGTGCTGCGCACCGAGAACCAGAACATCCCGGTCGGCGAGATCAACGAGGGCACGCTCACGTACCTCGTGCGCAGTCCCGGGCAGTTCAACAACCTCGACGAGATCCGCAACCTCGTGGTGCTGACACGCGAGGGCGTGCCGGTCTACATGCGCGACATCGCCGAGGTGCGCGACGGCACGGAGGACTTCCGGCAGTTCACGCGCGTCAACGGCCAGCCGGGCGTGCAGATGCGCGTCACCAAGCAGTCGGGCGAGAACACCGTCGCCATCTCCGAAGCGGTGCACAAGGAAATCTCCCGCATCAACCGCGAGGTGCCGGGCGTGACGCTGTCGGTCTCCAACGACAGCGCCGTGTTCATCGAGCAGTCGATCGCCTCGGTCCGCGAGGCCGTGATGCTCGGCTCAGTGCTGGTCATCGTCATCATCTTCGTGTTCCTGCGCAGCTGGCGGTCGACGCTGATCATCTGCACGTCGATTCCGATCTCGATCATCGGCACGTTCGCGCTGCTCTTCTTCGGCGGCTACACGCTGAACACGATGACCTTCGGCGGGTTGGCGCTCGGCGTCGGCATGATCGTCGACGCCTCCATCGTGGTGCTCGAGAACACCCAGCGCCACCTCGAGATGGGCAAGTCGCGCAAGCAGGCGTCGATCGAGGGCAGCGAGGAAATCTGGAGCGCCATCCTCGCCTCGACGCTCACCCACGTCGCGGTGTTCGTGCCGCTGTTCTTCCTCACCGGCTTCTCGAGCGTGTTGTTCAAGCAGCTGTCGGTAGTGGTGGTGTTCTCGCTGCTGATGTCGCTCTTCGTGGCGGTCACGCTGGTGCCGGTGCTCTGCTCGCTACTGATGACCGAGCATGACGAGGATCAGGAACGCACCGGCATCATCGGGTGGATGTTCCGCAGCAGCGGCCGCTTCCTCGACGCCATGGACGCGCGCTACGCCCGCGTGCTTGGGGTTGCGCTCCATCATCGCCCGACGGTGCTGGCCGTGGGCGCGTCGCTGTTCGCGCTCGCGATCTTCCTGTCGCCGTACCTGAAGTTCGAGCTGATGCCGCAGACCGACGAGGGTGAGGTCCGTGTCGACATCGAGCTGCCGGTGGGCACCCGCGTCGAGCAGACACAGGCGGCGATCATCGAGATCGAGGACAAGATCCGGAAGGGTGTCCCCGAGGCGGTGATGCTGATCTCGCAGGGCGGCGGAGGCGGCGGCTTCATGGGCGGCGCCAGCACGCACCGCGGCGAGTTCACGATCCAGCTCAAGCCGAAGGCCGAGCGTATCCGCTCCAACGAAGCCATCGCGCAGGACCTGCGCCGACTGCTCACCGGCATCCCCGGTGTGATCGCGCGGTCTCGCGCCTCGGGCGGATCGCAGCTCAATCGCATCCTCGGCGGCAACCAGGACGCGCGCCTGTCACTCGAGATTCGTGGCTACGACTTCGACGACGCGCAGCGCCTGGTGAACGAGTCGGAGGCCCTGTTGCGCACCGTCCCCGGCATCGCCGACGTGCGCCGCGCGCGCCAGGACGGCCGCCCGGAACTCGCGGTCCGCGTCGATCGTGACAAGGCCGCGATCTTCGGCCTGAGTGTCACCGGCGTGGCCGACACGCTGCGCACGAACGTCGCCGGAACGCAGGCAGCCTTCTATCGCGAGCGCGGTCAGGAGTACCCGATCGTCGTGCGCTTGCGCCAGGAGGACCGCGAGCACGTGTCCGACGTGGGTGACGTCCTGGTGAGCGCTCCGGGCAATCGCGTGGTGCCGGCTCGCAGCCTGTTGACCGTGGAACCCGGCAACAGCCCGGTCGAGATCGAGCGGAAGAACCAGGAGCGCATCTCGCGGGTCAACGCGGAGCTCGAGGTCAGCCTCTCTGAAGCGGTGGCCAACGTCGAGAAACGACTGCCGGAGCTCAACGTGCCCGCCGACTTCTCGGTGGGCTTCGGCGCCGAGCTCGAGGAGCAGATCAAGGCCTTCACCCAGTTGAAGTACCTGCTGATCCTCGCCGTCATCCTCGTCTATGCGGTGATGGCGTCACAGTACGAGTCGTTCCGCGACCCGTTCATCATCATGTTCTCGATCCCGCTGGCGGCGATCGGCGTCGTCGGCGCGTTGTTGCTGACGGGCACGACCTTCAGCCTCCAGGCGTACATCGGCGTGATCATGCTGGCCGGCATCGTGGTGTCCAACGCCATCCTGCTCGTGGACTACACGTCGACGCTGCGCAAGCGCGACGGCATGGAGTTGTTCGAGGCCGCAACGACGGCCGGGCGCACCCGCCTGCGCCCGATCATCATGACCACGCTGACGACGATCCTCGGCCTCGTGCCGATGGCGTTCGAGATTGGCGAAGGCGCCGAGTTGCAGGCGCCGCTGGCGCGCGTGGTGATCGGCGGCCTGCTCGCCTCCACGATGATCACGTTGGTCTTCGTACCGACCGTCTACACGCTGTTCGAGCAGGGCCTGAAGGGCCTGCGCCGCACCCCGGCCGCCAAGAAGGCGACCGAACCCGGCGAGGCCGTCGCCCGCGTCGAGCTGTAGCCGCCGCTCTGAGGCGTCCGGATGTTGGTCCGGGCGCAGCTCGCTGGACACCGCCGCGTAAGTTGGATGACGATGCGGCCATCATGCGGCTTGGCAGTGGGACTCGGCTCGGCCCGTATGCGATCGAGTCCCTGCTCGGAGCAGGTGGCATGGGCGAGGTGTATCGCGCGCGCGATACGCGGCTCGATCGCGCGGTGGCCCTCAAGGTGCTGCCCGAGAATCTCGCCGCCGACGCCTCGCACCATGCGCGCTTCCAGCGCGAAGCACGAATCATCTCGTCACTGAACCACCCGCACGTTTGTGCGCTGCACGACATCGGCCAGCACGAGTCGCGACACTACCTCGTGCTCGAACTGCTCGAAGGCGAGACGCTGGCCGCACGCCTGGCGCGCGGGCCGCTGTCCCAGAGCCAGGCCGTCCGCGTCGGCGCGCAGATTGCCGACGCGCTCGCGGCGGCCCACCGCCACGGCCTCGTCCATCGCGACCTCAAGCCCGCCAACGTCATGTTGACGCCGTCCGGGGTCAAGTTGCTCGACTTCGGGCTCGCCAAGCCGGTCTCCGCGGAAGTCGTGGTCACGCCGCTGGCGGCCACGGTCGGCGGCGGCACACCCGCGACAGCCGAGGGGCAAATCGTCGGCACGCTGCAGTACATGGCCCCCGAACAGGTGCAGGGCCTGCCGACCGACGCGCGGACCGACATCTTCGCGCTCGGCGCGGTGCTGTACGAGATGATGACCGGGCGCAAGGCATTCGAGGCGCACACTCCGGCGGGGCTGATCGCCAGCATCATGCGTTCCGATCCACCCGCCGTGAGCGCAACCGTGCCGGGTACGCCGGGCTCGCTCGATGCCGTCATCGAGCGCTGCCTCGCCAAGGAACCAGGCGAACGCTGGCAGTCGGCGCACGACGTGAAGTTGCAGTTGGAATGGCTGCAATCGCATGCCACGGGCGCGGTCGCGTCTCCCCCGCCGGCGACAGTCCATCGGCGCGTCTGGGGCGCGTCCCTCGCAGCGGCGTTCGCAGGTGGCCTGGTGACCGCGACGCCGCTGGTGGTGGCGTTGTGGCGCTCGCCCGCCGGTCCTGTCGACCTGGTGCCTCGGCGCCTGGACATGGCGCTGCCCAAGGACGCCGCGCTGTGGACCGGCGCCATCCCGGATGTTCCGGAGATCTCGCCGGACGGCCGCTGGGTCGCGTACGGGGCGACGGTGAGGGGACGACGGCAACTGCACCTTCGGAGCCTGGCATCCACGGAGTCGAAGGTACTCCTGGACAACGAGGATGCGGCATTCCCGTTCTGGTCACCGGATAGCCGCGCGCTCGGGTTCTTCGCGCAAGCGAGCCTCAAGACGATCTCGATAGGTGGTGGGGCGGCGCGAGTTCTGGCGCCGGCCCCGGCCCCGCGCGGGGGGTCGTGGGGTGGGGGCCGGATCCTGTTCGCCTTGGGCAGAACATCCCCCACCCTTCCTGACCCGGGGGGCGCCGGCCTGTACACGATCCCGGAGACCGGGGGGGCGCCGCGACGCGCCGAGATACCGCCGCTTCCGGGAACACTCTATTTCCGGCCGCGCCTGCTGCCGGATGGCAGGTCGTTCCTCATCAGCACGTTCCCCGCGAATCAGCCCGCCGCCGCGCTCGAGGCGGCTGAGCGCGGGCATCAGGGGCAGAGCCTCCGCCTGGCGGCGCTCGATTCCCGAGAATCACGGCTAATCCCGGAGGTTGAGGGTCCTGCTTCGGCGCGGGCGCGGTTCGCCGTGGGCCACATGATCTGGGCGCGCGACGCGCAATTGTTGACCCGCGCGTTCGATCCTCGCAGCGGCCAGTTCACCGCGCCCGAGGTAGTCATCGCCCAGGGCGTTCGTGTGTACTCGGTCGCGCGCGACGGCACCATCGTCTTCCAGGCCCAGAGTTCTTCTCCTTTCACGCAGCCCACGTGGTTCGACCGCAAGGGTGTACGTGAGGGCACGCTTGCTGATCCGGACGCCTACGGCGGCCTGTCCCTGTCCCCCGATGGGCGACGGGCATCGGTGTGGATGGGGAGCAGGGCAGGTAACCAGGACGTGTGGGAGGTGGACCTGTCGACCGGCGTGCTCTCCCGCATGACGAGCGACCCGGCGATCGACAGTGATGCCACCTGGGCTCCCGATGGGACTCGTGTGGCCTTCACCTCCGCGCGGTCTGGCACCCTCGCGGTGTATGTGAAGGACGTCGCGAGTGGGCGCGAGGAACTGCTGGCCCCGATG
This sequence comes from Luteitalea pratensis, assembly GCF_001618865.1. Classification (GTDB taxonomy): domain Bacteria; phylum Acidobacteriota; class Vicinamibacteria; order Vicinamibacterales; family Vicinamibacteraceae; genus Luteitalea; species Luteitalea pratensis. Next base: position 5,085,838 of record NZ_CP015136.1, read on the forward strand.
GCGGGCAGGCCGCTGGTGGTGGACGGCTGGACCCCTGACGGCCGCGCCCTGGTGGTACGCCAGCCTGGGGGCCGCAACACGTACATCGTGACGCTGGACGCGGACCGCACCCTCCGCCCACTCGTGGCGAACGCCTTCACCATGGACGAAACGCAGGTGTCGCCGGATGGCCGATGGGCCGCGTACAACTCCGACGAATCGGGCGCCTGGGAGGTGTACGTGGCGCGCTTCCCGACGTTCACCTCTCGACGACGCGTGTCCACCGCCGGGGGTGTGCAGCCGAAGTGGCGCCGTGACGGGAAGGAACTCTTCTACCTGGCCCTCGACTCCTCGATGATGAGCGTGCCGATCGATACGAGCGCGGAGCTCACGGTTCAGCGGCCGATCAAGCTGTTCGACAGCGGCATCACACCCGATCCCGGCCTGACGCAGTACGGCGTCACGCCGGACGGTCAACGCTTCCTTGCCCTGGACCGCAGCGGGCGGGAGGGCGAGACCCTGACAGTCCTCCTGAACTGGCTCACGCCGGAGAATCTCGGCCGCCGCTGACGAGACCCGCGGGCTCTAGTCCGGGATGTGCGTTAACGCCGAGCGAGGCACCGACACGATCTCCTGTAGCCCAGCGATGCGGTAGGTGTTGGGCGCCGCATTGCCGCCCTGGCGGTACAGATAGATCGAATACAGACGGTGATCGGTCGTCACCAGGGCATACACCGAGCCGTTGCCATCGTCACCCACCTTGAGGGGGAACCCTCGCTCCTTCCAATGGGTGAACGGATTGAACCCGGCGATCAGCTGCGGTGCTGGAACCTGCTGGGTGAACGCTGCCCACGCGGCCTTCGCGGCAATCGACTTCTGGTCGGTGGGTTTCAAGAACGTGCCGACGTGGCCGACTGTCGTGACGCCCTCGTGGGTGTAGACCATGATCCAGCACCCACTCATCGGGCCCGTGAGCACGTCCACTCCGGCCAGGGGGGTCTGGGTCACCAGTCCGGGAATATAGGTCAGAAAATTGAAATTCCTCCTGCCTTCTGGTTCTGTCCGGCAACGATGCCACTGGTCTTCGTCCTGAAAAACAGCCCTTCAGACGAGACGGACTGCTCGATGGAAGACACCTTCGGGGGCTGATCCACGACGGTGCCCTCCGGGCCGGCGATGGCGGTCGCGACCGTCGCCAGCGGCATGGTCAGAAATCGCCCGACGATGAGTTTCTCTTCGAACACGGTTCACCTCGCCTCTTGGGCAGGATACGTGGCCCCTCCGAGGTCGGGCCACGGCCGGACTATAGCTGAAACACCAGAAAGGTACCGCGAAGGTTGGCGTTGCTTGCGGGCTTGGTCATCGTGGCCCGGTGACCGAAGGCATACACGAACTTCGGGTTGGCGACGAAACACGCCGCGCGCCATCCGCTGAAGCGCCCGAGGGCGCGGCCCGTGTCGGCGTAGAGCGCGAGCAGTTCCTCTTCGCCGTGCTCTCCACCGATGCGCACGCCATAGGGCGGATTGAAGCAGAAGACTCCCGGCCGCATCGTGCGCACCGCCGGCAGCAGGCGCGCGATGTGGTCTGGCGTCAGCCTTCGCACGTCCTGTTGCCCGATGACGATGGAGTGGTAGTACGCCGCCCCGGTCAGGCCCGCGGCACGCAGGTTACCGACCATCGCAGCGATGCATGCGGCGTCGGCGTCCAGCGCGACGATCTGTGCGACGGTCCCGGGGAACAGGTCCGGCGTGTCGTCGGGCAACCCCTTGAACGCGGCGAGATGGCGCAGCGGGAGTTCCGCCGGCCGACGAATGGCCGCGCCCACCGCGAGACCGGCCGCCTCGATCGGAATCGTGGCGCTGCCAGCCATCGGATCGACGAGCGGCTCGGTGCGCGCGTCCCAGCGTGACAGCATGATCAACTGCGCCGCGAGCGTCTCGCGCAGCGGCGCGAGCCCGGTGGCCACGCGCGCGCCACGCTGATGACGGCCGCCGCCGCCGATGTCGATGCCCACCACGGTCCGGCGCGCGTCAGGCGTCCCCGCACGGCGGACGACAAACACGACGTCCGGCGCGTCGCTGTCGACGTCGGATGCCACGCCGCGCGACGCCAGCGCCTCGGCAAGTGCGTTCTTGACGACACCTCGCAACTGGAGCGGCGACGCCTCGAAGTCGGAGGCGGCTCCGACCTCGACCGAGAAGCGGAGGTGCGGGCCGCCGGGGAGCCTGTCGTCCGACGAGAGCGCGGGCACCAGGTCGGCGAAGAGCGGCTCGAGACGCACGGCCGGACTGGAGCACAGATCCCAGGAGATGCGAGACGAAGTGCGGTGATGGCACGCCGCGACCCACGCGACGCGTGCATCGAAGGGATAGAGCAGGGTCTCTTCGCCCTCGCGCTTCGGCGGGTCGAGGCGCACGTCGAACGGCGAGCGCATCACCAGGCGCTTGAGCTCGGCCTCCATGACCCGATTCGCGCCACCGGAGCCGGTCAGGCGCACGTCGTGGTAACGCTGCGCGCCCACGTGTCGCACTCGTGTGTCATCTGGAGCAGGAGGATACGACGAACCGAGTTGGTAGGGCGCGTTGAAGACCCGCCGATGTGCGCCTGCGGCGCGCGGCGGGTTCACCGTACGCGCCGTGTCTGACTGTCGGGCCGCTCGGGGAGCGGCCCCTACCTTCCCACCATCAACGCATTGAACACCAGCTTGAACGTGCCATGCGTCTGGGCTCGATTCTGCGGACGGAAGCCAATCAGCACCACGCGACCCTTACCCTGCGTGACGACGACGGCCGCGGCCTTGCGTGCGATGACCTGCTCGCCGAGCAGCCACCCGCTCTGAAGCAGGTCGCGGTCCGCGTACGTCGCGAGAATGGCCACGTCCTGGCTGCGGTCGGTCGACGTCACCTCGTACACCTGGCTGCCTGACATGAACAACGCCAGCCCCTCTTTCGGCATGCCGTACGCCAGCGGGTGGTCGTTGGCGTAGCGCACACGGAGCGTCGATCCGGGCGACCAGAACTCCTTGGCGGACACGCCTGCGACGGCGTTGCGGAGCGGCAGCCCGAAGCGCTGCATCGGCAAGTCGCCTGCCTGCCCGAACGTCAGGAGCGTGCCGCCAGCCTCGACAAACGCCTGCAGCGCCTTCACGCCGTCGGCCCCGAAGCCGCTGCGGTACTCCGGCGGCGTGGTCCGCTGCGAGGCCCCTTCACCTCCCTCTCCCCCGCCACCGCCACGTGCGCCGGCCGGTGGATCCTCACCGGTCATCGCCGTGAGCGAATCGGCGGGCAGCACGATCACGTCGAACTTCGACGCCAGGCCCGGTGCCTTCAGGTCGGCATCACGCACCGTCGTGAACGGCACGTCGAACTGCTCGAACAGCAGCCGCGTCCAGCCTTCGTCCATGTTGCCGCCGCGATACCGCTGGAACAGGCCGATGCGCGGCGTCGCCAGGGTCGTGGTCTCCGACGTGAATGGCGCCGACAGCGCGGCGAACGGTACGCCGGCGCGTGCGGCGATGGCGGTCACGTCGCCCGGCGCGACGAGGAAATCGCCCTGGCGCACGCTGCCGTCCGCCGACGCGACCTGTGCGCGCCGCACGCCGATGCCCTTCGCGAGCAGGAGCAGGACGGCGCGGTAGCTGTCGTTCAGGCGTCCGTCGAGGACATACCCCTGCGGGGCGGACGGCGCCACCACCGACGGCGCCACGAGCGCCTCGGAGATTCTCGTCAGCGAGGCGACCGGCACCGGCTCACCGACGGGATCGCTGCGCACCCCCATGAACTCGCCGAACGTGTCCGTGGACATGTCATAGGGCCGGATCGGCGTGCCATCCCGCTCGCGCGTGTAGCTGTTGTCGGGATAGAAGGTGCGTCCGAGCATCCAGCGCACCAGCGCCTGCTTCGGCTGGGCCATCGAGACGACGAACGACCCCGGTCCGTAGACGCGGCCGTCGACGATCACCTGGGCCGTCGCCTCGTGCACCTCGACTCCCGACGCGAGCAGCATGTTCACCAGCTTGCGAACGGTCAGCGCGTCATGCTGCCCGGCCGGCAGCACGTACGCCTTGACCGGCCCGGTCGTGCCGCGCTCCACCTGCCGCGACGCCTTCAGGTACATGTTGTGGAGCACCGTCTCGCGGTTGCGCGCCGCCAGATCCACCGTAGCCCACGCCGCGATCTTCTGCTGTTCGACGATGTCGCGCACGCGCCACCAGCCGCCGGGCCACACGCTCGGCATGTTGGTCTGCGGCGCATACTCCGGCAGGTTCCGAGGACCGCCACGCAGTTGATCGGGATGCAGGAACATCGGCGTCGCGAGGCGTGCGCTGGCCGACTCGGTCAGCATCCCGGCAATGTTGTGGAACGGCGTGATCCAGTGGAAGCCCATGTGCCCCCAGCCGGAGTAGATGGCCGCGCCAACGACGCCCGTCTTGCCCGCCGCCTCGAGTTGCGTGCCCATGTGGGCGCCCCACCAGGCCATCTCGCGCCAGACCAGCGGATCGCCGTCGGGACGGATCGGCTCGGCGTACGGCGGAATGTACAACCGCGCGTTCGTGTTCCCCATCTGGTGGTGATCGACGTAGGCCTGCGGCATCCACTCGCGGTACAGGATCCTTGCGAGGTTGCGAGATTCGGGCAGGTTCAGCGCGAAGCCGTCGCGATTGTTGTCGTGCCCGGCATAGGTCTGGTAGAGCCACGGCAGCGGCGTCGCCTCGAACTCGGTGCCGACGTACTTCATGTACCAGTCGGCAATCATCTGCGTGCCATCGGGATTGATCGACGGCACGACGATGCTGATCACTTCGTCCCGGATCCGCGTCGCTTCACCATCGTCGCGCGTCACGCTGTCGTAGACGAACTCGGCGGCCGTCTGCGCGGCGGCCACTTCGCTCGAATGCAGGCCGAACGTCTGGATGATGACGGCGCGGCCGTCCCTGGTCGCCCGCTCGATGTCTGCCGGTGCGGCGCCGCGTGGGTCGGCGAGGATGGCATTCAGCCGCCGGTACTCGTCGAGCCGCGCGAGGTTGGCCGGCGAGGAGATGAACAGCGCGATGTACGGCCGGCGCTCACTGGTGATGCCGAGTTCGACCAGTTTCACGCGGTCAGACGACTGCGCGACGGCGCGGTAGTACTCGAGGAGGCGATCCCACGTGGCCAGCTTGCGATCGGCCCCCATCCGGTACCCGAAGAACTGCTCTGGCGAAGGCGTCGCCGTCTGTGCCTGCGCGGCCAGCGAGGGAGACCAGAGCGACGACCCGGCCGGCTGCCGCACGCCGGCCAGCGCACTGGCGGCCACGACGAAGGACAGCGCGCGGATGACACGCACACGGGGGCGGAGCATGGCGGATTCTAGCCCCATGCCAGCGCCACGTCGGGGCAGCGGCCGGGTGGCGCGCGTCGACCTGAAGGTCGACGCCTACAGACTTCGGCTGAGCCGTCCAACGCCGCAAGCAAGTCGTCGCACCAGGGGGACACCGGGCACCGACGACTCATGCCTATGCTTCGAGCGCTCCGCGCACGACTGTAGCTGCCGACCTAGGTCGGCAGACCTGGGTCGATTCAGATCGGCGGGAGTTCGTGCAGGAGGTCCGACACGGAACGCCCCGAAACGGGATCCACCCAGTCGCCGGCGACCTCGGCGAGGGGCTGCAGGACGAACACGCGATCGCGAAAGCGGGGATGGGGCACCCGTAGGCCGGGTTCGTCGATGACGAAGTCGCCGTACAGGATCAGGTCGAGGTCGAGTGTGCGGGGAGCGTTGACGAACGGCCGCTCGCGGCCGGCAGCTTCTTCGATGGCCTGCAGTGCCTCGAGCAGCGAGCGTGGGCCGAGCAACGTCGTGCCGACGACGACTTCGTTGAGGAAGCTGGGGGCGTTCGGAGGGCCACCGACCGATTCTGTCTCGTAGCGGGCGGAAGCGACCGCACCGCTCAGCAGCACCGCGAGGCGTTCCTCGGCCTGGTCGAGTTGCTCATCGCGGTCGCCGAGGTTGCTGCCGAGGGCGATCGCGACGGGAACACGCGCTATTCCACCCACCGGACCGACATCACGCCGTCGCCCGTACTCGCACCTTCCATGCGGCGGCCGAGGAGGTCGTCACGCCCCTGCAGCGCCAGTTCGAAGAAACGCAGGTGCTCGCGCATCTCGCCGAGCATCAGCGTCAGCATGGTGCGGTGGCGGGCGTTGGTGATGCCCTCGATCCGTCCAGCCCACTTGTCCACGAAGGCCTGCTGCTGGCGCGCATCGTCCTGGAGCACCGCGTCCTCGCGCGTCTTGCCCTTACCTGCGGGCACGGTCAGCGCCGAGATGCTCGAGTCGGGCGTGCCGCCGAGATCTTCGAGGGCCTTGCGCACCCACTGCAAGTGATGTTCCTCGCGGCCAATCACATACTGGTAGGTGTTGTTGAACTCGTAGTCGGCGATCGCCTGGGCGCCCTTGATGTGGCGGTCGAACAGGGCGAGACGCTCGCGGTAGAGTTCCTGCAGCAGTGACAGCGTGGCAGACAGCTTCACTTCTGTTTCTCCTTGCAGGTGATGCACGAGCGCGTCCACGGAATGGCCCGGAGTCGCGCCGCCGAGATCATCTCGCCGCAGTCCTTGCACACTCCGTACGTGCCGCGATCGATCCGCTCGAGCGCTTCCTCGATCGCCTGCATGATCTTGGCGTCCGTGGAGCGCAACTTGAGCGCGATGTGCACCTCGTTGATGCCGTCGGCCTGGTCGGCCATGTCGCCCTGGCGACTGTTGCCCATCATCGAACCAATGGGCTTGAGGCCCTCACCGGCGAGCAACTCGCGCCGCTTCTTCAGGAGGGCTTCCTGGAACTCCGACATATCCACCGTTAGTACTCCACCCTGCCGACGTTTCCGGCAGGAAGCTAAGCGAAGCATGTTAGCACCTCCCCCGAAGAACCGATGGGCTACTCGGCGCGGAGCACCGCAAGTGGTCGCCGCCGGACGACGTCGAGGCTGGCGAGGACGCCGACCGCCCCCACCACCGCGGACGTGAGCACGACACCGAGGACCAGCGTCAGCGGCGCCGGATGCCATGGCATCTCGAACAGGTATCGCGACAGCGCCCAGCTGAGGACGAGCGCTCCGGCGGCACCCACGAGCCCGCCGAGCGCACCCAGGCCCAGGTATTCCATCGCCACCATCGCCATCACCGTGCGCGGTGTCGCGCCGAGCGTCTTCAGGATGGCGGATTCGTAGAGCCGCTGGAACCGGGTCATCGCCACCGAGCCGATCACGATCAGGATGCCGCTGAACAGCGCGAGCCCACCCACCGCGGTGATTGCGAGTGTCACGTTGCCGAGGATCCCCTGCGCGGCCTTGACCACCTCGCGCACGTCCACCGCGGACACGTTCGAGTGGGCATCGACCAGGTCGCGCTGCAGCCGCGCACGTGCCTCGGGGCTGTCGGGTGCCCGCAGCACGCCCATGAATCCGTGCGGCGCCTTCTCCAGCACGCCGGGCCGGAAGACGAACATGAAGCCGCCGGTGCGCATGTCGTTCCAGTCCACGTCACGCACCGACGTGACCTTGGCCTCGATGACCCTGCCGAGCACGTCGAAGCGCACGATGTCGCCCATCTGCAGTCCGGCGTTGCGGCGCAGCGACTCCTCGATCGACACCTCGGCCATGCCCTCGGCCGGTGTCGCCCACATCGCGCCATCGACCAGCGTCTCGTTGGCCTCGAGGCGGGCGCGATAGGTGATCACGAACTCCCGGCCGAGCCCCTGCCGTCCCTGCACGCCTTCGATGCCGTCCACCTTCTCGGTCGTGCCGCGGACCCCGGTCACGCGCGCCCGCAAGACCGGAATCAGCCGCAGCCCGGCCGCCCCCGGGGTGGCCTTGATCACGCGCTCGACATCGGCCGCCTGATCGCGCTGTACATCGAGCAGGAACATGTCCGGCGCATCGGGCCGCAGGTCGACCGAGAACTGGTCGAGCAGCGTCGCCTGCACCAGGCGCACGCCGAGGATGAAGAACGCGCCGAGGCCGACCGCGAGCAGGATGACTCGCGTCTGGTTGCCCGGACGCGCCAGGCTGAGCACCGCGTGGCGAAGGGCGAACACGCGCGTGCGACGCAGCGGCCGGACGGCGCGGACGACCAACGCAGACGTGCCGAAGAGCGCGGCCGTGATCCCGAGCAGGCCGATCGAGACGATCGCGCCCGCCTTGAGCGAGGCCGCCTGCCATGACGCGACGAGGGCCAGGGCGATGCCGACGATCACGACCGTCGCCCACTGCACCCAATCGATGCGGCGCAGACGACCACCGAGCGACGTGCGGGCCGACTCGTCCCGCAGCAGCCATAGCGGCCGGACGCGCCGCACTTCCAGCAGTGGCACGAGCGCGAACAGCAACGAAACCAGGACGCCGATCGCGACGGCCTGCGCGGAGGCTTGCGGCGTCAGGCGCGCATCCAGCCTGTCGAGACCAAAGATGCCACCTGGCAGGAACCGCAACGCGACGGCGCCGAGCACCAGCCCGAGCAGGCTGCCGAGCAGGCCGAGGGTGGCCACCTGCGCGATGTAGATGCCGAGAATCTGCCGGCTGGTGGCGCCAAGACACTTCATCACGGCGATACTGCGCACGCGCTGCCCGATGAAGACGCGGGTCACACTCCAGACGCCGATGCCGCCAAGCACCACCATCACGAAGCCGATCAGGCTCAGGTAGTTCTCGGCGACACGCAGGTCTTCACCGAGGCGGTCTTCGGTCGACCTGTACGAACGTGCCGACACGAAGCTGCCCTTGAACTGCGCACGCACGCCTTCGACGAGCGGCTCGATGCCGGCCTCGTCCACCCGCAGGAGGATCGCGAACCTGGCCCGGGATCCGAACGACAGCAGCCCGGTCCCTTCGAGGTCCCGTCGCGCGATGATCACCCGCGGACCGAGGCTGAACATGCCCGCCCGCCGGCCCGGCTCACTTTCGATCACGCCGCGGATGGTGAAGGTGCTTTCGCCGATGCGCACCTTGTCGCCGACGGCAATTCCCAGTTGCACCAGCAGCTCTGGCCGCACCAGCACGCCCTGGTCATCCAGCAACGCCTGCGTGAACCGCTGCCCGCCACGCAGCACGAACGTGCCGTACAGCGGATATCCCGAATCGACGGCCTGCAGCTCCGCCATCCGCGCGATGGGCTTGCTCTCGTCCGAGGGCCGAACCATCGTGGCAAATTCGACGACTTCCACACTCTGCCGGACCGGCGCCTTCCGGATCGCGGCGTCGACCTTGGCGCGGACATCGGCTGGCCACGGGCGGTTGGTCGAGAAGACCACGTCGGCAGCCGTCAACACCCGCGCCTGGCCGACCAGCGCCGCGCGCACGTTCTGGATCACCGACCTGAGCGCCGCAATCGCACCGACGCCGATGGCGACGCAGAGGAAGAAGAAGAGGAGGCGTCCCCAGGCGGCGCGTAACTCGCGCCACACCATGCGCAGGGTGAACACTCAGCGACCTCCGGCCACGGCGGTGACCGGGCCAGCGTCGCGCGCGAGGCGCTCGACGATGCGGCCGTCACGCATGACGATCTGCATGTCGGCTCTCGCGGCCAGTTCGCGATCGTGTGTCACCAGCACGAGGGTCGTGGAGCGGCTGCGATTGACGTCGAAGAGCAGATCGATCACGTGCTGGCCGTTGCTCGAATCGAGGTTGCCCGTCGGCTCGTCAGCCAGCAGCACCTTGGGCTCGTTGGCGAGCGCACGCGCGATGGCGACACGCTGCTGCTCGCCTCCCGACAATTGCGATGGGTAGTGATGCGCGCGCGCGTCGAGGCCCACCTCGTGCAGCAAGCGCGTAGCGCGTGGGTGCGCGTCGGTCGCGCCGGCGAGTTCCATCGGCACGAGCACGTTCTCGAACGCGGTCAGCGACGGCATCAGGTGGAAGAACTGGAAGACGAACCCGATCAGCCTCCCGCGCAGGCGGGCCAGCGCGTCCTCGCCGAGGCTGGTGATCGACGTGCCATCGATGCGGATCTCGCCGGTCGTCGGCGCGTCGAGCCCCGCCATCAACCCGAGCAGCGTGCTCTTGCCGCTGCCGGAGGGGCCGACGATCGCGAGGCTCCGCCCGGCAGGAATGGTCAGGTCGAGTGAATGGAGGATGGTCAGGGGCGATCCGCCGCTGTCCACGGTCTTGGAGACACCGTGCAATTCGATCATGTGGTCGCGAGGGCGCGTGTGAGCAGGGGCTTCAGTGAGTGCCAGATGAGGTCGGCCACGCGCCGCGTCCCTTCCTCGTTGGGGTGGATGCCGTCGGCCTGGTTCAATGCCGTATCGCCAGCGACGCCGGCCAGCATGAAGGGGATGAATGCGACGTCGTGCTCGGTGGCGACCGTGACGAATGCGTCGCGGAACTCGCGCGTGTACTGCGGCCCGAAGTTCGGCGGCGCTTCCATGCCCAACAGCAGCACGGTGATGCCGCGGCCCTTGGCCATTCTGATCATCTGCGAGAGGTTGTCCCGCATCTGATCGACGGGCAGGCCGCGCAACCCGTCGTTGGCCCCGAGTTCGATCACGAGCACCTTCACATCGCCGTCCAGCGCCCAGTCGAGCCGTCGCAGGCCACCCGCGGTCGTATCGCCAGACACGCCTGCGTTGACGACCTCCGCGTCGAGCCCGGCGGCGGCGATCTTCTGCTGCACCAGGGCCGGCCACGCAACGTCGGGCGCGAGGCCGAGCCCCGCGGTGAGGCTGTCGCCGAGCGCGACCACCCGCGGGCGAGCGGCCGGCGCCGCCGGCGCGGGCGCAGCGGCCGCGGTGCCGCTGGCCGTCGCGGCGGCCTCGCGGGTCGCGGGGTCACGCTGGCACGCGCCGACCCCCAGCGCCCCGATCATCACCAGCAAGAGTCCTCGTCGTCTCATGGGTTGCTTACCGCTTCCCGGGCGGCGGCAATGCGGGCCTCGACATCGGCCAGGGCTGTCTCCAGCATGCCGCGGTGCGCCGGACGGCAGGCGCGTTGGAGGTCGGCGAGCACGCGCGCACGGACGAGTTGCAGCGACACGAATTCACGCCGCCGTTCGGCCTCGGCCTCCGGGACTTCGGGCGCCGCGTCGGCCACGCGCTGCTGCGCTGCCGCCTCCTGCCGCTCCTCGACCGACTTGCTCTCCCAGCCCCTGGCCATCGTCCACCTCAATTGCAGAATTGCAAGAATTGCAGAATTTCCTACCGCACGCGAAGCGCCGACGCACTGAGTTGATGGTGCAATTGTGAAGTTGTGCCATTCCGAAATTACGGTCATCTGACCGAGATCCCCGCCCTGCCCCATCGCCCGGGCATCTCCACACCGCGGATCTCTTCGTAGTGCTCGTCGCCAAGGTTGGCGACCTCGACAAACGCGGTCACGCGACGGATCGGACGGGCCAGCCGGGCGTCGACCGTCGTCCACGATGACCGCCCGACCGGCCGCCGGTGCTCGAGCCGCAGCCCGGTCGAGAACGACCACGGCAATTGCAGCGCGAGATCGCCGCCGACGCCATGCGGGGCGTAGTCGTCCACGTATTTCGACAGCCCGACGAGCCGATCGGTCTCGACCGAGGTCCAGGTGTACTGTGCGCCAAGCGCGACCGGACCGTGCTGCCCCCGCACGAACGCCTCGACACCGTGACTCCGCACGTCGCGAATGTTCTCGGTCCGCCAGCGGACCGTCGCATCGGGCCGCACCCAGTCGATCACGTCGCGCTCCCGCCGCACGAATCCCGTAAGGGTGCCCACCCACGTGCCGCCGAGGTAGGTATCCACGCCCGTGTCAGCGGTCCACCCGTGCTCGGGCTCGAGTGCGGTGTTGGCGCGATGATTCGGGTCGGTGTAGAACCGCTCGGTGAACGTCGGGACCCGGAAGGCCCGCCCGATGCTCGCCCGCCACTTCACGCGCGGCTGCACGGGCAGGGCCATCGCCAGCGACGGGCTGACCGCAGTCCCGAACGTCGAGTACGTGTCGACCCGCGCGCTCGGGTACAGCAGGAGACGGCCAAGGCGGGCCTCGAGTTCGGCAAAGCCACTCAGTCGGCCCTCGTTGCGGTCCCCGAGCGCCGACGAACGGAGCCAGTCCGCCGTCGCCTCCAGCCCGGTCGTGAGCCGCAGCGACTTTGTCAGCGGACCACCGAGGCGCACGCCACCGCCCGCGACATGTGTGCGATGCCGGTTCGGCTGGGTGCCGAGCACGCGTGGGTCGTAGAGGAACTCGTCGCCGTGGGTCCGGTACCAGGCGTCGCTCGTGAGCGTCCACTCGGGCCGCACACGCCGCTGATCGCGCGCCGACACGAGTGTCTGGATCGTCGACTCCCGCGACGGCGCCGGCCCATAGAAGCCAGCCGCACCGAAGTCCTTGTCGAGGTGCGAGACGGCCACCGTGGTCGCGCCGAAGCGCAGGTCCATGCGCACCTGCTGGTGCAGGAAATCCCGCGCTGGGGCGAACCCGGATGATCGATCGACCGAGGCACTGAGGCCGGTCAGCACGTCCAGGGTCGCCGGACGCCACGCGGCGCCAGTCTGCACGAGCCCGTAGTCGCCCCCGGCGAGGCGTGCCGACGGAGCCGACGGGTCACGCCTGGTGATGATGTTGATGACACCGCCCACGGCATCGGCGCCATGCAGGGACGAGCCCGCGCCGGCCAGGAGTTCGATGCGGGCGATGTCCTCGAGTGCCACCGGCAGGTCGCCCGAGTGATGCCCTGTCTGCGGATCGTTGATGCGGACGCCGTCCACGAGCACGAGCGTCTGGCCGAAGGACGCCCCGCGCACGCTGATGTCAGTCTGCGACCCGTACGGGCCGCGTTGACGGACCCACACGCCGGGCAACAGGCGGAGCGCGTCGGTCACCGAGGCGACAGGGAGACGCGCCAGGTCGTCGGCGGTGACGACCGCGAGCGTGCGTCCGACCGCGCCCTCCGTCGCCGGGGCGGCGGTGCCTGTCACGACGACTCGCTCGCTGACCGTCGGGAGAGGAGACTGGGCCGCGGCCCCGGTCGCTGCCGCGGCGCTCACGACGACCAGCACGGCGGCAGCCACGTTCACTGCACCGATTGTACCGTCGCCCTGCGATACACTGGGCGTTTGCGGGTACGGCCGACCTCCAGCCGATGCCGATCTTCGCCGTGAAAGGGCTGTCTCCGTGTCGCAGCGTCTCCTCGCCTCGCTCCTTCTTGCCGGGCTCGTGCTCCCCTCCCCGGCGCTCGCGCAGACGCGAGGCAAGCAGTGGTTCACCTACGACGAGGCCTTCGGTGGCACCGGCCGCTCCGCCGGGCAGGCGGGACTCCGGCCACTCCCCCAGGTGACCGGCTGGCTCGACGCCGAGCACTGGCTCGAGGTTCGCGAGGGCAAGGTGTGGAAGGTGCGCGCCGCCGATGGCACCGCTACCCTGCACCAGGACCCGGCGACCCTGACCCAGGTCGCACCGACCGGGCTCACCAACAACCCGGTGGCGGCGCGCACCGGCGACGACGCGTTGCGGATCTACGTCGTGAGCGGCGATCTCTGGGCCGTTGACGTACCGGCCCGCACGAGCTTCCGGCTCACGCAAACCGCGGGCGTCGAAGAGAACCCGACGCTGTCGCCCGACGGCAAGCAGATCGCCTACACGCGCGGCGGCAACCTCTTCACCTACGACCTCGGGGCGCACCTCGAGCGCCAGCTCACGAGCGACGGCAGCGACACCATCCGCAACGGCTATGCCTCGTGGGTGTACTTCGAGGAGATCCTCGGCCGCGCCAGCAATTACCGCGCCTTCTGGTGGTCGCCCGACAGCACGCGGCTTGCGTTCCTGCGTTTCGACGATGCGCCGGTGCCGCTGTTCCCGATCTACTGGGCCGACGGACAGCACGGGAAGCTGGAGCAGCAGCGCTATCCGAAGGCCGGCGACCCGAACCCGTTCGTGCAGGTCGGCGCGGTGGCGGCCGGCGGCGGCAAGGTCACATGGATGCAGTTTCCGCCCGAGGCGGATCACTACCTGGCCTGGCTGTCCTGGACGCGCGACAGCGCGAAGGTGCTCATCCAGTGGATGAACCGCGAGCAGGACACGATTCGCGTCCTGCACGGGGATCCCAGGTCGGGCGCCGTGGCGACGCTGTTCGAGGAGAAGCAGGCCGCCTGGGTCTCGTGGTTCGAGGATCTGACGACGCTCGCCAACGGCGATCTGCTCGTGAAAACTGACGTCGACGGCTGGGACCACTTGTACGTGCACGCCGCGGACGGCACCAGGACGCGGCAAATCACCAGCGGCGCCTGGCGCGTGCGCAGCATCCTCCGCGTGGACGAGGCGGCCGGTGTCGTGTACGTGATGGCGCAGCCCGGCGCGATCGGCTCGACGTGGAACACCGAGGTCCGCAAGGTCCGGCTCGATGGCTCGGGTGTCGAGACGCTGACGACGATACCGGGCACGTACACGGTGCGGATGGCGTCCGACGGCCAGTACTTCCTAGCGACCCGCTCCAGCGTGACCGACCCGCCGGTGATGACGCTGTACAAGACCGACGGCACGGTGGTGCGCGAAGTCGCGTCCGCGCGCGGCGACACGACCGCGACCTATGCCTGGGGCAAGGGCGAGGTCTTCACCATTCCCTCGGGCGACGGCTACGACCTGCCGGCGGTGTGGGTCCTGCCGCCTGATTTCGATCGGAAGAAGACGTACCCCGTGATGGTGAGCATCTACGGCGGTCCCGATGCGGGCACGGTGCGCAACAGCTGGGCGTCGACACAAGCACACTACTGGGCGCAGCGTGGCGTGATCTGGATGGCCGTCGACCATCGCGGCAGCGGCCACCACGGCAAGAAGGGCGTCGCGCTGATGCATCGCAACCTCGGAAAGTGGGAGATGCACGACTACGGCAAGGCGGCCGACTGGTTGCGCGCGCAGCCGTTCGTGGCCAGGGACCGCATCGCGATCACCGGCGGCAGCTACGGTGGCTACACGACGCTGATGGCGCTCACGAAGGACGCGCCGGCGTTCAACATCGGGCTCGCGCACGCCCCCGTGACCGACTGGCGCCTGTACGACACGGTCTACACCGAGCGGTACATGGATCGCCCGAGCGAGAATCCGGACGGCTACCGCGACGGTGCGGTCCTGACCTACATCGACAAGTACGTCGGCGGGCTGCGGCTGACGCACGGCACCATCGACGACAACGTGCACATGCAGAACTCGATGCAAGTCGTCGACTGGCTGACCGCGCACGACAAGCCGTTCGAGCTGATGGTCTATCCCGACTCCCGCCACGGCCTGCAGGCGAGCCAGCGGAAGCACTCGGCGCGCGAGGCGCACGACTTCTGGGTGCGCACGTTGTTGGGGGGCAAGTTGCCGACGGCTCCGGCGGCAGCGCCCGTCGCCAGACCCGCGACCGGGACCGCCGCGGGCGCGTCGCCCGGGTTCTGATGGGGCATGTGTAGGCGCCGGACTTGTCCGGCGCGCAGAGGGGACGGCCGGACAAGTCCGGCCGCTACATCTCTTTCGACGTAGGCGTCGACCTTCAGGTCGACGCTGGCTTGCCGTGTAACGACCTACACGACAGATTCCGCCGACCTGAAGGTCGGCGGCTACACTCGCGGCAATGCTGATCACGCTGGACGGGTCTCCACTGACGCTCACACAGGTCGCCGCCGTGGCGCGCGGCCAGGCGGTGGTGTCGCTCGGCTCCTCGACCCGCGAGCGGCTCGCCCAGGCACGCACGCAGCTCGAACGACTGGTCGAGGACGGACTGCCTCACTACGGCGTCAATACCGGCTTCGGGTCGCTGTCCCGGACACGCATTCCCCCCGACCAGCTCCGCGATCTCCAGCGAAACCTCGTGCGCTCGCACGCGGCAGGCGTCGGCGACGCGCTGCCGGCCGACACCGTGCGCGCCATGATGCTCCTGCTCGCGGCCTCGCTCGCTCGGGGCGCCTCGGGCGTTCGTCCGATCGTCGTCGAGCAGATCCTCGCGCTGCTGGCGCACGGGATCACGCCGGTCGTGCCGTCGATCGGCAGCGTCGGTGCGTCCGGCGACCTCGCGCCGCTCGCGGCCGTGGCGTGCACGCTGATCGGCGAGGGCGACGTGTCGGTCGCGGGCACGCGCACGAGCGCCTCCACTGCGCTGGCCAGGGCCGGCATCGCACCGCTGATGCTCGAGGCCAAGGAAGGCCTGGCGCTGATCAATGGCACCCACCTGATGGCCGCCGAAGCGGCGCTGCTCCTGACCGAATGGGAAACGCTCTGGCCGGCGGCGCTGGTCGGCTGCGCGATGTCAATCGACGCGGCCAAGGCGACCGACGTCTTCCTCGACGCCCGCGTGCATGCCCTTCGCGCGCAACCCGGGCAGTCGACAGTGGCCGCACGGCTGCGCGCACTGCTCGAGGGCACGCAAATCGTCGAGAGCCACCGCGTGAATGACAGCCGCGTGCAGGATCCCTATTCGTTCCGGTGCGCACCGGCGGTGCTCGGTGCAGCCGTCGACGCGGTTGGGTACGTGCAGGCGGCCCTGGCGCACGAACTCGCTGCGGTCACCGACAACCCGCTGCTCGTGGGCGCCAACGAGGATCGGGCCGGCGTGTCGCTGATATCGGCGGGCAACTTCCACGGCATGCCGGTGGCCCTGCCGCTCGACGTGCTGGCCATCGCGCTGACCCACGTTGCCGGCATTGCCCAACAACGGGTCTTCTTCCTGCTCTCGGCGCGCGATCCGGAGAGCGGCCTGCCACCGTACCTGAGCCCGTCGCCAGGACTGAACTCGGGCCTGATGGTCGTGCAGTACACCGCGGCGGCGTGCTGCAACGAACTCGCCGGACTGTGCATGCCGGCATCGGTCATCAACGTACCGACCTCGGCAGGTATCGAGGACTACAACTCCTTCGGGCCGCGCGCGGCCGCGAAGGCGCAACGCGCCCTCGAACTCACACGCACCGTCGTGGCCATCGAGTTGCTCTGCGCGGCCCAGGCGCTCGACGACCATCGTCCGCTGCGCTCCGGGGTCCAGGTCGAAACCGCGCATGCGCGCATTCGCAGCGTCGTGCCGCCGCTCGAGACGGACCGGCCGCTCACGGCAGACATCGAGGCCATTGCCCTCCTGATCGCGACCGGTGCCTTCGCCAGTTAGGTAGGGACCGCTCTCAGAGCGGTCCATGTCTTGCCGATCGGTCCGTAGTCGGCGGCGATGACCCAAGCCAAGGGCGAGGCGCTGGACGCCTCGGAGAGGCCGTGGACGCCTCAGAGAGGCGTCCCTACCTGTCCATCGCCCATTCGAGGACGCGGCGGGAAGAGTCGAAGGGGCCGAGTGCGTCGAGCCGCAACGATCGAACCGCCGCAGCCACGAGCGCGGCATCCGGCGTGTCCTGTCCGCCGGCGACTGCCGCGCGGCCTGCAGCACGAAGCGCCTCCAACGGAACAAGGCCGATCAACTCCGATCCGATCACGCGAGTGCCGTGCGCTTCGGCCTCCTCGGACACGACTCGCCAGGCCGTGTGCATCGGCGTCACCGTGACGTCGAGCAGGTTCAACGACACCTGCGCATGCCCGTAGGACGGCATGCCCCATCCGACGGCGCGAACTGCCGGCAGCAGTCCCGGGTGACGCGCCAACCCACTTCGTTCGCGAGTCGTCTGGCCGGAGGTCCGCACACGCCTGGCGATCGACCGTGCGAGGTCCACGTCCGACGTGTCGAGCGACAGGTTCCACGCGATCAGGAACGGACGGGCGCCGACGATGGCCGCACCCATGGTGGGATGCGCGAGGCGTGGACCAAAGTCCGGAACGAAGCGAGGATCGCGCAGCCGATCGGCGAGTCCCTCGAACTCGCCGCGTCGCAGCAGCGGCAGCGCTCGCCTCGTGGGATCGAATGCGGCTGCCTCGTAGAGGTACACGGGCAGTCCGAGATCGTGGGCCAGCGTCGCGCCGACGCGCCTGGCCAGTCGCGCGCACCGCTCGATGCTGGTGGCGCGAACGGGCACGAAGGGACAGACGTCGAGTGCGCCGAGGCGCGGGTGCGCCCCGCGCTGGCGTCGCATGTCGATGCGTGCGGCCACTTCCCGCCC
Organism: Luteitalea pratensis; assembly: GCF_001618865.1. GTDB lineage: Bacteria > Acidobacteriota > Vicinamibacteria > Vicinamibacterales > Vicinamibacteraceae > Luteitalea > Luteitalea pratensis. Next base: position 5,103,822 of record NZ_CP015136.1, read on the forward strand.
AAGGGCGATGGCGGCATCGCCGACAGGCTCCGGCGGCCCGACGAAGGTGAAGACGGTGCGATGGGCATCGACGCCACTGTCCACGTGGAGCAGCCTGACACCGGGCATCGCCGCCACCGCCGCAGCAAGGGCCGCGATCACAGCGGGATCGCGGCCCTCGGAGACGTTCGGGACGCACTCGACGATCGGATCGTCAGGCACGGGTGCGCTTGAGTTCGTCGCGGATCTCGCGCAACAACTCGATGTCCTCCGGCGGCGGCGCCGGCGCCGCATCTTTCTCGTGAATCATCTGCTTGCGCATCTGGTTCACGAACTTCACGAGCAGGAAGACCGCGAATGCGATCAGGAAGAAGTTGATCAAGACGTTGATGAACAGTCCGTAGTTCAGCGTGACGGCGCCGGCTGCCTTCGCTTCCGCCAGGGTGGCGGCGGGCCCCGTGAGCTTGCCCGGACTCAGCGTGACAAACAGGTTGGCAAAGTCCACCTTGCCGACGATCATGCCGATGATCGGCATCACGAGGTCGTCCACGACGGACTTGGTGATCGCCCCGAACGCCGCGCCGATGATCACGCCGACCGCAAGGTCGATGACGTTGCCTCGGGCGATGAACTCCTTGAACTCCTTGAGCATGCTGTCGCTCCCGGTCAGAACTTGTAGACGAACGCAGTGATGAAGGCGATGTCGTTCTTGTCCGCGTCGCCGGTGGGCCGCGATTTGTACACGTCCTGGAACTCGAGCTTCAGCTGGACACGCGTGGTCACCGAGGCCGCCAGGCCGGCGCTGAAGGTATACAGCGCGTCGCCGAAGTCGTCCATCTTCCAGAGTGCGGTCGATCCCTGTGTGATCGCGGCATTGGCCGAGAGCTTGTGGCTGAACTTCTCGCCGAGGGTCACCGCGCCGTCGGTCTCGAGTTCCAGGCCGGTGTTCTTCTCGAACGCCATGCCGAGGCTGGTGTCGACGTCGAAGGTGGTGCGGTCGGTCGCGACGACCTTGTAGCCGATGCCTGCCGTCGGCGCGATGAGATAGTCGATGTCCTTGAATCGGTCACGCACATAGCCGAGCTGGCCGAACAAGTACGCGCGCTCGGTGATCAGGCGTTCGAGGCGGGTGGCGACGAGGCCGCGGTCGGCGTTCTCGTTGCCGTCAACCACTCCGTCCTTTCGCGGGAACCCCGCTGCTATCGCCAGCCGGACGGAGGCGCGTCTGGGGCGGGCCGTGGCTCGCCCCCGATGATCAGCGGCTCTCGTTGGCCAGTTTCTCGTAGGCGTGCGCGAGGTCCTGCGCCTCCGACCTGCGGGCCCGCGATTCCTCGAGCGGCGCACCCTCATGCGTGCGACTGGTCGCGATCACCGCGGCGTTCTGGTAGGCCGCCCGTACTGCGCCGCGCAGCGCGTCGGCGACATCGGCCACCATCTCGTCCGTGACCTTGACCGAAGGCGGCACGCGGGTCAGGGCCCGACGGGCTCGCTCGTTGATCTCCATGCCGATTTGCGCGTTCATTCAGGCGTCCTTGCGAAGCGGGAACATTCGGGCAGGCCCGCACGCCCTCGTGCGGCCGAGCCAACGCCCCATTGTACGCAACGCCCGGGACTCGCGCGCCGGGCGACTCTAACAACTCCGCCACACGCGCCGACACTGGACCTTGGTCCTGCGAGCTCTGCTAGGATCGCGCCGCCGCCTGCCGGATGTGTCGGTGCCTTGACCTCGACCCTCGTCACTCGGCCTTCGGCCCTCGTCGGTAGCGCCGCGGCCCTCCGAGCCCGGCCTGCATGCGGCATTCGGCACTCGGCAGTCGCAGACGGCCGACAATCGAAGCCGACCGTCGACCTAAAGGTCGACGGCTACGGGTCGGCGGCGTAGCCGTCCAATCGGGGACGCAGGTCGCCGCTGCTCCAGCGACACCGGAGCATTGACGAACACCGATGGCGATTGAGCCCTCCGGGCGACTCTGTAGGCGTCGACCTTCAGGTCGACGCGGGCGCCGCCTCCGTCCGTGAGGCAACCGCGAAGGTCTGGCGCGATGGTGGGAGGCGGCCGTACAGATCCGCGAGCCGGCGCAACCCGGATGCGTGCGGCCCCTTCAGCGCGCCTGGCTGCAGGCGCCAGCGCCAGTTGCCCGAGGCGCGTCCCGGCACGTTCATGCGCGCGTCGCTGCCGAGTCCGAGCACGTCCTGGACGGGGATGATCGCCGTATCGGCCACCGAGGCAAGCACGCCGCGAATGGCCGCCCACGCCAGGTCGTCGCCCGACGCATCGAGGTAGGCTTCGGCGTACCGCCGCTCGCGCGCGACGTCGTCCGGGGATCGCGCGCTCTCGCCGGCGCCACCGCGCGCCCAGCCGATCATCGTGTCGTTGTCGTGCGTGCCCGTGTAGGCCACCCGATCGCGCGTGAAGTTGTGCGGCAGGAAGTCGGGCGCCTGCGGGTCGGTCCCGAATGCAAACTGCAGGATCGCCATGCCGGGCAGCCCGTGACGTGTCCGCAGATCCTCGACGTCGGGAGTGATGAAGCCGAGGTTCTCCGCGACGATCGGCAGCGGCCCGAGCGCTGCCGACACGGCGGCGAGGAGGTCGCCGCCAGGCCCACGTTGCCAGACACCGGACGCGGCAGTGGTCGCATCGCCAGGCACTTCCCAGTAGGCAACGAAACCGCGGAAATGATCGAGGCGGATCTGGTCGACGAGCGCGAGCGTCATGCGCATGCGACCAATCCACCACGAAAAGTCATCGGCCTTCATGCGATCCCACCGATACAGCGGGTTGCCCCACAGTTGGCCCGTGGCGCTGAAGTAGTCAGGAGGCACACCCGCCACGACGCGTGGCGCGCCGTCGGCACGCAAGTCGAATTGATCGCGGTGTGCCCACACGTCGGCGCTGTCGTGGGCCACGAAGATCGGCATGTCGCCCATGAGCGTGATCTCGCGAGCCGCCGCGGCGTCGCGAAGGGCTCGCCAGTGCGCGAAGAACTGCCACTGCACGAACTGGTGCCGCCGGCACGCGGCCGCATGCTGCCGCCTGGCGTCCTCGAGCGCGCCCGGTGCGCGATCGCGCAGCGGGCCGGGCCACGAGGTCCAGGCGCGCATGCCGTGGGCCTCCTTGAGCGCCATGAAGAGGCTGAAGTCGTCGAGCCACCACGCATGTTCGGCGCAGAACGCATCGAGGGCCTCCCGTTGCGCCGTCATCGCCTGGGCGTCGAAGCGTGCGAAGGCGCGCACCAGGAGATCACGGCGCGGCGCGATCACCTGATCGAAGTCGCTGGTCCCGACCGGCAGCGCCGCCAGCGGTTCGAGGTCGCGTTGCTCGAGCCAGCCGTCTTGCACCAGGCGCTCCGGGCTCACGAGCAACGGATTGCCGGCCATCGCCGAGAAGCACTGGTACGGCGAGTCGCCGTACCCCGTCGGGCCAAGCGGCAGTACCTGCCACACGCGTTGACCGGCCTGTTCGAGGAAGTCGAGAAACCGATGCGCCTCGACGCCGAGATCGCCGATGCCGTAGCGCCCGGGCAGCGACGTCGGGTGCAGCAGCAGGCCGCTCACTCGTGGCGACGTCATGGAAGCTCTCCCTTGACATGATTCAGACGTCGACCCCGACATGCCGATGACAGGTATGCCTCGGGGGGGACTGTCCTCTTCCGCGAAACATTCCTCATGGTCATCGGTCCCATCGTGCTGATCCTGGCGGCGGCCCCCATGCTGTGCGGGCAACTCTCACCGAAGGGCCCGCTGGGCCCCGGCAAGCACGGCAAGGAGATGTCCGACGAGGAGTGGTACCGGACCAATCGCGTCGCTGGCGGCGCCTTCCTCGTGGGTGGCCTGATCTGGCTGGCCGCAGCGATCCTCCTGCCCGGCCGGTTCGACACCATGCGACAGGAACAGGAGACCATCGCCTTCATCGGCGCGACGGCCGTGGCGGTGGCGATGGTCGTGTCGGTGATGTACGTCGAGGGAGAGTCCGAGGAATGGTGATCGACACTATGGCTGCCCCTTGCGGATCTCGGCCAGCCGCTGTTTGAGATACGCCTCGTATTCCTTCTTCAGTTCGGGATCGCGTGGCGAACCGTAGATCTCGCTGGATTTGTACTTGCCCTCGTCGAATTTCCGCTTCGTCCATTCGTCGTGGATGCGGGTCTCGTCGGCCTTGTCGAGGACCTCGGTCACGAGCGCAGGCGGAATGAAGTAGACGCCTTCGCGATCGCCGACCACCAGGTCACCAGGCATCACGGTGACGCCGCCAATCCGCACCGGGATGTTCACGCCCGAAATCATCACGTTGGAAATCGCCGTCGGATGCGCATGGCGGAAGTACGCCGGCATTGCGATCTGCGACAGCCCCTCGAGGTCACGCACCGCCCCGTCGACGACGAGGCCGCCGCCCCTGGTGGCCTTGTCGACGTAGTAGAACAGGTTGTCACCGACGATCGTGCCGCCCTCCTTCTTGCCGAAGAGGTCGACGACGAGCACGTCGCCGGGTTGCAGTTGATCGATCGCGAACTGGTTGCCGAGGCGCGGGATGTTGGCAGCCTTCGCGTTCGCGTTGAGCACCTCTTCGACGTCGGGTCGCACCGGCATGAACTGCACCGTGAACGCGCGCCCGACGAGCTTGGTACCAGGGCGCAGGATCTGGAAGCCATCCTCGTACTGGTTGCGGAAGCCCTTCCCCGGCAGCACGGTGAGGATGTCCTCGGACGAGAGGGCCCGCGCCCGCGCGATCAGCGCGTCGGGCACCTTCGGCCGCCCGTCCGGCAGTCGCTCGAACGGGTTCTGCGCCGTGTAGGCGACCAGCTGCTCACGCGTCAGGGTGAACAGTTGCGCCTGGGTGAGCGATGAGAGCGTGACGACCGCGAGCGCGGTACCGCCGGCAAGCACGACGGAACGGAACATCGGCGACTCCTCTCCAGCGGGCGCGACAGCTCCCGCGGCATCGGTGAGCGTGTGCGCGAGAGCATAGCCGGGGGGGGGACGGGTGGCAATTCGTAATGCCGCGATGCCGAGAATGCCGGGAATGCCGGGAATGTCGAGGGCACCGAGCTGAGACCGGAGCGTCTCGCCGCGGCTTACCGCGGACGTCGAGTCGGCTACGCTGGGTTGCCGCATCGGTGCGGCCAGGAGGACGGAACGTGGGAACCGACAGGGTGACGAAGGTGCTTCTCGCTGCGATTGCCGCGGGCGTCTGGGCGATCGTGCTGTTGCAGGCGTCGAATGCGCGGACGGTCAGCGACATGGCCGCCGAGGTCAGGGCCATCGGCGCGGACACGCAGAGCATCCACGAGGACCTGGACGCAGCCGCCGAGGACGACGTCCAGGGCGGCGCGACGAGCTACAGGCGCGATTGAAGCGCCATTGAAGCCGTAGCCGTCGACCTTCCAACTTCGCCACGGCTAAGGTCGACCGATGACGACGAGGGGGAGGCGTCATCCCCCCGCCCGCGCCAATGCGACGAGTCAAGGGGCCGGACTGGCGTCGATGCGCTTCGCGATCTCGTCAGACAGGTCCAGCGCCGGCTCCCACCAGACCAGTCCGCTGTCGCCCATGCTCAGGACGGCCCACAGCGACCGTTCCTTGGCCACCTCCGCCACGGCCGGTCGTGCCTTCTCGAGGAACGCCTGCTCGACTTCGCGCTGTACCTGCTGCACTTCGGATTGGGCGTCCTGCGTGAATCGCTGGAAATCCACCTGCGCACGCTCGAACTGGCGCCGCAACTGTTCGCGCGCAGCCGCGTTCAGGACGGCAGCGCTCTGCAGCTTGCTCTCGAGGGCCGCGACGTCCTTGCTGCGCGCGTTGACCTCGGCTTCCTTCCTGGACCGCAGTGCCTCGATGCGCGCCGACATCGCCTTCCCTGACGTGGACACCGCGGCCACGCGGGTGAAGTCCACCAGGCCGATGCGGGCGTCGGCCGGGAACAGTCGCGCCACGGCGGCGGCTGGCGCGCCGGGGTCCGGCCTCACCTGCGCCCTTGCCGCAGGAACCAGTCCCACCAGGATCGCCAGCGCCCATGCGTACGAACGACCGTTCACCATCCCTGCCTCCAGGTGTTGGCGTCAATCAGGATTGCCCTGCCATCGCGTGCAATCCTCTATAGACGGCCGTCGGGACGGCCTGGCTTGCCAGTGCCGCGGCCACCGCCGGGGGCGACCTTAGCCCGCGTCAGCGGTCGTCGGCTCCAGCCTCGCGTGGGTCCTTTTTTACTGCGCGGCTGCCACGAGTGCAGTCGTTGCGTCCTGCGCCGGTTTGATCAGAAGGGCTCCGCGAATGTCCTGGCTCTTGCCATCGAGCACCGCGACTTTGCAGTAATAGGAGCCTGGAAACAGGGACGCGGGCACAAAGGCCGTGGTGTGGCTTCGCCGCGGCTCCAAAGCAGGGGCAGAACCGTCCGCTGTCAACTCCCCGGTGACTGTATTGAAGACCTCGATCTCAACACTGCGCGTCGAATCAGCGATGTTGACGACGCCGCAATACAACACCCCGCTACGCAACTCGACCATCGGCGTAAACGCGACATTGGAATCATTTGCGGCGATCAGGCCATCGACGCCTTCCTGCACCGTCGTCAGCGACGCCAGGATCTGCTCGAGAAGCTCGATAACGCCTCCCGGATTCTGGCGTGCCGCGACGCCGGCGCCAAGCCCGCCTATCAGGATCACGACGACCGCAACCCGCAATTTCCACCCACGTTCAGCAGCGGTTATCCACGACATGGCTCTGCTCCTTCCTGGCGGTCGGCCGAGTACGGCGAACAATCACCGCGACTTGGGCACAAGGATCAGATCGTGCGAAGGCCACACGTCTTCACAGCGGCCCTGAATCGACGTGCGAAGGGAGCGTAGACGGCATCCGCGCGGGTGCACAGAGCATGACCATGCTGTCTTGTAACGATGGATGACTCAGGCGTTGTCGGGGCGCGTCGGATGGGCTTGAGATGTGCCAGCGTCGTCGTATGTTTGGACGAATACACTGCCAGCCACCAGCAGCGTCCAGTGCGACGGTCAATTTAGCGCCTTACGGGCGTGGAAGCGCAGTACGGGACCCTTCGTCCGCTGGTTGTAGTCAGGAAACCCTTCATCCTCTGAATACCGTAAAATCTCCAACCCTGGAAACACCCGGGGCAGTGAATCTGGTTCGTATCCCCCTCCGTAATGCTCGATGACAAGATGGCCGCCTGGGCGAAGGGCGGTCACGATCCGGGCCCCGAGCGGCTCAATACGGCCCATGTACATCACGACGATGAGATCGTATCGAGCTGTCCCATAGTCGAACGCGAACATATCCGCTTCGATGGCATTCAGCGCCAGCTTCGCTTCGGTTGCGGCCGCCCGCGCCTTCACCACGCCGACCGTGGACGTATCGAACCCAGTCACGTTCCACCCCGCCCGTGCCAGGTAAAGCGCGTTCCGCCCAGACCCCATGCCAATGTCCAGAGCGTCTCCAGGCTTCAGCTCGTTGGCCACCTGCATCAGGAAGGCGTTCGGCTCCCAGCGGATACGAGCCGGTTGGACCTCGAACATACGATTCCACCTGGCTCGTTCCTCAGGCGATTCTGGCGACGGCGCCTGCAACGCTGCAGCAAGAATCGTGTAAGCCAACAACAAGAGCTGGGGGTAAGGTGTCCCCATCGCTTCTGCCCTCCCTCCCAGATGACACGTGTATCGACAAGGCGAGACGGCTTCATTGAGCGCGACTCCAAACCCGTTGCCTTACTGCCCTTGCGCTGGATCCACGGCGTCGACAAGTGGGCACAATTTGGGCACGATCGAGTGGCACTGGGCATGGACCGACGGTCACTTCAACCAATGAAATTGGTGCCGGGAGCGGGAATCGAGCGCCACGGCGAGCCCGCAGGGCGGAGCCGGGCGCCTGATGCTCGCTCGTGCACCGGCATGAGCGAAGCGAATGATGGTGCCGGGAGCGGGAATCGAACCCACACGACCCTTACGGATCAAGGGATTTTAAGTCCCCTGCGTCTGCCAGTTTCGCCATCCCGGCGGGGTGGCACTCACTCATGCCTAATGCCTAATGCCTAATGCCTGCATGGGCGATGCGCGCGCCGCGCGTGGTGCGGCCCGCAGCGCGGCATTCGGCATCACGGCATCGCGGCATTTTCACAATGCACTAATGCACCACGCCGCCGCTATTGGCCGGCGGCGCTTTCACGGCTTCGTTGAGCAACTGCTCCAGCTTCGCTTGCGGCAGCGCGAATGGCCCGGCGACCGCCGACGCGCTGTGGATCTCGAGGGCGATCAACGCGCCCTCCGCATGCGGACTGACGATCCAGTTGATGCCCCTGAACGTGAGCGCGGACGGCTCGTCGCTGCGGCCCGGGTTCAGCGCGCGATCGATGGCGAGCAGGGTCGACTGCAGCACCGTGCTCGCATCGTCGACGGTCCAGGCCGCGGGGTCGTCCCCGCCGATGTGGTGGACGGTCTCGGTGAAGACCTTCTCGTTGGCGCGCAGCATGATTTCGACGTCGTAGGTCATGGATGTGAATCGCTCGGGAATCGATAAACTCCAAGAATTGCACACTTCAGCCCGCTCGTGGCAGGGAGATGGCGTCGGCACCACGCCGCGTGCAGAAACCCGCCACATTCGTGCAAATCCTGAGGTTCGCCGGCGGCCGGCCGCTGCTACACTCGCCTCGATGCTGACGCCGCGCGAATTCGTGGGCCGCATGACCGAGTGGGTGGACGCATTCAATCGCGGCAGCCTCGACCTGCCGGACGGCATCCTTCACAAGGACGCGGTGTTCCGCCTCAACGGCCGCGCCTACGAAGACACGCTTGGCCGGCCGCCCACCGACCCGCTCGTGCGGCTGGTGGCGCGAGGCCCCGGCGGGTACCGGCTGCTGGTGAAGGCCCTGCAGTACACCCTGACGGCCCCGGGCATCGCAGTGCGCGACTTCGAGATCCGGCACGGCCTCGGGACCGGCCACATCGACCTCACGGGCCGGTTGCGCGACACCGGCGAGGGGTGGGTGAGCAACGCCGACCTCGCCATGACTGTCGACGTCGACGGCCACGTGACCGAGATTGCCATCCAGATGGACCCCGACGACGTGGCGCGACTGCTGCAGGCCCGACAGGCCTGACAGGTCGCGATGGCCGGGCTCGGAGAGCCGGCCCTATCGTCATTGAAACCGGCCCTGCGTCGGAGAGCCGGCCTACCGTCGTTGAAACCGGCCCGGCGTCGGGGAGCCCGGCCCTACCGTCGTTGAAATCGACCCCGCGTCGGAGAGCCGCCCCTGGCATCGGGCGGCCGGCGCCTATCGTCCCCGCGACAGCCAGCGATCGCGCAGCGTCGCGACAATGCGGGCGTCGACCGGCGCGCCATAGGACTCTCCAGTTCGCGCGAGTCGCCCGACGTGCAGTTCGCGCAGTGACGAGCACGGCGCGAGCACGTCGATGCCCTCCATCGACACGCCACCGCCGACGATCACGCGAACCGGCACGATCGCGGCCTGCAGTCGCACGAGCGCCCCCGCGCGTGACGCCCATGCGCCGGCGCCACCGCCAGAGAGCACGCGATCGACAGCCGGGCAACGTCGCAGCGCCGCGGTGGGGTCGCCGCTGATCCGCTCGATGGCCCTGTGTACGGTGATGCGGGCCCGCGGTACTCGTTCGGCCACCAGCGCGAGCGCGGCCTCGTCGATCTCGGCAGATCCGTCCGCTGCGGCGCGCACGTAACCGGTGACGACGTCGACCGGCAGATCGGCAAACAGCGCAGCGTCGTCAGCGATCTCGTCCCGGTGCGTGTCGTCGCCGACGAGGAACGTGTTGCGCGGCCGAATCATCACGCGTAATGGAATGCCGACGCGTTCCAGCAGCGCCTCGACCACGCGCACGTCGGGTGTGAGGCCGTCGGCGCGGATGTCGCGGACGACCTCCAGGCGCGTCGCGCCGCCTGCCTCGGCGGCCAGGCCGTCCTCGACCGACAGGGTGATGACTTCGAGGGCATCGGAGGGCGATGTCGAGATCGTCACGGCAGGCCTCCCAACTGGCGTGCGAGTGTCTCCGGATCCGTGGTGGGCGCCTGGCAGGCAAAGCCTTCGCACACGTACGCCGTCGCCCGCTGATCCCGCAGTTGCAGCGTCGCGAGAAACGGGAGCAGGTGCGTCAGGCGCGCCTGTGCGTGCCCCGGCGTGACCGGCACGCAGATGGCGAACGGCAGGTAGTGGCGCGCGACCACGTCGTGCAGCGCCTGAGTATCCTGGGCGTCCGGCGGCCCGACGATCACGACCTGCCGCAGGCCGGCATGGTACATGGCGAGGTTGGCCAGCATGTGCGGCACGGCACGCGCCGCCTGGCCGATGGCGAGACCGCCGCGGGCCAGCGTCCGCTCGATGCGCGCCGCTGCTGTCGCGTCAGGCGTCAGGTGCATGAGGCGCAGCAGGTTGCCGACGGCCACCGAACTGGCAGCAGGCTCGGCGCCGTCGTAGTCCTCCTTCATCCGCAGCAGCACGCTGGGATCGTCACCGGTCGTCGAGAACCATCCGCCCGCGACGTCGTCCCAGAACCGGTCGTCGAGTTGCGCCTGAAGATCGCGTGCCCATTCCAGCCACGACGCCTCGCCCGTGGCCTCGAACAGCTCGAGCAACCCCCAGGCCAGATACGCGTAATCCTCGGCATATGCGTCGATGGCCGCATGGCCGGCGCGCCAGCGTCGCAACAGGGCACCCCGATTGGCATCCCACAGGCTGTCGCGGAGGAATTGCGCGGCCCGCTCGGCCGCCCGCAGCCACGTCGCGGCCTGCGGACTCTGGCTGCGGAGTTGCCGCGCCGCTCGGGCGAACGCGGCGATCATCAGCCCGTTCCACGCAGTGAGCACCTTGTCGTCGAGCCTCGGGCGTGGCCGCTCGCCGCGATGGACATACAGCCGCTGCCGCGCGGTCCGAAGGTCGCGGATGATCTCGTCGACGGGCCGTCCGAGACTTGTGGCCAGGTCCTCGAGGTCGCGGGCGACGTACAGCACGTTGCGGCCGCGGAACTCTCCCTGCGGATCCTGGGCGTTGCCTCCGGGCAACAGACCGAACCGCTCGATGACGAGGGGCGCCAGCGCCGCCCCGACGGCATCGGTCACGTCCTCCAGGCTCCAGAGGTAGAAGGCGCCCTCGAGGCGCCGCGGGTGGGGCGCATCGGCTTCGTCGGCCGGCACGCTGTCGGCATCCTCGGCGGAAAGAAAGCCGCCCTCGGGGCCGGTCAGTTCGCGCGCCACGTAGGCGAGCGTGTCTTCGGCGACCGACGCGTAGAACGGATCGCCGGATGCCTGCGAGGCCTCGAGCAGCGCGAGCACGAGTTGCGCCTGGTCGTAGAGCATCTTCTCGAAATGCGGGACGCGCCAGAACGCGTCGACCGAGTAGCGGTGGAAGCCGCCGCCCACGTGGTCGCGCAATCCGCCCGTCGCCATCGCGCGCAGCGTCTCGAGCGACATGTCGAGACCCTCGGGGTTGCCCGAGAGCGCGTGCTGCCGGAGCAGGAACAGGAGTTCGGACGGACGCGGGAACTTCGGCGCCGCGCCGAAGCCGCCGAACCGCGGGTCGTAGGCCTTCACGTAGACGGCGAGCGCCGTGTCGAGGGCCGCCGGCGGTGCGACGTGCACGCCGTCGTCGGCCTGCGGCTCAGGGCGTGTCGCATCGCGGAGCCGCTCGGTCAGCGTGGCCGCGGAGGCGGTCACACGGCTGCGCTCCTCACGCCACGTGCGGCTGATCTCCTGGAGCATTTCGAGGAAACCGGGGCGGCCGAACCGCGCCGTCGGAGGAAAGTACGTGCCGCCATAGAACGGCTGCAGGTCGGGTGTCAGGAAGACGCTCATCGGCCAGCCGCCCTGCCCGGTCGTGGCCTGGACGAACAGCATGTAGACACGGTCGATGTCGGGCCGTTCCTCGCGGTCCACCTTGATGCTGATGAAATGAGCGTTGAGCAGCGCCGCGATCTCGGCATGCTCGAACGACTCGTGCTCCATCACGTGGCACCAGTGGCACGTGCTGTAGCCCACCGAAAGAAAAATCGGCTTCTGCTCGGTGCGTGCGCGGGCCAGCGCCTCGGCGCTCCACGGGTGCCAGTCGACCGGGTTGCCGGCGTGTTGGCGGAGGTAGGGGCTGCTCTCGCTCGCCAAGCGGTTGGCCATCGGGCCATCTTAGCCCTGATGCAAGGTCGGGGTGCCCTCGTCCGGTGCCGTTTCTCTGAGTATTCTCGCGAATTCAACGCCCTTCACCGACACCTGTGACCCGATCGGTGACGGCGCGACCCTCAAAGCCACGGGCTCGGCGCCGGCTGCCACGCGATCCCACACGGCCTCGGCGTGCGCGCGCGTGTCCGCGCTCTCAGCGCGGACTAGCCGGGTTGTCGAGGAGCGGGTGTCGAGAGTCCCGCGAAATGCTCCAGGAGCAGGCGGTGGACGAAGATGAAACCGCCTCCCACCTGACGCAGGAATACCAGCCTCACCCCCTGTCTCAGTGATCCGATGAGCCTCCGCGGCGTGCGTTCGGAGATGACGAGCATCAGCCGCAAGACGTAGTGGAGGACGATGTCCGCTCCCCCGAACACCGCACACCCCAGTGCTCCCGGGATGTAGGCGAGGCCCACCCACATGCCCGGCTTCGCAAAATCGGAACCGAAGGTCAAGGCGAGCACCACGCCGACACATCCGGCAAAGACGAGCGCCGCCCGGAGCATGGTCCGCCGAATCCCCTGATTGGGCGAGAACGTCTTGAGCGCCCGTGGCTGCACACCCCCGAGGCCGAATCCGGCCAACCAGCCCACCGCCACGACTGTGGCGTAACCCCTCCAACCCGAAGCGGCAGCCAGCCCGGACAACGCGTTTTCGACCAGGAGCATCAGGCCGAGGGCGACCACGACGCCGCCCCAACTGCGCTTCAAGGCGGATCGCCTCGACCATCCCACGCTTTCGAACGTCTCGATTTCCTTGGTCAGAGGGAGCCGAGCCTTCAAGGCGAGCACGATACTGAGCGGCGCGATGATCAAGATGCTCCCAAGGGCAGACAAAAGAACCTGATCGAGCGAGAACGAGACGTCGGACGGCGACGGGGAAATCGTCTGAAGGCCCACATGGACGACGACGCCGACGACCAGACCGCTGGCGATCCAGATGCCGATCGGTCGCAGCCATCCGAGCGTGCGAGACAAGCCCGTGCCAGCCATGACGAGCTCGAAGAGACTCACGGCCAACGCCTGCGACAGGGCCGCCCACGCCGCGAAGCGGATCGACCCCTCGGAAAAATACAGGCCCCAGGCGCCGGTCAACGCGAGCGCGAGCGCGGTCCGGCCGGTCACGACGTAGGCGGCAAGCGCCCAGCGTTTCGTGAGCCACGACGGCTGCATCTGCTCCACCAGGTACTCAGTGACGCCCTGGCCCCGCATCGCGCGCGCCAGCCAGGCAAGGAAGGCGATCGTCTGCGGTCTGGTCCCGAGCCCCTCCCGGACGCCCTTGCGGGCAAACATCGTCTGGATGTACCGGTCGAACAGAGCGTGGCGTCTCTTCTCGGGTGTGGTGTCCGCGGACGCCGACGGCGCCTCGGGCGACGCGTCGGCATAGGCCAGCGCCATCACGTTCAGCAGCAGCGGCGACGTGGCCAGCGAGCGAAGCGACTCGTCGTTGTCGAGCGCCGATGCAAGACCTGCGAAGCGAGGTCCGATCTGCATGAGGTAGGACTGGATTTGCGCCGCCTCGAGCGGTCGAAGCCGGATCGCCCCCCAGGCCTTGATCCGGTCGGGTAGCGCCACGTATTCGGCGACGCGGCTGCAGACCACCAGGCCGGGCGCACCATGGCTCTCCACATACGCGTTGATGGCGCGAACGCAGTCAGCACGTCGCGACTCGTTCACTTCGTCGAGCCCGTCGAGCAGCAGGAGCAGGCGTCCCTCCGTCAGCCAGCGGCGGCACAACTGCTTCGGGATCTGGTACCTGCCGCGAATCTCCTCGGTCAGCCAGTCGAAGAGCGGCCCGCTTCGCGAGCCGAAGGACGAGAGATTCAAGACGACCGGGGTGATGCCTTCGTGTTCAGAGGCCAGCAGGCTGCGGGCAAGGTCCAGCAGGCACGTGGTCTTGCCCGCGCCAGGCTCGCCGAGGACCAGCAACGATCGGCCCGCTTCCTCGAAGATGTCCGCAATCTTGCGGCTCCTCAACAGCTCGCGCGTGGAGTGGTCCGGCAACTCCAGCACGGTGGCCCACGGATGGTCGATGGCCTCCGTGTTGCCCTCGATGCCGAGATCGATCAGGACTTCGTCGTACAGCGAGTGCTTGAGGACGCCGTCCACCCAGAACTGCTCGACCTTGCGGCGCAGGATCTCGAGCTGGGACTGTTCGACGTCCCGGCCCGGCGTGGCACGGCGCTGCGCCATCTCCGTTCGCTGGTCGCGGATCCGGCGCGCCTGCCAGGCCGCCAGGTCGTCCTTGACCATGGCTCCGAGCTGTGACGCGTTCTCGAACCGCCGAACCGTGACCCCGTTCTCGACGTGACCTGCCCGCGCGAGGAAGGCTTCGAGCCGCGGATCGCGGCCGTCAAGGGCGGTCCGTCGTTCGTACACCAGGCGGTCCTTTCCCAAAGTGGTCGCCAGTTCGAACTCTTCGACCGTGTACGCCCCGTACTTGTTCGCAAACAGGCCGACGTAGATATCAGCGCTGTCGAGTTCCTTGCTGAAGGTCAGCGCGGGACTCTCCGGCCGGGCGCCCGCGTCGCGCTCGAAAAGCCAGGCGTCGATCTTGAGCTCGTCGAGCGCCTGCTTGACGGCAAGACGCTCGGGTTCGAGCTCTTCCATCGAGGAACTGACGAACGCTCGGATGCGTTCGAAGATCATGGGGGACCCTGGGCCGGGCGCGATTCTAGCACCGGGTCACGGCCGACGGCGTCTGACGTTGCCTACGGAGACACACGCCATGCCTCGCTTCGCGCGCAGAATCACCTCGCCGGCGCCCGAACGCGTCAGCCACGGCGTCAACGACCGCGCGTGCACATAGACCGACGTTTCGCGTAGACGAGCGCTTGCGTATCGGGCACGCGGTCCCTGCGCGCGGGCCAGGTACCGAGATGCGTTCGTTCCCGACTAGCAGAAGCCGCAAGAGGGGAAGCGCGATGAAGAAGAACGCGGTCGACCCAATGCGAAGGACTACCGCGGCTTCTGATTGCCAACGCGCCGGTCGGGCTCACCTGTGGTCAGTCCGTGACCTGACCTGTGACGTTCCCGGACGCGCCGCGCCACGTCTAGCTCCCCTTGCGGGCGCGACCGACCGCCGCTTTCTTGTTTTCTGGCGTCGCTGAGGGTCGCTGGGGCCCTTTGGCCTCGAAGCCCTGATGTAATATCGGCCCAGGGAGACGCCAGTGATCACCGATCAACGCAAGCGCGTGGCTTTGCTCGTGGAGGATGAGTTCGAGGATGCCGACGTGGCCGGCACGAGCGACCTTCTCCGGTCGGCCGGTGTCGAGGTGGTGATCGTCGGTCCGCTCGCGGGACGTACCTATCGCGGACGCAAGTCCCTCGAGGTGGAGTCGGAACTCGCGGCCGGCAAGGCGCATGCGAAGGACTTCGATGCGGTGCTCATCCCCGGCGGCCATGCCCCCGATCGGATGCGGATGCGGCACGCCATGATCGACCTCGTCCGCGACACGCTCGCGGCGGGAAAGCCGGTGGCGGCCATCGACCGCGGCGCGCAGTTGCTGATCTCGGTGAAGGCCGTGGCGGGCCGCACGATCACGTGCTGGCCGTCCATCGCCATCGACATCAAGAACGCCGGCGGACGCTACGTGGATCGCCCCGTCGTCGAGGATGGCTGTGTGATCACCGCCCGCAAGGCCGACGACGTTCCGCACTTCGCCGCGGCAATCCTGAAGGCGCTCGGCAACCTGCAGCCCGCCTCCTGAGACGCGCCCCCTCGCCTGTGACAGAAATACCCCATCACGACATCATCCGGCACCTCGGTCACCGGCGCACCGTGATTGGCCAGGCGCCCGGACGCGTGAACCTGATCGGTGAGCACACGGACTACTCCGGCGGCTACGTGCTGCCGATGGTGATCCCGCAGACCACCGCAGTCGCCGCCGCTGCCAATGCCGATGCTGCGTCGCGTGCGTGGAGCGCCTCCATGCCGCACGATCAGCAGCAGGTCCGCTTCGTTGTCGGCGAGGAGGCCCGCGCCGGCGCGTGGGTGGATTACGTGCAGGGCGCCAGCGCCGTGCTGCGGGCGGCCGGGCACCGCGTCAGCGGCTTCGACGCCGTAATCAGATCCGAAGTGCCGCTCGGCAGCGGCCTGTCGTCGAGCGCCTCGCTCTCGGTCGCGGTCCTTCGCGCCTTGCGCGACCTGTTCCAGTTGCCGATCGACGACGTCGTGCTCGCCGGCCTGGCCAGACGCATCGAGACCGACTTCATCGGCGTTCCCGTGGGCGTGATGGATCCGATCGCCTGTTCGCTCGGCGCGGCCAACCAGGCGCTGTTTCTCGACACCCGGGATCTCTCGTGGCAACTGGTGCGGATTCCCTCGACCGCCGAGTTCGCGGTGATCAACTCTGGCATCAGTCACAGCATCTCGACCGGCAGCTATCGGCTGCGCCGGCAGGAGTGCGATGCCGCCACGCGGTTGCTCGGCGTCCGCGACTTGCGGGACGTCGCTGACGACGACCAGCGCCTCGACACACTGCCCGACCCGCTGCGCAAGCGCGCCCGGCACATCGTCAGCGAGAACGGCCGCGTGCTCGGCGCCGTCGACGCATTGCGCAAGCGTGACATGGCCCGCTTCGGCGCCCTGATGGACGGGTCGCATGCGTCGCTGCGGGACGACTATGAAGTGTCGCTGCCGGAAATCGACCGGATGGTGGAGATCGCGCGTGCCCAGCACGGCGCGCTCGGCGCACGCATCACCGGCGGCGGCTTCGGCGGCTCGATCGTGGTCCTCACGCAGGCCGGGCAGGCCGCGCGGGTGGCCGGCGCCGTCGCCCAGTCGGTGCGCGACGAACTCGGGCTGCGACCGCAGATCCTCGTCCCCGCTCCGGCGTAAGCGCGCCCGGGCTCGCCCGCGGGTACAATCCGCGGACGCATGACTACCCTCGATTTCGCGGTCCTGGCCGCGTACTTCGTCCTGATCTTCGCGATCGGCTTTTCCTTCGCACGCCGCAACCGATCCTCGACGGAGTACTTCCTGGCCGATCGCAACGTCGGCTGGTTCGCCATCGGCACGTCGCTGTTTGCCACCAACATCTCCAGCGAGCACTTCATCGGCCTTGCCGGATCGGGGGCGACCACCGGGCTGGCCGTCGGGCACTTCGAGTGGCTCGCCGTGTTCATGGTGCTGACGCTCGGCTGGGTGTTCACGCCGTTCTACCTGCGCAGCGCGGTGTTCACGATGCCCGAGTTCCTCGAGCGCCGCTACGGGCCGGCCTGCCGCTGGTATCTGACGACGGTGTCGGTGCTGGCCTACATCTTCACGAAGATCTCCGTGTCGCTCTACGCCGGCGCGCTGCTGCTCGAGACGCTGCTCGGCTGGGACTTCTACACGTCGGCCGTCGTGATGGTGGTAGCCACCGGCGTGTACACGGTGGCCGGCGGCCTGGCGGCGGTGATCTACACCGAGCTGGTGCAGGCGATCATCCTGCTCGGCGGCGCCATCGTCCTGACGGCGCTCGGGCTCTCCGAAGTCGGTGGCTGGAGCGCCCTGCGAGCGAAGGTGCCCGCTGACTTCTTCTCCATGATTCGTCCGATGAGCCACCCGGACTTCCCGTGGACGGGTATCTTCTTCGGCGCGCCGATCCTCGGCATCTGGTACTGGTGCACCGACCAGGCGATGGTGCAGCGGGTGCTCGGCGCAAAGAACGAAGCGCACGCGCGCGGCGGCACCATGCTCGCGGCCCTCCTGAAGATCACGCCGGTGTTCGTGCTCGTGCTGCCCGGGGTGATCGCAAAGGCACTGTATCCCGACGTCACCGGCGACAACGCGTACCCGATCATGGTGCTGCGCCTGCTGCCCTCCGGGCTCACCGGCCTCATGGTGGCGGCGCTGATGGCGGCCCTGATGTCGTCGCTCTCGGCGACCTTCAACTCGAGTTCGACGCTGATCACCTTCGACGTGTATCGCAAGCTCCGTCCGCAGGCCACCGAGACACAACTGGTGCGCGTCGGCCAGCTCGCGACGGTGGTCATGGTCGTGCTCGGCATCCTGTGGGTGCCGTTCATCCGCACGCTGAGTTCCCAGGTGTTCGTGTACCTGCAGAGCGTGTCGGCCTACATCAGCCCACCCATCGCGGTGGTCTTCCTCTTCGGCGTGTTCTGGCCACGCGCCAACAAGGAAGGGGCCGTCACGGCGCTCGCATCGGGGGCGATTCTCGGAGCCGCGCGCTTCGTGCTCGAGGTCATGAAGGCGCGCCCGTTGGTCGCCGACAGCCCCGCCCTCACATGGTTCGTGTCGGTCAACTTTCTCCACTTCGCAGTGCTGCTGTTCGTGATCGCGACCGTGCTGCTAGTCGGCGTCTCCCTTGCAACCGCGGCGACTCCGGCAGCGCAGTTGCGTGGGTTGACGTTCGGGACGCTCGAAGGCGGCTATGTCACGAGCGAGGCCGAACGCAGGACGATGCGCTGGCAGGCGCCGCTGTCGGTGGCGCTGATGCTCGGCGTGATCGCGCTGTGGGTAATCTTCAGGTAGTCACCAAATGGGTACCGGGTACCGGGTACCGGGTACCGGGTGCCGGGTGCCGGGTGCCGGGTACGGCCTCACCGTGGCGGCGGCTGGCGCGCGAGCCGGCGCATCTGCGCGTACGCCACCGTGAGTTCGACGCCGTACAACAGGACCACGGCCGAGACGTAGACCCAGAGCAGGAAGACCACCACGCTGGCGATCGTGCCGTGCACGCTGAAGCGCGACAGGTCGCGCACGTACCACTTGAACCCCGCGAGGGCCCCTCGCCAGAGGAGCCCAGCGATGATCGCGCCCGGCCACACGTCGCGGAACCGCACTTTGTTGGTGTTGGGCACGAAGTAGAAGATCAGCCCGGTCACCATGATGAACAGCAGCGTGCTCGCCCAGCGCGCCCACAGGCCACGCACCCAGTCGAGAGCCGGCATCGTCCCCACCGCACTGGCGAACCAGCGCGCCTCGATCAGCGATGCCGTGCTGACCAGGGCCAGCGCGACCAGCAGCAGCACGCTCGAGGCGGCCAGCATGGAGAACGCCACCAGCTTGTGCTTGAAGTAGTTGGGCTGGCGATCGACCTTCCACGCATAGTTGACCGCCGTCGTGATGGCGCCGAACACGCCAAGCGACGACCAGATCATCAGCAGGCTCGCTGCCAGTCCCAGCTGGATCCGTTGCTGCCGGAAGGCATCCACCTGTGTGGAGATGAAGTCGAACTGCCGCGGGAAGTAGCGGAGCACGAAGTTGAACACGCGGATGCGCGCGTCCTCGTTGGTCGTGGCACTCCCGAGGATCGAGAACAGCAGCAGGAACAGCGGGAACAGCGACAGCAGGGCGTAGAACGAAATCGACGACGCGTACGTGAGGTTGTCGCTGTTGAAGAAGCGAATCAGCGCCCGCCAGGCAGCGAGGCCGATCGTCCGCGGCAGCGTCAGCATCGACGAGAGCTGACGCGGCCACGACCCGGGCGAGGCGTCCGGGTCGGGCACGGGAGCGAGGGCGTCAAGGCGACGGCTCACGGGACCACGGGAGGCGGACGGAGGCAGCGCTCCGTCCGCGGGTCATGCCGGAATCAGCTGAAGGTTTCGTCGGCGGCTTCAGCAACGACCGCGCTCGGGTCACGGCCCTCCCGAACCGCCTTGGCCGCCTCGCGCGCTTTCTCGGCCGCGGTCTCGTACATCGCTTTGCCGCGCTCGGCAAAATGCGAGACGCGGTCGGACGCGGTTCCGAGACCGGCGCGCGCCCTTTCGCTCACGCGCTGCGCGCGCTCGGCCACTTCACGGCGGGTCTCGTCTCCGGGCTTGGGCGCAAACAGCAGCGCCAATCCCGCCCCGAGCATGGAACCGGCGATGAAGCCGATCAGGAATGTCGCGCCGCCGTTGCGGCCATTGGCATCGTCGTGGCTCATGGCTTTCCTCGTCCAGGTCTAGGCACGCCCGGTTGTGTCGCGAGTGATGTCGCGCAATGTCGACCAGCTCTGGCCGGCGACACCGCGCGCGTGCTGCACCGACGCCTGCAGATCCTGCAGGCGGCCGATCACGTCCTCGAGGACCGGGAGCTTCGCCCGCACGTCCTCACCGCTCTTCGTGAGTAGCAGATAGCCGGCCACGGCCCCGCCCGTGGCGCCTGCCAGTGCCGACAACATGATCTTGGTCCGGTCCGTCACGCGCTCGGTCCTCCATGCGCCCGCTCGTGCAGGGCGCGTGTCGCCATTTGACCACGCGGACGCGGCGCGCGCCAGCCGGGAGCGCTCGGTCACGCGGGCGATTCGCTCGGCGACTCGACCGCGAGCCGGCGGCGAACGCGCGGCGGCGACGTGATGCCGTGCTTCTTCATCTTGCTGTAGAGGGTGGGACGGTAGAGCCCGAGTTGCTGCGCGGCGTCCTGCTTGTTCCAGTTGGTCCGTTGCAACGCCTGCAGGATCGCCATCCGCTCGATCTCGGCGAGCGTGGCCGTGGCGGGCAGCAGGTCGGGCGCGATCGGGCCGCCGGCCGCGGACGTGACGACCGAGTCGGGCAGGTCCTCCGGCTGCAGGTCGGGCCCGCGAGCGACGAGCACGCCGCGTTCGATGATGTTCTCGAGTTCGCGGATGTTACCCGGCCAGCGGTGCTGCATCAGGCGTTGGTACGCCGCCGGGCTCACGCCACCCAGGGTCCGACCGTGGCGGCCGTTGTACAGCGCAAGAAAATGCTGGCACAGCGGCGCCACGTCCTCGAGCCGCTCGCGCAGCGCCGGCACCCGCACCGTGATCGTGTTGATGCGGAAGTAGAGGTCCTCGCGCAGCCGGCCCTCTCGCAGGGCAGCCTCGACGTCGACGTTGGTGGCGCAGATCAGCCGGAAGTCGACGCGTACGCTTCGATCGCTCCCGATCGGGCGGAACTCCCGTTCCTGCAGGATGCGCAGCAGCTTGGCCTGCAGGTAGGACGGCATCTCGCCGATCTCGTCGAGCAGGAGCGACCCACCTTCGGCCATCGCCAGCAGCCCGGCCTTGTCGGTGAACGCGCCGGTGAAGGCCCCCCGCCGGTAGCCGAACAATTCGGCCTCGATCAGCTCCTTGGGCAGCGCCGCGCAGTTGATCTTGATGAAGGGTCCCTCGGCACGGGCGCTGTGGGCGTGCACCGCATTGGCAATCAGTTCCTTGCCCGTGCCGTTGTCACCGAGTACCAGGATGTTGGCGTCGCTGCCGGCCACCGCGCCGACCAGTTCGTAGAGCTCGAGCATCTTCTTGCTCTGCCCCACGATCGCCGGGAAGCGACGCGGCGCCTCGAGTTGCCGGCGAAGCTGCCGGTTCTCGACGCGGAGCCGCACGCGTTCGGCCGCGCGCTCGAGTTCCTCGACCAGCTCGTCTGGCTCGACCGGACGGCCGACGACCGCGAAGGCGCCGGCACGCAACCAGTCGGCAGTCTTGACGTCAGTCTCGCCAGCCCGCACGACGACGGTGTCGGCATCGGGCAGTTGGTGCCGCCAGTGACGAAGGGCTTCGGGCCCTCCGGCCGCACCGGCGCCGGCAGCCACCAGCAGGATGTCCGGGGTCCACACTTCGACGGCGAGTTCGACGTCGCCGGCAGCGGTCTCGCGCAGTTCGACCGCCCGCCGTTCGTTCAGCCGATCCAGCCCGATCCGGATCGCCGCTTCCATCTCGCCCACGAGCAACAGCCGCAACATCCGTTCACCTGCCATGTCTTCCTTCCCGACAGACCAGCACTCTCGGGCTGTCCTGCCATCAGACGCAAACTGTCGGGCTTCCATGCGTCGCGCCCCCAAGCGTAACAAATGCGGACGCGCACGTCGCCGGTTGATGAGCGACCTCTTCTGGGGACTGCCACGGACGGCGCTCTATAATCCGGCGCATGCCCCAGGAACCCTTGCGTCCGGCGGCGCCGCGGCCACGCGACCCCGCCCCGGTCCGTGCGCAGCCGCAGGCCGACCCGCCGACGGTGTGCGACAGGTGTGGGGCGGAAATGTTCCGGATGCACGCGGTGTGGCGCTGCCCGTCGTGCGGCTACAAGACCGACTGTTGCGGCTGGTGAGCTGATGGACCGCCTGCGCTCGTCCGTAGATCCGAGCAGCGAACCCTTTCGGCGCAACGCCAGCCGGATGGCCGCGCTCGTGGCCGAGTTGCGGGAACGGCGGGCGCAGGCGCGGGAAGGCGGCGGCGACGAGGCACAAGCCCGCCACCGCGCGCACGGCAAGCTCACTGTCAGGGAACGCCTGGACCGCCTGCTGGATCCTGGATCGCCGTTCCTGGAACTGTCGCCGCTCGCCGCCTGGGATGTGTATGACGGCGCCGCACCTGGGGCCGGCCTCGTCACGGGCGTTGGACGCGTGTCGGGACGCGAGGTCCTGATCGTCGCCAACGACGCGACCGTCAAGGGCGGCACCTACTTTCCGCTCACCGTCAAGAAGCACCTGCGTGCGCAGGACGTGGCGCTCGAGAACCGCCTGCCCTGCATCTACCTCGTGGATTCGGGAGGCGCGTTCCTGCCCCTGCAGGCGGAGGTGTTTCCCGACCGCGATCACTTCGGCCGCATCTTCTTCAACCAGGCGCGCATGTCGGCCGCGGGCATTGCCCAGGTCGCCGTCGTGATGGGTTCCTGCACGGCAGGTGGCGCGTACGTCCCTGCCATGTCGGACGAGACGATCATCGTCAAGGACACCGGCACGATCTTTCTGGGGGGGCCGCCGCTCGTCAAGGCGGCCACCGGCGAGGATGTCACCGCGGAAGCGCTGGGCGGCGCCGACGTGCATACACGGTTGTCCGGCGTCGCCGACTACTTCGCCGAGGATGACGCCGACGCCCTCCACCTGGTGCGCACCGTCATCTCGACCGTCCCCGTGACAACCCGCCCTCCCGTCGACCGGATCGCACCCGAGCCGCCCTTCCACGATCCGCGGGAGATCTACGGCATCCTGCCCGACGATCTGCGCCAGGCGTACGACGTGCGCGAGGTGATCGGGCGGCTCGTGGATGGCTCCCGCTTCGACGAGTTCAAGACGCGTTACGCGCCGACGGTCGTCACCGGGTTCGCCCGGCTGCACGGATACCTCGTCGGCCTCGTGGCCAACAACGGCGTGCTCTTCTCCGAATCCGCGCTCAAGGCGACGCACTTCATCGAGGTCTGCGATCAGCGCGGCATTCCGCTCGTCTTCCTGCAGAACATCACCGGCTTCATCGTCGGCCAGCAGTACGAGCGCGCCGGTATCGCCAAGGACGGCGCAAAGCTGGTCCACGCGGTCGCCACCGCGCGGGTGCCTAAGTTCACCGTTGTGATCGGCGGCTCCTTCGGCGCCGGCAACTACGGCATGTGCGGCCGGGCCTACGACCCGCGCCTGCTGTGGATGTGGCCCAACGCACGCATCTCCGTAATGGGCGGTGAGCAGGCGGCCGGCGTGCTCGTCACGGTCAAGCGGGACCAACTCGCGCGGCAGGGCAAGTCACTGTCGCCCGACGACGAAGCCGCGATTCGCGATCCACTGCTGGCCAAGTACGACCACGAGGGATCGCCCTACTACTCCACGGCCCGGCTCTGGGACGACGGCATCCTCGACCCGCTCGAGACGCGCGATGCGCTGGGGCTGGCGATCGCGATGAGCCACCAGGCGCCGTTGAAGGAGCCGCGTACCGGCGTGTTCCGGATGTGATGGGCACGGCGCCTCGCAAGCCCGCCACCCTCACGGAGGGCCCTACCACCGACGGATGCGGCGTGGGCACGCAAGGTAGGGCCCGTTCTCCGAACGCGGCCGGGGCCGGGCCAGCACAGACAGCAAGAGAGGCGGGGCATGAGCGGACTGCAAGTCGAACGGCGCGGGGGCCAGGTGTGGTGGACGCTCAATCGGCCCGACGTGCGCAATGCACTGGACGACGCCCTCATCGCGACGATGCATGACGAGGCGCGCGCCCTGGCACGCGACGAGACGGTGGGCGTGCTGGTGCTGGCCGGTGCGGGTGCGTCCTTCTGCGCGGGCGCCGACCTCGCCTGGATGCGCCGCATGCGCGACTACGACGAGCACCGCAACCTCGACGACGCGATCGCCGTGGCCGACCTGTTCCATGCCATCGCGTCACTGCCGATGCCGGTGGTGGCGCGCGTGCATGGAGCGGCACTCGGGGGCGGCGCCGGTTTGCTGGCCGTCAGCGACATCGTCATCGCCGCCGACGACACGCAGGTCGGCTTCACCGAGGCGCGGGTCGGGATCCTGCCGGCGACGATTGCGCCCTATGTCGTCCGGCGCATCGGCATCGCCGCGGCACGCACGCTGTTCCTGCGCGCGCATCGCATGCCTGCGGCCGATGCGCACCGCCTCGGCCTCATCGACGAGACCTGCCCGCTTGCGAATCTCGACGCGGTGGTCGAGGAACGCCTGGGTGAGATCGCGCTCGGGGCGGCCTCCTCGCATCGGGCGACCAAGGCACTGCTCGCGGAACTCGCACCGCTGCCGGGGGCGGCCGAGCGGCGTCTCACGGCCGAAGCCATCGCCAGGCAGCGTGTGTCGGACGACGGCCAGGAGGGCCTGCGGGCATTCCTCGAACGCCGGACACCGTCCTGGCAGTCGCGGGGACCTTCGAGTGCGTAAGGTACTCATTGCCAATCGCGGCGAGATCGCGGTTCGCATCGCCCGGGCATGCCGGGAGCGCGGACTGGGCGTGGTTGCCGTGTACGCGGGCCCCGATGCCGGACGGATGCACGTACTGGCGGCCGACGAGGCGGTGTGTCTCGATCCCGATGGACAGGAGGCGGATTCTGGCGCCGATGCACGTCCGGTCGCCGCCTACCTCTCGGTGGCAGGCGTGATCGATGCCGCGCGGCGCAGCGGCGCTGATGCCGTGCACCCTGGCTACGGCTTCCTGAGCGAACGGCCGGCGCTTGCCGCGGCCTGCGCCGATGCGGGCCTGACCTTCATCGGCCCACCTGCCGACGTGATCGCGCGGATGGGGTCCAAACTCGAGGCCCGGCGCCTGATGGAATCGGCCGGCGTGCCCTGCGTGCCTGGCGCCCGCCCGGACGACCAGTCGATCGAGGCGCTGCGCGCGGCGGCCACCCAGGTCGGCGTGCCCCTGCTCGTCAAGGCGTCAGCGGGCGGCGGTGGCAAGGGTATGCGAGTCGTTGAACGGATCGAGGATCTCGACGAGGCCCTGGGCGCAGCCCGCCGCGAGGCCGAGAGCGCGTTCGGCGACGGCACGCTGTACATCGAGCGGCGCATCGGCCGGCCGAGACACATCGAAGTCCAGGTCATGGCCGACGCACACGGTGCCACGCTGCATCTCGGCGAACGCGAGTGCTCGCTGCAGCGCCGACACCAGAAAGTGATCGAAGAGGCGCCGTCGCCGGTCGTGTCGCCGGCCCTGCGGGCGCGACTGGGCGCCGCGGCCGTCGCGGCGGCGCGCGCGGCGGGGTATCGCAGTGCGGGCACCGTGGAGTTCCTGCTCGACGGCGACGATGGCGAGGCGCCCTTCTACTTCCTCGAGATGAACACCCGGCTCCAGGTGGAGCATCCGATCACCGAACTGGTGACCGGACTGGACCTGGTGCAGTTGCAGCTCGACGTGGCCGACGGACTGCCGCTGGCGTTGTTGCAGCAATCGATTACCCCTCGCGGCCATGCTGTCGAGTGCCGGCTGTATGCGGAGGCGCCGTCGCAGGGATTCCTGCCGCAGTCCGGCACCATCCTGCGCTACATCGAGCCGCAGGGACCCGGTATTCGCGTGGACAGCGGCGTGCGTCAGGGTGACGTCATCACGCCCGACTTCGACCCACTGCTCGCCAAGCTGATCGTCCACGCCCCGACACGCGCTGGTGCGCTGGCGCGCGCACGCCAGGCCCTGCGCGACTTCGTCGTCCTGGGACTGCACACCAATGCCCCGTATCTCCTTCGCGTGCTGTCGCACGCCGACGTCGAGGCGGGCGCGATACACACCGGGTGGCTCGCGCAGGAGCACGAATCGTTGACCGCTCCTGCCGCCGAGGCGACACTGGCGGCGGCATCGGCCGTCGCGGCACGACATCGGCTCCTCCCGATCGATCAGCAACGCGATGGCGCGGCGGCGGCGACCGGCACGTCGTCACTCGCGACGCCGTGGCACACGCTCGGGGGCTGGCGTGGCTGAGTGGCAGGTGGACCGGCGTCCGGACGGCACGTGGCTGGTGACCGACGACAAGGGAACGCGGCACGTGGCGCATGCCGTGACCGGCGCGGACGACGAGGTGTGGGTGCACGTCGACGGCGAAGTCATCGTCGTTGCCAGTGCGAGCGAGCAACGCACGCGGCCGCACTCGCACGGCCACGCGACGCTGGACGCACCGATGCCGGCCCAGGTGACGGCCGTGCTCGTCGCACCTGGTGATGTGGTCGAGGCCGGCGCGACACTCGTGTTGCTGGAGGCGATGAAAATGGAACTGCCGCTCAAGTCGCCGTTCGCCGGCCGGATCGAGGCGGTGCACTGCGCAGTCGGCGACCGCGTGGCGCCAGGCAGGATCCTCGTCGACGTTGTGCCACGTGAGGAAACGCCGTGAGCATCGCCGTCGTGGAACTCGGACCGCGCGACGGCCTGCAGAACGAGCCCATCCCGGTCCCGGTCGCCGACCGCCTGGCATTCGTGCGTGCGTTGGCCGAATCGGGGCTGACGCGCATCGAGGCGGGCGCGTTCGTGCATCCAGCGCGCGTGCCGCAGATGGCCAGCAGTGACCAAGTGTGCGCCGCACTCGTGGCCGATACCGGACTCACCCGGCGTGGGGTGCGGATCTCCGCACTCGTCCCCAACGTGCGTGGACTCGACCGGGCCATCGCCGCAGGCGTGCGGGAAGTCGCGGTGTTCCCTGCCGCTTCCGAGACATTCAGCCGCCGCAACCTGAATCAATCGATCGACGAGGCGCTGAAGGCCGCCGGCGAGGTCTGTGCGGTGGCGCTCGCCGCTGGCATGCGGGTGCGCGGGTACGTGTCCACCGCATTCGGGTGCCCCTACGAGGGCAACGTCCCCGTGGCGCACGTCATCAGCGTCTGCGAGGCATTGCTCGCGCACGGCGTGTTCGAGCTCGCGATCAGCGACACCATCGGCGTCGCGCATCCGGGCCAGGTCCGTGCGGTCCTGCGCGACATGCACACGTCGGTACCACTGGACCGCGTAGCGCTGCATTTCCACGACACCCGTGGCACGGCGCTCGCGAATGTCCTCGCGGCGCTCGATGAACAGATCACCACGTTCGATGCGTGCGCCGGCGGACTTGGCGGCTGTCCGTTCGCGCCGGGAGCGCTCGGCAACGTCGCCACCGAGGATCTGATCTACATGCTGCATGGCCTCGGACTGGCACGAGACATCGACCTCGACGCCGTCGTCGCCGCCTCATCACTCGTGGAGCCTGCAGTCGGGCATGCCCTCCCGTCACGCTACTACCGCGCTGCCCGCGCGCTGCGTGCGCGCGACACACTCCCCGGTGAGCCGCGAGACATTCAGTAGTTGACCTGATGGAAATCGACACCAATTGCCCGTCGTGCGGTGAGCCGGTCACACTGGTCGTGGACGTGACCGCAGGCCGCCGGCAGATCTACGTCGAGGATTGCTGGGTGTGCTGCCGGCCGATGGAGGTGGTCGTCACCGTCCACTCGCGCGACGACGTCGAGGTCGGGGTCCGTTCGAACGACGAGTGACCCGGTCGGCGAGGGCCCGTCCGAGCTCCGTGATCTCGAGTGGTGGTGCCGGTTGCCCGGCGTGCGGTTGCCACGCCCCGGGCACGACGCGCCCCGCACCGACCACATACATCGCCGGCTGCATCCGGCCGTCGAGCCCGAGGTCGCCTTCGATGACCGTGTCCGCGAGTGCCGCGGTGCAGAACGGCGCGAGCCCGAGCGCGGTGGCGACCAGGCAGAACGTCTGCGCGAGGTGGCCGCACTCGATCAGCACGACACGGTACGCACGCGCGCTCCGGTAGCGCCACGCCACGCGCGCCAGTTCGGAGGACAGCACGACGACGACCGCCGCGTCTTCGTAGCCGGGCTGTGCCGGCAACCACGACGTCACGGAGCCGGGCTCGGTGCGGTCGTCGAGCCTCGTGAGCGCATGCGGGCCCGGACGGTAGTGATAGAGCCCTGGCGCTACCTGGTCGACGCGCCGTACCCACACGTACGCCTCGAGGCTGTGGCGCGCACCGCCCGACGGCGAGGTCTTGAGCGCCAGGGGACCTTCGCCAGCGTGCGCCCACGCCTGCACGCCGAACGTGATGCCGAGCAAGGTGCCGAGGGCTTCGATTGGTATGGGACCGGGTGCAAAACGACGATGCGTACGGCGGTCGCGCAACGTGGCCCGAAGCGATGCGTCAGCGAGTCCTGGCGGGGGCAGCGCGATGTCGAACGTGCCGAGCGGTGGAAGTTCGGCAGGCGGCCGCGGGGTGCGACTGTCAGGCTCGGCGGAATCGCGACGGGCGAAGGTGACGTCACGCGTGGCCAGGTGAAACAGGTATGCCGCCGGTGACCACCCGTGCCATGGAGTGGCCTCGGGACGTCCATCGTCGACCGTGACCCGGTCGCCCTCGGTCTCGATCAGGCCGTGCGCCGAGAGTCCCTCGAGCACGATATCGAGAACCGGCGGCGGCAGGTCGACGGTGCGCGCCAGCCGATCGACGTCGGTCCAGGCGCCGAGTTGATCGAGCACGTCCATGACCAGCGGCGAGGCCGGCACCCCGGAGGCCCGCCGGGGTGACTGCACGAGCCGGCCTTCTCCCTGCCACGTGCAGAACACGTGCGGCGCGCGCCGCACGCGGCGGCGCGCCTTGTCGGCCGCAGCGCTCACGGCCTCAGGAAGGGAACTCGTAGACCGTGTCGTTGGCGGCGCGACTGAAGCATTCCGACTGGAGCATCATCCTCGTCCCTTCGAGGGTGGCCTTGAGGGCTTTGGCGCGGTGCTGGTCCTTCGTGTCGGCAGGCTCGTCCGCAGCGTTGAGATCCTCGAGCAATTTTTCGATGGCCTCGACGACGGGACGGAGCGACACCGTTGGCTTCTTCGGCATGGAGCAATCTCCTTGAGGCCGCACGCGGCGGCGTTGACGTATTGGGGACCGCAGCCTGGGCGCGAGTGCTCAGGGCTTTTCGTAGGCGGCCAGCACCTGCGACCACCGGGGATCGGCACGCGCGGCAGCAAAGCGCGGGTCGACACGAAGATAGGCGGCGCGCGAGCTCTTGCCGCGGGCGGCCACTTCGAGCCATGGGAACACCTGGTCAGGCTGGTCGAGGGCGGCGTAGGCCGTCGCGAGGAAGAAGGCCAGGTTCGGCCGGTCGGCCTCGGTGGCGGCATCGTACTGCGCCCGCAGCTGCGCCAACTGCTTGGTGGCGTCCGCTTCGCGCCCGAGCCGGCCGAGTGCCGCGGCGATCTGCGCCTGTGCGAACGCGTCGCTACCGTTCCGGCGTGCCAGCAACTGGCGGCAGGCGGTGAGCGCTTCCTGGAACTTGCCGACGACTACGAAGACTCGGCACTGTCCGACCAACGCCGACTCGTACGACGCGTCGACACCGCGCAATTGCTGGAACAGCTCCAGCGCCTCGTCGTCGCGCGCCGAGTAATGGAGGCTCATCGCGAGATAACCCTTGACGATCGTCGACAGTGGCGACGAGCGGAGGGCGTCGGTGAGGTGCTCGACCGATTCGGCGGTGCGGCCGCGGCCGGCCAGCAGCATCGCGTAGCGAGAGCGCGCATAGACGTTGCTGCTGTCGCGTGCGAGCGCTTCGTGGAACTCGTTCTCGGCGCGGGCCCAGTCGTGCCCGTCTTCGGCGTAGAGGTCGGCCACGGCCGCTCGCGCGTCGGCGTTGTCGGCGTCGCGGGCCAGGGCGATCGAGGCCGCCGTGCGCGCGTACTCGAACGCGGTCGCGGGCGGCAGCGCGCCTAAGCGATATTGGGTCAGCAGGCACTGCGCCCACCGCGCGTAGCCGGCGGCAAAGGTCGGATCGGCATCGATGGAGGCCTTGAACGACTGGCACGCCTGGGCGATGCCCTCGTTGCTCTCGGTGGCAATCTGCCGCAGCCCGCGCGCAAAGTGCTCGAGGGCCTCCCTGTTGCCGCGTGCGGCTGCCGCGTGCATCGTGCCGTGCAGCGCTTCGGGGTTCAGGCGGAGCGGCGTCGCCAATGCGCTCGCGAGCGCATCACCGAGCCCGTCGAGGGTGGCGACCGGCCCGATCGGCGGCAGCGTCACGGGCAAGGCACCGGCGACGAGGAGGCGAACGCTGGCGTGATAGCCGTCGGGCAACTGGCGCACGGGCAGCAATTCGATGAGCGCGTCGCTCTGCAGCGTGGCCATGATCGTCGCGCCACTCGCCGCCACATCATTGAGGGTGGCCACGGCATCGGGACTGGTGACACGCACCTCAGGTGAGGACCGCAACCGCGCGCCCAGGCTGCTGGCGACCGCGAAGGTGAGCGGATCGAAGGACGAGGCGGTGGCCATCACGGGCCTGATCGCCACCACTGGCGTGTTTGCGGTTGGGCGCATCGTCGGCGCGGCATCACGTGGCAGGAGCCATGCGAGCAATGCCACGAGGACGGCGCCGAGCGCGAACCCGACGCCGGCCACGTGCCACCAGCGGAACGCGCGAAACCAACGCGGCGCGGCCTCGGCCGGGGCGGGCAGATCCGGGGGTGTGGCCGCGAGCACCGCTGCCAGTGCGTCGCGATCGACGGTGATGGTGCTGTCCAGCCCGAGCGAACGCGCGAGGGCCTCCTGCAGCGCGCCCGCACTCGCATACCGACACGCAGGATCGGGGTTGGACGCCCGCTCCACGACCCGGGCGAAGTCGTCGGCAAGGTCTGGCCTGGCGTCGTGCAGGCGGAAGCGCCGGCCTTCGCGGTGCGCCTGTCGCAGGTCGTCGAGCGATGTCGCGCTCACCGGGTACTGCCCCGTCACCAGATGGAACAGCAGCACGCCGAGGCTGTAGATGTCCGAGCGCACCGTGGCTTCCCCGCCACGCATCAGTTCCGGTGCGAGGTACAGCGGAGTTCCCGTCAATCGCCCGCTCGGAGTCGCCCCGGCCGCGTGCACGTACTGCCCCGCGCCGAAGTCCATGAGGACGAGGCGGCCACCCTCCTCGCGCATCACGTTCTGCGCCTTGATGTCGCGGTGGACGAGGCCGGCCTTGTGGACCGATGCCAGGGCGCGGCACAACTCCTGGCCGATCAGCGCGGCTTCGCGCGCCCCGAACGATCCGGTGGATCGCAGCAACTGCTCCAGCGTGCGTCCCCGGATGTACTCCATCCACAGCCCGATTCGCCCGTCCTGCTCCTCGACGCCGAAGACGGTGACGACATTGCGGTGTCGGACCCGTGCCAGGATGCGCCCCTCGTGCAGGATCTTGTCGGCGAGTTCGGCCGTCTGCCGGCCCTTGCGCAGGAGTTTCAGGGCGACGTCGCGGTCGAGGCGCGTGTCCCGGGCCCGGTACACGTTGCCGAACGACCCCTGCCCGATCTGTTCGATGAGTTCGAGGTGGCCCCAGCTATCGAGCGGCTGTTTCGAGGGCGGCGGCAGCACGCGCTCCTCGACCGTGGGGACATCGGTGTCGGTCAGGGCCGGTCCAATCC
Source organism: Luteitalea pratensis (assembly GCF_001618865.1). Taxonomy (GTDB): domain Bacteria; phylum Acidobacteriota; class Vicinamibacteria; order Vicinamibacterales; family Vicinamibacteraceae; genus Luteitalea; species Luteitalea pratensis. The sequence continues at coordinate 5,135,494 of NZ_CP015136.1, forward strand.
GGCCGACGACGCGGCCACGAGAGGCAGCCAGTTCGGCCGGGTCAGACCGATGGAGTTCAGCGACGCCCGCCAGCACCCGGAGATCCTGCAACAGCTGCCGGTCCTCGTCGTCCACGACCGAGGCCTCGAGCTTTGTCCAGTCGATGTCGACCGTGCCGTCGGCGACGGAGGCGGCAAGTTCGAGCAGGCGGGTGCGTTGAGCGCTCATCGTTAGTGACCGCCAGCATGACCCAACCGGCTCGTTGTCTGAAACGCTGAATGTCGCGGAATCGAACCTGTCGGCCAGCGACCGTGAAAGATTGACTTGACTTTGAATTCTGATGGGTCCATTTTTTGATTAATCAAAATCTCGATGACCCACATCTTTCTCTCCCTGGCGCTGTCGGTCGCCGGCCAGACCGGTCCGGTCGCCAATGCGTGCCCGATGCGGGTCGAGGTCCGCGATGGCAGCGGCGCACCCCTGCCCGGCGCCGCGATAGTCGACAGCACGACCTCCGCGATGATTGGCGTTGTCGCCGACGACGGAGCGGGGTGCGTGACTCCGGCGCGCCCGGTCCGCGTGGAACTTGCAGGGTTCGTGACGGCCACCGTCATGCCGCCCGACGTGGGGCCGCGGGGCACCACCACGACCACTACCGTCGTGCTGGCGCCAGCGTTCAAGGCCGACGTCGAAGTGGCGGCCGAGCGTCGCGATGCCCGCCTGCGCGACGCGCCCGTGCGCACCGAGGTCGTATCCCGCGACTTCGTGGAGCAGGTCGGCGCGCGAACCCTGGCCGACGCGGTCGAATACACCACCGGCGTCCGGGTCGAGAACAACTGCCAGAACTGCAACTTCTCTCAGGTGCGTCTGCTCGGCCTCGAGGGGCCGTACACGCAGATCCTCATGGATGGACAGCCGACGCTCTCCTCGCTGGCCCAGGTCTATGGCCTCGAGCAGATTCCCGCCCGTCTGATCGATCGAATCGAGGTCACCAAGGGCGGCGGCGCGGCACTGCTCGGCCCTGGCTCGGTCGGTGGCGTCATCAACGTCATCACCCGCGAGCCGACGACGCGCGGGGCACAGCTCGACACGACGCTCGGCGTGACCCGCGGCGAGCCGACGGTGACCACCGCGGCGGTCCTGGACTGGGTCTCGGGCGATCGGCGAAGCCTGCTGACCGCGTATGGCCAGGCCGACCGGGTCTCGCCCGTCGACGTCACCGGTGACGGATATACCGAGGTCTCCCGCCGCGCGCTCGAGGCCGGTGGCATGCGCGCCCACCGGGTGATGCTCGACACGCGGGCGCGCCTGACCGTCGACGTCAGCGCCATGCGCGAGGACCGCCGCGGCGGCAACAACCTCGACCTGCCCCCGCACGAAGCCGACATCGCCGAGGACATCGACACGGAGCGGGCGGCGGGCACCGTGACCTGGTTCCATACGCCGAGCGCACGGACCGACTACCGCCTGACGCTTTCCGCCGCCGACACGCAACGCGACAGCTACTACGGCGTCGGCCGCGATCCGCTGGCCTACGGCGACACGCGGAGCCGTCTCGGCGTCGTCGACCTGCTGGTCAATCGCTATGCCAACCGTCACGTGCTCAGCGGCGGCGTGCAGATGACCGCGGAACGGCTGGAGGATCACCAGCCTGGCTATGGCCGCTCGCTGGACCTCCGGTACGACCAGGTCGGCGTGTTCGTGCAGGACGAATGGACGATGCACCCGGGGTGGCAGTTGCTGACCGGGGTGCGCGTCGATCGACACTCGGCGCTGACCCACGCGCAGGTGTTGCCGCGGGCCGCGCTGCGCGTGTCGCCGCGGCCGGCACTCGACTTCCGCGTGTCCTTTGCGCAGGGCATCCGGGCACCGCAGGTCTTCGACGAGGACCTGCACATCGCGTCGCTCGGCGGCGAGGCGCGAGTCGTTCGCATCGATCCCGCCCTGCGCCCGGAACGATCGGTCAACTGGATGGCCGGTGGTGAATGGAAGCCGGCGTTGTGGGGCGGACAGGCGTTGCTCGAAGTGAACGGCTTCCACACGCGCCTGACCGACCAGTTCCACCTGCAGGAGGACGACCTGCCCGAGACCGATGCGCGCGAGTTCCTCAAGGTGAACCTGGGAACCGCCGCCGTGCGCGGCCTGGAAGCCAACGCGGGGTGGGGTCGGGGCGATCACCTCGTCCTGCAGGGCGGACTCGTCGTTCAGCGGAGCACGTTCGGCCAGCCCGATCCGGACTTCGCCAGCACGCGTTTCTTCCGGACGCCAGACGTCTACGGCAACGCCTCGATTGCCGTGAAGGAGCTCCTGCCGGTGGACGTGTTTGCCGGCATCCGCATCACCGGACCGATGGTCGCGCCCCACTATGCCGGTGCCATCCCCGAGGATCGACTCGAGCACACGCCTTCGTTCGTGCAGGTCGACGTGTCGTTCGCGCGCCGCCTGTACGACGGCGCGGTGCCGCTGACACTCACGGTGGCGGTGCGCAACCTCACCGATGCGTACCAGGACGACCTCGACCAGGGGCCCCTGCGGGACTCGGCCTACGTGTATGGGCCGCGTGCGCCCCGGACCGTACTCGTCTCCATGCGGGTGGGACGATGACCAGCATCGTCCTCGCCTGTGTCGCCATCGTGCTGGCCCTTCCCTCTGTCGGATCGGCTCCACAGACCGCGACAGCCGACGGCCGCCCGAGGTCCACGCACCATGCCGTGCCCTGGCGCGCCACCGACATCGACGGCCACGCGTGGTCCAGCGACACGCTGCACGGACGCGTCGTGCTGGTCGACTTCTGGGCGACGTGGTGCGCGCCCTGCCTCGAGGATCTGCCGCGCCTCAAGCGCCTGCACGCGCGCCAGGGGCCGCGTGGGTTGACAATCATCGGTGTGAGCCTCGATCGCGCCACCACCCGTGACTTCCGGAGTTGGCTCCAGCGCCAGGCCATCACGTGGCCGCAGGTGCGCGAGGCCGGCCAGTACGAGAGCCCGCTGGCGCGGACGTTCGGCGTCGAGGCGATTCCGGCCTCGTACCTGTTCGACCGCGACGGCCGGTTGCACGCGACCTCGCTGCGCGGTGACGCGCTCGAGACCCGTGTGAGCGCGCTGGTGGAGGCACGATGAACGCCTGGATGTGGTGGGGCCTGATCGCGATCGTCGTCCTCCTGCTGGCCGTCTGGCCACGCCACGGCGTCGTGGCACGCGTCAGGCGACGTGCCGCGCGCCGTTCCGAGGAGCAGGGCGACAACGCGTTGAAGCACCTGCTGCAGGAGGCCCAGGCGGGCCGCGCGGGGTCGTTTGCGTCGCTCAAGGGCACGTTGCGCCTCGGCGACCGTGGGCTGCTTCGCGTCCTCGGCCGACTGCGCGCCGCCGGCCTGACGGCATCGGAGGGCGGGAGCTACACGCTGACCACGATCGGCGAGCATCGGGCCAGGCACCTGGTGCGGGCCCATCGGCTGCTGGAACGCTATCTCGCCGACGAGGCGCGATTGCCGTTGACGGCCGTGCACAAGGTGGCCGAGAAACTCGAACACCGTCTCAGCGAAGCCGATGCCGACCGCCTGTCGGCGTCGCTGGGACATCCCGAGCGCGACCCGCACGGCGATCCGATTCCGTCGGCCGGTGAAGGCTCCGACGACCCCGGCGAGCCGATCACGCACTGGCACGTCGGCCAGGAGGGACGCATCGTCCACCTCGAGGACGAGCCCGAGGCCACGTTCAGTGCCCTCGTCCGCCTCGACCTGCAGCCCGGCCAGGCCTTCCGCGTCCTCGAGAGTTCCGGCGATGCGCTCGGCCTGCTGGTGGAGGATCGCGAGGTGAGCCTGCCGCTCGAACACGCCGGCAACGTGTTCGTGGCGCCACTCGAGGGCTGGGCCGCCAATGCCCGCGACCTCGTGCGGTTGTCGCACCTGCCCGTGGATCAGGACGCGGAAATCGTGTCGATCGTGCCGAGTTGCCAGGGGCTGACACGGCGCCGGCTCCTGGATCTCGGATTCACGCCGGGCACGCGCCTGCGGCCCGTGCTGCAGACGTTTGTCGGCGACCCGCGCGCCTATCGCGTCCGCGGCACCACCATCGCACTGCGGCGCGACCAGGCCTCGGTGGTCATCGTGCGGCCAATCGCGGCTGCATCGGCACCAGGCTCGGGAATGAGGCAAGGGGCATGAGCGGACACGATTGTGAAGCCTGTCCGGTGGCGTCCGAACTCGCCCCGATGGGGATGCAGGTCGGCGGGGTCGATCGCGTGATCGCGCTGGCGGGCAATCCGAACACCGGCAAGAGCACGCTCTTCAACGCCCTGACCGGGCTCCGGCAGCACACCGGGAACTGGCCTGGCAAGACGGTGACGCGCGCCGAAGGCGGCTTCGCCTACGACAAGGTGCGCTACAAGATCGTCGACCTGCCCGGTACCTACTCGCTGCTGTCGGCGTCGCAGGACGAGGAGGTCGCGCGCGATTTCATCCTGTTCGGACAGCCGCACGCCGTCATCGTCGTCACCGATGCGAGCGCGCTCGAGCGCAACCTGAATCTCGTGCTGCAGGTGCTCGAGATCACCGACCGCGTCGTCGTCGCCGTGAACCTGATGGACGAGGCACGACGCAAGGGACTCGATGTCGACACGCGGAGCCTCGCTCGCGACCTCGGCGTACCGGTGATCCCGATTGTCGCCCGGACCGGCGAGGGCCTGCACGCGCTGCTCACGGCGGTGGATGGCGTGTCGAGCGGCGCGGTGCAGACAGCACCGCTCCGTGTGACCGGGACGCCCGAGTTCGAGCATGCGGTCCGTGAATTGATGACGCACATCGAGGCCGCGGCCCCGGGTGTGCCCAACAGCCGCTGGCTGGCGATTCGCCTGCTCGACGGCGACGCGCGCGTGGAAGAGGCGCTCCGTACCGGCGAACTCACCCGGCTCGTGTCGCGGCAGCAGCAGCAAGACGTCCGGTTCAGCAAGCAGATTGCGCTGCAAGGCGCGCAATAGGGCGGCTTCGCCGCGGGAACAGGACCACAGGATCTCAGGAGCTCAGGAACTCAGGCTTCAAGCATCAAGCATCAAGCATGAAGCGGTAGACCGTGGCGGTAGGCGGTAGGCCGTAGGCGGTAGGCGGTAGGCGTTAAGCGTTAGGCATCAGGCATTACCAATGAACGACTCCGTGATTGACCGTGCGATTCCACCGACACCCGACGAGGTGCTGGCGCGGGCGCGCGAGCTGCGGCGCCAGTTGAGCGGCAGCTTCCGGGAGGAGGCAGTGAAGTCGCTGTATGCCGAGGCCGAGCGCGTGGCGCAGCGAGCGGTGTCGCAGGACGGCGACACGCGCGCCCTCGATTTCGACCAGCGCGTCGACCACCTCGTCACCTCGCCGTGGCTCGGGTTGCCGATCATGCTGGCGTTGCTGTCGGTGGTGTTCTGGCTGACGATCGCCGGCGCCAACGTGCCGTCGGCGATGCTCGCGCAGGGCCTGTTCTGGATCGAGGACCAGGCATCCGGGCTCTTCGATGCCGCCGGCGTGCCGTGGTGGGTGACCGGCTTCCTGTGGCACGGCGTCTATCGCGGCCTCGCGTGGGTCGTGAGCGTGATGCTGCCGCCGATGGCGATCTTCTTCCCGCTGTTCACGATGTTCGAGGACCTCGGGTACCTGCCGCGGGTTGCCTTCAACCTCGATTTCCTGTTCCGCCGCGCCGGCGCCCACGGCAAGCAGGCGTTGACGATGGCGATGGGGTTCGGCTGCAACGCCGCCGGCGTGATCGCCACCCGGATCATCGATTCGCCGCGCGAGCGGCTGGTCGCCATCCTCACGAACAACTTCGTGCCGTGCAACGGCCGCTTCCCGACGTTGATCATGCTCGGCACCATCTTCGTCGGCGCGTCGTTCGCACCCGGCTTCGCGTCCATTGCCGCCGCGGCGGCCGTGGTCGGCGTCGTCGTGCTCGGCATCGGCTTCACCCTACTGATGTCGTGGCTGCTCTCGCGCACGATCCTGCGGGGCGAAGCCTCGACCTTCACGCTCGAACTGCCACCCTATCGCCGGCCGAACATCGGCCGCATCTTCTACACCTCGCTGATCGACCGGACGCTGTTCGTCCTCTGGCGGGCAATGTGGACCGCCGCGCCCGCCGGTGCCGTCATCTGGCTGCTCGCCAACATCCACTGGGGCGACCACACGCTGGCGGCGATCTCGGCCGGCTGGCTCGATCCGCTCGGCCGCGCCATCGGCCTGGACGGCGTGATCCTGCTCGCCTACGTCATTGCCATCCCGGCCAACGAGATCGTGGTGCCGACACTGGTCATGGCCTACCTGGGCGCCGGGATGATGACCGAGATGTCAGGGCTCGGGGACCTGCGCCGCCTGCTCGTCGAGCAGCAGGGCTGGACGATGCTGACGGCCGTGAACCTGATGCTGTTCTCGCTGTTGCACAACCCGTGTGCGACAACCATCCTGACGATGTACAAGGAAACCCTGAGCGCCAAGTGGGCCACGGTGGGCGCGCTCCTACCCCTCGGCACCGCGTTCCTGGTGTGCTTCCTCACGGCGACGCTCGCCCGCGCGTTCGGCCTCGGGGTCTAGCCGCAAGTCTCAGGTCTCAGGTCTCAAGCAACCCTTCGTCCTGCCTAGACTTGAGACGTGAGACCTCAGGCTTGGCCCCTATGGTGTCGGCTTCTTGAACAACGACTTCTCGGGCTCGTTCGGGCGTGTCGGGGGTGCTTCGGACACGGCGGCGCCCGCCCACCTGTGCACGAAGACCTGTGACGGGTCGTCCTCCGGCATCAGCAACAGCTCGCTGCCCGAGACCGCCATTCCTTCGGCCGTGAGCACGGTGCCGCGGTCGGTCTTCCCCACCACGATGCGCTCCTTCAGGTCGAGGGAAGGCCATTCGAGCAGGTCGACGACGCCCTGGTCGCCAATCAGTCCGCCGGCCAGCAACCCGTCCGACGTCCACTGGAGATCCTGGTAGCGCGCGGAGCCGTCGTGCTCCACGGCCTGGGACTGCCTGCCGTCGAGGGTCCACTCGTAGAACGTGCGCGCGTCCCAGTTGCAGCCGATGAGGGCCGCGGATGTCGCTGCGACGGCGCCAATGTGGTCGGCGACCGGGAAGCTGGAACGCACCGCGAGCGTCTTGGCGTCCCGGCCCTGGATGACGCTGGTCGAGGCGCGACGGTACTCGGCGACAGGCAGCCACAGCGTGTCGCCGAGCCGGCCGAGGCCGCCGGGGTGATAACGCGGGCCGTCCTGGACCTCGACCCGCTGCACCTGTCCGCCGTCGGAGGCCCGGAACGACACCAGCAGGCCCTTCTGCTCCTTGCGCAGCACCGAGGTGACAAACCACGTGGCGCCGTCGGCACTGGCGGTGATCCCCTGCGGGTGGTCGAGGACGGCACCGAGGGTGACCGTGCGCAACAGGGCGCCGAGGGACCCGGATCGGACCGAGACCTGCTGGGCCCTCACGGCCGGGCTCCACAGGGCGGGACCGGCAAGACCCAGGACGGTCAGGAACGCTCGGCGGGAGGCGGTCGGGGCAGCGGAGGCCATGCAGGAGATCTGACCCGGTCCCGCCCGGCAGCGCAAGTCTCGCGGATCGCCTTGCGCAACGTGCGGCCCGATGCCAGACTTCACTGACGTTGTCCTCGTCCAATTCGTCACACCGGCCGCGCTCGGGGCGCGCGTCGCGCCTGCCCGATGTCCCGGTGCCGTTCCGGTACCAGTTCAGCGAGGCCGATTGCGTCCCGACCACCTTCCTGAACGGCATCGCCGCGCTCTTCGGACGCGGTGAGATCCCGCCGCTGGTGATTCAGCGCGTCTACACGTACACGCTCAATGGCGTGAGCCGCAGCAACACGCTCGGCGACGGCACCGACGAATGGGGCATACGCGTCACCGCCGAGTGGCTGGGCGCGTACAAGGAAGGTCAATTCGCGCTCAAGACCGAATACCTGCGTGGCACCGAGGTGCACGTCAAGCGTGGCAACCAGCTGGTTGCGTGCTTGAACACCGGCGGCGTCGGCCTCTGCAACCTGCACATTGGCGGCAACGTCTGGCACTACGTGCTGGCCATCAAGGCCGACCCCGAAGGTCTCTCCTTCTTCGATCCGTATTTCCAGCGGACGTTGAAGGGGCTCAACGGCTCCGCGCAGCGCCTGCACGAGGACCCCGACGGGGCCAACCTGTGGGTCGAACGCGACTGGCTGGACACCTACAGCAATCGCAAGCGGTACTGCTTCGGATCGGTACGTAACCGCGAAGCCGTGCTCCTCTGGCGTCGCAAGCGCTGACATCCGGTTCATCACGACGCTGGGCCAGCGGGGGGTGCATCAGCTACCCTGTTGCGCGTCGATGCCTTCAGTGACTCCGGCGAGTCCGACTCGCTCACGCCTCGCCCTGCTGACCGGCGTGGCGCGCGACGAGCGTGTCGCCCTCGCCTGGAGCTTCCTCTACTTCTTCTCGCTGCTGTGCGCTTACGGCCTGCTGCGGCCGCTCCGCGAAGAGATGGGCGTCCGGCACGGCGTGAACAAGCTGCAGTGGCTGTTCAGCGGCACGTTCGTCTGCATGCTCCTGGCGCAGCCGCTATACGGGGCACTCGTCTCGCGCTTCGAGCGGCGCGTGTTCCTGCCCGTCGTCTACGGTTTCTTCATCGCGTGCCTGCTGGCGTTCTACGCCGTCTTCCGGATCGATCGTGGCATGGCCGTCGTCGTCCCCGCGTTCTTCATCTGGGTGAGCGTCTTCAACCTGTTCGTCGTGTCGGTGTTCTGGAGCTTCATGTCCGACATCTTCACGACCGACCAGGCCAAGCGCCTCTACGGCATCATCGCGGCGGGAGGCACGTGCGGCGCGCTGGCCGGGCCGGCCCTGACGGCGCTCCTGGTCGAACGCGTCGGCGTTCCGCAGTTGATGCTGATCTCGGCGCTGCTGCTCAGCGGTGCGCTGATGGCCATCCTGCGCCTGCTGCCGTGGGCCACCGAGCGGCGCGGGCCCGATCGCGCGATCGGCGGCACGGTGCTCGCGGGCGCGCGCCTGGTGATGGCGTCACCGTTCCTCCGGTTGATCGCCGGGCTGTTGCTGCTCTACGTGACGGTCAACACGATCCTCTACTACCAGCAGGCCGCTCTCGTGGCCGCGGCCTTCAGCGACTCCGCGGCGCGAGCCGCGTACTTCGCCCGTGTCGATTTCGCCGTCAACGCGCTCACCGTGAGCACGCAGGTGATCGTGACGCGCGTGCTGCTGACACGCTTCGGTGTCACGCCGCTGCTGATGCTCTCGCCGCTGCTGGTCGCCACCGGGTTCGCCTGGCTCGCGGCCTCGCCGACGCCCTTGCTCTTGGCGTCGATTCAGGTGGTACACCGTGCCGGCAACTTCTCGCTGATCGCACCGGCCCGCGAAAGCCTGTTCACGCGTGTCGACCGCGAGAGCCGCTACAAGGCCAAGGCATTCATCGACACGGCCATCTATCGCGGCGGTGATCTCGTGAACGGCTGGATCATGGCCGGCATCGTCGCGATGAAGGTGCCGCTTGGCGAGGTCGCGCTCGTGGGCCTCGTCGTGGCATGTGTCTGGGCCCTGCTCGGGTGGCGGGTCGGACGCACGCACGATGAGCACCTGGCCGCGGCAGGCACGGTGGCGGCTTCTGAGTTCCTGGGTTCCTGAGTTCCTGAGTTCCTGAGAGGACGACCCGATGACGATGACGAGACGTGACTTCCTCGGAACGACGCTCGCGGTGACGGCGAGCACGGCCTTGGTGCCGCCGGCGCGGGCCGCCACGCCACTGAAGGTGCTGGTCATCGGCGGGACCGGCTTTCTCGGCCCGCACACGGTGCGCCGGTTGCAGGAACGTGGGCACACCGTCACGTTGTTCAATCGCGGACGCACCAACCCCGGCCTGTTCCCGGACCTCGAGAAACTGCGCGGCGATCGGAAGACCGACCTCAAGGCACTCGAGGGCCGCACGTGGGATGCCGTGCTCGATCCGTCGGCCTACATCCCCGCCGATGTCACCCGCAGCGCCACGCTGCTCGCGCCCAACGTGAGCCACTACCTGATCATCTCCAGCATCTCCGTGTACAAGGCGCTGGACACGCCCGGGATGGACGAGCGCGCGCCACTTGCCACGCTCAAGGACCCGACCGTGGATCAGGTGACGGGCGAGACCTACGGTGGGCTGAAGGCTCTGTGCGAGCAGGCCGCCGAGAAGGCGATGCCCGGCAAGACGACCGTCATTCGCCCCGGCCTCATCGTCGGCCCGGGCGACAACACGGACCGCTTCACGTACTGGCCGGTCCGAGTTTCGCGCGGCGGCGAGGTGCTCGCCCCGAATTCGCCCAATGACTTCGTCCAGTGCATCGACGTCCGCGATCTCGCCAATTTCATCGTCACCACGCTCGAGAACAAGACGATGGGGATTTACAACGCCGACGCACCGCAGGCGAGCCTGACCATCGGACGCCTGGTCGACACCTGCAAGCAGGTGTCGAAGTCGAACGCGCAGTTCGTGTGGGTGCCGACCGCGTTCCTGGAGGCGCAGAAAGTGCGGCCCTGGAGCGACATGCCGGTGTGGTTGCCCCTGACCGGCGAGGAGGCGGGCGGTGGCCAGATCAGCGTCAAGGCGGCGATGGCCAAGGGACTGACGCACCGTCCACTGGCCGAGACGGTGCGCGACACGCTTGCCTACGTCGAGACGTGGCCCGCCGAGCGCAAGGCCAAACTCAAGGCCGGACTGTCGGCCGAGCGCGAAAAGGAAGTCATCGCCGCGTGGAAGGCGAACAAGGCGTAACCGCAGAATTGCAAATTTCAGACGTTCAGAATTTCATTGCCACCGCAACCTTCGAGGCGGAGTCGCGGTAGCGAAATTGTGAAATTGTGAAATTGTGAAATTACTCAGACTATTCCCTCCTTAAGGCTCTCGAGCAGGTAATCGCACGAGCGGACGACGAGCGCCATCATCGTCAGCGTAGGGTTGACGTACCCCACGCTCGGCATCGCGGCGCCGTCGACGACGAAGAGGTTCTTCACGTCGTGGGTCTGCTGGAACTGGTTGAGGACCGACGTCTTGGGATCGGCCCCCATCCTCGCGATTCCGACCTCATGGCTCGCCCAGCGGGGCACCCATGTGATGCGGATGTTGGTGCCTCCAGCCGATTCGAGCATCTCGGCCGCCTGCTCGGCGCCGTCGCGCATCATCGCCCAGTCGGTCTCGGAGTAATGCATGGCGATCTTCACTGCCGGAATCCCCCATGCATCGGTCACGTCGGGATCGATCGTCACGCAGTTGCGCGCATCGGGCACAGGCTCGCCGAACCCACCAAGGTTCACCGTCGTGCGCCCACTGGCCTTGACGGCGGCCGCGTAGTCGGCGCCGAAGCCGGCGAGGCTCTGGTCGAAAGCGGTGGCGCCGCCTCCCTGGTAGCCATAGCCGCGCGGAAAGCGGGCGTCAGGCTTCTGCGGATCGAGATTGCGAAACCGGGCGACGAAGAGCCCTGTCGGCTTCTGCGGCTCGTTCGTGCTGGCGGTCTTCTGGAATGCCGGGAACTCCGCTACCGCACCAAAGCCCGTGAAGTGCGACACGAGGTACTGGCCAAGCACGCCACTCGAGTTGGCAAGGCCGGCCGGATCCTGCGCGGTCGCCGAATTGAACAGCAGCCGCACCGACTCGAAGGCCTGCGCCGCCAGCAACACCACCCGGCCATGCACCTCGTGATGCGCGCGGGTACGACGATCGACGTAGCGGATGCCTGTCGCGCGGTGCGTCTGCGGGTCCATGAGCACCTGCGCAGCCATCGCGTGGGTGATGATGCGACAGCGCCCCGTCTTCTCCGCGTCGATCACCGTCGTGTAGGCCGCGTTGAAATACGAGAACGTCGCGCAGCCGCGTTCGCACGGGCCGCACATGTGGCACGCGGGGCGGCCGTTGATCGACCGCGTCAGGTTGGCGGTACGTCCCTGCCTGACGGTGCGTCCCATCCGCGCGCCGACCGTCGCGCGAACATGCGACTCGACGCACGAGAAACCGAACGGCGGCAGCAACTGCTGATCGGGCAGCTGCGCGATGCCCTCGTTGATGCCGCTGATGCCGACGTATCGCTCGACGAGATCGTAATAGGGCGCCAGGTCGGCGTACGAGAGCGGCCAGTCGATGCCGAAACCGTCCCGCGATGCGGACCTGAAGTCGATGTCGCTGTAACGGTAACTCTGGCGGCCCCACACGTGCGTGCGGCCGCCAACGATGCGGGTGCGGCCCACCCAGGGGAACGGCAGGCCCGCGGGCGTGGTGTAGGGCTCGTCGGCGTCGTTGACGAACCAGTCCGCATTCCATTCCGTGCAGGCATAACTCGACGCCTGCTGCGGCTGCGTTCGCGACATCACCGCCTTCGTACGGGCCCGCAACGGAAGTGAGTGCGCCGGGGTGTGCTCGCGAAAGTCCTCTGGACCAAAGGGCCGTCCCGCGTCGAGCACGATCACCGAGAGGCCCGCTTCCGCCAGCCGTTTGGCCGCCCACCCGCCCGTGGCGCCGGCGCCGACGATGACCACGTTGGCGGGTGTCGCGGGCGCACCCGTCGCGTTCGACGGCCGGCCAGCACCTGGCGACTGCCGTTGGTCGGCGATGGTTCAGTGCCGCGTAGGGTCGTCGGGCGTCGCCGCCGTCAGCACCAGCGCGCCCTCGGGTGTGACCACGATGGTGTGCTCGCAGTGTGCGGTCCAGCCGCCATCGCGGGTGGAAATCGTCCAGCGGTCGCCGGTCACCCGGACCGATCCGGAGCGCTCTGCGACGAGCGGCTCGACGGCGATCACCATGCCATCAGTCAGCAGCGGCGAGCGGCCGCCCGGGTCGTAGTTGGGCACTTCCGGTGCCTCGTGAATCGAACGGCCGACGCCGTGCCCGGTCAGATCGCGGATGACCGAGAATCCCTGGTTGCGGACATGGCGATCGATGATCGCACCGAGCGCATACACCGGGATGCCGGGACGCACCTGGGCCAGTGCTGCCGACAGCGCGCCTTCCGCCGCGCGCGCCAGGCGCCGCCCACGTGACGTGGACGGCTCGACGGCGACGGTGATCGCGCCATCGGCGATGAAGCCGTCGAGTTCCGGGGTCACGTCGATCTTGACGAGGTCGCCGGCACGCAGCTTCGTGCGTGTCGGCAAGCCGTGCACGACGGCGTCGTTGACGCTGACAAACGCGGCGCACGGCGCCCCGTAGACGACCATCGGCGCGGCACGGGCGCCGTGGCGCCTGAGGATGTCCGCGCCTACAGCCTCGATGTCGGCCGGCGTCGTGCCGGGCACGACAGCCGCCCGCATCGCCGCCAGCGCATCGGCCACGACACGGCCCGCCCGCCGCATGCCGAACAACTCTTCTGTCGTCGTGATGGACATGGGGCGACGATAACACCACCGGGTACCGGGTACCGGGTACCGGGTACCGGGTGCCGGGTGCCGGGTGCCGGGTGCCGGGTGCCGGGTGCCGGGTGCCGGGTGCCGGGTGCCGGGTGCCGGGAATCCGCTGATCGCGGATCGGGAACTTCGGGATTGGGGATTCGGGATTCGGGATTCGGGATTCGACTCATGGCGGGATTGGGGTAAGGGGTATTCCGCGCCAGGCGTTAAGCGTTAGGCGTTAGGCGTTTTCAGCGTTCGACGTTCAGCGTTCAGCGTTCTGCGTTCTGCGTTCCTCTGATACCGTGTCCCCGCTCCGAATGCCTCGGGGCCGTGACGACAGGGAGACACCGACGTGCAGGGTGTGTTTTCGGTACTCGCGACGCCGTTCCGTCAGGGCGGGGACGTCGACGTCGAGAGCCTTCGGCGCTACGTCGAGCATTTCATTGGCGCCGGCGTGACCGGCTTCACGGCGCTCGGCGTCCTGGGCGAGGCGGCGCGTCTCACCGAGCGCGAACGGGCGCTGGTGCTCGACACCGTGTTGGGACAGGTCAACGGCCGCGCCCCGGTCGTGGTCGGTACGACGACGGAGGGCCTGCAGACCTGCCTCGAGTTGAGTCGTGCAGCGCAGGCCGCGGGCGCCACCGCGGTGATGGTGAGCCCGCCGCGTGCGCCGAAGCTGAACTCGGCGAGCGTGAAGGCGCACTTCGCGGCGCTTGCCGAGGCGCTGACCATTCCGATCGTCATCCAGGACTTCCCACCCGTCTCGGGCTTCACGATGGAGGCCTCGCTGCTGGTGCAGATCGCGCGGGAGATCCCGACCGCCCGGACGATCAAGCTCGAGGATCCGCCCACGCCGCTCAAGACCGCGCGTCTGCTCGACGCGGCCGGAGACGTGGCGCTCACCATCTTCGGAGGCCTCGGCGGCGTGTACCTGCTCGAGGAACTGATGGCCGGATCGGCCGGCGCGATGACCGGCTTCGCCTTCCCCGAAATCCTGGTCGCCATCGTCAGCCGCTGGCACGCGGGCGACCGTGATGGCGCAGCCGACCTGTTCTACAAGACGGTGCCGCTGATGCGCCTGGAGTTCCAGGAAGGCATCGGCATGGCCGTTCGCAAGGAAGTGTTGAAGCGGCGCGGCCTGATCGCCGACGCCTCCACGCGGGCGCCCGGTGCGACGATCGACCCCGGCACGCGCGCAGCACTCGATCGCTTGATCACCTGGACCGCAGCACAGGAAGGACTGGCATGGATCTCGGATTGACGGGCAAGGTGGCGATGGTGGGCGGCGCGAGCCGCGGGCTCGGCCTCGCCGTGGCACGGGCCCTGGTGGCCGAAGGCGCGCAGGTGTCCATCGCCTCGCGCGATGACGTACGCATCGATGCCGCGGCCGCCGCGTTGCGCGACGGCACGCCCGGTGCGCAGGTGCTCGCCGTGCCGGCCGACCTCCGGACCAGTGACGACATCACCACCTGGCATGACGCGACGATGGAACGGTTCGGCGGGGTGGACCTGCTGTTTGTCAACACCGGAGGGCCGCCGCCGGGCCCGGCACTGTCGTTCGACGACCAGGCCTGGCAGCAGGCCGTCGATCTGTTGCTGCTGAGCGCAATCCGGATGGTGCGGCTGGCGGTGCCGGTGATGGCCGCGCGTGGCGGCGGCAGCATCCTGATGACGACCTCGTCGGCGATCAAGGAACCCATCGCCAACCTCGCGCTGTCCAACGTCGTGAGGGCCAGCGTCTCGGCGCTGGTCAAGACGCTGTCCAACGAACTCGCGCCGCAGCGGATCCGGGTCAACAACCTCGTCCCGGGACGCATCGACACCGATCGGGTGCGGGAGCTCGACGAGGGCCGCGCGAAGATCGCCAGCATCAGCCTCGAGGAGCAGCGCACCCGGATGGAAGCGACCATTCCCACCGGCCGGTATGGCGCCCCCGACGAGTTCGGCAAGGCCGCGGCGTTCCTGCTGTCGGACGCCTCGGCCTACACGACCGGCGCGATCCTCCAGATCGACGGCGGGCTCATCAAGGGCGTCTGGTAAGGAAGGCCATACACATGCACCCCGTGCGCAGCGTGCTGCTCGCCGCCTCGGAGAACCGGTGGATGCGGGAGAACGCCACCCGGCTGCCGGTGTTCCGCAGGGCCGTCAAGCGCTTCATGCCGGGCGAGCGCCTCGAGGACGCGCTCGATGCGGCCGACGCGCTGCGACGCCAGGAGGGAATCGCGACCATCCTCACGCGTCTCGGCGAGGGCGTCACGCAGATGACCGAGGCCGACGCCGTCACCGAACACTATCTCGATGCCGCCGGCCAGATCGAGCAACGGCAACTCGATACGCAGATCTCGGTGAAGCTGACCCAGCTTGGCCTGGACATGGACCCGGCACGCTGTCGCGCCCACGTGCGCCACCTCGCCGCGCGTGCCGCGGCCGGTGGCGCCATGCTCTGGATCGACATGGAGCAGCACCAGTACGTGCACCCCACGCTGGAGCTCTACCACGCCGTGCTCGCGGAACACCGCAACGTCGGCGTGTGCCTGCAGGCGTACCTGTATCGGACGGAGAAGGACCTGCAGGCGATCATCGAGGCCGGCGGAGCCGTGCGCCTCGTCAAGGGTGCCTACAAGGAGCCGGCCAGCGTTGCCTGGCCGAAAAAGGTCGATGTCGATGCGAGCTACCTGGCACTCGCGAAGACCATGATCGGGACCGACGCCGGCGCACGCGGCTTCCGCGCCGTGTTCGGCACGCACGACGTGACCATCATCGACGCCATCCAGCAGCACGCGAAAACCACCGGCGTCGCCAACGATGCCTATGAGTTCGCCCTGCTCTATGGCATCCAGCGGAGCGTGCAGCAGCAACTCGCCCGCGACGGCTATGGCCTGCGCGTGCTCATCAGCTACGGCGACTACTGGTTCCCGTGGTACATGCGCCGCCTCGCCGAACGCCCCGCGAACGTCTGGTTCGTTGCGCGGACGATGTTTGCCAAGTAATCGGCCTTGGCCCTTGGGCCTTCGGCATGACGTTCCCAGTGTTCGCCGCAGGTCTCATGTCTCAAGTCTCAGACCTAACTAAGAACCCTGGACCATGAACGTTCGGGCGCTGCGTTCGACGTTCGTCGGAGGCTAAGCTGCTGATCCGTAGACCGTAAGCCGTGGGCTACAGGCTGCAGGCTGTAGGCCGGAAGCCGTGAGACCTGAGCCCTGAGCCCTGAGACCTGAGACCTGAGACGTGAAGATCGACTCTCACCAACACCTGTGGCGTTTCGATCCGGTCGAGTACGGCTGGATCGACGAGAAGGCGACCGCGCTGCGCCGCAGCTACCTGCACGCGGACCTGGCGCGTGAGCTGACGGCCTCGGGGCTGGACGGCGCCGTGGCCGTCCAGGCGCGGCAGTCGCTGGCCGAGAACGACTTCCTGCTCGGGCAGGCCACGGCATCCGGTGGGCGGATTCGTGGCGTGGTCGGTTGGGTGAATCTCGCGGCCGATGATGTGGACGAGGTACTGGGCCGCTACGCGCCGCAACCACGGTTCGTGGGCGTGCGTCACGTCGTGCAGGGGGAGACCGATCCCGGGTTCCTGGCCAGGCCCGCGTTCAATCGCGGCGTCAGCCGATTGCGGCGCCACGGTCTCGTGTACGACGTCCTCATCTACGCCGCGCAATTGCCGGCGGCGATCGCGTTCGTGGATCGTCACCCGTCGCAGCCGTTCGTGCTGGATCACATCGCCAAGCCAACGATCGCGGCGGGGCGTATCGACGAGGCCTGGGCGCGATCGTTCCGTGAGATCGCCAAGCGATCGCACGTGACGTGCAAGCTATCGGGCGTGGTCACCGAGGTGCGTGACGCGACCTGGAGCATCGATGTCATCAGGCCCTACGTGGACCTCGCGATCGAGGCCTTCGGACCGGCGCGGCTGATGTTCGGGTCCGACTGGCCTGTCTGCCGGCTCAAGACCGAGTACGGCGACTGGGTGCGGACCGTGCAGGCGCTCACCTCGGGATGGTCCGCGGCCGAGCAGGCGGCATTCTGGGGCGGCACGGCTGCCACCACGTACAAGTTGGCGCCTGATGCCTGATGCCTGATGCCTCATGCCTGATGCCTGATGCCTGATGCGTCGAGCAAGCTCGACGCCTACGCCTCTGTGGCGCGGCCTGTGGTTTACGGTGCCCGGTGCCCGCTCTGTAGCGGTCGACCTTGGTCGACCGTCGAGGCGTTCACCGTCACTCTGATCGACGTTCGGCGTTCAGCGTTCTGCGTTCGTCTGGCGTCGCCCTGTCGCTCCGCTGGCCGTTCCCGGAGTATGCTGCGTCCATGACCCGTCAACCCTCGCGCCGACGCTTCCTCGTTCACTCGGCCGCCGGTGCCGCGGCGACGTTCGGCGCCGTGTCGGCACCCGCTGTGATCTCGGCGCAGTCCCAGGCTCGCGTCGCCGGCGCCAATCGCCGCGTGCGGGTCGGACTCATCGGCTGCGGCGGCATGGGCAACGGCGACCTGCGCGACATGCTCAAGGCGGGCGCGCAACTGGTCGCCCTCTGCGACGTCGACGACCGGCAGGTCAGCAAGACTGCCGCCAGCATGTCGAAGCAGTTCAACCAGACGGCGGAACTGACCACGCGCGACTTCCGCAAGGTGCTCGACCGCAAGGACATCGATGCGGTGATCGTCGGGACACCCGATCACTGGCACGCACTGCCGACGGTGATGGCCTGCCAGGCCGGCAAGGACGTCTATGTCGAGAAACCGCTCGCGCTCACGATCGGCGAGGGCCGGGTGATGGTCGATGCGGCGCGCACGCATGGCCGGGTGGTGCAGATGGGCACCCAGCAACGCAGCGCGAAGCACTTCACCGACGCCGTCGACTACGTGAAGGGCGGCGCACTCGGCAAGATCCGCCTGGTGAAAACCTGGGCCTACCAGGACTGGATGGGCAACATCCCCGTCAAGCCCGATGGACCGGCCCCCGCCGAAGTCGACTATGACATGTGGCTTGGCCCCGCGAAGCTGCGGCCGTACAACGAGAACCGATTCCACTTCAACTTCCGCTGGTACTACGACTACTCGGGCGGGCTGATGACCGACTGGGGCGCCCACATGATCGACATCGCCAACTGGGGCATGGGCGTCAAGGCGCCGAAGGCAGCGGTCTCGGTTGGCGGCAAGTTCGGCTTCCCCGACGATGCCGAGGAGACCCCGGACACGCAGCAGGCGCTCTGGGAGTGCGACGGATTCTCGATGGTGTGGGAGCACGCCACCTCGATCGGCCAGGGGCCCTACATGCGCGATCACGGCGTCGCCTTCCATGGCAACAACGGCGTGCTCGTGGTGGACCGCGGCGGCTGGGAGGTCCTGCCGGAGACCGAGACCAAGAGCGGCAAGAAGACGTACCGGATGATGGGCGAGCCTCGCCGGGGCGCCGGTAACGAGGACTCGCATCTCAAGCACGTGCAGGACTTCCTCGACTGCATGGACACGCGCAAGGCACCGCGGTCCGACGTCGAGGTCGGTCACAACTCGATGATCGCGTGCCACCTGGCCAACATCGCGTTCCGTCTCAAGCGCCGCGTGCAGTGGGACGCCGACAAGGAGCAGTTTGTCGGCGACGAGGAGGCGCAGCGCCTGCTGATGCCGCAGTACCGGGCGCCGTGGGTGCTCCCGAAGGTCACCAAACCGACGTCGTCGGCTGCACGCTAGCGCGCGCAGCCTGGCCCGCAGCCTGCAGACAACTGTGTGAACCAGCGGGTCGCCTGCGCGATGCTCGCAAGCGCGGGCACCACGTGACCGTCGTGGACGACAGACGCCGTGCGGTGGAGGCGGCGATTGACGGGACGTTCGACCTGGTCCTGATGGACGTGCAGCTGCCCGAGATGAGCGGCCTCGAGGCCACCGCGGCGATTCGCACCAGCGAACGCGGCACCGGGCGGCGTCTGCCCATCGTGGCCATGACCGCCGACGCGATGCCGGGCGACCGCGAGCGCTGTCTCCGTGCGGGCATGGACGACTACCTGACCAAGCCGGTCACCATGCGCGCACTCAGCGACATCGTGGAGCGGCTCAGCGAGACGCCGGCGCCTCGCAAGCGGGCCGGCTGATCGCCCGGCGCAGCCTCGACGCCCGGGCGTCGCCAGGTTGTCGTATAAGACTGGGATGCCCCTGCTGACCGGCCCTCGCGCCACCCGCCGACAGTTCCTGGTTACCGCTGGTGCCGCTGCCGCCAGCCTCACCTTCACGCGCCTGTCAGTATCGGCAGCGCAGGGTCCGGCGCACCCGCTCCGCCTCGCGCTGCTCGCGGATACGCACATCCCCGCGAATCCGGCCGACCGATCCCGCGGCTTCTCCCCCGTCGACAACCTCGCGAAGGTCGTGTCGCAGGTGCTCGCCACGCCCGCCGACGGCGCGCTGGTCGGTGGTGACCTCGCACGCCTGAAGGGACTGCCGGAGGATTACGCGCGCCTGCACGAGATGCTGGCGCCGGTGCTGGCGAAGATGCCGACCGGCCTCATCCTCGGCAACCACGACAATCGCGAGAACTTCCGCCAGGCATTTCCCGCAGTGGCCGGCGCGGCACCGGCCCTGGCCAACAAGCACACGACCACCCGCGAGGCCGGCGGCCTGCGCTTCGTGCTGCTCGACTCGCTGCTGGCCACCGACGTGACGCCGGGGCAGCTCGGTTCCGCGCAACGCACGTGGCTGGCGTCGCAACTGGCGGGCTCATCCACCCCGACGGTGATACTCGTGCATCACACGCTCGGCGGCAACGACGGCGAACTCATGGACGCCGAACGCCTCTTCGACGTGCTACGGCCGCATCGCCAAGTGAAGGCGATCATGTACGGGCACTCGCACAAGTACGAAGTGATCGAGCGCGAAGGCCTGCAACTCATCAACCTGCCTGCCGTGGGCTACAACTTCGTCGACAACGAACCCGTCGGCTGGATCGACTCGGTGTGGACCGACGAAGGCGTGGATCTCACGCTGCGATCCATCGGCGGCAACCAGGCGGGTAACGGGCAGACCACGTCGGTGCACTGGGCACGCTGAAATTGCGATGCGAGTCGTAGCTGCTGATGTTCAGGTCGTCGAGCAGCTGGACGAACGCGGGCGCGTCGGCCAGCGCCCGGTTGGTGACGACCTCGTCGAGCCGCGCGTCTTTCAGGGATGGCGGCAGGACATCCCTCCGCGTCACGGCAGACGTCGACGCCAGGTAGCGCGACGACACGACGGGACGCCGCTCCCCGTCCTCGAGGACCTCGAAGTCGTCCTTCACGAGATCGGCGCATCACCGTCGCCGGTCACGACGGCGGAGACCTCGACCAACGCGATCTCGGCCCGGAACGATGGCCGATCCAAAGGCGGCTGCGCCGGGTTCTGCGCCTGCGGCCTCGCGGCCAGCAGCACCCCGGCCGCGACGACGCCGGCCACACACACCGCCCCTCTCCCCGACCTCATTCGTACGTGTTCTCTTTCGTGGGCTGGGCCGGGCTCGGAGAGCCGGCCCTACCGATCGTCCGGCGGCTACACGTTCGCGTGGTAGCCGTCGACCTTCCGCGTGGTAGCCGTCGCCCCTTCGATTGTAGCCGTCGACCTTCCGCGTGGTAGCCGTCGCCCCTTCGGTTGTAGCCGTCGACCTTCAGGTCGACGGTCAGTGATCTTCCCGAGAGATCGTGGAGGCGTCAGGCGTTAGGCGTTACTGTGACCCGCCTGCCATCAACCGTTTTGCTTCCGGGTCGACGAATGCCGTCGGCTTGGGCGACTGGCTCAGCGTCAGCAGCGCCTCGGGCGTCGGCACCTTGCCGGCCTCGACCGTCACGTCGAGGTACATCGACCCACCGCGCCCCGACTGCTGATGGACGGTGGCCACGCGAATCTGGTGCGGCCCGGGGGGCAGGTCGATGCACCAGATGGTCCGCAGCCCGAGCGTGCCGAGCATCTCCACCTGCTGGGGACCCACCTTGAGTTCGGCCTTCTTCTGGGTGGCGTTGGCCATCTTGCCGTTGCCATCGATGCTCAGGATGGCCTGCTCGATGCCGACGCGATCGCCCTCGAGGCCGTTGACGAGCGGCCCTCCAGCCGTCTCCGTGATGACCGCGTAGCGCACCTTGCCCTTCTGCTCGCCGATCGCGATCATCTGCACGACCATCGGCAACGCGTCCACGGGCACGATCCCCGACAGCAGTGACCGGATCGCCGGCGACAGGTTGGACGGGACCTTGTCGGCCTCGGGAATGCCCGGCGGCGCCATGTACCCCTTGCGCGAGAGCACCTTCACACCAGGCCGCGTGACCCGCACCTCGAGCGGCCGGACACGTGTGCCCTTCACTTCCTTGTCGGGCTCGTACCCCAAAACGTAGTAGTCGCTGGCATCGCGCAGCACTCGGTCCACGGCGGCGCCGAGGTCGTTCGTGTCGACAAGCGAGACCCCGCCGGTCAGGGCCGCCAGGTCGCGCAGTTGGTTCTTGGCCTGCATGAACTGCGCGTTGATGTTGGAGAGGTCGTCCTGGGCGATCTCGCGGCCGCCAAAGCCGCGCGTGTTGCCCTCGCTCGCGACATCGACCTGACGCGTGAAGCCCTCAATCATGCGATCGGTCGACAGGTCCAGCCCCGCCGGGTTCATCGGATACACGGCGAGGTCGGCCACCGACGCCGCCGCCAGGGCATCGTGCATGGCGCCCGTGGTGTCGCCGCTCAGCGAGGCCGACGTCGTGATCGATCCGCCAATCGATGAGCCCTCGGTCAGGAACACCAGCGACTTGCGCCTGCCACCGACTTCACGCACGGCATTGGCGATGCGCCCAATCGCCTCGTAGGCATCCTCGAGGCGCATGGCACGCTGCTGCTCGGAGGCGGCGAGCCCGGGCGTGCGCATGCCTTGCAGCAGCGGATTGGAGAACGTCTGCGGCGTCTGCCGCAATTCCAGGGTCGGATCCGGCAGCCGGATTCCTGCAAACGACTCGATGATCTCCAGCGCTCGCCGGCGATCGCGGATGAAGCCGGCGGTGGCAATCCCCGGTGTGCTGGTCAGCCCGACATACAACAGATCCGACGGGGCCAGGTTGGCAATCAGGTGCCGCGCGGCATTGCGCGCCTTCTCCGTCCGGCGCGCGTCGATGTGCAGATCGTCGATCAGCAGGCCGATCACCCGCGACGACGAACTCCATGCGTTGGTGACCAGGGCGACAGCATTGTTCGGGTCGCTCGGTGACTCGACGGTGTCCAGCGGAATCGAGCCGCCGTTGTAGGTGTAGGCGGCAAACGACTGGATGTCCTGCTTGCGGCCGCCGTCGTAGACCTCGAATTCGTTTGCCTTGAGGTCGCGCACCGGATTGCCCTCGGCGTCCACCACGAGGGCGCTCACCTCGACGCGCGTCACCTTCAACCGAAACGTCGGTCGCAAGTCCGACGACACGTTCGTGTCGAGCGGCATCGTCGGCAGTTCCCGCCCCGTCGGCTGGTTGCGCATGCCGCTCATGATCTGGGCAGAAGCACCAGCCGGAATGCACAACAGGACACACGCCAGGAGAGGCGTTATGCGAAGAGCCATGGTCCCACCTCGACGCGGGCAGCAGACGTGATGGACCGCTCGGAGAGCGGTCCCTACCAACGATGCTCGGCAGCGGTATGGGGCCAGTGTAACGCTTAACGCTTAACGCTTAACGCCTACGGCCTGCTGCTGCCGGCGCCCGGAGCACGGCCACGCCGCGACCTACGACTCCTTGGGCTCGTACTCGGCGCGATCGGCCGGGCGGGCCAGGACCCGCCTGGCCACCGGGTCGAAGCCCATCGCACGTCCTTCCTTGTACGACTGGACGCCGAGCTGGATGGCGACGGTCACCTGGTAGCCCTTCAGCACGTCGTAGATGGGCGCCTGGCGGCTGCGCATGCTGTTCAACCAGTTGTCGGCGAGGTCCTCCATCGGCTGGTCCGTGGTGATCTCCACCTCGGTCAGGCCGTCGTTGGCCTCCTTGAACTGTTTCTCGAACGTCCGCTCGGCGGTGATCACACCGCGGCCGCTCCCGCGCACCGCCGGCGGTCCCGGCTGCCGCGCCGCCGGCAGCACCTGCAGGGTCCCCCAGTTGCCGTACACGGTGATCGGCGCCGAACTCTCGTTCGCCATGCAGGAGACCATGTTGAAGCAGTATTCCTTCGGGTACTCCACCGTCGTCATGTAGGTGTCGGGGACCTGACGATCCTTCTGCACGTAGATGCCGCCACCGCTGACGACCCGCGTCGGGAAGTCGAAGCCGACGATGGCACTGAGGGCGCCAAGGCGGTGGAACAGCAGGTCGGTCGCGTTGCCGCCCGAGTAGTCCCAGAACTTGCGCCACCGGAAGTAGCGTTCCTTGCTGAACGGGCGCTTGCGGGCGCCGCCGAGCCACGCCTGCCAGTCGAGGTTCTCGGGCGTGACCGGTGCGTCAGGCCAGGACTCGCTGCCGATACCGGGGATCGGGTAGTCCCACATGCCCTCGGTGGTGTTGCGGTTGTAGCTGATGAACCCCCACACCACTTTGCCCATCCTGCCGGCTTGCACGTACTCGTGCAGCTTCTGGTCTAGCGGGGAATTCAGGCCGGAACCGCCCACCTGCAACATGCGCCCTGTCTGCTGCACGACGTCGTGCAGTTTCGCGGCCTCGTCGATGCTGTAGGTCATCGGCTTCTCGAGGTACACGTCCTTGCCGGTCAGCAGCGCCGCGCGCGCGATCGGGTAGTGCAGGTGATCGGGCACGACGACCACGACGCCGTCGATGTCAGGGCGATCCAGCACGGTGCGGTAGTCACGCCCGCCACGCTCGGCGCCCGTCTTGACCTTCGCGTTGTCCACGCGAGGCTGCCAGACGTCGCAGACCTCGACGAACTCGACGTCGCCCTGGCGCTCGCGCCGGGGGAGAAAGCCACGGCGAAGCAGATCCTGGAACTGCATGCCGCAGCCGATGAAGCCGAGGCGGATGCGGTCGTTGGCGCCAAGCACACGGCTCGCTGATCGGGACATTGGCTGCGTGGCTTCTACCCGTGTAGCGGCACCGGCAAGAGAGGCGCCGGCTACGGTGCCGGCCGTCTGGCCGAGGAACTGGCGTCGGGTGGTCGTCTTGCTGGACTCGCTGGACACGCGGCTGCTCCTCGCGGCCTGGACAGCCCGTCGCCGCTCATTGGGAATGGGCCTACTTTATCGTCATCCCGGCCGCGCGCGATATCGTCGTTCACCGCTGGCCGGTTCTCCGACTTGTCCCACCGTAGCCTTGGCGGAGGTGGAGCCGGCCCGGGGCTCCGCACGTTAGCTCGGCCGCCCAACGGTGGAGGCCCCTCCATCATCGCGGAGGCCTCCCATCTCGTGGAGCCCGCATTCCTGCCTGGCCGCTGCGAGATTGTTCGCGAAATCCACGGCAGCCCGCGAGATCGGCCGGTCCACAGTCCCTGCCGTACTCCAATCGATCAGCGATCCCATGCGTGGCAGCGTTCCTGCAACCGGTCGCCGTATGACGGTTCGGTTTCTCCTTGTCCCACTGATCACGGTTCTGTCGATCGCTGGCACGACCGCCGTTCAGGCCCAGACAAGCGAGCCGACGCCGCCGCCCCACACACGCCGGACCCGGCGCCACGATCGCGCAACTGGCGGCGCCCGTCACATGTACCTCTGTCGCGGGCCTGGACTGCTACCCCGTGGACACCCGTAAGCACCGGTTCAACCTGCAGATCATGGACGTCGACAGGTCGCCCGTCAGCAGCACGTTCGGCTACTACGTGGGCGGCCAGAACGGAACGACGATTTCGGCGGCATTCTCGGTGTTCTTCTGAGGCCGGGGGCCTAGCGTAAGGAGAAGGCAATGTCGAGCACCAGGATGACGCGCTCCCGCGGCGGCCGGCTGACGACGGCTCTCACGGCCGGCACGTGCCTCGCCGCCCTGGCGGCGGTTGTCGGGCTGTCAGCCGCACGCGACACGCGCGAGACAGACGCCGGGGCGCCGGCGCAGCCTGCCACGTCGAGTGCTGCCTTCAACGACGTCCACTTCCACCTGACCAACTACATCCAGGAAGGGCTCGACCTGCGCACCTTCCTGAAGATCATGGGCGACAAGGCCGGTCGCGTCGCCGTCTTCGGCATCCCGTTGCAGCAGCAGTGGTCCTACGGCAACACGGGCACGTTCGCGCCGACCTACTACCTGCAGACCGACGCGCCGCTCTACTACTACTCGTTCACGGACGCGGCGATCGCGATGCAGTACCGGTCGTTGACGCCCACCGAGCAGGCACGCCTGGACCCGATGATCACCGGGTTCAATCCTGCCGACATGTACGCCGCCGATCACATCAAGCGGGTGCTGAAGACGTTCCCCGGCGTCTTCAGCGGCATCGGCGAGTTCACGATTCACAAGGAGTTCGTCTCGTCGAAGGTCGCCGGCGAGACTGCCAGCCTGCTCAACCCCGCGCTCGATCGCGTGCTCGACTTCGCCGCTGAGGTCGGCCTCGTTGTCCTGATGCACACCGACATCAACATGCCGTTCCCGAGACCCGGGCAGGATCCCTACCCGATGGAGCAGTTGCGCGATCTCCTGGTGCGCCACCCGAAGACCACCGTGATCTGGGCCCACGGCGGCCTCGGCCGCATCGTCCGGCCGGTGGAGGACGAGGTCGGCCTCCTTGATCGCGCACTGTCGAACCCGGCGCTGAAGCACCTGCACGTCGACCTCTCGTGGGACGAGGTCGCCAAGTACATCGTCTCGTCACCGGCAACGATCAAGGCCACCGCCGATCTCCTTACGCGTCACCCGGATCGCTTCCTGTTCGGCACCGATGAAGTCGCCCCGGCCGACCAGCAGAAGTACCTCAAGGTCTACGAGATGTACGCGCCGCTGTTTGCCGCGCTACCGCCAGACGTCAGCGAGAAATTACGCAAGGGCAACTACGAGCGTCTCTTCGACGAGGCGCGCCGCAAGGTCCGCGCGTGGGAACGGACGCACGCGCCAAAGGGCAGCGGCCAGTGAGTTCCATCGGGCAACCCCGCCCCGGGAAGGAGTCAGTCATGAGCAGAAACGCCAAACGGGCATCGTGTCGCGTGGTGCTTGCCGCAGTTGCGCTGCTGGCGGGGGCCTCGAGTGCCCATGCCATCGCGAGTTCGCCAGCGCCGGCGCAGGTCGGCTTGAACACGCTCACCGGCATCGTTTCGAATGCGCAGGGAGCGGCCTTGCCGGGCGCCACGGTCACGGCTACCAACACGGCGACCAACGTGACCTACACGGGGGTGACCACCGACGCCGGGGCCTACACCATCACGGGCCTGGCGGTGGGGAACTACACGGTCCGCTTCGAGCTGGCCGGGTTCAAGTCGGTCCAGTCCACCTTCGATCTGGCGGCCGGACAAACGGCGCGCGTGGACGCGAAGCTGGAGGGACAGGATCCGGCGCCGAAGCCCGGCCCGAAGCCGTCGCTCGAGATCTACGGCTTCACGATGCTGGACATCGGCTACAACTTCAATCAGATCAACCCGAACTGGTCCGACACGATGCGCGTGACCAGGCTGCCGGCCTTCGAGAACGAGTTCGGCAAGGACGGCAGCACGTTTGCCGGCGTGCGTCAGTCGCGCCTCGGCGTGCGCAGTTCGACGCACACCCCGCTCGGCGAGTTGAAGACCCAGTTCGAGTTCGAGCTGTTCGGCACCGGCGTCGATGAGGGCCAGACGACGTTCCGGCTGCGGCATGCCTACGGTGAACTCGGCGCGTTCGGCGCCGGCCAGTACTGGAGCCCGTTCATGGACATCGACGTCTTTCCCAACTCGCTCGAGTACTGGGGGCCGACGGGCATGGTGTTCTTCCGCAACGTCCAGGTCCGCTGGATGCCCATCAAGGGCGAATTCGACAAGCTCACCATTGCCCTCGAGCGGCCCGGCGCGAGCGCGGACCAGGGCGTCTACGCCGACCGCATCGAGCTCGAAGGCGTAACTGGCCGCTTCCCGCTGCCCGACGTGTCCGGTGAGTTCCGCAAGGGCGGCAAGTGGGGCTACGTCGAGGCCGCCGGCATTCTCCGCCAGATGAAGTGGGACGACATGAACGACGACGAGTTCGACTTCTCCGGCAGCGAGACCGGCTGGGGGATCAACCTGTCGTCCAACCTGAAGGTCACCGACCACGACGTCGTCCGCATGCAGTTCGCGTTCGGCGAAGGCATCCAGAACTACATGAACGATGCGCCGGTGGACGTTGGCATCGTCAACAACTTCTCCAACCCGCGGTCGCCGATTGTCGGCAAGGCGCTGCCGATCGTCGGCGTGGTCGCGTTCCTCGATCACACGTGGAACGACAAGTTCAGCACCGCGATCGGCTACTCGCAGACCGACATCGACAACAGCGAGGCGCAGTCGCCCGATGCCTACCACCGCGGCAAGTACGCGCTCGGCAACCTGCTCTACACGCCCGTGCCCAACGTGATGATCGGCGGCGAACTGCAGTGGGGGGAGCGGGAGAACTTCGCCGACGGCTTCAAGAGCGACGGCTTCAAGGTCCAGTTCTCGTTCAAGTACAACTTCTCGGCAAAAATCGGAGGCTGATGTGACTCTTCCCCGCTACACGCAGATCGGGCTGCTGGCCGTCACGGTCGGCACGCTCGCGTTCACCGGCCCGGCGCTACGGGCGCAGGCGCCCGTGCCCGCCAACATCCAGGCGGCCGTCGATGCGGCCTTCGCCAAGTACAAGGGGCTCAAGGAAGGCAAGAACGCCGACTACATCCCGGCGCTCGCGAAGGTCGATCCGAACCTGTTCGGCATTGCGGTCGTGACCGCGGATGGCAAGGTCTACTCGGCGGGCGACCTGAAGACCGAGGTATCGATCCAGTCGATCTCGAAGGTCTTCACCATGGCCCAGGTGATCCAGGAGCAGGGCATGGACTCCATCGCCAAGCGCATCGGCGTCGACGCGACCGGCGCCCGGTTCAATTCGATCATCGCCATCGAGGGTGTGCGCACCGTCGTCGGCACGGGCGCCCCCGAGATGAACCCGCTGGTGAACCCCGGCGCGATCTCGGCCACGAGCATGGTCACCGGTGCGAGCAAGGACGATGTCTGGAACAAGATCATCGGCATCCACAATGACTTCGCCGGACGGTCGCTGACCGTGCTCCAGGACGTGTACAAGTCGGAGGCCGACACCAACCAGCGCAACCAGGCCATCGGCGCGCTGATGTTCGCCTACGGCTACATCAAGACCGACTGGCAGCAGGCCGTCGACCTCTACACCAAGCAGTGCTCGATCGGCGTCAACGCCAAGGACCTGGCGACGATGGCCGCGACGCTCGCGTTCGGCGGCAAGAATCCGGTCACGAACAAGCAGGTGATGGATCCGGCCAAGGTGCCGGGCGTGCTCGCGGTGATGGCGACGGCCGGCCTGTACGACGACTCGGGCAAGTGGCTCTACCGCACCGGCCTGCCCGGCAAGAGCGGTGTGGGTGGCGGGCTGATCGCGGTCTCCCCCGGGAAGTTCGGCATTGCCGTCGTGTCGCCGCCGCTTGACGACGCCGGCAACAGCGTGCGGGCGCAGAACGCGATCGCCGACATCTCCAACGCGTTGCACGGCAACCCGCTGTCATCGCCGCCGAAGTAGCGGTGCGACGGCCTCCTGGCCTCAACGGCCGCCGGAGCAAGCTGGAGGCGCAGACGATGATCGTCTGCGCCTCCAGCTTCCTCGTGAATTTCCGAGCCCGAGTGGCCGACTGCTGATCGGTGACGCCCGCGGGCGAGCACCCCGCCGAGTGCAGCTTCGACGCAACTACTCGGGCGGCAGTGCCGTGAGCCCACCGCCGAGTTTGTCGAGGTAGGTCTCGATATTGGCGTGACGCAACCCCGTGGCCTTCACGACGCGCTGGAGCAGCCCCCTCGGCTGGCGGGACATGTCTTCGGCAAATCGCACCGGCTCCTCGTGGATGCGACGTGTGGCCGAGCGGCGAGCGAGACGGTCAACGAAAGCCGTGACGACTGGCGCCGGCCTCGCCGTCCTGCCGCGCCTCGCCGACGTAGTCGAAGCCACGGACGCGGCCGTCGACGGCCACCTCGAACCGCGGCGGTTCGATGGCCGTCTCGAGCAGACCGGCAAGGGTCGCGAAGCGTCGAGACTGGACATGGCGGCGGAGACTCGGTTCCGAGTCCCACACTTCGCGCAGCCGCAGCGTGACGGGATCACCCATTTCGGTCGCAAGTGAACAGGTCAGGCACCCCCGCTCGCGACGACTGGCGTTCACCACGCTCTGCACTGCCACTCCCACCGCCGAGGCCTGCTGCGGGAGCACATTCCATTCGACGCGCAGTTCCACTGGCATTGGAGGCATGCGAGTCACCGACGGCGTGCCACGTGTTGCGGGGTGGGGCCCTCCGCACGGGTCGCCTTTGGACCAAGGCAGAGCACGTCCCGTGCCGGGGTGCCAGGCGCCCGGCCACCCGGCGGACTGTGTCGATTCTGTGGCAATTTCGCGGGTGGGTCTCGAGGCCACCGGACGAGCGCCTCCGCGCCGTCGGAGGCGCTCCATGAAGAGGGAGGGACGAGGCTGGGACGACCGCGCTGACCGGTCGCGTCTCGGCCGTATGCAGTTTCCGCGTTCCCGGAAGGCGGTGATTCAGCTAGCATGCCGGCATCTCCAACAAGGACGAGGAGTCGCATGCGCACGCGCCTGACCTTCCTGCTGTTCTCCGGGGCCTGTACGGCCCTGCTGGCGTTCACGTCGCTGGCCCCACGCATGGTCGCGGGGGTGTCCGCTTTCCAGGGGACCGGCGGCGAGGTCGCCATGGATGCCGACGACATCGCCGGTGTGGTGACCGGGCCGAAGGGTCCGGAGGCCGGCGTGTGGGTGATTGCCGAGACCACGGGCCTGCCCACAAAATTCTCGCGCACGGTCGTCACCGACGATCGGGGCCGGTACCTCGTTCCCGATCTGCCCAAGGCCAGTTATCAGGTGTGGGTGCGCGGCTATGGGCTCGTGGACTCGCCCAAGACGACGGCGACGCCCGGAACCCGCCTGGCCCTCAAGGCGGTGCCCGCGCCCGACGCGAAGGCCGCCGCGCACTACTACCCTGCCGCGTACTGGTACTCGCTGCTCAAGGTGCCCGGCAAGGAGGAGTTCCCGGGTACTGGGGCGAGCGGCAACGGCATCCTGCCGGCAATCACCACGCAGCAGCAGTACCTCCGGGTGGTGAAGTCGGGAGGCTGCACGGCGTGCCACCAGTTGGGCACGATCGGCACCCGTGAGATCCCGGCCAACCTCGGCAAGTTCAACTCGTCGCTCGATGCCTGGCAGCGCCGCATCGCCTCGGGGCAGGCCGGCGCCCAGATGGTGGGCACGGTCAACCAGGTCGGGATGCGGATGTTCACGGAATTCGCCGACTGGACCGACCGCATCAAGGCCGGCGAAGTGCCGCCGGCGCCGCCGCGCCCGCAGGGACTCGAGCGCAACGTCGTGATCACGCAGTGGGACTGGGCCGACCCCAAGCACTACCTGCACGACGAGGTCTCCACCGACAGGCGCAACCCCCGGGTGAACGCCAACGGCCCCCTGTACGGCGCGCTCGAGTTGAGTGCCGACTACGTCCCCGTGCTCGACCCGACGACGCACACGCCGAGCCGTATTCCCTTGACCGTGCGTGACCCGGCGACGCCGGCCACCTCGCCCGACATGGCGCAGCCCTCGCCCTACTGGGGCAGCGAGGTGCTCTGGACGAGCAAGAACAACGTCCACAACCCGATGCTGGACCACCAGGGCCGACTGTGGCTAACCTCGGCCGTGCGCCCGTTCGACAACCCGGAGTACTGCAAGGCCGGCTCGGATCACCCATCGGCAAAGGTGTTTCCGCTCGCACGGTCGAGCCGGCACTTGCAGATGTACGACCCGAAGACCAAGAAGCTGACCCACATCAGCACCTGCTTCGGGACGCACCACCTCGCGTTTGCCGAGGACGCCAACAACACGCTCTGGACCAGCGGCGGTGGGCAGGTGGTGGGCTGGCTGAACACGAAGATGTTCGAGGAGACCGGCGACGAGGCGAAGTCCCAGGGCTGGACTGCCCTGATCATCGACACCAACGGCAACGGCAAGCGTGATGCATACGTCGAGCCGAACGAGCCCCTCGACCCGGCCAAGGACAAGCGCTACAACGGCGCGTTCTACTCGGTGCAACCGGCGCCCGACGGCTCGATCTGGGGCTCGGTGCTCGGCTACCCCGGCGCAGCCGTGCGCCTCGTGCCTGGGAGCAATCCGCCGGAGACGACACTCGTGGAGGTGTACGAGCCGCCGTTCCAGGATGCCGACCCGAAGAAGCAAGGCTTCTCGCCGCGCGGCATGGACGTCGATCGCAATGGCGTCGTCTGGGCGGCGCTCGCGAGCGGCCACATGGCGAGTTTCGATCGCCGCAAGTGCAAGGCGCCGCTGAACGGGCCGAAGGCGACCGGCCAGCACTGCCCCGAGGGCTGGACCCTCTACGCCGAGCCGGCCCCGCAGATGAAGGGCGTGACCGATGGTGGCAGCGCCGAGGCGAGCTATTACACCTGGGTCGACTGGTTCGACACGCTCGGCCTGGGCCCCAACACGCCGATCAACACCGGCAACGCGTCGGAAGGCCTGCTGGCGCTCAAGGACGGCAAGTGGGTCGTGCTGCGCGTGCCATACCCGCTCGGCTATTACACGAAGTGGATGGACGGACGCATCGACGACCCGAATGCCGGCTGGAAGGGCCGCGGGCTGTGGTCCACGGTGAGCACCCGGGCGCCGTTCCACATGGAAGGCGGCAAGGGCACCTCGAGCAAGGTCCTGCACTTCCAGTTGCGGCCCGATCCGCTGGCAAAATGAGCGGAGCCAATCCAGTTGCGCAGGCTCTCGTCGAGACATGGGCGATCGGGGCCCGCATCACGCGCTACCTGCTCGACGGCATTCCCGCCGCGGCCCTGGACGCCGCGCCGGCCGGGAAGGGACGCACGGTCCGCGACCTGTTCGCGCACCTGCACGACGTGCGGCTGATGTGGCTGAAGGCCGCACGTCCGGACCTGATGGAGGGGCTGGCGAAGGTCGGATCCGGCAGCACGGTCGATCACGCGGCCCTGGCGACGGCACTCGACGCATCGGCCGCGGCGCTGGCGGTGTTGGTCGCCGACAGCGCCGCCGGGGACGGACGCGTCAAGGGCTTCAAGCCACACGTCACGGCCTTCGTCGGCTATCTGCTGTCGCACGAGGCGCACCATCGCGGCCAGGTCGCGCTGGCCGCGCGCCTCGCCGGCCTCCCGCTCGACAAGAAGGTGTCCTATGGAATGTGGGAATGGGGCGTGCGGTAAGACCACGACGAACGCAGAACGTCGAACGCTAAACGTCCGCGCCTTTCCCCTTTGCCCTTCAACGTTCGGCGTTCAGCGTTCAGCGTTCGGCGTTCGGCGTTCGGCGTTCGTCACTACCTGATCACTGTGATTTCCCTGAACAACACTGTCTGCGGCTCATGGTGGTTCTGGATGCCGATGTAACCGGCGTCGGGCCGGCGTCCGCGCACGGGTTCGTATGAGTGCTCGCGCAACTCGATTTCCATCGTGTTCCACTCGCCCACCGGCTTCTGCGGCTTCGCCATCGCCGGACGCATCGAGTAGATGGCGCCAGTCGTGTGCCACGAGGTCCCGAACTGCTTCTGGTGCTCGCTGAGCACGTAGTTGGCGGGGAAATTCTCGAGAATCTGGATTTCGTAGCCGCTGTGCACGGCCTGCCAGGGGTCGGCCGGCGGCGCCGGAATGCGGACGAAGATCCCCGAGTTGTCGTCCACCGTGGTCGTCCGGTAGACGACGCGGATTACGCAGTCGCCGAAGCGCTCGCCAGCGTAGTACAGCAACCCGATGCCGCCCACCGTCTTGAGCAGGCCGTTCTCGACCACGACGCTCCCCGGGCCGACGTGAGTCCAGCCGGTAAGGTCCTTGGGGGCGTCTCTTCGGCGCGCGCTGCTCCGGTGCAGGCGAGCAGGCCGAGGGCCATCACCGCGGTTCGCATGGCCACACTCTACCAAAGCGAGCGCGTGGAGTTCGTTCGCCGTATTTCGTCTTTCGTGTTCAGTGTTCAATCGGGAACCGGGAATCGGGAACCGGGAACCGGGGACGTGTTCCGGGCTCCGTAAGAACGTAGGCGTTAGGCGTTAGACGTCAAGCGTCAAGCGTCAAGCGTCAAGCGTCAAGCGTCAAGCGTTAGACGTTCATTCGACCATGGTCGACTTGCCCGGTAGCGGAGTACCCTCCACGATGCCGCCTATGTGCCATCCGCTGCGTTCGACGACGTTGGCCGCCGTGCCTCTCGGGGGTTCGGCCTTCGGCCTCTGTGCCGCCAGCCTGCTGGTAGCATCCGCCGTCCTCACCGCGCAGCCGGCGTCGGACGAGCCGGCGCCGACTGTCACCGCCTCCAAGGTGCTGACGGCCGCACAGCTCAAGGGCGCGCACCACCAGGTCGCCGCTGCCGTCTCCACGCCCGGCTTCTTCCACGAATTCACGGTTACGTCGGAATACGGGACCTTCAAGGCGGTGGGACGGCTCGAACTCGATCGCGTGGTTCGCGAGATCAACGGGATCCACGAGCTGAGCCAGGTCTCGAAGTCGGACATCTTCATCGAGGCTGCCGGCCAGTCGCTGGTCAACGTCGGCAAGGGCGCCGCCAACGCCGTCGTCAATCCAGTCGACACCGCGAAGGGCGTCGGCGGCGGGCTCAAGCGGATGGGCACGAACCTCGGGCGGCGCAGCAAGCGCGCCGCCGACGAAGCCCTCGACGAGGACCCTGAACTCTCGGAAGAGGAGAAGGCGGCCCAGGGCAGCGGCACGACCAATGCGGCCTACGGGGTGCTCGGGGTCAACAGCGCGGTGCGCAGATGGGCAGCCAAGGTCGGGGTCGATCCCTACACCACCAACTCCACCTTGAAATCCGCGCTCGAGGGCGTCGCCAAGGTCGACGCCGCGGGCAGCTTGACCACCAAGTTCGTCGTGCCCATCCCACCGCTCGTCGGCTCGGCCGCCACGGTCGGCAACCTGGTGTGGACGACCGATCCGGAGTCGCTTCGCAAGATGAACGAAGGGCGAGCCAAGGCGCTCGGGGTGTCGGACACCGCCGCAAAGGCGTTCTTCCTGAACAATCGCCTGACCCTGACCATGCAGACGCGAGTGCTGGCGGCGCTGGACGCGGTGAAACCCGCGAACGCGGCCGACTACATCACGACGATCACCGGCGCAACCAGCGTGCGAGAGGCGCTGTTCTTCGTGCACAGCGTGGAGATGTTGCAGGCACTGCATACGAAGAGTCCGGTCAAGTCGATCCTCACCGACTCGAAGGCGCTGGTGGCGGTCACGTCGGCAAAGGCGGGTGTGGTCCTGCTGCCTGTGGACTGGCTTCGCGAGACGAAGTCGGCCGTCGCCACCATGACCGAAATCTCGGCGCGCGCCAAGCGCGAACTCGGCGCCACATCGCTTCGCGTCGAGACCGAAGCCACGGTGACGCCACGGGCCAGGGCCGCGTTCGCGGCGGCGGGGTGGACGTTCTAACGCCTGACGCTTAACGCTTAACGCCTAATTCGTGCCTGATACTTGATGTCTCAGGTCTCAGGTCTCAGGTCTCAAGTCTGTCTCAAGCCTCCAAGCCTCAAGCCTCAAGCCTCAAGCCTCAAGCCTCAAGAAAGACCTGAGACCTGAGACCTGAGACCTGAGACTGAAAACCCGCGATCTACCAGCCGATGTCGCGCAACAGGGCCAACGTCAGGTCGAAGGGGTTCTTGACCTTCGTGGTGAGGTCCGACGTGATGTTCGGCTCCATCAACACGCTCGGCGTCAGCGTGACGTCGAAGTGCGACACCGACGACCCGCTCTGGAACGGGTTCGGCGCGAACAGGCGCGCGAATCCGGCGGTCGTGCCCTGACGGCTCGAGGAATCGAGCGACGCCTGCACGAGCGGAGGTGTGGCGTAGGAACGCAGCTGGGTGCCAAGGGCCTGCGTGATCCCGAGGCTTGGAATCGTGATCGTCAGGTCGGTGCCACCCGGGAACAGCGGACCAGCCACGTTGTTGGCAATCAGCACGCCGATGGCCCCGGCGTCCTGTGCGTTCTTGACCTTCACGTTGAACGTGCAGGTGCCGCGATTGACCAGGACGATGTTGCCCGGAATCGGCGCACCGGCCGGGAACGCCTCGCACCCGTCCTGCGGGGAGGTACCTCCGCCGTCGGCGGGCGACACGACGTAGCCCTTCAGGCCCACGCCGCGCGCGATTGGCGGGCCGAATGACGAGGGCCCGGGCTGGACCGGAGCGATGGCAGGAGAGATCCCCGTGAGCCACAGCTGGAACTCCAGCGTGGAGGGAATCACGTTGGTGACCTGCTGCCCGGCCCACACGAGATTGTTCGTGTTGCGCGCCGATGCGAACCGTTCGGCGTTGGTCATGTCGATCCAGCGCTTGCCACTCGTGAGATCGAGCATGCGACCCTCCCACACGGACGGAAAGCCGAGTGGCCGCGCGCCGGAAGTGCTGGTGTTCGTCGGGCCGACCGTCACGCCCAGGCCGTGCCCGAACTCGTGCATCACCACGGCCAGCAGGTCGATGCGATTGGCCGGCTGATTGTTGTCGAGGCCGAAGTACCAGCCGTTCCCGGTCAGGCAGGTGCCGATACCGAGCTGACTGTTGAAGAGCGTGAAGATCTCGAAGGCGTCGGCGGGATCGATCGAGGGGTCCGCCGTGATGTCAACCCGCGTCAGTTTCTCCGCCAGCGCCACCGGATACCACGTATCGGCCTCCATCGACTGGCCGCCGTTGGCCGGATCGACGTTCGCGAAGTACCAGTTCGGCCCCGCGGCGCCGAGGACCGCGCCTGTCGGGCTGCAGGTGAGCGGGGTAAACGTGGCGACGATTATGATCAGTTGCTTGGACTGCAGGTTGGCTGCCCACCGGTTCGCGGCGTGCTGGAAGACGTTGAGTGCCTGCTGGCCACGCGTCGTGCCGGGATTGCCGCCCACGGGATCGGCGGGCGTCGGGTCGTTGAAACCGACGCCGGGACCGTCGACGTTGACCACGGCGATGCGGGCCGGTTGCGCGACGGCGGGGGCGGCGACAGCGAAGAGCGCGAGGGCGATCGGCGCGAGCCTACTGGTCACGGCGCGCCCCCTTTCCGTCGTGCGTGACGACCGCGCCATCCGTGCCGACCGTCACCTTCACGAATTCGAGGCTCGTGGCGTCGGCCTTCAACGCAGCGCCGCCACCTGCCAGCGCCACCGCGGTGCCGGTGGAATCCGACGACGGCCGGGCGAGGGCCGCGGCCTCGTCGGCGGTGGGCGCGCGGAACCCCTGCTCCGCCTCGTCACGGACCGCCCGCTGGGCGTCGGCCTGCACGCGTGTGCGCAAAGCCGCGAGTTGCTCGGGAGAGAAGCGCCGTGCCAGGGCCTTCTGTTCATCGACGGTCAACGTCGGCACCGGGACGTTGGCGACCGTCGGGGCAGCGGCGGCGGCCGGGGCGCTGGACGCTGCCGGCGTGGGGGATTGAGTGGACGTGGACTGCGTTGCCGCGCCGACACACACGACGGCGATGGCAAGCAGCAAGAACGTTCTACGCATGGACGAATCCTCCGAACAAGGAAGCACGCCTCGTTGGCGTGCAGCTGGACACCATCCTGCTGCCTGAACGACTCCTCGCGCCGAGGGCGTTGCATTGACCGACGTGGGCTCGACCATGGCGTTGGGTCGACGCATTGAGTACCCTCTGGCAGCCGGAACGACCGCGATGATACAGCGCTTCCTCCTGTTCGCTCTCGCACTCGCCTCACAGGTGTCCTCGCCGGCGAGCTGGCAGGATGCCCCTGCCACGGAATGGCGCACCCTGTTCAACGGTCGCGACCTCGATGGCTGGGTGGTCAAGCTGGCGCACCACGACGTCGGCGACAACTACGGCAACACGTTCCGCGTCGAGAACGGAGCCATCGCCGTCCGTTACGACGCCTACGGCGACGATTTCGGTGCGCGCTTCGGGCACCTGTTCTACAAGGAGCCGTTTTCCTACTACGTGCTGGCGCTCGAGTACCGGATCCGCGGGCCACAGCAGAAGGGGGGCCCGAGCTACGCGCGCCTGAACAGCGGCGTGATGATCCAC
This sequence comes from Luteitalea pratensis, assembly GCF_001618865.1. Lineage (GTDB taxonomy): Bacteria > Acidobacteriota > Vicinamibacteria > Vicinamibacterales > Vicinamibacteraceae > Luteitalea > Luteitalea pratensis. The sequence goes on from NZ_CP015136.1 coordinate 5,172,928, forward strand.
AGCCAGGCACCGGCGTCGATCCTGAAGGACCAGGACTGGCCCGTTTCGGTGGAGGCGCAGTTCCTTGCCGGCAACCAGACGACGATGAATGTGTGCACGCCGGGCACGGAGATCTTCATGCACGGCGCGATGGTCAAGGCGCACTGCACGAACTCGTCGTCACGCCGCTACGTCGAGGACGGCGAGTGGGTGTCGGTCCAGGTCGAAGTGCTCGGCAACGAGCACGTCCGGCATTATGTCGATCGGCAGTTGGTGCTCGAGTACGAGACGCCGCAGATCGGCGGCGGCGTGGCCACCGGCTTCGATCCGAAGATCAAGGTCGATGGCACGCCGCTCGCCTCCGGCTACCTCGGTCTGCAGGCCGAAAGTCAACCGGTGGAGTTCAGGAACGTGAGGCTGCTGAACCTGTCCGGCTGCGGCGACACGAAGTCCCCTGCATACCGACCGTACTTCGCGCACCGCGACGACTCCCGGTGCACGCGACCGCAGCGCTGATTACGGGCCTCGTCCCTGGCCCTTGGGCTTGCGTGCGGCAGTCGGCGTCAGGCATCAGGCATCAGGCATCAGGCAGTACCTCAGCCCGCTTCCGAATGCGTCACCGGTAGCTCACCCATCCACTCGCGCAAGGTGTTCTTCAGCTTCGTCTGCTGGATGAACAGGTCGTGCTCGGCCGGTGTGCGGCCAGCGGCCTGCGGCGCCTTCAGGTAAAAGCTGAGCCACTCTTGCACACCGCCCGAACCGGCGCGCGCCGCGAGGTCCAGGAACAGCGCCAGGTCGAGCACGATCGGCGCGGCGAGGATCGAGTCGCGGCAGAGGAAGTCGACCTTGATCTGCATCGGGTAGCCGAGCCACCCGAAGATGTCGATGTTGTCCCAGCCTTCCTTGTTGTCGCCGCGCGGCGGGTAGTAGTTGATGCGCACGACGTGGTCGATCTGCCCGTAGAGATCGGGGTACACCGACGGCTGCAGGATGGCGTCCAGCACACCGAGCTTGGAGACCTCCTTGGACTTGAAGTTCTCCGGCGCATCGAGGACCTCGCCGTCGCGATTGCCGAGGATGTTGGTGGAGTACCAGCCGCGCAGGCCGAGCATCCGCGCCTTGATGCCTGGCGCCAGCAGCGTCTTCATCCATGTCTGGCCGGTCTTGAAGTCCTTGCCGGCGATAGGCACGCCGCACGTCTGCGCGAGTTCGATCATGCACGGGAGGTCAAGCGTCAGGTTCGGGGCGCCGTTGGCGAACGGCACGCCGCTCTGCAGCGCGGCCCACGCGTAAATCTGGCTCGGCGAGATGTTCGGATCGTCGTCCTCGAGGCCCTGCGCGAACGCCGCCACCGACGCGTGAACGGCCGACGGCTCCTGGTAGGCCTCGGTCGATCCGCACCACACCATCACGAGACGGTCACAGGCCTGCTCGGCCTTGAACCGCGCGATGTCGTCGATCAGCGCCTGCGCCTGTTCCCTCTTGGAGCTGAGCGGCTTGACCCGGACGCCCTCGAGGCGCGAGACCCAGCGACGGTCGAAGACGGCGTCCATCGGCACGATCGCTTCGAGCTCGGACGCGAGGGGCGCGAGATCTTCGCCACGCAGCACGCCTGCCGTGCGCGCGGCTTCGAGCGCGGTCGTGGTGATCGGGTCCCAGCCGCCGAACACGAGGTCGTCGAGGCTGGCGAGGGGCACGAACTCACGGATCAGCGGATTACGCTGCTCGTCGCGCGTGCCGAGCCGGATGTGCGCCATCTGGCTCAACGAGCCGATGGGAGGCATCAGGCCCTTGCGGGCCGCCAGCACGCCGGCGATGAATGTCGAAGCCACGGCGCCGAGGCCTGGCGTGAGGATGCCGAGCCGGCCGGTGGCAGGGGCGATGTGTCGAGCAGGCATGGCCAGACCATAAGTGCTGGTTGATGATTGGCATCATTGGTGAAGCGTTGCTGTACTACCATGCAGCGGTGCTCCAGTTGCCCGATCTCTCCATCCGCCAGCTCGAGTACCTCGTCGCGGTCGACGAGGCCGCGACATGGGCGAAGGCTGCGGCAGCGGTCGGCGTCAGTCCGTCGGCGCTCTCGCAGGGCCTCGCGGAACTCGAACGCCGCCTCGGCGTGGCGCTGTTCGATCGCGAGACGCGCAAGCGCCAGCTGCGCCCGGCAGCGATCCCCGTGGTGGCGCATGCGCGGCAGGTGCTGGGCCTCACCGCCGACCTCGCGCGCTGGGCCGATCGGCTGCAGCAGGGCCGGTCCGGGCGGGTGCGGCTCGGCATGATCGACGCCGCCGCCGTCGTCCATTTCCCGGATCATCTCCAGGCATTCAGGGCGGCGCACCCGGACATCGAGCTGCTGATACGTGTCGCGCCGTCGGCCACGCTGCTCAAGCTGCTGGAGGCGGGTCACCTCGATCTCGCGGTCTGCGTGATGCCGCCGCGGCCCCTGCCAGGCGTGACCGTCACGGCTCTCAGGACGGAGGCGCTCTCGGTGTACGGCCCGCCAGGGCGACGCATCGGCGCACCGGCGAGCTGGGGACCGTGGGTGCTCTATCCCGCCGGCTCGCACACCCGCGCCGTCGTCGTCGCGGAGCTGCGCCGGCTCGGGGCGCCGCTCGACGTCGTCGCCGAGAGCCACCAGCCGGAAGTCCTGCGGGAGATGGTGCGGCTGGGCGCGGGCTGGTCGGTGCTCCCCAGCGCGCAGGCCGAGGAAGGACCTCGCGCGCTCGCCCCAGGGCGACCGATTGCGACCCGTCAGCTGGTGACAGCCATGCGCGCGAGTGCGGTGCGGGATCCTGCCGTGGAGCAGCTTGCGCAGCAACTCGAGGTCAGCCGCCCCGGACACCCGCGGCGGCGACGCTGACACGACGATCAGCCTGCCGTACTATCCATCGGTGCCTTTCAGCCTCCTCAGTCCAGGCCGTGCGCTCGTCGTAATCATGCTGGTGTTGGGTGGCGCGCGCGTGATCGTCGCGCAGCCGCAGCCGGCGGCACCACCGCCAATCCCTCCCGCGACTCAGCCGGCGCCCGGTGCCCCTGCCGTCGATGGGGCGCCACAGGAGAGGCTCGTTCGGCGCGTCCCTCACGAGCAGTTCGTCGAGCTGCGATTCAGCAATCGCTACATCCTGACCTTCCGGGCCGACATCGTCCCGCGGGATCCGCTGGAGCGTGCCGACGGCGCCATTCGCAGCCTGAACCGGATGATCGACGACAACGTCACCGGCCCGGTGTCGTCACGCCGCCTGTTCGGCGCGTCAGTGATCACGATGGCCGGCAAGGACATGTTCGCGATCGTCCAGCCCGACGTGGACGAGGGTGCGAATGAGGATCTGACGCAGGTCACGGCCGCTGTCGTCAGCCGGTTGTCGGTGGCGCTGCAGGAGGCGGCCGAGGCGCGGACACCCGAGCGCCTGCTGCGAGCGGGTCTGCGGTCGCTGTTTGCAACGCTGCTGCTGGCCGGGGCGCTCTTCGTCCTCGTGCGTCTGCATCGCCTGATTGCCCAGCGGGCCTCCCGGGTGGCCGAGGCGGGTCTCGCGAAGACGGGTTTGCCGACTGACGACGTGGAAGTGCGGGGATCGTGGGTCCTCGTCGTGGTGCGGCGAGTGGCGCGCTTCATCGCGATCGCCATCGGCGCGGTCGTGGTCTACACGTGGTTGACCTATGTCCTCCAGCAGTTCCCGGTCACACGCCCCTGGGGCGAGGCGCTGGGCGGCTTCCTGATCGCGACGGTGAAACGTCTCGGCTGGAGTGCGATCACGGCGACGCCCGGGCTGTTCACCGCGGCAATCATTTTCCTGTGCACGCGCTTCGTCGTCCGGCTCACCGTACTCGTCTTCGACGCGGTGGAACAGGGCCGCCTGCATCTGGCGGGCATCAGCGGACCACGCGCGCTGCCGACGCGGCGCATCGTCACCACGCTGCTGTGGCTGTTCGCGATCGTCATCGCCTACCCGTACCTGCCGGGCAGCAGCACCGAGGCGTTCAAGGGTGTCAGCGTGTTCATCGGGCTGGTCGTCTCGATCGGATCGAGCGGCATCGTCAACCAGTTGATGAGCGGGTTCATGCTGACCTACAGCGATGCGATCGCGCCGGGCGAATACGTGCGGCTGGGCGACGTCGAAGGGACCGTCACCAACCTCGGTGTGCTCTCGACGAAGATCCGCACCCGCCGCAACGAGGAAGTGACCATCCCGAACGCGGTGGTGATCAGTGGCACCGCGACCAACTTCACGAGGAATGCCGCCGAGGGCGTATTCGCCCCGGTCGTGGTGACCATCGGCTACGACGCACCGTGGCGCCAGGTGGAAGCGCTGCTGCTGCTGGCGGCGTCGCGCAGCGAGGGCTTGCGTCAGACGCCAGCACCGCGCGTACTCCAGACCGCACTCTCGGACTTCTACGTGGAGTACACGCTGCTGGTGTGCGTGGACCAGCCGGCGCTGCGCATCCCGATCATGTCGGGCGTGCACGCGCACATCCAGGATGCCTTCAACGAGCACGGCGTGCAGATCATGTCGCCGCACTACGAAGCCGATCCAGAGGGCGCCAAGCTGGTCCCCCCCGCGAAGTGGTTCGAGGCCCCGGCGCGCCGCCGGAGCGAAAGCTAGGCCAGAGCGTCGTAACCGTCCGGCGGCACGGTTCAGCTGTGAACATGTAGAATACGCGCCGATTCCGGAGCGCCTGCCTGCCAGAGGCGACGAGGCCCTTGCCTCGTCGTCCGGACGAGGTTCGCCCCGGCGGGAGATCGCCTGCATGACTGGTCTCGACTGGGGCGTGGTGCTGCTGTATTTCGCCGGGTTGGCCGGCATCACCTGGTGGGTGATGTCCAAGAGCCGCGACACGGCCGACGACTACTTCCTGGCAGGTCGCAGCCTCGGCTGGTTCGTGGTCGGCGCCTCGATCTTCGCCTCCAACATCGGCTCGGAACATCTCGTCGGCCTGGCGGGGTCCGGTGCCACCAGTGGCGTGGCGCTGGCGCACTACGAACTGCATGCGTGGTGCCTGCTGGTCCTCGGCTGGGTCCTCGTGCCGTTCTACATGCGGTCACGCGTGTACACGATGCCGGAGTTCCTCGAGCGGCGGTTCTCGCCGACGGCACGTTGGGTCCTCTCGCTCATCTCGCTCGTCGCCTACGTGCTGACCAAGATCGCGGTCGGCATCTTCGCAGGTGGCGTCGTGTTCGGGACGTTGTTGCCGGGGCTGCAGGTGAACATCGGCGGCACCGTCTTCAACAGCTTCTGGATCGGGTCGGTGGCGGTGGTGATCCTGACAGGCCTGTACACGGTCGTCGGGGGCATGCGTGCCGTGGCGTACACCGAGGCCGTGCAGACGGTCATCCTGCTGGTCGGCTCGCTGCTGCTGACGATCTTCGGCCTGCAGCGGCTCGGAGGCTGGGGCGAGCTGCGGACCGTGCTCGGGCCCGAGATGTTCAACCTGTGGAAGCCGCTCGTGCCTGCGGGCCTCGAGGGGACGTGGGCGCCCGTCCGCGAGGCCGGACGCATTGCCTGGTATTTCAACGGCGACTACCCGTGGCTGGGCATGCTGTTCTGCGCGCCGATCATCGGCCTGTGGTACTGGTGCACGGACCAGTACATCGTGCAACGCACGCTGGGAGCGCCGAGCGAGCGGGAGGCGCGCCGCGGCACCATCTTCGCCGCCTTCCTCAAGCTGCTGCCGGTGTTCATCTTCATCATCCCGGGCATGATCGCGCTGGCGCTGGCGCGGACCGGCCGCGTCGGCGGGCTCGCGATGATCGTCGGTCCGGATGGCCACGTGATCCCGCAGCAGGCACAGGCCGCGTTTCCGCTGATGGTGCAGCACGTGCTCCCCTCGGGCATACGCGGTATCGTCGTCGCGGGACTGCTGGCCGCGCTCATGAGTTCGCTGGCCGGCGCCTTCAATGCCTGCAGCACGCTGTTCACGATGGACTTCTACAAGCAGTTCCGCCCGCACGCCACGCAGGCGCAACTGGTCTGGGTCGGGCGCGTGGCGACGGTGGTGATGATCCTGATCGCCCTGGCGTGGATCCCCGTCATCCAGGGTGCGCGCGGCTTATACGAGTACCTGCAGGGCGTGCAGGGTTATCTGGCGCCGCCGATCGCGGCGGTGTTCTTCTTCGGCGTGTTCAACAAGCGCATCAACGCGCGTGGCTGCCTCGCGGCGCTGACGGTCGGCTTCGCACTCGGCGTCTTCCGGCTGGCCGTGGACACACCGGTCAGCCTCGGGATGAACGGGTATGCGACCGGTTACGCACCGGGCTCGTTCCTGTGGATCGTCAACAACATCTACTTCCAGTACTACAGCCTGCTGATCTTCCTGGTGTCGTCAGCGGTGCTGGTGATCGTGAGCTACACATCGGAAGCGCCCGATCCGGCGCAATTGCGCGACCTCACCTTCGCGACGATGACCGAAGAACATCGGCGCGAGTCGCGTGCGAGCTGGACGCGCATCGATGTCGTCAACTCGGGCGTCGTGGTGGCGCTGATTCTGGCCGCGTACCTGTACTTCAACGGGTGAGTCGGCGGCGACGAATACTGGTGGGGCGTCTCGAACATCAGGCGTTGATCACGCTCGAGGCTCGCGCGATAATACGCCCACCTCCCAATCTCGGTTCTTGACGAGCAGCTTGTTCGGTGGTCTCACCGCGTCCGCTGATTCTCGGTCCGGAAAGGAGTGCGTATGGACACAGCGCGCGGCTCGCGGGGGTACGAGCGGGCCGCGATTCTGGCGGTGATGGCAGGGTGGCTGACGCTCGCGGCCGACGCGCGCGCACAGTCGACCCGTGGATCGATTGCCGGCACGGTTCGAGATGAGCAGGGAGCGGTCATCCCCGGTGCAACGATCGCGCTGGTCAGCCCGCGCCGGAACGACACGCAGACGACGATCACCAACGCGGAAGGGGACTTCGAGTTTCTGAACCTGCTCCCCGACACCTACACGATCAAGGTGACGATGGACGGGTTCAAGACCGCCGAGCGGCAGACCGTCGTGCTCAACGCCAACGACCGTCTGGCGGTCGGTGACCTGACACTCGAGCTCGGTGCAGTGACCGATACGGTGACGGTGAGCAGCCGTGTCGTCGAGGTGCAGTCGCGCAGCGCCGAGCGCTCGTTCGCCGTCGATTCGACGGCCATCAGCAACCTCGCGGTGAACGGGCGAAGCCCGCTGGCGCTGACACGCCTCGCGCCCGGCATCGCCAACGCGCCGGCCGACGGGTCGAACCTGTTCTTCAACGTCAACGGTTCGCGCGGCGGCGTGCACAACCTGACCGTCGACGGCGTGAGCAACATGGATACGGGCAGCAACGGCGTGTCGGGCAACATCAATCTCGACGCCGTCGAAGAATTCAAGTTGCTCACGAACTCCTACCAGGCCGAGTACGGCCGTTCGTCGGGCGCCCAGGTGAGCGTCGTGACCAAGAGCGGCGGTCGCGACTATCGCGGATCGGCGTACTGGTACCGCCGCCACGAGGGCATGAACGCCAACTCGTGGATCAACAACCGCAACCGCGGCCGCGCGATCGCGACCGATCCCGATTCGCGCGTCGGTCTCAAGGCGATCAACCGCCAGGACGACCTCGGCTACACCATTGGCGGTCCCGTGCCGCTCGGTGGCTACAACAAGGACAGGAACCGCCTCTTCTTCTTCTTCGCCCAGGAGCATCAGCAGCGCTTCACGCCGCCGGTCGATCCGCGCCTCGTCAGGGTGCCGACCGAGCTCGAGCGGCGCGGCGACTTCTCGCAGAGCCTCGACAACACGGGCACGCTGTTTCCCTACATCAGGGACTACACGACAGGGCTGCCGTGCAATGCCAGCAATACGTCGGGCTGTTTCCAGGACGGTGGCGTCCTCGGCCGCATTCCCCAGAACCGCCTGTACCCGCAAGGCCTGGGCATCCTGAACATCTATCCGTCGCCGAACGATTCGGGCGCCGGCTACAACTTCTCGTCGCAACTGGCCGCCGACCTCGATCGCCGGGAGGACATCGTCCGCGTCGACTGGCAGGCGAGCAACGCGTGGCGCGTATACGGACGCTACTTCAACAACACGAACAACGGCGGTTCCGGGCTCGGGCCCTACGGCTTCGCGTCCGATCTGCCGCTGACGACGATCTCGGACATCCGCCCGGTCTACAACTACGCTCTCAGCGCGACCGGCGTGTTGACGCCCAGCCTGTTCCTCGAGATCACGGGCGGCACGGTACGCAACGACATCTTCATTCACGACGCCGACGGCACGTGGAACCGAACCGACCTCGGGCTGTCCAACCTCCCCCTGCTCTACCCGGGCGGCGTGAGGGACGACTATCCGCCACAGTTCATCTTCGGCGGCCGCTCCGGTACCAACCCGCGGATGACACCCCAGAGCTGGCCGTTCCGCAACTTCAACCAGAACTACGATTTCGTCGTGAACCTGACGAAGGCCTGGGGCCGTCACACCTCCAAGGTCGGCTTCTACACTCAGCACAGCCTGAAGGACCAGAGCGGCGGTGGTCCCAACAACGGCACCATCCAGTTCAACGACAACCCGAGCAACCCCTTCGACACCGGCTTCTCGTTCGCAAACGCCGCGACCGGCGTCTTCGACTTCTATGAACAGGCCAACATCTGGCCCGTCGGTGAATACCGCTACTGGAACGCCGAGTGGTACGTGCAGGACAACTGGAAGGTCAGCGATCGCATCACCGTGGACTATGGCCTGCGGTTCTACTGGATCCAGCCGCAGTACGATCAGGCCTTCCTGACGTCGAATTTCGTGCCGACGCTCTTCAGTCAGAGCCAGGCGGTCCGGCTCTACCAACCTGGCCTCGACACCCGTGGCACCCGCGTCGCGATCGATCCGGCAACCAGTCAGACCCTGAACGCGGCGTTCATCGGGCGCATCGTGCCCGACAGTGGCGACATCGCCAACGGCCTCCGCACCGGCATGTCCGACGACGTGGGCAAGTACCTGATTCAGGATCGGGGCATTCACTACGCGCCGCGCGCCGGCGTCACCTACGACCTGACCGGCCGACAGGACATCATCCTGCGCGTCGGCGGCGGCGTTTTCTACGATCGCTACCAGGGCAACCTCGCCTTCGGTCAGATCATCAACCCGCCGAACATCATCACGCCGAGGATCACCTGGAGTCGGCTGCCGGACGTCGCACCGTCGAACGCACTGCTCGCGCCGATCACGCTCAACGCGCTCAACGATGCGGGCGAGGTGCCGACCACCTACAACTACAACATCGGGGTCCAGAAGAAGCTGCCGCTGAACATGATTCTCGATGTGGCCTACGTCGGGTCGATCCAGAACCACCTGATTCGCCGCATCAACCTGAACGCGGTGCCGTACGGCGCCACGTTCGAGCCGCAGAACCAGGATCCGACGCTCTCGCCGAGTCCCACGCCGGGCGGCAGCGCGCTGCCCGACGACTTCCTGCGGCCGTATCGTGGCTTCGGCAACATCGGCCAGAGCATGTTTGACGCCAACGCCAACTATCACGGCTTGCAGCTGCAGGTGGATCGGCGCTTCTCGGATGGCCTGTTCTTGAACGTCAACTACACCTGGAGCAAGGCGCTCAGCCGCCAGGACGACGACTTCAGCTTCTCGCGCATCGACGAGTTCGACAAACAGTCCAACTACGCACCGGCCACCTTCGATCGCCGTCACATCTTCAACGTGAACTGGGTGTACGAGCTGCCGCGCAAGGAATCGGCCGGAGCACTCCTGGGCGGCATCATCAACAACTGGCAGCTGTCCGGTGGATATCGATGGGAGACCGGGGCGCCCTACACCTACGGCTGGACCGTGGCTGGCGTAGGTAACCGCAACGTCACTGGCTCGGGCAGCGAGGGATCGCGCGTCGTGATCACGGGAGCCTACCCCTCGGGCCACAGCGGGGATCCGTACGGAATGATTCCGTACGACATCCTTCGCCCGCCGGCGGTGGGCAGCATCGGACTCGAGTCGAGCCGCAACTACATGACGCGCGCGGCGATCAACAATCTCGACCTGTCGCTGCAGAAGGCGTTTCCTGTCTTCGGCGAATCGCGCGCGCTCAAGATTCGCGTCGACGCCTTCAACGCGCTCAACCACACGCAGTTCAACGACGTGAACGCGGCGATCCAGTGGCAAAGCATGACGAACCTCACGCCGGTCAACCTTCCCTACAACGCCGCTGGCGTGCTGACCAATCCCAGCGGGTTCGGAGCGGTGACGAGCGTGCGTCCGGCGCGAGTCATGCAGCTCCTCGTCCGCTTCGACTTCTGAGGTGAATGGGCCACGGGGCGAGCGAGTCGAACGCGGTGCACGCGCGACCCGCTCAGCGAAAGTCGTCGACCAGCATCAGTTCGTCGACCAGCGCGTCGGTTCGCGAGAAATACACGTGGCGGCCGTCCGGAGACGCGCTCACGGTGAACCCCGCCACACCCAGATCACGGGCCACGGTCGTCGAGCGGCGCGTCGCGAAATCGAAGTACTGCAGCTGTGTCTGGCTGACGGAAACCCGCTCGAAGTAGTAGACCCCCCGTTCGACCACGTCGAAGGCGCCGTTGATCACGCCATCGAGCACCTTGACCGGCACACCACCGGCCAACGGCAAGCGCCACAGCGCGCCTGGCCGGTCCATCGCGTCGACGTAGTAGAGGTGGCGGCCGTCAGCCGATTCGAGGACCCGCCCACCCGGAGCGTTCGTCACCTTGACGGCATCTCCGCCGGTCGCCGGCATCTTCCAGACGTGCGCCTCACCGTCCTTCAGCTGGCGGAAGTAGATCCACCGACCGTCGCGCGAAAAGCTTGGCAACGCCGCATTGGACAGCTGCGCGCTCAGGATGTGCGGTCTGCCGCCCCGTGCCGGCACGACGATCACGTCAGGCCGTCCCTCGGGATCGGCGTTGAACGCGATCGACGCGCCATCGGGCGACCAGCTGAGGAACCCCGGAAGCGAACGGAAGGCCATCGACGTCAGCTTGACGGCACCGGAACCGTCGGCTTCTGCAACCCAGACCTGCCAGTCCCCCGAACGGTCCGACACGAACGCCAGTCGACGCCCGTCCGGCGACACGGCGGGACCGAAGTCGTACCTCGTGGACGCAATTGCCGGCACGGGCGGGGCCACGGCCGACGCACCGGACTCGGACACCGTCACGCCCCACACGTTCACGTCCGCGACACTGTGGAGGTACACCAGGCGTTGTCGGCCATCGTCTGTGGGCGCGATCACCGGACTCTGCCCGTCCTGGCCAACGGAGGCCAGACGTGTCGGCGTGCCGCCCTTCATCGCGTCGAATCGCCACAAGGCGCGGTTGACCGAGAACACGATCTCGCGGCCGTCCCGCGTCCACGTCGCGGTGCCCGCGCCCAGCGGCGGCGTCAGGCGCACCGGTTCTCCCGTGGGAACGGTCCCGTCGCTCAGCGCCACACGGTAGAACGCTCCGGTGAACGGCGTCGTGTTGCGCCGAAAGATCAATGACCGGCCGTCGGGAGACACCACCGGATCGACATCGCCGACCAGGTCGGGCGGGAAGGTCACCTGCCGCTTCTCGCCGCTGTCGATCGCGATGGCAAACAGCGCGTCCAACTTCCCCGGGCCCGGGGAATCGGAGACGAGCACGCACGTCGAGTCCGGGCACCACGCAAGGGTGAGCCCCGAGAATGGCGCGGCCGGCTGGATGCCTCCCACCTGACGTTCCACGCCTCCGAGCGGCGCAATCACTCGCACTTGCTTCTTTGGTCCCTCGGGCTCGTCACGAAGAAACGCGATGGTGCGCCCGTCCGGCGACCAGCTCGCGCTGCGATCGGCGGCCGGGTCCGTCGTCAGGCGCAGCGGGGCGCCCGCGCCTACCTGTTGCACGTAGAGATCCTGGTTGTCCTGCGTCGGGCCCGTCCAGGTGAACACCACGTATCGGCCATCCGGTGACAGCGATGGCGCGCTCACGACTCCGGCGAGCGACGTGAGCGGCACCGCCCGCGGCACATGCGTGTCCGACCAGCGGCGCACCATGGCGACCACAGCAACCGCAGTCACCAGGAGGGCCGCCGTGGCCAGCAACAGCAAGCGGCGTGGGCGCCGCGTCGTGACAGCGGCACGGGTCGCGGCTTCGTCTCGCACTTCCTCGAGCTCGACCTGCAGGTCGGACGCGTGCTGGAAACGCCGGGCGGGGTCCTTCTTGAGGCAGCGCACGATGATCCGCTCGAGCGCCTCGGGAAGGGCCGGCGCGAGCTCGCGAGGCGGCCGGGGCTGCTCGTGCAGCACCGCGGCGAGCGTCTCCGCGACCGAGGCACGCTCGAAGGCCCGCCGCCCCGTGGCCATCTCGTACAGCACGGCCCCGAAACTGAAGATGTCGCTGCGTCCATCGAGCGCCCGTCCCGCCGCCTGTTCGGGCGACATGTACGGCGGTGTCCCGGCCATCGATCGGTCGGGTGCGTTCGGCAGCGTCAGCGTCTCCGACCCGTCCGTGCCCACGTCGGCGAGCTCCGCCAGCCCGAAATCCACGACCTTGATCGTGCGGGGTGGTGCCACGATGACGTTCGTGGGTTTGAGATCGCGGTGGACGATCCCGTGTCCGTGGGCGGTCGCGAGTGAGTCGGCGATCGCAATGGCCACACGCAGGAGTTCGGCCACCGGCATTCCCGTTTTCGGGATGAGCGCATCGAGCGTCTTGCCGGGCACCGACTCCATGACGATGAAGTCGGTGCCGTCGGCCGACTCGATCTCGTGGATCGTGACGATGTGCGGATGGTTGAGGGCGGAGGCTGCCCGGGCCTCCTGTGCGAAGCGCCAGCGACGTCCGGCGTCCGCCATGCGATCGGCGGGCAGAACCTTGATCGCGACTTCGCGACCGAGGCGCGGATCCCGGGCCCGATAGACCTCGCCCATGCCGCCGGCACCCAGCGGGGCGAGGATCTCGTACGGTCCGAGGCGATCCCCTGAAGTCAGTCGCAAGGCGTCACTGAGGCTGTTCGTTGACGCCCAAGATTATCTCAACGGTGAACGTCCCTTGTCACTGACCGAGCGCCGTGCAGCGTTCACGCGCAACGGGTGCGAGCGAGGAAGGTGAGGCGCAGCCGGCAACCGATAACGTAGATGGCGGCGCCGTCAGCAGCGTCAGGGGACCGCCTTCATGTCTTGAGAGGCCAGCGTCGACTCCAATGTGACGCGCATGCGTGCAGCCTCCTGCTGGCTGAACCCGAGCTGTCCGCGCCTGAGCGCCGCGAGATCAGCGGCTTCCAGGGTGGCGCGCATGAGGCCGGTTGGGGCATGTCGCAGGCCGAGCAAGTGGCCGATTTCGTGTGCCATGACTGCCCCTACGAGGTCGTCGTGCCTGGGCATGAGGAGGAGGGGATTGCCTCGCATGGCTGAGTGCCGCGAGAGGCGAAACGCGACACCGGCTACACACGGGACGGAGATCACCACCGAGCCCTCGCGATCGTTGGTGCCGTGAGCGGCCATGCCGCAGTTCTCGCGCCCGCTCGGGCGACCCTTCGAGGAAAGGATGACGACAATCGGGACAGTTTCCGGGACGGGTGGGCACGCATCCGGTGCGTTGCAGATGCGCCACGCGTTTGCCACACCGGCCGAGGACAGCAATCTGCTGGCGTCGGATTGAGCGCGCCGCAGCAGGGCATCATCGACCTGGCGATCCGCGTAGAGGCGTACGCGCACGACGGCGTCATCCGAGGCGGTTTCTGCAATCGCGGCAGGCGGGGCTGGCGGCGACACCGGGGAAGCGCTGCCGAGAGCCGGCTGCAACACCGGGTTAGAATTGCCCCACATCAAGAGTGTCAGAGCGAGCCATCCGGCCACGTCGCACCTCGCATTCGCGTCCACCTCGGACGCATCGCGATGGTGCGATTCGGAGGCAGTCCGAGTCGGGGGCGTGGCCGGGGAGAACCCGGGGATTTCCGAGGGATTGATGGCGGACCGACGATTCGGCGCGTTCACCTTCCACGCCGACCGCCGTCAGCTCGTGCGCGACGGCGCGAACGTGCACCTCACGCCGAAAGCGTTCGACCTCCTGGCCTTGCTGATCGAGCGGGCGCCATCGGTCGTGCCCAAGCCGGAGATTCACGTGCGCCTGTGGCCCGACACCTTCGTGTCGGATGCGACGCTCGTGGGTCTGGTGAAAGAGCTTCGCCGCGCACTGCACGACGATCACCAGGGCGCGATCGTCCGGACCGCGCATCGTGTCGGCTACGCCTTCGCGGACCCGGCGCAGGCGGGCGCGCCATCGAAACCGGCGTTCGGTGCAACCTGCTGGCTGGAGTCCGGGCCGCGGCGCATCCCGCTGCCGGAGGGGATCACGATGATCGGCCGTGATCCCGATTCGACCTTCTGGCTCGACGTGGCCGGCGTTTCGCGGCGGCACGCGCAGGTCGTGGTCGAGCACGGCGTGGCGTCGCTCGAGGATCTCGGGAGCAAGAACGGCACCCTGGTCTGCGACAACCCGGTCCGAGGGCGAGTCACCCTCCGCGATGGGGACCCGATTCAGCTCGCGACCGAGTGCCTCGTCTTTCACTCTTCCGACAAAGGGCTGCCGACCGTGACCCAGCAGGTGGAGCCATCGCGTCGCGACAACGAGCAGAATGAATGACGGGTCGAGGGACTCAGTGGAAGTTCTCGATCATCATTGCTTCCGAAACCGGGACCCTCTTGAGCTCACGTTGACATGCGACGCACATGCGCGCATGCTGATTACATGTCACGAATGGTCCAGGTTCGCAACGTGCCGGACGCGCTGCACCGTAAGCTGAAAGCCCGAGCGGCCGATGCCGGACAGACGCTGTCCGACTATCTGCTGGCCGAGTTGGAGCGGCTGGCCACACGTCCCACACGTGACGAGATGCTGGCCAGGCTCCACAGTCGTAGGCGTGTGACGTTGAAGACGCCAGCCGCCACCGTCATCCGCGACGAGCGCGAATCGGCGTGATCGTCGTCGATGCGTCGGCGATGCTGGAGTTCCTCCTCCAAACTGCGCTTGGCACTCGGGTCGAGGCGCGCCTCTTTCGCGACCGGGACGAGCTTCATGCGCCGCACCTGGTCGACGTGGAGGTGCTTCAAGCCCTGCGACGCCTCGTGCGATTGGGCGAAGTCTCTCCCAGCCGCGCCGACGAGGTGATTGCCGATCTCAGCGACCTCGATCTCCACCGCCACGCGCATCTCGATCTCCTGGCGCGCGCGTGGAAGCTACGAGACAACGTGAGTGCATACGACGCCGTATACGTCGCTCTTGCAGAGGCGATGGAGGCGGCGATCGTCACCTGCGACGGACCGCTCGCCAAGGCTGGTAACCGTATTCGGATCGAGTTGATCGCATGAGGCTCCTGACGCCGCTCATCCGCCGCGCGCTGGCGAGGTGGACTTGATCCGAATCGGTGAACAGGTTGGTTAGCGTCGGGTCTCGTGCTGGTCTCTGGTCGGTCCAGCATCCCCTCGTTACCCGGTATTTGGGCGCCCTTGGACTACATCTGGACTACTCTAAGGGTTCCTTCTCGCCGAGTCTCTCCGCCGCTGCGTCGATCATTTCCCGAACGCGGTCGTCCAGTTGAGGACGACGGTCAGCGGCGCCGCGCCGCTGGACTGCTGCGGCGTCGCGTTAACCAGAAATCGCTGCCCGTCTCTGGTCACGGCGTAGACCTGGTTCGCCGTGAGTCTCCATGCCTTGCTGGAAAAAAGGGGCTGCGGCCGCCCGGCGTCGAACGAACGCCGGGCGCCGACCGGGACCGCGATCATCGTCCCGTCGGCCGTGAGGTAGAACAGTTCCCGACCGTCCGCTCGCCACACCGGATGGGTCCCACCGCCTCTCGACACTTGAGTTTTCGCGCCCGGCCCGGGAACGACTGCACATAGACGTCGGTCTGGCCACCCTCGTTGCTCGTGTATGCGATCGATCGGCCATCCGGCGAGAACACGGCCGACGCTTCAATGAACTCCGTGTCGGCGAACGGAAACGGTTTTCGATCGCCGAACAACGGAAGGATCCATACATTCGATCCTCGAGTGGCATACGCGATGAACTGTCGGT
Organism: Luteitalea pratensis; assembly: GCF_001618865.1. Taxonomy (GTDB): domain Bacteria; phylum Acidobacteriota; class Vicinamibacteria; order Vicinamibacterales; family Vicinamibacteraceae; genus Luteitalea; species Luteitalea pratensis. Next base: position 5,188,908 of record NZ_CP015136.1, read on the forward strand.
CCGACGACCAGCCGCTTGTTCGGCTCATCGGCGGGCGCATCCAGTCAGATTTTCGTCATGGTCTCTCCGCTGGCCCGAGGGTTGTTCCATCACGCCATCGCGCACAGCCTCGGGTCGTCGGCTGCGGGACCGAAGCGACCAAATGAGGAGCGGTACCTTCAGCTGGTTGTTCGTGCCCCCATAGGACGGAACGCGAAGTCGCGAGCTTGGCGGGAAATCTCCCAGCACCGGCGCGACCACCGACGGGGAATCCAAACGGCGGAGGGCTGCCGCAATGGCCTGCGTACCGTTCTCCTGACTATCGCTTACTCGATTTCGGTGACACCATTACCCTCCGCTCGAACGCTCGAAGTCCTCAGATCGACTTCTTTAAGCGGGTTTTTGAGGCGATGCGCACGCAACGATCGATGCCCACTGCTGCGAAGCAGCGCCGTGTGCGCTACCACTTTCGTCCGTTGGAGGTATCACGCGCTGGCTCCTGAGGAACATCGTCGGCTCTACGCCCGCGGCGCAGGCGGAAGGATCGAGCCCGAGGTCATTTGATGCGACGTTTCTCGGTGGGCGCCCGATCCGGAGCCGGAAGTCATGGGAACCGACGGTGACGCCTTCAATGTCGATCCGGACCGAGACCCGGCGCCGTTCATGGTGGAGCGGCTCTCCGGCGACTGGAACTTCATGCGGCATCCACAGAAGTGAGCCGCAATTGTTTGCGAGGCGCCGGATCGTGCTGCTGGAGCACATTCCGTCGAATTTGAACCGAGAATTTGGCTTGCCACCCGAAGCTCCCTTCGAGCGTACCGTCAGCCCACCTCCGCGCCTTCGGCGCTATGGTGGGCACCCTTCGCGCGAGTCGTGAGCGAAGGGTGGAGGCGCCGCCCGGATTCGAACCGGGGATGGAGGTTTTGCAGACCTCTGCCTTACCACTTGGCTACGGCGCCAGCCTGAGGTGGGAGCGCTCGGTCAGGGGAGGCGGAGAGTTGGAGCGGGAAACGGGATTCGAACCCGCGACTTCGACCTTGGCAAGGTCGCACTCTACCACTGAGTTATTCCCGCTCATGCCGAGCGACCGCGACCACGAATAATAGCACACGGCACAGCGCCTCACGCAACCCCCGAAGGGGCCATTCTCGCCATCCGCGCCACGTTTCGAATCGCTCCGCGGGCTGACCGTGGAGCCTGTCAGGGCGCCCGACGGCGACGGCGTGGCAGTGCGGCGCCAGCGACACTCGACGCGTCGTTCGAACACGCTTTGCGACGCAATGAGGTATCGGACGCGCGCTCAGCGCGCGAGTTTGAGACCGGCCACGCCGAGCAGGATCAGCACAAGGCTGGTGAGCCGCCAGGCCGTCCGCGGCTCGCCGAGCAGGACCATGCCGAGGATGGCAGTGCCGGCGGCCCCGATGCCTGTCCACACGGCATACGCCGTGCCGATCGGCAGCGTCCGCGCCGCGGCGGCGAGACAGTACATGCTGGCCGCCAGCAGCGCCAGCGTCGCGAGTGACGGCCACAGCCGTGTCCAGCCGTCCGTGTACGTGAGCCCGATCGCCCACCCCACTTCCAACGTCCCAGCCACGAGGAGCCACGTCCACGGAGACATGGGCGCATTGTCACCTCGTTCGGAAACCGGGAAGCGCGAACCGGGTATCGGGTGCCGGGTATCGGGTACCGGCTGGCGGCCACAGGATCGCGAATCGGGACCGAAGGTAGGGCCGGCTCTCCGAGCCCGGCCCGGCGCTACCTGCGTCGGCGTTCGGGGTAGGACGTTCAGCGTTCGTCCAAGCTATCTGGCGTCGAACGCGCCGCGGATGATCTCGGCACGTGGGCCTTCTCCCGGCGGCCACTCCACCGAGACGACGTCGAAGCGGCAGGGCAGGTGCGCGAGCCGGCCGCGGGCGATGAAGGCTTCCGCGACCCGCACGATCGTCCGCTGCTTGCGCCACGTGACCGCCGCCGCGCCACCGCCATACGCATCGGCCCGGCGCGTCTTCACCTCGATGAACACGATCGTCTGGTCGTCGCGAGCGACGATGTCGACTTCGCCGTGGGCGACGCGGTAGCGCTCGGCGAGGATGACGTAGCCATGCGATCGCAGGGCTGCCCGTGCCGCGGCTTCGCCGTCCAGGCCCAGTTGCTGCCGCGGATGTACCGGGATGGGTGGGATGTGATGGGCATGCGCGCCTGCCATGCCCATGATGTGTTGCAGGAACCTTACCAACGCCGGCCGGCACGCGCCGGGCTCAATCCACATCGGGCTGCGGCCAGCAGGTGCAGGATCTGCGAACTGGCAACTCGCAGCGTATTGCGAGAACTGCCACTCACGGTTAACGCTGGACGCTGGATGCTGGATGCTGGATGCTGGCAACATCCTGATCAGGCGTTGGGCGCGGTGAGCGGCGGCGTGACGATGCCCTCGAACTGCCGGAACATGCCGCGGAAGTACTTGAGGACGCGCACGCCGTCGGTCGAGATGTCGCCGAGTTCCGCGAAGCAGTACCCCTCGAACTTCATGTCCTGGAGGTTGTTGATCAGCCGCTGCCAGGGATACTCCTCGACGTAGAGGTCACGCATGTGGACCTGGCCGATGCGCGACTTGAGCAGCCCGAAGTTCTTGTCGAAGCCGCCGTCCATCAGGTCGGTCGGGTTCGAGTTCCAGCACAGCCAGAACCCGGGGTGCCGGTCCGCGTAGGTCAGGATCTTGACGATGCGGGGGACGCGCTGGGTCTCGGCGCCGTGCACCTCGAGCTGGATGCGGACGCCGGCCTCGGTTGCCGCCTGGGCGCACTCGCGGATCGAGCGGCCGATCTGCTCGAGCGTCTTCTCCTCGGGGACGTCCTTGGGGAGGCCATTCGGCCGCACCTTGACGCTGGGACAGCCGAGGTCCTTCGCCAGTTGCACCCACTGCTTGGTCTCCTCGATATTCTTCCGCACGACTGCCGGGTCAGGCGAGTGGTACTCGCAGGTGGTGCCGAGCCCCGCGATCTTCACGGCCGAGCCTTCGAACTGCTTGCGCACCTCGGCGCGCTGCGCGGCCGACAGCGACGGTTCGACGCCGTGGGCATGGGTCGTCCGCAACTCGACGCCATCGAGCCCGGCGGCGGTGAAGTTCTTGATGATCGTCGGGACATCCCAGTCCTTGGCGATGTTGTAGGTGACGGCCCCGAGCTTGATCGAGTGGCGTGCACCAGCGGCAGCAGGGGACTGGGCCTGCAGGCCGGTGGGAGCGAGGGCCGCGGCCGCCGGGGCCACGAGGCCTGCGGCGAGGAAGGCGCGGCGCGACGCGGCGCCGCCGGGACGGGTGTCAGTCATGGGCCGGATCGTACCGGATCGTGCAGTACACTGCGACAACTGCCGGACCGGTGTCCATGGCGCCGGACACGTCCGGCGCCTACGAGCGTCGTTGGAGTCCGCCAGCTACCTCGTCTTCCCCGATGCCCCGCCGACTGCCATTCCTGTTGACCATCGCGCTCGTGGCCCTGGCCTGCGCCCACGTCTGGACACAGCAGCGCGCGGCCCGCGTGGACTGGCGTGCGCACGGCGCCGATGCCGCCCACACGCAGCACTCCCCCGCCGGCATCATCACGCCGGCCAACGTCAAGCGCCTGCGTGTCGCCTGGACGTACAAGACCGGCGACGGCCGCGCCGACAACCGCTCGCAGATCCAGTGCAATCCGATCGTGGTGGACGGCGTGCTGTATGCCTCCTCCGCCCAGTTGAAGATCTTCGCCCTCGACGCCGACACCGGGACGCCGAAGTGGGTCTTCGATCCGTTCGCGCGCCCCGACGGCGACGGACCGTCTTCGCTCGGCGTCAATCGCGGCGTGACCTACTGGGCAGAAGCAGCCGACAAGCGCATCTTCATGGGCGCCGGCCCATATCTCTACGCCCTCAACGCGGACACGGGGACACCGATCGCCAGCTTCGGTGAGCAGGGCCGCATCGACTTGCGGCTCGGGCTCGACGCCGATGCCACCGGCCTGTCCGTGCTGTCGAATACGCCCGGCAGCATCTACAAGGACCTGATCATCGTCCCGACACGGCTCTCGGAGGGGCCCGGCCGGGCGGCTCCTGGACACGTGCGGGCCTTCGACGTACGCACGGGTCAGCGCCGTTGGATCTTCCACACGATCCCGCACCCGGGAGAGGCAGGCCATGACACGTGGCCGACTGATGCCTGGCAGCGCATCGGCGCCGCCAACAACTGGGCCGGCATGGCCGTGGACGAGGCGCGTGGACTCGTGTTCGTGCCGACGGGATCGGCCGCCTTCGACTTCTGGGGCGGCAACCGCCACGGCGCCAACCTCTACGCCAACTCGTTGCTTGCCCTCCGCGCAGATACCGGTGAGCGCGTATGGCATTTCCAGTTCGTGCATCACGACCTGTGGGATCGCGACCTCCCCACCGCGCCGGTGCTCGGCACCGTCACCAAGTCCGGCCGCAGCGTCGACGTCGTGATGCAGGCGACCAAGACCGGCGAACTGTACGTGTTCGAGCGTGAGACCGGCACCCCGCTGTGGCCCATCGAGGAGGTACCGGTGCCGCAGACCACGCTCAAGGGCGAGCAGTCGTGGCCGACGCAACCACGTTCGACGCTGCCGCCGATCGCGCGGCAGGAGTTCTCCGCGGACACGCTCACGTCGCGCACACCTGAGGCGCGGGCGTTCGTCGAGAAGCAGTTGATCGGCGCCAGGCCGTTCCACAAGTGGCAGCCGCCGAGTGAGGAAGGGACGGTCATCTTCCCCGGCTTCGATGGCGGCGCGGAGTGGGGCGGCCAGGCGTTCGATCCGGCGACCGGCACGTTCTTTGTCAACGCCAACAACATGGCGTGGATCACGCACATGCTGCCCATCGATGCGGCCAGGGAAACCACGCAGGTGGCACGCGGACGACGGCACTACCAGGTCAACTGCGTGGCATGTCACGGTCTCGAGCGGAAGGGCGATCCGTCGCGCACGATCCCCGGACTCATCGACATCGACAAGCGGCAGCCCCGCGAAGCCGTCAATGATGTCGTCGCGTACGGGCGCGGACAGATGCCGCCGTTCACCTCGCTGCCCGAAGACGTGCGCAAGGACATCATCGCGTACCTGTTCGGTGATGCGCCGAAGGAAGCCCCCAAGGTGACTGACGACGTGCAGACCGACATCCCCTACATCTTCGGCGGCTACACGCGACTGCTGGACGACAAGGGCTACCCGGGCGTCGCGCCGCCATGGGGGACCTTGACCGCCGTCGACGTCGGCGCCGGGACGATCAAGTGGCAAGTCACGCTGGGCGATCGTCCCGAGGCGCGGCAACCGAAGGCCCCGCCGACCGGCACGGAGAACTACGGCGGCCCGGCGATCACCGCCGGGGGCGTGCTGTTCATCGGCGCCACCAACGACGAGAAGTTCCGCGCCTTCGACATGCGCGACGGCAAGCAACTGTGGGAGGCCTCGCTGCCTGCCGGCGGATACGCCACGCCAGCCACCTATGTCGTCGACGGCAGGCAGTTCGTCGTGATCGCCGCCGGCGGCGGCAAGATGGGCACGAAGTCCGGCGACACGTACGTGGCCTTTGCCCTGCCCGAGCGGACGGCCGGCTCGCGTCCGCGTCCATCCACCAGGTGACACACGGATCGCACCGATGACCACGACCTCACTCGAGTCTCCCGCTGCCGTAGCCCCCACGCTGGGATCGCCTGTGTCGCGTCCCGCTCGCCTGCAGTCGCTGGACGTGCTGCGTGGCGTGACGATCGCCGCAATGATGCTCGTCAACAAGCAGGGCAACGATGGGGGCTATGCGGCGCTGCAACACGTGCCGTGGCACGGCGCGACACCGACCGACTGGATCTTCCCGTTCTTCCTGTTCATGGTCGGAGTTGCCCTCCCCTTCTCGATTGCCAGCCGCCGGCGTCAGGGCGCATCCAACGCGGAGATCCTGAGGCACGCCTTCTCGCGTGCGCTGATCCTGTTCGCGCTTGGCATGTTCGAGAAGAACTTCCCGTTCCTCTCCACCACGCTGGACACGGTGCGCATTCCTGGCGTGCTGCAGCGGATCGGCTTCTGCTACTTCGCCGGCACCGCCTTGCTGCTCTACACGACGCGCAAGCAGCAGGGCATCATCGCGGCGCTGCTCCTGGTCGGCTACTGGGTGCTACTGGCGTTCGTTCCTGTGCCGGGCCTTGGCGTGGTGCCGATGACAGGCGAGTTCGCGTCGCAGAACTGGGCCGCCTGGGTCGACCAGCTCACGATGGGCCGTCATCTCGGTTACGGCAATCACACGTGGGACGCCAACGGGCTGCTCTCGTCACTGCCGTCGATCGTCACCTTGCAGGCCGGCGTGCTGGCCGCGTGGATCCTGGAGGCGGGCGTCACCGTTGCGGCAACATGGCGCCTCGTGCTCGCAGGCGTGGCCGGCGTGATTCTCGGGTGGGTCTGGGGTGGGTTCCAGCCGCCGATCGGGCTCGGCATCATCGGCGAGCCGAGCGTCACCAATGCGCTCGTATTCCCCATCAACAAGATGCTGTGGACGAGCAGCTACGTGCTCTACACGGCCGGTCTGGCGTTCCTGTCGCTTGCAACATGCATCTGGCTCGTGGACCTGGGGCGCCGTGCCGTCGACGTCCCGCGCTGGACGATGCCGTTCGTGGTGCTGGGGACCAACGCCATCTTCGCGTACCTGGCGTCCGGCCTGGCGGCCAAGCTGCTCCACGTGTGGACGGTCGCCGCGAGCGATGGCACCCGCACTTCCGCGTGGGGCTGGGCACAGGTGCACGTCTTCGGGGCACTCATCCCTTCGGTGCCGCTCGCGTCACTCGTGCACTCGAGTGTCTACGCGCTGCTGTGGATCGCGATCTGTGGCTGGATGTACAAACGCCGGATCTTCCTGAAGCTGTGACGTGGCCTTCATAACGACCCTGCTCGCGATCATCGGACTGGCCGTCGCCCTCGTGCTGGTGGCGGCGCTGCTGTCGGCCCGGAAGCCTCCAGAACCGCCGCCGGAGCCGTGAGACCGCCGAGCGGACCTACGGCCGGCCGCCACGGCCTACAGCCGGCGGCCTACCGCCTACATCTCAGGCCTTCACGCGATCGAACTTCAACGGGTAGCTGCGGTTGGAGTTCCACTGCGCGACGTACAGCGAACCGCCCTTGTCGACGTACACGTCGTGCGGGTGGTTGAGCGTCGCGTTGAAGGGCACGAGCGGCTTGAGCGCGCCGTTCTCGTAGACCGGAGCCTCGCCGCCCACCACGGACACGACCTTGTCCTGGCCGTCGAGGATCAGGATCATCGCGTTGAGGCTGGCGATGGCGATGTGGTTGTCGGCCATCGGCGCGATGTTGCTCGGCTGCGATCCGGGCACCGCCACGGTGCGAAGCAACTCGCCCTTCGGCGAGAACCACTTGAGCAACGCGTTGGCCCGGTCGCACACCAGCAGGTCCTCGGTCCCGCGGCGCGTGTCCAGCCAGATTGCGTGCGGCTGCTTCAGGTTTTCCGGCGCCGTCCCCGCCCCCCCGAAGGTCTGGATGTACGTCCAGTCGGGATCGAAGTGGTGGATGAAGTGCGAACCGTATCCGTCGCTGATGTAGAAGTCGCCCGCCTTCATCACCGCCACGTTGGTCGCGTGGTATTTCGTGATGTCGGGGTACTTTGCCGACAGCGCGTCCGGGTTCAGGCGCTTGACCTCGCGACCGTCCGGGGTCAGCAGCGAGATCACCGACAACTGGTGATCGGTGACCCACAGCAGTTCATCGCCGCGCCCATCCTGGCGGAACTCCAGCGCGTGTGCGGCCGGGAAACGGTCCTCGCGCTTGGCGACAAACGACCCGTCCTTCTTGTACGTGATGATGTTGTTGCGCTTGTCGTTGGTCAGCAGGACGATCTGCCCCTCGCGGTTCTCGGTGATCGCGTGGCAGTCCTCCACCGGCGTCGTCGCGCGATCGAGCCAGCCCCAGCCGTGCACCTGCCGGTAGCGGAAGGCGCCCTGCCCGAGGACGTCGGGACTCGCCGTCGGGCCGCCGGCAGCAGCGGACAACCTGGTGGCGACACCTGCGGCAATGGCGCTGGCAGCGCCCGTCAAGATCGTGCGGCGATTCATCAGTACTCTCCCGGGCTGTGCAAGCGCCGTCATCATATCCTTCGCCCCGCGTGAGTGCCCCTTCCAGCGCTACAGCGCGTTCCCCCGCACCAAGAGACAGTGGACGGTAGCGCCCGACGGACCTAGCCTGAAGCCGTACCGTCCTGCGGCGGTGCGGCAGCCACCCCCCCGATGGCGCACCTGCGGCTCGGGCCGCGCCGCCCGATGGCGAGAGTGACGACAGATTGTGAAGTCGAAAGGACGAAAGACGTTGAACACGCTTACTCGGGTCGTGTGCCTGCTCGCCGCGCTGCTCACGGCGGCGGCGAACTCGGCAGCTCAGCCCGCGCCGGGGCAGCCACTCACGCGGACGGCCCACATCACCTACACCGGCACCGTGACGGCGCTGGACCCGACGTCTCGCCTCGTCACTACGCGCGGTAACGACGGGGTCTCGGCGACGTGGGAGTTCCCGCCGAACGTGCCCCAGGCCGAGGTGGACGCCATTCGCGTCGGGCAGGTCCTCACGGTGACCTACTCGGACGCTATCAGGCTACGACAGAAGCCTGCGGGTGAGCCGATCGTCGACTCGGTCGAGCCGACCTCGCGCATGCGCACGGCCACCGTCACGATCGCCGCCGTCGACGTCGCCACCAGCACCGTCACGTTCACTGGTCGGTCGGGCCGCTCGTTCACACGCCAGGTTGTCGATCCGGCCGACCTCGCCTTGCTGCGCACGGTTGCCGTGGGCGACCGCGTCGACGTGAGCTGGTCCGAGACGATGGAGATTGTCACGGGCGTTGTGGCAACCGTGCAGCCGGCCGCGGCGCCGATGCCCATCGTGGACGACCCCGATCCCGACACGCTCCGGCACCGGCTCACGCTGTCGGTGCTGTTTGGCGTCGACAACCAGTTCAGCGGCAAAATGATCGAGCAGGCCAACGGCAGCACCACCGGAGGCGTACCGATCCGCCTCGACGAGACCACGTTCGACGAGACGTACGGGCGCATGGGGCTGTTGAAGGTCGGCGTGGGGTATCGGATGAGCCCACGCAACGAGGCCGTGCTCAACTTCGTGATCTCGCGGAGTTCCTCCGAAGTCGTCGACGTCGGCACGGTGGGGACCGCCGGCACGCCGATCTACGTCAAGTTCGGCGACTACAACTACTGGGGCATCGAGGGCGGGCAGCGTTTCTACTTCGTCCAAACGCGGTTCACGCCCTTTGTCGGCTACGTCATTGGCCTGAATCGCTTCGACGACATCCGCGGTGAGTTCGTGGACATCCCGAACGGTTTCGTCCCCGGCTATGTCGCCCAGGACGGCAAGTTCTTCGAGAAGTCGTGGGCCTTCAGCTTCGGGCCAACCGCTGGCGTGCTCGTCGGCGTCGGCCCGATCGAAGTCATGGGAGAAGTCGGTCTGCGCTTCATGGGCGGCCTGTCCGACGTGGACTGGCTCGTGGAAGAAGGACTGCGCGACATCAACTCCGAGAGCTCGCGCTGGTCATTTCCGATCATGCTCGGCGCTCGCGTCAGGTTCTGAACACGGAACCGGAACAGACCGCTCAGCACATCGTCGTCAGGCGCCCGACACACGCCGGCGGCTACGTCAGGGCCGGGCTCCACCTCCGCCAAGGCTACGGTGGGGCAAGTCGGAGAGCCGGCCCTACCTTCACAACGCGGCGTGGGCCACGGCGGCGATCGACTCGTCGAGGATGTCGATGGCGATGCACGCCTGTGCCCGCGTGAGGACGAGCGGCGGTGACAGGCGCAGCGTGTTGCGCCCTGCGCCAAGGATGAGCAGCCCTCGCGCGAACGCTGCGTCGACGACGCGGTCGCGCTCGACCGTGGCACGCACCTTGGTGATCCGATCCTGCACGAGTTCGATGCCGATCATCAGGCCCTTGCCGCGGACGTCGCCGATGATCGCGTGCTTGTGCTGCAACTCGCGCAGGCCCTCGAGCAGGTAGCCACCGACGTCGGCCGCGTTGGCCACGAGCTGTTCCCGCAGCAGCCGGATCGTCGTCAACGCCGCTGCGCAGGAGATGGGATTGCCGCCGAAGGTGCTGGCGTGCGCGCCGGGGGTCCAGTCCATCAGGCCGGCCCGCGCAGTCGCCACGCCGAGCGGCAGGCCCGATGCAATCCCCTTGGCCATCGTGATGATGTCGGGCTGCACACCGCTGTGCTCGGTCGCGAACATGCGGCCCGTGCGCCCCATGCCGGCCTGCACCTCGTCGACGATCAGCAGGATGCCGTGGCGATCGGCTAGCTCCCGCAGTCGCTGCAGGAACTCGGGCGGCGGCACGAGATACCCGCCCTCCCCCTGGATCGGCTCGACGACGATCGCCGCCACCTCGTCGGGCGCCACCAGGTGCACGAAGGTCCGTTCCTCGAGGAACTCGAGCGACTGCTCCACCGCGCCTGGACCGGCGCGATAGACGTCGGGATACGGCACGTGGAACACACCGGGTGCGGTCACCGGCCCGAAGCCCTTGCGCTGCACGGCGCGGCTCGCCGTGAGCGACAGCGCTCCCAGCGTCCGGCCGTGGAAGGAGCCCATGAACGCGATGAGGAACGGGCGCTTCGAGTGATAGCGCGCCAGCTTGATCGCCGCCTCGTTGGCCTCCGCACCGGAGTTGCCGAAGAACGACCGGCACGGGCCCGGCATCGGCGCAATCTCCGACAGCACCTCGGCGAGCTGCACCTGCAGTTCGTAGTAGAAGTCGGTTCCGGACATGTGCAGGTAGCGACCCGCCTGGTCGACGATCGCGGCGACGACGTCCGGGTGCGAGTGCCCGGTCGAGTTCACCGCGATGCCGGCAGCGCAATCGAGGAACACGTTGCCGTCGACGTCCTCCACCATCGACCCCTCGCCACGCGCGATGACGAAGGGATAACCGCGCGTGTACGACGGCGAGACGACGATGCCGTCGCGCGTGATGATCGCCTTCGCGTTTGGCCCGGGCAAGGATGTCTGGAAGTGCGGCACTTGCGGCAGCGTGCTCATTTGCGCTTCCAGATCGTCCCCGTGGCGCTGTCCTCGAGGATCACGCCACGCGCGTCCAGGTCGGTGCGGATGCGGTCGGCCTCGGCGAAGTTGCGCATGCGGCGGGCCTGGACGCGGGCTTCCATCAGCGCGTCGAGCTCGTCCTGGGGAATCGGCGGCGCAGCTTCTTCCTGGCGCCGCAGCGCGATGACGCCAAGTACCTTGTCGCCGTCATCGAAGAACGCGAGCGTGGCGTCGGCCTGGGCGCGAGTCAGCGTGCCCGCGTCGATGGCTGCGTTGGCTTCCCGCAGCAGTTCGAACACCGCTCCCAGCGCGCCGGGCACGTTCACGTCGGCCTGGAGCTTGTCGTGGAAGTCGCTGCGCGCCGCGTCGAGCCGCGCTTCCCAACCGTCTGCGCCGGAGCCATGCTTGACCCGCTCGAGACGGCCGATGCAGTCGTACAGCCGCTTGACGGCCTCTTCGGCCTGTTGGAGCGTCGCCCACGAATACCGCAGTTGTTTGCGGTAGTGGACCGAGATCAGCAGGTATCGCAGCGCCGACGCGCGATAGCCCTGGTCGAGGATGTCGCGGATCGTGAAGACGTTGCCCACCGACTTCGACATCTTCTCGCCGTCGTCCATGAGCAGGTGCTCGACGTGGTACCAGAACCGCGAGAACTGGACACCGGTCGCGCCCTCCGCCTGGGCGATCTCGTTCTCGTGGTGCGGGAAGATCAGGTCGACGCCACCGCAGTGGATGTCGATCGGTGCAGGCCCGAGCAGCCGCAGCGCCATCGCCGAGCATTCGATGTGCCAGCCGGGGCGACCAGGACCGACGCCGCAGTCCCATGTCGGCTCGTCCGGCTTGGTGGCCTTCCAGAGGACGAAGTCGCGGGCGTCTTCCTTCTCGTACTTGTCGCTGTCCACGCGGGCGCCGCTGATCATGCCGGCCTGATCGAGCCTGGCGAGTTGCCCGTACCGAGGCAGCGTCGAGATCTTGAAGTAGATCGAGCCGTCGCTCCGGTAGGTGTGGCCGCGCTCCTCGAGCGACGCGATCATGTCGGCCATCGCGACCATGTTCTCCTGGTCGGTGGCGCGCGGCGTGTCCTCGGCCGGTTCGAGCCCCAGCGCGGTGGCGTCCTCACGAAACGCGTCGATGTAACGCGTCGTGTATTCGCGCAGCGGCACGCCTGCCTTCTGCGACTCGGCGATGGTCTTGTCGTCGACGTCGGTGAAGTTGGTGACGTGGTGCACCGTGAAGCCGGCGACGTGACGCAGCGTGCGACGTAGCAGGTCCACCGCGAGGAAGGTGCGGAAGTTGCCGATGTGCCCGCGGGCGTACACGGTGAGTCCGCACGCATACATGCGCACGACGCCATCGCGCTGCGGGACGAACTCTTCTTCCTGTCGAGAGAGCGTGTTGTAGAGGCGCATGCGGTAGACACGAACGAGAGCGGGAACCGGGAATCGGGAATCGGGAACCGCCGAGGGTAGCATCGGGCTGTCCCAGAGCGTCGGGCCGCGCTCGGAGAGCGGGCCCTACCTGGCGACGATGGTAGGGCCGGCTGTCCCAGCTCGGCCTTCGCGGGCCCCCGGCAACACCAGCGCGTTCAGGCGCAACGGCAGGACACCCGACAGCTCACCTCACCGCCCGAGACATCGCACGCGAGTTCCACGTCCGGTGAGGAAGCCTCGGCCAGCGCCGGTACCGCGGGCGTGTCGCCCGACGCCGCCCAGCGCAGGTCGCCTCGCAGGCGGTCGCCGTCGCGGTCGAAGACCATGGCGACGTCACCGGCGACAGCGGCGCGATGTTCGATGAGCCAGGTCACCACCGCCTGCACCGCGGCCGCGAAACGCTGCGCGTGCGGCGAATCCCCGGCCAGCGCCCCGATGCGACCGACCAGGGCCCGCACCGCGTCCCCCAGGCGTCCATCCGGTGCGTATGTCACCGCCAGCGGCAGGGCAGGCGCAGCGTCGCGGGGCTCTGTCATACACGAGCGATTCTATAGCGAAAAGCGCTCGAAGACGGACCGCGCCGTCGCCACATCCTCGCGGATTTGCCGGACCAGGGCATCCACGCCGTTGAAGGCCTGTTCGCCGCGTAACCGCTGCACGAATGCGAGGCGCACACGCGTGCCGTAGAGGTCGGGGTTGACGTCGAGCAGGTGTGTCTCCACGCTCACCCGGCCCTCGGCCTCGAACGTCGGCCGCACGCCGATGTTGGTGACGGCGGCGTGAATGCGGTCGTCGACCGTCAACGTCGTCGCGTACACCCCGTGCGGCGGAAGGAGTTCGTTCTCACTGGTGATGTTGGCGGTCGGGAAGCCGATCTGCCGGCCCCGCGCCGCTCCCGCCACCACCGTGCCGTCCACGAAGTAGTGATGCCCGAGCAGGGCCCCAGCTTCGTCGACACGTCCCTCGCTGACCAGCCGGCGGATCCGCGTGCTGCTCACCACGAAGTCCTTGTAGCGCACGGGATCGATCTTCTCGGCGCGAAATCCGTAGAGCTGGCCGAGGTCCCGCAGCAGCGAGAAGTTGCCGGTGCGATCGCGTCCGAACAGGAAGTTGCCGCCGACCCAGACCTCAGCCACGCCGAGCCACTCCACGAGGACGCGACGGACGAACGTATCCGGATCGAGACGCGACAACTCGTGGTCGAAGTGGACGAGGGCCACACCCTCCATCCCGGCTCGCGCCAGCGCCTCGATGCGCTGCGGCGTGGTCATCAGCAGGGGCGGCGCCTTGTCGGGCCGCAGGACCCGCGGGGGATGCGGGTCGAAGGTCATCACCAGCGGCGTCCCGTGCCGCTCACGGGCCTGGCGACGGACACGCTCGAGGATTTTCTGGTGGCCGCGATGCAACCCGTCGAAGTTGCCGAGCGCCACCACCGGGTAGGGCCAGCGGCCGGGTCGCGGCGGGTCTTCCGGAAAGCGAATCACCTCCACCCGGAGGCGCGTGCCGTGTCGTACGTCCGTCATGTTGACGCGCCGGGCAGCGTGACCGACAGGCCATCATACGCCAGCGCCATGCCCTCTGGCAGGTGCGCGTTGGTCTCGGCGTGGCCGAGGTCATGGCACATGTGCGTGAACAACGTGCGCCGGGCTCCGGACCGCCGAGCCGCCACGACGGCTTCCGACAGCGAGAAGTGGGTCGGGTGCGCGCGTTCCCGCAGCGCGTCGATCACCAGCAGGTCCAGCCCCTCGAGCAGGGCCCAGGACGAGTCGGGGACGTGACTGCAATCGGTCAGGTAGGCAAAGCCGCCGATTCGATACCCGTGAATCTGCCGTCGTCCGTGCAGGACCGGCACCGGCAGCCAGGTGGTGCCGGCGATGTCGAAGGGACCGTCCACCACGGCGGGCACCAGTCGCGGCACACCGCCTCCGAGTTCGGCCGGCGAACTGAACGCGTAACCGAACATGCGCCTGAGCTCGTCGATCGTATGGGCATCGCCGTGGACGGTGAGCGTCCCGCCGCCCTTCAGGGCGATGAAGCGCCGCAACTCGTCGAGGCCGAAGATGTGGTCCGCGTGACTGTGGGTGTAGACGACGGCGTCGACCCGCGTCAGCCCTTGCGCAAGCGCCTGGCTCCGCAAATCGGGCGTCGTGTCCACCAGCACCTGCGTCCCATCGTCGTGGGTCACGACGATGGAGGGGCGAAACCGCTTGTCTTCGGGTGCGGGTGACTGGCAGACGGCGCAGGTGCACCCGATCATCGGGACGCCCTGCGAGGTGCCGGTGCCGAGAAACGTGATGCGCACGCTCAGGGAGTGACGATGCGGGAGGGGCCCCTCTTCGAGGCCTCCATGTACTTCGCGCGCAGTTCGTGAACCGCGCTCTCGAGCAACCGTCGCTCGTCGTCGGTCAGGTTGCCCCTGGTCTTCTCCTCGAGCATGGTGAGCACGTCGATCGCGTGGCCGGCGGAGACGAGGTTTACCGATCGTATCCCGGTCATCGGATCGGGCTCATCACCGATGTAGACCGATGCCGCCAGCACGAGGCCCGAGATGTAGCTCACGAATGTCAGCGACGCGTCCGGCTGGCTCATTTCCGGATGCTAGCATACGGGTCTTGACGCCCATGTCGCATGCCGAAGCCGGTGCCGCATTTGCAAGAGTCGTCGAGATCATGGCGCGACTACGGGCTCCGGACGGCTGCCCGTGGGACCGCGGACAGAGCCTGAAGACGCTTGCACGGTTCGTGCTCGAGGAGGCCGCGGAGGTGGTGGATGCCATCGAGCGCGAGGATGCCGACGGGCTGCGCGAGGAGGTCGGCGACCTGATTTTCGAGGGCGTGTTCCTCGCCCAGGTCAGCAAGGACGAGGGCGGTTTCGACGTCACCGCGGCACTCGAGACCGTGAGCACGAAGTTGATTCGCCGGCATCCGCACATCTTCGCAAGCGACGCCACCCTGACACCCGACCAGGTCAAGGACCAGTGGGACGCGATCAAGGCGCAGGAAAAGGCCGACGCAGGCCGCGCCCCGGCGTCGGTGCTCGATGGGCTCCCACTGGCCGAGCCTGCCCTCGCCCGCGCGAGGGCGATCTGCAGTCGCGTCGCCAAGGTCGGCTTCGACTGGCCCACGGCCGAGGCGGTGCTCGACAAACTCGACGAAGAGACGCGCGAGGTGCACGCCGCCATCGCCACTGGTGATCGCGATGCGATCGAAGACGAGATCGGCGACATGCTGTTCGTGATCGCCAACCTGGCGCGCAAGCTCGACGTGGACGCGGAGAGCGCGCTCCGCCGCGCGAACCTCAAGTTCATCCGCCGCTTCGGATCGGTGGAAAGACGGCTGGCGACTGCGGGGCTCCCGCTCGAACAGGCGACGCTCGAGGAGATGGAGGAGGCGTGGCAAGCCACCAAGCGCGACGAGGTGGACCGGCGGTGATGCTCCCCTCCCTGCCGCTCATCATCCGCACGAGCAGGACGCGGCCGTTGGTCGCCAGCTGAATCGCGCCGTCCTCGTCGGTCCGCAGCAGTGGCACCCGCCGAGCCTGCAGCCGCGCGACGACACGCGGCGCGGGATGCCCGAAGCGATTTCCACGCGCCATCGATCCGATGGCGAGCGATGGCCGCAGCGCCTCGAGCATGGCCTCGCCCGTAGACGACGCGCTGCCGTGGTGCGCAAGGCGCAGTACGGTCAGCGGCGCTGCGGCGATGCGCGGCGCTATGCGTGCTTCGACCGCGTCGCCGATGTCGCCGGGCAGCCACACGCCGATGTCGCCAAAGCGTACCCACAACACGACCGAGTCGTCGTTGCGCACGCGTCGCCGCTCCCAGTCCGGTCGCTCCGGGTGCAGCACCGAGACGCGCACCGGTCCGTCGGCGAACCACTCGCCTGCTGCCAGCGACCGCTGCCCCGCCGACGCGAGTGTCGCTGCGGCCTCCACTTCGGCCTGCAGCACATCGCCGGCGGCAGCGATGCCCGTCAACACTTCCCGCGGCTGGAATCGCCTGATGACCGTCGCCATCCCCGCGGCGTGATCCGGGTGCGCGTGCGTGACCAGCACGCGGTCCAGGCGACGGACGCCCAGTGCCCACAAGGCGGGCGATGTGACGCGAGCGCCGACGTCGAAGCTCTCCGTCACACTACCTCCAGCATCGACGAGCCACGTGCGGCCCGAGGGGAATCGAATCAGTGTGGCATCGCCCTGCCCCACGTCCAGAACCGACACGAGCAACCACGGTTCCGCTGGCCAGGTTGCGTGCTGCCAGCGCGCAGCGGCGCGCCATGTCCACGGCGCCGGGGCCGACCGTTCGATGCCTCCGGACACGATCCAGCCGAGGCACCCGACCGCCGGCAGGGCGCACCACAGCGCGACCGTGCGTCGCCGCTGCAGCCACGCGAACAGTGCAGCCGCGATCGAACCGTAATGCAGGCACAGCACCGGCAGTGATGGCGGCGGGACCTCACGTACCAGCCACGGCGCGACGGAGACGACATCGGCACTTCGGAGCAAGGTACGGACGCCGTACGTGGCAGCCACGCCGAAGGCATCGCTCGCGGGGACGGACACGAACGCGGCGGGCATCAACGCGAGGCCAGCCAACTGCACCACGCCCATCGCGGGCACGGCCACGACATTCGCCACAAGTCCCGCAGCCGTGGCCAGGTGGAACCAGCGCGCCGTAATCGGCAGCAGCACCATCTCGATCGCGAGGGTCGCGACGGCGAGGGCCAGCATCGGACTCGCAAGACGCCTCCATCGACCGTCGCCGCGCCGCGCTGCCTGCTCCCGCTGCGCTGGCGCGGATGCGAGTATCACGAGCGTGGCTGCGGCGCCGAACGACAGCACACAACCCGCGTCGTGCCATGCGAGCGGATCGAGCAGCCACTGCAGCCCCGCGGCCGCCACGAGGGCCTGCATGGCCGGCGTGCGGACGTCCCACCAGCGCGCCGCCAGGACGATGGCCGCGACGGTGACGGCGCGCGCCACCGACGCGCCGCCGTCGACAACCGCCGTGAAGGCGATCAGGCCGGCCGCGAGCCACCACAGGCCAGTGCGCACGCCGGCGCCGGCGGCACGCGGCAGGCACAGCAGCACTGCCAGCCAGATGGCGACGTTGCCGCCCGAGATCGCGACGACGTGATACACGCCCGCATGCTGCAGGTCGCGCACGATCGCCGGGTCCAGGCCGCTGCGATCACCGATGAGAATCGCGGCCATCGTCGCCGCGGCGGCCGGGTCCCTGACATGGATCGCGATGACGCGACGAATGCCGGCACGTGCCCCTGCCGCCCACTCCTCCCACCAGGGTCCGGGTGTCGCCTCGACCATCGATGCCGCCTTGATGGTGGCAAACAGGCGCAGCCCGCTGCGTGCCAGCGCACGCTCGGCATCGGGGACGCCGAAGTTGCGGTACGGCGACGGACGACGCAGGGAGGCGAACGTGGCGCGGACGACGCGGCCGCGGGTCCAGGCGAGGCGCGCGGCGAGTGCCGAATCGCCGACGACCGTTGCGCGGACACCGAGAGACGCGGGGATCCACGCAGCGGTCCACAGCACTCTCGTCACCTCGAGGTCGAGAGCGACGCCGCCGCCAGGTGACACCCATGCGTCGTGTCGCAGGACGCCGTCGACCCGCAGCGCCTCGCCCCGTGCGGTTGCCTGCTCCATGGCCACCACGTCGACACCTGGCGGCGCCCATCGGAGTGCGTCGGCTCGATTGCCCATCGCCACGCCGGCGCCAGCCATGGCCGCCGCGGCAGCCATCAGCGCGACGCTGCCATGCCCCGCCCACGCAAGGCGCGCCGAGATGATGAGGACACCGGCTCCGAGCACGAGGACGCGTGCCGATGTTTCTGGCGACAGGGGCACGGCGCCGCTGACCAGGCAGCCCATGAGCAAGGCGAGCACGCAGCAGGCCAGCGGCGACACGCATCATCAGAAGCAAGCGCGATGCCGCGCTGGGAGGGCCCGAGATCGAGCCAAATCAGTGCAATGTGGCTGATGTCTATGAGTGGGCGGGCAGAAGATGCAATCGGCCATCGGCGGCATGTCGCGGAAACTGCAACGCCCGGACACCCACGATCAATCTTCCGGGGACATCACTGACCGTCGACCTGAAGGTCGACGGCTACCTCAAGAGAACGCCGAACGTTGAACGCCGAACGCCGACGTCACGCCACAACCAAGGCTTCCGGGGAGAGCACTGACCGTCGAGCAAGCTCGACGGCTACACAACCCGGACGAACTGCCGGTCATGATCTCCCGGGAAGATCACTGACCGTCGACCTGAAGGTCGACGGCTACAACGGCGCGCTGAGGTCGACGGCTACAACGAAAAAGGGCGCCGCGAAAGGCGCCCTTCGTTCAACCTTCAACCGTCAACGTTCAACTTTCAGTCGTCAACCCTTCGACCTTCAGCCTTCCGTCCTTGATCCTTCGGCGTTCAGCGTCCGACGTTCAACGTGCGTCAGGCATCAGGCATCAGGCATTACTCATGACCGTGCCGTGATACTCCTGCAGCGACCGCACGTCGAGGCCCTGCTCGCGCAGCGCCTTGATGGCGGCGACGGTCGCAGACCCGCCAGTGAGCGTCGTGATGCATGGCACGCCTTGCATCATCGCGACGCGGCGCACGCTGCGGTCGTCGAAGAACGACTCGCGACCGAGCGGGGTGTTGAGCACGAGGTGAATCTGCTTGTTGACGATGCGATCGCCGACGTGTGGACGTCCCTCGTTGATCTTGTACACGACCTCGACGTCCAGGCCATGCGCGCGCAGGTAGGCGGCGGTGCCGCGCGTGGCCACCAGCTTGAAGCCGAGGGCCGCGAGATCGCGCGCGATGGGCACGACGTTGGCCTTGTCGTCGTTGTTGACGCTGATGAAAGCAGCGCCATCGAGCGGCAGCTTCTGGCCGGCCGCGATCTGTGCCTTGGCGAAGGCGGTGCCGAACGTCGGCGCGCCGCCCATCACCTCACCCGTGCTCTTCATCTCGGGCCCGAGGATCGTGTCCACGCCCGGGAAGCGGACGAACGGGAAGACCGGCGTCTTGACGAACACACCGGTCACCTCGAGGTCGGCCACCAGTCCGAGTTCGGCGAGCGACTTGCCGGTCATCAGGCGGGCCGCGACCTTCGCGAGCGGCACGCCGGTGGCCTTGGACAGGTACGGCACGGTGCGCGAGGCGCGCGGGTTCACCTCGAGCACGTAGACCGTGTCGTCCTTGATCGCGAACTGCGCGTTCATCAAGCCGATGACGTTGAGCGCACGGGCAATGCGGCGCGTGTAGTCCCGGATCGTGTCGAGGTGCTTTTCGGCCACCAGGTACGTGGGCACCACGCAGGAGCTGTCGCCGGAATGGATGCCGGCCTCCTCGATGTGCTCCATCACGCCGCCGATGATCACGCCGCCCTGGCCGTCGGCGAGGGCATCGACGTCGAGCTCGAACGCGTCTTCGAGGAACCGGTCGATGAGGATCGGCTTTTCGGGCGACACGTCCACCGCGTTGGCCATGTAGTTGTCCAGCGTCCCGGCGTCGTAGACGATCGCCATCGCGCGGCCGCCGAGCACGTACGACGGACGCACCACGACGGGGTAGCCGATCCTGGCGGCAACCTCGCGGGCCTCGTCGCGGCTGGCCGCCATGCCGTTGGCCGGCTGCGGGATGCCGAGATCCCACAGCAGCTTCGAGAACCGCTCGCGGTCCTCGGCCAGATCGATCGAATCGGGCGACGTGCCGATGATCCTGACGCCTGCTTCCTGCAGCGACAGCGCCAGCTTCAGCGGCGTCTGGCCGCCGAACTGCACCACGCAGGCGACGTCGCCGCCGGCCGAGCGTTCGCGCTCGATCACGGCGAGGACGTCCTCGAGCGTGAGCGGTTCGAAGTACAGCCGGTCCACCGTGTCGTAGTCGGTCGACACCGTCTCCGGGTTGCAGTTGATCATCACCGTCTCGAAGCCTTCTTCACGGGCGGCGAAGGCGGCGTGACAGCAGCAGTAGTCGAACTCGATGCCCTGGCCGATGCGGTTCGGGCCACTGCCGAGGATCACCACCTTGTTGCGTGGCGTCGGATCGGCCTCGCACTCGCGCTCGAAGGTCCCGTACAGATACGGCGTGAACGACTCGAACTCCGCGGCGCAGGTGTCGATGCGCTTGTAGGCATTGCGCAGGCCGAGTTCCTCGCGCTTCTCGCGCACGGCCCCTTCGTTGACCTCGCACAGGCGGGCGATGTCGCGGTCGCCGAAGCCGTTGCGCTTGAGGGTGCGCACGAGGTCCTCGGACATGTTGCGCAGCCCGATGTCGCGGGCCATCTTGCCGAGTTCGACGAGCTCCTGGAACTGCTCGAGGAACCACGGGTCGATGTGCGTCAGTTCGTGGATCTGCTCGACGGTCCAGCCGCGTTCGAGGGCGCGGAAGATCGACCACATGCGCCGATCGTTCGGGATCACCAGCGACCGCCGCAGCGCCTCCACCTTCTCCTCGTCATCGTCCACGGGCTGGCCGAAGAGCGATGCACCGCTACTCGTGAGTTCGAGCGAACGGACCGACTTGAGGAAGGCTTCCTTGAAGGTCCGGCCGATGGCCATCGCCTCGCCCACCGACTTCATCTGCGTGGTGAGCGTGGCATCCGCGGTCGGGAACTTCTCGAACGCCCAGCGCGGGAACTTCACGACCACGTAGTCGATCGTCGGCTCGAACGACGCCGGGGTGACGCGCGTGATGTCGTTGGGGATCTCGTCGAGCGTGTAGCCGAGCGCGAGCTTGGCGGCGATCTTCGCGATCGGGAACCCGGTCGCCTTCGAGGCGAGGGCCGAACTGCGCGACACGCGCGGGTTCATCTCGATGACGATGTAGTCGCCGTTGGCGGGGTTGACCGCGAACTGGATGTTGCTGCCGCCGGTCTCGACGCCGACGCGGCGGATGATGCGACGCGCTGCGTCGCGCAGGCGGTGGTACTCGCGGTCCGACAGCGTGATGGCCGGCGCGACGGTGATGCTGTCGCCGGTGTGCACGCCCATGGCATCGACGTTCTCGATCGAGCAGATGACCACGAAGTTGTCGGCGTGGTCGCGCATGACCTCGAGTTCGTATTCCTTCCAGCCGATGACCGACTGCTCGACGAGAATCTCGTGCATCGGGCTCAGGCTGATGCCACGCTCGCAGATCTCGCGGTATTCCTCGAGGTTGTAGGCGATGCCGCCGCCGACGCCGCCCATCGTGAACGAGGGACGGATGATCGCCGGAAAGCCCACGTCCTCGATGCACGCCAGCGCATCCTCGAGCGTGTGCGCCACCGCGGAGGCCGGCACCGGGATGCCGATCTCCTTCATCGCCTGCTTGAACTTGAGCCGGTCCTCGGCGACTTCGATCGCCGCGATCTGCGCTCCGATCAACTTCACGCCGTACTTCTCGAGGATCCCGGCTTTTGCCAGATCCACGGCGAGGTTGAGCGCCGTCTGTCCGCCGACGGTCGGCAGCAGCGCGTCTGGCCTCTCGCGAGCGATGATCTGCTCGGCGATCTCGACGGTGAGCGGCTCGACGTAGGTTCGATCGGCCAGCTCCGGGTCGGTCATGATCGTCGCCGGGTTGCTGTTGATCAGGATGACTTCGAGGCCCTCGCTCCTGAGGGCCTTGCACGCCTGGGTACCGGAATAGTCGAACTCGCAGGCTTGCCCGATCACGATGGGACCAGAGCCGATGACGAGCACGCGGGAGATGTCTGTACGGCGGGGCATCTAGGCGCGCGCCTCCATGGCGTCGAGGAACTCGCGAAACAGGTAGTCGGCATCGTGGGGCCCCGGTGCCGCTTCCGGGTGGTACTGCACGCAGAAGATCGGCCGCGAGCGGTGCTTCAGGCCTTCCACGGTGTTGTCGTACAGGTTCACGTGCGTGACTTCGACGTCGGCCGGGATGCTCGCCGGGTCCACCGCGAAGCCGTGGTTCTGCGAGGTGATTTCCACCGCTCCGGTGGCCACGTGCTTCACCGGGTGATTGGTGCCCCGGTGGCCGAACTTCAGCTTGAAGGTCCGCGCGCCGAGCGCCTGCGCCAGGACCTGGTGCCCGAGGCAGATGCCGAAGACCGGTACGTCGGCCTCGGCCAGGACTTTCGCGTTCTCCACCACGTACGGCAACGCCGCCGGGTCGCCGGGGCCATTGCTGAAGAACACGCCGTCCGGGTGGTCCTTCATCAGATCCGCCGCGGGCGTCGTCGCCGGGTAGACGCGGACGTCGACGCCATGCTCGGCAAAGCGGCGCAGGATGTTGTACTTCATGCCCAGGTCGTAGGCGGCGACCTTCAGGCGGCGGCCGGCACGGCGTTGCGGCTCGAGGATCAGGTCACGCCCGACGCGCGCGCCGGGTTCGTCGGCGGGCGCCCAGTCGAACGGCGCCGCGCACGTCACGTCCTTGACGAGGTCCGCGCCGGCCATCTGCCGCGCGGCACGCGCCTTCTCGACCAGGTCCTCGCCACGCACGCTCGCGCCCGTCGCGATCACTCCGTTCATGACGCCCGTCGACCGCAGCACGCGTGTCAGCGCCCGTGTGTCCACGTCGGAGATTGCGACGATGTTGTTGGCGACGAGGTATTCGCGCAGGGTGCTCTCGGATCGCCAGTTGCTGGCGACGCGCGACTCCTCGCGCATCACGAACCCTGCCACCTGCGGCCCGCGCGATTCGCCATCCTGCGCCGACACGCCGTAGTTGCCGATCAGAGGCGCCGTCATCGTGACGATCTGCCCGGCGTACGAGGGGTCGGTCAGGACCTCCTGGTAGCCCGTGAGGCTCGTGTTGAACACGACCTCGCCGCTGGTCTCCCCCGGGGCGCCAGCCGCGACGCCTTCAAAGACCTGTCCGTTCTCGAGTGCGAGTAAGGCTTTCATTCCTGTTCCTGCTGCAAAGTGGCCTGGACACGAACGCGCGTGCCGGCAATCACGGCCACCCGCCCTTCCCACGTCTTGTACCCCGGAGCTTCGACGCGAATCGTGTGCACGCCCGGCGAGAGGCCCGGGATCGACGCCGGCGTCTTGCCGTACGGCTGCCCGTCGACGAACAGGCGGGACTGGCCCGGGACCGACAGCACGAAGACGCCCCCCGTCGGCGTGGCCTCACGAGGCGGCGCCGGTGCCGGCGCGGCGGCGGTCGCAGTGCCCGCCGGGGCGACGACAGGCGGTGCGGACGGCCTCGGATCCGCTGCCGGCGGGGGCGGTGGGGTCGGGCGGGCTACCGCCGCCGTGGCCGGCCCCGCAACCCCTTGAGGCACGAGATCCACGCTCAGCGACGCCGCCGGCTGCGAGGCGAGCAGCGTCAACTCTCGTTCGATCGTCGCGAAGCCGGGCCGGGTGACCGCAATCGAATAGCGCCCGAACGGCAGGTCGCGCAACACCACGGGCGTCTCCCCGCGCACCACGCCGTTGACGCGGACCTCGCCCGAGGGCGACGAGCGAATCAGCATGCGGCCTCCCGTCGGGGCGGAAGGCGGCACGGGAATCGGTTCGGCGCGCGCGATGGGCGGTGCCGAGGCTGTGCGCGGCGGGCGGGCCGGAGGCGCCACCGGGTTGCGCTGCACGGGTGCCTGCGGGACCACGCTTGGCGCCGGGAGGACCTCCGCGGGCTGCGTTGCCGCTGGCTCCTGGCCAGCACCCTGCGCCGGCGACACGGCGGCCTCCGAGCCGGCACCGCCGGGGGCGGGGGCGGGGGCCTCCTGCACTGCCGCGGAGCTCACGGAGGGCGCCGAGGGGCCCTGCATGCTGCTCCAGGTGCCGTAGGCGAGCGCGGCCAACACCAGCATGACGGCGACGATCAACCACGGCCGCCGGCTCTGCGAGTCCTCGCCGACGGGTTGCCATTCGCGTCGGGGGTCGGTCCGGACAGTCGCACCTTCGTTGCTGTCGAACTCGGGCCACCGGGCCGCCGGTGCGGCGGCCTCGTGCGTGACCGCCGGCACCGGCACGATCTGGATCGTGAATGGCTCGGCGTCAGGCGTGGCCGCGATCGTTTCGTCCGTCACGTCGGCCACCAGCCATTCCTGCTCGGCTTCGGGCTGGGCAGCCGGCTCGACTTGTTCCGCGGCCCGGCTCCCTGTCTCGACGACGGGGCTCTCGATCGTGCCGTCCTCTTCGGGGAACAGCGAGAGCGCCACGCCTTCCGGATCGACGAGTGGCTGGACCTTGATCTCCCGGCCCTGGTCCGCGGTGGCCGCAGGCGAGGCGAGGATCACGCCCTCGCGCGCAAACCGCGACAACGCGCCCGATTCGGCTTCCCGTTCCGGCCCCGCCAGTGCCGCGAACCACGCCTCGAGCGACGGGTACCGCTGGTCCGGATCGGG
Organism: Luteitalea pratensis; assembly: GCF_001618865.1. GTDB lineage: Bacteria > Acidobacteriota > Vicinamibacteria > Vicinamibacterales > Vicinamibacteraceae > Luteitalea > Luteitalea pratensis. The sequence goes on from NZ_CP015136.1 coordinate 5,213,712, forward strand.
ATGCAGGGCACGGACGAAAACGTCGTGGAGGCGCGCATCCTCGGTCGGGGTTTCGGCCAGCGTCCAGCGATCGAATGCCGGGATGGTGCCCGCGATCAGACGACGGCCCGAAAGCGCGTCCAGGGCGAGCATGGCCATGGAGTACTGGTCGGCGCGTGCGTCCCACGTGCCGCCGGAGGCCCGCTCGGGGGCCGTGAACGGCACCCGCACCGGCGCCTGCAGTTTGAGGCGCTCGAGCGCCGGAGCAATCCCTACTCCCGTGAGCACGCCACCGTCATCGGTGACGAGGACGTCCCGCGGATGGAGGGCACCGTGCCATACACCCGCGTCATGCGCGGCCTGGAGTCCGTCGGTCAGCGTGCGCAACCACGGCAGGGTGGCGTCGAGCGTCTGACGTCCGTGGCGCAGTCGCCCTTCGACGCTCGGGGCGTTCAAGACCGGGGACGCCAGGTAGACGCCTTCGTCGCAGGTGCCGATCTCGGTCACCTGCAACAACGCGGCGTGCGGCGGCACGGCCTGGCGCGCCTGTTCCAGCAGCTCCGCCAAAGCGCCGGCATCGTCGGCGACATCGGTGATCAGCTTGAGGACCTGCAGTCGGCCGCGTTCGTCCTCCACGAGCAACCGTGGGCCCAACGTTCCCGACGCCAGGACGCGTCGGACACGAAAGGGTCCGACAACCTCGGGCGGCTGGAAGAGAGGCGAGGGGTCGTGGGTCAGGGCAGGGACTCTCCTGCGCGAGGCTCGCGCGGGCAGACGAGCCTGCATTATAGCAAGCCGGGCGTCTTGCCTTGACACCCGGTAGGCCCTTTGCGACAGTGGACCTCCTGTGCGCCCAGACTCGACCATGCAGGCGGCTCAGCCTCAGGGCATCGACTTGCGCCAGTGGTCGGGTTCTCGCCTGAGCCTCGACTACACCTACCAGCACGAAAAGCTTGCCCGGTACTATGCCGGCGATCCTGCCAATCCCGATGCCTGGCGGGACGTCATCACCCGCGTCCAGGCCCACCCGCGCGACCGCGCCGCCATGGTCGCGATCCTCGAAGCGCAGCTCGCCGCGCGGCAGGCGCCCGAACAGGCGCGCGCCGCGGCGGCCAAGCTCGCCGACCCGCGCACGGTGGCCATCGTCACAGGCCAGCAGGCCGGACTGTTCGGCGGGCCGCTCTACACGTTGATGAAGGGGCTCACGGCCGCCCGCCTGGCTGCCGACATCGAGGCGCAGTACGGCGTGCCGTGCGTGACCGTGTTCTGGAACCACGCCGAGGACCACGACTGGGAAGAAGTCGCATCGGCATGGATCCTCGACGACGACCTGCAGGCGCATCGCCTGACGGTGGCCGGCATCGAGGGCGACGGGCACGTGCCTGTCGGGCAGGTGCGTCTCACCGAGGACATCACCCGGGTGCTGGCGGAGCTGGACACGCTGCTGCCGCAGACCGAGTTCACCGCTGCGACGGTCGCTCAATTACGGCGATGTTACGCGCCGGGAACGGGCATGGCCGACGCATTCGGCCAGTTGCTCGACGTCCTGCTCGGGCCCCTCGGTGTCGTCGTGTTCGATGGCAGCGATCCGGCGGCCAAGCCGCTCGCCAGCACGATCTTCCAGCGGGTCCTTGCCCATCCCGGACACACCCGCCATCTCGCCAGCGACACCGGCCAGGCGCTCGTGGCCGATGGCTACCACGCGCAGGTCGTCACCCAGCCCGATGCCACCGCCCTCTTCTCGATGGTCGAGGGCCGGAGCCCCATCAAGTACCGCGACGAGCAGTTGTTGGTCGGCGAGACACCGGTCGACGCCGCAACCCTGCGCGCCGACGCCGCCGCGCATCCCGAGCGCTTCAGCCCCAACGTGCTCCTGCGGGCGGTGGTGCAGGACACGCTGCTGCCGACGATCGCGTACGTGGCCGGGCCCTCCGAACTCGCCTATCTCGGTCAACTGAAGAACGTCTACGCGTTCCACGAGACGCCGATGCCGCTGATCGTGCAGCGTGCCACGGGCACGATCCTCGACTCGGCGTCGCTGCGCTTCCTGGCGCGCACGTCGCTCGAATTGCAGTCGCTGCAGGCGCAGGACGAGCACGCGCTGAACCAGTGGCTGGAGGCACAGCTGCCGCCGACGCTCGAGCAGGCCTTGCACGACCTCGAGCACACGCTCGACGAACGGATGGCCGCGTTGCTGGCGGCTGTGCCGGCGCTCGATCCGACGCTCGACGGAGCGGTCAAGTCGTCGCAGGGCCGCCTGGCGCACGAAGTCCGCGGCCTGCACGCCAAGGTGATCAGCGCCGCCAAGCGCCGCAACGAGACGTTGCGCCGTCAATTCGCGCACGCCCAGCACCTGGCGTTCCCCGGTGGCCACCCGCAGGAGCGCGTGCTGTGCCTGGCCTGGTACATGAACCGGTTCGGTCCGGCCCTCGTGCCCCGACTGTACGAGTGCCTGCCCATCGAGGGCGGCAAGCATTGGTTGCTCCAGATTTGACGCCGGGCCACGGGGGAGCGCCCTCCGCCCCGTGACCGCCGCCCGCCGCGCTCGTCGCCGCCGCTGGCCCAGGGTGGTCGCGGCCGTGCTGCTCGGGCCACTGCTCGTCCTGGGCCTGGTCCTCGGCCTCGCCCTGTATCTGCTGTATCGCAGTGTCGCCGTCGAAGTCGACGCCCGGCTCGCCGGCCTGCACGACCGTGTCGCCCCGAAGGTCTACGCCCGTCCCTTCGTGCTCCGGACTGGCCAGGCGCTCACCTCGCACGAACTCGACGAACGCCTCGACGACCTCGGATACACGCGCAAGGACCAGGCAGTGGCGCCTGGCGAGTTCGACGTACAGCCGACCGAGGTCCGGCTCGTGCCGCGTGGCGGCACCGCCGAGGGGCAGGTCGTGCGCGTCGTCCTCTCGCTCGACGCGGCGGGCCGGAGCGGCCAGGTCAGGTCGCTGGAATCGGCGCGCGGAGGCAAGATTGCGGAAGTGGAGCTCGAAGCTCCGCTGCTCACCGCGGTCGCAGCCGGAGGGCGCGGCCGCCAGCGTCAATTGCCCCTGGCGCAGTTCCCCCCCGCGGTCGTACAGGCCGTGCTCGCGATCGAGGATCGACGCTTCTACTCGCACCCGGGTGTCGACGTCATTCGCACCTTCGGCGCCGTCGTCACCAACCTGCGCGGCGAGAAGAAGTACCTGGTCGGCGGCAGCACGCTGACGCAGCAGCTCGTGAAGAACTCGTTCCTCACGCCGGAGAAGACCTACACCCGCAAGATCCGCGAGCAGATGATGTCGATCGTGCTCGAACGGCGGCTGCCGAAGGACCAGATCCTCGAGCTCTATCTCAACGACGTGTACCTCGGACAGCGCGGCTCGTTCTCGGTCCACGGCGTCGCCGAGGGTGCGCACCTGTTCTTCGGCAAGGACATCAGCAACGTCACGCTCGCGGAGGCGGCGACGCTGGCCGGCATCATCCAGTCGCCGGCCGCGTACTCGCCGACACGGCACCCCGCGAAGGCCAGGGAGCGACGCGACGTCGTGCTGCGCGCGATGATGGAGTCCGGCTACATCACGGCCGCCGCCGGCGAAACCGCACTGCGCGAGGAGTTGCAGACCGCGCCGGGCAGCATCGATGCCGAAGCGCCGTACTTCGTCGATTACGTGACGCAACTGGTCATCGAGCAGGTCGCGATGCGTGCGTCGGCCAAGCGGGTGGCCGTGCACACGACGCTCGACCTGCACCTGCAGCGCGTGGCGCAGGACGTCGTGGCGAAGGGCGTGAACGAGATCGAAGCGCGGTTTGCCAAGGGGGGCAAGCTGCGCGGTCCCCTGCAGGCAGCGCTCGTGGCGGTGGACCCGCGCACCGGTGACATCCTCGCCATGGTCGGCGGGCGGTCGTACCAGCGTTCGCAGTACAACCGCGCCACGACCGCGAAGCGTCAACCCGGGTCGACATTCAAGCCGTTCGTCTTCCTGGCCGCCTTCGAACTGGCGCTGCGTGAGGGCCGCACCGATCTCACGCCGGCCACGGTGCTCTCAGACGAGCCCGCGGTGTTCATGGTCAACGGCGAGGAATGGGCGCCGCGCAACTACGACGGCGAGCACGACGGCGTGATCACGGCGCGGCGGGCGCTGGCCCGGTCCCGCAATCTCGCCACCATCCAGATGGCCGACCTCACGGGCTACCAGAACATCGCCGCGCTGTGGCGCAGCGTGAAGCCGGGATTCACGGCGCGGCCCTACCCGTCGATCGCGCTCGGGGTCTTCGAGGCGACGCCGCTCGACATGGCCGAGGCGTACACGTTGTTCCCCAATCTCGGCGAGGTCCGGCCGCTGCGCGCGGTCTCGCGCATCGAGGTGGATGATGGCGTCGCGCCATTGCCGGAGATGGGGCACCCCCGCCATGTGGCCCAACCCGGGCCCACCTTCCTGGTCACCAACATGATGCGCAGCGTGATCAACGAGGGCACCGGCGCCGCGGCGCGTGCGGCGGGCTTTGCGCTCGATGCGGCCGGCAAGAGCGGGACGACCAACGACCTGCGTGACGCCTGGTTCGTCGGGTTCACGCCCGAACTGCTGACCGTGGTGTGGGTCGGCCTCGACGACAACACCCCGGTCGGCCTCACCGGCTCGCAGGCGGCCCTGCCGATCTGGACCGCGTTCATGAAGCGCGCCCTGTCGGGGCACCGCAGCCAGGCCTTCACCGTTCCAGAGGGGGTCACCTTCGTGGAGATCGACAAGGACACGGGCGGACGAGCCGGCCCGTTCTGCGGGCATCTGCTCAGCGAGGCCTTCCTTGCCGGCACGGAGCCGCAAACGCTCTGCTACACCCACCTCGGGCTGCCCGGGGGCACCCTGACCCAGATGCCAGAACTGATGCAGGTGCCCGTCGGCCAACTGCCCCCTGCACCGCCCGTACCCTAGGGGCCGCACGTCTGTATACTGGTGTGTCGTTTCTCCCTTTGAGGTTGCCCCTTTGAAGTACGCCGTCCCTGTCCTCTTGAAGTACGCCGTCCCTGTCCTCCTCGCCCTTTCGCTGGGCATCGCCTGCAATCGCACCGAGACCAAGGCCGCCGCCAACCAGGCGCCAGTCGCTGGTGCTGCCGCCACGCCGACCGCGACTCCGGCCGCGCCCGGGACTCCAGCAGCCCCGCCGGCCGCCGGCCCGCAGACGCCGCCACCAGCGCCAGTCAAGCCTGTCCCGACCGTGCTGCCGACCGTCGTCGCACGGGTCAACGGCAAAGACATCGCGGCCGCCGAACTCGAGAAGGCCATCCGGAACCTGGAGGCCAACGTCGGCAACCAGATCCCGGCCGAGCGCCGCAGCGAGATCTATCGCGGCATCCTCGATCAGCTCGTCGAGATGCGACTGCTCGAGCAGGAAGCCGCCGCGCGCAACATCAAGGCGACCGACGCCGAGGTGGCGGCCGGCATCGAACAGATGAAGAAGCAGGCGCCCAATCCCGAGGCGTTCGCCAAGGCGCTCGCGTCGCGCAAGATGACCGAAGCGGACCTGGCCGCCGAGGCGCGCCAGCGGCTCTGCGTGGACAAGTTGCTGACCACAGAGGTCGAGCCCAAGGCCGCGGTCACCGAAACCGACATCGCCGACTTCTACAAGAAGAACCCGCAGTTCTTCATGCAGCCCGAGGCGATGCGCGCCAGCCACATCCTGCTGAAGGCCGACACGCCGGAGACCAAGGCCGTGGCCAAGCCCAAGGCCGAGGACCTGCTGCGGCAGATCAAGGGCGGCGCGGACTTCGCCGCGCTCGCCAAGCAGCACTCCAACGACGGCAGCGCCCCGAACGGCGGCGACCTGGGCTTCTTCCCGCGCGGCCAGATGGTCAAGGCGTTCGAGGAGGCCGCGTTCGCGCTCAAGGCCGGCGAGATCAGCCCGATTGTCGAGACCGAGTTCGGGTACCACATCATCAAGGGGGCCGAGCACCGCGACGCACGCACGGTGCCGCTGGCCGAAGTGAGCGACCGCATCGCGCAGGCGCTGCGTCAGCAGAAGCAGCAGCAGCTCGCACAGGAGTACGTGCAGTCGCTCAAGACCAAGGGCAAGGTCGAGATCCTGATGTGATGTCCAGCCTGTTCGGGCACATCGACGAGGCACTCGCGCGCGGCGAGGCGGTGGCGCTGGTCACCATCGTTCGCGCCCAGGGCTCCACGCCACAGCGCGTCGGCGCCCGAATGCTCGTCTTCCAGGACGGCCGCACGCTCGGCACGATCGGCGGCGGCTGCTACGAACAGGATGCGTTCGGGAAGGCCCGGCTGGCACTCCAGACCGGGCGTCCCACCCTCGCCCAGTACGACCTGAACGACGACTTCGCCGAGGAGCAGGGCCTCATCTGCGGAGGGCAGATGGACGTCTTCATCGACCCGATCGTGCCCACGCCGCGCGTCTGCATCGTCGGCGCGGGACACGTCGGCTATCACACCGCGCAGTTGGCCGCCAACGTCGGCTTCCGTGTCGTGGTCGTCGACGACCGCGCGTCGTTTGCCGATCCGGCGCGCTTCCCGACCGCCGAACGCGTCGACGTTGCCGAGATTCCGGAGTGGCTGCGTACGGCCGACATCGGGCCGCGCGATTACCTGGTGATCGTCACGCGTGGCCATCGCGAAGACCTCGATGCGCTGCGCGCGGCCATTGCGCGGGACACGGCCTACGTCGGCCTGATTGGCAGCAAGGCCAAGATCGCCCGCCTCTACGCGCGCCTCGGCGCCGAGGAGATGGACACGACGCGCCTGGCCCGTATTCACGCACCGATCGGGCTGGACCTCGGCGCCGTGTCGCCCGAGGAAATCGCGGTCAGCATCGTCGCCGAGTTGATCGCGCATCGCCGCGGTCGCCTGCAGTCGCGCAGCAGCGCCGACGAGGGAGAAACGAGTCGCGCCGCCCAGGCCATGCAGTGGCTGCCGCCGACGCTACGCTGACGGGCATAGACGTCAGCGGCCTGTCGTAGGCGTCGACCTTCAGGTCGACGCCTACGACAGGCCGCAGAGCGGTCGAACGCCATCAGGGCGTCGCGGCTGCAGCCACGACGCACGTGGACGGCTCCGCCGACGACGTAGCCGTCGACCTTCAGGTCGACGGTCCCGTCCAACGTTCGGCGTTCGGCGTCCAACGTTCGGCGTTCGGCGTTCGGCGGGAACGGTCCGCGTTAAGCGTTAAGCGTTAGGCGTTAAGCTGCCTTCATGCCCGCGTTTGGACGCAGCCTGCTCGCCGAGTTTCCGCTCGATCCGTCGATCACCTACCTGAATCACGGCACCGTCGGCGTGACACCGCGGCGCGTGCTCGCGGTGCAGCAGGCCATCCGCGACGAGATCGAACGACAGCCGAGCCGCTTCCTGCTGCGCGAGCTGACGGCACCGGCTACCTCGGTGGGAATGCCACGCGCCGGGACGCCGCGGCTGCGCGTCGCCGCACATGCGGTCGCTGCGTTTCTCGGCGCCGCCGGCGACGACCTCGTGTTCGTCGACAACATCACCACCGGCGCCAACGCGGTGCTGCGATCGTTTCCGTTCGCACCAGGCGACGAGATCCTGGTGACCGATCTCGGCTACGGCGGCGTGACGAAAGCAGCGCAGTTCGCCGCGCGCGAGAAGGGCGCGACGGTGCGCACGGTCACGATGCCGTGGCCGCCGACGCCGGGCACGTTCGCCGATGCCATCGTCGATGCCGTCGGTCCCAGCACGCGCCTCGCCATCGTCGATCACATCTCGGCCGAGAGCGCCCTCGTGCTGCCCCTCGCCGACATCTCCGCCCGGTTGCGGTCGAAGGGCGTCGCGGTGATGGCCGACGGCGCACACGCGCCGGGCGCCATTCCGTTCCGCATTGCGGAGCTCGGCGTCGACTGGTACGTCGCCAATCTTCACAAGTGGATGTGGGTGCCGCGCAGCAGTGGCATCCTCTGGGCCGCACCCGAGCGACAGGCGTCGCTGCAGCCCGCGGTCATTTCATGGGGCCTCGACGAGGACTTCACGACGACCTTCGACCTGCCAGGCACGCGTGACCCGTCGTCGCATCTTGCGGCACCGGCAGCCGTCGACCTCTTCCACGAGTGGGGCCTCGAGGCCGTCCGGCACTACATGCATGACCTCGCGTGGCAAGCCGCACAGCACGTCTCGCAACGCTGGGACACGCCGTTCGACACGCCGGCATCGATGATCGGCACGATGGCCACCGTCACGCTGCCAGCGACCCTTGGATCGACACGCGAGGACGCGCAGCGGCTGCGCGACGCGTTGCTGTTCGAAGATGGCATCGAGGTTCCCGTCCACGCGTACCGGGACCGCCTGCGCGCCCGCATCTCGGCGCAGGTCTACAACGACATGGACGACATCGACCGCCTGGCGGCGGCCATTCTCGCGCGTCTGCGCTGACAACCGTCGACCGGACTTTGTCCGCCGTAGCCCTGGCGAAGGCGGAAGGTCGACGGCTACGCATGTGCCCTGGCCGGCGGTTGCTGACGCCGCGCGTCGACCAAGGTCGACGCCTACACGGCTTGGGCCTTCGGCATTCGGCCTTGGGCCTTCGGCGTCACGCGTCAAGCGTCAAGCGTCAAGCGTCAAGCATCTAGCGTTAAGCATTCGGCGTTCGGCGTTCGGCGTTCGGCGTTCGGCGTTCATGATGTAATCCAAGCATGCCTGGCTGCATCCTGCGAGGCGCGACGGTGCTCACGATGAACGATGCCCTCGACCAGGTCGAGGGACCAGTCGTGGTGCGTGACGGCGTCATCGTGCAGGTCGGCGGACCAGAGCCCGAGGGCCTGCCGGCGATCGACGTCAGCGGCTGCGTCGTTCTGCCTGGCTTCGTGCAGACGCATGTGCATCTTTGCCAGACGATCTTTCGCGGCGCCGCCGACGATCTGGCGCTGTTGGCCTGGCTGCGTCAGCGTGTCTGGCCGATGGAGGCCGCGCACGACGATGTGTCGTTGCGGGTGAGCACACAGCTGGCTGTCCATGAGCTGTTGCGTACGGGGACGACGTCCGTACTCACGATGGAAACCGTCCACGGCACGGAGGTCGTGCTCGAGACGCTCGCCGCGAGCGGCCTCCGCGCGACCGTCGGCAAGTGCCTGATGGACAGCGACGACGCGGCGCCGTCACGGCTGAAGCAGCCCGTGCGTCCCGCCATGGACGAGGCCCTGGCCCTTCGTGCCGCGTGGGATGGCGCGGCCGGCGGCCGCATCCGCGTCGCCCTCGCCCCGCGGTTCGCGGTGTCCTGTTCGCGCGAACTCCTCGAGGCCACGGCCGCTGTCGCTGATGCACACACGCTGCTCGTGCACACGCATGCGTCGGAACAGCGTGACGAGATCGCCGTCGTTCGCGCGATCGCCGGCATGGGCAATCTCGCCTACCTCGCCGACACCGGGCTGGCGACGTCGCGCCTGTGCGCGGCGCACTGCGTGTGGGTGGACGATGCGGAGCAGGCGTTGATGGCGGAGCACGACGTCAAGGTAATGCACTGCCCCGGCAGCAATCTCAAGCTCGGCTCTGGACTCGCCCCTGTCGTCGAAATGCGCGCGCGCGGCATCACGGTGTCGCTCGGTGCAGATGGCGCGGCATGCAACAACCGGCTCGACATGTTCGACGAGATGCGCCTCGCAGCCACGCTGCAGGCAGTCCGCCTCGGCCCCGGTACACTCCCGGCACGCGAGGTCGTCTGGATGGCGACGCGCGCGGGAGCACGCACGCTCGGGCTCGATTCCGTCATCGGACAGGTGTCGCCGGGTTTCCGCGCCGACCTGATCGCGGTCGACGTCTCGGGACCGGATGTCGCCCCGTCGATGGATCCCTACTCGTCGCTCGTATATGCGTGCCGTGGCACCGACGTGCGGGTAACGATGGTCGATGGCGACGTGCTCGTCCGCGATGGCATGCATCGCGACGTCGATGCGCTCGCGCTCGCGGTGGGCGCCCGGCACCAGGCGCAGCGACTCCGTGCACGGGCGGGCCTCTGAACCGGACCGGCAGACCAGCCGAAGCGGTCGCGGCGGCCACAGAGGCAGGGACCTTGCGAGCGCTGAGGTCTCGACATTTCGGCATTCCAGCATTCCGGCATTGCTGGTCCGACGGGACTGGTCCGACGGGCCCGGCAGGTCCGGGCGCACCCGCCTTCCCTCCCGTCCGGGTGCCAATTGCCGGGAATGCCTCTATAATCACCGAGTTGGCACTCTCTACCGACGACTGCTAATGGCGAACTCGATTCCCCCTCGCTCGAGCGCGTTGCCGGCGGATGTGCCGGAGCGCTTCCAGCGCCTGCTGGCGACTCTGGTACGCGCGTACATCGAGCGCGGCGAACCGGTGTCGTCGCTGTGGCTTGCCCGCGAAAGCGGCCTGGACGTGTCCTCCGCGACGGTCCGGAGCGTGCTGGCGCGGCTCGAGGAACTCGGCCTCGTCCGCCAGCCCCACACCTCGGCCGGACGCGTGCCGACCGACCAGGGATACCGCTTCTACGTGAACCTGCTTCTGCACAGCCGTCGCCCGTCGCGCGCGGTCAGCGAACTCGAGGGCCGGCTCCGTCGCGCTGGCGGCATGGGCGAACTGCTCGAGAATGTCTCCCAGGAGTTGTCGCGCGCATCGCACCACATGGGCTTCGCGATTGCGCCCGGCGGGCAGGACGCGACGCTGAAGCACATGGACCTGGTTGCCCTCGACTCACGGCGGGTACTGGTGGTCGTCGTATCGGGGTCTGGGCAGGTGACGCACAAGGTCGTGGAAGTGCTGGACGCCGTGCAGCCGTCCGAGCTGACGCAGGCGGCCAACTACCTGAATGCCGAGTTCGCCGGCCTGCCCATCGCCGAGGTGCGCGAGCGCATCCTCGAGCGCCTGCAGGAAGATCGGGCGCTGTACGATCGGTTGCTGGCGCGGGCGCTGCGTCTCGCGTCCGAGACGCTCGACGACGTGGCGTCAGGCACGCAGTTCTTCATGTACGGTGCGTCCTCGTTGCTCGAGGCGGCGGCCACCGACGACGTGAAGGTGCCGCTCGCGACGTTGCGCGCGCTGCTGGCGATGATGGAGGAGAAGCACCGGCTCGTGCAGATCCTCAGCGAATACCTCGAAGGGCCCGGGCTCACGGTGGTTATCGGCACCGAGCACACCGAACCCGGCCTTCAGAACTTGAGTCTGGTCGCGTCGACCTATTCCGACAGCGGACGACAGGGCCTGATCGGCGTGATCGGGCCCACCCGCATGCGGTATTCCCGGTCCATCGCCGCCGTCGACAGCGCCTCGCGCGCCGTCACGCGCGTGCTGATCGGCGACGAGCCAGGCGGAGACCCTTCATGAACGACACACCCGTGGACCAGGCGGCAGACGCCGCAAGTGCCGACGCGCCCGCGACCGAGATGTCCGAACTGGACATCCTCGGTCGCGAGCGCGACGACGCACAGGACCGCCTGCTCCGGTTGCAGGCCGAATTCGACAATTATCGCAAGCGCGTCGAACGCGAACGCAGGGAACTCGGCGAGCACTTCGCCGCCGAGTTGCTGACCGACTTCCTGCCCGTGCTCGACGATGTCGAGCGGGCGCTGACGGCGGTGCAGGCGTCGCCGGAGCCGGCGCTTGCCAGCCACCGCCTCGGGCTGGAGTTGATCCAGAAGCAGTTCCTCGAGTTGCTGAAGCGCCGACAGGTGGCGCCGATCGATGCGCTCGGCAGCGACTTCGACCCCAACGTGCACCAGGCCGTGGGCCAGGAAGTCAGCGACGCGCACCGCGAGGGCGAAGTGATCGAGGACATGCGGCGCGGCTACCGCGTCGGCGAGCGGCTGCTGCGGCCGTCGATGGTCAAGGTGGCGACGCGTGGCTAAGCGGGACTACTACGAGGTGCTCGGCGTCGACAAGACGGTGTCCGAGAAGGACCTCAAGAGCGCCTACCGCAAGCTCGCGCTGCAGTACCACCCGGACCGCAATCCGGGTGACCACGCCGCCGAGGACAAGTTCAAGGAAGCCGCAGAGGCGTTCGCCGTGCTCGGCGACAAGGACAAGCGCGCGGCGTACGACCGCTTCGGCCATGCCGGGGTCGGTGGCGCCGGTGGACCGCAGTTCGATCCGAGCACCTTTGCCGACTTCGGCGATCTGTTCGGCGGCATCGGCGACGTCTTCGGTTTTGGCGACATCTTCGGCGGCGGTGGTCGGAAGCGCGGCGGGCCGCGGCGCGGCGCCGACCTGCGCTACGACCTCGAGATCTCCTTCGAAGAGGCCGCCAGGGGCCACGAGATGCAGTTGCAGATTCCGCGCGAGGAAACGTGCGAGACCTGCAAGGGCAGTGGCGCGGCCGCGGGCACGTCACCCGAGCAATGCGGCCAGTGCGGCGGCTCGGGTCAGCTGCGCTACCAGCAGGGCTTCTTCACCGTGGCGCGCCCCTGCGGTTCGTGTCGCGGCACTGGGCGCGTCATCGCCTCGCCCTGCGGCAGCTGCCGCGGCGCTGGTCGCGTCACCCGTGAGCGCAAGCTTACCGTCCGGATTCCGGCGGGTGTCGCCACGGGCCAGCGGATGCGCCTCAGTGGTGAAGGCGAACACGGCACCGGCGGCGGTCCGCACGGCGACCTGTACGTTGTCTTCCACGTCGCCGATCATCCGTACTTCCATCGCGAGGGCGATGACCTGCACTGCGAGGTGCCGGTCCAGTTCACGACGCTGGCCCTCGGCGGCACGATCAACGTGCCGACACTCGACGGTCCGCATGCCCTCGACATTCCCGAGGGGACACAGCCGGGTACGAGCCTGCGGGTGCGCGGCAAGGGCCTGCCCAACGTGTCCGGCCGTGGCCACGGCGACCTGCACGTGATTGTCGGCGTCCAGGTACCGAAGAAGCCATCGCGCGAACTGCGCGAGGCGCTCGAGGCCCTGCGCACGGTGCTGCCGGCCGATACCGGCGACGCCGCGTCCCACGACCGCTCGGGCGAGGACAAGCCGTTCTTCGAGCGCGTCAAGGACATGTTCGGCTAGACATGCGCGCCCGCACCTGGCCGGTCCTGCGGCTGGTCTTCTCGACGCCGCTCGACGATGAATGGCACGAGCGGTTGTTACTCGACGTCGATGACTGCGGCGTGTCCGCACTGGACGAAGACGGCGACATCGTGTCGCTCTTCTTCGCTGCGGCCAGCGACCGCGACGCCGCCGTCGACCTGCTCGCCTCGCGTGGCTGGCCGTCGCAGGCCACGCTCTCCACCGAGGACGTCGCCGACGAAGGCTGGGCCGCGCGGTCGCAGGCCAACCTGCCGGCGATCCGCGTCGGCCGCATCGTCGTCGCCCCACCCTGGGATGTGCCCGCTCCAGACGCGGCGGCGGACCTGCTGGTCATCGAAGTCGAACCTTCGACAGGATTCGGGACCGGACACCACCAGACGACGAGGCTCTGCCTGCGGGCGCTGCAGGACCTCGATCTGCGTGGCGCACGCGTGCTGGACATCGGCACCGGTTCCGGCGTGCTGGCCGTCGCCGCCGTACGCCTGGGCGCCGCCGAGGCACTCGGCATCGACAACGACCCCGATGCGATCGAGTCGGCCGAGGACACGCTGCGCCGCAACGGGCTCGAGGCGGGGGCCGCCGTCCGCATGGAATTGCGTGGCCTGGACGACCGGGCCCTCCTGGCATCAGACGTCGTCTGCGCCAACCTCACCGGTGCCCTGCTCCGCCAGCAGGGCGGGCGCGTGCAGGCGCTGCTGGTGCCAGGCGGCCGCGCCGTGCTCAGCGGCTTCACCGAGGACGAAGCCCGCTGGGTCCGCGACGCGTTCGACGCCTGCGACGTCGAGGCGACACACGAAGAAGAGTTCTGGGTTGCTTACGTGTTGCGGCGGCGCGCCGCCACGTCCCAGGCGTAGCGCACCACCGACAACGCAGCCACCGTCATCTGCTCGGCGCGCAACGTCACGGGCGCCAGCGTCCACGGCTCCCACCCGGCGTCGCTTGCCGCCGCCATTTCTTCAGCGGTCCAGCCGCCTTCGGGGCCGATGGCAAGGCACACGGCCCGGGCGGGCACGGGCACGTCGGCGCTGTCTCCCGCCGACGCCGCCGGCTCCGTGAGCCACAACCGCGTGGCCCCGGATGCTGCCGTGTCGCCAAGTACGCCGGCGAGGGAGCGAACCGGAGCGATTCGCGGGATCACCGCACGCCCGCACTGCTTGGCGGCCGCGACGGCCACCCGCAGCCAGCGCTCGTGCGCCGCGTCGGCAGCGCGCGCCGGAACGTTGGTGCGACTGGTCGTCATGGGCCAGATGTCGACGGCGCCGAGCACGGTGGCGTCGCGGATGACTGCGTCCATCGCGTCCCCCTTCAGCAGTGCCTGGGCCACGATGATCGGCGCGGGCGGTTCGGGCGCCGCGGCCCGTGCAGCACCAACGGTGACGACGCTCGCGCGCGGGGACGCGGTACGTACCACGCCGGCATGCAGGGCCCCTCGGCCGTCGAAGACTTCGACGTCATCGCCCTCATGCAACCGCAGCACGCGGCACAGGTGCGCGCTCTCGCCCTCGGGCAGCACCACATCGGCCGCGGCGATGTTCAGATCAGGGGCGTGGAAGCGGGGTGGCACGACACGTTCACTCGATCTGGTGCAGGTAGCAGTCCGCTGTCCCAGCGGGCTGGGGGAGGCCCGGACAGAGAATGCCGAAATGCTGGAAGGCCGAAATGTCGAGAACAGGGGTAGCCGCCATCCCGAGAACATCGGTAGCCGACATGTCGGGAGCATCGGTGGCCGAAATGTCGAGGGCATCGGTAGCACCAAGGCAAGCCTTCGACATTGCAGCATTCCAGCATTGCGGCATTACTGATTCCCCACAAGGCGGACCTGTCGCGCCGAAGCCGCGCCGCGGCGAAGCGGACCTGTCGCGCCGAAGCCGCGCCGCGGCGAAGGCGGATATACTCACCCTCCGGCATGCTCTTCAAGGGCCAGACCCTCGGCAAGTATCGCATCCTGTCTCCACTGGGAAGCGGCGGGTTTGGCACCGTCTACCTGGCGCGCGACACGTGGCTGGACAAGCAGGTGGCGATCAAGGTCCCCCATCGCCAAGGTCTCGACTTCTCCGAACTGCTCCGCGAACCGCGCCTGCTCGCCAGCGTCAACCACCCGAACATCGTCGCCATCACCACGGCCGACAAGCAGGACGACATCTTCTTCATCGTCATGGAGTACGTGGCCGGCGAGACGCTGGAGAGCGTCCTCGAGCGCGAAGGCGCGCTCGACCTGCCGCGCGCGCTGGACTACACGGTGCAGATCGGCAACGCCGTGGACCATGCGCACAAACAGGGCGTGATCCATCGGGATCTGCGGCCGGCCAACGTGCTCGTGTCGGAGAACGGGATGCTCAAGGTGGCCGACTTCGGCACGTCGCGCTTCCTGGAGATCGCGGCCCACGGCACAACGGTGATTGGCAGCCCGGCATTCATGGCGCCCGAGCAGTTCCAGGGCAAGGCCGTGTTCGCGTCGGATCTCTACTCGGTGGGGATCACGATGTACCAGATGCTCACGGGCGAACTTCCCTACGAACCACCGCCGCCGTCGGCGTTGCACAAGTTGCTCACGGGCGAACTGGTGACGCCACCCCGGTCACGCAATCCGGCGATTCCGCGCCGGTTGAACGACATCGTCATGAAGGCGCTGGCGCCACAGATTACCGACCGCTACACCCGCGCGTCGGACCTGCTCGACGATCTGCTCGCGGCCAAGTCGGTCATCCTCGGCACGCCCGGACCTCGCGCCATCGCCGATCTCGGCCTGGACGACGCCAGCCGCGCCGCCCGCTCGAACGCCCCGCCCCTGCCCCGCGCGGTCAAGTACCAGGACCGCGAGGCCGCCCGCAACTGCTGGCATTGCCGTCGTCCCCTGCACAACCTCGCGACCAAGTGCCCATTTTGTGGTGAGAACCAGTAATGCCGCAGGCCGGAATGCTGGGAATGTCGAGGGCATTCGCGGGCTAACGCCAGGCCTTCGACATTGCCGCATTGCCGCATTGCCGCATTAATGAAGTACTTCTGAGAGCTTCACGGCGGCGCCGTTGCGCGCCTTGCTCAAGTCGGCGGCTTCCATGAAGGCCAGCGACTCGAGGGTCTCCTCGGGTGACGCCGGCGCCTTGCCCGTCTGGAAGAACTCGATCGTGCGCTTCAGCAGGCCGTAGTAGCCTTCACGGCGCTTCAGGCCGTCGGGCAACGGCATCTCGGACGTCGCGCTGACGACGGCGTTGGCGCCGAAGACGGTCTGCCCGTACGTGCTGTACTTGCCGCTGCGCACGCCGCGCACGACACCTACACGCCCGTCCGCCCACGTGCCGACCACCACGTCGGTCCCCTTGGTGTGCGTGCGGCTCACCGAAACGCACCCGGGCCCCATCAACTGGTACAGGGTCTCGACGGCGTGCACGGCGTACCAGAACAGGTCCGGATGGTGCGGTTCGAGCGTCGCCGGGCCGTACGTGGCCGCGCCCATCACCGCCCCGACCTTCGGGTCGGCCTGCAGCATGAGCACGTCCTCGACATAGCGGCGAGACGAGGCGCTGAACAGCGGCACGCCGGCCGCCTTCGCGAGGCGAACGATTTCGGCCGCGTCCTTCGTGCTCGCGGCCATCGGCTTGTCGATGAACAACGGCTTCTTCGCGGCGATGACCAACTTCGCCTGGGCCAGGTGCACGCGAGCATCGACGCTCTCGATCATCACCACGTCGACCTTGGGCAGCAGCGCCTCGATCGAGTCGACGATCTCGATCTTCCATTTATCGCGGAGTTCGGCGGTGAACTTGTCGATGCGGGTCGCGCTGGCCTCGACGTCCCGGCTTCCGCCCTTGAACGCCGCGACGACCCGCGCACCCGGAATGTGATCCGGATTGGCCGGATCATTGAGCAGGGCGGTGAACGCCGTGACGTGCGACGTGTCGAGCCCGATCAGGCCGATGCGCAGGACCTTGGCCGGCGCGGCTTGCGTGCCGGCCCCTGGCTCCCCGGCAACGAGGGTGGAGGTCGTGGCGAGCATCCCGAGCAGGAGCCCACCCATCAGTGCGCGTCGTGTTTTCATGGACTCAGGTAGGCTGCAGCCTGCAGCCTGCAGGCTAGGTGATGATGTATGGATGCCGCTGCGGGCGCGTGAGCCAGCTGTTGGCCTCGTCGTCGTTGTGGAAGCGCTCGCGCGCGGGATCCCATTTGAGCGTGCGGCCGGCACGCATCGCCATGTGGTGCAGCAGGCACGCCGAGCACGACCGGTGCCCGACCTCGACGGGCGCCAGCGGGAGCGCGCGGGACCGAATCGCCTCCAGCCAGTTGCCGTGATGGTCCTTGCTGTCGATGAGATGAATCTCGTCAGGACCGATGATGGACGTCAGGATCTTCCGGTCGCTCGCATCGAGCGCCTTCGGGTTGCCGACGTAGGCGTCCGGCGCGCTCCCGCTCAGCCCGCTCACCCGGTTGACGAAGATCCAACCCTCGGTGCCGATGAACTTCACCCCGTTCGTGATGCTGTCGCTCACGATCATCTGGACGCCGTCGGCATAGCGGGCCTCGGTCCGAAAGGCGCCGTGGACGTCCCAGATGCCACCCTTCGGGAACTCCGCCTTGCCCCAGATTTCGATCGGGCCCGTGTGCTCGGCGTCCATGCCCCAGTGCGCCGTGTCGATGTGATGGGCGCCCCAGCCTGTGATCATCCCGGCGCCGAACTGCTCACACCGCAGCCACCCGGGTCGCTCGTAGCCCACCTGCGGGTGCACCCGCTTCTCGGTGTAGGCCACCTGCGGCGTCGAGCCGAGCCACATGTCGTAGTTGAAGTGCGGCGGGACGGGCATTGCCGCTTCATCCTCGCCGCCCGGGTCGGCCGCCAGCCCGACCTCGATCGTCTTCAGTTGCCCGATGCGGCCGTTGCGCACCAGTTCGCAGGCGTATCGATGCTGCGGCAATGACCGGTTCTGGCTCCCGAGTTGCAACACGCGGCCGGTGCGCTGCACGGCGTACGACAAGGCCCGTCCCTCCGCGATCGTGAGTGAGGCGGGCTTCTGCAGGTAGACGTCCTTGCCGGCCTCGACGGCGGCGATCGCCAGCGGCGCATGCCAATGGTCGGGCGTGCTGATCAGCACCGCGTCGATGTCGCGGTTCGCCAGCAGCTCGCGATAGTCGTCGTACATGGTCACGCCGTCGTACGCGCGACCGGACTGCTTCGCGTAGAAGTCGTTCACGAAGCGCTTGCCGTCCTCGAGCCGTCGTCGATCCAGGTCGCACACGGCCATGATGCGGGCCAAGTCGAGCAGGAGCGTGTCCGGCATGTCGTGGTCGCGCGAGATCCGGCCCGTGCCGATTGCCGCGACGTTGATGCGGTTGCCCGGCGACGTCTTGCCGAAGACCGTGGCCGGCACGATCGCCGGGGCGGTCCCGATCAGGGAGGCGACGGCCGCGCCCTTGCCGGTGGAGGCCAGGAAGGAGCGACGGGACACGGAACGAGTCGTGGACATGACGGAACCTCGCGTGATCGTGGGCCTCACTTGGACAGCACTGGCGGACGTGCCTGCGCCTGCGCCTCGAGCACCAGTTGCGCCACGAGGAACGTGTACGCCTGCGGCATCGCCGTCTCCGTGCGGTTGACGATGTCATCGAGGAGTCGCGGGCCATATGGCAGCGGCGTGTCCTTCGCCTCGATGTATCGCGTCTCCTTCTGGTCCACGAGGAACAGGTGGCTGCCGCCTGGGCGGCCGGCGAGATCGACGTTGGGACGCACCTCGAGGTAGCCGTCGGTGCCCATCACCGTGAGGCGCGAGTCGCCGAACGTGGCCACGCCGCCGGGCGTGAACCAGTCGACACGGAAGTAGCCGGCGGCCGTCTCGGCCTGCAGCATGGCGTCGCCGAAGTCCTCGAAGTCTGGCTTGTCGGGGTGATGCAGGTTGCCGCTCCGGGCGGCGACGACGGCACCGCGCGTCGCCTTCGTAAAAGCCAGGAAGTAGTCGACCTGGTGCGTGCCGAGGTCGCCGAGGACGCCGCCGAACTGTTCGCGCTTCCAGAACCAGTCGGGCCGGTCGGCGCCGATCTTGTGCGGCCCGCTGCCCATCGTGTGCAACACCTGCCCGATGGCTCCGGCGTGCACGAGTTCGACTGCCCGCTGCGTCGCCGGGCTCTCGAGGCGACCGCCGTAGAGGATCGAATAGATCCGCTTCGTCTGTGCCTGCACGCGGCGGGCCTCGGCCAGGTGCGCCAGCGTCGTCACACCCGGCTTGTCGACCATGAAGTCCTTGCCGGCCTGCATGACCCTGATGCCGAGCGGCGCGCGCTCGTTCGGGATTCCCGCGCTGACCACCAGCTGGATGGCCTTGTCGTCGAGGATCTCCTGCTCGGTGCGGGCAACCCGGGCCTGCGGGTACCGTTTCGTGAACGCCGCGACGAGTTCCGGTTCCTTGGCGTACACCGCGGTCAGCGTCGCGCCGTTGCCCAGCATCGTCTCGATCTGGCTGTAGATGTGGCTGTGGTTGAGCCCGATCGCGGCAAAGGCGACCGGCGGTCGCGCCGACATCTTCGGCTGCGGCTGCCGGCCCGCCGCGATCTCGGTCCGGATGGCGCGCCCGGCGCGGGCCGGGTCGAAAGCGGGCATCGGCCACGCCGCGAGGGCCGCGCTGGAAGTGCCGAGGCTACTGATGAACGAGCGTCGATTCACGGGGTCCTCTCGGCCGACGATGCCGCCCCCACCGGCGTCTCGCCTGCAGGACAGCCGGCCGCCTCACCGGAAACGGCCCGGAGGCCGTGCCGCACAACGGCGTGCCGTGCGCACACGATTTGGCCGACGACGACTCGAAGTCAAGTGTTTCCTGCGGAGCCGGAGCGGCCTGCCGGGGTTCCCGTCAGGCGGCCTTCCACGCGCGCCGAAGCCTTGGCGAAGGCGGGTGGAATGATGCGTCCGGCTGCGGCCCGCGCGTGCGGGAGGGCGGAAGGGGCGGCGCGCTCATGCGACTTGTGGCCCCTGCCGATTGGCGAGGAAGGCCTGTCATGCACCTCAACGACCTCCTCACACACGCTGTTCGCAGTGGCGCCTCGGACATCCACATCAAGGTGGGTAGCTACCCCATGATGCGGGTCGACGGCACCCTGCTCGTCGCCAACGATAGCCGACGCCTCGAGCGGGATGACACCGAAACGATGGCGGCGACGGTGCTCAACGTCGAGCAGCGGAAGTACTTCGTCTCCCACCAGGAGATCGACGCGGCCTACAGCATCCCCGGGCTCGGCCGCTTCCGATGCAACGTCTTCACGCAGCGGGGCACGATCTCGCTCGTCATCCGCGTCATCTCGACCAAGGTGCCGTCGGTCGAGGCGCTCGAGCTGCCAGACGTGCTCAAGCGCATCGCCGAAGAGGAACGTGGCCTGGTGCTCGTGACCGGCACGACCGGGTCGGGCAAGAGCACCACGCTGGCGGCGATGATCGACCACATCAATCAGCATCGGTCTTCGCACATCGTCACCGTCGAGGATCCGATCGAGTACCTGCATCGGGACCATCGGTCGATCGTCAACCAGCGCGAGATCAACGTCGACACCAAGTCGTTCGCGCACGCGTTGCGATCGGCGCTGCGCCAGGACCCCGACGTGATCCTCGTCGGCGAAATGCGCGACCTCGAGACGGTGGAAACGGCGTTGCTCGCGGCCGAGACCGGTCACCTTGTGTTCTCGACGCTGCACACACTCGATGCGCCCGAAAGCATCAACCGCATCGTGGCGGTATTCCCGCCGCACCAGCAGCGCCAGGTCCGCCTGCAGCTGGCCAGCGTGTTGCGCGCCGTTGTGTCGCAGCGGCTGCTGCCGCGCGCGATGGGCGCCGGGCGCGTCGCCGCGGTGGAAGTGATGATCACGACCCCGTTCATTCGCGACTGCGTCGCCGACAAGGACAAGACACACCTGATCCACGGGTCGATCGCCGCCGGCACGTCACAGTACGGGATGCAGACCTTCGATCAGCACCTGTTCCTGATGTACAGCCGCGGCATCATCACCTACGACGACGCGATGCGCTACGCGTCGAACAAGGACGAATTCAAGCTGAAGGTGCAGGGCGTGTCGACGACATCGGACATGGCCCGCGACGAGATGCTGCACGCCTCCATGGGCCGCCCGGGCGGCTCGGGCTCGCCCGAGATCACGCGGTTCAGCAACTAGTTCCGGGTACCGGGCACCGGGTACCGGGCACCGTCTCACGTCTCACGTCTCAAGTCTCACGATCAGGCCTGAGACCTGAGTCGTGAGACCTGGCCCTATTCCCGGTCCAGAGCCGCTCGTCGACCTGCAGGTCGACGGCTACGTCACCGAATGAGGCATGCGCAGCGTGTTGGGCCGCGCTCGGCGAGCTGGCCCTGCCTCACGACGATTCCACTCTGCATGCGCGATCCCCGATCCCCGGTTCCCGCTTCCCGGTTCCGGGTTCCGGGTTCCGGGTTTCTACCGCCGCGGTACGATCGCCGCATGCCCCGCGAGGTCGTGCCGCCCGATCCGTACGTGTACGGGCTCGCCGCGCTCGGACGCCGTGAACTCACCGAGCGGCAATTGCGGACGAGACTGCTCCGCCGCGGCTGCGACAGCGACGACATCGACGCGGCGATCGTGCGCCTGAAGCGCGAACGCGTCCTCGACGATCAGCGCGCCGCGCTCGCGTTTGCGCGAACCGAGGCCCGCGTCAAGCACCGCGGCCCGCTGCGGATCCAGCGCACGCTCGAGACGATGGGGATCGATCGGCAGGCGGCTCGCCGCGCCACCGACGAGGGGTTCGAGGAGCGGCCCGTCGACGAAGCACTGGAGGCGGCGCTGCAACGCAAGCTGCGTGGCCCGATCGCCGACGACCGTCACGCGCAGCGGTTGGTGGCGTACCTGGTACGCCAGGGGTTCGACCTCGGCGCGGCAATCGCCGCCGTCCGGAAGCGGCGGAATATCGACGACGTGTAGCCGTCGGACAGAACCCGGCCGCGGCCGGCTCGTCGACGCGTCGCTGCCCGTCGACCTGAAGGTTGACGGCTACCAGGACCGGCCGCTACTTGTCGCTGAAGACGAACTTGCGGAACGCCGCCGGGACGTGAAAGCTCGGTGCACCGGTCGGCGACCAGGCGCGGCTGACGGCGCCGTCCTTCGGGCGCGCCGGGCCGTTGGGACGCTCGATACGGAAGGCATTGAACCCCCACGCTTCGCCGGCCGCCGGCGGCAACGCCACTCTCTCGGGCAGCGGCAGCGAACGGAATCCTGGCCACGGGGCGAAGGCGGTGGCGATCCAGCGCTTCGGGGAACCGTCGGCGTTCTTCTCGTGCCGCACTGCGGTCTTGAGCCCTTCGTGGTTCCAGGTCAGGTCGGAGGTGACCGTGGGGTGCGGCGCCGCCATGCGCACGTCGCAGACGACGTTGGTGGGGCTGATCTCCAGTTCCCAGTAGTCCTCCCCTGCCCGGGCCGGGTCCAGGAAGATCTCGACGACCTCCTCGTCCCACAAATGCTCGTCGCGCTGCGTCATGGTCGCCCAGGGCGCCGTATCGTCGGCATCCCACCGCAGGTACAACCCCTCGGGCGCCCACAGCGCGCGCAGCCGGGTCTCGTACGGCGCGGTGCCCCACGTCAGGACTTCAGCCCCGCTCCAGGCGCGGTCGTCGGCAGCCAGCAGGGCGGCCTGCGCGGCGGCGGTCGCCTTGTGGACGGTGTAATGCGCGCCGGCCGGTAACGGGGCCTGCCCGGATCGGGCCGGGGTGGCGGCCGGCGACTGGGCGATCGCGGGCACGGTCGTTCCTGCCAGCAGGGACAGGACTGCACTGCACAGGAGGGGCTGTCGGAACATGTGCGGAGTATAGAGCCGGGGCGCTGGTCCGGACACGGGGTCTGGCGTCGTCGGGCCGTGGGTCGCGGTTGCAGGCGAACCATCCATCGCAGCATTCCGGCATCGCGGCATCGCGGCATTACAATGGACGGCTATGCGTTCGCGTGAGATCCGCCGTGGGTTCCTCGAGTTCTTCGAATCGGCCGGTCACCGTCCGGTGGCCAGCGCCCCGCTCGTGCCGGGCGACGACCCCACCCTGTTGTTCACCAATGCCGGGATGAACCAGTTCAAGGACGTCTTCCTCGGCAAGGAGAAGCGGGACTACGCGCGGGCCACGACGGCGCAGAAGTGCATGCGTGTCAGCGGCAAGCACAACGACCTCGACAACGTCGGCCCGTCGCCGCGGCATCACACGTTCTTCGAGATGCTCGGCAACTTCTCGTTCGGCGACTACTTCAAGGCCGAGGCGATCCCCTATGCGTGGCGCCTGCTGACCGATGTCTGGCAACTGCCGAAGGATCGCCTCTACGCCACCATCTTCATGGGCGAGCCGGGCGTGCCGCGCGACGACCAGGCCTACGAGCTGTGGCGCAAGTTCCTGCCGGCCGATCGCATCGGCGAGCTCGGCGCCGAGGACAACTTCTGGCAGATGGGCGACACCGGGCCGTGCGGACGGTGTTCCGAGATCTACTTCGTGAAAGACGACGGCTCCATGATGGAGATCTGGAACAACGTCTTCATGGAGTTCGATCGGCAGCCCGGGGGCGTGCTGGTGCCGCTGCCGGCCCCGTCCATCGATACCGGCATGGGGCTCGAACGGGTCACCGCGGTGCTGCAGGGCGTCGAGAGCAACTACGACACCGACCTGTTCCAGCCGCTGGTGCAGGACGTCGCGGCGATGTGCGGCCAGCCGTACGTGGGCACCGACGCCGCGAGCACGTCGATGCGCGTCATCGCCGACCACATGCGCGCGTGCACGTTCCTCATCGCCGATGGCGTCATCCCCAGCAACGAATGGCGCGGCTACGTGCTGCGCAAGATCATGCGACGCGCCATGCGTCACGGCAAGAAGCTCGGCATCACGCAGCCGTTCATGCACGAACTGGCCGACCGCGTCGTCACCGAGATGGGCGACGCCTATCCCGAACTGAAGGCCAACCGGGACAGCGTGGTCAGCGTGATCCGCTCCGAAGAGGAGCGGTTCGACGCGGTGCTGACGACCGGCCTCGGCCGCCTCGAGCAGGTGCTCGAGCGGGCCGCGGCTTCCCAGCGCAAGGTCGTCCCAGGCGACGAGATGTTCCGCCTCTACGACTCGCTCGGGTTGCCGCTGGACTTCATCGAGGACCTCGCCAGCGAACGACAGCTGGCCGTCGATCGCGCCGGCTACGAGGCGGCGATGGAGGCCCAGCGCGAACGCGCACGCGCCGGCAGCCACTTCGAGATGGCCCGTACGCAAGGTTTCACCGTCAGCGTGGCGGGCACGCAGGCCGCGCTCGATGCCCTCGGCGACCGCTTCGAAGGCTACGACATCACCGAACTGACCGAAGCGAGGATCGTCGCGCTGTTCGACGACACGCGCAGCGAAGTCTCCGCACTCGATGCCGGCAGCACCGGCTTCGTGGTACTCGATCGCACGCCGTTCTACGTCGAAAGCGGCGGCCAGGTGTCCGACACGGGCACGCTGACCGCCGACGGTGGGCGCGCGGATGTCCAGGCGATGTCCCGACTCGCGGCCGGTGGACCGCGCGTGCATCAGGTCACCGTCTCGCAGGGCACGCTGCGTACGGGCGGCCTCGTCACGGCGCGCGTCGACCTCCCCCGCCGGGCGGCCATCCGCCGCAACCACACGGCGACGCACCTGCTGCACGCCGCGCTGCGACAGACGCTCGGCACGCACGTGAAGCAGGCCGGCTCGCTGGTCGCGCCCGATCGCCTGCGGTTCGACTTCGTGCACACCGGTACGATCGCCGCGAGCGACCTCGAGGCCATCGAGCGCATCGTGAACGCGCAGATCATGCGCAACACGAAGGTGCAGACGACGCTGCGCCGGACCGACGAGGCGATGGCGCTCGGGGCGATGGCCCTGTTCGGCGAGAAGTACGGCGACACGGTGCGCGTCGTCGACATCCCGGGATTCAGTCTCGAGCTGTGCGGTGGGACCCACTGCCGCGCCACCGGCGACATCGGCGTCTTCACCATCGTCAGCGAAGGCGGCGTGGCCGCGGGTGTCCGTCGCGTCGAGGCGGTGACCGGCGAGGGCGCGGTGGCGCTGCTGCAGGACGAACGACGGCAGCTGCAAGCGGTTTCGTCCGAACTGCACGTGACCCCGACCGAAGCCGCCGAGACCGCGGGCAAGCTGCAGGCGGAGATCAAGCGGCTGACCCGGGCCCTGCATGAGGCGCGCGTCAAGGCAGCCCTCGGCGCCGGCGGCGACGCGGCGTCCGGGCAGCAGACGCACGACGTCAGTGGCGTGAAGGTGGTCACGCGGCGCGTGGACGGCGTCGACCGTACGGCCCTGCGCGAACTGGCCGACCAGATCAAGGCGGGCCTCGGCTCGGGCATCGTGGTCCTGGCCGCGGACGCCGAGGGCAAGGTCAGCTTCGTGGTGTCGGTGAGCGCGGACCTGACGTCACGCGTCAAGGCTGGTGACCTGGTCAAGCGCCTCGGGCCGATCGTGGGTGGCGGCGGCGGCGGCCGCCCCGACTTCGCCGAGGCCGGCGGCAAGAAACCGGAGCAGATCGACGCGCTCCTCGGGGCCACGCCGGGCGCCGTGCAGGACGCCCTGGCCTCGTCGGTGGCCTGACAGGATTGTCAGCGCAGCGACGCCACGCGCAGGCGCGTGTGGCCGTTCCTGCGATCCCCCATCCGTCGTGCCGCGGATTTCCTCGGCAATCGCAAGGGATCGAGTCTTGCCTTTCCATGCCGATGTGAAAGGCATGGTTGTCCGCGCACTCGTCTCCACGCTGGCTCTGGTCCTCGGGCTGGCCGTGTCCCCGGCCGCCGCGCAGATCTACGTGAGCCGCGACGCAGCGGGCACGATTCTCCTCTCCGACCAGCCGCTGGCGGGCGCTGTCCGCACCTACGCCGTGCGCAATGCGACCAACGTGCGCACCACGCGCGGCGTCGCCGCCGACGTGGAGGGCATCTACGACAAGACGATCGAAGCGGCGTCGGCGACGCACGGCGTCCGCCCCGAATTGGTCCGGGCCGTCATCCAGGTCGAATCAGGCTTCAACCCGCGCGCGCGGTCCCGCGTCGGCGCCATGGGCCTCATGCAGCTGATGCCGGCGACGGCAGCCGATCTCGGTGTCGACAACCCGTGGGACCCGGTGCAGAACATCAACGGCGGCGTCGCCTACCTCGGTTCCCTCATCCGCGAATTCGGAGACGAAGTGCTGGCGCTGGCCGCCTACAATGCCGGCCCGGGCGCGGTGAACCGCTACGGTCAACGCGTGCCGCCCTATCGCGAGACTCAAGACTACGTGCAGAAGATCGCGCGCAAAACCGACACGATGCCGGTGGCACGCGGCCGGCGCACGGTGATCTACAAGGTCCTCGAGGAGGTCGACGGACAGACGCAGTGGCGGCTCACGGACACCAAGCCCACGAGCGGCCACTACGAGGTCATTCGGTAGTCGCGACCACGCGCCGTGCCAGTTACTGTGCGCGGGCCGGCGGAATCAGAAGACGTTTCACCAACTCCTCGAGCTTCGATCCCCTGCAGTCGTCATCAACGGCAACGATGGTGCCGCTGGCATCTACGAGGACCGGGCGCGGAAGCGATAGCACATCGAAGTCCCGGGCCATCGGGCTCTGGAGTTCGCGCAGCGGGGATCGATGGCATGCAGCCAGGGCATGCGAAATCGTTCCTTGCGAAATCTGCTGACCACGTCTCGATTGGCATCCACGGAGTAGCTCAGGATTTCGAATCCCTGGCGCTGATACCGCCGCAGATTCCCTTCCCGTGCAGTGCGACCGTGCGGCACCGGCACCGCGAGCAGCGATGAGGGCCAGCAACGTCCCGGTAACGGTCAGGATCGCCGTGCCTGTCGCGCGTTGATGGCGTCGCGGAACTCGTGACGCAAAGCCGTGACGTCGGCGCGATCGAGCCGCAGCACGTTCGCGATGCGGCTGATTTCGGTGTCCTCGACGGTCGTGATGCCCTCCTGGGCGGAGACGGTGAAGAGCGCCCGCAGCAGCTGCAACTTCTCATCGCGCGTTGCCAGGGCCTCGAACTCGCGCGCCACCTGGTAGTCCTCGGCAGCTCCATGGCTGCCCGTGGCGACCACGGCGAGCTGGACGAGGTGCTCGGCCTGCTCCGGGGATACGTCGCCTTCGGTGGCGAGCCGCGCCTCCATCACCGCGCGCTCATCGGCGCTGACCTCATGGTCGGCAAAGGCGACGCGCCCGAGCAGGTAGGCGAAGGCAGCCAGCAGGCGGGCGCGTTCTGGGCTGACGCCGCTCAGGACCGTCGCGATCCGGGAGACCGTCTCGGTTTCCTGCGTCGAGGCCGCGTCGGCGCCGAGGCCGAGGGTGCGGAACAGCGCCGAGAGCATCAGCGACGTGGCGCAAGGACGGCGCCAAGCACCGAGCTGACGAGGCTCACCAGCAACGCACCCAGGATGGCGCTGCCGAACCCCGCAATCTCGAACCCGGGCACGAGCGATGCCGCCAATGCGAAGGCGACGCCGTTCACCACCAGGTAGAACAGCCCGAGCGTGAGGATGGTGATCGGCAACGTGAGGATCGTCAGGATTGGCCGCACGAGCGCGTTGACGAGGCCCAGCATCAGCGCGGCGATCAGCAGCGCCGAGACCGAACCCACGTGGACGCCGGGAATCAGGTAGGCGGCGACCCACAGGGACGCCGCCACGATGGCCCAATGCACCAGGAAGCTCATGGCCGTAAAGCTATCAGAAACGCGGATCGCGGGCGAATCGGGTGCCTCATACCGGGTGCCTGGCGCCGGGTGTCGGGTGCACCCCGTCGACCTGAAGGTCGACGGCTACCGACGACGACGGAGGCGCCGTGGCTCCAAGGCGGGTGGCACCTGCAGCGGCGAGGGCCGACCGTCGTTGGGGCCCAGCGGGCCAATTGTAGGCGCCGACCTTCAGGTCGGCGCAGGATGCGCGTGATTCGTCGTTGCGGGAGATGGCAGGCGGCAGGCTGCAGGCGTCAGTCGTTGAGCGTCAAGCGTTACGCGTTAGTCTGGTGTCATGTCCGCGCCGCCGCCGGTGTCCGACCATCCCCTGCGCCTGGACGTGTGGCTCGACGTCGCGTGCCTCTGTAAGACACGCTCGGAGGCCCAGCGGGCCGTGAAGGGCGGCAAGGTCGAAGTCAACGGGGAGCGCCCGAAGCAGAACCGTGAGGTCAAGCCCGGCGACACTGTCACGTTGACCCGCCCGCTCGGCCGGAAGCAGGTGGTCCGGGTGCTCGGCACCTGCGAGCAGCACCTGCCCAAGGCCGACGCAAAGGCGCTGCTGTTCGAGGACATCACCCCGCCCCCGACGCCCGAGGAGCAGGCCTTCCAGCAACTGCTCAAGGACACCCGCCCCCGCGGCCCTGTCATCTCGCCGGACAAACGCGAGCGCCGCGAACTCAGGCGCCTCAAGGGTCGCGCCTGAACCGTCGGGGCGCCCCTGCTATGGCGGACGACCTGTCCCCCCGACAGCGGTGACGGTGGGACAGAGTCCGACGGCTACCCTGCCCGCTACTGCGTCGTGCCCCGGCATCATTGACCAATCACGGGCGTCGAGCGCCGAGCTCGGCGTCTCAAGGTG
Organism: Luteitalea pratensis; assembly: GCF_001618865.1. Classification (GTDB taxonomy): domain Bacteria; phylum Acidobacteriota; class Vicinamibacteria; order Vicinamibacterales; family Vicinamibacteraceae; genus Luteitalea; species Luteitalea pratensis. Next base: position 5,242,193 of record NZ_CP015136.1, read on the forward strand.
GCCCGTCCTCCCTCCTCTCTCGTCCGTCCTCCCTCCTCTCTCCTCCGTCCTCCCTCCTCCGTCCTCCGTCCTCTCTCCTCCCTCGTGCTATACTCCCTTGTTTCCGCAGGTCGGGTGGCACGCGCGCCCGGCATCGTGGGGGTCCGTCAGCGGGTCCAGTACCCAGCGCGTAGCCAAGAGTGGAGTAGTTTCGTGGCAAATCACGAGTCGGCGCTGAAGGCGCACAAGCAGAGCGTCGCCAATCGCGATCGGAACCGCCAGGCGCGGACCCGTTTGCGCTCGGCGCTCAAGACCATCCGCAAGGCCATCAGCGCGAACGACGCGGCTGGCGCCAAGGCCGGCCTGAACGAGACGGTGTCGCTGATCGACAAGATGGCCAAGAAGGGCGTCATCCACGACAACGCGGCCTCGCGTTACAAGTCGCGGATTGCCAAGCGCCTCAACGGCCTCGCTGCGGCGTAAACCGCTGCCTGGCCGTTCCTGACGGGCCTGCCGCGCGTCGCGCAGGCCCGCACAGTTCCAGCACCAGCCGTTCCAGGACCACCTGCGGATCGCGTCCGAGCTTGCTCGCCGCGTCGGCGAGGAACAGCGCCCGCACGGCCGCGGCCACACGCGACGGGGCGACTTGCATCATCTTGGTGCGCACCCACCACCCGAGCTGACCAAGCATCTGGAACGGTGAGGACCCGTTCTCGATCATCAGTTGCACGTGACGCAGTGCCGCGGCCGCATCGCCGGCGGCGATCGCATTGGTCACCGCCCAGTCATCGAACTGCTGCGCTGCGCCGACCACCAGCCGCACGTCCTGCTCGGTGATGGCTTTGGCGTCCCCCACAAACAGCACGAGCGTATCGATGTCCTTACGCAGGCGCATGATGTCCGGGCCGGCACGTTCGACGAGGGCCGTCAGTGCGGGCGCGTCGATGCGCTTACCGGCGGCCTTGACCCGGTCGGCGGCAAACTGCATGGCCTCACGCAGCGCCGTCTGCGCACCGCTGAAGCCATCGGTGTTGAAGCCGTCGCACTCGACCGTCGCTGCCAGTTTGGCGAGTGCCTTGCCGAGTTTCGTGCTGCGATTGACGTCGGTCGCGACGAGCACCAGCACGTTGGACGGCTCGGGATTGGCGATGTAGCTTTCGAGCCCGCCAGGGTCTGGCGGCGCCGAGTCCTCTGCGCCGTCCTCGTCCTCCATCTCGGCGAGTTTCTTGCGGCCCTTGAACAGGCGCTCGATGTGGGCAAACACCACGACCCGCCGCTCGCCGAGCATCGGCCGCGTCCGCGCCGCGAAGACGACGTCATCGGGTCGCGCGTCGCCGGCCGTGAAACGCTCGACGTTGAAGCCGCGCAGGTCCTCGTCCACGAGGCCCGTGAGCGAGGCCACGACCTCGTCCTTTCCGGCATCGTCGTCGCCTATGACGAGATAGACGGGAGCGACGGTGCCGCGCTCGAGCGTGGCTGCAAGTTCGCGCGAGGTCATGGCCTCTAGAACGCCTCGAGGATCGACGACACCGTGCGGCGTGCGACCGTGTCGGCGATGCGGTCCGCAGCGGCCCGGTTCTGTCCGAGGAACGCCGAGGCATCGAGCGCGCCGGTGCCGGTCGTGAGGTCGTACTCGTCGAGGATCTCGAGCGACGGGTTCTCCCAGATCAGCTTGTTGGCCTTGACGTCGCGGAACTCGAGCTTGAGTTGCACGCGAACGAGGTACCGGGTGGCCTGGTTGTTCTCGTTGAAGCCGCTCGGTTCGAGGCTGAGCCCGGCCACCGTGCCGCCCAGGATGGCGTCGGCGCCATCGGTCAGGGGGATGACCTGGTACCGGCCACGCCCGAGGAACTCACTGCGGACGCGCGTCGTGAACAACTGCTCGATGTCGTACACCGACGTGTTGTTGGCAAACAGCGGGATGCCGATCACGCGGATGTACGACGGCAGGAAATTGCCACGGCCGGACAGGTTGTAACCGCACGCCGCTTGCAGTGCGGCTGCCGACGGCAACAGTGCTGCCACGAACGCACGACGCGATCGCGAACGCATCACTTCACCACCACGCTCACGAGGCGTCCCGCGGCCACGATCACCTTGACGATGGTCTTGCCGTCGGTGTGCGCTTTCACGTTCGGGTCGGCGAGCGCAGCAGCCTGCACGACGTCGTCAGCCGACCCGGCGGGCACGGTGACGCGCCCGCGCACCTTGCCATTCACCTGCACCGGGAGTTCGACGGCCTCTTCAGCCGCCACCGCCGGATCGCTGACCGGCCAGCCTGCCGCGACGATTCCACCGGTGTGTCCGAGTAGTTCCCACAACTCCTCGGCCATGTGCGGCGCGAACGGTGACATCAGGCGCACGAGCGCCTCCACGGCTTCGCGACCAGCCGCCAGCGTACTCGCCGGCACGTCCGGTACCACCGGCGCGGACTCCTGCTCCGCAGCCGCTCGGCGGCCGGGCTTGAAGACTCCGGTGGCGTCGCCGAACAGGTACAGTTCGTTCACGAGTTCCATCAGACCCGAGATGGCCGTGTTGAGATGCACACGCGGATACAGGTCGTCGGTGAGCTTCGCGATGGTCTGGTGCGTCTTGCGTCGCAGCGCCCGCTCGGGAGCGGAGAACTCCGCCGTGTCGGCAACGGTCGGGGCCGAACCGAGCGCCCCGGCCAGCGGCTCGACGAACCGCCACACCCGCGTGAGGAAGCGAAAGCTGCCCTCGAGGCCGGTGTCGGTCCACTCGACTTCCTTCTCGGGCGGCGCGACGAACATCACGTAGAGCCGCAGCGCGTCGGCGCCGAACTTCGCGATCATCTCGTCCGGATCGACGACGTTGCCCTTGGACTTGGACATGACCTGTCCGTCCTTGAGCACCATGCCCTGCGTGAGCAACCTGGCGAACGGCTCGTCGTGCGACACCATGCCGAGATCGCGGAACACGCGCGTGAAGAAGCGCGAGTAGATCAGGTGCAGGATCGCGTGCTCGACGCCGCCGCTGTAGAAATCGACCGGCGCCCAGTAGTTGCACTTGACCGGGTCGAACGCCTGCTTGTCATTCTTCGCATCAGTGAACCTGTAGAAGTACCAGGACGAATCGAAGAACGTATCCATCGTGTCGGTCTCGCGCCTCGCGGCGCCGCCGCACTTCGGGCACGAGACGTTGACGAACTCCGGCAGCTGCGCCAGCGGCGATTCACCCTTGCCGGTGAACTCGACGATCTTCGGCAGCACCACAGGCAGCTGGTCGTCGGGCACCGGCACCACGCCGCACGACGGGCAGTGGATCATCGGGATCGGCGTGCCCCAGTACCGCTGCCGCGACACGCCCCAGTCCTTCAGCCGGTACTGGATCGTCTTCTGGCCGATGCCGCGCGCCTCGGCCGAGGCCGCCATCGTCTCCCACGCCGTCTCCGTCGCCAGCCCCGAGAACTCGTCCGAGTGCACGCTCTCGCCGAACTCGGTGAACGCCTCGGTCAGCGTCGCGCCGTCGTCGGTCGTCTCGCCTCCGACGGGTTTCACCACGACTTGCACAGGGAGACCGTACTTGCGCGCGAACTCGAAGTCACGCTGGTCGTGCGCCGGGACCGCCATGATCGCGCCGGTGCCATAGCCACCGAGCACGAAGTTGGCAACCCACACCGGCACCGTCTCGCCGGTGAAGGGATTCATCACCCGGCGGCCGGTGTCGAAACCTTCCTTCTCGACCTCACCCGACATGCGGCCGAGGCGATCCTGCTGCCGGAACCGGTCAGCCTTCTTGCGGAAGCTGGCAGGATCGGCGGACTCGCTGGCAAACGTCTCCACCAGTTCGTGCTCGGGCGCGATCAGTACGAACGTCGCGCCGAAGATCGTGTCGATGCGGGTCGTGAAGATCTCGATGCCGTGGGTCGTGGCGCGGCCCTCGACGTCGGCGATCGGGAACGTGGCCTGCACGCCCTCCGACTTCCCGATCCAGTTGCGCTGCATCGTCAGGACCTTCTCGGGCCAGTCGGGAAGGTGGTTGGCGCCCTCGAGCAGTTCCTCGGCGTAGTGCGTGATGCGCAGGAACCACTGCTCGAGCTCACGGGACGTGACCTGCGTGCCGCAGCGCCAGCACGCGCCGTCGATCACCTGCTCGTTGGCAAGCACGGTCAGGCAGCTCGGGCACCAGTTGACGGTCGAACGCCGGCGATACGCCAGGTCGCGCTCGAACATGCGAATGAAGAGCCACTGGTTCCAGTGGTAGTAGTCAGGCAGGCACGTGGCCAGTTCCCGGCCCCACGCGTAGCTGATCCCGAGACGCTGCAGCTGCCCCTTCATGTGCGCGATGTTGTCGAGCGTCCACTGCTCCGGGTGCAGGTTGTTCTTGATGGCGGCGTTCTCGGCCGGCATGCCGAACGCATCCCATCCGAACGGATGCAGGACGTTGGCGCCCTGCATGCGCTTCAGGCGGGCGACCACGTCGCCAATCATGTAATTACGGACGTGTCCGACGTGGGCCCGGCCCGACGGGTACGCGAACATCTCGAGGCAGTAGAACGGCGGCTTCGACGCATCCTCGGTGACCTCGAAGGCCCCGGTCGCGGTCCAGCGTTCCTGCCACTTTTGCTCGATGGATTGCGGAGAATAGTCAGCCACGGTAGAACCCCCAGTATACCGCCCGGGTTGAGGGTATCGGGTCGGGTACCGGGTCCCGGGTATCGGGTACCGGCAGGCTAAAGGTAGGGCCGGCTCTCCGAGCCCGGCCCGTGTCCGGCGCGTTCGGGGAACGCGCCCTACCCGCCATGCCACCTCGTGTTAGCGTTTGCCACCATGCCATTCCCGCGCGCCCTTTGTCTGGCCCTGTTGCTTGCCGCGGCCCCGGCCTTCGGCCAATCGCAATCACCCGCGGCCCTGCCCCGACCCGAGTTCCCGAACCCGCAGTTCGAGCGAGCCGACTGGGTCAACCTCAACGGCTCCTGGCGGTTCGCGTTCGACGACACGGATGCGGGGATGCGGGAGGCCTGGTACGGCGGCGGTCGGCGGTTCGACAAGCAGATCGTCGTGCCATTCGCCTTCGAGAGTCCGAAGAGCGGCATCGCCGACCCGACGTTCCACCCCGTGGTCTGGTACCAGCGAGACGTCACCATACCGGCGGGATGGAAGGGGCGTCGTGTCCTTCTCAAGTTCGGGGCCGTGGACTACCGCGCGACGGTCTGGCTGAACGGGCAGCAGGTCGGCGGCCACGAAGGTGGCAACACGCCGTTCGGCTTCGACGTGACCGATCTGCTGAAGGACGGCACGAACGCGCTCGTGGTGCGCGCCGAGGATCCGCCGACCGACCGTTTCATCCCGCGTGGCAAGCAGTACTGGAAGGAGAAGTCAGAGAGCATCTTCTACACGCGCACCACCGGCATCTGGCAGACGGTCTGGCTCGAGGCCGTCGGCGACAGCTACCTCTCGCACGTGCGGATCCAGCCGGCGATGGATGGCGCGGTGCGCTTCGATGCACGACTCGCACGTCCCGCCGCCGGGCAGGTGCTGCGCGCGGTCGTGCGTTTCGCGGGTACGGAAGTGACGCGCGGCGAGGTGACGGCAGACGGCGGGCGCGCGAGCCTCGGGCTGTCGGTCACCGACCCGCGGCAGTGGAACATCGGCCAGGGCAACCTGTACGACGTCTCGCTGGAACTCCTTCGCGGCACGCAGGTCGTGGACCGCGTTCAGTCGTACTACGGCTATCGCGAGGTGACCGTCGATGCCAAGGGCTTGCAATTCAACGGAAGGCGCGCGTACCTGCGGATGGTGCTCGACCAGGGCTACTGGCCAGAGTCGCTGCTGACGCCACCCTCCGACCAAGCCATCCAGTACGACATCAAGACCGCACAGGCGATGGGCTTCAACGGCGCGCGCAAGCACCAGAAAGTGGAGGATCCGCGCTTCCTGTACTGGGCCGACAAGCTGGGCTATCTCGTCTCCGGCGAGATGGCCAACGCGTACCTGTACGACGACCAGTACGTGGCGCGGTTCACGCGCGAGTGGCTCGAGGTGCTGGAGCGCGACATCAACCACCCGTCGATCGTGATGTGGATCCCGATCAACGAGAGCTGGGGGACGCCGAACCTGCGCGACCGCCGCCAGCAGGCCCACCTGAAGTCGAACTACTGGCTGACCAAGTCCCTCGATCCGACGCGGCTGGTGATCGAGAACGACGGCTGGGAGCACGTGGACACGACCGACGTGTTCGGCATCCACGACTACGCGCGGACCGGCGACATGTTCGCGAAGAAGTACGCGGTACTCGACAACCCGACGGCACGTATCCCGGACAACAGCCGCGCGGCGCTCGTCCCCGGCTACGAGTACAACGGCTCGCCGATCTTCCTCTCGGAGTTCGGCGGCATCGCGTACCACGTGCCCGGATCTCCTGCACCCGAAGGCGCGTGGGGCTACTCCGGCGTCGAGAAGACGCCCGAGGATGCGCTCACCCGATTACGCGGCCTCTACGAGGCCATTGCGAAGGTGCCACGAATCATCGGCGTGTGCTACACGCAGCTGACCGACGTCGAGCAGGAGATCAACGGGCTGCTCACGTACGACCGCAAGCCGAAGTTCGACGTCAACGCCGTGAAGACGATCAACGAACTGGTGAGGGGACAATAAGGACCGCGACGCAGGGACGCGACGGTAGGGCCCGCTCTCCGAGCGGGCCACGAGGATCACGGGAAGTACCGCTCACTGCAGCTTCGTGGCGAGCGCGTTGGTCCCCGCCGCCCACCTCTGCCCGAGGGCGTCCCAGTACATCGCGCGCTCGACGACGATCTGGGCCGGCGCAAGTCCCACGCTCTCGACAATGGCCCCAAAGCGCTTGTCGACCGTCGACGGGAACTCGGTCCGCACATCGACGTTGAACCGGCTGTTGGCCGGGACGGGGAACGTCCGCTCGGCGCTCGTGCCGTTCTCCAACAGCACGGTCACGTTCACCGTCCCGGTCGTGGGAGACGTGTTCGCGAGCAGGATGTAGGTGTCCACTCCGCGGGCTCCCCCGACTTCGCCCTCGGCAAGCGCCCACTTGGTGCCGGTCACCGTTGACCCCGGTGAGTTGTGCGCCTCGTACCAGTTGTTGCCCGGCCACCACATCGCCCGCTCGACGACCACGGGGACGCTGTTGATGGCGCGAATGGTCGTGGACAGCGCGGTATTGGCCAGACGCGCATCTTCGTAGTCCACCCAGATGTTGAAGCGACTGTTTGCCGCGACCGTGTACGGCTTCGTGATCGTGGAGCCGTCCGGGAGCAGGTACGTCGCCTCGATCAGGGCGTCGGACGCGCCGGGATTCGCGATCAGCACGAAGAGATCGAAGAATGGTCCGGTCGCCCCCTCGGCCAGGAACCACTGCGTGGCCGGTGCCGTCACCCCGGCGCTTTCGTGGCCCGCTCCGAACATCTCCCCCGGCAGATCGAGATACATGGCGCGCTCGACGATGATCGGCTGGTCGTTGAGCACCTCGAAGACTGCGGACACGTCGGTGCTGGCCAGCAGCCTCTGGCCGCCGAACTCTTCGACGTCCACCCAGATGTTGGTCCGTGAATCAGCGGGGAGCGTATAGATCTTCTCCAGCGACACCCCGCTGGGTCGCAGGTAGCGCACGCGAACCTGCGCCTCCGCGGCATTGGGGTTCAGCAACAGGTAGAAGAGATTGAACCCGCTGTGCGTGGCCCCCTCGGCCAGATACCAGATCGGCGATGGCGCGGCAACGGCAGTCTCGGCGTGCGCGCCATAGGCATCGGTGCCCCAGGACATGGTGCGGTCCACCACAAAGGGCTGATCGGACTCGAGCTTCGTCGAGAATTCCGTCGTCGCGGCCCCGAACCGGCGGTTCGGATCCACTGTGACACGGGTGGCCGCAGGGAGTGGGACCCGCACGGCCACGGTCGCGGCGCCGACCCGACGATACGATAGCGTCGCCGTGGCGCCGGTGCTACCTGGGTTCAGCAGCGCGAGGCGCGTGTCGAAGAAGCTCGAGGTGGCACCCTCTGCCAGATAGCGAGTGAAGAACCCACGCGGGTGCGTGCCCACGGCCAGTTGCTGCACGTTTGTCAGGCCATCCCCGTCCAGGTCGCCTGACCTGCCGTTGTCACCGGTCGAGGACGTGGGATCCAGGCCGAACGCGGTTTCCCAGTCGTCGGGCAGGCCGTCCTGATCGGTGTCCACGCGGGGTCCGAACAAATACGCCGCACCGGCGCCATTGATGCTGTTGTCGTACTGGTTCCCTATCACTCTCGTGTCGCTGCTCGCCTCGAACGGCGCCCCGACGAGCACGGTATCGGTCGCAATCGCCACCGAGTTGCCAAAGAAATCCCCGGCGTCGGTATTCGAGGCCTTGAAGTAGGACTCCTGGCTCCACGTGGTCCCGTGGCGCACGAACGCATACGCAGCTCCGGCGAAGGCCTCGCCGCTGTCGCCCTGGTCGCCATTCACGTCCGTGGCGCCGCTGCGCTCGCCGGCCGATCCCACGACCAGTCGGTCACCGGCGATGCCAACGGAGTTGCCAAAGAGGTTGAACGTCGCGGTATTCGAGGCCTTCAGGTAGGCCTGCTGGCTCCACGTCGTCCCGGTGCGGACGAACACGTACGCCGCCCCCGCCAAGCTGGCGTCGTTGCCCCCCTGATCGCCGTTCACCCCCATGGCACTACTTTCCTCACCGGGCGCGCCGATCACGACCGTGTCGCCTGCGGCCGCGACCGCCACACCGAACCCGTCGTTCGAATCGGCATTGGAGGCCTTGAGGTACGCCTGCTGGCCCCACGTCACCCCGCTGCGCACGAACACATACGCCGCCCCCGCTTCGTCCGCGCCGTTGTCCTGCTGGTTGCCGTTGACGACGCGGGACCGGCTGTCCTCCAGACCGGCCCCGACGACGAGCGTGTCGCCGGCCAGGGCGGTGGACGTGCCGAATTCGCCGGAAGCCTCCGCGTTCGAGGCCTTCAGGTAGGCCTGCTGACTCCACGTCGTCCCGGTGCGGACGAAGACGTACACTGCGCCGGCATCGTCTGCGCTGTTGTTGCCCTGATCACCATTCACTCCCGTGCCCGCGCCATCCTCGCCTGGCGCACTCACCACCACGGTGTCTCCCCCCACCGCCACCGCAGTGCCGAAGCTATCGTCGGTGGCGGCGTTCGAGGCCTTGAGGCGAGCCTGCAAGCTCCACGACGCACCACTGCGCACGAAAACGTAAGCCGCCCCCTCGCCCTCGTCATCGCCGACCACCACCGTATCGCCAGCCACCGCCACGGAAACGCCGAACGCGGACGAGTTGGAGACCGTCAGGCGGGCCTGCTGACTCCACGACACCCCGTTACGCACGAACACATACGCCGCGCCCCCACTCTCCTCCAGATATGCGCCGACCACCGCGGTATCTCCCGCGATGGCCACCGACGCGCCGAAGAAACTGGACACGCGAGGGGTCGACGCCTTCAGGAAGGCCAATTGCGCGGAGGTCGGACCAGGCGTCTGCGCCGAGGTCGTGTCAGCCAGGGCCAGGAATGCGGCGACCAGAGCGACCAGAAACCGTCGGAACAGCATGGCTCCTCCTTCTGCGAACAGCGGCGTCCTCAGGGTTCTCCTGTGGACACGACACTTTCGGCGGGAGGGCCGGGCAGGTCTGCTCGGGACTGATGTGGGAGTTCGATGATTGCGCCGCTGAACACGAGCGCGAGCATCGGACGCTTGATGTGACTGCTCGTGTTGTAGACCACAACGAAGTCAAATCCAAGTGAAATCGCTGACGGTAATGGGATTTCGGAGCCGGAGGCGCGGCTGGCGCGTAAACGTCTCGCTACGAATGAGGCGACCTGGTGACGGCGGTATGACCGATCGTGAATCTCTGACTTACGGCTTACGGTGCCCGGTCTGCGGTGCCCGCCCTGGGGCCCTTCGGCGTTCAGCGTTCATCGTTCGGCGTTGGTCGACGATGCGCCGTCTGGCTCGGCGCCGGCAGCATGCCGACCGTCGCCGAGCGTCCGCAACCGGTAGTACTGTTTGCCGATCTCGATCAGCGTGAGGACGATCACGATGCCGAAGCCGATCGCCACACCCGTGTTCACCCAGGTGAGGAGTTGGGGCAGCTGGTGCGCAGGGACGACTTCAGAACGTACGGCGGTCCCGGCCACGACCCACACCCGCGCCGACAGGATCATCAGCGCGACGACGAGCTGACACGCCAATGCTGCCAGCTTGAGTGTGACGCGACGAGCCGTGCGCGTCGGATGGAACAATCCGTAAGCGTCGAGTGCCAGGTTCGCGACGCAGACCAGGACCAACGGCACGTACCAGATGCGCCAGACGGGAGCGAATGCGAGCACTGTCGAGAGCGGCCCCATGGCCAGCCACGGCGAAGTCGGCACCATCAAGAGCCAACCGAGCCCCAGGACGCCGAAGATGACCTCGACCACCGCACGTATCCGGTCGTGCAGAGGATCGGGCCGTCGCGCGCCGACCATCCAGTCCGGTATCTTCCGCGGGTCCCAGTCGGGCTTCAGTTGCGCCTGACTGCTGGCCATGTCCACCACCGCGAACCCGATCGTCGTCCAGGCAAAGACGATCAGCGCTCGTTCGGGATACGCGAGCATGCCGTCGACGAAGTGCGGCACGGAGCCGCCACGCAAGGCGGCGCCGATCACGGACACGATGACGGTCACCACCAACGCCACACCGAGCCCGAGCTTCAGCGCCAGCAGGTAGATCGGGAACATCACCGGGCCGATCAGCTGTTGCCGCGGTGCATAGCGGGCGGCAACGACGATCGGGTGCCCGTGCCGGCGCAGGATGTCGGCGAGTTCCTTCTCGGACAGATCCCGGCCCAGCGTCTCGCTGCGCTCCTCGATCTCGGACGCGAGGTTCTCCGAGAGCTCACGGACGATGTCGTCCTGCTGCCGGCGCGGCAGGAAGAAGCGGACGGCGCGAAGGTAACGTTGGTCGAGGGTCATCGGGGGAACTCCCGCAGCAGTCCGGTGAGGGCGGCGTCGAGGGCCTGCCACTCGTCGAGCAGCTGGCCCAGCATCGCGGCGCCGGACGGAGACAATCGATAGAAGCGCTTGTTGCGCTTGCCTTCCTCGCGCCATTCGCTGGCGAGGAGTCCCTGCGTCTCGAGCCGCCGCAACAGGGGGTACAACGTGCCTTCGTCGACCTCCAACCCCTCGTCGGCGAGCTGCTTGCGCAGCGAGTAGCCGTATTGCTCCACCTTGAGCGCGGCCAGCACCGAGGCGATGAGGTAGCCGCGGCGCATCTCACCCTTGAGGTTGTCGAAGAGGGCGGCCTCGGCGTCATGAGCTGTGCGATACATGGTGTACGCCACACAGTATGCCACGCACAGTACGTACGGATCAAGGCGAGGCTCGTTCCGCACGCTCAGAGTGGGAACGGAGGCGACAGCGGCGCAGCGCGCGATCAGCGACGGCGGTGGCCGCGCGTCGCGATCGTTGCCCCGATCGCACCGGCAACGGCGCTCTCGATCAGGATGCGACCGGCACGGACATGCGCGCCGCCACGAGACGCCCATTCGACCAGGGTCAACAGCGTCCCGATCACCGCGGCGACCTGCAGGAAACGTCCGACCCAGCGCTGCCACGGCATGGGTCCGGCCTCACGAGCTGCGCGCCACCAGCGGATGCGACTGCAGCGCCTGCACGGTCTCCCTGCCGCGTCGATCCGGTCCGCCCGCGTCGCGCCACTCGCTGTCGGCGGCAACAGGGCCGTGCAGGACGTCGACGGTGGCGTCGAGGCACGCACGTAGGGCCGTCAGGTCATAGCCGCCTTCGGTGACCACGGCCAAGCGGCCGCCGCATGTCTGCTCTGCCCGGGCGCGGATGGCGGTCAGCCACGCCCGGTAGCCCCTCGTCGTCATCCGCTGCGAGCCCAGCGGATCGTCCTGGTGGCCGTCGAAGCCAACCGAGACGACGATGAGGTCGGGTGCGAACCGCACGAGCGCCTGATCGATCACGGCGTTCCACACCTGGGCATGATCGGCGTCGGTGGCGCCTGCCTCCAGCGGCAGGTTCAGCGTCAGCCCGATACCTGCGCCGTGCCCCGCTTCCGACACCGCGCCCGTACCCGGATAGAACGGGAACTGGTGCGTGTTCACGACGAGCACGGTCGGGTCGCTGTAGAACGCCCATTGGGTGCCGTTGCCATGGTGGACGTCGATGTCGACAACGGCGACGCGCGCGGCCCCGGCTGCGCGCGCCGCGGCGACCGCCATCGCCACGTTCGAGAACAGGCAGAAGCCCATCGCCTGCGAGCGTTCGGCGTGATGGCCTGGCGGACGCACGATCGCGAGCGCCGGCTCGCCCGTCGCGTAGGCGTGCAGCGCGGCCTCGCACGCCGCTCCGGCGGCAAGCCGGGCCACGTCATGGCTGTCTGGCGACGTGAACGTATCCGCGTCGAGGGCGATGGCACGTCCTCGCGTCGCCTTGATCGCGGCCAGGTGACCGGTATCGTGCACCCGCAAGATCTCTTCGTCGGTCGCCGCACGAGGCTCGCGCACGGTGATGCCGAGGTCGCCCGCACGCAGCGCCGCCGCGCGCATGACGTCGCCGCGCTCGGGCGACTCCGGGTGACCTGCCGGAGTGACGTGGTCGAGGACGCGCGGGGTGAAGAGGAGCAGCATGTTGGAACCGGGTACCGGGTACCGGGTACCGGAAATCGGGAATCGGGAATCGGGAATCGACGATGGCGTTAAGCGTTAAGCGTCAACAGGCTACATCCGATTCGGGAGTGGCAGGCATCTACCGCTGCTGAAGCATCGCGGTGGCTCGCTGCTCCAGCCGGTGGAGCTCCGCCTCGAGATCCTGGCGGCGCTGTTCGAGGCCGGCATCGTCAGCCTCCGCGGCCACGAAGAACGGCGGCCCGACCGCCACGGTAACCCGCGAGAACGGCCGCGGCACGAGGGCGCGGTCCCAGCTCCTGACATGCCAGGCCGACGCCGCCTCGATGTGAAAGGGAAGGATCGGCTGACCTGTCGCCTTTGCGAGCCAGAGAGCACCTGGCTGGGCTCGCCGCGCCGGGCCGCGCGGGCCATCGACCGTGAACGCCGTCGGGTGGCCCTGCGCCACGAGTCGCTTGAGTTGCACCAGGGCCTTCACGCCACCGCGGGACGTCGAGCCGCGTGCTGCGGCGTATCCGAACCGATGCATGATGCGGGCGATCCATTCACCGTCGAAGTTCTCGCTGGTGATGGCGACGATCCCGCGATCGCGCCAGAACGGCGTGGCCGGCAGGATGCGGCCGTGCCAGAGCGCCAGGATCGGGCACTGCCCCGCAGCGAGGCACTGGTCGAACGCCTCTGCGCCCTCGCTGGTGTATCGCCAGGTGCGGCCGAGCGCGGCAACCAGCGGCGTTCCGACGTGCGCGATCAGCGCCACTTGTCGCCGCTTCGAGGCAGAGCCCTCCCACGCGGGGCGATCACTCACCCGTGCGCCGACTCCCCGGGCGCGGCACCGGACGCGGCAGCGTCGGCCTGCGCGAGGCGGCCAGCCTTGCGAAGGCGACCCTCCGTCCAGGTCATCAGGTCGACCATCTGGATGGCATCGGTGTCAGGCGTGCTCGCCTTGGCGCCCTTGAGCATGATCGAGCAGAACGGGCAGCCCATCACGATGGTGTTCGCGCCGGTCGCCTGCAACTGCTCGAACCGCGCCTGGCTGATGCGGGTGCCGACTTCGTGCTCCTCGAACAGCAACCCGCCACCGGCGCCGCAGCAGAACGGGTTGTCCTTCGTCCGCTCCGGCTCGGCGACATCGCCCCCATAGCGCTCGAGCAATGCGCGAGGCGCCATGTGTTCTCCGGCATAGCGTCCCAGGTAGCACGGGTCGTGAAACGTGACGGCTTCTTCTTCGAGGCGCAGTGGTTGCTCGTGACGCGTGATCTCCTCGACCAGCACCGACGAGTGCATCACCTTGCCTTCGAAGCCGAACTGCCGGTAGTCGTGCCCGAGCGTCTTCAGGCAGTGCGGGCACGAGGTGACCACCTTCTTCACGCCGGCGTCCTGCAGGTCCCCGACGTTGGCCGCGGCGAGCTCCTGGAACTGGTATTCGTTGCCGGTGCGCTTGGCGACGTCGCCGGTGCAGCGTTCCTTGCTCAGCACACCGAACGTCTTGCCCTGCGCGCGCAGGATCTCGGCAAGCGATCGCAGCGACTTCTGGAAGTCTGGCTCGGTGCCGCCGGCGCAGCCCAGCCACAGCAGGTACTCGTGCCTCGCGGGGTCGAACGTCTCCAGTTGCGCCGACGCGACGAACTTCTGCCGAACGTCGGAGGTCTGCCCCCAGAGGTTGCCGCGACGCTCGAGGTTGTTGTAGACCGGCGCCAGGTATTCGGGCGCCTCGCCGTTGCTGACCAGCCCGCGTCTCGCACCGATGATCACTGGCGTGTGCTCGATGCCGACCGGACACGCGTCCTCGCAGGCACCGCACGTCGTGCATTGCCACAGCACTCCAGGGTCGTACACGTCCACGAGCTTCGCGTCGCTTGCGCCGGCGAGCAACGCCGCCTCGGTCTGGAGGATGAGGGCCTTGGGGTTGAGCAGCTTGCCGGTGGCGGTCGCCGGGCAGTTCTCCATGCAGCGGCCGCATTCGACGCACGTGAAGGCGTCCAGCACGGCCTTCTTCGGCAGGTCCTTCACGGCCTCGAACCCGACCTCTTCCTTCTCGAAGTCGAGGTTGGGCACGGTGCCGAGCACGGGCGCCTTCAGGAACACCGTTGCCGGCGACAGCAGCAGGTGCAGGTGCTTGGAGTTCGGGATCAGCACCAGGAAGGTGTAGATCACGAGCATGTGCACCCACCAGTTGACGCGACCGCCGATGCCTCCCGCGAGCACGAACATGTCGAGCAGGAACGTGACCATCAGCACCGCGATGAAGCCGGCGATCAGGATCGATTCACCGGACACAGTCGTACCGAGCGCACGCGGCCGGACGATGCCGCGACGGACGGCCAGCAGCACGATCCCACCGAGCACCGCCGCGCAGAACGGGACCAGCAGCCACATGTAGACGCGGAAACCGATCGTACCGGTCAGGTCGACGACGCCGAGGCCGTGCAACGTCTCGACCAGCGTGTAGCCGCCGAAGGCGACAAAGCCCCAGAACACGAAGAGGTGCGCGATGCCGACCCACGGCTTGCGCGCGATGACCTTGCCCTGGAAGACGACGTCGACGAGGAACCGCTCGACGCGACGCGGCAGCGCGTCGAGGGAGAACGATCCGGGCGCGGCCAGCACGAGCCGCCAGCGCGTCGACATCTGGACAGCGAACAGGGCCAGGCTGGCAAGGACGACGACCCAGAACGCGAGCATCTCGAGCATGCGAGTCGAGGATAGAACAGCCTGCGGCCTACGGCCTACAGCCTGCTCGCAGGCTGCAGGCTACAGGCTGCAGGCTATCTCTTGAGTTCCGCAATGAGGGCCGGCACGATCTCGAACAGATCACCGGCGATGCCATAGTCGGCAATCTCGAAGATCGGTGCCTCGGGATCCTTGTTGATGGCAACGATCGTCCTGGCGCCCTTCATGCCCACCACATGCTGGATCGCCCCCGAGATGCCAAGCGCAAGATACAGCCTCGGCGCGACCGTCTGCCCCGAGCTGCCGATCTGCCGATCCATCGGTAACCAACCGTTGTCGCAAATCGGGCGCGACGCCGCGAGCTCGGCGCCCAGGGCCTCGGCCAGTTGCCTGACCATGTCGAGGTGCTCGGGGCCCTTGATGCCTCGTCCGACCGAGACGATCCGCTCGGCGGCGGTGAGATCGACCGCCTGCTTGGACTCCTTGAACGGCGGCTCGGGACGCTGGCGCACCGCGGCCGTGTCGAGGCTCACCGCCTGCGCCGAGACGGGCGCACTGCCCTTCTGCACAGCGTCGGCGCGGACCGCGCCCGCCTGCAAGGTCGCGAAGTGTGGCGCCGCGCCCACCGCAAGGACGTCAGCGAGCAGCCGCGCCTGGAACACGGGCCGCGTGAAGCGGAAGCTCTCGGCATCGGCGCCAACGGCCACGCAATCGGACACCAGGCCGCGCCCGCAGCGAGTCGCGAGCGTGGGCATGAAGTCGCGCGCCTGGTACGTGTGCGCCGCCAGCACGAGCGACGGTGCAGTGGCGCCGACGACCTCGGCCAGCGCCGCAACGTACGCGTCGGCCGTGTAGTCGGCCAGCGCCGCGTGCTCGACGACGAGCACCTGCGTCACCTGCGCTTCGGCCAGAGCCGCGCCGATCGCCGCGATGTCATGACCGGCGACGACCACGCTCACGGGTTGTCCCAGCGCCTGCGCGGCGGCGATGGCCTCCCACGTCGAGCGATGTACCTGGCCGGCATTGTGTTCAGCGATGACGAGAATCATGACGCCACCACCCGTGCGTCCTCGCGCAAGGCGCGGACCAGTTCGCGGGCCGCCTCCGCGGGCGTGCCCGCGATCATGCGCGTCTGCTTCTGCTTTTCGGGCGCCCGCAGATCGACGAGCTGCTGCGCCGCGTCCGCCGCTGTCGCTGTCGCTGCGACAGCGCGGATTTCCTTCTTCTTCGCGGCCATGATCCCCTTGAGCGTCGCGTACCGAAGTTGGTTGATGCCGCTCTGGATCGTCAGCAAGGCCGGCAACGGCATCTCGAGCCACTGGAACCAGCCGCCCTCGAGTTCGCGCTTGACGCGCACGCCGCTGCCCTGCACCTGCACGTCCATGATGATGGTCGCGTGGGCCAGCCCGAGCCGCTCGGCGAGAATCACGCCGGTCTGGCCGAAGCCCATGTCGTCCGACTGCAGGCCGGTGAGCACGAGATCCGGTGACTCGGGGCCGATCGCGGTGCCGAGCGCGGCCGCCACGACCAACGCGCCGGCCCTCGCAAGCGCCTCGCCTTCGACGTGCAACGCCCGATCCGCGCCTCGCGCCAGTGCCTCGCGCAACACCTGCGTGACGCGCGACGGACCCGCGGAGACGACGATCACCTCGCCGCCGTGCGCTTCCCGCAACCGCAGCGCGGCCTCGAGCGCGTAGGCGTCGGGCTCGTTCATCTCGAACTCGGCGTCGCCATCGCGAATCCAGGTTCGCGCCTCGTCGGGACGGACCTGCCAGTCGCGGGTGACGACCTGCTTGATGCACACGACAATTTTCATGGTGTCAGTTCAGGAGCTTGCGTCTCAAGTCTCAGGTCCCAGGCTCGCCAACAGGGAGATCGAGGTGCCGGCATGAACCTCGCTCAGGCCGTCGGGCGAGAGCCCGGCATCGTCCGCGGTCACTCTCGTCAGGCGGTTCACCCTCGCCGGCGAGGCCGTCTGAGCTTGAGACGTGAGACCTGAGACCTGGGCGTGGTGTCGCCTATTCTTCGTACGCCTTGAACAACAGCGACGCGTTGGTGCCGCCGAAGCCGAAGGAGTTCGACAGCGCGTAACCGATGCGTCCCGGGCGTGCCGCGTGCGGGACGTAGTCCAGGTCGCAGCCTTCGGCCGGGTTGTCGAGGTTGATGGTCGGGGGCAACACCTGGTGCTTGATCGCCAGCGCCGTGATGCCGGCCTCGAGCCCGCCCGCGGCACCGAGCAGGTGCCCGGTCATCGACTTGGTGGACGACACGGCGAGCCGATATGCGTGGTCGCCGAACGCCGTCCTGATGGCCTGCGTCTCGGTCGGGTCGTTGACCGGCGTCGACGTCCCATGGGCGTTGATGTAATCGACCTTCGACGGATCGATGCCGGCCTTGCGCATCGCCATCCGCATCGAGCGCACTGCGCCCTCGCCGCCTTCCGGCTGGCCGGTCATGTGGAACGCATCCGAGGTGCTGCCGTAGCCCACCACCTCGGCATAGATCGAGGCGCCACGCGCCTTCGCCCGCTCGAGTTCCTCGAGGATGACGATCCCCGAGCCCTCGCCGATGATGAAGCCGTCGCGATCGCGGTCGAACGGCCGACAGGCCCGCTCCGGTTCGTCGTTGCGCGTCGAGAGGGCGCGCATGGAGCCGAACCCACCGACGCTCATCGGCGTGACCGCGGCCTCGGCGCCACCGGTGATCATCACCTCGGCGTCGCCGCGCTTGATGATTTCGTACGAATCGCCGATGGCGTGCGCACTCGCCGAGCAGGCGGTGCACGACGACTGGTTGGGGCCACGGGCGCCAAAGCGGATCGAGACCTGGCCCGATGCCAGGTTGATGATCGCCGACGGAATGAAGAAGGGCGAGATCTTGCGTGGCCCGCCCGCGAGGTAGGCCTCGTGCTCGTTCTCGATGGTGCGGAACCCGCCGATACCCGACGCGATGTACACGCCGATGTCGACCGAGTTCTCGACCGTCACCTCGAGGCGTGCGTCGTCGACCGCGAACTGACTCGCAGCGATCGCGAACTGGATGAAGGGGTCAATCTTCTTGACCTCCTTCTTCTCGACGTAATCGAGCGGGTCGAAGCCCTTGACTTCGCCCGCGATCCGCGTCGAGAACGACGTCGCGTCAAAGTGGGTGATCGTGCCGATACCCGATCGGGCGGCGTTGATCGCCGCCCAGTTGGCACTGGTGCCCACTCCGAGCGACGACACCAGCCCGACACCCGTCACCACGACTCGCCTGGACACTCCCCCTCCGTCCCCGGTCTCGTTGCCGGTGTGGCAGTACCTACTTCTTCGCCTTGCCGTGCTGCTCGATGTAGGCGATCGCCTCGCGCACGCGGGTGATCTTCTCCGCGTCGTCGTCCGGGATCTCGACCGCGAACTCCTCCTCGAAGGCCATCACCAGTTCCACCACGTCGAGCGAATCGGCGCCGAGGTCGTCCACGAAGGACGCATCCGGCGTGACCTCTTCCTCGTCGACGCCCAGCTGCTCCACGATGATGCTCTTGACCTTGTCTGCCACAGACGACATCTGACACTCCTCCTGCTCAGGCGTACATGCCGCCATTGATGGCGAGCACCTGCCCGGTGATGTACCCAGCCGCATCTGATGCGAGGAAGCACACCGCCGCGGCTACATCTTCCGGCGTGCCCAAACGACCGAGCGGGATCGCCGACGCCCAGTTGGCCTGGGCGTCCGAGCTGATGTCCCGCGTCATGTCCGTATCGATGAGCCCCGGGGCCACCACGTTGACGGTGATGGACCGCGAGGCGACTTCGCGCGCGAGCGCCTTGGAGAAGCCGATGATGCCGGCCTTGGTCGCCGCGTAGTTGGTCTGCCCGGGGTTGCCACTCTGGCCGACGACCGAGCTGATGCTGATGATTCGCCCGCTGCGCTGCTTGAGCATGGTTCGCAGCACGGCCTGCGTGCAGAGGAACGTGCCGGTGAGATTGGTCGCCAGCACCGCGTCCCAGTCCTCGCGCTTCATGCGCAGCAACAACTGATCCCTGGTGATGCCGGCATTGTTGACGAGCACGTCGAGGCGCCCAAAGCGCGCCGTCGTCGTCTCGACAACGTGTTGCACCGCCTCGGCGTCGGCCACGTCGGCCGCGAACGCGAGCGCCTGGCCGCCGGCCGCCGTCACCTCGGCCGCCACGGCAGCGGCGGCATCACCACGGGAGGTGAGCACCACGGTCGCGCCGGCGCCGGCGAGCGTGAGGGCCGTCTGCCGGCCGATGCCACGCGACGCGCCGGTGATGACGGCTACCTTGCCTGAGAGATCGAGCCTCACGATGCTGCGAAGAGCGCCTCCACCGCGGCGAGTTGTTCAGGGGCTCCGAAGCTCACCACCTGAGCCTCGCGATCGATCTTGCGCACCAGTCCCGCGAGCACCGTTCCCGGGCCCACCTCAACATACGCGCGCACACCAGACGACACAAGATACCCGATGACGTCCTCCCAGCGCACGGCGCCGGATACCTGGGCGACGAGCGCGTCGATGGCCGACGCGGCGTCGCGGCGCGGTTGCCCGTCGACGTTGGCCACGACCGGCACGCGTGGCGCCTGGACGGCGAGCGCCCGCAACTCCGGTTCGAGGCGCGCCTGCGCCGGCGCCATCAGCGCGCAATGGAACGGGGCACTCACGTTCAGGGCGATCACCCGCTTGGCGCCCCGGGCCTTGGCCTCGACGCCAGCCCGTTGGACAGCGGCCCTGGACCCGGCGATCACCACTTGTCCGGGCGCATTGAGGTTGGCAGGGCTCACGACCTCGCCCTGTGCAGCGGCCTCGCAGGCCGCGGTCACGGTCGCGGCGTCGAGCCCGAGGATCGCCGCCATGGCGCCTGCGCCAACCGGCACCGCCTCCTGCATGTACCGGCCGCGGTGTGACACGACGCGCACGGCATCGGCGAAGGCCAGCGTCCCGGCCGCCACATGCGCCGAGTACTCACCGAGCGAATGCCCCGCCGCCCACGCGGGCGCCAGCCCACGCGCCTCGAGCACGCGCCAGGCTGCCACACTGGTCGCGAGGATCGCGGGTTGGGTGTTCTCGGTGAGCGTGAGCTGGTCGTCGGGGCCGTCGAAGCACAGGCCGCTCAGCGAGCGGCCCAGCGCGGCGTCGGCTTGGTCGAAAGCGGCGCGTGCCTCGGGGAACGCGCCGGCCAGGGCCTTGCCCATGCCGACTGCCTGCGAGCCCTGTCCTGGAAAGAGAAAGGCAATCATTCTGCGTGTCCATGCGACGTCGAGACGCGCAGCGCGCCGGTCTCCCGCAGTCCGTCCTCGAGGCGCGTCACGAGCCGCTCTCGCGCGAATCGCGCCGTGAGCCGCACCCCCGTCGCAATCGCCTTCGGCGAGGACCGCCCGTGCCCGATCACGCACACGTGACGCAGGCCGAGCAGCGGTGCCCCGCCGTACTCGGAATAATCCAGGCGGGCCCGGAACCGGCGCAGCGCGCCGCGCGTCAGCACGGCGCCGACCTGCGCGGTCACCGACCGCGCCATCTCGTCGGCCATCAGCGCGTCGATGGCCTCGACCAACCCTTCGCTGGTCTTCAGCACCACGTTGCCGGTGAAGCCGTCGCACACGATCACGTCAGCCGCGCCCGTGAACAACTCGGAGGCATCGAGGTTACCGATGAAGTGCAGCCGCGTCTCCGCGATGCGCGCGTGAGCCCCTCGCACGAGCGGTGTTCCCTTGGCGGCTTCCTCGCCATTGGACAACAGCCCGACCCGCGGACGATCGATACCCAGCATCGCCGACGCGTACGCTGCGCCGAGCCGCGCAAACACCAGCAGGTGCTGGGGCCGGCAGCTCACGCTCGCCCCGGCGTCGACGAGAATCGCCGCACCGTCGCGCGTCGGAATCGTCGCCGCGATGGCTGGTCGCTCGATGCCGTCCAGCAAGCCGAACGCCGCGTACGCGGCCATCACCGCCGCGCCCGAGTGCCCCGCGGTAAAGAGCGCCGCCGCCTCACCCGCCGCGACCGCCTCGGCCGCCACGCGCACCGACGCGCGAGGCCGGCGGCGGACCGCCACCGCGGGCTCGTCCATGCCGACGACATCAGGGGCGTCGAGAATGGCGATGGAAAGGCTGTCGACTTCGGGGAACCGGGCGAGTTCGTCCTCGAGCATCGCGCGCGCCCCGACCAGGGTCAGGGCGAGGCCGTCCTCGCGGGCAGCCGCCACCGCGCCGTGCACCACGGTGCGGGGGGCGTCGTCGCCCCCCATGGCATCGACCGCGATGCGCATCATCCGCCTTCGCCAAGGCTTCGGCGGACTACGTCCACGCCAAGGCTCCGGCGGACCACGTCCACGCCAGGGCTTCGGCGGACTACGTCCAGGCCAAGGCTCCAGCGGGCAGGGGCCAGCATGTGGGCGAACCGGCTCAGGCTTCCTCGGTGACCGGGCGCACCTGCCGACCGCGGTAGTGCCCGCAGTTGGTGCACACCACGTGGGGTGGCTTCAGTTCGCTGCACTGGGGGCAGGGACCGAGGGCCACGGCCTTGAGGGCGTCGTGCGTACGGCGCTTGCTCGTACGGCTCTTCGAATGGCGTCGCTTGGGATTCGGCATGACTCGTCTACTCGCGCGGCCCTGGACCGTCCGCGTCCTTCAGGAGGGACTTCAGACCCGCCAGTCGCGGATCCTCCCACCGGTTCTCACACGTGCACGTCCCGGTGTTGCGGTTCGTTCCGCAATGCGGGCACAGACCCTGGCAATCAGGCCGACACAACGGCTTCATCGGCACGGCCAGGTAACACTGCTCGCGCGCAACCTGCGCAAGGTCGATCCGCGGTTCGTCGTACAGCACGAGCGACGGATCGTCTTCGGCCATCTCACGGCCATCATCATCGTCACTGTCCGACGATGACGGCGGGCGCGCGCCGGCCTTCTCTGCCGCGGCTGGAACAAAACGCAGATCGACCGGCACGTCGACCGGAAAGTCCGACGGCTCGGTGCACCGCGCGCACGGGAGGGCCAACTGGGCCTTCAACTGGCCGCGCAGGTGATACGTCTCGCCACTGCCCCGCTCGACGTCGCCCTCGAACCGCACTGGACCAATGACCGAGAAGTCCTCGGCTGGCACGTCGAGTGCCGCGGCGGGGATATCGGCCACCACGGGAACGCGGTCGGCAGCGAGAGTCGTGAGGTCAATCACCATGACTGGGCTTACAGCGCCAGTCCGGAGGACCCGCGCGAACAAATAAGGATAGCAGAACCGCGCCGGGAATCGGGAATCGGGAATCGGGTACCGGGTACCGGGTACGGCAGGTGTGGACGCCGGACTTGTCCGGCGCTCAGCAAACGGCCGTCAGGCCCGCGGGGCCTCGATCCAGGGACGGGGGATGAAGAGTTCCTCGAACAGGCGCACGGCGTAACGGTCGGTCATGCCGGCCAGGAAGTCCCTGGCAGCCGCATCCAACCCCTCCCGTTCGAGCGTGCGCGCGTCCAGCCAGGTGCCTGGCTGCTCCCGGACCTTCTCCCAGAGGCCCCCCAGGATCCCCGTGGCCTTGGCGAACTCGGCCGTGGCGACGTCGTTCTCGTACACGTGCGCGAACATGAAGGCACGGAGGTCCAGGAGTGCCTGCAGCACCGGTTCGCTCATCCGGAGCGACTCCAGGTCGCACGCCAGGCTCTGCCGGACGACATCGGTGACCATGGCGCCAATCCGGGCCGACGATGACGTCCCGAGCACGGCGACCGCCGAGGACGGGAGTTCTGCCGGGTTCAGCACCCCGGCGCGCACCGCGTCGTCGATGTCGTGGTTGACGTACGCGATGATGTCCGCAACGCGCGCGATCTGCGCCTCCAGCGTCGCTGCCCGCTCGTGGGCCGGCACGTTGATCGGCAGGCCATGCTTGCCCTTCGAGTGCGTCGAGATGCCCTGCCTCACTTCGTAGGTGAGGTTCAGCCCCTCGCCCCCCTGCTCCAGCACCTCGACGATGCGCAGGCTCTGGGCGGCGTGGGAGAAGCCGCCGGGCACGAGCTTGTCGAGGACCCGCTCGCCGGCATGGCCGAACGGCGTGTGCCCGAGGTCGTGCGCGAGCGTGATGGCCTCGGTGAGTTCCTCGTGCAGGTTCAGCACCTTGGCCAGCGTGCGGGCGATCTGCGAGACCTCGAGCGTGTGGGTGAGCCGCGTACGGTAATGGTCGCCCGCCGGCGAGAAGAACACCTGCGTCTTGTGCTTCAACCGGCGGAAGGCCTTCGAATGCACCACCCGATCGCGATCGCGCTGGAACGCCGGGCGAATCGGATCCTCGGCCTCGGGGCGCGCACGTCCCTGGCTGGCGTCGCTGAAGGTCGCCTGGGGCGCGAGCATCACGCGCTCCCGGGCCTCGAGTTGCTGCCGAATCGTGTTCATGCGGTGGGTCGGACCAGGGACGAGCTCCCCAGCGCCTCGAGAAAGCTCGTGCCGCGCGGCAGTGGCGCCACGCCGAAGTTGTCAGCCATCGTCTGGCCCAGATCGGCAAACGTTTCCCGAGTGCCGAGACTGACACCGGCGGCGACGAGTGCCCCGACGGCCAGCAGCGGCACGTATTCGCGCGAGTGGTCGGTGCTGGGCGTCGTCGGGTCGTTGCCATGGTCGGCCGTGACGACCAGCAGATCAGTCCGGCGCAACTGCGGCAGCAGGTCGGCGAGCCGCGCGTCGAACCGCTCGAGGTTGCGTGCGTAGCCGCCGACGTTGTTGCGGTGCCCGTACAAGGCGTCGAAGTCCACGAGGTTGGCCCAGATGAGGCCCCGCGGCACGTCACGCATGGCCTCCTCCACCCGATCCATTCCCTCGTCGTCGGATGCCGTCGCGAGATGCCGCGTCACGCCGCGCCCGGCGAAGAGGTCCTTGATCTTCCCGATCGCGACGACCGGGTGGCCAGCGTCCGTGAGGTGATCGAGCACGGTCGGCACGGGCGGCTCCAGCGCGTAGTCGTGTCGATTGCTGGTGCGCTCGAACGCGCCCAGTTCGCCGACGAACGGGCGTGCGATGACCCGGCCCACGCCCATGCCCTTGCCCACGATCTCGTAAGCGACTTCGCACCAGCGATACAGCTCGGGGACGGGTACCACGCCCTCGTGGGCCGCGATCTGGAAGACGCTGTCGGCCGAGGTGTACACGATTGGCGCGCCGGTGCGCAGGTGCTCGGCGCCAAACCGCTCGATGACCTCGGTACCCGATGCGACGACGTTGCCGATAGCGGGGCGCCCGATGCCGCGCGTGAACGCGTCCATGACCTCCGGAGGGAAGCCGTCGGGAAACGTCGGGAACGCCCGCTCGAGGACGATCCCGGCCATTTCCCAGTGACCGGTCACCGAGTCCTTGCCCGCGGAGGCCTCGGCCATGCGGCCCCAGGCTCCGGCCGGCACGCCGCCGGAATGACCGAGCGCGGGCACGAGGCGGTCGAGTCCCAGGTGACGCAGCGCGGGCAGGTGCAGGGTGACGCGGCGGGCGATGTTGCCAAGCGTGTCGCTGCCCTCGTCACCGTACCGGGACGCGTCCGGCAGTTCGCCGATGCCGACGCTGTCGAGCACGATCGTGACGATCCGCTCGAAGCGGACACCCATGCGAGCGACCTCAGGCCTCGTGCGTGGCCGAGGAGAAGTAGTTGGGGACGGAGCGATTGGATCGGATCGTCGAGATGGCGTGCTTGAACACCATGTGATCCGCGCCCTCGTGATCGATCACCAGGGCGAACCGATCGAAGTTCTTGATGCGCCCCTCGAGCACCTGTCCATCCATGAGGCGAATCTGGACGACGAGCCGTTCCCGACGCGCGGAGTTGAGAAACACGTCCTGGATGTTGGGCGGCGCTGACGGCTTGGATTCGCGATGGGTGGGCATCAGCGGCAGACTCCGTGGGTCTCGATGAGGGCGCGGGCCGCGTCGAACGTCTCGTCGCGTTCTCCCGCGCCGTCCAACCATATCACTCTCGGTTCCTTGCGGAACCAGATCAGCTGGCGGCGCGCGTACTGCCTGTTCTCGCGCACGATCAGTGCACGCGTCTCGGCATCATCACGCAGCCCGTCGAGCATCTCGAGGATCTGCCGGTACACGAGCCCGCCGAACGGATTGGCCTCGCGCGGGATGCCCGCGGCGAGGTTGTCGCGCACCTCCTGCACGACCCCGCGCGCCCATTGCGCCTCGACGCGCCGGGCCACCCGCTCGCCGATGTCCTCCGGCGGCAACCGCAGCCCGATGACACAGATGTCGTACTCGGGCAGCGGTGGCCGCGTCTCGGCAAAGTGCGCCGAGAGCGGCTGCCCCGTGAGCAGCCAGACCTCGAGCGCGCGCACGAGGCGCTTCTCGTCGCGCGGCATGATGCGCGCCGCTGACGTCGGATCGACACGCGCCAGGATCCGATGGAGGTGTTGGACGCCATGGCGAACCGCGCGTGCGTGCAACCGCGTGCGAACGACGTCGTCGCGACCGGGTCCGTCGAACAGGCCCTCGACGAGGGCCCGGAAGTAGAAGCCGGTCCCGCCCACGAGCATCGGCAGTCGCCCGCGCGCGGAGATCGCGCGAATGCGCGTGGCCGCATCACGCGCGAACTGCGCCGCCGAATAGATGTCGGTCGGCTCCACGACGTCGACCAGGTGATGCGCGATGCCGCCCTGTTCGTGCGCGGGCACCTTGTCGGTGCCGATGTCGAAGCGGCGATAGACGGCCGTGGAGTCGCAGTTGACGATCTCGCCGTCGTAGGCCTGCGCGAGGCGGATCCCGAGCGAACTCTTGCCGGTCGCGGTGGGGCCGAGCACGGCCACCAGCAGCGGCCGTCCCGAGGCTGAGAGTGGCGCGGTCACGTCAGCGCCCTACTGCGAGGGAGGTTGCTCGTTGTAGTAGAAGGTCACCGTGAAGAACGCGGTCGGCGACGGGTACTCCGGCGGCAATGGCGTCGTCGGGTTCGACCACTGCAACGAGTTGGCCGCGGCGCGGTCGAAGGCATCGATGCCCGAGGGCTGCTTGATGCTGACGTCGGTGATGCGGCCGTCCTTGTGGACGTTGAAGGTCACGACGACGTGGCCCTTCATCACCATCGCCGCCTCGGGAATCAGCCAGTTGCGCTTGATCTGCGCGACGAAGCGACGGATCCACGGCCCGAACTCGACGCCCTTGGTGTCGAACTGGATGTAGGGACCGAAGGGTGAGTTGCCACCATCGGGATTGTTGAACGCCTCGTTCTGGACGTACTTTTCGAGGTTGCGCAACGCCTGGCCCAGAGACCCGCCTGGTGGCCGCGCCGCCGGCGATGCCGTTGCCGGGGTGTTGCGGGCCTGCGGGTTTGCGACGACCCCCGTGTCGCCCCTGGCAAGCAGGCCGTTCTGGCCCTCGCGCACGTTGACACCCTGGTTGGTGGCCGGCGCCTGCGCCGATGGCGTCGCCTGGCTCTGGGGCGGCGTCGGAGCGGCGGCGCGGGCCTGCTGCGCCTGCATCTCGCGCGGTGACTCGGAGGGCTCGGGCGCGGGTCCCTTGCCCTTCGCGAGGTCCTTCTGCGACTGCTTCTCGACGAACTCCAGGCTGTTGCCGCGCGAGAGCGGCTGGCTGTTGGTCGCGTTGGGCGCGCGCTGCGTCGTCTGCGCGACGCGATCCTGATCGGCCAGCGAGGCGTTGTCCTTGGGCTTGGCCGCCTTCATGTCGATCCGCGGCTGCACGAACACGAAGCGCGGGCGCTGCTGCTGCTGTTGCTGCATCGCCAGCTGCTGCATCTTCTGCACTTCCTGCTGCTGCAGTTCGGCCTGCTGGGCGAGGTACTCCTGGATGAAGGGGAGCTTGGGCCCGAACAGGAGCAGCGCCAGGATTGCGGCGTGCAGGAACACCGACATCATCACGGCCTCTCGCCGTGACATCGCCGAATCTATGCTCGGCGGCTCTGGTCGGTGATCCTCGAAATCTATGAACATCCGGTTTCTTCAGTATAGAGGGCGAGGGGAAGAATGACGGCCCCCTATGCTGCCCGCCGGGCAACGTAGAGATAGACGACGCCAAACGTCAAAGGGACGGCCTCGCACTGCGTCAGCCCGGCCGCCTCGAGCTGGGCCACGAACTGCGCCGGGGGCGTGAAGCTCTCCACCGAGGCAGGAAGGTACGCGTAGGCCTCGCCGTGCCGTGACACGAGGCCACCGAGCCGCGGCAGGACGTTGCGGAAATACCAGAGGTACGCGGCACGGACCGCGGGCTGTTGCGGGGTCGAGAACTCCAGGATGGCCAGCCGGCCCCCGGGCTTCAGCACCCGCGCGACTTCCGCGAGTGCGACCGACGCGTCCTGGACATTGCGGATGCCGAAGGCGATGGTCACGGCGTCCATCGACCCGGACGCGGCGGGCAGACGCATCGCGTCCCCACGGACCAGCGGAATCACACCGGCGCGGCCCTCGCCGCGCAGCTTTCGCTGCCCCACCTTGAGCATCTCGGCCGAGAAATCGATGCCCAGCACGCGCCGGGCGAGCCGCCGCCGGACCATCGTCCGGGCGACATCGCAGGTGCCGGTGCAGAGGTCGAGGACGCGCTCGGTGCCGGTCAACCGCAGGCGCCGCACCGCGCGCCATCGCCAGTAGAGATCCTGGCCACCGCTGAGCAGGTGGTTCAGCAGGTCGTAACGGCCGGCGATGGCGTCGAACATCCCCGCGATCTTCGCGGGAGCCTTGCCGGTGTCGGGTGAGAGGCCGCCGTAGGTCGGGACCCCGGGGTCCATGGCGGTCATTCACGCCCCACTTGCGGATCCCACACGGGATACAACTGGTGGTCGATGCGCAGCAAGGACAGGATCCGTCCGGCCATGAAGTCGGCCAGATCGGCAATCGTCTGCGGCCGTTGGTAGAACCCCGGCATGGCGGGCACGACCACCGCGCCGGCCTCGGCGCAGAGGACCATGTTCCTGAGTTGCGGCAGGCTCATGGGGGTCTCCCGCGGCATGATCAGCAGCGGCCGGCGCTCCTTGAGCATCACGTCCGCGGCCCGTTCAACGAGGGAGCGCGAGAGGCCGTGCGCAATGGCCGCCATCGTCTTCATCGAGCAGGGGGCGATCACCATCGCGTCGGCGCCCTTGCTGCCGCTGGCGATCCGCGAGCCGAGATCCTTGTTGCTGTGCAGCACCCAGCCGCCGCGACGCACGCCCTCGCCCCAGATCTCCTCCAGGTACGCCTGCAGGCGATCGACGCGGGCCTGCGGGCCAAGTTCGTCGGTCAGCAGGCGCCGGCCGTAGTCGGTGATGACGAGATCGACGTGCTGCCCGTGCTGCAACAGCGCCGACAGCGTGCGCATCGCATAGAGCGCACCACTGGCGCCAGTGACGGCGAGCACGATGCGTCGTGGGGTCTCAACTGACATAGATGCTCAATCCCGTCGTGGCCAGGTACAGCAGGCCGACCCACCCGTTCATGTCGAAGGCCCGTTTCACCTGGGACAGATCGGTCGCGCTGACCAGCGACTGCTCGAAGACCAGCAGGGCGGCCACCAACGCGACGCCGCCGTGGTACACGGCGCCGAGGCCGGCCACGATGCCAAGCGCCGCGAGGCTGGCGATCGTGAGGACATGCAGGCCACGGGAGATGGAGATGGACTTCGGCACGCCGAAACGCACTGGAATCGATCGCAGGCCATGCGCCCGGTCGAAGTCGAGGTCCTGGCACGCGTACAGCACGTCGAAGCCGCCTACCCAGGTGCCGATCGCCAGCGCGAGCAGGACCGGCTGCCACGACGGCCCGCCACCCGAGGCGATCCAGCCGCCCACAGGCGCGACCGCCATGGCGAGGCCGAGGAAGAACTGCGTCGCCCAGGTGACCCGCTTGGCCAAGGAGTACCAGAAGACAATGCCCAGCGCGACAGGCGCGAGCAGCAGGCACAGACGGCTGATCTGCGCACACACGCCGAGGAAGGCCAGGCTCGCCACGACAAGGAAGACCGCGGCTTCGCGGACCGACATCGCGCCGCGCGGAATCTCTCGTTGCGCCGTTCGCGGATTGAGTGCGTCGTAGCGCGCATCGACGAGCCGGTTGAACGACATCGCCGCGCTGCGGGCCGCGACCATCGCCGCGACGATCCAGGCGAGACGAGCCCACGTCATCGGCACGAGGCGGCTCGCCAGCAGTGCGCCGACCAGCGCAAACGGCAGGGCGAACACCGTGTGGCTGAAGCGCACGAACGCGAGATACGTGCGGAGGCGGTCGAAGAGCATCGGAGTCGGGATCGGGAGTCGGGAATCGTCGTCGGGTTCCGGGTCAAGATATTCGGGTCATCGACGTCGTCGACTGTCGACCAAGGTCGACAGCTACACCTCGGTCGGGTGCCTGGCCGGGTACCGGAGGCGGTGCCGTTCAGGACGCCGCGTGCGCAACGAGTTCGTCCAGCCAACGCAGGTCACCGGTGTCCGCGGCATCGGCGACCAACCATTGTTCCACGTCTGCGATTCCGGTGGGCGGTACTCGCACGATCGCATGGCTGGTCGCACCGGGCGCAAGGACGCCAAGGCCTTCGCGCCGTAGCGCTTGCGCGCCACCGCGGGTGGCCGCCGCCAGCAGCGCGGCGGCTGGGACGTCTGGGGCAATCCGCCGCAGAAACGCCAGTTCCGCGAACAGGTTCAGGTCCTCGACGCTGGCCAGGCTGTCGGTGCCGACCGCGACCCGAACGCCCGCCGCGAAGGCCGCGGCGACGGGAGGCACGCCGGCGCCGACCCATCGGTTGCTCCGCGGACACAGCACGACGGTCGCGCCGACGTCGGCCAGCGTCCTGAGTTCTCCCGCACCGAGCTGCGTGCCGTGGACGACAAGCAGCCGCGCATGGAGCGCGCCGAGTTGCTGCAGGTACGGCACGGGTGCGAGGCCAGGCGGCACCCACGTGTCGTCCCAGGCGCCGAGATCGGTGAGCAGGGCGCGGAACGGGCCCGTGCCGCTCGCAAGGAACTCGAGTTCCTCTGGCGATTCGGCCAGATGGATCGACGACACCGCGCCGGTGGCCTCGTAGCCCGCCGCCAGCGACTGGATGAGCGGAGCCGATGTCGAATAGGGCGCGTGTGGCGCCACCGACGCCACCAGCCGCGTCGACCGCTGCTCGGTGAGCCGCGTCTGTGCCAGCGCGGCACCCAGCCGGGTCTCGCCTCCGATGCGCGCCGCGTCGGCCCGCTTGAGCCCGAGTGCCTCGCGGAAGTGCACGCCCGACAGCGACGAGGCGGCCAGTGGCAGCACGGCGACGTCGGTGTTGCCGATGTCGCCGACGCCGGCGGTGCCTGTCGCCTCCATCTGGCCAATCGCCCGGACGACGGCGGCGGTGACGTCTGCCACCGAGGCCGACGAGCCGAAGCGCACGCCCAGCATCGCGCGCACCCACGACACGAAACTGTC
This sequence comes from Luteitalea pratensis, assembly GCF_001618865.1. Taxonomy (GTDB): domain Bacteria; phylum Acidobacteriota; class Vicinamibacteria; order Vicinamibacterales; family Vicinamibacteraceae; genus Luteitalea; species Luteitalea pratensis. Next base: position 5,272,799 of record NZ_CP015136.1, read on the forward strand.
GGCAGGCGCCACCGCGCCGGCAAGGTGCGACAGCTCGAGGTGCGTGTGCGCGTTGACGAGGCCCGGCAACACGACGGCGTCGCCCAGGTCGAGGACAGCATCGGGTCCGGGCTGCGGCGCCGATCTCGCAGCGCCAAGCCCGACGATCTCACCGCGCGCCGAATCGACGTCGATCCAGCCATCTCGCAGGACCGGCGCCGCGACGGGAATCACCCACCTGGAGTGGACACGGATGATCACGAGGGGACGACCTGCATCGGGAGTTTTGATTGGCTGCCAGGAACTGACTTTTCAGGTCTCACGGACCGGGTCCGTCGACCGGCACATCAAGAATTGTAGCCGCCCACCACAGGCAGATGGCGCGCTTGAACGTCCGCGCCGCGGCGGTCATGGCCGACGGCTGCACCACGCAACCGCACCTATTCCTGGCGCAACGCTGCTGTCGGATTGAGGCGCGCGGCCCGAGCCGCCGGAATCGCGGCGGCCGCCAGGCACGCGGCGACGATGACGACGCCGGCGGCGGCGTATGAAACAGGGTCGAGCACCCGCACGATTCCGCCCAGGCCCGCGGCGGCTGGCGAGGCCAGCAGCAACACCGCCAGTCCAGCCGCGGCCAGCGCGCCGATCGCGAGGCCGATGCCGACGGGCCGAATCGTCTGCAACAGGACGAGCCGCGTCACGTCGGACGCCGCGGCGCCGAGCGCCATGCGGATACCGATCTCCCTGGACCGTCGCTCCACGAGATAGGACAGCACCCCGAACAGACCGGAGAGCGTCAACGCCAGCGCCAGTGCGCCGAGCACGACCGTCAACCAGAACGCGAGCCAGAGGAAGTACGTGACCATGCGCGTCACCCACACCATGGCGCCTACCTGGCCGCGGTTGGCCATGTTGGGATCGATCGCCGAGAGCCGTGTCACGAGTGACTCCTGCGCGCGGGTGGCGTCACCGTGCACACGCGCGATCAGTGACGTGCCTGGCATTGCCGCACTGGTCGGGACGTAGACGACGGCGGCCTCGAGCGGCGCGATGCGGAAACCAGCCACGTCCTTGACGACACCGACGACCGTTACAGTGCGCGATTCCAGGACGGGTTCACCAGGCGTGATCACGCCCGCGCCCGTGTCGCGGTCGAGGCGCAGCACCTGACCGACGGCCTGGCCTGTGGGCCACAGCCGACGCGCGGTCGCCTCCGAGACGACGGCGACCGAGAGGTTGGACGAGCGCTCCGCGGGCATGAAGCCTCGGCCCTGCAGCACCTCGATACCAAGCAGGCCGAAGTACTCCGGCGAGACGAACTGGCACGGCAGCGTCGTCTTGCCGGTGTCGGTTTCGGCGACGACCCGTGGACCGGTGCTGAGCGCGCTCGGCCACGACGCGGCAATCGCGGCCACCGACGGCTCGTCGCTCACCGCCTGCACCATCGCCATGCGCGCCTCCTCGCTGCTCACCCGGACCACGACGATGTCCGAGATTCGTACGCCGGGACTTTCGATCGCAGCGGTGAACGTGCTCCGCAGGAACACCGCCGCGCAGATCAGCAGAAGGGCCGAAGCGCTCACCTGGAGGCCGATGAGGAAACTGCGCGCGCGCCCGGGCCGCGTGTCCCGGGTCACTTCGCCGCGTATCGTCCGGACCGGTTCGATCCGCGTCGCCTGCAGCGCCGGCGTGAGGCCGAAGAACGCCGTGGACAGGACAGCCCCAATCACCAGGAACAGCAGCACTCGCCAGTCGGCGTCCGGCACCCTCAGGCGCACGTCGCCGATGGCCGACGGGATGCTGGTCATCACCCCGTTGATGATGCCCCTGAGCACGACGCGTGAGATGACGTATCCGGCCGCTGCGGCCACCAGCGCCAGCAGCAGGCTCTCGGTCAGCAACTGGAAGACGATGCGTCGTCGTGTGGCGCCGATCGACAGCCGGATGCCGATCTCGCGCTGGCGCGCCACGCCTCGCGCCAGGAGCAGATTGGTGACGTTGGCACACCCGATCAGGAGAATCAGGCCAAATGCGAAGAACAGCGGCGCGGTCACGATCACCGCTTCGAGCGGCTGCGGCACCGTGCCGCGTCGTGGCGTGAGCACGACGTCCGACACGCCCTTCTCGTTCGGGTCACGGGCCTCCTGCGCGCCATCCCACACGGCGAGCTCGGCACGTGCCTGCTGCGGCGTCAATCCGGGCCTCAGGCGCCCGATGATGCCCACACCGGCCTCGGATGGACGGTCTCGATGTGCCGGAAGCAACTGACCGAGCAGCGAGAGCGGCGCCCAGTAGTCCGGGGGACCAACCATCAGGCCGCGGAATCCTTCGGGCATGACGCCGACAATCTGGAACGTGAGACCGTTGACGAGCAACTCACGGCCGAGAATGGCCGGATCCCGGGCGAACATGCGCTCCCAGCCGCGGTGGCTGAGCACCATCACCTGTCGTCCCGCCAGCGGCTCGTCGTCGCTCTGCGTGAGCGCACGGCCCATTGCGGCGTGGACACCGAGGACCTGAAAGAAGTTGCCGGTGACGAGCGACCCCGTCATCGTCCGGCCCTCGACATGGCTGTCGAGGTCGGCAAACTCCGCGTAGGTCCCCGTGAAGACCCTGGTGTCGCGAGCCAGCGCGTCGAATTGGCCCCGCGTGAACGGCGGCGATGGGTCGCCGCCCGTTCGTGCCCGTTCCACCGCGAACATCTCGTGGATGTCCGGAACGCGATCGACACGGAACAGGAACGTGCTGAGGAACGTGAAGGCCGCGGCGACCAGCCCGAGGCCGAGCCCGACCGTCGCGATGATGGTGAGCGAGACCAGCGGCGCGCGCGCGAAGCCTCGCAGCGCGTACCGCGTGTCGCGCACGATGTTGTCGATGGCGTTGATGCCACGCGCGTCTCGACACTCGTCGGCGATCCCTGGCATGGAGCCGAAACGCCGCCGCGCCGCGACGCGGGCATCCGCTTCCGGCACGCCCTCGTCGATGAGTTTCTGTACTTCCCGATCGATGTGGAACGCCAGTTCCTCGTCGAGTTCGCGTTCGACGCGGCTGCGGGCAAACATCGCACGGGCGCGCAACGACCAGCTGCGGAGATTCATCTCGTCACGCCAACTTCATGACGCGACCGATCGCGGCGGCCATGCGATCCCACTCGCGCGCCTCGACAGCCAGCTGCCGGCGGCCCGAGGCGGTGAGCCGGTAGTACTTCGCGCGACGTCCAAGCTCGGACACGGCCCACTCGGCCTCGATCCAGTCCTGATGTTCGAGCCGATGGAGGGCGGGATACAGCGACCCCTGGTTCACCTGGAGGACGTCCCCGGAGATCCGCTGGATGCGTTCGGAGATCGCCCAGCCATGCAATGCGTCGTTCTGCAGGGTCCGGAGGATCAGCAGGTCCAGCGTGCCGGGGAGGAGGTCTGGTGTAGGGCGGCGTGCCATGGTGTCGACTACCGACACTAAGGCCGTTGTTGTCGACTGTCAACACCAGCGACGCGATTCGTCACAGGGGACTGAAGAATGTCCGGGTACCGGGTCCCGGGTATCGGGTACCACACTCCGGGATTCGGGATTCGGTAGGGCCGGCTCTCCGAGCCGGCCAAGAGCCGCTATTACGCCAGCTGCGAACGGCGGGCACGCTCCTCGCGGCTCCGCGCCTCGTAGGCCGCGAGTTCGGCGGGCATGCGCTCGGCCCCCTCCTGCTTGGCGACGTCCAGCGACAGCCTTCGCGGCACCGCGCGCTCGCGGAACACCGGCGGCCCGACGAGGTCGTAGTGCATCGTGCGCCGCATCGGCGTGAACCCGGCGTTCTCGATGTTGCGCACGATCTCGACTTCGTCCATGCAGTAGCTCGCGCCAGCCGCACGGACGACGTTCTCCTCGATCATCACGCTGCCCATGTCGTTGGCGCCGAAGGCCAGGCTCAACTGGCCGACCTTGCCGCCTTGCGTGACCCACGAGGCCTGCACGTTGTCGAAGTTGTCGAGGACGATGCGGGCGAGCGCAAGCGTGCGGAGATATTCGATGCCCGTGAGCTCGACGCCGGCAAGCTCGGTGTGATCGGGCTGGTAGCTCCACGTGATGAAGGCCGTGAACCCGTGCGTTTCGTCCTGCAGGGCGCGCAACCGCATCATGTGCTCGATGCGCTCCGCTGGCGTCTCCACGCTCCCGTACATCATCGTCGCGGTGGTACGTAGTCCCTGGAGGTGCACTTCGCGCATGATGCCGAGCCACTCGTCCGCGGTTGCCTTGCCGTAGCAGTTGAGCAGCTTGCGGACACGGTCGACGAGGATCTCGGCGCCACCGCCGGGCACGCTGTCGAGCCCGGCCGCGATCAACCGCGAGACGACCTCCGGTACGGGCAACTTCGACATCCGGGAGATGTGCAGAATTTCGGGAGGCGACAGCGCGTGCAGCCTGAATGTCGGGTACGCCGCCTTGACGGCGCGGAACAGGTCCTCGTACCAGGCGAGCGGGATGTCCGGGTTGTGGCCGCCCTGCAGCAGCAACTGGTTGCCGCCGACACTGATCGTTTCGTCGATCTTGGCAAACAGCTCCTCACGCGACAGCACGTATCCATCGGCACTGCCGACGGTGCGGTAGAACGCGCAGAAGTTGCAGCGGGCCACGCAGACGTTCGTGTAGTTGACGTTGCGGTCGATGATGTAGGTGACGACACGCTCCGGATGACGCCGCGCGCGAATCGCGTCCGCAAGGCGTCCCAATTGCCACGTGCTCGCGTCGCGGTACAGCGTCAGCGCCTCGTCGGCGTCGATCCGCTCCCCGCGGTTGATCTTGTCCGCAATCGTTGCCACCGACATCTGAGTCACGGCCTCGTCAAGCTCTCTCGGACGCCAACGCGCCCGCCTGCGTCGTCCCGGGGACCGCCGCCTGGCCCATGCGATCGACGACCTCGAGGACCTCCGGGCGTACCGGGGCCAGCCCCTCGTCCATCGCCAGCGTCAGGTAGCGCGACAACCCGCGCAGGGCGGGCTCATCGAGATGGTACCGGATGTTCTGGCGCAGGTAGCGCTCCAGGCGGCCAGCGCGTGTGGAGTCGCCCGCCGCCTCGGCTTCTGCAAGCAAAGGAATGGCGGCCTGTCCGGCGCGACTTGCCGCGTGCAAGAGGTCGATCAACGCCGGCGTCACCACGCCGGGCCGAGCCACCCAGGCGGCAAACACGAACGGCAACCCGGTGAACGCCTGCCACGCCTCGCCGAGATCGATTTTGATCGCGCCAAGCGATTGCCACGGGGCGTCGAGCGCGGGATCGCCGATCATCAGCGCCGCGTCGGCGACGTCCAGCATCGAGGCCAGGTCCGGCGACGCGTCGACATATTCGGGCTCGATGCTCCAATGGTGACGACAAAGAATCCGCACCAGCCCGACCGAACTCCGAGAGCTGACATCGAGCGCCAGGCGGCGGATCTGTGCCACCGGCACGCGCGTGAACAGCGCCACCGAGTTGACCGTGCCCTCGCAGGCGATCGCGAGTCCCGGGACGAGGTCGTAGTGCACCGGTCCTCTCAAGATCTCGATCACCGGCACGAGACCGAGATCGATCTCGCCCGCGTGCAGCAGGCTCGCGCACACCGAGGGCAGGTCGAGGCGCAGCGATACTCGAGGATCACGGTCGAGGCCATACGCGAGGGGACTCGCGTTCAGGAACCCGACCGCCCCGATGCGAATCACGCCGCGCCTCGCGGGCGAAAGGCGCCGTCGCGCTCGACGGCGTCGAGCGACGCGGCGGCGAGGTTGCGCCGGACTTCCTCGAGGATCGCGCGGCGCGGCCCGTGCGGCATGTCGTCGCGCGCAGGGACGGCGTCGATGTCGTCGGCGCCAAACAGCAGGCACGACTGCGACAGCTTCGCGCCCATGCGCACCCAGTGCGCCTGGATGTGCGGGACGTTGTCGAGCACGAGACGCGCGACCGCCACGTGGCGCATGTCGTCGTAGCCCGTTGTGGGCTGCTCGAGCGACGTCTCGACGGGTAACGGCGCACAGGCGCGCACAACGCCGGTTGCGGCCTGCCACGCTCGCAGCGCCTCGAGTTGGTCGAGCAGTGCGTCGCCGTCGACGGGCGTTCCAAGCGTGACCGACTGCACCGGCAGTCCCGCCGATGCCAGCGCGTCGAGGTCCGCGGCCACCAGGCGATCGAGCCGTGCCGAGGCCACCGCGTGGAGCCCTGCTTCGCGCAGCGTGGCGGCGACATCGGCGAGCGGCCCGAGCGCGGAAAGCTCTTCGACCGTCCACGCCGAGACGGGCACGCCGCCCCGCGACGCCGCGGCCAGCACCATCAGGCGCGCGGTGGCGAGCGAGGCTGGGGCGCCCACGAGCCGCAGTTCTCCCATGGAGAACGTGCCGCCCTCCGCGGTCGCGAGTTGTGGCAGGTCCAGGCCGAACCCGCCGGTATCGGCGGGGACGTGCGACACGTCCACGACCTGCACGCGGACGAACGTACCGCGCGTGCCGTGTCGCCGCGTTCGCGCGTCCGCCGCGAGCATGCCCAGCCCGATCAGGTCGCGGCTGTGCGCAAGGGCGTGCAACTGCGACGCCGAGAGCGCCTCGCCAGCCGCCAGGGCCTCCGTGAGTCGATCGAAATCCACCGCCGCCATTGCCATCATCCCTGGGTCATCTGGTCGTTGATGCGCTGCGCGAGCGCCAGCGCCCGGCGCCCCTGCGCGCCATCCACCCGCGGCGCGCGACCGCCACGCACCGCGCCCACGAAATCCTCGAGTTCCCGGCGAAGCGGTTCGGCCTCGGGGACGGCGACCGGACCGCCCTCGATCGCCGGACGCCCGCCGTCCACCTTGCGGAGCCGCCACACTTCCAGCTCCCGGCTCGCGTAGTCGACCGACACGTAGGCGGCCGGCTCGATGAAGCGAACCTTGCGCACGCGATCGCGACTGATCCGACTCGCGGTCACATTGGCGATGCAGCCACCGGCAAACTTGAGCCGCGCGTTGGCGATGTCGACACGACCGGTCAGTACCGGCACGCCCACGGCCTCCACACCCACCACCTCTTCGTCCACGACCGACAGTAGTACGTCGAGGTCATGGATCATCAGGTCGAACACGACGTCGATGTCCAGGCTTCGGTCGGGGAACGTGCCGAGCCGGTGTACCTCGATGAAGCGCGGCCGCGAGAGAAAGGGCCGGGCCGCATCGACGGCCGGGTTGAACCGTTCCGTGTGCCCCACCGCGAGCAGCACCCCACGTGCTTGCGCCCGCGCGATGAGGTCGTCGGCCTGGGCGAGCGTGGTCGTCATCGGCTTCTCGACCAGCACGTGGATGCCGGCGTCGAGCAGCATCGCGGCAAGCTCGTGGTGCGCCTCCGTCGGCGAGGCGATCGTCACGGCGTCGACCATCCCGATCAGCGCCGAGGGGTCGGTCAGGTGCGCCTGCGCGCCATGCTGCGCCGCGATCTCGGCAGCCCGCGAGGCATTGACGTCGACGACGGCGGCAAGCACGGCGTCGGGCGTGTCGCCAAGGATCCGGGCATGATGGCGTCCGAGCGCGCCCACGCCAATCACTCCCACCCGCACCGCATCAGCCACGTGCCTGTTCTCCCAGGGGACGTCCGACGACGGTCACGCGCGCGGCGTCGGCCGCGTCGGCCACGGCCTGTCCGTCGAGCACGAGCGTGCGTCCGGCGTCGATGGACAGGATCCGGATGCCGGCGTCCCGCAAGACCGCAATCGTGGGCAACCCGACGATGGGGACGTCGAAGCGCATGTCCTGCCGCGGCTTGGCGACCTTGATGACGCACGCGCCGGGCCCGGCGATTCGTCCGGCCCGCCGGATCGTCTCGTCCGTGCCTTCCATCGCCTCCACGGCCACCACGGCCTGGTCCTTCACGACGATCGTCTGTCCGATGTCGAGGCCGGCAATGGCGTCGGCCATCCGGTAGCCGAACTTGAGGTCGGCCCTTGCCACGTCGTCTGGCGCGGGCCCGGCGATGTGACCTTCCCGCGCCAGCAAGGGCTGCAGGAACACCGTCGAGTCGAGCAACTCGATGCCCTTGCCGCGCATCACGTCGGCGATCGCCGAGATCAGGGCATCGGTGGACTTGGCGCGCAGGCGCATCAGCACCTGCAACAGCGTCCAGTCGGGCGTGATATTGGCAAACAACTTGGCGTGCTTGACCTGGCCGGCCATCACCGCCTGTGCGCAGCCGGCCTCCTGCAACAGCTGGATGCAGCGCCCCAACTGGCCGAGCGAGACCGAGTGCAGAGCGGCGCCGACTGCCGCGGCGCGTTCGACCAGATCGTCGCCGGTTTCTTCCTTGATCGCGACGACGGTGACCTCATGCCCCAGGGCGGAAGCCGCGTCGAGCACGAGCAGGGGGAACTTGCCGTTGCCGGCGATGAGGCCGATGGGAGGCATGGATCAGGCAGCCTGCCGCCTGCAGCCTGCAGCCTTGGGCTACAGGCTACCGGCTACATGTCACTCGTCTGGAGAGACGTCTTCGGGACGCCGGGTCGCACGGCGCAGGATCACCCCGCGCTTGCTCTGCCGGATGAAATCGATGAGGTACTGCACCTCGGTGCACTGCAACTCGGGATCCTTTTCAATCTCGGCCAACGCTCGCGTGGTGTTGAGCCGTGACACGAGGAGATACCGGTACGCGTGGCGGAGGCGCGTGACCGCGCCGGCGGTGAACCCCCGCCGCATCAGGCCGATGGTGTTCAGCCCGTAGTTGCGGGCGCGGTTGCCCACGGTCTTGGCAAATGGCAGCGCGTCCTTGGTGACCACCGAGTAGCCGCCGATGAACGCGTGGCTGCCGATACGGCAGAACTGGTGCACCCCAGAGAACGCGCTAATCGTCGCGCAGTCCTCGACGGTGACGTGCCCGCCCAGGGTGGCGGCGTTGCCGAAAATCGTGTGATTGCCGACGCGGCAGTCATGCGCGATGTGCGAGTACGCCATGAACAGGTTGTGGTCGCCGATGCGCGTAACGCCGCCGCCGCCCTCGGTGCCGCGATGCACGGTGACGAACTCGCGGAAGACGTTGAACCTGCCGATCTCGAGCCGCGTCGGTTCGCCGCGGAACTTCGTGTCCTGCGGGATGAGGCCGATCGACGCGTACGGGAACACTTCCGTCCCTTCGCCGATGGTCGTTGCGCCGTCGATGATCGCGCCCGCGCCGATCTTGCAGCGCGGCCCGATCTTCACCTGCGGCCCGATCACGGCATTGGCCGCGACCACCGTCCCGGCTCCGATCTCCGCGCCCTGCTCGACCACCGCCGTCGGATGGATGATGGCCGGCTCGGGCTCGATCGCCATCACGAGCGTGCCCTCGGCCACGATCTGGTCGTGGACGTAGGCGACACCGCGGACACGCGCCATCGTTGCGCGCCGCCGCTCGATCGAGAGCTCGAGACGCACGCGATCGCCGGGGCCGACCGGCTTGCGGAACTTCACGCCATCGGCGCCGCGCAACGACGCACGGTGCGGCAGGATCGTGCCGTCGGCGGCCTGCAGGAGCAGCACGCTTGCAGCCTGGGCCATCGACTCGATCATCAGCACGCCCGGCATCAGCGGCGCGCCCGGGAAGTGGCCCGGGAAGAAGTCTTCGTTGACCGTGACGTTCTTGATCGCGACCAACCGCTCACCGCACGTGAAGTCGGTGACGGCATCGACCATCTGCAGCGGGAAACGCGAACAGAGCCGGTCGATGACTGGAGGGAGATGGATGGACACGAAGCGTTCGTCCGGCAACCTGAAGGGCAGCCCGGCCCCGGCGCGTCGCCGGGGTCGGCTGCAGCGGGCTGCGCTACTTGGCTGCCGGGGTGGCAGCGTCGAGCGCGGTGACGACGTCGGCGGTCACGTTGAGGCCGGCGTCGACCCACACGACACCGGCATCGGCGATGCTCAGGATGAAGTGGAGGTTCTTCGCCTTCGCGACCTGCTCGATGATCGGCAAGAGCTTCTGCTGGAACTGCACCTGCAACTCCTGCGTGAACTCCTGGATTTCCTTCTGGGCATCCTGGCTGGAGCGTTGCAGTTCGGTCTGCAGCCGCTCCACTTCCTTGGCCTGCTGGGCCCGCGCGGATTCGCTCAGCACCGCGCCACCTTGCTCCAGCTTCTGCTGGGCCGCCTGGAGCTGCTTCTGCTTGCCCTCGAGTTCGGCAGTCCGCTTCGCCTGGAGGTCCTTGATCTTGACGCCCGCGGCCTGCCCTTCCCTGCTCGTCGTCGCGACCGTGTTCAGATCGACGTAGGCGATCTTGGCATCGGCCGGGAACGGCCGCGGCGCGGGACGGGCCGCAGGCGCCGCCGGCTGGGCCGGGGCGGGCTGGGCCGGGGCGGGCTGGGCCGGGGCCGCCGTGGCGCCCTTGGGGGCAGGGGTTTGCGCGCCGGCGGCAGCGGCCACCAGCAGCAGGCACATCGTGGACACGGTAATCACGGACTTCATCGACAGCAATCCTTTCGACCCAGCATGGGCCGGCCCTTCCTGGGCCGGACCCGCATCATTGAAACACACCCGTGGTTCAGCTCAGAACGTCGAGCCCACGGCAAACCGGAACTGGAAGCCCTTCGTGGGGGTGTAATCGTTGCGGAGGACACCCTCGCGCTGAGGGTTGGCAGCGAAGATCAGGCGGAACGGCACGTTCAGCACCGGCATGAAGAACCGGACTTCTGCGCCGGTGGACGTCTTGAACTCGTCCCACGTGAAATTCTGGCGGTCAATACGGACCTGACCGGCATCGTAGAAGAGCACCAGGCGCACCGGCCCGGCGATGCTGATCAGGTATTCGAAGTTGAACAGCAGGCTCTTGTTGCCACCGTACACGGCGCCGGTCTGCGGGTCGCGCGGACCGATGGAGCGGACATCGAAGCCGCGCACGCTGTACTCGCCACCCAGCACCAGGCGCTCGAACAGGGGCAGCGGCAGCGAGTCGCCCCAGGCCTTGATGTACTCGGCCTCGGCCCGGAAGCCGAACGACGTCCGGCGCGTGTGCCGCAAAAACTGGACGAACTCGAAACGAGGCTTGTAGAAGCTCGTGTTGCCGCCGAGCCCGGCCAGGTCGATCGACGCCGTCACGCGACGACCCGTGTTCGGGAAGATCGGATTGTCCACGGTGTTGTGAACGAGGCTGGGCACGACCTTGCTGATGGTGCGGGCCCCGGCCGGGGTGCAGATCTGCCCGCCGTCGGGGTCCTCCTCGGTCGGCGGCGTCGGGGTGCACTGCAGCAGCAGCGCGTCCTGCAGGAACGGGTTGCGTCCGATCACGTCGGGGTCGGTGTAGGCCGGGTTCAGGTCGGAGATCATGACCTGCTCGAAGCTGTACTGCAGGAACCCACGCGTGAAGTTGCGCGTGAGCGGGAAGCCCCAGACCGTGTTGACGCCGGTCGTGTTCTGCGTGAAGGCGCCGATGTACTGGATGGCACGGCGTGAGACGTCCACGCCCGCGGTGATCGGGCGATCGAACAGGTACGGCTCGGTGAACGCGACCTGGTAGAACTGGGTCCGTGAGCCGGCAGCGACCGAGAGCGACAGCGTCTCGCCCCGCCCCATGAAGTTCGATGTCGAGAACGCCAGCTGTCCGAAGAAGCCCTCGTACTGGGAGACACCGGCTCCGAAGGTGAGCTGATTGCGGTTCTGCTCCTGCAGCGCGAGCGTGACGTCGACCTTGTTCTTCTCGCCTGGCGTCTTCTTGACGTCGATGCCTTCCTGGCCTTCCTCGAGTTGCTTGAAGTAGCCGAGCTGGTTCAGGCGGCGGACGCTGTTCTTGAGCGACTCGGTGTTGAACACGCCACCCTCGAGCAGGTTCAGCTCGCGACGGATGACGTTGTCGCGCGTCGTCGTGTTGCCCTTGAACGTGATGCGGTTGATGAAATACTGCTCGCCTTCCTGCATGCGCATGGTCACGTCGACCACGGGCGGGCCGCTCGGTTCGGAGCCCTCGGGCAGGAACTGGTCGGGATGGCTGGGGTCGACCATGTCGAGCGGCTTCAGGTCGGGAAAGCCGGTGAATTCGAAATAGCCGCCCGTGCCATACAACTCGCGAGCCTTCTCGAGACCCTTGCGGATTTTCTTCTCGGAGTAGTAATCGCCCGTCTCGAGCTTGAAGATCGGCTGCAAGGCCTCGCCCTTCACCACCGTGTTGCCTTCGAAGGCGAACTTGCCCACCTTGTACCGGCGGCCCTCGGTCACCGGAATGCGCAGCTGCACCGACCGGTTCTTTCCGTCGGCGGAAGCGTCGAGCGTCTTGATTTCGGGCTGCCCGACGCGGGCGGCGATGTAGCCCTCCTCGCGATAGAGCCCGCGGACGTTCTCGGCGTCGTCTTCGAACTTGGCCTGCTGGTAGACGCCCTTGCTGCGGAAGCGGTTGATGATCGTCCGCTCCTTGTTCTCCTTCATCCGGCGCTTCAGCGCCCCATCACCGATCGCCTGATTGCCGACAAACTCGATGTCCTTGATGAGGACCCGGGGACCGTCCTTGATCGTAAACGTGAGGTTGACCAGTTTGGGCCCACCGGCAATCGGCGTGACGGTGTGCGAGACCTCGCCGTCCAGGTACCCCTTCTCGGACAGCATCTCGCGGACGACGCCCTCGACACGGCGGATCTGCGCCGGGTCGATGAACGAGTCGAGGCGGATCACGTTGTTGATCTCGCGCAGCTTCTCGTCGACCTTGGTCGCCTCGATCTTCTCGCTGCCGACGTACTCGACGATCTTGACGCGCTGCCGCTCCTCGAGCCGGAAGCGGACGTACTTGCCGACAACCCCGTTCGGGTAGGGCGTGTCGAGCACCTCGACCGCGAGGTCGTCGAGGAAGCTCGTGGCCCAGAGTCGCTTGAAGTCCTCGACGAGATCCTTCTCGACCTCGGGTGTGAACGGCACCCAGACGTTCTGCGACGGGCGGCTGCCGCGGTTCTTGATGTAGTACAGGTACGTCTCGAACTCGATCGAGGAGACGTTGCCCTGGGTCGGGAAGCAGAGTTCCACCGCGCGAAGGACCGGGCCGCTGCCCTGCGGTGGCTGGGCGGTCGCCGTCGTGGGCGGGATGACGGCACAGGCGCCCTCGGCATCCAACACACTCTTGGCCGGCAACTGGACTTCCCCGCCGGTCGTCACCGTGGTGTCGGTCGATGGGGGCGGGGGGGGCGGTGTCGGACGCGATTGCGTCGCGTCACCCGTCGGCGGGGCTGACGGGGGCTTGGCGGGCGTCGTTGGCAGCGGCGGCCGCGGCGCGGATGGGGGTGCCTGCGGCGACGTCGGCGGCTGGCCGCCCGCGAGAGCGACCGGGGTTGCCCACAGGGCCAGGCACAGGACCCCAGCAGGGGCAGCGAATTTCATGCGTGTTCGAGAGTCCGTGGGGCGTCGCATCGGCGGCCCGGAGCCTGTCCGAGACGAGCCGGCCGTCCATGGGCAGTCCTTCCCAGGGCAGGCCAAGCCGTCAGTGTACCGGACATGAGACGCTTCGCGCCACCGGAAGGCCGGGTTAAACGACGAAGGACGGAGGACGGAGGAGGGAGGAAAGAGGTAGGACGGAGGCAAGAGGTAGGACGGAGGCAAGAGGACCGAGGACCGTCGTCGTTCCTCCGTCCTCCGTCCTCCCTCCTCCGTCCTCGGTCCTCTACACGGTGACGAGCTGCATGCCAGGAGCTTCCGTGCCGGCGGGCCGGTAATGCGGATGGCCATCCACCATGTACACCTCGAAGGTGCCGCCCGCCTTCAGGCGCCCGCGGATGAGCTCCTCGCTGAGCGGATCCTCGATGTACTTCTGCAGCGCCCGGCGCAGCGGACGCGCGCCGTACGAGCGGTCGTTGCAGGTCACATTGATGATCCAGTCGACCACGTCGTCGCCGAGCGTCAGCTTCAGCTGCCGATCGACCAGGTTGCGGTTCATCTGTCCGACGAGCAACCGCGTGATGCTGCGCAGGTCGTCGTCCGACAGCGCCTCGAAGACGATGATTTCGTCGAGACGGTTGATGAACTCCGGGTTGAAGGTCCGCTTGACCTCGCCCAGCACCTGTTCGTTGACCGACTTGGTTTCGCTGTGCTCCCCGGGCTGGAACCCGAGCGACGCCTTCTTCTGGATGAAGCGGGCGCCGATGTTCGACGTCATGATGATGATCGCGTTCTTGAAATTGACGCGATTGCCCAGGCCGTCGGTGAGATGGCCGTCCTCGAACACCTGCAAGAGGATGTTGAAGAGGTCGGGATGGGCCTTCTCGATCTCGTCGAGCAGGACCACCGAATAGGGATTCCGCTTCACCTTCTCGGTGAGCTGCCCGCCCTCTTCGTGCCCGACGTACCCTGGCGGCGAGCCGATCAACTTGCTCACGGAGTGCTTCTCCATGTACTCGGACATGTCGAAGCGGATGAGCGCGTGGTCGCTGCCGAAGAGCAGGTTCGCGAGTGCCCGCGCGAGCTCGGTCTTGCCGACGCCGGTGGGGCCGAGGAACAGGAAGCTGCCGACCGGACGGGTCGGCGCCTTCAGGCCCGCGCGCGAACGGCGGATGGCGCGCGACACCGCGGAGATCGCCTTGTCCTGGCTGATTACGCGCGCGTGCAGCTCTTCTTCCATCCGGAGCAGCTTGTCACCCTCGTCCTCGTTGATGGAGGTGAGTGGCACACCTGTCCACTTGGAGACAACCTCGTCGATCTCCGGCCGGCCAACCAGCACGCGACGATGGCTCGACGCGACGTCGAATTTTTCGCGCACGAACTGGAGATTCTCCCGCGCCATCACTTCCTGCTCGCGGAAGAACTGCGCGCGTTCGAAGTCCTTCTGCGAAACCGCGCTCTCCATCTGCTCGACCGCGACGCGGATGTTGCGGTTGATCTGGCCGAACTCCTCGCTGAAGCCCGCCTCGCGCAGCTTGGCGCGCGCCCCGGCCTCGTCGAGCAGGTCGATGGCCTTGTCGGGCAGGAAGCGATCGGTGATGTAGCGGCTCGACTGGTAGACGGCCGCCTCGAGCGCCTCGCGCGAATAGTCCACGTGGTGGAACGTCTCGTACCGCTCCTTGATGCCGAGCAGGATCTGGATCGCCTCGCCCTCGCTGGGCGGGTCCACCTTGACGGCCTGGAAGCGCCGCTCGAGCGACCGGTCCTTCTCGATGTACTTGCGGTACTCGGCCGGCGTCGTCGCGCCGATGCAGCGGATTTCGCCGCGCGACAGCGCCGGCTTGAGGATGTTGGCCGCGTCGAGTGACCCCTCGGCCGATCCCGCTCCCACGAGCGTATGCAGTTCGTCGATGAACACGATGATGTTCGGGTTCTCGACCAACTCCTTCATGATCGCCTTCAGCCGTTCTTCGAACTGGCCGCGGTACTTCGTGCCGGCGACGATCAGCGAGATGTCGAGCGCGAGAATCCGCTTGTCGGCGAGGAAGTGCGGCACGTCACCGACGGCAATCTTCTGCGCCAGCCCCTCGACGATGGCGGTCTTGCCGACACCGGGCTCCCCGATGAGCACCGCGTTGTTCTTGGTGCGCCGGCACAGCACCTGCTGGACGCGCTCGATCTCCGTCTCGCGCCCGACGAGCGGGTCAAGGGAGCCCTTGAGCGCGGACTCGCTCAGGTCGCGGCTGAACTCGGCCAGCAGCGGCGTCTCCTTGACGCGCGTCATCGTCGTCTTCTCGTTGAGCAGGGCGACGATGTCCTCGCGGACGGTGGCCAGGCGCATCCCCTTTTCCATGAGGATGGTCGCCGCGACCGACTGCTCCTCCCGGAGGATACCGAGCAACAGGTGTTCGGTGCCGATGTAGTTGTGCGAGAGTTGGTCCGCCTCTTCGGCGGCAAACTGCAGCACGCGCTTGGTCTCGGCGCTGAAGGGGATCTCCACCGACGTGGAGACCTTCTCGCGGAACACCGTCCGGCCCTCGACCTCCTTGCGGATGGCTTCGAGAGAGAGGTGGGACCGCGCGAAGATGCGACTGGTCAGTCCCTTTCCTTCGCGAATCAATCCCAGCAGGAGGTGCTCGGTCTCGATCGAGACGCTCCCGAGTTGACTGGCCTCATACCGGGCGAAGAAGAGGACGCGCCGCGCTCGTTCTGTATACCGCTCGAACATGTGGTCCCTTGCAAGAACTCACGCCGCTAAGCGTGGGGGTGCCTTATGTCGGCATTATACGGGATGCGACTCGGCGGGTCGCCCGCGCGATCGCCCGTGTCGGCTCGCCGTCGCTTCAGAACCCAATCCCCGACACCGCGTGACGGCCCCTATCTGTAGGACGTCACGCAGCCTCGGCCGGATGGGCGCCGCTCAGGCGGGCAGCAACTGGCCCTCTTCGAGGCGCAGCACGCGGTCACAGGCTTCGGCCAGACGGCTGTTGTGGGTCGCGATGACCGAGGTGAGCCGATGTTCCGCGTGCATCTCCCGCAAGAGGGAATGCAAGGACGCGGCCGTGTGTTCGTCGAGGTTGCCGGTCGGCTCGTCGGCGAGCAGCAGCGCCGGCCGCATGACCAGCGCGCGGGCGATGGCGACCCGTTGCTGCTCACCGCCCGAGAGCGTGCCGGGGCGGTGCGTGATGCGATGCGCGAGCCCCACGCGTTCGAGCAGGGCCTGCGCCCGCGGCCGTCCCTCCGCGAGCGAGACGCGGCCGATCCGCAGCGGCATCTCGACGTTCTCGAGCGCCGAGAACTCCGGCAGCAAGTGGTGAAACTGGAACACGAATCCAACGCGTTGGTTTCTGAACGCCACGCGGCCCGCGTCGCTCAGCCCGTGCAGACCGACGCCATCCACCATCACGACCCCACCGTCGAGTCCATCCAGCCCGCCCAGCACGTGCAGCAACGTGCTCTTGCCCACCCCCGACGCGCCAACGATGGCGACCATCTCGCCTTCCTCGACGTGCAACTCGATGTCGCGCAAGACCTCAACCGGCCCGTTGGGCGTGGGGTAGGACTTTCGAAGGTCGGTGACAGACAGAAAGGACATGCGGCCTACAGCCTACAGCCTACGGGCTACAGGCCTGCTGGCTTCAGGCCTACAGCCTATCGGCCTATGGGCTACAGCCTGAAGCCTACGTAGGCTGCAGGCTGCAGGCTGTAGGCTACTGATATCGCAACGCCTGCGCCGGGTCGAGCCGCGATGCCTGGCGCGAGGGGTAGATGGTGGCGAGGAAGCAGATCACGAGCGCGGCCAGGATGACCAGCACGAAGTCGTCGACCTGGACCTTGAAGGGAACATAGGCGACCTGGTAGACGTCCATCGGCACCTTGATCAGCTGGTAACGATCGAGGACCGAGGTCACCGCAAGGCCGGCGGCGGCGCCGACGGTCGTGCCGATCGCGCCGATGATCAGCCCCTGCAGCATGAAGATGGCCGTGATGCTCCCGGCCGCCGCGCCCATCGTCTTGAGGATGGCGATGTCGCGACTCTTCTCCATCACCAGCAGCACCAGTGACGCGACGATGTTGAGCGCGGCCACCATGACGATCAGGCCGATGGTGATCGAGATGGCGACCTTCTCCAGCCAGAGGGCCGAGAACAGCGACTGGTTCATCTGCGCCCAGTCCTGAGTCACGTAGGTGCCGCCAAGACGCTCCACGATGGTCTTCGCGATGCCGGGCGCGGCGTACATGTCGTCGACACGCACCTCGATGAAGTCCGGGCGATCGCGCGCGAGAAGCCGCTGCGCCGTCGGCAGGTCCAGGAAGCCGTAGGCGGCGTCGAATTCGTAGAGGCCGAGCGAGTAGATGCCGATGATCTGGAGCCGCCGGCTGCCCATGGTCGGACCGAAGGGCGAGAGCGGCCCCTCGGGCGTCATCACCGTCACCGTGTCACCAACCTTCACCCGGAGCTGATCGGCGAGCGCCTGCCCGATCGCGATGCCGGCCAGGCTGTTCTCGGGCCGCGAGGCGAGCGCCGACAGCGAACCCTTCCGCATACGCTCGCGCACATCGGTGACCTCCCCCTCGGTGGCCGGGTCGATCCCCTTGACGGTGATGAAGGCCTGCTGCTCCCCCGCCGTGACGAGCGCCTTCCCGAGCACGATCGGCGAGGCGCCGGTCACGCGCGGCACCTGCTTCAGCCGTCGCATGTCGCCCTGGACATCGGTCAGCCCTTCGCCCACATGCCACACGTAAATGTGCGGTGACGCGCCAACGATGCGGTCCCGCAATTCGCCCTGCAACCCGGTCATCAACGCAAGCGCGATGATCAGCGCCATCACGCCGACCGCGACCCCCGCCGTCGAGATGACCGAGATCAGCGACAGGAACGCCTGCTTGCGGCGGGCAACAAGGTAGCGAAGGGCGAGGAACAGTTCGAAGGGCATCAGGGGCAGCAGGCTACGGCCTGCGGCCTACAGCCTACATGACTGGCACGGCCTGTGCTCGGTTTGCCCCATGCCACGAGACACCAGCCAGCTGCGGGTATTCCAGGACGCCGATCGCCTCGCCATCGACATCTACCGTGCGACCACGGAACTTCCATCGTCGGATCGCCATGAGCTCGGCCGCCAATTGCGGCGATCAGCCCTGTCGGTGCCCACGAATCTTGTGGAAGGGGGCCAACGACTCAGCACGCGCGACTACCGTCATTACGTCGGCATCGCGCTCGGGTCCGCGGCTGAGACGAGGTATTTGTTGACGGTCGCCCAGCGCCTTGGGCTCATGAGCAGTTCCGCCGGAGGTCTCATTAGCGACTACGAGGTCCTCTGTCGTGCATTGCATAAACTGCACACCACCATCGGCGCGATGCCCGACACCCACCGGCCGTAGCCAATGTCGGGAGCCGTCGGCTGAGCCTGCAGCCTGCAGCCTGCAGGCGGTAGGCGGTAGCCCCTGTTTCCGCTGATGCGAAGCTGCTAACGGCTTCGCATCAGCGGAAACAGGATCACGTCCCTGATGCTCGCGCTGTTGGTGAGCAGCATCACGAGGCGGTCGATGCCGACGCCTTCCCCGCCGGTCGGGGGCAGGCCGTACTCGAGCGCGCGGATGTAGTCCTCGTCCATCTGGTGCGCTTCGGCGTCGCCCCTGGCGCGTTCGGCGAGTTGGCCCTCGAAGCGTCGCCGCTGCTCGGCCGGGTCGTTCAGCTCGCTGAAGGCGTTGGCCACCTCGAAGCCGCCGGCATAGAGCTCGAAGCGCTCGACGGTATCGGGATCGTCGGCCTTCTGCTTGGACAGCGGCGAGACCTCCGTCGGGAAGTCGTAGATGAACGTGGGCTGAATCAGATCGCCTTCGCAGAGTGCCTCGAAGATCTCCGTCGCCGTCCTGCCCGCGCCCTGGCCGTCTGGCACCTCGAGGCCGAGGGCGACGGCGACGCTGCGCGCGGTGGCGGCGTCGCGCAACATGTCGGCCTCGACCGAGCGCTGCAACGTCTCCGAGGCGCGCTCGGCCGCCGCGTGCCGTAGCGACAGCCGGCGAAACGGCGCGGCAAACGAGATGGCGTGTTCGCCGAAGGTCAGGTCCGTCGAGCCGAGCGTCCTCAGCGCCACCTCGGTGAGCATCTCCTCGGTGAGCCGCATCAGGTACTGGTAGTCCACGTACGCCTGGTAGAACTCCAGCATCGTGAATTCCGGATTGTGCTGCGTCGAGATCCCTTCATTGCGGAAGTTGCGGTTGATCTCGTACACGCGATCCATGCCGCCCACGACGAGCCGCTTGAGGTACAGCTCCGGAGCGATGCGCATGTAGAGCTTCATGTCGAGCGCGTTGTGATGCGTGACGAACGGCCGCGCCAGGGCACCGCCGGCGATCGGCTGCATCATCGGCGTCTCGACCTCGAGGAAGCCGCGCGCGTCGAGGAAGCCGCGAATCGTCGCCAGGGTGCGCGCCCGAACGTCGAAGACGCGGCGCGCATCGGGATTGACGATCAGGTCGAGGTACCGCTGGCGATAGCGCGTCTCGACATCCTGCAGGCCATGCCACTTCTCTGGCAGCGGCAGGAAGCTCTTGGCGAGGAACGTCAGCCCGGCGGCCCAGATGGTCAGCTCGTTGGTCCGCGTCCGGAACAGGCGGCCCTCGACGCCCACCTGGTCGCCGAAATCGAGCAGCTTGAACATCGCGAACGCCTCGGTACTGACCGAGTCCTGCCGGATGTAGACCTGCAGCGTCGCGGCGCCGTCCGACAGCACGAGGAAGTTCGCCTTGCCGAACGTGCGCAGTCCGAGGATTCGCCCCGCCGCCCGCACCGGCACGTGTTCGGCCTCGAGGGCGTCACCCGCATGCTCACCGTACGTGGCGACGACGTCGCTGATGCGGTGGGTGACGTCGTAGGCGTTGGGATACGGCCGGATGCCGAGGGCGAGCAGTTCCTCGTAGTTGGCGCGGCGCTGCGAGACGAGTTCGGAATCGGACATGGGGCTTCAGGCTACGGGCTACAGGCTACAGGCTACGCGGATGTGATCAGCGCGAGACAGGCGGTGTGCCTGGTTCCCGGTTCCCGGAACCCGGTGCCCGTTCCTTTTCGAGCCGCTTCCGGATGGCATCGAGGACGCCGTTGACGAACCGGACCGCATCGGGTCCGCTGAACGTCCGCGCGAGTTCGATGGCCTCGTTGATCACCACCGCAGGCGGGACGTCCGACCGCTCGAGCAACTCGTACACCGCCAGCCTGAGGACGAGACGGTCGATGATCGCGAGACGCTCGAGGCGCCAGTTGGTGGCGGCCTCGCCAATCAACGGGTCGATGCGATCCAGCATCCGCGCCGTGCCCTGCGCGAGCGAGACGGCCAGGGTGTCGCGCTCGGCGACCGGCGGACGCAATTGCAGGTCGCGAACGCCGGCGATGGCCTCCGGCAGCGCGTCGCCGCTCAGCTCCCAGCCGTAGAGCATCTGCAGCGCGCTCTCGCGGGCGTGCCGGAGCTGTTGCGGGTCGCGCGTCACCCCTCGCTCCCCTGTCCGGGGCCGCGGGGCTGCCACTCCCTGGCCAATTTCGCCATCGTCACCACTGCCACCGCGGCCTCGTGGCCCTTGTTGCCGGGCCCGGCCGGTACGCGCGCCTCCGCCTCCTCCAGGCTGTTGACGGTCAGCACGCCGAATGCCATCGGCGTGCCCTGCGAGAGGGACGCCTGCATGATGCCGTGCGATACGGCCGAGGCGATGTAATCGAAATGCGGCGTCTCGCCCTTGATGAGACACCCGAGGCAGACTACGGCATCGATGCGCCCCGACGTGGCGGCGGTGCGTGCGCCAAAGGGGATTTCGTACGCGCCGGGCACGTCGAGCCGCTCGATGTCCGACGACGAGACCCCCGCCGCGGCAAGCGCCTCGAGGGCACCGGTGGCAAGACGCTCCGTGATGTCGTCGTGATAGGTGGACACGACGAGCGCAACACGGAGGCCCGGAGCCTGCGGGACCGGCGAGACGGAGGCGGGACGGGACACGGCGCGATGACTCCTATCGACCGGTAAAGGAAGCCTGCCGCTTCTCGAGGAAGGCGCGCACGCCCTCGGCCATGTCGCCGGTGGCCGCGGCCAGACCGAAAAGGCGGGCCTCCACTGCGAGGCCGTCGACCAGTGGCCGATCCAGGCCCTCGGCGATCGCCTCGCGCGCATAGCGGAGGGCGAGCGGCGCTCGACTCGCCAGTTGTGCGGCCAGTGCCTGGGCTTGGTCGAGCAGTTGCGCCGCCGGAACGGCACGTAGGGCGATCCCGAGGCGGACGGCCTCGTCGGCGGCGACCTGCCGGCCGGTAAGAATCAGTTCGAGCGCCTGCTGGCGGCCAATGGCCCGGGCGAGGCGCTGGGTGCCGCCGAACCCCGGGATGAGCCCGAGCGACGTCTCGGGCAGCCCGAGGCGCGCCGTGTCGGCCATCAGCCGGAACGTGCAGGCCAGCGCGAGTTCGCAGCCGCCGCCGAGCGCATAGCCGTTGATGGCCGCGATCGTCGGCACCGGCAGTGACTCGAGACGATCGAGCACGGCCTGGCCTTCACGGGCATACCGCGTCGCCGCGTCCGATGTCAGGCCCTCGAACTCCGAGATATCGGCCCCGGCGATGAAGGCCTTCGGGCCCGCGCCGGTGATGATCAGCACGCGCAGCGCGGGATCGCCGGCAAGGGCGTCGAGACGCGCATGCAAGGCGGCCATGGTCGCCCGGTTCAGCGCATTCAGTTTCTCGGGACGCGTGATCGTCAACACGCGCACCGCATCCGTGCCCGACAGGTCCAGGTACTGGTCGCTCATGATCGGGAGTCGGGAATCGGGAATCGCGAATCGGATTCGGGTCGGAAGTCGGGAATTCGACAACCGGACTGGAGAGCCGGTTCGTGACGCCTCTGGACGCAGGGTGGGCAACGGCGGCAGCCGGCGTGTCAGGAGCGCGGGATCGAGCAACGCCTGCCGACGAGTATAGCCCACCCCCACGCGACGGTCAGGGCGAGCGCGGCGCCCACGCCGTCGGCCAGGACGTCGGCCGCGTCCGGTGTCCGGCCGGGCACGAACGATTGGTGAAATTCGTCGGAGACCCCATAGAGCACCGCGATGACGAAGGCGCCGAGCAGACCCGCGCCGGCGACGCGGCGCCAGTTCCAGCCGGTGAGCCCCATCAGGCAAAGCACCGCGAGCACCCCGTACGTCAACGCGTGCGCTTGCTTGTCGCTGATGTGGCTCGGGCTCGGCAGCGACGGCTGTGACGAGAGGACGAAGATCAAGGCAAACCACAGGATCGCCGGCCCCCAGCCGAGCACGGTGCGCTGGGTCGGCGTCACAGCGGCAGCGGAAACATCACCCAGCCCAGCAGCAGCGCGACGCCAATGAAGCCTCCCGCGATGTACAGGGCGAGGCGGACCTGTCCCGCACGATCGTCCTTCTGCAGGACGGCCATGACCGTCGCCACGCAGACGGCAAAGAACACGAGCAGCAGGAAATGGCTGGTCATCAGGGCTTGCGTCCGACCGCGATGTCGTAGGCGTCGAGCACGACCAGCGCGTTCAGCAGGCCCGCGACGATCAGGTAGGTATTGGCGTATTCGTAGCTGACCGCGACGACGTTGCCGGCGCCGAGCCCGAGCGCCCAGGCCACGAAGTAGGGCAGGCCCATGCCGATGTTGGCCAGCGCCGCGAGCGCCACGAGTGGCTCGCGCGGCTCGATCGGGAAGATGCGGCCATCGAGCCAGAGGCCGGCGGCAAACAGTGCCACCAGCACCACGAGGAAGATGAGCCCCTTGTCGCGTCGGCCCAGCCACAGGTGCGCCGCGCCGGGCACGAGCCAGCCAATCGCACAGAGCGCGAGGGGCGGGACCGCGGGCAAGGGCACGGAAGCGGGTCGAGCAGGCATCGGGTAGTCAGTGTAGCAAGAGGATCTCGACGGGCGCCCGGGACGAACGCTGAACGTCGAACGCTGAACGCCGCGGACGCGGATCGCGGATCGGGGATCGACGAAGGTAGCGCCGGGCTGTCCCTGGGGCGCCGAAGCCTTGGCGGAGGCGGCTAGCCCGGCGTTCGGAGACCATCGAAACGTCGCGGTATCGCGTCAGCGTTCGAGTGCGCGGCCCATGAGCCAACCCGCGGTCATGCCGAGTGGAAGCGCCGCAAGCGCCCGCAGCGGCGTACCGGGGTTCCAGAGGCCGGCGACCTCGGACAGCCAGGTGGCCGCCGTCGGAATGGCGGCGATCGCCAGACTCACCGCGCGAGGATCGAGGCGATCCGGATACCACGAAGGCATCTTGCCGCCCTGGACTGCCTGGCGCGGGCGACCTCCGATGGCCACCGCCAGCAGGCCAAAGGCTCCCGACAGGTAGAGCCCGGCGCAGCGTCCGCACACCGGCATGGACCGTCCGGAGAGATGAAAGGAGCGATCCGGCCGCTGATGGCACACGCGCGCACCGGCAACCCGCACCAACGCAGCCACGGTCGCGCGCGGGTCACGGTCGACGCCCGCTCCGTGTCCGGCCCACGCCGGGGCCACGACGATCAGCAGCGCCCAGCCGAGCGCCGCTGCCGTCAGCCCTGCACTCAGCACCTGCGACCGCCGCGCGCCGGTCACCTCAGAACGGGCACGTGCCCCCGAACGTCTCGACGTAGCGCTCACGGAATTCGGCGTGGCTGTACGCGTGACTCTGACCGCCAACGTGCTCGAGTGCGTATGTCGCCGCGATGCTGCCGAGACGACCGCTGGTCTCCCAGTCGGCGCCCAGGGCCAGCCCCTTCATAAGGCCGCCACGGTAGGCATCGCCCACCCCTGTCGGATCGGCGACGAGGCGCTCGGGAGCGGCCGGCACGTCGATACGCTGTCCTTCGAGATGGATCGACGAGCCCTTCTCGCCCTTCGTGATGATCACCGCCTCGGACTTGTCGAGCAGCGCATCGACGTCCAGCCCCGTCTTCTCACGAATCAGCTCGTACTCGTAGTCATTGCAGATCACGATGTTGGCGCCGACCAGTCCATCGGCGAGTTCGGGACCCTCCATCCGCGCACACTGCTGGCCCGGATCGAAGATGTAGCGCAGGCCGAGCGCCCGGCACTCCTCGGCGTACTGCACCATCGCGTTCGGATCGTTGGGCGAGATGATCACGAGGTCGGCCGGACCCGCGGTTCGGAACGAGAGCGCGTGGGCCTCGGCCATTGCGCCGGCATAGAACGACGCGATCTGGTTGTTCTGCGTGTCGGTACTGCAGAAGAACGAGGCGGTGAACTTGTTCGAGACCTCGTGCACCAGCGAGGTGTCCACGTTGGCGGCCTCGAGCCATGCGCGGTAGTCGGAGAAGTCCTGCCCCGCGGTGCCCATCAGCACCGGCCGTTCGCCGAGCAGCGCCAGCGTGTAGGCGATGTTGGGCGCGCACCCGCCGCGGCGCTTCTCCATCTCGTCGACGAGGAAGCTGAGGCTCAGTCTCTGGAGGTGCTCTGGGAGCAGCAGCTCCGTGAACGTCCCCGGGAAGGTCATGAGGTAGTCGTAGGCGATCGAACCGGTGATGATGTGACGGGCCATGGTCAGGAACTCAGGAGCTCAGGAAAACAGGAAAACAGGAAACTTGAATCGGGAATCGGGAGTCGGGAGTCGGGGTCGAGTCGGATGCGGGACGCGAAAATCGGCAGTCGACGTTCGAGAGGCAGCGCTCAGCGTTCGACGTCAGCGTTCGGCGTTCGGCGTTCGGCGTTCGGCGTTCACCCCAGGTATTTCCCCATGATTGGCGCCAGGGCGCGACGGGTCCCTTCGGGCACGATTTCCGGCCGCGTGATGATCGCCGTCGCGAGCGCCTGGCCGCAACCGCAGGTCCGCGGCGCGGTGGCGAGCACCGAGACGGCACCGGCGATCACGCGCTGTGCGGTGCGCGCGTTCTGGTGCAGCGTGTTGATCACCATCTCCACGGTGACATGGTCGTGATCGGGATGCCAGCAGTCGTAGTCGGTGACTAGCGCGATGGTGGCGTAACAGATTTCCGCCTCGCGCGCGAGCTTGGCCTCCTGGAGATTCGTCATGCCGATGATGTGCGCGCCCCACGCTCGGTACAGGTGTGACTCCGCGCGCGTCGAGAACGCCGGCCCCTCCATGCACACGTAGGTGCCGCCCTTGTGCACCGTGGCGCCAGCCGTGACCGCGGCGTCGTAGGCGACCTGGGCAAGGTCGCCACACACCGGATCGGCAAAGGCGATGTGCCCGACGATGCCGTCGCCGAAGAAGGTGCCGACGCGACCGCGCGTGCGATCGATGAATTGATCGGGAATCACCAGGTCGAGCGGCGCCAGATCCTCGCGCAACGACCCGACGGCGCTCGCCGACAGCAGGCGCTCGACGCCGAGTGTCTTGAAGCCGTAGATATTGGCGCGGAAGTTCAATTCTGACGGCGTGATGCGATGGCCAATGCCGTGCCGCGCCAGGAAGGCCACGCGCGTCCCGCCGAGCGTACCGGTGACGTACGGCCCCGATGGCGGCCCGAACGGCGTGTCGATGGTCAGTTCATGCCGGTCGGTGAGTTCGGCCATGTCGTACAGGCCGCTGCCGCCGATGATGCCGATCTGGATGGACATAGACGAAATTGAATCGGGTACCGGGTACCGGGGAACGGGTACCGGGGACCGGGAATCGCGAATCGCGGATCGCGGATCTGGCCCGGGTAGGGCACCAACCTCGAGGCACCCTGTTGCGTTTCAGTGGACCGCGTCCCGGGTGCAGGTCGTTGGCACGCCGGGCCAACACGACATGATGCGTGGCGCGCGGGCCGCTTGTCCAGCGACCGCGAGCAGCCGGAGACCGGTGATGCGTGCCGACGACAGCAAATGGCGCGGGGAATCAGTCGCGTTCGATCACTCGGGCCGCCAGGCTGGCAGCGACGTCGTGCGGATCGGTTTCGCGGCGCTCGATGCGATCGAGCAGCGTCTCGAACTCGCCCGGCGCCAAGACCGACTGCTCGACGTGGACAAGCAGTCGTCGCGACAACAGGTCCTTCACCCGCGCGCCGGCCCGGAGCCGGCGCCGCGCGTCGACCTGCTCGGGGCCGCGCGCACAAAAGCGGTCAATCGCCTCGACCAGCGCCGTGATCCCGACGCCCCCGGTCGCCTCCGTGCGGAGGATCGGCGGGCGCCATCCCTCCCCCGCCATGGGCTGCAGCGCGAGCAGCGCCTCGATCGACGCCGCAGCCCGATCGGCGCCCTCGCGGTCGGCCTTGTTCACCACGTAGATGTCGGCGATCTCCATGATCCCCGCCTTCAGCGCCTGCACATCGTCTCCGGTGCCGGGGACCACGACGACGATCGCCATGTCGGCGGTGCGGACGACCTCGACTTCGTCCTGCCCGACGCCGACGGTCTCGATGAGGACGATGTCGAAGCCGGCCGCATCGAGCACGAGCGCCACGTCGCCGGTCGCCCGCGCCAGGCCGCCGAGATGCCCGCGCGTGGCCATGCTGCGAATGAAGACGCCCTCGTCACCCGCGTGCTGCTGCATACGCACGCGATCGCCGAGCAGTGCGCCCCCCGTGAAGGGACTCGTCGGATCGACGGCGATGATGCCGACCCGGCGACCACGCGCGCGCCACTCTCCGGCCAGCCGATCGGCGAGGGTGCTCTTGCCCGCGCCCGGTGGCCCGGTCAGGCCAATGATGGTGCTGCGCCCGGTGTGGGGATGGAGCGCGGCGATGAGTGCGGCGGCCCGCGGCCCCTCGTTCTCGACCACGGAGATCGCGCGGGCGAGGGCGTGCAGGTCGCCGGCACGCACGCGATCGGCGAGGTCGTCGACGGTCACGCCAGCAGTTGCCGGGCGATCACGAGCCGCTGCACTTCGCTCGTGCCCTCGCCGATGGTCAGGAGCTTCACGTCGCGGAAGTACTTCTCGGCCGGATAGTCCTTCACGAAGCCGTAGCCGCCGTGGATCTGCACGCACTCCTCGGCCGCGCGCACGGCCACCTCACTCGCGTACAGCTTCGCCATCGACGACTCGCGCGTGGTCCGGACACCGGCGTCCTTCAGCGCCGCGGCGCGATAGGTGAGCAGGCGTGCGGCAGCGATCTTCGTCGCCAGGTCGGCCAGCTTCCAGCGAATCCCCTGGAACGAGGCGATCGGCTGTCCGAACTGCTCGCGTTGCAACGCATAGGCGCGCGCCGCGTCGTACGCGCCCTGTGCGAGACCCACCGACAACGCGGCGATGCCGATGCGGCCGGCGTCGAGCACCTGCAGCGTGTTGATGAAGCCCTGCCCCGCCTCGCCCAGCAACGCCCCGGCCGGCACGCGGCAGTGCTCGAAGATGACTTCGCTCGTCTCGCTGGCGCGCATCCCGAGCTTGTTCTCCTTACGCCCGGCCCGCATCCCCGGCGTGCCGGCTGGCAGCACGAAGGCCGAAATGCCGCGATTGCCTCGCGACCGGTCCGTGACCGCCATCGCCACCAGGACGCCGGCGATGTTGCCGTGCGTGATGAAGGTCTTGGCGCCGTCGATCACCCAGCCGTCCTCGTCGCGCCGTGCGACCGTGCGGGTCCCGGCGGCATCGCTGCCCGCCGTCGGCTCGGTGAGCCCCCACGCGCCGAGGACCTGCCCCGTCGCGAGCGGCACCAGGAACTCCCGCTGCTGCGCCTCACTCCCGAACATGTGAATGTGGGCGGCGGCCAGGCCGTTGTGGGCCGCGACACTGAGCGCAATCGCCGGATCCACGCGCGCGAGTTCCTCGATGCAGAGGCAGTAGTCCACGGCGGACATGCCCGACCCGCCCAGCGCTTCCGGGAACTGGATGCCCATCAGCCCGAGGTCGGCCAGCTTGGGCAGCAGCGACATCGGGAAGTGCTGCGCCTCGTCCCAGGCCATGACGTGCGGGCGGATCTCGCGTTCGGCGAACTCACGGACGCTGTCGCGCAGCAGGCGCTGATCGTCGGTCAGGTGGAGATCCATGAGAACAGGCTACAGCCTACTGCCTCCGGGCTGCTGGCTGAACCCTTGGGCCTTCATCCTCCATCCTTTGACCTTTGACCTTTGACCTTCAGCGTTCGGCGTTCAGCGTTCAGCGTTCGTCACTGGCGCCCATAATGCCGCATGCTGCCACTCGGCCATCGCACCCTGCTGGCCCTCGCCATCCTCATGGGTGCGTCCGTCCCGGCGCGCGCGGACCTCACGATCTTTACCGGGTTGCAGGGCTCGCCGGTCATCCGGCCCACCACTGGCATCAGCCTTGGTTTCGGCGTGCTCCTCGTCGGCTGGGAAGTCGAGATTGCCCGCGTCACCGAGGAGCGGGAGGACGCGGCCCCCTCGATCGCTGCGGGCACGGGAAGCGTCTACGTCCAGAACCCGGTGCCCATCAGTGGCGTGCAGTTCTACGCCATCGCGGGTGCCGGCCTCTACCGGGAACGGCTGGGGATCATCGAGCAGACCGACGTCCACCTGGCCCTCGGCGGCGGCGCCAAGGTCTCGCTTGTCGGGCCGCTCAAGCTGCGACTCGACTACCGCTACTTCCGGCTCAGGGACGCCCTCGAGCCAGATGCGCAGCGACTCTATGCAGGGCTGACGCTCGGCTTCTGATCCTGTCGCCTCAGGACTCAGGTCCCAGGTCTCAGGTCTCAGGCTTGCTTGGGACTTGAGACCTGAGACTTGAGACGCGAGGTAGACGCGCAGGCCGTAGGCCATAGGCCTATTTGAGGCTGATGAGAAACGTGTTTCCCGACGGGTTCGTGGGATCGAGCGCCGTCTGCAGTTCCTTCTTCAGCGCCGACGCCTGCTCGGGCAGGACGGCGTCGATCAGGACGTCGAAACCCGAACGGTCGGCATCGCCCGTCAGCGCCGGGATTTGCAGGAAGTACATCACCTTGCCGTCAGCGCTGGGCAGGGCCGATCGATGAATGCGCAGGTCGCGGGCCTGCGCCTTTCGCACCTCCTGCGTGCTTCGGGCCAGTGCCTCGCGGACCTGTCGCGCAACGGCTTCGAATTGGGCTGTGCGACCGGGCAACACGCTGTAGATCACCAGCCAGAGATCCCCGGGCCCGATCGTCGACGACGAGTCGGCGACCGGTGGGGGCGCGAGGGGAGGCGCGGCAGGCGCCTGCGCCGGCGAGGCCAACGCCATGCTCAGCAGCAGGCTCGTGATCACGGCTGCGGGGCCGGTGCGGCGACCGGCGCGATCACGATGGTCAGGTTCGACGCCTGCACGGTGGGCTGGACGTGCGCGTCGCGGAACTGCTGGTACAACAGGGCCGCCTCGGCCGGGGCGGCCTCGGCCAACAGCCTGGGCACGTCGTACTCGGCATTGGCCACCACGGGATCGAGGACGGAGACGTACAGCACGCTGCCGTCGCCGAGAGGTGTGGCCTGGCGCAATACCCGCCACCCTGCGCCCTGACGGCGACGCACCTCGTTGCCGCTGACCGCGAGGAGGTCGCGCAGGCGGGTCATGACCGCCTCGAACTCGGCCGTCTTGTCCGCCTTGATGGCGTGGTAGACCATCCCCGTCGGACCGGCCATCGGCAACGCCGCGGGAACGGCGGGCACCGTAGGGGGAGCGACGGCGGCCGGCGGCTGTGCCGGCGGTGCGGCCGGTTGAGGCGGCGACGGCGCGGGCGCCTGTGCGGCTGCACCCGGCGCCAGCACGGCCACCAGGGAGAGTGTAAGCAGGAGGTTGCGCATGAGCACGAAGACCCCGGTCGGAGCGTGAGCGCCGCCGGGGTCGATGTGGGACGAGACTGGGACCGGCTACTGGCCGAGCGTCATCACGTTGGCGAGCGGAACGGCGGCGTTCAGCCCCTTGTCGTTGATGTAGCTCTGGAGCTGGTCGACGAGCGTCTTGGCCTCGGTCGGGAACACCTCGAAGAGCAGCATGCCCGGGCTGTACTCCTGACCCTTGGCAATCGGGCTGACCAGCAGGACGTAGTTGATCGTGCCATCGGCGGCCGGCGACGTCGACTTCATCAGGCGCATCCCTGCCGCCTGCGCCTTACGCTCGGGGTTCGTGCTCTTCGACATCGCTTCCTTGACGCGACCGAAGAACTCCTCGAACTTGGCGCCGCTGTCACCCTTGACCGCGTAGAACCACACGACGGCGTCGGCATTGTCGAAGGTCAGCTGCGGCTTGGCCGGGGCAGCGGGCGCCGCCGGCTGTTCGGCCGGCTGCGCCGGTTGAGCCGGAGCAGGCTGCGTGGCGGGGGCCTGCAGGACCGTGTGTGCCGACGCGCTCCCGACCAAACTGCTGAATACCATCACGGCGGCAGCCACTGCCGCCTGCGCACCCGCACGTCGTACGGCCCGCGCCTCCATCATCGAACGCATAGCACTTCCTCCAACTCCGAAAACAGGGGGTGGTGAATCCGGCGCCTACTGTACCGTAAGTGACGCCGAGGGCAAACCCTCAAACAAACACCTGCATGACTTCATTTGCGAGGAGCATGCCACGACGGGTCAGCCGAATTCGGCCCATCTCGCGCACGAGCAGGCCTGCCTCGACCGCAGGCGCAAGGGCCTCCCCGTAGCGAGTCCAGACATCCTGGCCGAATCGTACGCGATACAGATCGGTCGCGATGCCCTCCGTCAAACGGAGGCCCATGAACAGCGCCTCACCCAATTGCGCCTCGGGGTCGAGCATTCGTGCCTCACCTGTCGGCTCCGCCCCGGCCGCCACCCGTTCGATGTACATCCGGGTATCGGCCACGTGCTTCCAACGCCGGCCGTCACGAGATCCATGGGCCCCGCAGCCAAATGCGAGCCAACCGGAATCACGCCAGTACTTCAGGTTGTGGCGGCTCTCGCGACCGGGACGAGCAACGTTGGAGATCTCGTACTGACACAACCCGACCGCCTCGAGTCGCTCCATCGCCGCCTCATACATGTCGGCCGCATCGTCTTCCGGGGTCTGGGACCACTGCTGGCGGGCCATCAATTCCTGCAGCGGCGCGTTCGGATAGAGCTCGAGCAGGTAGAGCGAGGCGTGATCCGGCGCGACCTCGATCAAGGCATCCACCGACTGCAGCCACTGCGCGACCGACTGGCCGGGGAGCCACATCATCAGGTCGAGGCTGACATTGTCGAATCCGCTGCGGCGCGCCTCGGCAAGCGCCTCGCGGGCCCGTGCCGCGTCGTGCAGCCGGCCGAGCCGACGGAGTTCGTCATCGAGGAAGGATTGCACGCCGAACGAGAGGCGGTTCACACCGGCGGCCCGGAAGCCCGCAAGCCTGACCTCGTCGACCGTCTCGGGGTTGGCCTCCATCGTGACCTCGGTGCCCGGGCCGATCGAGAAGGAGGCGGCACAGGCGGCCAGGACGCGCGCGATCTCGTCGGGCTCGAGCAACGACGGCGTGCCACCACCGAAGTAGATCGTGTCGATCGGCACGTCCTCGGCGGCACGGCTGATGTGGGTGACGAGCGCGTCGACGTACGCCACCTTCAGCGCCGGGTCCATGAGGCCCCGGTTGAAGTTGCAGTAATGGCAGATCGCGCTGCAGAAGGGGACGTGGACGTAGAGGCCGAGCGGCTCGGGCACGATCGTCAGCGGCGCGTGCCGGCGCGGCCACCCGGCCACTTCAACTCCGGCGCAGCCGCTCCGGCGGGTCGTTCACCTTCGCGCAGCCTGGCGCGCATCGGCGCGCTTGCCTTGGCCGGCAGTGACGGCGCACCACCCTGCTTCTTGCGCTTGCGCCAGAGCGCGATCAGATCCTGCTCGCCGCCGTTGGCGGGCAACTCACGGTAGTCGCCGCCATCGAGGTCGAGGAACTCGCACATCTCGTGCAGCCGCGACCGCATCCGGAACCCGATCCGGAACAGCAGCGAGTCGGGTGTGACGCCCTCGGGGTCGTCGACGTAGTTGGACGTGAACAGCGTCAGCCGCTTCTCGCTGTACCGCGTGTTGACAATCAGGTTCAACGTCTCGTCCACCCACTCGGATGCCTTTTCGGCACCGAGGTCGTCGAGCACCAGCACATCGGCCGTCATCACCGGGCGCAGCACGTCGCGCTCGGTCTCGCGCACCAGCGGATCGTAGGTGCTGCGAATCACGCGCAAGAGGTCGCGCGTGTCGTAGAAGATGCCGCGCGCGCCCTTCTCCTGCAGCAGTGCCCGCAGGATCGCCACCGCGAGGTGCGTCTTGCCGACGCCCGGCGGGCCGAGCAGGAACAGGCCCCGATCGGATACGGGATAGCGCTGCACGAGCGAGCGCGCCGAGGCCAGCGCACGTTCGAGCGACTCGTTGCCGTA
Source organism: Luteitalea pratensis (assembly GCF_001618865.1). Taxonomy (GTDB): domain Bacteria; phylum Acidobacteriota; class Vicinamibacteria; order Vicinamibacterales; family Vicinamibacteraceae; genus Luteitalea; species Luteitalea pratensis. The sequence continues at coordinate 5,305,268 of NZ_CP015136.1, forward strand.
GGTCAGGAAGCCCGAGAAATCGCAGTGCTGATAACGGCGGGGGATGCGGGAGTCGGCGCGACGCCGCGTCGCCGAGGCCTGTCGCCAGCAATCACAACGGGTGACACGACGTTCACCGTCGTGCTCGACCGTCTTCCAACCCGTTCCGTTGCAGAGTGCGCAGACCACGTTCAGGAAACGGCATGATAGCGCGAAGGGCGGACGACGACAGCCGAACGGCGAGCGAAGGTGCGATCAGTCCTCGTGATCGGCTTGTATGGGCGCCTGGGCGTTGGTGCGTCCGAGCGATTCGGGCGCACTCTTGACCATCGCGGTGGAGAGCCGCTGCTCCCAGTCGCCGAGCCCGCGCACCATTTCCTGCTTGACGTACGCCATGAACTCGTTCACCTCGTGCTGCATCTGGGCCATCCGCTCGCGCAGGTTGAGGATGATCTCGACGCCGGCGAGGTTCACACCCAGTTCGCGCGTCAAGGTCAGGATCGTTTCGAGACGCTCGAGGTCCTCGTCGGAGTAGAGGCGCGTGTTGCCATCCGTGCGCGACGGACGCAGCAGGCCCTCACGTTCGTAGAGCCGCAGCGTCTGCGGATGGATGTTGTAGCGCTGGGCGACGGCGCTGATCATGTACAGCGCCTTGCCGGGACGACGCGTCGACATCGGTCAGCCTTCCGTCTTCACCACCACGCGGTGGCGGTGGCTGGAGTGGTCCGTGGACGCATGCGTGTCCAGGCCGTGCCCATCGTCGCCGCCAACGCGCCAGTGGGCACGCACGTCCTCGGGATGCAGGCGCGCGAACTCCTGCATCAGCTCGCGGCCGCGGGCGTCGATCACCGGCGGCAGCACGAGTTGCACGTCGAGCACGAGATCCCCGCGTGAGCCCGTGCGTGGCGACGGCACGCCGCGCTCGCGCAGGCGCAGGCGCTGACCCGACTGGATGCCTGGCGGCACGCGCACCGACACGGGGCCATCAGCGGTCGGCACGACCACCCGCGCCCCGAGCACGGCCTCGTGCACGGCAACGGGCAGGACCATGTGCAGGTCGTTGCCCTGGCGCGTGACCCTCGCGTCCGGAGCGATGCGGATGCGGACATGCAAGTCGCCCGCAGGGCCGCCGCGGGCGCCCGCATGACCCTCACCAGGCTGCACGAGCTGATCGCCGTCGGCCAGCCCTGGTGGCACGGTGATCCCCACGGTTTCCGTGGTGTCGTGCTGTCCCTGCCCGTGGCAGCCATGACATGGCCGCTGGACAATCACGCCAGCGCCGCGGCAGGCGTCGCATGGCCGCACGAACACCATGTGCCCGCGCCCCAGCCGCTGCTGCCCGGCGCCACCGCACGTGCGGCAGGGCGCCGGCGGCGCGTCGAGGACCCCAAGGCCTCCGCACAACCGGCACGCGACCCGTCGCTGCACGTCCACCCGGCGCGTCGCGCCGTGCAGGACGTCGGCGAGCGTGAGCGTGATGTCGGTGTGGAGGTCGGCACTGCGGGCGGCGCCTGACGCGCCGCCGGCCGCCTGGCGGAAGACGTCGACGAAGAGGTCGCCGAACGTCGAGGCCTCGGCGCCCTGCACCATGAGCGAGAAATCGAAGCCGGCAAACGCCGGCGGTGTCGCCGGCGCCGGTGGCACGACGACACCCGTGGCGTCATAGGCCCGCCGTCGGACGGGGTCCACCAGTGTGTCGAACGCCTCGGTGATGGCGCCGTAGCGCCGCGCGGCCTCCGCGTTGCCGGGATTCAGATCGGGATGCCAGCGGCGCGCAAGGCGGCGGTAGGCCCGCCGCACCTGCGCCTCCGACGCATCCCGATCGAGTCCCAGCAGCTCGTACGGAGACATCGCTTACTTCTCGTCGACAACCTCGGCGTCGATCACCTCGCCGTCGACAGGCGCCCCGGATCCGCCCGGACCGCCAGCCGCGCCGTCGGTGCCGCCCGACGCCTCCGTCTGGCGGTAGAGGGCCTCCGCGGCCTTGGCCTGCGCGGTGACGAGTTGATCCACGGCAGCGGTAATGGCCGCTGCGTCCTCGCCCTCGAGGGCCTTGCGCACCGCGGCGACGGCATCGGTCACCGGCTGCTTGTCGGCATCGGTGAGCTTGTCACCGGCGTCGGTCAGCATGCGCTCGGCCTGGTAGGCCGCCTGCTCGGCCTTGTTGCGCGTCTCGATCTGCTCGCGACGCTGCCGATCCTCCTCGGCGTGCAGTTCGGCATCCTTCATCATCTTGTCGACCTCGTCCTTGCTGAGGCCGCTGGAGCCGGTGATCGTGATCTTCTGCTCCTTGCTGGTCGCGCGATCCTTGGCCGACACGTTCACGACGCCGTTGGCGTCGATGTCGAACGTCACCTCGATCTGCGGCACACCGCGTGGCGCCGGCGGAATCCCATCGAGATGGAACTTGCCGAGGCTCTTGTTGTCGCGCGCCATCTGCCGCTCGCCCTGGAGGACGTGCACTTCGACGCTCGGCTGGCTATCGGACGCGGTCGAAAAGACCTCGCTCTTGCGCGTCGGAATCGTGGTGTTCCGATCGATGAGGCGGGTCATGATGCCACCGAGCGTCTCGATGCCGAGCGACAGCGGCGTCACGTCGAGGAGCAGGAGATCCTTGACTTCGCCCGTCAGCACACCGGCCTGCACGGCGGCGCCGATGGCCACGACCTCGTCCGGGTTGACGCTCTTGTTCGGCTCCTTGCCGAACAGGTCCTTCACCAGCTGCTGCACGCGCGGCACGCGGGTCGAACCGCCGACGAGCACCACCTCGTGGATCTGCGACGGCTGCAGGCCCGCATCCGTGAGCGCCTGCCGCGTCGGCCCGAGCGCCCGCTGGAGCAGGTCTTCGACGAGCGATTCGAACTTGGCGCGCGACAGCTGCAGCGACAGGTGCTTGGCGCCCGATGCATCAGCGGTGATGAACGGCAGGCTGATGTCGGTCTGCATCGTGCTCGAGAGCTCGATCTTGGCCTTCTCCGCCGCCTCGCGCAGGCGCTGCAACGCCATGCGGTCCTTGCTCAGGTCGATGCCTTCCTGCTTCTTGAACTCCGCGATGATCCACTCGATGACGCGTTGATCGAGGTTGTCACCACCGAGGTGCGTGTCGCCGTTGGTCGACTTGACCTCGACCACGCCCTCGCCCACTTCGAGGATCGAGATGTCGAAGGTGCCGCCGCCGAAGTCGAACACGGCGATCGTCTGGTCGCCCTTCTTGTCCAGGCCGTAGGCCAACGCCGCGGCAGTCGGCTCGTTGACGATGCGCTTGACCTCGAGACCGGCGATGCGACCGGCTTCGATGGTGGCCTGGCGCTGCGCGTCATTGAAGTACGCCGGCACCGTGATCACGGCCTGCGTCACCGATTGGCCCAGGTACTCCTCGGCCGCCTGCTTCAGCTTCTGCAACACCATGGCGCTGATTTGCGGCGGCGCCCACTTCTGCCCGCCCGCCTCGATGCGCACGTCGGCGCCTTCCTTGACGGCGTGGTACGGCACCAGCTTCATCTCGTCGCTGACTTCCTCGAAGCGACGCCCCATGAAGCGCTTGATCGAATAGACCGTGTTCTCGGCATTGGTGGCGGCCTGGCGCTTGGCGACCTGGCCGACGAGACGCTCGCCGGACTTGGTGAAGGCCACAACCGACGGTGTCAGCCGGCTGCCTTCAGGATTCGTGATGACGGTGGGTTCTCCACCTTCCATGACTGCGACGACCGAGTTGGTCGTCCCGAGGTCGATACCAATGACTTTGCTCATGACGTCAGCCCCTCTGCGTAAGCAATGGGCCACTCCTCGGGTACGTCCCTCGGTTAGCCCTTCATAACCATGGCATCATAAAATCTGAGCTCGTTTATGTCAACACAGGTACGGGTACACGGGAACCGGGAACCGGGGAACCAGAGCGTCGGGATTAGAATTCGGGATTCGGAATGTGTGTTCGATTACGTGGACGGGCGGCCGCGTCGCCGGCGGTGCGCGTGAGGACTCGTTAAGCGTTAAGCGTTAGTCGTTACGCGTTCTGTCCCCCCTGGCCCGTCCGTTGCTGTAAGGGGCGAGTCCTAGAGAAAGACCGCCGGCCGGCCGGCCGATGCCACGGCACTGGCTGTGAAAGGAACACATGAACGCGCTGGTCTTCGTTGCTCCGCTGGCCCTGGCCGTTGCCCTCGTGCTTCCCGCGAACGCAACCGCCCAACCGGCCGAGGCCCCGCCGGCCGACACGCCGCCCCATCTCATCCGGCTGGAGGGCAGCGGCGCGCAGGCGATCCGCGACGGCGCCGCGACGCCGGTCGAGCAGGGCGACCCCGTGTTCTTCGGCGATCGCCTCGACCTCGGGGACGCCTATGGGCAGGTGCTCTGGGGCGATGGCTCCCGCATCGCGCTCGATCGGGGCGCACGTCTCGACGCCCTGGCCGAGGACCTGCTGGCGCTCACGGCCGGACGTACGCTGGTCAGCCGGCCGGCCGGCGCGACCGCGCCCCTGCGCCTCGACACACCGGCGGCCTCCCTCATCCTGGCTCCCGATGGCGAATACCGTGTCAGCCTCGACGGCGACGTGACGTCGCTCGCGGTCACACGCGGCCATGCCGACGTGCAGACCGGCATGGGCAACCAGATCGTCGGCGCGGGCTACCAGGTGGCCCTGCGCGACGGCATCACGCCTGAAGCCCCGCGTCGGTTCAATGCCGCAGGCTACGACAGCTTCATTGCGTGGGCCACCGCGCCGGTGGCGGCGCCAGCGGCCGGCGCTCCACTCGACACCTTCGAGGATCCGCGGTTCGAAGCCTATTCGGACGTCTTCAACCGATACGGCGGGTGGGAGACCGACCCGCAATACGGCGCCGTGTGGTACCCGACTGTCGCGGCCAACTGGCGGCCGTATACGGCTGGCTACTGGCACGCCTACGGCTCGGAGAACCAGTGGCTTTGGGTTGGCCGCGATCCGTTCGGCTGGCCGACGCATCACTACGGCCGGTGGGGCATGAACAACGGCGGCCGCTGGTACTGGATGCCGGGGCGGCAGTGGGCCCCGGCGTGGGTCAGCTGGAGCGTTGGGCCCGGCTACATTGGCTGGTCGCCGCTCGGCAATCAGGACCGACCGGTGCGTTCCTGGGACACGTTGTCGCAGCCACGCGGTGTCTACCCCGGCGGCACGCTCGACGCGTCGCGCGCGTGGACGGTCGTGCCCTCGGATCGCTTTGGGCAGCGAGGGCACATGAGCGCGTACGCCGTCGACCCGCGCACCCTCGACAACCTGTCGGCGTTCGTCTCGCAGCGCGTCGGTCCACCTGCCCGCTACGGCCATCCGGCCGGTGGTCCTGGCCGGTCCTACGGCGAGCAAGGCGGAACGGCCGTCTACGGCCCGGGCGGCTATTACGGCGGCGTGCGGTCGCGCAGTGGTGGCGACACGAACATCCGAGGCGGCGTCGGCCCGACCCGGGTAGGCCCGGGGTCACCGGGGTACGGCGGCCCGACGCCGCCGCCCGAGGATCCGTACGAACGAGCGGAGCGCGCCGTCGCGCCGCGTGGCCGCCAGCGCCCTGCCGCGCAGGACACCGCCACCCCGGCCCGGCCGCCGGCGCAGACGACCGATCCTGCGCCGCCCGCGCAAGCCGCGCCTCGCCAACGCACGCCGCCGCGCGAGACACCGACGCCATCGCCGCCCAAGGCTGCACGTGAGACTGCGCCGCCGCCACCGGCGGCCGCACCGCCGCCCGCGCCTCCAGCCGCCGATAGCACCCCGCCCGCCACATCCGCCGGTCGAAGCACGGGCACAGGCACAGGCCGTAGAGCCGTACCTCGTCCCTAGCGGGCACGGCTCACGCTTAACGCTTAACGCTCAACGCTTGAAAGATGACGGCAAAGCCATGAAGGCGCTGCCGGACCTCTCTGCCCGCCATGCTTCCCGCATGAGGCGCCGAAACGTTGGGTGGCGTTGGGCGTTGACCAGCAGGCGGGAAGCGTTAGGCGTTAGTCGTTAAGCGTTACGATCGCCCCAATGCCCACCTACGTCGTTCGGGTTGCGCGCCAGGCGACCGTCTTCCTGCTGTTCATGCTGACGATCGTGCTCGGCGCGGTGAGCGGCGTGCTGTTTGCGTTTGCGGGGGACCTGCCGCAGATCTCGGCGCTCGACGATTACGCGCCGAGCACCATCACCCGCATTTACGCCAACAACGGCGACGTCATCGGCGAGTTCGCCAAGGAGCGGCGGCTGGTCGTGACCTACGACGGCATCTCGCCCCTGCTCCGCCAGGCGATCGTCGCGGCCGAGGACAAGGACTTCGAGGAGCACGTCGGCCTCAGCGTGCCGCGCATCGTCATCACTGCCTTCAAGGACGTGGTGCACAAGCAGCGCGCCGGCGCCAGCACCATCACCCAACAGCTGGCGCGGATGCTCTTCCTGCAGGCCGACTACATGAAGGGCGGCGTCTACGCCCGCACGGGCGTCGCCGGGTGGGAACGCAAGGTCAAGGAAGCGATCATCTCCGTCCAGTTGGAGAAGCGCTTCACCAAGCGCGAGATCCTGACGCTGTACTGCAACACCACGTACTTCGGACACGGCGCCTACGGCGTCGAAGCGGCGTCGCGGCTGTACTTCGGCAAGGCCGCCCGCGACCTGGCGCTCGAGGAGGCGGCGCTCATCGCCGGCATCATTCAGGGCAACGTGCGCCAGAGCCCGTACATCAACCCGGACGCTGCGGCGCGTCGGCGCAACTACGCGTTGCAGCGGATGGCGGAAGAGGGCTTCATCACGGCGCAGCAGGCCGCCGAGGCCAAGGGCAAGCCGATCAAGACCGCCGGACTGCCGAGGCAGGCCTATGCACAGGCGCAGTATTTCGTCGAAGAGGTCCGGCAGCAGCTCGAACAGCGGTTCGGCGCCAAGCAACTCTACGAGAACGGGCTGTCGGTGCAGACCAGCCTCGACCTGCCGCTGCAGCAGGCAGCCACGCGTGCGCTGCAGGCGGGCCTGCGGCGGCTCGATCAGCGGCGCGGGTTCCGGAAGCCGTCCAACCTGTTGACGGCCGGCGCCGACCTCGATGCGTATCGCCATCCCCGCTGGCAGGCGCCGATGGTTGTGGGCGACGTGATCCCCGCGGTGGTCACAGGCACCACGCCCGGCGAGATCCAGGCGCGCGCGGGACGCCTGGACGTCCGGATCCTCAAGGCGGGCTACGAATGGACCGGCAAGGCCAACGCCGGCGCGCTCGTCTCACGCGGCGATCTCGTGCAGGTGCTGATCGGTGAACTCGACGGTCACACCGCCACCGGCGGGCTCGCCCAGGACCCCGAACTGCAGGGCGGCGTCGTCGCCCTCGACAACCCCACCGGCCGGATCCTGGCGATGGTGGGCGGCTTCGACTTCGACCGCAGCAAGTTCAATCGCGCCATCCAGGCCTCACGCCAGCTCGGGTCGACGTTCAAGCTGGTGGTGTACACCGCCGCGATCGATCGCGGCTACACGCCGGCGAGCACGCTGCTCGACTCGCCCGTGTCGTTCCCGGGCGGCGCCGGATCACCGCCGTACGCGCCCCTCAACTACGACCGCCAGTTCGAGGGGCCGATCTCGCTGCGTCGCGCGCTCGAGCAGTCGCGCAACGTGCCGACCGTGCGTCTGATGAACGCGCTCGGCCCGAAGCAGGTGGTCCAGTACGCGAAGAAGCTCGGGATCACGTCGACGATCCCGCCCTACCTGTCGAGTGCGCTCGGGGCCGGCGAGGCGACGTTGCTCGAGATCACCAACGCGTTCTCCCTGTTCCCGAACCAGGGTGTACGCATGACGCCGTATCAGATCGTCCGGGTCACCGATCGTGAGGGCAATGCCCTCGAGGAGAACCGGCCAGCACCGAGCGAAGCCATCCGCGCCGACACGGCCTTCGTCATGACCACGCTGCTGCGCGGCGTCGTGCAGCACGGCACTGCCACGCGTGCCGCCGTGCTCGACTGGCCGCTCGGCGGCAAGACCGGCACGACCGACGACTTCACCGACGCGTGGTTTGTCGGCTTCGACCCCGACATCACGATCGGGGTGTGGGTCGGGTTCGACACCAAGCGGCCGATCGGCCAGGGCCAGAGCGGCGCGGTCGCTGCCCTGCCCATCTGGATCGACGTCATGCAGCACTGGGTGGATCGACAGCGCAAGGCGGGCAAGGCCCCGCCCGACTTCCCTGCCCCCGGCAACATCATCTTCGCCACCAATGAGGCCGGCCAGCAGGAGGCCTTCATTGCGGGGACCGAGCCGGGAGCTGAGATCAGGTAGGGACGGCTCTCCGAGCCGTCCATCACCTCAGGTAGTGGCGTCCATCGCCCAGGAGATGGACCGCTCGGAGAGCGGTCCCTACCTACTCGTCGTCGAGCGAGGCGACGCCGAGCGTGCCTGACGACTTGGCCATCAGGTAAGTCTTGATGAACGCGTCGATGTCGCCGTCGAGCACGCGCATGACATCGCCTTCCTGATACTTCGTGCGGTGGTCCTTCGCCATCTGGTACGGATGCAGCACGTAGCTCCGGATCTGGCTGCCAAAGGCGATGTCCTTCTTCTCACCGCCGAGTCGATCGAGCTCCGCCTGCTGCTCCTTGAGCTTCATGTCGAACAGGCGTGAGCGCAGCACCTTCATTGCCACGTCCTTGTTCTTGTGCTGCGAGCGCTCGTTCTGGCACGACACGACGATGCCGGTCGGCAGGTGGGTGATGCGGACGGCCGAATCGGTGACGTTGACGTGCTGTCCGCCGGCGCCGCTCGACCGGTACGTGTCGATGCGCAGCTCCTTCTCGTCGATGCTGATGTCGACGTCGTCGGGCAACTCCGGCCAGACGTAGAGGGAGGCGAACGACGTGTGCCGGCGCGCGGCCTGGTCGAACGGCGAGATGCGCACCAGCCGGTGGACACCGGCCTCGGCCGCGAGCAGGCCGTAGGCGTACTCGCCCGAGATCGTGAGGGTCGCGCTCTTGATGCCGGCCTCGTCGCCGGGCTGCGCCTCGAGCAGTTCCCGCTTGAAGCCGCGGCGCTCGGCCCAGCGCAGGTACATGCGCAGGATCATCTCGGCCCAGTCCTGCGACTCCGTGCCGCCGGCCCCCGGATGCACCGTGATGATCGCGTTCTTGGCGTCGTGCTCGCCGCCGAGCATCTTCTTGATCTCGCCGGCCTCGACCTGCCCCTGCAGGTCATCGAGGCCGCGCACGAGATCGCCGCCGACGTCCTCGCCGGCGTCGAGCCATTCGCGCAGGACGACCAGATCGTCGGTGCGCTGGCGGAGCGACTTCAGCAGCGTGACGTCTTCGTCGAGGCGTCGCCGCCGCTGCAGCACCTGCTGCGCCGCGGCCTGGTTGTTCCAGAAGTCTGGCGCGCTGGCCTGCGCCTCGAGGCGCGCGAGTTCCTGCTCGGGCCGAGCGGCGTCAAAGATACCTCCCGAGTTCGACAGCGCGACGCTGCAGGTCCTCGAATCGCTTGTAGGCCTCTTCCTTCACGAACGCCACATTCACTCCTCCGGACAGCGCGGCTGCACCGCGACCTCACCGTCTTCGAACGAAATACCGAAATGCCGAAATGCCGAAATGCTGAAATGTCGAAGGCAGGCAACGCTCTCGACATTCCAGCATTCCGGCATCAATGGTTGACCGTGCTGCCCCGCCGGCCGACCCTCTCCCAGAGGGGCAGCAGGATCAACATCCCCGTGACGAGCATACAGGCCCACGCGCCCGCGTCGCCGGTCCGGACGTACCACGTGGATCCGTCCAGCCAACGCACATCGCCGGTCCATGTGCCCGTCTCGAACAGCGGCGACTGCACCTGCACGCGGCCGTAGGGATCGACGACGGCACTGATGCCGGTGTTGGCCGCGCGCACGAGATACCGCCCCGTCTCGACGGCACGAACCCGTGCCTGCTGGAAATGCTGGTACGGCGCCGCGGAGGTGCCATACCACGCGTCGTTGGTGATCGTGGCGAGCAACTGACTCCCCTGCCGCACCGCCCTGCGCGACAGCCAGGGAAAGACCGCCTCGTAGCAGACCGCCACCGAGAGCCTGTGCACCCCGACCGGCAGCAGCGTCAGTTGCTGGCCGGCACTGAAGTCGGAAAAGCCCTCGACCAGCGGCTGGGCAAAGAACAGGAGCCAACGCACGGGGATGTACTCCCCGAACGGGACCAGCTGCATCTTGCGGTAGGAGCCGCGAATCTCGCCGGTGCCGTCCATCACGAACGCGGCGTTGTAGAACTCCTTCGGTCCCACGACCTCGTCGCTGCCGAAGACGACGGAGACGCGGGCCTGCTGCATCGCGGCCCGCATGACCTCGGTCTGGATGCCGTCGCGGCCGAAGACGAACGGCGTCGACGACTCCGGCCAGATGACGAGATCGACGCCTTGTCTGGCAGCGTCGCGCGTCAGCGCGAGGTATCTCGCCAGGATCTCGTCGCGGTACGCGGGGTCCCACTTCTGTCCCTGCGGGACGTTGCCCTGGACGAGCGCGACGCGAACGGCGGGGCCCTGCAGCAGCGCCTCGCGCGCCACGCGCCACGCGCCCCACGCGCTGACCGCGATCGGCAGCGCCATCAAGAGCGTCGCCGCCCACAGCCTGGTGCGAGAACGGCGTGGGTCGGGTGTCATCAACAAGGCGATCGCGGCCGAGGGGCAGGCGACGAGGCCGGAAAGGCCATAGATGCCCGCGAGGCTTGCGACCTGCAGCGGCGCCTCGGTGTCGGACTGGCTGTATCCGAGCAGCACCCACGGAAAACCCGTGAAGAGCGTGCCGCGCAGCCACTCGGTGCCCACCCAGAGCATCGGCGCGATGGCGAGCGCCGGTACACCAGCCCGCACGACTGCCGTCGTCAGGGCCATGCTGAACAGCGCGGGATAGACGGCCAGGTAGGCGATCAGCAGGCCAGCGAGGCCCCACGCCAGCGCCGCGTTCAGGCCACCGAAGATGGCCAGGACATCGGAGGTCCACGCCACTGTTCCGGCAAACGCAGCGAGACCAGTGACCAGGCCGAGCAGGAACGGCCGCGGCCCTCGAGGGGCCGGACGGTTGGCACATCGCGCCACGGCCACGCACAGGGGCGCGAGCGCCACCCACCCGAGAGGGGCCAGCGCCGGCCTGGGCATGCTCAGCGCGAACAGCACACCCGACAGGACGGCTAGCGCGTAATCCAGGGCTTGAACTTTTCTTCGTTCTGCAGGCGGCGCATCACCTTGTCGGCTTCCTGCCGCTGCATGTTCACGCCGACGCGCACCTTGTAGATCACCTGGCCGCCGGCGCTCGGGGCGACGACGTACGCCTTGTACCCGCGGCCCTGGAGCCGCTGCGCAATCGCATCGGCCTCAGGCCTGTTCTTGAGGGCAGTGACCTGGACCGTGAACCCGCCGTCTTCGGCGGGGGCTGGTGCCGTCGAGGAAGGCGGCGGGACGGCTGCCGGTGTGGCCGCCTTGGGTGCATCCTTCGATGCCTCGGCCGGCGACGCTTTCGCTGTCGCCTTCGGCGCCCCCGCGGGAGCCGGAGTCGCCGATTCCGGCGCCTTGACCGCGGCAGGGACCTCGGGCGTCGAGGTCATCCCCGCCGCTGCGCCGGGCTCGACCCTGGCGGGATCGCCCTGGCGCGCCGGCAGGCTGGCCGGATAGCTCAGGCCGCCAACCGGTGTCGGCTCGCCCGTCGCCGGCGCCGTCGCCGCATCGTCGTCGCCGGGCTTCGCGTCTCCGGTTTCGGCGCCGCCAGACGACGTGAACAAGCCGCGAGCGTTCTGCACGCCACGGCCGACGAGCACGCCGCACAGGAAGATGACGATCGACACCACGGTCGTCGCCATGAACAGGAACACCAGCTGCTTGCCGCTCAGCTGGATCTCGTGAAAGCCGTCGTCGTGGAGTTCGTGAGCCATACGTGCACCCAGGACGGGGACCCGTGGGCTGGGAGGCCGGGGTCACGTCGTCTGGTGACGAGATCAAGGGACGGCCAGGTCGCGGGCGCAGTTTGCCCCGGCTTCCGCAATCTGGACAGGGCTGGAGTGTACCACTAGGGTGTCCGCGCCGGAGTGGCGCGAACCCGTTCGACCAGTGCTCGGGCCACCGCGGACTCGGGCGCGAGTTGCAGGGCGCGGTCGGCATGCACCTGCGCTTCCGCGGTCTCGCCGGTGCCGAGGAGGGCCTCGGCAAGGAGCAGTCGCGCGTCCAGGCTTTCGGCGCTCCAGAGCGAGATCTTCAGCGACTCGATGGCGTCGCGCAGCCGCCCGGAACGTACCAGCACGCGACCAAGGGCGAGGTGGGTCTGGGCATCGTACGGCGCCAGGTAGAGCGACTTGCGGAACTCGGAGATCGCCTCGCGGTCCTGCAGCTGTTCCTCGAGCCGCAGGCCGCGGTCGAAGTGGAAACGTGCCAGTTGCTGGTGGTCCTGTTGGGTCGTGGACACGAGCCCCGAGTCGGCCCGCACCGGCGTGGCCTCGGTCTCGCTTGCCCGTTCGAGGCCTCGCGGGACACCGCCGACGGCGTCTTCGCTCGGCCGCTGGTCCCACTCGTCGAACCGGGACGACAACTGGCGGGCGAGATCACGCTCCCGCGTCGCCTCGGCCGTGTTGTTGGTCGCCAGCAAGGCCGCGGCCAGCACGTAGTGCGCCTCGCCATCGGCCGGACGTCGACGTACGACCTCGCGCAGCCAGTAGATGGCGGCCGGCGTGTCCTTGTCGAGCCAGTAGGCGTAACCGAGGTTGAAGAAGTAATCGGGCGAGTCGGAGGCCGCCTCCGAGGCACGCGAGAAGTACCACGCGGGCTTGCCGGTCTGGGCGGTGATGCTGCCTCGCCTCGCCTGGATCACGCCGAGGTTGTTGTACACCGCGGCGGTGGCCGACTCGTCGAGCAGGCTCTTGTACGCGGTGAACGCTTCCTCCCATCGTTTCAGGTTGGTCAGCGACAGGCCGGCGGCAAAGCGCGCACGGCGGCTGAAACGCGACGACGCGGGAACGGCCTGCGCCGCTGCGAGGGCGCGCGCATGCTGCTCCTCGTCCGTGCACACCTCCCAGATGGCGAGGTGCGCACGCGCATATCCTGGTGCGTCCTTGACCGCCTGCTCGAGGAAGCGCAGCTGGGTGGCGGGTGTCTCCGCGACGAGTCCCTTGACGAACGCCTCGAACACCTCGAGCGAGGGTGGCGGGTCATAGCCGACGACCGGCGTCCCCGGCGGCGCCCCCGCGATGGTGGCCGCGATCCGACCTGCGATGGCGACGACGTCGCCGAGCGGGCCCTGCTCGCGGATCTCGGGATTACCGCGCCCCGCCTCGACCTGGACGACACGGACCGACACGGTCAGGGTTTCACCAGCCAGGCTCACGGTCCCGGTGACGAGGTCGCGTACGCCCATCACGATGGCGGCGCGCAGCAGCGTGGCACGCGACAACTCGCGATCGGCGGGCAATTCGAGCGCATCGAAGGCCGCGACGCGGTCGATGCGCGGCACCGCCGGGCGTCCCAGCGATGTGAGGCCATCGGCCACGAGCAACGCCACACCTTCACCGAGCCAGAGGGCGCGGGGATCGTCGCCGAGCGGGCGAAGTGGCATCACCAGCACCGAAGGCGTCAGCGTGGCGGCACCCTGCGCTGTGGCGGGTACCGGCAGGCACATGGCGCTCATGGCGGACAACAGGACGCAGGCGATGCGTCCGAGCCACGTCATCTGGCGGGCTCCGGGATGTCGAGCCGGACCAGGCAATGCGCACCGCCAAGCGCGCGACAGGCGACGATTTCGGCGTGATGGGCGTCGCGGTCGTGTGCGACCAGCGCCTCGACGAACGCGAGGTAGTAGCCGCAATGCGCTTCGTGCGCCTGTTCGCGGCTGTTGCAGAAGATCGACCCGCGGATTTCGAGTTCGAGCCGGCGTCCATGGACGCGTACCTTGACCTTGGTGCCGCGATAGGACGCCTCGAAATGACGCTTCGCCAGCGTCCCCACGTGGCGCAGGCGCAGCCAGGCAGGCAGCCTGGGGCCGCCGGCCCGGACGACCCACGGCTGTCGCGCCAGCCACCAGCTGGCCGCGTAGGCGGCTGCCCGGGTCATTACGGCAGCGTAGGGCTCGCCGTCCTCATGGCGCAGGAAACTCAGAACGGCAGTGATCGGGGCGAGATTAACCGCATCCTCGCGCCAGCCGCGCGGGCGCAGGTAGCTCTCGTAGAAGTCGAGCCGGTCGGGCAACAGGTCGGCAATGGCCTGGTGCAGGGCCGCCGCCAGCAGCCGGTCGATTCTCGCCTCACTCATTTTCTGGTAACGTTTTCGCGGTGAGTAGGCGTCCGGACGGCCCGGCCGTGAGCTGGACGGGCGTCGTGCTGGCCGGCGGACGCAGCCAGCGGTTCGGGGGGGTCGACAAGACCCGACTGCCCCTGGGGGGACGCACGCTGCTGCAGCGCGCGGTCGACACGCTGGCGCCGATGACCTCCACATGCCTGGTCATCGGCGGCGCGCCGGTCACGGGCGCGACCGTGGTGCCGGACCGGTATCCGGGCGCGGGTCCGCTCGGTGGCTTGCTGACGGCACTGGATGCCATCGACTCGTCGCACGCGTTGATCCTCGCGGCCGACCTGCCCTTCATCTCCGGCTCCCTGCTGCGTGACGTGCAGCGCGCGGGCGCGGATGCCGCCGCGGCGGTGGTGCAGCATCCCGATGGTCGGCTGGCCCTGTGCCTGTCGGTGCGACGCGATTGCGCCCCCGCCGTGCACGAGATGTGGTCCCGCGGCGCGCGACGCATGCGCGACCTCGAGAACCTGGCGCCCTGCAGGAGGGTCCTCGCCGATGCGACGACCGCGCGTGGCGCCCTCTGGAACGTGAACGATCCGCTTACATATGCACGGGCGCTCGAAATGACGGAGCACGACTGCCCGGCATGCTAACCCTTTGATCTGACCGAGTCAAACCGATGATCCTGCCTCTGCAGCAGGCCGTGCGAGCGGCGCTACAGGACACGCTGACAACACTTTACGGGCACGCAGTGGTGCCCGCGACGCTCGTCATCGAGACCCCGCCGACGCGGGCCCTCGGCGATCTGGCACTCCCCTGCGCTTTCGAACTGGCGCGCACCCTCCGCAGGGCACCGCGCGCCATCGCGCAGGACATCGTCGCCGCGCTGCCGCCGATCGCCGGCGTGGCCCGCATCGAGGCGGTGGGCGGCGGCTACATCAACGTGTTCCTCGACCGCGCCGCCTTCCTGCGCAGCCACCTCGGCCAGGGCTCGGCAATGGCCACCACCGAGCGCGTCAAGACGATCGTCGAGCACACCGCGATCAACCCGAACAAGGCCGCGCACATCGGCCACCTGCGCAACTCGATCCTCGGCGATACCGTCGGGCGCCTGTTGCGTTTCCTCGGCACGCCGGTCGAGATCCAGAACTACATCGACGACACCGGCGTCCAGGTTGCCGACGTGGTCGTCGGCTTCGAGCGCCTCGAGGGCAAGGGCCTCGAGGACGTGCGCGCTCTCGCCACCGGCGAGAAGTTCGACTACTACTGCTGGGATCTCTACGCACGCGTCACCGAGTGGTACGCCGCGGACACGGAGCGGCTCGCCATTCGCAAGGCGACACTGCATGCCGTCGAGCAGGGCGGAAACGCCACAGCCGACATGGGCGCGATCATCGCCGAGGCCATCGTCGGCTGTCACCTGCGGACCATGGCGCGGCTCCACATCGACTACGACCTGCTCTCATGGGAAGGCGACATCCTGCGGCTGCAGTTCTGGGCGACGGCCTTCGACATCCTCAAGCGCAACGGCACGGTCTACCTGCAGCCGGATGGCAAGCTGAAAGGCTGCTGGGTGATGGAGATCGACGAGGACGTCGATGCCACGGTCGAACAGGCCGACCCGGTGGACGCTGGCGAAGGCGATGATGAGGCCGAAGCCGAGGGCGGCCCGAACCAGCGCGAGAAGGTGATCGTCCGCTCGGACGGCACCGTCACCTACGTGGGCAAGGACATCGCGAACCAGTTCTGGAAGTTCGGCCTGCTCGGCAAGGACTTCCTGTATCGCCCGTTCGCGACGCGCATCGACGGTGACACGCTCTGGGCGACGACGTCGACCGGCGGCGCGGCCGCGCACCCCGCCTTCGGCGGCGCCGGCACGGTGATCAACGTCATCGACACGCGCCAGTCCTACCTGCAGAAGTTGCTGAAGCAGGCGCTCGCGACGATGGGGCATCGCGCGCAGGCCGAGCAGTCGATCCACTTCTCGTACGAGATGGTGGCCCTGTCGCACAAGACGGCGCGTGAACTCGGCTACCGCGGCGACGGCGACGGCAGGCCGTTCGTCGAGGTCTCGGGCCGCAAGGGTCTCGGCGTGAAAGCCGACGACCTGCTGGACCGCCTCGTCGACAAGGCGCAACTGGAAGTGCGCAAGCGCAATCCCGATTTCAGCGACGCAGAAGCGCTTGGCACCGCCGAAGAGATCGCCGTCGCCGCCGTCCGGTACTTCATGGTCAAGTTCTCGCGGACCAAGATCATCGCCTTCGACATCGACGAGGCCCTGAGCTTCGAGGGCGAGAGCGGTCCGTACCTGCAGTACGCCGCCGTGCGTGCCGGCAACATCCTGACCAAGCTACGGGATCGGGAGCAGGTCGACGAGGCTGCGGTGGCGCAGACGATCGCCACGCTGCCGACCGATGCGCTCGCAAGCGGCGAGGACGCCGACGCACTGTGGGACCTGGTGCTCGCGTGCGGCCGTCTGGACGAGACCGCCGAGGCGGCGGTGCGCACCCTCGAGCCGTCGGTGCTCGCCAAGTACGCCTTCGGACTTGCCCAGGCATTCAGCGGCTTCTATCATCGCTGCCCGATCCTGTCCGAGGAGCGCCAGGACGTGCGCCTGTGGCGCGCTGCCGCCGCCAGTTACTTCAAGCAGCAGATGACACGCGCACTCGACCTGATGGGCGCGGTCGTGCCGGGGCGGATGTGATGCGGCGTCCACGCATCACCTATGTCCGCTGCAGCCGCGACGCGGACTATCTGAAGTCGCTCGAAGCCGTCGGCGTGTCGGTGCACGCCGTCAGTGCGGGCGGCGACATCGAGAGCGCCCTGCTCGGCGCCGACGGCGTCGTGCTCGCAGGTGGCCCGGATGTCGATCCGGCCCTTTACGGCGAGACCATGCACCCGTCGTGCAGCCTCGCCGAGGACACGCGCGACGCGTTCGAACTCGCGATGGCCCGGCGCTGCCTGCGTGACGGCGTGCCACTGCTCGCGATTTGCCGTGGCATGCAAGTGCTCAACGTCGCGGCCGGGGGCTCGCTGATCCAGGACCTGCCGTCGCAGGTGCCGGTGGCACTGCCGCACGCGCTCGACGACACGTTCACCACCGTGGCGCACGGCCTCGAAGTGATCGAAGGCACGCACCTGGCGCGCGCGCTGTCGTCAGGCATGTCCACGCAGGTCAACAGCCGTCATCACCAGGCCGCCAAGGTCCTGGGACGCGGACTCGCGGCGGCCGCCCACGCCCCGGACGGCATCGTCGAGGCGATCGAGGCCACCGCCTTGCCGTTCTGCGTCGGCGTGCAGTGGCATCCGGAGAACTTCTGGCGCACCGGGGAGTTCCTGCCGCTCTTCCGCCTGTTCGCCGCAGCGTGCCAGCAGCGAACGATGGCACACATGTAGGACATTTCAGAATTGCAGAATTGCAAAATTTCAGGAATTGCGCCACCGCTTGGAAGCAACTCGATGCCTGGCGGTGGCAGGGCAATTTTGAAATTCTGAACTTGTGCAATTACGTATGTCCCGTCAAGGCGGCGCTGAGCGCCTGCATGTCCTCGGGTGTGTTGTACAGGTGCGGCGACACGCGGATCGACGTCCCCCGCCACGAGACATGTACGTTGGCCGCGGCGAGGCGTGCCGCCAGCACCGACGAGTCCGCGCTCGCGGGCGGCCGCACGCCGACCAGGTGGCGGCCGCGCCAGGCCGCGTCCTCGATCGCGTATCCCGCCTCGACGAGCCCTTCCAGAACCGGCCCCCACAACGAGGCACAGTGCGCCTGGATCCGTGCGGTCCCCCACCCCTTCACCAGACGCAGCGCCTCGATTGTCATCGGCAGCATGATGAAGTTGGACCGTTGCCCGACGTCGAAGCGAACGCTGCCCGGCCCATACACGTCGGTGTAGTCGGCGAGGCCGCGGAAGTCCTCGCTACCGCGACGCCCTGACCACGTTTCCTCGATCGGCTCACCGTCCTGCAGGACATCGCCGAACCAGCCTATCGCGACTCCGTACGGGCCCATCAACCACTTATAGGCGGCACACATCACCGCATCGGGACGCACGTCGTCGAACGGAAAGTCGAGGGCGCCGACCCCCTGTGTGCCATCGATCACCACCCAGGCGGCGACCTCGCGTGCCCGCGCGGCAAGCCGTGGCAGGTCGAAGCGCGTGCCATCGGCCCAGTGCACGTGGCCGATCGCCAACATCGCGGTCCGCTCGTCGATCGCGTCGTGCAGCGCGGCGTTCCAGGCCGCGGCGCGGCCATTGCGCTGGTCGGGTGGAGCCACGGCGCGCACGTCGCCGCCGCGCTGTTCGGCAAGGCGCCGCCAGGGATGGACGTTGCTCGGGAACTGTTCACCGGCGACGACGATGTGCTGCCCCGGCCGGAACGGAACGTTGCGGGCGACGATCGCCATGCCGTACGAGACGCTTGGCAGCACTGCGACCTGCTCGCGCCGCGGCGTCCCGAGGACGTCCGCGAATGCCGCCTTCACCTCGTCGACCTCCGTGAAGAAATCCGTGGGCCGGATCGTCCAGGGCCGCTGCTTCCGCGCCATGCCGGCTCGTCTCGCCTCCTCCACGGAGTGCGGCAGCGGCGACATGCACGCGCAATTGAGGTAGTGGACGGCGGGAGCGATGAGGAAGGACATGGTCGGCGTCAGGCAGGCTGCAGGCTGCAGGCTGCAGCCTACGCCTCGTGGGTCAACGTAACGACCGTCTCGACGTGCGCGGTGAGCGGGAACAGATCGAAGACGGTGAGGGTGTCGACGCGAAGTCCAGCGGCAGTCAGGACCTGCAGGTCACGCGCGAGCGTCGCCGGATCGCACGATACGTAGATCACCCGTCGTGGCGAGGCCGCAGCAATCGCGGCGGATACGACCGGCGAGAGGCCGGTGCGTGGGGGATCGAGAATCACGCACGCGTTGGCGAGCCGTGCCGCCTCCTCGCCCGCGAACGTCTCGACATCTCCCCGCACCGCGCGCACCCGACCGCCGTACGGCAGCGCATTGGCCACCAGATCTTCGGCGCTCACGGCGTCACCCTCGACTGCCGTCACCGATGCGACCCCTGCCGCAGCGGCGGCGATGCCGAAGAGGCCAACACCTGCATACAGGTCGACGACGGGCGTGTCGGCCGGGACGGCGGCCAGCACATGCGCCACGAGGCGTGGCAGCAATGAACGGTTGCCCTGGAAGAACGCTGCCGCGTGACGCAGGAGTCCGGCGTCATCCGAGGCACCGGACACACCGAGTGCCTGCAATGACTCACGCAGCCAGGGATATCCGTGCAGCACGGTGGGGTGCCGCGAAGACACGAGGCCGGCGCTCACGCCCGTGCAGTCTGGCGGCGGTTGAGCCACCCAGACCTCGCCATGCCGCGGCAGCGGACGCGACAGCTCGAGATGCATGGCCTGCTGGTCGCCACGCACCGTCTGCGAGACGACGACCGCCTCGACGGCGCGCGACAGTTCAGGCCGCAGGCGCGTCATCGTGTCCTGCGCGAGTGCGATCAACCCTGCGGCGAGTTGGCCCGATGGCGCGGGATCGCACAGCGAATGTGTCCCCTCGCGGTAGAACCCGACGTGCGCGCCGTGCGCATGCAAGCGTGCCCGCAATCGCCACTCCCGTGAGGGCGAGCCAACGGCATCGATCGCCGGCAGCCCACGCAGGCGCCCGATGCGGCCGAGCGCATCCTCGACGATGGCGCGTTTCAGCGCGAGTTGGCGGTCGTAGGCCACGTGCGCGAACGCGAGGCCGCCGCACTGCGGATCGAGGCTCGGTACGACGCGGTCGGGAGAGGCCTCCTCGACGTCGACCACGCGCGCGAAGGCCACGCCCTTGCCCGATCGTTCCATGGCCACGCGCACCCGCTCACCCGGGATGCCGCCGCTCACCAGGACGACGCGTCCATCGAGCCGCGCGAGTGATCGACCGCCGGCCACGGGCTTCTCCAGTGTCAGCACGAATGTGTCGTCAACCATCGAGGCGCACCTGAGGCAGGGAGAAGTGCCGGCGCGCGAGCTCCCCGGAGAGGGCGTCCTCGGCATCGCGGAAGGCATTGGCTGGCATCTGGGCGCGGTAAGGCGAGAGCTCGCCGCGCACCTGCTCGAGCAGTTCCTGGCGCCGTGCCTCCGGAAGGCTCGACCTCGCCGCCTGCGTCAGCGTGTGTTCGATCGTCACGAGACGCTCGATGATCCTGGTTCGCGCCTCGCCTCGCGCGCCACGCGACGCATCGAGACACGCGTCGACGACGCTGATAGTGGCGGCAACGGCCTCGCTCAGCGCCGACGGCAGCGCGCTGGTGGCAGTGACGGCGGACAGCCGCACGAGGACACGCTCGAGATGCTTCGGCAACGACGGCAGGCGCGACGTGGTGACTTCGGGCACTGCGGGCGTGGTCGCCATGCTCGTGGCGGCGTGGACGCCGACGGCCCGTCGCCACTGGTCGGCCGCGTCACGCACGTCTGCCTCGCAGAACTCGATCCGGACCGGGCGGCGGCGTGGCCCCTTCGCGGTGAGCCGCGCGACGGTGCGATCGACACCGTGCAGCACGATCCGCAGCGGCATGCCGTCTTTCGCCCAGCCCGCGACGAGTTCGAAGGCCGGTCCGACGATCCGCACGAGATGGCCACCGTTGACGCGACACAGGTGTGCCTCCACGGCACGGCAGAACGCGCCGATGTCGGTCGCCGCCGGCGACGTCGCATCCGTCTCGTGCATCAGGCCTCTCGATCCTCCAGGTGCCATTCGATCTCGCCGCCATGAACGGTGACGTGGGCGCCGCCGTCCAGTCGCACGCGCAGAGCACCGGTGTCGTCGATGCCTGCCGCCCGTCCGCGCCGCGTTTCGCCAAGGGCATGCCAGCGCACTGCCGTGCCCTCGACCGACGGCGCATGCCGGCGCCAGCGCGTGCGCACGTCCTCGACCGCATCACGGGTCAGCAAGTCGACGCCGCGACGCAGGTGCCTGAGCACGGCACTCACGAGCGACGACAGCGTGGCAGGCGTGATGACGCCGGTGGGCATCAGGTCGTCGAGGGTGATCATGCGCGCGGCGATGTCAGCCGGCGCCTCGCAACGGTGCAGGTTCACGCCGATGCCGAGGACGACGGTCCTGAGCGTACCGCCTTCGCTGGCGCCCTCCGCGAGGATACCCCCCAGCTTGCGCCAGGGAGGACCGGCAAGCGATGCATGATCGTCGTCAGGCCGGGTTCGGAGAACCGGCCCTACCGTCTCATGCACGAATGCTGGCGTGGCGCCACGCACTGCACCGTTCGAAGGCCGAAGGCCGACGGCCGACGGCCGCCCCCGGCGCACCATGATGTCGTTGGGCCATTTCAGCTCGGTGGCCGGCGACTGACAGACGTCGCCGATGGCCGAGACGACAGCGACACCGGCCATCAGCGTGACGAGCGTCGAGGCAGGCGAGGCAGGGTCGGTGCGGACGGCGGTCCAACGATCGGGGCGCAGGAGCGTCGACAGATAGAGGCCACGTGCCGCCGGCGAGTGCCAGGCGGCACCGCGCCGGCCTCGTCCCGCGGTCTGTTCGCCCGCGATGACGGTGTACCCCTCCGGTGCGCCGTCGAACGCGGCCCGTGCCACGTCGTCGTTGGTCGAGCCGGTGGTGGTGAGGACGGACACGTGCTGCCCGAACGCGCCTGCGTCCACGCCGGCCGCCGCGACGCCGGTGCGTACAGCCGCGAGCCACGTGGCGAGGTCGGTGCTCACGGAGGCGGCGTGATCTTGAAGCTCAGATCCACCGCCGGCGCCGAGTGCGTGAGGGCGCCAACCGAGACGAAGTCCGCACCGGTTGCGGCAATGCCCGGGATGCGGTCGAGGGTGACACCTCCCGACACTTCGATCTGCGCGCGCCCCTTCGCCCGGCGCACGGCCTCGGCAAGCGTGGCGAGGTCCATGTTGTCGGCGAGGATGCGCGAGGCTCCGGCGCCAAGTGCGACGTCGAGTTCCTCGAGGCTGCGGACCTCTACCTCGACAATCATGTCCACGGCAGCCTCCCGCATGCGTCGCAGGGCTTCGACCACGCCCCCTGCCAGCGCGATGTGGTTGTCCTTGATCAGGATGCCGTCGTCGAGCGCGAAGCGGTGATTGGTCCCGCCGCCGGCACGCACCGCGTACTTCTCGAGGACCCGCAGCGTCGGCGTGGTCTTGCGCGTGTCGAGGATGATGAGCGACGAGCCACTGGCCGCGCCCACGTAGTGGCGTGTCAGCGTGGCGATGCCGGACAGGCGCTGCATGATGTTCAACGCGGTGCGCTCGGCAGTCAGCAACGCCCGCGCCCTCCCGGTGACCTCGGCCACGAGGGTGCCCGCCGGACACAAGTCGCCATCCTCACGGTGACGCACCATCGTCGAGGTCGGGTCGAGTTGCAGGAACGCTTCCTCGGCAACATCAAGGCCGGCGATGACGCAGTCCTGCTTGGCGAGCAGGCGCCCGTATCCCGGTTGCCCGTCCTCGATCGTGCCTTCGGTCGTGGCATCGCCCCAGCCCATGTCCTCGGCCAGGGCCCGTCGCACCAGTTCGCGGTACAGCGCCTTGTCGAGCGGCATCAGCGGGACGTTCACGCCCGGACCTCGGGTGCCGGCTCGAGTTCGCCGAGCTCGATCGTGGCGGCACGGGCCTCGCCCTCCGAGGTGCGGACACGCTGGACGAACCCTGACGCAGCCACGTCCGCACGAGCGGCCTCGAAGCAGGCCAGGTCCGCGGCCGGCGCGGTCACGTGGAAGTCGACGACCGGCGTGCGCAGCGGCTTCTTCGCTTCCGACTTCGTTCGCCGGATTTCGCCAAGTGCCCACGACGCCATGGCGAGCGCATCGTCTCCGGCGGCATCACCGGCACCGTCGATGGCGGCGAGCACCTCGGCAGCGGTCGGCCACGTCGCCCGATGCACCGAACCTTCCTTCCACCACGACCACACTTCCTCGGTCACGTACGGCAGGAAGGGCGCGAACAGGCGCAGCAGCGTCTGCAGCGTGACGACCATCGCGGCGTTGGCCGAGCCCGCGCCATCCACGCCGAGATCCCCGTAGCGGCGTGCCTTCACCAACTCCAGGTAGTTGTCGCAGAAATCCCAGAAGAACTGCTCGGTCCGCTCCAGCGCCCGGGTGTAGTTGTACTCCTCGAGGTCGGCGGTGGTGTCGGTCACGAGTGTCGCGAGCCGGGTCACCAGTCCGCGGTCGACCGGCGCGGTCACCGCGCCAATCGGCTCGGTCCGCGCGAGTGCGAACTTTGCGGCGTTGAGCAGCTTAATCGCGAGGCGACGGCCGACCCGCATCTGCCCGGTGTCGAACGCGGTGTCCGCGCCGGGACGGCCGCTGGCCGCCCAGTAGCGGACGGCGTCCGATCCGTGCTCCTCGAGCAAGCCCATGGGCGTCACGACGTTGCCCTTGGACTTGGACATCTTCTTGCGGTCGGGATCCAGCACCCAGCCGGAGATCGAGGCGTGTTTCCACGGCAGCGCATCGTGCTCGAGGTGAGCACGCAGCACCGTCGAGAACAGCCACGTGCGGATGATGTCGTGCGCCTGCGGCCGCAGGTCGAGCGGGAAGACGCGGCCGAAGAAGTTCGCGTCCTCACCCCACTGGCCGACGATCTGCGGCGTCAGTGACGACGTCGCCCAGGTGTCCATCACGTCGGGGTCGCCCACGAACCCGCCCGGCACGCCGCGCTGCCCGGCCTCGTAGCCGGCAGGGACGTCCGTAGAGGGATCCATCGGTAGCTGCGCCTCGTCTGCCAGCAGTGGCTCGTCGTAGCGCACGGTGCCGTCTTCCGCAATCGGGTACCACACCGGGAACGGCACGCCGAAGAAGCGCTGACGGGACACGCACCAGTCGCCGTTGAGGCCTTCCACCCAGTTCTCGAACCGCGCGCGCATGTAGGCCGGGTGCCACTCGAGCGTGCGTCCGCGCGCGATCAACGCCTCGCGCTGATTCATCGTGCGGATGAACCATTGGCGGCTGGTGACGATCTCGAGCGGGCGATCGCCTTTCTCGTAGAACTTCACCGCGTGCGTGATCGGCCGTGGATCGCCATCGAGATCGCCCGACTCCTTGAGCTGCTCGACGACCCGGGTGCGTGCCTGCGACGCACCTCGGCCGACCAGCGGCGCGTACGCCTGCTCGGCGCGCGCCGGGTCGATCGACGGCCACGTGTCGCCGCCGAACATGATTGGGCGCAAGGTGCCGTTGGTCTCGATGATGGAGCGCACCGGGAGGTTCAGCTCACGCCACCAGATGACGTCGGTCAGGTCGCCGAACGTGCAGATCATCGCGATGCCGGTGCCCTTCTCGGGATCGGCGAGGTGATGTGGGCGGATCGGTACCTTGACGCCGAACAGCGGCGTCACGACCTCGGTGCCGAACAGCGGCTGGTACCGGGCATCGTCGGGATGGGCGACGAGCGCGACGCAGGCCGGAATCAGTTCGGGGCGCGTGGTGTCGATCTCGACGAAGCCCTGGCCGTCGGCGCGGGCGAAGCGGATCTTGTGGTACGCGCCCGGCATCTCGCGGTCCTCGAGTTCGGCCTGGGCGACAGCCGTCCGGAAGTCCACGTCCCACAGCGTCGGCGCTTCGAGCTGGTACGCCTGGCCCCTGGCAAGCAGGCGGAGGAACGCCAACTGCGAGATCTTCTGGGCGCGCTTGCCGATGGTCGCGTAGGTCATCGACCAGTCGATCGAGAGACCGAGGTACTTCCAGAGGTGCTCGAACGCCTGTTCGTCCTGCTCGGTGAGGCGCGTGCACAATTCGATGAAGTTCGGGCGCGACACCGAGATCGGCTGCTTGCCCGGCGTCGCCGGCGGCTCGAACCCTGGGTCGTACGGCAGCGACGGATCGCATCGCACGCCGAAGTAGTTCTGCACCCGGCGCTCGGTCGGCAGGCCGTTGTCGTCCCATCCCATCGGGTAGCAGACGGCGAAGCCGCGCATCCGCTTGTAGCGCGCGATGACGTCGGTGTGCGTGTAGGAAAAGACGTGCCCCACATGGAGCGAGCCGCTCACGGTGGGCGGTGGCGTGTCGATGCTGTAGACCTCGTCACGCGGCCGCGTCCGGTCGAACCGGTAGACGGCGTCGGCATCCCAGCGGGGCTGCCATTTCGCTTCGAGGCCCTCGAGGGCCGGCTTCTCAGGAACGTTGTAGGACGGGGACGGACTCGACGCCTCGGACATCACCCGATGATCGTAGGGGGTGGCTCGCTCGCTCGCAAGAGGGAGGCGCTTCGCAAGGAGAAAGGGCGAAAAGGGCCAAAAGACAGAATCGAAGGAGAAAGGCGGAAGGACTTGAAGGTCTTGTTGACCTTTCAGGATTGAAGGCCGGCTTCCGTGGCTTTAGCCGTTGTCCTTCGATTCTGCCTTTCCGCCCTTTTCGCCCTTTTCGCCCTTTTTACCTTTTTAGCGCCCGGCCTTGATGCGCTCGATTTCCTCGGAGATCAGCCGCTCGGCCACCTCGAGCACCCGCGCCGTGACCTCCTCGCGCAGGACCTTGTCGGTCAGCCTGGCCACGACGCGACGGGCAATCTCCTCGATCACCGCGTCGGGAATGCTGGCTCCTGACAGCGTCATGGCCGTGGGGACCACCGGCGCCAGCCCTTCTCCACGTTCCGCGGCGAGGATGGCGGCAAAGGCACTGGCGAGGGAACCGGGGCCGACCGGATTGACGTCTGCCGGGGCCGGTACCGGCTCGACGACCGGGACAGGCGCCGCCGGTGCCGGTGCCTCGACGCGGGCCAGGGTAGCGCGTCCCTGCCGCGCCGCCAGGTGCTGATCGAGGCGCGAGGCGTAAGTGTCGAGACCGGGCGCGAGCGTCACGGCGCTCTCGGCAGCCGGAACGGAGGCACCGGGACGTGGCGGCGCGAACTCGCCGAGCGATTCGCCCCGTTCTCCACCGAGCATCCGCTTAACCAGCGAGACGACCTGTTGCGGCTCGAACGGCTTGACGAGGACCGCGTCGGCCTGGCAGGCCTCGGCGCGGCGGTCGTCGATGGGCTCGAAGGCGCCCGTCATCAGCACCACGGGCACCTGGGAGAGCGATGACTGCCCCCGGACCCACGAGGCGACGTCGTAGCCATCGCGGGCCGGCATGGTGGTGTCGGCGAGGATGACGTCAGGCTTGTGGCCTGCGCCGAGGTAGCCCACCACCTCGTCGCCGTCGCTGAACGAGACGACCTTGAAGCCCTCGTCGGCGAAGGTCAGCTCGATCACGCGCTGGACCGTGACACTGTCATCGGCCAGCAACAGCGTGTAATTCATCCCGGCAGCGTAGCCACCCGGTCACGACCCGTCAAGCACGACACCGATCTGCGCCGCCGAATCGTTCGCCAGGGCCTTCCCCGTCGTTATGCTCATCGGTTGCGCCCCTCTCGCGACCCTGGGGAGAATCGATGCGGCTCGTGTTGAAGGTGATCGCCGTCGTCCTGGCCTGCGCTGTCGTGATCGGCGTCGGCGGCTACTCGTACCTGTTGCTCGCGTACCCCAAGGTCGGCGCCGCGTCGGCCCTGCGCGTGGAGGCCACTCCCGAACGCGTCGCCCGCGGCAAGTACCTTTCCGATCACGTCGCGGGCTGCACCGAGTGCCACAGCCAGCGTGACTGGACACGGTATGCGGGGCCGGTCAAGCCGGAGACATATGGCGCTGGCGGCGAAGTGTGGGATGAAAGCATCGGTTTCCCGGGCCATCTCGTCTCCCGGAACATCACGCCGAGCGCCCTCGGGACCTGGTCCGACGGCGAAATCGTGCGAGCCTTCACCGAGGGCGTGGCGCGCGACGGCGCCCCGCTCTTCCCGCTGATGCCCTACACCGCGTACGGCCAGCACATGGCGCAGGAAGACGTCCAGGCTGTGGTTGCTTACGTGCGGACGCTCCCACCGCGTACACAGCAGATCGCCGAGCGCCGCCTGAAGTTTCCGCTCCCGCTCATCGTGCGGACCATGCCGGCAAAGGCGACCGCGCCGGCCACACGGCCAGATCCGTCCGACCGCGTCGCCTATGGCGGCTACCTCGTCGAGCTCGCCGCGTGCGCGGAGTGCCATACCGCGGTGGACTCGCGGCGAGCGCCGATTGCCGGGATGCGACTCGCTGGCGGGCGCGAATTCCCACAGCCCAACGGCCTGATCGCGCGATCGGCGAACCTGACACCTGACGCGACGGGCACCGGCGGCTGGGCCGAGGCGCTGTTCATCGAGAAGTTCAAGGTGTACGAAGACGGTGCGGCTCACGTGCCGGTCAAGCCGACCGACTTCAATACGCCGATGCCCTGGGGGGCCTATTCGGGCATGACCCGTGAGGATCTCGGCGCGATTTTCGCGTACCTGCAGAGCCTGAAGCCGATCGTTCACCAGGTGGAGAAGGTGGGCCGCAAGGACGCCGCGACCAACTAGGACGCGGCCATCGAGCGCGCCGCGGCGCTACACCTCGAGGGTGTCGCGGCGGACGTGCCCGGTGATGAAGGTGATGATGTCGTCCATGGGCGTCCCGGGAAGGAAGATGCCCTGCACGCCGATGGCCCGCAGTCGCGGCAGGTCCTGGTCCGGGATGATGCCGCCCACCAGCACGAGCACGTCGTCCAGACCACGCGCACGCAGCAGCTCCATCAGCGCCGTGCAGACGTGCACGTGCGCCCCCGACAGGATCGACAGGCCGATCACGTCGGCGTCCTCCTGCAACGCCGCCGACGCAATCTGCTCCGGGGTCTGGCGCAGGCCCGTGTAGATCACCTCCATACCGGCATCGCGCAACGCCCGCGCGATCACCTTCGCGCCTCGATCATGGCCATCGAGGCCCGGCTTGGCGATCACCACGCGGATGGGACGGTCAGTCATCGGCAATCAGTCGGCCATCGGCCCTCGGCCTTCGCCTAATCGGCCATCGGCCTTCGGCTTCGTGCGAGGGCCGCGCTCGGAGAGCGGGCCCTACCGCCGCGGCCCAAGCGTCAAGCGTCAAGCGTTAAGCGTTCGCAGTAGGCATGAGGCATCAGGTATCAGGCATTACGCGGAACGCTCAAAACTCTGCACGTTCCTCGTACTCTCCCCAGACATCGCGAAGCGCATCACACATTTCGCCGACGGTGGCGTACTCCCGCACGGCATCGAGGATCGGTTCCATCAGGGGGCCGTCGGCGCGCGCGGCGTCCTGCATCGCCCCGAGGGCAGCGGTCACCCGGGCGTTGTCACGATTGGCCTTGACCGCGGCGACGCTTGCCACCTGCATCTCGCCCACCGAGTCGTCGATGTAGAGGATCGGCAGTCGCGATTCCTGCTCGGCCACAAACGCATTCACGCCGACAACGAGCGTGCGCTGCTCATCCACCGCCCGCTGATGGCGGTAGGCGCTCTCGGCAATCTCACGCTGTGGGTAGCCTTGCTCGATGGCCGCGACCATGCCGCCCATCCGGTCGATCCGGTCGAAGTAGTCGAGTGCCTCGGCCTCGATGCGGTTGGTCAGGGCCTCCACGTACCAGGAGCCACCGAGGGGATCGACCACGCTCGTCACGCCGCTCTCGTGGGCGATGACCTGCTGCGTCCGCAATGCGAGCGTCGCCGCCTCCGTGGTCGGCAGCGCGAGGGCCTCGTCGAGCGAGTTGGTGTGGAGCGAGTTGGTGCCGCCAAGCACGCCGGCGAGCGCCTGCAACGCCGTGCGGACGACGTTGTTGTAGGGCTGCTGCGCCGTCAGCGAGACGCCCGCCGTCTGCGTGTGGAAGCGCAGTTGCCAGGACTTCTCCGACCGCGCGCCGAACCGGTCGCGCATCACCCGCGCCCAGATGCGTCGCGCCGCGCGGTATTTCGCGATCTCCTCGAAGAAGTCGTTGTGGGCGTTGAAGAAGAACGAGATCCGCGGCACGAACGTGTCGACGTCGAGTCCCGCATCCACGCCCCACTGCACGTACTCGACACCATCGCGCAGCGTGAAGGCGAGTTCCTGCGCGGCCGTCGATCCGGCCTCGCGGATGTGGTACCCGCTGACCGAGATGGTGTTCCAGCGCGGCACACGCTCGGCGCAGAAACGGAACGTGTCGACCACCAGCCGCATCGAGAGACGAGGTGGATAGATGTACTCCTTCTGCGCGATGAACTCCTTCAGGATGTCGTTCTGGATCGTCCCCGAGAGCCGGTCCCAGGACACGCCCTGCCGCTCGGCCACGACCAGGTACATCGCAAACAGCATCGACGCCGGCGCGTTGATCGTCATCGAGGTCGTCACGGCCCCGAGATCGATGCCGGCAAACAGCGCCTCCATGTCGGCGAGCGTGACCACGCTCACACCACACTTGCCCACCTCGCCAAGCGACAGCGGATGGTCCGGGTCCCGGCCCATCAGCGTCGGCAGGTCGAACGCGACACTGAGTCCGGTGCCACCCGCGGCCAGTAACTCGCGATAGCGCTGGTTGGTGTCGGCGGCCGTGCCGAAGCCGGCAAACTGGCGCATCGTCCAGAGCTTGCCGCCGTACCCGGAGGCATGGATGCCGCGCGTGTAGGGGAATTGCCCCGGGTCGCCGAGGTCGCGGGCGTAGTCGACGGCTGCCGTATCAGCTGGCGTGAACAGCGACGCCGGCCTCCGATCGATGTCGCGAGCCGCATCGCGATCCTGCGCGACGGCTGATTTCATCCGGTCACCTTGACGCCGGTCAGCCGGCGTGGTGCGTCCGGGGCCGAGCCCACCTTCACCTCGATCAGGAAATCGCCGGCCGGCAGGCTCGCGAGCGGGATCTCGACTTCATGCGTGAAGGGGCTGCCGGGAGGCGCAGCACGCACGACGAGCGGACTCATGCCGTCGCCGGTTTGGCTCATCAACCGGATCGCCGGCTCGCCGCCCGTGATGTGCACACGCAGCAACAGTTTCTCGGTGCGGCTGAACTGACGGGCCGCCGTCGGCTGCGCGTTGGCCGCGGTCGCGAGGGCCTGGAGATCGCGCGCCGTGCGGGCGCGGAACAGGGCCGGCGTGCCGACGACCTGCGCATCCTTCGCAAAATCGGGCACCGCCAGGTCGATCAGGTCCGACTGCAGGACGCCGCCGCCCGTCGCTTCGGCCGACACCTTCACCTGCGCCGCGCCAGGCGCGATGAGGAACGACGTCTGGCCGCCGCCGGGAGACGGCGTCGCGGATGCGGCCGCCGCCGGCACCTTGCCACGGTACACCGGTCCCTCGCTCTCGTTGACCGCCATCACGGTGACTTGCGACACGGGTTCACCGACCGACGGCGCCTCGCCCGGTCCTCCGGTGACCGGTTCCCACGAGAACATCACGCGCGTCTTGCCGCTCGCGTCAGGGGCATACCCGACCCACGTGCGGACCGTCTTCGCGCGGGCAATCTTGGCGATCTCGGACAGTGCGACGTTGACGTCGGGCGGCGGCCCGACCTTTGGTCCGGCAGTCACGGCCGCGGCCTCGTCCGGACGGAGCGCCCAGTAGCCCCGTCGCGCCCGCACTTCGATCCCCGGACGCTTGACGCGCACGCGGATCTGATGGAAACGGCCGTCGGTCGGCGCCGCCGCCGAGGAGTAGCCAATCAGGTAGTAGGCGCTGGCGTCGCGCATCATCTGCGCGAGGCCGCCGCCGAGGTCGTTGCGATTGACGATGGCACGGCCGTCGGTCTCGTCGGCCATGACGCGCAGGGAATCCTGTGTCGTGCGCAGCGAGCTGGAGTCCGCAGTCAGGCCGACGCCTTCGTTGATGTCGAATTCGAAGCCCGCCAGCCCGCGCGGATCGAGCATGTACAGCGAGACGTTGTTACGGTTGGCGTCCGTCGTGACGTCGCGCATCAGCATGCGGATGTCCATGTCGCCGAAGAACCGGGTGCGATCCTCGGCCATCGCGCCGACGGGGTCGACCGAGGCATCGGCGGTCATCGCTGAGGTGCCCACGCCCTTGATGCCGCTCTGCGCGTTGGTGCCGCGCATCTGCGGCGGCACGTAGTCGGTGTAGCCCTCGGCGACGACGATCACGGTCTTGCGACCCTCGCGCATCCCGCCAAGGCGCGTCATCAGGCCACGCAGCGCCGACAGGCTCACCTGGTTGCGAATCTTCTCGACCACCTCGACCGGGTAGTTCGCGTACTGCTCCTCGAAGACGTTGCGCGGCGGGATGTACTGGTACTTGCGGCCCTGCCACGACAGGATCTGCTGGATCACCGCCTTCTTGTTGCGCGTGAAGCTCACCGCCCGCAACGGGTCCAGCGGATACATCATCGCGATCATGTCGAGCGGACCGACCTGCGTCTCGATGAACTTGACCAGCGGGTCCTTCACCGCGAGACTCGCCCCGAGTCGCACGTGGTAGTCGTCGAAGAAGATGACGAACAACCGCACGTCGTCACGGCGCGCCTCGGACTCCTCGGCGTAGATCGAGTTGATCTCGCGCGGGGCCGCCTCGCCCGGCGGCGGATTGCCGTCGACTCGAATGAGCTTGAAGGTCTCGATGGACTGCGGCTTGCCGTCCTCCATGACCTCGAAGTCTTCGGGCTTCAGGTCGGCGACCGGTCGTCCCTTGTTGTCGCTGACGATCGCGTCGACGCGCACGAAGTTGATGCCCGTGCGGAAGGTCGGCTGTGCGGGCGGCGCGTTCGGGTCCTGCGGCGGAGGCTGTCCCTGCTGCGGCTGGGCAGCGCCGTCCTGTGGCGGCGCTGGCGGCGGCCCCTGTGGCGGCGGATTGGTCTGCGCGGGTCGTGTCTGGCCGGCCGGCGCAGACGCTTGCTGCGCGGCTGCGCCGACAAGCGTCGCCGACAGCATCAGGAAGACGACAGCACTGCGAAACCCTGGCCTGATCATTCGCAAGAGTGATGATAGCATCACGATTCGAAGCATTTTCGGTGCGGGATTGCTCTCTTTCGACGCCCGGCCGTGGCCTTCCGGCCGGCCCCGCCCGCCCCATCCGTGAGGATTCCCCGTGACCACGCCTGCTGTCGACCTGCCCGCGGCATTGACCACGCTGACCGAGGACGAGCGCCTGCTCCGCCAGAGCGTGCGTGAGTTCGCCCTCCAGGAACTCGCGCCGCGGGCGCGTCCCATGGACGAGAGCGCACGCATGGACCCGGCGCTGTTGCCGAAGCTGTTCGGCATGGGCCTGATGGGTGTGGAGGTACCGGAGCGGCTGGGCGGCGGTGGCGGAACGTTCTTCCACTCGGTCCTGGTGGTCGAGGAACTCTCGAGGGTCGACCCGTCGGTCGGCGTGCTCGTCGACGTCCAGAACACCCTCGTGATCAACGCGCTGCTGCGCTGGGCCACTGATCAACAGCAGCGGACCTGGCTGCCGCGACTCGCCGCGGACGCGATCGGTGCCTATGCGTTGTCGGAAGCGGGGTCAGGCAGCGACGCGTTCGCGTTGACCACCCGTGCCGTGCCTGACGGCGACAGCTACGTGATCGACGGCCGAAAGCTGTGGATCACCAATGCCGCCGAAGCCTCGCTCTTCATCGTCTTCGCGACCGTGGATCCGTCGGCCGGCTATCGGGGCATCACGGCCTTCCTGGTCCCGCGCGACACACCCGGACTGGCCGTCGGCAAGAAGGAGGACAAGCTCGGCATCCGCGCGAGCAGCACCTGTGAACTGGTGTTCGAAGGCTGCCGGATTCCGGCAGCCAACGTGCTGGGCGACGTCGGCAAGGGGTACAAGGTCGCCATCGAGACGCTCAACGAGGGGCGCATCGGCATCGGCGCGCAGATGCTCGGACTGGCGCAGGGTGCGCTCGACCATGCAGTGCGGTACACCAGGGAACGCAAGCAGTTCGGCAAGGCGATCGCCGAGTTCCAGGGCGTGCAGTTCCAGCTCGCGCGGGCGGCGATGGACGTGGAAGCGACCCGCTTGTTGGTCTACAACGCGGCGCGGCTGCGAGACGCGCGGCTCCCCTTCCTGACCGAGGCGGCGATGTGCAAGTTGCAGGCCTCCGAAGTGGCCGAGCGCACCGCCTCGCTTGCGATCAACCTGTTTGGCGGTTACGGGTTCGTCAAGGAGGCCCCGGTCGAGAAGCTGTACCGAGACGCGAAGATCGGTCAGATCTACGAGGGCACGTCCAACCTGCAGTTGCAGACAATCGCCAGGGCCCTGCTGGTGTGACAGAGCCGCTCCGGCTGAACCACCTGTACCGCGTCGTGGATGCGGAGACGTTCGCGGCCGCGCGTGACTCGTCGTGGCTCCGTGAGGTGTTCGCCCCTTCCGAACTGCGGACGACGCGACGCCCCGACTGGGAATACACCGGCCTCTACTGGTACGGCACCTCCACCTACCTCGAACTCTTCGAAGCGGGCGCGCAGGGGCCAGCCGGCACGAGCGGAATCGCGTTTGCCGTCGAGACCGCCACGGCGACGGCCTCCGTGGCCGATGCCTGGCGCGAAGCACTCGGCGCGGCCGAGCATCGGCTCGTCGTGCGTCCCCTCGGCGACGACACAGTGCCGTGGTTCCACATCGCGCATGCCTCGCCGGACCATCGCGACGGGCTGAAGTTGTGGGCGATGGAGTACCACGCCGACTTCCTGGCCGCGTGGCACCCGACACGCACGCCCTCGCGCGGTATCATGCGCGCCGACGTGCTCGGCCGCTACGCCGCCGTGAGTCCCGGACCGGCCTCGCCGCTGCTCGACGACGTGACGGCCGTGACCCTCGCGTGCACGCCGGCGGCGCGGGGGTTCTTCGAACGACACCTGAGCGCCTTCGCGGCCGACGCGCGCGACGCCGGAGCCTCGCGCATCGTCACCGGCGACGGCATCGCGTTCGGCATCACCGACGCCACGGCCGAACGCCACGGCGTGCAGGAACTCGTCTGCCGCCTGCGCCGTCCCGCCGGACGCGAAACGCTCACGCTCGGCCGCATCACCCTCAGCGTCGATGGCACCCGGATGGTTTGGAGATTCAGGTAATGCCTGATGCCTCATGCCTGATGCCTCATGCCTGATACCTCATGCAGCGTTCCCAAAGACAAAAGGGCGAGCTGCGGCCGGTCCTGCCGAGGCGTGCATTGACTTGCACTCGCGACGTCACTATCGTCTGAGCCTCATCCCGATTGAGAGGCCCCATGGCTCATGTCTCTGTGACGGTCAACGGTAAGGTCCGTAAGGGGGACGTGGAGTCGCGTCTGCTCCTCGTCCACTTCCTGCGCGAGCACCTGCTGCTCACCGGCGCGCACGTCGGCTGCGACACGAGCCAGTGCGGTGCGTGCACCGTGCTGGTGGACGGCCGCAGCGTCAAGTCCTGCACGGTCTTCGCCGTGCAGGCCGACGGCTGCGACGTCACCACGGTGGAAGGCCTGGCCAGGGATGGCCAGCTGCATCCGTTGCAGGAAGGCTTCTGGAAGGAACACGGGCTCCAGTGCGGCTACTGCACGCCTGGCATGATCATGTCGGCCGTCAACCTCCTGACCGAGACGCCGCACCCGACCGAGCAGCAGATCCGCGACGGCATCTCCGGCAACTTCTGCCGCTGTACCGGCTACCAACACATCGTCAACGCGATTCAATCCGCCTCAGGGGCGAAGGAGTAGCCATGGCGAGCACTCCCGTCCTCCCCAAGCTTGTCGGTGAGCGCGTACGGCGTCGCGAAGACCCGCGCCTGATCCAGGGCCGCGGTACGTACGTCGACGACGTGAAGATCGTGGGCATGCAGCACCTGGCGTTCAAGCGCAGCGACGTCGCGCATGGCCGGATCCTCTCCATCGACGTCAGTGCCGCCGAGGCCATGGACGGCGTCGAGGCCGTGTTCACGGGCGCGCAGATCGCGGAAATGCTCGCGCCGATGCCGATCGCCACGCCGTTCCCATCACCGCCCCATCGCGCAGTGGCGGTGGACGTCGTGCGCTTTGCAGGCGAACCGGTGGCCGTGGTTGTGGCGCGTGACCGGTACGTCGCGCGCGACGCCGCCGATGCCATCGTGGTGGACATCGATCCACTGCCGGCCGTGGTCGACCCCGAGTTGGCGATGACCGGGCAGCCCACCGTCATTCATCCGGACTTTCCCAACAACCTGGCCGTGGCGCTGGTGCCCAGTGGAACCGGATGTACGCCGGACGGCAAGGTGGACGACACGGCCGTCGACAGGGCCTTCGCCGAGGCCGAAATCGTCGTCTCGCAACGCATGATGAACCAGCGCCTGGTGCCCAACGCCATCGAGCCTCGTGGGGTCGTGGCGAACTTCGAGCCGGGCAAGGGGTCGATGACGATCTGGTCGTCGACGCAGAACCCGCACATCCTCCGCACGATGATTGCCGCGATGACTGGCCTCGGGCAGGACCAGGTCCGCGCGATCGCGCCGGAAGTCGGTGGTGGATTCGGCGCGAAGATCAACATCTACGGCGAGGAGTACGTGACGGCCGCGATCTCGAAGCGGCTGGGGATACCCGTCAAGTGGATCGAGGACCGATCGGAAGCGTTCGTGGCGACCACCCACGGGCGCGACATCATCGGCTACGTGGACGTCGCCGCGCTGCGCACCGGCAAGGTGCTCGGATTGAAGATGCGGCTGATCGCCGACATCGGCGCGTACAACATGCTGCTGACGGCCGCGATCCCGACGCTGACGATGATGATGGCCAATGGCACCTATGCCATCCCGGCCATCCGGACCACGCTCACCGAGGTGTTCACGAACAAGACGCCGACCGACGCCTACCGCGGCGCCGGACGTCCCGAGGCGACCTACTTCGTGGAGCGCGCGATGGACATGCTCGCGCGAGAGTTGAAGATGGACCCGGCAGAGCTGCGGCGTAGGAACTTCATCGCGGCGGACCAGTTCCCGTATGCGACGCAGATGGGCGCGGTCTATGACTCCGGCGACTACGGCAAGGCCCTCGACTGCGCCCTCGACGCGTCCAACTGGAAGGCCCTGATCGCCGAACGTGACGCGGCCCGCAAGGAGGGACGACTTGTCGGCGTCGGGCTGGCCATGTACGTGGAGGTGTGTGGCCTCGGTCCCAGTTCGTCACTCCCCACCGGCGGCTGGGAGCATTCGCAGGTCACCATCGAGCGGGACGGCCGGATCAGCGCCACGACGGGCGCGTCGCCGCACGGACAGGGCAACGAAACGACCTTCGCGCAGATGCTCGCCGACCAGTTCGGCGTGCCCATCGAGCACATCACCATCCACCACGGCGACACGAGCGTGGTCAAGCAGGGCATCGGCACCTTCGGCAGCCGCTCGCAGGCCGTCGGTGGCACGGCGATGCACCTGGCCGGTGGCAAGGTCAAGTCGAAGATGGCGAAGTTCGCGGCTGCGCTGCTCGAGGCCCACGAGGACGACCTCGTCTTCGAGAACGGCCGGATCGGCGTCAAGGGATCGCCGGCCTCGGCCAAGTCGTTCGCGGAGGTCGCCGGTTACGCGTACGTGCCGGTGCCGCTCCCTCCGGGACTGGAACCCGGGCTGAGTGACGAGGCGTTCTTCGAACCCACCAACAACACGTATCCGTTCGGCTGCGTGATCGCGATGCTCGAGATCGACCGCGAGACCGGCGAGCCGACGCTGCGACGATTGGTGGCGGCCGACGACGCGGGAAATCTCATCAACCCGCTCATCGTCGAAGGACAGATCCACGGCGGCCTGGCGCAGGGCATTGGCCAGGCCATGGTCGAGGAGGCCGTCTACAACGACGACGGGCAGCTGCTGACCGGGTCGTTCATGGATTACGCCTTGCCGCGGGCGACCGACTTCCCACGCTTCGAACTCCACGCGACGGTGACGCCGACGCCGGTGAATCCGCTCGGTGCCAAGGGCGTGGGCGAGGCCGGCACGCTCGGCTCGACGCCGTGCATCGTCAACGCGGCCGTCGACGCCCTGTCGGAGTTCGGCGTGACACACATCGACATGATGCTGCGGCCCGAAAAGCTGTGGCGCATCATCCACGGAGGCCAGGCGTGATCCCGACACCATTCGAGTACGCACGTGCCACCTCGCTCGACGATGCGCTGGTGAAGCTGAAGGCGGCCGGCGAAGGGGGCAAGATCATCGCCGGCGGCCACAGCCTGGTGCCGCTCATGAAACTGCGCTTGAGCGAGCCCCAGGCACTGGTCGACATCAGCCGCATCCCGGAACTGCAGGGCATCGAGGAACGCGATGGCAAGATCGTCGTTGGCGCCGCCACCGTGCACCACGACGTCGCCTCGTCTGCCGTCCTGCAGGCGCGCTGTCCGGCGGTGGCCGAGGCCGCCGCGAGCATCGGCGATCCGCAAGTCCGCAATCGCGGCACGATCGGCGGCAGCGTCGCGCACGCCGATCCGGCGGCCGACATGCCGGCCGTGCTGCTGGCGCTCGATGCGGAGATTCACCTCAAGAGCCCACGAGGTCCGCGCGTGGTGAAAGCCGCAGATTTCTTCCGCGGCCTGTTCACCGTGGACATGCGCCACGACGAGATCATCACGAGCGTGCAGTTCGCGCCGGTGCGAAGCGCCGCTTACGCGAAGCTGCACCAGCGCGCGTCACACTACGCCATCGTCGGCGTCGCGGCGGCACTCGACGTGCGCGACGGCGTCATCGCGACGGCCCGTATCGGTCTGACCGGAGCCACAGCGCATGCAGTGCGCCTGGCCGGTGTCGAGAAGGCCCTGGCGGGTCAACCGCTGTCGCAGGAGACTATCGAACGCGCTGCGGGTGTGGCGGGGCAGGATTTGGGTGAGTTGAACGCGGACATCCACGCCAGCGCGGAGTACCGGCGTGCGATGGTTCAGGTCTTCGCGCGTCGAGCGCTGTCGTCCGCGATGGCTCGATCGTAGGCGCGGCTGATTTCCACCATCGAGACGAAGAAGCGGTCCATCATCATCTTCGAGACGCCGCCGATCAGGCGCTGCCCGAGACGCGCGATCGGGCCGCCGGTCTGCACGGTCCCGGCGACGTCGACAGTCGTCGTTGCGCCGTCGGTACGCAACGTGATGGCGGCGCTCCCCTTCACGAACCCTGGCCGCCCCTTGCCTTCGGCGGTCAGTCGATACGACGTGTGCGGCACCA
Source organism: Luteitalea pratensis (assembly GCF_001618865.1). Taxonomy (GTDB): domain Bacteria; phylum Acidobacteriota; class Vicinamibacteria; order Vicinamibacterales; family Vicinamibacteraceae; genus Luteitalea; species Luteitalea pratensis. The sequence goes on from NZ_CP015136.1 coordinate 5,343,361, forward strand.
GGTCCGATAGCGTGACGATACCGTCGTACGACCCGGTAATCGCCGCGAGCGCGACCGTCAGCTTGGCCCGATAGCTGTTCTCCGCGGTGGCTTCGAACGTGTCGCAGCCCGGAATGCAGGAGGAGATGACTGCCGGGTCCATCAGCAGCGACCACACCCGCTCGGGCGGCACGTCAAACGTGTAGGAACCGGCGATGTCCATGGCTGTGCGTTCGCTTCGGCAAGGTGTCCAAGTGTAGCGCCAGGTCGGCGACATTGCTCAGCGTCCGGGCCGGCAGGAAGTCGTCCACGAAGGGCAGCGCCGCCTGCAGTCCCCGCGTCAGGGGCGCATAGTCGAGTGTGCCGATGAGGGGGTTGAGCCAGATGAGGCGATGACAGCTCCGCTGCAAGCGCTTGATCTGCTCGCGCAGCAGCAGCGGGTCGCCACGATCCCAGCCGTCCGAGATGAGCAGGACGACCGGTCCGCCCCGGAGCGCACGGCGCGCCCACTGCTGATGGAACTGCCGGAGCGCGTCGCCAATGCGGGTGCCCCCCGACCACCCGGGCACGGATCGCGAGACCTCGGCCGCCGCCGCGTCGAGCCCGCGCGCGCCAAGCTCGGTGGTCACACGCGTGAGGTTGGTGGAGAAGACGAAGACTTCGACGCGGCGCTGTCGGCGCCCGATTGCGTGGGCGAAATGCAGGAGCATGCGCGAGTAGCGCTCCATCGACCCGCTGACGTCGCACAGCAGCACCACCGGACGTTCGCGCATGCGCCGGTGCCGGCGCGGCAGTTTGAAGACGTCACCGCCCGTGCGCACGCTGTGCGCCAGTGCTCTTCGAAGGTCCACCCCGGGCCCGTGGCCGCGGACCCAGCGGCGCGTGCGGCGATCGCCCGGCCGCCACTCCAGCCGTTGCATCGCGGCGCGAGCCAGCGCGACCTCGGCCGCGGTGTACTCCGCGAAGTCCTTGTGTGCCAGCGTCTGCGCGTCACTCCATGTCTGCAGGATGCCCGATGGGGCGTCGGCGGCTTGCTGCGGGAGCGCCACCCCGGGACTCTCGAGATGCGCCTGGCCTCCGGAGCCAAGGCCGTCCTTCCGCGGGTCACCTTCCGGCCGGCGGGGGGCCGGAATCGAGAAATCGCCCTGCTCGCGCCAGAACGCGTCGAACGCGCGGTCGAATACGGCGAGGTCTTCTCGACGATGGACGAGCAGGGCGCGGCACGCGTGGTACACGTCCTCGCGCGCACCGATGTCGACATGCTGCAGCGCCTCGGCGATGTCGAGGAGGCGCCCGACGTGCACCTCCATGCCGAGCGTCCGCAGCAACCGGCCGAAGACGAGGACATTTGCCAGGAGGGCAGCCATGACGCGCCAGTCAGCGTGTGGCCGCGCGGGCGACGAGGCTGGCGAGCACGTCGCCCCTCACCGCGTCGATGTCGTCCCTGGACTTGAGCGCGACTCCGAGCGTGGCTTCCACGATCTCGGGATCGAGCGTTTCCCGGTCGAGCGCCGCCAGCGCTGCCGCCCAGTCGAGCGTCTCCGATACGCCGGGCCGCTTGTACAACTCCATCGCCCGCAGTCCCTGCACGAGCGCCGTCACCTGCGTGGCGAGGCGAACCGCGGCGTGTGGCACCCGCGCGCGCACGATCGCGAGTTCCTTCTCGAACGAGGGGTACTCGATCCACTGGTAAAGGCACCGGCGCCGCAGTGCATCGTGCACCTCCCGTGTGCGGTTCGAGGTGAGCACGACGATCGGCGGCTCGGTCGCGCGCACGGTCCCGAATTCGGGGATCGTGATCTGGAACTCGGCCAGCAGTTCGAGTAGGTAGCCTTCGAACTCCTCGTCGGCCCGATCGATTTCGTCGATCAGCAGCACGGCCGGCCGTGTCCGGGCCGGGTCGATCGACTGCAGCAGGGGCCGCTTGATCAGGAACGCGTCGCTGTACAACTCGCGCCGGGCAGTGGCGCGGTCAAGGTCTCGGGACGCCTCGAGAATGCGCAGCTCGACGAGCTGCCGGGCGTAATCCCATTCGTACACCGCGTGCGTGACGTCGAGCCCCTCGTAGCACTGGAGCCGGATGAGATCGGTGTCGAGCGCGGCAGCGATCGCGCTGGCCAGGGCGGTCTTGCCGACGCCGGCCTCGCCTTCGAGAAACAGCGGGCGGCCAAGTCGGAGTGCGAGGAACAGGGAGACGGCCAAGCCGTAGTCGGCGACGTACTGCTGCGCGGCCAGCCGCTCCTGCAGGTCGGGGATCGAGACATTGAAGGGAGCGTGCACGTCACTGCTGCCCTTCATACCTCACCACCAGCAGCGACACGTCGTCAACGGCCGGGCGTCCGTCGCGGAAGGCGATCGACGCTTCGAGCAGCGCCCGCGCCATTTCGGTGGGGGTGCGGCCAGCCATAGTCTTCAGGGTATCGGACACGCCCTTGGTCCCGAAGTCCTCGCCGGTGTGGGACGTCGATTCGCTGACGCCGTCGCTGTAGATGACGAGCGCGTCACCCGGTTCCAGCCGCAGTGTCTCCACATCCCAGGTCCCGAACGGCAGCAATCCGAGGACGGGCCCACCGGAATCGAGCATCGTCACCTCGCCGGATCGGCGCACCAGGGCCGGCGCGCAATGGCCGGCGTTGGCGAGTTCGAGACGGCCGTCGGGATACAGGACGGTGGCGCCGAGCGTCAGGTACTTGTTGCCGGGGCTGTAGTTGAGGAGCTGGTTGTGCAGCGTCGGCAGGATTTGCGACAGCGGCTGCCCGAGGTCGTGCAAGAGGCGCAGCATGCCGGTCGCCAGCGCCATGATCAGCGAGGCGCCGACGCCCTTGCCAGAAACGTCGCCGAGGGCGAGCGCGAGGCTGCCATCCGGGCGCGCCACCCCTTGATAAAGATCCCCCCCCACCGACGCCGCAGACTCGGTCTGGGCGAACGTCGAGGCGTAAGGCACCATCGGCGGCGCCTGCAGCAAGTACGCCTGGATGTCCTTGGCAAGCGTCATCTCGTGTTCGTACTTGGCCTTGGCCCGCGCTTCCTTGTAGAGGCGAGCGCTGTCGATCGCCATCGCGGCGTCGGCGGCGAGCGACTCGAAGATCGCGATCTCCTCGCGTGGTACGACCTGCGTGCTCGCCGGCCGGGAGACGAGCAAGGCTCCCACGGCGTCGAGGCGGCCGATGAACGAAGAGTCCTCGGCCAGGGCGCGCCGCGCCACCATCAGCGGGGTCGCGACCATGTCGGGCCGCACCTGCGCGGACGCCGCGATGAGCGTCTCGTGCATCGCCTGGCTGGTGAGGGTGCGGTGCCCCTTCACGGCCTGCCGGAGCAGGTCGAGTTCCTGCTGCGCCACGGGGGGCGGCGCCAGCTTGGGCAGGCGTAGCACCAGTTCCAGCTTCTGGTCGGCGTTGATGAGGGCCAGCGCACCGCTCTCGGCGCGCATGATCCGGATGGCGGATCGCAGGACCGCCGCGAGCACCTCGGGCAGGACGGCGGCGCTGTTCAACTGACGCGCGACATCGAGCAGTTCCTGCAGGTGGCGTACACCGGTGCTGCGGTCGTCGAGCCCGGCCGACTCGAGCAGCGTCGCGATGGTCTCGCTGACGACCTCGAACTGGACCTGTCGGCCGAAGCGCACGCGGTCGCCGTCGCTGAGGATATGGGCGTTGACCCGCTGATCGTTGACGAAGGTCCCGACGGCGCTGCCGAGGTCCTCGAGCACGAGCGCATCCTCACGCCGGACGATCTGGGCGTGACGACGCGAGACGCTCGGCTCGGAGAGCACGACGCCCGACAGGGGATCACGGCCGATGACGATCGGCTGATCGGCGGGGACGATTTCAGTTGTCGCCTCGGGCGAGCTGGGGACGAGCTTCAAGCGGGCGGGAGGCATGCGTTTCGCGTTAGTCCGAGCTTACTGCGTGACATGGTAGGCTGGCGGCGATGCGCAGCCTCGAGGAGCCCGACGCCCCCCGAGGGCGTCGCCTGCTGTGGATTCTACTGGGCGTCGCGATGCTCGGCGGTCTCGTGGCATGGTACGCCACCACCCGCACAGCACCGCCGGACGCCCCGGCGAAGACCAATGCCGGGGCTTCCCTTACGGACGTTCCCACTTCGGGCAACGAACGGCCGGCCACGACCGAACGGCCGGGGTCAGGCGCCGGCGCGCGAGCGGCACCGCCAGCCGGCCCGCCGCGGCGGGCAGATCGCGCACCGGCACGCCCCGCAACGGCGACGCCTGCGCCGGCCGCGCGCGAGTTCCGCGTAACCACCGACGTGCCCGGCGCGTATGTGTTCCTCGACCGCAAGTTCCTGGGCACGACACCGTTCGTGTCGCGTGACGTCGCTCCCGGCCGGTACCAGTTGAACGTGCAGGTCGAGGGACGTCCTCCCGTGGTGCGGACCGTCGAGGTCCTGGCCGACGCACCCACCACCGTGGACGTGACGATGCCTCCGGCTGCCAGGACGGCCGAGGCAAGGGCGTCGGTCGACATGGCGGTCGCCGTCGTGCACCAGCATGGCGTCGGCTCGTGTGACGGCACGCTGCGGGCCACCGGCGACGGGTTGCGGTACGAGACTGCCCACAAGGACGCGTTCTCGCTGCCCTACGCCAGCGTCGAGACATTCACCGTCGATTACGCAGAGAAGCGGCTCCGCCTGAAACAGCGCAGCGGGCGCGCCTGGAACTTCACGACGACGGCCGCGAATGCCGACCCGCTCTTCGTCTTCCACCGCGACGTCGAGGCCGCACGCAAGTAATGCCCGATGCCTCATGCCTCATGCCTCATGCCTGCCTGAGACCTGAGACCTGAGACCCGGACCTGAGACCTGAGACCTGAGACCCGGACCTGCGACCTGAGACGTCGTGCCAGAGGGGCGGGCTGTCCGACTTGTGCCACCGTAGCCTTGGCGGAGGTGGAGCCCGGCCCACGCCGAGCCACGTCAATCGTCCAGCAACCACCGCCCCGGCCCCGCGAGGAACGCTTCGTAATCGGGCAGCACGGCATGTGGCGCCGGGATGTGCGCGTTGAACTGCTCGGCCGTGAATGTGGTGGCGACGCCGACGCAGGTCATGCCCGCGGCGACGGCGGCGGCGACGCCGATCGGCGCATCCTCGAAGGCCAGGCATTCATCGGACGCGACGTGGAGACGTTCGGCCGCGAGCGCGAACACGTCCGGGAACGGCTTGCCGCGCGCGACTTCGTCGCCCCGGGCGATGATCGTGACGCGCGTGTCCAGGCCGGTCTCGGCGAGGGTGTGCAGCACGTTCTTCAGCGGCGCGGACGTCGCCACCGCCACACCGATGCCGCGCGTCTCCAGGCGGGACAGCATCGTCAGTGCACCGCGCACCAGCGCCAGCCGCCCACGCGACAACTGGCGGTAGGCGCCCTCCTTCTCTTCCTCGAACCGCAGGACCTCCTCCATTCCCATCTCGCGCTCGAACAACATCGGAAAGATCTCGCTGTTGCGCTTGCCATCGATGCGACGCCGCAGGTCCATCGTCAGCGGCGGCAGGTCGTGCGCCTCGGCGAACCGCTCGAAGGCCTGGGCGTGCAAGGGCATGTTGTCGACGAGCGTGCCATCGAGGTCGAACACGACGGCGCGGGGACGGAATTTCGAGAGTTCGATCAAGGGAGAAGGGAGAACGAAGAAGTCACAAGGAAATCAAGAGGGGCAAGGACCAAGGGACGAGGTGAAAGGTACGTGGGTCGCGTTCCTCCAGGTAGCTGTAGGCTGTAGCCTGCTGTTCACGTCTCCCGCGCGAGAACGAGGCGGCTGTAGAGCGGCACGAAGCCGCGACGCTGCACGTTGGCCTGGGAACGCGATCCGGGCTCGACGGTGACTACGGTGAGGTCGCAGTTCGCGGCGCGCCCTTCGGCGAGGCGTGCGCTGAGCAGGGCGCTCTGCACGCCGCGGCGCCGGAACACCGGCAGCGTCGCCGCGCCGCACAGTTGATAGACACCGGTGTCGACTCGTGCCGCTGCAGCGCCCGCCGGGGCGCCGTGCAGGAACGCGACGTAGCGCCGCACTTCGTCGATGCCGGCAAACTGCCGCACCACCCGCTCGAGCATGCTGCTGTCGTACTGTTCGCCAGGCGCGTCGCGCCCGTCGACCGTTTCGGCCGCCGCGAAGCCAGCGACCGAGATGCGCGCCCACTCGTCGTCGTGGCCGCGCTCGATCCTGATGTCGGCCGGTACCGGATCGATGAGCGTCGCTCGCGACAGGTCGCGTCCGAGCACCATCTCGATCCGCTGCAGCCGATAGCCGCGGCCCTCGAGGCGCCTGATCGACGGGAAGTCACCAAGCGTCGCGATCTCCCACCCCGGATGCTCGCCGGTCGCGGCATACGCGTCCTCCACCCGATCGATGTCCTCGTCGGTGATGGGTTCCGCGATCCCGACGCCGATGACCTTCGTCATCGGCGCGCCTGGTCCGCAGTACACCGCGGCGCCGCTGCCCACGCGCATGCTGAAAGCGCCGTCCGTGCCCGTTCGACGACTCACTTCGGCCATCTCGAGGCTGAGGCGTGTGTCCGCGGCTTCGATCCGTTTGGCCAGCTCGATCGAGCCGGTCATCCGAGCACCGCGTCAGCGATGATCATGCGTTGGACCTCCGACGTGCCCTGGTAGATCTCGGTGGCCCGCACATCGCGAAACAGGCGTTCGACGGTCGACCCGCGGCGGTAGCCTTCCGACGCCAGGATCTGCATGGCGCGATCGGCGGCCGCATGCGCGGCTTCCGACGCCGCCAGCTTGGCCATCGACGCCTCGAGCGTGCCGCGCTGCCCACGCACCCGCGCGGTGGCGGCCTTCCACGTGAGCATCCGGGCGGCCTCGAGGCCGGTCGCCATGTCCGCGAGCATGAACTGGATGGCCTGGTACTGGGCGATCGGCTGCCCGAACGCGACCCGGCGCTTTGCGTAACCGAGTGCTTCCTGGAGCGCCGCTTCGCCGACGCCAAGCGCCTGCGCGGCGATGGCTACGCGGCCGCCATCGAGGGCCTCCATGGCAATCGCGAAACCCTGGCCCGGCTGCCCGATCAGGTGACTCGAGTCCACGACCACGTCTTCCAGCAGGAGATCCATGCAGCCGAGGCCGCGCACGCCGAGCGAGTCGACGCGATTGCGGCGCAGCAGGCCTGGTGCATCCATCGGCACGAGGAAGGCAGACACGCCGTGTCCCCGCAGATCGGGACGCGTGGCCGCAAACACGATCACCACGTCGGCGGCTTCGGCGTTGGCCACCCACACCTTGCTGCCGGTCAGGCGGTAGCCGACGCCGTCGGCCGTCGCCATCGTCCGCTGGTTGGCCGCATCCGAGCCCGCCTGCTCTTCCGACAAGGCGAACGCGCCCACCGCCTCCCCGCGCGCCAACCGGCGCAACCACTGTTCGCGGTGCGCGTCGGTGCCGTGGCGAAGGATCGTCTCGGCGACCAGGGAGTTGTTGACCGAGAGGATCACCGCCACCGTCGCGCTGGCACGGGCCACGGCTTCGAGCGCCAGCACGTACGCCACGTCGTCCTCGCCCGCGCCGCCCCATTCCGCGGGAATGGTCACGCCCATCAGGCCAAGGGCACCGGCGCGCGCCACCAGGTCACGGGGGAAGGTGTGCTGGTCGTCAATCGATGCGGCGCGCGGCGCGACCTCTTCGGCCGCGAACTGCCGCGCGCGAGCCGCGAACGCGTCCTGTCGATCGGTGGGCTGAACCTGCACCCGTCTAGGCTATCAGAGGGCGGCAGCCGCGGCCTCGACGAAGAGCGGCCGCAAGCGGATCGCCGTCGCGTCGAGCGACTCGGGCAACACGCGGCTCTCGCCGACCGTGGTCATGAAATTGGTGTCGCCGTTCCACCGCGGCACGAGGTGGATGTGCAGGTGCTCGGCCAGGCCAGCGCCGGCCGCGCGGCCGATGTTGATGCCGACGTTGATGCCGTGCGGCTGGTACGCCGTCCGGAGCACGATCTCGGCGCGCTGCGTCAGCTGCATCATCTCGTGCAGTTCGTCGGGCGTCGCTTCGGCCAGGGTCGCGATGTGACGACCGGGCACGACCATCAGGTGGCCGTTGTTGTAGGGGAACAGGTTCAGGATGACGAAGCACATGGTGCCGCGATGCACCACGAGCGCGGCCTGTCCAGGATCAGTGCCGGTGTCGGCCGTGCAGAACACGCAGCCGGGCGGCGCATGGCCGCCGGTGACGTACTGCAGTCGCCAGGGGGACCAGAGGTGATCCATCGCCTCAGGACGCGACGGGCGCGGTATGGACCTCGGCCTCGACGGTCTCGAGATCATCGCCCGCGGTGGCGTTGATGAGGTCCTTCAGTTCCTTGCCGGGCTTGAAGTACGGCACGTGCTTGGAGGGCACGTCCACGCGATCGCCGGTCTTGGGATTGCGGCCCTTGCGGGGCTCGCGACGACGCAGGCGGAAGCTGCCGAAGCCGCGGAGTTCCACCTTGTCGCCCGCGTGCAGCGCGCGGATGACCGACAGGAACACCGTCTCGACGATGAGCTCGGCGTCCTTCTTGGTGAGTTCGGAGACGCGGGAGACCTCTTCGACGAGATCCGCCTTGGTCATGGGTGTCCTCGGAAAAACAGGACGCCGGGGAGAGGAAGGCTCCCCCGCCCGGTGTCACTGCGGCACCTACTGTTGCTGCTTGAAGTGGTCACCCAGCGTGGCGCCACCGGTGGAGGCGGCCTCGCTGATGTACTGGCCCCAATCAGCGCGGTAGTTGTCGTCCTTGAGCGCACGAATGCTCAGGCCGACCTTCCGCTCCGACGGGCTCAGCTTGATGACCTTCATCGGGTAGGTCTGCTCAATCTGCAGATCCACCTTCTCGCCGCTGTCCGCGTCGAACTCGGACACGTGGATCAGGCCCTCGATGCCCTCGGCCAGTTCGACGAACGCGCCGAAGGAGGTCATGCGGACGACCTTGCCCTCGACCACGTCACCGACCTGGACACGACCGAAGAAGTCGTCCCACACGTCGGCCGCGAGCTGCTTGAGGCCGAGTGAGAGGCGCTGGTTTTCGGCGTCGATGTTGAGCACCATCGCCTCGACCACGTCGCCCTTCTTGAGCATCTCGGACGGGTGCTTGAGGCGCTTGCTCCACGACATGTCCGAAATGTGGATCAGGCCATCGATGCCGTCTTCCACTTCCACGAACGCGCCGAACTCGGTCAGGTTGCGAACCTTGCCCTTGATCTTCGTGCCCACCGGGTACTTGTCGGTGAGCTCGTGCCACGGGTTGGTCTCGACCTGCTTGAGGCCGAGCGAGATGCGGCGGGCCGAGGGATCGACACCGAGCACCATCGCTTCGACGCTGTCGCCGACGTTGAGGATCTTCGACGGGTGCTTGACCCGCTTGCTCCACGACATCTCGCTGACGTGGATGAGGCCCTCGACGCCCGGCTCGAGTTCGATGAAGGCGCCGTAGTCGGTGAGGCTGACCACGCGTCCGGTGACCCGCGCCGTGACCGGGTAGCGCTCGACCACGTCCGACCAGGGATCGGTCGTGAGCTGCTTGTGTCCGAGCGACACGCGCTCGTTCTCGGGGTCGAACTTGAGGACGATGACGTCGACCTCGTCGTTGACCTTGAAGAGTTCCGACGGGTGCTGCACACGGCCCCACGACATGTCCGTGATGTGGAGCAGGCCGTCGATGCCGCCGAGGTCGATGAACGCACCGTAGTCGGTGATGTTCTTGACCACGCCGCGCATGACCTTGCCTTCGGCCAGCGTCTCGAGCGTGTGCTTCTTCTTCTCGGCGTTCTCCTCTTCGAGGAGGACCTTGCGCGAGAGGACGATGTTGCCGCGCTTCTTGTTGACCTTGATCACGCGCATGCGCAGTTCCTGGCCCTTGAGGGCGTCCAGGTTGCGCACGGGACGGACGTCGATCTGGCTGCCGGGGAGGAAGGCGCGGACACCGATGTCCACCGCGAGGCCGCCCTTGATGCGCTCGATGACGCGACCGATGACGACCTTGCGATCCGCGAAGGCCTTCTCGACCTCGTCCCAGATCTTCATCTTCTCGGCTTTTTCGCGCGAGAGGACGATGTGGCCGTCCCGATCCTCGGTGCGCTCGAGCAACACGTCGACAGTGTCGCCAGGCTGCACGATGACTTCACCGTTCTCGTCGAGGAACTCGTCGAGGGGAATCATGCCCTCCGACTTGAAACCGACGTCGACAATCACCGCCGAGGCGGAGACCGACAGGACTGTGCCCTTCACGACCTCGCCTTCGGTGATATTCCGGAAGCTGTTGTCGTACAGGTCGAGCAGGCTGGCGAACTCCTGCGGGTCCATCTCCTGATCATCTGCCGTCCACATGGCCTTGGTTGTGGCGGCAGCGGACTGCCGGGCACCCCCTTCGCGCACTTCCGGCTGGTCCGTGAGTTGATCTGACATGCGTACTGAATCCTCCTCGGTGGCATTTGCCGGTCTTTACAGCGCCGGCGGCTGTCGGTGGTGGCACGCGCTATGCGGGCAACCGACAGAATTTACACCATTTAGCGCCGTTCGTCAAAGCAAGCCGGCCCGTCGACCTGAAGGTCGACGGCTACGGTCTTCGGCGGAGCCGTCGCACATCGGACGCGGGTCGCCGCCGCCCCGGGAAACACCGAGCACTGGCGAGGGCCGACGGCGTCTCGAGCCCTCCGGGCGACTCTGTAGGCGTCGACCTTTGGTCGACGCGGGAGCGTAGGGGCCGGTCGACCTGAAGGTCGACCGCTACGGCCCCTGATGGAGTCGTCGGAGCCATGGCGCGAGCAATGTAGGCGTCGAGCTTGCTCGACGCTCGGGGCCGGTGGGCGGACGGCCGACGTGAGGTCGACCGCGACCAGTGGCACCGATGGAAATGCCGGAAGGCCGGAAGGCTGGAATGTCGAACCCGCAATGCTCTCGACATTTGCCGCACTTCAGCCTTGCAGCATCTACAGCGAAGCCACCTGGCCCGGCTGAGCGGCTAGGCGCGGGCCCGCGCGGCCTGGACCAGGTCGAGCACCTGCAACACCACGTCCTCGATCGCCAGGCCGGTGGTGTCGATGTAGGTCGCGTCGGCGGCCTGCGTCAGGGGCGACACGGTACGGTTGCGGTCGCTGTGGTCGCGACTGGTGAGGGCGGTGGCAATCGCGGAGACGTCGCCGCCCTGCGCCGCATGAGCGGTATCGCCGGCCCGGCGACGGGCGCGCTCGTCGGGATGGGCGTCGAGATATACCTTCACGTGCGCGTTGGGGAGCACCACGGTCCCGATGTCGCGCCCCTCCATGACCAGGTCGCCGTCCCCGGCATAGGCGCGCTGGCGTTCGACCAGCACCTCGCGCACCCGCTCGAGCCGTGCCACCCGGGCGGCAGCCGCATCCATCTCCGGCGTCCTGATCGCCCGCGTGACATCGTGCCCATCGATCACGACGCGTCCCTGCTCGGCCTCCAGTTGCGCATCCCGGGCGACGTCAGCCACCGAGCCTTCATCGTCCAGGTCGATGCCGCGGTCGACGGCGCGCCAGGCGACCGCGCGATACATGGCGCCCGTGTCCACGTGACGGCACTGCAATGCGTCCGCGACGGCTCGCGCCACCGTTCCCTTACCCGCGCCCGAAGGGCCGTCGATTGCGATCAACACCGTTCCACAGAATACAGGACGGGTACCGGGTACCGGGTACCGGGTACCGGGTGCCGGGTGCCGGGTGCCGGGTGCCGGGTACCGCGCACCGCATCGACGAACGCTGAACGTCGGACGCCGAACGCTACCGCACGGGCGCCGGGTGCCGGGCAAGGCCTTCGACATTCCTGGCATTCGCGGCATTCCAGCAGTGCGCGGCGCGCGAAGGTACGCCGCACCCGGGCCCTACAATGACCACGTGCGTGTCGCGCTCATCTCCCTGCTGGTGCTGGCCACACTCGTACTCGGCGGGTGGATTGCCCTGTCGCAGAGCCGCTATGGGCGCGCCATGTCGCTGCTGGTGCGCATGGGCAAGGTGGGCGGGCCACTCGGCAGGCACGTCGGTGCCTGGCAGACCACCACGGTCGACCGGGTCATGCTGTCCTTCACTGCGCGCCATGGGGCTCGCGTGGCGCGGCTCTACCGCCCGGAACGGGTACGCACGCGCCCCGTCCTGCTGAGTGGCGGCGTGCATGCGCTCGGCATCGACGAACCACGGCTGATCGCGTTTGCGGAGACGCTGGCGACGTCGGGCACGCCGGTGATCACGCCGGCCTTTCCCGACCTCAAGGAATATCTCGTCACGCCTCGTCTCACCGACGACATCGAAGACGCGGCGCTCGCCATGCTCGCAGCGCCAGAGGTCCCGCCGCATCGCGATGGACGCATCGGGCTGTTGGGCATCTCGTTTGCCGGCGGGCTCTCGGTAATCGCGGCGGGACGACCGTCACTGCGCAATCGGGTCGCCTTCGTGTTCTCGGTGGGCGGTCACGCGCGGCTGCCGGGCGTCATGGCCACGCTGTGCGCCGGCAGGCAATCGGATGGCAGCATCCACAAGCCGCACGAATACGGCGCCGTCATCCTTCTGACCAACATGGCCGAAGACGTCGTGCCCGGCGCTCAGGTGGCGCCGCTGCGCCAGGCCGTCCATCAGTTCCTCCACGCGTCGCACGTCGACATGTTCGACAAGGCGCAGGCGGCCATCGACTTCCAGAAGGCGCGCGACCTCGAAGCCGGTCTCCCTCCTGAGGCCCGCTCATTCATGCACATGGTCAACGAACGCGACGCGCTGGGTCTCGGGGCCCGGCTCCTGCCGTTCCTCGATCGCTGGGGGCAGGAGGCCGCCCTGTCGCCCGTGATGTCGCCGGCACCGAGCGCCCCGGTGTTCGTCATGCACGCGCAGGGCGACGACGTCATTCCCGACAGCGAGGCGACCGCCCTGGGCGACTACCTGCGATCGCAAGGCACGCCGGTGCGGGTCCACGTGACGTCGCTCATGAGCCACGCGGAAGTGGCCCGCGCGCCGACGCCGGCCGAACTCGTCGCGCTGGTGAGGATGTGGGCGGAACTGCCGTGGTGAACGCGTTAATGCCGCGATGCCGCGATGCCGGGAATGCTGGGAATGTCACGTCCCATGGGCGCAGCGGCCTCGCCAACTTCCCGCACCCTGACACGTAGAACAGCCCGGCCCGCGCCCTCATCAGCAGCACGCCCTAAGCAACGGCTCGGGCGTGCGCGAAACCGATAGGCAGCAGCGCTTCGCGTCGACCTGCGCTCGCACGAACTGCACACCTCCGCTGCGCGCCTCTGATCAGAACTTGCACGCTCGCGCCCTGCGATTGCACGTTCGCGCGGTGCGCCGCTGCGACCTGCATGGCACACGGTGTGCTCGTCGTGCGGTATGGCTCGCGACATCCAGGAACGGGCATTCAGGTTGGCGCTGCGGGTCACCGGTCTCGAGCATGACGACGGCTATCGCGCGATCGTCCGCAGGATCGTCGTTGCGCAATTGGTCCGCTCGGTGACGTCCATCGGGTCGAACCTCGAGGAGGCCACAGGTGCCCAGTCCAAGGCCGACTTCATTGCGTGGTCGGCATCGCGCGCAAGGAAGCACGCGAAGCGCAATTCTGGCTCAGGTTGTCGCGGGAGTCCGGCGTCCTACAGACGGACGTGTGGCCAGAGTTACTGAAGGAAACGGAAGAAGTGTCGCGCGTGGTGGCGGCTATCGCACGCAGCGCGAAACGTTCATCACGTCGCGGCGAGTGAGAAGCAAAGCCACACCGGCGTCTCAGCGAGACGCTCCGTGGGTGAGCGACCTGAAGTCCGCAATTTCGGCATCGCGGCATTCGGCATCGCGGCATCATCTGGATCGCTTGCGCGGTCCGCGTGCGGGCTTGGCGGCGCGCGCGGCCTCGCGCAACGTGATCTTTGGCGCCCTCGGCTTGCCGCCCACGCTGCGCTTGACGTGACTGGGAGTCGGCGCGTGGCCGAAGCGCACGCCCGCCTGCGGCTCGCTGCTCGTCCGCGTCCTGGCCGGCGCCGGACCGGCAGCGAGACCAGCGTCGGCACGCAGTTGCTGCACCTCCGCTGGCCGCAGCTCCCGATACATGCCCGGCTTCATGCGGCGATCGGTCAGCGTGCCGATGCTCGTCCGCGCGAGCGTGATCACCGGCAGACCCACCGCCTGGAACATCCGGCGGACCTGCCGGTTACGGCCTTCGTGAATCACGATCTGCAGCAGCGACTGCTCGCCCGACTTCTTCGTGAAGCTCTCGATGACGCGGACCTTCGCCGGTGCCGTGCGGCGTCCGTCGAGCGGCACGCCGGTCTCGAGCCGTCGCATCGTCTCGCCGGCGGGCACGCCGAACACACGCACCTCGTACGTGCGCGGCACCTCGTGACGCGGGTGCGTGAGCCGATCCGCGAGCTCGCCGTCGTTGGTGAGGAGAATCAACCCCTCGGAATCGAAGTCGAGCCGCCCCACCGGGTACAGCCCCTGCCCCGCCTCGCCCAGCAGCGTCAGCACCGTCGGCCGGCGCTGCGGGTCCGACCGCGTGGTGACGTAGTGCACCGGCTTGTACAGCAGGATGTAGCGGCGCGGCACCGCGGTGTGCAGCCGACGGCCGTCCACCTCGATGCGATCGGTCTGGCCATCGGCCTTGGTCCCGAGCTCGTTGACGACCTCGCCATTGACGCGCACCCGTCCCTCGGCGATGAGCGACTCGGCGACGCGCCGCGAGGCGATGCCGGCGGCGGACAGAATCTTCTGGAGGCGCTCCTGCGGCATGGTGCGAGGCTCCCGCCTCAGCGTTCCTCGTCTGGGGCGTCGGAGGCCGCCGGCGCATCGGTGTCGAGGCTGACCTCGGCAGGCGCCTCGGTGGACGCAGGCGGGGCCACGGGCACGTGACTGCCGCCCCGCGGTGCGGTCGCCTGCAGTTCCTCGTCCTCGAACAGCAGCGGCTCGACCGGCGCCGCGTCGCCGAAGGGCAGCGACACGCCGTCGCCCTCGCCCACCGGCGAAGGCAGGTCGAAACCGAGCGCTTCGGACATGTCCTCGACCTTCGGCAGGTCGGAGAGGTCCTTGAGTCCGAACTTGTCCAGGAACTCGCGTGTCGTGCCGTACATGAACGGACGGCCGACGACCTGCTTGCGCCCGACGATCTTCACCAGCTTGCGATCGAGCAGCGTGTTGAGCACGCCGGTCGTCGCGCTGACCCCGCGGATCTCCGCGATCTCGCCGGAGGTGACCGGCTGCTTGTACGCGATCACCGCCAGCGTCTCGAGTGCCTGCACTGACAGCTTCGAGGTGGTGCGCTCCTTGAACAGGCGCCGCACCCACTCGTAGAGCTCCGGACGCGTGACGATCTGGAAACCGCCCGCGACTTCGACCAGTTGCAGGCCGTCCGACCGCAGGTACGACTCGCGGACTTCGGCCAGCGCCGTCTCGATGTCCTCGCGGGGCTGGTCGTCGAGCAGCCGTCCCATGGCCTTCAGCGTCAGCGGCTCCGGCGACGCAAAGATCAGCGCCTCGACCACCGGCTTGAGGGGATGCGGGGCACGCGGCGCGTTGGCGACCTCCTCGGGGTCGAACAACTCCGGATCCTTCAGTTCCCCGGTGATGGCCTCGAAGGCGCTCGCCGACATCGACGACTCGCGCACGAGGTCGTCGTCGCCATCGGCCTCCTGCTCGGGGACGGACGCATCGGCTCCGGTCTCGGACTCGGCCGCCGGCACGGGCTCGACAGCCTCGCCGGTGCGCGCGTCATCAGCGGGATCGACTCGAGCGCCGGGCGTCGTGCCCCTGCCCTTGCCGCGCCTGCTTCTGGAAGGAGCCGGGGCCTCCGGGGCCACGGCCGCGTTGACGTCGTCTTCGACGGTCACGTCGGGTGTGTTGTCGTCGCTCATGACTGCGATCCGGGCGTGCCTTGCGGCCGCGCGGCGGGCTCGTGGTGCTCGATCGGACGGGGCGCGTCGGCGGGACGATCCCGCTTGTACACCCGAATGGGCCCGCCGGTGCCGCTCTGGACGACGCGCAGCACCTTGAGGCGAATCATCTCCAGAATGGCGAGGAACGTGACGATGAGATCGGCCCGCTGGGCGATGTCGTCGAACAACTCCTCGAAGCCCAGGGCCTCGACGCCAGCGAGGCGCGCCATCAACTGCTCGATGCGCATCTCGAGCGGTATCTGCTCCATCGGGAGGTAGTTGGCCGGCCGATGCTTGGCCCGCTCGACGATGGCCTTGAAGGCCGTCATGAGGCTGAAGAGGTCGACCTCGAGTTCGGGCTCCTTGTCGAGCCCCTCGCCCGCGAGCGCAGCGATGCGCTCGTCGGGACGCGACCACTGGGCGCTGCGGACCGTCTCGCGATCGTGCAGCAGTTCGGCGGCGGCCTTGAACTTCTGGTGCTCGACGAGCCGACGCACGAGCGCCTCGCGCGGATCCTCCTCGGGATCTTCCTGCTCGGGCGCCGGCCGCGGCAGCAGGCTGCGCGACTTGATGTGGATCAGCGTCGCCGCCATCACCAGGAAGTCCCCGGCAACATCGAGCTGCAGGTCCTGCATGAACCCGATGTAGTCGAGGTACTGGCGGGTGATCAGCGCGATCGGAATGTCGTAGATGTCGAGTTCGTGCTTCTTGATCAGGTGCAGCAGGAGGTCGAGGGGACCCTCGAAGACCTCGAGCTTCACGGGGAAGCGCTCGAGTGACGACTCGAACTCGGGAGACGGCGTGGTCATCAGTACGCCAGGTGCAACGCGTCGCGCACCCGCTTCATCGTCTCGACGGCGATGACGCGTGCCTTGCGCGAGCCTTCATGGATGATCTCGCGCACGCGTTCCGGGTGCGCGTCGAGGGCGGCGCGCCGCTCCCGCAGCGGTTCCATCGCCGCGTTCAGGGCTCGCGCCAGTTTCTTCTTGACCTCCACGTCGCCGACGCGTCCCTCGCGGTAGCGCGTCTTCAGATCCTCGACCTCGTCGTGATCCGGGTTGAACGCATCGTGGTAGGTGAACACCGGGTTGTCCTCGACGGTGCCGGGGATGTCTGCGCGCACGCGCTTGGGGTCGGTGTACATCGCGCGGACCTTGGTCTCCACGTCGGCAACACTGTCGGACAGGTCGATGGTGTTCTGGTAGCTCTTGCTCATCTTCCGGTTGTCCAGGCCGGGAAGGCGGGAGAAGTCCGTCAGCAGCGGCTCCGGCTCGACGAAGATGCGCCCGTGCATGTGGTGAACGCGGCGCACCACCTCGCGCGAGAGCTCGAGGTGCGGCACCTGGTCCTCACCGACCGGCACGAAGTTCGCGTCGTACATGATCACGTCGGCCGTCTGCAGCAGCGGGTAGCCGAGGAACCCGTAGGTCGAGAGGTCCTTCTCGGTGAGTTGCCCCTGCAGTTCCTTGTACGTGGGCACGCGCTCGAGCCACGGGATCGGAATCATCATCGACAGAAGCAGGTGCAGTTCGGCGTGCTCGGGCACCAGCGACTGCACGAAGATCGTCGACCGTTCGGGGTCGACGCCGGCAGCGATCCAATCGATCACGTTGTCGATCACGTACGACTGCAGCCGGCTCGTGTCGGCATAGTCGGTCGTGAGCGCATGCCAGTCGGCTGCGAAGTAGAAGCAGTCGTACTGCTCCTGCAGTTCGGTCCAGTTGCGCAGGGCCCCGACGAGGTGCCCCAGATGCAGTTTCCCGGTCGGGCGCATGCCCGACACCACGCGCTTGGTCACAGCAGTTGCACGAGCCTGAGAAGGACGGCGCGCGGCAGGAGCAGTTCCTGCAGCAGGGCCGACGGGGGCGAGATCAGCATGCCGAGGATGCCGGTCAGCATCAGCCCGTAGAGAACGAAGATGCCGTACGGCCGCACCTGGTCCCACTGGTGCGCCAGCCGCGGCGGCAGCAGCGCCGCGACGACGTTGCTGCCGTCGAGGGGCGGCACGGGGATCATGTTGAACATCGCCAGCAGGATGTTCACGCGGAAGAAGCCGTAGGCGAACTGCAGCAACGGCTCGACGACCGAGATGGCCCCGACCGACGCGGGCAGCAGCGGCAGCGCGCGGAGCAGCAGGCTGGCGAGCATCGCCAGCAGCAGGTTGCTCGCCGGCCCGGCCAGCGCGATCCACATGAAGTCGCGGCGAAAGTGCTTCAGGTACCGCCCGTCCACCGGCACGGGCTTGGCCCAGCCGATGATCGGCGCATTCATCGCAAACGCCAGCAGCGGCAGCATGACCGTGCCGATCGGATCGATATGCACCACCGGGTTGAGGGAGAGGCGTCCCTGGAGGCGGGCCGTGGGGTCGCCGAGGCGCGACGCCGCCCACGCGTGCGCGGCTTCGTGCACGGTGAGGGCCAGCAGCAGGCCGATGAACGCGAGAACTATGGAGCCAATTTCCACGGTAGGCAAAGACAGTAGGGTACCAGCCAATTTCAGAATTGCAGAATTGCACCGCCATGGTCAGCACTTCGAGGGTTGGCGCTGCCGATGAAATTCTGAAATTCTTGAAATTGCGCAATTCTCAGGCGCCGGAGGCGAAGTGACGCAGCACCGCGTCGGCGGCCTTCGCGCCGACGACCGTCGTCAGTTCCTCGCGGCTGGCCCGCCGCACGCCGGCGACGCTGCCGAATGTCGTCAGCAACTGGCGGCGCCGCCGCGGACCGATCTGCGTGACCTCGTCGAGTTCGGAACGCAGGTCGCGATTGGCACGGGCCGCGCGGTGGAAGGTCACCGCAAAGCGGTGCGCCTCGTCCCGGATGCGCTGCAGCATCCGCAAGGCCGGCGTGCCATCGCCGAACGCGATCGGGTCTTCCCGGTCGCGGGTGAAGACCAACTCTTCCTGCTTGGCGAGACCGACGGCGACCAGGTGATCGAGCCCCAGCGCTTCGAGGGCGTCGTAGGCGGCATTCAACTGGCCCTTGCCGCCGTCGATGACGATCAGGTCCGGCCAGGGGCCGTCCTCGTCGGCGACCTTGCGGTAGCGGCGCGTGACCACCTGGGTCATGGCCGCGAAGTCGTCAAGGAACCGGGCTCCGGGCTCCGGGTACCGGCCACCGGGGAGGCCGCCCTCGGGGCCGGCCTCCCGCGGACCTTGTGTCGCAAAGTCTGACGTGCCGACGATGCCCGCGACAACCTCCGGAACCGGAACGATACGTCCGGCCGCCCGATTCCCGACTCCCGACTCTCGACTCCCCGACTCGGCCCTGATCCGGTATTTCCGATACTCCGACCGTTTCATCCGACCGTCCTGGCACACCACCATCGACGCGACCGTCTCGGCGCCCTGCAGCGTGGAGATGTCGAAGCAGTCGATCCGGCGTGGCAGCGCGGCCAGCCCCAGGGCGGCCTGCAACGTCTCGAGTGCCTCGTAGTTGGCCGCGCCCTCCGCGTTGAAGCGTGCGGCGTAGGACAGCGAGGCGTTGCGCTCGGCCAGTTCGAGGAGCGCCTTCTTGTCGCCGCGCTGGGGCACGCTCACCAGCACCTGTCGCCCGGCCCGGGCCGACAACCATTCAGCCAGCAGGTCCATGTCCGGCAAGGCGATCGGCAACAGCACCTCTGGCGGGGGTGCCTGCTCCGTGTACGCGTGCGTGACCGCCCGTTCGAGCAGTTCGTCGAGCCGCGCGTCGCGCGCCTGGTCGGCGTTGGTCACCATCTCGACGCGATCCACGACCCGCCCCGACCGCACCTGGAACACCTGCACCACGGCGCCGCCGGGCCCGAGCTTCACGCCGATGGCATCGCGGTCGCCCATGCGCGGCGTCGCCATCTTCTGCTGCCTGTCGCGTAGCGTCTCGAGCGTCCGGATCGTGTCGCGCAGCTGCGCCGCCTGCTCGTAGCGTTGCTCATCGGCCGCGGCCTGCATGCGCGATTCGAGGTCGGCCACCAGTTCCTCGGTGCGGCCATCGAGGAGCAGGCGCGCGTCCCGCACGGCGTGCTGGTAGTCGGCCTGGCTACAGATGGCGGCGACGCACGGGGCGAGACAACGCTTGATGTCGTATTCGAGGCAGGGGCGCCCCCGCTGCCCCGTGATCACCTCGCGGCACGAGCGGATGCCGAACAGCTTGTGCGACAGGCTGCGTGTCTGCCAGGCCAGCGAGGCGGGCATGAACGGCCCGGCGTAGTAGTCGCCGTCATTGGCCACGCGGCGCACGACGGTCACGCGCGGGAAACCCTCCGAGGTGCTGAGCCGCAGGTACGGGTACGTCTTGTCGTCGCGGAGCTTGATGTTGTACTTCGGCGACCGTTCCTTGATGAGGTTGTTCTCGAGGGCAAGCGCTTCGACCACCGAGTCGGTGACGATGACGTCGAGGCTGGTGACCTCGTCGAGCAGGGCTTCGGTCTTGGGTGACGAGCCACGCGCCCCAAGGTAGCTGCGCACGCGGTCGCGTAGCGCGCGTGCCTTGCCCACGTAGATCGTCTCGCCCGCGGGGTTGCAATAGAGGTACACCCCGGGCTGCTCGGGCAGGCGTGCGATCTGGGTCTTCAGGTCTTCAATGGCCATGACGAGTGCACCGCGATGGCGAGACGCCGGTCCGACAGGGACGCGGCGCCGAGGCGGTCCCGCATGCCCATGTTCCCCCGGCCGGGTTGCAGGAGGCGACCCCGACCCTCCATTATATCGACGGGCAAATGACCTTCACGAGCGCCGTCGGCGCGATCTTCATGTTTCCGCTGAGCGGCATCATCCGTCTCTGCGTCGCGCTGCGGATTCACCCGAACGTGCTCACGTTCATCGGCGTCTGCATCAATCTCGCGGCGGCGTGGGCCCTCGGACGCGGCCGTTTCTTTCTGGCCGGCATCATCATCGTCGCCGCCAACCTGTTCGATTTCATCGACGGCAAGGTGGCCCACCAGACCGGCATGGCGAGCGAATTCGGCGGGTTCTGGGATTCGGTCATGGACCGGTTCTCGGACCTCGCGCTCTTTCTCGGGCTGGTCTACCTCTACGCCTCGCTGCAGCGCGCCGACTACGTGCTCGTGACGGCCCTGGCGATGACCTTCACGGTGCTGACCAGCTATGCCCGTGCCCGCGCCGAGTCCCTGATCGACAAGTGCAAGGTCGGCTTCATGGAGCGGCCCGAGCGCATTGTCCTGTTCATGATCGGCGCGTTCACGAACCGCATGGCCGCGGTGCTGTGGGTGATCCTGGTGCTGTCGATGCTCACCGTCGCCGCCCGCATCTACCACACCTGGCGCGAACTCGAAGGCCGCAAGGTGATGGCATGAGCCCGGACCGCGCCGCACTCGAGGAGCGGCTGCCGCTCCCGCTCCTGTTCTTCTGGCGGATCTTCTACTGGAGCTACGAGCGCACCACGATCCCCTACGACCTCATGGTGATCGCCATCCTCGCGTTCGTATGGCTGACACCGCCCGACTGGCTCGGCGACCCGACGGCGCGGGGGCTCGGACTGTTGGGCTACTTGCTCGGCCGCTGACGTAGCCTCGCTCATTAATGCCGGAATGGCGAGAATGCCGGAATGTCGAGTTCCAGCGCCTTCGACATTGCCGCACTCGCTACTTGATGCCGGAATGCCGAGAATGCCGGAATGTCGAGTTCCAGCGCCTTCGACATTGCCGCATTCCGGCATTTCAGCATTACTTGATCCCGCCCTGTCGTTTCGATAGAACGAGTGCAGTGCCCCAATCGTTCCTGTCCCATGTCCTGCTGCTGCTCGGCGCAGGCTTCCTCGTGGCCAACGTCCGCATCCTCGTGGATGTGGCGCGGTACCTGCGCATGCGTTCGCGGGCCGTCTTGACCTGGCCGAGCCCGCAGCCGCGGTATTACGGGCTGTTCCTGGCCATGGCCGCGATGCTCGGCCTGGTGCTCATGGTCAAGCTCCTGTACCTGCGCCTGCCACCCACCGCGGTGTTCGGCGAGGCGATGATGCTCACGTATTACGGCTATCTCGTGCCGCTGAGCATCCGGATCGGGCGGGGATTCTACGAGGACGGCGTGTGGGTGGACAACGGCTTCCTGCCCTATCACCAGATCGCCGGCCTGAGCTGGCGCGAGGAAGAACAACTCACGCTGCTCTTCATTCCGCGCATGAAGCAGGTGGCGCGCAAGCTGGTGGTGCCCGCGCCGTTCTACGGCGCGGCGCGGCGGTTGCTTCGAGACAAGATCGGCCGTCGCGACATCGACTTCTGGGGCAAGGCGCTCGATCTCGGCGCGCACGACGAACGCGACGACGCATAAGCGGACTCGCCTCATTGGCGGCTCCGCCTCATTGTCGGCTTCGCTGACAATGCTGAAAGGCTGAAAGGCTGGAATGTCGAGAGCAGGGTTTCGACACTCCGGCCTTCCAGCATTCCGGCATTGCCGCGAGCGAGCCGGCGTCAGCCGGCGAGCGTGGGATCAAAGCAGCGTCGGCACCTGGCCTCGTACGAGTCGGTGGCACCGACGAGCACGAGTTCCTGGCTCTTGACCAGCCGCTGCGTGTGGTTGGCGGGCTCGCCGCACACCATGCAGATCGCCAGCGTCTTGGTGATGTACTCGGCCACCGCCAGCAGCTGCGGCATCGGCTCGAACGGCCGCCCGAGGTAATCCTGGTCCAGGCCCGCGACGATCACGCGTTTGCCGCGGTCCGCGAGCGTGCTGCACACCGCCGGCAGTTCGACGTCGAAGAACTGGCCTTCGTCGATGCCCACCACTTCGGTCTCGTCGGCGACGCCGTCGAGAATCTCCGCAGCCGTGCGCACGGGAATCGACGGCAGCCGCATCTCGCTGTGTGACGTGATGTGCGTTTCCGAGAAGCGATCGTCGATGGCCGGCTTGAACACCTGCACGCGCCGCTTCGCGATCTGGGCGCGGCGCAAGCGGCGAATGAGCTCCTCGCTCTTGCCGCTGAACATGCTGCCGACGATGACCTCGATCCAGCCGGACGAGGGAGTGGGACGCTGGGAACTCTGGTCAGTCAACGAAACACTCGAAAAACTCGGCCATCGGCCATCGGCCCTGGGGCTTGGTAAGGGCAAACGAAGGCCGAAGGCCGGATGACCAAGGCCGTCTAGACGCGGGAGAGGTACTCGCCCGTATCGGTGTTGATCCGGACCACGGTGCCGACCTCCACGAATGCCGGGACGGTGACGACGTGCCCGGTTTCGAGCGTGGCGGGCTTGGTCTGGGCGTTGGCCGTCGCGCCCTTGATGCCCGGCACCGTGTCGGTCACCTTCAGGTCCACGGTGGGCGGCAGTTCGATGCCGACCGGGTTGCCCTCGTAGAACTCCACGCTGATGGTGGATTCGGGCAGCAGGAAGTTCATGGAGTCGCCGAGCGCCTCCTCGGACATGCCGGTCTGCTCGTACGACGCCGTGTCCATGAAGTAGAACGTGTCGCCGTCCTTGTACAGGTACTGCATCTCCCGTTCATCGAGCATCGCGCGCTCGACCATGTCCTCCGAGCGGAAGCGGTGCTCGAACATGATCCCGTCCTTCACCTTGCGCATCTTGGCGCGGACGAAGCCGCGCAGGTTCCCCGGTGTGACGTGCTGCGTCTCGACGATGCGACACAGCTCGTTGTTGTGCTTGATCAGGTTGCCCTTGCGGAGGCGGGTGGCAGCAACGGAACTCATGACACTCCTGGCAGACCGGCAGCGATCCCGGTCGAGTACGCAAACCGCAGGATGGTAGCACGCCGGTTTGCTACGATGAACCCATGCGCTGGGAATCCCTTCGCGAATACCGGACCCGGGCTGGCCAGGCCGACCGGCGTGGCGACTCGGGCTGGACGCCGCCGGCCGACGTCAGCGAAACCGAGGACAGCTTCATCGTCGTTGCGGAGTTGCCAGGCGTGCGCCGCGCGGACGTGGATGTCAAGGCCACGCACGATACGGTGACGATCCGCGGCTTTCGGCCGGACCCCGGCTGCGAGCCGGCCTGTTACGTGCGCCTCGAGCGCGGCCATGGCCAGTTCGTCCGCCGCTTCACCTTCCCCGCCCCGCTCGCCGTGGATGCGGTGCAGGCCGACTTCAAGGACGGCATTTTGACCGTGACGCTGCCGAAAGCCGTCGAGGCGCGAGGCCGTCGCGTCGAGGTGGGCTAGCATGCGCCGTCTCCTCCTGCCGGCCGCTCTCGTTGCAGCGAGTTTCTTTGCCGGCATGGTCGTCACCGGGCGCATTGGGCCGTCTGAGCAGGCAACCGCTCAGCCAGCGACGCCCGCGGCCCAGGCGCCAGTTGCGCCGGCGCCGCGATCGGCCGTGCCGGGCGGGCCTTTGCCGGAACTGGCCGACATCGCCGAGCTCGTTATCCCCAGCGTCGTCAACATCTCGGCGATGGGGTCGCGCCAGATGCGGCTGCCCTTCGGCTTCGTGGACGAACAGCCGACCCAGAGCGCCGGATCGGGCGTAGTCATCCGGAAGTCGGGAGACGTCGGCTACATCCTCACCAATGCGCACGTCATCGGCGACGCGACGCAATTGAGCGTGGTGCTGTGGAATCGCCGCGAGCGGACAGCCGAACTTGTCGGCATCGATCCGTACGCCGACCTGGCGCTGTTGCGCGTGAAGGATCCGAGTCTGCAGCCAGTGATCTGGGGCGACAGTGCGCGATTGCGCGTGGCCGAGTGGGTGATGGCAGTCGGCAACCCGTATCAGTTGGGCGAGACCGTCACGCTCGGCATCGTCTCGGCGGTCGGCCGCACCAACCCGCAGATGTCGGTCGTCGCCGACTACATCCAGACCGACGCGGCGATCAATCCGGGCAATTCCGGTGGCGCCCTCGTCAATCGGCGCGGCGAACTGGTCGGCATCAACACCTGGATCTACAGCGAGAGCGGTGGCTACCAGGGCATCGGCTTCGCGGTCCCGAGCAACCTGGCGCGAGACGTCGCGGCCCAGCTCGAGAAGTTCGGGAAGGTGCAGCGCGGCACGATCAGCGGCATCATCCGCATCGCCCCGCTCAACCCCGGCCTCGCGCAGGATCTCAACGTGACATCCACCGACGGCGTGGTCGTCTACCGCATGCGCCGCTCCGGCGATGCCTGGGCGGCCGGCGTCCGTGCCGGCGACGTCATCGTCGGCTTCAACGGCACCGGGATCAGGAACACCGAGGAGTTCGAGCGCTCGATGCTGACTGCCCCGGTCGGATCGGTCGCGACCCTCCGCGTGCGCCGCGCCCGCGAGGAGTTCGACATCAAGGTCCCAATCACCGAAGCGCCACTTCGGACTCAGTAATGCCTCATGCCTCATGCCTGACGTTCTGAGGTGATGGACCGCTCGGAGAGCGGTCCCTACCAACGATGCGGACATCGGACATCAGGCATCAGGCATCAGGCATCACCTCGGCCTCCCTGACACCGACGGGTGTCCTGGCACGTAGGCGCGCCAGGGCTTGTCCTGCCCGACACGGATGCCGATGCGTGGACTCCACGCGACGGGGAGGCGCCCCGCGGGTCCTGGTGGCTGCTCGATGCGCAGCGGGCCGCCATCGAGTGGCGCACGGTTCTGCGCACCCGTAATCGCGAGCGCACGCGTCAGGTTGCCCGGGCCGCGGCAGAGTTCAGCATCGTTGCCCGTCCACTCCCGCTCCACGTCCGCACGTCGTGTCGAGCGCCGCGCGCGCATCAGGTCGAGTCCGGCGGCCGGTTCGAGCGCTCGAATGAGCACGGCTGCCGGACTGCCTTCCGGCTCCGTGACGGCGTTGACCAGCCAGTGCACGCCGTAATTGAAATAGACGTAGGCAACGCCGGGGGACCCGTAGAGGGGCTGGTTGCGGCGCGTCGGGCCGGGCGCCGCGTGACAGGCCGGATCGGTCTCGCCGATGTAAGCCTCGACTTCCACGATCACGCCGGCGGCAATGCCATCGTCGGTGTCATGAACCAGCACCATCCCGATCAGGTCGTGGGCGACGTCCAGCGTCGGCCTCGCGAAGTAGGCCGGGGCCAGTGCACGCGTCGGACGCAGTCTCACGCTTCCAGCGTAGCGTGAGATCGTCTGGCGCGGACCCCGTCCCCCTCTAGCCGTCGACCTTCAGGCGTGGGCACCGGAGCCTGGGCGGAGGCGGCGCGACGGTGTAGCGGAGGCGGCGCAAACGTGTAGCCGTCGACCTTCCACCTTCGCCAAGGCTACGGCGGACAAGTCAGGTCGACGGTCAGTGATCCTCCCGGAAGATTCGCGCTAGCCCTTGCGCAGGCGCGCGATCGCGCGCTCGGCAGCACGCACCACGCGCAGGTCGCCGTCGCCACGGGCGCGCTCGAGCAGCACGAGCGCCTCGTCGCCGCCGATGAAGCCCAGCACCAGCGTCACGCTTTCACGCGTCGCCGGGTCCTTCGACGCCAGCGCCTGGTCGAGGCCAGGCACCGCGCGGGCCCCGAGTTCGACGAGGTAACCCATCGCCTGCTCGTGATTGGCGCCGTTGTCCAGCGCCTGCACGAGCGAACTGACGCCGCTGCTGCCGCCCTGCGGGCCGGCCATCACCGAGGCGAATGCCCCGGCCAGTTGGACGTCGCGCTCCTTGTCCCCGGCCAGGGTGGTCGCGGCCTGCTGCGCGGCCTCGCGGTTGCCGCTGCGTGCCAGGCCCTCACCCGCCAGCCGTCGCAGGTTCGGAGACGATGCGGTCAGTTGCGCCACGAACACCGGCTGCGACGAGGCGTGCGCGATACGCGCAAGGGCATCGAGCGCGGCCTCGGCGCGGGGTCCCTTGCCCTTGTGATACGTGAACTGGTCGGTGAGTGGTGTCAAGGCCTGCCAGGCCTTGACGTCGCCAAGGGCACGCATCGCGGCGGTTGCGACGCGGGTGCTCTTGTCGTTGAGGGCCTGCACGAGCGCGTCGCCCGCCGTGCTCACGCGCAGCCCGCCGATCACCCGTGCGGTCGCTTCCCGGATGTCCTCGTTGGTGTCCTGCAACAGGCGCGGCAACGCGTCGGCCGCATAGCCATCGAGCGGCGGGCGCGCCATGACCCCGAGCGCGTACACCGACTCGATGCGCACACGCGGGTTCTGGTCGAACATCGACTGCGCGAGGCCGTTGGTGAGCTCGACCGGAACCGGCTGCGGGATCAGGCCATAGGGCCCGAGATCGTAGATGCTCTGCGCGGCGCTGCGCGAACGGGTCTCGACGATGAGCCCCTTCTTGCGCTTGACGATCGCCGGCTTCTCGACGTGATAGAAGCTCAGCAGCGTGTAGATGGTCTCGAGTTGGACGTCGTCCACCGGATCGGTGAGCAATTGGCTGATCTGCGCGATCGCTTCGGGATAGGCCGTGGCGCCAAGCGAGCGCAAGGCATCGAGTCGGTTTTCGGGGGCTGCCGATCGAAGTTGCGTCACGACCTGGTCATAGGACGCGCGCGCAGCGGGCACGGGGGCCTCTTGCGCGATCGCCGGCGGGGCGCACGCGAGCAAACCGAGGAGGGTGGTCGTCTTGAGGAGTCGCATCGGCAGGTAGTGTAACAATCGTCGGCAGCGACGAGGTCACCCAGCTAGCCGTCGCGTCCGACGACGTCCTGGTGAGCCTCGAGGACGGCCCGCAGGTGGCGTCCGGTGTGAGACGCCTCGACGCCAACGATCGTCTCCGGCGATCCCACGGCCACCACTTCGCCGCCCGCGTACCCACCTTCAGGTCCGAGATCGATGACCCAGTCCGCTGTCTTGATCACGTCCAGGTTGTGTTCAATCACCAGCAGCGAGTGCCCTGCGGCCAGGAGCTTGCGGAAGGCTGCCAGCAGCTTCGCGATGTCGTCGAAATGCAGTCCGGTGGTCGGCTCGTCGAGGATGTAGAGCATCCGCTCGCCGCCCTGGGTCGAGAGGTGCGCCGCGATCTTGACGCGCTGGGCCTCTCCGCCCGACAGCGTTGTCGCGGGCTGGCCGAGACGCAGGTAGCCGAGTCCGATCTCCTCCAGCACCTGTAACCGGCGAAGCACCTTCGGCGATCCGTTGAAGAACTGCAGCGCCTCGCGCACCGTCAGGTCGAGCACCTGGTGAATGTTCTTGCCTCGGTACGTCACCTCGAGGACCTGGGGACGGAAGCGTGTGCCATCGCAGACGTCGCAGGGCACGAACACGTCGGCGAGAAACTGCATTTCGACGCGCACCTGGCCTTCGCCTTCGCACGCGTCGCAGCGACCGCCTGGCACGTTGAACGAGAAACTGCTCGCGGTGAGGCCGCGCGTGCGCGCGTCCTTGGTCGTGGCGAAGATCTCGCGGATCGGATCGAACGCCTTCAGGTAGGTCACCGGGTTGGAGCGCGGTGTCCTGCCGATTGGCGCCTGGTCGACGAGGATGACGTCCGACACCAGCTCGACGCCTTCGAGCCGCCGGCATGCGCCGACGGCCTTATCGTACTCGCCCTTGGCCCGCTTGATGCCGGCGTGGATCACGTCGTGCACCAGCGTCGACTTGCCGGAGCCCGACACGCCGGTGACCACCGTGAACAGGCCGAGTGGCACCTCGACGTCGATGTTCTTCAGGTTGTGCTCGGTGGCGCCGAGCACGCGCAGTTTCTGCCCGGTGGGCTTGCGCCGCGTTGCCGGCACGGGGATCGCGAGGTCGTCGCGCAGGTACTTCCCGGTGAGCGATCGCGGGTCCTTGCGCAGGCCCTCGAGCGAACCGGCATAGACGACACGGCCACCGAGTTCGCCGGCGCCGAGCCCCATGTCGATGATCTCGTCGGCGACGGCGATCATGTCAGCGTCGTGCTCGACGACGAGCACGGTGTTGCCCTGGTCGCGCAGCTGCCGGAGGATGCCGATGAGGCGCAGGTTGTCGCGCGGGTGCAGGCCGATGGACGGTTCGTCGAGCACGTACAGCGTGCCGACGAGCGCCGACCCGAGCGACGTCGCCAGGCTGATGCGCTGCGACTCACCGCCCGACAGCGTCGACGACAACCGATCGAGCGTGAGGTAATCCAGCCCGACGTTGCTCAGGAACGTGAGGCGCTTGACGATCTCGGCCTGCAGCTTGTCGGCAATCGCCGCCTCGCGTTCCGACAGCGCCAGGCTCGCGAAGAAATCGAGCGCCTCTCGCACGGTCATCGCGCCGACCCGATCGATCGTCAGCGTCTGTACCTGCACGTCACGCGCCTCGCGGCGCAGGCGCGCACCGCCGCAGTCCGGGCACGTCTGGTAGCCGCGATAGCGGCTCAGGAACACCCGGACGTGGACCTTGTACTTCTTGCGCTCGAGCAGCGCAAAGAAGCCGCGCACGCCCTCATAGCTGCCATCGCCGTCGACGACGAAGGCCCGCTCCGCGTCCGAAAGCTGCTCCCACGGCACGTCGAGCCGCACCTTGCCCTCGCGGCCCTGCCGCTTGAGGTGGGTCTGGTAGCCGCGGTACTGCGGCTTGGTCCACGGATCGATCGCGCCCTGCGTGAGGGTCTTGCCCGGGTTGGGCACCACGAGGCCGAGATCGAGCTCCATCACGTTGCCGAAGCCGTGGCAGGTCGGGCATGCGCCGAACGGGTTGTTGAACGAGAACAGCCGCGGCTGCGGCACTTCGTACGGGATGCCGCACGTCCGGCACTCGAACCGCTCGGAGAAGACGTGGCGAACGGGCGCTGCTGAGGTGGTGTCCACCCTCGCTTTGCCGGACGTCTCGCCTGCTCGCGCAGCTTCGGTGGACGCCCGAACTGCCCCCTCGTTCGATTCGGGCAATTCGATCGCGAAGGCCGCGCCGCCGCCTTCCTGGTACGCGACCTCGAGCGAGTCAGTGAGACGCGCGACGACGTCGGGCGCGACCTTGATGCGGTCGACGATCACCTCGAGCGTGGCTCGGCCCTCGAGCGACGTCAGGGGTACGTCGGCCAGGTTCTGCATCTGGCCATCGAGCAACACGCGTGTGAAGCCGCGGCGCCGCAACGTCTCGAGCGTCGACTCCAGCGACAGGCGCGCGTCCTTCTTCGTCGTCCGCCCGCTCGTCCCGCCGTCGTCATCGTCCTCACGGGCGGCGTCCTCGTCGGCTGCCGTCACGTGGAGACTGACGATCGGCATCTCGAACCCGAGCAGGAGGCGCGTGCCGGTGGGCAGGCCAGCGAGGCGCTGCGCGACCACTTCGGCCGACTCACGGATGACCTCGCGACCGCAGTTGCGGCAGAAAGTCCGGCCGACCCTGGCGAAAAGGAGGCGGAGGTAGTCGTGGATTTCGGTCGTGGTGCCGACGGTGCTGCGCGGGTTCCGGATGCTGTTCTTCTGCCGGATCGCGATTGCAGGCGAGATGCCGTGAATCGAGTCGACGTCGGGCCGCTCCATCCGTTCGAGGAACTGGCGCGCGTACGCCGACAGCGACTCGACGTACCGCCGCTGCCCCTCGGCGTAGATCGTGTCGAAGGCCAGCGAGGATTTGCCCGACCCGGAGACGCCGGTGATGACCACCAGCTTGCGCGCCGGCAAGGTGACGTCCACCTGCTTCAGGTTGTGGGTGCGGGCGCCCTTGACCACGATGTCCCGGATAGGCGCAGTCGGGGGAGTCGGCATCAACTAATCAGCATACCTGAACGCTGAACGCCGAACGCCAGCAACCGCCGAAGACCGACGGCCGCAGGCCCAGGGCCGACGCGGTTCCCCGTGTGCTAGAGTCGCGCGCAATGAGAATCACGGTTCATGCCGACGCTGCCGCGCTCGGTGCTGCCGCGGCCACCGAAGTGGCACAGGCCATCGTCGAGGCCGTGCAGGCTCGCGGGCGGGCCCGCATCATCGTCGCGACTGGCGCGTCGCAGTTCACGTTCCTCGACGCGCTCGTGGCGCGGACGGACGTGCCGTGGGCGCAGGTGGATGCGTTCCACCTCGACGAGTACCTGGGGCTGCCGCTGAGCCATCCGGCAAGCTTCCGGAAGTACCTGCAGGAGCGCCTCTTCAGCCGTGTACCGATCGGGTCGGCGTACCTGCTCGACGGCGAAGGCGACCCGTCCCAGGTCCTGGCTGCGGCGAGTGCAGCGATTTCGGCGGCGCCCATTGACCTGTGTTGCTGTGGCATCGGCGAGAACGGTCACCTTGCCTTCAACGACCCGCCCGCCGACTTCGTGACGGACCAGCCGTACCTCGTCGTGAACCTCGACGAGGCGTGCCGGCGTCAGCAGGTCGGCGAAGGCTGGTTCGCCGGCCTCGACGATGTACCGGCGCAGGCGTTGAGCATGTCCGTGCGGCAGATCATGAGGAGCCGGCAGATCTTCTGCATGGTGCCCGACGAGCGCAAGTCAGTCGCCGTCCAGGCGTCACTCGAAGGACCGGTGACATCGGACGTACCTGCATCCATCCTGCAGACACATCCGAACATGCGGCTCTTCCTCGATCCGGCGTCCGCGTCGCGTCTCGAGGCCGGCACGATCACCGCGGGTAGCTGATCGCCGTGTCGAGCGCGCCGACCAAGATCCCGCACCTGCGGTGGTACATCGCCATACTGCTGTGCCTGGCGTCGGAGCTGAACTACTTCGACCGTCAGGCGCTGTCGGTGCTGGCGGTGCAGATCCAGAAGGATCTCGGTTTCAGTTCCGTTCAGTACGGCCAGATCACGTCGGCCTTCCTCCTCAGCTACGCGGTCATGTATGCCGTCAGCGGCCGCATCATCGACGTCGTCGGGACACGGCGCGGCTACCTGTACTTCGTCAGCGCGTGGTCAGCCGCCGCGATGTCGCATGCGCTGGCGCGGTCGGTCTTCGGGTTCCAGGTCGCGCGCTTCGCGCTCGGCGCCGCCGAAGCGGCCGTGATCCCTGGTGGCGTGAAGGCGGCGGCCGAGTGGTTCCCGATCCGGGAACGTGCCCTCGCCGTCGGCATCTTCAACGCGGGCACCGCCCTCGGCTCGACGTTGGCGGTGCCGATCATCGGCGCCATCGCGCTCTCGTTCGGCTGGCAATGGGCGTTCGTCTTCGCCGGTGCACTCGGATTCCTCTGGCTGCCGTTCTGGTGGTGGCTGTATCACAAGCCCGAAGACCATCGCTGGATCACCGAGGCCGAGCGCTCGCTGATCCTCGGCGATCGTACCGCGGCCGACGAAGCGGGCCGGCCTGCGGTCTCGACGCTGCTGCGCATGAAGGAAACGTGGGGGTGCGTGGCCGCTCGCGTGCTCACCGATCCAATCACGTACTTCCTGCAATTCTGGGTGCCCAAGTACCTGCAGGAGGAGCGTGGGATCTCGCTGGCCGCACTGGCCGCGATCGGCTGGTTGCCGTACGCGGCACTCGCGGTCGGC
Source organism: Luteitalea pratensis (assembly GCF_001618865.1). Classification (GTDB taxonomy): domain Bacteria; phylum Acidobacteriota; class Vicinamibacteria; order Vicinamibacterales; family Vicinamibacteraceae; genus Luteitalea; species Luteitalea pratensis. Next base: position 5,375,358 of record NZ_CP015136.1, read on the forward strand.
AACGTGATGTCCGGCGCGATTCCGCGCTACCTCGTCACCCGGCACGCCTTCAGCGTCAACCGCGCCCGCAAGCTCACGACATTCACTGTCTCGTCGGCCGCGCTGCTCCTGTTCCTTGCGCTGACCCGCATCGATGCGCTGGTCCCGTACGTGTCCGGCCTCGGCCTGACGGGCACGTCGCTCGCGATCATCTGCATCACCGGCGTGATGTTCTGTCACGGCGCGTGGGGCAACGTGATCCTGCCGGCGGAAGTGTTCCCGACCCGCGCCGTGGGCACGGTCACGGGTATCGGCGGCTTCCTCGGCAGTGCGATGGGGTTCGTGACCCAGCTGGCGATTGGGTACGGCGTCCAGCACGCGGGGTACGCGCCCATCTTCCTGATCTGTTCGTCGGCGTATCTGATCGCGTTCCTGCTGGTCGTGGTGCTGATCGGCGAGCTCGGACGCATCCGGCAGGTGCCAAGCGGTGCCTGAGCATCGTGGGCCCGCCTTCGTCGATCTGCAGGTCAACGGCTTTGCCGGCGTCGACTACAACGCCGACGTGTCGATCGAACAGATCGTGCAGTCGTTCGCCGCCATGGAATGCACTGGCGTGGGACTGTGCCTGCCGACGATCATCACCTCGACCTACGAGCACTTCCGTGACTGCGCTCGCCGCCTGATCGCGACAGGCCACCCGATCGTCGCGGGCATTCACATGGAGGGGCCCTACATCTCGCCGGAGGATGGCTTCCGCGGCGCGCACCCACGCGCGTGTGTCGTCGCCCCGTCGCTCGATGATTTCGCGCGGCGCCAGGATGCCGCCGACGGCCACATCCGACTCGTGACCGTCGCCGCCGAAGTGCCCGGTGTCCTGCCGGTCATCGAAAGCGTCGTCGCCAGCGGCGTGCGAGTCGCCCTCGGGCATACCAACGCCACGACCGATCAGATCGCCGACGCGGTGAAGGCGGGCGCGACGATGTCGACGCACCTGGGCAACGGGTGCCCCGCCGTCCTGCCGCGGCACCCCAACGTGATCTGGGACCAGTTGGCGACCGATGCGCTGCACGCCTCGTTCATCGTCGACGGCCATCACCTGCCGCCCGCCGCCGTGCGCGCCATGGTGCGCGCCAAGGGCGTCGAACGCTGCATGCTGGTCACCGACGCGATGATGGCGGCCAGTGCCCCGCCGGGCGTTTACCGGCTGGGCGAGCTCGAAGTAATCGCTACTCCCTCGGGACGAGTCGCCGCTGCGGGATCGCTGACGCTGGCAGGATCCGCGCTCACGATGCCTCGTGCCGTTGGCCTCACCTATCGATGGGTATCCCTAGATATGGGGGTTGTCTGGGCCATGGCCTCAACACTGCCGGCCGAGTACCTTGGAATGGCGCCGCGAGGCGAGTCGCACGTGGTCTGGAGCGACGACGCCAGCGAGGTCACGCACGTCGCGTTCAGGCCCGACACGATCGGCTGATCTTCGGATTTACTCTTGTCTTCGCGCGTCCGCTCCGCGCACCATGATGCGCACGACCCGTCGTACCGATAGTTGAGGTAGCGATGGGGGCGGCGGCGGGACACGAGTGCAAACGACCAAGACACAGCGCTGGTTGACGCTCTACGTGAGCAGCGTCACGCTGGCGGGGCTTGCCCTGCTGGCCTGGGCGCTACCCAGCGTCAGGGACAACCCGTTCGTGGTCGCCGGGTTGCTGGCGCTCGCTGCAGCCCTGTCGGCACTGAAGATTCACGTCCCGCTCGCCCGCGGGTGGGCGACGATGTCGACGTCGTTCGCTGCGCTCTTCGTGGCGATGCTCACGACCGGCGTCGGGCCGGCCCTCGTCATCGCCGCCGTCTCGGGCTGGGTCCAGTCCGCGTTCCACAGCAAGACGCGTTCGCCGCTGTGGCGACACCTGTTCAACAGCATGATGCTCGTGCTGTCGGTCGGTGCCGCCGGCAGCACGTTCCTCCTGCTTGGTGGCCAGCTCGGGGACATCGGGCAGGCGCTCGACATCGGCCCGCTGATCGGCGCCACCGCCGCGTACTTCCTCACCAATTCGCTCATCGTCTCGACGGCCGTCGCGGTGTCCACCGGACAGCCGCTGTGGCGGTGCTGGCACGACAACTTCCTGTGGACGGCGCCCGGCTACTTCCTGACTGCCGGCGTGGTCTCGCTCGCGACGCTGGTCGCGTCCGCGGGCAAGTGGGGTGTCGTTCTCTTCGTGCTGGTCCCGGTTGCGTTCATCTATCACTCGTACAAGGTGTACTTCGGGCGGCTGCACGACGAGCAGAAGCGCGTGCAGGCGATGGCCGACCTGCATGCGAGTGCGCGTGAGGATCTCGCGGCCGAGAAGGAACGCCTCGCGGTCACGCTGCGCAGCATCGGCGACGCCGTGATCACCACCGACCTGCAGGGTCGGGTGACGATGCTCAACGTCGTTGCCGAGGAACTGACCGGCCGCACGCAGGAGAAGGCCATCGGCAGGGCCATCGACGACGTGCTGTGCCTCTGGGATCCGGAAGGGGCGACCGTCCAGGAAGTGCCGGTCGCGCGCATCCTCGACACAGGTCGCATGCCGGATGCCGAGACCAACGGGTCGCTGATTGCGCCCGACGGGGCGCGGCTCTCGGTGAACCTGACCGGCGCGGCGATGTCGGATGGTGAAGGCCAGAAGGTCGGCGTGGTGCTCGTCGTCCGCGACATCACCGAGAGCGTGCGCCTGACGCAGGAGCGCGTGCGGGCCAGCAAGCTGGAATCGCTCGGCGTGCTGGCGGGCGGCATCGCGCACGACTTCAACAACGTGCTCACCGCGGTGGTCGGCAACATCGCCCTGGCGCGCAGCGACGAGACGCTGTCGCGCGAGACCGCGACGTGGCTCGAGGAGGCCGAGCGCGCGTGCCTGCGGGCCCGCACGCTGACCCACCAGTTGCTGACGTTCTCGCGCGGCGGCGACCCGGTGAAGCGGCCGATGCACATCGGGCCGCTCGTCGACGCCACGGTCCGGTTCGCGGTGAGCGGATCGAACGTGCGTTGCTCGGTCGAAGTGGCACCCGACATGTGGGCCGTCGATGCCGACGAAGGCCAGATCGAGCAGGTCGTCCACAACATCGTCCTCAACGCCAAGCAGGCGATGCCGCGCGGCGGCCAGGTGCATGTGTCCTGCGGCAATGCCCGCCTCTCGCCGGGGCTGGACATGCCGGGTGCGGTGCGTCAGTTCGTCCGCATCAGCATCAGGGACCAGGGCGTGGGCATCCCGCCGGAGCATCTCGAGCGGATCTTCGATCCGTACTTCACCACCAAGCCGTCGGGCACCGGGCTGGGGCTGGCGGTCTCGCACGCCGTCATCAAGAATCACGGCGGCCTGCTGCAGGCCGAGTCGAGCATCGGAACGGGTACGGTCTTCCACATCCTGCTGCCCCGATCCATCAAGCGCGTCGCCCCGGTGCCGTCAGCGCCGACGGTGGCCATCCCGCACGGCAAGGGGCGGGTGCTGGTGATGGACGACGACCGTTCGATCGCGACGGTGACGGCATCGATGCTGAAGACGTTGGGCTACACGCCCGACATCGTCTCGGATGGCGAGATGGCGGTCGAGCGATACCTGATGGCGATGGAGTCCGACGATCCGTACGATGCGGTCGTCATGGACCTGACGGTCCCCGGCGGGATGGGCGGCGCCGAGGCGCTGGCCCAGTTGCGGGAGTACGACCCGCGCGTGTGCGCGGTGGTGATGAGCGGCTACGCCGACACCGGTCTGCTCGCCGAGTACCAGAGCGTGGGCTTTGCCGGGCGGCTCGCCAAGCCGTTCTCGTTGCGCGACCTGGCCGTCACACTGCACGACCTGCTCGCCGAGGCACGGCGCCGCGTGCCGCACGCGTAGCCGTGCGACGCGCGGCTACGCGAATGCCGGAATGCCGGAATGTCGAGTGCAGGATGTCGGAGGCGGGCGCGCGAGCCGTTCCGCTCGCGAGCCGGAGCGCTGCGAATGCCGCGGTGACGCTGCCGTCGACCTGACTTGTCCGCCGTAGCCTTGGCGACGGTGGAAGGTCGACGGCTACGAATCGGCGCGGAGCGCTCGAGGCATTCTCACCACACGCAATCCCAGGGTGACGCCGTGCAGCCGCGAGCTGGGTCTGGACTTGGACGGCTCCGCCGGGGGCCTCGGTTGTGGTCACCGCTGCGTCAGGTCGCGGATCCAGATCTCGCGGAACTTCATGTCGCCGCTGCCGCCCGAGTGCAGCTGCAGGGAGATGCCGCCGTCGAACGACTTGGGCTGCGGGTCGACGAAGTCCACGAGCACCACGCCGTTGAGCCGCGAGATGTAGTGGTTGCCCACCACGGTCAGGTTGTACTCGTTCCACGCACCGCGCCGCACGACCATCTCGTCCTCGGGCTTGGGCCACACGATCCAGTTGCGCCCGTCGCCGTAGAGGCCACCCGTGTGGTGCATCGCCTGGCAGTCGATCTCGAACTGCAGCCCCTGCGTGATGGTGGGCGTGCCGGGCTTGAACTCGGAGTGGAAGAACACGCCGCTGTTGCCGTCGCCGTCGCACTTGAAGTGCATCGCGAGCTGGAAGTCCTTGTAGTTCTTCTCGGTGCGGAGGTAGCCGTAGGCCTTGGTCACGGCCACGCCGTGCAGGACACCGCCGGTCTCGACGGTCCACTGCTCATCGCCGATCTTCTGCCAGCCGGCGAGGTCCTTGCCGTTGAATATCTGCTCCCACTGCTCGCCGGGCAGCGTCGGGCGCGGCGTGCGGGGGGTCTGGGCGGTCTGTGGCGTCGCCGGGGTCTGGGCGGCCGGCGGCGCCTGCTTCGCGGAAACGCATGGCGGGGTCGCGGCGACGAGTACGAGGGCGAACGAGAGAGGGCGGAAGAATCGCATGCGCGGGACTATATCGCAGCGCTGCCGTAGTCGGCGCGGCGGGCCACCGGTCCCCTGCGAGACGCGTTCGGTGGCGTACCATACCAACAGTGGTCGCGACCTTCATCGTGTACGACGAGCTGGACCGGTGTCCGTATCTCGCCGGCCATGTGGCGCGTCTGCCGCTGAGGGTACCCGCGCGGCCGCTCACCCGGGCCGAGGTCGACGCGGCGCTCGCCGCTGGCGACCGTCGCCAGGGCGTGTTCCTTTATCGTCCGAGTTGCCCTGCCTGCCAGGCCTGCGAGCCAATCCGGATTCCCGTCAGCGACTTCACGCCGTCGGCGACCCACCGCCGGACACTGCGCGCCGGTGATGCCCGCTTCCGGTTGGAGATCGGCCGCCCCGTTGCTGACCAACAGCGTGCCGCGCTCTACGCGCGCCACAAGTGGGGCCGCGGCCTGACGACGAGCGACGATCACGAAGAGACGACCGACGTCGAGACTTACGCCGCGTTCCTCGTCGAGACCTGCTGCGAGAGCGTGGAGTTTTCGCTATGGGATGGCGACCGACTCGTGTCGGTGGCCGTGGCCGATCGCGGGGAGCGATCGCTCTCGGCCGTGTACTGCTGCTTCGATCCGGATGACGCGCGCTTCAGCCCCGGCACGTACACGATCCTGAAGCAGTGGCAGCACTGCGTCGCCGAGGGGATCCCGCACCTGTACCTGGGCCTGTACGTGGCCGAGTCGGCGCACCTGTCGTATAAGGCGAACTTCGTCCCGCACGAGCGGCGCATCGAGGGCGTCTGGACCCGGTTCGAGCGTGTGCCGGATGTCCCTGCGGCGCCTCGTCGCAACGACCCGTAGCGGGCTCGATGGTGGGGCGGCTGTGGTAGACTTGTCCGGTTGTTCCGCCGGCGCCCGCCGGCGTCAGGGCCTCGTACGCCGACGTAGCTCAGTTGGTAGAGCAGCTGATTCGTAATCAGCAGGTCGCCGGTTCAAGTCCGGCCGTCGGCTCCAAGCTAAACACCTCTCACACAAGCACTTACGACAGCTCACACCAAGGGCGGATGGGCTCGGATCTGATCGCTGGGGTCCACATGGGGTCCAGCCGGGGACGCCAGTCGGGGCCACTCAGGTCCAAGCCACACAGCGAGTTCAACTGATGGACATCTCCGACATCGCGCCACTACTACTACTTGGCCTCATCGTTGGCCTCTGGGTGAACAGCGAGAGGCGCGACGGATTGGTCGCATGCGACAGGTGCGGGCACCCGCGCCGTCTGCACTTTGAAATGTCGTTTCCCTCGATGGAACGGAAGCCCATGAAGAGGGGATGCGAGAGGTGCGAGTGTTCGGGGTTCATAAAGACAGACACAAGGGTGTAGATGCTGTCCTAGGCAGCGGCCAAAGTGGCCAGCCGGTCCTACACGGGATCGGGTGTTGCCAGCCGTGCCGAGCGTTCGGGCCGATGATCTGCCAGCTGGCCGATCACACCAGCCACCAGCCACGCAGGAAAAACGCAACCAGGAGCGCACCACAAGGCACCAGCCTGCCCACCAGCCGCACTGGCTGGCGTTCGTCGCTCCTGAGGCCTGCCAGCGCCTGCCACGACCACTAGGCGCATTGCTGCATCAATTCAGCGAGTTCCTGCCCTGCTGACACCCATGCATCGCGTTGTCAACCGGAGGTGCCCCTGACACTTGAAAACAGAAGACCGTCGAGTGCTTCGCCCCAAAAACGTCGAAGTAGTAGAGCACTCCGGTAGCGAACAGCGACACTCGACCATCCAAGAGAGCATCCACGTAGCTCTGGTTCGGAATGCTCGCGTCCATGTCGAGCACGGAGGTCACCGTCTCGCTGGGTCCGATGATCAGTGTCTTCGGCAGCTGCCCCTTCGTCAGGTCCGCAGCCTCGTCATCAGGTTTGGCCCGCATGTAGACGGCGCCCGCCACGGCGACACCCACAGCAGGCGTACTGCCATGGTTCCGAATCATGATCTGAACGCGGGGTACTTTTCCTGCTTCAACGTCGAAGTACTTCGCCTCGGTGATGGTCACCCATGCCCTGTGGCTCAGGGTCAGGTCTTGTCGCATCGTGGAAAGCTGAAAGAAGCTGACTGCCGCCGATGCAACTGCGATCACCAGTGCCGCGACCGCCACTACAAGTTCTGCGTTTAACTGCATTCGCGCCCCCTCCGCCGAACGCACCGGAACAGTCACCTGTTTACTGACCTGCGACCTGCGCCACTCCATGTCTGCCCTTTCACGCCTTGGAACCTCTCGCACTTAGGGCGACGCCTTATTCAAGACGGAAGTACATGAGCTTTTTCCGCACAAGAAGGTCTGCAAAGACCCCGTCATTAGGCGAGGAGTGACGGACGACGAACAAAATATCGACTTCGGAGATGGGAGCGCCTTTGTCGTTCTTTACCCACTTCTCAGTGTCAAAGTTCAAGCACTGAAACGAATAGACTGTGCCCAAGGCATCTCTTCCTGCGGGTCGCGGCGAACAAATGAGTAGACCCTCGATTGAGCGGGTGTCAATCATAGTTCCCCCTGCCAAATCGGCCTTGTCTGCAATGCGAATCGACGCAAAGCGGGCTGCTACAAGTTTCTTGTACCAGTAGGAAGCCACCGTGCCGTTCGCGTCAGCATGCTTCTGCTGCATTCTCACGTTCGCAGTGTCCGAACCGGATCGTCCGAACAGCGTGAAGGCGATGGCGGGCGCATCGATGTCCTTTCGGTCGATCTGGTACTCAACGTCCCCGGCGATGACGATGCCGGTCGCCAAGAACTCCGCTCCGGTTGGTGCCGCACCCTGAGACGACGGGAGCAGTTCGACGAGTGCTGCTAGCGCGAGAGCCGTGATCATGGAGTACGCCGCCTTCAATGGTCGTGGTCGTCGTCAATTCGACAGTATTTGGCGATAGCCTACCTCAACAGCACGGCATCTCACGTTCGGGGGGGCCCAATCGCTATGGCACGACGGCGCAGACGAGCGTCCTGCTCTCTTGCACATTTTCGGGACTTAGCCGTTTCGCGGCCTCAGCCGTTCGACCACCAGCTGCCCCGACAGCCACCTCGGATGCCCTGCGACGACAGGACGTGAGAACAGGGCGATCCGAGGTGGCCACCAGCCGACAACGTGACATGCGCACGCCATCGGTGCGTGGCCTGAGGCCATCAGGCACACGCGAGCACACCGAGCACGCGATCAGTGCGTGCGTGTCACTGCACCGTCGCCGTATCGCACGCAAACGACGCCAGCGTTTCGCGCACCTTCCAACATGTGGGCATGTCGCCGTACAGGTGCTGGTCGATCCAGTGCTGCGCCGATTGCCCATGCGCCGCTGCGAAGTAGCAATGACAGTGCGGACACGCCTGCATATGCTCGCTGGGATCCATCTGGACCAGCGCCCAATCTGGTGGTTGGCCGAGGGCTTGCCCACCGACCACAGCACCCATGGCGTAGCAGTGTTGTCCCAGCGTGCCTTCCAGATACGTCCAAGGCTTCACCACTACAAAGCGATCCGTTACAAAGCGATCCGTTCTACGCATCGTCCTACCTGCCATCTGTGCCTCCCTCGTGTGCGTGTGGTGGTGTGTCCTGTGTGTTCCGTTGCTACCCACGCGCCTGATCGTCGGTTGGCCGACCAGGCGCGTGGGTGCATTGGGTGCGTTGATGCTTACTTCTTGCCTGCCGGTGCTGGCACCTCGGCTCGTGTGCCGCCAGCACCAGGCGTAATGATCTGCGTGCCTTCGGTGTGCAGCACGCCGATGTCGAAGCGCATGGTCATGCGAATCACGGTGCTGTCGCGGTCGAACAGGTGCGACTCGTCATACCGCAGGATCACCTGATTCCTGATGCCGACCGCGATGGTCTGCATGTCGCTGACGACGCACGCTGTGCCGACATGTGGCGTGACGAACACGGGCACGCCGAACAGGCGCTTGACCGCGTCTCCGCTCGGATCGGGATTCAGCTGGTACCGCGTGTCGCCATCCTTCGCGAGACGCAAGGCACCCCACGTCGCACTCGACAGGAAGATCGCGCTCGGGGTCAGGTTCGCGCCCTCGACACGCTGGATCGCGCCTGCAATGGCGTCCAGGTCAATGGCTCCCACGAGTGGCGTGGTGACGATGCCGGGCTGGTTCAGGATGCCGCGCACGTTCGGCGGCGTGCCGTTGCCAGTGAACGCCTGCGTATCGAACAGGTCGCCTCCGGCCTTGTACAGATCCTGCTGAATGTACGCCCGCCCGTCTGGCACCGCATCGGCCAAAAACTCGTTGCTCGCGGGCACCATGACCGCACCCTTCTGCGCGGTCAGTACCACCTGCTCGAAGGTGGTCGCGGACTGCGGGATCGGTGCACCCTCCAGCACCATACCTGCAAGGACGCCACTGGCCGCCTTGGGAATGTTGAGGACGTGTGACGTCATCGTGAACACACGCGGTTCGGCGTCCAGAAAGACCGATCTGGCCCGAATGGCCTCGATCACCTCGGGCAAGTGCTGCACGGGTACCGCAAAGCCGCCCTCACTGGGGATGCCTTCGGACTGGCCTGCGCGAACCTCAGGCGAGGTCGGCAGCCACACCGCCTGCTCGTGACGCAGCAGGCCTCGACGCTCGATGCCACTAGCAGTCGAGCGCGTGCGACCAGCACCGGCATCGCTCACCACACTGCGAAACTCTGGAGTGCTGCCGTTCGGATTGGTGAACCGTGCGAGTGCCTGTGAGGCCTCGGCCTCAGCCTCGGCATCGGTGGTGTACTGGCGTGCCCGTGCCATCAGCGAGTCGTACTGGCTGCGTTCCTCAGTCGTCAGATCGCGATTGGCTGCGTCGGCTGTCTCGTGAATCGTTCGCGCCTCGGTCAGAGTCCGAGCCGCGTGCTTGGCTGCAAACATAAGTCACCTCGTACAGATGAACGCGTCAACCAGGCGCACGGACTCGCGAGCACGTTCCTGACGATCAACGCCTGACGAACGATCCTGACGGCTCGGTGCCGCGTGTCGTCGCGTGCGGATCGCGTGCGTTCGCTGCGTGTGTCGCGTGTCGCCTCGGTGACGCAGGTGATGTGCGACTAGCGAATCGCTCGCAGTCGCACCGTCAGTGCGTCGAGTTCACGCGCACGCAGCTGGCGACTCTCACACGTCACCAGTTCGGCTGCGTACTCGAGCGCACGAGGTTCGATGATCACGCCAGCCTCGCGATACGCAGGCCACGCGACAATCGACAGTTCAAAGACATCCACGTCGAGCAGCTGGCGCACTGGTGGTCGCGTGTCTGGCAGCCACTTGTCCGCGATGGTGCGAAAGCCGAACGAGACACCATCGAGATCGCCACGTCGCACCGACTCGATCAGATCGTGACCAGTCGGGCTGTTCGGTGGCTGCAACTCGAAACGCAAGCCGATGGCGTCTGGTATCAGTGTCAACGTGCCCGAGCGTGTCGAGCCGATCACCTTGGTGGGATCGTGGCCGATCAGTGCCTTGACGTCGCGACGTTCGCGCAAGCGTGCGAGCGCACCAGGTATCACTTCCTCGACGAACTCGGCACCGTTCGCGCCGTGCATCGGTTCACTGCGTTCGTTGAACCGTACCGCATAGCCCGTGAGCATCGGACCCTCGGCCCGATCCTGCAGACGTGCAGCCTCAGGCAGGCCACGTCGCTCCAGTGGCTGGCGTGTGTTACTCGTCTCACTCGTTGTCGTCGTCATCTGCGCTCCGTTGTCCGTGCGTGTGTGCGTGGCACGAGCAAGAGGCAGCGATCAGTGCATTGTGTCAGTGACTCACACCAGCCTGCACCTCGACGATGGTGGTCCGTTCGGGTGCCAGCATCTGCGCGATGCGGATGGCTGCACTCGCACACCGTAAGCGCATGTGATCCGATCCAGCTGCGGCCATCTGGCACACGTCGGCTGCAGCCTGCAACGCCGCGAACGGCTTCGCGAGTGGATCGCACGCACTGTCGGCGATCAGCCGCACGATGTCGAGTGCCAGTGCATCCATCTCTGGCTCCAGTGGGTTCGGTGTGTCAGTCGTCGGCATGATCTTACGCTTCCTGTTTGGGTGTCAGTCGATCAGTCGCCGTCGTCGGTGCTGCTGGTCGGACTGTCGGTCTCCAGTTCAGCACCGTGATCAGCCGACAGCCGTTCGCCTCGCGTACGTGGTACCGAGTCGCGTACCAGGTGCGAGGCGTGGTGGTGTTTCCGTTCACTGCCGACACAGGCGTCTCGACGCGTGGTGGTGCCTCGCGGTAGCGTCCGAAGAACTCATCGAGATTCATCCACAGCACATCCGTTCTCCCCTCTGACTCGTCCGTTTCGCACGCGCACGGGAGTACGCCCGTAGTACTCCCTAGTCCGTCTTAGAACCCTTAGATCTCTTAGATCTCTTAGATCTGATCTAGATCTTCTAGATGCGACCAGCTTCACGTCGCTCGCGTTCCTCGGCCGCACTGATCGAGTCACCCCACTGCACCTCGACATCGTGGAACGCCTGCGTCCACACATCAGCTTGGTGACTCAACCATGCGTACCACGCCTGCGTCTCTTTCGTGTGGGGACGGTACCGCAGCCGATAGACCGTCTGCAGCGTGGCCTGCGGCACCATATGCGCTGGCAGTGGCAACAGGACCACCGTGCCTGTGGCCTGCAGTGCCCGCACGTCGTTCCAGGCGTCGTGGTTCTTGCGCAGCATGGCCTGCACGACGGCCTCCGCAGCTGTTCCGACACGTGCCTCCTCTGGTGTGTCGTGCCCTTGCCACTCCGCAGGCCAGAACGTGATCGCCGTGGCCGCATCAGCGTCCGCAGACTCGGCAAGGCGCAGCACGCGGGTCAGCAATCCTGTCGCCCTCAGATCCTTGCAGCGGCACCACCACGCGTCGTAGTTGTCGGTACCGGACGCACCTGCACGCACCACGTGCGGTCTGATCAGATCGTCGTCTGGTGAGAGTGGCGTGTGCAGGCTGTGATTCGATGTGAAGGCGACCACGTGCCATGCCGGTGAACGGAACAGGACGTGCTTGTCCCATCGTTCGTGGAGCACGCATGGTGGGAGGCCACCGACACCGGGCAGATCGTGACGTTCGTACATGTCGACGAACAGGCGCAGCAACATGGGATCGGCGTATTCCCGCAGCAATTCCATCGGCGGCACGCGATTCCCTTCAACACCGAACACCACCGATTGCGGCACCCACGCGAAGATCCCAGCGCCGCTGTCGACAATGCTCCGCAGTCCGTCGCGAATCGACCTGACGAGTCCTTCTGCCTCCAGCGCCTGCAGTGCCTGCCGTGCCTGTGCTTTTGACATGCCGACGTGTGTGGCAATGCCGGTGGCACCCCATTTCGTCGTCGTCGTCTTACCCATGCGGCCCAGGTTCAGGCACACGAACGCCAGCGCGGCATTCATGCCGAGCGCGCACGCACGTGCCCACTGGCGCACATCGATGCGAGCGAAACGCGACTCGTGCCCGGTCATCGCGTCACCTCCGGCCTACCATTGGGGCCGTGCTCGACGACGAGGCTGTGATCGCGTGGCGCATCCGACGCTTCGCGAATCTGCCTCAGTCGCTCCAGCACGGCGGCGAGATCATCGAGGCCGCACCTGAGGTGGCGCAGCACCTCGTGCGCTTCACGTTCCAGCGCAGCACGCTCGTGGTGCGCAGTCATCGCCGCCTCGCCACAACGTCGAGCACGCACCTTGCGAGTTCCTCACCGGTCATGCCGACGACACCGGCGAGGTTGTGCAATAGCTCAGTCCGCACCGCCTTCTGTGCGTCGGTGGCCTGCGTCTGCACCGGATCGGCCTTGATGCGCTCGGCGGCATCCTGCGCCCAGAACATACACGTTGCGATGCGATCCTTTTCCGCCCAGTACGCTTCGCCTTCCTCGTCGTGCACGTTGGGGTCGCCAGATGGCGTAATATCGGTTTCGTTCATCGTTCTGTCCTCTGCTCACGCTACGCACGTGAGTCGAAATCACGCCTCGGTCTTGCCACAGACCGAGGCGTCGTGTTTTGTGATCACATAACCTGTCACTTACGTGCGGAGCGCAGTGCTGGTGTGGCCATGCCGTGCACGATCCAGTTCTGCACGGTGGCGCGAAACCACGCTTTGTGCCCACCAGGTAGCACCTTGTCTGGCTCAGGAAAGTAGTCATCCCTGATCCAGCGCCACAACGTCCCACGTGACTTGCCCACCATTACGCACACCTCCGGCGTGTCCAGTAGCACCCACGGATCGATGGGTGTGATCGGTTCACGAGCCACCGTGTTGCTGGCCAGCGGTGGCGGGCTGGTGCGATCCCCGTTCAACCAGGACAGGATGGCGCTGTGCTGGATGCGTCGGTCGCCACGGTGTGAGGTCTGGCACGCTCGGAGTTCTCCACGCTTGATCGCACGTCGCACAGACGCAGGCGTAATGCGCAGTGCCTTTGCGAGTTCGGCAGGCGTGGTCGGATCGGGCAGCTGCTGGATGCGCTCGAACATCGTGATCCCTCATGCGTCGAGCACAGGTGCTCGACCCACCGGATGGGTGGTGTGACTCGAGCGTCGAGTTAACGCACGCTTACGCGTACGCGTGATTGACGCAGCAATACAGAGCAGTTCGAGTTGGGGGCAACGGCACCGAGCGAGTCAGTGCGAGTCGAGGTCGAGTCGGAGTCGAGGTCGAGAGCGGGGACGTGCCGGGGACGATGATTTGCCCCCAGCGTCAGGTGCTCGGGCGTCAGCCTACGCCGTGTTTTGCTGAAACGCAATAGGGAAGATTCAGGCGCTGAAATGCCACGAGGGCTGCCAGCGTGTGCGATCACGCCACCAGCCCTCGCGATGACCGACGAACACCGAGCGAGTTATCCCGCCGACGACACCACGTGTCCGTGTGCCGTTGCTGCTGCTCGCACCACCTCGGCCCACTGGTGCAAGGCCTGACGCAGTTCAGGCAGGTAGCTGTGCTGGTTGTAGATGCCTGCCACCTTGCCGAGGGCATCAGCGTGATTGAGTAAGCGTCCGATCACATGTGGATGCACACCGAGGATCGCCATGTGCGTGGCACAGGCTCGACGCAGATCGTGTCCCTTCGCGTCGGCCACACCCAGTGCCTCAAGGCCTGTCGTCGTCGAGTGCTCATCCTTCGCGATCTCGACGGCACGCCATGCCCGATAGATGTCTGGTCCTGTCAGCTTGCTGTTCGGGAACACCCACACGCACTTGAGGGGCACACGGGCACGTTGGCGTGTCAGCACCTCGCGCAGTTCGGGTGTCACTGGCAGCACATGCGTGCGTCCGTTCTTGGGGTCTGGCTGTGTCCACAGGTCACCGGCAATGTCTTGCCAGCGCATCGCGGCGATCTCGCCACCACGCTGGCCGAGCAGCAGCCGTAGTCGCAGCTGGTCGGCCTGTGCTCCCTCGATCACGCCGTCACGTTCCAGTGTGTCGAGACCATTCCAGAACGTGCCGACTTCCTCTTTCGTGAGCACACGCTTGCGGGCACGTTCTTTCGTCGGCAGCGTGATCCCTGTGACGGGATTCGCCTCGATCCAATCGTGTTCCAGTGCGTAGCCGAACAGCTTGGAGCACAGCGCCTTGACACGATTCGCTTGCACTGGTGCCGACAGCTTGACGTGCTCGATCCGTTCGCGCACATCGCGTCGTGTGATCGACGACACCAGGCGTGTGCGCCAATCCGGCATCAGGTGCCGAGTGATGATCCGCTGGTCGTTGGCCCACGATTTCTTGCGAGGCTTGGCGTAGTGCTCGATGTAGAACTCGGCCAGCGCCTCGAACGTGTTCGCTCGGTCGGTCTGGATCTCAGCGACGGGATCGCGTCCCTCGTCAACCACGAGCAGCCGTTTGTTGGCCATCGCCCGTGCTTGCGCCAGCGTCATGCGCGTCACGTTCCCAATCGTGAGACGGCGTCGAACGCGTCCGACGCGATAGCGGACCACCCACACGGCCTTGTCGGGTCCAATCCGCAGCGACAGTCCCTCACACCCCGCATCCCACACGTCCTTGCGCTCGGCGTTGTCGGCCAGCAGCTTGGTCACCCTTTGGTCGGTCAGTCTCACACGCATCACACGTCTCCAGATGTGGCCGCAGGAACCGTCTCCAGTTGGACCCCACTGGGGTCCACTGGGGTCCAATTGGGGTCCAAATGGCAATACACACCGAAACGCAGTGTAGCAGTATTTCCTAAGTATTTCGCGAAATAAGGCCAATCACGCGACAGGATGAAACTCATTTTTGCTGATTCGTAATCAGCAGGTCGCCGGTTCAAGTCCGGCCGTCGGCTCCACGCTAAACACAACAAAACACATACCTTACAGGTCCCCTCCGCAGCCTCTGGCGCTATATCAGTTGCGATTGGTCAACGCATAGTCAACAAGGCGAGGCTAGGAGCAGCCCCGGCGACGAGTCAGCCTCGGCTGCGCGACGTTCGGCTGCAGACATACAGTCGGATTTTTGATCTGACCGCACTGCTGGGATACTCGACGCCGCCATGCGGGACCCCACCACGCCGCGCGTGTTCGTTTCCTACTCGCGCACCGACGGTCTAGAATTCGCACGCCGGCTGCAGACGGCGCTGGAAACCGAGGATCTTTCCCTTTACCGCGATCTCCACGATCTGGTAGGCGGTGAGGATTGGTGGCGCCAGGTCGAGGCCGCAATTCGTAGCGTCGAGCACGTGGTGCTGGTGTTGTCGCCGGCCGCGCTGCGCTCGCCCTACGTGGCGCGGGAATGGAAGCTCGCCAGGCAGGAGGGCAAGAAGGTTTCGCCGGTCTCTGGGCCAGGCGCGCTCGACTTCTCACAGTTGCCGCGTTGGATGGCGCGCGCGCATCGTCATGACATCGACATTCCCGAGAGTCTGGCGAGGCTCGTGCAGGTGCTCAAGGGCCCGGCCGGCGAGAAGCGTGTGCCCTTCATGGCCGATGCGCTGCCCGAGGGCTTCGTCGCGCGGCCCGAGGAATTCGACCGGCTCAAGCGCAGTCTGCTCGACGCGCGTGGCGAGCCCGTAGCCATCACTGCAGCGCTGCGTGGCGCTGGTGGTTACGGCAAGACCGCACTCGCCAACGCACTGTGCCATGACAGCGACGTTCAGGAGGCGTTCAGCGACGGCATCCTGCGCATTACGCTGGGCGAGAAGCCGGCCGATCTGGTCGGCAGCATCGCCGACCTGATCGAGACCCTCGTCGGCGAACGCCCGGCGTTCCGCGACATCGACCCCGCCAAGGTCGCGCTCGTAGACGCGCTCGATGATCGCCGCTGCCTGCTGGTGATCGACGATGCCTGGCGTGCCGAGGACCTGGCGCCGCTCTTGTATCGCGGACTGAGGAACCAGACCACGCGGCTCGTCACGACGCGCGACGATCGCGTCGTGCCGCGGGAGGTTCCCCGCATCGCCGTGGACGCGATGCAGTCGGGGGAAGCGCAGGCCATGCTGTCGCGCGGAATGCCCCCGGAGACGGCGGCGGCGCTGCGGCCACGGCTCGCTTCGCTCGCTGGTCGGCTGGGCGAGTGGCCGTTGGTGCTCGGCCTGGCCAATGGCGTAGTGCGGACCCGGATGTCGCGCGGCGCGACCGTCGGCGATGCGCTTGCCTACGTCGAACGCGCGATCGTGCACCGCGGGCTCGCGCAGGCATTCACGCCCGACGAACGCGCGTCCCGACGCCTTACCGCCTGGGGCACCTTGGAAGTTAGCCTCGAGCAACTCCGCACAGACGAGCGCGCGCGCTTCGCGGAACTCGCGGTGTTCGTCGAGGACGCCGAGATTCCCACGAGCGTCGCGCTTGGCCTGTGGCGGCAGACCGCGGCACTCGATCCACTCGATGGCGAGGATCTGCTCGTGCGCCTGGCCGACCTGTCGTTGTTGGTGGAACTCGATCTCGGCCGCGGCGTGCTGCGTCTCCACGACGTCGTGCGCACCCTGCTGCGCGACGGGCCGATCGCGGGGCGCCTCTCGGAGCTCGACCGCCTTCTGGTGACGCACTACCGAGAGGCCAACGACGGCGACCTGGCAGCGCTGAGAGATGTCTACGGCCTACGGCACCTGATGGCACATCTGAACAGCGCGGGTGAGCTCCAAGTGGCGCGGGGGCTGCTCACCGATCCGGCATGGCTCGCGAACAAGCTGCACCGCCTCGGCATCCAGCCGCTCCTTGCCGACTACGCCACGCTATCGCATCGTGACGCGACGCTGGACCTCGTCCGCGGGTCGCTCAGCTTGGCTGCTCCGGCGCTCGCGCGCAATGCAGGCGAGCTTGCCCAGCAACTCCTCGCACGCCTCGCGCCTGGAGATGCCAAGGGGTTGGACAAGTTCCTCGCGCACACGCGACGTCTGCTCGTACGTCCCACCTTGGTGCCACACCGTCCGACCTTCACGCCGCCTGGCGCCGAGCTGCGCCGGTACGAGGGACATGAAGAGAGTGTCACCAGCGTGACAGTCCTGGCCGACGGGCGACGCGCGCTCTCGGGGTCTAGGGACCGCACGCTGCGACTCTGGGATCTCGACACCGGCGCTGAGCTGCGCCGGTACGAGGGGCATTCGGAGTGGGTCACGAGCGTGACCGTGCTGGCTGACGGACGCCGCGCTCTCTCGGGGTATTCCGACGGCGCCCTGCGGCTATGGGATCTGGAGACCGGCGCCGAACTGCGACGGTTCGAGGGCCATGACAACGTGGTCACGAGCGCGACCGTGCTGGCTGACGGCCGTCGCGCTCTCTCGGCATCCGCGGATTGGACGCTGCGGCTCTGGGACCTCGAGAGCGGCGCGCAGCTGCACCGCTTTGACGGGCACGAAGATTGGGTCGCCAGCGTGGCCGTGCACGAACGCTACGTACTCTCGGGGTCCTCGGACCGTACGCTGCGCCTCTGGGATCTCGAGACCGGCGTTGAGCTACGTCGGTTCGAGGGGCACGAAGGCATGGTCACCAGCGTGACGGTACTGGCCGGCGGGGGCCGCGCGCTCTCGGGGTCTTGGGACCGCACACTCCGACTCTGGGACCTCGAGACCGGCGCCGAGTTGCGACGGTTCGCGGGCCATGACAACGGGGTCACGAGCGTGACCGTGCTGGCTGACGGCCGTCGCGCACTCTCGGCATCCGAGGATCGGACGCTGCGGCTCTGGGATCTCGACACCGGCGCCGAGCTGCGCCGGTTCGAGAGCCATGCAGGGCCGGTCACTAGCGTCACGGCGATGGCCGATGGGCGCCGCGCAATCTCGGCGTCCTGGGATCGGACGCTGCGGCTCTGGGATCTCGAGGCAATGCCCGAGCTGCCACGCTTTGGGGAGCACGAAGACAGGGTTAGTAGCCTGGCAGTGCTGGCCGACGGCCGTCGCGCACTCTCGGGGTCGTGGGATCGCACGCTGCGGCTGTGGGATCTCGAGACCGGCGTTGAGCTACGTCGGTTAGAGGCGCACCAGGGCCTCGTTACCAGCGTGACAGTCCTGGCCGACGGCCGTCGCGCACTCTCGGCATCCGACGATCAGACGCTGCGGCTGTGGGATCTGGAAACCGGCACCGAACTGCGGCGGTTCGAAGGCGATGACAGGGGAGGGAACTGCATAACGGTATTGCCTGGCGGGCGTAGTGCACTTCTTCGGACTGACGGTACGTTTCTGTCTGACGGTACAACGCTGCTGCTGTCGGCACTCGAGACCGGCGTTGAGCTGCGTCGGTTCGAGGGGCACGAAGGTAAGGTCACCAGCGTAGCGGTGTCGGCCGACGGACGCCGCGCTCTCTCGGGGTATTCCGACGGCACACTGCGGCTATGGGATCTGGAGACCGGCGCCGAACTAGGACGTTTCGGGCAGCATGAAGGTTGGGTCACGAGCGTGACCGTGCTGGCTGACGGCCGTCGCGCACTCTCGGCATCCGAGGATCGGACGCTGCGGCTCTGGGATCTCGACATGGGTGTCGAGCTGCACCGGTTTGCGGGACATAGAGCGTCGATCAACAGCGTCACGGTGCTGGCTGACGGCCGCCGCGCGCTCTCCGCGTCTGAGACGTTGCGGCTCTGGGATCTCGAGACCGGCGTTGAGCTACGTCGGTTCGAGGGGCACGAAGGCATGGTCACCAGCGTGACGGTACTGGCCGGCGGGGGCCGCGCGCTCTCGACATCCGACGATCAGACGCTGCGCCTCTGGGATCTCGAGACCGGCGTCGAGTTGGCGCGACTGACCTTCGATGCCTTGCCATATTCGCTCGCGTGGTCGTCGCAGCGAGGCGCCGCCGTGGTCGGCGATGCCCGCGGACGCGTGCACGTGATCGACCTCATCGAATGACGACGTCCGACTGATTGCTGGGTACGACCTTCTAGCGTCAGGCTGCGCGCATGGCGGGCAGCGAAGACCAGAACGTGTTGCCGGACGAAGCTGCTCCCCCGGGAGCGCTCCCCGGACTTCGCAGAGACGTCCTTGCTCGTCCCCTGCAGCTTCCGCCCGGGCCGCAGCTATCTCGAGGACTTCTGTTGATTCTGCGAGATGAACTCGCGAATCGCTCCCACAAACTCTGGACGCCCCGGCGCCCCACGCGCGCCACCGTGAGTTGCACCGGTAGGACAACCACCTTGTTCTACCCGTGGACGCGCCTTCGCGCTTGAGCACGCGGATCAGCAGGCCCCCGAGGACCCGGACGAGTAACGGGCGGCCAACATCTTCTGTTTTCTGACGACTCCTCAGGCGATCACTTCGCCGACCCGCGATTGCCGTTGAGCGCCGGCAGCTCCAGCAGGAAATAGGACAGGCTCGCAAGCGCCAGCGAGAGCGGGGCGCACACCAGGAAGGTCTTCCACACCGGCCAGGCGAACACCTCGTGGCAGATGTAGATCAGCGGATAGTGCCAGAGATACAGGCCGTAGCAGATGGCGCCCAGGTACAGCGACACCGGGTTCTGGAACGCGAAGCGCAGGCCCCAGCCGGTCGGGGTCTTCAGGAAAGACATGATGAGCGCCAGCGACAACAGTACGTAGAAGTGCTGTTGCCAGGCATACCAGGCCGGCACGACGACGTTCATCCGGGCGGCGCCCCACACCATCACGGCGACCATCGCCCACACCAGCCACGGCCGCGCGAGCCACGCGCACGCCGCCTGCACGGGCCGTGTGTCGAAGGTGATGGCCAGCAAGGCGCCCAGTGCCAGGCTGTCCAGGTGCATGTCGGTGCCGTTGTACATCCGTTCCCAGTTCGCCCCATGCAGCGCCAGCCACGAACGCCACGCCATGGTGGCCACCATCACCCCGCCGAGCGCGACCGCCCAGAAGGCCAGGCGCAGTGGCCGCTTGCCCGCCGCCGGCGCCACGCCACGTCCGCTCAGTGCGAGGAGGAGCCCGAAGATCGCCGGCCACAGCAGGTAGTACTGCTCCTCGATCGAAAGCGACCAGGTGTGCCCGATGTAATTCTGGTGCGGCACCCCGAAGGCGCGCAGCCAGTTGGCGAAGTAGAACAGCGTGCCGGCCACGTTCAGCAGTAGGGACGCGCGGTGCCCGAACCCCACCACGAAGAACAGCGCGATCGGGATCACCATCGCCAACAGCGCGGGGTACAGGCGGCGCAGGCGCCGCACGTAGAACGACGCGTAGTGGATCCTGCCGTCGGTGTGCCAATCCTTGAGCAGCAGCCGCGTGATGAAGAAGCTGCTCATCATGAAGAACGCGTCCATGAACAGGATGGCGCCCGGCAGCCACTCGTAGGAAACGTGCGCGACGAAGACGCCGATGGTCATCAGGCCACGCATGCCGTCCAGGGCGGGCCAGCGCGCAGACGAAGGCCGGACCGGCGAGTCGGCCACGACCGGCGTGGCCGCAGCCGCCTCAAACCGAGGATGGGACGTCGACATGGTCGCGGCAGGCCCGGGCGCAGGCGTTCGGCGATGCACACACACTCGGCTTCGAGAGCAGATGCGCCCGCAGCATCACAAGGTCGTCGTTTCGGTGAAGCGACTCGTTACGACGCCCGTGTCGCCGGAGACGTCCACACGCGCCGTACGGTCCGACAAGGTGGCGGGTAGCCACCGATGTCGCGGGTACACGCCTTGCGGCGCCAGGGCCGCATCGATAGGACCCAATCATGGAAGAGGTTACCACGTTCGTCGGCATCGATGCCTACGAGAAGGACGCAGCATCGAGATCCTGCCGCAGGAGCGGCGATGGTCGCGCGGCCGCCTCACACGACCATCACAAGGCGTGGTCCGGGCGGGCTCGAAGGCCCGCCACTGGCATTCACGAACGTCCGGGTCTGCCATCATTCCGCCGGCAGGGCGACGAGGAGACCGTTGGAGGCGCTCTCGCTGGCCGCTCCGCCGGTCACGGGCTGGACATCGAGCGTAGCGAGGACCGTCCCAGCAAGGCCTTGGACCGCTTCGATCACCGTGCCCGCGCGAGCGACGAGCACGCTGCCGGTGAACTCGCCGTTCTCGTGCAGTTGCGTCAGCATCCGGCGAATCGTGTCGGTCTGGTCTTGCGGTGATGTCGGCGCCTGCGCTGGCAGCGTGGCGGCGAGGCACGCAACGACGACGATGACAGCGAGTGAAACGACCCGGGATCTCACGGACACTCCCTGGCGCAGCTGTTCGCCGACGGCTGATGTACAACCGCCCGGTAGCGGCTACTCGCCCCGACGGATGCCCGCGAGCGTCTCTTCGTGCTCGCGCTCGAATCGCGCCAGGTCGCGCCGCAGCTCCTCTTCACGCTCCATGATCGCGGCCGGATCGAAGGTTCCCGAGACCGCGGTCTGGTGCATGATGCGCCGCTGCGCGACGCGCGCCTCGTACTGCTTCTTCGCCGCGGCGATGGCCTCCCGCTGCGCGTCGGTGAGCGACACCTGGGTGATGCCTTTCGCCTCATCCTGCTGCCGCAGCTTCTCCATCACGAGTTCGAGCCGGCTCTTCGGAGCGCCGTCGTTGGTCATGAGCCCATCGTAGTCGAGGCCGGCGTCGGCGTGGAGTGGCGAATTGTCGGTCGTTGATACTTTCGGCCAGATTTCATGTACCGGCGGGAATCGTGTCGCGAACGGATCACAGTCCCGCACCCACGATGGCGTATGCTCGTGAGCGAACGTACCGCGAGTGGATTGGTGGTCCCGAGCCGGTGCGCAGACATGACGCGGCGCCGTGGCAACGACGTGCCCGCAAGCCAGCCAGGAGGCATGACAGATGGACGGTGACCAAAGCGGACTCTCTCGGCGCAGCTTCGCGCAACGTCTCGGCCAGGTCGCCGCGGCGTCGACCCTGGCCACGCTGAACGCGCCAGCCGTACACGGCGCCGAAGGCAACGCGATCCAGTTCGCGCTGGTCGGCTGCGGCGGCCGCGGCACCGGCGCAATCGTCGATGCCATGGCCACCAAGAACGGGCCCCTGAAGCTGGTGGCGATGGCCGACATCTTCGAGGACAAGCTCACGCGCAGCTTCAAGTCGCTGGCCAACCGGATCGGCGATGGCATGGCCGTCAAGGACGACAACAAGTTTCTCGGCTTCGACGGCTACCAGAAGGCGATGGACGTGCTCAAGCCCGGCGACGTCGTCATCCTCGCGACGCCGCCCGCCTTCCGCTGGGTGCACTTCGACTACGCGATCAAGAAGGGCCTCAACGTCTTCATGGAGAAGCCGGTCACCGTCGACGGCCCCACCTCCAGGAAGATGTTCGAGCTCGGGCAGCAGTCGGTGCGCAAGAACCTCAAGGTCGGTGTCGGCCTGATGTGTCGCCATTGCGACGCCCGCAACGAGTTGCTGCGCCGCATCAAGGACGGCCAGATCGGCGAGATCGTCTCGATGCGCGCCTACCGCATGCATGGCCCGGGCGGATCGGCCTTCACCAAGAAGCAGGTGAAGAACGGCATCACGCCGCAGGTCGTCGGCGACGCCACGCAGCCGATGACCGAGGTCATGTACCAGCTGCGCCGGTTCCACGGCTTCCTGTGGGCGTCGGGCGGGATGTACTCCGACTTCTACATCCACAACATCGACGAGACCTGCATGATGAAGGAAGCCTGGCCGGTGAAGGCACAGGCCGTCGGCGGACGCCATTATCGTGGCGACTACGTCGATCAGAACTTCGACACCTACTCGGTCGAGTACACGTTCCCCGACGGCACCAAGCTGCACCTGGACGGCCGCACCATGACCGGCGCCTGGGCGGAGTTCGCCTCGTACGCGCACGGCACGAAGGGCCTGGCGGTGATCTCGTCGAAGGAGCACACGCCGGCGCGCAGCCGCATCTACTCGGGGCACAATCCAGACCCGGCCAACCTCGCCTGGGCGTATCCCGAGAACGAGCGCAACCCGTACCGCGTGGAGTGGCTCGACCTCATCGACGCGATCCGGAACGACCGCCCCTACAACGAGGTGCGGCGCGGCGTCGAAGCGAGCCTCGTGACCAGCATGGGGCGCATGGCCGCACACACCGGCCGCGTCATCACCTACGACGAGATCCTCAACGGCACCCACGAGTTCGCCCCGGGCGTCGACACGCTGACGATGGACGGCCCCGCACCGGTGGTCGCGGATGCCGACGGCCGCTACCCGGTGCCCATGCCTGGCCTGGTCACCGACCGCGAATACGGCATCCCGCCGTCGCTCCCCACATCCGCTGCCGCGCAGCTGCCCTGACTGCACTAGTTGGAAGCTGCACTCGAACGGGCGCGTCTCCGGACGCGCCCGTTGCCATTTCCGGTAGCATGCCTCGATGCTGACCCTGAGGGGCCACCGGGCCCTCGTCACCGGCGCAACCCAGGGCGTCGGCCGCGCCATCGCCGTGGCCATCGCCAGGGCGGGCGCCGACGTCGTCCTGCACGGACTGCGCAGCGACCCGCAGGCCGATCAGACCCGCGCTCAATGTGCCGCATTGGGAGTTCAGGTCGCGGTGGTCGAGGGCGATCTCTCCTCGCGCCCCGTCGCGGCGACCGAACGCCTCTTCCGTGAAGCGACGGCGGCGATGCCAGCCATCGACCTGCTGGTCAACAACGCCGGCACCTGCCTCGACACGATGCACTTCCTGGATGTCAGCGCCGATCTGTTCGAGCGCACCATGCGCCTGAACGTGCACGCGCCGTTCTTCCTGACGCAGCAGTTCGCACGCCGCTGGGTGGAACAGGGCACGCAGGGGCGCGTGCTCTTCACGGGATCGATCAACGGCCGCCTCGCCGAGTCGAATCACGCGGCCTACGACACGTCGAAGGGAGCCGTCGAGATGATGGTGAAGACACTGTGCGTCTCGCTGGCGCCGAAGGGCATCCGCGTCAACGGGATGGCTCCCGGCCTGGTCAGGACCCCGCTCACGGAGGCGTTCCTGTCCGATCCAAAGGCGATGGCCTGGATGCAGATGCACACGCCGAACCGCGCGGTGCCGGGGCCCGAGGTGTGTGGCGAAGCCGCCGCCTTCCTGCTCAGCGACGCCGCCTGGCACATCCACGGCCAGATGCTGCTGGTGGACGGCGGGATGAGCGCCTGGCAGCAGCCCGATCCGCCGCCCGGCCAGCCGACTACTATTCCTTGACGATGCCGATCGGGTGCGCGGTGGTGCAATCGACGCGCAGCAGTTCGTGCTCGCCCACACCGTACTTGCCCGCGGTCACGCGGTAGTCGCCCTGCCCATTGTGCAGGGTACGTACGAGCTGGATGGTGCTCTTGTCCTGCATGTCGAGCAGGGCCGCCAGGCACACCGTGCCCAGGTTCGGATAGCCGTCCTCGCGCACGAACGTGCCCGGCGTGCCCGTGGCCGGCCGATCGATCTTCTCCGGGGTCGTCGTGACCTTCATGGTGGAGCAACCACCGGAAGCCGCGAGGATCACCACTCCTGCCAGTACACGTGCACGCATCGTTGTCTCTCCAGGATGCCGCGCGGGGCTCGAGCCGTCCCTGCCCGCGGGTCTGCGTGAAAGGAAATCGGCTCGTTCGACCCGAAGCTTCAATCGGGGCCCCAGGGGTCGTCGCTCCCCTGTCCGGACACCGCGGCGTGATGACACAATGCCGCGACCCGGAAACCAAGCATGCGCTGGATTCCCTCATTGTCCTCGGCACCCTCGGCAGCGTCGGCGTGACGCTCCTGGCGCAGACCCCGGCCGTGGCCCCCCTGGCCATCGTCGTGGATACCGATCACCCGGGCGCCGACATCGCCCCGACGATGTACGGCATCTTCTTCGAGGACATCAACTTCGGCGCGGATGGCGGCCTCTATGCCGAGAAGATCAAGAACCGCTCGTTCGAGTTCGCCGACGCGATGATGGGGTGGAAGCGGGCCTGGGTGGACGGCACGGCCGGCGCCGTCGACGTCCGAGCCGATACCGGGCCAGGACCCGCCAATCCCCACTACCTGCGCGTCCGGTCGGACCGCGGCCGCTTCGGCGTCGTCAACGACGGCTTTCGCGGCGTCGGCGTGCGCAAGGGCGAGCGCTCCCGATGCGACCGAGCACGCTGCGCGCCGCGGTTGCGGAGGCGGCGTTCATGACCGGCCTCGAGCGCAACGCCGACGTCGTACGCCTGTCCGCGTATGCCCCACTGCTCGCGCACATCGACGCCTGGCGGTGGACGCCGAACCTGATCTGGTTTGACAACCTGCGCGCATTCGGCACGCCGTCGTACCGCGTGCAGCAGTTGTTCGGTGCCCACCGCGGCGCGCGTGTCCTGCCATTGACGATGGAGGGCTCGCCAGCCAACGGCACACGCGGCGTGTTCGCGAGCGCCGCGATGGCTGACGATGGCACCACGGTCATCCTGAAGCTCGTGAACCCGTCGTCAACGGCCATGCCCGTGTCGCTCTCGGTGGGTACCACGGCGACATCTGCCGAGACCTGGGTCCTCACGGGTCCGCCGGATGCCGAGAACACGTTCGCGCAGCCCGACCGCGTCCGCCCGTCGCACGAGTCCGTCACTGTTACGGGAGGTCGCCTGGAGCGGACGCTGCCGGCCAGTTCGTTCAGCGTAATTCGCGTCGCGCGCCGATGAGCGCGTCCCGATCCTCTGGCGTGACGATCCAGCCTCGTAGACGTAGCCGCGCACCGCCGCGGGACGATCAGGCCCTGGTCCACCAACGCCGCGAACATCGGGCCGTCGCCGTACGCGCGGACGGGCAGCTGGGCCGTCGCCAGCAGTACGAAGCAAAGACCGGCAAACGCCGTCAGCAGCCGGACGGCCGGTTGATACTTCCGAGTGCCGTAAGGAGCACTCGACACAACCTTCGTGGCCGGCGGAGGGAACAGCCGGGGCGCGCGTGTCCCCGGTGGTGACACGCCTTCCTGGGGTGGTGTCGTTACACTACGCAATCATGACCGACAAGTCAGGGCCATTGCGACGCCTCATCGACGTCCGTCCCGGGGAGACGGCGGCGCTGTTGTGGGCCTCGCTGTTCTACTTCAGCGTGCTGTTTGCCTACTACGTCATCCGCCCCATCCGCGACGCGATGGGAGCCGAGAGCGGTGTCGAAAAGCTGCCGTGGCTGTTCACCGGCACGTTGATCGCGATGCTGCTGGTCAACCCGCCGTACGCGGCGCTGGTCTCCCGACTGCCGCGGCTGCGGTTCATCAGCGTCACCTACCGGTTCTTCCAGGCCAACCTGCTGGTGTTCTTCGCGCTGTTCCTCATGGGCGGCGCGGTCGTGCAGAAATGGGCAGGCGGCGTGTTCTTCGTCTGGACGTCGGTCTTCAACCTCTTCGTCGTGTCGGTCTTCTGGGCCTTTCTGGTGGACGTCTTCAGCCGCGAACAAGGCAAGCGCCTGTTCGGGTTCATCGCCGCCGGCGCCACGGTCGGTGCGCTTCTCGGATCGTCGGTGCCTGCGTTCCTCGCCGAACGTATTGGCGCGACGCCTCTGCTGCTCGTGTCGGTGGTGCTCCTGGAGATCGCCGTGCTAGCCATGCGGCGCCTCTCGGCCATCGCCACCGCGCTGCAGACCGCGACGGGCGTGGCACGCGAAGAAGCCCCGATCGGCGGAGGCATGATGGCCGGCGTCTCCCGCGCGCTGAGCAGCCCCTATCTGCTCAATGTGGCCGTCTACATGCTGCTCTACACGTTCACGTCCACGGTGCTCTACTTCCAGCAGGTGGACATCGCCGCCCACACCTTCTCCACGCGTGAAGCGCGCACGGCGTTCTTCGGACGCGTGGACCTGGCAGTCAACGCGTTGACCCTGCTGACGCAACTGTTCCTCACCAGCCGCATCCTCAAGGCTCTCGGCGTCGCACTGACGCTGTCGATTCTGCCGCTCTTCAGCGTGCTGGGCTTTGGCTGGCTCGGCATGATGCCGACCATCACCGCCATCGTGGCGCTGCAGGTGACGCGTCGCGCCGGCAACTTCGCGATCGCACGTCCAACGCGCGAGTTGCTGTTCACCGTGCTGTCGCGAGAGGACAAGTACAAGGCCAAGAGCTTCATCGACACGGCGGTCTACCGCCTCGGCGACCAGGTCGGCGCGTGGTCGTACACGGCGCTCGGCGCGCTGGGCCTGGCACTCCCTGGCATTGCACTCTACGTCGCCGTCCCCGTCTCGGCGGTGTGGCTGCTGAACGCGTTCTGGCTGGGCCGCCGCCAGGAGAAGCTCGCCCGGGCGGGCGAACTCGACGGGCCCGCGGTCAGCAGGGCCACGGCCTCCTGACCGACTGCGGGACTCCCCCTGACGGTCGAGGGAACTTCCTTCTTCCCTAGATCGTCAGAGGGAGCATCGTGGCCAAGTCCCCCGCCCCTGCCCTGCTCCAGGGCACCCTCGACCTGCTGATCCTCCATGCCCTGCAGCGCGGCTCGCTGCACGGCTATGCGATCGCGCAGACGATCCACCTGTTGTCGGACGAGGTGCTGCGCGTCGAGGAGGGCTCCCTGTACCCGGCGCTCTATCGACTCGAACTCGACGGCGCGATCGCCGCCACGTGGGGCCTGTCCGAGAACAACCGCAAGGCCAAGTACTACGAGCTGACCCGGCACGGGCGGCGCGTCCTGGCGGCGCAGCACGACACGTGGACGCGACTCTCCATGGCCGTCGGTCGCGTCCTCGCGAACCAGCCCTAGCGAGGACCTCCGCATGCGTCGCACACTCCGCAAGATCTTTCGCCGGCGCCGGCTCGAACGTGAGCTCGAGGCCGAGATCGCATTCCATCGCGACATGGCGGCGTCGCATGGCAACGCCACCCCGTTCGGCAACACCCTCGTCGTGCAGGAACAGGTCCGCGACCTCTGGCATTTCACCGCCATCGAGAACGTGTGGCGCGACCTGCGGTACGCCACGCGCGGACTGCGCCGAAGCCCCGGGCTCGTGCTGAGCGCGCTGCTGTCGCTCGGCTTCGGCATCGGCGTCAACGTCGCGATCTTCTCGCTCGTGATGTCGGTCCTGCTGGGGACGCCGTCGATCGTCTCGCCCGACGAGTGGGTCGGCCTGCGGCTCGGTGGCAGTTCCCACGCGCCACGCGACGTCGTCGAGCAACTGCGCCGCAGCGGTGCCTTCCGTGAAGTCGTCGGAGAACGCGAGGAGTCTTCGGTCAACTGGGATACCGGCACCGACACGCGCCCCCTCTACGGGGTCGACACGACGACGAACTACTTTGCCGGACTCGGTATTCCGATGTTGCATGGTCGCGGCTACAACGCCGACGATCCCCACGACGTGGTGGTCCTGAGCCATCGTTTCTGGCGCGACGCGCTGGGCAGCGACCCGGCCATCGTCGGCCGATCGCTACGCCTCGACGGCCGGATGTACACGATCACGGGCGTCCTGCCGGCCCGGCACCGCACGCTCATCGGCATGGGCTTCTCGCCGGACGTGTTCGTGCCGCAGTTCCGGCCCGACGCGGGGCTGCAGATCTACGTGCGGGTCGAGCCGGGCACGTCCGCCGATACGGCGCGCAGCCGCGCCGAGGCCATCGCCGTCCAGCTCGATCGCACGCACCCCGGTGAGGAATACGCGCGCAACGTCGTCGCCACGCCGGTGGCAGGTCGAGCCCGGTTGGCAGCGACGAACTCGCGAATGCTGGTCCTCTTCTCCGCGGTGCTGCTCGCTGTAGTAGGCCTCGTCCTGCTGCTGGCGTGCGTCAACGTCGCCGGCCTCCTGCTGGCACGCGCGGCAGGACGCAGCGAGGAGATGGCCGTGCGCCTGGCGCTCGGGGCCAGCCGCGGGCGATTGCTGCAGCAGCTGCTTGCCGAAAGCCTGGTGCTGGCCGTGCTCGGGCTCGCGTGCGGCTTCTTCCTGCGTCAACTCCTCGCTTGGGGCGCCGAGCGGATCACCCTGCCTCTGCCCGTCCCGGTGCGTTTGCAGCTCGATCTCGACAGCCGCGTCCTCGTTTACTCCGTCGTCCTGATGTTCCTCGCCTCGTTGGCGGCAGGTGTCCTGCCGGCCTGGCAGGCCACCCGGGAGTCGCTCGCGGTGTCCGGGCGCCGAGGCGGCCGTCTGAGGCTGCGTCGCGGCCTGGTCGTGGCGCAGGTTGCGGTGGCCTTCGTCGTACTCACGACGAGCGTGCTCTTCCTGCGCAACCTGTTCGAGGCCGGCCGCATCAGCCCGGGCTTCGACACGCTCCAGACCATCCGCGCCGACGTGCACCTGCCCTCGGCACGCTATGACGATCCGCAGCGCTCCCGTGCCTTCGTCGCCAGCGCCCTGCAGGCCATGGACGCCGCGCCAGGCATTGGCGCCAGCGCCGCCGCGTACCTCGTGCCGCTGACCGACGGCTCCAACTACAGGCGACCCATCATCTTTGCCGACTCCGGAGAACGGGTAGAGGTGGCAGTGCACTGGAATGCGGTGTCACCTCGCTACTTCCAGGTGATGGCGATTCCATTCGTATCCGGCAGTACTTTCGCGCCGCGCGAAGACAGCGCCGCGACGCCCGTGATCGTGAACCGTGAATGGACACGCCGCTACTCGCCGCAGCGGCCAGCCGTGGGCCGCAGCTTCCGCCATGACGGCAATGCCACCACCCTCTATCGCGTCGTCGGCGTCGTCGAAGGCACCAAGAACCGTACCCTCGGTGAGGAGCCCCTCCCGCAGCTCTACGAACACCTGGCGCTGAAGGGTGTCGAACGATCGCGCGTGCAGCTGATCGCGCAGGTCACCGGTCCGCCCGCACTCGCGGTACCGGCAGTCGTCGCAGCGTTGCGGGGCGTCGAACCGGCCGCGGGCGTGACCGTGGAGCCGATGGCGGCGAGCATGGCGTTCGCCATGCTGCCGAGCCAGGTCGGCGCGACGATGCTCGGCAGCCTGGGCCTGCTCGGCCTCGGGTTGGCGGCGGTCGGGCTCTACGGTGTCATCGCGTACTCGGTGACGCGACGACGCCGCGAGATCGGCATCCGCATGGCGGTCGGCGCCGGTCGATCGAACATCGTGCGCCTGGTGCTCGGCGAGGCCGTCTGGCTGGTTGGATTGGGGGCGGTCATCGGACTTGGCGCCGCGCTTTTGCTGACGCGTCCGCTGGCAGCGTTCCTCGTGCCGGGCGTCAGCCCCGCCGATCCGGTCAGCTATGCCGCGGTCCTGCTCGCGCTCACGCTGACGGCGGTGCTGGCCAGCGCCGCGCCGGTCCTGCGAGCCATTCACGTCGCGCCGACGCAGGCGCTGAAGGCGGAGTGATTGCGCGTATCCTGACCGGTGTCGTGCCCATCCTGATCCGCTCCGCCACCGCTGCGGACCTGCCCGTGCTCGGGCATCTCGGCGCGCTGCTGATGCGCGTGCATCACGACTTCGACGCCCAGCGCTTCCTCTCACCTGGCACCGATCCCGAGCGCGGCTACGCCTGGTTCCTCGGCAGGCAAATCGAGGACAAGGGCTGTCTCGTCCTGGTCGCCGAGCTCGAGGGCGCCGTGATCGGCTATGTGTACGCGGCAATCGAGCCCCTGTCCTGGAAGGAACTCCGTGACCAGTCCGGCTTCATCCACGACCTGGTCGTCGAGCCCGGGCATCGCGACGGTGGCGCGGGATCGCAGCTGCTCGACGCCGCCATCGAGTGGCTGCGCGGCCGCGGCATGCCGCGCGTGCTCCTCTGTACCGCCGAGCAGAATGCGGGTGGACAGCGACTGTTCGCACGGCATGGGTTCAGGCGCACGATGATCGAGATGACGAGGGAGTTGTGAGGGCCGGGTACCGGGTTCCGGGTACCGGGTACGCAAGGTAGCGCCGGGCTGTCCCTTGGGCGCCGAAGCCTTGGCGGAGGCGGCCAGCCCGGCGTCGTCGATCCGGAATCGGGGAATTGCGAATCGGGACGCGGTGGCGCGAGGGACAGCAACGATGATGCGCGGATTCGTGATCGCCTTGGTCGGACTCGGTTTGGCGACGGGCTGCGCAAGCCCGGTTCGCATGGCCGTCGCGCCGGGGCCTCATGCGAGTTGCCGGGCCACCGAAGCCGTGTCGCCCGACGTGCCCGTCGCGTGGATTCGACCGGTCGAGGATGGCGAACGACGCGCCCTCGATGCGAGGTGCGCGCAGGTGGGCCGGCCGATCCTGCCGACGCCCACGCAGGACTCCCCGCGCGCGCAACGCGTGCTCGTCGCCACCTGGAACATGCATGACGGGCGCGGTGATGTCCTCTCGCTCGTCGACGCGCTCCGTCGCGGCGCTCCTGACCGACCCGCACCCGATGCCGTCGTGGTGCTGCTGCAGGAGGTTGTGAGATCGCTGCCGTCGGCAAGGGCTGCCACCACCGCCTCGATCGAGACCGATTCCACCGGTGTCCAGGACATCCCGTCCATCGTGAGCCGCCTCGGGTGGCACCTCGCCTACCTGCCTGGCAAGCGCAATCGGCTGCGTCCTGACGGCGCGATGGCTGCCGATCGTGGCGTCGCCATCCTGTCGTCGCTCCCGCTGACCGACCTGGAGGCCATCGAACTGCCGATCGAGCGGCAGCGGCGCGTGGCCCTGTCCGGGGTCGTACACGGCACGTCGGCGGACGGCCGTGCCTGGCGGCTGCGTGTCGTCAGCGTGCATCTCGAGAACCGGTCGGGCGCGCGCCGCTTCTGGGCCCGCGCCGGCGCCTCGCGCACCCGGCAGGCCGAGGCGCTTATCGGCGCGCTGGCGTTGTCGCCAACCGCCGGCACGTCAGCAGCCCTGCCCGCCCTCGTCGGCGGCGACTTCAACGTGTGGCTCGGCCCGCGGGAGGAGGCGCTGCGCCTGCTTCGCGACGCATTCGGCACATTTCCTTCCGAAGACACGCGCCCGACGATGCAGAATGCGTGGCGGCTCGATTACCTGTTCCCCCGGCTGCCCGGGACGGTGCAGACGACACACAGGCGTCTCGATGCGCTCTTCGGCTCGGACCACTATCCTGTCGTCGCGACACTGGATGTCGGCACGAACTGACCCCATCGCGCGACGCCCGACGGGCCTCGCTGGAGTGCACGCACATGAGACGACTGCAACACGGCATGCTGGCGATGATGGCCCTGCTGACGCTGGCGGTGGCGGGGAGGGCGCAGGCGCAACCCCAGGCGCCGCCCCTGGTCTCACCGGAGGTCCAGGGTGATGGCCGGGTCACGTTCCGCCTGAAGGCGCCGAACGCGCAGCAGGTATTCGTGTCGCGGTCCGGTGCGGAACGCCTCGCGATGACGCGCGACGATCAGGGCACGTGGTCGGTCACGACTGCGCCACTCGCACCCGATATCTACCAGTACACGTTCAACGTCGACGGCTCGGCCTTGATCGATCCGCTCAATGGGTGGGTCGCGCCGAACCTGCTCAACATGTCGAACATGGTGCGGGTGCCAGGGCCAGCCTCGAGCGCCGAAGCCGTGCCCTGGGACATGGCGGACGTGCCACGCGGACAGCTGCATCATCACTTCTACAAGTCGGCCCGCATCGGCGATCACCGCGACTACTACGTCTACACGCCTCCCGGCTACGATCCCCGTCGCCAGGAGCGGTATCCCGTGCTCTACCTGCTCCACGGCTTCAGCGACGACGCCAGCGGGTGGACGGCGGTCGGACAGGCACACGTCATTCTGGACAACCTGATCGCGGCGCGAAAGGTCGTGCCGATGCTCGTCGTCATGACCCTCGGCTACGGGACGCCAGAGATCGTGACGCGTGGTCCGCGTGCACCCCAGCTGCGACAGAAGAACATGGAGGGCTATCGTGATGCGCTGTTTGCCGAAGTCATCCCTGCCATCGAGCGCGACTACCACGCCGACGCGCGGCGCGAGCGACGTGCGATCGCAGGTCTCTCGATGGGCGGGGCCGAGAGCCTGTTCGTCGGCTTGAACGCCATCGATCGCTTCGCTTGGGTCGGCGCCTTCAGCTCCGGTGGCCTCGGCGAGCCGGCGACGTTCCCGCAGGTGTTCCCGGCGTTGACGAAAGACGAGGGCGCGCGCCTCAAGCTGCTCTGGATCGCGTGCGGGACCGAGGACAACCTGATCACGGCCAACCGGCAGATGCGTGCGTTCCTCTCCGAGCGCGGCATCGCACACGAGGCTGTCGAGACACCTGGTGCGCACACCTGGCTGGTGTGGCGGCGGAACCTCGCGGCGTTCACGCCCAAGTTGTTCCGCTGACACCGCAAGCGGTTACCACACGAGCTGCATAACGCCGGGCTGGCCGCCTCCGCCAAGGGCTTCGGCGCCCAAGGGACAGCCCGGCGCTGCCAACGACCATTCCCGATTCCCGTTTCTTTCCGTCGACCTGAGGTCGACGGCTGCGTCACGCCAGGAAACGTAGGCGTCGAGCTTGCTCGACGCTGACCATGTTCAACGTTCGACGTTCAGCGTCCGGTGTTCGTCCAGGCGTTACGCCGACCCCTGGACTCCCGCGACTCCTTGTGCTGCACATCGACGCGCATCCATGCAGGCCCGCGTTGGCGTTTGGGCGGGAGGAAGCCAGCGAGGCCGTTCAGCCCCGCTGGCGATGATGCAGAAACTACGTATGAGGAAGGACTCCCACGAATTCGTGGGAGTACACGTGACGGGGGCGGGCAGGACACCCGCATCCCGGACGTGTGGCGGGAGGGTTCGGGTGCCGCCACGCCTCGGCTGGCGCGGCGGCCAAGGGTCAGAGCTTTTCGCCCTGTGGCGGCAGGCTCACGTTGAGTGGCGTGATCTCGCCGGGCTCCACTGTCACCTCGGTCGAGAACGGCGCAAAGCCGGGCTTCCGGACCTCGACACGAACGCGACCGGGCGGGACGCGCACCTCGAGCGGATGGTTCTTCGCGTCCGGCGTCTGCCAGCGCTGGCCATCGATGACGATCTCCGCGTCAGCCGGCTGGACGCGAATCACCAGCACGCCAGCCTCGCCGACGATCGGGCGCGGTGATCGCGGCGCACCCGGGGCGGGCGCAGTCGTGGGCGACCCGTCGGGGTCGGCTACGACGGCGGCCTGCTGCGGACGCGGAGCCAGGACGGGACGTTCGTCAGGCGTCGCGCCTTCCGGGAGCGCTTCCATCGTGTGACGCAGCTTCAGCGTCGACCCCGGCGCGACGTACACGTTGGAGTCCTGCCGATGATAGCCATCCAGGAACAGGCTGATCTGGTGAGTACCGGGCGCCAGCGTCAGGCTCTGGAACGTGCCGTCGTACTGGTCCACGATGCCGGCCAGCGCGCCGTCCACGTACACCTCGGCATTGCGCGGCGTAACCAGGAAGCGGGCATTACTGGTGATGCCCCAGTAGGGGGGCGCGTACATCGCCGGTCCGCCCCACCAGCCATAACCTGGCCACCACATGCTGCTGGCATATCCGGGGCCCCACCAGCCAGGTCCCCAGTAGCCCCAACCGTAATAGCCGCCCCAATAGCCTCCCCAACCCCAGCCCATGCTCCAATAGGGCGGATACGCGTACCCGGGACGGTAGTAACCGCCGTAGTGGCCGCCGCCGGGTCGGCCAGCGATGGGATGCCCAGGCGCGGCGCCGCGTGGTACTGCATGCCCGACGACCGGCGCGCCCCCCGTAGAGTGGCCGCCGCGCGGAGCGGCAGTGCCACCACCGCCTCGGCTCCCGCCACCGCCACCTTCACCGCCGCGACCACCGCGTTGCGCGAATGCGGCATCGGGGATGAGAGTCATTGCCGTCGCCAGCGCGGTTGCGATCACCAAGGTGCGAAGGGGGTGTCTCACGGGGCGCTCCAAGAAAAGGACATCTATCCAAGGTTGAGCAAGACGAATACCAGCGCGAATGTCCCCTGCGATTGACAGTCTCCTCGTCGCGACGAACGAGCGAGCCACTCAAGCACCACTGAGTGTCACCCTCTGGCGACGTGTGTCGCCTCGCCGACCTGACACGAGGCTCAACGCTCGAACGTCATGAGGTACTCGGAGATCCCGACACGAGGCAGCGCATGGTCTCGCCGCCGTCCATGCCCTTCGCGGGGCGCGTCGATCGGGCAGGCTTGGAAAGCGCGGGCGAGTACGCGACCCGCGCATACGAGCTGCTGCGTCGGAGCCGGCGTCACTGTGGCGGTGGGCGGATGGCGGAGGACCCGGGCACGGACCATCGCAACGTTTGCCAGGCAGAGCGCGGCAACCGAAGACGAGAGGACGAAGACGAGACGACATGTGACCGTCGTGCCACCGTCGGCAGGGGGTTGGACGGTGGACGACAGACGGCTGCCATCGCGATGTTATGGGCCAAAGATGACAGGAGTATGGCGTGCGCATGAAAGAGGACTTGCGGAGCCGAGTGGAACGCAGTACGTTCATGGCCTCCGCTCAAGGTCACCCGTCGGGGCTCGGGGAGGTTCAAGACAGGTGCCGCGTCCACGCATTCTCTGGATGGTGTGTGATGGGTACACGCGTGTCGGCGTCGATGGTGCGACCGTTGGTCGTGCTTGGCTTCCTCTTTGGCGTGCAGTCTCCGTCGCTCGCCCAGGCGCCGGTACCGGCCGCGTCGGCTGAACCGGTGCCAGCCGTCCACGGGACGCCGGAGAGCAAGCTGATCCAATCGGTCACGTTCACCCCCGTCGTCGCCTTCGCGGGCGCTGACCTGCGCGTCGTCGTGCGTGTCACGCCCGATGCCGGCAATCGCCGGCTGCAACTCTCCATCGATGCGCCGACGTTCTACGCGAGCACGGAGCGGCAGCTCGACGGCATGGAGGGCGCACGCGCGCACACCTTCTCCGTGAAGGAACTGCCCGCCGGCGATTATCAGATCGTCGCCACGCTCGAAGGCTCGAGCGGCGTCCGTTCGCGCGTGACCCGTTCGTTCAAGGTCATGGGCGAGGACGATTCGCAACTGCAGCAGCAGGAAACGCGACCGGCCCAGCGTCGGAGAGGACGGGGCACGAGCTGAGGCGCGGGGAGCGCGCGGCACCCGTCCCGCTCCCGTTTGCCCGGCCGCTGAAGGCCACCGGACTGTCCCGAGTCCGACCGCCCCGCCGTCAAGAGATGCTCCTGCGCCCGTGCTCGCGCAATCCCCGCCCCAGCCACCGGCGCCCGTGGCCCGACGGCACTCGATGTTTCGGGCATTCGCCTGCCGCCGCATCAGCGTTCAGCGTTCGGCGTTCGGCGTTCAGCGTTCCTCGAGCTCTGCCTGCCCAAATACCCTCCATGGCAGGTATCGAAATGAACGCGGCGGGGGAGCCTTGTCCCTTGCACACACTTTCCCGCGGCACATGGCGCGACCCTTGTATGAGGCAGCGCAAAGGAGCACGGCATGCAGCTGAGCCAGGACGTGGCGCCCGGAGTCGCGTGGTTACGCACGGTGATGGTGAACGTGGTGTTCGTCGAGCCCGAGCCGCAAGACGGCCGATGGGTGCTCGTGGACGCCGGCCTTGCGGGCCATCTCCGTGTGATTGCGCGCGCGGCACGAGCGCGATTCGGCGACCGCCCGCCGGCCGCCATTGTCCTGACGCATGCGCATTTCGACCATGTGGGTAATCTCGAGCGACTGCTCGACGTGTGGGACGTCCCCGTCTACGCGCACGCGCTGGAACTAGCGCATCTCACTGGCCGCCGCGCTTATCCGCCGCCCGATCCCACCGTCGGCGGCGGGCTGATGGCGTGGTGCGCGCGCCTCTACCCCTGTGGTCCCATCGACATCAGTACGCGCGTCCGAGCTCTCCCCGACGATGGAGCGATTCCGCCCCTGCCGGGATGGCGGTGGTGGCACACGCCAGGACACACGGATGGACACGTGTCGTTGTTCCGGGACACCGATCGGGTGCTGGTCTCGGGCGATGCGGTGATCACGGTGCGGCAGGAGTCGCTCGGCGCGGTGATCATGCAGGCGCCAGCGTTGCACGGTCCACCTGCGTACTTCACGAGCGACTGGAGCGAGGCACTGGGCTCGGTGCGTGACCTGGCGGACCTCTCCCCGAATGTGCTCGTACCCGGCCACGGCGTGCCGATGTCCGGTCCGCGGCTCACGCGGAGCTTGCGCGCGTTTGCCGATGGCTTCCACCTCGAGATTCCCGAGCGTGGTCGCTACGTCGGGGCGCCGGCGCGCCGGCGGGAGGACGGAGGCCATGATCTGCCACGCGACCCATGGCCCGCGGCGGTGCGGCGCGGTCTCGCGGGACTGGCGGTCACGGCATTGGCGGGCGCGTGGCTGTGGCGACGGCAATGGCCAGGCGCACCGCCACGCCGCCGCTTCCTCCCAGGCGACCGCTGAAATCGAACGGTCGCAACCTGTCCCCCGTGCATCTTCGAAAGGGTCGCCACGTGCAGTCGAGTCCTGAGACGCTGTCCTCCCCCGCACCGGACGCCACTTCTCCGCGGGTGATCCGCGGCATCGATCGCGGCGACGCCCTCGACTGGTATGAGCGGAATCGCGCGCGCACGCGCGCGCTGTTCGATGTGCTGGTCCCGGAGACGTTGTACGCGCAACCGATCGCCCAGCGCCATCCGATCGTCTTCTACGTCGGCCACTTGCCGGGCTTCAGCCTCAATACGCTCGTCAAGCGTGGGCTCGGACAGCCAGGCATCGACCAACGGCTCGAACGCCTCTTCGCTCGCGGGATCGACCCGGACGAGGACGGTCATGATGCGTCGGCGTTCACGTGGCCTGACCGGGAGACCGTCGAGACGTTCGTGCAGTCGGCCGATGCGCGGGTCGTCCAGGCACTGACGGAGGCGGACCTCGACCAGCCGGGGCATCCGCTGCTCGATCGCGCCGAGGCCGTGTACGCCATCCTCGAACACGAGGCGATGCACCAGGAGACGCTGCTGTACATGTGGCACCGCCTGCCACATGACGCCAAGCGCGCGCCGCGCGACTACGCCGTGCGCGTCGAGCCGGGAACCGTCGTGCAGGGAGACATCGAGATCCCCGCGGGCCCGGCGAGCCTCGGCGCGGTGCGCGCCCACGTGCGCTTCGGGTGGGACAACGAGTTCCCGGGTCCGGTCGTGGATGTCGACGCGTTCCGGATCCAACGGCTGAACGTCACCAACGGAGACTTCCTGGCGTTCGTGGAGGCTGGTGGCTACCGCGACCCCCACTGGTGGTCGCCACAGGACTGGACGTGGCTGCAGTCCGAGTCACACACACATCCGAGCTTCTGGGAGTCCATCGACGGGCGTTGGCACTGGCGCGGCATGTTCGAATACGTGCCGCTGCCGATGGCATGGCCCGCCTACGTGAGCCAGGCGGAAGCCAACGCTTACGCGAAGTGGACGCGGCGGCGCCTGCCGACCGAAGCCGAGTTCCAGCGAGCGGCGTACACGGGGCCGGACGGGCTCCCGCGGCGTCATCCCTGGGGCGACGCGCCACCGACGAGGGCGCATGGCGTGTTCGACTTCAACAGCTGGGAACCGGAACCGGTCGGTACCCATGCTGATGGCCAGTCCGGGTGGGGTGTGCACGATCTGGTCGGCAATGGCTGGGAGTGGACGTCGACGATTTTCGATGGCTTCGCCGGCTTCACGCCGATCCCGTCGTACCCGGAGTACTCCGCCGACTTCTTCGATGGATCGCACTTCGTGCTGAAGGGCGCGTCCCAGGCCACCGCCCGTGAACTGTTGCGCCCGAGCTTCCGCAACTGGTTCAGGCCACGCTACCCGTTCGTCTACGCGACGTTCCGCACCGTGGAGGTGCACGCATGAGCCCAGCATCTCCGATGCGCCTGGTGCCCCCCAGCCCTGCGTTGCGGGATCGCGTGCCTGTGCGCGGACCAGCCGCGGCGACGACGGCGACGCTGACGTTTGCCGAGGAGGTCGCCGCGCTGTTACGTGATCGGCCGCGACGACTCCCCGCGCATGCGCTCTACGATGCGCTCGGGTCGTCGCTGTTCGACGCCATCTGCCACCTGCCCTGGTATCCGATCACCCGCGCCGAGACGGCCCTGCTGCAGACGCACAGGCTTGCCATCCTCGAAGCGGCGGGACGTCGCCCCCGCGTGGTCGAACTCGGACCCGGCAACGGCGAGAAGCTCGCCACGTTGATGCAGGACGGCAGCGGCGACGATCCGGCGTTCGACGTCCATCTCGTCGATGTCTCGGCCACCGCGCTCGATGCCGCATCGGCGCGGCTGCGGCGCCTTCCAGGTGTCGCCGTCCACACACACGTGGCGCGCTACGAGGTCGGCCTGCGGGAGGTGACACTCTCGCGCACCGCTGGCGAGACATTGCTGGTCGCGTTCCTGGGCTCCAACATCGGCAACTTCGATCCGCCCGAAGCGGCAGCGCTGCTGCAGGACATCCGTGGCGCGATGGAACGTGGCGACACGCTGCTGATCGGCGCCGACCTGGTGAAACCCGTTGAGCAGCTGCAAGCCGCGTACGACGACCCGCTCGGCGTCACGGCCGCGTTCAACTGCAACCTCCTGGTGCGGCTGAATCGGGAACTCGGGGCCGATTTCGACCTCGAACACTTCGCCCACGACGCGCGGTGGAACTCGCGGGCGCAGCGCATGGAGATGCACCTCGTGAGCCTCGCGCAGCAACGGGTGCACGTGCCGGGCGCGAAGCTCGTGCTCGACTTCCACGCCGGCGAAACGATCTGGACCGAGAGTTCCTACAAGTACGAATCGGCCACCTTCGGCGAGACGCTGTGGGAGGCGGGCTTCAGCACGATTGCCTCCTGGCAGGATCAGGACGCAGGCTTCCTGCTGACGCTCGCCGCGGCGCGGTGAATCATGGGTCATGGGCCATGGGTCATGGGTCATGGGTCATTGGTCATGGGTCATTGGTCATTGGTCATTGGTCATTGGTCGTAAGTCATGACTGATGACTACTGACTAATGACAAATGACTACGTGGACCGCAGCGCGCTGGTCGGGTTCATGCGGGAGGCCCGCCATGCCGGGACCCAGGCGGCAGCGACGCCCACCACCGCCAGCGTCACGCCCGCCACCGCGTACGTGCCGAGGTCGCGCACCGTCACGCCGTAGAGCAGCCCCTCCACCCACCGCGCCAGTGGGACGCTGACGGCAACACCCATGAGCAGCCGCTCGGCATCCTGCACGGGCAGCGCCCGCAGCATCAGCGCCTCGTACACCTGGAACAGGGCGGCATTGGCGCCGATGCCGAGGGTCAGCGTCAGGATCGCGACCAGCGCGAAGATGGGCGCGTGCCCCAGCGTCCGCAGCGCATAACGGACATCACGCGCGAGGTCGTCGAGGCCGCGCCACCAGCGCTGGTCACGGCATGCCTCGAGAATCGGATCGATTGGACCGAGTTCGCGGCGCGCCTGCAACGCCGCGGTTTCTGGCGGCTGCCCGTCGGCACGGGTTCGGCGACCCGTTCGGCCAGGTGGAACTCGATCTCCCTGGACAGGCGCTGCTCGGCGCGGACGCGGGGACGCCACCAACCGGCCATCCCTACTCTCCCGTCTGCAGCACGAGCGCGATCGCGCGCGACATCTGCAGCCAGTAAGCGGTCTCCGAGTCGAGCTGCCGGCAGCCGGCGGCGGTGAGCTGGTAGAACTTGGCTTCGCGCCCGCTGTCGGTGAGGTCCCAGCTGGCGGCGTGCCCGTCGGACGGAGCGCGGGCACGCAATGCGGGAATGCGGACTACGCGTCTTTCGGATTCGGGTGGTCCCACGGCGCCCGGTACGGGCGCGCCAGCAGGCGGTTGGCCTCCTCGTCGCCGGCGACGCGGCCCGCGGCGGCATCCCAGGTGATCGAGCGACCGAGCTTCATCGAGTGGTTCGCGAGAATGCAGGCAGTCGTCGACATGTACCCCTGCTCGATGTCGGCGACCGGGCGGTTGCCGCTCTCGATGCAGGCGAGGAGGTTCTTCATGTGTCCGCGGATGGCGGGGGCCACGTGCCGCTCGAGGTCCTTCTCGGTGCGATCCTCGGGATACTGCTCGAACTCGTAGGTCACGTCCTCGTGCAGCGGTGTTCCGCCCTCGCGTGGCGTGAAGTCCCAGCCCATCACGCTCGCCTTGAGGGTGCCCTTGTCGCCATAGATCGTCGCACCCCACGGGTACTTGGGATCGGGCGCGTCGCCATACGTGCGATGGGTCCACACCACTGGCAGGCCGGCGAAATCGAACGTGGCGGTCTGCGTATCGCTGATGTTCGCCTTGCTGTTCTTGTCCACCAGGATGCCGCCGGTCGAACTCACTCCCAGCGGCATGCCGAGATCGAGCAACCACCGCACCATGTCGAGCATGTGGATGCACATGTCGCCGACGATGCCGTTGCCGTATTCCATGAAGGCGCGCCAACTGCGCGGGTGGACGAGCTTGTTGTACGGACGCATCGGCGCCGGCCCCGTCCACATCTCGTAGTCGAGCGTCGCGGGTGGCGTCGTGTCCGGCGGGTTCTCCCGCGTGCGCATGTGGTAGTAGCAGTAGATCTCGACCAGCCCCACGGTGCCGAGCAGGCCTTCCTTGATCACGCGATTGCGCGCGTTGATCAGATGCGGAGTGCTGCGACGCTGCGTGCCGACCTGTACCACGCGCTTGTACTTGCGCGCGGCGGCGAGGATCGCCTGCCCTTCGACGACGTCGACGCTGACGGGCTTCTGCAGGTAGAGATGCGCGCCCGACTTGAGAGCGGCGATGGCTGCCAGCGCGTGCCAATGGTCTGGTGTCCCGATCAGCGCGATGTCGAGATCGCGCTCCTTCAGCATCTCGCGGTAGTCGCGATACGTCCGTGGCGGCTTCTTCGAGGCCTGACGCGTGGCGATGATCGCGGCGGCATCGGCGAGCATCTGGGAGTCGACGTCACAGATCGACACGACGTCGACAGGCGCGACCTGGATCAGCCGCAGCAGGTCCGCCTTGCCGTACCACCCGGTGCCGATCAGCCCGACCCGCGGAGGCCTGGGTTGCGCCCGAGCCGCAATCGCGGCGGGCACCGGCAGCGCGGCCAGGGCGAGCGCGGTGCCGCCCTGCTTCAGGAAATCTCGGCGATGCATACACGCGCGTTGTATGGCCATTCGAGCCCGAATGCAAGCACCAGGGGCTCAACGCTCAAGACAACGGCGAATGCCGGCCCACGCGCCGCTCATCAACACGCGAATGCCAATGCCGCAAGGCTGCAATGTCGAACCAACCGTCGCGGCCCGTGACGCAACACGCGCGGCGCCCCTGCTCTCGACATTCCGGCATTCCGGCATTCCGGCATTCCGGTATTTGCCTGCGTGTCGCCCATCGATTGCAAGGGCGTCTCACCGGGTACCGGGTACCGGGGCGGCTGACGGTAGGGACGGCTCTCCGAGCCGTCCATGACCTTAACCTAGCGTCCAGCCGGAGACGTGGAGATGGCCCGCTCGGAGAGCGGGCAATACCAACATCGCCGTGACGTCAGTTGTGTACGCCAGGTGCTTCGTGGCCAGTACGCTGCACGTATTCCGGATACGAGCCAAGGAACAGGTGTGGCTCGCGCTGGCGACCGGTCTCGCCGCCGAGTTCGAGGACGCGGTTGCTGAGGCCGCGCAGGAACATGCGGTCGTGCGAGACGAAGATCATCGTCCCCTCGAAGTCCTGCAGGGCGTCGACGAGCATCTCCTTGGTGGCGAGATCGAGGTGGTTGGTGGGCTCGTCGAGCACCAGGAAGTTGGGCGGGTACAGAAGCATGCGCGCCATCACCAGGCGCGTCCGCTCGCCGCCTGACAGGGCGCGAATCGGCTTGTCGACATCGTCGCCCGAGAACTGGAACGCCCCGAGCAGGTTGCGGAGGACGCCGATCGACTCCTGCGGGAAATCCTTCTGGAACTGTTCCTCGATGGTCAGGTCGGCGTCCAGCAATTGCAGCGACTGCTGCGCGAAGTAACCCATCTGCAGGCTCGCCCCGAGGGTCACCTGGCCTGCATCGGGGGCGAGGGCGCCGGCGATCATCTTCAGCAGCGTCGACTTGCCGGCGCCGTTCTTGCCCATCACGCACCAGCGTTCGCCACGCTGGATGTTCATCGTCAATCCGTCGTGGACGACACGCGCGCCGTACGCCTTGGTGACGCCCTGGAGCACGGCGACCTTGTCGCCCGACCGCGGCGGCTGGCGGAACTTGAACTGCACTACCT
The DNA here is from genome assembly GCF_001618865.1 of Luteitalea pratensis. Classification (GTDB taxonomy): domain Bacteria; phylum Acidobacteriota; class Vicinamibacteria; order Vicinamibacterales; family Vicinamibacteraceae; genus Luteitalea; species Luteitalea pratensis. The sequence goes on from NZ_CP015136.1 coordinate 5,418,464, forward strand.
TGCGCTTCTTGGGCAGTTCCACCTTCTCGATCTTCTCGAGCGCCTTGACCCGGCTCTGCACCTGCGCAGCCTTGGCCGCGTGGGCCGAGAAGCGCTCGATGAAGCGCTGCTCCTTGGCGAGCATCGCCTGCTGGCGTGCGTACGCGGCCTCGCGGTTCGTGTCGCGCTGCGCCCGCTCGCGCTCGTAGAACTCGTAGTTGCCGGTGTAGACCGTGATCTCGCCGCCGTCGATCTCGGCGATCTTCGTCACGACACGGTTCATGAACTCGCGATCGTGCGAGGTCATGAGCAGCGCGCCGGGCAGTGACTTCAGGAAGTTCTCGAGCCAGACGATCGACTCGATGTCGAGATGGTTCGTCGGCTCGTCGAGGAGCAGGACGTCCGGCTTGCCGAGCAACACGCGCGCCATGGCGACGCGCATCTTCCAGCCACCTGAGAGCGCGCCAACATCGCCGTCGATCTGCGCGTCCTCGAAACCGAGGCCCGAGAGCACGTCGCGGGCCTGCGCTTCGAGGGCGTAGCCACCGAGGTGGTCGTACTCCTCCTGCACTTCGCCAAAGCGCTCCAGGATGCGATCCATGTCATCGGCCTGGTCGGGATCGCCCATGGCGTGCTGCAGCGCCTCGAGCTCGTGATGCAGAGTGCCGGCACGGCCGCTGCCGGCGATGGCCTCGTCGAGCACCGACCGGCCGCTCATCTCCTCGACGTCCTGGCGGAAGTACCCGACGGTGACCCGCCGCGGTACCGAGATGTCGCCCTCGTCGGCCGTCTCCTCGCCCACGATCATCCGGAAGAGCGTGGTCTTGCCGGCGCCGTTGGGCCCGACGAGGCCGACACGCTCGCCGGGATTGAGCTGGAAGGACGCGTCGACGAACAGGACCTGGCGACCGTACTGCTTGGAGATCTTGGAAAAGGTAATCACGCCTGCCCGATTATCGCAGGAACGGCCGGCTGGGACAGCCGGCCGTTCCCCATCTTTGGGCCTTCGACCTTCGGCCTTGGTCCTTCGGGCTTCGACCCTTCAGGAGGCACGAGGCATGAGGCATGACTAATGGGCATGAGGCATGACTAATCCGTTTCCGAGACGAGATCGGCGCCGCCCTTGTACTGCTGCCGACGCTTCTCGCCGCGGGCCTCGTCGCCCACCGGCAGGTTGCCGCGCGACTCGGGCCGGTCGCGATCCACTGCACGCTGGAGCGGCAGGTCGGCGATGTCATGGTCGTGCAGCGCGTCGTCGAGCACCCGCTTCTGGTCCAGTTCGTCGTCGTAGGTCACGCCCTCGTCTTCCTCTTCCGTCCGCTGCCGCTGAAACTGTTCGATATCCTCGAGATTCGCACTCGGTCCGATTCGTTCCCTGGGATTCATGAGCAGTGCCCCTCCGCGGGCTTCTCGTTGCAATCCCGCTGCCGTCATCCTCGCTACTTCGTTGCTAGCCCAGCTTCCTCCATCCTCGCACCTCTGCCCTACCTCCGTCCTCCCTCCTCCCTCCTCCGTCCTTGCATGGTAGAGTGCCGAGCGATTTCCTCCGGAGGCCCTCATGCGTGTCCGTTTCTCGTTGCTCGCTGCCCTGTGTGGCGCCGCCCTGCTCCTCGCTCCCCAATCGGTCACCCGACTGCAGGCGCAGGACGGCTGGATCTCGCTGTTTGACGGCAAGTCGCTCGACGGTTGGAAGGTCGGCGAGAACGCCGCGACCTTCAGCGTCCAGGATGGCGCCATCGTCGTGTTCGGGCCTCGCGCGCACCTGTACTACATGGGGCCGGTCGAGAACCACGTGTTCACGAACTTCGAGTTCAAGGCCGACGTGATGACGTTCCCCGGCTCCAACTCGGGCATGTACTTCCACACCGAGTACCAGGAGGGCGGCTGGCCGTCGAAGGGCTACGAGGTGCAGGTCAACAACTCGCACACCGATCCGATTCGCACCGGCAGCCTCTACAACATCGTCAACGTCATGAACGTGGCGCCGGCGAAGGACAACGAGTGGTTCACGCAGCAGATCACGGTGCAGGGCAAGAAGGTCACGATCAAGGTCAACGGCAAGACCACGGTCGAGTACACCGAACCCGAGGGCGTCCAGCGTCCCGCTGACATGGCCGGCCGCCTGATCTCGAAGGGCACGTTCGCCCTGCAGGGCCACGACCCGAAGAGCCGTGTGCAGTACAAGAACATCATGGTCAGGGCGATCAAGTAGCCTGCGGCCTGGAGGCTGCAGACTGCAGACGACTCGCGCCCACGCGTTCAATACAACAAGCGTGGGCGCCCGATCAGCCCGGATGGCAGCGGTACGACCTTGTCGAGATCCTGCGGGTCGAAGCGCTTGCCGTAGCGCAAGTGCAGCAGGCGATAGTCGGGTTGCGGGCGCGCGCTCCACGCGTTCAGTGCGGTGTTGCCCACCCGCGCCTCGATGACGTTGGCGCCTTTGCGTAGCGCCTGGCCCACCCTGATGCGATACGGCGGCGCCCACACGGCGCCGATGTCCTGACCGTTGACGATCACCCGCGCGCCATCGCGAATGGGTGCGTCGAGCCACGCGCGCATGCCGTTGGTGAGGCGTTCTTCCGCATGTGGCGTTCCCTCACCGAAATCCAGCCACGCGCCGCACGGTGCAGCCAGCACCGCCTGCGGCACGTCGACGTCGAGACGATAGGTCGCGACACCAGAGAACGTTCGCAGATCCGGCTGCTCATGCCACGACGTGAGGGCCTGCAGCGTCCGCGATTGCGTACCCGGCGCAGCGAGGCGCCACCCCTGCGCCAGGTCCACCTCACCGGCACGCGGCTCGCACGCCTCGACTTGCGCCACTGCTGTGCGTGTTGCGGGCGTGGGCCCGGCCGTACTCGACCCGAACACGTAGAACACGGCGCCGTACGGCGCCAGTGCGACGTCGACGGTACGCGAGTCGCCCGACGCCGACGACCAGGCAGGCATCCTGTCGCCCGACATCGGATCCCATCGCTGTGGTGAACCGCTGGACCGGAACGTCGCCTGTGCCGCCACCGGCCGATTCGAGGTATTGGCCACGAAGTAGACGTCGCGATCGCCGACGCGGCGATGCACGAAGCCGAGCGCAGCGGCGTCGTTGCCCCAGCGCACATCGGGCGTGACGCGGGCCGCAAGCCGTGCGCCGGCGTCCGAGTCCTGCTCGACCAGCACTCCACCCGGAAGCGATCCGCCGAACAAGGAAGCGGCGGCCTTGGCGACGTGCGCGTGCTGCTCGGCGGTCGCACCGAAGCCGGGCGCCTGCGACGGCAGGCGCCGTGTCGCCACCACCGTACCGCCGGCTCGCGCGAACGCGACGAGCAGATCCATCGTCTGCGCGGGCACGATCTCGGCGTTCGGCACGACGACCGCCTTGTAGCGCGCCTTGCCAATCACGAGTTCGCGACCATCGATGCGCGCATCGGTCTGGAGGCGCGGATCGTCGACGACGTCGAAGGTGAAGCCCGCGTCGAGAAGGCTCGAGACGAGCGTGGTGCCGACGTGATCGCGCAGCATCTCGAACAGGTGGACGTTGCCGGGCTGCATCCGCGACCATGCGTCGCTCACGGGCAGGTACAGGGCAACATCGTTGACCGCGGTGCCCTGTCGCAGCATCGCGCTGCTGCGCTGCAGGTAACGGGCGAGATCGGGCATCACGATCCACCAGGGGTTCGCGTCGCTGAGGACTGCCGCGGCATAGAACCGCGCGCCCGGCCACTCGACGCCCGCGGGCGTGTTGGGCCAGCCGTGACCGATCAACTGCGTGACGCCCTGCAGGAAGTGGCGATCGGCCTCCACCTTGATGTCGAGCGGCGTCGCCGCGAACGACGGCGAGTGCAGCCATGTCCAGGTCTCCGACGACGTGACGGGACGACCGAAGACGTGGGCAGCCGACGACGCCCAGCGCACCGAGGTAACCGTTCGCCACTGCGCGCCCTCGCCCTCGGGCAGGTCGACCAGCCCGGCGCTGGACGGACGCGCAGGCGGAATGCCGTACGTCTGCACACGGAGGCGCGTGTCGCGTTCGTGCGCCCATTGCGCCAGCGGCCCGAGGAACTCGGACTCGAGGCGCTCGGTCAGCAGTTGCCCCCAGTCGTGGCGCACTCCTCGGCTCGCTGCATCGTCGCCCGCCACCAACTCCGGCAGGTGCGCTCGCAGGTCGTACCCGTACCGGCGCTGGAACGCATCGAGCAGTCGAGGCGTCCAATCCGAGCCGAACACCTCGAGGCTGTCGCAGAACACGGCGTACGGTCGCGACGCGGCCAGCGCCTTCAGCAGCGGCGTGCCCACCGCGGCGAGGTAGCGATCGAGCGCGCCGCGATCGTAGTGATCGAGCACGAACCCTTCGCCGCCGATGGCGGGCCGCTTGACCATCATGCCCGTACGGCTGCCAATGAACACCCAGGCCGTGTGCGGCGACGCCGCTGGTGCCGCGAGTGGCAGTTGCCCGCGTGCACTCTCGGCGACAGGCACTGGCCTGAATGCCTCGGGCCCCGCGGGCCGAGCATCACCAGCCGTCAGGTACACCGCAAGCAGCGTCTCACCGGCGCCGATCATCGGCAGGCCGATGGTCCGCGCCCCGGAAGCGACCGGCACCTTCTCGATGCGCAGGGCCCCCGCCGCGTCGGACGCAGCCACGCTGGGACCGCCGAAGGGCCAACCGCTCCCGAGCGTGATGTCGAATCGCAGGCCGAGGTCGTTCGCTGTCGCGCGCGCGTGTGTCAGCACGTCGAGGAATGCCGGCGAGAGGAACGGGCGAGTCCGTGTCGGCGGATCGTCGCCATCGAGGGCCAGTGGATAGACCGGCTGCACTTCGACGCCGCCAAGCCCGGCCGCCTTCATTGCGGCCAGATCGCGGTCGAGTCCGTCAGCCGTCACCTGTGGCCCGAACCACCACCAACGCATCATCACGCGCGCGTCGTCGGGCGGCGCGTCGAACAACTGCGCCAGCTCGGCGAGCGGCGTCGGCTCGACAGCAGGTTGTGCGTGCAGCCAGCCGAGCGCCGTCGCGACTCCCAGGGCGACGAGGTAGGGAAATCGGAACGTCCGCATGTGCGCCATGTAGGCGTACAGGCTAAAGGAGGAGTCATGCCCAGGTCACGCATGCTGTTGGCCGACCGGCGGCCGGTACGCCCGTTGCAGAAGCTTCCTCATGCCCGCCGCCCGTCGTGGCCGGGCCGGAGGCTCGACCATGGCACGTGTGAACCCGTCCTTAGCGAACGAGCAGGCACAATACAACCCCGTCCACCGAGTGACAGGACTCTTCGACAGCCACGATGCCGTCACGGCCGCGTTGTGCGACCTCGAGGAGGCCGGCTTCGGCCGTGAGGACATCGACATCCTCGCCGGCGCCGAGGGTGAACATGTGCTCGACCCCTCCGGCCAGGCGTCGACCACGGGCCACTGGTACCGGAAGCTCGAGGATTGGGTCTCGGATACGTCGAAGTTCCAGGAACTGGCCTCGGCCACGCTGAACGCCGGTGGCTTCGTCGTCGCCGCCAGGCCGGGCGAGGAGGCGCTGAAGGGGCGGGCGATGGAGATCCTGGCGCAGCACGGCGCCCGCGACGTGAAGTACTGGGCGACCTGGTATGTGGAGCAGGGGCACGAGGACGAACCCCGCCAGAACCTCAAGCGCGACGATCAGTGACAGGGAACCTCGACACGCCTCGCCTCGTCTGACATCCCGAGGTTGACGACAGTTGTAGTCAGTGGCACACTGGCGCTGCTGACGACAATTGTAGTCAATCTCGACCGGATGGACAGACGATGACCATGAAGCGCCCTGGCGAGCAGGAACTCGCCCTCCTCACCTGGCTTGCCGAGCATCCCGCCATCACCGTCGGTGAGGTCGCGGAGGGGTACGGCTCCCCGCGCGCGCTGGCACGCTCCACCGTCCTGACGATGATGGAACGGCTGCGCAAGAAGGGCCACCTGTCGCGCAAGCGCGTCCAGGGCGTGTTTCGCTACTCCACGGGCGCTGGACCCGAAGATCTCCTCAAGGATGCCGTCGGCACGTTCGTCTCCCGAACGCTGGGCGGATCGGTCTCGCCGTTTGTGGCCTACCTGGGCGACGAGGCCGAGGTGACGCCTGAGCAACTGGCCGAACTCGAAGATCTCGTGGCACGCCTGCAGACGCGGGCGAGGAGGTCGTCATGACGCTCGTGTTGCTTGTCGACACGCTTCGCACCGGAAGTCTCGCGCTGCTGCTCACGCTCTTGCGCGCCTCGGTCGAAGCCACGATCGTGGCGGGCGTCGTGTGGGGTCTGTGCCGCACGGTCCCGACGCTCCCTGCCGCAGTGCGAGTGTGGCTGTGGTGGCTGGTCTCGTTGAAGCTTGTCGTCGGCCTGATGCCGGTGCCGGCCGTGCCGCTGGAGTGGCTTCCGCCGGCGCTGGCGACGTGGACCGTATCCCGTACGGAGGTCGCGCCGTCACTCCATGTGTCTCGTACGTTGCCGCTGACCACTACGCCACGGGCATCGGTGCTGGTCGTGCCGGGCAGCCGTGAGGCGGCGCCTGTGAGCATTCCGTACGCGTCCTTCTGGCCGCTGGCGTTGGTGCTCGGCTGGCTGGCATTGTCCGGGCTGCAGGCGCTGCAGTTGTGGCGGGCCCTCGGCAACGCCCGACACCTGCGACGGCACGCCGAACCGGCACCCGCCCGCGTCGTGTCGCGGGCTGCACAACTGGTGCGCGCCTTCGCGCTCCCGGTGATGCCGAAGGTTCTTGCCTCCCGACTCACCGCCGTGCCGCTCATCACCGGTACGGTCCGACCCGCGATTCTCCTGCCGGCAGCCAGCCATGCGCTGCTGTCGCGGACCGAACTCGACCTGGTCCTCGGCCACGAGTTGGCACACGTCCGACGCGGTGATCTCGTGTGGGGCTGGGTTCCGGCGATCGCGTCCCGGCTCTTCTTCTTCCATCCCCTGGCGCGCCTGGCGGGACGCGAGTACCTGGCCGCACGCGAGGAGGCTTGCGATGCCGAGGTCCTGCAGACCCTCGACGCCGCTCCGGCCGACTACGGCCAATTACTCGTGAAACTTGGTGTGGCCACGACAGACGACGTGCTTGCGGCCGCAGGCTCGTCTCCCACGTTCGAAATGTTGAAGAGGAGACTGATCATGCTCGACCGTTCACGCACGCCAGCATCGCGCTGGTGGTGGACGCTGGCCGGCGCGACGGCAGTGCTGCTGCCGCTCACGCTCGCCGCCCAGCCGGTTCCCCCCGTGCCCCCGGTGCCGCCGGTTCCCCCGGTGCCGACCGTTGCTCATGCGGCACACGTCGCCCCTGTTCCGCCGGCGCCGCCCGCGCCTCCGGCTGCGCCCGCCGACGCCAACGTAAGCGTCAACGCCACCGACGACGCGCCGCCAGCGCCGCCAGCACCGCCAGTACCTCCGGCGCCTCCCGCGACCGCGGCCCTGCCGGCACCTCCTGCCCCCCCGGCGCCGCCCGAACAGGAGAAGGCCGCTCGGTCCCGACACAACGACACCCCGTGGGTACTGCTCGGACCGGACGACCACAACGTGATGTCAGGGTCGAGCCAGGACCGGGCCGCCGCCGAACGGCACCGCCGTTCGAGCAGCGATACCGTGCTGTGGTTCAGGTACCAGGGCGTGGAGTACGTGTCCTACGACCCTGCGACGATCCAGGCGGTTCGCGATGCGTTTGCGCCCGTGAATGCCATCGGCGATCAGATGGGCCGCGTGGGGGGCCGCATGGGCGACGAGGGTGGCAAGCAGGGCGCCCTCGGTTCGCGACAGGGCGAACTCGGCAGCAAGCAGGCCGAGCTTGGCGCGATCATGGCCAAGGTGGCTGCTGAGCACGCAGCACGCGACCGGGAAGTCGCCGCGATGCAGGCGAAGATCCAGGCTGAGCAGCAGGCGGGGCATCAGGCCAAAACGGACGCGGAGCGCCAGGCAGCCCAGCAGAGTAAGGAACAGGCACGCATCGAGCGCGAGCAGCTCCGCAACGAGCAGCGGCAGCAAATGGCCAAGGTCGAGGCCGAGATGAAGGCGCTCTCCGATCAGCAGCGCGCGCTTGGCGAGGAGATGCGAACGCTCGGGAAGGGCATGGACGTCTACGGCGCCGAGATGAAGCAGCTCGGCGGCAAAATGGAGGAAGCCGTCGCCGCAGCACAGGCGCAGGTGGCCACCCTGTTCGACAGCGCGGTCGCGTCCGGCAAGGCCACACGCGCCAAGTGAATTGGCAGCCGGCAACTGGACCATGGAACGACGGATCGCGTAGGTCTTACACGACAGCCTCTTCCGTGACTTTCAGGATCAACCGGGCCAGATCAACGGATTCAGGCCGCAAATGGTCCAGTTTCGAAGGCCGAACACTCCTGGCCGGGCTGGCACGGACGCTGCTCTCTTGATCGACCGGGTTTTGCTGCCGCCGCATGCCGCGGCGAGGACGACCCGGAGGGTTCACATGCTCCAGACGCTGGTGATCATCCTCGTGCTCTTGTGGTTGCTGGGCATGGTCAGTTCGTACACGCTCGGCGGCTTCCTGCACATCCTGCTCGTGGTCGCGCTGATCCTGGTGGTCGTGCGCCTTGCCACAGGCAGGTCCGTCGTCTAACAACCGCACGGCATTGCCGTGCGGTCCGGCTTGCGGGTAACGTTCTCTAGCTCGGGGAGCCGCGCGGACACGCGCGCGCCCCGTGCTACGAGAGGCAGAACGCAATGCGCACGACGATCACACTGGCCGCCGGCTTCGTGCTGGCGAGCGTCTTGGTTGGTTGTGGTAAGTCCGAGGCCGAACGCAAGGCCGACGAGGCTCGGAAGCACGCCGACGCCGCAGCCAAGCAGATCGAGGCCGCGACCAGGAAAATGGGCGCGCAGGTGCAGGGCGCCGCGGCGGAAATGAGCAAGTCGGCCAACCAGATGGCCGACGCGGCCAAGAAGGAAGGCGGGCAAGCCGCCGTGTCGGCGATGCAGGCGGGTGCCGAAGCCGCCGCTGCCGCCGCGACAGCCACGCAGGCGGCTGCCGCCGCCATGTCCAGCGCGGCGACCACAGCGGCCGTGAAGACCGCGCTGATCACGACGGCCGGCCTCGACGCCTCCGGGATCAACGTGGACACGTCACCCGACGGCAAGACGGTGATCCTGAAGGGAACCGTCAAGACCGCCGCCGAGAAGGCTTCCGCCGAGAAGACCACTCACGCCGTCATCCCCACCCTGACGGTGAAGAACGAACTCGTTGTGAAATAGGTCCGGCCCAGGGCCGGACCACACGCGATGCGTCGCTACGCGTCGGCCGCGGTTGCTGACGCTGCGGACACGCCTTTCGCGCCCACCGGCCGATCCGCTCGTCCCGACAGGCGTGCCACTGCCTTGCCCACGCCAAACGACGCTTCGAAGATGGCGCCGACCCGCAGACCGCCCGGCAGGTGGTGCCGTGCAATCGCGTCGAGTCCTGCCGACGCGATGCAGCCGCACTGCTGGCAGTCGGGGTTGCCGCCGAACTGGCACGGCGTAATCCGCCGCTCCAGATCCGACGAGACGCAGAGCGTCGTCTTGGCAAACGTGCATTCGTCGGGAGACGTGGGCGGCTTCAGGTACACCTCCACCATCCCCTTCGGCATCCGGAGCTTCGGGTAGCGCGTGCGCAGTTCGAGGATCGTGTTCACCACGCGGGCGCGATCCTCCGGCCGCAGGCGCTCCTCGGATTCCTCCCCGATTTGCGGCGTGTACAGGCTGAACCAGATCTGCCGCGTGTCGGGGTTGTTCGACCAGAACTGCAGGAATTCCTCGAGATAGCCGTCGCGGTGCACGAGTTGCCGCGTGATGGTGCAGTGCACCGTGATCTGGTGCCCCGCGATGTGCTTGAGGATCCGGTCGTAGGTGGCGGGCGCACGCCGCACGTTGTGCTCGGCGGGCAGGCCGTCGATGGAGACGACCATCTGCAGGCGCGCAATCCGGGCCCAGGCCTCGGGGATCGGCCGGACGGCGCTGGTCACCACCTGCACGTACTTGCCCATCGCCGAGAGTTGCGGCAAGAGTTGATCGAGCTCGCGGAACCGGACCAGCGGCTCACCGCCGATGATCGACAGGTGCAGCGGCTTGTGGATGCGGACGGCCTCGAGCACCCCGCTGACCAGGGCCTCGCCCTTCAGGTCGGCCATCTGCCGGAGTGTCACGTCGCCGCCGAGATGGTCGTCGCCGTAGGCATAACAACCGGGGCAACGCAGCGGGCACTCGCGGGTGATCTCGATCGACAGGTTCGGACGATACCCCTGCAGGATACGTCCCCACGCCGGGAAAATCCCTTCCATTTCACCTCCAACGCGCAGGACCGCGCGCGTGGAAGTACTCTCTCACACAACGCGCGGCGCGCGATGCATTTCGCGTCATTGCCGAGTTGTGCGAGACTGCTCGCGCAACCAACCACGCACACGTCGGACGTCCGAAGCCTTTCCGCCAGGAGTCGCACGCGCAATGTCCACGCCTCTCCCCCCCACCATTCCGGTGGCTGTCCCGCAGCAGTCCAGCAAGGCCACCATCGCCGTCGTCATCGGGGTCCTCGGCATCGTATGCTGCGGCCTCCTGGCACCGGTGGCCTGGTACCTCGCGAACGAGGAAATCAAGGGCATCGACGCCGGCAGGCTGAGCGAGGCGAACCGAGGCATGGCGCAGGTGGCCAAGATCCTCGGCATCATCGGCTCGATCCTGCTGGTCCTGGGTCTGCTGTGGATCGTGTTCTTCGGCGGACTGACGATGCTCGGCGCCTTGACCGGCGGCCACGGCATGTAGAGACATCATGCGTGGGCGCTGGACAGGCCGGACGGCGGCAGCGGCGACGGTCGTCCTCGGCACGTCGCTGCTCTGGCTGCTGTATGCGGTCGACCCGACACGGCGGATGATCACGCCGCCGTGTCCCTATCTCACCCTGACCGGCCTGGCCTGCCCGGGCTGTGGCCTCACCCGTGCGACGCATTTCCTGCTGCACGGCGACGTCGCTCGCGCGTTCTCCTACAACCCGTGGGCGTTCGTCATGGGACCTGCCCTCCTGCTGTTCGTGTTGCTGCCGTCGATGACCGACGCCACGGGCACCCTCCGCGTCCGCACCGGCATCTCATGGATGCTGCTGCTGCTGACGCTGGCGTTCTGGATCTGGCGCAACACACCCAGCTATCCGTTCATTCGTGTGTAGGGATCGGGAACCGGGAATCGGGAACCGGGTTCCGGGTACCGGGTACCGGGTTCCGGGTTCCGGGCTCGGGCCGGAGCATCGGGCGTCGGTCTATTGCACGTGCAGCGAACCCGCAGGCCTAGGCGCCGACGCCGATTGGGCAACTGACGTTGGTGCCGCCAAGGCCGCAGTAGCCGTTCGGGTGCGTGTGCAGGTACTGCTGGTGGTACGCCTCGGCGAAATAGAATGTCGGCGCCGGGACGATCTCGGTAGTGATCGGACCAACACCCGCGCGCTCGAGGGCCTCCTGGTAGACCTCGCGCGAGGCGGCGGCGGCAGAATGCTGCGCCTCGTCGTACCAGCCGAGCAACGACCGGTATTGCGTGCCGACATCGTTGCCCTGGCGCATGCCCTGCGTCGGGTCGTGGTTCTCCCAGAACGTTTTCAGCAGGACCGCATAGGGCACCCGGGCCGGGTCGAACACCACGCGCACGACCTCGGTGTGACCTGTCAGTCCGGAGCAGGTCTCTTCATAGGTCGGATTCGGCGTATGGCCGCCGGCATAGCCGACCGCCGTGGAAATGACCCCCGGTAACTGCCAGAACTTCCGCTCGGCTCCCCAGAAACACCCCATCCCGAACAGCCCGTAGGAGCTGCCCTCCGGGAAAGGCCCAATGAGCGGTGCCGGCAGCACATGGTGCCGGGCAGGCACCGGCATGGTCGTCTCGCGGCCAGGCAGGGCTTCAGCGACGGAGGGGACGCGCAGGGAGCGGGGGTCCTTGAACCACATAGGCATTAAATACCTGAAATGCCTGGAATGCTGGAATGCCGGAATGTCGAACTCGTTTTCCCGGTTCCCGATTCCCGTGCCCGGATCAGCGGGCCCTCGCGTCCAGGCGTTCCCTGATGAGGCGGATGAGCGCCGCGGGCCGGTACGGCTTCTGGAGGAAATTGACGCCGCCGATCAGCGTCGGGAGCCGGTCCGATTCCTGGCTGTAGCCACTCGTGAAGATCACCGGCAGGTCGGCGCGCGTTGCCGTCAGCCGCTGGACCAGATCGGTCCCCATGATGCCATCGGGCATGACGATGTCGGTGAGGAGCAAATCAATGTCCCGCTGGTGGCGTGACCAGAGGTCGAGCGCCTCACGACCGGACGCGGCCTCGTACACGCGATAGCCTTGCCGCACGAGCACGTCACGCACCATCTCGCGCACCGGCAGCTCGTCCTCCACCACCATGACGCACTCGTGCCCGCGCGGCAGTGTCGGCGCCGCCGGCATCGCCGGCGTCGCAGCGGCCACCTTCGAGAGGCACTGCGGCATGTACACGTCGAACTGTGTGCCTTCGCCCACCTTCGTCCGCACCTCGACCCAGCCTCGATGCTGCTCGACGATGCCGAACACGGTCGCGAGGCCGAGCCCGGTGGACCGCGCCTTGTCCTTGGTGGTGTAGAACGGCTCGAAGATATGCGGCAGGTGATCGGCCTCGATGCCGAGGCCGGAATCGCGCACCGTCAACCGCGCGTACTGCCCAGGGCCCGGCGCAGCGGTTGCCGTCCGCGGCGGACGCGCGTGCACGATCGCGGTCGATACGACCAGGGAGCCGCCGGTCGGCATGGCATCACGCGCGTTGACGGCGAGGTTCATCAGCACCTGCTCGATCATCCCGGCGTCCGCGTTGATGTGGACACGCCCAGGCGCCAGCACGGTGTGCAGTTCGATGTCCGCGCCGATGAGGCGCCGCAGCAGCTTGCCGAGATCGGCGACCAGCTCGTTGACGTCGGTCGGTGTCAGCTGCACGACCTGGCGGCGACTGAAGGCGAGCAACTGCCGCGTCAGTTCGGCGGCCTTGTCCGCCGCTTCGCCGATCGCCCGAGCTGCCGGACCGACTTCGTCGGCCGCGAGCATCTGATCCTCGAGCAGCGCCGACTGTCCCTGGATGACCGTCAGCAGGTTGTTGAAGTCGTGCGCGACACCACCGGCGAGCTTGCCGATGGCCTCCATCTTCTGCGACTGCCGCAACTGCGCCTCGAGGCTGGCACGCTTGGCCTCGCCGTCGCGGCGCTCCGACAGATCGCGCATGAAGGCGCTGTAGGACAAACCCGCCGACGATGGCACCGGCACGAGCGACAGCTCGAGCGACAGGTCGCGGCCGTCACGATGCTCGCCGACCACCTCGGCACGCCGTCTTGCGCCGAGCGCGCACGCTGGCGCGAACCCTACCGACAGCGCGTCGAGAAACTCGCGCCGTGCCGGCACCGCGAGCACCACCTCATGGAATGGACGCCCGATCACTTCCACGCGAGATCGGCCGAACAACTCCTCGGCGCGGAGGTTCCATTCGGTGATCTGCCCCTGCGCCGTGAACGACACCACGGCGTCGAGAGCATGCTCGATGATCAGCCTCGTCCGCTCTTCGCTGGCGGCGAGTGCGCCCTCCGCACGCCGCCGCTCCGAGCGGCTCTCCGATTCACGCAGTTCCCGCTCGACGGCAGGCACGAGGCGCGTGAGGTTGCCCTTCAACAGGTAGTCGTTGGCACCCAACCGCATCGCCTCGACGGCGACCTGCTCACCGACGGTGCCAGACACCAGCAGGCACGGCAGATTCGTGCAGTGCTGGCGCACGATCCGGATGGCATCGATCCCGGACAGCCCCGGTAATGCGTAATCGACAATCACCAGATCCCAGCGGCCGCCCTGCAACGCACCGCGGACACCGCTGGCGTCCTGCACGCGCAGGATATCGGGCGCGAAGCCACCGCGCTCAAGTTGCCGCTGTACCATCCACGCATCGTCATGGGAGTCCTCGACGAGAAGCAGTCGAATGGCGCGAGGCGGGCCGCGACGCACGCGCGCCGTCGACGCCGTGTCGCCGAACAGGCCCTGTTGCAGGGCCGCGTCGGGGGCGTCGGTGACGGGGGCGGTCGCCGAGGGTATCGACTGCCGGCGGACGAGTGGCGAGGATGTGTCGCGTGACATGTCAGCGGGTCTGCACCGTTGGCAATGAGACGTAGAAGGTCGCGCCCTGCCCCGGGTTGCTTTCGGCCCAGAGCCGACCGCCATGGCGTTCGATGATGCGGCGTGCGGACGACAGGCCGATGCCGAGCCCTTCGAACGACTCGCCGGTGTGCAGGCGCTGGAACGGCACGCCGAGACGATGCGCCTGCCGCATGTCGAAGCCGACGCCGTTGTCGCGCACGATGACGACGATGTCTTCGCCGGCGATGGCCGTGTCGACCTCGATGCGTGGTGCAGGCCGGCCGCGCGTGAACTTCCACGCGTTGCTGAGCAGGTTCTCGAAGGCGATGGCGAGCAATGTTGCGTCGCCGAATACCGGAATCGACGCGGCTACGCTGGTGGCCACCTGCCGACCGGGTTCGACCTGGCGCAGATCGTCGAGCAGTTGCGTGGCCGTCTCGGCGAGATCGCAGCGACCGGTGCGCAGTGCGCCGCGACTCAGTCGCGACAGGCGCAGCAATGCATCGACGCGCTGTTCGACCGTCTGCGTCGCGAGGCGGATCCGCGACACGAACTCCAGCGCGCCGGGTGGCAGCTGGCCACCGAAGTCTTCGACGATGGCTTGCGCGTATCCTTCGATGGCCCGGAGGGGTGCGCGCAAATCGTGCGAGATGGCGTAGCTGAAGGTCTCGAATGCCTGTTCGGCCGCCGGGGCCACGGACGGCTGCGTGGCGGCCTGGGAAAGCGATCCGGCGCGCGGATCACCGGGTGCGACGTTTGACTGAGTGGGCGGCGTCAGTGTCACGGTCGAGTTCGTCCCCCAGTGTGTCGGACGAGGTGGACGGCAACTATAGGCGGCTCGGCTGTTCACCCGGTCTGGGAGAGTCCGGGAGCGCCCGCTTCCATCACGTACGAACGTCGTGTTTCGACGCCCGCGCCAGGCCGCGTCACGAACGGCACGACGCGATAGTGCGTCGTCCATGCCTGCGGCGTGACGTCCGACACGAGGTAGCCGCGACGGTCGCACGTGAACCGGAGGTTCGGATTCGCCCGCAGAATCGGGTCGATCTGTTCCGCGTTGTCACTGCCATCGCCGCCGCTCGTGATCGACGTGGCGACGAACTCGACGCCGACGGGCGCGCGATCCGGCGCGCCCGCGTGCAGCGTACCAGCATAGTGCCGATGCACGTCGCCGGTGAGTACGACGAAGTTGCGGGGGCGATCCGTGAACATGTCGATTACGCGTTGGCGCGCGGCGACATAGCCGTTCCAGCTATCCATGGGCAGGGCAAGGCGGCCGTCAGCCAGGGGCCGCCACAGATCGCCGAAGAACACCTGCTGTCCGAGCACGTCCCAGCGCGCGGTCGATCGCGCCGCGCGCGACCGGAGCCACTGCTCCTGCGTCGCCCCGAGCATCGTCCTCGTCGCGATGAGGCGCTCGGCGCAATCGACGCGGTTGCCGTCGCCACACGGTTGATCGTCGCGGAACTGCCGCGTGTCGAGCATGTAGAGATTCGCGAGACCGCCCCAGGCGAGTTCGCGGTAGAGGCGCGACGACGAACCGGACGGCGCGGCCGCGCGCCGCATCGGCATCACCTCGTGGTGCGCCTTGAAGGCAGCCGCACGACGCTCGAGGAACTGCTGCCGCGTCTGCTTGTCCTCCGGAATGTCGCCGGCCCAGTTGTTGTCGACTTCGTGATCGTCGAAGACGACAGCAAAGGGCGCAATCGCGTGCAACGCCTGCAGGTCCGGGTCGAGGCGGTACTGCGCGTAGCGGCGCCGGTAATCCGCGAGCGTGATGATCTCGGCCTGGTCGAAGGGTCGTGCGACCAGGGTCGCGGGATTGCCCGCGGTCTCGTAGATGTAGTCGCCGAGATGCAGCACGAGATCCGGGCGTTCGGCGGCCAGGTGCGCGTACGCGGTGAAGTAGCCGGTTTCGTACCGCGAGCAGGAGACGATGCCGAATCGTGCCGACGTCTGCTCGCCACGAGCGGGAGCGGTGCGGGTGCGGCCGGTACGCGAGCGGTGGCCCATGGCCTCGAACCGGTAGTGATACTCGCGGCCGGGCGACAGGCCACCGACCTCCACGTGCACGGCATGCGCTGCGGCCGGGCTCGCGGTCGCCTGGCCCTTGTGGATGATCCGTGTGAAGCGATCGTCTGCGGCGAGTTCCCATCGCACGTCGACGTCACGCGCCGGCATGCCGCCGAGGCCGTCGAGCTCGAGCGGTTGCGGCGCCAGCCGTGTCCACAGGACGACGCTGTCGGACCATGGATCACCGGACGCAACACCGAGCGTGAACGGGTCGACCCCGCCGACATCGCGAATCACGAGGGCGGGGGCGCGACTGGCCCACGCCGTCATGGCGGCGGCGCCCGCCATGATCAGGCTGCGTCGGGATTGGCCGTGGGGCGACAGCACGTCGGACATACGGCGCATTGTATTGAAGCCGGGATGACGAACATGCAGCGTGCCGGGAAGCTAGTAATGCCTGATGCCTGATGCCTGATGCCTGATGCCATGAGCCTGGCGTTAGGCATTAGGCATGAGGCATGAGGCA
The DNA here is from genome assembly GCF_001618865.1 of Luteitalea pratensis. Classification (GTDB taxonomy): domain Bacteria; phylum Acidobacteriota; class Vicinamibacteria; order Vicinamibacterales; family Vicinamibacteraceae; genus Luteitalea; species Luteitalea pratensis. Next base: position 5,435,087 of record NZ_CP015136.1, read on the forward strand.
TTCACAAGCCCTGTCCTACAATCACCGGATGCACGTCTGGCAACGGCCGTTTGCCCTCTTCCCCACCTTCGCGGCGCGTCCGTGGGGCGTCACGGACCTTTCGCCGTGGTTCCCGAACCCGACGCCCGACGTGAAAGTCGGCGAGGCGTGGTTCACGGCCGACGGCAACCTGACCAGCGCCGGTCCCGAGTTCGGTGAGCTCACCCGCCAGCATGGCGCCGAGATCCTGGGCCCCGGTCAGGGTGAGGAGTGCCCCCTGCTCGTGAAGTTCCTGTTCACGTCCGAGCGGCTGTCGGTGCAGGTGCATCCTGACGACGCGTACGCCGCGGAGCATCACGCGGGGTCGCGCGGCAAAACGGAGGCGTGGCACGTCATCGCGGCTGAACCCAATGCCACGATCGGCCTCGGGCTGTCGGCGCCGATCAGTCGCGAACAGGGCGAGGCGGCGGCGGTGTCGGGCGAAATCGAGCGCCTGGTCGACTGGCGTCCGGCCTGTGCGGGCGACACGTTCCTCGTGCCGGCCGGGACCGTGCACGCGATCGGGCCCGGTCTGACCCTGATCGAAGTGCAGGAACAGTCCGACATCACGTACCGGTTGTTCGACTATGGCCGGGGGCGCGAGCTGCACCTCGAACACGGGTTCGCGGTGGCCGACCTCGGGCCATATACGCTCGGCAACGACACGCGGCCGGCTGTCGAGGACGGGCGGACGATTCTCACCCACTGCCGGTTCTTCACGATCGAGTTCCGGAACGTGTGCGGTCAGATGCGTTTTGCGCCGCTCGCCGCGCATTTCCACCTGGTGGTGGTAATCAGGGGGCGGGGCACCATCGCCGGAGAGCCCCTCGTGCCTGGCGCGGTGTGGTGCGTGCCGGCCAAGGCCGACCCATTCGAGGTCGAGAGCGCTGACGGATGCGAGTTGTTGATCACCTATCCCTCGGTGACTCCCACGCCGAGTTTCTATCGAGCCCCAATCTGACGCACCCGGAGAGCCGGCCTGATCGACGCCCCGGGTGTGACGAGCACGAACGCGGAGGCAGCGCCTACGCCGACGGCGCGGCCCCCGCGAACGGCTTCTGACCGGCGAGGAAGCGATCGAGGCGTGCGACGACGTCGGTGAGGTAGGCCTTGTCGCCTCCCTTGATCTCGGTCGTCATGTAGCCGTTGTAGCCGATGTCGTTCAGCGCCTTGCGCACTTCCGGCCAGTCGATGTTGCCCTCGCCGATGTGCACGAACTCGTAGGTGCCCTTCTTGTTGTCCTGCTTGAAGTCCTTCAGGTGGACCTTCTTGATGCGCGGACCGAGGGTGCGGATCCAGTCCTGCGGGTAAGCGTAGAACACGATGTTGCCGACATCGAAATACGCCTGGACCCACTTCGACTTGAAGCTGTCGACGTAGGTGTTCATCTCCAGAGGGCTGAGGAGGAACTTGTTCCAGACCTCCTCGATGCCGATGATGATGCCCTGTGTCTCGGCCTCGGGCAGGATGCGTTCGCGAATGACCTTGTGCGAGCGGTCCCACGCGTCCTTGTAACCGGTCTTGGCATCCACGACCGCGGGGACGAGCAGCACGGTGTCGGCCCCGAGCAGCTTCGCGTTCGCAATCGAGGTGAGCATCCCCTTGACGCTCTTGTCCACGACGGCCGGATCCGGCGACGAGAGCGGCGATCGCCAGTGCTCGCTGTTCATCACGGAATGGATGGGCAGCTTCGCGGACTGCGCCGCCTTGGCGATCGTCTCGGCGTCGGCCGGACTCTCGATCGTGTTCACTTCCATGCCCTCGAACCCGACTTCGCGCGCCAGGGCGAACCGCTCCGGGTAGGGCAGGTCCTTCGGCAACATGCCGATCAGCACCGCCTTCTTCGGGGAACCGCCGGGGGCCGCGGCCGCGAGGGGCGCCGCGGCGGCGCCGGGGGTCGGAACGAACGCCGAGGAGGCCGCGGCAGCCGCCGAGACCACGCCGGCTTGCTTCAGGAACGAACGGCGGGAGGAGAGAGTGCCCATATGGCCGCGATGATGTGCCTCGCGCCACACGAATGCAACTGCGCGCAGGCAGGTCCCTAGGCCAGGAACCGGCCGTAGGCGTCGTCGCCCGTCTCTTCCGTCGACCGGTAGCCCAGCGCCTCGCGGAATCCGTCGAACGCCCCGTCGTCGTCGACCGGCACCTCGAACCCCGCGAGCACCCGCCCGATGTCGGCGCCGTGATTGCGGTAATGGAAGAGGCTGATGTTCCAGCGGCCGCCGAGCGTGTCGAGAAACTGCAGTAGCGCCCCTGGCCGCTCGGGGAACTCGAAGCGGCAGACGCGTTCACGGGCGACGTCACGCGAGCGTCCCCCGACCATGTACCGCACGTGCAGTTTCGCGAGTTCACTCTGCGTCAGGTCCGTCACCTGGTAGCCGCCCTCACGCAGGCGGACCAGCACGTCATCGGCATCGACGCGCGAGCGGGTGGCCACGCCGACGAAGATGTGCGCTTCGGCACGCGTGCTCAGCCGGTAGTTGAACTCGGTGATCACGCGCGGGCCGAGGATGGTGCAGAACTGCCGGAAGGCGCCCTTTCGCTCCGGGATGGTGACCGCGAAGAGGGCTTCCCGCTGCTCGCCGAGTTCGGCCCGCTCGGCGACGAAACGCAGCCGATCGAAGTTCATGTTCGCGCCGCTCAGGACCGCCACCAGCGGTTGCCGCGGCGGCTCGGGCTGCATCGCCACCCACGCCTTCAGCCCGGCGACCGACAACGCGCCAGCCGGCTCCATGATCGTCCGGGTATCGTCGAAGACGTCCTTGATCGCGGCGCAGATGGCGTCGTTGTCGACGACGACCATGTCATCCACCGTCTCGCGGGCGATGGCGAAGGTGTGGACGCCCACCTGCCGCACGGCGACGCCGTCGGCAAACAGGCCGACGCGTTCGAGCACCACGCGCTCGCCGGCCCGCAGCGAGCGCGCCATCGCATCGGCATCGACGGGCTCGACACCGATGATCCGCACTGCCGGCAGCATCGCCTTCACGTAGGCGGCAATGCCGGTCAACAACCCGCCGCCGCCGACGGGCACGAAGATGGCGCCAAGGTCGCCCGGACGCTGCCGCACGATCTCGTCGCCAACGGTCCCCTGCCCGGCAATCACCAGCGGATCGTCGAACGGATGGATGAACGTCGCCCCGGTCCGATCCGCTTCCTCGCAGGCAAACGCATACGCGTCGGCGTACGTGTCGCCGGCCAGTTCCACGTCGGCGCCGCGGCTGCGCACCGCATCGACCTTGATGTCCGGCGTCGTCTGCGGCATCACGATGCGCGCGCGAATGCCGAGGTGCTGCGCGGACATCGCGACGCCCTGGGCGTGGTTGCCGGCGCTGGCCGCGATCACCCCGCGGCTGCGTTCCGCCTCCGACAGGCGGGCCATGCGGTTGTAGGCACCGCGAATCTTGAAGCTGAAGACCGGCTGGAGGTCTTCGCGCTTCAGGTACACCGGGACGCCGAGCCGGCCCGACAGCCGCGGCGCGGGGTCGAGCGGGGTCTCGCGCGCGACGTCGTAGACGCGGCTGGTCAGGATCTCGCGAACGAGGGGATCGAACGACACTGGGGGACTATAGCGGGAATCGGGTACCGGGTACCGGGTACCGGGTGCCGGGTGCCGGGTACGGAGACGACGGTGCGAGATCAGGAATCGAGAATCGGGATCCTCGATTGGATTCAGGCTGTCCCAGGCCTACCTCGCGGCGTGGTGTCGAGCGAGCTCGACGCCTGCCTCGGGTGTAGGAGTCCGCGCTCGTTCGCATGCACACCGTAAGGGCGCGAGATCGTTCGACATTCTTGGCATTCGCGGCATTCCGGGATTGCCGGGCTCTTACCAGCCCCGGGCTGTCCCTTGGGCGCCGAAGCCTTGGCAGAGGCGGCCAGCCCGGCGTTTCGTCGCGGGTTCTGTCAGCGGCATACTCCGGAGTGCGTTGCCCGTTCAATCCAGCAGGAGGGCGTGCAGTGAATCCACCGTCGTGACGACGGCGTCGGGCTCGGCGTCACGCAGTTGCGTCTCCGAGTGCACGCCCCAGGTCACCGCGCAGGTGCGCAGGCCGGCAGCACGGCCCGCCGCGATGTCGGTGACGGCGTCGCCGATCATCCAGGCGCCAGGGCGGCCGACGCCTGCCAGCGCATGGGTGATGACGTCGGGCGCGGGCTTGTGTGGAAAGCCGTCCGTGCCCTGGACGTGGTCGAGGCGACCCTCGAGGCCGAGACGCCCGAGGACGGTGCACGCCATCCATGTCGTCTTCGTGGTGGCGACCGCCAGGGCATGGCCGCGCAGGCGCAGCGCGTCGAGCAGGTCGACGATGCCGGGGTACGGGCGCGTGCGTTCGGCGCAGCGCTCGGCGTAGTCGCGACGGTACTCGGCGATCAGCGCGTCGATCGTCTCGGCAGGGACCCAGGGCGCATACATGTCGCGCAGCGGCTTGCCGATCATCTGCCGGACCACGCCCGCCTCGGGTGGCTCGCAGCCGGCGACATGGAAACTGCGACGGAAAGCGGCGCTGATGTCGTCGAACGAATCGACAAGCGTGCCATCCAGGTCGAACACGATCGCACTCACTGCATGATTCTACGGGAGTCGGGAGTCGGGAGTCGGGAGTCGGGGGATGGAACCCGCGATGGGGATTCGGCGACGGCCGATGGACCACGGCGGATAGAATTTGCGGCCATGAAGCCACCGACCGTTTTTCTGGGCGAGATGACCAACACCGAGCTCGAGCAGTTCCTCGAGGCGCACCACACGGTGATCATCCCTGTCGGCGCCACCGAGCAGCACGGGCCGCACTCGCCACTGGCCACCGACGTGATCATCCCCAACGAGGTGGCGCGGCGCGTCGCGCCGCTGGTAGGCGCGGTGGTCGCGCCGCCGCTGCCGTACACGCTGTCCTATCCGCACGTCGGTTTCACCGGTGTCGTGCACCTGCGCATTCCGACCTTCATGGCGGTCATCGAAGACCTCTGCGTGAGCTTTGCCACGATGGGCATGAAGCGCATCGTCTTCCTGAACGGGCACTACGACAACACGTATGCGATCGCCTACGCCTGCGCGATGGCCGCCGAGAAGATCGGCAAGGACGTCAAGGCTTTTCCGGTGAACTACTGGGACGGGATGCCGCCCGAGACCGCCGCGCAGTGGGCGAGCCTGAAGAAGGGCCTGCACGCACATACCGCGGAGGTCTCGGCAATCATGGCCATCAACCCGGACCTGGTGGATCCCGAGAAGTTGAACGTGGAGTTCCCGAACTTCCCCGAGTACACCGTCGCCAACATCGGTGCCGTCCACACGGCGTACTTCTTCACGTCACCCGGCTCGGTGTACTGGGCGACCAGGTCGGGGACGTGGGGCGAGGCGCGCGACAGCACGCCCGAGAAAGGCGAGGAGTACCTGCGAGTCTCCGTGCAGTCGACCCTCGACCTGCTCGAGAACATCGAGAACACGTTCAAGGCAATGCCGGTCCGCGATTAGCGACTTCGCGGCCATTGTCGCGGACCGGCAGCGCCAATGCTGGAATGCCGGAATGCTGGGAATGTCGAAATCACGGTCGTGTGAGGCGTCGTGACCAGGTCCTGATTGGGTTCGACATTTCAGCATTGCGGCATTGCGGCATTGCGCGCGTAGTCGGCCTGAGCAGAACGACAAAAGGCCGCTCGAATGTCGAGCGGCCTTCGTCGTTCACGAGAGCGAAAGGCGACTACGCTTCCCAGGGCAGCCCGGGACGACCGAAGTGTCCGTAGTTCGTGGTCTGCCGGTAGATGGGACGCAGCAGGTTCAGCGTCTTGATGATCCCTGCGGGGCGCATGTCGAAGGTCTTGCGGACGAAAACCTCGGCGGCCTTGTTGTCGCCGGTGCCGAACGTCTCGACGAGCAGCGAGGTCGGTTCCGCCACGCCGATGGCGTACGAGAACTGCACCTCGCAACGCGCGGCCAGGCGGGCCTTCACCACTTCGCGGGCGACGTAGCGGCCGAAGTACGCGGCGCTGCGGTCGACCTTGGACGGATCCTTGCCCGAGAATGCGCCGCCACCGTGGCGCGCAGCACCGCCATACGAGTCGACGATGATCTTGCGGCCGGTGACGCCGGCGTCGGCCGACGGCCCGCCGTGCGAGAAGCTACCGGAGGGGTTCACGAGGAAGAGGTCCTTCGCGGGCGTCCAGTCGCCGAGGACGCGCGGTGCGAGTTCCTCGATGACGTAGGCCTTGATGTCGTCCTGCTTCGCCTCGGCCACGTGCTGCGTCGAGACGACGACGCGCTCGATGGCGACCGGCGTGCCGTTCTCGTAACGGACCGAGACCTGGCTCTTGCTGTCGGGACGAATCCAGCGGTAGGCCCCGCCCTTCTTGCGATCTTCGGCAAGGCCCCGCGTCAGGCGGTGGGCCAGCAGGATCGGCAGCGGCATCAGTTCGGGGCTCTCGTTGCTGGCATAGCCGAACATCAGGCCCTGGTCACCCGCGCCCTGCTCTTCGGCGGCCCTATCGACGACGCTCGAGTTGATCTCCTTGGACTGCGCGGTGATCTTGAGAATCACCTGCACGCCGTCGGCGTTGAAGACCTCGTCGGCCCAGTCGTAGCCGATCTCGCGGATCGCCTGCCGGGCAATCTGCTCGTAGTCGACGTCCTTCGCGCCGGTCGTCACCTCGCCGGCGAGGACCACGAGGTCCTCCTTCACGAGGGTTTCCACCGCGACCTTGGAGGTCGGGTCTTGCGAGAGGCAGGCGTCGAGCGCGGAATCGGAGATGAAATCAGCCACCTTGTCCGGGTGGCCCTCCGACACGGACTCCGACGTGAGAACGAAACAGGACATGCGGGACTAATCCTTCGGGTAATGCTCGTGCGTTGAGGCCGGAGCTTCGTCGTGCCAGCCGTTCACGTGACGGGCGCGTCAGCTCACGCGGCGAAGTACGCCTTCGGAACTGACGGTGGCCAGGATCTCGTCCCGGCGGCCGCGCGCCTCGGTCAGGTCGTCGGTCTTGAGCGAATGACGAATCCGCTCCTGACGCCAACCATCAATGATAACCGTGTAGGCAATCCACCAGAAACGGCCATTGCGCCAGAGGTGGTGATTTTCGCCCAGACGCTGGAAGCGCCGATCGTGCGGCGACAGGGCCACCTGCAGCGACGGACGGCGCAGCGCAGGGACCGAGGGGGACTCTGTGGGGGAAGCTGTGTGAATCACGGTGTCTTCTCCTGAGTAACCAAGTGAAGACACCCGGAGGCTGCGGGGTGACCGCACGGACACTTTGATTGTTCGTCTCGAACCGCATCGCCACGATCGGCCTGGTGGCCGACCGGGCTGGCACCTTGGGATGTCCGCCCCAGGTTGCCGGGCCCGCACCTTGCGAGCCGCTCCGGATGTCGTGAAACACGATAGCATCACATGTGGAGATACACAAGCGTGGATTCAACGAATGATTCCATAACGGTCGGCGTGCGGTGCCTCGGCGACCGCGACATTCCCCGCTACCAGACACCCGGGGCGGCCGCCTTCGACCTCGCCGCCGCGGCCGACCTCGTCGTCGCCCCAGGGCAGCTCGCACTCGTCCCTACCGGACTCGTGTTCGCAGTCCCGGACGGCCATTTCCTCGCCATCGTCGCGCGCAGCAGCCTGCCCAGGCGGGGCTTGATTGTTGCCAACGGACTGGGGGTGCTCGACAGCGACTATCGCGGGCCAGCGGACGAGGCGCGGGTCCTGGTGCTGAACTACACCGACGCGCCCGTCTCCATCACCAGGGGCGACCGCATCGCGCAGGCATTCGTCCTGAAAGTGCCGAGGGTCGCCTTTGTGCCGCTCGCCCACGACGACGGCCAGGGCTCGCGGGGCGGATTCGGCTCCACGGGCACGTGAACAAGGGAACAGGGACAACGAACAAGTCACAAGGGCAAACCAAAGAGACGAGGATCAAGGAAGTACCTTGTGACTTCTTCGTTCTCCCTTGTCACTTGTTCAGATTCCGGTACTGGCTCTCGTGGCGGCGGGTTCCGGCAGGTCGATGGGTTCGCTGACGTGACCGTGACTGCGCGAGGTGCTCGGACGGCGGAAGAGGCGGAAAGCAAAGTCACGCATGCCGGCCATGATGTCGTAGAGGGTCGGAATCACGAGCAGCGTCAGCAGCGTCGACGTGATCACCCCGCCGATGACGGCGCGCCCGAGCGGCGCGCGGAAATCCGCGCCCTCGCCGTGGCCAATCGCCACAGGCATCATCCCCGCGACCAGCGCGAAACTGGTCATCAGGATCGGCCGCAACCGCACCCGGCCCGCCTCGACCAGCGCCTCGCGGCGTTCCATCCCCTGCTCCATCGACCACTTCGCGAAGTCCACCAGCAGGATCGCGTTCTTGGCCACGATGCCCATGAGGAGGATCACGCCGATCATGCTCATCAGGTTGATCGTGGTGTTGGTGACCAGCAGCGCGAGCATCACGCCGATCAACGAGAGCGGCAGCGAGATCATGATCGCCAGCGGGTCGAGGAACGAGCCGAACTGCAGCACTAGCACGAAGTACATCAACAGCACCGCCAACCCGAGCGCCGCGAAGATGCCGCCGAACACCTCGGCCTGGTCCGCCGACTCACCGCCCGTAGACAACTGGTACCCCGCCGGCAACGATACGTTTGCCGCCACGCGCGGCATGATGTCGGCAAGCACCTCGTTGAGGGAGCGCACCTCGGTATTGGCTTCGATCTTGATGACGCGATCGCGATTCAGATGGTCGATGCGCGCCGGACCGATACTGTTCTCGAGACGCGCCACCTGGCCGAGCGGAATCAGCACCGGCCCGTGCGGCCCCTGCACCGAAATCGGCAACTGCGACAGGTCCTTGGCGCGGGTGCGAGCCTCGGGCGCCAGGCGCACGTACACGTCGCGCGTCTCGCCCTGCGGATCGATCCAGTCGCCGGTGTCGATCCCGGCAAACGCCGGGCGCAGCGCCTGCGCCACCTGGCCGACGGTGACGCCGAGCGACCCGGCGAGGCCACGGTCCATCACCACGTCGATCTCGGGCTTGCGGCCCTTGGTCGACAAGCCGACGTCCACCGCCCCGGGCACCTTGCGTACCTCGTCGCGGATCTTCTCGGCCAGGACCGACAGGTCGTCGGACTTGCTGGGTCCGGTCAACTGCAGCTGGATCTGCTTGATGTTGCCGAAGAAGTTGGTGTTGATCCAGGCCTCGACGCCGCCGAGGTTCAACAGCCTGGCGCGCAGGTCCGCCGCCACCTCCTCCTGACGGCGCGTGCGCTCGGCACGCGGCTTCAGCCGCACGTAGACCGTGCCTTCGTCGACCGATTCGGTCTGGCCACCAATGCTGGTGTAGGTGTAGGCGATCTCGGGCAAGGCCCGCGCGATCGTCGAGACTTCCTGCGTCTTGAGCTTCGTGTACGCGATGTTGGACCCCGGCGGCGTCGTGACGACGACGCTGAACTCCGAGTTGTCCATGATCGGCATGAAGCCGCCGCCGATGAACCCCATGGCCGGCAGGGCGATCGCCCCGACGAACGAGCCGACGGTCAGCAGCACCATCGCGAACCGGTGACGGAGCGCCCAGCTGATCACCGCCTTGTACCGGTCGGCCTGCCGATCGAACCAGCGATTGAAGTGGTCCAGGCCGCGGGAGATGAAGCTGCGCTGCTCGATCGGAATGTGCGGGTCGGGCCAGTAGGCCGAGAGCATCGGGTCGAGCGAGAACGACACGAAGAGCGAGACCAGGACCGAGGAGGCGATAGTCAGCGCGAACGGCGCGAACCACTGCTGCGCCAGCCCGCCCATATAGCCGATCGGAACGAACACGACAACGATCGAGAACGTTGTCGCCGCGACAGCCAGCCCGATTTCCGCTGTGCCCTCGCGAGCCGCCGTGTAGTGGTCCTTGCCCATCTCGACGTGCCGGACGATGTTCTCGCGTACCACGATCGCGTCGTCGATCAGGATGCCGATGGCCAACGACAGGCCGAGCAGCGACATCGTCTCGAGCTTGAACCCGAACATCAGCACGGCGATGAACGAGGCGAGCACCGAGACGGGCAGCGCCAGGCCGGTAATGACGGTCGAGCGCCACGAGTTGAGGAACAGGAACACGGTGAAGACCGTGAGCACGGCACCCTCGATGAGCGCCGACTGGACGCTCTCGACCGATGCCTCGACACGTGAGCCTGCGTCGCGAATCAGCTTGAGTTCGACGCCGGGCGGCAAGGTCTTCTGGACCTCGCGAATCTTCTCGATGACCCCTGCACTGACGGTCGTCGTCGAGGAGTTGGTGGTCTTCTTGATCTCGATGCCGACGGCGTTGCTGCTGTTGTAGGCGGCACCGGTGCGGGGCTCCTCGGCGCCGTCGTAGACACGCGCCACGTCGGCCAGCCGCACGATCCCGCCAGCAGCCTGGCTGACGACGATCTGGCCGAACTCGTTGGGCGCCTGCAAGCGGCCGCGTAGGCGAATGGTGCGCTCGTTGATGCCGCCCTGGAGGCGACCGACCGGCACCGCGAGGTTCTGCGACTGCAGCGCGCCAACCACCTGGCCGACGCTGACGCCGGCAGTCTGCATCGCCGTCGGGTTGATCTCGACGGTGATCTCGCGCTCGATCGCGCCGACGACGAGCACTTCGGCGACGTCGCGGATGCCGCGCAGTTCGTTGGTGACCCCGGGATCGGCGATCTGCGTCAACTGCGCGCCGGTCAGGTTGTTGGACGTCAGCGCCAGCGTCACGATCGGGAAGTCATTGGGATCGAAACGCTTGAGGATCGGCTCCTCGATCTCCAGCGGCAGCTCGTTGCGGATCTCGGAGATCTTGTCGCGAATCTCCTGCACCGCCTCGGCCGGCTCCTTGCCGAACTCGAACTCGGCGATGATCACGCCGAAGCTGTCCAGCGACTGCGAGTCCATCTTCTTGAGCCCGCTGATGCTGGAGATGCCCTCTTCGATGGGGTCGATCAGGTCGCGCTCGACCTGGTCGGGTGACGCGCCGGGGAACGGCAGTGCGATCGACACCACGGGCGGCGCGATCTCGGGAAATTCGTCTACCTCGAGCTGGTACAGCGCGAAGGTCCCGAAGACCACGAGCGCCAGCATCGCGACGACGGTCACGATGGGGCGCTTGATGGCGAAATCGGAGATGAACACGTCAACTTCTCCTTACGTTCGACCGGGAACCGGACGCCGGGAACCGGGAACCGGGAACCGGACGCCGGCACACCGGGATTTACACCTGGCAGCCTGTGCCCGCGCGGATGGCCAGCAGGCGCCGCACCTCTGATATCGCTACGACTTCGGGGCGGGCTGCGTGCTGCTGCTCGCTGCCCCGGCCTTGGCCGCCTGCGCTCGATCGATGACCTTGACCTGCGTGCCCGGGGTCACGCCCTGCGCCACGCCGGTGAGGAGCACGTCCCCCTCGGCCAGGCCGTCGACGACCTCGACACGTTCGTTCTGGGCGTCGACCAGGCCGGTGCGCACCGACACCCGTTCGACCTTGCCGTCCTTAATACGCAGCACCGAAGGCTGCGTTGCGATGTCGCTGACCACGCTGCTCGGCAGGATCAGGCCCTTGCGCGCCTCCTGCGTGACGCGGCCGTCGGCAAAGAGGCCCGCCACGAGCCGCCCGCTCCGGTTGTCGACGGTCACCCAGATGAGGACCTGACGGGTGGTCGGATCCGCGGTCGGGCTGATGCGCTCGACCTTGCCGCTGAACGTCTGGTCGGGATACCCCCGCACCTCGAAGATTACCTCGGCCCCAACCCGCACCAGCGACAGCGATTCGGACGGCACGGAGGCCTCCAGCTGGATGCTCGACGGGTCCACGATCGTGTAGAGCTCGGTGCCAGGGGCGACCACGTCGCCGGCATTGACCGGCCGGGCGGCGACGATGCCCGAGATCGGGGCATGGACGGTGGCATCGCCAAGCGACTTGCGGGCATTGCTGAGGCGACTCCGGGCGCTCGCCACCTCTGACTCGAGGCGAACCACGTCGTTGCGCGCCGCCTCAACGGCGCGCTCCGCGACCGCACCGGCACTCACGAGCTTCTCGGCACGGGCCAGTTCACGCCGGGCGAGATCCAGGGCCTGCTCCTGCGAGCGCACCGACGATTCGGCCGAGCTCACGGCTTCGCCTGCCGTGCGCGCTTCGATGCGGGCCAGCAGTTGCCCGCGACGCACGGCCTGGCCCTGCTCCGCGGTCACCGTCAGCACCGCGCCGCCGACTTCTGCCCGGACGGTCGCCTGCGTCTTGGGCGCCAACGTCCCCGACACGACCGGACCGGTGATGATGTCGTCGACCGCGACGGTGACGGTGTTCTCCTTGCCGACATCCAGCACGGGCGGGGCCGCGGTGGTGGCGTCCTTTTCCTTGGCCGAGCCATTGCCCGCGCACGCGGCGGCAAGCGAGGCAACGAGTCCGACCGCCAGCCATCCCATGCGGCCGTGCCGCGCCTTCCGTGTCATCGCGTTGCTCACTGCCGTGCTCCCGTCTGCGTCGCGCCGCCGGCCGCGCCGGCGGCTGCTGTGGTGCCGGCCTGCGTCGCAGCGCCGGTATTTGGTTGCGCGTTCCCCGTGGCCACCGCGGTAGCCGTTGCCGCGCCGCCGCTGCCCGCGCCAATGGGCAGGTCCGGCAGGAGCGCCAGGCGCGAGCGCGTGACTTGCAGGTCGCGAGCCGCCTGCGCGCGTGTGGCTTCCGCACGCTCGAGCGCGAGGCGCGCGTCGTTCAGTTCGAGTTGTGTCGAGAGGCCCTCGCGGTAACGCACGTCGGCGATCTGGTACGCGCGCTGTGCCTCTTCGACAGTGCCCGATGTCGCCTCCCAGGCAGCTCGGGCGGCTTGCCATGTGGCATGCGCGCTGCGCTGATCGAACTCGGCGAGCTCGCGCACTTCCTGCAGCTGCTCGCGGCTCTCGTCGAGCGAGGCCTGGGCGATCGCGCGGTTGGCCTTGCGGCGTCCGCCATCGAGGATCGGCAGCGACACGGTGGCGCCGACGGTCCAGTCGCGGCGATTGAACGCCGGCAGCGGGTCGTACGCGTACGCGGTGAACGACGAGCCCAGGTTCACGTGCGGCTTGAAGTCGGCTCGCGTGACGTCCACCGCCGCCTCGTTGGCCTGCACGCCGGCCTCGGTCTGCTTCACGGCCGTGCGCTCCATGAGTTTCAGTCCCGCTTCCGCCTCGGCGAGGATGGCCGCCCAGCGCTGTGCGAGGACTCCGTTGGGCTCGGTCAGGTTGGCGGCGAGCTCGATCGGGTCTTCGGCCGGGATGTCCAGCAGTTGCTTGAGACGCAGGTACGACAGGTCGCGCTGGATCCGCGTGCGGATGACGCCGGCGCGCTGGTTGTCCCGCGACACGCGGGCGCGCAGCACCTCGAACTCGGCAATCTGGCCAACCTGGAACTGCAGCTCGATCTGCCGCAGTGTCTCGGACGCCTGCGTGAGAGTCGACTCGGTGATCGTCAGGAGGCGATCGCTGAGCGCCGCGTCGTAGTACGCAACCGCGACGTCGAGGTCCAGCTGGGCGCGCGTGGTCGTGACGCCGAAGGTTGCCGCATCACGGCCGGCGCGGGCCTGGCGCTCCTGCGCCCGCAGGCTGCCGCCGTCGTAGACGCGCTGCACGAACTGCAGGTTGGCCGTCCAGGTGTTGAGCTGCCCGAACGGCAGGTCGGTATCCCCGCCGCCTCCGAACGGGTTGCCGGGCGGGCACTGCAGGAAGCGCTCGATCTCGGCGACGCGCTCCTCGAGCGGCGCGTCCGGCTTCACGGTGAGGTCCGCGCACGGCGGAGCCGTCGAGTCGGTATCGAAGATGCCATCGAACTGCGTCTGCAACGTCCGCTGGTAACCGACCGCGGACCCGAGCTGCGGGAACAAGCCGCTGCGGGCCAGGTCGATCTGGCCGGACGCGCGGCGGACACCTGCCTCGGCCGCAGCGACCTGTTCGCTGCCGCCCTCGGCCACCTGCAAGGCATCGTCGAGCGTGAGTCGTCGCGCCGCGACGGGGCCGGGCACCGGCGGTGCCTGTGGTGGCGCCGGTGGTGGCGCCTGCGCGGCGGCTGCGACCGGCAACAGCGCCAGCACACCGGCGCACGCGCCCCAGCGCAGCGAAAGGGGAAGCAACGACTTATGCATGATGGCTCACGGCCTGGGAAGCAGAGACGGCGTCCGGTGCGCCGGGAGCACGCACGCCGATGGCGCGAAGGAAGAACGCCACGTATCGCTGCGGTGCCTCTTCGGCCGGGTAGGGGTAGCACTGCGGGTGAACCTCGCGCCCCATGGCATCGGCAAAGACGACCCCGCTGAGGACGCTGGAGGCCACCGCGACATCGACATCGGGCGCGCAGCGTCCGGCGTCTCGCAGCCGTTCGAGGTAGGCGCGCAGTGTCAATTCGATGGAGGTGCCGATGCGGTCGCCGATGCAGGCCATGTCCGGGTGCGACTGGGCGTCGGCCATCGCCGCCTTGATGAGACGGTTGTTCCGGAGCACGAACTCGAAGTGGCGGGTGGTCCAGTCGAGCAGCTCGGCGGCGGGGTCGACGGGGACCTGCGGCAGCATCGACTCATCCCGCAGGCGGGCCACCGAGCGGAGCACGGCCTCGAGGATCAAGCCCTCCTTGGAACCGAACTGCCGGAAGAGGGTGACCTCGTTGACGCCGGCCTCCTGGGCGATCCGCCGGGTGGTGGCCCCGCGGAATCCGGCGATGGCAAAGACCTTCACCGCAGCTTCGAGTAGTTGTTCGCGCACGTCCATGGTTGAGGGCGCCGGCAGAAGCGGCAAGGACGGTTGTACCTGATTATCACAATGAAAGCAAGTGCACACTTGCTACAGTCATGACGCCACCAAGATTGCTAGTTTATTCGACGGATGTCGACGCGTCTTGCGAGGAGCTCGTACTCTGCAGGTACAAGCTGGCGTTTCGCACCACGTATTCCGGCCCGCGGCGAAGATTCGGTGCAAGCGCTTACTTGCGGCGCGTTCGGTATGACGAAGGTTAGGAGCGCGAAGTTCCGCTAGCCTGTCCGGATGCTGCCCCGCGGCGTCAACCTGCCCTGGCGCCGCTATGGCGGGGATTTCGGCGCCAATGCCTGGTCCCCCGCCGGCGGCCTGTCCACGCGTGCGTGTGACGACCTCGAGCGCGCGCTCGACACGGCCGCGGCCGCAGGAGCGGAGGTCATCCGCTGGTTCGTCCTGACCGATGGGCGAGCCGGCATCACCTTCGATGCCAGTGGGTCGCCGGAGCGCCTGCAACCCGTCGTGCTGGACGACATGGGAACGGCGCTCGATCTGCTGGGCGCCCATGGCCTCCGGATGGTGCCGGTGCTGTTCGACTTCACCTGGGCCGACGCTCCCAGAGTCGTCAACGGCGTGTCGCTCGGCGGCCGGGCGCCGGTGCTGCGCGATGCCGTGGCACGGCATGCCCTGTGGTGCGCGGTCGACACGCTGATCGCCGCCTTCGGTCGCCACCCGGCCATCGCCATGTGGGACCTGTGGAACGAACCCGACTGGATGATCGCGCCGTGGCGACCGCCCTCACGCCGGTTCTCGCCGCGGCGCCTGCGACAGTACCTCGCGGAACTCGCGCTGCACGTGCGCTGGCACGCCACCCACCCCCTTACCGTGGGCCTCGCCAGCGCGCGCGGCCTGCCGCTCTGTCGCGACCTGTCGCTCGACGTGCTGCAGGTGCACTGGTACGACCATCTCGAACGTCGCGCGCCGCTGTCACCACGTGCCCGGGTCCCGTGGAGCGAGGCCCCACTCGTGCTCGGCGAGTTTCCCACCAGTGGCAGCGCCCGAGCCCCGGACGCGATCGCCGCGCTCGCCCGCGACGCCGGCTACGCGGCCGCATGGCCATGGTCGCTGCACGCCGACGATCGCAGCTCCAATCGCGACGCCTCGCTGCAGGCTCTCGCCGCGATCCGCGACGATTGGCACACGTAAGCATGAGCGCACGCCTGACGCATGTCAGTCATCGCTCACGTAATGCAAGACAGATACAGGCCCGCGTTTACGGCGCGGTACCTCCGTCCTGCATCGGCTCGCCGGCCCGAGCTGCCGTGTACGTACGGGATGTGATTTGTGGCGCCACTCTGAAGTAGACTGCGCGCATGCGTCGATTGCGTGTGCTGTGCCTCATGCACGATTACCTCGTGCCTCCCGAGGACGACAGCAAGTACGACATCTCCGTACCGTGGAAGACCGAGTTCGACGTCAAGAACACGCTCCAGGTGATGGGACATGAAGTGCGGGTCGTCGGCGTCGCCGACGACCTGGCGGTGATGCGCAACGCGACCAGGGAGTTCGCGCCGCACATCGTCTTCAACCTGATGGAGAACTTCACCGAGGTCGGCGTGTTCGACCAGAACATCGTCAGCTACCTCGAACTGCTGAAGGTGCCCTACACCGGCTGCAACCCGCGTGGCCTGATGCTGTCGCGCGACAAGGCCCTGTCCAAGCAACTGCTCTCCTACCACCGGATCCCGGTGCCGGATTTCACGGTGTTCCGGGTCGGTCGCCCGGTGCAGCGGCCCAAGCGGCTCACCTTCCCGCTGATCGTGAAATCGCTGACGCAGGAGGCCTCGATCGGCATCTCGCAGGCGTCCGTCGTCGAGACCGACGAGAAACTGCGCGAGCGGGTGCACTTCATCCACCGCAGCGTCGGCACCGATGCGATCGTCGAACGCTACATCCCGGGGCGCGAACTGTACGTCGGCATCGTCGGCAACCTCGTGCTCAAGGTCTTCCCCGTCTGGGAGCTCAACCTCGGCAACCTGCCGCGCGAGAACTGGCGTATCGCCACCGAGCGGGTGAAGTGGAGCGGCCCGTACCAGGAGAAGCACGAGATCATGAGCGGCCCGGCGCAAGGGCTCGAGGAAAGCGTCGCGGAGCGGATCCAGCGGCTCTGCAAGCGGGTCTACCGCACGCTCGATCTGAGCGGCTATGCACGCATCGACCTGCGCCTGACCGATGACGGCCGTGTCTACGTGCTCGAAGCCAACGCGAATCCGCAGATCGCGTATGGCGAGGACTTCGCCGAGTCGGCCGAAGCCGCTGGCCTCGCCTACGACCAGTTGCTGCAGCGGATCGTCAACTACGGCCTCGCCTGGCGGCCGGAACGACGCGGATAGGAACAGGAACACAGGAACTCAGGAGCACAGGAGCGGTCAGTGATCTTGCTCCGGAGCTGGCTCCATCGAGCGTCGATCTGAAGGTCGACGCCTGCGAGGCACAGCACCCCACCCTGGGCCGGGTGGACGCACGCCCCCGGTTTGAGACAGAGTAGCGGCGCATCGCATGCGCATTCCTCGCGTCGCCCTCTGGCTGTTCACCCTGTACCTGCTGGTGTACGTCGGCTTCATGACACTGGCAGCGTTCGCGCCGGGCGTGATGGCGGCGACGCCGGTGGCCGGCCTGCCGCTGTCGCTGCTCTACGGCCTGACGCTGATCGCGCTCGCCTTCATTCTCGCCGCGCTCTACCTGCGCCTGGCCCGCTGAATCGCTCATGGTCTACGTCACCTCGCCGCTTGCCGTCGGCGTGTTCGTCAGCTTCGTGCTCTTCGTGCTCGTCCTCAGCTGGTGGCTCGGGCGCAGCGCCAGGTCGTCGAGCGGCTACTACGCGGCGCACGGCCAGATCCCCTGGTTCGTGAACGGCATCGCGTTTGCCGGTGATTACCTGTCAGCCGCGTCGTTCCTCGGCATCTGCGGCATGATCGCCTTCTACGGCTACGACGGGTTCCTCTACTCCATCGGGTACCTGGCCGGCTGGATCGTCGCCCTCTTCGTGGTCGCCGAACCACTCAAGCAGATGGGCAAGTTCACGTTTGCCGATGCGCTCGATGCGCGATTCCATTCGCGCGGGATCAAGCTCGCAGCCGCGATCAGCACCCTCGTCGTGAGCCTCTTCTACCTGATTCCCCAGATGGTCGGCGCCGGCGTGCTGATCAAGCCGCTGCTCGGCTTCTCGCATGCCGCCGGCGTGCTCATCGTCGGCATCGTCGTGACCATCATCGTCGTGACGGCTGGCATGGTCTCGACCACGTGGGTGCAGTTCATCAAGGGCGCGCTGCTGGTGGGTTTCTGCATCGTGCTCACCGCGATGATCCTGCGGCGCGGCTTCGAGGTACCTGCGGGCCTGCCGGTCACGCCCGTCCCTGCCGATGTCGTGCAGCAGCAGGGACGGGTCATCATGGATCCGGACTGGCCGTCCGACGCCTGGTTGCAGGTCCAGGTACCGGGTGGAACCGTCCGCACGTATCGACGCCTGGCCGACGGGCGCGTGCGCCTCACGCAGGTCGTCACCACCGGCAAGGGCACGACCCTCGTGGACGGATTGCCGCAAGGCCTGGCCACGGGCCAACACGACCTGGCGCCGGTGGGCGCCGTGACGGCCCTTCCCGGTGGCGCGACCGCCACCGGTCCCCTCGGTCCCCTGGCTTTCCTGCGCACCTTCAACCAGGCCACGATCGAGACGTGGACGTCCGAGCGCCGCGTGCTCGGGGCTGGCGGCGTCGCCACGGTCTACACCCCACGCGAGCAGGCAGGCGGCGACCTCCTGCAGCCGGGCGCGAGCCCGACCTTCAAGGGCGTCCGTGGCACGACGCTGTTCGACAAGCTCGACTTCCTGTCGTTGATGCTCGCCCTGTTTGCAGGCACGGCGTCGTTGCCGCACATCCTGATCCGCTATTACACGGTCAAGGACGTCATGGCGGTGCGCAAGAGCACGGTGACCGGCATCGGCGCGATCGGGCTCTTCTACGTCCTCACGCTCTACCTCGGGCTCGGCGCCATGACCAGCGGGGCGCTCGACGTGACCAACACGAACATGGCGGCGCCGCTGCTCGCCCGCAGCTTCAGCGAGCCGCTGTTCGCGGTCATCTCCGCCATCGCCTTCACGACCGTGCTCGGCACGGTGAGCGGCCTGATCCTCGCCGCGAGCGGCGCGGTCGTCCACGACCTGCTGACGCACGTGTGGGGCATGTCCTTGACCGACGATGCCAAGGTGCGCGCCGGCAAGTTGGTCGCCGTCGGCGTCGGGATCGTGGCGATGCTGCTCGGCATCGTGTTCGAGAAGCTGAACGTGTCGTTCCTCGTGGGCTGGGCGTTCAACGTGGCGGCCTCGGCGAACCTGCCGTCACTGGTCATGCTGCTGTTCTGGAAGCGCACGACCAAGGAGGGCATCGTCGCCGCCATCCTCGTCGGCATGGCCAGTTCGCTCGCGTGGATTCTCTGCAGCGCGCAGGCGTTCAAGGACGTCTACGGGTGGCCACCCGAAGCGGCGCCAGTGCCATTCAGCCAGCCCGGAATCGTCACCATTCCGCTCGGTTTCCTCGTGCTCGTGGCCGTCTCGCTGCTCACGCCACGACCGCTGCCGCCGCCGACCGGTCCGCGTCCCTAGACACGCTCCGCCTCGGCCAGCAACGCGCTCCATTTGACAGGCCAATGAAACTGAGTGATGCTCCATTGGCATGCCGAATGGCGAACGCACGGAGGTCCTGCAGGGCACCCTCGACCTGATGATCCTGCAGACGCTCGCGTCCCTCGGGCCGCAGCATGGCTATGCCGTGGCGGCGCGACTCGAACAGGTGTCGGGCGGCGCCCTGCAACTGAACATGGGGACGCTGTATCCGGGCCTGACACGCCTCGAGGCGCGAGGCCTGGTGTCGGCGCGCTGGGGGCAGACCGACGCCAACCGGCGCGCTCGTTTCTACGAGCTCACCGCCCGTGGCCGGCGTGCCCTCGAGCAGGAACGCAGCCAGTGGTTCCGGATGGCCGGCATCATGGCGCGGGTGCTGGAGTAGCCGATGCGCGAGTGGCTCTGGCGGCTGCGTGCGATGTGGAGACGCGACGGCCTGACCGACGAACGGCGTGAGGAACTGCAGTTCCACTTCGACGCCGCCGTCGACGCGTGGCGTGCGCGAGGCCTGTCGCCAGAGGCGGCGCATCG